>JASGLD010000005.1:0-1419610 GCA_049840395.1 Steroidobacteraceae bacterium
GTCCGGGCTTGTCGTCATGGTGATTCCTATAGGTGGCCACCACCAACCAGCCTTGGTTTGCCAGGCGCTGAGCCGCCACCGCATCGTCCACGGCCTTCCAGCCTTGTCCAACTCCCTCCTCCGCCAGCCAATCATATTGTGCGTTGGCGAGCAGGACCTGCTTGTGCTCCGGGGGACGCAGAGATCAGACACCGACCCGCTTGGCGGCCGCCGCGACAAAGGCGCTGCAATGCGTGTGCTTGCCAGGTGAGATCTCCGGCTTACCGTCGGGCTCACCGCTCTCCCAGTGCACGTGAACGCCGGCGGGCCAATGATGCTCGACCTCCAGCGCATCGATTCGCTGCGCAAGACGGGTGGCCTGTTCGGTGATCGGCGCCACCCCCGCCCAGGTGGCTGCGGACAGGGCAACCAGCGCCGGCATCAGCATCGCCTGAAGCACCCAACGCGAGGCGCGCCGTTGATTGATATGACTCATGTCCCTCGCTCTTTTCACTGCGCCGACGTCAGTTCCACGCGCTTTGCCAGCTCGAGCACTGCATCCTCGATGCAGGCACGCACGGCCGCGTCCAGGCCATCCTGCTTGGACGTTTGCGCCGACACGTCTGGGGTGTAGGCGCTGGCGCTGCCGCCGCGTGACTCCGCAATCGTATTGACCAGCGCGGCCGTGCCGCTGATCCCAAGGCTCGAGCCTTTCACCGCCTTGGATACGGTGATCGAGTCGAGCACATCCCCCGTATCGGCATCCAGAATGCGCACATCCACCGAAATGACATCCTTGCTCTTGCCTCCCCCCAGCTGCAACCCGCCGATATTGATGCCGCCCTGATCGGCATCCACCGCGGCATTCGCCTCGGTCACGGCACCTTCGAACAGGTACTGGGCACCGCGCAGGGATTTCTGCGCCGTGTCGCCCGTCGTCTGGCCGGCCGCATTCAGCCTTTTTTCCTGCGCGACCCCTTCGTTCAGGCGGTTACGTTCCACCACCCTGAACTGGTGCGACCGCACCAAGGCGGTCATGAACATGTCGGTGGCGCTGGTCTCCGTGACCTGCGAGACCTGCGAGCGGAATTCGTAGATGGAAACCGCGGCGCGCTGGTTGAGCGGCTTGGGCGCCAGCTTGTCGAGCACCGAGGTGGGGGCCTTGGCGTCGGCGGCCGCGGCCGGACGCGGAGCCGCCGCCCACGCAAGGCTCAAGCTGAGGGTCATCATCAACAACGGTTTGATCTTCATGTATTGCTCCTGCCTCCTGTCAGGGAGAAGAACACGCCGGAACCGGCTTTCCGGACATCGAAAGAATTCGCTCGTCAGCTTCGCGTCAGGTAGATGCGGCGCGATGACCGGGAATCATCGATCTTCGCCGGTTGGTAGCCGGCCACGGCCACATAGGCGCGGTTTTGCGCACCCGCTGGAATATCGGGCGGCAGGAATATGTAGCCAAGCGCGTTGGAGGTCATCGACAAAGGCTCATGCGTCGACTTTCGCAGGCGAAATTCGACACGCACGGCACGGTCATGGATGGCTTCCTCGCTGCGGGCATCCAGCAGCTTCAAGGGCCGGCGCGTCGACGTGCCATCCGGCAACGATACCTTGGGGAGAAGCTCCACCGTCCAGATGCCACCGGATGAGCGCCGTGAATCCTCGATCAAATCGCCCGCCAACGTGCCGGTATCGAGGGTGACGGTCGCGAGGAGCAATGCGTGCGGAATGTCGATGCGTCCCGCCGAGTCGATCCTGCCCTGCCAGCGTCGATAGCCCGACGGGCACGGTGCTCGAATGCAGCGGATGCCCTCATCGGCCTGTATCGTCAACCCCGTGTCACGAATCGGCTGGGCGGTGGATGCATCGAGCAGCAGCAGCTTCACCATTGGACTTGTGTCCGTGCGGATGGATACGGCCTTGGGCGACGCCGCGCTGACGCTGCCCATGCCGCCGACCAGCGACAGCGTGCAGGCCAATGTCAGCAGCGGACGCCGCCTGCTCATGGCTGCGCCGCTGCTGCTGGTTGAACGGCGGCCGGCGCGGCAGGCGCCCTGTTCACGGTGGCGCTGTTGGCGCCCAACGTGGATTTCTTCAAGCGTGAGCCTGCCAGCCCGCCATGTGACAAGGAACCTGCCTCGGCGGCTGCCGGCGCATTACCCCACCGGCTGACGCTCGTCGCGGACTCGGCGCCTGCCGTCGCAGCGGCCTGCCCGGCGCGCACCTGGCGCGCACCCCACGCCGACGTCGATGTGGCCGTTTCAGGCGATGGATCACCCTTGTCGATCAACACACGGCCCTCTTGCGGCTGGCGCATCGCGCCAACGCCGGCCTTGTAGGCCATGCTGATGCTCGCCATGAGATTGTGATTCGACAGCGGCGCCGTCTGGACGACGGGACTGCTCCAGTTTTCCGGCGTCAATTGCACGTACCGTCCGATGCTGCCGAGACTGCCGCGTGAACCAAGACCGGGAGCCGGGAAGGCGATGATGTTTGGCCATGCCTCCACCAACCCGTTCAACGTGAAGGCGCAGCGGCGATTGGCGACCGGACCTCCGCCGAAACTCACCTGTAGCAACCGCATTAGCGGCGCGGCGCCATACTGCATCGGATCGACGTCCACAATCTTCCGCGGTCCGGTTTGCACCTCGACATCCACACCATCCTTGCCGATGATGGCGCTGCACGAAGCGGGAAGCTTCGCGGTGTCCACGGAATTGTCGAACGTCACCATGCCGCTCATCGCGCCATTCTGTGGCGGCAAGGGGAGCATTTTCGGGGCAAAGAGCAGCGCCAGCATCTGGCCTCCTGCACCTCCCTTGGCCCACAGCCCCACGCGAACCATGCTCGTCGCATGGGTGGCAGCAATCTTTTCGTTCAGCGGCTTGAGCTTGTCGTTGGCGATACCCGCCACATCGATGCCCCTGAGACCCGCAACATCGAGGCCGCCGTGCTGCGGATCCGCTGCGAGGTTCTTGTCACCCAAGGTCCACGCCAGCAACGAGTTCAGGTTCTTCCCATACGCAACGTTGGTCACGAAATCGCTGATGGCCTTGATGACATCGCCGCTGAAGTTGCCCGAGTCCACCTGCGGATTGACGATGTGAACCACGGTTTGGGTGACCTGCAACAGCGGTTGGCCCGGCTGATCGGACACCGCCAGCCCGAGGGAGATGTCCAGATCGCATTGCACGGAGAGCTTCGGATCCAGATCGCGGGCCACACCGATGCCTGTCGTCACATCAGGAGTGGTGGCGCGAAAATCCAGATGGGTGCCCGGGATCACCCAATGCAGCGTAAAGGCATTGGTCTGGGGACCGTTAGGCCCGCCGCCGGGCGTCAGGGTCACCGCCGCCAACGGCCGGGTGGTGAAGTGGATGTCATATAGATTCACGCCCTTGGCGATCAACCCGCCCTTGGAGAGCAGCGCGGGCACGCTCTGGGGATATTTTGGATCGCCGAGCATTGCGCGCGCCTGATCCCAGGCGGCGTTCATCCGCCCCGAAATGCCACGCGGCTCGTTGAGCACGGATGAAGGCGTGTCCTGATCCGGCGTCAGCGGATTCCAGGCTTGCACGTACACCTCGACACCGACCGGGGCGCCCGGCATGGCAGGGGCACCCGCATGGACGGGCAGGCAGGTCGATGCCAACGGGATGGCGAGAAGGGCGGCAGCGCCGCGTTTGAGCATGTTCATGGAAGTAAACCCCTGTAGATCATTCAAGTCACGGGTGGTGCTTATGCCGCTGTGCTCTGCGCGGAGCCTCGGGCGGGTCGGGGGGCAAGGGCTGCGGATTGATCATCTGCGCCTGACCGGGCGTCGACAGGCGCTGCCGGCTCTTGTCCACCGGCGCCGGAAAAGGCGGCAGGGGCTGCGGATTGATGGCGTTGGCATCGCCGGCCTTCAGCGTCGTCATGCCGGCACGCGGGCGGCTCCATTGAATCTTGCGCGGCGTTGCCGGCGAGACCTTCGCCGCGACCGCCGCCGTCGGCGCAGCCGCGACCGCGGTCGTGTCGTCCGCGGCGGCGATGTGACACAAGGCCAGTCCTGCGCACAACACCATGGCCGTCGATTTTCTTTGCATGATTGAACCCGACATGATCATTGACCTCCCAATGGCAATCCCACACCCACGCAATGCATTCCATTCTTACGGTTGACGCACGCTTCGCCTCCATCGCCGGCAAAGCCGGCGGAGAACACGCCGTTGCCTGAGGGATCCGTGGTCGTGACATTGCCGCCACCCGCGTGTGCATGACTTTGCGTGAGGAAAGAGACCGGCTTGGTTCCGTTGAACACACCGACCAGGCCCTTGCCGCTATCGAGCTGCATGCCGGCGGCGGGCGACTCGCTGTCCGCGTACACCATCATGAAAGGGCTGGACGTCGGACCGATGCCCATGAAAGCCTTGGTTTGATTGTTCGCTCGAACCTTCACGCCGGCGCCGTCGTCGACCGCGCCCAGGCTGATCGTACGCACGCCACCGTTTGCCTGGATCTGCATGCGGCCCCCGCCGTACACCGTCGCCAGCGAAAAATTGGGCGTGCCGGCGTCGCCGTACACATAGATGCCGCGGTCCACCGCGGGCGATCCCTTGGCGTGAGGATCGGCTACGCGGAAGATGGGCTTGCCGGCTGAATCCACCACAACGAACGGGGCACGCAGCGTCATCACGGGGAAGACATCCTTGAGGTTGCCCTCCGCGTCGCCCGCATCGCCACCCTTCTTTCCCTCGCCCTGGGAATTCGAACCTTTATCCCCGCTCTTGGGGGCGGCGTCCGAGCCGCTCTTGTCCTTGCCCTTCTTGTCGTCGTCGCCGCTGTCGTCCGGTGAGTCCGGCTTGTTGACTTGCTTCTCCAGCTTGGCTGTACGCTTCTCCATCTGCTGGAGCTTGAATTCCAGCGCCGCAAGACGTTGCAGGAGCTGGGGATCGGCCGGCACCGCCACGCCCTTGATGCCGGAGATGTCCGCGTGAAGATTCGCCGAGGCGATCAGGCAAAGCACCGCAGCGGCGAGCAGTGTCGTCGGTGGGCGTCGGGATGGTTTCTGCATGAGCTTCTTCGTTGGTGAGGGATATCCTGCATAACCCCGTTCTCCCCCGAACCCGGACACACGGGGATGCGAAGTCAACCCCGGATGAGTTCCACGCGCCGGTTGAGCGCCCGCCCCTGCAAGGTGTCGTTGGTAGCCTTCGGCTGCGACAGTCCATGGCCGGCCGTCGTCAGGCGAGAGGCCGCGATGTGATAGCGCTCCACCAACGCCTTTTTCACCGCAGCGGCCCGTCGCGCCGACAACGCCAGGTTGAAGGCCGCGCCGCCGATGTTGTCGGTGTGCCCGCCCACATCCAGGCTCCAATCCGGGTGCTTGTCGAGCAGGAGCGAGATCTCCTTCAGCACCGGCTCGGACTCGGAGCGGATGACATCGCTATTGAAGGAGAAATAGATGCCGTAGATATCGGCCCGATGCGCCTTCGTCAGCGCCTCCTCCAGACCAGAACTTTCCGCGGACGCGCCCGCGGTCAGGGTCGTAGCACCGGGAAAGTTGATGCGAATGACATCCAGGTGGTCCTTGCCGAAGACATAGCGCAACGCCAACGGGTTGTCGATGTCATCCAGGAACCAGAACTCGGCATCCGTATCCAACAGGACGCCTTTCACATGGACCGCCGGGAGGTTCGTGAGCCTTCCATTGACGATGACTTCACCGATGGCAAGCCGCAGGGCGTTGGCTCGACGGGCGCGGTGCATCCACGTGGCGCCATGTCGCTGATCAATGTGGGTTATCGCGACGCGCTGACCTGGGCCAATCCCAACCATACGGTGCTGGAAGAACAGGTGCTGGTGCCGCTGCTGGGAACTGAACCCGTTGAGCTGGGACTGCAGGGCCATGAAGCTCGTGTCTATGCCGAGCTGGGCGACGACCCGACTTATCGACGCTTGTTTGCCACCGCTTTTCCGGAAGAACAAGCCAGCATCGACACACCGCATGTGGCGCTGGCCTTGTCGGCTTTCCTGCGCTCGATTGTTTCGTTCCGTTCGCCCTTCGATCGTTATCGTTTTTACGACGATGCCAACGCCCTGTCTCCAGAGGCCATGCGCGGCATGCGCTTGTTTCTCTCCGCCAAGGCGCGTTGCAGCGGCTGTCATATGGCGCAGAACGTCTCGCGCGATCTGGGCTTGAATCTGGATGGCGGTTCCAAGACCGCACGCAGTCCCGCCAACGAAGCGGCCGTCTTCATGTTTCACAACACCGGTCTGTACAACCTGCCCGGCAGCATCAGCTATCCCGCCGACAACACCGGCCTGTATGCACACACCGGCAAGCTGGAAGACGTGGGCAAGTTTCGTATTCCCACCTTGCGCAACATTGCCATCACCGCGCCTTACATGCACGACGGCAGTATCGCCACGCTGGACGCCGTGCTCGATCACTACGTCAACGGTGGCCGTGCGCCCAATCCACAGCTGAGCGAGTCCATCAAGCCCATCACTTTGAGCACCGACGAACGCAAAGACCTCATCGCCTTTCTAAACAGCTTTACCGATGAAGCCGCATTGCACGATCCACGTTGGAGCAATCCCTGGCCGGCCAAGCCATGAGTCGATTGGCCGCAGGCCTCAGTTGCCTGGCTTGAAGGCCAGATTCGCGGCGCGCACCTTGTCGATGAAGTCACTTATATAAGCCTGCGCGGCAAGGCTATCGGGCATCGCAGCATATAAATCGCAATGCAAACCTTCACGGCCGATGGGTTTGGCGATGACGTAGCCGCGTTGCAGATAGGCAGCCACACTCCAGATGGGTAACGCGGCGATGCCGCGACCGCTGGCCACCAATTGCAGAATGGCTACGGTGAGTTCGGCGTTGCGACGCTTCGGCTTGATGCCGGCCGGCGTCAAGAAGTGACGCATCACATCCAGCATGGATTCGTCCACCGGGTAGCTGATCAGCGTTTGATCTGCAAAATCTTCAGCGGACAAAAACTCCTTATCGGCCAGTGGATGGCGCGGCGCCAGGATGGCCACAGTTTCATAACGAAACAAATGCTGGCTGGCGATGCCGGGGCGCGATGCGGGCTCATCATGCAGCACGGCGAAGTCGGCGCTGCCCGTCTCCACCAAGGCAGTTGGATCGCTTTGAAAGCCACTGATGAGATCAAGCTCCACTTCCGGCCAGTGCTCACGAAAACTATCCATGGCCGGCATCAACCAATCGAAGCAGGTATGACACTCAACCGCTACGCGTAGCTGGCCACCACGGCCCGATACCCATTGAGCGATCTCGCGTTCGGCCTGCGCAGTGGCATCCAGCACTGCGCGCCCCAGGGTCAAGAGACGCTCGCCGATGCGCGTCAAGCGCAACGGACGCGTATTGCGTTCGAATAACGCCGCACCGTAATGCTGTTCAAGCGCTTTCAATTGATGCGACAACGCCGATTGCGTGACGAACACTCGCTCGGCGGCTTTGGCCAATGAACCGGTCTCGGCCAATGCGATCAGCGTTTGCAGGTGACGAAACTCAAGCAGGGACTGCGGCATGAAAAGTATTCACACATTCAATGAAAAACATGAGATTGAATCATAACAACGCGACCCGCAGCATGCGCTCCTTCTTAGTGAACGATGGAAGCACTTTATGGCCTTGGCTCATGTTCTTGGTTTCCCACGCATCGGTGCACAACGCGAATTAAAGTTTGCATTGGAAGCGTATTGGCAAGGCGCCAGCGACATAGCCGACTTACTGCGTACCGGTAAAGAGCTGCGGCTACGACATTGGCAGTTACAACAAGCCGCCGGCCTGGACTTGATCACGGTGGGCGATTTTGCCTGGTACGACCAAGTGCATACCTTGACGGCGTTGTTCTCGGCTGCGCCCGCCCGCTTTGGCGGACATGCTCAAGTCGATTTGCCTGCTTACTTTGCAATGGCACGCGGCACTGCCACACAACCCGCCTTGGCGATGAAGAAATGGTTCGATAGCAACTACCACTACCTGGTACCCGAACTGGATGCCAGCACTCGCTTTCAACTAAACCCCGACTGGTTACTACCTGAAGTGCATGAAGCGCAGGCACTGACACAGCGAATCAAAGTCGTGCTGCCGGGACCGCTGACCTATTTGTGGTTGGCCAGCGCGCCCGCCGGCTTCGATAAGTTGCAACTGCTGCCCGATCTACTGGTGGTGTATCAGCAGCTATTGGCAGTACTCAAAGCCATGAACGTGGCGTGGGTGCAGATTGATGAACCCATTCTCGCGCTGGAGTTACCGGACGAATGGTTGGCCAAGTTTCCTACCAGCTACCAACAACTAAGCGACGCTGCGCCGTCGTTACTACTGGCCACTTACTTCGGCAGCGTCGCGCCTCATGCCAAACTACTCAAACACTTGCCGTTGGCGGGTATACATCTAGATCTGGTGCGCGCACCGGAACAACTGGCTGAATTTCTGCAAGACTGGCCGCGGAGTCGCGTCCTGTCGTTGGGCGTGGTGGATGGTCGCAATATATGGCGCAGTGACCTCGCAAAAATATTGAATCAACTGCAACCTGTAGAAGCCGCGCTGGGTGTGTATCTATGGGTCAGCGCCTCTTGTTCACTGCTGCATAGCCCGACCGATCTGCGATTGGAAACTCAACTTGATCCAGAGCTGCGCTCATGGCTGGCATTTGCAGTGCAGAAGTTGGAAGAACTGGTGCTGCTCAAGCGTGCCTTGAACGAAGGCGCAGCCAGTGTACGTCACGAGCTGGCCGTCATCAGCGAAGCACTGGCCAATCGTCGACAATCAGCACGCACCCATCGTCGCGAGGTAAGGCAACGACTGGCCGCATTAACGCCACAACATGCTATGCGTCAGTCGACGTTCGCCACCCGCATCGGTCTGCAGCGTGCTGCCTTGCAATTACCGCTGCTGCCCACCACCACGATTGGCTCCTTCCCCCAGACCACCGAGATTCGTCAGGCGCGCGCCGCCTACAAGCAGGGCAAACTCAGTGAAGTGAGCTATCAGACAGCGATGCAATCAGCCATTCGCGAATCGGTAACCAAACAAAACGCCCTGGGTCTGGATGTGTTGGTGCATGGCGAAGCCGAGCGCAATGACATGGTGGAATACTTCGGTGAACAATTGGAAGGTTACGCCTTCAGCAAGCATGGCTGGGTGCAAAGCTATGGTTCGCGCTGCGTCAAGCCGCCAATCATTTATGGCGACATTAACCGACCACGCGATATGACCGTGGCATGGAGTCGCTATGCGCAAAGTCTTACCGACAAACCCATGAAGGGCATGCTGTCTGGCCCGATCACCATGTTGTGCTGGAGCTTTGTGCGTGACGACCTGCCGCGCAACCAAGTTGCGCTACAACTGGCACTGGCACTACGCGACGAAGTGTGTGCGCTGGAAGCAGCCGGCATTCGCGTGATTCAGATTGATGAGCCGGCCATCCGTGAAGGCTTACCGCTCAAGCGTACCGAATGGAGCGCCTATCTGGATTGGGCAGTGCAAGCGTTTCGCATTTGCAGCGCGGGTGTGCGTGATGAGACGCAGATTCACACCCACATGTGTTATTCGGAATTCAACGACATCCTGCCGGCCATTGCCGCTCTAGATGCCGATGTCATCACCATCGAGACCTCGCGTTCGCGCATGCAATTGCTGGATGCCTTTGCTGAGTTTAAGTATCCGAATGATATTGGCCCAGGCCTGTACGACATTCATTCGCCACGCGTGCCGCCGGTAGCCGAGATGCAGCAGCTATTGCAGCGCGCGCTGCAAGTGGTGGCCGCGGAACGCCTGTGGATCAATCCGGATTGCGGATTGAAGACTCGCAACTGGCCGGAGACGGAGGCAGCGTTGAGCAACATGGTGGCAACTGCCAGGGCCATACGTGTGCAGCTGCAGGCAGGTCAGCTGCTATCGTGGCAGAAAGCCAGTGTCGCTGCGCTTTCAGTCACTGATTGCGATTGCCATGCTCGCAGTATTAATTAGCTATTGTTTGTTGCTCTTCTTATTGTCGCCCCCACCCCAACCCTCCCCCGCTGCGCAGGGGAGGGAGTGAAGAAGCGTCTCTTACTCCCTCCTCCGCTTGCGGGGGAGGGTTGGGGTGGGGGCAACAAAATTTGACGAAACCTACGGCAACACCCTCGCCAGATCTCTACGCAAACGCTTGATGCCCAAGTACACACCCATCACGCTGGTCGCCAATCCACCCAGCAACAAGATGATCATGCCGATGTCCCATAACGGCCGCTTGCTATACCAGAACTTGAAATCGAGACTGTGCAGACCGTTGTACAACCAACGCTCAATACGACTGTAGCGATGCACCTGGGTCAGCATTGCACTGCGTTGTGGATCGACATACACCCAGGTCTGCATGGGATCGCCAAATTTCACTCGCAGTATCGGCAAGGGTTGTTGCCGACCGCGCGAGTAATAGTAAGAATCGTACTCGGTCAGCAGTTGCGTATCGACAATCGGCGTATCCGGCACCGCGGCTTGCAAACGCTTCAGCAGTGACTCAACGCTAAAGCCTTCACTCCTGGGTTGTAGAGTGCTGGCATTGACCAATATCGCATCCGGTTGTGCACGATCCACCACATAGGGTTGATGCAACCGCTCCGCCTTCGCGTCCTCTGCCGGCGTATTAGCTGTGGATTTGATGCTGTAGTAGTTCTCATCCTGGATGCGTGTGAACTCGATCTCCTTGATGGTGCGACCGGGTACCAGCGCAGCCAGACTATCGTTATTGAGCGCATTGAAACTCTGCAGCTGCGGCGAGCCACCTGAGAAAACATCGCGCTGAATCGACAGACCGCGCGCGTTGGTCCAGTCGAAGGGCTCCATGGACAGCATGCCACTGAAAGCCCAGGTCAGTACGAACACGCCGAACACCGTGCCGGTAATGTAATGCCAGCGCAGCCAGCCTCGATAGGGAATGCTGGATTTCAAATTGAAGGGCGTGGTCTTGCGAAATTGCGTGTAGCCGAGAATCAAACCCAGCACGGCGACCACGCAGGCCAGGGTGGAAGTCCATACCACCACTTTGTACCAAACGGGCTGATTGGTTTTGAGCGCGGTGAAGTAGATCCAGTGTGGAACCACGCCGATCCAGGCCAGCAAGCGCGTATTGCGCGTGGTCAATTGCGCGACCTCGGCGCTGGCCGGCGATACATACAGTTCCGTGCCCTTGCCATCGTCCACTTCAAACTTGAACAGGCCTACTTCACGACCGCGCATCATGGTCCATTGATCGGCTTGTTCCAGCGTGCGCACGTATTGCACCCGCTCCACGTGCTGACCGGTAAAACGACTGGCGACCTTGCGTGCCTGCTCAATATCGATGGGCTTTAACACCTCACCGGTATCGGCAAACACGGTGGTGGCGCCATCGCCTCGTCCCTGAAAACTATAAGCCGGCCGCTGCAACACCGAAGTCAGTGTGGGTGCGCGTGCGCCCATGCCTGCCTGCTGCACCGCCTCTGCCGGTGTTAGTTTTACATTCGCCAGATCCAAAGCCGGCAGCGCTTCCAGACGCTGTTGCGCCGAGACTCGCGGCATGCCACCCGCATACATCATCACGATGCCGGAAGCGAACCAGCTGACGCATAGCAGGCAGATCAGGATGCCCAGGTAGCGATGAGTGAAGATGACGTAGCGGACTAGGTTGCGCAGCTTGCCCATAGGCGGCGTCTCCGTTTTTATGATTAGTGCCCGGCGCAAACGCCGGGCTTTCTAGAGTTTTCCAATCGGCTTACAGCTTCTGCTGCACGCCAATCGTCCAGTTGCGACCGGGCTGAGGGAAGGCGCCGGGACCATAGCTGGTGCTGGCGCGAGTCTCATAAGCCTCGTCGGTAAGGTTATCGATGGTCGCGTACACGCGCGTATTGCTAAACAACTGGTAGTTCACACCACCACCGAGCACCGTGAAGTGCCGCGCGGTGAAGTAGGTCGTATCGTTACCGGTCAGATATTGCACATTCGCATTCGCAGACCACTTTCCCTGAGTGAACTGAGCTTCCGCCTGATACGTCCTGGGCGTGCGGAACCGGTTGATCAGTGCGTTGATATTGGTGGTATCGGCGGTGTTGATGGCAAAGTTCCTGGCCTCGAATTTTTCGTCCACGTAAGCGTACGAAGCCTTCAGTGTCCAATGCTCACCGAGCAACTGCTGCACGGTCGCATTGTAGGCCTTCTTCTTCTGGGTCGCGTTAACCGAGCGAGTCACGTTGGCGCCAAAGCCGGTGGGCGAAGCGGCATTGACTGCGGTGGGATCCCACACCGAGTAACGCGCCGTGGCGTTGTCCATATCGAGCAATGAGTAATTGAGTTCGACCGAAGTCTGGCTGACGAAGGTTTTCTGGATACCGAGCGTCCAGTTATTACCCTCTTCATCGAGCAGCTTCTCGGTGGTCTCGCTATCGTAGTCATAATTGGAGAGTGGACGGAATATCTGCGCCCACGAAGCATAGACATTGCCGATGGAATCGAACCGGTAGTTGGTAAACAACGAGAAAGCCGTGTCGACGCTACTGCTCTTCTCGGTCACCACGTCGGTGGCGCTGGTACGCTTGATCTTGCTGAAGTTGCTGTAGCGCACACCCGGCGTGAAGGTATAGCGGTCGGTGATTTCCATTTTGTCTTGCACATAGGCCTCGATGCCCTTGCGCTTGACCAAGGTGCGTGTGCCGGTACGCACATTCAATGTATTGAGTTCACTGTTACGAACATCCCAACCACTGGTCAAACCATGCAGACCCAACTTGCGCGCCAGTTGCAGTTCGACACCGGTCACTTCTTCCCGACGTTGCGTGCCTGCTGCTGTAAGTGCGGTGGCGATCAGCGCCGGCGTAATGTTGCCGAACTGGGTACCGAACAGACCGGCGAAGTCGCGGGTCGAATAGCGACGATAATTCTTATAGGCGCGCACATGACTGTCGTAACCATCTTTGACGGCAAAGGTGTATTTCAGATCGACATCGTTAGAGGTCTCGGCGGTATATGAACCCAGCCAGGCATCGTACAGAAACCAGTTACGGTAACCAGGCCGTGTCGAAGCGCCGGTACCGGTGGGCAGCGCATTGCCGTACAGCAGGTAAAGGGTGGCGTAGTCCGGCGCAGTGATCGGATACTGAGACTTGTTGGTGGTACCGGAGTAGTACAGACCCAACGACTGCGTATCGCTGAAGGACTGATCCAGGCGCAATGAAGCCGCCTTCTCCCGATAGCCGGTATTGTCATAGGTCTGCGTCTTATCGGTGTAAGCATCGTGGTACTTGCTGTCGTCTCGGCTGGCGTAAGACAGCGAAGCGAAGTAACGCAGGCTGTCAGTGAACAGCGGGCCGGACTGGGTCAATGCATAGTTCTGCTTGCCCCATGAGCCCGCCGCAGCATCCAGCGAAGTAGCATGCCGCTCGCCACCGCTGCGCGTGATGATGTTGATCACGCCACCGGTGGCTTCGGCGCCAAACACCGCCGCGCCCGCGCCCTTGACGACTTCGATACGCTCGACATTACCGATGTTGGTAATCATGTCCAGCGGTACGCGCGACTTCGAACGTGCGCCACCATAGGACGAGGCATCGTTATCCAAGCGGCGACCATCCACCATGATGATCACGCCGCTATCGCCGTTGATGCTGATCTCACCGCCGAAGGTGGTGCCGTATTCGCTGGCCTTATAACCCGGCGTGGAAACCTGCACACCCGGAATGCGCTTCACGGCTTCTTCGATGGTGGTGTAGTGCTTTTCGTCGATTTCTTCTCGCGTCACCACGTCAACATCGCCGCCGGTGAGAAATTCAGACACTTCCTGTTCGTCCTGCGCCACCAGCTTCGACATGGTTTTAACGCTCGCATCATCCTGAGCTTGTGCCTGGGACTGAGCCTGCGCCTGGGCCAGGCACAGTGTCGAAGACAGCATCAGCAGTCCAGTAAGGCCGGCCTTGGCGCCGGTCGAATTACGATCGCATAGTTTCATGTGATTACTCTTTACAAGTTGTTTTTGTACGAACGCGCCTGCCCAGCCACCACAGGCTGGTCAGCGGAGGAAACTGAAATCGGGAACAGGTTGGCTGGCGAAAGCGCCGGCAGCGCGTGGCTAGATGAAATTCGTCGTAGCGCCGCTCATATGTGACACCACCGCCAGCAGCATCGCCGCGAGCAACATCAGGGCGATCACAGTCAGTTGACGGTCGATGCGTGTGCGGAGCGCCAAGCGATGCAGTAGCTTCATAGGCTTCGTCTCGTTATCCAGGCCGCATCAGCGGCGGATGGTTTGTCGGTGGTTGCCATGGGTCGAAAAGCCGGAGTCACCAAGCTCATATGGGGTGGACCTGCTCATCGAATGAGCCCACCTTGGCGCCGCATGAGAGCGCGCACTGTTGCCGATTACCGTGCAGACGTCACGCAAGTAACTGTTTCCACTTCGTCTTTCATAACGTTACGCGGATGGATTCAATTGTTATCGATAGCCGGCAGAGCATTCGTTAACATGCGGTAACGCAGGCTTTATCGCGATGACAGTGGGTTTTGCCTGCTGCGACTTGCCGCCCTGTCGCAATCGCGTTATGGATGCGTTATTGATCAGCCCTATTGATTAACCCTGGCAAGAGGATTGGCGTGCGTTTCGATTTCCGCGATCTGGAGCTGTTTGTGGCCGTGGCCGAAGTGGGCAGCATTGCCAAGGCGGCCGAGCGCGCGCACACCGTGGCATCGGCGGTGAGCAAGCGCCTGTCCGAACTGGAGGCCGAATTCGGCACGCCTTTATTAGTGCGTGGCGCCAAGGGTGTGGAGCTGACGGCTGCCGGTCATGCGCTGCTGGTGAAGGCGCGTGCGCTGCTGTATCAGGCCGATCAATTAGAAACCGAATTGCGGCAACATGCTTCCGGGGTACGCGGCCAGGTGCGCGTGTTCGCCAATATCTCCGCCATCGTCGAATTTCTACCCGATGCACTGGCCAGCTTCATGAAGCGGCATCCGGAAGTGCAGATTCAATTGGAGGAACAGGTGAGCAGCACCATTGCTCAGGCGGTGGCGGACAATCGCGCCGACCTCGGCATCATGAGCGAACAACCCGCACTTGATGGGCTGGTCACCGTGCCATTCCGTGCCGACGAACTGGTGTTGGTGGCACGACCGGATCATCCGTTGAGCCGGCAGGCACAGTTATCGTTCGAACAAGTATTGGACCAACCCTTCGTGGGCCTGCATGCCGATAGCGCCTTGCACCACCTGTTGCTGCGTACTGCCGCCGATGCCGGCAAGCAAATGAATCTGCGCATTCAAGTCACCAGTTTCGACGCGGCTTGCGCCATGGTCGCTGCTGGCCTGGGCATCAGCATCGTGCCGCGCGCTGCAACCACGCCCTATGTGCAGTCATTACGGTTGACCAGCATTCCGTTGAGCAATGAATGGGCCCAGCGGCAACTGCTGCTATGTACTCGTAAGGGCGAACTGCATGCAGCTGCACGTCTGCTGTTGGAGCACCTGCAACAGCCTGCTCATTAACCTGTAACCGAGAATCATCATGGAAAGATTGCAGGTCGTTTCTGCCAACGCATGATTGGATGCTGTACGCCCCGAATTTGAAAAATTTAGGCGTAACAAAAATCAGCAATTGGCGTACGTCTTGCCTCGGCAAGCACCGCGCCAGCATTTGCAATGAATCACTGAATAAGATTGCGCGACTGACACCGTGGCGTTTCGGTGTTACTGCTACGCCCGGCTGTGCGCTAAAGCAGACAGTGACGCCAATCACACTCGCCCTGCAGTACCCACTCGATAAACGTGCATGCATCACAACGCCTGCTCCTGAACACAGGGCTGCGGTCGCATTGATACGACAGTTGGTCATCGCCACGCTCGGCCCGATCATGCCCGCCATCTTATGATCAATGTGGTGAGCCCTTCCTATGACCATCAGGTCCTCTCACAGTATCGCGCTGACACTGGTGTGCATGACATTGCAGGCCTGCTCCGGCGGCGGCACTGATTCCGAATCCAGCAGCTCCACGCCCGCCACCGGCAGCGCAAGCACTAGTTCGAGCAGCAGCATTAGCAGTGCGGCCAGCTCAAGCTCGAGTTCGCGCTCCAGCTCCAGCGTCAGCAGCTCCACCAGCAGTGCAAGCTCCTCTCAGTCCAGTGCCAGCTCTAGCTCGACTTCAAGTTCGAGCACTTCAAGTAGTACGACCACGGCAGCGCAATTGAGTGCGAAGCTGGGCAAGCCGGCACGCTTGCTGGTGGGCCTGGGCACCTACAACGAACCGACCAACATCCTGTCGCAGAATCTGCACCCGGATATTTACGATCAATACCTGGTAGGCGTGGGCTCCGGTTCCTGGCCGGAATGGAATTCGCCCAGCGGTGCGTATGTCGGCGTGGTCGCCACCAAGGCCGAGTCAGTCGGCGCAGTGCCGATGTATACGCTGTATCAAATGGCATCGAATGGCGATGGCAACCTCGCGGGCCTCACTAACACCACCTTCATGACCGGCTACTGGGCCAATGTGAAATTGTTGTTCGAACAGCTGGCCATCTACAACAAGCCGGCTCTGGTGAATTTCGAACCTGACTTCTGGGGCTATGTGCAGCTGCAGTCGTCGAACAATCCAGCCGGCATCTCGGCGTCGGTCACCATCAATAGCGATTGCGCAGCACTGCCCAATAACGCCATCGGCGTGGCCAAGTGCCTGGTGACCATGGCGCGTAAATACGCACCCAAGGCCTATGTGGGCTTCATGCCTTCGGCCTGGGCGGGTTCGACTTCGAGCATCGTCACCTTCATGAATACGATTGGCGCCAACACCGCCGATTTCGTGGTGATGGAAACGCTGGATCGCGATGCCGGTTGCTTCGAGAAATCACCGCAACCTTCCTACTGCACACGTACCGGCAGCGGCTGGTACTTGAGCGATGCCAACTATACGACTCATCTGACCGCGGCCACCGCTTACCACAATGGCATCGGCGGTCTGCCGCTGCTGTGGTGGCAGACGCCCATGGGTGTAGCTTCGAGCACAGCCGGTGGCACGGACTATCACTATCGTGACAATCATGTGCAGTACTTCCTGACGCATCCCGCCGAATTGGTTGCAGCGGGTGCCGTGGGCGTGGTGTTCAGTGGCGGCGAATCGCATCAGACCAACATCACCACCGATGGCGGACAGTTCCAATCGTTGTCGACGACTTACTTTGCCAATCCGGCGCCGTTGAATTAAACACGGCCCTTGATAACGATAAAGCCGGAGAGCTTACGCTCTCCGGCTTTTTTCTTGGCTGATCGTAAGACTTACACGGATAAAACAAACGTCTATAGATTCTCTTGTTTGCGCAACACACTGTGCTTGCGGCCATAACTCAGATAAATCACCACACCCACCACGGTCCAGACCAACAGACGCACCCAGGTATCGGTGGGCAGCGAATACATCATGAAGCCGCATACCGCGACACCGGCCAGACAGGTGAACCACGGCGCCGGCACTTTGAAAGGTCTGTGTTGATTGGGCTTGGTGTAGCGCAGCACCAGCACACCCAGACAAACCATCGAGAAGGCGAGCAGCGTACCGATGGATACCAATTCACCCAACAAGCCAATGGGGAACAAGCCGGCAATGATCGCCGCGCTGATGCCCGTGATGAGCGTCGCCGTATGTGGCGTTTTATATTGTGGATGCACGTTCTGAAACAGCTTGGGCAACAGACCGTCCTTGGACATGGCGAAGAAAATACGCGGTTGACCTAACATCATCACCAGCATCACCGAAGTAATGCCGGCAATAGCGCCCAACTTGATCAAGCCGGATAGCCAGCTCAATTCGGGATGATGATCCAGGGCCACGGCCACCGGCGCCGGTACATCCAGTTCTTTATAAGAGACCATGCCGGTCATCACCGCCGCCATGGCCACATACAAGATCGTGCAGATCAACAAGCTGCCCAGGATACCGATGGGCATGTCGTGCTGTGGATTCTTGGCTTCCTGTGCAGTGGTGGAGATGGCATCGAAGCCAATGTAGGCAAAGAAAATAATGGCCGCCGCCTGCGCAATACCGCTCCAGCCGAACTTGCCGTATTCGCCCAGGTTCTCTGGAATGAAAGGCGTCCAGTTGTCCACCGAGATATAGAACGCACCGAAGCCAATGAACAACACAATCACCGACAGCTTGATCAAGACAATGATGTTGTTCACCCATGCCGATTGGCGGATGCCGATGTAGCACAACCAGGTCACCAAGGTGACACCGATCATCGCCGGCAGGTTGATGACATGCCCAGTGGCTACCACTGCAAAGTGTCCTTCACCCTTGGCCAGCGGCGCATTGGTCAGCGCCTCAGGTAAGTGAATGCCCACCTGCATCAGCAAGCTATTCACATAGCCTGACCAACCCACCGCCACCGCCGACACGGCGAAGCCATATTCAAGGATCAGATCCCAACCAATGAACCACGCGAAGAACTCCCCGAGCGTCGCATACGAATAGGAGTAAGCGCTGCCGGCGATGGGAATCATCGACGACAGTTCTGCGTAACACAGCCCCGCGAAGCCGCAGGCCACGGCCGCCAGTAAGAATGACAGCACCAACGCCGGCCCCGCATGTTCCGCAGCGGCCACACCGGTGAGCACGAAGATGCCGGTACCGATCACCGCACCGATACCCAATGCCACCAGTGAGGTGGCGCCGAGCGTGCGATTCAACTGCGGACCGGTTTCGTCCTCGTGCAGGTCGTGAATGGGTTTGGTGGCGAGCCAGCCGGATTTTTGTTGTTCTGACATTTAGCACCGCAGGTGGGTTGGGTTTCACCTCTCCGTTATATGAGAGGTGCTAGCAACACGGAGAGAGTGACCTTTACCTGAAACACGCTCACCCTGCCCCTCCTTATCAAGGAGAGGTTTTGAAGCTAGTGATTTTCTCTATGCATAAAACGGTTCATTACCGGCCTTCCACTTGATATTGCAACCGATGCTGGGCAATTGCTCGCCAGCTGCGGATTGTCCTGCCAGCAACGCATCGGCAGCTGCGCGCAGATCGGCGCCGGTGACTGGGATGGCGTTCTTCGGCCGACTGGCATCGAACTGGCCGCGATAAAACAACTTCTGTTGACCATCGAACAGGTAAAAATCCGGCGTACACGCAGCTTGATAGTCCTGTGCCACTTTCTGAGTGGCATCGACCAAGTAAGGAAAGCTGTAGCCCACAATCTCGGCCTCTTCCTTCATGCCGGCGGGACCATCCTGCGGATAAGCTTCCAAATCGTTGGAAACAATCGCGACCACGGCGAGACCTTTGGCCTGGTACTCGCGCGCAAAGCGGGCGAACTCGCCGCGCACATGCTTCACGAAGGGGCAGTGACTGCAGATGAACGCCACCACCAAACCCTTGGCCGATTTGAAATCGCTTAGCGAATGTTGCTTGCCATTGAAGTCCGGCAAGGTAAACGCCGGCGCGGCCGTGCCCAATGCCAGCATGGTGGATTCTTTGGCAGCCATGTCTCTCTCCTGTTAAGCAATGCCGCCGATCTTAACCGCTTCGCAATGCAATAAGCGATTGCTCACCTGAGTCGTGCAACCAACGGCCTGCGTCATGGTCAGCTAACCGGCCACCGGTAACAAGATGAAACCGGCGCGTCATTTCCCGAGAACATGGCCCGATACCAGTGGAGTAGTATCGCGTCTCTTAGCAGTGAACTTGAATGAGGTAGTCGTGATGGATGTGAAAGCCGCAGTGGCCTGGCAAGCAGGTGCGCCCCTGTCGATCGAAACCGTGCAGTTGGAAGGCCCCAAGGCCGGCGAAGTGCTGGTGGAGATCAAGGCCACCGGCATCTGCCACACCGATGAGTTCACCCGGTCGGGCGCCGATCCCGAAGGTCTGTTCCCGGTGATCTTCGGTCATGAAGGCGCAGGCATCGTCGTCGACGTCGGTCCCGGCGTGAAGTCATTGAAGAAAGGCGATCACGTCATTCCGCTGTACACACCCGAGTGTCGCGAGTGCAAATCCTGCACTTCGCACAAAACCAATCTATGCACCGCCATCCGCAGCACCCAGGGCCAGGGCGTGATGCCCGATGGCACCAGCCGCTTTTCCATCAACGGGCAGAAGATTCATCACTACATGGGTTGTTCGACCTTTGCCAATTACACCGTGTTACCGGAAATCGCGCTGGCCAAGATCCGTGAAGACGCGCCCTTCGACAAGGTGTGCTACATCGGCTGCGGCGTGACCACCGGCATTGGCGCAGTGATCAACACCGCCAAGGTGCAGCCGGGCGATAACGTGGTGATATTCGGCCTGGGCGGCATCGGCCTGAATGTCATTCAAGGCGCACGCATGGCCGGCGCCAACATGATTGTCGGCGTGGACATCAACAATGGTCGTAAAGAGCTGGCAGAAAAATTCGGCATGACGCACTTCGTCAATCCGAAAGAGATCGGCACCGACCTCGTGCCGTACCTGGTCAATCTCACCAATGGCGGCGCCGACTACAGCTTCGAGTGCGTGGGTAATGTCGATCTGATGCGTCAGGCATTGGAGTGCTGCCATCGCGGTTGGGGCGAATCCATCATCATCGGCGTGGCCGGTGCGGGTCAGGAGATCAAGACTCGTCCATTTCAATTAGTAACCGGTCGTGTGTGGAAGGGCACGGCCTTCGGCGGCGCACGCGGTCGCACCGATGTGCCGAAGATTGTCGACTGGTACATGGATGGCAAGATCAACATTGATGATTTGATTACGCATCAGCTGGCGTTGAAGGACATCAATCAGGCATTCGATTTGATGCATTCGGGTGAGTCGATTCGTAGCGTGGTGGTGTTCTAAGGTTGGTTGTGGGTGGTGCTCATTGCGCCCCCACCCTAACCCTCCCCCGTGGAACGGGGGAGGGGACCAGATGATTCCCCTCTCGTGAATAATCAGTGAATAAACGAAGCACTTCCTATCCCCTCCCCTGCAAGCGAGGAAGGGAACCAGATCATCCACAACTTGAAGTAAGCACAGCACCTTCCATTCCCTCCCCTGCGAAGCGGGGGAGGGTTAGGGTGGGGGCCAAACAAAGCAGCAATCCATGACCGCAGTAGAAACCCTCAGCCAACACAATAGCTTCGGCGGCACCGTAAGCTTCCACAAGCACGCCTCCACCAGTAATCACTGCGACATGAAGTTCGCCGTGTTCACGCCGCCGCAGGCACGCGAAGGCAAAGTGCCCGTGCTCTACTACTTGGCTGGCCTCACCTGCACCGAAGAAACCTTCATGATCAAAGCCGGGGCGCAACGTGTCGCAGCCGAGTTAGGTTTGATGTTGGTGGCGCCGGATACCAGTCCGCGTGGCGTACCCTTACCTGGCGATAGCGATAGCTGGGACTTCGGTGTGGCGGCTGGTTTTTATCTGGATGCTACTGCGGAACCTTGGGCTCAGCATTACCGCATGTATTCGTACGTCACGCGTGAACTACCGCAACTAATCGCCGCCAACTTTGCCGCCGACATGAATCGGCAAGGCATCTTCGGTCATTCCATGGGTGGTCATGGTGCACTGACGATCGGTCTGAAGAATCCTCAAACCTATAAGTCCATCTCTGCCTTCGCGCCTATTGTCGCACCCATGCAATGCCCATGGGGCGTAAAAGCATTTACTGGTTATCTCGGCACTGACCAGGCTGCATGGCAGCAATACGATGCCACTGTCTTGATGACGAATCTGCACAACGCAAGCAATCGCTCATCCATCTTGATTGATCAGGGATTGAGCGATCAATTCCTGGAAAAACAACTCCATCCGCATTTATTCGAGGCTGCTTGCAAGCAAGCAGGTTATCCACTGCAGCTACGCCAGCATGCGGGCTACGATCACGGCTACTACTTCATTTCCAGTTTCATTGAAGATCATCTGCGGCATCATGCAAAACTATTGAATGCTCAACAGTAGCTTTGATTCCGATTAAGACGTATTACCAAACTTGGGTATCTCGCGAAAATCCCTCGCTGCGTTTGCATGGCCACTACTGGCGGTGGGTCTGTTGATCTATGCTTGGCTGCAAGGCCGCCCGCATCAATATCCGGATGCGCCGGCCGGCGAATTCGCCTGTCTTTCATACACGCCGCGCAGTGGCACCGGCATTGCAGACATCCATGCGCAAATAGATCGCGATCTGCAACAGCTGGTGCAGCGCACCCATTGTGTACGTACCTATTCGGTCAGCAATGGCCTGGACTATGTACCGGAAGCGGCGCGTAAGTTAGGCATGCGCGTGCTGTTGGGCATTTGGATCGGCAGCAACTTAGAAGCCAATGAGCAGGAAATCGCTCAGGCAATCAAAACTGCCAATGCGCATCGCGATGTCATTGATGCGATTGTGGTCGGCAATGAAGTGCTGCTACGCCGCGAACAAAGTGCCGATGTCCTGTATGGCCTGTTGCAGCAAGTTCGCGCCGCAACGCAGTTACCGGTGACCTACGCAGACGTATGGGACTTCTGGCTAAAGAATCCCAAGCTGGCTGAAGTCAGCGATTTCATCAGCATTCACATCCTGCCTTATTGGGACGACGAGCCAGTCGACATTGATCATGCGCTTGAACATGTGGAGAACATCTACGCTCAAGTACGGCAGAAATTTCCCGGGCGGCGCATCTATGTCGGTGAAACCGGCTGGCCCAGCGAAGGCCGGCAGCGCGAAGGCGCCAAGCCCAGTGTGTTAAACCAGGCGCGCTTCACCCGTGAGTTCATCGCCTTCGCCAGCGCCAACAACATTCCCTACAACTTCATTGAAGCCTACGACCAGCCTTGGAAGAAACGCCTGGAAGGTACGGTGGGCGGCTACTGGGGTTTGTACGATGCAACCGGCCAGGAAAAATTTCCATTAGCAGGCCAGGTAGTTGCTGATGCGCAGTGGTGGCGCGGTCCGTTGCTGGGATTGATCTGCAGCGCCCTGACATGGATCTGTCTGCGGCGCATCTCCAGACAGAACTTGCCGGCCTGCATCTACGCCGGCTTTTGCTTCGGCGCTGCTCTGCTATGGCAATCGGACTACGCCTGGCGCAGCAATCGCAATTGGCAGGAATGGCTGGGCTTAAGCAGTTGGGCATTGATCGGCCACGCGGCATTCATAAGCATCATGTACTCACTATGCGTTGGCTCTTCGAGCAATCGCGAGCATCCGGATCATCCATCTCAAAAATTCATATACAGCCGCATAGATAACGGCCTGCTGCTGGCGCTGATCTTCGGCGCCAGCTATATCAATCTAGGCTTGATATTCGATGCGCGTTATCGCGACTTTCCTTCGCTGTTTATATTGCTGCCAACGATTGCTTTATTGCTGCGCCGTTACTGCGCACGCATGCCGCCGAACGGCGGCATTGAATCGACGCTGCTATGCAGCTGGTTGCTGCTATCGGCGCCGATCATTGTATTGAACGAAGGCTTTAACAATCTCAACGCCTGTTTGTGGTCGGCGCTATGCCTGCTGCTGAGTGGGTCGTTGCTGCCGGCGTTGCAGAGTACGCGCCCACAACAGCACGCCCAGCAATAGACCCAGCGCGCTCAAGTCGAAGTTATAAAGCACGGCACCCGCCATGCCGGCGATCACCGCAACGATGGCGAACAGGATGGCAAACACCGATCTGCCGCTGACCCAGGCCAGCAACACTGCAATCAAGCTGATGGGCGCGAACACCTGCCGCGAAAATCCGTAAATAGCCACGCCACGCAGCTGGCATTGCCATAATGAAGACTGAGCGCTGCACAAGGCCGCCATTTCATCCGGCTCCACAATCCACAAACGCACAGCCAGCAATGCAACGGCAATGACGGCAGTACTCAGGAATATTTTGGCGATGTGTCGGTACATGGATTTCTTGAGCAGTTGAGCGGCACGCAAATGCCTGCCAGCGGGGTATTACCAATGAAACGTTTCAACAAGCGCGGCGTATGCCACCCATAACAAAACCTGCAACAAAACCGGCGTTGCTTAAGTAATACACGTAGTAACACAACAACATTCTGAACGTTATTTTCAGTTCTTTACATTCGCGCCGCCATCGCAGCATTACCGGCATTCAACGGTAGCGGTAGTATTCCCGTCCAGCGGAACAATGCAAAGCGGACCGCAAAAATATGTCGTCGCATAAACCTGCGGCACACAACACCAACGGCTACTAGGGGTATTTGAAGCCAAACGATGCGAGTTTCGATGCATGCACAGACATGGCATCGAGTCGTATTCGCTACTTCTCAGGAGATCACCATGTCGAAACTTTCTTGTCTATTGGCCGGCGCGATGCTGGTCGCTATTCCCACCTTCGCGCTGGCTGCGCCAGCGATCACCGACAACGAAGAGCACGTGTTCCGCGGCTTCTTCGATCGTCAATCGGGCATCGTGCCGGTGCACAAGCTGGCGCTGGAAAAAGGTTCTGCCGACGTTAAGACCTTCGCACAAAGCGAACTCGACATGATCAGCAGCTTCGCCACAGACCTGTCCAAGCTGGCCGATAAGTTCGGCTTGATCACGCGCGGCATGAAGGCCGGCGATGCCTCGCCCAAACTGGGCCAGGGCACCACTCGTGGCTTCGACAAATTGCCCGATGACGGCGCGACTTGGTTCTCCAAGGGCGTGAATCCCTTGTCCGGCGGCATGCCTGGCATGCCCACCGCTGCTGCCGGTGGCGCAGCTCCTCAAGGTGGCGCACCCGCTGGCGCTCCACCTGCCGGCGCCGCACCCGGTGGCGCACCAGCGGGCATGGGCGCAGCCCCAGCCGGCGGTGGCAATCGTCAGACTCGTTATGACTATGACCTGGCTGATTTGCAGAAACTGAGCGGCGCTGATTTCGACAAGGCCTATTTGTTGCGCGTCTCCATTGCTCACAATGCACAGATCCGCCACATCTCGAATGAGTTGAGCGAACCCGGCGCCAACGCCGACTTGATCAACTTTGCCAAGGCTTCGCTGAAAACACTGGCCGCGCAGAACTCCAAGATCGAAAGCCTGCTCTCGGGCCAAGGTCTGGGTCGTGCTCCCGGCGGTGAAGGTGGCGCAGCTCCAGGCGGCGCGGCAGGCATGGGCGCTGGCGGCGCACCGGCTGCTCGCTAAGTCGCCACTCACTTAGATGTGTGCATGGAGGGAGGCTTCGGCCTCCCTTCTGCATTTCAGGTGCCGCCACTTGCTCACTTACTTCGCAGCGGCCACTGCTGTGGCGGGCGGTGTGGGATCAGGCACACGATTCTTGATCGGCTTCAAGCTGCGCAGATAGGCAAACATCGCCTTCAAATCACTTTCAGTCAGCGTGCTCAGCGATTGCCAGGGCATGGGCGGCAAGATGGGGCGGCTTACACCCACATGCTTGCCGGTCTTCAATGCCCCAACGAAGTTGGTTTCACTCCAATTACCCAAACCGGTTTCTACATCGGGCGTGAGATTGGGCGCATAACTCACGCCCCACGGACCTTGAAACGCCGTGTTGGTCGCAGCGCCCAACCAACCCCAGTTGCCCTTGGGCATGACCGCTACGGGCGTCATCTTCACATTAGCGGGATGTCCCGAGAGCTTGCGTGACATATCGGGCTCGGGCCCATTCGCACCCATCTTCAAAGGCGTGTGGCAATCGCCACAACCGAAGGCCGTTACCAAGTATTCACCGTGCTTCACTGCATCGGTTGATGCAGCATGCGTGATGGGTGAAAACGCAACGCCATACAACATACTCGATGCCATAGTCAGTTTGAAAAGTTTGCTGATTTGTACGCTACCAAATTTCATATCGAACCCCATGAGACAAAGATGATTGGAAAATAGTGAAGACTTAAGCGACGCCGATCTGTTTGCAGGCAACGTCCGCTAGTGAACTCATTGCAGTGTCATGACGCGCCGCAGCCAGTGCCTGTAATTGCCCACGTTGCATCTCGCTTAGTTCGCCATGGGGTACTGCGCCGAATAAGGCGGCGTCTTGAGCAGTACGCACCGCGGCCTGTGGCAGTGCATCCGGACCACTAAGACGGAACGACAGCGGTGACAACGGGCCGAACATCAGTGCGCGCGTGAGTTGTGGCCAGTGCTTAAGCTCGGGCTCAACGCCAGCGAGACGCGCGAAACACAGCGCCAGTGTGTGCATGGGAATACTCGGCTCATGCACGGCACGACCATAGGCCTGATACAGCGCCAGACCCGCTTGCAACTCTTCATGCGATAAACAATCGCGGATACCGCTCCAGTAATAAGTGAGCCAGCGTGCCTGCAATTCCAATACCGGAAAGGTGGGGCCGATCAGATCGAACAGCCCTAGAAACGCCAGTCCGGGAAATTGTGGATGCACAGTGTGCGCATATAGATCCAGATCGTTCTGGGTGACATTGAGTTGCTGACGCAAGGCTTTGCTTAAGAACGGCAGATGCAGATCGAAGCCGGTACCGAAGATGATGGCGTCGACTTCGGTCGTTGAACCGTCATTGAACTGCACCTGCGTGCCATCGATGCGCGACAGCCATGGCTTGGCAATGATGCGACCTTCCGCCACCAGCGACAGGAAGTGCTGGTTCTGCGTGATGCCTGCCTCAAGAATGTTATCGGCCGGCTTGAGCGCACCGAAATCTTGTGGCTGTCCACTCGTGCCCACCACAAATTCTTTGAGACCCGCGGCAACCGCTTCGATAGGAAAGCTCTCTTCTGCCAGCGCGGCAAAGCGTGTGAAGGCCAGGTGTTCCACCGGCACGCCATCCACCGTCTTGCGCAGCACATAGCGCTGACGACGTTGGGTGGAAATCACCGCAACACCGTTCAATGCCAGTTCGCTGGCGATCTCCAGCGCACTGATGCTGCCACCGGCCACCAATACGCGCATGCCGCGAAACTGCGCCGCCTGTTTGTAATTGAAGGTGTGCAGCATGCCGCCCTTGCCGGTGAAGGAGGCCATGCCTTCAACAGCGGGCATACGTGGCTTGTTGTAGCGGCCGGAAGCAACAATGGCACGATCGAAATGCATGGACTGCACCGCGCCATCGGCATCCAGATAACCGACGCGCCAGCCGTCGGCCTGCTGTGACAGTTCGATGACCCGCGTATTCAAGTACACATGCGAATTCAGTCCAAACTCGCGCGCGTAGTTCTGCAGATAGGCATGCATCTGCCGGTTGCTGGGATGCATTGGGGCATCGGGCGCATGCGGCAGATCGCTAAACGCGGTCATCACGCGGCTGGTGTTGGTGTGCATGGCCGGCCACACACCGCTGTACGCGGCATCGCCGGACCATTGCCCGCCGACGCTACCACCCTGCTCGAAAATCACCGGCTCGAAGCCGTGCTGCTTGAGATATTTAGCCGCGGCCAGACCGGCCGGTCCCGCGCCGATGATGGCTATCCGCTGGCCTGTATGTGAATCGCTGCGCATGACTAACTCCCGTTGCTATTGATATTCGCCAACACGGCAGAGCCGGTTGCATCACGGGGCGCAGATTAGTCAGGCGCCGGGCAGGCGTTTCCTAAGAATTAATTCGCCAAATCCTAAAATTTTCTTCACTGCCGGATGTCGCCCGGCGCACGGCCCGGCCATAATGACCGGACAACTGGCAGCCGCTTCCACCATGGCGAACCCGCTTACACAAGAATTGATCGACCACATCGAGTCGAACGAAGTGTCGATTTACATGGCGACCTGCGACACGCAGCGCACACTGCGCGGTACGCGCGCCTATGCCTGTCGTATGGCGGCCGATGGCCCGAGCATCACTACCTGGATCAAGGTAGAGGGCAACGATGCCGTGCTGGCCAACATCAAGAACAGCGGCCGACTGGCGCTGGTGATCTGCAATGTGGAAAGCAACAAGGCGCTGCAGTTGAAGGCCATTGATGCACGCATCACCGATATTCGCAGTGACGACTACCCGCGCCTGCTCACCTATCAACAGGGCTTCATCGCCAAAACGTCCAGCCTGGGTTATCCCGCAGATGTGATGCGCACCCACATCCATTTTCGTGTGGACGCGCTGGTGGCAGTGCAGTTCACACCGATAGCCGCATTCACCCAGACGCCGGGTCCGAAGGCAGGCACGCAGGTGGGCGCCGCATGACCGCCATGAACTTTGCACTGGAAGATCTGCGTAACTGCATGGATGGCGTCATTCCCGGCAGCATTTCCACCTGCGCCGCCGATGGCATGCCCAATGTATCGTTCCTGTCGAACATCGAATTCGTCGATCCCGAACATGTCGCGCTGTCGTTCCAGTTCTTCAACAAGACGCGTGAGAACATCCTGCAGCATCCCTTCGCCGAATTGGGGATGGTCGATCCTTACACCGGTGCGACTTATCGCCTGCAGCTGCAATATCTGCGTACCGAAACCGAAGGTCCGATATTCGAACGCATGAAAGCCAAGCTGAGCGGCGTGGCCTCGCATGAAGGCATGACCGGCATCTTCAAACTGCGTGGTTCGGATATTTATCGCGTACTGAGTATCGACCTGCCACCCGGCGATTACCTGCCCGCACCCAAACCGCGGCGTAATCTGCTGGCTGCCACCCGCTGCTACGCAACCAACATCAATACCTGTCACGATCTCGACGAACTGTTGGAAGTAACGCTGCGCGGCCTGCATGACTATCTCGGCATCAAGCACGCCATGATCCTGATGCTCGATAGCGCAGGACAGAAGCTGTTCACCGTCGGCAGCCATGGCTATGAAACCTCCGGCGCCGGTGCGGAAATTCCACTGGGCCAGGGCATCATCGGTGTGGCTGCGCGCGAACGTTGCCCGATTCGTATCAGCTTCATCGCCAGCGACTACAGCTATGGCCGCGCCATTCGCGAGAGCCTGGCGCAAGGCGAACTGGCCGCACAGTTGGAAACCACCATCCCCTTCGCCGGCCTGCCCGACCCGCACAGTCAGATCGCCGTGCCCATCATGGCGCCGCAAAAACTATTGGGCGTGCTGTATGCAGACAGCCATGAAGACATGCACTTCAGCTACGAAGACGAAGACATGTTGATGGTGATCGCCTCGCAGCTGGGCAGCGCGATTGCCTCACTACCGAACAACATTGATGGCGATGCAGTCAGCGAAACTATCCCTACTATTACTCCTGCATCCAGCCAGGCCATTGCCGTGCGACACTTCGCCGAAAACGACAGCGTGTTTCTCGATGACGCTTACTTGATCAAGGGCATCGCCGGTTCGATTCTGTGGACGCTGCTCAACGACTACGTGCAATCGGGCCGCAAGGAATTCACCAACCGTGGTTTACGCCTGGACCCGCGGCTGCGCTTCCCCGACATCAACGACAATTTGGAAGCACGCTTGATCTTGCTGCAGAAACGTCTACTGGATCGCGATGTGCCGATTCAGTTGGAGAAGACCGGGCGCGGCCGATTTGCCTTGAATATAAGCGCCAAACTGGAGCTGCACGAAGTGCCGGGAAGCGGCCGACGATAAGCAATAGCAAGACTTGCTTCTTAAGCGCTTAGCTCAATCATCATGCATCAAGACCAAATCAAGGCGCTATTCGATCAGCAAGCTGCGGGTTACGACATTCAGTGGGCCAAGACCGCACCGATACGACACTGTCTGCACCTGCTGCTGGCTTCATTCTTTGCCGAGCTGCCCAAGGACGCACGAATTCTATGTGTGGGCGTCGGCACCGGTGCAGAACTAGCCTTTCTCGCGCAACAGCACCCTCATTGGTCCTTCACCGTTGTAGAACCTTCCGGCGGCATGCTGGATGTCTGTCGACAACGCACCGAGAAAGAAGGATTTGCGTCACGCTGTATTTTTCATGCCGGCTACCTTGAGTCGCTTCCGGTAAGTGCGCCACACAACGCCGCCACATGCTTCCTGGTATCACAGTTCATTCTCGATCAGCGAACACGCTCTGAATTCTTTCGCGCCATTGCCAGCCGGCTTGAGCCAGGAGGCCTGCTCGCCAGCTCAGACCTGGCGGCAGAGTTGAACTCGCCCGAATACGAAGTGCTGTTCCCTGCCTGGATGAACATTATGTCGGCCGACAGTTCACGCGAGAGTGCAAATCGTATGCGCCAGACCTACGCACAGGACGTCGGAGTGCTGGCGCCCAACCAAATTGCATTGATCATTGAAGCAGGCGGCTTTCAATCCTCGATCCAGTTCTTCCAGGCCGGATTGATACATGCCTGGATATCAAGACGCACTTAGCCGGATACTGCTAGCGAACACAGAGTTACTAGCGAATTAACGCTTGTCAGCGCCCGCCTACAAGCGACGTCCATGGGTACAACAACTGATAACTGCGTCACGCTTATGCGTGGCATTAAATCAGGGCATTCGTTCAGATTGGTACCGGATCGCACATAAGATTTCTCAGCGTTGTTAGTATCGATGAGCAACTCAACACCCATTGATATGCCCATCAGTAAGCCATGGATAGTCTCTGGAAATTGTGATGACCGATTCGCCTGATTTCACACAAGTACCCACTCTTGTTCACCATTTACGCAATCAGGCACGGTCCGCTGCGCAGCAAGTTGTTTTCCGGTTTGTGGATGATCATGGCGAGTATGCGCAGCTGTGTTACGACAGCCTGGACCAACAGGCACGCCGACTTGCTGCACGCCTGCAAGCACTGGGTATGACCGGGCAACGGGCGGTGCTGATGCATCCACCCGGTCCCGAATATGTGCTGGCGTTGCTGGGCTGCTTTTATGCAGGCGTGGTGGCGGTGCCCGCCTACCCGCCACGTTTCAATCGCCCGATGGAACGCCTGCGCGATCTGGTTGTAGATGCAGATGCTCGACTGGCATTGACCACACAAACAGCACTACAACGTATTCAAAAACAAGCCAGCACCGATGTGGCGCTATCTGGGCTGAGCTGGTTAGCCACCGATGATCTGCCTGCGGACTGTTCTGCCGACAGCTGGACTCAACCCTCACTGGATGCCGATTCGATTGCGTTACTGCAATACACCTCGGGTTCCACCAGCGCACCCAAAGGTGTAGTCATCACTCACGGGTGTTTTCGCAATAACGTGCAAAGCATGGCGCAGGCGCTTAACGTCACCGCTGACGATCGCCTGGTGACCTGGCTACCGCCCTACCATGACATGGGCCTGGTGGGTGGATTGCTCGCGCCCTTGTTTGTCGGCATGGAAGCGGTGGTGTTATCGCCGGTCTCATTCATGCAGCGTCCACTGCGTTGGCTCAGTGCCATCGCTGAGTATCGAGCCACCATCAGTGGTGGACCCAACTTCGGTTACGAGTTGTGCACGCGCCGCATTACTCAGGTGCAATGCGAACAACTGGATCTTAGCCATTGGCGCGTGGCGTTCTGTGGTGCGGAGCGAGTGCGCGCCGGCACCTTGCAACAATTTGCAAATCACTTTGCAACAAGCGGTTTCAAACCCGAAGCGTTTGCGCCCTGCTATGGCATGGCCGAGGCGACGCTGGGCGTGTCATTCAGTACAGAGGGATTGCGTTACGCGGATGCCGAATCGCATCAGCCCATCTCGGTGACATCTTCAAGCAATGTCGCTCAACAGATAAGCGTTAGTTGCGGCCGCGTCATTCCCGGCGTGCAGCTGCGTGTGGTGGATCACCAAACGCTGCAAGTGGTACCAGAAGGCGCCGTAGGTGAATTGTGGATTCAGAGCAATGCCATGGCCAAGGGCTACTGGCGCAAGCCCGAGCAAACTACGGAAACCTTTAACGTTGCCTTGTCTGGTGAATCGGGCGAGTGGCTGCGCACAGGCGACCTGGGCTTCATGCAACAGGGTGAGCTGCATGTGTTGGGTCGCTTGAAAGATCTGATCATCATTCGCGGCGTCAATGTTTATCCGGAAGACATCGAAGCATTAGTCGAACGAGTCCATGACGACCTGCGGCCAGCCGGCGCAGTGGCCTTCAGTATCGAACGCGATAACGAAGAGCAGTTGGTGGTGGTGCAGGAGATCAATCCAGGCGTGAAGGATCTCGATGCGGTCGCGATATCGGCACAGATGCAGCGCGTAATTGCCGAGGCCATGCAACTGGCGGTGCAGCATGTGGTGTTGGTGGAACCGGGCGGTGTGCCGCGTACTTCCAGCGGCAAGGTGCAACGTCGTCGCTGCCGCGAGCTGTATCTCGCGGGACAGCTGCCGGTGATTCATGACAGCAAAGCAGCCAAGAACCCGCTTGTCGCCGCCACACCCGAGCTGGTTAATCAAGTCGCGCACCTGATGGCGGATCTATTGCAAGTGGAAGCACTGGCGCCCGATGACGATTTCTTCTGGCTGGGCGGTCATTCGTTGCTGGCAACGCAGCTGGCTTCGCGCGTACGCAATGTCTTCGATATAGATTTACCGTTGAGCGTGATTTTCTCCGCGTCTACGCCGCAACGATTGGCAGCCGAGATAGCCGGCAACAACACCCGCTTTATGCGCACGGCCATCCAGCCCATTCCACGCACCGGTCGCCTGCCGATGACCTTCTCGCAGGAACGCATGTGGTTGCTGCATCAGATGGACCCGCAGGGCACGGCGTACAACGTCGGCGGCGCTTCATTGATCAGCGGCCCCCTGAATGTCGCGGCGTTATCGCGTGCCTTTACTGAAGTGGTGGCTACGCACGAAATTCTGCGTACCCGCTATCGCACTATCCATGGCGAAGCCGATGTGCAAGTGATGCCCGCGCAGCCGGTTGAGGTGAACGCAGAAGATCTACGTGATGTGGCTTCGCCAATGGATGTGGCCATGCAGCGCGCCACGCAGCTGACACGCCAGCCCTTCGATATCGCCAATGAATCGTTGCTACGTATTGCGTTGTATCGCACCGGTGAAAACCAACATGTACTCGCTGCGTGCATCCATCACCTGGTAACGGATGCCTGGTCCATGGGCATCATGGTGCGTGATTTGTTCGCTTGTTACGACGCCTTGCTCGCCGGTCAACAACCGGCCCTGGTCTCGCCTGCCATCAGCTACATCGACTATGCACACTGGCAACGCCGGTTCCTGTCCGATCGTCAACTGGATACGCAGCTGGATTACTGGAAGCAACAGCTGCAAGGCGCAGAGGCCATCGAGTTACCGACCGACATGATGCGTCGTCAGCAACGCTCATCAGCGGGTGGACTCGAGCCCCTGCCCTTGTCCGGCGAGTTGATGGAGTCGATTGGCGAGCTGGCAAAGATGCATGGCGCGACGCCCTTCATGGTCATGCTGGCGGCCTTTGAAGTGCTGCTATTCCGCTGGACCAGTCGTACCGACCTGGTGGTGGGCGTACCGGTGGCCAATCGCAATTGGCAGGAATCGGAAGCGCTGATGGGCACGCTGGTCAACACCCTGCCGGTGCGCCTGCGCTTCGATGGCCAGATGAGTTTTACCCAGCTGCTGGGCCTGGTGCGTCAGCAAGCATTGGATGCCTATAACCATCAGGATCTACCGTTTGAAAAGCTGATTGCGGAGCTGCGACTGGAGCGTAAGCCCGGCATGTCGCCGCTGGTCAGTGTCATGTTCGATTACCAGAACACGCCCATCCCCGGACGTAATTCCGGTACGACCACCATGAAGCCACTGTTCCTATCGCGCGGCTCGTCGCAATTCGATTTGAGTCTGCTGATCATGGACACAGAGTTCGGGCGAGTCGCCGGCGTGGAATACAGCAGCGAGCTGTTCACTGCTAAGACCATACAGCGCATGCTCGGTCACTATCTCACGCTGTTGCAGACGGTACTGATCGATCCGAATACGCGCGTGGATCAGCTGCCCTTGCTCACCGATGGCGAGCGGCAAATCCTGTTGCAACAGTCGCAACGAACCTGTCGTGCAAACGTAGCCATCACACCGTTGATCGAGCGCATCGACACGCAATGTAAGATCAGTGCGCAACGTCTGGCAGTGCAGGATGCTCGCGTTGCATTGACCTATGCCGAATTGCAGCAACGCGTACTGCACACTAGCGCCTTACTCACGGCACAAGGAGTAGTGGCCGGCCAACGAGTTGCGGTATGCATGGAACGCGGCGTCGATCTGGTGGTGGCCTTGTTGGCCGTGCTGCGCTGTGGCGCCGCCTATGTGCCACTGGACCCCAATCATCCGCGCGACCGCTTAGGTTATGTGATCGAAGATGCTCAACCAGCGCTGTTGCTAACCCAGTCGCATGTCGCGGGTATGCGCGAAATGGCCGGCGAATTGCGCTTGGTATGTATTGATCAGCTGTCTGCTGCCGAAGCGCCCGCGATGAGCGCGCCGGCACAATGCGATGAATCGCTGGCCGCGTATGTAATCTATACCTCCGGCTCCACCGGACGTCCCAAAGGCGTGGAAGTATCGCGCCGTGCACTGGCCAACTTCATCCAGTCCATGCAGCACACACCCGGCATCACTGCCGATGATCGTTTGTTGTCGGTGACCACGGTGGCCTTCGATATCTTCGGTCTGGAACTGTACCTGCCGCTGGCGGCAGGCGCGGCTTTGTACGTGGTCAGTACCGAAGTCACCACCGATGGCGATCGGCTGCAGGCCTTGATGCGTGACTGGCAAACCAGCTTCATGCAAGCCACACCGGCCACCTGGAAGATGCTGCTCGAAACCGGCTGGCGTGGCGACTCACGTCTCAAAGTGTTGTGCGGTGGCGAAGCGTTTCCGCGTGAGCTGGCGCAGCGTCTGCAGCAATGCGCCGGCTCGGTGTGGAACATGTATGGCCCCACTGAAACCACTATCTGGTCAACCGTGCAACGCGTGGTGTCCAGCGATGAACCCCTGGTGCCCATCGGCGATCCCATTGATGAAACCAGCATCTACATTCTCGATCAGCATCGACAGCTGGTGCCGCAGGGCGTGGCAGGCGAAATCTGGATCGGTGGTCTTGGTGTCGCCAATGGCTACTTCCATCGCGCCGAACTCACTGCCGAAAAATTCTGCGTCGATCCGTTCATGGCGGCCGACAAGCCGCAGCATGCACGCATGTATCGCACCGGCGATGCCGGACGCTGGCGCGCCAACGGTGTGCTCGATCATCTGGGACGCTTGGACGATCAGATCAAGATTCGCGGCTTCCGTATCGAGCCCGGTGAAATCGAACAGATCCTCAAGGAACATGCCGGCGTGCAAGATGCCGTGGTCCTTGCTCGCGAGATACGCCCCGGCGACATGCGCTTGATTGCCTACTATGTGCCGGTCGATACGCAATACAGCGTGAGTGGCTTGCCCACCGCCGAATTGTTAGAGCCACTACGACGACGCTTACCGGCTTACATGGTGCCCACTGCCTTTGTGCCCATGGCCCTGTTCCCCACTACGCCCAATAACAAGATCGATCGGCGCGCCCTGCCAACGCCATCATTGGATGTAGCCGCTTCCGATTCCGAATACGTGGCACCACGCGATGAGCTGGAACAGTCATTGGTAGCGATGTGGCAGGACCTATTGCAGGTGGCCAGAGTCGGCATTCGCGACAACTTCTTCCTGCTCGGCGGGCATTCATTGTTGGCGGTGCGCTTGTTTGCGCGAGTGAACACGCAATTCGCCGTCAACCTGCAGATGGCCATGTTGTTCGAACGTCCCACGATTGAATATCTGGCCGAAGCCATTCGTGAGGCACGCAACCGATTGTCTGCGATGGGGTCTGCAACAGGATCTGAAGCAGGCGCGCAAACTGCAGCGCGCACCGATGTTCAATTTGAACATCTGGTGCCCATCCACCGTGGCGGTCGCAAGCCACCGCTATTCTGTGTGCATGGCGCCGGTGGCAATGTGTTGAATCTATGGGCGCTGGCCAAGAGCCTGGGCACCGATCAGCCCTTCTTCGGCATTCAAGCACGTGGCGTCGATGGCATTGCCTCGCCCATGACGGATGTTTATCAGATGACCGAGACCTACCTGCGTGAGATCAGACAGGTACAACCCACCGGACCCTATCATCTCAGCGGCTACTGTGCCGGTGGCTGGGTGGCATTGGAAATGGCGCGTCGCCTGCGTGCCGAAGGCGAAACGGTTGCGCTGCTGATCTTGCTCGATAGCTACTACCCGCGTTCGCAACCGGCTGCGGCGCCACTGCGTCACTTCATAGATGGCGTTCGCACCCATCCCTGGCAGTACTTGAGCGAACAGGTGCCCACCGCCATCCATCGCTATGCGGTCGAGGCCAGCTCACAACTACGCATCACGCTCAGTCAGTGGCTGGGTCGTGCCGTGCCGCTGGAATTGCGCGATTTCTGGTTGACGCATGCCATGGCGCGCGCAGAAGCGCACTACACCCCCAAACGTTATGGCGGCGATGTAGTGCTGGTACGCGCAGCAGATGCCGATGCACAGCTGGCCTGGTTGGGTGAAAACATGGGCTGGGATCACACCCTCGCGGGTGCCATCACTCACATCACAGTAAGCGGCAATCATCACACCCTTGCCGAGGAACCTCATGTCGGTGTGCTGGCTGCACATCTGCAAGCGGAACTGCTGGCGCGCTCGCAGGAATTCGGTATAGCGCTGCGCACCGGCATGATGCTGGCTGGCAAACCGGAATCGTTCCGATGAGTGAGGCCGCACCCGGCGCCTCGGTTGGATTGATATGGCGCAACACCACCTACCTGCTGATCGCTCAGATCCTGGTGGTGCCGCTGTCATTGATTACCAATCTATTGGTGGCGCGCTATCTCGGCCCCGGTGATTTCGGTCTGCTATATCTGGCGACTACCTTCGTCACCTTCGGTTTTCTGTTTATTGAATTCGGTCAGAGCGGCGCATTGGCCGGGTTGATTGCGGAACGACGCGCCAGTGCCGGCCAACTACTCGCCAGCGCGCTGACCTGGCGCTTCCTGATGATGCTGCCGGTGTTCGCGGTGCTATGCCTGCTCGGCTGGTCGCTGGGCTACTCGACAGAATTTCTCGGCGCGGTCGCGTTGATGATGTTGATCTCGGCCTTGGGCACCCTCTCGCTGGCCAGTCATGATGTGTTTCGCGGTCATGAGCGCACGGATATCGGCGCCATCACCTTCGTGTTCTGGAAGTTGCTGATCCTCATCGTTTGCGTGCCGGTGTTGTTGAATGGCGGACGCCTGCATGCCTTCCTCTGGGCGCAGGCTGCTTGCACGGCCATCGGTGCGGTGGTGATGTTGTGGTTGTTGCGACGCCTGCAACTCACCGGCCTGCGCGCCAGCTGGCATTCGATCAAAGAATTGCTGCAACGTGGCTGGCCGTTCTTCTCGCTGTCACTGATGTTCCTGCTACAGGAAAACGTCAACGCCGTGCTACTGGCGCGCTATGCCAGCGCCGAGTCGGTGGGCTGGTATGCCGCCGCCAGCAAGTTGATCGGTCTGCTGGTGTATCCCACCAGCGCGTTGACCGCCGCCTTGTATCCCACCTTGAGCCGGTTGCGAGTTGAAGATACTCAGCAATTTTTACAAGCAGCGGCCAGCGCCCTGCGCGTAACCGTGCTGTGTTCGGTGCCGGTAGCCGCAGGCTGTGCACTGTTCCCGGAACTGGGTGTATGGGTATTCGACGCCAGCACCTTCGGCCCAACCGCCGACAATCTGCGCATCCTCTCGTTGTACCTGTTACTGGTGTACATCAGCATGCCGCTGAGCACCACCTTGATGTCGGGTGGCCGGCCGCGCGTATGGATCATCCTGCAATTGATGTGCGTGGTGATAAGCGCCGCATTGAATCCCTGGTTGATCCCCTGGTGCGAATCACAGTTCGGCAATGGTGGTCTGGGCGTATCCGCCTCCATCGTGCTCTGTGAAACGGTGATGGTGATCGGTGCCATCTGGCTGTCACCGAAGCAGTTGTTCAATCGCCGGTTGTTGCAGCATGTAGTGATCGCCTTGCTGGGCGGCGCTGCGATGCTTGCAATCGCCACACTGATGCGTGGCTATACATCGTGGCTGGTAGCGCCACTGTCAGTGCTGGGCTATGCCGGTGTGCTGTATGCAACCGGCCTGGTGGGCCCCACGCAGCTGCGCGAAATGCGCTCGATGTTTTCGCGACGGTAACGGCCGCTAGTGTCCCTTGAATAGTTCGACAACGCTGTTCGGTGCACCGCTACCGAAAAATAGCAGTTGATTCTTAGTCGTCTGATCGGCCACAGCGGCGCTGCGCGGAAACAACGCTCGCTCATACTCAATCAATGCAGCTTCAATATCATTGAGATGTGCGCTTAGTGCCTTGCCCAGTTCGGCACCGTCATAGATGGCCAGGTTGGCACCCTCACCGGCAAAGGGCGACATCAAGTGCGCAGCGTCTCCCAACAACGTAACACCCGAAACTCGCTGCCATTGATGATCTATCGGTAGCGCATAAATTCGTCTTAGTACCGGCTCTGTCTCGCCATCGGTGATCAAGGCCTTTAGATGCGGCACCCAGTCTGCAAACTCCGCGGCGATACGATCCAGCGCGGTCGATGGCTGGGTGAAATCAATTGCATCTATCCATGTCTCCGGCTTGTTCAATGCAATGTAAGTGTGCAGCGTCCCGTTCGCGTAACGATGCGCCAATATTCCCTGCCCCGGTTCAACTGCCATCAGTGTGCCGCTGCCAATTGCATCTGCGCTGGCTTTGTGGCGAGTATCACCGTCGAACAGATGCGTCTCTATAAAAGTGGTGCCGGTATAGGTTGGCGTAGCGGTCGACAGCAGTGGACGAACTTTCGACCATGCGCCGTCGGCGCCAATAAGCAGGTCCGTCGTTATTGATAAACCGCTAGCGAATGTCAGTTGGTGCTGTCCGTCACCGATTCGATTTACTGTTGCCAGCTTGTGCCCCCAACGTATGGCATCCGACGGTAACGACTCAATCAACAGTCGGCGCAGATCGCCTCTGCTAACTTCAGGCTTGGCTGCCTTACCTAGCCCAGGCTTGTCGAGTAAGACCTTGCCATGCTTATCAACTACCCGCTTCGCGTCTTCGCCCGGCAGCACCAGCTCAAGAAATTTTTCATACAAGCCCGCAGCCTTCAGCCCAAGCTGGCCGTTGTATTCGTGGATATCCAGCAAGCCGCCCTGTGCGCGTGCATCCGGCGACGCTTCAGCTTCGTAGATCGTCGCTTGAATGCCGTTGATGTACAGCAATCGAGCCAGCGTCAATCCGCCCAGGCCGGCGCCAACGATGGCGATACGCGAATTGGCTAAAGATTTTGAGGTGCGAGGTATGTTCATAGCGTGTTCCAGCGATCACGAATCATGTCAAAACATGGCTCGTATTTGATCCGACGTATGTCGGGGGAACCGCTGGCCGACCTCGCTATGGCGAGGTGGCGTATGCGTGACTATCATGAGGCTCAAGCGCCGGTGGATGCAGACAGTCGTTTTTCGCGATATTCGCTTGGGAATATAACATGCACAGGACCCAGCATGGCTCTTCGATGGAATATCCTGTTTATTTACATCGAAAACTGACCAACCTTTGGAGTGAATAGGTAAGTGCGGCGGCTTGGGAATGATTCCGGCCATAGGCGCATTCCTAAATGCGCCCTACGGTTTCGCAAACAAATAGTGCGACACCAGCCACTCACGCCCCTGGCTGTACCCCCATAGCTCTGCACAGGACATGAAGAATACGCGCCAGTAGTTCCACCACTTCAGGGCTTGAGTGGCGCCATAAGTTTCGCGAAACACCGGCATGATCCTGTCTCGGTGTGCATCCATGTTGGCCAGCCAGGCCTCAGCCGTCTTTTGATAGTGCTGACCACTGACCTTCCAGTGGTTACGCAATTTCAAGTCATCTTGAAAATACAGTAGCAAATCGTCGCTGGGCATGATGCCGCCGGTGAAGAAGTACTTCGCCATCCAGTCGGTCTCATCGCGTACTTCAAAGGGATAGGCGTATTCGCGATGGGTGAATATATGCACAAACAGCGTGCCGCCCGGCTTCAACCAGGTGGAGATTCGCTGCAACAGCACCTGGTAGTTACGCATGTGCTCGAACATTTCCACCGACACCACGCGATCGAACTGCTGTGCCGCGGGAAATTGCAACACATTGGCGTCGCAGGTGATGATCTGCAGATTGGTCAGGCCACGCTGCCGTGCCTGCGCCATGATGTACTCGCGTTGCGAGTTTGAGTTGGAAACACCGGTGATGCGGCTGCGTGGAAATTGTTCCGCCATGTACAGGCTCAAACTGCCCCAACCGCAGCCCAATTCCAGAATGTCTTCGCCATTCTGCAGCTGTGCACGTTCGACGGTCATGCGCAGCATCTCGGCTTCGGCTGCATCGAGCGCAGTAATACCCGGTTGAAAATAACAACTGGAATACTTGAGATGCCTGCCCAGCACGCATTGATAGAACACAGCAGGCACTTCGTAGTGCTGCTCGTTGGCGGCCTGGGTTTCCACAGCTACCAGACTGGCGCGCAGTCGCTCCACCAATTCCATCAGATGCGCCTGCTGCGCCTCTGGATCACCCTTGTCTTCTTCAAGCAGGCGCTGCGCCAGCAAACGACGAATGCCATGCCGGATCACCGCATCCGGCACTAAGCCTTTCTCAACCAGCGACATGGAAAGTTTCATACGTTACGTCCTTTGTCTTGGCGAGGCGGCAGAGGAATGAATGCGCTCACTCTGCGTTGATAGTCCCGATATGCATCGCCCCTGGAACGCAGCGCTTGCTCTTCGGTTGGCTTAACGCCAGTGACGTTAATAAGGAAATGCAGCATTAGTAACGGCAACAATAAAGTTAACCAGCCGCCGGGAGAAGCCAGTGCAAACAAGGCATAGCCAATCCAGATCAGCCACTCGAAAAAATAATTGGGATGGCGCGACCAACCCCATAAACCCACATCGCACACCCTGCCCTTGTTGGCCGGCACTTGCTTGAAGCGTTTGAGCTGCGCATCGGCCAGCGATTCGCCGCCTATGGCCACAACCCACACACCGGCTCCAACAATTTCCAAGGCATGCAGGCCGGTTTCTGAATTCACCGCCGCAAACAGCATGGGCAGACTCAGCACCACATTGAGCAATGCCTGAAATTGAAAGAAGGCCAGAAACTTTAAATTCAAGTTACCCTTGGTTCCCCACTCTGCACGCAACTGCACGTAGCGACCTTCTTCCGGTTCACCGATGATGCGGCCGGCCAAATGCACCGCAAGGCGTGTGCTCCACAACAGGTACATAAGACAGATCAATAAGCGCCGCGTGGCATCACCATCGCTCAGCGCACCGTAAATCAATGCCAACAAGGCAAAGTTGATCGACCAACCGATATCTACATAGCTGAAGTTGCGTTGTTTGATACCCAATAACCAGAGCAACAGCATCACCAGGACAACTGCAGCAGTGCCGATGAGCAGCAGGGCTAGCATGGCAGGGAGGCCCTAGTCATTGCGTGATACCAGCAGTTGAGTCACATCGCCATCCTCGTCCAGCTTGCGCAACTCATTGAGCATGTAGACCGCCATGGCCATGTTGCCCAGTAACATGATGGCGATAAACCACAGCACTCGTGCCGTTATGCGGCTCTCCTTGTACAGCACCCACATATAAAAAGTGATAAAGCCGAAGTACGCATCGAACAACGTGGCGATGGTCCAGGCATGGTTGGGTTGCTCTTTAAGGCCGGTCCATTCCCATACCGGCTGCACCCAGCTGGCCCAACCGGTTACACATAGCATGCAGATCAGAATCAGAGAGAACAGCAGGGAAAGGGCTCGGCGCGAGTTCATGGCGGCCTGCAATTGGGAGAATTATTGCAAGATACGACCTGCGCCGGGATTTGGATTCAGCCTATATAAAAACAGTACACAAACAGTGCCGTCAGCGGCGTCGGCATCCGCGGATCAGGCAGACTTCTCGGCATAAACCCGTGCCGCAGTGCCATACATAACGGCGGCGCGCTCGGTGGCATTCAAGCTGGCCACGGCGGCCTTGAGAGAAGCAATGTTCTCGGCATACCCACTCAGTGACTGGCCGATATCCGAACCCCACATCAGGCGTTCCGCGCCGAATACATCGACGATGTGCCGGGTAAAGGCGGCGTAGTCCAGACCGGCATCCTTGAGACGGTCGAAATTGATGGTGGTGAGTTTGAAGTTGATATTGGCGGTTTCGCGCAGCGCCAATAGCTTGTCGCCCACACCGAAATCCGGTGCACCCGGCGCAACCAGATCGATGCCCCGCTGCTGCTTGGCCCAACCCACTTCGTAGTTGGCGCCATGCGGCACGCCGATGTGGTCGATGACAATGGGTAGGTTCGGGAAACGCTGTGCAATGGTCTTCAATGCGGGCAGGCAGGCATCCAATTGCGTGGCGAAGAAGATGATACACACCGGCAACTGTAGTTGATCAGCGGCCGCCCAAGTCTTTAGTGCAGCGTCAGAAGTAAACCAGCCCAGATTAGTGTCTTCCGGTTTGGCACCGGCGAGGCGAATGCCTGCCAAACGCTTGTCTTTGCGCCACTGTGCAATCGTGTCTGGTGTCTTAGCATCCTGCGCATCCACCACCACTACCGGCGCCAGTTGCTGGGGATAGGCGACGGCGGAATCCAGAATGTACGAGTTGTCATAGCCATAGATGTGCGCGCGCTGCACGGCACAGGCACGCGTAACGCCGAATTGCTGCATCAAGGCCACGTAGCGCTCGGCGGTAATGGGCTCTTTGAAGTACGACTCATTCACCGGTTCGCCATCCAGCGGATTTACCGGATAGCGGACGCGATCACCCGAGATTAAATGTGCATGAGTATCGAAGATTTTTTCGGTGGCCGGTGCAGCCTTGCTGCTGGTCGTCTCAGTGGCGGGTTTACTGCAAGCGCTCAGTAATAAACCCGAGGCAACCAGCGAAGAGCCAACAAAATTTCGGCGTGTAATCCGGTGCTTGCTCATTGATTTGACCATATATGACAGGGATCGCCATAACTAACGACACGAATGCTCATTTTGCATCCGGCGCGCCACCCATTGCTATCAGGATTGTGAACCTATCTATGCCTGGGCGACATAGGCGATGAATCCGAATTCTCTATGGCGACGTATTTCAGTTCATCGATGCAGAGAAACCGCGAACCCTTCATGCAGCAGCCAATAAGTAATAAATCCCTGGCACACCGCCTGTTCAACAACCTGCGGTTATGGTTCGTGGCCGATGCCGGCAGCATGAATATCAGCGACGCCTCGACCGACCGCATCGAATGGTCGCGAGTCATTCCCTTTGTCGGCATGCATCTGATGTGTTTTGCCGTGATCTGGGTGGGCGTCAGTCCGGTGGCGGTAGTCGTGGCGGTACTGGCCTACCTGGTGCGCATGTTCGCCATTACCGGCTTTTATCATCGCTACTTCTCGCATCGCACCTTCAAGACCTCGCGCGTCGCTCAGTTTGTGTTCGGGGTGCTGGGTGCGGCTGCCGTGCAACGTGGCCCGGTGTGGTGGGCGGCGCATCATCGACATCATCATGCGCATTCGGATCAACCTGCCGATCCACACTCGCCTGCGCAACATGGTTTCTGGCACGCCCATATGGGCTGGTTCCTGACACAACGCGGCTTTGCGCCGGACATGCAGCGGGTGCGTGACCTGCAACGTTTTCCCGAACTTCGCTGGCTGGATCGCTTCGACATCGCCGTGCCGGTATTACTGGCCTATGGAATGTTGCAGCTAGGTCAGTACCTTGAAGTGCATGAGCCACAACTCGGCACCACTGGTTGGCAGATGTTGATATGGGGATTTTTCATTTCCACCGTCGCCTGCTATCACGGCACTTACACCATCAACTCACTGGCGCATGTGTTCGGGCACCAGCGTTATCAAACCGGCGATGACAGCCGTAACAACTGGTTGCTGGCCCTGCTCACGCTGGGCGAAGGTTGGCACAACAATCATCATCATTATCCGGCATCGACTCGTCAGGGCTTTTACTGGTGGGAGATCGACATCACTTACTACCTGCTCAAGTGTCTGTCGTGGCTGGGCATCATTTGGGATTTGAAGCCGGTGCCGCTGGAGGTGCGGGAACGTCATGCGGTGCGGCATGTAAGTGGCTCTGGCCCCCACCCTAACCCTCCCCCGCTTGCGGGGGAGGGAACCGGAAACGTGCGGGCTCGGCAATGAGCATGTCCATGAACAACGCACCAGTTACACGTATCGCCATCATTGGTTCCGGTATTGCCGGTATGACTGCGGCGTACCGGCTGCATCAGCAAGGCCACGAGATCACGGTGTATGAGGCCAACGATTATTTCGGCGGACATACTGCGACCATCGACGTAGAGCATCACGGCAAGCACTGGGCCATCAATACTGGCTTCATCGTCTTCAACGACTGGACCTATCCCAATTTCATTGCGTTGCTTGATGAACTGGAAGTGCCCTGGCAGTACTCGAATATGAGTTTCTCGCTGCGCTGCGAACGCACCGGGCTGGAATACAACGGCACTTCGATCAACAGTCTGTTTGCACAACGGCTGAATATCCTGCGGCCATCTTTTTTGCGCATGATTCGCGACATTCTGCGCTTCAACGAACAAGCACGCGAACTATTGCAACCTGGCGCGCCCGAACTGACGCTATCCGAATATCTGCAGAGCAGAAACTATTCGCAGGCCTTCATAGAACGCTACATCGCGCCCATGGGTCGCGCCATCTGGTCGGCCACCGAAAGCGCCATGTTGAATTTCCCAGCACGCTTCTTCGTTGATTTCTTCTATCGTCATGGCTTCCTCAATGTAAACAATCGTCCGGTGTGGCGCGCCATCAAGGGAGGCTCACGCGAATATGCACGCAAGCTGGTGGCTCCATATAAAAATCGCATCCGACTCAGCACCCCCATTGCCGGTGTCAAGCGTGAAGCACACCAGGTGTTAACGCTTACCCGCGCCGGCCATGTGGATGCTCACGACTACGTGGTGTTCGCCTGTCATAGCGATCAGGCTTTGAAATTGCTCGAACGGCCTGCCTCCGTTGAGCGGGAAATACTGGGCGCGTTTACTTACCAGGAAAACGAAGTGTTGTTGCATACCGATACTCGCATGCTGCCGCACAAGCCCTTAGCGCGCGCTGCGTGGAACTATCACTTGCTGGATCGTCAGCAGGATCGCGTGGCGCTGACCTATGACATGAATGTATTGCAGAACCTCGAAACCGAAGACCAGTTTCTGGTCACGTTGAATCGCAATCAGGACATCGCCCCAGACAAAGTATTAGGTAGTTACGTCTATCACCATCCCGTATATACGCCGGGCGCGGTGGCCGCACAGCAACGCCATGCAGAGATTAATGGCAAGCAACGCACCTTCTACTGCGGCGCTTACTGGCGTTATGGTTTCCATGAAGATGGTGTAGTGAGTGCGCTGCGAATGCTGGAGGCCTTCAACGCGCTAAATTCAGGAGCCACCGCCCCCACGCAGTTAGCAATCCAATCAAACATTATTCAGCTTGATTCCCGCCTGCGCGGAAATGACGGATCGCGTAGAGAAACTTCATCATGAAGAGCTGCCTCTACACCGGCTTCATCCAGCATCGACGCCATGCACCGCGTAGTAATGAGTTCCGTTACCGCATTTACATGACGTTGCTGGATCTGGATGAATTGCCAACGCTGTTCGATCGTTTCTGGCTGTGGTCGGTACGACGCCCTGCTCTGGCCTGGTTTCGTCGCAAGGATTTTCATGGGCCCGCATCAAAACCTTTATCGGAATCGGTACGCGACACCGTCGAGCAACACACCGGCAAACGACCCAGTGGACCGATACGCCTGCTTACTCATCTTCGCTACTTCGGTTACAGCTTCAATCCGGTTAGTTTTTACTACGTGTATGACGCCGCCGATGCGCAAGTCGAAACCATTGTCGCGGAGATCACCAATACGCCTTGGAAGCAGCGACATTGTTATGTGCTGGACACCGACACCGACTCCACCCTCTGGCCCCTTCCCCCGCAAGCGGGGGAAGGTTGGGATGGGGGCATAAACATTGGCACGGACTCTCGCCCCCACCCTAACCCTCCCCCGTCGAACGGGGGAGGGAATGCAACTTGGCAGTGGCAGTTCGATAAAGACTTTCATGTCTCGCCCTTCATGCCGATGGACATGCGTTATCACTGGCGCTTCTCCGCACCCGACGATGCACTGCATGTGCACATGGAAAACTGGCGCGATGGCGAGAAAGCCTTTGACGCCACTTTGAATTTGCAGCGTCAAGCAATTACATCGGCATCACTCGCACGTGCACTGATTAGCGTGCCGTTGGTAACGCTACAAGTCATCACACTGATTCACTGGCAGGCATTGAAGCTATTGCTCAAACGCGTGCCGATTCACACCCATCCAGACAAGCTGGCCAATCGCACACTGGAATCTTCAGGACAGTCATGAATAGCGCCGCCAAAACCAATATTGTTCCTGAGTTGGACATTGCCCCACCCGAACATACTTCGTGGCTGGCGTGCCTCGGCCGAAAATTGCTGTTCGCACAACTCAAGCAACTTGAACAAGGCGAGCTGATCTTCATTGACGAACTGGGTACGCATCGCTTCGGCAAATGTACGGATAGCTGCGCCCTGTCTGCCACCATCCATGTGCATCATGCCCAACTGTATGCCGATGCCGCATTCGGCGGCAGTGTCGGCGCGGGCGAGGCTTATATTCGCGGACTATGGCAGTGCGATGATCTGGTGGCGCTGGTACGCATCTTCGTGATCAATCGCGCGGTATTGAATGGCATGGATAGCCGCTGGTCGCTATTCACCCAGCCCTTCCTGAAACTATTCCACTTCTGGAATCGCAACAGCAAGGCCGGCAGCGCACGCAACATCGCCGCGCACTACGACATCGGTAATGAGCTGTATGCCCTGATGCTGGATGAAACCATGGCGTACTCCTGCGGCATCTTTCGTGCGCCACACAGCACCCTGCACGAAGCTTCCGTCGAGAAGTTCGATGCCGCCTGTCGCAAGCTGGATCTCAAGCCTACGGATCACCTGTTGGAAATCGGCACCGGCTGGGGCGGACTGGCTATCCATGCCGCACAGCACTACGGTTGCAAGGTCACCACCACGACAATTTCCAAACAGCAGTTTGAGTTGGCCAAGTCACGCGTCGCAGCGGCAGGTCTAAGTAATCGCATCACCTTGTTACTGGACGACTATCGCGACTTGCAAGGAAGCTACGACAAACTGGTGTCGATTGAAATGATTGAAGCGGTAGGCGCTCAATACCTGGACACCTATCTGCAGCAATGCTCGCGCCTGCTCAAGCCGGACGGCGCCATGCTGCTGCAGGCCATCACTATTCAAGACCAGCTATATACACAGGCGTTGAAGTCGGTGGACTTCATCCAGCGTTTCATTTTCCCAGGCAGCTTCATTCCCTCGGTTACCGCGATCAGTGCTTCACTGACCAAGGTCACGGATTTCAAAGTCTTCAACCTGGAGGACATCGGTCCGCACTACGCCACCACCCTGCGACACTGGCGAGAGCGTTTTATGGCGCAGTTACCTGCGGTGCGTCGCCTGGGTTACTCGGACAGTTTCATTCGCTTGTGGGAATACTATCTGTGCTACTGCGAGGGCGGCTTTACCGAGCGGCAACTGGGCACGGTGCAGATGTTGCTGACCAAGCCACGCAATCGGCGTGCGGCCATGACGAGTTAAATATGCAAGCCTGGTCGAGAAATCGATATCCCGTAGGTCGGGTTTTATGCCCGACATCCGACATGGTCGTCGGGTATAAAACCCGACCTACACGAGGATGGGCAGTAGACACGGCCATACTCGGCATGCCTATACTTCAAGCCACATCCGAACTTGATCTGCATGTTGTAGGACAACGGATCAACAATAACAAAGGAACCGGACTTGGCGGCAGTTCTTCCTCAGCAACCAAACGCAGCTTGCGGTCTGTCCGCAATGCGTACGGGTATTGAGAAAGCGCCATGCTGCTCACCTGCCAATTGCTCGCCCATGTGCTGCCGCTGGCCGGTGCGGTCATGAGCGTGGGCCTGTTGGCGCGCATTGCGCAGGGTGAGCAGGCTGCATTCAAGCAATGCATCGAACAATATGGCGGCATGATCTGGGGCTTGTCACGCAAACTATCCAGCTCCACCAGTGATGCCGAAGACGCAACCCAGGATGTATTCCTGCATTTATGGAAGAACGCCAAGCACTTCGATGCCAGCCGCGGTTCTGAAGCGATTTTTATCGTCACACTTACACGACGGACGCTGATCAGTCGCCTGCGCGGCAAGCAACGCCGCCCCAACGAAGTGTCGATAGACGAACTGGGTGAAACCAACTGGGAACCCAGTGTGGTTGCGGGCAATGAAGACCAAGTGGAAGCGAGCATCGCGGCACAGGCCTTGTCGAGCCTGCCCGCCGAACAGCAACGTGTAATTCGTTTGTCGGTGGTGGAAGGCCTGTCCCAAAGCGAGATTGCCACACACACCGGCTTGCCCTTGGGCACGGTTAAAACCATGATGCGCCGTGGCTTGATCTTGGTACGAGAAAAGCTGGGGCTTGCATCTGCATCGGGTACGGAGGGCCGCTCATGAGCGCGCTGCCGAACCACGAACGCCTGCTCGATCTGCTGGCGCAACAAGCCACCGAAGGCTTGAACACCGTCGAATCTGCAGAACTGGATGCACTGTTGGCGGCCCATCCCGATTGCAGCAACGAGGTATTCGACAACAGCGTTGCGGCCATTCTGTTAGCGGGTTCTAACAAGTCAGAAGCTTTACCCGCGCATCTCGCCGCAAAGATTCTGGCCGATGTCCCCACGCGCAACGTCACTAATGTCGTTGCCATGCCACAACGTAAATCGCTATGGCAATCCGCCGCTGCAGGCTGGTGGAGCGCAGCAGCCTGCCTGCTGGTGGCCATTGTCGGATGGTGGCCACGCATTACCGGTGAAGGTGCTGCACCTATTGCAACCACGGTCGCCTTGACACCGGAACAACAGCGCGCCGCATTGGTAGGTAGTGGTCGCGCCATTCAAGCCGCCTGGTCTCCTGGCAACGATGCGGCAGGCAATGCACTGGTAGGCGATGTGGTGTTCGATCCCGTCACACAACAAGGTTATCTGCGCTTCCGTGGCATTCCCGCCAATGATCCGCGTCTGGAGCAGTACCAGCTATGGATAGCCGATGCCTCACGTACACCGCCTGAACCGGTAGACGGCGGCGTATTCGATACACCGCAGACCACGGCCATCGGTGACGTCATCATTCCCTTTACCGCCAAGCTGCCGGTGGGCAAGCCCGCAGCCTTCGTGGTGACCGTCGAACAACCGGGCGGCGTGGTGGTATCGAAGCAGGAACGTGTACTGGCATTGGCTAAAGTGGCCACCTGAGTTTCTTGGCCAACACTCCGCTTTGAGATGAATTCCCTCACTTCGCCCAGCAATTATCAATTGATCTACGCAGCTGTGCGCCAGATTCCCAAAGGCCGCGTGGCCACCTATGGACAAATCGCCGAGCTGGCGGGCCTGCCGCGCCAAGCGCGGCAGGTGGGCTATGCCTTGCACTCACTACCGCCGCGCAGCACTGTCCCCTGGCATCGCGTGGTGAATTCGCAGGGGAAGATCAGCTTGCGCGGCGCAGGCGATGCCGACTCCAGGCAGAAGCTGCGACTGCAAAGCGAAGGCGTGAAATTCAGCAAGAGCGGCGCAATTGATCTGAAGCTATACCGATGGCAGGCTTGATACCGTTTCATCAGCCGCTTCGGGTGTAGCAACCTTGCGTCAAAAAAATGAAGGGATGAATCAAGACCCCGAACTACTGCGGCGCTTGCTACGAGCCAAGGATCGGATGGATAGCGCCTCGGACCAAGCATGGTCTATCCGACAACTGGCGCGAATCAGTGCAGTCTCTGAAGCTCATTTCGCACGCTCCTTTAAAGAAGCATTTGGCGTCCCCCCGCATCGCTACCTGCTGACGCGACGCATTGAGCGCGCCACCGCATTGCTGCGTGACACGGCACTGCCTATCACCGACATTGCTTTCCAGACGGGTTGGAAAAGTCTGGGCACATTCGGCCGCATATTTCGCGACATCACCGGCGAAAGCCCCAGCGAGCTGCGTACCCGTGAGCAGGCCGCTCAACACAAGCTGGAACGCGTGCCAGCCTGCTTCGTCAGCGCCGCGCATCGGCCCAATCTCACAATCGCAGTTTCGGAGAAGCGACGCCGGGGAACGCGCGCTATAAAAGCCGCCCAACCCAAGAGGTGATCATGAGTCAAGGTATCCAAGTGGTCGGTTTGTATGTGCACGATCAGGACGAGGCGCTGGCGTTCTATGTCGATAAGCTGGGTTTCCGTGTCCATACAGATGTGCGCAATGGCAACTATCGCTGGCTGACTGTGCAACATCCGGAGCAGCCGTCTTTTCAACTGGGCCTGTTCGCGCCAGGCCCACCCATTCATGACGCGGCAACCGCACAGACATTACGCGCCATGGTGGCCAAAGGCGCAATGCCGCCGCTGGTATTGATCGTGGAAAATTGCCGTGCAACTTATGATCGGTTGCGTGAACAAGGCGTAGAGTTCACGCAGGAGCCCACCGATCGCTATGGCGCCGTGGACGCCGGCTTTCGCGATCCATCCGGCAATGGCTGGAAGATGATCGAAGCGCGTCGGTGAAATGGACTTAAGCAAAATCCTAATTAAGCCCATGATCCCGTAGGCTGGGTGCCTCACACAGCATCTTAGGTATTACAAAGATGCTGGGTTTCAGCTGCGCTTCAACACCAGTCTACATAGAGGCAACTCAGAACGTCGACAAGCCGGTCGCCTCCATCAAGCGATAGCGCCAGTAACGCAGAGATGAATCGTCCTGATAGGCGCCGAATGGTGCGACATACTCGGCATTCACCGAGTCGCCATTCCACAAGCGGTCGAAATAGGTATTGAACTGCTCAGCCAGGGCTGTATCAATACTCATGTTCAACGCTACGTTAGCTTCGAGGTTGTAATCGCCTAGATTGCGGCGCGTGAAATTGGCGGAGCCCAGCGTGGTGAATAGTTGGTTACCGTGACGCACTAGCAGCAGCTTGGTATGAAATTGTTCGCCATGCGTTCGATACCAGCGCACTTCGATATTACCCATGCCTTCAGTCACGAGTTCGTTAGCCACCGGGCGATTGGGTACGCCATCTTTTTGAATGCCGAAGGCATCCTTGTTGGGATCGAGGATGAGCTTCACGTTTACGCCGCGCGCAGCGGCTTGCTTGAGCGCCTCAACAATATTGCGTTCGCTCAAGTAAAAGATCGCCAAACGAATCTCATCGCCGGACTGAGTGGCGCGCAATTCACGCAACACACGTTCGAGAATCGCGCCCTCGGTTAGATAGCTCATCTCGATATTCGCAACGCCCTCAGTCACTGCGGTACGCCGCACCTCCGGCATATCGAAGGGCCAGCCGGATGAATGCGCGATAGCCACTTCGCTGTTGAATACTTCCTTGGCCAGATCGCCACTGAACTGCAGCGCGACATTGGAGTGAGCACTGCTGGCATCATGTGGATTGGCCGAAGCCACCAGCGCCACCCATTCACCATCACGATCACTCACCAATATCTTGCGATGATTGGCCTTGAAGTTGAGCAAGCTTAGCCAGCTGCGCAGCGTGATCTTCGGACTGTTCTTGTCGAGCGGATTAGGCAGCCAACCACCTGCATCGCTATTACCCCACCATTGAATCAAGCCACGCCATAGCGCTGAGTAGCCGGCATTGGAATCACGCAGCTGGGAAAGATTGGTACGCACCACATCGATATCGGCATTACTGAGTTCCTGCAACAAGGCCGAAGGCGCACCGCCATAGGCATCATTGATGGGATCGGTGATCAGCACAATGTCCATATTCGGCAAGGCGCGTTTGCGCGCCAACAGATGATCGGCCAGCTCACGACTGAGTTTGCGTTGTGCGGCGGAGGCCTGAGCCGTCACCTGGCCCATTGCATCATTGAATAGAAAGAAATCCAGCACGATGAAGCGCTGTGCAGCATCGATCTGGGCAAATGCGGCATCGAAGATTTGTTGTTCGCTGCGGCGCTCGCCCTGCGGTGTTTGATAGGTGAGATCGGTGAGCAGGTGCACTTCGCTTTCCGGCATCAGCACCGATGCCGTGCTGACATGCATGCCTTCATGCAGGGGCTTGTGGGTTTGCCAGTACAGGGTCAGCAACCAGGCTATTGCAAAGGTCGCGAACAACCACTTGGTGCGCCTGGGCCGAGAGCGAGACGCCCCCACCCTGCCCTCCCCCGCTTGCGGGGGAGGGTTGGGGTGGGGGCGATCTTCACGCGATGATGTCATTTTTATTTATCGACGCAGCGTGCCGCTTAATTGCGTAACACTGTCCATTCCATGTCTCTGTAAGTAAGCGGCGATGCCAGCATTGATCTTGGGACAGATCAACGGGTCATAGAACAAACCCGTGCCGATCCCTACAACGTTCGCACCCGCAATCAAAAACTCAATGGCGTCTTCCGCCGTGCGAATACCACCCTGACCGATAATCGCAATCCCATGCGGTCGCGCCACTTCCGCCACCTGCATCACTTTGAGCAAGGCAATGGGCTTGATCGCCGGGCCGGACAAACCACCTTGCACATTGCCCAACACCGGCTTGCGCGCTTCGATGTTGATGGCCATGCCGGCCATGGTATTGATCAGCGACAGCGCATTGGTGCCCGCTTCGATACAACGACGTGCGTTCTCGCGAATATCGGTTTGATTGGGCGAGAGTTTGGTGATCAGCGGTTTGTTGGTTACCGCCCGGCAAGCAGAGACCACGCGCGCCGACATATCGGGATCGTTACCGAACTGCACGCCACCCGCCTTGATGTTGGGGCAGCTGATATTGAGTTCGATGGCCGCCACCGGCGAGTCGTTAAAGCGGCGCGTTACCTCCACATAGTCATCAATGGTGGAACCGCAGACGTTAGCGCAAAAATTAGTTTCGCTGAAATCCAGTTGCGGCAGGATGGTGTTGATCACCGCATCGACACCCGGATTTTGCAGACCGATGGCATTGAGCATGCCCATGGCCGTTTCATAGATGCGATGCGGCGCATTACCCAGGCGTGGTTCCAGCGTGGTGCCCTTCAGTATCACGGCGCCGGCATCGCGATTGCTGAAGCCTTCGATGCGCGTGTATTCCTCGCCAAAGCCAACACAGCCGGATAGCAATACCAGCGGCGATTGAAATTTCAGGCCGCAGAAATCCATGGAAAGCGAGGGCAATAGATGGGTTGGGGCAGGAGTGCTCATGAAGACCAAGTTGATCCCGATACGTATCGGTGCGTAACTATATCAAGGGTGTCGGAAATTGGTCTCCCTGTAGGTCGGGTTTTATACCCGACTCTGACGTCGGATGTCGGGTATAAAACCCGACCTACAGGAACGCCGGAACCTCATTCCATCCATATGCAATCCCACAGAGGATAATCGCCAATACTTTTTACCAAGCCGGCTCGCACTGGATTCATAACGACGTAGCGCGCCATCTCAACCAACGATTCATCGGTACGTACCGCGTGATCATGAAAGGAGGGCTGCCATATCTTGTACGGCTGGCATAACTTTTTGCCAATGAGCGTCGCACTGCGACCTTTAAAAGATTTGATGATTTGAGTTAGGGATCTCGTCTGGTTTAAGTCCAGCAACCAATGCACATGATCTGGCATCACCACAAATGCCAACGTACGACTGGCACCCTGTCGATCCAGCATCCGCATCGAATCCACAACGATTCGGCCAAGTACAAAATCGTCGAAGAAATGTTGACGATGCAAAGTGACGGTGGTAACCAGGTAGGTTTGGCCGGGGATAGATACGCGTCCAATGCGTAGATTGTTGTACGGCATGCGACCATCCTTGATCGTGATCTTGTAGGTCGGGTTTTACACCCGATATCCGACCTCGGAGTCGGGTGTAAAACCCGACCTACAGGGAAGCGGAATTACAAATGTACCAAGCCTCGCCGATGTGCCACCGCTACAGCCTCCGTGCGACTAATCGCATCCAGCTTGGTGAGGATCGACTTCACATGCGTCTTGGCCGTGCCTTCGGTGATCTCCAATCGGCGCGCGATATCCTTGTTACTGCGCCCCTGCGCCAGTTGCTGCAATACATCCAGCTCGCGTTGCGTGAGGCTGGGCTTGACCATGCGCTGCAAGGCCTTGCTGGCGATGGATGAGGAGGTATAGGGCTGGTCCTGGCTCACAGCACGAATCGCCGAGAGGATTTCCTGACGCGGCGCGTCTTTCAACAGATAACCCTTGGCGCCCTGACTCAGGCTGCGAAAAATATCTTCATCGCCATCGTAGGTGGTCATGATCAGCAAGCGCGCCTTGGGATGTGCCTCCAGCACATGCTGCACCACCGCTACGCCATCGCGCTTGGGCATGCGTAGATCCAGCACCATCACATCGGGCAGATGCTTCTCATACAACGCAATGGCTTCATCGCCGTCGCCGGCTTCGGCCACCACCTGCATGTCGGCTTGCTGATTGACCATGTTGGCCAGGCCATCGCGCACCACCGGATGATCGTCGGCCAGGATCACACGGATTTTTTGCTCGCTGGTTTTGACAAGCGCGTTCATGACTTCACTACTTAGCTACGTTGCTGGCGCAGTACGCGCACACTGATGTGCGTACCGGCGCCGGGCTGACTGTCGACCTGCCACAGTCCACCAATCGCATGCGCACGTTCGCGCATATTGGTCAGGCCGAAGCCATGCTGTGCAGACTCGGGCAACTGCGCCATACCGCAGCCATCGTCGATGATACGCAGCACCAGAAACTCATCTTCTGCATTGAGCACGATACGAACGCTGCTGGGTTGAGCGTGACGTACGGCATTGTTCACGGCTTCCTGGGCGATGCGCAGCAAGGCATGTTCACGCTCCGGCGCCAGGCCAGTAACGATGCCCTCGCCTTCAAAACTGGAAGTTACGCGCCCCGTAATGGTGGAACGTTCCGCCAATTGCTTGAGCGCCAGTTCAAGACCGCCGGGACGTGCTTCGTTGGGACGCAGGGCCAGCACCGAACGGCGTGCTTCGTTCAAACCATCACGGGCGATATCGCCAATACGTTGCAGCAAGGGTGTGAGTGGTGAACCTTCGGCCAACTCTTCTGCGGCACCCAATTGCATGAGAATGCCGGTGAACGACTGCGCCAGGCCATCGTGAATTTCGCGACCGATGCGATTGCGCTCGGCCAGCACCGCCGCGTCCTTACCGGCAATCGCCAAACGCTTCAATGCAATCGCCAAGGTGGCCTGCTGTGCCAACGTGATCAATAGCTCAATACGTTCCGAAGCCAGTGGCCTCAGATCCATGAAACACAGCGTCATGAAGCCGACGATGTTATCGCCGAACACCAGCGGCATTTTGTAGACGCAGCGATGGCCCTCACGCTGATGATATTCATACACACCCGGCCACGCCGGTTTGTTCATGGCGGCAATTTCAAAGTACAACGGCTCGCGCGCCAGCCGGTGCAACTCGTTGTTGAGAACTTCGCAGTGCGGCATGGTCAAGGGGAACGGCGGCTCTTCCAGATTGCCCTTGCGCACATGCGCCATCAAACGCCACTCATCACCGATGGCATTCAACATGACGATGGTGCCGGCGGCGGCATCCAATTGATGCGCCGTCTCCAGCAACATGTGGCCGATGAAATTGTAGGGATCGGGTGCAGTAGCCAAACGTTGTAAATTGGAACGCAGTGCGGCATTGGCATTGGCGATTTCGGAAAGCCGCTGCTCAGCTGCCTGCTCACGTTCCAGGCGCATGGTTTCCACCAGCTTCTCGCGATGTAGCGCGGCGCCGATCACACTGGCGGCGATCTCCAAGGCCGAGATGATGGCCGGATCGAATTGACGTTTCTGTCGACAGGCATCGAAACCGATCACGCCCAGGTATTCGCCATCCACCAGGAAGGGCACGATCATCGAACTCTTGGCGAAGTCGATGGCGATGCTGGTGTCATTGAACTGTTCGTTGCAAACGTACACGCTGCGACCGGTTTTCAATTGATCGCAGAAACAATCGGACTTGCGCATGGTCCAGGTGCGCGGCGCATCGCCGTACTCGATGTCAATGCCATCGGCCAGCCATTCGCTCTTGATATCCAGCCAGCGTTCACCGGCGGGACCGATTTCTGCTAAGGCCAGTGCGGTGCGATCCACACCGGCGGCTTCACCCAATTCGCGTAACACCTGCGGCATGGCCGCCATGACATCCGGTGCTTCCAGCAACATGCGGCTGGCGCGCGCCGAAGCGGCCCACAGGCGCTCAGGTTGCGGGGCTGACAATGCCTGCAGTGACTGCAGGCGCTGCAGCTCAAGGAGCTGCAAGTCGTCATTGGCTAGCGTCATAGTGGCCATGTCGGTGATAGAGGTGGCCAGTCTACCGCGGCAGGGGCGCATCGGCCCAGCCGCCGCCCAACGCTTTGTAAACTGCCACCAGCGAGGTCGCAGTTTCGGTGCGGCTTTGGGCTAATTGATCCTCGGCCTGCAGCAAGGAACGTTCGGCATCCAGCACCTGCAGGAAATCGATCACGCCGTTTTCGTAGCGGATGCGCGCCAGTTCGGCGGCTCGGCTGCTGGCTGCAGCAGATTCGGTTAAATACTGCAGCCGTTCGCGCGCCTGTGCGTGGGTGACCAAGGCATTCTCGGTTTCTTCCAATGCCTGCAGCACCGTTTGCTCGTAGTGAGCCAGCGAAGCTTGGTTGTTGAAACGCGTCGCCGCAATCTGCGCCTTCACTCTGCCTAGATCGAAAGCGGCCCAGGAAATACCGGGCGCAACCAGGCGTGTACCGCTGCCCGCATCGCCTAAGCCGCTGCTGTTGATCGCGGCCACACCGACGCTGCCAGTGAAGGTCACGCGTGGAAACAGATCGGCCACGGCAACGCCAATTGCGGCCGTACTCGCCGCCAGCTCGCGCTCTGCAACACGAATATCAGGACGCTGACGCAGCAGGGTGGCGGGATCGCTTACCGCCACCACTTCGGGCAATACCGGCAGCTCTGCCGATGGCGTCAGCAATTCAGTCAGTGCATTCGGTCCGCGACCGGTGAGTACGCTGAGTCGATGAATAGAACGCGCCACGGCAGCTTGCAATGGAGCAATGGTGGCATTGCTGCTGCTCAGTAATGCCTGTGCACGCGAAGTATCCAGTTCGGTGGCGCGACCCGCATCCAGACGCACCCGCGTCAGATCGACGGTCTCACCCTGGTTCTGCACATTGCGACGCGCCACACTGAGCTGTTGTTGCTGACCACGTAGCTCGAAGTAAGTACGCGTGACTTCGGCAGTAACCATGACCTGTGCATCTTGCAGATTCGCTTCGGCTGCCTGTACTTCGGCACGACTGCGTTCCAGGTTGCGACGGGCTCGACCGAAGACATCCAGCTCCCATACGGCGTCGATGCTGGCATCGTAGTACGACACCTCGCGTGTGGAGTTCAAACCCTTGGCATACAGCTGCTCGGTATAGCCCGCACCCGCCGTAACGGTAGGCGCGAGATCGAAGCGCGACAGACGATGGATGGCGCGCGAGGCATTGAGATTGGCTAAAGCGATACGCAGATCGTGATTAGCCAGCAGCGCATCATTAACCAACTGCGCCAACGTGGCATCGTTGAAGCTATTCCAGAACTGCGGCGTTACCGGCGAGCTGTTGAACGATGCCGTGTTGGCGGCAGTGAACGTTGCCTCGGTATTCGCTTGCGGCTGGCGATAGTCGGGGCCTACTGCGCAAGCGCTGAGCGTGACCATCACTGCCATTGTTATTGCAGGCTTAAGCATGAATCACCTCCGCTGTACCAGGCAATGCAACTTCACTGGTGCGACGCTTGCTCACCAGCACGTAGAACACCGGCGTCAGTAGTAGACCGAACACCGTCACACCGATCATGCCGGCGAACACCGCCGCACCCATGGCGTGACGCACTTCAGCGCCCGCACCGGTGGCCAGCACCAAGGGCACCACACCCATGATGAAAGCGAACGAGGTCATCAAGATCGGACGCAGACGCAAGCGTGCTGCTTCCAGCACGGCGCTGAAACGATCGCGACCGCCTTCTTCCTGCAAGTGTTTGGCGAACTCGACGATCAAGATGGCGTTCTTGCAAGCCAGCGCCACCAACACCAGGAAACCCACTTGGGTGAAGATGTTGTTATCGCCGCCCTGCAGACGCACGCCCACCATCCCGGCCAGCAGACTCATCGGCACGATGAGAATGATGGCCAGTGGCAACGTGAAGCTTTCGTACTGCGCCGCCAATACTAAGAACACCAACAACACGCACAGCGGGAACACCAACAAGGCCGTGCTGCCCGAAGTGATCTGCTGATACGCAAGCTCGGTCCACTCGAACGACATGCCATTGGGCAGGGTCTCGTTCAAGATCTTGGTGATGGCTGCCTGCGCTTCACCGGAACTACGGCCGGGTGCCGGACCGCCACTGATATCGGCGGAACGATAGCCATTGAAGCGTTCGACGAAGTCGGGACCGAAGGTGTCTTCGATTTTCAACATCGAACCCAGCGGCACCATCTCACCCTGCGCATTGCGTGTCTTCAAAGGCAGAATGTCTTCCTTCTGCGAACGGAACTGCGCATCGGCCTGCGCCACCACGCGGTAGGTGCGACCGAAACGATTGAAGTCGTTGACGTACAGCGAACCGAGATAGGCCTGCAGCGTCTGGAACACATCCGTCAGCTGCACACCCTGCTGCTTCACCTTGACGCGATCCACATTGACGTTCAACTGCGGCACATTGATCTGGTAGTTGCTGTACACGCCAGCCAGTGCCGGATCTTGCGCCGCCTTGCGCGTCACTTCCTGCACCGCGGCATACAGCGCATCTGCGCCCATGTCAGCGCGATCTTCTACGTTGAGCTTGAAGCCACCCAGCGTGCCCAACCCAAGAATCGGCGGCGGTGGGAACACGCCGACGAAGGCATCCTGGATGGACGACAACTTGGCATTGAGTCCACCGGCAATCGCCGTCGCCGACAGCTCCTTCGACTGACGTTCTTCAAAAGGCTTGAGCGTGAAGAACACGATGCCGACGTTGGAAGCATTGACGAAATTGTTGGCCGACAAACCCGTAAACTGTACCGCACCTTCGACGCCCGGTTGTTGCAGACCGATCTCGGCGATCTTGTGAATCACTTCATCGGTGCGTTGAATCGACGAGGCCGGTGGTAATTGCGTCACCGCCACCAGGTACTGCTTGTCCTGCGCGGGAATGAAGCCGGTGGGCAAGGTAATGAAACCGAACACCGTGAGCAGCACCAGGCCGCCGTAAATGATCAAAGCTGCGCCGGTGCGCTTCATGGTGATGGTCACACCACGCTGATAGGTATGACCCAGTCGATCAAAGCCGCGATTGAAGCGCGCAAAGAAGCGACCGAACAACTTATCCATCCAGTACGACAGACGATCCGGCTTGGCGGCATGCGGCTTGAGCAACACCGCGGCCAGCGCTGGCGACAGCGTCAAAGAGTTGAACGCCGAGATCACCGTCGAGATGGCGATGGTCAAGGCAAACTGCTTGTAGAACTGGCCGGTGAGACCGCTGACGAAGGCCACCGGGATGAACACCGCGCACAACACCAGGGTGATGGCAATGATCGGCTTGCTCACTTCACTCATCGCCAGCTTGGTGGCTTCGCGCGGCGATAACCCATCGGCAATATGCCGCTCGACGTTCTCCACCACCACGATGGCGTCATCCACCACGATACCGATGGCCAGCACCAAGCCGAACAACGACAGCGTGTTGATCGAGAAGCCCAGTGCCAGCAACACCGCGAAGGTGCCGATCACCGACACCGGCACGGCCACTAATGGAATGACCGAAGCACGCCAGGTTTGCAGGAATAGAATCACCACCAACACTACCAAGGCGATGGCTTCCAGCAAGGTTTCCACTACGCCCTTGATGGAGTCGCGCACGAACACGGTGGGATCGTAGACGATGCTGTAGTCCACGCCCTCCGGGAAGTTCTGCTTCAAGCGCTCCATGCTCTGGCGCACTTGAGATGACAATTCCAATGCATTCGAGCCTGGGGCTTGGAACACCGGCAAGGCCACGGCGTTCTTGTTATCGAGGCCAGCCTTCAATGCATAACTGGCGGCACCGAGTTCGATGCGCGCCACATCGCGCAGATGCACGATCTCGCCGGAGGCGCCGGTCTTGATGATGATGTCACCGAACTGGTCTTCATCGGTGAGGCGTCCCATGGCGTTCAACGCCAGTTGAAACTCAGCGCCCTCAGCCGGTGGCGCGCCGATCTGACCGGCCGCCACTTGCACATTCTGTTCGCGTATTGCTGCGACCACATCGCTGGTGGTGAGATTGCGCACCGACAGCTTCTGTGGGTCCAGCCAGATGCGCATCGAGTAATCGCCCGCGCCGAACACGCGCACATCGCCCATGCCGGGCAGACGCGCCAAGACGTCACGCACATTCAACACGGCGTAGTTACGCAAATACAGCGAGTCGTAACGGTTATCCGGCGAGGTGAGATGCACCACCATCATCAGGTTGGGCGAACTCTTCACCGTCGACACACCCAGCGTACGCACTTCTTCCGGCAGACGCGGCAGTGCCTGCGCCACACGGTTCTGCACCTGCACCTGCGCGCGGTCGATATCGGTGCCGATCTTGAAAGTAATGGTGAGCGTCAGCGCGCCATCCATGGTGGCCTGCGAAGACATGTACAACACATCTTCAACGCCGACGATCTCCTGTTCCAATGGCGCGGCCACGGCTTCGGAAATCACCTTGGGGTTTGCGCCCGGATACTGCGCGCGCACCACCACCGAGGGCGGCACCACTTCCGGATATTCACTGATCGGCAGTTTGAACAGTGAGATCAAACCGCCGATGGTGATCAGCGCCGACAACACGGCCGCGAATACCGGCCGTTCGATAAAGAAATGCGAAAATTTCACAGCGAGGTTCCTTGCTGGTTCAACTTGATGACGCTGGCTAACGCATCGTTAGCCGCGGTCACATTCATGCTCACCATCTGCGGCGTAACCGTGACGCCGGGACGCACGCGCTGCAGACCGTTGACCACGATGTTCTCGCCGGCCTGCAGACCTTCACGCACCACACGCAGACCATCAATGGCCGGACCCAATTTCACGGCGCGGTACTCGACCTTGTTCTGTGCATCCACCACCAGCACGTAACGTACGTTCTGATCGGTGCCCACCGCGCTGTCGCGCACCAGCACCGCCTGCTGTTCGCCGGTGCCGCTCACCTTGATGCGCGCAAACATGCCCGGCGTATAAATGCGCTGTCTGTTATCCAACTTGCCACGCACGCGCACCGTGCCGGTGGCCGGGTCCAATTCGTTGTCGAGAAACACCATCGCGCCTTGATGTGGATAGCCCTCTTCGTTGGCCAGACCAACCCATACGGGCTTGCCATTGGCTTGCTTGCGGGTATCGCGGGCGTACTTGAGATACATCTGCTCATCGCCCTGGAATTCCACATACACGGGATCAATGGAAACCAGCGTGGTGAGCAAGGTGTCGCCGCTGCTCACCAGGTTGCCCGCAGTCACTTCAGCGCGACTGATCAAACCGGAGATCGGTGCGCGCACGCGCGTAAAGGTGAGATTGAGTTGCGCGGCATCTTCGGCAGCCTGTGCCGCTTCAACATTGGCATCGGCCTGTTCACTGCCGGCCACACGCGTGTCGTACTCTTCCTGCGAGATGGCGCGCAGGTTAAGCAGCTTGAGCGCGCGATCGTGCTCGGTGTTGGCCAGCGTACGCGCGGTGACAGCACGTGCCAGTTCGGCCTTGGCGCGCTTCAACTCGGCTTCGTAAGGACGGGGATCGATGGTGAACAATACATCGCCCTTCTTTACTTCGCGGCCTTCGGTGAATTCCACCGAAGCGATATAGCCCGATACACGCGGACGAATCTCCACACGCTCCACCGGTTGAATGCGGCCGGTGAATTGATCGTATTCGGTAATGGCCTGCGCCACGGCCGAGGCCACGCTGACCTGCGGGCCAGCAGCTGCAGCCGTGGGTGTGGCGGCTTCATTGCGTGCGCATGCGCCCAGTGCCAGAGTTAAAGCCAGTGTCGATGCGGCGGCGGCCGCGGCTTGCAGTGAACGGTTCATCCGTTAGTCCTCCCAATTTCTGATGGAGGGCATTCTCAGGATTACACCGTCAAACGAACATTGCTCCGGCGGTGGGGATGATTGGCATCACCGGGTGGGTAACGGCCTACCTCTTTTGAGAGAGGCGCGTGCCAATTATCAATTGGCCTGACCTTAGAAAAAGCATCAAGCGATATCCTCATGATAGAGCCACACACCAAGCGATGAGCTATGATTCCCAGCCAAAGACAACAGATTAGTCCGGCCATGACGTGATTAAACGGAATAATCCTCGCCCGGTTTGCCAACGCCACGGATAAGTCAACCGCGAATGAAAGATGGCCAGACTGTTGGATACAGAAATTGCAAATCAAACAGGGAGTTCAGGTGCCTAACATTCAAGATCAGAAACTGCTTTATCACCTGACCAAGTTAGACAACATACCGTCGATCTTGGACAGGGGGCTAATGCCACGTGCACAAATTAATGACTTTAAGGATGTAGCCGACCCTGAAATTATTACGAATCGTCGGCAGCTTGGTCTTGACGCTTTTGTGCCCTTTCACTGGTTTGCTCGTAACCCATTCGATGGACGAGTGCAAGAAGACCACCCGGACGCCTACTTTATTTTAATAACTGTTAGACGAGCCTTGGCACAACGTGAAAATTGGTTGGCAGTCTCGAGTCACCCATTAGCAAATTCCACTCCGCAACTGCTCACCTATGAGAAGGGGTTTGCTGAAATTGATTGGGAGACCATGAATCGACGAGACTATCACGACACTACATGCAAGAATGTATGCATGGCTGAATGTTTGTCTCCTCGGGTTGTACCGGCCTCAGACTTTTTCCAGATTTATGCGCCAAATGAAATGGTGGCAATGAGTGTCAGACAAGGAGTTGCTCAGCGCCGATTGCAATTAGACGTTGGTGTTAATGGGGCAATGTTTCTTCGATGAACTACACCAATCTTAGCCCCGAGAAGGCCCTAATTTGGCGCATAGTTCACCGGGACAATCTACCTTGGATTCTGGACAATGGCCTATCCAGTGGAAATAGCACACTTAGGTCACCAAACTGGGTGAGCATAGGCAGCTCTGAACTGATAACTAAGCGCAGCACGCACCCTGTACCGGTGTCTCCTGGCGGGGTACTGAATGACTACGTGCCGTTTTACTTCACCCCCTTCTCGGTGATGATGCGCAATATTCTGTCAGGGCGGGGTGTATCAAGACGCAATAAGGACGAGTTACTGATTCTGGTGTCCAACCTGCACCATGTAACAAAACTGGGCCTGCCTTTCCTGTTCACTGATAAGCACGCTTATTACCAATGGGCCAATTTCTTCAGTGATCTAGCAGACCTAAATAAAATCGATTGGGAGCTACTGCAACGACGGGATTTCCGGCGTGATCCGGATGATCCGGTCAAGTTTGAGCGTTATCAGGCCGAGGCTCTGATCCATCAGCATTGCCCAATTGACGGGCTGGTCGGGATAGTGTGCTATACGGAACCATTGCAGCGGAGCATCTCTCAGCAAGTACAGACTCGCGGTATTGGTCTGAAGGTTCACGCTCGACCGAATTGGTACTTCTAAAATGATTAGGTATACGACGGGGAATCTGCTTGAAGCGCGTGCCGACGCGCTGGTGAACACCGTGAACACGGTAGGCGTCATGGGCAAGGGTATCGCGTTGATGTTCAAGGAACGCTTTGAGCACAATTACGAACTATATGCCGATGCCTGCAAGGCCAAGCTGGTACAAACTGGCAAAATGTTCGTCACCGAGACCGGCGAACTTGACGGCCCACGTTGGATTGTAAACTTTCCGACCAAGCAGCATTGGAAAGCGCCTTCACGTATGGAGTGGATCACATCTGGCCTAAAAGATCTGCATCGGTTTCTGATCGATCAGAAGATCGAATCCATAGCCATCCCCCCCCTGGGCGCAGGTAATGGCGGTCTGAGCTGGCCCGAGGTAAAGGCAGAAATCAACAAGGCTTTAGGTGATCTAAATTTAGACATTCTAGTGTTTGAACCAACCAAGCAATATCAGAATGTGGCTAAACGCAGTGGCGTAGAGAAATTAACTCCAGCTCGTGCGCTAATAGCTGAACTGGTGCGCCGTTACTGGGTGCTTGGGATGGAATGCAGCCAGCTGGAGGTCCAGAAACTGGCATGGTTCCTAGAACGCGCCATTGAAAGACTATCGCTCGAAAATTCACTGAACCTGAAGTTTGAAGCACATATCTACGGACCCTACGCCAGAACACTGAACCATCTGCTGGATAAGCTGGATGGCAGTTATTTGCACAGCGACAAGCGCATTGCTGATTCTGATCCGTTGGACGTCATCTGGTTTGATGAAGATCATAAGTCTCACGTAGACGCCTACCTGCGCTCCGAGGCAAAAGACTACTTACCCGCTCTACAGCATACAGCTGAATTGATCAATGGCTTTGAGTCACCCTACGGCATGGAATTACTGGCAACAGTTGATTGGCTGCTAGCCATGGAGCACGTCGAACCCACCGTACCTGCTCTACGCGAAGGACTAAAACACTGGCCAGCGGGTGCATCCGAGCGCAAAAACCGTTTATTTGATGACCGAGCATTAGGTATCGCACTAAATCGTCTAAAAGCCTCGCCCGTATTTGGACGCACGAGTTACTAGCGACGGCTATCACCCCGCGTGATAGCACCAATGCCAGGGTTCGTATTGATAACCCTGTTGGTTACCGGCGGGATAGGACAGCACGAAACCGAATTCATGCGCGTGTTCGCTCAGCCAGGCATAGGCTGATGTAGTGGCGAATTCTTCCTGCACGGCTCGCACGCCTAGCGTGGAGATATCGATGGCGCGTCCGGTGTGATGTTCACTATAACCGGGTGGCGCGAGTACTTTGAGGATATCTGCAATGTTGTCGCCGCGATCCAGCTTGCCTTGAATGAGCTCTGCCTGTCGGGCAATGCTGCGGAAGGCGGAGAAGATGAAGATATCAATGCCTGCAGTTAGTGCTGCCTGCTTCATGGACTGCCAGGCTTTGGCAGTATCAGGCGTCAGCATGTGCTCACGGCCGTTGGGTGATGTTTCGGCAACGACCAACTGCTCAGGCTCATTGAATAAAATGAGCTGACGACCTTGCAGCAAGGCGGTCGTGATTCCCAACTGCGCCAATGTGGTTTCTAGTGCTGACAAAGGATTGATTCGCTTGCAGCTCAGAAGTAAGGATCAGTCCACCACCAACTTATAGCCCGCGCCCGGTGCAGTCTGCAGCAGCTGCGGCACAGCCGGATCGACTTCAATCTTCTGGCGCACACGATGCACCAGTTGCTTCAACAATTGACGATCGCCTGCGCCCTTATGTCCCCACACCTGCATCAACAAGCGATCGGAACTGACGGTGTGACCGGCATTAACCAGCAACATCTGCAACAGACGGGTTTCCAGCTTGGTAAGACGCATGGGTTCGTCGATGCCCACCTGCACGGTATGCTCATCGACATCCAGCTTGAGGCGACCGGCGCTCACCGGTGCGACATTGGTTTCCAGACCGGCGCGACGCAACAGCGCTTTGACGCGGGCAATCAGGGTGCGCGGACTGAAGGGCTTGTTGAGATAGTCGTCAGCGCCTAATTCCAAGGCCTTCACCAGATCTTCTTCTTCGCCGCGCGCGGTAAGCATCATCACCGGCACGCGCGATTGATCGCGAATGCGTGCGCACACTTCAAAGCCACTGGCGCCGGGCATGTTGATGTCGAGCAGCACCAGGTCCGGCGCTTCCTGCGAAAACACGCGCAATGCGGTCAGCCCATCGCCGGCCTTGACCACGGCAAAGCCCGATTGCGACAGCGTGAAACCAATCAGCGCCAGCAGCTCCAGATCATCGTCGGCTATGAGTATCTTCATGCCCGCCTACTTTGACACCGGCAAATTAAAAGTGAATCGAGTGCGTTGCTCGGAGGTGCGTGCGGCCGTAATGCGTCCGCCATGACGATCGATAATCGATTTGACGATCCACAGCCCCAGGCCCAGACCACCGGGTTCCGGCTCCTGTCCCGGGCCACGCGAGAAACGCGCGAAGATGGAATCCAGCTGTGCTTCGGGCACGCCAGCGCCTTCGTCCTCCACCCACACATCAACTTCATCATCGCCACGCGCTTCGGCGCCGACACGAATCACGCTGTTCTCCGGCGCAAACTTGCAGGCGTTAGCCAACAAATTCACCAACACCTGCGTCAGGCGCGTTTCATCGCCGTTGACGTTGGGCAGCTCTTCGGAAACATCGATCTGCAACCGCTGACCGCGTTGCGCCAGCAGCGCTCCCACCAAGGTCTGCGCTTCGGCGGCTACTTCACTCATGGCCACGCTTTGCTGACGAATACTGAGCTGGCCGGATTCGATGCGCACGCTTTCCAACAGATTGTCGATCAACGCGGTCAGTCGCTGCGTGCTGCGCTCCAATGACAACACCAGTTCGCGAGTCTGATCGACCGGCATGTGCTCCAGACCATCCAGTAACAATTCGATGCTGGCCAGCTGTGCTGCCAGCGGCGTGCGGAATTCATGCGAGATATTGGCCAGTACCGAGTCGCGCGCACGACGAATGGCTTCCAGCTCGGTCTCATCGCGCAGCACCTGCACTTGCAAACCATCCACCGGCGCGGCGCTGGTGATCACGGCACTGAACACGCGGCCATCGTTGATCTGCAGGCGCTCGGTGGACTGGGTGCTATGCGTGGTACGCGCCTGCACGATGGGACAATTACTATCGCAGGGACGATTGCCGAATTTGTCGGTGCAGGGATGCAGCACATCGCCGCAGAACTTGCCGATGGCGTCTTCGGCTTTGACGCCGAGCATGCGCGCGCCCTGCGGATTGAGATAGGTGATGCGCCGTTGCTTGTCGACCGCATACACCCCTTCGCTGGTGCCGCTGAGCACGGCCTGCGCTTCGGCTTCGCGACGTCGCAGTGTGCTGGTCAACTCGATCAAGTTGCCGCGCATGTTTTCCATGGTGCGCGATAACAAGCCGATCTCGGCCGGTCCGCCGGCAGGAATGGAAGTCGAGAAATCACCCTGCGCCAGGCGCGTGGCGGCATTGGTCAAAGCACGCACTGGCTTGGCCACCAGTTGACCCAATAACAGACTGACGAGAATAGCCAACACGCCGACTACCACCGCCGTGACCCATAGGCGGCGCGTCAGAGAACCTGTGGTGACGTCACTGCTATCGGTGGACAGCGCAACTTGCAGCAAAGCAATCGCTTCACCCGTGCTGGCGAACACCGGCACGCTGGCGGCAAACACATCCTGCGCGTCGATGCGCTCGGCGGCATAACGACCATCGGACAGCGCAGCAGAGTGCAGACGAGTGTAGTCGTCGGTGGCCGCCTTGCTGAAAGCACGATAGTTGAGCAAACGAATACCCACGCCGGCGTGATCGCTCAAGCTGCCTGCCAACTCGGCATCGTAGTGACGCAGCGCATACAGGCGAATGGTCTGAGCAGGCGTAATGGCATCCGCCACCACGACTGCGCTCGCTCCCATTACCGCCGGCAAGTTGGCAGTCGGCACGGCGGAGAAACGTTCGCCTTGTTCGCGTGCAGCGACCAATATCGCCGCCCAATCCTGATCGCTATATTGAACGCCGCTGCCGATGTCGGTGCGTACCAGTAATTGCTCGCCACGCACCAGAGCGCAGGTGTCCAGTCCTACTGCCGCACAGGCGCGCTTCAACAAGGGCAACAAATCCGGCGCATCTTCCTGCAACAGGCGCCGTAGCGTCGCGTCGCGCGCGATGACGCGCGTCTGTTTCAGATCATCTTCGCTGAGCTTGCGCAGTTCTTCGCGCGCGGTAGCGCCGGCCAAGCGCACCTGCGCCACGCCCTGCGCATCGGCCAGCTTGCGCAGCAGGCCCACGGCGCTGAACGAGATGCTGATGATGACCAGCAACACCAACACCACGTTAATCGCCGGCAGCAGCGTGCGCAGGCTGGTCTTTTCCGCGTCCAGCTCCAATCGATCCAGCCAGCGTTGCAGGGTATTGAGCATCGGTGGTTATTTACGATAGCCGCGCCATTCGATGATGGTCTTGACCAGTAGCGTAACGATGGCCAGCGCCATCAGCAATGAAGCCACGGCAAACGAACCCACGAAATTGTATTCGTTGAACAAGATCTCGATGTGCAGCGGCATGGTGTTGGTGAAGCCGCGGATATGTCCCGACACCACCGATACCGCGCCGAACTCGCCCATGGCGCGCGCATTGGTGAGAATCACGCCGTACAACAGGCCCCAGCGAATTTTCGGCAGCGTCACGCGGAAGAAGGTCATCAAGCCGCCGGCGCCCATGGTGATGGCGGCTTCCTCTTCTTCATTGCCCAGCTGTTGCATCAGCGGAATCAGTTCGCGCGCCACATAGGGAAAGGTAACGAACATGGTGGCCAGTACAATGCCCGGCGTAGCGTACAGAATGCTGATGTTGTGATCCTGTAGCCAGCTACCGAACCAGCCCTGGGTGCCGAACAACATCACATAGATCAGGCCCGACACCACCGGCGATACGGCGATGGGCAGATCGATGGCGGTAATCAGAATGCTCTTGCCGCGAAACTCGAATTTGGCAATCGCCCAGGAGGCGGCGATACCGAATACGGTATTGAGTGGCACCACGATGGCGGCGGTAATCAAGGTGAGCCGGATCGCTGCGCGTGTATCTTTGTCGGCAAAACTATCGAAGTAAGCCGCAACACCTTTCGACAGCGCCATAGTTAGAACCGATAGCAAGGGCGCTACCAGCAATGCCGATAGAAACAACAATGAAACGCTGATGAAAGACCAGCGTATGATTTTGTCAGTCCAGGTGTTGCCACCCGGACGCGACGCCAGTTCAGCCAGTACTTGCTTGGAAGGACCTGCAGCCATTAGCGCTTACCCACGGTAATACGCCGCCGACTCCAAGCCTGCAGCAAATTGATTGATAACAACATAACAAACGACACGGCCAACATGATGCAGCCCAATGCAGCGGCATCAACGTATTTGAACTGCTCTAGCTTCTGCACGATCAACAATGGCGTGATCTGAGTTTGGAAACGCAGATTGCCGGAGATGAAGACCACCGAGCCGTATTCGCCAATACCACGCGCGAGGGCCATGGCGAAACCGGTGAGCAAGGCCGGCAATACGGTCGGAAAAATGATGCGCCAGAAAATGACGAAACGGCTGGCACCCAGGGTTTCGGCAGCGTCTTCCAGGTCGCGCTGCACTTCGGCCAGCGCCGGTTGCAGCGTGCGCACCACGAAGGGCATGCCGATCAACGTCAAGGCCACGGTGATGCCAACCCATGTGTATACCACTTGGATACCTAATTTCGCGAGCTGCAGACCAATCCAGCCGTTCTGCGCAAACACGGTAGTAAGCGCCAAACCCGATACCGCAGTCGGTAGTGCAAACGGCATATCGATCAAGGCATCGACGAACTTGCGTCCCGGAAAATCGTAGCGCGTCAGCGCCCAGGCAATTAGAAAACCAAAGACGCAATTAATCACCGCCGCAAGCAACGACGTACCAAAGCTGATTTTGTAGGAAGACACGATTTCCGGATCGACCAACAGCTTTACGAAGCCTTCATAGCTGATGCCCGATGCCTTGATGATCATGGCGGTGAGCGGCAGCAGCACCACCGCGCTCAGGAAGAACGTGGTGTAACCCACCGTCAGGCCGAAGCCTGGCAAGACATTGTGTTGACGTGATTCGGACATGGTCTAGCTCAGGCCGATTTCCTTTGGCTGACCGCATCCGCACTGCGATAGACCACCAGCATCGGCACATTGGCCGACTGTTGTAACAACTGGGCGAAGCGTTGCCGCAGCTCGTTGCGTTGCGTGACGCCCAGAATCAACATCTGATCGGGTTTGTCGCCCAGTTGTTTGCTCAGTTCTTCAGCGACCTCACCGAAGTGCAATTCGGTGCGCATTTCCAATCCGTGCACGGCCTGCGCTTCGGAGCGTGCATCGAGTAATTCGCGCATGGCGCCGGGTTTTTGTGCTTCGTTCTCGCTACCGGGCACGATGTTTAAATAAGTGGCTTCAGCCGGTACATGACGCAACACACTGGCGGCAACCGCCAGCGTGGCGCGCCGCGCTTCTTCGCCGGTCCAGTGAATCAACACGCGTGAAGCAGGCGTGAATTGCGCTGGCAGAATCAACACTTCGCGTGCACCGCGATCCAGCAGCCAATCCAATTGCGCCGGCAGCTGCGCATTCGCAGCCAGCACCGACACGCCAGCAAGAGGTTCAGCCTTGGTAGCCGCACCATTACCCTGGCCTAATTGCGCTTCGACTTGCGTAGTGACGCGCGTCTTCATACGCGTGGCGAGATCGACCAACAACGGATGCGCACGAAGCTCATCGGCCGCACGCGCGTTAGCGGCATAGACGGTGTAGCTGGACAAGGGCGTGGGCAGCACATGAATACGGCGCACGCCCACCGCAACCGCATCACCCACATTCAAGGGCAGCTGACGTTGCTCATGCTGCGAACGCGTCACATCCAGCGTCGCTAGATTCTGAGTATCGGTGTCGGCGCACATCGCGCCCTTGTCGGCTTCGGTCATGCGTACACGCAGACGTTCGAAGGCGCCGGTGAAGCCCACGGCTTCAACCACACCGCCGCCGAGATAAATGGTGTTGAGGCTATCGCGATTGGCGGCCAGCGAAATTTCTTCGGGACGCAGCACCGCCACCACTTCGTGATCGCGTTGCAGCTCGACGCGCTGATCCAGCTGCGCAGTGACCGGCGTGGCGCCGACGCGAATGCCTTCGGCGGTTTGACGCGCCAGCAACAGATTGGCCGCGCCCAGGAAGGTGGCAACGAAACGCGTGGCGGGACGGGCATACAGCTCTTCCGGTCGGCCTATTTCCAACAAGCGACCCAAATTCATCACACCAATGCGATCGGCCAACGCAAAGGCTTCTTCCTGATCGTGCGTGACCAGGATGGTGGAGATCTTCAACTCGCGTTGCACTTCGCGAATGGTGCGGCGCAATTCTTCGCGAATCTTGGCGTCCAGCGCACCGAAGGGTTCGTCCATCAACAATACCTGCGGCTTATGCGCCAGAGCACGCGCCACCGCGACACGCTGTTGCTGGCCACCGGACAATTGGGTGGGTAGGCGCTCGTCCATGCCATCCAGGGCCACCAAACGCAGTAGTTCTTTACGGCGTGCCTGGCGTTCGGCTTTTTTGACGCCGCGTACGCGTAGCGCGAATTCGATGTTGTCCGCCACGCTCATGTGCTTGAACAGGGCATAGTTCTGGAATACGAAGCCGACTTCGCGCTTGCGCGGCGATACCTGCGTGACATCGCGACCGTGCAGGGAGATGCGGCCATGATCGACGCCGGTCAGACCGGCAATGGCGCGCAACAGGGTGCTCTTGCCGCTGCCGCTGGCGCCCAACAGAACGAAGAATTCGCCATCGGCCACATCCAACGAGACATCGTTGACGACCGGCGTGTTCTGGTAACGCTTGGTGATCTGGTCGAGCGTAATGGACATGGTGTGATCACAGATAAAAGGTGGGCGATGCTACCGTGGCAGCGGTATCACGGTCAGTTCCAGCCTGGTTATAAAGCGGTTATAAATAATGCTTGAGCCGGCCAGAGGCCGGTTCATGCCGCCGAGATGACAAGTTATTTAATCTCGTAACTTCACCGCTAGATGCCGTCAAAATAACCACCTTCGTAACCTGACAGACATGCCTGTGAATTCGCCACTCCCGACTTTCCGCAGCCTGTTGCCCACCTCCTTGTTGGCGCTTACCTTGAGTGTGGGCCTGGCCGCTTGCGGCCGGGTCGATACGCCGACGCCGGGCACCTATCGCGCCTTCGTCAAACTGCGCGGCGGCGAGGTGCCCTTTGAATTGCAGGTAAGCGCACAACAGGGACAGACCGTCATGGGCGTCCTGCACGATGGCGAGGTCCGGCCGCTGACCAATCTACAGATGAAGGATGGCGCCCTGGACGCACAATTGCCGGATGGGGCGGGCATGCTGCACGCCACCATCGGTCCCCAGGATTTGCAGGGCGAGGTTCGTTTCACCGATCACCTGGGCGCACCGCAAACCCTGCCGTTCACCGCCGACCGGCGGCAAACGTATCAATTCATTGCCGACGCCAGCACCGACAATGCCGACGTCTCGGGTTACTGGCAGTTGGAGGCGATCAGCCCGCAGCATTTTTCCGCACCGGTAACCGTGCAATTGCAACAGCGCTTCGATGCCGTCGACGGCCAGCTGCGTCTGCCCGATGGCAACATGATCACCTTGCTGGGTCAGGTGCATGGCGACGATTTGTATCTATCCGCGCTCGGCCAGGGACGCGCCCTGCTGTTCAAGGGCAAGGTCAATCAGCACGGCGAATTGCAGGGCGAGTTATGGACCAATCTGAGCAATGCTCAACCCTGGGTGGCGAAACGAGTCGTTGATGATCAGGTGGAAATGAGCGCCCAGGGAGAACCGGTGCGCCAAGTCACCCTGCCCTGGGCATTACCCACGCAATAACGCCAAGTTAGGGCCTTTTAAGTATTGGGTCGAGGTCGGGCGAGCCAGTAGTGCGCCGCCAGCATCGCCACCGAACCCACCAACATCAGGATGGCCATGGAATGCACGCCGCCCTTGCTGAAGACCGCCATGGCCAAACCGGCCAGCGTCGAGCCCACCGACTGAATTGACCCCAGCAACGCTGACGCAGCGCCGGCGCGATTGCCTTGATGCGCCAACGCCTCAGCAGTGGCATTCGGACTGATATGACCCGTTCCGGCAAAAATGCCCACCTGCAGCAACACCAACAGCCATAGATAGGTGGGACTGTGCAGATTGGTCAGCAATGTGGCAGCGGCAAACACCACCGGCACCCACACCGCCACGCTCAGAATGGCGGCCGGCGTGTGCGCACGCAGTCGATACAGATTGAGCTGGCTGGCCACCACAAAACTCAGCCCATTCAAGCCCATCAATAAGGCCAGCTGCTGCGGACTCAGTCCATAGGACATCATTAGTACCGTGGGCGCGCTGGAGATGTAGCAGAAGATCACGCCGATGACGCAGGCCCCCACCAGGGCATGGCCGATGAAGGTGCGATCGCGCAGCAGGTCCGCATAGGTCGCGGCCACGCGGCGGAAACTCAGCGCCGCGCCACGCCTGCCGGTTTCCTGCAGGGAGAAATGCATAATCAGCAGCATCAATAAGCCCGCCGCCGCTTGCAGATAGAAGAGCGTGCGCCAGCTGCCGGCGGCGGCGATGAAACTTCCCAGCAGCGGCGAAACAATCGGTCCCACAGCGGTGATCAGAATCAAAGTGGAAAACACGCGCGCCGCTTCATGCGCTTCACAGCTGTCGCGCACCACGGCGCGGGCAATCACCACTCCCGCACAGCCGCCCAGAGCCTGCAGCAAACGGCACAGCACCAGCGCAGTCATGCTGTCGGCCAGGGCACAACCCAGTGAGCCCAGTGCATACAAGCTCAGCGCCACATACAAAGGCGGCTTGCGGCCGAAGCGATCGCTGATGGGCCCGTAGAACAATTGGCCGATGGCCACACCGAACATGTAGGCGGCCAGGGTGCTCTCGATACCTTGCCCCAGATCGGCTTCGATCACGCTGAAAGCCGGTAGATACAGATCGATGGAAACGGGACCGAGGGCGGTCAGCGCGCCTAATAACAAAAGCCAGCCCAGTGGACGTGCCGCAAGTTGCGGTGGCTGACTCATGTATGGCATTTCCCCCGGAAAGATGGCTGTTTTGTACGGGCGGCGCAGCCTAACGACTGCCCTGCATTGAAACAAGCCAAGCCGCCCAAAAGAAACGTAAACTTACCGACCAGTCGTTCGCCCCTCACAGGACCTGCTCATGCCTTCGTTCGACATCGTCTCCGAACTCAATCAGCACGAAATCGTCAACGCCGTGGATCAGGCCACGCGTGAAGTCGACACACGTTTCGACTTTAAAGGCAGCGGCGCCAAGTTCGAATTGAAGGACAAGGTCATCACCCTGAGCGCCCAGGCGGATTTCCAGCTCAAGCAAATGATGGACATCCTCAGCCTGCGTCTGTCCAAGCGCGGCATCGATGTGCAGTGTATGAAGGTCGACGACCCAGTGGTCAATCTGCAAACCGCCCGGCAAGTGGTAACGCTGCGCGAAGGTATCGATAGCGAACTGGGCAAGAAAGTTCAGCGCGTGATCAAGGATTCCAAACTGAAAGTGCAGGCCGCGCTGCAGGATAAGCAGGTGCGCGTCACCGGCAAGAGCCGCGACGACCTGCAGTCGGTGATTGCCTTGATGCGCAACGCCAAGCTGGAAATGCCGCTGCAGTTCACCAACTTCAGAGACTGATAATGAATCTGCGTGATCTGCGTTACCTGGTCGCCCTGGCCGATACCAAGCACTTCGGCAAGGCCGCGGCGCGTTGTCATGTCAGCCAACCCACGCTATCGGCACAGCTGAAAAAGCTGGAAGAGTACTTGGGCGTGGAATTGATCGAACGCCAACCGCGGCGCGTGGCGCTCACTGAAATCGGTGAACAGATCGTAGCGCGCGCTCGGCGTGTAGTGATCGACAGCGATGAGCTGCTGTCGCTGGCGCGCAGTCAGCGCGATCCACTGAGCGGCACATTGAAACTGGCCTTGATTCCCACCATCGGTCCTTACTTGCTGCCGCTGCTATCGCGGCAGTTACGCAAACATTTGCCCAAGTTGAAACTGATGCTGTACGAGTATCAGACCGAACCGTTGCTACAGGCATTACGCAGTGGTGACATCGACATGGGCGTGCTGGCGCTGCCCATTCACGCCGATGGCGTGGAGACCCGCAAGCTGTTCGAAGAAGATTTCATGATTGCCCTGCCCAAGGGCCATCGACTGGCCGACAAAGCCACAGTGAAGCTTGAAGATCTGCGTCAAGACTCGTTGCTGTTGCTGGAAGACGGACACTGCCTGCGCGATCAAGCGCTGGAGATTTGCAGCAAGGGTGATGTTGAGGAAGACCAGGACTATCGCGCTACCAGTCTGGAAACGCTGCGCCAGATGGTTGCCGCCGGCATGGGTGTGACCTTGTTGCCGCAGCTATCTACTAGCGGTCCGTTTGGCAATGAAAAAAGCGTGATCGTTAAACCCTTCCCGAAACCCGCACCTACGCGCGTTGTCGGCGCCGTGTGGCGCAAGAGCAGCACGCGTAATGGCGCCATCAAATCCGTATGCGATGTGATTACCGAGTGTATGGCGGAGAAGAAGTAACGTCGCTTACAACCGTTAGTTTGTAATTAATCTTTTCTTGATTCCAAGTTTCAGCATTCGAGTTAAGCCGCGCCTAAAAACGACTGCGGCTTAACTAACTTCTTAAGATCATGCAGCGAACTTAAGACCTACGATGCCCGCGGCAATCAACCCAAGACTAATCACGCGCAATCCATTGGCAGATTCGCCCAACAACACGATACCTAGTATTGCGGTGCCAATCGCGCCAACACCCACCCAGATGGCATAGGCCGTTCCGACAGGCAACGATCTCATCGCCATACCCAACAATCCCAGACTAACGATCATTGAAAGCACGGTGCCAATGGTGGGCCAGAAGCGAGTGAAGCCATCGGTATATTTAAGGCCGATGGCCCAACCGATTTCGAATAGACCTGCGACAAACAAAATGAACCAACTCATGAATAACTCTCTCGATGCAGGGTCGTCCCTGCGGAATGTTCAAGAGAGGTGAGGTCGTCCTCACATCAGGAGCTGCCGCCAACACATGACTCACACTTGGCAAACGGCAGTGCTGGCCGTTGGTGAACAACCAGTACCTTGAATCCTAGCACCGGCATGAACCGTTATCCTGTGCCGCCCCACAAAGTGGCACAAAAAACCACGGCAGGCTTGCACCAGCCGCCGCAGGCCTGCTAGATTCCGGCCATGCGTCACTTCCAGACAACGAACATTCTCCCCCTGCCCCGTCGCGGCAGTTCGTTGCTGGGTGCGCGCCTGCACCTGCGTCGCTAGACGCACATATACCCTCGCGCCTAATCACTGCACCGGCGCTGCAGACAAATCTTCGTATTTTAATTGAGCGGCAACGCATGCAAGCTGTTGCCCAGGCTGTGGGAGAACCACCATGTTGCAGAATCCATCCTCCAAGTACCGCGCCTTTGTGCCGATCAATTTGCCCGATCGCATCTGGCCCAATGTAGTCATCGACAAGGCGCCGCAGTGGTGCAGCGTCGATCTGCGCGACGGTAATCAAGCCCTGATCGAACCCATGGATGCGCCGCGCAAGCTGCGCATGTTCGAACAGCTGGTGAAAATCGGCTTCAAAGAAATCGAAGTGGGCTTTCCGGCGGCCTCGCAAACCGATTTCGACTTCGTGCGGCACATCATCGAGAACAAGATGATTCCGGACGACGTCACCATTCAAGTGCTGACGCAGGCACGCGCCGAGTTGATCGCACGTACCTTCGAATCGCTGCGCGGCGCACGGCGCGCCGTAGTGCATCTGTACAACTCTACTTCCACGGTGCAGCGTCGCGTGGTGTTCAATCTCGACATGCGCGGCATCATCGACATTGCTGTACGTGGCGCCGAGGCGGTGCGCAAGCATGCCGAGCAACAGCCGGATACCGAATGGGTATTTCAATACAGCCCTGAAAGCTTCACAGGCACCGAGTTGGAGTTCGCGGTGGAAATTTGCGATGCGGTTAATGCCGTATGGCAGCCCACACCGCAGCGTAAAACCATTTTGAACTTGCCCGCCACCGTCGAGATGGCCACACCCAATGTGTATGCGGATCAGATCGAATGGTTCTGCCGCCACATAAAAAACCGCGACAGCATCGTGCTGTCTGTACATCCGCATAACGATCGCGGCACTGCGGTGGCTGCAGCCGAGCTAGCCGTCATGGCGGGCGCCGATCGTGTCGAAGGTACCTTGTTCGGTAACGGCGAACGCACCGGTAATGTCGATGTAGTAACGCTGGCAATGAATCTTTATACGCAGGGCGTACATCCGCAGTTGGATTTCGCCAATATCAATGAAGTGGCTCGCTGCGCCGAGCACTGCAATCAATTGCCGATTCATCCACGTCATCCCTATGTGGGCGATCTGGTGTTCACGGCTTTCTCCGGTTCGCATCAGGATGCGATCAAGAAAGGGTTTGCGGCACGCAAGGAAAACGATCTTTGGGAAATACCATACCTGCCCATCGATCCACGCGATCTCGGCCGTACTTATGAATCGGTGATTCGCGTCAACAGTCAGTCTGGTAAAGGCGGTATTGCTTACTTACTGGAACGCGACTTCGGCTTGGTATTGCCGCGTCGTCTGCAAATTGAATTCAGCCAGGTGGTGCAATCGATCACCGATGCCACCGGCAAGGAACTCAGCTCCAGCGAAATCTGGTCCTTGTTCGAACGTGAATATCTCAAGCAGGAAGCTGTGTACGAATACCGCTCACACCAATTGACCACGGCGCAGGATGGCAGCGACAACGAACGCCTGAGCATCAAGCTGAGCTACAGCGGCCAGGGCGCCGTGTTCAACGGCAGCGGTAACGGCCCTATCAGCGCCTTGATTGACGCACTGGGCCTGCAATGCGATGTGCTGTCGTATGAAGAACGCTCCATGGGCAGTGACAGCAACGCGCAGGCGGTGGCTTTTGTGGAAATCACCACACCGGCACGCATCACGCTGTTCGGCGTGGGCATGCACCGCAACATCGTCAGCGCCTCGCTGGTGGCGGTATTGAGTGCCGTGAATCGCGCCTTTAGCAAGGGTGCGCTGAGCGACGCCATGCCGGCGGCGACTTCGTTGGTACGCTGAAAATATCAACCCGTGCAATCGGCAATACGATTGCACGGGTTTACAAATACCTAAGACATAAGCGCGATTGTCGGTCGTTGCCGTATCGGCGCTACGACATCATGGCATTGGTTCGCCAAACGATAGTTCATTGCCTGTTGGATCGATCACTCTGAAATCCCGCATGCCGTATGGCCGATCTGCCAAAGGGATGGTGACGTTGCCACCGGCTTGAACAACGCGATCATGAAAGGCATCAACGTTGTGTGTTTCGAAGTACGCGCGCGCGATGCTTAACTGGCTTCCAGATTCAACCGCCAGGTTGATCTCAGCTGCATCGCGACACACGCTGGCGTTGCTGATGGGCTCACCCCAGGTCCAGGCGATTTGAAACCCGAGAACTTGCTGGTACCAATCCAAAGCCTGCGATATGTCGAAGACGTGGAAGATGGGAGTTGCGCTGACTAAGCTGGCGTTGTCGTTGGTCATATCCATATTGCTTGTGCCCGATTTTTGCCGAAAGAATTAACGAGCTTTTTGATAAAGCTCGGGGATCGGAATGCAGAGGCAGAGCACCCTCTCCCGGCGACCGGGAGAGGGGATCAATTAACTGGCGATGTATTTTTCCAGCTGCGTGATGGTTTGTTGTTGTTCGTCCATCACGGCCTTCACCAGATCACCGATGGAAATCATGCCGATCAACTTGCCCTTCTCCATCACAGGTAGGTGACGAACACGGCGATCGGTAACCAATTGCATGCAGTGATGTACGCTGTCCTCCGGTGAAATTGTGATCACGGGACTGGTCATGATCTGCCACACCGGCGTCTCGGCAGAGGAACGCCCATGCAGAATGACTTTGCGGGCGTAGTCGCGTTCGGAAACGATGCCTACCAGGCTGGGACCGCGCATTACCGGCAGTGCGCCGATATGTTTTTCCGCCATGAGTTGAATGGCTTCCAGCACCGGATCTTCGGCCTCGATAGACCAGACTTCCCTGCCCGCCTGTTTTTCACCCAATAGATGCTTAACACGCAACATAGCCAGCCCTCCGGAAAATCGTTGGGAACTGGCGTCGATTCTAGTCCTGCCGCCCCGTGGGCAGGCAAGACGGATTTACTTAAGCAATTATTTGAAAGCAGGACTGCTGCGAATCATTTGTTCGGCGGCCAGCCAATCCTGCAACTCGCAACCCGGTGCAAAGTGGCGCTGCTCGGCAAGGAAGTACGCGGCGGTGGCGATCATGGGCGTCAAATCCGCAGGCTGTGCAGCTTTAGGCGCGACAACTTTCTTGGTGGATGTTTTACGTTTAACAGGAGCGGCGGCCGGCTCAGCCTTAACCGCATCGCTTTTTTTGGCCGGTTTGCTCGATTTAGATTCGGCGGCCTTGGCAGCCCGCACCTTGGTTGTGCGGGCAGCAGGCGTTACAGGGACAGTTTCCATCGTAACTCCTCATCCAGTCGGTGATGTCTGGAAAGAGGCATGTACCATGCCAGCAACAGCTAAATTCCGTTATACGCAGTTTGCTGGCTTATCCCCGTAGCAATCCCCGGGCGCTACGGATTAGTGGTGATGACCGCCCGGTCCATGCACATGGCCGTGGCTCAATTCTTCCTTGGTCGCGGCGCGCACTTCGATGATCTTCACTGCGAAGTGCAGGGTTTGATCGGCCAGCGGATGATTGCCATCCACGGTGATGGTGTCGGCCGCCACCTTGGTGACGGTCACGGTACGCGGACCATGATTGGAATCGGCATGAAATTGCATGCCCACTTCCACCTTGGGGATGCCTTCAAAAGCACTGCGCGGTACTTCCTGAATCAAGGAAGCATCGTGCACGCCATAACCTTCTGCCGGTGGAATGCTGACATTTACGGCATCGCCGGCGCTCTTACCTTCCAAAGCCTTTTCCAGACCAGGAATGAGATTGCCATTGCCTTGCAGGTAGGCCAATGGCTCGGAGCCCTCGGAAGAATCCAACACCTCGCCCGCATCGTTTTTCAGGGTGTAGTGAATCTGCACAGCAGTGTTTTTGGCGATTTGCATGGGAGCTCCGAAACGCGGGCCTTAAAAGGGGGCGGCACTACATCATGCGAGCGCGAGCGCGTCAAATCAGCGGTCTCTACACCGGAGGGCGGGCTGGCGACCGTCCGCGTTTACCCCGCCCCTACAATTTGATTTGCAATGGGTCAGGCACGGACGGGCTGTGCAGCCGGTGTACCGCGCTCGCGGGCTGAGGCGGTGGTAATGACCCCCGCAATCACCAATACCGCGCCCAGGCATTGGGCACCGGATACCGACTGCCCCAGGGCAACGCCGATCAAGGTGGTAAATAACGGCACCAGATTAATGAAGATGGCCGCGCGCCCGGCACCGATACGAGCAATGCCGGTGTTAAACCAGAGATAAGCCAGCACCGTGCCGAACAGGGCCATAACGGCAATGGCGAGCGCGACGCTGGGCATCGGTAAGATCAACAGATCATCAGCCGTCACAGCCGCCATGGTGACCAACAAGATTGCGCCCACCAAGATGGTGGCTGTAGTCATCAACAAGGTCGGCAGGCCGCGAATGAAACGCCGCGGCATCACGCCGTACAACGCCCAGCAAGCACAGCCCACCAACATCAACAGATCGCCGTGGGTAAAACTCAAGGTCAGCAGATTATGCAACGAGCCTTTGCTGACAATCAGCACCACGCCGCTCAGACTGATCGCAAAGCCCAGCAATTGCCGCGGCAAGATGCGCTCGCCATTCAACCAGGCAGACAAGATCGCGGTCAGCGCCGGATAGAAACTCATGATCAAGGCGGCATTGACCGAAGATGTCGTCTGCAGACCAAAGAACATGGCTGCGTTAAATCCAAATACGCCAATGACGCCCATTGCCACCAGCGGCCAGAAATTGCGGCGCACTGCCGCGCCATCCCAAGTCCGATGCCAGGCCAAATAAGCAGCCATCACCACGCCCGCCAATGCGAAACGCCAGGCCGCCACCGACAGCGGCGATAGATAGGCAACCGCATACTTGCCGAGGTGGAATACGGCGGCCCAGAAGAAAGTAGTCAGTACCAAGAAAACATAGGTCATGATCGGTCCATTGCGGAATACCTGCCGCATTGACGCTATGCAGCATGGCTACCTATTATCGTGATTCAATTGCATCACCATAGTGCCGACCATGGGAAATGGTTTTCCAAAAACTGCCGTACTGAACATCGACTGGAACGATTTGAAGTACTTTCTGGCCGTGGCGCGCAGCGGCAGCCTGACCGCTGCTGCGCAAACACTGGACAGCAGCACTTCCACCGTATCGCGGCACATTGATGCCCTTGAGCAGCGCATGGGCGTGAAGCTGTTTCTGCGCACGCAAAGTGGTTACCTGCTCAGCGATGCCGGCCAGGACATTCTGGAACCCGTATCTGCCATCGAACAATCCATGTTAGCCGTAGAGCGTCGCAATGATGCATCGGCGCTCAATTCAGAATTGCGCGGCAAAGTTCGCCTAGCCACTTCCGATGGCTTGGCCGCCTACTTGGTAGCACCGCATCTACAGCAATTCTGGCAACGGCATCCACAGGTACAGGTTGAATTACTGACCAGTGTTGCGATAGTGGATTTGAATCGTCGCGAAGCGGATCTGGCCTTGCGCTTCGTCAATCCTGCAGAACAGCTCAATGCGCAGGACTACATCGCCTTGAATTTGGGTGCTGTGCAATTCGGCGCCTATTGTGCCAGCAAGGTGCTGCCCGGCTCATCATTGGAGGTGCGTGAAGCAGCACAGCAACTGGACTTCATATCTTGGAATGAAAGCTGGTCAAGCTTACCCATGATGGAATGGTTACCTAATTTGTTCGGCAACAAGGTACCGCTGCTAACCACCAACAATTTGTTAGTACAGCATCAAGCCGCGCGTGCCGGCTTGGGCATCGCTCTGCTGCCTGACTACATGGGTGATGATGACCCACTACTATGTCGCTTGATCTTACCCGAGAACATCAACGCGCAACGTGCTTTGTGGCTGGTATATCACCGCGATCTCAAAAACAGCCAGCGCGTGATCGCCATGCGCGACTTCCTCAAAGACCTGGTTGGACAACGCCTATCTAAACAGCAGCAGCCATAACATTCGCTACGGCAATGCGCCTTGCCACATCGCGACTTCGGCACCGCTCAGCGCAATGAGAGTTTGAAGAGAATAAATTAGAAACTCATGGTCGGCTGGCGGCTGGCAAAACGCGTTACGTCGTAGCTCATTAATTTTGCTGCTGGAGTGGGCTTGGTTTGCGTGGCCTTGACCGGTGCCGGCTGCTTGGCGTGCGCTTCGGCTTCTTTGATCAAGGCAGTGCAATCGCTGTCCTCGCCGCCCCCGAAGTCGATCAAGGGAATGAATGCCAGTGGCCCTGACAGAGAACCCAATGCCGCTGCGGCGACTACGCGGCCTGAAACATTTTTCAGTGACGGACCTGCCTTGGGATTTTTGAAAGTGCCCTTGATATTCGATGGGCCCGCGCAACGCCACCAGGCTGATGCCCTTGGGATCGGAGGTCAGCCGCAGATCCAGTGTTTCATCCTTGAAGTTTATATGGCCATTGCCATTGACCACTGCCTTGCTGGTATCCAGCACCATGGTGTTCACCTGCATATCGCCATCCTTGGCCGCGAGATCGGTGACCATACAACGAATCGGAATGCTCTTATCGCCACCCAGCAATACGATGACCGAATTGGCCACATCGAGATTAGCCAACCGCACCACCAATTGACTGACCGAACCGCCATTCATCATGAAGGCAATCTGGCCATTGGCAGAACCGAGCATCTTGGCGATGGAGTCGCCCTGACTGGCAAACTTGGCGCGGCCACCGATCACGCCGGCGTTGGCCTTCTGAAATTTGAAACCAGGAAACAATTGATCGATACGGATCTTGCGTAATTGAATATCCGCTTCGGTAACGATGGGCGACTGCTTGGCATTCAAACTGATGGTGGAACGGATGTCGCCGTCTGCCACGCCGAAGTTAAGCGGATCGAGCGTGAGATGCCCGTCATCCAATTTTAGGTGCGCCGTCATGTCGTCGATGGGCAAACGTTCGTTTTGAATACGCTTGCCCTTGAATTGCACATCGGCATTGGCGGCATACAGCTTGTCGAAGCTGAAAGGCGAGTTGGGCAACACCTTGTTGGGATCGACGATCTTTTCGCCCGACTCCTCGCGCGCACCGATAAAACCGGAGAGATCTTTCAAATCGAGATTATCTGATTGCAGATTGGCCTTGATGAATTGCGGTTGTGCGCCGCGATCCACCGAGAACTGTCCATGCAACTCACTATTGCCGATCTTGCCTGCGAACTGCGGCAAATCCCACAGACTGGCGCTCTGCGTCAACTTTCCAGATACGGAATAGGGTTCAGTAGCCGGTAGCGGTACTCCGATCAATGGGAATAGATCCGCCAAGCTGCCGCCCGATAACTCGAACTTCATATCAAGCCCTTCGAGTTGTAGCGGCTTGATCACCACACCCTGCGCCTGCATACGCGTCTTGCCCACATGACCCGCCAGTTGAATGGGATAACGGCCTTCCAAATCGGCCAAGCTGCTGATTGCCCCAACCTCCCCCTGGGCTTCCGTGTCTAAGTCGAGATACTTGCCCTTGGCCTGTACCTGCAGGCGTCGCATGCCTTGATCTTCAATTGATGAAAGATCGACGGTTACATCGGCTTTCTCGATGGGACTGCGATAGGTAATACGACCTTGATTGATCTGCAAATCCTGCAAATCAATAGTCTTACCATTGGCTTTTTTGTCTGGCTGCTGGTTATCGAACAACCAATTGGCCATGCCTGCATCGTTTTTCTCCAGCACCAAAACGGGCTGAGTCAGGCGCACTAACGGCAGAGTGACTTCAGGACGAAATACGCTGCGCAAATCCAAAATAACTTCGGCGCGCTGCAGCTGTGCCATCAAGGGTGTCTCGCTCCACTGCGCATTGGCAAATGAGACATCGTTAACGATGATAAGTGGGCGCCAGGAGAGCTTTACATCCAGATCGCCGTTAATGTGAAACTCGCGACCCGTGGCCGCCGTGACACGGCGTTCTACAAAGCCGCGCAGCATGTTCCACTCGAACAAGTAAACTGCCAAGGCCACCAAAGCCACGAAGGACAGAATGCCAGTCAACCATTTTTGTCTTTTCGTCAGAGCCATTGTGCCCATCCGCGTCAAACGAATTTAAAGCATCAATTCGTTTGCAGTGTTACCGGATGATTAAGGAGCGGCAATGCGATGGGACGACCGCGAGACTGTAAGAATTTCCTTACCTCTGGCTCATTAATGAGTTACGTCATCTCGAACACATGGTTGTTAACCAGGAAATCGCTTACGAATTATGATTGCGGCACCAGCCAATTCCCATTGTTATCCATCAGACCCAATCGCTCCTCTCCGCCAACCAAGGCCCGGATGACGATTACGCCGGGCGACAACCAGTAAATACTGCGAACAATGTAGGGCGGCTCCTTGAACATCGAAGGGCGCCAATCAGGCGGGAGGTAACCGCCAACAATTGCGTAGCCATCCGAAAACGCACTCGCTTTGGCAAATTTTGGCTGTATAACCCATTCACCATTCTGGTCAATAAATCCCACGTTGCGATTAATCAGATTGCTTGCAATCGCAAGACCATCTGCACTGAATAGACTTGCCGCAGATCTGTCATCCAGCTCAATGCGCCTTCCATCGGCACGCAGTAGTGCCCTCAACCCGCCCATATATCGGGCCACTGCGACCCCACTCGCAGATTCGCTGATCTGGAAATAACCAGCTTCATGTAACCATTGGCCATCGGGCAGGATCTCTCCCCACAACTCCCCTATCTTGACCTTGGCCACACCATCTTTGAACGGTTCTGCGTCGTCAAACCTGGGCCTTAGCATCCATTGCCCTCCCACGTCCTGATAACCCCATACGCCATTTTCTGCAGTTGGCACCCACTGTGCCGACTGTTTGATTATTTTGGCGGACACATTCGGAGTAATGCTCTTAGCACTGTTGGAATCGACCACTCTATTGACGGCGATTGAATCGCAACCCTGTTGATTACAAACGCGGAAGTGATTCTGATCAATCCTATCTACTTTGGGGAAAAGAAACGGGATGATCATCTCGCCAGCCCTATTGATTACGCCCTCCCCATAAGTCTCGCCACTTCCTCGAAACGACAACCACCTTGCAGCAATCGGATCGGTAGGCGCTGCAGGCGTCAGCCACATACCGTTCTTAACAACTACGCCCGGAACACCCGTCATTTCCACAGTGGCAATCAGACCTGAAAATGCCTGTGCCGAACGGAATTTGGGCTCAATCATCCAACGTCCATTAGCAGCAAGAAATCCAATGGCATCACCACCGCGCCTCGGACTATCAGGATTGGCACGCGAAAACGGCAACCCATTCGCCAATAGCGAAGACAATGGCTTCCCCAAACAAGCCACTTCAACAGGCGCATGTAGCGTCGAAACGCAAGGCTCATCGCCACGCAATAACAGAAGAAACGGCCCCTCATTTATGTAGCTGCCTATGCCACTGACTACTTCCATGAACTGAAATTCGGGACGCGCCAACCAACGCCCCTCATGGCTCATCAATCCACAACTCCTGTTGGACTCAAAGCGATTGCCAAGTACTTCTGGTGAAAGAGGCGGCCGATTCGTTTGCGTGCTTGCGATGCAGGCAATAAATACTTCATGAAATAACGGTTCGACCCAGGTGGGAATGGGCGCTTCTGTTTGAAGAATTTTCCCAGCAGCCGATCTAAGCACAACAGCTTGGTTTTCAGCAGATGTCGTGATTTCAGCATAAGCATCACCGAGCGCCTGTACACTTACCCCCTGCGGCAATCGCCCTTGATTACGCAAGCTGTTGCGCAATGCCTCATTGGTGGCTGTAAAGTCCAACCATGCAGTCAATGTACTTCGATTTGTCCAGATTGCACTCACGCTGATATCAGCGGAGGAAGCATCATTACCCTTCCCCCGTCTAAACTTCACGTTCCCAGCGGAGGAATTCGAGCCACTTGGTGCCGATGAATACAGCAGTAGCGACGGCACATGCAGATAGGAAACCGTCGGCTGTCCAAACGATTGCAGAGTAATCCATTGCGACGAGCCCATCGCCCCATAGTCTTTTAAAGGCGATGCGCTCCGGAATGGCATAAAGCGAGATTCAAAGTTGCTGCCAGCCGGAACTTTGGTGAAACCACGCGCACTTGCAGATGCCGCCAATGCATCGTTCAAAGAAAACGCTGCTGTCAATGTGGACAGCAGAACAGCGACAAACTTTGTTCTGATTAGAGAGCTCTGAATGCTGCGCTTCACGATTGCATCAAGTACATTCGCCATACTGTGTTTGGCCTGCTGCATACCACCGTCCATTGATATTGAGATACCAAGCACGATCCACGTAGTACTCACCCAGAATACTATCGATTCCAGTATTGTCCCACGCCAGCATGTCCGCCACGCCATCGGCATCAATGTCGATTTCGTGCAGTACAACCTTGGATATGGTCATCGCCACCGATGAGTCGAAACTGGCGGAATCGTTTTCAGGACTCTGCGGATTCGTAATTCGCGCCGCCCGACTCTTGATGTTCAGTTTTTTGCTCGGCAAAGGTTTGGCGGTAACGAACGACGCCATTAGAAGCACCGACTGCGGCACCGGCGGAAAATCTTTTGCAGGCGTGGTTACCAGCATCCCCGACGAATCACTAATGGGCGAACCAATGCTGGTGCCCGCATAGTTGGTACCGCAAAAGGAGTCATCACCATCATTGCTCGCCAACTTTTGCGCTGATAGATATTCCGCGCTCACCAGTCCATTCGACAATAACGAATAGAGCAAAATCTTTGGGGCGAATCGCACCTCTGCCTCGCCCACATCGCCAAATCCATTTATACCTGAAATTTCCGGCCCCTCATTGCGCAAAACGTAACCACGCGGCGGGGCAAGGACAGTAATGGACAGCCTGCTGTGCGTCACAGCTGCCAGGCTATCCGCGTTACCCTCTGATCGCAGCACGACATCGCCATGATTCTTGAAGAATGAACTTCTGATCTTTGCCGGCTTAACAGCATTGAAATAAGGCATGGATTCCGGATCAATCGGCTTGCCGCGATTTATCTCCATCTCCACCTTTGGAACCACGCCTTCCGCCATCAAACGCTTGGCAGCATCAAACTCTGGCAATGCGTTAATTTTTGCCACTTCGCCGTCTTGTAGCCCGGCATACATACGGTTATAGGCTTCGCCAGTGCGCAACAAAGCGCCGTACTCGATCAACCCTGCAACAGAAGGTGCAACCCAAAATGACTTCGCAGAATTACCCGCCGCCTCACGTAAAGTTAGCGGCGCGCCTGCCAACAGATCGCACCGAATATACCCATCCAACCCATTCGGCATGCGAACGGCACACCACTCCCCTTTCCTTTCTGTGATTTGCACCTGCGTGTTGGCCGGCAACTGCGCCCTAATTGGTGCCGTGACATCGGCAGCATCACGCAGATTTATCCAGCCACCGCGCACCCAGGCGTCTTCGGCATGTGCTTTCGCGCAGCCAACGGCCAATCCGAATACGGAAGCCATCAAAAAATAAGAGGATCGATTCACAATTTTCATCGCACGCCTTCCTAGCTGACCGCATGAGCTTTATACGATTTCACGCTTGGCACGAATACCCAACAGGCTTGATATAAATAGCGCTTCCGCCAACACCTCGACGGCCTCTTCATATGCACCGATACTTTCAAAAGAACCCAATACATCCTTTGATAGCGCAACCATACCCAAGCTCACGCCAAGAATTAGCAGCCACCGCCCCCAACCAACCAGCGCCTTGCTTAGCCAAATCGTAATAGCCACGCCACCTATCGCAACTAAGACCATCGGCATTTCGCGCATCCAAGAGTATTTGCAAAGTGAAAACCAGTTACTGCATGTGTACTTCCACAACTCATGAAACATGAATTGCTCATCAAACGACATGAGAACCATGGAAGAAAACAGCACCAGCGCTAGCCGACCAGGCAGCGCTCGCTCGACAAGTAAGCGGCCCGAAATCACCGCACCAGCCCATAGCTGAGCGCTGGAAAGCCAGGACACCGGCGAATTATCGGATCGAAAGCTTATTTCAGGCATCGGCCACGATGTAGCAGCCGCAATTACCATAAATAAAACAACGCTCAGCAGGTACAAAGTAGCCAGCCGGTTATAGTTATTTGATTCGGGCATGACGCTTCGGAATTAAACGTGAAGAATCACTCAACGAGATGCTTAAGCTGACAAGCCAGCTCAAACACAAACAGTGGCACACGCTCCTCGCCAAATCCAGCCAGTCCATTGTCAACTGCTCGCTTTCTATCGAATCATCGGAATGCTTGCCACTAACTGATGACCCTCCACGAACTCAGAGCAAGCTGGTGGAGGTATCTACAACTCTATTAACTTGTTTACGACTTCAACTATTCGAAACATAACCTTTGACGACGCTCCATCGCCTATTCCACCGTCACCGACTTAGCCAAGTTACGCGGTTGATCGACGTCCGTGCCTTTCAGAATGGCGCAGTGATAGGAGAGCAACTGCAAAGGAAGTGTGTAAACAATGGCGGCTTGGAAGTGGCTGACATGCTTGGGCATGTGCAACACGGTGACGCCCTCCGACGATTCGATACCGGAATCCGGATCGGCAAACACATAAAGTTCGCCGCCGCGGGCGCGTACTTCCTGCATGTTGGATTTGAGCTTTTCCAATAGATCGTTGTTGGGTGCAACGACGATCACCGGCATGTTTTCATCCACCAATGCCAAAGGACCATGCTTCAGCTCGCCAGCTGGATACGCTTCGGCGTGGATGTAAGAAATTTCCTTGAGCTTGAGTGCGCCTTCCATTGCGATGGGATGCATCTGACCACGACCCAGGAATAGCGCGTGCTGTTTGTCGGCAAAACGTTTAGCCAGTTCTTTGATCTGCTCATCCAGTTGCAAGGTCTTTTCAACCAGCACTGGAATTTCCAGCAAGCGTTGCACCAGCCCGCGTTCGCGTTCGGCATCGGCGCCTTGGAACTTGGCCAGCGCCACCACCAGCATGCCCAGTGCAGCAAGCTGCGTCGTAAAGGCCTTGGTGGAGGCCACGCCGATCTCGGGACCGGCGCGCGTTAACATCACCAGATCGGATTCACGCACCAGTGAGCTTTCCGGCACATTGCAGATAGCCAGCGCCGAGAGATAACCGGATTGCTTGGCCATGCGCAGCGCGGCCAGTGTGTCCGCCGTTTCTCCTGACTGCGATACGGTGACGAACAAGGTGTTCTTCGGCACCACCGGATTGCGATAACGATATTCGCTGGCCACTTCCACCCAGCAGGGCAGACGGGCAATTTGTTCGATGTAGTACTTGGCGACAATACCGGCGTGATAGCTGGTGCCGCAGGCCACAATCTGCACCGCCTCGGCGCGACGGAATACATCTAGTGCCGACGGGCCAAATGCGGCTTCCAGCAATTTGCCGCCGGCCACACGTTCTTCCAGTGTCTGCGCGATGGCGCGCGACTGTTCGTGAATCTCTTTGAGCATGTAGTGCGGGAAGTCACCCTTCTCGGCGGCGTCCGCACTGAGCTGACTGACGCGCACCGGCCGCTGCGTGACATGACCTTCGCGATCCAGGATGCGCAGCTTGTCGCGATGAACTTCAGCGACATCGCCTTCTTCCATGAAAATGAAATTGCGCGTTACCGGCAGCAGCGCCGATACGTCAGAAGCCACGAAGTGTTCGCCCTCGCCCACGCCAATGACTACCGGGCAACCTTCGCGCGCCAGGATCATCACGTCGGGGGTGTTTTCCGACACCACTGCCAGCGCATAAGCGCCTTCCAGTTCGGCCACGGTGGCGCGTACTGATTTGAAGATATCGCCGCCCAGCTTTTCCATGTGGTGATGGATGCGGTGCGCGATCACTTCAGTGTCGGTTTCGGAGGTAAAGGTATAGCCCAGCTTGATCAGGTCATCGCGCAGCTCATCGTGATTCTCGATAATGCCGTTGTGCACGATGGCAATGCCGTCCTTGGAGATATGCGGATGCGCATTGCGTTCGGCGGGCGCGCCATGCGTGGCCCAACGAGTATGGGCAATGCCCAACTTGCCCGAGGTAGGGCTATCGTCCAGAGCGTCCTGCAGATTCTTTACCTTGCCCACGGTGCGCAGACGCGCCAGCTTGTTGCCGGCATTGAGCACCGCCACACCGGCCGAGTCGTAACCGCGATATTCCAGACGGCGCAGGCCATCGATCAGGATCGGAATAATGTCGCGATTAGCGACGGCGCCAACGATTCCACACATGGACAACCTCGGTCAGAAGGACAGCCGCCTGCTTGCGGCCGTGGAAAATTGTTCAGCCAGTTTAACGCGGATGAGATATCCGTTTTGTGATGAACCACCGTTTGTGAGCCTTGAATTTCGCTACCGAAGAGTTACCGGCGCACCAACAAGGCTCATTGCGACCATGCGCTAGGTTTTCTTAACCGGTCGCTTCCAACCATCGAGGGTAACTTGGCGCGCCCGCCCCAGGGTCAGCTTGCCGGCCGGCGCATCCTTGGTAATGGTGGAACCGGCGCCGGTGTTGGCGCCTTCGCCTATCTTGACCGGGGCGATCAGCATCGAACCCGAACCGACAAAGGCATTGTCGCCAATCTCGGTGCGATACTTATTCACGCCATCGTAGTTAACCGTGACCGTGCCGGCGCCGATGTTCACCTTCGCGCCTACCGTGGCATCTCCCAAATAGGTGAGATGGTTGGCCTTGCTGCCAGAACCGATGCGGCTCTTCTTCACTTCGACAAAGTTGCCGATGTGGACGTTGTCGGCCAACTCTGCATCGGGACGCAACCGTGCATAGGGACCAATGATGCAGTTGGGTCCGACCACGGCTTGATCGGTCACGCTATTGGCATGCAGCTCAGTGCCCACACCGATCTGCGTATCCTTGATGTAGCAGTTGGGACCGATGCGCACACCATCATCGAGTTGCACTTTACCCACCAGCACCACATTCACATTGATGAAGACATCCTTGCCCACTGTCACTTCACCACGAATGTCGATGCGCGCAGGATCGGCCAGGGTTGCGCCTTGCAGCATCAGTTCGGTTGCACGGCGACGACGTAAATGTGCTTCCACTTCGGCCAGTTGCACCTTGTCATTCACGCCCAGCACTTCAGCTTCGTTGGGCGCCAGCACAGCCTCGACATTAACGCCATCGCGCACGGCCATGGTGATGATGTCGGTTAGATAATATTCGCCCTGGGCATTGTCGTTCTTGAGTTGCGACAACCAACGGCGTAACTGACCTGCATTCGCAGCCAACAAGCCGGTGTTGGCTTCATTGATGGCGCGTTCTTTAGTGTTGGCATCCTTGTGCTCAACGATGCGTACCACTTGACCGGTATTATTGCGAACAATGCGACCGTAACCGGTGGCATCCGCCAGCTTCACACTCAACAAACCCACTGCACCGCGGCCGACCGCATCGAGCAAAGGCTGCAAGGTTTCAGGACGAGTCAGCGGCACATCACCGTACAACACCAGCACAGCCTGCTCGTCCGCAATGGCAGGCAAGGCCTGCGCTAACGCATGACCGGTTCCCAGTTGTTCTGCTTGCAATGCCCACTGAATCGCTTCGCTGGCGAAGGCTGCTCGAACCTGATCGCCACCATGACCGTAGACGACGTGAATATCTGCGGCCTGCAAAGCGCGCGCAGTATTCAGCACATGTCCCAACAGGGGCACGCCCGCCAGCGGCTGCAACACCTTGGGCAGGTTCGACTTCATACGTTTACCCTGGCCGGCAGCCAGGATGACGATGGACAGTGACATGCGCACTCCTAAATCGCGATGTGAATTGCCGGTAAGACTAGGCGGGTGCTCAGCAAGGAACAAGCGACGCGTCTAACAAAATGAAATGCCATGAATGATGCCCCCTCCCTGCCCTCCCCCGTCGAACGGGGGAGGGAAAGAAGCAGGCGTGACCCGACTACGAGGTGAGCGTTAGTCAGGCAAAGACAAAGAAGTTGATGCCATCACTCCCTCCCCCGTTCGACGGGGGAGGGTTGGGGTGGGGGCGCTCTTATAGATGCGAGATGCCATAAAAACAAAAACGCGCACCCGAATATCGGATACGCGTTGTCTTGTAACGAACAGAGATCGAATTACTGCTGCTTCATCTTGCGCAGGCGCTCGATGGCCTTGAACTGCGCCATGACGCGTGCCAGTTCGGCTTGAGCCTGGCCCATATCCACTTGTTCGTTGCGGTTGGCCAGGGCGTCTTCGGCGCGCTGCTTGGCTTGCAACACGGCCGCTTCATCCAGGTCCTTGGCGCGAATGGCGGTATCGGCCAGCACGGTGACCAAGTGCGGCTGCACTTCCAGTGCGCCACCGGAAACATATACATGCTGCTCTTCGCCGGAAGGCAGCTGCACACGCACTTCACCCGGCTTAAGGGTGGTGATCAGCGGCGCGTGACGAGGCGCAATGCCGATGTCGCCCATCACCGCAGGCGCAAACACCATGGCGGCTTCGCCACTGAAAATTTCGCCTTCGGCGCTGACGATGTCGACGTGAATGGTGGCCATGTTCAATTGATCCCGAACTCAGTTCTGCACATCTATTGTAGGTCGGGTTTTATACCCGACTGCGACGTCAGAGTCGGGTATGAAACCCGACCTACAGCGCTACAACTCTTACTGCATACCCTTGGCTTTTTCGACAGCTTCTTCGATGCCGCCCACCATGTAGAAGGCCTGTTCCGGCAAGTGATCGTATTCACCGGCCAGGATGCCCTTGAAGCCGCGGATGGTGTCCTTGAGCGACACGTACTTACCCGGGCTGCCGGTAAACACTTCGGCCACATGGAAAGGCTGCGACAGGAAGCGCTGAATCTTACGAGCGCGGTATACCGACTGCTTGTCTTCGTCCGACAGTTCGTCCATACCCAGAATCGCGATGATGTCCTGCAATTCTTTGTAACGCTGCAACACGGCCTGCACACCGCGAGCGGTGTTGTAGTGCTCTTCACCGATCACCAGCGGGTCCAGCTGACGGCTGGTGGAATCCAGCGGGTTCACGGCCGGGTAGATACCCAATGCAGCGATCTGACGATCCAACACCACGGTGGCGTCCAAGTGCGCGAAGGTGGTCGCAGGCGACGGGTCGGTCAAGTCGTCGGCGGGCACGTATACGGCCTGGATCGAGGTGATCGAACCAGTCTTGGTGGAGGTGATGCGCTCTTGTAGCACGCCCATTTCTTCAGCCAGCGTTGGCTGGTAACCCACGGCGGAAGGCATACGACCCAGCAGTGCCGACACTTCGGTACCGGCCAGCGTGTAGCGGTAGATGTTGTCGACGAAGAACAGCACGTCACGGCCCTTGCCGTTGGCCTGCTTTTCGTCGCGGAAGTATTCGGCCATGGTCAGACCGGTCAACGCCACGCGCAGACGGTTGCCCGGTGGTTCGTTCATCTGACCGTACACCATCGCCACTTTCGATTCGGCGAGGTTGTCCAGCTTGATAACGCCGGATTCGGCCATTTCGTGATAGAAGTCGTTACCTTCGCGAGTACGTTCACCCACACCGGCGAACACCGACAGACCCGAGTGAGCCTTGGCGATGTTGTTGATCAGTTCCAGCATGTTCACGGTCTTGCCCACGCCGGCGCCGCCGAACAGGCCGATCTTGCCGCCCTTGGCGAAAGGCACCAACAGGTCGATAACTTTAATACCGGTTTCCAGCAAGTCCTGACCGCCCGCTTGCTCGTCATAAGTGGGAGCAGCACGGTGGATGGGCCAGTACTCGGTGGCTTCAACCGGACCCACTTCATCTTGCGGCGTGCCCAGCACGTCCATGATGCGACCCAGTGTGGCCTTACCCACGGGAACCGAGATCGGCTTGCCGGTGGCTTCTACTTTCAAGCCGCGCTGCAGACCTTCGGACACACCCATGGCGATGGTACGCACCACGCCGTCGCCCAGCTGCTGCTGCACTTCCAACGTCAGGCCGTTGTCGACGAGCTTCAACGCTTCGTAAACCTTGGGAATGCTCTCGCGTGGAAATTCCACGTCGATCACCGCGCCGATGATTTGCACGATCTTGCCGGTTGCCATCTTCAGTTTCCTCTTGGTGCTGCGCTAAGGCGCAGCGAGTCAAACATTAAACTTCAAATACAAAAATTCTGTTCGCGCAGCGTTAAACCGCTGCAGCGCCGCCGACGATTTCCGAAATTTCTTTGGTAATCGATGCCTGACGCGCCTTGTTGTAGATCTGCTGCAATTCGCCGATCAATTTGCCCGCGTTATCGGTAGCGCTCTTCATCGCCACCATACGCGCCGCCATTTCACTGGCCACGTTTTCCACCGATGCCTGGTACACCTGCGATTCCACATAGCGCGTCAGCAAGCCGTCCAGCAATGCATCGGCCGATGGTTCGTAGATGTAGTCCCACAACTTCTGCAGCTTGGCGGCATCTTCGGCAGCGGTGGCCACCGGCAACAACTGCTTCACGGTGGGCTTCTGCGTCATGCTGTTGACGAACTCGTTGTTCACTACGAACAGACGATCCAGCTTGCCTTCGTGATAACGATCCAGCATCACCTTCACGTTGCCGATCAGATCGGCTACATGCGGATGATCGCCCAAATGCGTCACGGTACCGAGGGTCTCGGCATCCTTGATGCGACGGAAGAACTGCACAGCCTTGGAACCGATCAAGCTTAGCGAGACGGTGCAGCCTTTCTGCTGCCATTCGCGCATCGCGGTCAAGGTGGCCTTGAACAGGTTGGCATTCAAACCACCGCACAGACCGCGATCGGTGCTGACGATGATGAAGCCCACTGCCTTGGCTTCGCGTTCCACCAAGTAGGGATGTTTGAAATCCGGATTGGCCTGACGCAAGTGACCGATCACTCGGCGAATACGCTCGGAATACGGACGCGACGCGCGCATGCGTTCCTGCGCCTTGCGCATCTTGCTGGCGGCCACCATCTGCATGGCCTTGGTGATCTTCTGAGTATTTTTAATACTCGCGATCTTGGTCCGAATCTCTTTTGTACCGGGCATATTTGATGCTTCGCTTTACCTGTAGGTCGGGTTTTATACCCGACGCATCAGTTAAGTCGGGTTAAAACCCGACCTACAGTCAATCAATAAGAACCCGAGGCTGCGAACTCTTCGCAGATCTTCTTCAAGGTGGCTTCGAACTTCTTCAACACCGGTTCGGCATTGATGGCGTCGACGTCGGCCTTGAAGCTGGTCTTGGCGAAGCTCTGCAAGGCGGCTTCGAAATCGCCCACTTTCTTGCGATCCACTTTATCCATGTAGCCGTTGTTCACGGCATAGATGGACAGCGCCATTTCCGCCACCGACATCGGGGCGTACTGCTTCTGCTTCATCAGCTCGGTCACGCGTTGGCCGCGTTCCAGCTGCTTACGAGTGGCTTCGTCGAGGTCGGAAGCGAACTGCGAGAACGCCGCCAGTTCACGATACTGCGCCAGGGCCAGACGAATACCGCCGCCCAAACGCTTGATGATGTCAGTCTGTGCAGCACCACCCACACGCGACACCGAGATACCGGCGTTCATAGCAGGACGGATGCCGGCGTTGAACAGATCGGATTCCAGGAAGATCTGACCGTCGGTAATCGAGATCACGTTGGTGGGCACGAAGGCCGTCACGTCACCGGCCTGGGTTTCGATAATGGGCAGACCCGTCAACGAACCGGTCTTACCTTTCACGCGGCCATTGGTGGCCTTCTCAACGTACTCTTCGTTAACGCGAGCAGCGCGTTCCAACAGACGCGAGTGCAGGTAGAACACGTCACCAGGATAGGCTTCGCGACCTGGCGGACGACGCAGCAGCAGCGAGATCTGGCGATAGGCCCAGGCTTGCTTGGTCAAGTCATCGTAGATCACCAGCGCGTCTTCGCCCTGATCCATGAAGTATTCGCCCATGGCGCAACCGGCGTAAGGAGCCAGGTATTGCATGGCGGCAGGCGTCGAGGCGGATGCGGCAACGATAATGGTGTGAGCCATCGCACCGTGCTCTTCCAACTTACGCACTACGTTGGCGATAGAAGATTGCTTCTGACCGATCGCGACATAGATACACTTAATGCCGCTGCCCTTCTGATTGATGATGGCGTCGATGGCCATCGCGGTCTTGCCGGTCTGACGGTCACCGATGATCAGTTCGCGTTGGCCGCGACCCACTGGCACCATCGAGTCGACGGCCTTGTAACCGGTCTGCACCGGCTGGTTCACCGACTTACGATAAATAACGCCGGGAGCAACACGTTCGATAGGCGCCTGGCGCGTGGCATTGATCGGGCCCTTGCCGTCGATGGGGTTACCCAGCGCGTCGACAACGCGACCGAGCAGACCTTCACCCACTGGCACTTCCAGAATGCGGCCGGTGGTCTTGACGGTGTCGCCTTCGGCGATGTGCTTGTATTCACCCAACACCACCGAACCCACCGAGTCTTGCTCGAGGTTCAGCGCCAGGCCGAAGCTGCCGCCGGGAAATTCCAACATTTCGCCGTACTTCACGTCGGCGAGGCCGTGCACGCGCACGATACCGTCGGTCACGGTGACCACGGTACCCACATTGCGTTCTTCGGTCGCAGCCGAGAACTTCTCAATGCGGTTCTTGATCAGATCACTAATTTCAGAAGCCTTGATGGACATTTCCAGATTCCTCGTAGGAACTCGGTACCGGCTACCCGGTGCTTGTATTTAATGCAAAAACTTAATGAGTCACGGCGCCGGCCAGACGCGCCAAACGCTCTCTGACCGAACCGTCGATAACCAGATCGCCGCTGCGAATCACTGCACCGCCCACCAGCGCCGGATCTACTTTGCAATGCAAACGTACATCGCGCTTGAGGCGGGTTTTCAATGCAGCAGCCAGACGTTGTTGCTGAGCTTGATCGAGCGTCACGGCCGAAGTCACTTCCACATCGGCCACGTTTTCCACGTCCGCGCGCAGCACTTCGTACATCGCGGCGATATGCGGCAACAGACCGAGACGACGGTTGCTGGCCAGCGTGCCGACGAAGTTGCGGGTGCCTTCATCGAAGCGCGCACCGCCGGCTTCGGTGATCAACTCCACCAACTGCGCAGGCGTTACACCAGGATGATTGAGCAAGCGACTCACAGTGGGCTCGGCAACCACAGTTGCCGCCACGGCCAGCGATTCGGACCATTGCGCCAACTTGTTTTGCGCCTGCGCGTGTTCGAACGCGGCGCGCGCATAAGGTCGGGCAATTGTGGCTTTTTCGGCCATGACTACTCCTTAACCGCGCTCGATTTCACGGGCCAGCTGTTCAATCAGATCAGCATGCGCACGTGCATCGATTTCACGGCCGAGCACTTGTGAAGCGCCGGCAATCGCCAAGGTACCCACTTCAGCACGCAGCTGATCGCGGGCACGGCCTTTTTCCAGGGCCACTTCCTGACGGGCTTCGCCCACTAGACGCTGGCCTTCGGCCAGAGCGGCGCCCTTGGCTTCGTCGATCATTTCATTGGAACGACGATTGGCCTGATCAACGATCTTGCTGGCCTGCGCGCGAGCTTCTTTGACGATCTCGCTGGCAGTTGCCTTGGCTTCCGTCAGGCTCTTCTCGCCCTTGTCGGCCGCAGCCAGACCTTCGGCGATCTTGCGCTGACGTTCTTCGATCGCCGCAATCAGCGGTGGCCAAATGAACTTCATCGTGACCCAACCGAGGATCAGTAAGACCAACGATTGAATGATCAGTGTTGCAGTTAGATTCATGGGATCTAAGACCTACTCAAGACAGCTATCGAGCAATCCGGCATCGGCAAATCGGTCGCGGACACTGCGTGCAGTGTCGCAACAGACAAGCTCAATTAGCCGCCGAACGCAGGTGCGGCGGTGGCGAACCACAACGCAATACCGGTACCGATAATGAAGGCCGCGTCGATCAGACCGAGCAACAGGAACACTTTGGTCTGCAACACATTCATCAATTCAGGCTGACGAGCCGAAGCTTCGATGTACTTGCCGGACATGACGCCGATGCCGATACAAGCACCCAGTGCGCCCAAGCCGATGATCAAACCGCAAGCCAGAGCGATAAACGCAGCGTTAGTCATGAGATTCTCCGTTAGAACCTAGTGTTGATAAAAAAACGAGACCGTGAAAAAAATCAGTGCTTGTCGTGCGCTTGGCCGATATAGACCAGCGTCAACATCATGAAAATGAATGCTTGCAGCAACACAATCAGGATGTGGAAGATCGCCCAGATGGTGCCGGTAAACAGGTGCAGGCCAATACCCAGCACGGTACCGCTGGCGCCCAGGCCTGCGATCAAGAAGAAGATCAATTCGCCGGCGTACATGTTGCCGTACAGTCGCATGCCGTGAGACAGCGTGTTGGAGATGTATTCGACGCAGTTCATGGCCACGTTGACTACAGCCAGCAGCAACGCAGAGATCCAGCTAATTGGATTAGCGGTGATCTTGGCCATGCCGAATGGTGCGCACAGCAGCTGATGGATGAAGCCGCCCACGCCCTTGATCTTGATGTTGTAGTAGAACACCAGCAGCAGCACGCCTAGCGACATACCCAGCGTGCCATTAATATCGGCAGTAACCAGCGGACGCAGATGATCGACGCCGACCACGTTCTCGCCTACCCAAGGCAACCAGTCCACCGGCAGCAAGTCGATGGCATTCATCATGGCCACCCACACGAAAATCGTCAGGGCCAGCGGCGCGATGTAATCAAGCTTGCCGTGCACCAGGCTCTTAGCCTGGTCATTCACCCATTCCAACAGCAGTTCGACAGCCAGCTGGAACTTGCCGGGTACGCCGGCAGTGGCCTTGGAAGCAGCCAGGCGCAGCGGGATCAATACAATGAGCGCGCACAGCAGCGAGAAAAACAGGGTATCGAGGTGCAGAACGGAAAAATCGAACAGGCCGCCGGCTTCTTTATTGGAGAGATGGGTCAAGTGATGCGAAATGTATTCGGACATGGTCTCGTGACCTGCACCGCCTTCATTCGCCACTGTCTCTATATCTGCCATTCGTCTTATCTCGTTTCCGTCTTCTTAATCTGCTTGCCGCCCATCACCACTGCCAGCCAGTAAGTCACCAAGGTACTCGCCAGGCCAAACAGCACAGCAGGTGGAATCAGCGCCGACGATCGCAGTGCGATGGCCAGCAGTCCCAATACCAATGCCGTTTTCACAAACCAGTTGCCGAATAAACTCAGCACCGTCGCCGGCCGGGCTGGCTGCAAACTGTGCTTGATCAGCACAAACAGCAGATAACCCGTCGCCACCATACCGATGCCGCCGCCGACCAGAATCGAACGAGCCACCGGCCCGCCACGCAATCCGGCAGCTAGGCCCGCCACCAGTACTAATCCAGCTAATTGCCAACCCAGAATACGCAGGGCCTGACGAGCTATCGAATTCAACATCTTCAGCCCGCTTTCTTGACCTACTTACTGGCTTGCTGCGGCCTGCCGTCAGTCCGCGCTACCAATCAAAGGTTGGCCCCAATTAGAAGGCCGCGAATTATAGGGGGCGTTTTGCGGTGCTTCAACCAAAGTTGGGTGTTTGTTGCGCACAAAATGCACCGAATGCAGCATTCGCACGCTGCATACCCGTAAGGGTTGTCATAAAGCACTTACTGCAAGTGCGCCAGGATGCCGTCCAGCTCATCAAGGTTGTGATATGTGATCACCAACTTACCGCTGCCTTTGGCAGAGTGCTGGAATTGCACCTTGGCGCCCAATTTTTCCGCCAAGTCGGTTTCCAGCTTCTTGATATTCGGATCCGGCTTGGGTGGCTGAGCGGCGGGTTCGGCTTCGTTCTTTTCCATGCGCCGTACCAGCGCCTCGGTTTCACGCACGGATAAGCCTTTTTGCACTACCTGCTTGGCCACATCGACTTGGCGACGAGCACCGCTTAATCCCAGGATTGCACGCGCATGCCCCATCTCCAGCTCACGCTTTTCGACCAGGTTTTTCACCTCGTCCGGCAGTTCCAATAGACGTAATAGATTAGAAACAGCAGTACGCGAGCGACCCACCGCGTCGCCCGCAGTTTGATGAGTCATGTCGAATTCTTTGATCAAGCGATCCAGAGCACGCGCTTCTTCCAGCGGATTGAGGTTTTCGCGCTGAATGTTTTCGATCAGCGCCATTGCCACCGCAGCTTCGTCGGGAACGCGGCGGATCACCGCCGGCACTTCGTGCAGACCGGCCAGTTGCGCAGCACGCCAGCGACGTTCGCCGGCGATGATTTCGTAGCGCAGGGGTTGGCCCGGAATCGAATCACCCAGCGGTCGGACAACGATGGGCTGAATGATGCCCTGCACCTTGATGGAGTCCGCCAATTCCTGCAGCGTTTCCTGATGCATGTCGATACGCGGCTGGTACTTGCCGCGCTGCAAGAGATCGATAGGCAGCTTGGCCAATTCTTCGTCTTGAGGCACAGCAGCGGGAGAATTATCCGTTGCCGCTGCGGCAGGCTGGCCCAGCAATGCGCCGAGGCCGCGTCCGAGAGTGGATCGCTTGGTTACCATGATTGCTGATCGGCTGAGGTTACTGTGAAAGCTGGCGAGTGTACTCGCCGCAAGGGTGGACACTCCAGCCAACAATATGAATGTGTACGGTTTAGAAAGTGGGCGCAGCTACCTGGGCTTCGTCTTCGCGACGCAACATTTCGCCGGCGAGCGCGAGATACGCCAGTGCACCGCGCGATTCTTTGTCATAAACCAGCGCGGGCTGACCGAAACTGGGCGCCTCCGCCAGACGCACATTGCGCGGAATCATGGTGCGGAACACTTTGTCCCCGAAGTGCTGAATCAACTGCCCGGAGACTTCATTGGCCAGGTTGTTACGCGGGTCGTACATGGTGCGCAGAATGCCTTCGATGTGCAGCGAGGGATTGGCACCACCCTTGATCTCATCAATGGTGCCCACCAAGGCAGTCAAACCTTCCAAGGCGTAGTACTCGCATTGCATGGGAATCAGTACGGAATCAGCGGCTACCAGTGCATTCACTGTCAGCATGTTCAATGAGGGCGGACAATCAATCAGCACGATATCGAATTGCCCGCGCACGCTTGCCAGTGCGTCGCGCAACCGTGTAGCACCGCCCTGCTTGCCGGTGAGCTGCACTTCGGCTGCAACCAGATCCTGATTGGCGGGCAATATCGTGAAACCACTGGATTCAATAGCCACAAGCGCTTCGTTGATCGCGCATTCTTCAAGCAGCACTTCGGTAACTGAGTGCTTCAGGCTGCGCTTGTCCACACCGCAACCCATGGTGGCATTGCCCTGCGGATCCATATCGACCAACAGCACACGCCGCTTGGTAGCTGCGAGCGAAGCCGCGAGATTGACGCTGGTGGTGGTTTTACCCACGCCACCCTTTTGGTTGGTAACTGCGATGACGCGCTTCATGGAATCTTCGTTTCTGGTTTATGCCGATTCAATTCAGACTTTGTCGTGACTGCGGCAGAGTTCCACAAGATGGCGCTGTTCGTCCAGACCGGGCACGTTAAGTGTGTGCACCGTCGCCACCTTCCAGCCATTCGGTACGGCCTGCAACTCTTCTTCGGGATAGCGGCCCTTCATAGCCAACAAGCGCCCACCCGGGACACATAAATGCCCGCACCACTTCACAAAGTTCTCCACCGAACCCATGGCTCGCGAAACCACACAGTCGAAGCGCGGCTCGGGTTGATAATCCTGGGCGCGCGTATGCAACACGGCCAGATTGCTTAATCCCATCGCTTGCGCAGCATGCTCGACGAAACGCAGCTTCTTGTTTACCGAATCGATCAACATGAATTGCTTGTCGGGATTGACCAGCGCCAACGGCAGGCCGGGAAAGCCTGCGCCTGTACCGATATCCGCAATTCGAGTGCCGCGTAGATGGGGCTGAATAGACAGACTATCCAGCAGATGCTTGGTTAACTGTTGCCCAGGATCGCGAATGGCCGTGAGGTTGATGCGCTGATTCCAATCGTTGAGCTCGAGTAGCAAACGCTGTAGCGCTGCGCATTGCTCAGTGGTCAGCGTCAACCCGAAGTTAAGCGCGCCGGCTTGCAGTGAATGATGTTGCGAATCTTGCATCATGAAACGGTTGGATCAGTCTTGAATGCGAACCACGGTGCGGCCACGCACGCCGCCACGCAAATAATCTGGAAACACCTGCGGCAATTCATCGAGCGTAACGATGCGCGTACGAATGCCGGCCAGATGCGCGGGTTTTAAATCGCTGGCCAGCCGCTGCCAGATCGTCTCACGCAAGGCGCGCGGCGTATTCGAAGAAGTAATTCCCAGTAGATTTACGCCACGCAAAATGAAGGGCATTACTGAAGTCGTTAATTCATTGCCCGCCGCCATGCCGATGCTGGCTACATTGCCCATGAGTTGCGTACTACGCAGCAACCAAGACAGCCATTCGCCGCCCAAACTATCCACCGCACCAGCAAATTGTGTCGATTCCAATGCCGCCTGCCCCAGCGCGATTTGCTCGCGCAACAATACATTCTGTGCGCCTAACTGCTGCAAATAAGAACGCTCCGCCTCCTTGCCGGTGATGGCACAAACCCGATAACCGCGCACTGCCAGCATGTCGATAACCAGACTACCCACGCCACCAGTCGCTCCAGTCACGGCAATCTCGCCTTGATCCGGCGCTTGGCCATTGCGCTCCATGCAATGAATCGCCAATGCTGCGGTAAACCCAGCAGTGCCCAGCGTCATGACATCCAGCGCATTCAAACCTGCAGGAATAGGAATCACGGCGCTGGCCGGCACGCGCGCATATTCGGCATAACCGCCATCCAAGGTTTCGCTCAAGCCGCAGCCCGTCACCAGCACGGCTTGGCCGACGGTGAACTGCGCCACCGCCGATTGCGCTATTACGCCAGCCAGATCGACACCACCGTTCAAGGGATAGCGCCGCAGAATCTTGCCAGCCCCGGTGGCCGCCAAAGCGTCTTTGTAGTTGATGCTGGAATACTGGACGCGAATCAGCACTTCACCCGGCGTCAGTTCATCCACAGCCATGTTTTGCAATACCGCACTGATGCCGGCATTGGCGGAATCGCGATGGATACGCAGCGCGCGCAATTGCATGACTGCTCCGCTTATCTATGGATCGGGATTAAGCACTACAGAAACAAAAGGCCGGGAGGTCCCGGCCTTTGGCAAAACAATTCAATTAATCTGCCGCTTACTTGACGCACTTACCCTTGTTATCAAGAATCTGCTTGGTGTCGCACAGACCAGGCTGCTTGGCATAGAAAGCGGAGATAGCTTCAATATCCTTGTCGGCCAGCGAGCTGACGATACCAGCCATGATGGCGTTCTTGCGCTTGCCGCTCTTGTAATCGCGCAAGGCCTGAGCCAGGTAATCGGCATGCTGGCCGGAGAGGTTCGGATATTCCGGTGTCACTGGACGACCATCGCTACCGTGGCAAGCCGTGCAAACCTGGGCAACGGTGGGCGGTGTACCAACAACCGTGCCTTTGCGTGCGCCTTCGCCGGCAAAGAAAGCCGCCATGTCCTCGCGATCCTGTTCGCTGTTACTGGCCGCATGCGCATGCATGGTGGGATGAGCGCGGTCGCCTGAGGCGTATTCCTTTAATGCGGCAATCATGTAGCCGGCCTGTTGACCACCGAGCTTGGGCACGCTGTAAGTGGGCGCTGCATTCTTGTAGTTGGGAATGCCGTGGCAACCATGACAGGTGTAAGCCAGCGTTTTGCCGCGCGTCGCATCGCCTTCGGCATGTGCCGAGCTCAGCAATACGCTCAGCAACAATCCCAGGCTAAACAGCGAGGTCAATCGGAAACGCATACATCCAATCTCCAATCAGGTGCGACGGTTGTTTATTAGTTAGTACAGCAACCGCCAGTTAAGAGCGCGCAATCTTAGCGGAAACAGCGACGTAGAGGAAACCGGCGATCATTTCATGCAGCATGCTTGCACACACAACCCAGCCAATTAAAAAGGCGCTTCGTGCATACGAAGCGCCTTTCGCAAAACCAATCGGTTGCTGGTACGGCGAGCGCAGCGTTAACCGCGGGCGTACTTCTTCTTGAATCTGTCGACGCGGCCACCGGTGTCCACCATTTTCTGCTTACCGGTGTAGAACGGATGGCAGCTGGAGCACACTTCGATCTGCAGATCGTGACCCAGGGTCGAACGCGTGACAAAGGTATTGCCACAGCTGCAGGCGACGTTGATGTCTTTGTACTCAGGATGAATGTCGGCTTTCATGACTGTCCTGGGCAAAGCCCGGTTCCAGAAAATTAAGGGCGCGCAGTGTAGCGGCGCCTCTGGACAACCGCAAGCCAAGCTTCACACAAGACCACCCAAGTCTTTGAGCCGCTCGCAACCCAACGCCCGATTCACGGGTTGATTGCATACTCAGTGATCGTCATATCTGTTCGAAAGCGTAGGCAGGAGCTGAATTTCCACGCCGGACACTTCCCACAACCTCACAAAACGGTTGACAGGGAGGTTATCCACAAAACCTGTGGATAACTCTGTGGATGACTGCGAAACAAGACTGTCAAAAAGGCGTCATCTCTCAGGGTTTGCTGAGTTGATCAATTATTGATCATTGTATTTATACAATAAATACAATTAGTTACAGGCCGTCCTTCAGAGCCAGCGTGCACAATCATCACCAAGGCCAGATACCATAAAGCCCACAACTTTCATGTGTATAAATCAGCCCAGCGCTTGCAAAGTCAATTGCATTCTGACAAGTGAAGCGCGCAGTGCGTCACATTCACCCGGTGATCGGAAATCAATCCGCCTCGGACAGAAACAAACTCATCAGGTCGTTGAGAAAACGCCGACCGAGTTCCGTAGGTCGCCACCCGCCTGGCATGGATTCCAGCAGGCCACGGGATTGCGCCTCGGCCAGTGGCGCAGCAATAGCATTCCGACTGAGGCCGGTACGGCTTTCAAACAGTACCGCTTCGAACCCCGCCACCAGCCGCAGCGAGTTCAGCATGAATTCGAAGGGCAATTCGCCAGAATCGACCGAGCGCAAGGTCCGCCGCCCGGAAACATCGGTATGTAAATATTCACGTGGTTGCTTGCGCCTTTCGGTACGAACCACCTGACCATTTGTCGTTAATTTGCCGTGAGCGCCCGCCCCCAAGCCGAGATAATCACCGAACTCCCAGTAATTGCGGTTGTGTATAGATTGGTGTCCAGAGCGTGCATAGGCCGAAACTTCGTACTGCACATAGCCGGCTTTGGCGAGCAACTCCTGACATTGCAACTGCATCTCGTAGCATTCCTCGCCATCCGGCAGCGCGGGCGGCCGATGATAGAAAGCAGTTCCTGGCTCCAAGGTCAGTTGGTAGTGAGAAAGATGCGCGGGCGCAAGAGCAATGGCCTGCTGCAAATCCTGCAACGCTTGCTCTGGTGTCTGATCTGGCAGGCCGTACATCAAATCGAGATTGAAATTGTCGATGCCGGCAAGCCGTAGCTCCTCTACGGACGCAGCGATATCGCCACTGCCATGAATGCGGCCGAGCTTCTTGAGTTGCTCGGGTTGAAAACTCTGCGCTCCCAAGGACACACGATTCACGCCTGCAGCTCGATAGGCCGAAAATTGTCCATGCTCGATGGTGCCGGGATTGGCTTCGAGCGTGACCTCCATGTTCGCTTGCACCGGCAACATGCTTTTAACGCCGGCCAACAAGCGCTCTATAGCATCAGGACTGAATAGGCTAGGCGTGCCGCCCCCCATAAAAATGGATACTAATGGGCGCGGCTCCCTCGATGAATTTAGGGCCTGTAAATCCAGTGCCAAATCTTCCAGCAAGGTATCCACATAGCGTTCTTCTGGAATAGCCGAAGGCGCCTTGTGCGAGTTGAAATCGCAGTAAGGACACTTCTGCACACACCAGGGAAAGTGCAGGTACAAGGCCAATGGCGGCGCTTGCAGCATGCTTTACACCAAGTTGTCAGCGCGCAGCGCAGCCAGCAATAGCTGCAATGCCTGACCGCGATGGCTGATGTGATTTTTTTCTTCTGCAGAAATTTCTGCCGCGGTTCGTTGCAACGACGGCAGGTAAAAAATCGGGTCGTAACCAAAACCACCGCTGCCCTTGGGCTCGTGCGTGATGCAGCCTTCCCAGACTGCTTCGCAAATCAGCGGCGCTGCATCTTGTTCATTGCGCACATACACCAACGCGCACCGGTAACGGGCGGTGCGCTGTGTTACAGGTACATCGCGCAATTCTTGAAGCATCTTTTGCAGATTGTCCTCATCGCTTGCATGCACACCGGCATAGCGCGCCGAATAAATCCCGGGCGCGCCCTGCAACGCATCCACTTCGATGCCCGAATCATCGGCAATCGCCGGTAAACCGGAAACACGTGCGGCATGCCGAGCCTTGATCAAGGCATTCTCGACAAAGCTGTTGCCTGTCTCCGCCACCTCATCCTGGGTGAACTGCGATTTAGGCACCATCTCGATGGCCAGCGGCTGCAGCAATGCCTGCAATTCACGCAATTTGCCGGCATTGTTGGTGGCCAGTACGACGCGTTGCATAGCTCAGCGCGGCAATTCGGCCAGTGCTTCCAGCTGCAGCGCATGCAAGCGGTTGATGCCCTGTGCAGCCAGATTAAGCAATTCATCCAGTTCATGGCGGTGGAAGGCATGACCTTCTGCGGTGCCCTGAATTTCGATGAAAGCGCCGCCATTGTTCATCACCACGTTCATATCGGTTTCGGCGCTGGAGTCTTCTACATAGTCCAGATCCAGAACGGGCTGACCTGACCAGATACCCACCGACACCGCCGCCACCTGTCCATGAATGGGATTGGACTTGAGCAAGCCCTTCTTGAGCAATGACTCCACGGCATCCATCAACGCCACGTAGCTGCCGGTAATCGCCGCAGTGCGCGTGCCACCATCTGCCTGCAATACATCGCAATCCAGCGTGATAGTGCGCTCGCCCAAGGCCTTCAGATCAATCACCGCGCGCAGGGCACGACCGATCAAACGCTGAATTTCCTGGGTACGACCGGTTTGCTTGCCCTTGGCCGCTTCGCGCGGCGAACGGGTGTGTGTAGCGCGCGGCAACATCCCATATTCGGCAGTCACCCAACCCTGGCCCTTGCCGCGCAGAAATGGCGGCACGACCTCTTCAACGCTGGCCGTACACAGCACGCGCGTGCGGCCGAATTCAACCAGTACCGAGCCTTCGGCATGCGAGGTAAAACGACGCGTGAAATTAATGGCGCGCAATTCGTCGTTGGCCCGGCCACTGGGGCGGACAGAGGAAGAAGTGGAGTTCATACCAACCTTGAATGACTTCGATAAAGCTTAAAGTGCGATGCCTAGAACCTATCTCAAGCGAAGATAGGCTACCCACATTATCAGCATGGGCCGGAGCGCAGAAGTTTTGAGATGGGCTCTAGTTTGGCAGGCAACGCAACGCAGCCGCCGTGGAATTATCGCTATGCGGCGCTGAGGCGCGCACCGCCCGCTTGCCGAGCATTTCCAGCGCACCCTGCAGATTGGTCGGCGCACTGCGCGGGAAGGTAGCGATATCTTCATCCCGGAGACCCGCCCAAATGCCGTCCGAGCACAGCAACAACACATCGCCGGGTTGCAGCAGCTTGCGGCCGCTGATGGTCATTTCCGGCACGGCAGCATCGCCACCCAGACAGCACTCGACGAAATTGCGCATGGGGTGACCGGGGATTTCCGCCTCGGTGATGCGGCCCTCACGCAGCAATAACTCCACATGACTGTGATCGCGGGTGCGATCCAGAATGCTGTTGTGGCGCAGGTGATAGATACGGCTATCGCCCACATGGCCCCAGTACGACGCGCCGTCCTGCACCAGACATAAGACCACAGTGGCGCGTGGCCGCAATTCCAAGGATTGCTCGATTCCCAAACGCACCACTTCGTCGTGAGCGCGGCTCAACGCCATGTGCACGAAACCCAGTGGATCGAAAATGGGGTGGGACTGACGGTTGAACGCTTCGCTCAAGCTTTTCAGCGCAGTATCGGCCGCACGACTGCCATCGGCGTGACCGCCCATGCCATCCAGCACCACCAACAAGGTGGCCTGTTCCGACTTGATGATGGTCACGCGATCCTGGTTGTCGTCGCGATCGCCGAGAAGACTGATCTGTGCTGATTCGAGTTGCAAACAAAGCTCCGAAGGGACGCTGCAGCCAGCTTGCTGCTACACTTTGCGGGCTTTATAGCAGTGCGATGCCGGGAAAAAAAGCCACTGCAGCACAGCTTCGCCTCTGCCGGCGTGTTGTTGCTCAGACTTCAGCAGCGCACTACCCATGGTATTCACCGCATTCATTTTCAGCTAGAGACTCGTAATTTCATGATCCGCAGCATGACTGGTTTTGCCCGGCGCGAGTGCCAGGGCGCATGGGGCACATTGGTATGCGAAGTGCGTACCGTGAATCATCGCTTTCTGGAAGTTTCGTTGCGCCTGCCGGAAGAATTGCGCTCGCTGGATAGCGAATTGCGGCAGTTGATCGCCGCTGCGTTGCGCCGCGGCAAGGTGGACGCCAGTCTGTATTTGAAGAGCGCAGTCACCGGACCGCAGCTCAATGAACTGAATCAAGAACTGCTGCGCGAACTGGCCTCGCGGATTGCCGAGGTGCGCAGCACCATCAGCGCCGATGCGCCGCTGAATCCGCTGGATCTGCTGCGCTGGCCCGGCATTCTCAAAGAAGCTGAACGCGACGCCAGCCCGCTGCTGGTCGCCGCGCAGGATCTGGTCAAGGAAACCCTCACCGAATTGAATGAAATGCGCCATCGCGAAGGCGGCCGCATTCATGAGCTTCTGGCACAACGCTGCGAAGCCATCGCCGCCCAGGTACAACTGGTGAAAACCCGCCTGCCGGACATCGCTGCGCGCCAACGTGAACGCATACTGGCGCGCCTGGCCACGTTGAATACCCAGGTGGACAACGAACGTCTGGAGCAAGAACTGGTGATCTTCGCGCACAAGATGGACGTGGATGAAGAAATGGACCGTCTGACCAGCCACCTGGTGGAGATTCGCAGTGTCATTGCTTCCACCGAACCGGCCGGCCGGCGTCTGGATTTTTTGATGCAGGAACTCAACCGCGAATCCAATACGCTGTCGTCCAAATCGCAGGATGCCGATACCACCCGCGCCGCAGTGGAGCTGAAAGTGGTTATCGAACAGATGCGCGAACAGATTCAGAACGTGGAATAAGCCATGTCCGCTACCGGCCATCTCTATGTAATCGCCGCGCCTTCAGGTGCGGGCAAGACCTCGCTGGTCAAGGCACTGCTGACTGAGGAGTCCAGCGCGCAATTTTCCATTTCCTATACCACTCGCAAGCAACGCCCCACAGAGACGGATGGCCGCGACTATCACTTCGTTACGCATGCGCGTTTTGAAGAAATGGTGGCTGCCGGCGAATTTCTCGAACACGCGCAGGTGTTCGATAACTACTACGGCACAGCGCGCGCGCAGGTTGAACAATTGCTGGCGCGCGGCGCCAATGTGATTCTGGAAATCGACTGGCAGGGTGCGCAGCAAATCCGTCAGGTGATGCGCGATTGCCGCAGCATTTTCATCCTGCCGCCGTCGCGATCTGAGCTGGAGCGCCGCTTGCGTGGCCGCGGTACTGACGACGAAGCCGTCATTCAGCGCCGCCTGCGCGATGCGGTGGGCGACATGAGCCATTGGTCCGAATTTGATTACGTCGTGGTCAACAATGACTTTCAGCAAGCGCTGGCCGAGCTTAAAGCCATCGTCACCGGCCAGGGCGCAGCATTGTTTGCCAATCGCACCAGCCTGCAACCTCTGATCGCAGAGCTGCTGGACTGACCATGCATGTTGATCCTGACCAGCGCAGCGCGGCCGATAATTACCGTCTGCTATCTACCCTGGTGGTGCCACGTCCCATCGCTTGGTTGAGCACCGGCAACGAGGATGGCTCGGTAAATCTGGCGCCGTTCAGCTTCTTCAACATCGTGTCCAGCGACCCGCTGTATGTGGCGGTGAGCATTGCCAGCCGTCCGAACGGAGAGGACAAGGACAGCGCGCGCAATATCAAGCGCAACCATGAATTCGTGGTGAATCTCGTCACGGAGGAGTTGCTCGACGCCATGAACGTGTCCGGCGCCGACTTTCTGCCGGGCGAAAGCGAACTGAGCGCAGCCAATCTCAACGCCAGCCCTGCGGGCAAGATCGTCACACCACGCATCACCGAAGCACAGGCCAGCCTTGAATGCCGACTGCACAGCCAGCAGGCACTGGGCAGCTACACGCTGTTCATCGGCGAGGTGGTGCTGATGCATATCGCGGACTCACTGATCGACGAGCGCGGTCGTTTCACCGGCTTCAGCCCTATTGGCCGCATGGGCGTGCCCAGCACCTACTGCCGCACCACCGACCGCTTCGAGTTGCCGCGCATTGGTTATCCGCAGTGGTTGGCGGCACAAGCCGCCCAAAAGCGCAGCTAACTGCATATTTTCGCTCGGATTTGCCACGCAAAGTTGGTGCGCGGGCGCGGCATCCGTATACTTGCCAACCTTATCTCCGATTTCCAGGTGTCCGCATGGCCCGCATTACCGTTGAAGATTGTCTGCAGAACGTACCGAATCTGTTCAATTTGGTGCTGGTGGCCGCCAAGCGCGCACGTCGTATCGCCAACGGTGCCGAAGCCACGGTAGATCGTGAAAACGACAAGCCCACAGTCATTGCCCTGCGCGAAATCGCCGCCGGCCATGTCGGTCCGGAAATTCTGGAAGAAGTGGATCGCGCCCCGGTTCATGAACTCAGCGCCATGGACATGATGATGCCCGACGACTTCCGCGCCCCGCACCTGGGTCTGAAAGACAGTCTGGACGACGACTTTGGCGACGATTTCAAAGAAGACTTCAAAGACGACACCAAGGCAGGCAAAGACCAGGCGGACGAATAAGCCGCTTCCCACTCTTTGCCCGCCGCGCCGATGGATAGCGTCTCTTTTTTTGGATTTCTGCCCACGGGAAGACGCGCCATCGGCCTTACCCAGCTGCTCAACAAGCTGGAAAGCTACCTGCCACCCGAGCAGGTAGAACACATACGTGAAGCCTACGAGTTCGGCGCCGCAGCTCATGAAGGCCAGAAGCGCCGCAGCGGCGAACCGTATATCTCACATCCGGTAGCGGTCGCCGATCTGCTCGCCGATCTGCACATGGATGGCCAGACCATTGTCGCGGCCATTCTCCATGACGTCATCGAAGACACGCCCACTGCCAAGGGCGAGATCGCCGAGAAATTCGGCACGGAAGTGGCCGAGATCGTCGATGGCGTTTCCAAGCTGGACCAGGTTCAGTTCAAGAGCCGCGCCGAAGCGCAGGCAGAAAGCTTCCGCAAGATGTTGCTGGCGATGGTGCGCGATATCCGCGTCATCATGGTCAAGCTGGCCGATCGCACCCACAACATGCGCACGCTGGGCGCGATGCCGCCGGCCAAGCGCCGTGCCGTCGCCAAAGAAACGTTGGACATCTATGCACCCATTGCCAATCGCCTGGGCATCTACAACATCAAGAACGAATTGGAAGACCTGGGGCTGCGCACGCTCTATCCCAATCGTTACAAAGTGATCGAGAAGGCCGTCAAACGCGCACGCGGCAATCAGAAGCAATTCGTCGGCAAGATCAAGGACAGCATCGAAGCCGCACTGAAAAAAGCGGGAGTTAAAGGCCGTGTAGAAGGTCGCGAGAAACACGCCTTCAGCATCTATCAGAAGATGCGCCGCAAGAGTTCTTCGCTGGGCGAGATCGTCGATGTATTCGGCTTCCGCATCGTGGTGGACAGCATCGACACCTGCTATCGCGCCTTAGGCCTCGTGCACAGCTTGTATCGACCCATGCCCGGCCGCTTCAAAGATTACATCGCCATTCCACGCGTGAATGGCTATCAGTCCCTGCACACCACGTTGTTCGGCCCGAACAGCATGCCCATCGAAGTGCAGATTCGCACCGAGGCCATGCAACAAATTGCCGAATCCGGCGTGGCGGCACACTGGCAATACAAGACCGGCGAAACGCATGACAATCGCGCCGGCCATGATCGCGCCCGCGACTGGCTGCAACACCTGGTCGATATGCATGGCGGCAACTCGGAAGAATTTCTCGAGAGCGTCAAAGTCGATCTGTTCCCCGACAAAGTGTATGTGTTCACACCCAAGGGCGACATTCGCCGTCTGCCCCGCGGCGCCACCGCGGTGGACTTCGCTTACGCTGTGCACACCGATATCGGCAATCGCTGCGTGGCCGCCAAAATCGATCGTCGTCTGGTGCCGCTGCGTACACCGCTGCGTAATGGCCAGACCGTAGAAATCATTACTGCCAAGGGCGCCACGCCCAATCCGGCTTGGGCCAACTTCGTTGTTACAGCGAAAGCGCGTGCCGCTGTACGTCAGTACCTGAAAGGCCTCAAGCATGGCGAAGCCGCCGAACTGGGCAAGCGCATGCTGGGTCAGGCACTCACCGAACTGGGCCTGTCGATCAAGGACATCGCCAGCGATCAGCTCGAGAAACTCGCGCTGGATCTACAACTGCAAGATACCGCCGAGTTGTTTGAAAAGATCGGCCTGGGCGAACGTCTCGCGCCACTGGTCGCGCGCCGCTTGCTGCCGCAGGAAGCGGATGCCCCCGAGACCGTGCAAGACAGTGGACCGCTGGCGATCTCCGGCACCGAAGGTCTCAGCGTTTCCTATGCACGCTGCTGCTTCCCGATTCCCAACGATCCCATCATGGCCTATGTCACCAGCGGCCACGGCATCGTCATCCACAGAGAAGCCTGCGGCAATCTCAAGAACTACCGCAAGCAGCCGGACAAATGGTTGCCGGTTTCGTGGCAGGCTGCGCCGGGCAAACTGTTCACCTGCGAAATCCAGGTTCAAGTGCAAAGCCGTATCGGTATTCTGGCCGCTTTGGCCTCGGAAATTTCCGCCACACAAACCAGCATCGAACGCGTTTCGATCATTGAACGCGATGGCGGCGTCAGCACCGATATCTTCGAATTGCTGGTAGCCGACCGCAAACATCTGGCGCAGGTAATCAAGCGGCTGCGCAAGATGCCGGATGTCATCAAGGTGGCGCGCAGCCTGACTTGAACTGTTTCTTTCCGTTCGCCCTGAGCTTCTCGAAGGGCTCTTGAATCAAACAAGACCTTTCTACAAGCTCAGGCGAACGGTGTCCAAAATCCTTTAGGAATTCACATGTCACGCACCATCATCAGCACGCCCGACGCACCACAGGCCATCGGCACTTACTCACAGGCCGTTAAATGCGGCAGCACCGTGTATGTGTCAGGCCAGATTCCACTCGATCCAAAAACCAGCGATCTGGTACAGGGCGATTTCGAAGTGCATGCACGCCGTGTATTCGATAACTTGCAAGCCATCATCAATGCGGCCGGCGGTGACTTCTCGCATGTCGCCAAGCTCAATGTGTTCCTCACCGATCTTGCTAACTTTGCACAGGTGAACAAGATCATGGCGGAGTACTTCACTCAGCCGTATCCGGCACGCGCCGCGATTCAAGTGGCCGCGCTGCCCAAAGGCGCCATCGTTGAAATGGATTGCGTGGTAGAACTGTAAGCTAAGCATCTCTTCTGATTCCCTCCCCTGCATGGCGGGGGAGGGTTAGGGTGGGGGCAAGCCGCAGCACTGTCACTTCGAATCCCTCTACACACCAAACGCCACACATCCAACAATGAATCAGTTGGCGAATAACACACTCCCCGAACTACGCCCCGTCACCGCACTACGCGGCGTAGGTGAAGCCCTGGCAGCCAAGTTAGCGCCACTGGGTATTCACACCGTCCAAGACGTGCTGTTCCATCTACCCTTCCGCTACGAAGATCGCACCCAAACCCAACCGCTGGGGACGCTGCAAGCCGGCATGCGCGCAGTAGTAGAAGGCGAAGTACAACTCAGCGAAGTGGTATTTCGTGGTCGTCGCGCACTACTGGTACGCATCAGCGACGGCTCGGGCTGGCTGACGCTGCGTTTCTTTCACTTCAGCGGCTCACAGCAAACCCAGCTGGCGCGTGGCGCGCGCGTGCGTTGTTATGGCGAAGTACGCCCCGGACCGCAAACGCTGGAGATGGTGCATCCGGAGTATCGTCGTGTCGGTCATGATGTAGTGGTGACTGAAGAGTCCACGCTGACGCCGGTGTATCCCGCCACCGAAGGCGTTCAACAAGCACGGCTACGACAACTTAGTAGCGCGGCATTGCAGGAGCTCAAAAAAAACAGTGTGCGCGATTGGTTGCCAGTCGAATTGTTACCGAATAAGCAATGGCCCACGCTACTGCAAGCGCTGCAATACGTGCATCGCCCGCCGCCGGATGCTCGACTTGAATTGTTGGAACAAGGTCAACATCCCACGCAACGTCGCCTGGCATTCGAAGAACTATTGGCGCAACAACTGAGCTTGCGATTGCTGCGCCAGGATATTCAGCGCGATGCCAGTTGGGCGTTGATCCAGGGCGCGGAGCTGATCGAAAAATTCCGTAAGACACTGCCATTTCAACTTACTAATGCGCAGCAACGCGTATGGCAGGAAATGGCAGTGGATTTGGCCAAGCCCCATCCCATGCTGCGCCTGGTGCAGGGCGATGTCGGCTCCGGCAAGACGGTGGTTGCAGCACTTGCCGCCGTGAAAGCGGTGGCCTGCGGATTACAAGCTGCGTTGATGGCGCCCACCGAACTGCTGGCCGAACAACATGCCCGCAATTTCGCTCGCTGGCTGGAGCCGCTAGGCATTCAAGTTGTACTGCTCACCGGTAAACATACCGGCAAAGCACGCGCCTCCATCATGGAATCGTTACGCTCCGGTCAGGCCAGCGTGGCGATTGGCACGCATGCTTTATTTCAGTCAGATGTGGAATTCAGCAAGCTTGCTGTAGTGATCATTGATGAGCAACATCGCTTCGGTGTGCATCAACGTTTGATGTTACGTGAGAAGGGTCTGCATCAAGGCCCCGGAGAAAACAAGTATCCGCATCAATTGATCATGACCGCCACACCCATTCCCAGAACGCTGGCAATGAGCGCCTATGCCGATCTCGATGTCTCAGTGATCGACGAACTGCCACCCGGTCGCACGCCAGTGCAAACCGTGGTGCTGCCCGACAGTCGCCGCGACGACATCGTGCAACGTGTGCGCGATGCCTGCATGCAACAACGGCAGGTGTACTGGGTTTGTCCATTAATTGAAGAATCGGATTTGCTGACCGCCCAAGCCGCCGAAGAAACCCACACCAACCTAAGTGCAGCCTTGCCCGAACTGCGAGTGCAATTGCTGCACGGCCGAATGAACAGCAAACAGAAAGATGCGGTGATGGATCTGTTCAAATCACATCAAGCCGATGTGTTGGTGGCCACCACCGTCATTGAAGTAGGCGTAGACGTACCCAACGCCAGCGTAATGGTGATCGAAAACGCCGAACGTATGGGCCTGGCGCAATTGCATCAATTAAGAGGCCGCGTCGGCCGCGGCAGCGCCCAGAGCAGCTGCGTGCTGCTGTATCAATATCCGTTAAGCGAAGTTGCTCGGGAACGCCTGCGCATCATGCGCGAGACCAACGATGGCTTCGAGATTGCGCGTCATGATTTGGAAATACGTGGACCGGGTGAATTGCTTGGCACAAGACAAACTGGCCTAGTGCAGTTGCGTGTTGCCGATCTCATGCGCGATGCGGATTTGTTACCGCAGGTGCAACAAGCTGCGGATGCGTTACTCAAACATGCGCCGGAACGGGTTGAGCCGTTGCTGAGAAGATGGGTGGGACAGAGTGAGCGGTTTGGGAAGGTTTGAACTCAGACAGTCAGTACAAAAATATTTTGTCCTTGAACCTAGCTATTGTATTGGCTGCTCATTTTTCGCTTGAGCATCTTGGGCATTCAGTTCTGCAGAAAGCTTCTCAACCAGATCGACTTCAGCTGTCGCCAAGATGATGCGGCCATCTAGCTTTTTGTTGGAACTATCAAAAATAGCATTGAGAATCACGCCAGCACCCCCTTCCCTCCACTCCGAGAGTCGATTCGACATCACAGCATCAAGTGTTTTCGCGGTAGTAATATTAGAATCCACTATAAAAAATAACTTGGGGGACTCCCCGGCGGCCTTTGGTATCCAGAAACCACCCGGACGAACATAATAGGTATTAACTTTTGCGTACTTGATGAAGTACGGACGACCAGAGCCAAAGTATAGCGTGCCCTCACTATTCTCCAGCATTGATACAAACTTTCCCGGCAAGATACCTTGCAACGGCCCAAGCTCTTTCCCAGTCTCGCTTATCTTCTGCGCACTCAAAACACTCTTAATATCGTAAGACTTCGTATCTGATACTGGCTGAAATTCACTTGGCTTAAAGCCTTGAAGCACCTGAGCTGTGCTAGGTGATGAAAAGACACATATCAAGCTAATTATATAAAGCGTCGCAATAGCGAATTTTTTACTCATCCCTTTCTTCCCTTTTTGCCCGTAGCACGCCAAATGCACGTATGGTGCAGTTAATTATTAACTAAAAACATTCGACACACTTATAGCACTCCATTACCAGCCATGAATTAAGAATCTATAGAGGCCCGTAGGATGGACTGAACAACGTTAAGTCCAACATTATCTAACAATTCAATGGGTTTGTTGGACTTCGTGGACTTAGCCCAATCTACACATGCAATCTCATCATCGTAAGATTCGTAGGGTGGATGTTCCCTCTGCTATCGGATGCCATGCGCGGCACCCGGCCTACAAACCCATGCGATCACGCTTGATCTTCAATTCCCCTGCCACGCCTTCGCCTTAGTAAGGCTGGCAAGATCATCCAGTTTTATTTTCAGCGCCGGATCGCTGACACCTTGTTTCGCTATCTTGAAGCCCTGGGTGGCTTCGATGAGCAAGTAGTAAAACTCATCGTCCTGTGCGACACCCAGCAGTTGCTCCCAGATCAAATAAGCCGTGCCGAAACGCGCTTTGAGCATGACACCGTTGTCCGCCGCAACCATGACTTGTTCGCACAGCAACCAATCCTTGTCACCGACACGCACCTGGGCAAAGTGAATGCGGAGATATCGCCTGCCAACCAGATAAGCCGCCACGCCAATTGAGGCGTAGACCATTGGCGGCACCAGCGCGGTAACCATCACCTTGTCACCAACGGCATGCCACAGTGCGGCACCCGCAATGACCTGGAATAAACACACCACACCTATCAACGCCTTCTGCAGCACCGCCGGATCACGACGCGCCAGGTTATAGACATCCACCAGATTTTTCGGATTCGCCTGATCTGTGCCGACCTGCTCCGCAGCTGCAGAACCCGCACCGGCGAAATGATCAAGATCCAAGGACTCGGCTGCGCTTGAGATTTCTTCCGTGCCCGCCATTAAGAGCGGCACCGGTTCTACCGATGCATCTGCCAATTCAACGAATACGTCTTCGTCCCGCTGATCATCGGCATGATCGTCCTGACCTGATACCGGTGATTCCTCAACGACGTCATGCAGTGTCGGTATGCTATCGATTTCGTCGTCAATGAATTCGTATTCATCTATCGCTGTGCCATCACCTGAGTCGGCAGGCGTATCGAGCCAGGTGTACGATTCGACCATCCCATCATCGTGATCGAGACGCAGATCGTCTGCCGTAGTCGGCGCAACCCTATGCCGGACTCTAGCGGATGCGTTCATGCGCACCGCCCTGCTGCCGAATCTCGTTGGGCCTCAATAGCAAGCTCAGCACACCTGGCATCGGCCGCGCAGACAGCCGTGACCCAGCGCAACGCACGCGGTGCGACGCGTTGAGCGCAGGTCTTTTCAGCGGCGATGTTCATGGCAATGGCTTTCACGACAAGAGAGGCTTTCCGGTACCCACTGACGCGGGCTTACCCACGGTCATTAAGCCGATAAGTAGCGGCAAAAACTTCTGTCTTCTTCACGAATTCCAACTTCCGTGCGGCATGCCGCAGCACGAACCTTACGCGCCACCCCGAACACCCTACGCAGCAGTAGGCGAATCTCCTACCAACCTGCCAAACAAGGTGAATCCGCTACCGCTTACGGGTGACAACGGCGCGCCTGGATTTCTTCACGGCAACTTTTTTGCGGGCTTTTGGCTTGGGCATCGGCAACTCCGCCGCCGTCACCCGGACCAGCCTCGCAATGAAGGTATCGTCGTCCAACCATTCATCCGCAACGATCCAGGGTTTGGCGCCCGGATAGGGGAAGCCTTCGCGAACATGGTCCAGCAGTGCGCGGCTTGCCGCCGTCGGTTTTAGAAAGAACTGGTTGTCGCACACCAGCGCCACCACCTTGCCATCGCAGTACACGGCGTATTCGCCAAACATTTTGCGTTGGCTGATATGGCCGGCAGCGGCAACCTGTTCGCACACATAGTCAACAAAGCTTTGGTCCGAAGCCATGATCGGTCTTCCTGATGAGGTACATGATCATGAACGCATCAACTGCATCATGACCAGCTGCACGATCAACATTCGACGATGGATTCCGCGTCCACGACCGCTATTGCTACACTGTGACTCCATGCGCTCCTCTACTCCCACGCTTCGCGAACGGGTCCGCTGGCTGCGATATCGCATCGGCAGCAATCTGGCGGCGGATAATCGGCCTGATTTCAAGCAGGCGCTGGGCGCGTATGCACGCTTGATGCGTCTGGATCGGCCCATTGGTGCCTATCTTCTGCTATGGCCAACGCTGTGGGCACTCTGGCTGTCCAGCAACGGGCACCCGCTGCAACAGGTGTTCATTGTGTTCGTGCTGGGTGTGTTTCTGACCCGCTCGGCAGGTTGTGCCATCAACGATTTTGCGGATCGCAAATTCGATGGTCATGTGAAGCGCACACGCGGGCGCCCGCTGGCCACTGGCGAAGTGTCGCCGCCGGAAGCCGTGCTGCTGTTCAGTGCGCTGGCGCTGATCGCCTTCGGACTGGTGCTGACGCTGGATAAACGAGTGGTGCAGATGTCCGTCGTCGGCGTGATCATCATGGTCAGCTATCCCTTCTTCAAACGCTTCTTCCCGGCGCCGCAGTTCTACATGGGCGTGGCATTCAGTTGGTCGATTCCCATGAGCTTCATGGCGCAGACCGGCGAGTTGCCGCGTCTGTGCTGGCTGCTGTTTGCCGCCAGTATTGTATGGGCCGCGGCCTACGACACCATGTATGCCATGGTCGATCGCGAGGACGACCTGCGCATCGGCATCAAGTCCAGCGCCATTCTGTTCGGCGATGCCGACCGCGTGATCATCGGCGCCATGCAGTTGATGACGCTGTACGCACTGTGGCTGGCCGGCAAGGAGTTGCAGTTGGGCGGTTGGTATCGCACCGGCCTGGGAGTAGCGGCCTGCTTCGCGCTGTACCAACAGTACCTCATTCGGCGCCGCCAGCCGGACGATTGCCTGCTGGCCTTCCTTAACAACAATTACTTCGGCATGAGCGTGTTCATTGGCATTGCGCTGGAGTATCTGTTTAAGACCTGAGCGCCTTTGTAGGTCGGGGCAATCGCCGCAATCAACAGCGACCGGCGCGTTGAACCACATCTTTCTCGGCTACAATGCGCACCGCTGCGGCAGACCAAGACTAACGACTGCCGCAAACATTCCGAGGTGGGCGCGTGAAGATCATCATTCTGGGAGCCGGGCAGGTCGGACGTACGGCGGCCTATCATCTGGCTCGCGAAGAAGCCAACGAAATCACCGTGGTGGATCGCGACGAAAGCCTGTTGCGAGATCTGCAGGATCGCCTGGACATCCGCACCATCATGGGCAATGGCGCACAGCCCTCGATTCTGGAGGCCGCCGGCGCCAAGCAAGCCGACGTGTTCATCGCGCTGACCAACAGCGACGAAGTGAACATGGTGTCCTGCCAGATCATGGCCACGCTGTTCAACAAGGACGCCACCCGCATCGCGCGCATCCGCTCCGCCGAGTACACCAAGTACAACAAGCTGTTCGTCGACGAAGATCGCGCCTTCGCCGTGGATGTAACGCTCAGCCCCGAACAGTTGGTCACCGATCACATCGCCCGACTGATCCGCTATCCCGGCGCGCTGCAAGTGTTGGACTTCGCCGATGGTCGTGTGCGCATGGTGGGCATTCGCGCCTTGAGCGGCGGCCTGCTGGTGGGCCAGCGTTTGCGCACACTGCGCGAGCACATCCCCAATTCCGATGCGCATGTGGCTGCCATCTATCGTGGCGGACAAAGCATCAAGCCCAGCGGCGAGACGGTCATCGAACATGGCGATGAAGTGTTCTTCCTGGCCGCGCGCAAGGACATCCGCCTGGTAATGAATGAAATGCAACGCCTGCAAGAACCGGTGCGGCGCGTGGTGATCGCCGGCGGCGGCAACATCGGTTTCCGCCTGGCGCAGAAGCTGGAACAAAGCCACCAGGTGAAATTGATCGAGCGCGATTCACGCCGCGCACGACGTATCTCCGAACAACTGGGCAATACCATCGTGCTCACCGGCGATGCTTCGGATGAAGAGTTGCTGCTGGAAGAAAACATCGACAGCGCCGATGTGTTCGTGGCCATCACCAACGCTGAAGAAGCCAACATCCTTTCCGCCATGCTGGCCAAGCGTCTCGGCGCCAAGAAAGTCATGGCGCTGATCAATCGTCCCGCCTATGCGGAGTTGATGGAAAGCGGCAATCTCGACGTGGCCATCTCACCGCAGATCATCACCATCGGTTCGGTGCTGGCCCATGTAAGACGTGGCGATGTGGTGCAGGTACATTCACTGCGTCGCGGCGCCGCCGAAGCCATCGAAGCCGTGGCGCATGGCGTACAAGGCGAAGGCCGGGTCATCGGTCGCAAGATCGGCGACATTCCGCTGCCCGAAGGCGCCACCATCGGCGCAGTGGTGCGCGGCGAAGAAGTATTAATCGCGCATCATGACACCGTGGTGCAACGCGACGATCACGTGATCCTGTTCCTCACCGACCGCCGTCAGATCGATGCTGTGGAACGCCTGTTCGATGTACCGCGTCGGCGCCGCTGACCCATTCAGTTGAAGATCGCACCATGAACTTGCTTGTCGTGCAGCGCATTCTCGGCATCTTGTTGATGCTGTTCAGTGTCACCATGTTGCCGCCCATCGGCGTGTCACTGCATTTTCACGACGGTTATTCCGCGCCTTTCCTCGATGCCTTCACCGGCTTGCTGATCACCGGTCTGGTCGTTTGGTTTCCGGTGCGCAAGCAGTATCGCGAACTGCGCCTGCGCGATGGCTTCCTGGTGGTGGCGCTGTTCTGGGTGGTGCTGGGCCTGGCCGGTTCGCTGCCGTTGGTGCTGTCCAGCAGTCCGGACATTTCTTTGACCGACGCAGTGTTCGAAGCCGTATCCGGCTTCACCACCACCGGCGCCACGGTACTGACCGGACTGGATGCCCTGCCCAAGTCGTTGCTGTACTACCGCCATCAAATTCAATGGCTGGGTGGTATCGGCATGGTGGTGTTGGCAGTGGCGCTGCTGCCCATGCTCGGTATCGGTGGCATGCAATTGCTGAAGGCAGAAACGCCGGGGCAGATTAAAGACACGCGCCTGACGCCGCGCATCACCGAAACCGCCAAGGCCCTGTCATTGGTGTATGTGTTGATCACCGCGGCCTGCGCGGGCGCTTACTGGGCTGCGGGCATGACACCCTTCGATGCCATCGGCCATAGCTTCTCCACCGTATCCACCGGCGGCTTCTCCAGTCATGACGCCAACCTGGGTTACTTCAACAATCCGGGCATTGAGTTCATTGCCATCCTTTTCATGTTCCTGGGCGGCATCAACTTCTCGCTGCACTTTCTCGCCTGGCATCGCAAAAGCCTGAGCGACTACCTACGCGATGCCGAATTTCGTGTGTACGTCGGCATGCTGCTGGTCGCCACACTGGTGTTCGCCACCACGCTGGTGGTCAATAGCACCTATAACAATCACGGCTTCGCCATCCGTAGCGCACTGCTGCACGTGGTATCGATGATGACCAGCACCGGCTTTGTCGCCACCGATTTCACCGTATGGCCGGGCGCGTTACCGGTGATGCTGGTACTGCTGACTTTCATCGGCGGCTGCGCCGGCTCTGCGGCCGGCGGCATGAAGGTGATCCGCTGGATATTGATGTGGAAACAGGGCACGCGTGAGATCAATCGTCTGGTTCACCCCAGCGCGACCTTCCCGGTAAAAATCGGCGGACGTCCGGTACCCTGGCGCATCCTCGATGCGGTGTGGGGCTTCTTCGCCATCTATGTGGTGTGCTTCGCCACCTTGATGGTGTTGTTGATCGCCACCGGCGAAACCCAGGTGACCGCGTTCTCGGCCATCGCCGCGTGCATCAACAACACCGGCGCGGGTCTGGGTGAAGTGGCCGATAACTTCACCAGCCTCAGCAGCGCCGGCAAGTGGATCTGCGTACTGGCCATGCTGCTGGGACGTTTGGAAGTGTATCCATTGATCGTGCTGGTAACGCCGGCGTTCTGGAAGCGCTAACCGCTCAGCCATTGCCTTCGTGCGCGCATGAAAAAAAATCTCCAACCCACTATTCCCGAGCATGCTCATGAAGCTCAGGATAGCGGCGCCCTGGCTGATTATCTGGGACAGCAGTTACGACTCACGCACATGGCTGCAGTAGCCAGTCTGGAAGCCGAACTGCTGCCACATCAAGCCTCGCCGGTGCGCTTTGCCCTGCTGGTGTACGTCAGCGAATGGCCGGGGTGCACGCAAATCAAGCTGGCAGAGATTCTCGGCGTGGATCGTTCCACGCTGGTGCCCATGTTCAACAGCATGGAAAAGGATGATCTGTTGACTCGACATCCCTCACCGCTCGATAAACGCGCCAACGGCATCTGGATTACCCCGAAGGGCGAGGCGCTGATCAAGAAATTGAAACCGCTGGTGGCGGCACATAATCGCAAGCTAAGTGCCGGTTTGAGCGAGGCGCAACTGAAAACTCTAACCACACTCCTCAAGAAGGTTCGGCAGAATATTTCTTGATCCGCGTAGGTTGGGCTGTCCAGCCCAACATCTGACAGACCGATATGTCGTACATCGCTGTTGGGCTGGACAGCCCAACCTACGTCTTCAATCCTTATTGCTATATTGGTGGCATACCATCAATATGGCAGCTGCAGAAGCAATCCACGGGTTGGAGGCAACATGATCGACACCGAACGTTTCGAACGCCTGGAACGCGAAGTTCAGCGGGTACGCGACTGGCAGGACATCTCCAACCTGCATGGCCGCTACAACCATCTGGTGCTGGGCCATCACTGGCAGCCGATTCTGGACATGTTCTCGCATTCGCCCGAAGTAACGGCCGAAGTGGCCGAGAGCGGCGTGTTTCATGGCACCGAAGGCGTACACAAAGTATTCGTCGACATGCTGGGTAAGTTGTACAACTACACCGGCATGCTGGCGCTGCACGAACTGACCACGCCGGTGATCGAAGTGGCGCAGGATGGCAAGACCGCCAAGGGCATGTGGTTCACCTGGGGCGCCAATACCAACAATCATCCGCAACGCGGCTTGATCCCCATCTGGCAATCGCTGAAGTACAACCATGTTTTCATCAAGGAAGAGGGCCGGTGGAAGTTCTTACACTTCCGCGCGCACCTGATCATTCGCTCGTCCTTCGATCAAGGCTGGATCAAGGAACCGTACATTGGCGGCAGCACCATCAAGGGCACCGATGCAGCAGCTGTGATTCAGAGCGATGCACCGACGACGTTTCACGATCCCTATGATCCCACTCAGCATTACCAGGGATTACCGTTGCCGCCAGAGCCTTACTAAGGGAAGAATTTGATTAGCGTCATGCCTGCGAAGACGGGCATCTAGTGAATCGTTGTCTTACTGGATGCCCGCCTGCGCGGGCATGACGGAACAAAAACCGTCTTTTAAGTTGGTCGATCAACCTGCTTCACGCTTCGGCCTGACCCGGCCAACGTTCATGACACAGCGCCAGGAAACGCCGGCTGGCCTGCGACAGCACCTGTGTCTTCAAGTAGTACGCACCCACCTGCCGTTGAATACTTGAATACGGCAGACCTTCCACAGCCACCAATTCAGGAGGAATGTGTTCAACCAAGTCCGACACATAGGTCACGCCCTTGCCGTCCGCAACCAGCTGCAGTCGCAACGCCATATGGCTGACTTCCCAGATGGAACCGAAGGCATCGCGTAGCCGTTCGCTGCTGGCGCGACGCAGCGAGTCGTCGAGAAAGGAAGTGAGCAGTGGCAACTGGCGTAGTACTGAAGCCGGATCGCGGCGCAGGGCTTCGCGCTGCGGATGGTGTCGACTGATCATCAAGTGCCGGGTTTCGCGAAAGCAGGGATGCAGCACGAAGCGCGCCGGCATGGTGTGATGGAAGGGACCGAAGCCCAGTTCCCAGCGACCTTCGGCCACACCCAGTACAATTTCTCGACTGGGAGCGACCGCCACCTGCAGACGGGTCAATGGATTGCGTTCGCAGAAATCCTTCAGCAGCTCCACGCCCAGCTTTTCATTGGCGGCTGGGGCCAAGGCCAGCGATAGCGTCGACAATTCGCCGGCTTTGATACGCGCGATATCGGTGAGCGCTTCACGCTCCTCGCTCAGAGTGGTGTCGACAAAGCGCATCAAGCGCAGCCCGGCTTCGGTGAGCTGTGGTGGTGTACCGCGCTGTAATAAGGTGGCGCCCAGGCGATGTTCAAGATTGGCAATGGCCTGGCTCACCGCCGACTGCGACAGGTCCAGCCGTTCAGCGGCGCGACTGAAGCCACCGGCTTCGATCACGGCCTGAAAGCAGCGCATTTCGTGGCGTTCGATAGACATACCGCAAACTATACTGCCCGGCTCCAATAGCCGCTATCAGTGCGGCTGATAGCTCCATCGCTGTTAGACGCTCGTCTCGCGATATTTAGCACTCTAAGGTATCGACCACGAACCTCACCATCGGTACCTCTATGAGCGCAGTGATGAACACCCCACCGGATATCCGCAAAGGCCTGGAAGACGTCATCGTCGACACTACTGCTGTGTCTCTGGTGGAGGGCGACATCGGCCGACTCACTTATCGCGGTTATGCGGTGGAAGGCCTGCTGACGCGCACCTTTGCCGATGCCGTGTACCTGATCGTGTTCGGTGAACTGCCCAACGCGGCGCAACGCGACCAGGTGGAAGAATTCCTGTGGCAGGCCGGCTCGCTGCCCACGGCCATTCAAGCCATCGTCACGCAGATGGCCGGCACCAGCGCGCATCCAATGGAAATCCTGCAAGGCATCACGCCCATGCTGGCGTTGGACAGTGCTGCATTAGTTACCAACGATCTGGCAGCCCAGGATGCCGAAACGCGCGCAGGCCTGATCATTGCCGCACGTATCCCGACGGTATTGGGCGTTATTCAAGCTCTGCGCCAGCAACGCGCCTTTGCTTATCCCAGCGTTAAGCGCTACGGCGCGCGCTACCTGCAGTTGCTCACCGGCAAACAACCGACAGCAGCAGCGGTAGACACTTTTGAACGCACCCAGATTCTGCAGCTGGATCACAGCTTCAATGCCAGCACCTTCACTGCGCGCGTGGTGACCTCCACCATTTCGCCGGTGAGCAGCGGACTATCGGCCGCGATGGGCGCGCTGTACGGCGTGCTGCATGGTCGCGCCGATCAAGCGGCTCTGGAAATGGCGCAAACCGTTGGATCACCGGAAGCAGCGGCCGCCTATGTTGCTGAATGCTTGGCCAGCAAGAAAGTCGTGATGGGCATGGGCCATCGTGAATACCGCGTGGTCGATCCACGCGCCAAGGTCATTAAAGGCCTGGCGGAAAACATGGAGCTGACAGCGGATCAACAACGACTGTTCAACACCCTGGTAGCGGTTGAAACCGCATTCGTCGAACAGACCAGTCATCGTGCCCGTGCCATGCGCGCTAACCTGGAGTTCTACAAAGGCCTGGTTTATCTGGGGCTGGGTCTGCAGAAAGATTACTTCACCGCCAGTTTCGCAGCGGCGCGCGCCTTCGGTTGGCTGGCGCATATCAACGAACAGCGCAAGGACAATCGCATCATTCGTCCGGATGCTCATTACATCGGGCCGGGGCTGCGCGAAGTGCCGGCGGTTTAAATCAAAAGCGCATTGAGAATATTGTAGGTCGGGTTTTAACCCGACTTCCTTAAGAGTCGGGTGTAAAACCCGACCTACATGAGATCAAACAATCATTAGATCAAGCAGCGCGCAACATGCCCTGCTTGATGATGAAATCGATCACCGTATCCAGACCATGACTGGTCTTGAGATTGGTGAACACAAAGGGCCGCTCGCCGCGCATCTTCTTGGCATCGCGATCCATCACTTCCAGCGACGCGCCCACATGCGGTGCCAGATCGATCTTGTTGATGATCAATAGATCCGAACGCATGATGCCCGGTCCACCCTTGCGTGGAATCTTGTCGCCGGCGGAGACATCGATCACGTACAGCGTGAGATCAGATAACTCCGGACTGAAAGTCGCGGCCAGATTGTCGCCGCCGCTTTCCACAATGATCAGCTCCAGATCGGGAAAGCATTCCATCAAATCATCAATGGCCGATAGATTCATCGACGCATCTTCGCGAATGGCGGTATGTGGACAACCGCCGGTTTCCACACCACGAATACGATCCGGCGTCAGCGCCTGACTGCGAATCAGAAACTCGGCATCTTCGCGGGTATAGATGTCGTTGGTCACGACTGCCATGCGATAGCGCTCGCGTAAGCGTTTGCACAGCGCGTCTACCAGCGCCGTTTTGCCCGACCCGACCGGGCCACCCACACCAACGCGTAAAACTTCACTACTTGCCATCGCCAAACTCCGCTGTAGGTCGGGTTTTATACCCGACTCCGACATTGCAAGTCGGGTGTAAAACCCGACCTACAAGAATCATCGCGTGATACATCAGGCTGCAAACAACGCCAAACCACCCACCGCCATCGCCGCACCCACCCAACGCAGGGACGATTGCTGCTGATGACGTGCCAACATTTGCGCCACCACAAAGCCCGCGCCATGCAATGCTACGGTGCTTAATACAAAGCCACTCATGTACAACAAAGCACTGCCCTGCTGTGGCGCTTCAGCGCCATGCGCATAACCATGAAACAACGCGAATGCGCCGGTGAGTAACACACAGGCAACGGCAGGCAAACGAATCGCGCCGGCCAGTAACAGACCGAACACGCACACCGAAGCAGCAATACCTTGTTCAGCGGCATTGATCGCGAAGCCAGAGAAACTTGCCAGCGCGCCCAGTAACATCAGGCCGACAAAGCTGGCGGGCACAGCCCAACGCAACTTGCCACTCAGTTGCGCAGCCCATACACCCACGGCCAACATGGCGGCCAGATGATCAAGACCGGTGAGCGGATGCATCACACCGGCAACAAAGCCGGTTTGTGCGTCATGACCCGGATGGGCCAGTGCGAGTGTGGGTAGCGCCAGTGCGGCCAGGGCAAGTGAATAGCGAGTTTTCATTAGTAGCTCCTACGAACGGAATAACCGAGTGTACTGTGTTTCATGCCAGGCGCTGGCCATACTTTGCACAGGCGCAGCTACCGCGATGTCATCGTCAACCAGCAACAGCGCGCGCTCGACGATGGCGGGAATCTGCTGCAGCAGTTCATTCAAGATGCGTTGGCCTGCGGTCTGGCCCAACGGTAGCAACTTCACTGCGGCCAGTACCTGATTTTCGCACCAGGCCCAGAGATAAGCAGCCGCAGCCTGGGTACGCTCGATCTGCCATTGACTGGCTGCCAGTGCGAACAAGCAGGCATAGCTTGCATCGCTGTCTTTTACCCACTCCTGCGCAGCCTCGATCTGCAACGACACCAGCACCTTGGCCAACGAGCGGCCCAGATGTCGTTCTTCTGCTCTTAACTCCTCAGTCTCGCGCGAGGCCAGCAGGTAAGTGCTCCAATAGCGCGCGTCGCTGACATCGCCATTGCTCCAAGCACCATGCATGCGCAGCAGTAAGGGCAGATCCAAGGTACCGGCAGCTTGTTCGGCCACGCCGAGAATCCAATCTTGAGTGCTGGCTTCATCATGCGCCCATCCCATATGCACGGCGTATTCCAAACCCTGCGAAAAGTTATACGCGCCGATCGGCAAGGCCGGACTGACCAGCTGGCATAGCCGCAGCATGCTCATGGATTGCATCTGCATTGTTGAAGTCGCGCTATCCATGAGCATGAGGATGGGCTGGGCTGAGAACGAAGGCATGGTGATGATTGTTGCCCGCGCCCGAATGCGAGTAAGCGCCCGCTTCAGGCTCGAAGGGCAATTCGTCGACGGTCACAGTGAAGCCAAGACCGCGCACCATGTCATCGAGCACATGATCGTGCAGGTAGCGCAACCAGCCATGCCCCACCTGCACCGAGATATGCCGATTACCCAGGTGATAGGCAGCCCGCGCCAACGACACGGGATCGTCAGCAGTGACAACCGAGACGCTTTCCGGTGCAGCGATCACTTCGATCACACGCCCGTCGCTGGCCAGCAGGCAATCGCCACCGCGCAACAACGTACCACGCTCCAGCATCAAGCCTGCCGCTTCGCCACTATCGAGCTTGGTCAGCAAGCGACTTTTCTGACGCGATTCGAACGGCAGGCTCAGGGTGTCCTGTGCAGTGCGAACTTCGCTCAAGCGTTGTGTGATGGTTAGGGTCATGTTGTTTACGGCAACCAAACTTTGCCTTCCGTTCGGAAGCAAAACGTATCAAAACAAAAAATACTTCTGAGCCAGCGGCAACACCTTGGCGGGCTCGCAGGTCAGCAGCTGACCATCGGCGCGCACTTCATAGGTCTGTGCATCCACTTCGATGTGCGGCTGGTAGTCATTCAAGATCAAATCTTTCTTGCGCACGGTGCGCGTGCCTTGCACAGCGACCAGACGCTTCTTCAAATCCAGCCGCTCGGCCATGCCGCTCTTCAACCCGGCCTGCGACACGAAACTCACCGAGGTGGCGTGACGCGCGCCGCCCAGTGCGCCGAACATGTTGCGGAAGTGCACCGGTTGCGGCGTAGGGATGGAAGCATTGGCGTCGCCCATCGGCGCCGCGACGATCATGCCGCCCTTGATGATCATGGCTGCCTTGGCGCCGAAGAACGCCGGACGCCACAGCACAATGTCCGCCAGCTTGCCCACTTCGATCGAACCCACTTCATGGGCAACGCCATGCGTCAACGCGGGATTGATCGAATACTTGGCCACATAGCGCCGCACGCGATAGTTGTCGTTGCGTGACGAGTCCTGCGCCAATGCGCCGCGCTGCACCTTCATCTTATGCGCAGTCTGCCAGGTGCGCGTGATCACTTCACCCACACGGCCCATGGCCTGCGAGTCGGAAGAGATCATCGAGAACGCGCCCAGATCATGCAGAATGTCTTCGGCGGCAATGGTCTCGCGACGAATGCGCGATTCGGCAAAAGCCACATCTTCGGCAATTCCCGGATCGAGGTGGTGACACACCATCAGCATGTCGAGATGTTCATCAATAGTGTTGATGGTGTAGGGCCGCGTCGGATTGGTGGACGACGGCAGCACATTGGCCTCACCGCATACCTTGATGATATCCGGCGCATGACCACCGCCCGCGCCTTCAGTGTGATAGGTATGGATAGCGCGACCCTTGATCGCAGCAACCGTATCTTCGACAAAGCCCGATTCATTGAGCGTGTCGGTATGAATCGCCACCTGCACATCGTAGCGGTCTGCAACACTCAAACAGCAATCGATGGCGGCCGGCGTGGTGCCCCAGTCTTCATGCAACTTCAAACCAATCACGCCCGCCTGCACTTGTTCTTCCAATGCCAGCGGCAATGAGGCATTGCCCTTGCCGGTGAGGCCGAAGTTCATGGGTAGATCTTCCAGCGCCTGGTACATGCGTTCGATGTACCAGATGCCTGAGGTGCAAGTGGTGGCATTGGTGCCTGCCGCAGGACCGGTGCCACCACCGATCATGGTGGTCACACCCGACATCAAGGCTTCTTCAACTTGTTGCGGGCAAATGAAGTGGATATGCGAATCGATACCACCCGGTGTGGCAATCAAACCTTCACCGGCAATCACTTCAGTACCCGGACCAATAACAATAGTCACACCCGGTTGCACATCGGGATTGCCGGCCTTGCCAATACCGACAATACGACCGTGCTTCAGACCGATGTCGGCTTTGACAATGCCCCAGTGATCGACGATGAGTGCATTGGTGATGACGGTATCCACGACATCCGCTGCGCGGCGCTGGCTCTGGCCCATGCCATCGCGAATGACCTTGCCACCACCGAACTTCACTTCTTCGCCGTAGATGGTGAAGTCTTTTTCCACTTCGATGATGAGTTCGGTGTCGCCCAGACGCACGCGGTCGCCGGTGGTGGGACCGAACATTTCAGCGTAGGCATGACGTGACATTGAAGTCATGGATTGGATCCAGTGGTTGTTTGCCCCCACCCCGGCCCTCCCCCGCTTACGCAGGGGAGGGAGGGAGGAGCATGTCCGCAGTGATAGCGATTACAGTTGTGGCTACTAAGCGTAAGCGCCTTCATTCTGATCCCCTCCCCCGCTCGCGGGGGAGGGTTAGGGTGGGGGCAACAAAGCACGGCACAGCTCACCCTGCCTTCTCTTTTAGGAAGAGAAGAAGACATACAGCGAGATTCATCTGAAGCGCAGCTCTTCACAACTTCCCCATCACCTTCTGCTGAAAGCCATACACCACTTGGTCGCCGGCATAGCGCACCAGCTCCACTTCACGCGTCTGACCCGGCTCAAAGCGCACCGCCGTGCCTGAAGCAATATTCAAACGAAAGCCGCGTGCTTTGGCACGATCGAACTGCAAGGCATTGTTAGTTTCGAAGAAATGATAGTGCGACCCCACTTGAATGGGCCGATCACCCGTGTTGGCCACCTGCACCTTCACCGTATCGCGACCGACATTCAATTCGATCTCGCCGGGCTCGATAAACATTTCGCCTGGAATGATGTTCATAGGAAATTGACAATGGACAATTGATAATTGACAACGAAAGCCAATCGACAATTAACAAACGACAGTTGATAACCCAGGCAATGATCAGCTGGCGTTGTCAATTGTCCATTATCATTTGTCAATTTCTTACTCATACAATCGGATGATGCACCGTCACCAGCTTGGTCCCATCTGGGAACGTCGCCTCCACCTGCACCTCGGGAATCAACTCGGCAATGCCTTCCATGACATCGGTACGAGTCAGCAAGGTCGCGCCATAACTCATCAAGTCGGCCACGGTGCGGCCATCGCGCGCGCCCTCCATGATGGCGGCGGAGATATAGGCCACCGCTTCCGGATAGTTGAGTTTCAAGCCACGCGCCTTACGGCGTTCGGCCAGCAGCGCTGCGGTGAACAGCAACAGCTTGTCTTTTTCTCGTGGTGTTAATTCCATCGCTTGCTTTCTCAATGCATCCTGTAGGTTGGGCTGAGTCCGCGAAGCCCAACGTCTCAATTAATCAGTGGCATCGCAAAGAATGTTGGGCTTCGCGGACTCAGCCCAACCTACATCACTATCGATATTCACGTTGCCCAGATACGCGGCAACACCGCATCACACTGTACGATCCGCGGACGCAAACATTGCCACACTTTCAGCAAGGCCTGCTTCACTGCCGCACCCTCATCGCATAAACATCGGCATACCAATACCGAATCAACCAACGTGCAGCTTAACTGCGCGCCAGGTATATCCAATTCACGCGCCGCCTGCACATCCGCCGCCGTCGCAGGATAAGCCAGCAAGGTACCCAGTGCATTCATACCTTGCAGCCCCCACTTGGCCTGCTGCATCCGTGCGCCGCCCGCGATATGCAGATGATCCAGCAACAGCGGCTTACCGTTAAGCCACAACTCCAGACCCTGACGCACGCTGCCGGCTACAAACGGTTCGTCACCGGCGCGACGTCCATAACAATTGACCTCCCAGGCAATGCAACGCGAGGCCGCATCCACATCGATGCGCGTCGTTGTACGCGCATCGGCCTCGTTGAAGAAAATAGTTTCCTGCGGCAGCCACTCCAGCGTTGCGGCTTGCAAATTCACTTGCTGATGCAGCACCGACTGCCGCCCCGGCAGCGCGCGGTAAAACTTGGTCGCAGCCGGCGTAGTGATCAACGCATGCGCGCCGGTATCCAGCTGCGCCTTCAATTGCAGATGATCGCCACCGGCAATGCCGCCCGGCGGATGAATCAGGTACAGATGACATACCCCGCCCTCTGGATAGAAGGGACGTTGCACTACCAGTGGCCCGACATGCTTGCGATGCGCCAGCACGGTTCGTTCGCCGCGGGCGGTAAAACCCAGCTGCAACTCGGCATGCCAGATGGCTGGGTGCGTAAGGATTTCCGGCTGACAACTCATGAATTAAAAATTTGTGTGGGCTCGTCATGCCCGCAGCGGGCATCCAGTGGTTATATTGTTTTACTGGATTCCCACCCGCGTGGGAATGACTGTTTCCTAAATTGAAACGCGGGCGCATCGCCAATCGCCCTCACACCGTAAGATGATGCTTGACCAGATCGTCGCTGAGTTCGGCAATCTTGCCGCCCACCACCAACCGTCCCTTGTCGATGATGCGGAATTCGCTGGCCACGCGCCTTGCGAACGGCAGCTTCTGCTCTACCAACAGCACGGTAAGACCGGTTTCGCGATTGAGCTTCTGAATCACTTCGCCGATTTCGTAAACGATGTTGGGTTGAATGCCTTCGGTTGGTTCGTCGAGAATCAGGAAGCGCGGTTCGATGATCAAGGCACGACCGATGGCCAATTGCTGCTGCTGACCGCCGGAGAGATCGCCACCACGACGTCGCAACATCTGCTTCAGCACCGGGAACATCTCGAAGATGTGTTCGGGAATGTTCTTGGCCTTGTCCTTACGGATAGGCAAACCCGTGCGCAGGTTTTCTTCCACCGTAAGCTGCGAAAAAATCTCGCGGCCCTGCGGCACATAGCCGATACCTAGTGGCGCGCGCCGTTCGGCAGCCGCACCGCGGATGTCCCTGCCTTCGTATTCAATTTCACCGGACTGAGTTTTCACCAACCCCATGATGCTTCGTAACAAGGTGGTCTTGCCCATGCCATTGCGACCCATCAGGCAGGTGATGGAACCGGTGGGCACGGTCATGTCCACATCCCAGAGCGTGTGGCTGCCGCCATAGAACTGGTTGAGGGATTTAACGGTCAGCATGAACAATTTCCCGTAGGTCGGGTTTTATACCCGACGACCATGTTCGAGTCGGGTATAAAACCCGACCTACATTACTCACCAAGATAAACCTCCTTGACCTTGGCATTGCTCTGTACTTCATCCATCGTGCCTTCAGCCAGCACATGACCCTCATGCAACACCGTGACGGTCTTGGCGATGGAGCGCACGAAGATCATGTCGTGTTCCACCACCACCACCGAATGCTTGCCGGCCAGTGAAGTCAGCAACTCGGCGGTACGTTCGGTTTCCTGCGGCGTCATGCCGGCCACCGGTTCGTCCACCAGCAACAGCTGCGGGTCCTGCATCAGCAACATGCCGATTTCCAGCCACTGCTTCTGACCATGCGACAGCGCACCGGCGCGACGCTGCACGTGCTCCTTGAGATGGATGGTCTCCAGAACTTCATCAATGCGCGCGCGTTGAGCGCCATTGAGTTTGGCGTGCAAGTTGGGCCACACCGCCTTGCTGCCAGTCATAGCCAGTTCCAGATTTTCAAACACGCTATGTTGTTCGAACACGGTGGGCTTCTGAAATTTACGACCGATACCAGCCTGCGCGATCTCGGGTTCGTTCATCTCCAGCAAATTCATGGTCTGACCGAAGTACGCCGTGCCGCTATCGGGACGGGTCTTACCCGTGATCACATCCATCATGGTGGTCTTGCCGGCGCCGTTCGGACCGATGATGCAGCGCAGTTCGCCCACCTTGATGTATAGCGTCAGCGCGTTCAGCGCCTTAAAACCGTCGAAGCTGACGGTGATGTCTTCCAGATACAGAATGGTGTCATGCGAGGTATCCGGGGCGGGACCGCGCGCTGCCTTGGTGACACTGCTCCAGCCAGTAATATCCTTGAGACGTTGCATCGGACTCATGCTGCTTTCGCCTCGGGTAGTGCATCGACCTTGGCGCGTGCCTGCTTGGATTCCAACAGACCCACCACGCCCTTCGGTAGAAAGATAGTGACCAGAATGAAAATCGCGCCGAGCAGGTACAACCAGAACTCCGGCAAGACGCTGGTGAAATAGGTCTTGGCCAAGTTGACCAGCACCGCCCCCGCCACGGCGCCATACAAAGTGCCGCGGCCGCCGACGGCAACACAGATGACGATCTCGATGGAATTGATCGGTGAAAATTCGCTGGGGTTGATGATGCCGATCTGCGGCACGTACAGCGCGCCGGCGATGCCGGCCAGCACCGCCGAGAAAGCAAATATCCACACCTTGTACGATTCAACGCGATAGCCGATGAAGCGCGCACGGCTCTCGGCATCACGCACGGCTTGAATAACGCGGCCGGCGCGCGATGCAACGATGTAGCGGCAGGCAACGTAGCCCAGCGCCAGCACCAGCGCGGTAATCACCACCAGCGTGGCGTGCGTGCTGGGCTTGTTGATATCGAAACCCAGGATGTCCTTGAAATCGGTAAAGCCGTTGTTGCCGCCAAAGCCCATGTCATTACGGAAGAAGGCAATCATCAATGCATAAGTCAGTGCTTGGGTAATGATGGACAGATAAACGCCGGTAACGCGCGAGCGAAACGCCAGCCAGCCAAACAGGAAGGCGAGCAGTCCAGGCACCACGATCACCATGAGCATGGCCAGCCAGAACATATCCATGCCGTGCCAGAACCACGGCAACTCCTTCCAGTTCAAGAACACCATGAAGTCGGGAAGAATCGGATCGCCATACACACCGCGACTGCCGATCTGGCGCATCAGGTACATGCCCATCGCATAACCGCCCAGCGTGAAGAACGCGCCGTGACCCAGACTTAAGATGCCGCAATAACCCCACACCAGATCCACCGAGATAGCCAGCAATGCGTAACACATATACTTGGCAACCAAGGTAACGCTGTACGAAGAGAGATAGAGCGCCGAAGACCGCGGCACCAGCAGATGCAGAATGGGAACGATGATGGCCACCAGCGCCAGTACCACCAGCACAGTCTGTCCACCACGATCGGTACGCAACGGTGCGAAGAAATTGCTCAGGCTATTTATAGGGCTACTCATTGATTAGTGCTCCGCCGCGCGGCCTTTCTGCGGGAACAATCCGCGTGGCTTGCGCTGAATAAACAGGATCAGGAACACCAGCACCAATATCTTCGCCAGCACCGCGCCGAAGTAAGGCTCCATGACTTTGTTGGCCACGCCCAGCGACATACCGCCGACCAGGGTGCCCCACAAGTTGCCGACGCCACCGAACACCACCACCATGAAGGCATCGACGATGTAAGCCTGACCGAGATTCGGCCCCACGTTGGTCAACTGACTCAGTGCCACACCGGCAACACCGGCGATGCCGGCGCCGAGACCGAAGGTAAGCATGTCGACGAACTCGGAACGAATGCCCATCGCTTTCGCCATGGCGCGATTCTGCGAAACAGCGCGCACGTTCAAACCCAGCGTGGTGCGCTTGAGAATGAACAGCAGCAATGCAAACACGATGATGGTGAACAGCACCACGTAGATGCGGTTGTAAGTCAGCGAGAACGCTTCGTTGATCTGCAACGAACCGGCCAGCCACTCCGGTGTTTCCACCGGGCGGTTATTGGCGGAGAACACATTACGCACCAGCTGCTGCAGAATGAGGCTGACACCGAAAGTCGCCAACAAGGTTTCCAGGGGCCGGCCATAGAGAAACTTGACCACGCCGCGCTCGATCAACATGCCGACGCCGCCCGACACCAGGAACGCAGCCGGTATGGATACTAGAATCGACAGGCCGATGTGGTTAGGCATCAATAGCTGCACCACATAGGTGGTGTACGCGCCCAACATCATCAGCTCACCATGAGCCATGTTGATCACGCCCATCACACCGAAGGTGATCGCCAGACCGATGGCGCATAACACCAGCACCGAACCCAGGCTCAGACCGAAGAAGCTGGTTTCGACAATGGAATAAAAACTGCGCCAGCGTTCAATACGTAAAGCCGCAGCGCGTGCGGCAATACGCACGCCCTCGTCCGCCTCTGCATAGGTGCCATCCTCGGCCTTCTCCAGCATAGCCTGCAGACGGTTGTACACATCGGGATTCAAACTGCTCGACAGTGCATCGATGGCGGCAAGCCGTGTAACGACGTCATCGCTGCTCAGGTCAGCGAGCGCCAAACCTTGGGTAATGGCTTTTTTAACCTTGCCATCCGACTCGACCGTGACGCGTTCGCGCAATAGCTTGACCACCTCTTCATCGGGCTCGCTCAACACGCTGGTCACGGCGGCGAGGCGTACCGCGCTATCGGGATTGGCCAGATCGAACTGTGCGATGGCGCTGCGCAAGGTTTTACGCAGGCCGTTGTTGGTGCCGATCTTGTCGAAGTCCGACTGCGCGGCGCTACCGGCAGGCTTCTGGGTCAGCACATCCACCAGCTGAAATTGATCGCCCTGCTCGGTGACGATGAATAACTGACCATCGGCAGTACGCGCATACAAGGTACCGTCGAGAAAGGCCTGCAGCAGTTCGCGTGCGCCGGGCTGTTGCGATGCGACGATGGTTTTAACGATTTCATTCTTATCGCTGTAACTGGCGGCTGGCAGCTGGCTCAATGCGGCAGCATAGTCTTGTTGTGCATCGGCCCGGCTGGACGCTGCGCCGAACAGGCTCGTAAGCACCAACAAGATCGAGAGGAATTTACGTGACAGCATCACTAAATGTCTTCCACCTATAATTGTCTTTTAAAAAACAATCTATCAAAACGATCTGCCAAAAAATCAAATTGATTCGCAGCTGTCATTTCGACCGGAGAGGGAAAATTTCTCACTACGCTCGAAATGACACTTACTAAATAACACTTACCAAAATCGTGCCAAGCCGCCTTGGACTTTGAGATAGGAGCGCAATTGCGCTCCTATCGTCCGAGATAAAGCTGTTGATGCTATCGCCAGCTTTGCCTTAGGCCTTACTTCGAGCACACCTTGGTAACTTTGTTGTAGTTACCGCACTTCAGCGTGACCCAGTCAGCTTCGAGATCCTTGCTGCCCGGCAGGAAGTCGGTCCATGCATCGCCGGCCACCAGACCCTTGGTCTGCCATACCACGTCGAACTGACCATCGGCGCGCACTTCGCCGATCAGCACCGGCTTGGTGAGGTGATGGTTAGGCAACATCTTGGCGGTGCCGCCGGTGAGGTTGGCCACTTCGATGCCAGGCAGGGTGTCGATGACTTTGTTCACATCGACGGTCTTGGCCTTTTCAACAGCTTTCACCCACATCTGGAAGCCGATCACGGTCGCTTCCATCGGGTCATTGAAGGTGCGCTTGGGCTTCTTGGTGAAGGCATGCCATTTGTTGATCCATTCTGTATTGAGCGGGCTCTTCACACTCTGGAAGTAGTTCCACGCAGCCAGGTGACCGACCAGTGGCTTGGTGTCCAGACCCGAGAGTTCTTCTTCACCCACCGAGAAGGCCACCACTGGAATCTCTTCTGCAGAGATTTTCTGATTGCCCAACTCTTTGTAGAACGGCACGTTGGCGTCGCCGTTGATGGTCGACACTACTGCGGTCTTCTTGCCGGCCGAACCGAACTTCTTGATCTTGGCGACTTCGCTCTGCCAATCCGAGTAACCGAATGGCGTGTAGTTGACGATGATGTCCGCCTCGGCAATACCCTTGGAAATCAGATAGGCCTTGAGGATCTTGTTGGTGGTCTGTGGGTATACATAGTCGGTGCCTTCCAGCACGAAGCGCTTCACCTTCAGATCGTTCAACAGATAGTCGACGGCAGGAATCGCTTGCTGGTTAGGGGCTGCGCCGGTGTAGAACACATTGCGCTGCGATTCTTCACCTTCGTACTGCACTGGATAGAACAGGATGCCGTTGTTCTTTTCGAACACGGGCAGCACCGACTTACGCGATGAGGAAGTCCAGCAACCGAACACTACCGACACCTTGTCCTGCACCAGCAGTTTCTCGGCCTTGATGGCGAAGGTCGGCCAGTCGGAGTTCGGATCTTCAACAACGGCTTCCAGCTTCTTGCCCAGGATGCCGCCCTTCTTGTTCTGCTCATCGATGAGCATCAGCACGGTGTCCTTCAGCGTGGTTTCGCTGATGGCCATGGTGCCGGACAGCGAGTGCAATACGCCCACCTTGATGGTGTCGGCTGCATGCGCCAGCGTGGCGGACACCATGCCCGCCACCAGCGTCAATGCCGGTATGAGTTTCTTGCTAACTTTCATAGACGTACCTCTTGGGGAGTTCAGCTGCGAGTGAGTAATCGTTGAGTAATTAAGTGGTTTGGTGCGACGGGGTGTGGTTGCAATCGGTCATCCACATGCGTCCAACCATAAGGAAACTCGCGACCGGCACGTATGCGTCATTTGACGTAGCTCACATTCGCAGCGGCTGGCGCATGATCTGCATAAGCCTCGATGCGCCACCGCAGTGCGAGCTTTGGGCGTGCATGCACTCAAACGAAGCAATAAGCGGTTTGTTTTTGCACTTATCGACAGCATTGCCGCGCGCAGCGGTAGTGCATGGCTGGCACATGGCTTGCTTTAGTTAGTGATATCCCGCAGCAACTCAATCTCAATTGGAGTTCAACGACCTTGCTGAAGCAGTTTGCGCCTACCGCTCTCTACCGACATCGCCGGCTCGGCCAGCCGTTGCTATCACTGCCAAGATGATTGCGCGACAACGCATCGTGCGTGAGCGCCGCCAGTACAACCAATGGGTGGCGACGCAAACCCTGGAAGACTATGCGCTGCGCTACACCGCGGATAAGGCGCGTAAGTCTTCGTTCCGGGTGGGCAACACAGCGCTGGGTCCGATTTCCTTCCTGGCCTGCGAAGCCATTGGCGGCGCCATCACGCTCTCCTATGGCTTCAGTAACAGCCTGTGGGCGGTGGTGGCGTTCTCGGTGCTGATGTTCCTGATCGGTCTGCCCATTGCCTATCACGCCGCCAAGGCCGGCGTGGACATCGATCTGCTGACGCGTGGCGCGGGCTTCGGCTACATGGGCTCGACCATCACCTCGCTGATCTACGCATCATTTACGTTTTTATTGTTCGCCATCGAAGCCAGCATCATGTCGCTGGCGCTGCGCATGCTATTCGACATTCCACTGGCCATTGCGCACCTGATCAGTTCGTTGGTTGTAATTCCCATCGCCATCTTTGGCTTTCGCCTGATCAGCAAAATGCAGCTGGTAACGCAGCCCATCTGGTTGTTGCTGCAATTCATACCCGTGCTCTACATCGCCTGGGCCAGCCCCAGCGATGTTGCCGCATGGACGCACTTCACCGGCTCGCAAGGCCGCGCCGATGGCTCACTGGATCCGCTGCTATTCGTTACGGCTGCGTCGGTACTGCTGTCGTTGCTGCCTCAGATCGGTGAACAGGTGGACTATCTGCGCTTCCTGCCCAATCGTAAAAGCGGCAAGCAGGCTGGCTGGTGGGGTGCGTTGCTATCGACTGGCCCAGGCTGGGTATTCATCGGTGGCTTCAAGCTGCTGGTGGGCTCGTTTCTGGCCGTAGTAGCGCTGAAAATCGGCATTCCAGTAGAGCAGGCCAGTCAGCCCACCGACATGTACTTCATGGCCTTCACGCGTACCTTTCAATCGCCCTCGTTTGCATTGGTGTTGATGGGCATCTTTGTGATCGTCTGCCAGCTGAAGATCAACGTCACCAATGCCTATGCCGGCTCTATTGCCTGGTCGAATTTCTTTTCGCGCCTGACCCATAGCCATCCGGGCCGCGTGGTGTGGCTGGTGTTCAATGTGATCTTGGCGCTGTTGCTGATGGAAATCGGCATCTTCCGCGCCATCGAAAGCATCCTGGTGATCTACGCCAACTTCGCCGCCGGCTGGATCGGCGCGCTCACTGCCGACCTGGTGATCAACAAGCCGCTGGGCTTCAGTCCCAAACACATCGAGTTCAAACGTGCGCACCTATATGACATCAATCCGGTGGGCGTGGGCGCGCTGATCATCTCGGTGTTGCTGTCGAGCCTGGCTTTCCTGGGTTTGTTCGGTCAGTTCATGCAAGTGGCGGCGCCCTTCGTCGCGCTGGTGGTGGCCTTCATCACCGCACCCATCATTGCCTGGATTACTCAAGGACGTTACTACCTGGCTCGTCCCGCCGAAGGCATTGCCAACGAAGCCGAGATTCGTTGCAGCATCTGCGAAAACCATTTCGAACGTAACGACATCGCCTTCTGCCCGGCGTACTCCGGCCCCATCTGTTCTCTGTGTTGCACGCTGGAAGCGCGTTGTCGCGACCTATGTAAGACCAATAGCCGCTTCAGTGAACAATTAGTGCAGTGGTTAGGTCGTTTGTTGCCCAAACCCTTGGTGGCGACCCTACACACACGTGCCGGACAATTCTTCGGCTTGATGCTGTTGTTCAATCTGGCCATCGGCTTTCTGCTGGCATTGATCAACCAACAATACAGCGCCGCGCAACCCGATGCGCGCGCGGTGATCAGCGACACGCTGTGGCTGGTGTTTCTTTCCTTCATGGTGTTCTCGGGCGTAGCCGCATGGTTGATCGTGCTGGCGCATGAAAGCCGGCGCAGCGCCGAAGCGGAATCGGCACGACAGACGACCATGCTCATGGAAGAAATCGAAGCGCACCAACGCACCGACGCCGAATTGCAGAAGGCCAAGGAAGTGGCCGAGGCGGCCAATCTGGCCAAGAGCCGCTACATCGTCGGCCTGAGTCATGAAATCCGCACGCCGCTCAATTCCATTTTCGGTTATGCGCAGTTGATGGAACGCAGCAACGGTGCGCCCACCGATAACGCCGTGCGCGTGATCCGGCGCAGCTCGGAACATCTGGCCAACCTGATTGATGGCTTATTAGACATCTCCAAAATCGAAGGCGGTCTGCTCAAGCTCAATCGCGACAAGGTACAGCTGCAGGATTTTCTGGATCAGATCGTCAATATGTTCCGCCTGCAAGCGGCTGCGAAAGGCATCGAGTTTCGCGTGCAGTGGCCGCCGAACCTGCCCGCCTATGTTCACACCGATCAAAAACGTCTACGGCAGATTTTGATCAACCTGCTATCCAACGCCATCAAGTACACCGAGCGTGGCCATGCCTCGCTGAAGCTGCAGTATCGCAGCCAGGTGGCCGAGTTCGAGATCAGCGATACCGGCATCGGCATTCCCGAGAATGAACTGGAGCGCGTGTTTCAGCCTTTCGAGCGCGGCCAGGCAGTACATGTACGCCAGATTCCGGGCACGGGATTGGGCCTGACCATCACCAAGCTGCTCACCGAAATCATGGGCGGTGAAATTCAAGTGCATAGCGAACTGGACGTGGGCACGCGCTTTACCGTGAAACTGTTGCTGTCGGAGGCCTTGCACACCGCATCCGATCTATCGCCACAGCGAGTCAACGACTATGTCGGTCCGCGCGTGAAACTGTTGGTGGTGGATGACGATCCGCTGCATACCGACATCGTGCAAAGCCTGCTGCAGCCATTGAACTTCGTACTGTTCACGGCCAGCAACGGTCAGGAAGGATTGCAGCGCGCCATCGAATGCCAGCCCGACCTGGCCATGATCGATATTTCCATGCCGGATATGAAGGGCTGGGAACTGGCCGCCAAATTACGCGCCGTTCCCGAATTGCACGCGATGAAGATCATCATCGTCTCGGCCAATGCGCATGAATACACCGCCGGTGGCGAAGGTCATGTGCACGATGCCTTTGTGATGAAACCCATCGATCTGCAATCGCTGCTGGAATGCATCGGCTCGTTGTTACGACTTAAATGGGTGTACGACCCGGCACATGCCGTCGATGATGCGGGCGACGCCAGCGCCACGGTGCCGGTCGGCGCGCGTCATCATCTGGATGATCTATACCAATTGGGCCGCATCGGTCACGTGCGCGGCATTCAATCCAAGCTGCAAGAGATTGAGGCAGAACATGCCGACAACAAACGCTTCGTCACGCAGCTGCGCGACTTGATCGGTAACTTCGATTTGCGGCGTTTCATGAACACTCTGGAAGGAATGCGCAAGAATGGCTAGTTCGACAGTGCCAGAAAGCGCTGAAAGGCGCATTGCGGCGTTAAAACGGCTTGAAAAAGCCTCACGTACTCACCCAAGTAATTTTTTTGGCACTGCGTTTTTTCAAGCCGTTTTGCCTTGCACTGCATCCTTTGATCGCTTCCTGACGCTGTCGAACTAAGAGTATGCAACATCAATGACAAACGAACCCGAAACATTCAGGACTAGCACGCGACGCGACACCGTGCTGGTAGTGGACGACACGCCGGAAACCCTGGGCTTTCTCACCGACACGCTGGATCACGCCGGCTACACGGTGTTGATCGCGATTGACGGCGAAGCCGCGTTGGACTTGGTGGAACAGGTCACACCCGATCTGGTGTTGATGGATGCAGTCATGCCCGGCATCAGCGGCTTCGAAGCCTGCCGACGCTTGAAGCATGAAAAATTTCTATCCAACCTGCCGGTGATCTTCATGACCGGCTTGAGCGAAACCGAACATGTGGTGGAAGGCCTGGCGGCAGGCGGCGTCGACTATGTAACCAAACCCATCGTGGTGGATGAGTTACTGGCACGCATCCGGGTACACCTTGCCAATGCCCGCAAGGCATCCGGTTCGCAGGCGGTGCTCGATGCCACCGGTCGTTTCCTACTTGCCGCCGACCACAGCGGCCGCTTGTTATGGTGTACGCCCAAGGCGCGCCAACTGCTGGCTGAATTGCTGCCGGAATTCGGCACCACCGATAGCGAACAACGCCTGCCCACCGAAGTACAGTCACTGCTGAGTCATCTGCGCAATGTGCGCAATCCGGGCGGCAGCGATGGTCATCTCGATATAAACGGGAGAGGCCTGGAGTTTTCATTGCTCAGCTCCATCGGCCCCGATGAGTTTTTATTCCGTGTCACCGAAGTGCACTTGGGCAGCGACGAACAACTGCTGCAACAAACACTGGGGCTGACCCTGCGTGAAGCCGAAGTGCTGCTATGGATCAGTCGCGGCAAGTCGAATCGCGATATCGGTGAAATCCTGCAGATCAGCCCGCGCACCGTAAACAAACATCTGGAACAGGTGTTTGTGAAATTGGGCGTGGAGAATCGGGCATCGGCGGCAGCGAGGGCGGTAAGGGTGTTGGCGCGGTGAGAAGAAATTGATAATGGACAATTGATAACGCGATCCACAAATCCGATGTAGGGCGCACTCGTGAGTGCGCCATCCAATATTTCATTGTTTATCGGCGCACACTCATGTTCGCCCTACTTTCAAGTTTTATAGCTGCGGATTCAAATCGCACAGCGTGTAGTTCAACGCCGCAGCGAAACTGACCCAGAACAAATAGGGCAGCAGCAACGCGCCTGCCCAACGATGCATTCGCCAGAACAACATGAAGTTGATCAGGATCGCCATCCACAACATGCCGATATCCAGCAAAGCGGCATGGCCGTCATGCAAACCGAAGAACAGCCAACTCCATGCTGTGTTAACGATGAGCTGCAGGATGTAGACAGTCATCTCGAAACGCACATGACGCCACTCATGTTCACTGAGCAGCAGCCAGGCCGAGAAGGCGATCAACACATACAGCACAGTCCATACCGGACCGAATAAATCGGCATGTGGCGCCCATGAAGGCTTGTTCAACATCTCGTAGAAAACCGGCGCGTCGACAGAAGCAATGGCGCCCAAGCCACCGACGATTGCCACCAGCACCAGCAACATTCCAAGATTCAGTAAATTTCCGCGACTCAATAACGGCTGCATTAACATCGGCTCCGGCGCGGTGAGCACCCGCATGAGCAGAGTCGATGACTGGCATCAGTCACACCAGCGGCAAGGTGGGAATCAGCACGTCAGCCGGCACGCTATCGGCTTGTCGTGTGCAGTCTGACAAGCGTACTAACGTGGCATGCCCAGTAAATCCAATGTGTCGTTAAGCAATGCATCCGCGCCGGCCAGCTCCGGCACAACCACCAGCGCGGCGCCGGCTTGCTTGAGTGATGCTTCGTCGCTGGCTTGTTCGGCACGTGCGGTGATGACCACATTGGGATTCAGCGCGCGTATCTGGCGAACCACCGCCAGCGTCGCTTCATAATTCACCAGCGCCAGTATGACCAATCGTGCGTTCTCGATGGATGCCGCCTGCAACACGCTGGTCGACATCGCGCTGCCGTAGATGGCCTCGATGCCATCGGTCATGGCTTCGCGTACGCGCGGCAGCCGCGCATTCGATGACTACCAAGGGCATGCCCTTGGCGCGCAGGCCGTTGGCAATGCTATGACCCACGCGTCCATAACCGATGATGACGGTATGCGCTTCCAAACCGCTGGCATGACCGACCAGATGCGCATTGGGATCGAACAAACGCCACAGCCCCGGCATCTGGGCCATGCGCCTGCCGAACCAGGGCGCAGTACGTAGCAGTGACGGCATCAATATGATGGTGAACAACGCGGCAGCCAGTATCAGTTTGTAACTGTCCATCGACAGATGGCCGCTGCTCAACCCGCCCTGTGCAAGTACGAAATTCAATTCACCGATGGGCACCATGCACAATGCAGTAAACGCGGCCGTGCGCGGCGTCAGTTGGAACGGCAGCACGCCGATCAAGGTGGCCAGTGCCTTGAGCAGCAGCGCCGCCAGGGTGAAGAACAGTACGGTCGACCAATGCTCGGCAATGAAGGGCAGGTCGATCAACATACCCACCGATACGAAGAACACCGTGGTGAACAAATCGCGCAGCGGCACGATCTCGGACAAGACCCGATGATCGAACTCACTTTCCGACAACATCAGTCCGGCGAGAAAAGCGCCCAGTGCCGCAGATAGTCCGAGGCTGGCGCTGAACACCGCCGTGCCCAGCGCAATCACCGCCGCAGTCAGAATGAATAGTTCGGGCGAACGGCGGCGCGTGATGTAACTCATCACCACGGGCAGCACGCGCGCACCCACGTACAGACCGATGGCGACAAATGCGGCCGCCTTGCCGATGGTCAACAATACGGTGAGCAACAAGCCGGATAGATCGCGCGTGGCGGTGGCCTCGGTACCGCCCAATAACGGCAGCAACACAATCAACAAGACGATCAACAAATCCTGCACGATGGCCATCGACAGCAATAAACGGCCATGCGCCGAGGCCGCTTCGCCGCGATCCAGCAGCGTTTTGAGCATGACCATAGAGCTACTGGCCGCCAACGCACACCCCATGAACACGCCTTCGACGGCATCGCCCTGCCAGCAAACAAACAACACCACGCCGCCGGCAATGGTGAGGACCACTTGCAACACCGTGGCCCACAACGCCACCTTGCCGACACGCGCCAGTTCCTTGACCGAGAAGGTCACGCCCAGCGCGAACATCAGAAAGATCACGCCGACTTCAGCCAACGCCGCGATAGGCCCACCCTCACCATTCAAACTGGCGAAACCCGGCGTAAAGGCCCCATGACCACACCCGCCGCCAGATAGCCGGCCACCGGCGGCTGGCGCAGCAAGCTGGCCAGCAGCCCGCCCAGCCCGGCCACGGCCAGCACCACGGTCATGTTGACGATCAATCCAAACTCATCGCTCATCGCTTCGCTCTGTCCTTTTTGTTCATGGCTTTTCGCTCATGTCGGCCATCGGCAACTGCAACTTCTTCAGTGCCGTTCAGTCCAGACCGAGGCCCAGATCGAATCCCAAACTAAAGTGGGGTGTTGCCAGTTTTGTGCCATGAACCATTTATGCTCTAAAGCAGTACAATCCGCCGCCCTCACAGCAAATAGACTATGAAAGCGCGCACCAAAAAACTGCTGAAAAAATATCGGCCCTTTGCACTGGGTGCATTCGGGCTGGTGCTGTTGGCGTTGACCATTTGGATATTCACGCTGGATCGGCAAATCCGCCAGCAATTCGAAGGCCGCCGCTGGACGCTGCCGGCCAAGGTGTACGCACAACCACTGGAACTCTACGCAGGTCAGGCGCTGACTGTCGATGAATTGCAGCGCGAGCTGGATAGACTGGGCTATCAACGCAGTGCGCGCATCACCCGCACCGGCAACTACCAGCGCAGCGACAGCCGTATCGATCTGGTGTCGCGACCGTTCCGCTTCGCGGACGAGAATCGCGCGCAGCAAACCGTATCGATCCGCTTCGACGGTAATCGCATCGAGCGACTGTGGGATGCCAAGGGCCAGGACGTTCCGGTGTTCCGCATGGACCCGCTGTTGATCGGCAGCATCTACCCCACGCAGGGCGAAGATCGCATCATCGTCACGCCGCAGGAGACACCGGCGCTGCTGCCTGCCACTTTAAAGATAGTGGAAGACCGGCGCTTCGACTCGCACTTTGGCGTCGACCCCCTCGGCATCATGCGTGCGCTCTGGACCAACATCCGTAGCAGTAGCGGCCCATTGCAGGGCGGGTCCACACTGACGCAGCAGCTGGTGCGCAGCTACTTCCTCAACAATCGTCAGACCTTCAGTCGCAAGATCACCGAAGCCATGATGGCCATATTGCTGGAAGTGCATTTCACCAAGGACGACTTGATGAATGCCTACATCAATGAAATCAATCTCGCACAGGAAGGCAGTCGCGCCATCCAGGGTTTCGGCCTGGCCAGTCAGTACTACTTCGGCAAGCCACTGGCCGAATTGCAGCTACATGAAATTGCCCTGCTGGTCACTGAAGTGCGCAGTTCTTCCTATTACAACCCGCGCAAGCGTCCAGAGCGTGCTCTGGCACGTCGCAATCTGATTCTGGATTTGATGGCCAAGTTCAACCTGGTGAAGCAGGAAGAAGCCGATCGCGCCAAGGCCAAGCCGCTGGGTTTAGTGAGTTCGGCCGGCACGCGCAGTGTGTACTACCCGGCCTTCCTCGATTACGTGCGCCGCACTTTACGACGCGACTATCAGGAATCCGATCTCACCGAAGCCGGCCTGACGGTTTTCAGCACCCTTGATCCCTATGTACAGGCCAAAGCCGAGACGGCACTGGTGTCGGAGCTACAGCGTCTGGACAAAAACACCAAACGCAAGGATGTCGATCTGGAAGGCGCAGTCGTAGTCACCTCGCCCTCCAATGGCGAAGTGCAGGCCATTGTCGGCGGACGCAATGTCAGCTACAGCGGTTTCAATCGTGCGCTGGATGCCAAGCGCAATATGGGCTCGCTGGCCAAGCCGGTGGTCTATCTCACCGGCATTGAAAGCGGTCAGTTCAACGCCGCCAGCATCCTGAAAGACGAACCGGTCACCATCAAACTCGATAACAAGAAAACCTGGTCGCCACAAAACTACGATCGCACCACCAATGGCCCCGTGCCTGCAGTGCGTGCACTGGCGCAGTCGCTCAATCTGGCCACCGTCGATCTGGGCATGCAGGTGGGCGTGAAAAAGATCGCCAAGGCCTTCGCCAGTCTGGGTATGAATGAAGCACCGCAGGCAGTGCCGTCCATGTTGCTGGGCGGTTTCAGCGTCACACCGGTGGAAGTGGCGCAGGTGTACACCACGCTGGCCAGTGGCGGGTTCCGTACCCCGCTGCGCGCGGTGCGTGCGGTGATTGATGAGCAGGGCAAGGAGCTGAAAGCCTTTCCCGTGGAAGTCACTGCGGTAGCCGATCCCACTGCGGTGTACCAGGTGCAGCGCATGATGGTGGAAGTGATGCGACGCGGCACCGGTGCGTCCGCAGCGTCTAAATTGGGCGGACTGGTGGTCGCCGGCAAGAGCGGCACCTCTTCGGATTATCGCGACAGTTGGTTCGCCGGCTTCTCCGGCAACCATGTACTGATCACCTGGGTGGGTTACGACGATAACGAACCGACGCGCTTCACCGGCTCTACCGGCGCGCTGCCCATCTGGATACAGATCATGAGTGGCATCAACGGCACCTCATGGGATCAACCCCTGCCCGAGGGCTTGACGGAAACGCAGATCGATTTCATGACCGGTCAGGGCGTGAATGACAGTTGCGCCGGCACCACGGGTTTGACGATTGCGGTTCCTAACGGTACCGAAATCCCGCTGCGTGAGGGTTGCACCGCGCCCAATGCAGGTGTTGCCGCGCGCGCAGGCAACTGGTTGCGCGGTATCATGGGCAAATGAATTCAGCCACTCTGTCTCGCGCAACTGTCACTATCGGCGTGCTGCTGGCACTAGCGGCCTGCAGCACCATACAGCCCTATAGTGCGCCGACCGCGCCGGCCACGCCGCCGCCTGTGTACGCACCGGAAGCGCCTGCAGTGGAGATCCAACCGGTCTCCCCCACTATTTCAGTTGAGCCTGCGCAGCCGCTGCCACCGGCTAATACGCGTACCTATAGTTTGAATGCCGCTTCGCGTGCGCTGGTCAACCAGGCCGAAACGCAGCGCAAGAGCAAAAACTTTGTGCAGGCCGCCGCCACGCTGGAACGCGCCCTGCGTATCGAACCCAATAACCCGCTGCTGTGGCTGGCCTATGGCGAACTACGCATGGATGAAGGCAACTATGCCCAGGCGGAAAACATGGGACGCAAGGCCGTAGCTTCTGCCACTGGCGATCCGCGCACGCAGGCCAATGCCTGGCGTTTGATTGCCGACAGTTTCAAAGCACGCGATAAGAACACTGAAGCACAACAGGCCTATGCGCGCGCCAATGCGCTGATGGGACGATAAGAAGTAAAACCATCACGAGAACCGTGGTGCGAGATTTTTCACACTCTCCCTAGCCCTCTCCCGCAGGCGGGAGAGGGGACCGGCACGATAAGCATCGTATTGCTTATTTTTCAATTCACGCCATGGCAATTGGCCTTGGCATAGGCGATGAGCTGATTGACCTGCATCTGCATGGCTGCGTGCGCTCTGCCGAATTCCAGTTTGGTCTGCGCCGATAACTCACCGTAGCCATGCGCTGCGGCCAACTCTTTACGCAGAATCACCATCTGCACATAGGTCTCGGCCTGCGGCTTGATCTCTGCCGGTGCGCTGTTGGCAATTTTGGTAACCGTTTCAATATTGCGATTCCAGTCCGCTTCATCCTTGTTGCGCTCGCCATTCTCTCCTCCGCCGGCAGCACGTCGTGCCGACAGCGCTTGAAACAGCGCACAGAACTCGCTGGGTTTAACATCCGATGTCGCTGACTTGCTGGTAGCAACTTTGGGGATGTCGGTGGTTGCCTCGCTGGCGCCGCACGTGACGGTGTACAACATTGCACCTGCAATAATGACGCACGACCTGCGAACCAGGGACAAACGAGATACATAACGCTGACACATAGACACCTCCATGAAAGTCAGATAGCTCTTCTGTAGGTCGGGTTTAGCTGCTTCAGCGTTACCCGACCTACAATTGAGGAAGAATTTTCCGGCGCTACGCCATCATGATCGCGAAACTGTCGCCAAACAACGGCAGACACAATTGCAATTAATACTTCATAAAGCCGCACAAGACTTGATGAAACAGCTGCCATCGACAACCGACATACCGGTGTCACCAAGCCGTCATTAATTTGTTGTACTTGTAGACGATCGGCCGCGGGCCACATTATCGGAATGGCAATGCAAGAGTTCATGCAGGCGTTGCGCGTACAGCGCTGGGACGATCATCGTTACTACCATCACAGCCGCATCAATCAGACCCTGCATCTGATCAGCGCCTGTAGTTTTCTGGGTGCTTATGTATTGCTGTTCTCCGATCCGGCGGCAGCGGCATTGTTAGCCTGGCTGGTGGCCATGATCAGTCGGCAAAGCGGCCACTTCTTCTTCGAGCCCAAGGGCTACGATCACGTCAATCACGCCACTCATGAGCACAAGGAAGAAATCAAAGTGGGTTACAACCTGCAACGCAAGGTGGTGTTGATGGTTATCTGGGCACTATCGCCGCTGTTGCTGTGGTGGCGTCCCGATGCCTTCGGTCTGTTGACGCCACATGACGATCTGGTCGGTTTCGCGCGCAATGTCGGTTTGATGTGGCTGGCCGTGGGCGTGGGTGGCCTGCTGTTCCGCACCATCCATCTGTTCTTCATCAAGGATGTGCAAACCGGCTTGGTATGGTTGACCAAAATCCTCACCGATCCCTTTCACGATGTGAAGCTGTATCACCGAGCGCCGCTGTACTTGTTGCGCGGCGAATGGATCGATCCGATGCATGCCCAGCATGAAGCTGAGGCCTGATCGGCTATTTTGATCAGCTATTCAATTCGGCTTGCTCGTGAGTATCCGCCATGATGGTCTGCCTGCTTCCAGCAGGGAGACCGCGCCACTCGCGCCACCACGCGGCCAGCATTTCCTTCATGATCTGCCGCTTGATGGCGCGGTCGGTCAAATCGGCATTCGCCCACCACCAACCATCCTGATACATGGCCTGCACCGCACGCAGGATGCGCGCCGCCACTTCGGCAAAATCAGCGTCGCTGTAGTTCAAGCTGAAAATAAACCGTCCCGTACCCACCCAGCTCAACGCCAGGCCTTCGGCACGCAGATAGAACTGCAACATCCAGTTGTAGCGCGACGCCTGCGTGTAACACAGCGTCCATACCGAGGCGAGCTGCGCGACACGTACCGGCAAGCCCGCCGCCTGCAATTGCTGGTTCAACGCTGCAGCGCGCTCATCCCATACCGTGGCCTGTTGCGCATACAGCTGCTTGATGGGCTCGCCATCCAATGCTTGCAGGAACGCCGCAGCGCTGGCCATTACATAGGGATGCGAATTGAAGGTGCCACGCGCGAAGCAGATATCGGCTGGACGATCATCACGATAACGCTTCATCAATGCAGCGCGTCCACACAGCGCGCCGATAGGCAATCCGCCACCCAGTGTTTTACCGTACGTCACCATATCGGCACGCACACCGAAGTATTCCTGCGCACCGCCGGCGGCCAGGCGGAAGCCGAGAAACACTTCATCGAAGATCAACACGATGCCGCGTTGCGTACAGACTTCACGCAGCTGTTGCAGCCAGCGTGTGTAGGCAACGCGATCGAAGCCGGCCTGGCGCGCACTGTTCACCAGCGTCGAATCGCCGGGCGCATTGGCGTTGGGATGCAGGGCCTGCAAGGGATTGACCAACACACAGGCAATATCGGTGCGTGTGCGCAATACATGCAGCGTGTCCGCATCCATTTCTTTCAACGTATAAGTGTCGCGTGCCGTGCTGGGATTGCCGACCCCCGGCTGCACATCGCCCCACCAGCCGTGATACGCGCCGCAGAAACGCACCAGGTAACGCTTGCGCGTGTGATAGCGCGCCAACCTCGCGGCCTGCATCACCGCCTCGGTACCGGACATGTGGAACGACACTTCATCCAGCCCGGACAATTCGCACAGACGTTTGACGTTGTACGTCAACGTGGGGTGATAGGCGCCCAGCACGGGGCCCAGTTCAGCGGCTTGCTGCACTGCCTGTGCAATGCACTGCTTGTAGAAGTCATAGCCGAACACATTCACGCCATACGAGCCGGTGAGATCGTAAAACCGGTTGCCGTCCAGATCGGTAACCGTGACACCACTGGACGATTGCAGGAACGAACCGCCGCGCAGATGGCGTCGCACCAAGCGACTGAATTGAAACGGCACGCGATAACGCGCAGTGAACTGCAGATCGGAAATGTTCGTCGTCACCGAACGCGTGAGTTCGGCGCTCTTGGCGAAGCGAGCAGCATAGACCTCAGACAATCTCATGAAACCGGCACGGCGTTGCTGCGCCACCGAGTCGGGTGCGCCATCGGCATTGAAGTAGCGCGCTTCATCGAATTCGTAGAACGGCACCAGCCGGGCAAAACGCCGCGCCATGCGCGAATGCCCCGTCAGCGAAGGATGCTTGGCTCGCGACAGCTGCAGACGGATGTGGATTTTTCGAATCAGCGCAGCCAGTACCACTGCGCCCGACCAGTAAACAAGAGTATTGGAATTCACGGCAGACCTCTGCCTTAACTTAGCGTTTCAATGTGACACCTCCATGACCCTACGCAGCAAACTGATGCGCATCGCCCAGCAGGAAGACCTCAACTTTCTACTCACCAACCGCATCCCTCGCCAACTACTGACCCGTTGCATAGGTTGGTTCAGCAAGATCGAACAACCCTGGGTGTGTGCCGCAGCGATTGCGGTGTGGCGGCTGTTCACCGATCTGGATTTATCCGATGCCAAACAGCAGCGCTTCAAAAGCCTGCATGATTGCTTCACACGCGAACTGCGCGAGGGCACCCGCACCATCGATACCGACCCTATGGTGCTGAGCAGTCCCTGCGATGCGCTGCTCGGCGCTCATGGACGAGTGCAAGATACAGAGCTGCTGCAGGCCAAGGGCTTTCCGTACACGCTGATGGATCTGCTTGGCGATGAAGAGCTGGTTGACCACTACCGCAACGGAACCTATGTGACACTACGGCTGACTTCCAGCATGTATCACCGCTTTCATGCGCCCTATGCCTGCCGCGTAAGTCAGGTGAACTACATTTCCGGCGACACCTGGAACGTCAATCCGATTGCGCTACGTCGCGTTGAGAAATTGTTCTGCAAGAATGAACGGGCCGTCATTCAAACGCATCTTGAGCCATCCGGCGCGCTAATTACCTTAGTGCCGGTAGCCGCGATCTTGGTCGCCAGCATCCGCCTGCACTTTCTCGATGTGTTGCTGCATCTGAAATATCGTGGTCCCAATCGTATGGACTGCGATGCGCAATTTACCAAGGGTCAGGAGATGGGCTGGTTCCAGCATGGCTCGACCATCATCGTATTTGCGCCGCCCGGCTTTTCTTTATGCGAGGGCTTGATGGAAGGCCAGTACATTCGCATGGGGCAGGCGCTGCTGCGCATGCCGAGCTAATGCTCAACTATATTCCGCGAGGAAAGTATTCAATGCGCAATCTGCGCCAGGTTGCCGAAGAACTGTGCAGTAGCATTGGTCCAGGTATATTGCAGCGCATGTTCACGACAATCCTGTCGATTCAACTGCAGCGCACGCAAGGTCGCGTCGCGTAAATCCTCCGACAGCACACCGGTCACATTGGTTTTAACGACATCGATCGGCCCTGTGACTGGATACGCCGCCACCGGCACGCCGCTGGCCATGGCTTCCAGTAACACCAAGCCGAAGGTATCGGTGCGACTGGGAAATACAAAGACATCAGCCGCCGCAACATGCGCGGCCAGTTCTTCGCCGTACTTGAAACCAACGAAGACAGCGTGCGGATAGCGCTGCTGCAATTCTTCTCGCGCCGGTCCATCGCCGACCACCACCTGGGTGCCCGGCAAATCCAGCTTGAGGAAGTCTTCGATATTTTTTTCCACAGACACACGCCCCACATACATTGATATGGGTCTCGGCAGGTCCAACAAGCCGCGCGCGCCGGGTCGAAATAATTCCACATCGACGCCGCGCGACCAGCGCGCAATGTTGGCAAAGCCGCGCGATTCCAACTGTCGCTGCATACTGGGCGTGGCCACCATGGTGCGCGCCGCCTTGCCGTGAAAATATCGCAACCACGCATAACTCCAGGCCAAAGGAATCGGTGCGCGCGCACGCACATACTCCGGGAACTGCGTGTGATAGGAAGTGGTGTAAGGCCAGCTGCGCTGCAGACAGTAACTACGTGCGGCCATGCCCAACGGACCTTCGGTGGCTATATGCACGTAGTCAGGTCGAAATGCTTGCAAGCGTTGTTGTAGCGAACGTCCAGGACGCCAGGCCAGGCGAATTTCCGGATAGGTAGGACAGGCGAAATTGCGGAACATGCCAGGTTCGATCACCTGTACTTCGTGCCCCTGCGCTGCCAACATGGCACGCGTGGTGTTGAGCGTACGCACCACACCATTGGTTTGTGGATGCCAGGCATCCGTGACAATGCAGATACGCATAACAGCTGACATCAGGCGGCGTGATCCACCAACAACGGCATCGACATATCGCCGCGCATCACTTCGGCTTTCTCGGTCCAGCGCAGCAGCGACAGATTGCCGGCATGGTCTTCGATCAGCGTGGTGCAGCTTTCCACCCAGTCGCCATCGTTGCAGTACAACACATCATCCAGCTGCGTGATCTCGGCGCGATGGATATGTCCGCAGATGACGCCATCCACACCACGCTTGCGCGCCTCGCTGGACAGCGCACGTTCGTAATTGGCGATGTATTTCACCGCATCCTTCATGCGATGTTTAAGAAAGGCGGCAACAGACCAATACGAAAAGCCGCAACGACGCCGCACGTTATTGACGTGCCGGTTCAGCCATAGAATGAAGTCGTAAAGATGATGGCCCACGTAAGAAAGCAACGGGCTGGCTTTGATGACATTGTCGAAGTCATCGCCATGCAGCACCCAGAAACGCCGGCCATCGGCAGTCTGATGAATGGCATCCTGCATGATTTCGACATTGCCGAATTGCATCCCTACGTGTTCACGCAGCGGCGCGTCATGATTACCTGGAATGTAGATGACGCGCGTGCCGTGCTTGGCCTTGCCGAGAATAGTGCGAATGACATTGGTATGCGCCTGCGGCCAGAAGAAGCTGCGCTTCATGCTCCACAGATCGACGATGTCGCCCACCAGGTACAGCGTGTCGCATTGCACCGAGTGTAGAAAGTCGAGCAGATATTCGGCGCTGCAGCCGCGCGAGCCCAGATGCACATCCGAGATGAACACCGTGCGTACCCGCAACAATGCGGGTTTGCTCTTGCCTGACTTGTCCTGTTTCTGCGATTCCGAAAGACTGGCGGTTTGCATGCCCGGTCGGCTCGTCGTTTTGACACTGCCTAATCTGATGCCAAGCCATGTCTCGAATGTTGCAATCCAGCGAAGCTTTCGTGACAGGCGCAGCAAGTGCCGGTGCGTCAATGCGACCAAGCTATGTCGCTAGGCCCTATTTGTTTTTGACACCCATGACCACGCTGGTCATTCTTCGACCATGATTGCTCTGTTACAACGTGTCACACAGGCCGCCGTCCACATCGCCGGCGATGAAGTCGGCCGCATCGGCACCGGTTTGCTGGTGCTGGTGGGCGTCGAACGCGGCGATACCACGGTGCAGGCCAATCGCCTGCTGGAACGATTGCTGGCTTATCGAGTCTTTGCGGATGAGGCCGGCAAGATGAATCTCAGCCTGACCCAGATTGGGGGCGGCTTGTTATTGGTGCCGCAGTTCACGCTGGCGGCGGATACCCGGCACGGCAATCGTCCCGGTTTCAGCACCGCCGCTACACCGGCACTGGGACAGGAACTGTTCAATTACTTTGTCGACCGGGCACGTGGGCAGCATTCCAGCCTGGCAACCGGCAGATTCGGCGCCGATATGCAGGTTTCACTATGTAATGACGGTCCAGTCACTTTTTGGCTGCAGGTTGCGCCGCCCGATGCATCAGTGGATGGTAGGGCCGAGACCGCGTAAGGGCGTCAACTAAGGGTATTAAGTCCCGTTCACATCGCGGTGCCGTAGCGCCATTTGGCGTATGATCCGGCGGCTGCAAATTCACCCATATCCGGAGGTTTCTCAATGGGCATCGGTTTCAGAGAGTTGATCATCATCCTGGTCATTGCCCTGCTGGTCTTCGGCACCAAGAAGCTCAAGAACATCGGCTCGGATCTGGGCGGCGCCGTCAAAGGCTTCAAGGACGCGATGAAGGATGGCGAGGCCAAGGAAGACGCCAAGCAGCTGGGCGCACCCGACGAAAAGGACGCGGACTTTACCGGTTCCGCCGACAAGACCGACAAATCGCACAAAGTCTGAGCCTGGGGCTAATCGGGTACTCGACAGACCATGTTTGAAGTTGGTTTTCAGGAAATTGTTTTAATCGCGTTGCTGGCCCTGATCGTGCTCGGGCCGGAGAAGCTGCCGAAACTGGCCGCCAAACTCGGCCATTGGACCGGGCGCGCGCGCAGCATGGCGCGCAATCTGCGCCAGCAGCTGGAGAACGAAGTCAGCTACGACGAGCTGTTGAAACAGAAGCAGGAAGCCGAGGACGCCCTGCGTCGGGCCACCGAAGCACCCATGAATTTCCATCAGGACGTCAGTAACAAAGTGCAAGCGGAGATTGCGGCCGCCGATACGGAGATTCGCGCTGCAACCAGTATCGAATCGCCACCAGCTGAAGCCGCCGCACCCCACACCGATACGCCAGTAGTCGCCGGTGCAATCGCTGCTTCAGAACCGGCTCCAACTTCAGATCCTGCTCTAACCACGGGATCTGGCCCAGCGCCCGCTCCTGACAAAGCTGCGGGTTCTTCAACATGAACGACCGATCCAATTCCGAGTCCCTGATGGAGGGCTCGCTGATTTCGCATCTGCTGGAATTGCGCGATCGACTGCTGCGCGCCGTGCTGTGCGTGGTGATCGTGTTCCTGCCCTGCGCCTCTTTCCAGAACGATCTGTTCACACTGATCGCCCAACCGCTGATCGAGAAGCTGCCCAAGGGCACCTCGATGATTTCCACCAGTCTGACCGCGCCGCTAATGGCGCCGCTCAAGCTGGCAGCGTTGGTGGCCTTGTTCATCAGCATGCCCTATGTGCTGTACCAGATCTGGGCCTTCGTTTCGCCTGGCCTGTACAAACATGAGAAGCGTTTTGCCGTGCCGCTGCTGGTCTCCAGCGTGCTGCTGTTCTACTGCGGCGCCGCGTTTGCGTACTTCGCAGTATTTCCGGTGATGTTCGGTTTCCTCACCACTGCGGTGCCCACCGGCATTGTGATGATGCCGGACATGACGCTGTACATGGACTTCGCCGCCATGTTGATCTTCGCCTTCGGCGCCGCGTTCGAAATTCCCATCGCCACCTTCCTGCTGGTATGGACCGGATTGGTCAAACTGCGCCAACTCACCCAGAACCGCGGCTATGTATTGATCGTGGTGTTCATCATCGCCGCCATTCTGACCCCCACCACCGACCCGCTGTCGCAAAGCATGATGGCCGGTCCCATGTACCTGCTGTACGAACTGGGCATCATCTTTTCGCGCATCTTCCTCAAGGACAAGATTGCGCAGCAGGAAAAAGAGGCGGCTGAAGAAGCGGCCAGCGGCGATTGATGAATTTGCAGCACTAACCGACGTGCTGCCCGGTTAGCCTCTTCGGTTTCAAGCAAGGACGGCCATGCAAGGCTTGAACATCGACTATCTTTGCCGCTATCCGCAATTCATCCCGGCATTGGCGAATTTTTCCTACCAGGAATGGTTGCCGGTCTATCGGCAACATGGGAAGGACTACCAGGCAGCCCTGCATTCCTACGCACAACGCATCAACACCGACTCGCTACCGCTGGCTTTAGTGGTCACGCTGAACGGCGAACTGCTGGGCAGCGGTTCGCTCAAGCTGCACGACATTGAAAGTCGTCGCGATCTTGGGCCGTGGTTAGGCGGCATGTATGTCGTAGAACAATGGCGCGGCCGCGGCATCGGCACTCTGCTGCTCGAACACCTGCTGTCGGAAGCAGCACGTCTGAAACTCGAGTCGCTATACCTGTGGACAGCATCGGCACAGGGTTGGTATGCGCGTCACGGCTGGCATCAATATGAACAGTTGGATTACTGTGGCTACCAAGGTGTGCTAATGCATCGGACTATTTATTGATATGACTCCTCACTTCGTCGACTCGTTAAACGAGCAACAAACACAGCAACTGCACCAGCTTTACCAACAGGCCTGGTGGTCGGCAGGACGCACGCTACCCGAGGTACAACGGCTGTTGAGCGGCGGCAGTCTGGTGTTCGCCGCTCTGGATACTCAAGACCAACTCATCGCCTTCTCCCGCGTGCTCACCGATGGCGTGTACAAGGCCTTTATCTTCGATGTCATCGTGGCCCAGGATTACCAGGGCACGGGGCTTGGCAAACAATTGTTAGAACGCATCATCAGCGACCCACGTGTGCGTAATATCAAACATCTGGAACTGTACTGCCTGCCCGAACTCATCCCTTTCTATGAGCGCTGGGGATTTGGCACCGACATCGCCGGCATGCAATTGATGCGTCGGCAAGCCCACCCGCTTTAACCGCATTAGAACAAGCTGTATATATAGCGCCCAGGATGCGGCGCATAGGGAATGCCCGCGTGCATGGACTGCGATGCCTTTAGCCGACCAAGACCGGACCGTATCGTCAGACCCTTTGGATAGAACCCAATTACCATGCAGCCAATCCGTACCTTGCTTGCACTCAGCCTGATGGCTTTGGCCGCCTGTTCAGGCGGCGAGCGGCGGGTGGATGCGGGCAATCGCGATGGCATCCTACATTTTGGTAATTCCACCGAACCGCAGGATCTTGATCCACAAGCTACTACCGGTGTGCCGGAATCACACATTCACTACGCGTTGTTCGAGGGCCTGGTCAGCAAGGATCCAACTACCCTCGATCCCGTTCCCGGCGTGGCGGAAAGCTGGGACGTCAGTGACGATCGCTTGACCTATATCTTTCATTTGCGTCACGACGCGAAATGGTCGAATGGCGAGCCCGTCACTGCGGAAGACTTTCGTTGGAGTTGGTGGCGCGCCCTGCAACCCAAATTGGGCAATGAATATGCTTACATGATGTACGCCATCGTCAATGCCGAAAATTATTTCACCGAAAAAATCACGGACTTCTCCCAGGTTGGCGTACATGTAGTCGATGACTACACACTGGAAGTAAAACTCAAAGATCCCATCCCCTATTTTTTGCAGCTGCTCGATCACCACACATTCTTTCCTGTGCCGCGCAAAGTGATCGAAAAATACGACGGCGTTACCAATAAATTTTCCGGCTGGACTCGGGCGGGCCGCATGATAAGTAACGGCCCATTTAGGCTCACCGACTGGAAGCTAAACAAGTATGTGAAAGTCGAAAAGAACCCGTACTACTGGGATACAGCGAAGGTAAAACTCAATGGCATCGTGTTTTATCCTACCGAGAACCTGGTAACCGAGGAGCGTCTATTCCGCTCCGGACAACTACACCGAACCGAATACATGCCGCTCGACAAGATTCCGGTATACCGGCGCGATCATCCGGAACAATTGCACATGAATTTGTATCTGGGCACTTACTACTACATGTTAAATGTTACGCGCCCGCCTTTAAACGATGCGCGAGTACGACGTGCGCTGGCAATGGCCATTGATCGTAATACGCTGATTGAAAAAGCATTGAATGGCGCCAACGCACCTTCTGTCACCATGACGCCGCCGGGTACTATCGGCTATCAACCGCCAAAACTATTCACTTTCGATCCTGAAGCGGCACGCAAGTTACTGGCAGAGGCGGGCTATCCGGATGGTAAAGGCTTTCCCAAAATTGAAATCCTCTACAACACGATGGAACAGCATCGCAAAATTGCCGTTACCGTACAGCAGATGTGGAAGAAGTATCTCAACATTGATGTCACGATGATCAATCAGGAATGGAAGGTCTACCTGGATTCGCGTAACACAAAAAACTTTGACATCGCGCGCGCTTCATGGATTGGTGATTATGTGGATCCGGATACCTTCCTGACCATGTGGATCAAGGATGGCGGTAACAACGATACCGGTTGGTCGAACAAGGAATATGACGATTTGATTCTGCGCAAAATCCCCGCCATGAAAACCAAGGAAGAACGTCTCGCGGGTTTTTACCAGGCCGAGACCATATTGCTCACCGAGATGCCGATCATTCCCATCTATACCTACACCACCCAACATCTCGTGACAACGAACGTGAAGGGCGCTCCATTCAACATCATGGACTACTACTCATTCAAGAACATTTCTCTTGAGGAGACTCGCTAGATGTGGCGTTTCATCGGCGGGCGGCTGCTGCAGGCGATTCCGGTGTTATGGGCGGTGATCACCGTCACTTTCTTCATGGTGCGCTTTGCGCCGGGCGGACCTTTCTCCAGCGAGAAGGCGGTGATCCCCGAAGTTAAGCGGGCGCTGGAAGCACAGTACAAACTGGATCAACCGCTGTTCAATCAATACCTGGCTTATCTTGGCGATGTGTTGCACGGCAACCTCGGCCCCTCGTTCAAGTATCCGGGACGTTCGGTCAATGAATTGATTGCCTCCGGTTTACCAACCACATTGGAACTAGGTTGCTATGCGCTGTTGATTGCCGTGTTGCTGGGCATGGCTGCCGGCCTGCTGGCAGCGCTCAAGCCCAATACCTGGCGTGACTATCTACCCATGTCCGCAGCGATGATCGGCATTTGCCTGCCCACCATGTTGTTGGGCCCGTTGCTGGTGTTGATCTTCGGTCTCAAGCTGGAATGGGTGCCTGTCTCCGGTTGGGGCGATATTCCCGGCGACAAAGTATTGCCCAGCATCACACTGGGCCTGGCCTATGCCGCCTACATTGCACGCCTTACGCGCGGCGGTATGTTGGAAGTCTTGTCGCAGGACTATGTGCGCACCGCGCGCGCCAAGGGCTTGCCGGAACGCGTGGTGATTCTCAAGCATGCGCTGCGCGGCGGTTTGATTCCCGTGGTGGCCTACCTGGGACCGGCATTCGCCGGCGTGCTGGGTGGCTCATTCGTCGTGGAAACGGTGTTCCAGATTCCCGGGCTGGGCCGCTTCTTCGTACAGGCCGCTTTCAATCGCGACTACACCATGATTCTGGGCACCACCATCTTTCTGGCGGTGCTGATCATCTTGTTCAATCTGTTATCGGATGTACTGGCGGCCTGGTTGAATCCGCGTCTGCGCGCTGAATTGGCAGGCCGTCGATGAATACAGTGCCGGAAATTTCGCAGTTCGAAAAGGGCACTTCGCTCTGGCGCGATGCTTGGTTGCGGCTGATCAAGAACCGTATGGCTGTAGCAGGCTGCATGGTACTGCTGGTCATCGCACTGCTGTGCATCGCCGGTCCTTGGTTCATTCACTATGGATATGAAGAACAGAATCTGGTGCTGGGTGCGTCGGCGCCCAGTAGTCAACATTGGCTGGGGACGGATGTCTTCGGCCGGGACCTGCTGACGCGCATCCTGTATGGCGGCCGCATTTCCTTGTTGGTGGGTTTGACTGCGACCGCGGTGGCGTTGGTTATCGGCGTGACCTGGGGCGCGGTTGCCGGTTATGCGGGCGGTAAGACCGATGCCGTGATGATGCGCATCGTCGATATTCTGTATGCACTGCCCTTCATGATCTTCGTGGTGCTGCTCACCGTGGTATTCGGACGCAGTCTGGTTCTGTTGTTCCTCGCCATCGGTGCGGTCGAGTGGCTGACAATGGCGCGCATCATCCGCAGCCAGATTCAAACGCTCAAACAACAGGAATTCGTTGAAGCAGGCATATCGTTGGGCTTGTCCCGTACCAGATTGATCTGGCGCTATCTGATTCCCAATGCCATCAGTCCATTGATTGTGTATTCGACCCTGACCATTCCCTCGGTAATGTTGCTGGAAGCGTTTATCTCCTTCCTGGGTCTGGGCGTACAGCCACCCGCTTCCTCATGGGGTTCATTGATCGCTGATGGCGTGGAGACCATGGAGGAATACCCCTGGCTCCTCATCTATCCGGGCATCGCACTGAGTCTGACCTTGTTCGCACTCAACTTTCTCGGCGACGGTCTGCGCGATGCACTCGATGTGCGCGCCGCGAAGGATTGATCATGTCACTACTCGAAGTCAGCAATCTGAGCGTCAGCTTCCACACGCGCAATGGCGTTACTCAGGCAGTAGACAACGTCAGCTTTGCCGTAGCGCAGGGCAAGACGCTAGGCATTGTCGGCGAGTCCGGGTCCGGCAAATCGGTATGCTGTTACGCGCTGCTGGGTTTGATTCCCAGTCCACCAGGTCGCATCGACTCCGGGCGCGCTCTGTTTGCGGGTCGCGATCTACTTCAATGCAGCAATACCGAGCTGCGGGCGATACGCGGCAACAAGATCGCCATGATCTTCCAGGACCCGATGACCAGTCTGAATCCCTACCTGACGGTGGGCGAGCAGATGATCGAACCGCTGCTCTATCACCGTGCGCAGAGTCGCGCACAGGCCAGGAAACGCGCCATCGAACTACTCGAAGAAGTGGGCATTCGCGATCCAGCCACCTCCATCGATGCCTATCCGCATCAGTTTTCCGGAGGCATGCGACAACGCGTGATGATCGCGATGGCTTTGATCTCTGAGCCGCAACTGCTGATCGCCGACGAACCCACTACCGCCTTGGATGTCACGGTGCAGCGGCAGATTCTCGAATTGATCAATGCGCTGCGGGTCAAGCACAACCTGGCGGTGATCTTCATCAGTCACGATCTCAGTGTCATTGCCGGCCTGGCCGATGAAGTGTTGGTCATGCAGGCAGGTCGAATGGTGGAACAGGACTCGGTGCAAGCCGTATTCGCCGCGCCCAAGCAGGAATACACACGCAAGCTGTTGGCAGCTATTCCGCGTGGCGCCAAACCCACGACCAATCATTCCTCGCACGAGCCATTGTTGGTCGTGAAGGATCTGGTCACATCATTTAGCACCCGTAACCATGAGCAACTGTTGGCGGTGAATGAAGTGAGCTTCGATTTGCAGCGCGGTGAAGTGCTCGGCTTGGTGGGCGAATCGGGTTCCGGCAAGTCCACGTTGGGCCGCAGCGTTTTAAATTTAGTGTCTCCTCGCAGCGGCTCGGTGCAATTCGACGGTATCGAGCTGGTCGGCAAGAGCAGCCGGCAAATGAAGCCGCTACGACGACGCATGCAGATGATCTTTCAGGATCCCTATGCGTCGCTTAATCCACGCATGACCATCTACGACACCTTGTCGGAGCCCATGCTGCTACATGGCATCGTTACCCGCAAGGAAGTCGACCAGGCAGTGATGCAGTTGATGGATGACGTTGGTCTGGCGCGCGCCTATGTGCGCAAGTATCCGCACGAGTTTTCAGGCGGTCAGCGACAGCGTATTGCTATCGGCCGCGCCATTGCGACCAAACCGGAGTTCGTCATTGCCGATGAGCCGGTATCGGCGCTGGATGTGACCATTCAAAAGCAGATATTGGAATTATTGTTGGCGCTGGTCGAAAAGCATCGACTCAGCATGCTGTTCATTTCGCACGATCTGGCCGTGGTGCGTTATCTATGCGACCGTGTGATGGTGATGAGGCAGGGTAAGTTGATTGAAAGCGGCGCAACTGAAACGCTGTGGTCAACACCGACGCAGGACTATACGCGCTCGCTGCTAGCGGCCAGTCCCACCGCATTGGCGGCGCTTTAAATCTGTTCGTTCAACTGCGTCAGTGCCGCTTGATGTCGAAGTGAATCTTCACGCCGCCGGCCAGAGCAGCAGCGATACCGGAACAGAAACTGACGATCAGCGACGCGCCAACGGCCGTCCAGAAGCTGGCGATGGTGAAGCCTTCCAGCATCCAGGCCACCAAGCCCAGCATGCCGGCGTTAACCACCAGCAGGAAGAAACCCAGCGTCACCACAGTAATAGGCAGCGTGAGAATCAACACCAATGGCCGTACGACGGCGTTGATCACGCCCAACAACAACGCGGCCATCACCAGGGTTTGTGCATTATCAAAGTGCAGACCATCGAGTATGCCGGAAGCCAGCCACAGGCCCACGGCCGCGAATGCAGCACGCAGACAGAACTGCAGAATGGCTTGATGCTTCATGAATCCAACTTCCTCAATAACCGGTGCGCACTCGTAGCAGACGATTGAGGCGTACCACACTCAATAACAGCAAAGCTGCCACGCCGTTATGCGCCGTGGCCATCCACAATGGGAAACCCTTGATCACCATCATGGGGCCGAGAATCAATTGCACAAGCAGTACCACGCCCACCATCAGGCCGGCGAACTGCACGGCGCGGGTTTGTGCGCGCGTCCAGGCAAGGAAGGCCACGAAGCCCAGCACAATGGCTGTCGTCAGCGCGCCCACGCGATGAAAGAAGTGAATGGCGACACGTGCGGGGTGATTGAGCACACCGCCTTCATAGTCAATGCCCAAACCACGCCACAACACAAAGGCATCCTTGGCATCCATGTCCGGCCAGTATGAAGCCTGGCAGGTGGGAAAATCGGGACAGGACACGGCTGCGTAATTGGTGCTGGTCCAACCGCCCAGGAAAATTTGGATTCCCAGTACGATCAAACCGATCAAGGCAAACTTACGCAGATTACGTTCGGCTGCCGGCCGCGTGCTGCGATCGACACGCATGGATTGCCAGGCCAGTAGCGACATCGTCGTCAGCCCCCCAATCAAATGCAGCACCACGATCAACGGCTTGAGTAACAGCGTCACCGTCCACATGCCCAGCAAGCCTTGCAGAATCACCAGTGGCACCAACAACAAGGGCAGCTTCACCGGTTGATTGGGCTCGCGACGATTGGCATAGGCCATACCCGCCAACACCAGGATAACCAGACCCAGCGTGCTGGCGACGTAGCGATGCGTCATCTCCTTAACGGCTTTGGAATATTCAAAGCGACGATCGGGATAACGCTGTTGCGCCACATCCAGATTCTGTTCGGCATCGGCTGCCGACACGTGGCCGTAGCAACCCGGCCAGTCAGGACAACCTAGACCGGCATCGTTGAGCCGCACCCAGGCACCAAGTACCACGACACACAGCGCAAGCAGGGCGCCAAACAGACTGAGGCGGCGAAATAGAGTGAGGCGTTCGGCAGGTTTCATCACTGCTCCCCTATTGGTATGAGCATTGTTCTAGCGGGTTCAGCCGATATGCGAAAGATCCAGCAATTTTTTCAGATCCTGATAAATCGAACGCGGGTTCGAACCGGGCGCATAACTCATCATCAGATTGCCCAGCGGATCGACGATGTAAACATGCTTACTATCCGTAACCTTGAGGCCGTTGAATAGAGGGAACAGGTCAAGAATTGCTTTGCCGTTGGCGCTATCGACACTGGCACTGAGCAGATCCGGTTGTTCGGTCGACAACGCCGCATCACAGCAAGCACCGGTATAGAGAAACACACGGGCGACGCGCGTGGCGTCCTTGCCCAACAACTGATGCGCATTCTGGGCGGTGGCCAGAGCAGTGCGACAATCCTGGGTGCAGTCACCCGCGTCCACATACACCAACGTCCAATTGCCGCGCAGGAAAGTCGCATCGGTGGCGCTGCCATCGGCCTTGGTCAAGGCAACTTCAGGCAAGGGGATGGCCGGTGTAATCAACTCACCCTTATTGGTGGTGCCGGTGGGACGCCAGCTGCTGCCGTAGTACACGGCAAAGGCCAGCAGCAACGGCGCGAAGAACAAGCCCAGCACCATGAAGAAGGGCTTGCGATTGGGAACATGCTCAGGAGTGTTTGAATCGGTCATTTTTCAATACGCTTTAAATTCACTACTACAAAAATGATGAGCACCGTCAGCGCCATACCGAACCATTGCACGGCATAACCGACATGGCGTTCGGGACTAAAGCCCAGATTGACCTGCCACACTCGCTCGAAGCCGGCCGGCATTGCGGCATCCAGCAAGACAATGCGTGCCTGTAACTTATCGCCGTATAGCTGTTGCAATTCCTGCAGGGTGGGATAGTTCAATACCTGCGGCCACACGTCAGCATGAATACCAGCGTCGCCGGCACGCACGCCGGGACGCGGCAGTTCGTCCAGCATGCCGGTAAGCGAATGCGGCAACGATTCGACATCAATAGCCTGCTGCGGTTTGCGATCGGCGTTCATGGCAATCCAGCCGCGATCCACCAGCACCAGCGATTGATCGTCGAGCAGCAACGGCGTCAGCACTCGATATCCCGGCTGGCCCTGGCTGGAAGGCATGTTATCCAGCAGTATCTGATGCGCCGAATCATAGCTGCCGGCCACCGCCACCCGCTGGTAGCGATTCATACCGGCCGCATTGGCTGCATTCAATGACAGCAAGGTATTGCGCCCCTGCTCGGCCTGCACCATCAATTCACGCTTCTCATCGGCGCGGCGCAGTTGCCACAGTCCGAGATTGACCAAGCCCGCCATGACAGCCAACGTCAGCAGGCAGGCGAACCCGCTGGGTGCAAACACTCGGCTGCCAACACGAAGCTTCAAGATATACTGCCCATCACTGCTATCGATTCATCAACCGGACCGGCCTGCGGCAAACGTTCACAGCCCAAGGTCACATCATGATCAAAATACTTATCGTCGCCTGCTTGATTGCCATCATCGCCAGCCTTGGCAAAGGTTTGTTTCATCTGGTCAACGATAAAGGCGATTCCAAACGCATGGCCAATGCACTGACCATTCGCATTGCGCTGTCGGTGGCGCTGTTCATTCTGCTGTTCATTGCCTGGAAGCAGGGTTTGATTCAGCCGCATGGCATCAGCAAGTAAACCGACCGATGACTAAGCAAAACCAATAAGACTCACCAGCAAAAAGGGGTTCGATAAATCGAACCCCTGCAAAATCTGTAGGGGCGCGATTCATCGCGCCCGCTCTTTACAACCAATAAACGAAGATAAACAGGCCCAGCCATACCACGTCGACGAAGTGCCAGTACCAGGCCACGGCTTCAAACGCGAAGTGCTTATCCGGAGTGAAGTGACCTTTCAAGCTGCGCAGCCAGATTACGGTCAGCATGATGGCGCCCAAGGTCACATGCACACCGTGGAAACCGGTGAGCAGGAAGAAAGTGGAGCCATAGATGCCGGTGCTGAGCTTGAGGTTGTACTCGTGGTACGCCTCCATGTACTCGTTGGCCTGCAGATACACGAACAGGAAACCGAGCAGGAAGGTCAGCGCCAGGAACAACTTCAACACACCGCGGTTACCGGCCTTCAAAGCATGGTGAGCGATGGTGATGGTGACGCCCGAGGTCAACAACAACATGGTGTTGATGGCGGGCAGACCAAAGGCCGGGATCACTTCGAATTCACCGCCCAATCGAGCAGGACCATTGCCAGGCCAGGCGCCGGAGAAGTCGGGCCACAGCAGGCTGTTGGAGAACTTCACGCCCTGACCGCTGAGCCATGGCGCGGCGATATTGCGTGCGTAGTACAACGCGCCGAAGAAGGCAGCGAAGAACATCACTTCAGAGAAGATGAACCACATCATGCCCATGCGGAAGGAGCGGTCCACGGCTTCGTTATAGGTGCCGGCAACGCTCTCGTTGATCACATCGCGAAACCAGCCGAAGAACAGCACCAGCACGCAGGCGATGCCGGTCCAGAACAACCACGAAGTATCGTGATTCAACCATTGCGCGGCGCCGTACATGGTGATGAACATCGACACCGAGCCGACGATGGGCCAATGGCTGGCATGCGGCACGTAGTACTTGCCTGCCGGGGCATGATCGTGATGGGCGTGAGCCATAATTTTCCTGGTTACCTTATCGATCTAGTTCTATCTAAAAGTTAAGCATCAAATACTAATCAGCGCGCCGCTACTCGCACATCTGCCTGCGGCAGCGTGTACATGGCGTAGGCCAGCGTCACGCGGTCGACAAAACGCGGCAAGGCCGGGTCGACAAAGAACCGCACCTTCAACTCGCGCTCCTGATTCGCCTCGAAATGCTGCGGCGTAAAGCAGAAGCAATCGGTCTTGCGGAAATATTGCGTGGCGGTATTGGGCGCAATGCTGGGCACCGCCTGCGCGGTCACCGCCTGCGCCGCCATATTCTTGGCCTTGAAGGTGGCTTCATACAATTGGCCGGGATGCACTTGAATCTCGTGCTGCTCAGGACCGAATTCCCATGCACCCACCGTCGGCATCGAGGACATGAATTCCACAGTGACCAAGCGGCTCATGTCGATGGTCTCGGAAGCTTTGGCAGCCACCAGCAACTCTTTCTTGCTGCCGTAGCCGGTCACCGAACACAGCACGTCGTACATCGGCACCAACGCCCAGCCGAACGCAAAAGCACCCGCTACGAACCACCACAAGTTGCGTGTCAACTTGCGGTTGCGTTGCTGCTGGGCTTCCGGACTCAGGCCGGTGTCGGAATCGTCAGCCACGGACGCCGCTCACACTCATGAGGATGAACCCTACATAGAAGCTCAATGCCAGCGCCACCAACCACCAAGTTGTGCGGCGGATACGGCGCTGACGTTCGAGTCCGGTATCGACAGTCATAGGTTCCGACATCGTGTTACTTCACTTCAGGCGCGACATCGAAGGTGTGATGCGGCGCAGGCGAAGGCACGGTCCATTCCAGACCTTGCGGGCTGGCCGAATCCCATACCTTGGCAGTGGCCTTCACGCCGCCGCGCGCCGTGCTGATCAGGATGTACACGAACAGCAGCTGGGTGGCGCCGAAGCAGAAACCGCCGATGGACGATACGAAGTTCCAGTCGGCGAACTGCGTGCTGTAGTCGGGAATACGACGCGGCATGCCGGCCAGACCCAGGAAGTGCTGCGGGAAGAACAACACGTTCACGAAAATGGTGGACAGCCAGAAGTGCAACTTGCCTAAGCGTTCGTTGTACATGTGGCCGGTCCACTTCGGCAGCCAGTAGTACACGGCGGCAATGATGGAGAAGATCGCGCCCGGCACCAGCACGTAGTGGAAGTGCGCCACTACGAAGTAGGTGTCGTGGTACTGGAAGTCAGCCGGCGCAATCGCCAGCATCAATCCCGAGAAGCCACCGATGGTGAACAGGAACAGGAAGGACAGCGCGAATAGCATCGGCGTTTCGAAGCTGATCGAGCCCTTCCACATGGTGGCGGTCCAGTTGAACACCTTCACGCCGGTGGGAATGGCGATCAACATGGTGGCCAGCATGAAGAACATTTCGCCCACCAGCGGCATGCCGGTGGTGAACATGTGGTGCGCCCACACGATGAAGGACAGGAAGGCGATCGACGCCGTCGCGTACACCATCGCGTCGTAACCGAACAGTGGCTTGCGCGAGAAGGTGGGGATGATTTCCGACACCACGCCGAACGCGGGCAGAATCATGATGTACACCTCGGGGTGACCGAAGAACCAGAAGATATGCTGGAACATCACCGGGTCGCCGCCGCCGGCCGCATTGAAGAAGCTGGTGCCGAAGTAGTGATCGGTGAGCAGCATGGTCACCGCACCGGCCAACACCGGCATCACAGCGATCAGCAGGTAAGCAGTAATCAGCCAGGTCCAGACGAACAGCGGCATTTTCAGCAGGGTCATGCCGGGCGCACGCATGTTCATGATGGTCACGATCACGTTGATCGCACCCATGATCGAGGAGGCACCCATCAAGTGCACGGCGAAGATGGCCATGGGGAAGGCATTACCGGTTTGCAGCACCAGCGGCGGATACAACGTCCAACCACCGGCCGGCGAACCGCCTTCGGCAAACAAGGTCAGCAGCAGCATGCCGAAGGCAAACGGCAGCAACCAGAAGCTGAAATTGTTCATGCGGGGCAGCGCCATGTCGGGTGCGCCCACTTGCAGCGGGATCATCCAGTTGGCCAGGCCGGTGAACGCCGGCATCACCGCACCGAACACCATGATCAGCGCGTGCATGGTGGTCATGCTGTTGAAGAACTGCGGGTCCACCAGCTGCATGCCCGGCTTGAGCAGCTCGGCGCGAATCACCATCGCCATGGAACCGCCGGTGAGGAACATCACCAGGGCGAAAATCAGGTACATCGAACCGATGTCTTTGTGATTGGTGGCGTAAACCCAGCGGCGCCAGCCCTTCATTGGGCCGTGATCGTCATGACCATCGTGGGCGTGTTCGTCGTTAGCGTGAGTCTGTGTTGCGCTCATGTTTAACTCTTTCAATTCAATTCGGTTGGTCGGTGGGCGTCAACGCTCAGGCGGTCGCAGGAGCAGGCGCTGCTTCTACGGGAGCCGCAGCGGGCGCAGCCTCGGCAGGCACACCGGCGGACTGTTGTTCTTTCAACCAGGCTTCGTAATCAGCCTGCGATTTGACTTCGACCACCACCGGCATGAAGCCGTGATCGCGGCCGCACAACTCGGCGCACTGACCGCGATAAGTGCCGATCTCATCGGCCTTGAACCAGATTTCATTGACGAAACCAGGAATCGCATCCTTCTTCATGCCCAGGGCCGGCACCCACCAGGCATGGATCACATCGCCGGCGGTCAGTAGCACGCGTACTTTCTTGCCCACCGGCACCACCAGCGGCTTGTCCACGTTCAACAGGTAATCAGGCACGGTGTTGACGTCCACGCCCGAACCCAATTGACGCGCCGCATTGCTGTCGCGCGACAGGGTGGAGAAGAAATCCACCTTCTGATCCAGGTATTCGTATTCCCACTTCCATTGGTAACCGGTGACCTTGATGGTCAGCTCGGAACCGCGGGTATCTTCGATCTTGATCAAGGCGCGCGCGGCGGGAATGGCCATGAACACCAGAATCAGGATTGGAACGGCGGTCCAGATGATTTCCACCTTGGTGCTGTGCAGCAGGGTGGTATCGGCTACCGCGCCCTTGGAATGGCGGAATTTGAAGATCGAATAGAACATGGCGCCGAACACAGCAATGGCGATGACGACGCAGATCAGGAAAATTTCCATGTGCAGGCTGTACGCCTGACGGCTGAGCTCGGTGACACCCTGCGTCATATTCAACTGCCAGGCCGCAAATGCCGGGCTGGCCAGCAAGGCGCCCGCTGCGATCACCAGAGGTTTAAAAATCTTCGACATTTGCACCCAAGCTCCCGATGTTAAATCTACAGGCAATGCGCACGCGCACCTGCCCGCCCATGCCATGAATCACTACAGCACAGGCGAATTATTCATGTTCCCAACCAGTTGTTGCAGGCGTACCGCGAGTGCGCGCCGCTCGTCATCCGTTAGAAAACTGCCCACCTCACAGACGCGCCCCTGCGACTCCAGGCAGAGCCGGGCGGGGTGTAGCGTTGTCGGCGGGACGCGTAGTCTAACCCTCGTCCAGTGCCGAGGAAACCTTGTATTTGCTTGTCTGACGCCCAGTTGCACGTTAATTGTCACGTGATCCGGAGTTATTGAGATCAATTCCTGTCGCCGGCCACGCTGCATCGACCACCGCAGCGCCAGCCAGAGCAGCCCAAATTCCAGCCCGGCGAACGGCAAAACCGGCCAAAAACCCCGCCAAACGCAGAATCCAGCGGTCAGTATCGGCCCGATGGCCACGGTAGCCAGGAACCAGCGCGCCTGTTTGGGAGTGAGCGAATTGTGGGCGGACAGCAAAAAACGAACTTCCCCCGGTTCGCGCTGCTCCTGGGTGCGTCCGCGCAGCGGTTGCTCAGCCTGCTGGGCAGGTGGAACGGGAGAAAGGGGCTCCGATATGGGCATGCGCTGGAAGGAGCGATGAGGAGATGCGGCAAGCTACTCCAATTGCTGCCGGCTCGCCATCACCGGCCGCCCAGTCCCACGGCTATAAATCTACGGTTAAAAAGTCATCCCGCGGTCGGGATCGGGGCCGCGCTGACCGGGACCGCCGTGCAATTCTTCGACAACGTTTGCACCACGGCCTGCTTGCCATCGGGCAGGGTTACTGTCCCTAGCTGACCAGCCTGTTCTCCAGTCTTCATCGGCCGATAGGTCAGGCTGATCTTGGTGCCGATGGCCAGCGTCTTCTTGTTCAAACCGCGAGTGAGCAGGGCCTGCGGCGCAGCGCCTTCAAACCCCCATAACACATCCGCGGTGGCATTGATCGGTGTCAACCATAACCACACATGCGGGTAGTTCCATTCCACCTTGCGCACTACGCCGTCCATGGTGAAACACTTGGTTGAATCGAACATGGCGAAGGAGTGATGCGCCTGGGCATGATCAGCCATCAGTGTGCCCATCATGGCGAGGCTGGCGAGCATTGAATAGCGCTTCATGGCCGATCCTTTTTTGAAGTGGTTTTGTTGGGCAAGGGCTCCACGACGGGCGGTTTTAAATTGACGGCGCTTTCGCTGTCGCGATTGGCAAAGCTGCAACCGGCTTCGTACATCTCCACACCGGCCTTCACATAGATGCGCGAGTAGCGGTAGGGCGTGGTGAAGATGGCTGGATCGATGACTTCAGTAGCGATCTCCATTTCGCCTGCCTGATTCAAGCCGATGCGTTCGACGATTTGCGTGTTGGCAGTCACGCGCTGCCCGCCGGCGAGAAACAACTCCGCTTCTTCACGCATGCCAACGGTATCCACCACCAAGGTGTCCGACTCCCAATGCGCAATGGAATGTCCGGTAAAACTAGGAAGAAGTTCTTCTTCGGCTGGATGCGCACGACCGTCGGTGTAGAGGCGTCGCACTTCGCCATCTTCGAATAACAGCGTGACGCGGTTCGCTGTCACCAGCACCTCGAACATCATGCCGTGATTCATCATGCCCGGCATGCCGGGCGGCGTGCAGTTGGCCATGTTGCCGCCACCGGAAGGACCACGCTGCTTGATGATGGCCGCATGCTCTTCCTTGTACTTGGGTGTCAGCGACAGTTGTTCGGTTTGATAATTCTCACCCACCGATTTGAACAAGCCACGCGGCCCATCGATAGTCCAGGTGCCGGATAGATCGGGTGGTGCAGCGAGCACTGAGACAGGCACGACCAGAGCAGTCATAGCCGAAAGACAACGAATGCTTCGTTTGAACACGCAAATCTCTCCGTGATGTCCTTGTCTGCATGAATCCGACTACTTTCGGATCGCGCCCATTGCAGACAGTGATAATTTTTATTGAATCGTTTTATTCAATGGTCCTGACTACTATAGAAAACAACTTCGCACGCGTCACCATCAAAATCATTGGGCGAGGTCAGGAATTCGCAGTTCATGCGCCCACTGCTGTGGATTCGATCCCGGTGCATAAGGCAACACACCGAGACAGGGCGCAGACAGTCGCTGTCGTAAAGTGGCCAGATTCTCGGGCGCTTCGTTAAACGGTTCCGGCAGATGATTGCCCACCCAACCCAACAGTCGGCATGGACCGCGTTGAATGGCTTCCGCGGTTAACACTGCATGATTCAAACAACCCAGTCGCAGCCCCACCACCAACACCACATCCATGCTCAGCGCTTCGGGGAAATCGCTGAAATAGCCATCAGCCACCGGCACACGCCAACCACCTGCGCCCTCTACCACCACCACGTCGGCGCGCTCAGTCAATCGTTGATAGGTCTGCATCAATACCGACAGTTCTATGTTCACTCCAGCGCGCTGTGCGGCCAGATGCGGAGCAATGGCCGGTTCAAAGCAATAAGGATTGATCAACTCATACTCTGCCTGCACATTGGCTGCGGCCTGCAATGCCAGCGCATCTTCATTGCGCAGACCTTGAACAGTGCGTTCACTGCCGCTGGCGATGGGCTTCATGCCGACAACTTTCTTGCCTTGCGCTCGCAAGGCATGCAGCAGCGTAGTAGCCACCCAGGTCTTACCAACGCCGGTGTCGGTGCCGGTTACAAACAGAGCTTTGGTCATCGCCTTGGTTATCACTGGTCTACGCGTGTCGCCCAGTCGGCGTGACCTGCGTTGTCGCCACGCAAGGCAGCTTCATGTGCGGCTTGCAGTTGGCGCGTGATCGGTCCTGGCGGCTGTTCACCGATACGACGACCATCGATCTCCACCACCGGCGTGATGAAGGACGAGGTGCCGCAGATCAGCACTTCATCGGCTATGTACAACTCGGTTTGATCGATGAAGCGTTCCAAAGTAGGAATGCCCAGTTCGCCGGCGAGTTGCAGCAGGCTTTTACGATTGATGCCTTCCAACAGATCGGAATGTGCATCGGGTGTGATCAATACGCCATCGCGCACCATGAAAATATTGGCGGCGCTCAACTCGCACACATGACCGCTCATGTCCAGCAACACACAGTCGTCATAGCCACTATCAATCGCATCCTGACGCGCCAGCACCGAATTCACATAGGCGCCATTGACCTTGGCGCGCGAGGGAATGGCGTTGTCGGGAATGCGTCGCCATAAACTGGTTTTCAGACGCGCACCGGCACGCGGCACGATGGGTGCAGCGTCATAAATAAACATCGATAGCAGCGAATGCATGCCGCGCGAACGCGTGCCCGGCAGCAAAGCATCCACATGCAGCGATACGCGCACGAAGGCATCGCTCTTCACTTGATTGGCGGCGAACAGATCGCGCACGGCTGCGACAAACTTGTCGTAGGTCCACTGCCCGGGAAAGGTATCGATGCCAATGATCTTGGCCGAATCCACCATACGCTTGTAATGCTCAGGCATGCGAAACGCCAGCAACCCACGTTCGGTCTTCGCCACGTGAAAAACAGTGTACACACTCAAGCCATACAGCACTGCCGAGCTGGCGACGCTGAGGTTGGCCTCGGTAAACGGACGGATGCCGTTGTCGAAATAGGCGTTGGGATAGATGTGGGGCATTGCTTTGCCTTGCTGTTAAATTGAGCTGGCGCTGTCGATATCAACTGCGCCGACGAATACTACTCAAGGGAATCCGCACTTCGCCATCGGCACTTGGCAGAGGCCGATCCGTACCCCAAGCCTGGCCGTAGACCACCTCATAGGTAGCGGGCAACACCTCTTCACGACGCTGCGTTTCATACGCTGCCAGCATCTGTTTAAGTGCAGTGCGTCCGGTCAGACCATGATGCCGACCGGCATTAACATTATGTGCGCCGATGGCTTTGAGTTCACGCATCAAGGTCATCGCATCGGCATAGGTGAGCGTGAAACGTTCCACATCCAGTACCGGCTCGGCCAGACCGGCGCGCATCATCGCATCACCCAGATCATGCATGTCGATGAAACGATTCACATGGGCATGGCCATCGACGCAGGCCCAGGCCGAACGTAGCTCGTGCAGGGTATCCGGACCGAAACTGGCGAATAGGAATACGCCCTGCGGCTTTAATACCCGGCGTATTTCTGCGAATACGGCATCCGGTGGATCGCACCATTGCAGCATCAAATTGCTGAACACCAAATCCATCGAAGCGGTCTTGAACGGCAGCTTATAGGCATCGGCACAGACGCGCCCAAAACCTTTGCTCAGCAACTTCTGCATGAAGCTGTGATGCTTGCCGGCCTGTTGCACCATGCCATAGGCAGCATCCATCGCAATCACCTGCGCCTGCGGATAGCGCTGCTGCAAACTCTGGCTGGCTGCACCGGTACCGCAGCCCAGATCAAGGACACTGCTTGGATTGAGCTTGACCCAATCCAGTCGTTCCAACAAACGACCGCGTACTTCCGCCTGCAGCACGGCCACACGCTCGTAGTCGGCACTGGCCGCACTGAAAGCACGGCGCGCCGCGAGCCGATCTAGGTGGTGCGGATCTTGATTCATAGCGGCGCCAGAGAAGTCAGAAAGGATCGCAGTTGTTGCAGAAACGAATCGCGATGCGAAATAAACGGCGCATGTCCGGCGCGCTTACACAGTTGGTAATGAGCCTGTGGCAGTTGAGTAGCAAGAAACTGTGCAGCATCAGGATGAGCAATACGATCGTATTCACCGGCGACCACCAAGGCCGGCACCTCGATCGCGGGCAAGTTGGCGCGTAAATCGACATCGCGCAGAATGCCTAAGCCAGCATGCAGTGCTTCTGGTTGCGGCGGATAACGCAGTAAGCCGGCTTTCAAGCTGGCAAGCGTTTCAGCCGCATGCACATCGCCACGCACCTGCAAGCTTAAAAAGTCTTGCACTGTGGCGTTAAGATTCTGCTGCAGACGCGCAAAGAACTGCGCGAACACCTCCGGCCGCATGCCATAACTCCAAGTAGCATCGCTGACAAATTTGGGTGTGGTGCTCACTAAAACCAAGGCACGCAGCTGCATTAACTGCGCCAGCTGCAGCGCCACTTGTCCACCCAACGACCAACCCAGCACGACGGCTTGTGGAGGTGTGTAGGGCTGCACGGCTTCACATACGTGCAGCAATGAATCCATTTCGCCGTTGTAATCGCTTTGACCATGACCCGGCAGGTCGATGCAATGCACGCGAAAATCTTTAATCAGGTCGGGTATCAGCTCATCGAATACGCCGCTGTGCATGGCCCAGCCATGCAGCAATACCAGATCGGGTCCGTGACCCTGCGTACTCACATGCAAACTCACGGCACCTGACTCGACACATACTGACTCAACACATCAAGTAAGCGATCTACATCCTGTTCGCTATGCGCTGCAGACAGGGTGATGCGTAAACGTGCCGTGCCGACAGGCACGGTAGGCGGCCGGATCGCGCTCACCAACAAACCTGCCGCCAGCAACGCATCGCTGGCCTGCAACGCAGCCGCTTCACTGCCGAACACCACCGGTTGAATCGCGGTGGGCGAATCCATCAACTGCAAACCCGATTGGGTGGCGCCTTGGCGAAAACGTGCAATCAATTGCAACAGGTGTTCGCGCCGCCAGCTCTCGCGCTGAATAACACGCAGCGCGGCACGGCTGGCGGCAGCCACAGCCGGCGGTGCAGCGGTGGTGTAAATATAGGTACGGGCTTTTTGAATCAGTGTCTCGATGAGTTCGTTGGAACCCGCGACGAAAGCACCCGCAACGCCGGCTGCCTTGCCCAGGGTCGCCATGTAAACCGGCACCTGCCTGGCCGATAGCTGCGCCGCATGTACCGAGCCCTGGCCTCGATCGCCCAACACGCCAAATCCATGCGCATCGTCGATCATCAGAACGGCGTCATGCTGAGCACAGACATCGGCCAATGCATTCAATGGCGCGATATCGCCGTCCATGCTGAACACGCCATCGCTCATGACCAGTTTGCGTTGGGCGTCACTGCCGCTCAGATCTTTGCGCAGATCTTCACTGTCGTTATGGCGATAACGCCCGAAGCGCGCACCACTGGACAGGCCTGCATCCAATAACGAGGCATGATTCAAACGATCTTCAAATACTGCATCGCCACGCTTAAGTAGAGCAGAGGCAATACCCAAGTTGGCCATATAACCGGTGGAGAACAACAAAGCACGCTCGCGCCCCACAAACTCAGCCAGCTCTTCTTCCAATGCGTGATGCTCTGGACTATGTCCGGTCACCAAGTGCGCCGCGCCACTGCCCACACCATAACGTTCGACAGCTGCGCTCATCGCCTGTCGTATTTCCATATGCGTGGCGATGCCGAGATAGTCGTTGCTGCAAAAGTTGCAGCATTCGCGCCCATCCACTTGTACGCGCATGGGCGTAGCGGGATCGATGATTTCGACTACGCGACGACGGCGATAGCGATCCGCTGCGGCGACGGCGGCCAGCTCATCGCGCAGGGTGGCATCCAGATCAAGCATGTGATTTAAGCGTGCACTACCTGCTGATGAGCATGAGCACTGCAAGCAGCATGATCGGCGCAGGACTCAGCGGCAGCCTGCGGATCGGCTTCTACGGTAGAGGCTTCCGGCGTGATGCCCAGACGATAGAACAGCGCACGATCACGATCCGCTTCGGGATTGTCGGTGGTGAGTAATTTTTCGCCGTAAAAAATCGAGTTGGCGCCGGCCAGGAAGCACAGCGCCTGCACCTGGTCGTTCATGTCGGTGCGACCGGCCGACAAACGCACATGCGACTTGGGCATGAGCAGACGCGCCACCGCGATGGTGCGCACGAAGTCGAAAGGATCGAGCGGCGCTACGCCTTTAAGCGGCGTACCGGTGACCTGCACCAGTTGATTGATGGGCACGCTCTCCGGATGCTGCGGCAGGTTGGCCAGATTCAGCAACAGCTTGGCGCGATCGCTCTCATCTTCACCCATGCCGAGAATACCGCCGCAGCACACATTGATGCCGGCGTTACGCACTGCCTCCAGGGTGTCGAGACGATCCTGGTAGGTACGGGTGGTGATGATCTTTTCGTAAAACTCTTCGCTCGAATCGAGGTTGTGGTTGTAGTAATCCAGGCCGGCATCTTTCAATTCATGCGCCTGATGCGGCGTGAGCATGCCCAGCGTGGCGCAGGTTTCCATGCCCAGTGCGCGTACACCGCGAACCATCTCGGCAATCACTTTCAGCTGCTTGTCCTTCGGGCTGCGATAGGCCGCGCCCATGCAGAACCGGGTGGCGCCCTTGGCCTTGGCGGCGCGGGCATTTTCCAGCACGGCATCCACCGCCATCAGCTCTTCGCGTTCCAGGCCCGTGTCGTAACGAACGCTTTGCGGGCAGTAGGCACAGTCTTCCGGACAGGCGCCGGTCTTGATCGATAGCAGTGTGCTGATCTGCACTTCATTGGGATTGAAGTGGCTGCGATGCACACGCTGCGCGTGGAACATCAGATCGGCAAAGGGCAGGGCCAGCAACGCCTTGACCTCGGCCAGGGACCAGTCGTGGCGAATGGCGCCCAGCTGAGACGGCTGATTTAAATCTGGCGAGGACTGGGAAGAAACTGCAGACATGGTTATTCCAAGGTGAAACACGAGAAATGGCCGCGGCAGCCAGCATTCAGGAGGCAACAATGCCGCGGCCGGCAGTATTGAGAGGGCAGGGGCCTCTGTCAACCAAGGAAGGAACCAATGGTTTACGCGAAACAAATCCGTGGATTGCTCGCAACCGCCGTGCGCCGCTGGGTACTGCCATCCCGTTGCATTGCCTGCGGGTTGCCCGGCGACGATTGGGATCTCTGCGGCGCCTGTCAGGCGCAGCTGCCGGTAAATGTCCACGCCTGCACACGCTGTGGCCTGCCATTGTCCGACACCCAGTCTGAACTCATCTGCGGCAGCTGCTTGAAACGACCGCCCGCCTATCAAGCCGCCTACTGTGCCTACAAATACGCCTATCCCATCGAACATCTGATTCGCAAGATGAAATACGCCGGCGCCTTGGCGCATGCGCGAGTATTGGGCGACCTGCTGGCCTGCCATCTGCGCACCCAACATTGCGGAGCTTGGCCGGATTGTCTCATTCCGGTGCCATTGCATCGCACGCGTTTCCAACAGCGCGGTTACAACCAGGTTGTTGAACTGGGCCGCTTCCTGGCGCAGTCACTTGAAATTGAAATGCGCACCGATCTGGTGGAACGCATCAGACACACACCCGAACAAGCGGGCTTGTCGCGAAAAGTACGACGCAAAAATTTACGCCGTGCGTTTGCCGCCACAAATGTTGCACTGCCGAAACATGTTGCCCTGCTCGACGATGTTGTTACGACCGGTAGCACTGTGAACGAGTTGGCAATTACTTTGCGTAAAGCAGGCATAGAATCCATTGAAGTATGGAGTCTGGCGCGCGTGGCCCGAAAAGGAAGTAGGTAAAGAAATCTATATGAATGAATCGCCGTAGGTTCGGCATGCGATATTGTCTACTTGGTTTATCAGCACATCAGTAATGGGTTCGTAAGAATCAATACACAACAATAATCACTAGTTCGATTGAAGTCGGGCGTAACACCCGTCCTATACCAACTACTACTAAATTCAGAACCATGATTACCGCCAAAAGCTGCGCCGATGCACGTATCAATCTGTCACGTCTGGCATCACTGCTATTCGTTGTGGCGTTATGCCTGACCGATAGTCGGTGGTCGCTCAACCAACCCATCATCGGACAGCTGTTGGGCTTCATCGGCTGGTTGTTGGTGGGCGTCGGTGTGATGGGCCGCATCTGGGCGGGCAGTTACATCTGCGGCTGTAAGAACATCACGTTGATGATGCAAGGCCCTTACTCGCTGTGCCGCAATCCGCTTTATTTATTCAGCTTTATTGGCGGCGTCGGCGCGCTGCTGGTCACGCAAACCCTGACCTTCCCTCTGGCCTTTGCCGCAGTGTTTCTCAGTTATTACCACCCGGTGATGCGTAACGAAGAACAAACCTTGCGCGGCATTCATGGCGCCAGTTTCGAGGCTTATCGAAAGGCCGTGCCCTTGTTCTGGCCAAAACGCTGGCAGCTCAACGAACCGGAAAACTATGCAATGAGCTCACGGCAATTCCGCCGCTTCTTAGTCGAAGTAGTGTGGTTCATCGTGATCGCTGCGCTGGTTCAACTACTGCATCACCTGCATGTAAGCGGTATGTTGCCCACTGTCGTCAGCCTTTATTAAGCAACTCTGCAATCACTCATTCGAGTTGGCCCGCGGTGCAATCTCCAGCTTGAACAAGTGACTTACTCCGAAACGATCGGCTGTGCTGGTATATCGATAATATTCAAACTGCACCTGCCAGATTTTGTGCGCCAGCGTCATCACTCCGACCACACCGCCGCCTACGGGGAGCATCAAGCGATTACCGCGATCCGCCGCCCAGTCGTAAACGATGATGGGTTGGCTGATGAGCTGCCAGCGATCATTCAAACGATGGCGATATAGCACTTGTAGATTGGTTTCGCTGGTGGGAAAGGTGTTATGGCCGGCAATGTTCACAACATGCGTGAGACGCGCTCCCACCTCTCCCCAACCAGTGCCTTCAATCCAGAATAGGTCTGGGCCCAACAATACTTCACGTCGCGCATTCGAATGATCTTCGTTGGTGGGGAATACGCTGCGTATGCCAAACAATAGAGTGCGCCCAGGAAGCACATGACCATAAGCCAGATCGAGGGTAAGGTCGGCCAGGTGATCATGGCCTCGCACAAACTCGCCGGTTGCCGCGGTGATTTGCGGGCTTTGGCGTAGTAACCAATCCGGATAGTCTCTACCCATCTCCCAGACGGAACTGGTTTCATAAACCGTCCAGAACGGCGGATCCACGTACAAGGGCAGATCGGCACGTAATAAAAGAACGCCGTTGTCGATTGACCACGTGTGACTGGGCTTGAAGTGCCATTGCCAACCCAGTTGTCGATTCGCACCCGGCAAGCCGCCGCGATAGTCACGCCGCTCAATCGAAATAGCGATGGCATCGGACCACTGCTGGGTCGCCACCTGGTCTGCATCTGCTGCGGTTACGCTGAGCAAGCCGTAAGCCAGGCTTAAGCAAAGCGCCGGCACGATCAGCGAAGCAGTCATATCCATATCCTGATTGTTATATGGACGAACTAGGCTACAGCGATGCCGGATCGATAATAGTCCTTTGATGCAGGCAAATCATGTTGCTCTGCAACGTCATTTTATGGGTTAAAGCCACAACCGATGGCGTTACAAACTTTCCAGATTGGCATAGGACAGCACCAACCACTTGCTGCCGACATTTTCGAAACGCACTTCGACGCGCGCATGCGTACCCTGGCCTTCCAGATTCAACACCACGCCATCGCCGAACTTGCCATGACGCACGCGTTGCCCAAGACGAATACCATCGGGCGCTTCATCGCGTATCGAAGTCGAACGTGACTGCCCATACGAATAGGACTGCGACGTATACACCGGTCGCGACACTTGAATACGCGGCCGAACCTCTTCCAACAGATTGGGTGGAATCTCGCGAATGAATCTTGATGGCGAAGCATGACTGTCGATGCCATGCAGACGGCGGGTTTCCGCGTAACTCAAGTACAGCTGACGCATGGCGCGCGTGATGCCCACATAACAAAGCCGGCGTTCTTCTTCCATGCCGGCAGGATCGGCGCTGGAACGTTGATGCGGGAACAAACCATCTTCCATGCCGCATAGGAACACCACGGGAAATTCCAGCCCCTTGGCGGTGTGCAGCGTCATCATCTGCACACTGTCCTCACCGGCATCGGCCTGACCTTCACCGGATTCCAGCACCGCATGCGCCAGGAATGCGGCCAGCGGCGTCATTTCACCGGTTTCTTCAGTGGTTACGCTCTGCGCGTCGAAGCCGCGCGCGGCACTGACCAATTCTTCCAAGTTCTCGATACGCGCTTCGGCGCCGCCGCGATTGCTGCTCTTTTCTTTTTGGTGATGCGCCACCAATCCGCTATGCGCGATCACATGATCCACTTGTTCATGCAAGGGCAACTCCCGAGTCTGTTGATCCATGCGTTCGATCAACAACAGGAAGGCATGCAGCGCGCCGCCGGCCTTGGGACCCAAGCCCTGCATGCAAGCACCCGCCGCCACCCACAGTGTGCAGGTATTGGCGCGAGCATAGTCGCGCAGGATGTCCATGGTCTTCAAACCAATACCGCGCGTCGGCAGATTCACCACGCGCTCGAACGAAGCATCGTCGCTACGATTCTGCACCAGGCGCAGATAGGCCAGTGCGTCCTTGATTTCGGCGCGTTCGAAGAATCGCAGGCCGCCATAGACGCGATACGGCATGCGTGCCGAGATCATCGCTTCTTCAAACACACGTGAGATAGCATTGGCACGATACAGAATGGCGCACTCGCTGCGCTGACCACCCTTGTTCACCCAATCGCGAATGCGATTCACCACGAAGTCGGCTTCATCGCGTTCGTTGAACGCGGCGTACAACTTGATGGGCTCACCTTCGCTGCCGCTGGTCCAGAGATTCTTGCCCAATCGACCGCTGTTATTTTCGATCAGCTTGTTGGCAGCGTTAAGGATGTTGCCGGTGGAACGATAGTTCTGCTCCAAGCGAAAGGTCTGCACGGTGGGAAAGTCGCTTTTGAATTGCAACAGGTTTTCCACCTTGGCGCCGCGCCACCCATAGATGGATTGATCGTCATCACCAACCACAAAGGGATTGCCCCGCGGTCCGACCAACAGGTGCAACCATTGGTATTGAATGGCATTGGTGTCCTGGAACTCATCCACCAAGACGTGATGGAAGCGACGGCGATAGTGCTCCAGTACTGCGGCGTTATCGCGCAGCAGTTCAAACACTCGCAGCAACAACTCGGCGAAGTCCACCATGCCGCCGCGTTCGCAGGCTTCCTGATAGGCCTCGTACAATTTGATCAATTGACGGCGATTGTGATCGCCCTCGTCCTTCATCTGCTTGGGACGCAGACCGGCATCCTTCTGCGCATTGATGAACCAGGTCACTTCCTTGGGCACCCAGCGCGCTTCGTCGAGATTCATCGCTTTGAGAATCTTCTTGACGATGCGTTGCTGATCGTCGGCATCGATAATCTGGAAAGCCTGCGGCAGACCGGCTTCGCGCCAATGCAGACGCAGCAGACGATGTGCAATACCGTGGAAGGTGCCGATCCATAACGGCGCCGTCGGCAGATGCAGCATCTGCTCGATACGTGCACGCATTTCACCCGCGGCCTTATTGGTGAAAGTCACCGCCATGATGCCATGCGGCGAAACACCCTCGACTTCCACCAGCCAGGCAACACGATGCGTCAACACGCGCGTCTTACCGCTGCCGGCGCCGGCCAATATCAGCGCAGGCCCCACGGATGCGGTCACTGCCTGACGCTGTGCATCGTTCAACTTATCGACTAAGTGTGAAATATCCATCGTGCTCAAAAATGATAAAGGCGGCCGTGCTAACGGCGCGAAAAGGACTTGCTTTTGGACCGACGCTGGTCGTTGGCCAGGTGCATCAATCCACCCATGATCAAGGCCAGAGTGGGATCAGTCAGCGAACTGCTATGACCGGGCTGCCATAGGTGCAATATCTCGATGGCCAACACTGTCAGCACCACACTGAACATGGCCACCGACATGCTAAGCCCGGCATCCTTCAACAGCCAGATCATGGCGCTGAACACGAAGGCCTTGCGCAGCATCAGATTGGCGTCCATCGGCATGCCCTCATGCATCCAAGTAAGGAACGGCCAGAAATCGAAGTTGTGTTCCATACTGCCGAAATCGAACGGCGTCAGTCGCTCGTAAATAAACAGCACGGCAAAGGCGGCCAGTACCACCGCACTCTGCGGCGCACTGCGAAACTTATGCAGCAGCACCAGCACCGGCAACAGCAACAGCAAAGCCAGCATCTCGGCAGGAATGAATGCCGGCGTGACGAATAACAGACGCCCCACCAATACCATGGCAATGACCAGCAGCAGCACTTCATTGCTGCGTTGACGTGGCGCGTAACTGAGCACCGCCTGCGCGACTACCAGCCACATGACTAGAAAACGCAAGGTCAGCGGTATGGAGTAATCCCACTCCATCAAGGGTCGCAGCGCCAACTTGAGACGGGTCAGACTGACCACCGGTTCGAAATCGGCCAGGCGCCATGACACCCAGACGATCAGCGGCACCAACGCGCTGCGATCACCGGGACGATTGCGCGTGTTCGGCGGCAGATAGACCAGACCACTGAGACCGCGCCAGACCACACCGCCCACCGCACCCAGCAAGGTGCCAGAAGCATTCAAGGTCATATCCATCAAGCTGGGCACGCGAATGGTCAAATACACCTGAGCCAGCTCGATGCACAGCGACAATAGTGTGCCCAGCACTGTGGACAGTACTGCCGCCCAGAAGAAACCGATGCGATTGCGCAGCCACAGCATCAGGCAGAAGCCCAACGGTATGTACAGCAGCACATTGCGGACGCGATCGGCGCGACCGGCGCGCGCCCAGCTCAATTGATGTAAGGCTGCACTTAACGTGGGATAGCTGCCATCGAAAATGAAATTGAACGGATACAGCGAGCCGTAACAGATCAGCGCGATCACACCCAGCAGCAGCCAGGGTACGAAGCCGGTGGACTGGTTACGGGCCACGTGCGTGCGCCCGGCCTACCAGCGAATGCTGAAGTAGTGATCGATCAACAACATGGCAAACAACAACGCCAGATAGGTGATGGAGAAGCCGAAGGTGCGCATGGGCAATTGATCGGTGGGACGGAATTTCAACTGCACGGCGTAGTAAATAAAGATGCCACCCAGAATCAGCGCCGAGGCCAGGTACAACAGCCCGGACATGCCGGTGAGATAGGGCAACAAGGTCACCAGCAGCAACAGAATGGTGTAGAGCAGAATGTGCAGGCGCGTGAACTCCACGCCATACACCACCGGCAGCATGGGAATGCCCACCTTGGCGTAATCGTCGCGACGCGCAATGGCCAACGCCCAGAAGTGCGGCGGCGTCCAGATGAAGATGATCAGAAACAGCAGCAGTGCATTGGGATTGATCGTGCCGCTCACCGCTGCCCAGCCCAGCACCGGCGGCGCAGCGCCTGCCGCCCCGCCGATGACGATGTTCTGCGGCGTAGCATGCTTCAGCCACACCGTGTACACCACGGCATAGCCGATCAGCGAAGCGAAGGTCAGCACGGCGGTCAGCGTATTCACCCAAGCGGTGAGCATCAGCATCGAAAGCGCACCCAACACCAGCGCATAGGCCAGCGCCTGCCGCTCCGTCACATGGCCCAGCGGAATAGGTCGGCTTTGGGTACGGCGCATGTCGCGATCGAAACGACGATCCAGCACGTGATTGATGGCCGCAGCCGAGGAGGCTGCCAGCGCGATGCCCAAGTTACCGAAGATCAAGGCGTTCAACGGCGGCAGTCCGGGCACCGATAGCAACATGCCGACGAAGGCCGTGAATACAATCAACATCACCACACGTGGCTTGCCGAGTTCGTAGTAATCGCGCCAGGTGGCGCTGCTGGTGGCTGCCGCTGCGGTGCTCATCGGGTGGTGGAGGTTATCGGTAGGCGTCGGGGGCCGTCATTGTACACATCGAAATGCGGCCCGACTGGAATGCGGGCCGTGCCCGGCGGCGAGACCGCCGCCTGCGAGCCTGTTACAACGCCGGGGCAGCCGGCCGGCGCAGGCTGCGATCTTTCTGCATGCGTTGCGCGGCCTGGTTCAGCAATTCGCGCGGACTGAGTTGATCCTTGGGAAAACTGGCGGTGCCAATGCTGACATTGGCGCGCAGCAAGCGGTTTGCCACCGAAATCGTGCCGGCATAGACATTGTTGCGAATTCGCTGAGTCACCGCCCCGGCGCTGTTCGGATCGGCATCATGCAGCAACACTGCCAGTTCATTGCCGCCGAGCCGCGCCGCAGTATCGTCGGTGCGAATCGAGCGTCGCACTGCGCCGGCTACTGCCAGCAGTGTTTGATTGCCGGCGCTGTGTCCATGAGCATCATTGATGGCCGCCAGGTTATCGATATCGATCACTGCCACGCTGTAAGCGCGACCGCTGCGTTCAGCCTTCTCATGCGTTTGCTCCAACAGCTGTTCGAAGGCACGCAGATTCATCAAGCCGGTCAGCGCATCGCTGGACGACAAGTCGCGAATCTGTTGTTCCGCGACTTGAATCTGGCCGATCAACAGAGCAATCGCGCTGGTGGCAATCAAGGTCGGCGCCAAACCACCGATAATGCGAATGACAAAGGCTGAAGACAACAGATCGACCGTCGGCGTCAGCGCGCCCAACAGCACATAGGCCAGCAGCGTAACCAGCGCCGCCAGCGTGAAGCCAAAGCGGCTCAACACAATGGCCGAAGCAGTGAGCGGCAACAGGAACAGGGTCAGGAGATGACTTTCGATTCCGCCGGTGGCAGCACAAACCAACAGTGCGAATAACAGCAACGCCACGATATCCAGCAATACGCGCAGACCGGTACGCGTCTTGAAATACGGCAGCAGTCGGGTGACCGTGGTTTCCACCAGCAAGCTCATTAAGGCAAACGCTGCCAGCTGCGGATGCAACAGGGTTTCGCCGGCCACCGCAAAGGGCGCAGCACCCACGGCAGCCGCCAATAGAGCGAACCACGGCAGGGTGTGGCTGGCCAGTGGAACCAAGGGTGACTTTATTGCAGGCGACATCCGCATAGTGTGGTGTGTCGTTTTCGATGGCGCAATGCGCATCACACCCATGGCTGGAGCAACGACCTGCATCATGTGCAGCGATCGCCTAAGGATCGCTTAAACGCGCGAGTAACAGATTCATCATCCCCAGATCAGCGTTGCCCACTCGTTCAGCGCGCCTATTAGCCGTCATTGGGTTGAATTTCATTCAACAGCCAAGCCTTGGCGAAACGGAGATCGCGCGTTACGGTGGCGGTGGAAATGTCGAGGGCATGAGCAGTTTCTTCGATGGTCAGTCCGCCGAAGTAGGTCAGCTCCACCACATGCGCCATACCTTCATGTAGCGCTTCGAACTTGGCCAACGCCGTGTCGAGAATGATGAGATCGACTTCGCTGGTGGCGGCTGAGCTATCCAAGTCCGGCAGTAGCGTGACGTCTTTGTTGCGCTTTAATCGGCCACGCGATTTGCTGTGATCGACCAGGATGTTTCGCATCAGCCTGGCGGCGACCGCCAGGAAATGTTTGGTGTCGTTAACGGATAACGGGCCACGAACTAACCTTGTGAAGGCCTCGTTCACCAGTGCCGTCGCTTGCAGGGTGTGACCGACTCGTTCGCGACGCATGTAGCGCACGGCTAGTAAGTGCAGTTCTCGATAGATGATGGGCGTCAGCTGCATGAAGGCATCGCGATCGCCACCGCGCCATGCCTCCAATAGCTGCATGACCTTGTGCTGCTGAATGCTGTTTTCTTCCATGCTGTTCTCGGCTGCCAACTTCCATGTCTTACATCGCTTAAAGATTAATCATTGAGCGGACGTCGATTCAAGTACTGCACACTACCGCCGCAGTAGTTAAGTAAACTGCACGGGCTGCGAGTAAGTATTTCGCCGTGACGCAAGCGTTGAATAAGGACGTGAAAAAACAGGTGCCGGCTTAGCAACGTCGACCCAACGCCAGCCGAGAGTAGGAAAGGGTGCAATGAATCGCACCCTACAATGCATCAGACTTCGTACTATTCGTCATCCATACCTAATTCTTTCAACTTGCGCGTCAGGGTATTGCGCCCCCAGCCCAGCAGCTTGGCCGCTTCCTGACGACCACCCTCGGTCTTACGCAGCGCAACACGAATCAAGGTACGTTCGAATTCCGGCATGGCGTCATCGAGCAGCGGCGCACCGCCGGTGGCCAAACGCTTCTCGGCCCAGGCGGTGAGTTGTCGCGCCCATTCTTCTTGCAAGCTGGATGCGGTAGGCGCACCACCCAAGTCGGTGGGGATATCCGCCACTTTGATTTCACGACCTGGCGCGGTGACCGTGAGTCGCCGGCAGGTATTCACCAACTGACGCACATTGCCCGGCCAGTCATAGGCCACCAGGGCCGTCTCGGCTTCCTTGGTCAGCACTTTGGCTTCCACACCCAATTCAGTGGCCGCCGCACTTAAATAGGAATGCAGCAATTCCGGAATGTCATCGCGACGCGCACGCAGCGGCGGCACTTCGATACGAATCACATTCAAGCGATGCAGCAAGTCTTCGCGGAACAAACCTTGTTTGACGCGCTCGGACAAATCCTGGTGGGTGGCCGCAATCACGCGCACATCCACGCGTACCGGCGTTTGCCCGCCGACACGATAGAACTCACCTTCCGCGAGTACACGCAGCAGGCGTGTCTGCAATTGCGGCGACATGTCACCGATTTCATCGAGGAACAGGGTGCCGCCATCGGCTTGTTCAAAGCGGCCACGACGTTGCGCATCGGCACCGGTGAACGAACCTTTCTCGTGACCGAACAATTCCGACTCAAGCAGATCCGCGGTGAATGCCGAGGTGTTCAAGGCGATGAAAGATTTATTGGCGCGCGGACTGTGACGATGCAAGGCACGCGCTACCAATTCCTTACCCGTACCGGATTCGCCATTGATCAGCACCGTCATGCTGGAACGCGACAGGCGACCGATGGCGCGAAACACTTCCTGCATCGCCGGCGCCTGACCGAGCATCTCCGGAATGCGCTTGGAATCGACGCTGATTTCTTCGGGAATCTTTTTCTGATTCGCGGCGCGACGCACCAGATCCACGGCCTGATCGATGTCGAAGGGCTTGGGCAGATACTCAAAGGCACCACCTTGATAAGCCGCCACGGCACTGTCGAGGTCGGAATGCGCCGTCATGACGATCACCGGTAATTCCGGCTGCGAATCGCGGATCTCGGCCAGCAGCTCCAGGCCGCTGCGTCCGGGCATGCGAATATCGGTCATCAACACATCGGGTCGCGAACGACGCAGTGCCGACAAAGCAGAATCGGCTTGTTCGAAAGCCGTGGGCACCATGCCACCCTGCTTGAGCGCTCTTTCAAGCACCCATCGAATCGACGCATCGTCGTCGACCAACCAGACATTAAGCGGTTTTGTTGCCATCTGCTGCATCATGAGTATTGAAAGGAAGTAACAAAGTAAAAACGGTGCGGCCGGGCCGGCTCTCGAATTCGATCAAGCCGCCATGACGACTGACCAGATCCTGCGCAATGGCAAGACCCAGACCGGTGCCTTCGGCGCGACCAGTAACAAAGGGATAGAACAAGGTGTCCTGCAACTGCTCAGGCACGCCAGGTCCGTTGTCTTCAAATTGAATGGAAGCCACCAGTCGATGTCGACGGGTGCCGATGCTGACGCCGGTCAAAGCGCGCGTGCGCAGTATCAACATGCCGCTGCGCTGCATGGCTTGCACGGCATTGCGTCCGAGGTTGAGCATGGCCTGAATGATCTGGTTCCGATCCAGGCGGATCGGCGGCAGACTGGGATCGTAGTCGCGATCGATAACGGTGTTGGTGCCCGGATCGGCCAGCAACAATTGCCGTACATGCTGCAGCAACTCATGAACGTTGATGAGTTCCTTGTGCGGCGTATGTCCCGGCCCGAGCAAGGAGTCGACCAGTGTTTTCAAACGATCGGCTTCACTGATAATGATCGAGGTGTATTCACGCATTGATGCATCGGCCAGCTGACGTTCGAGCAATTGCGCCGCACCGCGCAAACCGCCCAGCGGATTTTTAATCTCATGCGCCAATTGCTTGATCATCAAGCGACTGCCGCCCACTTGATTGATCAAGGCGGTTTCGCGCGAGATGCGTTGATGCTGCGTGGCGTCGGAAATTTCCAGCAACACAGTGGAGTTATCGCCGCGATCTTCGAAGGGCGAAACAGAACAATCGACGATCAATTCTTCGCCGGCGCCAATGCTGTGTAAACGCAGTTCACGACGTGCATAGGGCTGCCAGGCATCGAAGGCGCGATTGACAATGGAAGTGAGCTCACCCGAATCACGCAGCAACTCGGCCAGGGTGCGGCCGACGATTTGATTGCGGCTCAAGCCCAGCAAAGTTTCGGCGGCCACGTTGAGGTAGTGCACCACCTGCCGACGGTCCACCAGCAAAATGCTGATGTTGAGATGATCGAGAATGCGATCCAGATCATTCACGGTGGGCTCCATGCGAAGACGGGGCACGGCTACCATGGGCTTGCCGATCCTTGCCGATGGCGTGTTCGCTCAGTCGGCAAAGCGCTGCACTGCACGGGGCACACGGCCACATCATGCAGATCGAATCCGCTATGAATACTGGATGCCGCTACCTGGGCGGCTGTAACACCGATGGCTGACGCACATAGAATTTGATGCTTGGGCTGGTCGCTACCGGCTTGCCCTGAGCATCCAGCACCGTGAGCATCAAAGTGTGCTCGCCGCGCTCCACTTCCTGCAGAGTAAATCCCATACCCTGTTCGGGAAAGCCAGGCACCGCACGTCCGTCCAGATAAAGTGCCAAACGATGTGTCTTTGCTAGTGCGGGTTCGACACGCACTGCCACACTGACCTGACCGCCGGTATTGGCGACGGTCTCTTCCGCGCCGGGGCTCGAAATCTCGACAGTCTGGTAATTCACGGCACTGGCACTGGAGCGTTGACCGCTCACAGCGCTGCTGCTGGAACTGGCAGTGGCCGACGGAGAAGGCAGAGAAGTAGTGGAACTTTGAATGTTGACCTGCTCGGCGCCCGCCACCGGCTGGTCGGAGTAGTGCACCACGCCATTCGCATCGCGCCACTTCCACACGCTGGCGGCCAGCACTGGCATCGCAATCAGCATGAGTAGAACCGGCACGTAACGCATGGTCGGGAAGCATACCCGCTCGTCCTCCAGAGAACAAAACCCGGTGAGTAGTTGGGCTACTCACCTCATAACTCATCAAATTTGCAGGTGCTTCAGGAGCTGAACTGCGCCGGAGGACGCAGCCCAGCTCCCTCCGCAGAGCATTAGCAGCTGTAATACATTTCCATTTCAGCAGGATGCGTCGACATACGCAGACGCGTCACTTCCTGCATCTTCAAGGCGATGTAGGCATCGATCACGTCGTCGGTGAACACGCCGCCCTTCTTGAGGAACTCGCGATCCTTGTCCAGCTCTTCCAAGGCCATATCCAGGGAATGGCATACCTTTGGAATTTCCTTCTCTTCTTCCGGCTCCAGGTCGTACAGATCCTTGTCCGCGGCTTCGCCCGGGTGGATCTTGTTCTGGATGCCGTCCAAGCCGGCCATCATCATGGCGGCGAAGGCGAAGTACGGGTTCGCGGACGAGTCCGGGAAACGCACTTCGATACGGCGAGCCTTGGGGTTTGCTACCCATGGAATACGGATAGAAGCCGAGCGATTACGAGCCGAGTAGGCCAGCATCACAGGTGCTTCGAAACCAGGCACCAGGCGCTTGTAGCTGTTGGTACCGGCATTGGTGAAGGCATTGATGGCCTTGGCGTGCTTGATGATGCCGCCGATGTAGTACAGCGCGGTTTCGGACAAACCACCGTACTTGTCGCCAGCGAACAGAGCCACGCCTGCTTTCTGCAAGGACTGGTGCACGTGCATGCCCGAACCGTTGTCGCCTACCAGAGGCTTCGGCATGAAGGTCGCTGTCTTGCCGTGCACATGGGCCACGTTCATGACCACGTACTTCAACATCTGCACTTCGTCGGCCTTGCGCACCAGGCTACCGGCGCCTACGCCGATTTCGCACTGGCCGCCGGTGGCGACTTCGTGGTGATGCACTTCAACAACCATGCCCATTTCTTCGAGCACGTTACACATGGTGCTACGGATGTTCTGGAATGCATCTACCGGTGGCACGGGGAAGTAGCCGCCCTTCACGCCCGGACGATGGCCGGTGTTGCCTTCCGGATAAACCGTGTTCGAATTCCAAGCGCCCTGCTGCGAATCAATCTGGTAGCCGCAGCCATGCAGATCGTTGTTGTAGCGGATGCTGTCGAAAATGAAGAATTCGTTTTCTGGACCGAACAATGCGCCGTCCGCAATGCCGGTTGCCTTGATGTAAGCCTCGCAACGCTTGGCCACCGAACGCGGATCGCGGTCATAGCCCTGCATGGTGGCAGGCTCGAGCACGTCGCAACGGATGATCAGGGTGGGATCTTCGAAGAACGGATCGGCTACGGCGGTGGTGGCGTCCGGCATCAGGATCATGTCGGATTCATTGATGCCCTTCCAGCCGGCGATCGACGAGCCGTCGAACATCTTGCCGTCGGCAAAAAACTTCGCATCCACCTGGGATGCCGGAACGGTTACGTGCTGCTCCTTGCCGCGAGTGTCCGTGAACCGCAGGTCCACGTACCTGAATTCCTTCTCTTTAATCAAGCTGAGAACATCAGCGCCGGTTGTCATGAGTACTCCTCCGGAAATGCGACGAATTACTTTATGAATGAATGCCCACACCCGCCCGTCGCGCCGGTTGTAAGGCCTATGCTCTTGGAACCACGAAAGTGCAGGAAGCGTGCCAGCGCACTGCCGTAGCGCAACACTGCGCCATTGCTGAAAATCTTGGCTGAGACCTTCGGGTAGCCGGCAAATGTTAGCACCAGCTTGGCGCAACGATTGAAACATCTGCACCAGTGATGCGCACCGACTGACCGTCATGGCATTAATGAGGGCAGTTAGTAATGTCCACTTTGCGAAAGCTCAAAAGGTCACAGTTCCTGAAGCTGCCATCGCCCTCGGTTATACTCGCCGGCCTTTTTCGTTTAGTCTCATTCACTTAACTAGACGTCAGCTTCCACCTTAGAGTCCCCATGACCCAGCCAGTCAATGCGTCGGTCAGTGCCGGCACGCCGGAAACTTTTCAGGATTTGATCCTGGCCCTGCAACGTTATTGGGCAGATCAGGGCTGCGCCATCCTGCAACCCTACGATATGGAAGTGGGTGCAGGCACCAGCCACACCGCCACCTTCCTGCGTGCACTCGGACCCGAGCCGTGGAAAGCCGGCTATGTGCAACCCAGCCGTCGTCCCAAGGACGGCCGCTATGGCGAAAATCCCAACCGCCTGCAGCACTACTATCAATTCCAGGTGGTGTTGAAGCCGGCGCCGTCGAACATTCTCGAACTGTACTTAGGCTCGCTGCAGGCCGTGGGCTTCGATCTAAAGTCCAACGACATCCGCTTCGTGGAAGACGACTGGGAAAATCCCACGCTGGGCGCCTGGGGCCTGGGTTGGGAAGTGTGGCTCAACGGCATGGAAGTCACGCAGTTCACTTACTTCCAGCAAGTGGGCGGCATCGACTGCAAGCCCATCACCGGCGAGATCACCTACGGCCTGGAACGCCTGGCCATGTACCTGCAGGGCGTGGATAACGTCTATGACCTGGTGTATGCACCGGGCATCAAGTACGGCGATGTGTTCCACCAGAATGAGGTGGAGCAAAGCACTTACAACTTTCAGCACAGCGATGCCGAGTTCCTGTTCAGTGCCTTCGGTGCGCATGAGAAGCAAGCCAAGCACTTGATGGAACAGCAACTGGCCTTGCCGGCCTATGAACAGGTGCTCAAGGCCGCACACACCTTCAACCTGTTGGATGCCCGTGGCGCCATCAGCGTTACCGAACGCGCCGCTTACATCGGTCGCATCCGCAATCTCGCTCGCGCCGTGGCGCAGAGCTATCTCGACAGCCGTGCACGTCTGGGCTTCCCCATGGCGCCACGCGAATGGGCCAATGAAGTATTGGCGCAACTCGAGATCAACAAGAAGAAGGCTTCCTGAAGATGAGCAATGTAAAGAATCTGCTGGTCGAGTTGTTTGTCGAAGAACTGCCGCCCAAGGCGCTCAAGACATTGGGTGAAAGCTTCGCCGGTACTTTGAGCGATAGCTTGAAGACACAGGGGCTGCTGACCACCGAATCGAAAAGCACCGCGTTTGCTTCACCACGCCGTCTTGCTGTGCAGGTCAGCGCCGTGGCGGACAAGGCTGCCGACAAAGCCGTGCAACTGAAATTGATGCCGGTCACTGTGGCGCTGGATGCCAATGGCCAGGCGACACCGGCCTTGTTGAAAAAATTATCTGCCCTGGGCTTGGATGCGGCCGTAGTGCCCTCGCTCAAGCGCATGCCCGATGGCAAGGCCGAAGCCTTGTTCATGGATAGCGTGGTGGCTGGCGTGACCTTGGCCGATGGATTGAAGAAGGCGCTGGATGAGGCGCTGGCCAAGCTGCCAATTCCAAAGGTGATGAGCTACCAACTGGCCGATGGCTGGACCAGCGTCAATTTCGTACGTCCTGCACATTCGCTAGTAGCGTTGCATGGAAGTGAGATCGTGAACATTGCAACGCTGGGGCTGCAAGCAGGCCGCAGTACGCAAGGCCATCGCTTCGAAGCCAGTAAACCGCTTGTCGAATTCAAAGATGCCGACAGCTATGCCGCGCAACTATTCAGTGACGGCGCAGTCATCGCCAGCTTTGCCGAACGTCGTGCCGAGATTTTCAAGCAGCTGCAGGCAGCAGCAGCCAAAGAAGGTCTGCAACCTATCAGTGACGATGCCTTGCTCGATGAAGTCACCGCATTGGTAGAACGTCCCAATGTACTGACCTGCCAGTTTGAAAAAGAATTTTTATCGGTGCCGCAGGAATGTCTGATTCTGACCATGAAGGCCAATCAGAAATACTTCCCACTGCTGGATACGCAAGGTCAGCTGACTAACAAGTTCCTGGTGGTCAGCAACATCAAGCCCGCCGATCCCAGTCGCGTGATTCAAGGTAACGAACGCGTGGTCCGCCCACGTCTGGCCGATGCCAAGTTCTTTTTCGATCAGGATCGCAAGCAGACCCTGGAATCGCGCCTGCCGCGGTTGGATAAAGTCGTTTATCACAACAAGCTGGGCACGCAGAGCGAACGCATCGCGCGGGTACGCAAGCTGGCTCGCGCCATCGGCGAACAACTCGGCAACAACACCGCCGATAAAGCAGATCGTGCCGCACAACTGGCCAAGGCCGACCTGATCACCGACATGGTCGGTGAGTTTCCGGAACTACAAGGCATCATGGGGCGCTACTACGCCTTGCATGACAAGGAAGATGCCGAAGTGGCGCAAGCCATTCTGGAACAGTATCTGCCGCGCGGTGCCGGCGACGAACTACCTGCCACTCAAACCGGTATGGCTTTGGCGTTAGCCGACAAACTGGAAACATTGGCCGGCATTTTTGCGGCGGGTGAGAAGCCCACCGGCACCAAAGATCCGTTCGGGCTGCGCCGCGCTGCCATTGGCGCGTTACGCATCATCATTGAACGGCAGTTGTCGCTCAACCTGGTTCAACTCATCGAGCAAGCAGTCAACAATCAACCGGTTCGACAGAACAACGAGATTTACGACGAGCTATACAACTACATCGCTGAACGCCTGCGCGGTTACTACCTTGAAGGGGGTGCAGTAACCACCGAAATGTTCGATGCCGTGCTGGCCAATCGTCCGGCATCGCTGCTCGATTTCGACAAGCGTTTGAACGCACTCAAGAGCTTCCTGAAATTGAGTGATGCGCAAAGCCTGGCAGCCGCCAACAAACGCATCAACAACATCCTCAAGAAGAACGAGTCGGAAATTCCCGCTGGCAACGAAGTCGTTGCAAGTCATTTGAGCGAAGCTGCGGAACGTGAGCTATTCAAGCAATTGCAATCGGCAGAACAGGACACTGCCCCCCTGTTCGCAAAGCACAACTACCAGGATGCCCTGACCCGTCTGGCACAATTGCGTGGCGCGGTGGACGCCTTCTTCGACGGCGTGATGGTCATGGCAGAAGAGGTGAATGTGCGAAACAACCGTCTGGCGCTGCTGTCACGCCTGCGCGGGGTGTTCCTGCAAGTCGCAGACCTGTCGCGCTTACCTGGATAAGTGGCTGGATACATGCCCGGATAAATGGATGGTGGGTTGCATAAGAGCTAACCCACCCTATGCGAAACACAACCGCTCAGCACGCTGGCCATGCAACTACTGCGTTCGATCTTGTTCACCGCCTGCTTCTTCATCAGCACCACGCTTTATGCAGTGCTGGTGTTGGCAGTGGCCTGGGCACTGCCGTTTAACGGTCGTTGGGCGATTGCGCGCAGCTGGGCCGGCTTGAATCTTTGGTTGCTCAAAGTGCTGTGCAATCTGGACTTTGTGGTGGAAGGTCGCGAGAACATTCCCGATGGCTGCCACGTGGCGATGTGGAAACATGCCTCCACTTGGGAAACCATCGCGCAGGCGTTGGTGTTTCCCGCGCAGGCCTGGGTGCTCAAGCATGAATTGATGTGGATTCCTGTCGTCGGTTGGGCGCTGCGTCTGATGCAACCCATCGACATCAATCGCGCCGCCGGTAGCGCCGCCGTGCGCCAAGTCATTACTCAGGGCAAAGCACGTATCAACAGTGGTCGCTGGGTGGTGATTTTTCCAGAAGGCACACGCACCGGCGTGGGTGAAGTACGCAAGTACGGCGTCAGCGGTGCGCTACTCGCTACTGAAGCGAATGTTTGCATCGTACCGGTCGCACATACCGCGGGTTACTTCTGGCCACGCCGTGGTTGGGTGAAAAAGCCAGGCACCATTCATGTGATCGTCGGTAAGCCCATTACTACGGCAGGGCGCGAGCCACGTGAACTGAATGCGGAAGTGCAGGCCTGGATGGAACAGACGATTGCCGCGCACGCTCCAAACTAATTAAGCCTACAATGGCTAATGCCAAACCCTATCCACATCGGACTGGTGGGTGACTGCAGCGCAACGATAACCGCGCATCGCGCCATACCGCTGGCATTGCAACGCGCAGCCAGTGAGTTAAATCTGCAGATTGAAATTACCTGGCTGGCTATTAACGGCATCGAATCCATTGCCCAGCTTGAGTCCTATCATGGCTTCTGGTGCGTGCCGGGCAGCCCGTATACAAATACGGCGGGTGCGCTACTGGCCATACGGCATGCCCGCGAGCAGCGTCGGCCGTTCTTGGGTACCTGTGGCGGCTTTCAGCATGCCGTACTTGAATACGCACGCAATGTATTGCATTGGCCGGATGCCGAGCACGCCGAGTCATCGCCACACTCACACAACCTGGTCATCACACCACTGACTTGTTCATTGATTGAAGTTGCGGCGCCCATCGAACTGCTTGCCGATTCAAGAATGGCAGCTATCTATGGAGTGAGGCAGATCGTCGCGGAATATCGTTGTGGTTACGGTATCAATCCGGCCATGCAATTCGAGTTATTCGCCGGCGCTTTGCGTGCAGTAGGCCATGATGCAGCCGGAGAAATTCGTGCGATTGAATTACTGGATCATCCGTTTTTTGTTGCGACGCTGTTTCAACCGGAACGGGCTGTGCTGAGTGATAAGTCGGTGCCATTGGCCAGTGCTTTGTTGCTCGCCTGTGCTGAACAAGTAGCTTAGTGTCTGATGCCCCCACCCTAACCCTCCCCCGCAAGCGAGGGAGGGGACTAGATTCCCTCCCCTGCGCAGCGGGGGAGGGTTAGGGTGGGGGCAACTTACAAATCACCTTAGCCAATGCCGCAACATGTTCCGGCGTCGTACCACAGCAACCACCAATAATGCTTGCACCCAAGCTCTGCCATCCACGTGCAGCCTCGGCATAAGCAGCCGGTGTAACTGCATGCGTTAATGTCCAACCCACTTCATGATCCACATGACCAACGTTGCCATAAGCACCCAGACTTACTTGCGAACCATCTCCAAGATGAACTGCATCACGCAGCTTATTCAGCGCTGCACTGACTTGCGCCACCGGAATGCAATTCACTAACAAGGCCTGTGGTTGATAAGGCAGCACCGCTCGTACCGCCTCAGCCAATGTTTCGCCGCTCAGCAATTCACTACGAACATTCAACGTAAAGCTTATCCACAATGGCAAGCCTGTATTTCGCACTGCTTGCGCAGCGATAACGGCCTCGCGAACGGTATTCATTGTTTCCACAAGAATTAAGTCGCAGCCGGCATCGGCCAGGTTACGCGCCAGCTCGGTGTGCTCTTCACGTAACTCAACATCGCTCGGCACCAACTCAGGTGAATAGCAGTCCTCAACAGGTGCCATGCTGCCGGCCACACGAATAAAAGCAGCATCAATTGTTCGTGACGCTTCCGCTACGGCTCGCTTCGCCAATGCAACGGCCAGGTGTGTCAACTCACGACCACCATCCTTGATACCGGCACGCCGCATCGTGCGCGGGTTAGTACGGAAGGTATTCGTAGTCAGCACCTGCGCGCCTGCGATCAAGTAATCGCGATGAATCTGCTGCACTATTTCAGGCGCATCCAACAACGCTCGTGCTGACCACAGCGGTAGCGTGGTGTCGATATCGCGTCGGGTCAGTTCGGTACCCAGGGCGCCATCGAGAATGATCATGAATATTGTAACCGGCTAATCGCCCGATCATGCCAACGCGACAACAGCACCGCACACAGCGCGCCGATCAAGGCCATGAACATGTCCGACTGCGTATCCCACACATAGCCTTGCGTACCCAGAAATTCATCCGCGCCCGAACCCAACAGCAACGCCGACCACCATTCGACTAATTCGTATAGCGCGCTGATCGCCAGACAGACACTCACCGTCAACACCGCAATCAGATGTTGCACCTTGAGCTGGTAAACTCGGATCAACATTTCACGCACGACGAACGCAGGAACAAACCCCTGCGCAAAGTGGCCGATCTTGTCGTAGTTATTGCGTGGCCAATCGAACCAGTCCTGCATCCAGAAACCCAGCGGCACGCGTGCATAGGTGTAAGCGCCACCCAGCATGAGAATGAGACCATGGACGATGAGCAGGCCATACACCCATGGCGTAAACACGAAGCGTTTGCGCGTTGCCCAGAGAATTGGCATCAGGATCAAACAGGGCATTACTTCCATGAGCCAGGTGGTGCGCTCATACGGCGCACGCCCCGAAACCAGCAAACCGATCACCCAGATCATCACCAACGCGAACAAGGCGCGTTGGGATGATTGCATGCGTAAGGCGTCAGTCATTACTTGGCTGCAGCCAGCAGCTTGTCTTTGTTGGCTTCAAGCAAGGCACGCAGGCCGGTGGCAGGGCGGCCGGACAGTTCAGCCACGGCGTTAGTGACCGTCGGTGGTGTTGCCAAACCACCGCCACCACCACCAGGCCCCATGCCTTGACCACCGGGTGCGCCAGCAGGCGCGGCATTCGCCGTCTGTTCCACCACATCAACACGTTTGCCGGTAATGGCGCTGACGGCAGCCGCGATATCGGCGGTGCCGAATAACGCAGGCCCGGTGATGTCGAAGGCCGTGTTCTCAAACTTTGTATTGAGCAGCGCACCCGCTGCCGCAGCGGCACAGTCTTCACGTGTCACCGGAGCGCTCTTGGCTTCGTTAGGCATGACAGTGGCCTTGCCGGTTTTCGCCATCTCGATGGCCTGCTGCACCACGCGATCGGCATACAGTCCATTGCGCAGCATGGTCCACTTGGCGCCGCTGGCTTTCAAAAATTCTTCGCTCTGACGATGGTCTACCGCCAGACCAGAGGTGCCGGTATCGGCGCCAATGAACGATGTGTAGGCAATGTGCTTCACGCCGGCTTTAACCGCGGCATCGAAGCCAGCTTTGTGCAAGGGCGGACGTGGATCGCTGCCGCCGGAAATGCTGATCAGCAACATGCGCGTGCCGCCCTTATAGGCATCGGGCAACGATTCCGGTTTGGTGAGATCGCCGAAGCGCACTGATGCGCCTTGCTTGGCGTATTCGGTCAACTTGTCCGGGGTGCGACTGACCAGGATCAGATTCTTGGCCGGCACACCACGACGCAGCAATTCTTTAATCGTCAATTCACCCAACTGTCCGGAAGCGCCGGAAACGATGATCTTTTCGTTGGTGTTTACTTTGGTCTGCGCCTGTAATGCCAATGGCGCCAGACAGAGCACACCCACTACCAATCGACGCGACACTTTCGAGAAGCCTTGTTTGAGCGTGAACATGATTTACCCCTGTTTGACCCTATTTGACGATGTGCAGTTATCGACCGCATTGCCTGCGTTGCCAAGCCGCCGCAATGCGCATTACACCATCTCAATCGGTGCTTGAACATTGCGGCCGCATTTGAGTGTGCGATTCGCGTTTCTTTGCAATTAACTTTCGCCCGCTGATTGCGCAGCATTCATCGGCGGCGAATAATTCCCGCCTCAGAGAAACGCTTGTTCGTTACATACAGTTCACCGCATAAAGCTCATCAGGAGGATTCGTGAAAACTAAACTATTGGCCTGTGTCCTGGGCGCAGCCCTGGTAGGCCCGTTGAACAGTAACGCCGCCATTCTGATTCCTTCGGGTGCCAAGGACAGCAAGACCGAAGAAGCCAATCGCACCCTGGTGCTGGCCTTCTGGAAAGAGTTCTTCAATGAAATGAAACCCGAATCCTGGCCCAAGTATCTGTCCAAGGACTTCGTGAATCACGATCCGTACGAACCTTCGGGCGGTCAGGAGTTTGCCGACTACATCAAGGCCAACAACACCCGACTCAATCGCAAGGCTGGTCCGGAGAAGGATCGCTTGTTCGTGCTGGCCGATGGCGATCTGGTGATGGTGATCTATCCGGGCAACAACAAAGAAGACCTCACCGACAACGTGCACGGCAACATCGTGCGCGTCAAAGATGGCAAGATCACCGACTGGTGGATCGTGGGCGATTCCGGTCGTCCAGCCGGCACACCGAAGCCGTATGCCAACAATAAGAAGGGCACACAGCCATTGGCTAAGTAGTTTCGCTGGTTAGGAATTTCATCAACCATTGCCGGCTTACCCGGCAATGACGATGCATAGGTCGTTTAAGCAATCGTTTTTTTATTAATGCGGGGGATGCATATGAAGCGTAATTTCGTAGCGGCTTGCACACTGGGCTGCGCAGCCTTGTTCGGCAGTACACAACTCATGGCGCAGGGCGCGGCCGGTAATGGCCAGGGCGGTGGCGCACCACCGGCAGGTCCGGCTGCCAAGACTTATGAAATGACATTGCAGATCAATGCCGGCGCCGATGTATTCGCCAAGTGGCCCAGCGGCGGCGAAACCTGGCACCACGGCATTGGCTTCGCCGATCCGTTCGGCACCATCGAGTACTACTGCGGCAAGGAGTTCCCGGAAGCGAAACAACACCCATTGCCCGAATGGGCCAAGGGTCTGTTCACCGCACTCACCGGCCGCGCCGATCCGCTGTTCTGCATCTATCGCACCAAGGATGGCGATTTCTTCGTGTACGACTCCGTGCCCGGTACGCTGACACGCGGCGATAACTATGGTCGCGATCTGATCTTCAATGTGGTGGTGGATGGTTCGGGCCCGTACAAGGGCGCCACCGGCGTTTGGATCGGCCGCACCCAGGGCGTGGATCCCAGCAAACAGGTGTCTGAAACCCGCAAGGGTCGCGTCACGCTGCTGAAGATCATGAACGGCTACGTGAAGATTCCGGAAGCTGCCAAGAAATAATCAGGCATCCGTTGCAGGCATCGGCTGTAACGAAGAATGATTTGAATATGAAGGGCGGGACTTCCCGCCCTTTGTGTTTCAAGAAGAGCCGGCATTATAAAAATTCGAATTTTGCCGCTCTGACTTGTCATCGCTCCAATCCATCTCGTCTCGATAGAGCTGCTTCACTTCACCCTGCGCTTTTCCAACTTACGGGCCAGCGTACGGCGATGCATGCCTAGGCGACGGGCTGCTTCGGAAATGTTGAAGCCGGTTTCGGCCAGAGTTTCGTGGATACGTTCCCATTCCAAAGTCTTGATCGAGGTGGCGCGTACGCCCAGCGGTGCATCGGCATCACCGGCTACTTTGGTGAAGGCGTTTTCAATGTCATCGGTGTTGGCGGGTTTGGCTAGGTAGTGACAGGCGCCGAGCTTGATCGATTCCACGGCGGTGGCAATGCTGGCGAAGCCAGTGAGCACCACGATGCGCATGGCGGCATTGTGTTGATGCAGGGTCGCCACGCAGGAGAGGCCGGATACGCCGGCCAGTTTGAGATCCACCACGGCATAACCCGGTGACCAGTTGCTCAGCACTTGTAACAGTTGATCGTGATTGTTTGCAGTAAGCACTTCATAGTCACGCCGCTCGAAGGAACGCTTCAAGGTTCTGGCCAGCGTGTCATCGTCTTCGACAATGATCAGACGCCGTGCGACTGGCGGTGATTCCGGTAGTGGCACATCGCTCATGGTCAGGCACCACTGCCTGCATCGGGCCCGGTTGTATCGGACGTGGCTTCATTCATAGATTCATCATCCATCCGCAATAGTTCCAGCGGCAGCACGACGGTGACCACTGCGCCGCCTTCGGCACGATTGCGCGCGGTCACTGTGCCACCCAGTTTGCGCACTACATTCACCACCAGAAACAACCCCAAGCCACTACCCAGTCGGCCTTTGGTGGAGCGATATGGCTTGCCGAATTCGCTGAGCATCTGCGGCGCAAAGCCGGGCCCGGCATCGGCCACTTGCAACACCAGCGAATCATGGTCGTGCAGCACCTTGAGTTCAATCCACTCGGGCGAGGCTTCGTTGGCGTTATCGAGCAAATTGGCGATGGCCTGCTGCAAGGTCGAATCGGACACCACCGAGACATCGACGCCGAAATGATTGTGGTAGTGCAGGCACGCCGCCGGTCGCGCCGTGTGCCATTCGTTGACGGTGTCGTCGAGGAAGTCATTTACCGTGGTCAGCTCAGGTGCTTCACCGCGCGTTTCGCCGGTGGACATCAGGATGCCGGTAACGATGGTCTTGCAACGCTGCACGGCGGCCTGCATGTCGTCGATATCGGCCATCAACTCCGGTTGATCGGCTACGGTGGGCATACGCCGCCAGTCACCGAGAATCACCGCCACCGATGCCAGTGGTGTACCCAGTTCATGCGCGGCACCCGAGGCCAGCAGGCCCATGCGTACAATGTGATCTTCTTCCGCGGCGCGTTGCTTGAGCTCGGCCAGATGTTCATCGCGCTGCCGCAGGTTGCGCGTGATACGGGTAATGAACAGCACCAGCAAGGCCGCATCCAGGCCGTAACACACCAACATGCCCACCACCTGCAAGTTCACCAGATCGGCAACGGCATGCTGGGTGAGATCCAGCGGTTGATACATTTGCGTCAGCAGCAGCAGACCGGCAGCCGCCAACGAGACCAGGCTCCATGCCGCATAGGCATTGAGCAGCACCGCGCCCAGTGTCACTTGCAACAGATACAGGCCGATGAAGGGATTGGTGGCGCCGCCACTCAAGTACAGCTGCACGGTAAGTCCCAACACATCCAGCATCAGTGCATGTAATAGGGCACGGCTGCTTACCGCACCCTGCCGCTTGAGCCAGGCTAGGCTGAGCAGATTCAGCACCACCAGTGCAGCCAGCAACCACGCCATGGGCAGCAACGGCAGACTGATGTCCAGCACCAGCTGCACCACACCGATGGTGATCATCTGGCCAATGACGGCGATCCAGCGCAGCTGGATCAACAACAGCATATTCTTGCGATTGGTGCTGTCGCGGCCGTCGTCTAACTGCACGCCGGTTTGCAGTAGTACCTGATCGGCCGCATTGTTCAGTGATTCATTCATCGCGCTAGTAGGGGCCGTTGGCGCGTACTGTTGCCGGATGCAGCAAATTTAGGACAGCCGTCGCTCGCGGCGTATCGTAAACAATAAGCCCAGCGGTGGCAGCAGGGCGAGCGCGAACCAGGTGAAGGCATAGCTCAGATGGTTGTTATGGAAGCTCACCACGGTGAGTCCGGCCACGGGCTGGCCGGGTTGCATGTTAGACGCCGCATCGGCATCAATGAAGTAGGGCGCCAGATGCACTGCATCCAAACTTCTTGCCTGGGCTATCGCAACGACATCACGCGAATACCAACGGTTGGCGGCGGGATCATTGCGGCGCAGGTAGGCGCCACCGGGTTCGGTGATGCGCAGCAGTCCGGTAATCGTCACGGTCTCGGTATCGCTATTGGTATATGCGGGCGGACGACGTGCCGGGTCGCGATCATCCATGGACACATAGCCACGATTGATCAACACGATAGCGCCGGCATCGGTTTGCAGCGGCGTGACCACCCAGTAACCCGTACCGAGCGCGGTGGCCGCATGCACCTGGGTTTCCTGATCGTGCAGAAAGCGCCCGGTAATACTGACGTGTCGATACTCGGCATTGGCGGCGGTGAGACCTGACCATTCGTCGGGGCCGGGTGCTGTCATCGGTGCAGCATGGACGCGCTGCGTGACCCGTTCGATCAAGTCCAGCTTCCATTCGCGGCGCTGCAATTGCCAGATGCCAAGGGCGATGAAGCCGGCGCTGGCCAGCAGCAGGCATAGCAATATCGCCCAACGCCGTACGGCTGATGTTGCAGGAGCAAACTCAGCCGTGGTGGTGGTCACGGCAATTGGCTCATGTCATGTACGGGATGCATGTTGGTGTCGAGGTGGTACATCACCCACAACGAACCGCTGAGCGTGATCACCACCAGGATGATGGTGAACACCGTCGATAACAGCGTCCAGCCCTGTTCGATCTTGGCGTTGAGGTGCAGGAAGAAAATCATATGCACCACAATTTGAATGACGGCGAAAGCGGTGATGATCGCCATCGTGATCTGCTTGTTCGCAATCACGCCGCTCATCACCAGCCAGAAAGGAATGGCGGTGAGCAGTACCGACAGGCCGAAGCCAACCAGGTAGCCGCCCAAGGTGGCATGCAGTTCGTCGTGACCCTCATCATGATCGTGAGAGTCGGAATGGGTCGAAGAATGGCTAGCTGCGCTCATCGCAACACTCCCATCAGATATACAAAGGTGAACACGCCGATCCACACCACATCGAGGAAGTGCCAGAACAGACTCAGGCACATCAGGCGACGACGATTGGCGGCGACCAGGCCATGCTTCTGCAACTGCACTATCAGCGTGACCAGCCAGATCAAACCGCAAGTGACGTGCAGACCATGCGTACCCACCAGCGTGAAGAACGCCGACAGGAAGGCGCTGCGCTGTGGGCCGGCGCCTTCATGAATCATGTGCGAGAACTCATACAGTTCGATACCGATAAAGGCTGCGCCGAACAGCCCGGTGACCGCCAGCCATAGCTGCGTCTTGAGCAGATCGCGACGTTGCGTGGCCAGCATGGCCATGCCGTAAGTGATGGACGACAGCAGCAGCATGGTGGTGTTCACCGCCACCAGGGGCAGCTCGAACAGATCCTTGGGTGAAGGACCGGCCGCATAACTGCCGCCCAGCACGCCATAAGTGGCGAACAACACGGCAAAGATGAGGCAGTCGCTCATCAGATAGATCCAGAAACCGAGCAGCGTGCTGCCGCCGGCCGCATGCTCGTGTTCGTCCACGAGATGGAACTGCGCGGGATCAATAGTGGTTGGGGTGCTCAAAGTCATCTCCGATTCAATTCATCTGATCCAATAAAGAAGTTCTGTTTAAAACTTATTTCCGTCATTCCCGCGAATGCGGGAATCCAGTTGCTTATTTGTTTCACTGGATGCCCGCCTGCGCGGGCATGACGTTAATCAGAAGCTCCTTAACGCAATGCAGCCAAAGCGGTCGTGCGCGCCGCTTCAGTGCTCGCCACCGTCTCGGCGGGAATGCGGAACTCACGGTTGTAGTTGAAGGTGTGAATCAACGTCGACAGCAACACGGCGACGAAGCTGGCAATGGCCAACCACCAGATATGCCAGATCATGGCGAAGCCGAAGGCTGTGGACAGCACCGCCAACACCACACCCGTACCCGTGCTCTTAGGCATGAGAATGGCTTTGTAGCCGGACTGCGGCCGTTGGTAACCACGCTGCTTCATATCCCACCAGGCATCGCTGTCATGAATCACCGGCGTGAAAGCAAAGTTGTAATCAGGCGGCGGCGAAGACGTGGACCACTCCAAGGTGCGACCATTCCAGGGATCGCCAGTGACGTCGCGCAGCTGTTCACGATCGCGGAAGCTGACGTAGAACTGCACCAGCATGCTGGCAATGCCCAGCAGGATCAGGAACGCGCCGAACGCCGCAATCACGAACCAGATCTGCAGCGAGGGATCGTCGAAGTAGCGCAGTCGACGCGTCACGCCCATCAAGCCCAGCACATACAGCGGCATGAACGCGAAGTAGAAACCCACCACCCACAGCCAGAACGACCACTTGCCCCAGTAATCGTTGAGACGGAAACCAAAGGCCTTGGGGAACCAGTAGTTGATGCCGGCGAACAAGCCGAACACCACACCGCCGATGATCACATTGTGGAAGTGCGCGATCAGGAACAGGCTGTTGTGCAACACGAAGTCGGCCGGCGGCACCGCCAGCAACACACCGGTCATGCCACCGATGACGAAGGTGAGCATGAAGGCTATGGTCCACATCATTGGCAGCTCGAAACGGATGCGGCCGCGATACATGGTGAATAACCAGTTGAACAGCTTGGCGCCGGTGGGAATGGAAATGATCATGGTGGTGATGCCGAAGAACGAGTTAACGCTGGCGCCCGAGCCCATGGTGAAGAAGTGATGCAGCCACACCAGGTAGCTGAGAATGGTGATCACCACCGTGGCATACACCATCGAGCTGTAACCGAACAGGCGTTTGCCGGAGAAGGTGGAAGTAACTTCGGAGAAGATGCCGAACACCGGCAGAATCAGGATGTACACCTCGGGATGACCCCAGATCCAGATGAGGTTGACGTACATCATCGGATTGCCGCCGAGATCGTTGGTGAAGAAGTTGGTGCCGACATAGCGATCCAGCGACAACAAGGCCAGCACTGCGGTCAGCACCGGAAACGCGGCAACGATCAGCACGTTGGTGCACAACGAAGTCCAGGTGAATACCGGCATCTTCATTAATGTCATGCCCGGTGCGCGCATCTTGATGATGGTGGCCAATAGGTTGACGCCGGATAACAAAGTGCCGATACCGGCGATCTGCAATGACCAGATGTAGTAATCCACGCCGACATCCGGACTGAACTCCAATCCCGACAAAGGCGGATACGCCAGCCAGCCGGTGCGCGCGAATTCACCGACGAACAGCGACATCATCACCAGCACCGCGCCGGAGGCGGTCATCCAGAACGAGAAGTTGTTGAGGAACGGAAACGCCACGTCGCGCGCGCCGATTTGCAGCGGCACCAGGTAATTCATGATGCCGGTGACCAGCGGCATGGCGACGAAGAAAATCATGATCACGCCATGCGCCGTGAACACCTGATCGTAGTGATGCGCATTGAGATAGCCCTCGGAACCATTGAAGGCCATGGCCTGTTGCAGACGCATCATGATGGCGTCGGCAAAACCGCGCAGCAGCATTACCAGACCCAGCACGATGTACATGATGCCGATGCGCTTGTGGTCGATACTGGTGAACCACTCGCGCCACAGATAACCCCACAACTTGAAATAGGTGAGCGCACCGAGCAACGCCACACCGCCCAACATCACTGCGATGAAGGTGGCGAGAATGATGGGCTCGTGAAACGGCAGCGCTTCCAGCGTCAGGCGGCCAAACAGCGTTTGAGTCAGAGAATCTGCAGTCATGATTTGCTCGCGAGAATCTTTTTAAGCCGGGCGCTTACAGAGCGGCCTGCAAGGTGTCTTGATGTTGCTGCCAGCGCGGCGTCAATCCCGCGCCGGTCAGCGGCTTCAGGTCCACCGGCACTACCGGCTGCGCTGCGCTCAGTACATCGTCGCTATCGCCCGGCTTACACAGACCGACGACATAGGTCTTGTAAGGAGAACCAGTGGCTGTAGGCATGCGCGACAAGTTGTAAGTGGCGTTCAAACCCAGACCGCCGCGCGCATCAATGGCCATCATCTCGTTCATGCACATCTTGTTAGCCTGCACACAACGATTGAGGATGGCCTGAAACAAACTGGCATCGACGCTGGCATAGCGACGCACCGGTTCGCGTTCGCTGGGCTGCGCCAGTTGCAGATAGGCTGCACGCGTCAGCGCGGGACTGTCGACGCGCGCCTGCGCCAGCCATTGCTCGAACTCGGCTTGATTCAAACCATGCATGGTGAAGTTCATGCCGGAGAAGCCGGCGCCGCTGTAGTTGGCCGAGAAACCGCGCGAATCACCGGCACGATTGAGCACCCCGTGCAATTGGGTTTCCATGCCGGGCATGGCATACACCTGACCGGCCAAGGCCGGGATGTACAAGGAGTTCATCACCGACGAAGCGGTGATGTGCAGGCTCACCGGTCGATTGATGGGCAGCGCCAGCTCATTCACCGTGGCAATGCCGTATTCGGGATAGATAAACAGCCACTTCCAATCCAGCGCCACCACATTCACTTGCAGCGTGGTGCTTTCCGCCGGCACCGGCTGGTCCTTGGCGAAGCGGCTGATCGGACGATAGGGGTCCAGCAGGTGCGTACCCAACCAGGTCAATGCGCCCAGGCAGATGATAATGAGCAGGGGTGCCGCCCAGATCACCAGCTCCAGTTGCGTGGAGTGATCCCAGTCCGGCTCGTACTTCGCCGCCTTGTTGTTGTGCCGGTAGCGCCAGGCAAAGATTACGGTAAGTGCCATCACCGGCACGATGATCAGCAACATCAGCAGGGTGCTGTTGATCAGCAAATCGCGCTGTTGCAGGGCGACATCGCCCGAAGGATTGAGCAAGTCGGACCGGCAGCCGACCAGCCCCAATAGGGGTAGCAGGCAGGTAAGCCTGGCGTTCCGAGCTTTTAATAAATGCAGGGCCATGACGCTACTGACAGTTACAGGGATGCACACGGTAGCGATCCGAGTCAGAGTGCAACATTGGACAATTTGTCTAATGCCAGGGGACGCTGCGATACCGTAAAAACGTCATGTTTAAACCGCTGCCGGAATCGGTGGCTACCAGCACGTATTGGCCGAACACCGGCCTATGAACTCAAGTGTTTGATTCAGGAGCCCCGCATGAGCGCCGCGCATAACGACGCCCCTTCATCCTCGGCCATGGAGCGAGATGCCCGACGCATCAATGCCCATGGCGGCCAGGTCCGGCCGGGCGAGATTGCCATTGGCGTGATCGTCGGCCGCACTTCGGAATTCTTCGACTTTTTCGTGTACGCCATCGCCTCCGTGGTGGTGTTTCCCAAGCTGGTATTCCCCTTCGTCGATGCCTTGCAAGGCACGCTGTATTCCTTCGCGGTGTTTGCGCTGGCCTTCCTGGCCCGGCCGCTAGGCACGCTGATTTTCACGGAAGTCGATCGCAAGTACGGCCGTGGCGCCAAGCTCGGGGTGGCGCTGTTCCTGCTCGGCACCTGCACAGTGGCCATGGCCTTCGTGCCCGGTTATGCCGATATCGGCGCGGGTTCCATCTGGCTGCTGTCGTTGTTCCGTATCGGGCAAGGTCTGGCGCTGGGTGGCGCCTGGGATGGTCTGCCCTCGCTGCTGGCCATGAATGCGCCGGCCGGTCGCCGCGGTTGGTACGCCATGATTCCGCAGCTGGGCGCACCCTTGGGCCTGATGGTGGCCAGCTCGCTGTTCGCTTACATCATCACCAATTTGTCTGCCGCTGACTTTCTTTCCTGGGGCTGGCGTTATCCGTTCTTTGTGGCCTTCGCCATCAATGTCGTGGCGCTGTTTGCACGCCTGCGCACCGTCGTAACGCCCGAGTACACGCATCTGTTCGAGAGCCGCGAATTGGAGCCCTCGTCGGTGGCCAGCACAGTGAAGGCCGAAGGTCGTCATATCGTCATCGGCGCCTTGGCGCCGCTGGCCAGCTTCGCCTTATTCCACATGGTGACGGTGTTCCCGTTGTCCTGGGTGTTTCTGTTCACCAATGAAACCCCCGCACGCTTCCTGGTGATCGAAGCCATCTCGGCCGCTTTCGGCGTAGCGGCCATTGTCGCATCAGGCAAACTGGCGGACCGCTTCGGGCGGCGCACATTGCTCACCATCATGGCCGGTGCGATCGCGGCTTTCAGTGGTTTTGCGCCGCAGTTACTCAATGCCGGCGAGGTCGGTGAAGTGGTATTCATGGTGACCGGCTTCATCATCCTGGGCCTGTCGTTCGGTCAGTCTTCGGGTGCGGTGGCTTCCAATTTCGCACCGGCACATCGTTACACCGGCTCGGCACTGACCTCAGATTTGGCGTGGCTGTTCGGCGCTGGTTTTGCGCCTTGGTTGGCGCTGGCGCTGTCCAATCGTTTTGGTTTGGCTTCGGCCGGTGCCTACTTACTATCGGGAGCCATCGGCTCGCTGATTGCACTGGCGGTCAATCGGCAATTGGTGAGTACAGATAACAAGTAATGCCCTGTCGATGCACGCTCACCGATTTTTAGTGGGCGTGCATTACTCGTTGAAATGATGGTAGCGACTAGTCCACACCAGAGATTCTTTTGATTTGTAGCGAGCGCCACCATGATGGCTGTGGCGCTGAAAAAACATGCGAGTGATCGGCTCGCCGGATACCACTTATTTCTAACTCATATCTCTGCTCGCCATGCCCTGATTCGGTCACTGGCAAGCAAATCTTCAGATATCACCCAATATTTGGACCGCTGCTGCGTCTGCCTCGTCACGGGTTGGCAACTTTGACTTGAGACGCTATCGCGTCGCAGAATGCTCGTTCATGTTTGCGGACCCTGGTTGATTGATGTCGATCCCACGCAGTTCTTGGTCCGCACCGCCGCTCCCGCCAAAAATTTACGCACCGATTCATGAGGAATCCGCAATGCCCGCCGCTATTGTTTCGCAGCCGAACTACCCTTTGATTTTCTCCGCAGTGGTAATTAGCGCCCTGCTGGGTGCCTGCAGCAAGGGCGCTCAGGAAGGTGCAGCCGGCGGCATGCCACCCCAAGCCGTCACGGTGGAAACCGTGGCCACGCGCGATGTACCCATCGATTTTGAATATCCCGGCCAGACTGCCGGTTCGCGCGAAGTGGAAATTCGTGCGCGCGTCAGCGGTATTATTGAATAAGCGCTTCTTTGAAGAAGGCAGCCGCGTCAAAGCCGGTCAGCCTTTGTTCCGCATCGTGCAAGCGCCGTATAGTGCCGCTGCTGCCGCAGCCGAAGCCAATGTCGCGACTGCTCAAGCCAACGTGGCTAAAGCGGAGCGCGATTACAACCGCTACAAGCCCTTGATCGAAGCCAATGCCATCAGCCAGATGGATTTCGACAATGTGGCCTCGGCGCAGGACATCGCCCGCGCCAATCTCAAGGCGGCGCAGGCGCAGTACAACACCGCGCGCATCAATCTCGACTACACCAATGTGGAAGCGCCGATTTCCGGTGTGATCGGTCGTGCCTTGAAGGTGGAAGGCGCACTGGCCAGTGCCGAGGGCGACAGCCTGTTGGCCACCATGGCGCAGACCGACCCGATGGATGTGTACTACGCCGTTTCGGAATCCGACCGTAACAAACTGCAAAGCGAAGCCGCTGCGGGCACCTTGGTGCTGCCGGCTAACAATGGCGGCTACACAGTGAAGTTGAAGAGCAATGATGGTCGCGTGTTGGCGCAAACCGGCAAGTTGAACTTCAACGATTACAAGGCCGATACCAACACCGGCGCGTATACCACGCGTGCACAGTTTGCCAATGACAAGGGCCAACTCTCGCCAGGTCAATTTGTACGCGTGGTGGTCAGTGGTGCGAAACGCGCCAATGCCATCGTGTTGCCGCAGCGCGCTGTGCTCGACAATGCCACTGGCAAGTATGTGTACGTGGTAGGTAAGGGCCAAGATGGCAAGCCTGCCGCCGAGCCGCGTCCGGTGGTGCCCGGCGAATGGGTGCAATTGGATGACAAGGGCGGTAATGGCTGGGTGATCAAGTCGGGCCTGAAAGCCGGCGACCAAGTCATCGTCGATGGCACGGCTCGTATCTTCTATCCCTTCCAGTCCATCAATCCGGTTACTGCCGAGCAGGCTGCGCAAGCGGCCGCTGCTGCGCCTGCCGCCAAACAGTAATAAACGGAGTTTCTAAAATATGTTCTCCCGATTTTTTATTGATAGGCCGATCTTTGCCTTTGTGATCTCGATCTTCATCGTGATCGCGGGCTTGGCGGCTATTCGTGCGCTACCCATTGCGCAGTATCCGGAAATTTCTCCGCCAGTAGTTACGGTGCGCGCCGTCTATCCGGGTGCGTCCGCGGAAACTATCGCAGCCACGGTGGCCTCGCCTATTGAAAACGCCATCACCGGCGTGGAAGGCATGATGTACATGTCGTCCACTTCGACCTCGAACGGCGCAGTGGAAATCACCGTGACCTTCGAGATCGGCACCAATGTCGATCAGGCGGCAGTGAACGTTAACAACCGCGTTAAACAAGCGGATGCGCGTCTGCCGGAAGAAGTGCGCAAGCAGGGCGTATCGGTGGAGAAGGGCTCTTCGTCCTTCCTGCAGATCTTCGCCTTCTATTCGCCGGATGGCAGTCACGACGACCTGTTCACTTCAAACTACGTCACGTTGAATGTGCTGGATAGCATCAAGAAGATTCCCGGCACCACCAATGTGCAGATCTTCGGCGCCAAGGACTACGCCATGCGCATCTGGCTGAAGCCGGACCGCATGACGCAGTTGAAAGTGACGGTACCGGAAATCGCTGCTGCCCTGCAGGAACAGAATGCGCAGTTTGCGGCCGGCAAGATCGGTCAATCGCCCAATGGCGGCGATCAAGATCTGGTGTACACAGTGACGGCCAAAGGCCGTCTGTCCACCGTGGAGGAATTCGAGAACATCATCGTTCGCTCCAATACCGATGGCAGCCAACTACGCGTGAAAGACATTGCACGCGTAGAACTGGGTTCCAAGGACAATGACTTCAACGGTACTTATAACGGCATGCCAGCCGTGTTGCTGGCGGTGTTTCTACAACCCGGTGCGAATGCACTGGATGTAGCCGATGCTGTTAAAGCCACGATGGAACCCTTGGCCAAGTCCTTCCCGACTGGGCTGACTTACTCAGTGGCCTACGACACCACACGCTTCGTCGAAGTCTCGATTGAAGAAGTAGTGAAGACACTGGGCGAAGCCATGATTCTGGTGTTCCTGGTAGTGTTCCTGTTCCTGCAGAACTGGCGCGCCACGATCATCCCGACCTTGGCTGTGCCGGTGTCGTTGATCGGTACCTTCGCCGGCCTGCACCTGCTGGGTTATTCGATCAATACGCTGACCCTATTCGGCATGGTGCTGGCTATCGGTATCGTGGTGGACGACGCCATCGTGGTGTTGGAGAACGTCGAACGTCACATGCATGAGGATCACCTGCCGGCGCGTGAAGCGGCGATCAAAGCCATGCATGAAGTCACTGAGCCGGTGGTAGCCATCGTACTGGTGCTATGTGCCGTGTTCATTCCCATCGCCTTCCTGGGCGGACTGACCGGCGAGTTGTATCGCCAGTTCGCCATCACCATCTCGATATCGGTGGTGCTGTCCGGCATCGTGGCTTTGACCATGACGCCGGCGCTGTGTGTGTTGATGCTGCGTCATGAGCATAAGCAAACGTCGCGCTTTTTCATCTGGTTCAACGATTTCTTCCAGCGCATCACCGGCCGCTATGTGTCGGGCGTGACCTTCTTCATGAAGCGCTCGGTGCTGGGTGTAGCGTTGTTCGTTGGCATGGTGATCGTGACCGGCATTCTGTGGAGAGCCACACCGAGTTCGCTGGTGCCGGATGAGGATCAAGGTTACTACATCTCTGCAATTTTCTTACCCGATGGTTCATCGCTGGAACGCACCGACAAGGTCGTAGCGCAGGTGGTGGAAGCGGTTAAATCCAATCCAGTGAATCAGGATGTGATTGCTTTCAGCGGCCTGGACTTCATCGGTGGTGGCTATAAAAACAACGCTGCCACCATGTTCGTGACACAGAAGCCCTGGTCCGAACGCAAGATTGGCCCTAAGGAACTGGTGCCCGAGTTGTACATGAAGACTGCTGGCATCAAGGAAGCGCTAGTGCTGGCCTTCGCACCACCGGCGATTTTCGGTCTGGGCAACACCGGTGGCTTTGAATTGTATGTACAGAACAAGGGCGATGGCGGCACCAAGCAATTGGTGGCCGGCATGAGTCAGCTGGTCGGTGCCGCATCGCAGAGCAAGGTATTGACCGGTGGCTTGCAGACACTGTGGAAACCGAATGCGCCGCAGTTGTATGTGAATGTGGATCGCGATCGCGCCAAAGCGTTGGGCATCCCGTTGACGGATGCGTTCAACACCTTGGCGGGCACGTTGGGTACTTACTACGTCAATGACTTCAATAAGTATGGTCGTGCCTGGCAGGTGCTGATGAGCGCCGACAGCCAGTATCGCAAACGTCCGGACGATATCGGCCGCATCTACGTAAAGAGTAGTCGTGGTGAAATGGTGCCGTTATCGGCCTTTGCATCGGTTGAATACAGCGCGGGTCCAGACACAATAGATCGCTATAACAACCTGCCAGCAGTAAAGTTGCTTGGCAATGCTGCGCCTGGATATTCATCCGGTCAGGCACTGGCCGAAGTGGAACGTTTGGCAAAGCAAGCGCTTCCCAGCGACATCACCTATGAATGGACAGGTTCGGCTTATCAGGAAAAGCAGGTGTCGAATGCAGCAGCCTTTGCGTTGATCCTCGCCGCAGTCATGGTGTTCCTGATTCTGGCGGCTCAGTACGAAAAATGGTCGCTGCCGTTCTCGGTGTTGTTAGCCATGCCTTTCGGCATCTTCGGTGCCTTGATGGCTGTGTGGCTGCGCGGCTATACCAATGACGTGTACTTCCAGATCGGTCTGGTTACGTTGCTGGGCCTGGCGGCCAAGAACGCCATCCTGATTGTCGAATTCGCTGTAATGAAGCATCGACAGGGTTATCCAGTGGCAGCAGCGGCATTGGAAGCAGCACGACTGCGCTTCCGTCCGATTGTGATGACGTCACTGGCATTCATCCTGGGCGTGTTGCCGTTGGCACTGTCCACAGGCGCTGGCGCCGGCGCACGTACTTCAGCAGGTACAGGCGTAGTGGGCGGCATGTTGGCGGCGACGTTCTTAGCGATCTTCTTCGTACCGCTGGCTTACAAGCTGTTGACAGATCGCAGCTTTAAAACGCCGCCGGAGGAGTTGCAGCCACCTGCCGTTGTTCATGACGACGGTGAAGGAGATGGTCATGCGTTCTAATCTCAACGCTTCTTTATCGCGTTATATGAAATTAAGTTTGTCAGCGAGTATGTTGGGTGCAACGTTGTTGATAGGTGGCTGTGCCAGCACCTATCAACCACCCAAATTTGAACTGCCCAGCGCTGAAGTGGCCTCGACGCCTGTCGAGTACAGCGAGTGGTGGCAGCAGCTTAACGACTCGGTACTGACCGGCCTGATCAACGAAGCGCTCACGCACAACACCGATGTGCTCACCGCCATGCAAAGTGTGGAGCAGTCACGTAGCAATCTGCGTCTCGCACGCATCACTATGTTGCCGGATGTCAGCTTGGGCGGTAGCGCCACACGACAGCAAGCCAGCGACTACACCGCTCAGCCAGGGCAAAGCGGCATCAGCAATGTATATAACGCTGGTTTCAATGCGTCGTATGAAATCGATCTCTGGGGTCGCGCCTGGAAAGCTCGCGATGCCATTGCTTCACAACTTCTGGCCAGTCAGTACGCACGGGAGACCACGCGTGCTGCAATCGCTGCACAAACCGCCAAGAGCTACTTCACCTTGCTGGCGTTGGATGCTCAGCTGGCTTTGTTGGAGCAAACTCAAGTCACGCGTAACGATGCATTGAATCTGCAACAGCTGCGTTTCAAGGCAGGCGCATCGGGTGATTATGAATTGCAAGTGTCACAGGCAGAACTGGCCACCATCGCTGCGCGTTTGCCCGCCACTCGCGCAGCATTAGAGCAAGCAGAGGCGGCGCTGGCGGTGCTGTTGGGTCGTTCACCCAAAGCCATTGTTGAAGACCATGTGACTCGCGGTAGCGAACTGCAGGTGCTGGCTAACTTGCCGGAAGTACCTGCGGGGTTGCCGGCCGATCTGCTGATGCGACGACCTGATGTGCGCCAGGCCGAAGCTCGTTTGGCAGCTGCGGACGCCAATTTGCAGGAAACGCGACGGCGCTACTTTCCTGGCTTGAGCATCACTGGCTTCTTCGGTGCGGAGAGTCTGTCGTTGTCTGACTTGTTCGATTCGGCGGCGCGTAGCTGGAGCATTACCGGCGCCATTACCCAACCCATCGTGGGTCTGGCTAAAGTCGGCGCACAGGTAGATGCAGCCAAGGCTACACGCGAACAGGCAGAACTGGCTTATGCACAGGCGGCCCGCAACGCTTATGCAGATGCGCGCAGTGCTTTAGCGGGCTATCGTGCCGCGCGTGAAGTGCTGCTTGCCACACAGCAACGTGCAGACAATCAGAATCGCGTTAAAACCATCATCGAGCAACGCTACAAAGGTGGTGCTGCCAGTTATTTCGATCTGCTCAACGCCGAAAGGGATCGTCTCAGTGCCGAGAATGATCGAGTCAGCGCCTTGCAGAATCGGCTTGATGCGCTGGTGAGCATGTACCAGGCATTGGGTGGCGGCTGGAGCGCTGCCGAACTGTAATAAGCAACCGTCAAAGCTCCCGACTCCAATGAGTCGGGAGCTTTTTTTTGGACCGGCAACCTACTGGCGCGAGTAGGTGATCTTCTTGGTGCCGCCTTCGCAACTACCCACCACCTTGGCATCACCGACTTGATCGTTTGCCACAATGGTGAGCACATAGCCCGTCACACCCTTGGTATCGAGCTTCGCGGCAATTTCCGTTTTGAGTTCTTCGCAGGATTTTGGCTCTGCTGAGACTGCCTCGGTTAACAAGAGCGAACCGGCGATTAAGCTGAAAATTATGAGAGTTTTCATCACAACGATCCTTATGAAGTGAGACATCACGTTTTTACATCTTATCTGTGAATTCATCCAAGAAGCGAGCGCTGCCCTCAATCGGCACAAACAAAAAGGCCCATCTCACGATGGGCCTTTTGCATTGCTACTGCCAGCGCTTAATCAGCCCTTAGGAGCTGCACGCGCCTTGGCCACTTCAGCAATCACCTGGTCAGCCACGTTCTTCGGCACTGGATCGTAGTGCGCGAATTCCATGGTGAACGAAGCGCGGCCTGAGGTCATACCACGCAGGTGACCGATGTAGCCGAACATTTCCGACAGCGGCACTGTGGACACAACAGCAATGTTGGTACCGCGTTCCAGCTGTTCGAGAATGGTGCCACGACGACGGTTAACGTCACCAATTACGTCACCGAGGTAGTCGCCTGGAGTAACGGTTTCGACCTTCATCACGGGTTCGAGCAACTGCGGGCCGGCCTTGCGGATGGCTTCGCGGAAGCAGGCCTTGGCGGCAATTTCGAATGTCAGCGCGTTCGAGTCCACGTCATGGTAGCTACCGTCGGTCAGCGTAGCGCGGAAGTCCACAGTTGGGTATTGGGCGAGCACGCCTTCTTCCATCTGCATCTTCAGGCCCTTTTCGACTGAAGGTACGTATTCCTTCGGCACCGAACCGCCAACTGTTTTGTCGACGAACTCGAAGCCCGATCCGCGTTCCAGCGGTTCGAAGGTGATCCATACTTCTGCGAATTGACCCGAACCACCGGTCTGTTTCTTGTGCACGTACTGTTCGTCGATCTTCTTGGTGAAGGTTTCGCGGTAAGCCACCTGCGGCTTGCCCATGATGCCTTCGACGTTGAACTCGGTACGCATACGGTCGAGCGTTACTTCCAGGTGCAATTCGCCCATGCCGCGCAGAATGGTCTGACCGGTTTCGCGATCGGTTTCCAGATGCAGCGATGGATCGGCGCGAACCATCTTGCCGAGGGCGGCGTTGAACTTTTCTTGTTCGGCCTTGGTTTTAGCCTGCACCGATACGCTGATCACGGGGTCAGGGAAACGCATGCGCTCCAACACCACGGGATTAGCCGAATCGCACAGTGTGTCACCCGTTTCAGTTTCCTGCATCGAAACCAGCGCAATGATGTCGCCGGCGCGTGCTTCTTCGATCGGGTTGGCTTCTTTGGCGAACATTTCCACCATGCGGCCAATCTTTTCGCGCTTGCCACGCGTTGTGTTCATTACCGAAGCACCCTTGGCGAGTACACCGGAATAAACACGCACGAAGGTCAACGCGCCATAGGCGTCGTTGATCACCTTAAATGCCAGCGCCGAGAAGGGCTCTTCGTCCGAACACTTACGTTCACCATTCGGATTACCGTCTGCGTCCACAGTGTTGATCGCGGCCACGTCGGTAGGCGCTGGCAGATAATCAACCACGGCGTCGAGTACTTGCTGCACGCCCTTGTTCTTGTACGACGAACCGCACAGTACGGGGTTGAATGCAGAAGCAATCGTGCCTTTGCGCAGGCAGGCGCGCAGCACTTCGGCCGAAGGGATGATTTCTTCACCGAGATACGCTTCCATTGCCGCATCGTCCTGTTCCAAACAGGTGTCGATCAGTTCCGAACGGAATTTCGGAATGGCATCGAGGATCGCGCGATCGCTAGGCACAGTGATGCCGAGCTTGTCGGCCATGCCGTCGGTGATGTCGAGAATTTTCCACTCAGCATCCTTGTCATCCGAATCCCAAACCAGAGCCTTCATTTCGACCAGGTCGATCATGCCCTTGAAGTTATCTTCAGAACCGATCGGCAGTTGTACTGGCAACGGACGCGCGCCGAGGCGCTTCTTGATCATGTCCACGCAGCGCAGGAAGTTGGCACCGCTACGGTCCATCTTGTTGACGTAGCAAATACGCGGCACGCCGTAGTTGTCGGCTAGACGCCAGTTGGTTTCGGACTGGGGTTCTACACCTGCTACGCCGTCGAATACCACTACTGCGCCGTCGAGTACGCGCAGCGAGCGATTTACTTCGATGGTGAAGTCAACGTGTCCGGGAGTATCGATAACGTTGATCTTCTTCTCACGCCAGAACGTCGACACAGCAGCGGATTGAATGGTGATACCGCGCTTCTGTTCCTGTTCCAGGTAGTCGGTGGTCGTCGAAGTCTTCAAGTCCTTCGTTTCATGCACGTCGATGATGGTGTGCTTACGACCGGTGTAGTACAGGATGCGTTCGGTGGTGGTGGTCTTACCGGCGTCAACGTGAGCGATGATGCCGATATTGCGTATATCAGATAAGGGCGTTGTGCGAGGCATAGCAATTTCCAGAACAGTTTAAAGTGAGATCAAATTCGATCGTTTGGCCACAGTGTTGGTTGGGGAATTACCCTCAATCCATGGACACTGCGAGAACGTCACTGGAACCCCAGTGCAGCGCCTTCGGCCGCTCGGCTATTTATCGTTCGCCGAGGAACGCCAGCCGAATCAGGTATTGTATCGAAAAAATCCCGGGGAGCGACAACGACTTATAGCTGGCCCCTTAAGGCACCGGCCCCAATGCCGGAATCGCTGTTTCAACCTAGCCATACATTTGTCCTACAGTGCTGGGTGAATTGGGACCATAGGCACCGAAAAAAGTAGGTTGCTTCACTTCCGGCGAACGATCGGTTTGTACGGTCAACTCGTGGCAAACGAGGCACGGATGCCTTTGCTTTTTGCAGGGATCCGGCTTTTGATTTTGTTAAATTCTGAGCGTTGCTGGTGTTTCAGAAAGCACTCACTAACAGCAGCTGTTATCAAATGGCTTTAGATGAAAGAAATTAATAATGGCGTCAAAATTACTAATAGTTTCAATTTGTTCCACTGACTAAGAGTCGGAAAGCGATACTCCCGTTGCTTTGGCGATCTGGGGTCGAGGTCCGAGATACACTGCGTAGATCGCAGCTGAAACTGTATTGATAGGAGAAGCTTGAAATGGCCATGCGGAAGTACCTCGGCGCCTTCACCATTCGACCTGAATTCACGGGAGATGAGGCGTGGAAATATCAAACCCAGGCCATCGCTCCCTTCATCCGGTTTCTGGCCGCTCACCGTCTGAGCAAGTACTTTGTCCGTCGCGTCGTTAACGTCTTGGCGGGAGATCCGAAATTCTACGACTTAGTGGAGATCTACTGGGTCGATACAGACCTGGAGAAGGAGTACTACGGCTCGCTGCTGCCGTTTTACAAGGAAGCCGGGCTGACCCCACCGATGGCAGCCTGGACTCGGTTGGCTGTTTCGATCTGGAACACCACCGAAGAGGTGTGTGAGGTCATCGAGCACGACGACTCCGCGAGCGAAAAGCTGTACAAAACGATGGACGGTTATCAGATCGCTGACGGAATAGATAAGGAAGAGTTCTGGAATTACTTGAATGGTCCCTATGCTGCGACCGTCAGGTCCATTGCCGGTGACCTGATCAAGAAGTTCACGATTCATCGGCCGGTGGCTGTGGCCGCGGGGGATCCCTCGTATTTCTATGCCATCAACGAAATTTGGTGGACCAGCAAAGAGGCTCGAGACGTGTTTGTCGAGCTGGCACAAAAGCACAAGCTGCCTTCCGGAAAGAATCTGCCGGAGGATTTCGCTGCGCGTACTGCGGCAGATGCTAATTGGGCTATTGAGATCGAAACAAAACAGCTGGCGTAGTTGAAAACGGCATCTGCTTCATATCTAAGAACGCCAAACCAGGTGCCGGTGACAATAGAGACAACCGGCCCTCAGATGCACATCGGTCGAAGCAATAAAAATGGCACTGGCTAAAAGCACAGTGCCAAATTTTGAGATTAGTGCAAAATCAAACAGGACCCTACAACTAAAAATTTAGATATCTAGATTTGCAACGGTCAAAGCATTACGTTCGATAAATTCGCGTCTAGGCTCGACCTGATCCCCCATGAGAGTGGAGAAAATGTCATTAGCGCCTTGCGCGTCTTCGATTCGCACCTGAATCAAACGGCGTGTCGTTGGATTGATTGTGGTATCCCAAAGTTGCTCGGGGTTCATTTCGCCCAGGCCTTTATAGCGTTGAATACTCTGGCCACGGCGAGCCTGATCGAGCAGCCAGTTTACGGCTTGCTTGAACGAGGTGACTTCCTGCTTGGCTTCACCCTTGGTGACAAAGGCCCCGTTGCCGATCAGACCCATTAAGGTCTTACCTAATTCAGCAATGCTGCGATACTCAGCGGAGGTAAAAAATTCCCGATGAATGTGCTTATCCGTACTTACTCCATGTTCGGTTCGGGTGATCTTCAAGCCGGCATTTAGCTCGCCAAGCTCGGCACGCACTTGGTAGTGACGTACAGCGTCTTCCGCAATATTTAGTTCTTTTTCAAGCTGTGCTGCCCAATTGCTTAACCACGATGCATCATCATGTAAAGCCAACGTGACTTCAGGCGAATACAGCATTTGTTCAAGAACGCGCTGATCGTAACGTCTTGAGGATCGACTAATGATGCCTTGCACTTCCGTCCATTTACGTAGCAAAGCATCTAACGCATTGCCTGAGAGAAGGCCCGAATCCGAGCTGGCGGATAGAGCTGCGTTTTCTGTCGCGGACTTGAGCAATAGGTCGTTTAGCTCGTTGTCGTCTTTAACATAGGTTTCTGACTTGCCTTTTTTCACTTTGTATAGCGGCGGCTGTGCAATATAGATGTGACCACGTTCTATCAGCTGCGGCATTTGGCGATAGAAGAAAGTTAGTAGCAGCGTGCGAATATGCGAGCCGTCAACGTCGGCGTCGGTCATGATGATGATTCGGTGATAACGTAGCTTGGCCACGTCAAAATCATCTGCACCAATACCGCAGCCAAGCGCCGTAATCAGCGTGCCGACTTCAGCGGAAGACAACATCTTGTCGAAACGCGCTTTTTCCACATTAAGGATTTTGCCTTTTAAGGGAAGAATGGCTTGGGTACGTCGATCACGCCCCTGCTTAGCAGAACCACCTGCAGAGTCACCCTCTACCAAGAACATTTCAGATAGCGCGGGATCCTTTTCTTGGCAATCGGCGAGCTTACCCGGCAAACCTGCTATGTCGAGCGCTCCTTTACGACGGGTCATTTCACGCGCTTTTCTGGCAGCCTCTCGGGCCCGAGCAGCATCGACGATTTTCTCAGCAATTGCCTTCGCATTCGGCGGGTTTTCTAGCAAAAACTCTTCAAGTTTTTCACTCATCGCCTGTTCAACAATGGATTTGATCTCGGAAGAAACCAATTTATCCTTAGTTTGAGATGAAAACTTTGGATCAGGCATCTTTACCGACAAAATCGCAGTTAAACCTTCGCGAGCGTCTTCACCCGTGGTGGCAAGTTTCTCCTTCGCGGAAAACTCACGCTCAATATAGCCATTCAAAGTACGCGTAAGACCAGCTCTAAAGCCCGCCAAATGAGTTCCGCCATCTTTTTGCGGAATATTGTTGGTATAGCAGTACATGTTTTCCTGGTAGGAATCATTCCACTGCATAGCCAGCTCTACCGAAATAGGTCCCTGTTCGGTCCGGAAATAAATCATGCTCTGATGAATCGGGGTTTTTGTTCGATTTAAATGCCGAACAAATTCGCGAATACCCCCTTCAGCGAGAAACTCCTCGCGCTTATCGTCACGTTCATCCACAAGATTGATGCGAACACCCGAATTTAGGAAAGACAGCTCTCGAATGCGTTTAGCCAGGATGTCGTATACAAATTCAATATGCGAGAAAGTTTCCGCGCTAGGTTTAAAACGAATAGTTGTGCCGCGTTTATCAGTTGTCCCTACTACAGCAAGGGGCGCCTGAGAATTTCCCATTCGATATTCTTGCTGATAAAGCTTCTGATCTCGATGAATGGTCAGGAGTAGGTACTCAGATAAAGCATTGACGACGGAGACGCCTACTCCGTGTAGACCACCCGAAACTTTGTACGAGGAATCATCAAATTTACCGCCTGCATGCAAAACGGTCATGATGACTTCAGCAGCGGAAACTCCCTCTTCGGGATGGATATCCACAGGAATTCCACGGCCGTTATCCGCAACAGTTACCGATTGATCGGCATGGATGGTAACGGTGATATCCGTGCAATGCCCTGCTAGCGCTTCGTCGATCGAGTTGTCGACAACTTCAAATACCATGTGGTGCAAACCGGTACCGTCATCGGTATCACCAATATACATACCGGGCCGCTTACGCACCGCATCTAGGCCTTTTAGAACCTTGATTTTGCTGGAATCGTAAACGCTTTCGTCAGAAGGTCTTTCGCTCATTCTTTAATCCAAGAGATTTAGCATTGGCATTATGCCACTGCTCGTACTTCCCCGTGTTCCACGTGAAACAATCGAGCTGTGGGGAAGATATTTTTAAGGTCAGTATCTAAGGAAGTGACTATTAACTGGGCGGGAATTTGCGCAATAGCACCCAGCAGTTTTCCTAAGTTATCCACATCCAGTTCTGCTGCGGGATCATCTATAAGCAAACAAGCTGGGGAAGCCCCAGTGGCAATTCGATGCTGCTGCTGTGCAAGTATAAATGCGCATGCCAGCATTTTTTGCTGGCCTCGCGATACCTGTTCTTTAGCAGCGAAGTTTTCCACTTTTAAAATGATGTCTGCGCGATGCGGACCAGGGCTCGTAGCGCCTTTTATCTGATCCCGTGTAAATGCCTCTTTAAGCGCTGCTTCAAATTCTAAGTTTTTTTTCCAACCCTTAAAATATTCGATATCAACCTTTAACCCTAAGAGCTCCCTTCCTAAATTACCAATAAAGGGCTTGAGTTCACCGAGATACTTTTCCCGTAGCAGAGCAATTAGGGATCCTTGCTCTATCAACTCTTGATCCCAAATCTTAAGGACATTTAGCGGCTGCTTAGATTTAAGCGCAGCATTCCGTTGTCTTAGAGCTCGCTGATACCGTCTATAGGCCTGGTGAAATTGGTGTTCCACGTGGAACACTCCCCAATCAACAAAACGACGTCGACGATTAGGTCCATCCTCCAGGAGTCTATGAACCTCTGGATCAATAATCTGGACGGGTAGCCTTGACGCTAAATCAGCAAAGGTATTGGCGGGCTCACCATTAATTCTGATTTCCTTACCGTCCTTACTGCCCTTAATACCAACGATGTCTGCCACGGGACCCATTTGAAGCCGTCCCACTAATAAAAAGTCGTCGGTACCGCGACTTATTAGTGCTTCAGTTTGAGGGCTTCGAAACGATTGGCCTGTCCCTAGTAAAGAGATAGCCTCCAATAGACTGGTCTTACCGGAGGCATTCTGGCCAACTATTAAATTAATTCTGGAATCAAATTCAAGCCGAGCTCGATCTATACACCGAAACCGCTCTACATCTAGTTGCAGAAGGGTCATCCAAATCTCAAGCTGATCAAAGACGCATAGGCATGACGACGAAGCGTGAATTCACACCACCCGGAGCCTTAATCAGGCAGCTGCTGTTTCCATCGGTAAAGCCTAGCTCGACTTGTTCACCTTCAACTGCGGCCAAGGCTTCCATCAAGTAATTAACATTGAAACCAATTTCCATTGATTCGCCGGTGTGCCCTACCTCAAGTTCTTCTTCTGCCTCTTCCTGCTCAGGGTTATGAGCTTGGAGCACCAAAAGACCAGGTTTTAAAGTGAGCCGGATACCACGATATTTTTCGTTAGAAAGAATAGCTGCACGCTGCAACGCCGTACGCAAATTTAGGCGGTCAGCACTCACAATTCTCGTTGGTTGATCAGGAATAACTCGTCCGTAGTCGGGGAAACGACCGTCAATTAGCTTAGAGGTAAAACGTACTCCATCAACGCTAACACGCATGTGATTAGAGCTAATGCTAATTTCAATCTCACCTTGGGTACCCAGAATGCGTTGCAATTCTAGTACTCCCTTTCGTGGCAGGATTACCTGCAAATTTGCAGCAATCGGATCATTCAATTTGGCTTCCGCTAAAGCAAGACGATGGCCATCAGTGGCTACCAAACGAAGTTGCTGCTCAGTTAATTCGAACAACAAGCCATTTAAGTAATAACGCACGTCTTGTTGGGCCATTGAGAAGTGAGTCTTCTCTAATAGAGTCTTGATCTCACTCTGAGGCAAACTGAACTTCTGTTTGGCATCTATGTTTTCTACTACTGGGAAGTCAGAAGCAGACAACGTTGCTAATGTGAAACGGCTTTTACCGGATCGTACGATTGCCCTTTCAGCTTCTATGCTCAATGTAACTTGAGCCTTCTCGGGAAGTGCCTTGATGATGTCTAGAAGTTTGCGGCCTGGCAGAGTGATTTCTCCCCCTGCTTGAATATTTGCGGCACCTGTAGCACTAAGTTCAACTTCCAAATCGCTAGCTGTAATCGTCAGCGTCTGATCCTTAGCGACCAAAAGCACATTCGCTAAAATTGGCATGGTTTGGCGTTTTTCCACTACCCCAATGACTGCGAGTAATGGAACAAGGATCGATTCACGGTCTGCGCTGAACTTCATGTCGGCACCATCTGATAATGATTTATTAATAAAATACTTAATATATAAATATTATTGTTATTACTAAGGCACTTGATATCTGTGAGAAACCTAGTTAATAGCAATAAAATCAATAACTTAAACTCTATAAAAACCGACTAATAACTTATTCATTGACTCTGTCTATCCTGTCTAAATTCTGTGGATAAAATTCTGTTTAATATTGAACACACTTTATCCACAGCTTAACGACATCATCCCGTCAGAGTTCTCAACAAGTTCTGATATTCCTCTCGGCTTCTGATTTCCGTTTCACGTAAGTCCTTGATAACTCTGCAAGCATGCAACACCGTAGTATGGTCGCGCCCGCCAAATGCGTCACCTATTTCAGGCAGACTATGAGTCGTTAACTCTTTAGCCAGAGCCATGGCCATTTGCCGCGGCCGAGCGATAGAACGGCTACGTCGCTTCGATAACAAATCGGCAACACGGATCTTGTAATACTCAGCCACGATTTTTTGGATGTTCTCGATCGTAACTAGACGAGCCTGCAACGCTAAAAGATCGCGGAGTGCGTCTTTAGCGAAATCTAGAGTAATAGGCCGACCGGTAAACTGTGCATTGGCAACTACGCGCCGTAAAGCGCCTTCCAGCTCACGAACGTTCGAACGGATTCGTTGAGCGATGAAAAAAGCGACTTCTTCCGGCAGAGGCACACTTCCCAAAGCGGCTTTGCTCATCAGAATCGCCACGCTGGTTTCCAATTCGGGAGGTTCCACCGATACCGTTAAACCCCAACCAAATCGAGATTTCAAACGCTCTTCCAAACCATCAACTTCCTTGGGATAACGATCACAGGTCAGGATGATTTGTTGTTGTGCTTCGAAAAGTGCATTGAAGGTGTGAAAAAACTCTTCTTGAGAACGGTCTTTACCGGCGAAAAATTGAATATCATCAATCAACAACGCATCCAGAGAACGGTAAGCCGTTTTGAATTCATTGATGCTGTTGTGCTGCAGGGCTTTAACCATGTCACCAACAAATCTTTCAGAATGCACATAAGCGATTCGGGCATTCGGTAGTCGGTCGCGAATCGCATTGCCCACTGCATGCATCAAATGGGTTTTACCTAACCCCACTCCGCCATAGATAAATAAGGGGTTGTAAGCCCTGCCTGGGTTCTGAGCGACTTGCTGCGCAGCTGCACGCGCCAGCTGATTGCTTTTGCCCTCGACGAAATTGGCAAAGGTGAAGTCCGGATTCAACCGGCCACCCAAGTTACTGAACATCGTCGTCTTCGCCGGTATTGCTGGAGTTGAAGAGGCTCTACTTAGATTCGCCTCATTGACTGCCGTTATGGCAGGGCGAGAACCTACTTCCAAAACCAGCGAAGTCGCTTTTTCCCCTTTATCGGGATCAGGGAGCGTCTGGCAGAGCTGGGTGAGACGAGGCAGAACGTTTTCATTTACCCATTCCGCAACGAAGCGATTGGGCGCGTACAGACGAAGGACAGCACCCTCCGCCACCGCTTGTAGCGGCCGAACCCAGGTGTTGAATTGCTGCTCGGGCATATCTGCTTCGAGTTGACGCAAACAACGGTTCCACAACGAGCCTGACACGGTTCGTGATCTCTAATCGTTTTTTATTGGAGCGGGGGGGGTGAAAGGGACGAGAGTCTATACCGAGTTCTAACGACTTATCCACAGGCATCTATGTCTAACTAGAGGCGGATACAACGGCACTTCGGCAGGTTTTACCAACGTCTATCTTGACACCCGGCAGACCCGCCCGTACCCTTGCCGCCCCTTATTAGATGGGACTGGGCTAATTAGCTCGGTACCTGGCAGGACTTAGATATGAAGCGCACGTACCAACCCAGCAATCTTCATCGCAAGCGAGTTCATGGCTTCCGTGCGCGTATGGCAACTAAAGGCGGTCGCTTGGTATTGGCCCGTCGTCGCGCCAAAGGCCGCAAGCGTCTCTGCGTGTAATTGACGACCGCAGCGCGGCGTTTTCACCTTTGGTCTCAGTTGTGTGCCCACTTTCACTCCGGCCCAACGCCTAGTCCACAAAGCCCAGTTTGACGCCGTTTATCAACAAGGTAGTAAACTGGGCGACTCCTGTTTTTTGATTCTGATCAAACCGAACGAATTAAAAACTACCCGTCTGGGTTTGTCGGTTTCTGCACGCACCGTAGGCAATGCCGTGAATCGCAACCGCATCAAACGTGTGATTCGCAATTCATTTCGACTCAGTGCTCATCAACTTCCATCGGTGGATATCGTCGTGAATACCCGCCCTGGTGCGCGCGATACTATTAATTCCGTGCTGGCCGAACGTCTCGCGCAGCATTGGAAAAATGTGGTGAAACGATGCGCCGCGCCTTGATTGCTGTAATAAGCGGGTATCGTTACCTGATCAGCCCCTGGCTGGGTCAAAATTGCCGTTTTTATCCCAGCTGTTCCTGTTATGCCCAACAAGCGCTAAGTGAGCATGGCAGTATTAAAGGTCTGTATCTGAGTTTCCGCCGCATCATGCGTTGTCATCCGTGGCATCCAGGCGGCTACGACCCGGTACCCAATATTCAAGTTACTGACTCATCAACTTCTCCTCAAAACCACACCGGCAATTGTTCGCATGGATAACAAACGCATTTTTTTATGGGGTGCTGTCGGCATCCTGCTGTGGTTGAACTTCGTTACCTGGCAACGCGACTATCCACCGACCGCTACTAAGGCTGCGGAAGTGACTAGCTCTTCAGCTGCTAGTACTAGCCTGCCTACACTGCCTACAACGAGTACATCGGCTGGCGCCATGCCTACACCTGCATCGAGTACAAATACTGAAACGGCACCCACTACGGCAGTTGCAACCGGTAGCAAAGTCCACGTCGTCACCGATGTGCTGGATCTGGATCTGAATACTCGTGGTGGTGACATCGAGCGCGCCAACCTGCTGCAATACTCAGTCAGTAAAGAGCAAGCAGATACGCCGGTGCAATTACTGAGCGATGCGCCCTCCAGCTTATTTGTTGCACGTTCCGGCCTGTTAGCAAGTAACCCAGATACTGCGCCTAATCATTTGGCGATATATAGCAGCGCCGCGAATGAATACCGTATGGAAGCAGGTCAAGAGGAATTAGCGGTAAAATTGAGTTGGATGGATGCGCAGGGTGTTGCTATCGATAAAATTTACACATTCAAGCGAGGCAGCTACGCAGTCTCTGTTCGCTACGAAGTGCACAACAACAGCAGTAACGAATGGCAAGGTGCGTCCTACGTACAGTTGTTCCGTCACGATCCGCCCGTTAAATACTCAATGCTCGATGCCTCCACTATCGCCTACCGTGGTCCGGCCATATACAACGGCAAGTACAGCAAGCTGAAATTGACGGATAAGAACAGCCGCGACTATAAATCCAGTATTACCGGTGGTTGGATGGCTGGCTTGCAACACTACTTTGTTGTTGCCGCTGTGCCACCTAAGGACCAGAGCTATGACTATTCTCTGGCAGTTGAAGGCGATAGCAACTATACCTTCACCTATCGCGGACCCCTGCAAAGTGTCGCGGCAGGCGCTTCCGCGCAGCTGACTGAAACAGTATTTATCGGCCCAAAATTGCAGGATCAACTGGCTGTAACTGGACCCGAACTTGACCGTACTACAGACTACGGTACTTACCTGTACATCATTGCTCATCCTCTATTCCTGATATTGAAGTTTATACATGGCTTCGTCAGTAATTGGGGAATCACGATCATCATCACCACGCTTTTGATCAAGCTGGCGTTCTATCGACTTACCGCTTCCAGCGGTCGCTCTATGGCCAAGATGCGTACCATCGGGCCAAAACTTAAATCTCTGCAAGAACGTTTCAAGGATGATCGCGAAGCATTAGGTCGGGCTACGATGGAGCTGTATAAGAAAGAAAAAATCAATCCTGTGGCTGGCTGTCTGCCGATGTTGATTCAAATCCCCTTCTTTATGGGCTTTTATTGGGTGCTGCTGGAGAGCGTGGAGTTGCGTCAGGCACCGTTCTTCGGTTGGGTCACTGACTTATCATCACGCGATCCATACTTCATTCTGCCGCTGATCATGGGCGTGGCGAACTTCGTGCAGTTCAAAATGAATCCGCCGCCACCGGATCCCATGCAGGCCAAGATCATGGCATTCATGCCTGTGATGATGACGGTAATGATGGCTTGGTTCCCTGCCGGCTTGGTGTTGTACTGGATTACCAACACGGCCATATCCGCCTTGCAGCAATGGCGCATCAACAAACTGGTAGCAGCGGACGCTAAACAAGCGCTCGTTTGATCCTCTCGGTCGCGGCACATCAAGAGTGTGCCTTGCGGTAGCAACATGATTGCCAGCGAACTCGATACCATCGCGGCGATTGCCACACCACCCGGTCGCGGTGGTGTGGGGATCTTGCGCGTTTCGGGTAAACGAGTCCCTGAAATCGCGACAGGCATATTGGCTACTATGCCTAAAGCGCGTCACGCACATCTGAGCGCATTTCGCGACGCAGAGGCGCGTGAGATCGACACCGGCATTGCTTTGTATTTTCCGGCGCCGAATTCATTCACTGGCGAAGATGTATTGGAGTTGCAGGCACACGGCGGACCCGTGGTGTTGGATATGTTGTTGCAACGCATCCTGCAGTTAGGCGCACGTTCTGCCGAGCCCGGCGAGTTCAGTCGACGCGCATTTCTAAACGACAAACTGGATCTAGTAGAAGCTGAAGCTATAGCCGATTTGATCGCAGCAGATTCACAACAAGCTGCGCGTGCTGCGGTACGCTCTTTACAAGGCGAGTTTTCCACGCGATTGCATGAATTAACCGAAGCGGTCATCCATACTCGTATGCACGTCGAAGCTGCCATCGACTTTCCCGATGAAGAACTCGATCTGATGCAGGATCGCTTGCTGTTGCAGCGGCTTGAGCATGCACAGCAATTGATGAAGGCCATCCAGCACAATGCACAACAAGGCAGCATACTGCGTGAAGGCATGACGGTAGTGATTGCCGGTAAACCAAATGCCGGTAAATCCAGTCTGCTAAATAAATTAGCTGGATACGATGCTGCCATCGTTACCGATGTACCCGGCACCACTCGGGATGTGCTGCGGGAGCGTATCCATATCGACGGAATGCCTTTGCACATTGTCGATACTGCTGGATTGCGCGAAACACCAGACCGGGTAGAGGCAGAGGGTATCCGTCGTGCACAACTGGAGATGTCCAAGGCGGACCGTGTGCTCTATGTCACCGACGCTAGCGACATGAGCTCCATTGACGCAGACCTGAAACAGTTGCCAGTCGGCATTCCAGTCAGCATCGTCATGAACAAGATTGATCTGGCGGGAAAAGTTCCGGCACTCGAAGATACTCAGCCACCGCGAGTATTTTTATCTGCACAGAATGGCGATGGTCTGTCGTTATTGGCCGAGCATCTTAAGAGCTGCATTGGCTATAACAGCAGCGAGTCAGGCAGTTTTCTGGCGCGTCGACGCCATCTCGAAGCGTTGCAACGCGCCGCACAACACATGCAACAGGCACAGATGCATTTGTTGACTCGTCACGCCGGCGAATTGTGTGCAGAAGAGTTACGCATGGCGCAGCAGGCGTTAAGCGAAATCACCGGTGAATTCACTTCAGATGATTTGCTCGGTAGGATCTTCACCAGTTTTTGCATAGGAAAGTGATGAACGCCAGAGTTCTATTCATCCTATTGGTTATCGGTCTGCTGTTGGCCGTAACGCGGCGCTATCGCAAGCTGGGCATTGGACTGAGTTCGGCAATGGCTTTACTGTTGTTATGGCTCAATATCCACGTCGCGCCCTCGGCAACAACGTCTATCCATTCCACAAGTAGCAGTTCCAATACGAGTGTTAAGGAGCTGCCTACGGCACAGCTTCAGGATGTGCAACTTACCGGTAACGGAGCACCGTGGCGCTTAACAGGTAGCGTACAAAATACGTCGAATTTTGCTCTGCGCGCATTGACGCTAAACATCGAACGATTGGATTGTCCTGCTGCTGATGCCAAGTCAACAGACTGCACCTTGCTGTGGCGAGGATCTCGAGTTACGCGCGTTGAAGTGGCGCCAATGGGCAACGGCAAAATTGATGAGAGCTTTTACAGTCACGATGCCGTGCCACGACTATCAGGCGTGGCACGGGATGGCATTACATTGACCGCAGTGGAATGACGATTGGCTTGATGCGCTCTAGCGTACATCACCGCCTAAACCACGACGACGTCGTTGCTCGTCTTCGTCCGGCCGGCGCTGGGGTTCACTTGGTCTTGCTGGTGTAACTGCAGGCGTAGAAGGAGCGGGTTGCGCGCTTTCTTCTCGACGTTGCGGAGCAGGAGTGGGCGTTGGCGTACGCTCACGTTCGGGTGTTGCATTGTTTGAATTATCCGCGCCTCGCGAGCGACCTAACTGCGCTTCATCACGTACCCATGAACGATTTCGCTCACGCGATTGACCTTCTGGCGTGGCGGAGTTGGGTGAGGCAGCCGATGGCGATGACGAAGGTTGCGACGGATTGGACCGTTGCTCATTCCTATTTTCAGGTCGCACATAGGGTGACGTTGTAATAGTGCGCGTGCGATTGCTCGGCGCTGTATCTTCGCGTTGAGTGTCACGTTGTACACGCGAAGCTCCGTCATTACGCGAGTTGTTGGGCCTGTTTGCATCTGGTGCTGTATTCACTGCACGGCCAGGTTCATTGCGTTCGGGATTGCCAATGCGACTATCGTTGCGAGAATTACTATCGGGACGACGCACGGTCGCCGGATCAATAACCCGCACATTGTTTGGTTTGCCGAGGGTGTTGTTATCACCCGAGTTGTTGGGCGCTAGCGGTTGACGGCGAGCCAATACGTTGCGTGAATTGGCATTGATCGGTGGTGTTATGCGTTCATTGCTTGGACGTAGTCCGCGTTCGGGACGCGCCACAGGCGTGCTATCGACGGGTTGTAGTCGACCATTCTCCGGCTTGATCAGGTGATTGTTAATGGGGCGTGGATCGCGGAAGGCGCTGGCTTGCACCACCGTGGTCGCAGCGCGATTACCATAACTGATATCGCGCGGTGATCGACGATAGTCACGATCGAATTCATTTCGATTTAGCCGGCTATTGCTCAAATTGATATTTAGTATGTAGGTTGGGCTACTGCGATAGACGGGCCGATAAACCTCACGGGGTCCCAACGGAATCCAGCCTACCGGTTGTGCACCGATACTGACGGAAACACTTAAGCCCGGCGTGCCTACCCATGCCACTAGCGCAGGTGCATACACGGCGCGCACGGTGCGAGGTCCGGGCACCCAGCACCAACGGTTGTCTATGGTGGTCCAACGCCCATAGTGAAAGGGTGCGAATCCCCAAGGCGCATCATCCACCCAGGTCCATCCCCAGGGTGTTACCCAGACCCAGTGACCGAACCGATAAGGCGCCCAACCCGAGACAATGCGCGTGGGCTGCCACACATAGCCATAGTCGTTGTAGTAACGCCAATAGCCATAATCATCGAGGTCTTCATAACCGATTACATCAGCCGACACATAGCGTGACGAAGACACACGGCCAGCACGTTCATTACGCTCATTTGCCCAGCGATCAAATTCGTCCATACGCGGCACATTGTCAAAATCGGCCGTCAGACGCGTGTCACCACGTAAACTCAATTGCTCATCGGCGCGCAGGTTGAAGCTCTGCTTTTCACCGGTAACTTCAGCACGTCCCTGCCGTACTTGAATAAGGGTTTGTTGATCGCGATCCGCAACTTCAATGCGATAGGTACCTTCGTCCTGTGCAGTAATAGCTGCATTTGGTGTGTCGATCTCAACGGTGTCATTGCGACTTAGATTGCGTACGTGGACATTCACAACGCCTTGAGTCACTTCCACTTGCAAGACGTCATCGCTGAGTTCCAATAGACGCAGCTGTGTGTTCGCATCGATTTGCAAAGCCGTGCTGCCCATTTGCAGTTCGGCGCGACCCTTGTCATCGGTCCATAGCTGATCGCTACTAGTCAGAGGTTGATTGATGCCTGCGTTACGCCAGGCATCGTCATCGGTGGTCTGGACATACACTTGCCCTTTTAAATAGCTGACGCGCGCGATGCGGCTGGCCGGATCAGCGTCCTCGGCCTGGCTATTGACACTCCATAAACATAAGCAGCCGAGAACTGCCCATGTCGCGGCACGTAGGTGTCGTTGAATTCCGGATTGGGTGGTAAGGCAATTCATGATGGATTCCCCCGAAAACAGACGCAGCTGGCGGCCGGGCGACGCTTGAGTAAACTAGCGGCCCCTTGAGGCGGACGCATATGCGATTTCCAGATCAGTTTGAAGTCATCGTAGTGGGCGGCGGTCATGCCGGTACCGAAGCGGCGTTGGCAGCGGCGCGTATGGGCGCCAAAACCCTGTTGCTGACGCAGAGCATCGAAACTCTTGGCCAAATGAGCTGTAACCCTGCTATTGGCGGTATCGGCAAAGGGCACTTGGTGAAGGAAATTGATGCCCTGGGCGGCGCCATGGCCATGGCGACGGATCGCGCCGGCATTCAGTTCCGTACTCTCAACGGCAGCAAGGGCGCGGCGGTGCGCGCTACCCGCGCGCAGGCGGATCGGCAGCTCTACAAGCAAGCCGTGCGCAGATTGCTGGAAAACCAAGTCAATTTGACGCTGTTTCAACAAGAAGTGGCCGACCTTATCGTCGAGCAGAGCTCGGTACAGGGTGTGATTACCCAGGCAGGAATCGAGTTCCGCGCTCCGACGGTGGTATTGACTGTCGGTACTTTTTTGGCCGGAAAGATCCACGTTGGGTTGGAAAACTACCAGGGCGGAAGGGCCGGCGACCCACCTTCAAACCGCTTGGCGGCTCGGTTACGTGAACTGCCGTTGCGCGTCGGCCGCTTGAAAACCGGCACACCGCCACGTATCGACGGTCGGACCATTAACTACGCTGAATTGTTTGTGCAGCCGGGTGATGACCCGATGCCGGTATTTTCATACCTAGGCCGGCGCAGCGATCATCCGCAACAGCTGCCCTGCCATATCACGCATACCAATGAACGCACCCACGAGATCATTCGCGCCGGTACCGACCGCTCGCCGCTGTATACCGGTGTGATTGAAGGCGTGGGGCCACGCTACTGCCCGTCCATTGAAGATAAGGTGGTGCGTTTTGCGGACAAGCTATCGCACCAAGTGTTCATCGAGCCGGAAGGTTTGAACACACACGAAATCTATCCCAATGGAATTTCCACCAGCCTGCCCTTCGATGTGCAGTTGCAGTTAGTGCGTTCCATCAAGGGCTTCGAGAATGCGCACATCACTCGTCCGGGCTATGCCATTGAATACGATTACTTCGATCCGCGTGACCTGCAGTACAGCCTGGAAACCAAGCACATCGGTGGTTTGTTTTTCGCCGGTCAGATCAACGGTACCACCGGTTATGAAGAAGCGGCCGCACAGGGTCTGTTGGCCGGCATCAACGCCGCTTTGAAAGCCAAACAGCGTTCTGCTTGGTGGCCACAGCGTGGCGAGGCATATCTGGGTGTGTTGATCAATGACCTGATCACCCGTGGCGCTACCGAGCCCTATCGTATGTTTACCAGCCGGGCGGAATATCGCTTGCTGCTGCGCGAAGACAATGCCGACACCCGTTTGACGCCTGTGGGCCGTGAGTTGGGCTTGGTCAACGATGACCGCTGGGCTTTCTTTGAAACCAAGCGCAACGCCGTGGCAAGCGAATGGCAGCGTCTAGCCGATACGGTGATTCAGCCCTATCACTTGGATGCCGAACAACAACAGGCTTTGCTGGGTACGTCACTGAGCCGCGAGGTTCATGCGCTGGATTTGCTGCGTCGCCCTGAAGTGGCCTATTCGGAGCTGGTTGCGGTTGAAGCCGTCGGTAAGGCTGCCGAATTCGATGATGAACGGCTGGCGGAACAAGTGGCTGTGCAGCTGGAAGTTCAGGCCAAGTACGATGGCTATATCAGCCGGCAAACCACTGAAATCGAACGTCAGCGCCGCAACGAAACCACTGCGCTCCCGGGCGATCTCGATTATCGGCTTATTAGGGGCTTATCCAATGAAGTACGGCAACGCCTCAGCGAAGCGCGTCCTGCCACCTTAGGGCAGGCTTCACGTGTGCCTGGTGTAACGCCGGCGGCCATGTCGTTGTTATTGGTGCACCTGAAGCGCAGTCGTTCGGCTGCCGTTGGCTGAGCAAAGTACTTATCGTGAGCTGCTGTACTCGCAGCTTGTGACCACGTTCATCGTTCATCGGGTTTGCGCTTGTTAAGGTGTGCTAGCCCTCATTAACTCTGCGACTGCTTTCATGATCTGGTTTTTGTGCTTTGCCTTTGCTGTATTTGGTTTGTACTTCTGGATGCAGTACCGCTCCCGTCGGCGGGAGCTGGATCGACCTACGGCTGAACACCGTCTCGGTCTGCGTCATATTGGCGAAGCCCTGACTCTGCAGTCGCCCATTCAGAACGGCGTCGGCCGGGTTAAATTGGGGAACAGAGAATGGGAAGTGCGTGGCCCCAGCCTGCCGGTGGGTGCGCGCGTCCGCGTAACCGGCGTCGATGGTTCCGTATTGTTGGTGGATCGGACCTCGAGCTGAGTGGCTTTGTCACAGGCTTTGCACCGATTGGAATGCAGTTTTTCGGGTCAATTTTTGATCTCGCCCCGAATCGGCGCGCCTGACCTTTATTCACCGCAAAAAGGCTTGATTCAGCGCGTCCCACATGTAACGCTGAGCGGCCTTTGCTGGCAGCCTTCATGAAGCGATAACGCGCAGGAATCAACCCCTATGACTGACAAGAAATTCGAGCTGACTGACCTCGCCACCGGTAAAAAATCCACGCTCGATGTCAAAGTCCCCACCCTGGGACCGAACGTATTGAATATCGCCCCGCTTGCCAAAGACCACGATGTCTTCACCTTCGATCCGGGCTTCATGTCGACGGCTTCCTGCGAAAGCAAGATTACTTACATCGACGGTGACAATGGCATCTTGCTGCACCGTGGCGTACCCATCGAACAGTTGGCCGAAAAGAGCAACTTCCTGGAAGTATCGTACTTGCTGATCAATGGCGAACTGCCCTCCAGTCAGCAGCTCAACGAGTTTTCGCACGCCATTCAGTACCACACCATGTTGAATGAATCGCTGCTGCGTTTCTTCAACGGTTTCCACTACAACGCGCATCCCATGGCCATGCTGTCTGGTGTAGTGGCTTCGATGTCGGCCTTCTATCACGACTCGATGGACATCAATAATCCACGTCATCGCGAGATTTTTGCCCATCGCATCATCGCCAAGATTCCTACCATTGCTGCTGCGGCTTACAAGCATTCGCTGGGTCAACCATTCGTCTATCCGCGCAACGATCTGGATTATTGCTCGAACCTGCTGAATATGTTCTTTGCCGTACCTTGCGAGCAGTATCAGGTCGATCCGGTGGCCGCCCAGGCTTTGGATCTACTGTTCATCCTGCATGCTGATCACGAACAGAATGCTTCGACCTCCACCGTGCGTTTGGCCGGTAGCACCGGTACCAATCCGTATTCGGCTATTTCCGCTGGTATTTCTGCGTTGTGGGGCCCGGCGCATGGTGGCGCCAATGAAGCCGTGCTGGCCATGCTGGAACAGATCGGCAGCACCGACAACATCAACAAGTTCATTGCCAAGGCCAAGGACAAAAACGATAGCTTCAAGTTGATGGGCTTTGGTCACCGCGTTTATAAGAACTTTGATCCGCGCGCCACCATCATTCGCGGCATGTGCCACAAGGTACTGGCCAAGCTGGGCAAGTCGGACAATCCGTTGTTCGAATTGGCGTTGCGTCTGGAAGAAATCGCGCTCAAGGACGAATACTTTGTTGAGCGCAAGCTGTACCCGAATGTGGATTTCTATTCGGGCATCATTTACAGCGCCCTGGGTATCCCGCGTTCCATGTTCACCGTGATGTTTGCCATCGCGCGTACCGTAGGCTGGGTGGCACATTGGCAGGAAATGATTGCCGATCCGGGCATGAAGATCGGTCGTCCGCGCCAGCTGTACACCGGTCCAGCCAAGCGCGACTATGTTGAGATCAACAAGCGCGGTTAGTATCCGGCTAAACCGTTGAGCATAAAAACCCGCCCATCTGGCGGGTTTTTATTTTTGCCTATTCGACTAGTTTTTCCACTTCTGCCAGATCGGCCCTCTCCATAGGTTGGCCATCCACTGGACTGCTGGGGGCTTGACGCAAGCCATCTATTGGAAATACCACCACTTCAAACGCATGCTGACCGGCAATGAACTTAAAGCTGGGATAACTGACTTGCCGGGTGGGTTCGTAGCGAAATTTTTTCTCCGCATGACGATGTTTAATGCCGCGTTCCTCCAGCCGAATAGCTACCTGCTCGGCCCAATCGGCAAAAACATGCAGATTGATTTCGGTGTGTGCAGTAGCTGCGCCGTTTAATAGACCACCTACCAGCCGCGGATTGAACTTGCCTAACACACGCATCAATTGCAGAGCCGCATTACGCAAATCCTGTAGTTGGGTGTGATGTCCGTCCTGAAACAAACGCTGATGCTCCAGCAGCGCGGCTTCGATCTCGCTATTACTCGGTAACCCTGTTGTACTGGCCAGTTGCAGGCGCTCGGCGGCTTTACGCTTCGCTTGTAGAAAATCATCGAATACCTTGTTCCGCCATGATGCGCGCCGCTTCCTGGGCGACGGCACGGCGCAATTGATCTTCACGGCCGCTGCGACGAGTCATGTTGCAATTTAAGTAGGATCAGAACAGGCCATCGTTACCGCTTCCGGCAGTGCTCGATTCGCTAGCTGTCTCGTCACCACTCTCTGGTAGATGATCCTGAGCAAAATATTCGAAAGTGGTGCCCGTCCCCGTGCGATCAGTGGCTTTACCGGTATCGGTGGCAATTCGTACGCTGACCACGCCTTCCGGTTGACTGAGGGTATGTTCAGGACTGCCACGCAGAGCTTCCTGCATGAAGTAAATCCATACCGGCAATGCAGTGCGGCCGCCTTCCTCGCCATTGCCCAAGGGGCGTTCTTGATCGAAGCCTACCCAGGCAGCGCCGACTAGGTCGCCATTAAAACCGACAAACCAAGTATCGCGAAGGTCATTGCTGGTACCAGTTTTGCCTGCGATATCACGACGGTTCAACACCAACGCACGGGTGGCGGTACCACGCCGGATAACGTCCTTCATCATGTCCGTCATGAGAAAGGCATTGGTCGAAGAAACTACTCGCGGCGCCAGTTTGATCGACGTAGATGCAGGACTTGGCGACTCATTGTCGGGAGCTGCAGCAGGAATAGTTTGCTCCGCAGACGCGGCGCTATCGGGTTCGGCCGCTACTCGCTGGGTGGCGTTTGCCGCTTCGACCGTCGTGTAGTTCTTAGGACTCTCGCAGTCCGCACACGCAGTTAATGGATCGGCGGTATAGATGAGTTCACCCATCCCGCCAATAACACGATCTATTAAGTAAGGTTCAACACGCATGCCGCCATTGGCGAAAACGGCATAACCGCGCGCCATTTCCAGTGGCGCCACCTGAGTAGCACCGAGCGCCAACGACAGGTTCTGCGGTAACTGTTCACTACTGAAACCGAAACGCTTGATGTAGTCGGTGGCATAGGCAGTACCCAAGGTACTTATCAAGCGAATCGATACCAGATTGCGCGACCGTACCAGCGCTTCACGTATGCGCAACGGACCCATGAATTGCTTGTTGGTATTCTGTGGACGGTAGGAACCTTCCGGACCGGCATCGTCCACCACCACTGGCGAGTCGTTTACTATCGACGCAGGGGTGAAGCCATGCTCAAGTGCCGCCGAGTACAAAAACGGTTTGAATGATGAGCCTGGTTGTCGCTTGGCTTGTACGGCACGATTAAAACGACTGGCGTCAAAATCGAATCCGCCTTCCAGCGCTACGATGGCGCCATCGTCGGCATCTAATGCCACGAATGCAGACTGCGCTTTGGGAACCTGCATCAAGCGCCACGCACCACTGGTCTGTTGAGCGACATACACCACATCGCCACGATGCAGCACGTCGCTGATTTGTTCGGGAGCTTTGCCCACCGAGCCATCTTCCAGTCCGGGGCGTGCCCACTTGATGTTGTTAAACGCAATCGTGAAACGGCCAGTACCGCGCGCAAACAATTGGGCCTCTTGCCCCTGGGTCTGTAGCACGATGGCGGCTTGCAGTCCGCCTACACTGGGGTACTTGCCCAGGGCTTTCGACCAAGTAGCTTCGTCAGCGCCGCTCTGCAGTGTCAGCGTGGTCACCGGGCCTCGATAGCCATGGCGAGCGTCATACTCCAGCAACCCCAGTCGTACCGCCCGTCGTGCCGCTTGCTGCAGACGGCTGTCCACCGTGGTGTACACCGAGAAATTGTCGGTGTAGATGCGTTGGCCATAGCGCTGCTCGAGTTCCTGCCGGGCCATTTCCGCAATGTAGGGCGCATCCAACTCGACGGCTACACCATGCAAGCGAGACTCTACGGGCGCCTGGTCGGCCGCCTCGCGTTCCGAATCGTTAATAAAGCCGAGTTCTCGCATGCGCCGCAGCACGTAAGCACGGCGCTGCTTGGCTAGTTCAGCACTGGCGACAGGATTTTCCCGGGAAGGTGCGCGTGGCAGGCCGGCCAAAAGTGCGGTTTCGGCCAAGGTCAGTTCGGCGACGGTCTTGCCAAAATAAACTTCGGCCGCGGCTCCCACGCCGTAAGCGCGCTGCCCTAGAAATATTTTATTGAGATATAAGGACAGGATCTCCTGCTTGGAAAAAGCATGTTCGATCCGCCAGGCGCTGATGATTTCCAACATCTTGCGTCGATAACTACGCTCTGGCGACAGGAACATATTGCGGGCCAGCTGCATGGTGATGGTGCCGCCGCCCTCCCGTTTGGAGCCGCTACTCAGATTGACTGCGATCGCACGTATCAAACCCGCGTAATCAACGCCATTGTGCTCAAAAAACCGGTCGTCTTCGGCTGCCAGAAAGGCATTGACCGTCATCTGAGGGTATTCGGCAAAAGCCAAAGGAATGCGTCTTTGCTCACCGATTTGGGCCAGCAATTTCCCGTCCCGTGAGTAAATTCGCAGTGGAATCTGCAGGCGTACATCGCGCAAGGCGGCGACATCGGGAACCTGGGGTTCGAGGTACTGCATGGCGCCTGCGATCAGCAGGCCAACACCGCCCACCCCCAGAATCAGGGTTGTCAGGAACCAGCGAAGAACGGTTTTTTTGTAACGTGACGGCACAGAAACAATTCCTAAGTGCTTGCTGAGCTTGGAATATCAGCGCATATTAACCGAGTATTGCCAAGTCAATTCTGCTGCATGAACCGCGTAGCCGGTACATATCGACCTGTCCCCGGTGGCGGACTTTACGCAAATTGGTGGGTAGTTGCTGATGCACGTTACGTGCGGTTTGCAGCAAATTAAGTAATATTCTGCATCTTATGTCTTGTAGTGACGTCACTAAACAGCAACGCTGAGGGCAGTTTGCCGGGATGGTTTTCGTGAGAGTCCTCACATTCAACGTAACGCACGCAAGGCTATAGTGAATGCCGACTTTCGCGCCAGATTCGGTTTGAACCCCAACTCGCTTCACTGCAAAAGGGAACGCGCGTGTTTTTGAAACCTAAAGCAAGACCCATTATTGGGCTTGACATAACGACATCGTCGATCAAGCTCATTGAATTGAGCATGAGCGGCGGCCAATACCGTGTCGAATCCTATGCGGCCGAAGCGACCCCGCCGAATTCAATCAACGAAAAAGCCATTGTCGATGCCAACCTAGTCGGTGAGGCGATCAAGCGTGCCGTGAAGCGCTCCGGCGCTCGTGCCAAGGAAGTGGCCATTGCCATCAGCGGCGATGCTGCGATTACCAAGATCATCCAGATGCCGCGCACTCTCTCCGAGAGCGAGTTGGAAGCGCAGGTGGAAATGCAGGCCGATCAATACATTCCCTTCCCCATGGATGAAGTGAGTTTCGATTTCGAAGTCATCGGCCCATCGGAAAAAGAAGTGGATATGCTGGATGTGCTGTTGGTTGCCACCCGTAGCGATAACGTGACTCAAAGAGTGGCTGCTTGCAGCGCAGCTGGTTTGACGGCCCGGGTGGTGGATGTCGAAGCTTTTGCCTTGGAAAACGCTTGCCGGTTGTTGACACATCAAATGCCGGATGGCGGGTTGGACCGGGTGGTGGCAGTGGTGGACTTCGGCGCCAGCAGCACCACTTTCAGTGTGCTGCGTGATCTGCGGGTCATTTACACTCGCGACTTCGCCTTTGGTGGCCAGCAGCTTACCGAAGAAGTCATGAGGACTTATGGTTTGAGCATGGAAGAAGCCGGACGCTCCAAGAAAGAAGGTGGCCTGCCAGCCAACTATCAGACAGAAGTGCTGGACCCCTTCATCAATGACATGTGCCAGCAAGTGAGTCGTTCACTGCAATTCTTCCTGGCATCGGGCGCAGCGCGCGAACAACCCGAACAGATTTTGATTTGCGGCGGTTGCGCCAACATCCCCGGCGTAGCCGAAGTAATTGCCAGTCGCGTAGGCATTGCTGCTGAACGCGGCGATCCGCTCGGGCAGATGAAGATCAGCACACGCGCCAAGAACCAGAACGTCAAGAAGGATGCGACCGCCCTGTTGACCGCATGCGGTCTGGCGTTGAGGAGCTTTGACTAATGCCACGCATTAACCTACTACCTTGGCGTGAGGTCGAGCGTAAACGCAAACGTCAGGAATTCGGCATGGCAGCCGGCGTTGCGGTGTTGCTTGCAGTGCTTACGGGCTTTGTGCTGCGCTGGCAATACGCCTCGATCATCGATAACCAGAACAATCGCAATCAATACCTCAAAGACGAGATCGCTCAAGTCGATAAACAGATCGTCGAGATTCTCGATCTGGAACAGCAGAAACAGCGTCTGCAGTCGCGCATCCAGGTTATCGAACAGCTACAAAGCGGTCGGCCTGAGGTTGTGCATCTGTTCGATCAACTGGTACGGCTGTTACCCGACGGCGTATATCTGACTTCCATCAAGCAAACTGATCGTCGTATCCAGATTAAAGGCATCGCCGAATCCAGTACGCGTGTTTCCACTTTCATGAAAAACATCGACACGTCGGAATGGTTGAAGGATCCGTTCCTCGAAATTGTCGAAACCAAGGGTACTGGCGACGCCGGTTCAAGTTTTACCTTGTATGCCAACCAAGTGGCTACCAAGACTTCTGCTGATAAAGACAAGGATGCCAAGGCGGCTGTCTCCACTCGTAAGAGCAAGGAGGCTGCGTAATGGATAAGTTTCTTGAGCAATTGCGAGCCCTCGATCCCAACGACCCGGGCCGCTGGCCGTTGCCATTCCGTCTGGGTGCTATTGCCCTGGTGTTCATTGTGGCAGTAGGTGTCTGTGCCTGGCTGATCGCCATCAAGGACCAGAAGCCGTTGCTGGAGCAAGCGCAGGCCGAAGAGCAGAGTCTATTGTCCACGCTGGAACAGAAGTCACGCAAAGCCGCCAATCTCGACGCTTACAAGGAGCAGCTGAAAGAAATGGAACGTTCTTTCGGCGCCATGCTGCGCCAGCTGCCTAATAAGACTGAAATACCTAATTTGGTGGTGGACATTTCACAGACAGGTCTGGCGGCAGGATTGGATGAAAAACTGTTCCAGCCCGGCGCTGAAAATAAAAAGGATTTTTATGCCGAACAGCCCATCAAGATTCGCCTGACCGGCAGTTACCACGCCATCGGCAACTTTGTCAGCGGTATTGCTGCACTGCCGCGCATCGTCACCTTGCATGATTTGCAGATCGTTCAGGCTGATGCCAAGGGCAGCGCAGATAAATTGCAGTTGGATATTACCGCTAAGACTTATCGTTATCTGGACGATGAAGAGCAGGCTGCTGTGGATCGTGAGCAGCGTGATCGAGCCAAGAAGAACGGCAAGTAAGAGTTGGCGCACATGCAGTTAATGAAGAAAATTTGCTCGTTTAATGCAGTTCAGCTGATAGGCGTCGGTATTCGGTACCTCGCACTAGGCGCGGCTTTGCTGACGCTGGGTGCATGTGCCGATAATCTTGACGAACTCAAACAAAAGGTGGCGGAAATCAAGGCACGTCCGGGCGAACGCATCGAACCCCTGCCCGAAATCAAGGCCAATGAACCATTCAAGTATGAAGCTTCAGGTGAGCGTTCGCCGTTTACGCCGAGCACCTCAGCAAAATCCAACCTAGCTACTTCGGCTCGTCCGGATGTGCAGCGACCGCGTGAGTTTCTCGAACAATTTCCTTTGGATACCTTGCAAATGGTGGGCACTCTGCAGTTGCAGGGTAAAACTTTCGGACTATTGCAGGGTAAAGATGGTTTGGTGCATCGCGTACAGGTCGGCAGCCACTTAGGACAGTCGGATGGCCGCGTTACAAGCATCACCCCATCCAAAGTATCGGTTATCGAACTCGTTGCTGACGGTCTGGGCGGTTATATCGAACGCCCGGCCGCGCTGTCGCTGAAAGAATGAGATGGGAGAAGCGAATGTCGTCCCGATTGAATGAAGCCACGTCCCATAAAATGCAGTACAGGTTGCCGCAGAGCCTTATGACTACCGCACGCGTATTGATCGCATCCATGTTGGGTGCCGTTTTGTTTTCTGCTCAAGCACTGGCTGCAAATCAATTGCAGCAAATCAACGCAGAAGCGATGCCCGGCGATCAAGTACAACTACGGCTCAAACTAAGCGACAGCGCACCGCAGCCACTTAGTTTCACTGTGGATAATCCTGCGCGTATTTCGCTGGATCTGGCTGATACCAGCATCGCGCTACCGTCGCGCCGCATTGATGTAAAACGTGGCGTTATCGACACCGTCAATGTCGCGGAGGCCAACGGTCGTACCCGAGTGGTGCTGAACCTCAATAGTATGGTGCCGTATCAAACGCGTGTAGAAGGCGACACCGTCATTGTTACAGTCGGTAGTAATGTACAAGCCAGCACTGCTCCGGTTGCCCAAACAGCGAGTGCGACATCGGTATCCGCAGCTGCACCCAAAGCGGCGAGTTTGAGCAAGGTGGACTTTCGCCGTGGCACCGATGGCTCCGGACGAATTGTGGTACAGCTCAGCAACTCACGAGTCTCGCCCGATTTAAAACAGGAAGGCGGCCGCATAGTCGTCAATTTTGCCAAAACGTCAGTAGCCGACAGCCAGTTGAAAACCTTGGATGTGGTGGATTTTGCTACGCCGGTGAATACGATTAATACGCTGCGCGTAGGCGATGGCGCACGAATTGTCATCAGCGCAGGTGGCGATTGGGAACCGGTCGCGTATCAATCCGAAGATCAGTACACCGTTGAAATTAAGCCAGTGGTTAAAGCGGCTACGCTTCAAGATAAGAAAGAATACAAAGGCGAACGCCTAACGTTGAATTTCCAGGATATTGAGACCCGCGCCGTATTGCAGTTGCTGGCTGATACCAGCGGCCAAAACATGGTGATCAGCGATACTGTGCAGGGCAATGTAACTTTGCGCTTGCAGAATGTGCCTTGGGATCAAGCGCTAGACATTGTCATGCAGACCAAGGGTCTAGACATGCGTCAAGATGGCAACGTCATCATGATCGGTCCTGCTGCGGAAATTGCCGCCAGAGAAAAAGAGTTGGCATCCGCGAAGAAAGATTTGTCGGCGGTCGCGCCACTTAAATCGGATTTCTTACAAGTGAATTACGCTAAGGCTTCCGATTTGGCTGAGCTAATTAAGGGTAAGGGAAATTCACTGATGTCCGAACGTGGCAGCGTCACGGTCGACACACGTACCAATATGTTGTTACTGCAGGACACATCGGAAAATCTTGCCGAAATCCGTCGTTTGGTCCAGACCTTGGATATTCCTATCCGGCAAGTGCAGATTGAAGCACGCGTCGTTATCGTCAATGACGATTTCAGCCGTGAATTGGGCGTACGTTTGGGTGCTACAGGTGTAGGTACTAACGGGGCGAATGGCTTGTATGCCGTTACCGGTACTGCTGCGGGTGCCGATACGATCGTTAGCTCTGGTCTTACCAATCTAAACAGTACCGGTTCGCCATTTCCTGTTTCGACGCCTTCGGCTGCCAATCGCTACTTGGTTAATTTGCCGACATCAAGTCAAGCAGGCAGTCTGGCTTTGGCAATTTTAGGTTCCGACTACTTGGTCGATTTGGAATTGTCGGCGGCGCAGGCTGAGAATCGTGCCGAAGTGGTGTCTTCACCTAAAATCATTACTGCCAACCAAAAAGAAGGCAGTATCGAGGCGGGTACGGAAATTCCATATCAACAGTCGTCCTCGAGTGGCGCTGCGACTATTTCCTTCAAAAAAGCTGTTTTGTCGCTGAAAGTAACGCCGCAAATCACCCCGGACGATCGCATCATTCTGGATCTGACGGTGACCAAGGATAGTGTCGGCACAGTAGTAGTTACGTCCGGTGGCGTTAACGTGCCTTCAATTGAATACGAATAGTCTTACTAATCAAGTGTTGGTCAACGACGGTCAGACAGTGGTATTGGGCGGCATTCTCGAAAGCGAGAAACGCGACGTTGAAACTAAAGTGCCTTTATTGGGAGATATTCCTGTCATCGGTCACTTGTTTAAAACCAACTCAAAGACCAACAACAAAAACGAGTTGTTGATTTTTGTAACGCCGAAGATTTTGCGCGAAGGTTCCAGCGTCTATTGAGCAGATACGGCGAGCTGAAACCCTGAATTTGGCAATGTACACACGGAAAATGTTCGTCAATCGAACTATCCGAGGGTGAAGGACTAGAGATGAAAAAGCTTTTACTTGTTTTGATGGGCAGTTTGATGCTTGCTGCCTGTGGTGGTGACGATACTCTTTCTGGGACTGCAAGCAGTTCCAGTTCGTCAGCCACGAGCTCCAGTTCTTCAAGTGCAACGACAACCGTAGCCTCAGTTGAACTATTGGCAAGCTCGCCGCAGCTACCTTCAAACGATTCGACTCCCATAACCATCACTGCACTGGTTTTGAACGCCGCCAATCAGACGATGGCAAATCAACCGGTAGTGATCACCACGAATTCCGGTTATTTGGATAGCGTACAAACTGTTACAGGCACAAATGGAACGGCCACCGCCGTACTACATACCTCAGATAAAACCAATAGAAATATAACCGTCAGCGCTGTTGCCGGCGGCATCACCGATACCGTAGCGGTAAGTGTTACTGGAACTAGGCTGACGGTGAGCGGCTCCAGTGCCATGGTTTTGGGTGATTCCGCAGATTTTACCTTTACCTTGGTGGATTCCGGTGGCACGGGCATCGCCGGCCAGGCAGTGGTGGTCACTTCTGCTGCGGCAAATACTTTAAGTTCCAGCAATTTGACTACTGACAACACGGGTAAGGTTACCGTCAGGTTAACGGCTACCCATGGGGGTGCCGATACCCTCACGGCAACAGCCCTTGGCTTGAGCGCCACTCAAGCACTGACAGTTTCAAGCGATAGCTTTGCGTTTACCACTCCGGCTGCCAACACCGAGATTCCTCTAAACCAAGTTACGACCCTTACTGCTTTGTGGAAATTGAATAATTCGCCACAAGTTGGTCAGACAGTCACGTTTGCCAGCACGCGTGGCACCTTGAGCGGCTCGACTGCTACGACCAACTCTTCGGGCCAGGCAAGTGTCACGATTAGCTCAACAAATGCCGGGCCGGCTACATTGACTGCGACCACCAGCTCAGGTTCGGTGACTCAGGTCAAAGTAGAGTTTGTGGCTACGACTGCAGCGGCAATCAACGTACAAGCGAGCCCAGCAACGGTGGCGACAGGCGCTCAAAGCACCATCTCGGCGGTAGTTCGCGATGCCGCCAACAATCTCGTCAAAGGTAAGATTGTTACCTTTAGTCTGGTTGATTCAAGCGGCGGCTCATTATCAATTGCCTCTGCGGCTACTGATAGTGAAGGCAAAGCACAAACGGTCTACACCGCCAGTAGTTCGCCCAGTGCGACAAATGGCGTATCCGTAACTGCGACCGTAAGTGACACTCCTTCAGTGCACGGTACCGCTACGTTAACGGTAGCGCAAAAGGCCCTGTTTATTTCACTGGGTACAGGTAATTCGATCAGTGAGCCTAATGCGGCTCAATACTCAATCCTGTACGCAATTCAAGTTACTGATGCCAACGGTAACGGCGTTGCCAATGTCGCGCTTACCGTTCGAATCAGTTCTCTCTGGTACGGTACTGGAGGTCGTTGCTTTAATGGTTCAACCTGGGTTGTGGGCGCGCCTTTTGGCGGTACCTGTACTAGTCGAGACTATGTGGATGCCTGCACGGATGAAGATTCGTTGTTGGGGTCCAGTTCTTCGTATTTCCGAAATGGCAATCTGGATGCTGGCGAAGATTTCAATGGCAACGGCAAACTGGAGGCGGGCAACATTGCCACGGTGACCCCAACCAGCGTGGTTACAGATTCCAGCGGTTTCGCTTTAGTAAATGTGTTCTACCCGCAGGAATATACCGACTGGCTCAAGGTGGAGTTAAGCGCCTCCACTTCAGTCTCGGGTACCGAGTCATCTCGTGTGGTAAGTTTCACGCTTCCAGGGTTGGGCTCGGATTTCAATTCTGCAAGTCTAGCGCCGCCGGGGTTGATCAGTCCTTTTGGCACTACCGATTACGGTTGTACAACTCCCGCCAATTTTCCTTGAAACACGGTTTAGGGTTAGCATTAGCGGCCGCCTCGTGCGGCCGCTTTCGTTTTGGCAGGATCACTTTGACCAACATTTTCCTCATCGGCCCCATGGGTTCCGGAAAGACCGCCGTCGGCAAACAGTTGGCGCGATTGCTGGACATGCACTTTTACGACAGCGATGCGGAGATCGAACGGATAACGGGTGTTGATATCCCATTTATCTTTGAAAAAGAGGGTGAGCCGAAATTTCGCGAGCGCGAAATCGAGGCAATCGACAATCTGACCCAGCTAAATGGTGTGGTGATCGCTACCGGCGGTGGCGCGGTGCTGGCCGAACTCAACCGCCAGCATCTGCAAGCACGGGGCAAGGTGGTTTATCTACGCACGTCTATCGAACAGCAATTAGAACGCACCAAGCACACCCGCCACCGCCCTCTATTGCATACCACCAATCCAGAACAGCGATTGCGCGATCTGCTCAATATTCGCGCGCCGCTGTACGAATCCATTGCGTCGCTGACCGTGAACACGGATCATCGTCGAGTATCGCTGGTGGCGCAGGAGATCCTGCGCGGTTTGGAATTGGATCCCCTACATCGTGTCGACGAGCCCATAGATGAACATTGATTCCCTCTCCATGACGCAACCATCCGTGGAGCAATTGGGCATAGCACTAGGCGAGCGCAGCTATCCGATTTTGATCGGCAGTGGTTTGTTGACCAATGCCGCATTGCTGAAGCAGCACATTACTGCACGCAATCTGATGATTGTCACCAACGAAGTGGTGGCGCCGCTGTACTTGCAGCAACTGAAGTCATCTTTAATGGATAAGCGGCTGCACGAAATCGTGCTGGCCGATGGTGAACACACCAAGAATATGGATACCTTGAATCAGGTATTCGACGCATTGATCGCTGCGCGGATGAATCGTGACGCCGCAGTTATCGCACTGGGTGGCGGTGTCATCGGTGATATGGCCGGGTTTGCCGCAGCCTGTTATCAGCGCGGTGTCGATTACTACCAGATTCCTACCACCTTGCTATCGCAGGTGGATTCATCGGTGGGCGGCAAGACAGCCGTTAATCATCCCGGCGGTAAAAATCTCATCGGAGCATTTCATCAACCACGCTGTGTCATTGCCGACACGGCAGTGTTGAATACCCTACCTGATCGTGAGTTGCGTGCCGGCCTTGCCGAAGTGATCAAGTACGGTTTGATCCGCGATCCCGTCTTCTTTGCCTGGCTTGAAACCAACGCGTCGAAAATCCTGGCTCGCGATCCGCAAGCACTGGCCTATGCCATCAAGCGCAGCTGTGAGGTCAAGGCGGAAGTGGTAGGCATTGATGAGCGCGAACAAGGTCTGCGCGCCATTCTCAATCTCGGCCACACCTTCGGTCACGCCATCGAGAATGCTCTGGGCTATGGCGAGTGGTTGCATGGTGAAGCGGTGGCGGCAGGTATGGTGTTGGCCGCAGAAATGTCCATGCAGCTGGGCTGGTTACCCGAAGCCGATTATCAACGCACGGTCAGATTGCTCGAAAATAGTGGTCTGCCCGTCAAAGCACCTGCTATTGGTGCAGATAAGGCGCGTGAACTCATGGGTATGGACAAGAAGGTATTGGCGGGACAATTACGTTTGGTGTTGCTACAAGGATTAGGCAATGCAGTGGTGACCGCGGACTATCCAGCCGCTGCTTTGCAGACGACCTTGCAACGCGGTTTTGGCTGAATCATGAGTGCTGCACCGTCCACGCTAGCCGTTTACGCTGCTCATGACGCGCAGACACGCGGCCGTCGTTATCAAGAGCCATCGCCTAATAATCGCAGTGAATTCCAGCGCGATCGCGATCGTATTATTCATTCCACTGCGTTTCGTCGTCTGGTTTACAAGACACAGGTGTTCGTCAATCAGGAGGGCGATCTGTATCGCACACGACTGACGCATTCACTGGAAGTGGCGCAGATCGCTCGTACCATTGCCTCGGCATTGCAGCTCAATGAAACCCTCACCGAGGCCATCTGCCTGGCGCATGACCTGGGACATACGCCTTTCGGTCATGCCGGCCAGGATGCACTTAACGAATGCATGCGCGATTACGGTGGCTTTGAACACAATCTGCAATCGCTGCGTATTGTTGATGAACTGGAAGAGCGCTACGCCGCCTTCAATGGCTTGAACCTATGTTTTGAAACTCGTGAAGGCATTCTCAAGCATTGCTCGCTCAACAAAGCCCGGCAGCTGGGCGAGGTGGGCGAACGCTTCATTCGACGCGAGCAACCTTCGCTGGAAGCACAGATTGCCAATCTGGCGGATGAGATTGCCTACAACAATCACGATTTGGACGATGGTCTGCGTGCCGGTCTCATTACCGTGGATGATGCACAGCAAAGTAGTGCCTTCAAAGCACAGCTAGCCGTGGTGCGACAGCTCTATCCCAACTTGGGCGGCCGACGTCTGGTGCATGAAGTGGTGCGGCGCTTGGTAAATCATGTGGTAACCGATGTGATCCAAACCAGCCGACAGGCCATTACGCAGGCTGCGCCCGCCGACATTAACGCAGTGCGCACCCAGTCCAAACCACTGATTCAACTCAGCGAGCCGGTGGCCGTGCAACATCTGGAACTTAAGCGCTTCTTGCGTGAACGTGTGTACCGCCACTACCGCGTACTACGGATGACCACCAAGGCGCAGCAAGTAGTGCAATCGCTGTTCAACGCGTTCATCGCAACGCCCGAGCTGATGCCTTCCGAGTATCAGTTGGCAGCGGCAAGTGGTCATGCCGAAGCGGGTGACGCTGGTCGGGCGCGTGTGGTGGCTGACTACATCGCGGGCATGACCGATCGCTACGCTGTGCTGGAGCACGAACGCATGTTCGATCCTGCCAAACGCAGCTAGCAATCTGTCGGATCTGGTGCCCCGTTGCTTGGGTCGCTCACTAGCTTCGTTCAAGCAAATTGTCGGCCAAATTGTTGGGCAATTTGTCGGCGTGGGTCCGCGCGGCACGCTTCTCCGCTATCATTCGCAACCACATGACCCAACCCTTGCAAAACGATGTCTTTCTGCGCGCATTACTGCGTGAGCCGGTGCCTTATACGCCTGTGTGGATGATGCGTCAGGCAGGACGCTACCTGCCCGAGTATCGCGCCACCCGTGCACGTGCCGGCAGTTTTCTGCAGCTCTGCCAGACTCCCGAGCTGGCCTGCGAAGTGACGTTGCAACCCTTGCAACGCTATCCGCTCGACGCCGCCATTTTATTTTCGGACATTCTCACTATTCCGCATGCCATGGGCTTGGGGCTGCAGTTTGAAACGGGTGAAGGCCCCGTTCTGCAACATCCGGTGCGTAGTGCGTCTGATGTGGCCAAGCTGGGCGTGCCCGATCCTCACCAGGAACTGCGCTACGTGATTGATGCGGTCGCATTGATTCGTCGCGAACTGCAGGGACGTGTGCCGCTGATTGGTTTTGCCGGCAGTCCATGGACAGTAGGAACCTACTGCGTGGAGGGCGGCAGCAGCCGTGAGTTCGCGCGCATCAAGGGCATGATGTACGACGATCCTGCGATTCTGCATGCATTGCTGGAAAAGTTGACTCAGGCAACCATTGCCTATCTGAGCGCACAGATCGCTGCGGGCGCGCAGGCCATCATGATCTTCGATACCTGGGGTAGCGTGCTCACGCCGGCGCATTACCGTGAATTCTCGCTGGCCTATATGGCAAAGATTATCAGCGCATTGCCGCGCATGGCCGATGGCCGCATCGTGCCGCGCATCGTATTCACCAAGGGCGCAGGACCATTACTGGCCGAGATGGCGCAACTTGATTGCGATGCGCTGGGTGTGGACTGGATGACCGATCTCACCGATGCGCGGCGTTTGGTGAATGATCAAAAGGCTCTACAAGGCAATCTCGATCCCTGTGCTTTGTATGCACAACCCGAAAGAATTCGTGAGCAAGTTGCACGGGTGCTGGCCAGCTATGGCCATGGTCATGGCCATGTATTCAATCTTGGCCATGGTATTCATCCGGCCATCCCGCCTGAACATGCCGGCGCCATGATTGAGGCAGTGCATGAGTTGAGTCCCGCCTATCATCGCTAAGCAAACTTAGCGCATACGTCCAACAAAACAATTTTGCTTATGCCGTATCAAGCGTTCACGTCAGTGCACACCGATACCCTGAGCAGAGTTTATTTGTTATACGTTGACACGATGAGTAGAAGCTCAGGTAGCACTACTCGATTCCCGAAGTACAACCAGCCACCACTTCGCGTGAACCCCCCCCGGGGGGGATGCCTTTGCATAACTTGACTCGCTAGAATGCCGGCCCGCGTTGTTAAACATTGAGTAGACAGCAGCGGTTCGATTTCCAAGAAAGTTTTGAGGAGAATTTCATGAAACACCGTTCACTGCTCTTAGGCTTGGCGACAGTCGCTTCGCTGGCCGGCACATCTTCCGCGTTGGCGGGTGCAGAAGTGGGTAGTTGGTATGTTGCCCCGCAGGCAGTTTACGTCGATCCGGACAAGGTTTATGGCGCTGACGAAAATGTCGGTGGCAGCCTGGCCTTCGGTAAGGTCTTGAGCGAAGCCTGGGACATGGAGCTGGCCTATGTAGATACTCGCCACGATGTGAATGCCGGCGGTGACAAGCTGAAGCTCAATGGTCCTTCGTTGAATTTCAATCGCGTATTCATGCGTGACCAAGTGGTCAATCCCTTCATCGGTTTTGGTTTGAATGCCATCAGCTCACGCACCCCTGGCACCACCAAGACACAGCGTGACTTCGGTGCAGCCATCAAGGCCGGCGTACTGGCTGATATCACCAAGGACGGCGCATTGCAGCTGTCCGCTGAAATCGGCAAGCGTTCGGATGACTTTACTCAGCATCTGGAAGATGTATTCGGTGGCCTGGGTCTGCGTTTCAACTTCGGTGGCGCCAAGCCAACGCCGGTTGCAGCAGCACCTGCTCCAGCGCCCGCACCGGTAGCGGCTCCGGCCCCTGCGCCAGCACCCGCACCGGTGGCACCGCCGCCTCCGGCCGATAGCGACCGCGATGGTGTAATCAATGCCAACGATCGTTGCCCCAACACCCCTGCCGGTGCCACGGTCGATGCCAATGGTTGCGAACTGGATGATGACCGCGACGGTGTGGTGAATCGTCTGGACCGTTGCCCACGTACGCCGGCCGGCGACAAGGTGGATACCAACGGTTGCGGTATCAACCTGCGTCTGGAAGTGCAGTTCGACACCGACAAGGCCACCATCAAGCCAGAGTCGTACGCCGAGCTGGATGCCTTCGTACAATTCATGAAGGATGTGCCGTCGGTGAAGGGCGAGTTGCAAGGCCATACGGACAACGTCGGTAAGGACGCTTACAACCTGGGCCTGTCGCAGCGTCGTGCCGACTCGGTGAAGGCTTACCTGGTAGGCAAGGGCGTGGACGGCTCGCGTATCGGCGCCAAGGGCATCGGTGAAGCGCAGCCAGTGGCGGATAACAACACCGCCGACGGTCGTGCAACCAATCGCCGCGTGGTGTTCGTGCGCTCCGATATGGCTAACTGATAGTACTAGCCAGCTGGAAGCGTAGCTTCTACCAAAGGGCGATCTGAGAAATCAGATCGCCCTTTTTGTTTATGTCTGTACAAACGCAGCAGGGGTCTCTGTCAGGTATCCAAAATGATACCGGCCAATAACGATACTCAGTAACGGTCAAGAAATGAAAAGTGACTCTCGCTTGCTGAGGAACTTGGCTAAAACAGCGTTGAAACAGAGTATTAATTAGAACAAGTAATCGATCCGCAGTAAGCGGCCTGTCATTGATCTTCGGGGGATACATCATGGGTACACGCAGCACGTGGTTATATGCCGGTTTGGGCTCGGTATTGTTGATGGGCCTCGCCCAGGCTGAGGAGAGTTATCTCAGTTGCGATGTCGCGACCACCTTTCACCGGCCCGCGCCCAACAACACCGAGTGGACGCACCGGGAAAACGATTACACCAAGATCTTCAAGCTTGACAGCACTGCCAAGACGGTAGGTTTGTATAACCGCCGCTCCGGCGAATTCGCGCCGATCTGCAGCAGCAAGAACAGCGCCTGCGCGGTGAGCTGGAATGGCAACAACATCAGCATCGATGGCAGTAAAGCGCCGGATAGTCCGGTGCCGCCTTATCTGGATTTCCGTCGCTCCTTCGAACTGAAGGGCAATCAAGTGAAGTATGTGATGTACGACTTCGGCAACAGCGGCAAGAACACCCTGAGCAGCAACATTCCTGCTGGTCAGGCCAATATGAGCTGGTGGTACGAAGGCAGCTGCAAAGCGACTCAAGCACCCGCACCGGTGGTGCGTAATGCCGGTGGTATGGGTGCGGGCGGTGCACCGGGACCACAATCGCGCAATCCCAACTATGTGGATGCCGGCATGGCGTTACCCGTAAGTCAGGAAGAAGCAGATAAGGCATTGGCCGGTTACTACGGCAACACCATGTGGGGTTACAGCGGCGGCAAGCACTGGTTCCACATGTGGTTCCTGGAAGGTTCATTGGCCTTCACCGGGGACGATGAAGACATGACCGGCATGGCTAAACCCAATCAGTGGTACGTGGGTAAGGATTCCAGCGGCTACCGTCTATGCGGCATGCCGATTCCCGCTACGGGCGCCAGCGGCTGCTATCCATTGCCGGTGCGTAAGCTCGGTGAAAGCTGGGTGCAGCACGACATGGATGGCGATGCCTACTTCTCGCTGTTGCCCGGACGCCAATAATCCAGAGTCGCCTAAGACCAGATGAATTGCCATGCGAATGAACGGTGCAAGCGCCGTTCATTCCGACTGAGGTTGTTATGAAGATCAAATCGCTATCTATGCTGTTGCTGGGTGCAATGTCTATTGCACCTTTATATGCACATCATTCCACATCGATGTTCGACAGTACTCGCCGGGTTACTTTCGAAGCGACCGTGAAACAACTGGAGTGGACCAGCCCGCATGCCTATCTGCAGATCCTGGTGACTAACGAGCAAGGTGCAGTTGAAGAATGGGGTCTGGAAATGGGCACACCTGCAGCGATGATGCGTGAAGGTTGGAAGCCCAAGTCGGTACTACCGGGCGACAAAATCACCGTGGTGCTCAATCCGCTCAAGAACGGCGATCACGGTGGCAACCTGGTGAGCGTCGTCAAATCAGATGGCACCGTAGTGGGTCGAGCCAAATAACTTTAAACCCAAATAATTTGGGCCCTGTCATTTCGCTCGTTATCACCGATTCTTTAATCACAGGTTTTCATCATGCGCATGACCTTGATGCAACGCGTGCTGGCCATACTGCCCTGCACTGCGGCACTTTGTTTTTTCACCCTGCCTGCTCATGCCGAGCTCAATTCAAAACAACGAGTACAGGCTTACAGCAAGCTGCCCGACTGGACCGGTCTATGGGAAATGGGTATGGGCGCCGGTGGACCTCCGGCCGGAGGTGGTGCTCCCGGTGGCGCAGCTCCTGCGCCTGCTGCACCCGCTCCAGCACCTCAAGCTGCTCCAGCGGCAGGTGCCGCGCCTGCCGCACCGGTGGTATTCGGCCCGCGTGAAAACTGGCCATTCACCGTGGAAGCCAAAGCCAAGTACGACGCCTTCCAAAAGAAGCTGGGTGAGCTGACTGGCACCGAACAAATGCCTGATACCACCGTGACCGAATGCACCTGGGGCTTCCCACGTGTGCTGTCCGGTCCTTATCAGTTTGAAATCACAGTCACGCCCGAAGTGGTGTTCTTCAACTATGACATCCGTGAGTTCCGCCACATCTGGACAGATGGTCGTCAACATCCAGCGAAATTCACGCCCACCAACAGCGGTCACTCCATCGGTCATTGGGACGGCGAGACATTGGTAGTGGATACCGTGGGCGTGCGTGCTGGTCTGTGGATCACCGGCCAGGGTATGACCCTCAGCGACAAAGCGCACTTCACCGAGCGTTGGAGCATGCCGGACAAGGATCGCCTGCAGGCAGAAGTCACCATCGAAGATCCCGTGCAATTCACCAAGCCTTATGTGCTGTCGCGCCAGTTCAAGCGCATCACCGATACCAATCGTATGATCCAGCAGAACTGCTTCGAGAACATTCATGAAGTGAAAGAAGGCGACAAGATCATCACCAAGTTCCAGACCGGACAGTGAGAGCAATCATCATGAACAATAAAATCCGGTTTGCGATTCTTTCTGCGGTGGCTGCACTCGGTGCGGTCAGTGCCGCTTCGGTCAACGCCACGACCAACAGCGCTGAACGCGTGGCGGCTATCGCCAAGTTGCCCGATTGGAGCGGCATCTGGCGCGTCAATGGTTCCAACGCCTATCTATCTGGCAACAAGAACAACCTGCCGCCCTACAACACAGCCTGGCAGGCCAAGTTGAAAGCGGCGCAGAAAGATAAGGGCGTGGATACCGCCGATCACTTCTGCGCCATCGCCGTGCCGCGTTTGCTGAGCTCATCGCAACCTTTCGAAGTCTTCGTGACGCCGGAAGAAACGCTGATGTACTACGGCTCGCGCGAAGTACGGCATATCTGGACCGATGGCCGCGATCATCCGCCCGAAGACGAACGCTGGCCAATGTACTGGGCAGAATCCAAGGGTCGTTGGCAGGGACAAACGCTGATTGTTGAAACCATCAACATTCACGGTAATCTGTGGATAGATCCCACCGGCGCGACCTTGAGTGACGACGCCACCTTGGTGGAGCGCATCAGCATGGTGGATAAGAATCATCTGCAGAGCGAAATCACCATTACCGATCCCACCGCGCTGACCAAGCCCTGGAGTTTCAAGCGAACCTATGAACGTCAGGTCGAGAAGGAATTGACCGAGCAGGGTTGTGTGTGGCGAGCCGGACAGGCGGGTCAATAGAACCACATCCAGCGTTTGAGCACATTACCGTTGAGCCAGGCACCGTCATGCCCGCAAAGGCGGGCATCCAGTAAGAAATGATTCAACTGAATCCACATTTGTGGAATTGACCAAAGCAAATCAAAGCAACCATTGCTTTGCAGATGCATTGAGGCAGTAATTGAATATGAGCAAGCAAATCTTAAGTAGCTGCGTAGCAATGTCATTGTTGACATTGGGCCTTGCCACTCATGCGCAAGGCGTACCTCCTGCAGGCGCACCCAACAGCGCGCCGCCTGCAGCCACTCCAGCTGCAACTGAAACCAAGCCGCTCACCGGTACCACTGCAGATATCAATGGCAAATTCAAAGTGGCTGTGCCCGTACCAGGTAAGGCACGCGACAGCGTGTTCAATCTGAGCACCGATGGCAAGACGCTGAGCGGCTCGATCAGCAATCCCTACAATGCGGAAGAACAGATCAAGATTGCCAACACCACCGTGAAGGGCAATCAATTTTCATTCATGGCCAAGGTGGGCAATGTTGAATTCAACTTTGCCGGTACCGCAGGTGGCGGCAAGCTGGCCATGACCATGATTAGCAATGAAGTGGTGGAGCTGGCCGACGGCAGCAAGATCAAGACTGCCAAGGACACGCCGGTGGATGGCGCCTACCTGGTGGCAGTACACGCACCCAACAACAGCACCATGGATAACATCTTCTTCCTCAATAGCAATGGCGCCACCTTGAACGGCAAGATGGTGCGCATCAGTGGCGTGCGCGATTCGGCCGATTTCTTCAATGGTACGGTGAATGGTAATCAGGTGGATTTCTACGCCAAGAATCCCATGTCGACTTTCCACTTCGTCGGCACCGCTGAAGGTTCGGTGCTGAAGTTGAAAATGATCATCACCGATACGCGTTACGCGGTGGAAGGCGTTAAACAATAGGCCTTCAGGTCTACTAGTTGATTGCTGCAGAGTAAGCAGCGATCAACTCCAATCCAGAATTTTCAAGTCCAGAACAATTCATTGCGGCCGCGCTTGCGCCGGGCGCTCAGCAATTGGAAGTACATCCAGATACCGGTTATCGACAAAATCACCAGGCCGATGCCGACCAGGATGATGAACCACTGAGTACCGACGCCAACGATTTCACCCGAATGCAGTGACTGCAAAATGGCGTTCAGTGGCTTGGGTCCGATTCTTGGGCCCGGTCGAACCACGGGTTTCTCAGGCGGTAGAAGCTCACCGGTTTCGGCGTTAAACAGCAAGGTGCGCGCATCGTTGCCGGCGAATGTAACCAAGCCCTGTGTTTGACCGTTCTTGATGCGCAGTTGCAGACGCATGCCGCTGGTTTCGCCATTGTTATTGGCCAATGCAGCTTGCAGAGTCGTAGCTGCCAGTTGTTCAATCTTGTCCGCAGGTAAGGTCGGTGCAGGTACCGGCATGCTTTCGAAAGTTCGTGGGCCAAGAATTTCCTGCACCGCCAATACGGTGCCGGTGATGACCAGATAGGTCATGAATAGCATGCCCACGGTGCTGATCCAGCGATGAAATTTACGCATGGGCTTACTTCCAGAACAAGTCGTTGCGACCGAGTTTGCGACGTCTGCCCAGCATCTCGAAGTACATGAAGATGCCGGTGATGCACAGGATGATGAAAGCCACACCGGTGAGAATGTCCATGGCTTGACCGGTGATGCCGATGATATTGCCGCGATGCAGTCGTTCCAGAACCACATGCAGCGTGGTGCGCATCTTCAGAAATTTGATCTGCCACTCTTTAAGTCCGGCAGCCTCGGCGGCGATCTCGGTCTGTCTCCTGGTTACCGGGGCGGCCAGTGCCGTGCCTTGGTCGGCATCGATGAGCAGCTGGCGGGTTAATTCACCATTCAAATTCACGGCCGTGCGTGGCACGCCGTCCACCATCTGCAATTGCACATCGATGTCGGTATAGCGAGAGGCGGGCACTGAGCTCAATGCAGTATGCAATGCACTAGTAAGCCGCCGCTGCGCGTCTGCGCTGTTTTGTGGCGATGCATTGGCATCGATCTCGAAGGCGGTTGCCGCATTATTGTTATTGAGCGGCGGCAGGTACTTGACCGTGATGCCCAGCAAGGCCAGTAGCACGCCAGTAATCGCCACCCAGGCGAGCAACGCCATGGCAGCAGCGCTGACCCAGCGATGAAATTTTCGCATTATTATTCCCCCTGATGAGAAATTTAGACTAACCCAGCTGCTTGGCGCCGGACAAGTTAATTGCTCAAAACATTAGCTGTTGCACTGCGGCAGATTCCGCTCAGCTCAAAGTCGATCAGCGTGAATTAGTAAATTCTCTTCAAGAGGATTAAAGTGCGACAGAATGGCCGTCAACGATGCGGCCACATGATCTAGAGGGGACTATGGTTGATTCCATTTCAAAACGCCTTGCATGCGCGATCTCAATTTCAATCGTGGCTTCATCTGCAGCGCTGGCTCAGACCGCCAAAGCCGCAGCCAAGCCACGCGCACCTACCTGGGCCGATGTAGCCAAGTGGCCCGACTTCACCGGTGGCGAATGGGTCATTAAAGGCTCTTTGGTTAACACCTCGGGTGCATCGGGTGCGCCGCTCAAGCCCGAACTGGCTGCTCGACCTGCGGCACCACAAGATGCCGCCGCCGATGGTTGCAAGCCGCGCGGCTTGCCGGGTTTGGTAGGCGGCGAATTCTTTTACGACAAGGATTCCATATTGCTGGTGGTGGACTTCGACTACCTGGTATTTCGCCGCATCTTCATGGATGGCCGTTCGCATGAAGGCGCCGATCCCACTTACTTCGGTCACTCAGTAGGTCATTGGGAAGGCAAGACACTGGTAGTCGATACCGCAGCCTTGTTGCCCGAAGTACCGGTGGGGCGCGTTCCCGGCAATGGCGCCACGCATATTGTCGAACGCTTTGAACCGGTCGATAGCAACACGCTATCTCTGACTATCACGCTAACCAACCCAGAGGTACTGACTGGACCGTGGGTGATCAAGAAAACCCTGGTGCGCCTGCCCGAGTTGGAAGTGCGCGAAGCCTTTTGCCAACAGAACGATCGCAATGCGCCCGTGAATGGCAAAGCTAACACCGATTTGACGCCGCCTAAGTGAGGTGCTTTATGAAGATTAATTTTAAATCCATCGCCTTGCTGGCTATTGGTGCGGCAGCCATCTGCCAAACCGCCACCGCGCATCACTCCTTTGCCATGTTCGATCTGACCAAGAGCATTACGCTCAATGGCACGGTTAAAACATTTGAATGGACCAATCCACATTCATGGCTGTGGTTGACGGTCAAGGCCGAAGACGGCACCGATCAAACCTGGGGCATCGAAACGGGCAGTCCTTCCATGCTGTTGCGTCGCGGTATGCAGCGTACCGTGTTCAAGGCGGGCGATAAGGTAGCCGTCGAGATTCACCCCAACCGCGATGGCACTACCGGTGGCAATTTCATGAAAGCCACCTTCCCCGATGGTCGTACCTACGCCATCGTGGTGGGTAAGGAAGAACAATAACGATCAGCTCGATTAAACGGCCGCGCGCATTGCACATGGCCCTGCTTCAATGGATGAAATTCGGCCCAGCTAGTCTGGGCCGAATTGTTTTATGCACTCACCAGGTTCTGGCTGTGGATCTCGATGAACAGCCAGGTAACTTCCAGCTCGTCTAGCGATTTCGTTTGCTAAGAATGTATAAGTATTGCGCCGGCGCTGAGGATTTCTCAGCGACCGGCGTAATGATCAGCAGCAATCGCAAAAATAAATTCGCACAACACCGGTAAGCCTGCACGGGCATATCAGCTGTATGGGCTCCGTATGGGCTAGAAGCGAGGGGAAACATGATCACTAAATTAGCAGTGACTCGATCGAGCACTTGCATGGCAGCGGTATTGGCACTGTCGCTGGCAAGTCTTGTTACATCAAATGTATTGGCGCAGGAAAAGCAGGCAGAACTGCCGGTTCCGGAGCGCTTTGGCAACAGCGCGGCAGATGAAGCCAAACGACAGGTGGTGTTCGGCTTTGCGCGCATGATCCGTGTCGACCGACAGAAAGCACGCGAGACGTATTGGTCAAAGGAATTGCTGGCGCAGGAACAGCAACGTATGAAAGCCATGCAGGCTCAGGGCGGAATGGGCGCAGCAGGCGCGCCTGGACCTGGGCCTGGTGGCGCAGGCATGGGGGGCATGCCGCAGGGCGATGGCCCACCTCCTGAAAACGCCAGTGGCGCATTCACTGAAGCGGCCAAGACCGCAGACGGTCGTCGCGGCGAAATCAACTTCGGTCCCGAAGGCCAGGCGGTGGATCTGCACATGGTGGCCACTGTGAAAGACGACATGGTGATTCTGTACTGGACCGGCGGTGTCGATGTATTCCGTGTCGAGAACGGCAAGATCACGGGTATGTGGTATGGCTCGCCACAAACCACATTAACTTTGTACGGCGCCGAGAATCGTTGGCAGCAAGGCGGTCAAGCTGCGCCGGCAGCGGCACCTGCCACACAGAAATCTCAGCAAAGCAAATGATCACTTAATTAATGACGGACTGGCGACGCATACCCGCGTCGTGACCATCGAGCTCGGGGGAAGGGGATGAAAACCAAATCTATTTTTTACAAGTCCGGCTTGGTAATGCTCGGCGCTCTCTCAATGAGTTTGTCGATGCCACTCAATGTGCAAGCAGCAGACAAGGCCGCTACACCCAAGAGTAATTGGGCTGCCATCGACAAGTGGCCGAACTTCAGTGAAGGCGTGTGGGATTCGGGCACTGCAGGTCCTGGACCCGCCATTGGCACCGCAGCAACTGCTGGTGGCCCACCGCCTGGAGCCCCAGGATCGAATACGGCTGCAGCCGGCATGGCCGCAGGCGCCAACATTGCCGCACCCAGCGGCGGTCGTGCGATGAATATTGCGTTAACTGAAGTGGCTAAGCAGAAGCTCGCAGAGAGCCGCACCAACTTCAACAACGTCACCTTCGCCAGCTGCGATCCCTTCGGTTTCCCTATGGATTTTCGCGGTAGCTTTCAAATGTACTTCGGCAAGGATGCGATCTTCGTGTTGAACACCTCTGACTTCTTCATGGCCATGCGGCGCATCTACATGGACGGTCGTGCGCATGACGATCCGCAGCCCAGCTACATGGGACATTCAATCGGTAAGTGGGAAGGCGATACGCTGGTAGTGGATACCGTGGCATTGGTTGAAGAAGCGCACATCATCGAAGGCCTGCCCGGTAATGGCAAAACCCATGTTGTCGAACGCTTCAAACTGACGGGTCCAGACACGCTGCAAGTGCAGACCACAGTGGAAAACTCCGAAATGCTGCTCAGCCCATGGGTAACCACGCGCACCTTCAAGCGCAATCGCAGTCGCGACGCAGAAATTCCCGAGGGTTACTGCGTCAATAATCGCGACCTGCCTGAGGGTCCCAATGTCACGCCACCGAAGTAATGATGTGGCTTGCCAATAAAGATCAAGCAGAAAGATCGGGCAGATAGATTCAAGTTGGGGGAAGTATGAATCAACGAATTCGCAACATCGGCAAGCTCTCACTACTCAGTGCCGTCGTCTGGATGCCGAGCAGTCTTGCGTTGCGCGCACATCATTCGACGTCGTTGGTGGATATGAACACCACACGCGATTTGGTCGGCACCATCCACAAATTCCAGTTCACCAATCCGCACATCTGGATCTGGATCGTCGTACCTACTGCGGATGGCGCCACCGAAGAATGGGGTGTTGAAGCGGCCTCACCCAGCATGCTGGCCAGTCGTGGCTGGAAGTGGAACACGCTGAAAGAAGGCGACAAGGTCACGATCAGCATGCATCCGCATCGCAGCGGTTTGAAGGCCGGACAGTTGGTGAAGGTGACATTTGAAGATGGGCGCGTTATCGGTTCGTTCAGTGCGACACCGGCTGAGTTGGGCGAGAAAGCTGGTTCACCCACAGCCAAATGACAATTTGAGCGAGCAAGTTTGTGGATAACGTCATGCCCGCGTTTCCGCCATCCATGGCGGTCACGCGGGCATGACGAGTGGCATTGCCTGTTGATAATCAATAAAACCAGTGGGGTTTAGTTATGAAACAACTTCATCAATCTCAAACTGTCTTTATCGCCATCGCGCTAGGTGTTTTTTGTTGCAACGCCAATGCAGCCGACGCCGATAAACCTGCATTCACTACCGGTCCGGTCACAGCCTTCGGCGAAACTGCAGAAGAGGCCGCCAACAAGAAGCTGGTGATGGAATGGATGTACATGCAACAAGTGGAAGGCAAGCCCAAGGAAGCCTTCGAAAAGTATGTCTCCAAGAATTATTGCAACCACAGCCACATGACCGCCGGCATGGATCGCAAGTGCGCCAGCTACGATGAGATGTTGGCCAAGGCGTTGAAGGCACCCAATACCATGGGCGCGGAAATGTGGAAGAACAATAGCTGGGTGGCTAGCGTCAACGGCGAAATGGTTACCGTATTCGGTGTGGGTGGTGGTATCAATATCTTCCGCGTTGCCGATGGCAAGGTCACCGATCATTGGGATGCTTCGCCGCCGATAGCGATTTCCATCAAGGGACCGGGTGGTCCGCGACAGGGTGGGCAGAATGGTCCGAGCGCTGCGCCTGTTCTCGAACAGAAAAAATAAGTTGTCTTGTTGTTGTGATATGGATGCGAGCATTCATATCGCTTGATCAGGCGTTGTTTGCTTAATTAGTGTGCCCCCACCCCAACCCTCCCCCGTAAGAACAGGGGAGGGAGTTAAGACATCAATTGCTAAATCTTTCTCACCCTCCCCCGTTCCACGGGGGACGACTGCATGGATGCAGGAGGTAGAGCAACGCAGGGAGCGGTTGCCGAGGGCGGGGTGGGGGCGAGGTTGCGATAAACCTTCATCTTAAATTTGTTGAAGGCATAGCGATCAACAAACAATCAACTCTTCAATACTGCTTCACACCGCGATACGCATTAGCAAAGATTCGATAAGAGTCACTTCCTCAGATGAGGATTTAAAATCAGCCATCGTCATCACCTGCACAGGCTGCCTGCAAGAGCGGCCCGATTCACAACTGCGGGGGATCTATGCAAAGAATGATGATGTACTCGGCGACGAGTTTGCTGGCCTTGAATGTCGGCATCGCGCATGCACAAAGCAGCGATGCCGGTCTGGCCTTGGAAGAAATCGTAGTGACCGCCGAGAAGCGCAACACCGATCTACAGAAGACCGCCATTTCCATTCAAGTCACTTCTGGCGAAGAGCTTTCCAAGCAGGGCAAGAAGCGTATCAATGACATTCTTAAAGGCACGGCCGGCGTGCAGCTGCAGGAGAACGCATCGGGAGCCAACATCTACATGCGCGGCGTGGGCAACAATGATGGCATTCCCGGTGGTGGTGAACGCGCTGTAGCCATATTCATTGATGGTATTTATCAAACGCGCACCGAGACAGTACGTTCCGGGACGCTGGATGTGAGTCAGGTGGAAGTGATGCGCGGTCCGCAGGGCACCAATCTTGGCGGCAGCTCCATGGCCGGTGCGGTGAGCCTGGTGGCGAATCAGCCGGTGTTCAACTATGAAGCCAGCGGTTCGGTGGAAGCCGGCAATTACAATATGATCAACATGGAAGGCATCTTGAATCTGCCGCTCAGTGATAACCAGGCATTGCGTGCAGCCTATTCCAGCAACAAGCACGACGGCTACTTAAGTAACGGCAATGGCGATAACGACATCACCACCGCACGCTTGAAGTATCGCTGGCAGATCAATGACGACTTGAACTTGATAGTCACAGTGGGTCATCAGCGCACCGGTGGTTACGCCACACGCGGCGCATTGACCTACAACGGCTATTGGGAAAACTACAATCCCTTGCGCGATCGCACCAATGGCATCGACACGAATTCAACCACTGCAGGCACGCAATTATGCGGCGCGACCGGCAGTCCCACAGCAGCAGCCGATTGCTACGATCGCGTAGTCGGTTTTCCTGGTTTGCTGGGTCATGTGAACAATGCCAATCTCACATACAAGGATCGCAGCAATCCCTGGGACGATGGCTATCCCGCAGGCGTTTACAGCAATCAGCCGCAACGTTTGAGCGATGTCATTTCCTATAGCGCCGATATCAACTGGTCGCTGGGTGGCGGCACGCTCACCATCGCGCCGGCAGTACAGAACTCGCACAACAAGATTACTGAGATGCAGATCGGTGGTCTGTCGTACAACGTCGAGGATTATCACGAAAAGAATCGCCAGCTGGATGTGCGTTACGCCGCCACCTGGCGCGATCTGCAATGGTTGGTCGGTGCGTACTACTTCCATCGCAATGAACCCTTCACTCGCGATCAAGTGGTGTTGCCCGGTAATGCGGCGCCAGCTTGTGCTGGACCGAATTCGGCTACGCCCGGCTTCCAGGACTGCCATGTCTGGGGCAGCACCTTGGAGAACTCTGCCGAAACGCATTCGCTATACGGCAATGTCACCTACTCGTTGACCGATACGCTGCGTCTGCTGGGTGGCCTGCGTTACAGCGAAGACAAAAAGCACTCGCAGACCTCGACCACCATCACCACCACGGGTACCGGCGGTGGCGGCTTGCTGGGTCCAGGCACGGCCTTCGTGTATGGACCACGCGCCGAAGGCGGTTGGAATGAGACCACTTATCGCGGTGGCGTCGAATACGACTGGCGGCCGGAGTCGATGTTGTATGCCACGTACTCCACGGGCTACCAGCCGGGCACCATCGACACCATGGGCACCTCGGGCAACTTCCCCAAGCAAACCATCGAACAGCTGACCATCGGTATGAAGAACCGCTTCTTCGATAACAAGCTGCAAGTGAATCTGGAGGCCTTCAACTCCACCTATCACAACCGCAACTTGCAAGGCACGCTGCGCGCCAACATCGTCAATGCCAACGGTCTGGATGGTTCCACCATCACCACCTGTCGCGTGGCTCAGCCTGCTGCGGCCGGTTCGCCTAACTTCTTCGTCGATGCCGGTAGCAGCTGCGTCAGCTACAACTACACCGCCACCGTGCCAAAGATGACTTCACGCGGAGCGGATCTGGATGTGAACTTCCTGCTCACCAGCAACGACCGCATCGACTTGACGGCCGAGTATCTGCAGGCCACGCAGAGCACGCCCGCGGTGCCGCGCCCCACCTCAGCTGAATTGGCAGCATTGGCGGCGGCAACTGCGGGCACGCACTCAACCGATCCCGCCGGTGATGCAGCGAAGCTAGCTGCAGGCTTTGCGACTGCGCTCGATTCCTATGAAGGCCTGACCTTGCAGAACTCGCCCAAGTGGACCTTGAATGCCAGCTACCAGCATGACTTCCGCTTTGCCGGTGGCAGCACGCTCACGCCCAAGCTCAGTGGCGTGTACAAAACCCGTTACTGGAGCGCGGCAGGTGGCACCGCCAATATCGCCAACCCGGCGCTGTCGTATCAGGAGGCCTTCTCCACCTTCGATGCCTACACCACCTGGGTCAGCGCCGATGGCAAGTACTCGATCACCGGTTCGGTGAAGAACCTCGAGAACGAGCCCATCATGCTCAGCTATAACGCGCCGTTCGTATTCCTGGATTCGCCGCGGACTTATAGCTTGATCATCAACGCCAAGTTCTAGCTGGAGTAAGTCAGCCTTGGATTGAAATCGCAGCCCATTGTCTACGAATGGGCTGTTTCATTTTTAGAATCGCCAATGACTTATTCGTCATGCCCGCGAAGGCGGGCAGCCAGTGAAAATATTTGCGACTGGGCTCCCGCCTTCGCGGGAGCGACGGTAATAAATAAAGTCGCTAACGTATTTAAACGGTCCGCAAACTCTGCGACCGGTTATCTGCGCGATACCGCAATTCCATTGGTCGATAATTATGAGCCGGCCTTGCTAAAATGCCGCCCCGCTTACTGACCATCAATTAATTGGCAGCATCACCATGCCCTTTGCAACCATCAGAGACATCAGCGTCAATTACGAAATGGCCGGACAAGGTCCGCGCCTGTTGCTGATTCCCGGCACCAATGCCGATCTGCGTCGCAAGCCGCGTTTGATCAATGGGCTGCTATCGCAACGCTTCGAAGTGCTCACCTATGACCAGCGTGGTCTGGGTCAGTCGGGCAAACCGGAGCGCAGCTATACCATGGATGACTATGTCGAAGATGCGGTGGCCTTGATGGACCATGTGGGTTGGTTAGACGCCGTGGTGCTGGGCGTGTCCTTCGGTGGCGCAGTGGCCATGCAGCTGGCATTGAAGTATCCGGCACGTGTTAAACGCTTGGCGCTGGCTTGCTCCAATCCAGGCGGCGAGTTCGCCTATCCGCTGCTGGAACTGGAAGATGTTGCACCCGAAGTGCGTGCGCAAACTATTCTGGGTCTCGATCTGCGCCGCACGCCCGAGTGGCAGGCGGCCAATGCCGAAAAGGCACAGTCCATCAAGAACGACATCATGATGCGTGGCTTGCCCGTCGATCCAAATGACAGCGCGGCTCGCGGCGGTCTGCGTCGCCAGTTGGAAGCACGCAAGGGCCATCAAGTAGAAGGTAAGCTCAAGCAGCTAAGCATGCCCACGGCTTTGTTCGGCGGTCGTTACGATGGTCTGGGTACGGTGGCTGCACAGCATGCCATGGCGGCGGAAATACCCAATTCCACTGTCTCTCTATTTGAAGGCGGTCACGGGTTTCTCAATGAAGACCCGGCTGCCTTGCAAGCAGTCGCGACCTTTCTAGCCGGCTGATCGCCCTTCGTGCAATTGATAATTGACAATGGATAAGTGACAACGCGAGAACATCCGCGGCACGCCGTTATCAATTATCCATTGTCAATTATCAATTATTCAGGAGTTCCGCATGCCTTTGCCCTTGAAGTTCGAACGCGATCCGGCGCGCATTGAAGCGGCCGTTAAAACCCTGCTGGCGCTGCGTCACGGCGAATTGCAGTTAGAGTGCATGCCCGACGACATCACGCCGCGCACCATCTCCGAAGCGCAGGAAGTCTGCGATCGCGTCACTGCAGCGTTGAACTATCCCATCCTCGGCTGGAAGTACTACGTCAGCTACAAGGCGCAGGAGCATCCATTCCGTTCGGCCATCTATCGTGTGATGGACGCGGGCAAGCCTATTCCACGCGATGCGTCGCCGCTGCGTTTGATCGAACCGGAAATGATGTTCCGTGTGTTGCGCGATCTGCCGCCGCGCGCACAGCGCTATGGTTTTGATGAAGTGGCCGACGCCATGGAAGCTGTGCCCGGCTTTGAAGTCATCGGATCGCGCTACAACTATCCTTCCTACGATGAAATGCGCAAACGCATTGCCGGCCCGCGTCGTTTCGATCGTCTGGCGGATCACAATGCCTGCGGTGCGATCATCCTGGGCAAGGGCCGCAAGGATTGGCGCGATATCGACATGTTCAAGATGCGTGTCACTATGAGCCAGGGTGAGCGAGTGATGGTGGATACCGTCGGTGGTCATCCCATCATTGATCCCTTCCTGCCCATCTTCGTGCTGGCCAACGACATCCGCGAAACCGAGGGCTTGAAAGCCGGACAGATCCTGGTGACCAGTTCGTACTCGGGCTTCTACCAGGTTGAAGCCAAGACTAAAGTGGTCGCAACCTTCGATGGCTTCGAGCCGGTTGAAACCAGTTTCGAGTAAGAGATGATTGAGCTGATGATGAGACTTACGCCATGACCGCCAAGCGTCCTCCCCACGATCAAGAACCCAATACCAGCCCGGGTGCCGAGCTGGATGGTCCGACGCCCGGTCATAGTCATACGCACGGCGGCCACACACATGGTCATGGTGGCCCCATGCACAGCCATGCCGGTGGCGGCATTCCGCATTCGCATGGTGGCGTGCCGCATGTGCATGGCCAGACCGACGAACCTTTGTATCGCGGCTACCCGGCGCGCGTGTCGACCACCGGCCGCGTGTATCACGGCATCGGTGTAGATATTCCACCGGGCGGTCGGCCGATGATGGAGACCTTGCGGCAAGCCTTCGCGCAACCGTTCAAGGGCATTACCGCCGACGGCACCGTGCAGCCGGGTTTGTTTCCCTTGCAGAAGACGGGCGCCTCGACTCGTTCGGCTGTGGCCGCAGCGCGTGCTTATCTAAACACGCTGAAGCGCAAAGACTTTCGTCGCTACGCCTTGCAACCCATGGATAGTCCGGATCGGCGTCGCTGGATCAATGCCTTTCCGGATTGGATGCCCACCGGTGTGTATTTGCGCGATCTCGAACAGGATGAGCTCGATGCCGCATTGGCGGTGATGGAAGCCAGTTTAAGTGCATATGGTTATGAACAGATGCGCAATGCCATGAAGATCAACGAGGCGCTGGGCCAGTTCATCAATCGCTCCAAGGATTCGATGTGCGAGTTCGGCTTCTTCTTTACCTTGTTCGGTGATCCCACCGAAGGCAGCGCCTGGGGCTGGCGACTGACGGGCTTCCATCTGGTGATGTACTGCACCTTCATCGGCGATCAGATGGTGTTGACGCCGACTTTCGTTGGCGCGGAAATGGCCGTGATTGAAGACGGTCCGTATGCCGGTGTCAGCGTGCTGCAGGAAGAACAGCGCTGTGGTCTGGAACTGGCCACGTCGTTGAATGCGGCGCAGCGTGGCAAGGCGGTGTTGTATCCCTCGATGCTATCCAAGGATCTGCCGCCACAACTTAGCGGTCTGGATGGTCGCCACATTGCCGTGGCGGGTCAGGACAACCGCGTCATTCCCTACCAAGGCGTGCCGGCAACGGATCTATCCAAGGGTCAGCGCGACCAGCTGCTGTCATTGATCAATCTCTACGTGGGCCGTTCGCCGGAACCGTATCGAGCCTTGCAGATGGCCGAGATCACCAAGCATCTGGACGAAACCCACTTCGCCTGGATTGGCGATCCGGAAAAACTGCCCTTCTACTACCGCATCCACAATCCACTGATACTGATCGAGTTCGATCATCACTCGGGTATCTTCCTGGCGAACAACAATCCCGAGCCCTTCCACATCCACACCATCACGCGTACGCCCAACGGCAACGACTATGGTGAGGATCTGCTGCGGCAGCACTACGAGGCGTTCAAGCATTCTTGAGGTCGTGGACGAAACATTTATCTGCATTAATCCATGGTGCGGCGAAGCCAGGCATTCCGATGCGATATGTTTAATGCAGCTAAACAATTAAATATTTGTGCGCGCGCTGCTGAGGATTCGGTGACAAACGGCGTTTTATAGAGGCCGGTCCGATAACAAACGGCCCATCCGCGTACGAGCTGAACCATGGTCGCCAGTCACTCATCCCATTCGCAGCAGGTACTGAGCGATCAGTATCGGGCGGCATTGATGAGTTACTTCTTGAAACGCGTGGGCAACCGCGCCGAGGCGGAAGATCTTACCCAGGAAGTGTTCTACCGCTTGCTGCGCACTCCGGTGGGCGAGCAGCAGCGCACCGACGCCTATGTGTTCACTATCGCCGCCAACCTGCTCAGAGATCGGGCGCGGCACGATCAGCGCAGTCACGTGCGCGAACATCAAACCGTCGACGAGCAGGCGGATATATTGGATGAGGGTCTGATCGATCAGCGCGCGCCGGAACGGGTGCTGGCCGGTCAGCAATTGCTCGATGAATTGTTGAGCGCCCTGGGCACGTTGCCCGAGCGCACTCGCGACATCTTTGTGTTGTTCCGGTTGGAAGGGCTGAGTCAGCGCGAAATCGCTGAGTTGCACGGTATCTCGGTGAGTGCGGTGGAGAAGCATGTGGTGAAGGCGCTGACCCAGCTGACCCGCGCGCGTCTGGATCAGGACCAACCCTCATGAAGCGCGAAATCATCGCTATGGAAAATGAAGTGCTGGAGCAGGCAGCGCACTGGCAGCTGCGTATCAATGCCGATGATTTGCTGCGTCACTCCGACGAGTTTCAGAATTGGCTGCTGGCCGATGTCCGTCACGCCGAGGCCTGGCAGCAGATCCAGTCCACCTGGCATACGTTCACGCCGCATCAAAGCTCACCCATCTTGCAGGAGATTCGTCGCGACGCTTTAAGTCGGGCGCAGCAGGGGTTGCGGCAGCGCTGGAATGTGTCCGGGCGCTTCTCCAATTATCTGGCACATCATTGGCGGGCGTTCGCAGCGGCGTCGACGCTGCTGGTCGCCGGCATGGTGGTCCTGTTGTTGCTGCAGGCCCGGGATATTCGTTACGAAACCACCATTGGCGAGCGCCGTATGGTCACGCTAGTAGATGGTTCGCGGGTACTGCTGGATTCCGATTGCCTGGTGCGCGTTGACTATAGCCAGCACACGCGGCAGTTGTATCTGGAACGCGGTCGCGCGCGCTTCGATGTCAGCCACGATGCGACCCGACCCTTCGTGGTCACCAGCGCCGGTAGAACCGTTACCGCAGTGGGCACGGCTTTCAATGTCGAAACCCTGCGCGATCAACTCATCGTCACGCTGTTGCAGGGACGGGTGATGGTGGGTGAACTTGCTGACCGGCAAACAGTCCCAGTAGCCGCTATCAACCTTGAGGCCGATCAGCAGCTGGTGGTGGAGCGGACCTGGAGGCCCATTGTCACCGGCGTCGATCACGATGAAGCCATGGCCTGGGAGAGCGGTCAGCTGATTTTCAAACAGGAATCGCTGGCCAATGCCATTGCCCGCATCAATCGTTACACGCGTCAGCCGCTGCAGGTCAGTGACGCGGCGGCCGGCCTCAAGATCAGTGGCGTATTCAATGCCGGCGATACCATGGCCTTTGTGGATGCAGTCACCCAGTACTTGCCGGTGCAAGCGGTGGTGCGTCCCGGTCAGCAGATCAGCCTGCAACTGCGCACTTGAATCGTTAGCACGTTAAGAAAAAAGTAGACTGTCGACGGGTCGAAGCGCTCTTAAGCTCTTATCGATCGGACAATCAATATCGCTAATAAATAAGTGCTTCGGAACACGGGCCTTCCGTGATCCATGCTTTTGAGGGAAAGCATTGATCAATCGTAAGCAGTGTGGGGGCGCATCATGGCTGATGTGCTGCATTTTGCTGGTTATGCCGCTGCGTCATGGCGACGCCGCGACGCAGCGCTATGCCTTGGAGATTCCCAGCCAACCCTTGGGTAGCGCACTTACCGCATTGGCTCGTTCGGTCAAGCGGCAACTGATTTTCTCCGATGACCTGGTGGCGGGCCAACAAGCGCCGAGCCTCAGCGGTGAATATGAGTTGGAAGTGGCACTGACGCAGCTGCTGAAGACCACCGGCCTGCAGGCCCAGTTCACCGACAGCGGCGTCATCATGATCAAACGCGAAGCCACACGAGCGGTGGTTACCAAACCTGCTGTGGTTCCGCCGTCGCTGCCCATCGAGCCGGAAGAAATTTTGCAGACCGTCTATGTGACGGCAGAGAAGCGCCGTGAAAATGTACAAAGGGTGGCGGCTTCGGTGACGGCCATCTCCGGCGAGGAGTTGTCGCGACAATTGGCACCGCAGCTGGATGCATTGGTGCGCAGTGTGCCTGGTGTAACCGTGCAATCGGGGCCGCTGGGCTTTCAATTCTATCTGCGCGGTCTGGGTACCGATCGCTCCAACGGCGTTTCGCCCATCAATGTCAGTGTCGACAGTGTGTATCGCGGTCGCCGCGAAGCGATCAGCCTGCCCACCTACGATCTATATGCAGTGGAAGTGCTGCGCGGTCCGCAGGGCATGTTGTACGGGCGCAATGCCAGCGGCGGCAGCATCAATCTCATTTCCAAAGCACCGCAGCTGGATGCCTTCGAAGCTTCGGCGCGGGTGGGCGCGGGTAACCATGATCTGTTGCAAGGCGAGGGCATGGTCAATCTGCCGGTGGGCGATGAAGTGGCGGTGCGCGTGGCCGGTGTGGCCACCGGACATAGCGGCTATCTCAGCAATGGCGCCGACGATCTACGCAATCAATCGGGGCGCATCAAGTTGCGCTATCAACCCAGCGCCGACCTGCAATTGGAGTTAGCCAGCGATTATGCGCATGTGGGCGGTCATGGCGCCGGCGCCATTGATATTGGCAGCATCGATCTTGAACATCCCTGGCGTTCCAATGAAGTGGCTGGTCGCATCAGCACCGACATGACTTCAACCTGGGCGCATGCCGATTGGAATTTGGGACCAGCGCATCTGGTCACAGTGTTATCCACCAGTCAGTTGCAGTTCCGGCAGATCTCCTATCTCGCTGGTAACAATGTTCGCCTGGATAACAGCGAACATCAGGCCACCGCCGAAGTTCGTCTGGAATCGGGTACGGGTGCGCACTACAAATGGATGGGCGGCTTCTACTATCTCAACGAAGGGCTGCGCAGTCGCAATGTCGATGCCTTGCGCAACGATGTGTTGTACGTGCCGCAACAGGACAATCGTTCCTATGCCGCCTTCGGTCGTGTCAGTGTGCCGCTGGATGAGCGTTGGCGATTGACGGCGGGTCTGCGTTACAGCAGCGATGACATGAATCTGCGCCGCGAACGTTATCGCAACGATGCATTGGTACAACGCGATGCCGGCGATCAACGCCTGCATGCGCTTAGCTACCAGGCACAGTTAGGCTTCGATGTCACACCCGGTGCGATGTTGTACGCGGATATATCCACCGGTTTCAAACTCGGTGGCTTTGCCACCGATGCCGGCGGCGTGCTTAGCACCTATCCTTCGGAAGACGTCATTGCCTATGCGCTGGGCATCAAGAGCCGTTGGCTGGATGAGCAGCTGCAACTCAACGGTGAAGTGTTTCGCTATGACTACCAGCACTTCCAGCAGTTTGTGGTCAGTGCCAGCGGCACGCTGGCCTATTCCGTTCCGGGCACAGAGGTCACGGGCGCCGAGCTGGAGTCACGCCTGCGCTGGACCCGCCGCGATGAATTGGGTGCATCTGTGGCCTATCTGGACTCGAAGTTGGGAACGCTGGTGATCAATCAAATCAGCTACACCGGCAGACCATTGCCGCATGCGCCTAGCTGGTCCGCCAATCTGGATTATCAGCATCGTTTTGATATGAGTTCATCCTGGCAACTCAGCGCGCAGGGTCGGGTGCACTATGAAACGCAGAGTTGGTTGGGAATTGACCCGCTGCCCGAGGCGCGTGAACCGGCGCATACCTATTCCGAGTTGAATCTATTGCTGGAGCCGGTTGCAGCGGGTCGCGTCGATTGGGATGTGTCGGCCTATGTGCACAACATCGAGAATCATGCGGTGCGCCAGGGGCTGCAATATCTCGGACCGCAACGCGCCTTGTTTATCGGTCCGCCGCGTACCTGGGGTGTGGTGTTGTCGATGCGCTTTTAAGCAAGGCCTTATCGGTTCTTTATATTTCGTCATTCCCGCGAAGGCGGGAATCCAGCAAAACAATAATTTCACTAGATTCCCGCCTTCGCGGGAATGACGTCAGCCTAGTGCGATTTATCGTCATTAGACGACTCACCAAACGTCCGCCACTCACGCCCGACAATCAATCGCGCACCTCGCCCATAAGTCCAATAAGACCACGCCCATTGCACCAGCACCGAGGCGCGATTGCGAAAGCCGCTGAGTCGATAGATGTGCAGCAGCAACCAGAACCACCAGGCTAGATAACCGCTGAGGTGGAACTTACCCGCTTCATACAAGGCGCGGCTGCGACCGATAGTGGCGAGATGTCCCCAGTCGCGATAGTGGAAGGGTTTACGCGTTTGCTTGCGCAAGTCATTGCGAATGCACTGACCCGCATAGATGCCTTGCTGCATGGCCACGTCGGCGGTGCCGGGCAATACCTTGCAGGTATGTGGGTCGGTATAACGCGCCAGATCGCCTAGTACGAATAGTCGATCATCGCCTGCTACAGTCAACACCTCGTTTACCGACAAACGACCGGCATTATCAGTAGCAACACCCAGTGCGTTGCCCAGGGCAGCAGCCAGTGGCGAAGCACGTACGCCAGCCGCCCATAGGATCGTACCGACACGCAGGGTTTCATTGCCGATTTGCAAAGTGCCTGCGTCAATATGCGTGACGCGCGCCTGTGTCCACACTTGCACGCCCAGGCTTTCCAAATCGCGCACCGCACGCGCTGCCAAGGAAGCTTCGAAGCTGGGCAAGATACGCGGTCCAGCCTCAATCAACATGATGCGCGCCAGACGTGGGTCGATCTTGCGGAAGTCGCGTGCCAGTGTGTAACGACTCATTTCACCGATGGCGCCGGCCAGTTCAACGCCGGTGGGACCGCCGCCGATGATGGCGAAACTGAGTTGCTCGCGTTGCCGCACCGGATCGTCGGTAGTCTCTGCAGCTTCAAAGGCGCGTAGAACGCGTGCACGAATTTCGGTGGCCTGTGGCAGAGTCTTCAAGCCGGGTGCATGCGTTTCCCATTCCTCATGTCCGAAATAGGCATGAGTGGCGCCACAGGCCAGCAATAGATAGTCGTAGTGGAGCACACCGACACTGGTAGCTACCGTGCGTTGCGCAGGATCAATATGCGTGGTGGTGGCCATCAGCACCCGCACATTGCGTGCCTTCGACAAAATGCCGCGAATCGGCGCCGCGATCTCGGCGGGACTTAGACCCGCAGTGGCCACTTGATATAGCAGGGGTTGAAACACGTGATGGTTTTCGCGATCCACCAGTGTGACTTCAATGTCGGCCTGATTGGCCAACACCTTGGCAGCATTGAGTCCGGCAAACCCGGCACCGACGATGACAACCTGAGTCATAGCGATTCCGATGCAGTACGCAGGTTTTATATGTTACCTCATACGAGCAGGTAACTTTTCTGCTACAGGTGCTGGTTGGCGATCCTGGGTGTGATGCAAAGGTTTAACAATCAAAAGGCTGGATTCGTCTAACCAATCGCGTTTTGAACATCGACGCTATAAGGCCGATGCGTAGTGGGTCCGGACAGATCGCTCCATTGCACTCGTACATAGCCATCCGGCAGCACTGCGACCACCACGCCGGTGATGTTGAGATGCGATCCCGATAACCGTACGCGATCACCCACTTTCAAGGGATGACCATTCTCCACCGTGACTGCAGTCATATCCCGCCTCAATGGTTAGCCGATTTGTAAGGGTGTGCAGCATCGGCCTGAGACGGTGCAAAGTTAATCCGGCCGTGCACCCATATTCGAATGCGTAGTTTTTATGAGGGGACTCGGTGGAGTTACTTAGTGGCTGAGTCTGCCCCCACCCTAACCCTCCTCCGTCGAACAGGGGACGGAACAGAAGTAGCCGAGTTGACTGTCTTAATTCCCTTCTCCGTTCCACGGGGGAGGGTTAGGGTGGGGGCACTCTTAGATCGGCTTCAACCTACGACTTCGGCGCATCAACTTGGCGAATAGCATCGAACTCAATGGGTGGATTGCTGGTAAAACCGCCACTGATCTGCAAACGCAAATGCAGCGTATCGCCGTCCAATTCGCCACTGAAGCTATGCGTCAATTGGCGATCCTGATTATTCATCGACTCAACGCTGTGAGTGACGAAACTGAAATTACGGCCGTTGACCGTGAACTGCTCGATGCCGCGTGGATACTTCAAGAAGCTGGCCGTGCCGGTCAAGCTTCCTGCGAATAATTTGAATTCGAGAGTTTCCGGATAGCGATCGCCCCAGGCATATCGAACATCAGTGGTTGAAACCCATGAGCCCACCAGCTTTTCAGTCGTAGCTGCGGTCAGTGCAGCCGTTGCATCGATGGGATTCGGAGCAACCGGCGCCACTACAGAGTCACTGCGTTGCACATACCAAGCAGCGCCCGCTGCGATAACCAGCGCCGCCAGGCCGGCAACTAGCCATTGCTTAAACCTGGGACGCGGCATGTCCAACCCTTCAACCAAGCGCGCCAGATCCGCTTCCCAACTGGCTTCATTCAACGTCAACGCCTGACGACTGGTCAGCGCACGTAGCGGTTCGGGGAGCTCCTCAGTCTTTGGTAAAGACGCACCGCTGAGCAGCACCGGTATCACCTTGTGCGTGGATGCCAGCGCCGAGGCCACTTCCATGCGCACGAAATCCTGAGGATCATCAATACGACGCGTGCCATCGGCTTTCACACCCGCCCAACGTGGGCCGATCAATACCAAGGTCACGCTGGCCTGCGCCAGACTGGCATCGATCACGTCGGAAAACTTTTCGCCCGCAGCAATATCACGCACATCGCGGAATACGCGATTCCTGCCCAGCGCGTGCTCCAAGGCATCTTCAAGTCGCCCGGCATAGCCGGCGCAGTCGTCGCGACGATAGGAGATAAACACCGCTGATTTATTCATGGGCCAGGTCCAGATCTAAGTCCTTATCGAAACGGTCCGCGACCATGGGACCGTACAGACTGAAAGCATGGGGTGTAGTAGCATCTTGGCGAGTTCGATGCCGTAAATCAATTTACCAACAGGCTTTGATCTTAGAGGGATAGCCATTCATGCCTACTGCGCTTGAAACACGAATATCGACCCTCGGCCAGAAAAAGATTCTCGCCTGCGACGGTGGCGGCATCATGGGCCTGATGAGTGTGGAGATCCTGGCGCGCATCGAAACCGAATTACGTCTGGCCTTCAAAAATCCGCAATTGGTATTGGCGGATTACTTCGACTTTGTCTGCGGCACCAGCACCGGCGCGATTATTGCTGCCTGTATCAGCGCCGGCATGTCCATGGACACCATTCGCACCTTCTATGTGGATAGCGGCGCCGATATGTTCGATCGTGCCTCATTAGCCAAGCGTTTGCGCTATGACTACAACAGCGAACCGCTGGCGCTGAAGTTGCGCGAAGTATTCACGCAGCACTTGGGTAACGACACCACCTTGGGGAGTTCGGGTCTGCGCACCTTGTTGATGACGGTGCTGCGCAATGCCACCACCGATTCGCCCTGGCCGGTATGGAATAACCCTCACGCCAAGTTCAACCAACGCGAACGTAAGGATTGCAATCTCAACCTGCCGCTGTGGCAATTGGTACGGGCCAGTACCGCAGCGCCGACTTACTTCCCACCGGAAGTGGTCACGTTCGCGCCGAATACGCCGGACGAATATAGCTTCATCTTTGTCGATGGCGGTGTCACCACCTATAACAATCCAGCCTTCCTGGCTTTTCAGATGGCGACGGCCAAGCCTTATGCGCTTAACTGGTCGGTGGGTGCACAGCAATTGTTGATCGTATCGGTGGGCACGGGCGGTACGGCTAAAGCAAGGCCCAATCTGCAGGCCAACGATCTATGGTTACTCGACAATGCCAAGAATGTTCCGGCTGCATTGATGAATGCCGCCAGTGCCGGCTGGGACATGGCCTGCCGCACCTTGGGCGAGTGCCGGCATGGTGCAGCCATCGACAGCGAGTACGGCGACATGGTGTGCGGTGCTGATGCATGCAATTGGAGTGGCGCCAAGCTGTTTACTTACATGCGTTACGATCCCGATGTATCCGCTGCCGGCTTACAAGCGCTGGGTTTGGGTAGCATCGATCCGGCACATGTGCAGCTGCTCGACTCGGTGCAATACATTCCGGAAATTCAGCGGGTCGGGCAGGTATATGCGGAGAAGCATGTGGCTGCCGGGCACTTCCGAGGTTTTGTCTGAACCATCTGCATTAGTAAATCATGCGTGCAAAATACAAAAAGAAGGCTGATCAATACGTTACTGCCGTGCAGTTGAATCTGGAGCTCAGCAGCTTCGGTTATCGCAAGTGGGGTGGTGAGCAAACGGCCAGCAGGGGTGATTGGCTGGTGGACAATCGCGGTGATGTTTACACGGTGGAGCAAAGCTCCTTTGCCCGTACTTACCAACAATTGAGTCCGGGCGTGTATGTGAAGACCACGCCGATCTGGGCGGAGCGTGTTGCTAAAGCAGGTGCGGTGAATACCTTTGAAGGCGTATCGCACTATGCAGCTGGCGATTACCTGGTCTCGAATAATGAAGATGGCAGCGATGCCTATTGCATGACCGCCGAAAAATTTACTGCCATGTACGAACGCGATGAGTAATGCACACAACTCGGGGACGGCATCCATGCAGGGCGTATTCATCAGCTACCGTCGTCTCGACAGCCAGAGTGCCGCCGGTCGCCTGGCAGACCATCTCAAGAAACGTCTGCCCAATACGCCGCTGTTCCGCGATGTCGAAACCATTGAACCGGGCGTGGACTTTGTCGATGCCATCAATCGCGCACTGCAGTCCTGCGGTGTATTGCTGGCGGTGATCGGTCCGCGCTGGATATCGCTAACCGATGCCAACGGCCGGCGTCGTCTCGACGATCCGAACGATTACACCCGCCTGGAAATTGTCACCGCTCTGCAACGCAGTAATGTGCGCGTCATTCCGGTGTTGGTTGAAGGTGCGGGCATGCCGCGTACCGAAGAATTGCCGGAAGATCTACAGCCATTATGCCGTCGCAATGCCATTGAACTGACGGATCGACGCTGGGACTATGATGTCGGCCAATTGGAAGAAACGCTGCGCAAGGCATTGAATATCGATCCTGCGCCGAATCCACGCCCGACACCTGATCCAAAGCCTATCCCCGACCCTATCAAGCCGGAGCCTGTAACGACTTCATTGCCTTGGTATAAACGGCTCACCACTAAGCAGTGGTGGTATATCGCTGGCGCTGTAGTGGTGTTGGCGGCAATCGATCAACAGATCGAAAACCGCGATGACTATTTGGACGATTATTCGAGTTATAACAGTGCGCCAGTCAATGCAGCGCCTGCCAACACACAAACCAATACACCGATTAATACTCAGACAACATTGACGGGCTATTGGCAGGACAACGAAGGTGGCAAGTACGAGGTCTACCAACAAGGCAATCAAGTTGCCCTGCGTGGTACCAATAGTGGTGGCACGGTGTATGGCACGGGTGTGATGGCCAACAATCAGATCAGTTTGAACTATACCGTCAATGGCGTTCCTTATGCGGCCATGCTGATGGTTGGTGCGGATGGGAAGTTAACGGGTCAGTACGGCAGTAATGTTTCTGGTCTTAGTGGCGAGATTACTTTGTCTCGGGTGCGGTAGCGGCGTTTCGCCCCCACCCCAACCCTCCCCCGTAGGAACAGGGGAGGGGTTTGAGAATAGGGGAAGGAGTTAAAGCATTCGTGGGAGTGAGCTGAAACATTGCCGCATCGCGCTTCTTGACCCTACCCACAATACGGAAGCGAGCGGTTTTCCCTCCCCTGTTCCTACGGGGGAGGGCAGGGTGGGGGCATCTTAGGATTGATGCATTGGCCCATCACTTAACTATACGAAAAATTTCTACTTCTTCCCCACCAACTCATCGCGCAAAGCCCGCCGCAGAATCTTGCCCACATTGGTCTTCGGCAATTCATCGCGGAAGTACACGTGCTTGGGCAACTTGTAACCGGTCAATTCCTTGCGGCAATGTTCGATCACTTGCTCAGCCGTAAGTGATGGATCTTTGCGCACGATAAACACTGCCACTACTTCACCGGCACGTTCATCCGGTTGCGCCACGGCGGCCACTTCCAGTACGCCCGGATGCGCGGCAATGACGGCTTCGACTTCATTCGGAAATACCTTGAAGCCGGACACCATGATCATGTCTTTCTTGCGATCCTCGATGAACACGAAGCCGCGTTCGTCCATACGGCCGACATCGCCGGTGCGCAGCCAACCATCGGGCAGCATCACCTTGGCGGTTTCATCGGGACGCTGCCAGTAGCCGCGCATCACCTGCGGACCGCGCAGGCAGATTTCGCCGCTTTCGCCCAAGGACAACTCCTTGCCATTGTCATCGCGAATGCTGACTTCGGTGGAGGGAACGGGCATGCCGATGGAGCCATCGAAGTCGCTGTCCAGTGGCGTGACACAACCCACTGGCGAGGCCTCGGTCAGTCCCCAACCTTGAGCGACCACGCACCCCGTGATCTTCTTCCATTGCTCGGCCACACTGGGTTGCACGGCCATGCCGCCGCCCAACGAGACCTTGAGCTTGCTGAAATCGAGCTGCTCGAAACCGGGCGTATGCAGCAGCGCATTGAACAAGGTGTTCACCGCCGTGATGGCAGCCATCGGATACTTGCGCAGTTCTTTCACGAAGCCGGGGAAGTCGCGCGGATTGGTGATCAGAACATTGTGCGTGCCCAGCTTCATGAACACGAAGCAGTTCACCGTCAGCGAAAAGATGTGATACATCGGCAATGCGGTGATCACCACCTTGCCGCGCAAATCCCACATGCCAATGCAGGAAGAAGCCTGGATGCAATTGGCCACCATATTGCGATGCGTAAGCACGGCCGCCTTGGCCACACCGGTGGTGCCGCCGGTGTACTGCAGGAAGGCGATGTCCTCATGCGTCAGCACCGCCTCATCCAGTTGTTGGTAATGGCCACTGCGCAACACTTCGGTGAAACGCACCGCGCCCGGCAGTTCGAAGCTCGGTACCTGCTTGCGTACGTGACGCAGCACGAAGTTGACGATGCTCTTTTTTGGAAAGCCCAGCAGATCGCCCACGCCGGTGACGATGACGGTCTTGATGGCTGTGCTGGCAATGACCTGCTGCAACACATGCGCAAAGTTTTCCAGCACCACAATCGCCGTCGCGCCCGAGTCCTGCATCTGGTGTTGCAACTCGGTGGCGGTATACAGCGGATTGGTATTGACGATGGTGAGGCCGGCGCGCAGCGCACCGAACAGAGCCACCGGATACTGCAGCAAGTTGGGCATCATCAAGGCGATGCGGTCGCCGCGTTTCAGCTTGGGTACGTTTTGCAGCCAGGCAGCGAAGTCGCGCGTCAGCCTTTCCAGCTCGTTGTAGCTGATGTTCTTGCCCATGTTGGTATAGGCGGGCGCAGCGCCATTCTGCGCACAGCAGTCGTGCATCAGCGCCACCAGCGACGGATATTCGTCCGGGTTGATTTCGGCAGGCCGGCCAGCCGGGTAGTGTTTCAGCCAGATCTTATCCATTGTTATTTCCCCAAGTTTTTGTGATTGGGCTTCAACGTTTCAGCAGCGTGCGCAGGCCCGGCCAGATGTTCTCCAGCAGTTTAGGCTGGCCTTGCTCATTGGGATGTAGGTTGTCGCCCTGCATCAGCTTGGTATCCAGCGCCACGCCATCCAGAAAGAATGGCACCAGCGTCAGTCGCCTGGCAGCAGCCAGGTCGGTGAATACGGCTTTGAATCCGGTGGTATAGGTCTGGCCATAGTTGGGCGGAATCTGCATGCCCACCAGCAGCACCTTGGCCTTGGCTTGTTGTGCGGCGTCGATCATGGCGTTGAGGTTGCTGCGTAGCTGCGTGTTTGGCAAGCCACGTAAACCGTCATTGGCGCCCAGTTCCAGAATGACGATGGCAGGCTTATGGGTACTTAACAAAGCAGGCAGACGAACTTTGCCACCGCCGCTGGTCTCACCGCTGACACTGGCGTTGACGAGTTGGTATTCGTACCCTTGTTGCGCCAGGCGTTTGCCCAGCAACGCTACCCAACCGTTTTCGACCTTGATGCCGTAGCCGGCGCTCAAGCTGTCGCCCATCACCAGAATGGTGGCGGGGGCAGCCTGCACGGGATGTGGCATGCTCAAGGCCAGACCTAGCACCCAGCTCAGCAATATTCCCAGCCATCGACCGTCTTTATTCAAAACCTGATCTCTACTTAAAACTCTGCGCAAGCCAACCAGCATGAACTCAACTCGCATTGCCGCTGCCACCGTGTTGTCCGCCGATCATCTCGGCAAGCAGGTTATCAGTCCGGAGGGAACGCTGACCATTCTGGATAACGTCAATCTCAGCATCAGCAGCGGCGAGACAGTGGCCATTGTCGGTACTTCCGGCGCCGGTAAGTCCACCTTGTTGGCCCTGCTGGCGGGTTTGGATGTGCCCAGCACCGGCCGCGTGCAGTTGAACGGCGCTGAATTGACGGCGTTGGATGAAGATGGACGGGCAGCAGTACGCGCCAAGCATGTGGGATTTGTGTTTCAAAGCTTCCACTTGGTTCCCTCGCTCACCGCACTGGAGAACGTGATGCTGCCGTTGGAACTGGCGGGCAAGTCGCAGCCCCGCACGGCAGCTTTGGCGGCCTTGCAGAATGTTGGCCTGACTGCGCGCAGCGGTCACTATCCCAATCAACTGTCTGGTGGCGAACAACAACGCGTGGCGATTGCGCGTGCCTTCGTCACGCAACCAGCTGTGCTGTTTGCCGACGAGCCCACGGGCAATCTGGATGCTGCAACCGGCGAGCGAGTCATGAATCTGTTGTTCGAACTCAATGCAGCCGGCGGTACGACGTTGATTCTGGTGACACATGATCTGCGTCTGGCCGAACGTTGCCAGCGCGTGATTCGTCTGGATAACGGCAAGGTGGTGTCGTGAGCGCCTTCATCAGCTTGCCCACTAGTTTAGGTTTGGCGGCGCGCAAGCTGCGTCGCGAATGGCGCGCCGGCGAACACGTGGTGTTGGTGCTGGCCCTGCTGGTGGCGGTGGGTGCGCTGACTGCGGTGAGCTTCTTCACCAGTCGCGTCGATCGCTCCATGGCGCAGCGCGCCAATGAAGTGTTGGCAGCCGATATTCGCCTGCAATCCTCCCAGCCATTGAATGCCGAGTATCTGCAGCATGCGCAGAGCCTCGGGTTGAAGACCAGCGAGGCCCAGGCTTTCAACAGCGTAATCGTGCTGGGCGATGCCACTTCTATCAGCTCGGCGCGTGCCGTGACGCAGGGCTATCCCCTGCGCGGCAAATTGAAAATCACCGATACCTTGAATGGTCCTGCATATGAGACCAGTGACTTACCCGCCGCCGGTGAAGTGTGGGCCGACCCGCGCCTGCTATCACGACTGGGTGCGGAAGTGGGCATGGAACTGCAAGTCGGTAAGCGCCAGCTGAAAGTCAGCAAGGTGCTGGACTATCGACCGGATCAAGGCTCGCAGTTCGTCGAGCTGGCGCCGACGCTGTTGATGCGCGTGGAAGATGTGGAGTCGACGGGATTGATCGACGTCGGCAGTCGTGTGCAATATCGGCAGCTGTTTGCCGGCGATCTACGCCAGCTCAATCAATTCAAGTACTGGTTGAACATGCGTCTGCAGCCCGGTGAACGCATGGAGCAATTGGATGATGCCAGTCCGCAGTTGCAATCCTCCATCGAACGCGCGGGCCGCTTCCTCAATCTCACCGGTTTGACCAGTGTATTGCTCGCCGGTGTGGCGGTGGCCATGGCGGCGCGTCGTTACGTGGCACGCCATCTGGATACTGTAGCGTTGATGAAGAGCATGGGTGCGTCGCAACGTATGGTGCTCAACATCAGCTTGTTGGAGTTGGGCATGTTGGGCGTGATCGCCGGTGTGCTTGGCACGGCGCTGGGTTACTTAGCGCAATGGGGTCTGGGCTATGTGGCGCGTGATTTGATCGATGGAGTGCTGCCAGCACCCAGTTGGTCGCCCGTGATTCTTGGCATGGTGACGCCGGTAGTGGTGTTGGCAGGCTTTGCACTGCCGCCCTTGCTGCAATTGAAACGTGTGCCGCCGGCGCGCGTACTGCGCCACAACGTCATGCCACCACCACTGCGTTATATCAGCGTCTACGGTATCGCCGCTGCGTCGGTATATGCCTTGTTGCTGGGTCTAGTGCGTGATGCACGCTTGGTTAACTACGTTGCAGCGGGCACCTTGGCTACCATCGCTGTGTTGTCGCTGGGCGGCTGGTTACTGGTGCGCAGCCTCGGCAGTCTGCGTCGTGCGGTGGGTGTGTCCTGGCGTTATGGTGTGGCCAACATCGCGCGTCGCGGCAGCGAGAGCGTGGTACAGCTGGTGGCCTTCGGCATGGGCTTGATGGTGCTGTTGCTATTGCTGGTGGTGCGTAACGACTTGTTGAGCGACTGGCGCCTGAGCCTGCCCGAGAACGCACCCAATCAATTTCTGATCAACATCGCGCCGGATAAAACTCAAGAACTGACAAAGTTCTTCGTCGATCGCGGTGTAACAGCGCCGGTGCTAGTACCCATGCTGCGTGCACGCCTGCAAAGCATCAACGACACGCCGGCGAATCGTCTGCGCCCGACGGAAGGTGAAGGAGGACGTGGCCGCGGCTTCCTGGAACGCGAGGCCAACCTCACTTGGTCGCGTGACATGCAGGAAGGCAACAAGTTGGTCGCCGGTGAATGGTGGCGCGACAACGATGGCGGTGGACCGCGTGTCTCGGTGGAAGTGGGCATCGCCAACTCATTAGGCATCAAGTTGGGCGACCGAGTGACTTATGATGTCGGTGGTGAAACCGTCACCGCTACTGTCAGCAGCTTCCGTGAAGTGCGCTGGGACAGCTTCCGCCCCAACTTCTTCATGGTGTTCTCGCCGGGCGTGCTCGATAGCGTTACCGGAACCTACATCACCAGCGTGCATCTGGACGCCGCGCAAAAACGCATCATGGGCGAGTTTTATCGCACCTTCCCCGAAGTCACCGCCATCGACATCGACGCATTGCTGACGCAGATACGCAGCGTCATGGATAACGCCGCAGTGGCCATTCAATACGTGTTCGGGTTCTCGCTGCTGGCCGGCATCAGCGTCTTGCTCGCAGCCATTCAATCCACACGCGACGAACGCCGTTATGAGAGCGCCATGTTGAGAACGCTGGGCGCAAGTCGACGCGTCGTATTACAAGGCGTGGCTGCGGAATTCATCGTGCTGGGTTTGTTGGCAGGGCTGCTCGGTGCTTGTGCCGCAAGTGCGGTGGGTTATTACCTTGCCACCGAAGTATTCAATCTTAAGTACAACTTCGATCTGGGGGTATGGTTGATCGGGATGATCGGCGGTTTGCTGCTGGTAGGCGTGACTGGCATCGCTGTGACGCGCAGTGTGGTCAATCATCCCCCGGCTGCGACGCTGCGGGAGGGTTGATAGTTGACAATTGATAATCCGGCACTTTCAACGTGGGTTGGTCTTGAAAAGCTCATCCAACCTGCGTTTGACGATAGTCATATGTAACGTACTTCACAATGGATTTCAGGGTAGTCTTTACCTAAGTCTTTAAGGCACGTTATTAGTTTTACTGCATCCTTCGGCAGAGTTCTCTTGAGCTTTTCAATCCCGCGTAGCTCTAAAATATCTGGCATTTCGATTAGCCCTGTGATTGCGTCCCAAAAAGCATCCCAATTCTTGCCGTAAAACGTAGGGAATGAGAGTGATTCGGACAGGAGTTCATGTAGCTCTGTTCTATCTCCTACTTGTGACACATCAATGGTTATTTTCTTTGTCATTTCTCCTCCAACTCTACGAGTCCACTGGATCGTTTCTTGGTTTCAGGCTGCGTCATGAGTTGGCGAATAGCGAAGTAGGTTGGGCTTCGAAGACTCAGCCCAACCTACACGCTCACGTGCTTCTTCATAAACAGCACATCCCCTGCGGATTCCGCTTCCACCGGTTCGAAGCCAAGCTTTGCATATAGTTTGCGTGCGAAGTCATTGTCACGATAGACGCGTAGGGTGACGGTGTTAGCGTCGGTGGCGCGAACGGCTAGTTCGATTAGTTGCTCACACAGTAAGCGACCCGCACCCTGACCACGCAATGCAGGAGAAACAATGATTCTGCCAAGGTGGACTGAGCCCGGAGTCAGTGCCCAATATTGGCCAAAGCCAAGCGCAATTGAACTTACTTTAACAAGGCAATAACTTTGACCACCGGAAACAGAGAGGCGCTCTTGCAGCTCGGTTGAAGTAAACGGGAACAAGAGATTGGGGCCTGCCCACCGCGCACAGGCCTTTGCATCCGGAATCCAAGTGGCGATCTCCGCATAGTCGGCAGGTTCAGGCAGCCGCAGTGTAAGATTCATATCAACGCTCACTTCTTTTTCTTTTCCTCCAGCTCAACAAATCCAATTGACGGTTTCTTGGGTTCGGGCAGCGCCGTGAGTTGGCGAATGATCTTGATAATCTCGGTAATGGCTTGGTCGTGCGTAGACACCTTGCGTTCCAGCTCGGCAAGTTTTTGCGCTAGTTCTTTATTTGAAATCAACAACTCGCGTAGCCTCACGAAGGCGCGCACGACGTAGATGCTCATTTCAACAGCGCTTGGGCTATTGAGCACCTGGCGGCCATGATAGCGCCATGTTCAGTAAAGGCATTGGGCGGATAACGTGGATCGCGATGCTTTTGAGGACCGGTCACAATTTGTGACCGGTTCAATTCAGCTGATTCTGCCTTGATGAGGCGGAACAGAAAATCGCGAGGGAAGCGATCAATATTGCGTTTGACTGCCTGGTTCAATACCTTGGTGGTGATGCCGTAAAGTTCGGCTAATTGAGTATCCAGTAGTATTCGCTGTTCACGCAAAATGACAATTGATTTGGTGATGTGCTTTATCGGTATAGCAACCGACTTTTTCCTGGTTGCCATTTGCCGCGGTTCTCCATAACGCGCTTCGATAGCCAAGCATAGCAGGGCACGATTTTGATGTGCACGAGGGTTTGCTTAGATATACCTGACGACTTAAGTGTTTGAGGTTACAAATACGACCTCAACAGCACATCTCAACTATCATCTCAGCGCCAGCACCACCCATCCTGCATCGCTGGTCTCACCCTTGTAGTTATAACCCTGCAGTTTGATTTCATACTCACCGGCGCCGAAGGCCGAAGAGTTCAAGCTGAAGCGCAGTTCCTTATTGGTGTCGGCGTCGATGCGGCGGATTTGTATCAGGCGTGCTTCATCGGTCTTGTCGATGGTCAGGGCGAAGTTGCTGTAGGGCAGGCCGCTGACGTCGATGTGGATGTCCAGCAATTGAGCCTGGTTTAACGATACCGACGCCTGCGGATCGGTGGGGCGGACATCGCTGGGAATGATCTTCAAAGTTTGCATGGCTCCCGGCGCCTGCAGTTTGAGCGCTTTGGCGGTGACCGAGAGCGTCTTGATCTGTTTCTGCTGTGCCTGGTTCTGCCATAGCAAGGCGCCAACGCCGCCCAGGGCGATAATCAAAAATGCCAGCAACGGTTTGCTGAATTTGCTGTTGTCGCCCGCAGGCTGGTCATCGTCCTCTTCATCGGTTTTGTCCTCTTCCGCCGCCACGGTACGCAGGCCGGTGGCGGCTGCGATGCGCGTCACACTGGACGGCATGGCGGAGAACACGCTGGTGTCGTTGCTGTTGAAGGTTTTGGTCGATAACTGGGCTTTGATGCGCGCCGGAATGGCCAGAGTATCCAGTACTTCCGGATGTTCCAGACAATAACGCTCGAAATCGCGAGCCTCGCGTACCAGCAGGTCGCCGCTGAGGTAGCGTTCGACGATGCGTTCCGATTTGATTTGTTCCCGATCCATATTCAACAACCGTTCTATAAGGCCACTGCTGAAGCGTTCGATAAGGCGATTGCCCTGTACACCCCGGCAAATGGAGAGGTGTCCCACAGTACCCGAAGAAGTGCGCCGCACTCGTGCATGGCTCACAGTTATGTCGCTAAAGAGCGGCGCAATCTAAGCCGACACAAACAAAAAGCAGCGGATCTGATAACTGATCTTCATTCGGGGTGGTTATGCGTCGCGATAATAGTTGGCTTCAGTACCTGTGCAACCTGTCAGAGCAGGGTCGCGATCTGGCGCAACAGGGCAATGTTTACGCGCATCAGTGGGCGCATGACGTGCGTTGCATCCGCAAGGGAATCGAACATCGCCGTGTCGGTGAATCGACCAGTCAGCAGCGCAATGAATGGTTACAGGCTGGCTATGTGGTTCGGGCCTTCGCGCGCTGAGCGTTGCTGGTCTTATTTAAGCGCCATTACCTAAAGAAAGCGTTCTCTCTCCCCTGGCGGGAGAGGGAGTTATAACTAACGATATCGACTGAGAATCTTGCTCAGCGCCGCACTGCCCGGATTCAACCGTTCGTAAGCCAGCTGATTCAACGGTGCTCGGCACACTTCATTCAATGCATGAAAATCCTGGCTGTTAGCGTCGATGTACAGCATGCCGGTGACGTACTCCCCCGCCTGTTGTCGTGTGCGTAGATATTCCATGGCCTGGCTGCGATTGGTCGGGTCGTAAGCCGAATCCACCTTGCGTAAGCGTATCTGGCTGCCATCGTGTAGTTCGATGGGCAGCACTTCGCCTTCGCCATAGTCCGCAGTGATGGGGGTACGCGGCGGTATATAGTCGGCGTGCACGGCTTCCTCGAAATGTTCGCGCACATAGGCGTAGCTCTTGGTCGAGCCTTCGTGATCGTTGAAGGTGACGCAGGGCGACAGCACATCGATCAGGGCAAAGCCGGGATGCTTCAAGCCCGCCTTGATCAAGGGTACGAGTTGCTGTTTATCGCCGGAGAAGCTGCGCGCCACAAAGGTTCCGCCCAGGCTGAGCGCGGTCAGCGCCGGATCGATGGGTGGCTGGCGATTGGTATCGCCCTTCTTGGTCTTGCTGCCGATGTCTGCTGCGGCCGAAAACTGCCCCTTGGTCAGTCCATACACGCCATTGTTCTCGCAGATGTACAGCATGTTGATGTTGCGACGGATGGCATGCGCCAGCTGACCGAAGCCGATGGATAAGGTATCGCCATCGCCGGACACGCCCACATAGTAAAGATCGCGATTGGCTGCCACCGCGCCGCTGGCAATGGAGGGCATGCGGCCGTGCACGCCATTGAAGCCATGCGCGCCACCGACAAAGTATGCCGTGGTTTTCGACGAACAACCGATGCCCGATAGCTTTACCAATTGGTGCGGTGCTATGCCCAAGCCCCAGATGGCTTCGATGATCGAGGCCGTGATGGAGTCGTGACCGCAGCCGGCGCATAGCGTGGACATGGCGCCGTCGTAGTCGCGACGTGTCAGTCCCAGCTCATTGGTGGGCAGGTTGAGTTTGGCGATGCGGGGTTTGTTGATGAAGCTCATGATGCTGCTCTTATCGAAAATCTAGTTAGGCACATTGGCCGCACGTCGTGGTTCGCGTTCCTCCAGCACCGCAGCGACACCATCGACCACACAGGACGCAGGAATAGGCAGGCCGCTGTAATGCAGGATGGACAGCAGCTTGGATTTCTCCACAGCTGTTTCCAGAATCAGCAAGGTTTTCAATTGCGCATCGCGATTTTGTTCCACCACGAATACTTGCTCATGATTACGTAGGAAGCTTTCCACTTCCTCACCGAAGGGAAAGCCGCGCACACGCAGGTAATCCAGGTGGATGCCGCGTCGCTTAAGCGCATCTAGCGCTTCATGCACGGCACCATCGCAGCTGCCCAGCGACACCATGCCGATCTTGTTATCGCCACGGCCTTCCAGAATGGCCTTCGGCACTAATTTCTTGGCGGCATCGAATTTGCGCTTCAAGCGATCCACCACAATCTGATAGTCGGTGGCGTCTTCGGTGTAGCCGCCATACTGATTGTGACCGGAGCCACGCGTGAAATAAGCGCCCTTGGGATGCACGCCGGGCAGTGAGCGATAAGGAATGCCATCGCCATCGTGATCGTAGTAGCGCCAGAATTTCTCGATCTTCTCCAGTTGCTCCTTACTCATCACCTTGCCACGGTCGGGACGATACTGATCGTCCCATTGCAGATCGCGGCACATCCAATCGTTCATGCCGATGTCGAGATCGAGCATGACGAACACCGGCGTCTGCAGGCGCTCAGCAAGATCGAAGGACTTCGCTGCAAGTTCGAAACACTCTTCGGGATTGGCAGGAAATAACAGTACGTGGCGAGTGTCGCCATGCGAAGCATAGGCGGCCAGTGTCAGGTCGCATTGCTGCGTACGCGTGGGCATGCCGGTGGACGGGCCGACTCGCTGCACATCGAAGATTACGGCAGGAATTTCCGCGTAGTAGGCCAGACCGACAAACTCATTCATCAACGAAATGCCGGGGCCGCTGGTGGGAGTGAAGGCACGTGCACCATTCCACGAAGCGCCCACCACCATGCCGATGGCGGCCAGCTCATCTTCGGCCTGGATGATGGCGTAGTTGCGTTCGCCGGTTTGCGCATCGACGCGCCACTTCTGACAGAAGCTTTTGAACGCATCCATCAAGGAAGTGGAAGGCGTGATCGGATACCACGCACCCACCGTGGCGCCGGCATACAGGCAGCCAAGAGCAGAAGTGGTGTTGCCATCGATCATTACGTGACCAGCGGTTTTATCCAACCGCTGTACTCGTAGTGGCATCGGTTCGGTGAAATGTTCCTTGGCGTAGTTGAAGCCGATTTCCAAAGCCCGCACATTCGAATCCAGTAACGACTTCTTGCTGGCATAACTCTCGGCGAGCAAGGCTTTCATTACTTCCATGTCGAGTTCCAGCAGCGCCGCCAGCACGCCGGCATACATGATGTTCTTCAGCAGAATGCGCGCACGTACTCCTTGAAAGGTTTCATTGCACATGCGCGACAGTGGTGCGCCGAGAATGGTGATGTCGTCGCGCTTCAGTTGCGTGGGACGCGGCCAGCTGGAGTCATATATCAGGTAACCGCCGCTGCTGACCTCGCGAATGTCCTTGTTATAGGTCTCGGCATTCATCGCTACCATCAGATCAATGCGACCCGAGCGCGCCATGTAGGCATCCTTGGTCACACGGATTTCGTACCAAGTGGGCAGACCCTGGATGTTGGAAGGAAAGTAGTTCTTGCCCACCACCGGTACGCCCATGCGAAACACGGTTTTCATCAACAGCGTATTGGCGCTGGCGGAACCGGTGCCGTTAACGTTGGCGATCTTGATGACGAAGTCGTTAGTGCGGTCAGTCATGGCAGCCTTCACTATCTACTTGGCGAATATGGTGGTGCTTTTTTGCCCCCACCCTAGCCCTCTTCCGTGCGAGGCGCACAAGGGAGGGAATCAATCCATTCCCTCCACCGCGTGCAAGGGAGGGACCCATCTCATTCCCTCCCCCGCTCGCGGGGGAGGGTTAGGGTGGGGGCGACTCCGGCCTCTTAATCTCAGGTCCAGCATGTGCAATCTTGATCGTGGATTTCTGCATGTCCCAGGCAAAGGTAGGACAACGTTCCGCGCATAACCCGCAGTGAACGCACAGGTTCTCGTCCTTCACCATCACACGTCCGGTCTGCTTCAGCGGCGCCGATACATACAGCAGCTGTTGCGGATGCTGTGCTGGCGCTTTCAATTGCATGCGCAGCTGCGCTTCATCGGCATTCGGTGTAATCGTCAGGCAGTCCACCGGACAGATATCAATGCAGGCATCGCACTCGATACACAGCTTGGCTTCGAACACGGTTTGCACATCGCAGTTAAGGCAGCGGCGTACTTCCGCCAACATCTGCTCAGCGTTAAAACCCAGCTCCACTTCGATGTCGATTTTCTTGAAGCGTTCTTTCAAGCTGACATGCGGCATCAGGCGTCGTTCTGCGGCGTCATAGTCGTTCTTGTATGCCCACTCGTGAATGCCCATTTTCCTGCTGGATAAATTCAGCAGGGGCGGCGGGCGTTGTGTCACTGCTTGTTGATTGCAGTATTGATGAATCGAGATGGCCGCTTGATGGCCATGCTCCACCGCCCAGATGATGTTCTTCGGTCCAAAGGCGGCATCGCCGCCGAAGAACACTTCGGGGCGTGTCGATTGAAAAGTGGTTTTGTCAGTAACCGGCACATGCCACCGATCGAATTCGATGCCAATATCGGACTCGATCCAGGGAAAGGCATTTTCCTGGCCGATGGCGAGAATGACATCGTCGCAGGGGATAACGACTTCACCCATCACGTGCTCACTGATAATGCGCTCACCCTGCATCTCATAGTGCAGTTGTTCGAAACGCATGCCGGTCAGTTTGCCGTTGTCGATGACAAAGGCCCTGGGCGAATGATTGACGATGATCTCGACGCTTTCTTCTTCGGCGTCGTCCAGCTCCCATGCAGATGCTTTGAAGAACTGTCGTGGCTTGCGGGCCATGACTTTCACGCTCTGCGCACCCAGACGCAATGAACTGCGACAGCAATCCATGGCGGTATTGCCCACGCCGATGATCAAGACCTTGCTGCCAATGCTATTCACATGGCCGAAGGCCACCGATTCCAGCCAATTGATGCCGATGTGAATGCGGTCGGTGTCAGACCGACCGGGTAACTCCAGATCCTTGCCCTTGGGTGCGCCGCTGCCGATGAACACTGCATCGAACTCGCCGCTGTCCAGTAATGTCTTGAGGCTGTTCACCGGTGAATTGAGCTTCAACTCCACTCCACCGCGTTGTGTTATGTAGCCAATCTCCTCATCGAGCACCGTGGCTGGTAAACGAAACGAAGGAATGTTGGTGCGCATTAAGCCACCGGCTTGACCCCATTTCTCGAAGATAGTGACTTCATAGCCCAGGGGTGCCAGATCACTGGCTACGGTAAGCGAAGCCGGTCCCGCGCCAATGCAGGCAATGCGTTTGCCGTTCTTTTGACCGGGTATCGTTGGTAGCAGATCAATCACGTCGTCGCGATGATCCGCTGCCACGCGTTTCAATCGGCAAATGGCCACCGGCTTGTCTTCGACACGGCCGCGTCGACACGCCGGTTCGCAGGGACGATCGCAAACGCGGCCTAAAATCCCCGGAAAAACATTGGATTCGCGATTCACCAGGTACGCATCGGTGAAGCGTCCTTGAGCAATCAAGCGAATGTACTCGGGGACATCGGTGTGCGCAGGGCAGGCCCATTGGCAGTCCACAACGCGATGATAGTAGTTCGGGTTCAGGGTGTCGGTCGCGTCCACAGCCACTGCCTAATTATTTTGCCCGGCACATGGAGATGAACATGCACTGGCCCCGCAGCTCACACGCTGCTGGCACAGCGCGCATCCCCCGAGATTTTTTTGTGTTAGAGATAATTTGCCTTTTATCCATGAAAGGCAAGTGTGAATATCGCTGCCGACACGCCTGTGTTCTTAATGTTATTGCCCGTACCGGCAGGGGATCAGCTACCGCTGGGCGCAGCATCACTGGATGCTGCCACAGCGCAATCCGGGTGCATTGAACCAGTTGGAATGATTGTGTAGGGTGCGCGGCTTTATCTCGCCAGGATTGACGCATGACCCTTCCCGCCTTTCTACAGAAATTAACTCAGCCGGACACGGTTGAGTTCACCGACACCATGGCCGTGATCAATGCGCTGTATGAGTTCACGCCCACCGCGTTCAAGAATGGCGAACTGGAAAATGCTGCGGGTCAGAACAACGGCTCATGCAAGCTGTTTGCTTTCGCTAAGTTGCAGGGCTTATCTAAGGAACAGACGCTGGCTTGCTTCGGCGCTTACTATCGCAAGGATGTCTTGCAACATCCAGCAGCCACCGATCATGGCAATATCCGTAACTTCATGAAGTTCGGCTGGGAAGGCATTGCCTATCAAGGCGAGCCATTGCGGGCGAAGAATTAAAGAATTGTAGGGGCGGGTCTCAGGCCCGCCCGCTATGCCTCACACAACGCGCTGAATGTCGGTGAGATCACCGGCTCTAAAAGATCGCGGCGTTCGTTCATCGGCAACTGATCCCAGCGCACCTTGCCATTCAACAACGCGCGCAATTCGCTTTCGCTACGGGTGAAGCTCGATGGGTCTGTGGGCTGGTATTGATTGGTCAGTAGCTGGGTCGTTTCGGTTTGCAGCAGATCGATGACGGCCTGGCATACCTGAGTGTTGCGCGGCAGCAGGCCATGCGCTTCGGCCACATACCAATGCTGCGCGCCATCCCATTGCGCCAAAGCCAGCGGCACGGTGCCATCGCCGGCCTGGCGATATTCAAAGATGAATTCATTGTGCTGACGATGCAGACCGCACACGGTCGCTTGATCCACGCCGGCGATGACATGGCAGCGACGGTCGGCAATGCTTAGATGCCGTGGCAAGGGCCGGCCCAACTTGAGCCGTTCCGCCGGTGGGGTCAGTGTGTCCTGGGGCCATTGGCGCACATCGAATAGATCAATGCCCGGACTGAATGACTTGGGCGGCAGCATTTCATAAAAGCTGTAGTAACTGCGAAATACCTGCTGAGTGAGCGCTTCAGCGGAGTGGAAGTGATCCACTGCGCCCAGCTTGCGTACCGTCGGATAACAGCCGCGCAACGCCTGCACTAACGCAAACGCACCCTGATTTGGCGTGCCTAGTTGAATAACTCGCGTGACCTTGGCCGTGCCTGCTTGCTTCAAAGCGGCACGCGCCACCAGACCACCCATGCTGTGCGCCACCAGCATCACCTCACGCGCCGACTCATGCAGCAGGTCTTCTGCGAGTTGTCGGCCCAGTTCGCGCACGCTGCGTCGCCAGTCGTAGGGATACAGGCGCACCTGGAACCCGCCGGCTTGCAGGCTGAGTTTCAATTTCAAGTAACCGGGCAACATCACACCCAGGGGGCGTATCGAGCGGCGCCGGCCGATGGCCAATTGTTTTAACTTGCCAGCGATGACCGCCGTAGGGTCCAGCCATAACACTTCGGTTTGCCGGCGGGTATGAATGCCCAGCCTTGATCCAAGCAATCCCGGTAACACATACACACACGGTGCTTGTTTATCGGTGGGCTGCGCCAGCGCTCGCTGCGCTAGCGCGGTGAGCTCGGTATAGGCCTCGGCGCCGAAATAGGCCTGCAACACCGGCGCATGTTCGCCATGAGCCAGGGCCTGGATGATGACGGACTCATCGAGATAGTTGGGGTTGAAGGCAGTGGCCGCGCCTGGGTTCATGACAGAGTCCTGAGCATCTGCCCGACTATATAGATTGCGTGCAGGCGGGGCGACAAGTTGTTACCACGGGAGATAGAATGCAGCTCACATTATCAGCGGTGCGACGCACGTGAAATCAGGTTTCGATTGCTCCAAGTGTCCGGGCTATTGTTGCAGCCACCCACGCATCGAAGTGAACGATGCCGACGTGCGTCGCCTGGCCAAGCATTTTGGATTGAGCGAAGCCGCGGCGCGTAAGAAATTCAGCTATCACTACCTGACCAAGGAAGCCGACGAATGGATTCTGCGGCACCGCAAGGACCATATCTATAAAAGCATGTGCATGTTCTTCGATCAGGATGAACGTCGTTGCACGGTATACGAAGCGCGCCCGGCGGTATGCCGTAAGTATCCCTATGGCAACAAGTGCGGCTACTACTCGTTCCTGAAGTTCGAACGCGAGCACCAGGATGATGAGGATTTCGTACCCTCGGCGTGACGTAAACGTTGGTATCCGTCATTCGCCTTGGTCCGTGACTGCAAGGAACGGTTCACCCATCGAATGGCTTTGCAATCAGTCGTCCGTGATTTCCTGCCCGGGAAACAGCGTATCAATGAAGCCGAACTGACGCAGGTCGCGAATGCGCATGGGGTACAGAATGCCCAGCAGGTGATCGACTTCGTGTTGCACCACACGCGCATGGAAGCCATTGACGGTGCGGTCGATCGGCTTGCCGAACTGATCGAAACCTTGATAACGCAGCTGCGTGTAGCGCGGCACGATGCCGCGCATGCCAGGCACGGAGAGACAACCTTCCCAGCCGTCTTCCAGTTCGTCGGCAAGTGGGGTCAGTGTGGGATTGATCAACACCGTGAAAGGAATTTCCTCCGCGTCCGGATAGCGCGGACTCTTGAAGCCGCCGAAGATCACAACCTGCTGCGATACGCCGATCTGCGGCGCGGCAATGCCGGCGCCGTTTTCGGCTTTCATGGTGTCCAGCATGTCGGTGATCAGGGCATGCAGTTCGGGCGTATCGAAAGCGGCTATCGGTTCAGCTACTTTCAGCAGAAGCGGATCGCCCATTTTTAAAACCGATCGAATGGCCATGTAAATACCTGTAAAGCCTGTTCGCAGTTGTGTTTGAAGTACGTACGCTTCGGATAAGCGCTGGTGAGCATTCTGTCACCGCGAGCCTTGAACGTCAGCCGCAGGTCCATAGAATGCGGCCTATTCCCGGGAGATCAACCATGCCTACCTACGAATACCTATGCGAAGCCAACGGTCGCGTGGTGGAAGTCAGCCACAAGATGGCTGAGAAAGTGAAAACCTGGGGTGAGCTGTGCAAACGCGCTGAGATTGCGGCCGGCAAAACCGATCCCAAAGCCAAGGTAATCAAGCTGATGTCCGCGGGGTTTGTACAGACCGGCAGTACTGGTGCCGAAGCGATGTGCGAAAGCCCGGGTTGCGGCGCCGGCCCTTGCGGTTCAGGCCTGTGCGGACTGCAGTAGATTTATGAGTGCCCATCTGCATGTGGTGATTCTCGCGGCCGGCGCTTCAACTCGCCTCGGCCAGCCCAAGCAACTGGTGCCGATAGCGGGCAGACCGGCGCTGCAACATGTGGTGAGCAATGCGATTGCTGTTGCCGGTGCTGCGGTCACCGTGGTGTTGGGGTCACAGGCGGCAGAAATCACCAGGCTGTTGCAGCATTCCTCGGCCAGTGTTTCGATCAATCGCCATTGGGAAGAGGGCATGGCCTCTTCGATTCGTCATGGTTTGAGTTCGGTGGGCGGTAGCGATGCGGTGTTGCTGTTGCTGGGCGATCAGGTGGCGGTGAGCGCCGCCGATCTGCGGCGCTTGATAGCGGCCTGGAACGGTCAGGACTCCATCATTGCTGCCAGTGTGTACAGCGGCCAGCTGGGTGTGCCGGCCATCTTTCCACGCTTTGCTTTCAGTGAACTCATGCAGTTGCGTGGCGATCAAGGCGCCAAAGCCATTCTCAATCACTACAGCAGCCGACTGACGCATGTGCCCATGCCCAATGCAGCCTACGATTTGGATACTCTGGAAGATGTGGCGGCTGCGCAGGAAGCGCTGCGTGGTCGCGAAAAAGATGTATTGCTGTGAGTCGTAAACAGTCCGAGTCGATACTGCCTTGTCCGTGCGGCTCGGCACTTGCGTATCCACAGTGTTGTGGCCGCTGGCATGCAGGTGAAGTGGCGCACACCGCAGAAGCCTTGATGCGTTCGCGTTACAGTGCTTTCGTATTACTCAACGAAGCCTATCTGCTGGCCACCTGGCATCGTAGTACGCGGCCCAAGGCCGTGACATTCGAGGCCGGCTTGAAGTGGCTGGGATTGAAGGTGGTAGCGCATCAAGCCGATGGCGATACGGCCACAGTTGAATTCATTGCGCGCTATCGTGTGGGTGGTACTTCCGCGACGCGACTGCATGAGCGCAGCAATTTCGTGCGTGAACAAGCGACTTGGTTTTACGTGGATGAAATACAGCCGGATTGATGGACCAATGCTGTGGTTCAGTTAAGCGATTCAGCGTGTGAAATAGATGTGTCAATTAAACGGGGTGGAGTGGCTATGTGCAGAAACATCAAAACGCTGTTCAATTTTGAGCCGCCGGCTACCGAGGGGGAAATTCGCGATGCTTCGTTGCAGTTTGTACGCAAGCTCAGTGGCTTTACCATTCCTTCCAAGGTCAACGAAGCGGCGTTTGAACTTGCAGTGCGTGAAGTGGCGGCCACTGTAACGGCCTTGATTCAAACTCTGGTAACGAATGCCGAACCGCGCAATCGGGAAGTGGAAGCGGCGCGCGCCAAGGCCAGATCGGCGGCCAGGTTCGGCACAGCCGAATAAGCGGCCTTATTGCCCGCTCGAAGTTCGTACGAAATCTTCCAGTCGACGTCCCGCCACATCTGCGAATTGGTCGTCGCAAATTTTCAGCTGCGTAATACGGTCCAATCTGAAGCTACGAAAGTCTTTGCGCAGCTCGCACCAGCCGCCCACAGTCCAACGCATGCCCCAATAGAAAATGCCCAGCGCGTGAATGCGACGTTGTGAAGGTTTGCCTGCCACATCTTCGTATAGCAATTCGGTGATGCGGCGTTCGTTGATGGCCATACGCAATTTATCCATATGTTCGCTAGTGTGCGGCTCGATGATGAAGCGCGGCGCATGAATCGGGTTGGCATCCAATGTCCGACGTTTGTCTGCCGGCAGCACCGCGCTGATTTTTGCCAGTGCCGAACGTGCGCCGGAAGCCAGGCTGGTGCTGCCCCAGGCTTCAATCAGCCGCGCGCCTGCAACCAAAGCATCGATTTCATTGTGCGTGAACATGATGGGTGGCAATTCGAAATGTGGCGACATGCGATAACCCACGCCGGCTTCGCCATCGATGGGCACGCCCGAAGCCAGCAGGTCAGCGATGTCGCGATAAATAGTTCGTTCGGAAACCTCCAGCCATTCCGATAGTTGTGCAGCCGTGGTTAGCCGCCGGCCACGCAGGTAGTGCACGATTTCAAACAAGCGATCAGCACGACGCATGAAGCTTCAACCGGTGAGTAATTGATGGCAGTGAGATTATTGCCTCTTCTTATTTTCTCTAGAGAGGATAAAAAGAGGCTGTTGCATCTTAAGAGAAATTACTTTTGTTCGCGTAACGTCTCCATTGCTGGTGCTGCGATCAGTTGTGGGCGTGCAGCCCGACACGATTACCTTCGGTATCGAGGATGTGGGCATAACAACCCATATCACCCGGCAGCTGCGTTTTGCCGGTCAGTACTCGTCCGCCTGCTGATTCAATGCGATCCAAGGTACGGTCCATGCCCTGAGTAATGTTCAAGTAAATCACCACGCCATTGTCGCTGGGTAGGTAGCGCTGGCCATGAATCAGGCAGCCGCCCACGCCCGGCGGTTGATAGGCAAACACCGCCAGTTCATTGCCGGCTATCTGCTCGAAGCGCAGCGTCTGACCCAGTACGGTGGAATAAAAGCCGCTGGCGCGGCGCATGTCGGTGACGGGGATTTCAAACCAGTTGATGATGTTGTTCTGCATGATCGCTCCTTGTTGTAGGTGCGAGCATCATGCGGACTGCCTCCTGACAGCGTTCTGTCAGGAGGCTTGCCGGGCTTTTCTTGAAGCAAAGGGCGAGCTGGATCTCTCGCCCGGAGTGGATCACTGACCCGCCAGACTAAAAGTGTCCGCAGGCACCACACCCAATGCCTCGCGAATCACATCCTCCACTCGTTCGCAGAACACGAACTTGATGTCCTTACGCACGCTATCCGGCACATCTTCCAGATCTTTGCGATTACGTGCCGGCAGCAGCACTTTACGAATGCCGGCGCGATGCGCAGCCACGGTTTTTTCCTTGACACCGCCGATCGGCAGTACCAGGCCGCGCAGGCTGATCTCGCCGGTCATCGCCACATCGTTGTGAACGGTGCGATGCGTAAGCAGGGACGTCAGTGCGGTGTACATCGACACACCGGCGCTGGGGCCATCCTTCGGAATCGCGCCCGCAGGCACGTGAATGTGAATGTCACTCTTCTCGAACAATTCAGTATCAATGCTTAGCGATTCCGCCTGTGACTTCACCAGTGACAGCGCGGCCTGGGCGCTTTCTTTCATGACATCGCCCAATTGCCCGGTGAGGATCAAGCGTCCATTGCCGGGCACACGCGTGGCTTCGATAAACAGGATGTCGCCGCCGACTGGCGTCCAGGCCAGACCGGTTGCTACACCTGGCACGCTGGTGCGCATCGCCACTTCGCTCTCGAAGCGCGCGGCGCCGAGAATGAAGTGCAAGTCGTCGGCGTCGACACTTTGATGCTGGATGGTGCCATCGGCAATCCGCACCGCAACGTTACGCAACACCGAACCAATGGCGCGCTCCAGATTGCGACAACCCGCTTCACGCGTGTAGTCGCGCACGATTTGGTGCAAGGCTTCATCGGTTATAGTTGCCTGTTCGTTCTTCAAACCATTGGCCTTCAACTGCCGTTCGATCAGGTAGCGTTTGGCGATCTGCACTTTCTCGTCTTCGGTGTAGCCGGTGAGCTCAATGATTTCCATGCGATCACGCAATGGACCGGGAATGGTATCGAGTTGATTGGCTGTGGCGATGAACAACACCTTCGACAGATCGAAGGTCACGCCCAGGTAATTGTCGCGGAAGGTACTGTTCTGTTCCGGGTCCAGTACCTCCAGCAAGGCCGCCGACGGGTCGCCTTGGATGCCCGCTCCCAGCTTGTCGATTTCGTCCAGCATCAATACGGCATTACGCGTGCCGGCCTTGCGCAGTGCATGCACGATGTTGCCGGGCAATGCACCGATGTAAGTACGACGGTGACCGCGAATTTCGGCCTCGTCATGGACACCGCCTAAACTCACACGTGCGAACTTGATGCCCAGCGAGCGGGCAATGCTTTGACCCAGTGAGGTCTTGCCCACGCCGGGAGGACCGACGAAGCACAGGATGGGACTGCGGCCTTCGGGATTGAGCTTGCGTACGGCGAGAAACTCGACGATACGGCGCTTGATCTTGTCCAGGCCATAGTGATCCTCATCCAACACCTTGCGTGCCTTGATGATGTCGATGGCTTCTTCATCCAGCTTCGACCATGGCAGTTGGATCATCCAATCCAACCAGGTGCGCAGCATGGAGTACTCGCTGCTGGAGTCGGGCATGCGTTCCAAACGTTTGAGTTCTTTCTTCGCCTGTTCCAATGCCTCCGGCGGCATGCTGGCTTTGTCGATGGCCTCGGCCAACTCTTTCAGTTCTTCGGAAGACTCCTGGCCTTCGCCCAGTTGTTTCTGAATCTGGCGCATTTGCTCGCGCAACAGAATTTCTTTCTGCCGTTCGTCGATGGCCTCACGTGTGCTGGACTCGATTTGTTGTTGCAGCTTCAACACTTCGATGCGATGCGACAACAATTCGGTCACGCGATCCAGGCGTGCGCGCAGATCCACCAGTTCCAGCAGCTTCTGCTTTTCTTCGCCTTTCACATCCATGAAGCTGGCCACCAAGTCGGCCAGCGCCGAAGGTGATTCAACGCTTTGCACAGCGTTGGCCAATTCCGCCGGCGCCTGCGGCAACAGCTCCACTGCTTCGCGCGCCAGTCGTTTCAGATTGAGCGCACGTGCTTCAACTTCGCTATCAACAGCGGTATCGGGCAGGTATTCGACCCGCGCCATCATGAAGGGCATGCCTTGCTGGAAATCGAGTACGCGGAAGCGACGCTCACCTTGCACGATCAAGTGATGCACCCCATCTTGACCGGTAACGTAACGCAGTACATTGGCCACGGTGCCGGTGCGATACAGGCCATCGGTTCCGGGCTGATCTTCCTCGGCATCCTTCTGCAATAAAAAGCCCACTTGGCGTTCTGCACGCACTGCTTCCTGCGCAGCGGCCACCGTACCTGGACGCTTCATCGCCACCGGCATGACCACGCCGGGGAACAACACGAGATTACGCATCGGCAGGATGATCAACATGTCATCCGACACAGTACGAGTAATGTTAGCGGTATTGGCTTTGCTCATGGTGTCTCTCAATCGTGTTTGATCAAGTGCAGGCTCAAACAGCCGTTGCGAAAAAACTTCTCCTTCAGTTCATAAGTTCCCGCTGGCAGCTGCACCCGTCGTGCAAAGCGACCGTAAGGTATTTCCAATCTATGTATAGCCGCGTTACTGAGTTTCAAGTCACGCGGCCGGACGGCTTCGATCAACAGCCCGTCGTTGTCGAGTTGCACCGATACGTGCTCGGATGCAACGCCGGGAAGGGCAATGCTGAGATGCAAGTGTGAGCCGCTTTGAATCAGATCAATGGGGGGTTCCCATGCGGTTGCATTACCCGGATTGAAAAACTGCTGTCGCAGTCGCTCTGCCTGCGAAATCTGTTCGCAAGCCTGCATCCACATCCACGCTTGGCGTTGGCGCGTCATCACTACTTAATTGGGTCGCCTTTGCGGGTTTCAAGCCGGCTATACTTTTGCGCATGAGCACAATTAAAAAAACAGACCCTGCCAAGCAAGTATTCGACGCCGGCTACTATCGCCGCTTCTATCTGCGTGCCGCCACGCGCGCCATGAGTCAGCCGGAAACCGCGCGACGTGCTGCCGTGGTAGGCAGCATCGTGGCGCAATTGGAATTGCCGGTGAAACGTATTCTGGATATGGGGTGCGGTCTGGGGTGGTTCAAGCAGCCATTATTGAAGGTATTTCCCAAGGCCAGCTACACCGGTGTCGAATACAGCGAATATCTGTGTCGCGAACAGGGTTGGCAGCAGGGTTCGGTGGTTGACTACCAGGGCCGTGGCCAGTTCGACCTGATTGTCTGCTGCGATGTGCTGCAGTATCTGGATGACAAATCTGCCATCAAGGCCATCACTAATCTGGCTCGGCTATGTCGGGGTGCCTTGTACCTGCATGTGCCCACGCAGCATGATTGGCAGACTTTGATGGACCCCAGCGGTACCGATGACAAAGTGCATGTGCGCCCAGGCAGTTGGTATCAGCAGCAGCTGCGTAAGCATTTTCAGCACATTGGCAATGGCGTGCTGATCAAGCACGATATTGAAGTGCAGCAGTGGGAGTTGCAGGCGGTTTGGCGTTGATTAGCGTATAACTAGCCCGAAAATCGAAAACGGATTTAAGAGGAATGGAAAATGATTAGGAAGTGATTCTCTATTGGTTTTTCGCGTTTGCATGCAGTGGTTGCGTGTCGACCAGCGGGCGGGTGCAAGAGGTTGCAGCTGCCGATCTAAAATGCGTGGCGAGTGATGTCACAGTGGAATTCGAAGCGCGGCCACAGGTTGGCACGACCCGCTACCTTGCAGAAGGCTGCAATAAACAACGCACTTACATCTGCCAGAAAAAAGTTTATTTCTACGGGTTACCTTTAGGGAATGCGACATGCAAACGTGAGCGCGACGGCTGACGGCGGTCACGGGCTCAGTTCAGCAGCTTTATTAAGGGCGCTACAGGCCGCCTACATCTGCAGGCACAAGATAGCCATCAATCGCAAATATCCGCGGACAGGAAGATTTTGGGCACCAATACGACAGCCTGAAAACGCGACCCTCGCAATTCACATCCAATGAATCCTTATCAGGTCCCTTGATCAACGCACATTGAGTGGTCTCGGGTTTAAGTACCGGATCACCTTTTTGCGTGCGGTAGGCGGCGAGTCGGTTTACCAGAGATACGGCGATTTCGGCTTGGTAGCCGTTGGTATTGATGGTCAGCGGCTTTTGCTCAAGTGTCGTGCGAATCAGGGTGGCGCGCCTACCGCATTGCCAATCAGCAGCACGTACACAATGGGCGGTGTGATAAACCGCAAACTTATCGTTCGCCTGATGTGGTTTACATTCAATATCGGCCTGCAGCTCAGGTGAATTAGCCGGTGGTTTGTTGGGACCGCCGGGACCCATAGGTGGCCTGCCGGCCCGACCGCCGCGTTCCATCCAGGCCATGATTTTATTTTCTGGGGCGTTCAGTTCCGTGCCGCAAACAATCCGCGATAGCTGCGCCGAGTCGCTGGGCGGTAAACGCACAGGGCGTGGTTTTTCCTGGGCAGCCATGCCCGTGGTCGCTGTGGCTAGAAGTCCCAGCATAGCGAACCATAGGGCAGGGTTGTGGGCGAAGATGCGCATCTGCTGGATATCCTATCAAACAAATGTTGGTGTAGTCCCCGACCTATAGGGACTCGCGCTGTAAGGCTCTTCTCTGCCTTAAGTTCAGAGTTCTAGGCTGCCTGTAATTAAAACGAGGGTGAGCTTCATGGCGAAGATATTGGTGCTGTACTACTCCAGTTATGGGCACATCGAACAAATGGCGCAGGCCATCGCTCGCGGTGCTTCATCAGTCAGCGGCACCAAGGTGGATATCAAGCGTGTGCCGGAGTTGATGCCGGAAGAGGTGGCCAAGAAAGCCGGTGTGAAGCTACATCAAGCTGCGCCGATTGCTACAGTAGATGAATTGCCCAACTACGATGCCATCATCTTCGGTACGCCTACTCGCTACGGCAACATGGCGGCGCAAATGCGCAACTTTCTCGATCAAACCGGCGGGCTGTGGTCTAAAGGGGCGTTGAATGGCAAGGTAGGTAGCGTGTTTGCCAGCACCGCTACTCAACATGGTGGTCAGGAAAGCACCATTCTTTCCTTCCATACCACGCTGCTGCATCTGGGTTTCATCATCGTCGGCCTGCCGTACTCGGCCAAGGGCCAGATGCGTGTCGATGAAATCACCGGTGGTTCGCCTTACGGCGCCACCACCATTGCCGGTGGCGATGGCAAGAGGCAGCCCAGCGAGAATGAGATAGAGCTGGCGGAGTTTCAGGGCAAGCACGTGGCTGAGATCACGACGAAACTCGCCAAATAGGACTGCTGAGTTATCTAGGTTGATGCGCCGATAACTCACCTGGTCATGAAAGAAGGATGACTGCTATGCTGATCTGCATAGCAATGGATTATCAGGAATCCTCATGTCGCGCTGGATATCTGCGGTTCAACTACAGGGTAATGCTGTTGCATTAGAACCTTTGAGCTTGGAGCATCGGGAAGGACTTCTGGCAGCGATAAACGATGGTGAACTGTGGCGACTTTGGTTCACGTCAGTGCCGGACGCGACTCATCTGGATGCCTATATAGAAACTGCGCTGGATATGCGCGAGCGCCTGAGCGCCATGCCGTTCGTCGTGCGTGAAAAAGCCACCGGCGAGATTCTGGGTACAACGCGCTATTGCAATGTTGATGAAAAGAATCAGCGTTTAGAAATCGGTTATACGTTTTACGCGCAGCGTGTACAGCGCACCAGCGTTAACACTGAATGCAAATTGCTATTGCTGACGCATGCCTTCGAGCAGCTGCGTAGCATCGCAGTGGAGTTCCGCACGCATTGGATGAATCATCGCTCACGCAGAGCCATTGAGCGGCTTGGCGCCAAACAGGACGGCATATTGCGTAATCATCAACGCATGCCGGATGGCAGTTATCGCGATACGGTGGTCTATTCCATCATCGAATCGGAATGGCCTGCCGTTAAACGACATTTAACTCACAAGCTTGCGGGTGGCAGGTGAGGTGGGTTGAGCTGAGTCTTCGAAGCCCAACATTCTTGATGTTTGATGTTGGGCTTCGCTGCGCTTAGCCCAACCTGCGAGAGTTCTATCTCTTTCCCGGCTTCTGACCGCGATGGCTCTTCGGCAAAGCACGTGGAATGCTCACACCCTTCAATCCCGTATGCTGAGTGCGCATCGGCGTGGTGAATTCCTTACTCGGTGCGGTCTTCTGTCCGGCCGTCTGACCATTACGCAATTTATGTGGGCGGCGTGCGCCTTCCGCGAGATTGCCGGTGCCCTGCGGCTGCCAGGCAGGAATCAAATGCTGCTTGCCAGGGCCGATCAAATCGGCGCGACCCATGCGTTTCAAGGCTTCGCGCAGAATCGGCCAGTTGTTGGCATCGTGCCAACGCAGGAAAGCCTTGTGCAAGCGACGCACCTTGATGCCCTTCGGAATCACTACTTCTTCGCTGTTACGTGAAACCTTGTGCAGAGGGTTCTTGCCCGAGTGATACATGGCCGTTGCCGTCGCCATGGGCGAAGGCAGGAAGGCTTGCACTTGATCAGCGCGAAAACCGTTTTTCTTCAACCACAGTGCCAGATCCAGCATGTCCTGATCGGTGGTGCCTGGATGTGCGGCGATGAAGTAGGGAATCAGATACTGTTCCTTGCCGGCTTCCTTCGAATACTTATCGAACAGTTCTTTGAACTTGTAGTACGCGCCCACGCCGGGCTTCATCATCTTCGACAGCGGACCTTCAGCAAGTGCTTCGGGTGCGATCTTCAAATAACCGCCGACGTGGTGTTGCACCAGCTCTTTCACATATGCGGGTGATTCGACTGCGAGGTCGTAACGCACGCCGGAGCCGATCAGAATCTTCTTGATGCCGGGCAGCGCGCGTGCGCGCTGATACAACTTGATCAGCGGCGAATGATCGGTGTTGAGATTGGGGCAGATGCCCGGATAAACACAGGAAGGCTTGCGACAGGCCGATTCGATTTCCTTCGACTTACAGGCCAGGCGATACATGTTGGCGGTGGGGCCGCCAAGGTCCGATACGACGCCGGTGAAGCCCGGTGTCGTATCGCGGATCTGTTCGATCTCGCGAATGATGGAATCTTCCGAACGATTCTGGATGATGCGACCTTCATGTTCGGTGATCGAACAGAAGGTGCAACCGCCGAAGCAACCGCGTTGAATGGCGATGGAGAACCGAATCATCTCGTAGGCAGGAATCTTCTGCGTGCCATAGGTCGGATGCGGCACACGTTGAAACGGCAACTCGTACAGCGCATCCATTTCCTTCATCTGCAGCGGAATGGGCGGCGGATTGATCCACAGTTCCTGTGTGCCATGACGTTGCACCAAGGCGCGTGCATTACCTGGGTTCGCTTCCAGATGCAGAATGCGCGAGGCGTGCGCGTACAGAATGGCGTCATCGCGTACCTGCTCAAAGGCCGGCATGCGAATGTACGACTCATCGCGTCGCTTGCTGGGTACATCGCGATAGAACTTGACGACATGGGTTACCGGCTTTTGCGCCACAGCTCCGGTCGCGGAGCTTGTCGCAACGTTCGGTGCAGAAACGCTGCGCTCTTCGGCAGGCTCAGGACGAACGGATTTAGCAGAGTCGTTGCTCGAACACGCCGCATCGTTGTCTGTTGCCTTGGCTGGCTCCATCGCATAAGGATCAATCGGTGGATTCAACTTGCCCGGCATATCAATGCTGGTCGAATCGATTTCGATCCAATCAGCTGGCAACTCCTTTCGCAGGAAGGCAGTGCCGCGTAAGTCGGTGATGTTCGCAATCGCTTCGCCCTTGGCGAGACGGTGCGCCAGCTCGATGATCTGTCTTTCGGCATTGCCATACACCAGCAGATCGGCGGCTGCATCGAGCAACACCGAGCGACGCACTTGTTCCGACCAGTAGTCGTAGTGCGCGATGCGACGCAGGCTGGCTTCGATACCACCGATGATGATGGGCGTGTCCTTGTAGGCTTCACGGGCACGTTGCGAATACACGATCACGCAACGATCGGGACGCTGGCCACCTTCGCCGCCCGGTGTATAGGCATCGTCACTGCGGATGCGGCGATCCGAGGTATAGCGATTCACCATCGAATCCATGTTGCCGCCGGTTACGCCGAAGAACAGATTGGGCTTGCCCAATTCCTTGAAAGCTTCGGCAGAACGCCAGTCCGGTTGCGCGAGGATGCCGACCCGGAAACCCTGCGCCTCCAGCACGCGGCCGATAATGGCCATGCCGAAGCTGGGGTGATCGACGTAAGCATCGCCGGTAACCAAGATGATGTCGCAGCTATCCCAGCCCAGCTCATTCATTTCCGCACGGGACATGGGCAGGAATGGCGCCGTCCCGAAACGGGAGGCCCAGTACTTGCGGTAGGAGAAGAGTTCGCGCGCGGCTTGCATAGGGCGCGGATTATGGGTGCGGAGAGGGGAATCTCCAAGGATTACAAGGCTGAATCGACGCGGATTTGGCTGGATTCAGGGTTTGCTGCGCACAAAATCAAGGTGTGCCCGGGAAATAGCAGATTAGGGTAACAGTTATGTCCAGATCGGCTGTGAGGTGAAAGTCAGTTGCAAGGCCGGCGTTGCAAGTCACAGGGATGCAGTCCTACAGCGCATCCCCCAAAAATCAGAGAAGCTGATTCTGACCTGCAACTGAAGTCTTACAGACATGCGACCACACTTCACCATGAGGCTATCTCTGCGGTTATGCCTGCCCACTTTCATGATGAGTGTCTTCCTAACTGGTTGTGGCCGGCAGGAAAATCAACCTGTGTCTACTCAACAAGGCGCTAGCGTTTCAAGCCAGGAGGAGACTGGCACAACCGCGCCACTTCAATGGTTGGGTCAATGGAATGGACCGGAGGGCACGTACCTGCAAATCGCTATGGTGGATGGCAAGTACGTGGTCACTATTCGCAATCTTGATGGCGCACGAAGTTTTGCCGCGAACGCCGGTGTGGACGGCCTGCACTTTGAGCGAGATGGGGTCAATGAGACCATTGTTGCAACTGACGGCGCCACTACGGGTATGAAGTGGCTTGCCTCAAAGCCCAACTGCCTCACCATCAAATCGGGTGAAGGTTATTGCAGAGACTAGCGTTGATTTCAGCCAATTCCGCCTACACACATATATTTCAGCTCAGTGTAATCGTCGATCCCATACTTTGAGCCTTCGCGTCCCTGGCCCGATTCCTTGATACCACCAAAGGGCGCAACTTCAGTTGAAATCAAACCGGTGTTGATGCCCACCATGCCGTATTCCAATGCTTCGCCCACGCGCCAGCTGCGCGCCAAGTCTTTTGTATAAAAGTAAGAAGCCAAGCCAAACTCGGTATCGTTAGCCATTTGAATCGCTTCGGCTTCGGTCTTGAAACGGAACAATGGTGCAACCGGGCCGAAGGTTTCTTCGCGTGACAGCAACATGTTGGATTTCACATCGGTGAGTACGGTGGCTTCAAAGAACGAACCACCCAGCGCATGACGCTTGCCGCCCAGAACAATCTTTGCGCCCTTGGTTACTGCATCAGCGACATGTTCTTCCACCTTGCTCAGGGCCTTCATGTCGATCAGTGGGCCAAGTTCGGTGGGATTTTCCAGGCCATTGCCGATACGCAACTTCTGCACTGCTGCCACCAGTTTGGCAGTAAAGGCTTCATACACACCGTCTTGTACCAGCAAGCGATTGGCACATACACAGGTCTGGCCGGTGTTGCGGTACTTGCTGGCGATGGCGCCTTGCACGGCGGCGTCGAGATCGGCGTCATCGAACACGATAAAGGGCGCGTTGCCACCGAGTTCGAGCGAAACTTTTTTCATGGTGCCGGCGCATTGCGCCATGAGTTGTTTGCCCACTTCGGTGGAGCCGGTAAAACTCAATTTGCGTACCGAGGGACTTCTGGTTAGTTCACCGCCGATCACGTGAGCGCTGCCGGTAATCACATTGAATACGCCCGGCGGAATGCCGGCGCGATCAGCGAGTTCCGCCAATGCCAGCGCCGAGTAAGGTGTTTGCGTGGCAGGCTTGACCACCATGGTGCAGCCGGCAGCCAGTGCCGGGCCGGCTTTGCGAGTGATCATGGCAGAAGGGAAGTTCCAAGGTGTGATGGCGGCGACTACGCCCACCGGTTGGCGAATCACGATGATGCGTTTGTCGACCTGATGACCGGGAATCACATCGCCATAGATACGCTTGGCTTCTTCAGCGAACCACTCGATGAAACTGGCAGCGTAGGCTATTTCACCTTTGGACTCGGCCAGCGGCTTGCCCTGCTCGGCAGTCATGATCGTGGTAAGGCTATCCTGGTATTGCACGATCAATTCAAACCAGCGTCGTAACAGCGCGGCACGTTCCTTCGGAGTTTTTGCGCGCCATGCTGGTAACGCAGTATGTGCGGTATCGATGGCGTGCCGTGTCTCATCTGCATTGAACGAGGGCACGGTGCCCAGCGTTTCTTGATTGGCTGGGTTAATTACAGGAATGCTCAGTCCTGATGCGGCATCCAGCCACTGGCCATTAACGTAGCATTGCTGACGGAACAACATGGGGTCGCACAATTTCATTACCGTTCTCCGTTTAGTCCACGTGCCTGCTCAGAAAACCCAGGCTGCGCTTCAGTGCCAGTTCTGCGGCTTGCGGATGGTATTTGTCTGGTCGCAGATTGTTGTTGAAGGCGTGTTGCGCACCGGTATACACGTGAAATTCACCGTGCGGATTGGCGGCCTGAATCTGAGCAATCGCATCGGATGATAGAAAGCTATCCAGCTCGCCGAAGTGGTACAGCACAGGTGCATGCACAGTTTCGCCTAGATACTGCAGCGTACGCGTACCGTAGTAGGAAATGGCTGCTGCAATAGGCAGGCGACAGGCTGCCACATGCGCCACAGTGCCACCCCAGCAGTAGCCGATGACGGCCACTTTGCCGGCGCGACTTGCGTATTGCACGGTGGCGGCCAGGTCGGCATAGGTGTCGAGGTCGTGTAGCTGGCCGGCATTGCTGCGGGCCTCGTCGAATTGCTGCGGAGTCAATTCGATGCCTGGCCGCAGTCGATCAAAGAAGGCGGGCGCTAGGGCCAGATACCCCGCCGCCGCATATTGATCCGTGACGCCGCGAATATGGGCGGTGACACCGAAGATCTCTTGCACGATAACCACCGCGCCCTTGGGTTTGCCGGTGGGTTCGCTGCAATAAACATTGAAAACATGCCCATCGGCGGCGGTTAGCTGAACGGATTTACCCATGGTGAGGTCCTGTAGAGAGGTTAAAGGGTTTGCCCCTAAAAAAAATTGCGAAACGGTGACAGGGTTGGCGAGTTTTTGTCGCTAACCTCATTACGGAAATGCGTGTGAGTGGAATGGGATTTCCACAGGGACCCGGATGGGGTAGGGACACGCTAGGGCAAGGACGCCCCAGTTCCGCCACGGTCGGCTGCACTTGCATCACTCTTTGCCAAAAGACAGTCAGCGCAGTTAACCGATAACCAACCGGCGGTTGGAGTGGAGCGCGCGCCAGTTGACCTGTCTTAGGGTCGCTGGCCGCGCTCCAATTCATAACTACACCTATCCCAACCGCCGTCATCGCTCGTCGCATCTATTGGTCGGCAATCAGGCTTTTTCAACAATAGCCGTTACGCCCATACCGCCGGCTGTGCAGACCGAAATCAGGCCGCGCTTGCCGCCACGAGTGGCGAGGAGTTTGGCCATCACCCCCAAAATGCGCGCGCCGGTGGCTGCAAAGGGATGACCTACGGCCAAGCTGCTGCCCACCACATTTAATTTGGTCCGATCGATGCTGCCCAAGGGAGCGTTCAGGCCCAGACGTTCACTGCAGAATTCCTTCGATTCCCAGGCTTTGAGCGTACACAACACTTGGGCGGCGAAGGCTTCGTGAATTTCGTAAAAGTCGAAATCCTGCAAGCTCAGATTAGCATCGCGCAGCATGCGTGGTACTGCATAGGCGGGAGCCATCAACAGCCCTTCCTTGTTGACGAAGTCCACTGCCGCTGCCTTGCCAAAACTGAGATAAGCCAGCACGGGTAAACCGCGTGCCTGCGCCCAGCTTTCGCTGGCCAGCAACACGGTAGCGGCGCCGTCCGTTAAAGGTGTGGAGTTGCCCGCAGTCAGCGTGCCGCCAGGGCCAGGATCAAACACGGGTTTGAGCTTGGCGAGTTTTTCCAGGCTGCTATCGCGACGCATGTTGTTATCTACGGTCAATCCGCCGAAGGGACTAACCAGGTCATCCATAAAACCCGCCTCGTAGGCCGCGGCGGCTTTTTGATGGCTTTGTAGCGCCAGCGTATCTTGGTCTTCGCGACGAATGCCCCAGTGCTTGGCCATCTGTTCGCAACTCTGGCCCATCGACAGACCGGTGCGAGGTTCGGTTACACCGGGTGTAACCGGTACGAAATGTTTCGGGCGCAGACCAAGCCAGGGTGAAAGCTTTTCCATGAAGCTGCGGCCACGCGCGCTTTTCAGCAGCAACTGTTGGTAGCTGCGCGGATAGACAATAGGCACATCGCTGGCCGAATCAACGCCGGCAGCGATACCGACATCAATTTGTCCCAGCGCAATTTTGGCGCCGATCGAGATGGCATTCTCCAGGCTGGTGCCGCAGGCGCGTTGCAGATCGAAGGCGGGTGTCTCCGGTGCCAGTCCGCAGCCGAGCACGGCTTCACGTGTCAGATTGAAGTCACGTGAGTGTTTCATGACTGCGCCGCCGGCCACTTCGCCCAAGGTCAGGCCTTGCAGGCGATACCGTTCCACCAAGCCTTTGAGTGCCGCGGTCAACAAATCCTGATTGGAGTACTGCGCATACACGCCCATGGAGCGCGCGAAGGGGATGCGGGTGCTGCCCACGATGGCAACGCGGCGTACATTGGACCCGACCAGCATAGACGCTCCTTGGTGTTATTTGTGCAGCGCCTGAGGAGGCGCTGCATGACGGTGCAAGAGGCTTTACTGTAGCGCTGTGGACCTGCGCTTCACCAGCGGCTTTTGCCGCAGTGAGTCACCGGATCGTTTGCCAATCCTGATTGGCTGGGCCGCCTTGACCCGATTGGCTTGACCAGTTTGGGGGCATCCGCAACACTCGCGCTCCTTTTTACCCTCTGTGAAAACAAACGGCCGGTACATTTTAGTGAGTCGCGGTATAGATAGAGTGTTTGAGCGCCGCCTCGCCGGTTTGGTGAACGCGCGCGAGCCCGGTGTGTTGAGCGGCGGTCGCAAAGGCGTGGAAAAAGAATCGCTGCGCGTGCTGCCCGATGGACACCTGGCGCAGAGCATGCACCCAGAGGTACTGGGTTCGGCGTTGACCAATGAATTCATTACCACCGATTACTCGGAAGCATTAATCGAGCTGGTGACGCCTGCCTTTAAAGAATCCTGGGAAACGCTGCAGTTTCTGTGCGATCTGCATCAGTTCGTCTATCGCCATCTGGGCGACGAAATGTTGTGGGCCACCAGCATGCCCAGCAAGATCGGCAGCGACGCCGAGATTCCCATTGCGCGCTATGGCCGCTCCAATGTTGCCAAAATGAAAGAGGCGTATCGCTTTGGCCTGGGTCACCGTTACGGGCGCATGATGCAGGCCATTTCCGGTGTGCACTTCAATTATTCGTTCCCTGCGCATCTCTGGCCGGTGCTGGCCGAAGTGCAGCAACGCGGCAATGGCGATGCGGGCTTTCAATCCGAGCAGTACTTTGCCTTGCTGCGTAACTATCGCCGCTATGGCTGGCTGATTCTGTATCTATTCGGCAATTCTCCCTGTGTCAGCGATTCGTTCGTCGCCGGTCGTGATCATGGTCTGCAGCGTTTCACTGCCGATACTTGGTATGAGCCAAATGCCACGTCATTGCGTATGAGTGACCTGGGCTATCGCAACAAGAATCAGGCGGGTGTGAAGATATCAGTCAATAGCCTTGACGAATACGTACGCGATCTGTCGCGACTTATCACCGTGCCGCATCCGCCATATGAAAAAATCGGCGTGAAGGTGGATGGTGAATATCGCCAGCTCAATGCCAATCTATTGCAGATCGAAAACGAGTATTACAGTTTCATTCGGCCCAAGCGCGTGGTGCGTTCCGGCGAGCGGCCAACGCAGGCGTTGAAGCGTGGTGGTGTTGAGTATGTGGAAGTGCGCGCACTGGATGTCAGTGCTTTCGATCCGGTGGGCGTGAATCAGAACAAACTACGTTTTCTGGAAGCCTTCATGGCACTGTGTCTGCTCAAGGACAGTGCGCCGATCTTCGCTGATGAAGAAGACGTTCTCGATGGTAATCATGTCACCGTCGCACATCGTGGCCGCGAACGCGGTTTAAAGCTCAATCGTGACGGACGTCCGGCCCCTTTACGCGATTGGTCTATGGAATTGCTGGATTCAATGCTGGGGATTTGCGAACTGCTGGATCAAGGTAACCGTAGTCGTCCTTACACGAGCGCTCTGGAGGCGCAGACTGCCAAGGTGTTGAATAGCGCGCTTACTCCATCGGCACGTACCATTGCGGAACTACAGAGCACTGGCCAATCGTTTGCCGACTTTGCGTTACAGATGTCGGCAGCTCACAAGTCATATTTTCTTGAGTTGCATCCGCCGAACGAGAAGCGTCTGGAAGAGCTGCGCATCGAGGCGGATGAATCATTACGACGGCGTGATGACATTGAGATGTCGGATCGTATGGATTTCGATAGCTACCTCGTCGATTACTTCGCCAGTTAAGCTCAATTAAGCATTGTTGCGCGCCAATTTAGCAGCAATGCAATCGGACATAACATGGCGGGTCCGCTTTGTGTGACATAAACATGACGGCGTAATGCAGTGCTCTTGTTTCTACCTGGTCGCAAGCGCTAACGTAGCCGCTTGATTGCCATATGTACTGCCACTGAACGGCGGTTTACCAAGTACACGAGTCAAGGAACTTCGCGTGGCGTCCAACCTTTCTCTTGCAACATCCATGATTGATTCACCTGCAGCTACTCAGCTGCGTCGTGGTTTTCGCTGGCTACGTTTTGCCGATCCACTATTGGAGCAGGCTTTTCAGCAGCATCATATCGAGCGTGCGCATACCCGCGTGCAATTGCACTTGTGGCTGACGCTCGCGTTAGTAATGAGTTTTATCTGGATTGATCATCTGTTAGATCGTACCAGCAGCGTTGCTTTAGTGATGGTGAGGGTGTTGGCGCTGGGGTCGCTGTTGGCGAGTGTGTTGGTCGCGGCACGCAAAGCCAGTTACGAACATTACTATCCACAGGTGATTTGCATACTGGTACCGCTGTTTGGCGTCTGTGCCGTTGCCAATGAGTTGATCGACCAGCCTGCCGGCGTGTCCTTCTTTGCCGCCATCGTTTTGGTGGTGTTTGCCAGCTACCTGCTGGTGGGTTTGTTGTTTGTGGCTGCGTTGTGCTCCGGATTGTTCGTTTTGACTGCCTACTTACTGGGTGCCAAAGCGGTGCACATTCCCGAAAACGAATTGATCTACAACGGTACGGTATTGCTATTTACCAATGTCTTGGGTGCAACGGCCTCCTACACATTGGAGAGGTTAATTCGAACCAGTTTTCTTGAAGCGCAGTTGTTAAACGATATGGCTAATCGCGATGGCCTGACCGGCATTCACAATCGCCGTGCTTTCGATGAGCATATGAATCGCATCTGGCAGCAGGCGCAGCGTGAGCAGCAGCCGTTGGCGTTGCTGTTGGTGGATATCGACCACTTTAAGGCTTACAACGACTATTACGGACACCAGGTGGGCGATCAATGTCTGCAGCAGGTGGCCCGTTTGTTTGGTTCGGTCTGTCGCCGTCCGCTGGACTTTACTGCACGTTATGGCGGCGAAGAGTTTGCCGTAGTGCTGTATGACGTCAATCAAGAATATGTGCAGGATCTGACTAGCCGTATTCAAATGCAGCTATTGGAGTTGGGAATTACTCATCCAGCGTCATCGGGGCCACGCCGACTCACGGTCAGTATTGGCGCAGCCTGTGTAGTGCCGGATAGACAGCGTTCCATTTTTGGTTTTGTGCAGCTAGCCGATGAAGCTCTGTACGAGGCCAAGGATGCGGGACGGGATCGGACGGTGATCAAGGACCGCGAGCACGCCGATTCAGCTACGGGCACTTTTCGGCATTTCAAGAGCCGCAATGGAGAAGCGGCGTAACGGTTAATATCTCAGCGACGCTGCCCCCAGCGCCAGCGCGGAGTTTCACCCCTCATCCAGCAGATGCCGATCAAACCGACACTCAAGACCAATAGGTAGAGCGCTAGAGCAAGCCAGCGTTGTTGCGGTGCAAACCATTTAATACCTACACGCACCAATACCAAAAAAGCTAGCAGCACCGCCCAGCCTTGCCAGCGGATCGGTGCTCCCCAGCCCCATCCGTAACGTTTTGCTGGAAACCAAAGCGGTTGTTTTTCGTTGTTCATACATGTTTTCCAATTGAACGTCATGTTAGCGATCGGTTGGCTTGATTCGCAACTTCAGTAACGGTAGACGGTTTGAATGGCGTGCAGCATCATGTGCTTGGCATTTGCACCAACGCCCAATGAGTTACGCATCCTCTTCTAAGGATTGATATGAGCACCAACCCCATTACGCAGGGACCTTTGCGCATGGTCCATCCGCAGTTGGAGGGGCTGTTGAATGCGGCGCTCGATGGTGTAGTGATTCTGGATCATAAGAGCCGTATTCGCTTGATGAGTCGCGCTGCCGAACAGATGTTTGGCTATCGTGAATCGGAGTTGCTCGGTCATGAGATGAATAGGCTGCTGCCGGATTTCGATGAAACCCGGCATACTGATACGCCGGGTGTTCGTGAAGGTGGATACCCCGAAAATCAATGGCAGCTACTGGGCCAGCGCAAGGATGGCAGCCGCTTTGCCGCAGAGCTTGCATCGGGGCGTATTCACGGCATCGATCCGCCGCGCTTCGTTGCCTTCGTGCGCGATATCAGCGACCGCGTGCAGCGCGAGGCGGCGTTGCAACAAAGCGAAGCGGCTCTGCATACCGCACAGCGTATGGCTAACATCGGTAACTACGTCATTCAATATGCCGACAATCAGCCTGATTATGCCTCAGCGCAGTTACGCCGCATGTTTGATTGGGATGAGCAAGGTCCGATCGGTCATTTAATGATACGTATGCTATCGGTGGTGCATCCCGCCGATCGAGTACGTGTAACTCAGGCGTTCACCGAGCTAGAGAATGAAGGACACAGCATCAATATTGAGTATCGAACGCTGTCGGCCAGTTCTGGGTTGCGTCACATTCACCACCTGGCGCAATTACAAGGCGATGTGCAAAGCGGCCAGATGCAGCATGTGGGGACGGTTCACGATATTACCGATCGCAAGTTGGCCGATTACGAGTTGCGGAACATGCACAGTCGCATTGCGCACTTTGGACGTGTTTCCACGATGGGCGAGATGGCCACGGGTCTTGCGCATGAGATCAATCAGCCGCTCACCGCCATTGCCAGCTATGCTCAGGCATGCAGGCGCATGTTTATCAACGGCGCCTATGACCGCGAGGAAGTCGCGGCGGCGCTGGAACAGGTGGCGCAACAGGCGCTGCGTGCCGGTGAAATCATTCGCCGTATGCGCGCTTTCGCCAAGTATCACGAAGCAAAGCTGCTACCGATTGCCGCTAATCACCTACTTGAAGAATTAGTGCAATTAGGACAAACCGATGCCCATTACCACAATGTGCGTTTGCTGCTGGAGCCTGCAGTCGAAACACCGGTGGTCTGCGCCGATGCCGTACAGATACAGCAGGTATTGTTGAACTTGGTGCGCAATGCCATCGAATGCCATGCTGACGATGCCAGAGCCGCAGCGAGAAATCGTGCTACGTACGCGCATCGACGAGCATGGCGAGGTCGAATTTATGGTGGCTGATCGCGGCACCGGCCTGCCACCGGAAATTTCTTCAGAAGTCTTTCATGCCTTTTTTACCACCAAGGCCAGTGGCACAGGGCTGGGGCTGTCCATCAGTCAGTCAATCATTAGAGCGCATGGTGGCAGGTTGTGGTGCGCCGACAATCCGGGCGGTGGCGCGCGTTTCTTCTTTTCGCTGCCTATGATGGATACTATGCAGCGCTAAAATAGCAATGTGACAGGGGCTAATTATATTTTCTTGTATGTACTTTTCTGCTGGGTATGTACACACTAGAACAAGCAGTGCTTATGACCTGATAAATCAATTGTTCTAGTCGACGGAGAACCTGTATGCGGGGGAGTAATGTTAATCAGTTGCCCACAGTGTTCATCGTAGATGATGACCCGGCGGTGCAGCAGGCATTGCGCCTGTCTTTTCGCTCGGTAGGTTATCGCGCAGAAGTGTTTGCCTCGGCAACCCAGTTCCTTGATGCGTATGATGAGCAAATGGCCGGATGCATCTTGCTGGATGTGCGCATGCCCGGCCTGTCGGGAATCGAGCTGCAGGAGCAACTCAATCAACGCCATTCCATTCTTCCTATCATCTTCATGACTGGCCATGGTGATGTGCCCATGGCGGTTACGGCAATGCAGGCCGGTGCTTTGGATTTCATCCAGAAGCCTTTCAACGAGCAGGAACTGATCGATCGAGTAACGCAGGCTCTCAATCGAGATGCTCATAACCGCAGTGTGCTGCAGGAAAAACACGAGATTCACAAGCGACTGGAATCGTTGACGCCGCGTGAGCGCGAAATCATGGAGATGGTGGTCGACGGCAAGGCCAACAAGGTCATCGCTGGCGATCTGCAGCTAAGCCAGCGTACCGTGGAAATTCATCGCGCTCGCGTCATGGAAAAGATGTTGGCTACTTCGCTGGCACATTTAGTACGTATGGTCATTGCTGTCGACGAGTCCGATGCCGGTGATCTAGGCGTGACCAAGCTGACGCGTGCCTGACGAATCGCGCCGGCCATGAGCTGGTTTGAAGAAAAACAGTCGGCTTGGTTATATCGACGAGTTGCGCAGGTTGAGTCCGACGAGCGCATGCGGCAGCTGTTCAGCGCTTTGGCCGATGCGGCGGATCAGCAGGCGCAGATCTGGGGGCAACAAGCCGGTAATTTTACCCCTGGTCTGCGTGCTCGTTTTGTGGGTGTTCTACTGCAGCACATGGCGCCACGTCGCCTGCGTCCTGTTCTTGCCGCAATGAAGTTACGTGGGCTCTCTGCATACGATGCCTTGCCGCATTACAGCCGGCAGGGGCACGCCATGCCGGCCACGCTTGCTGACGTAGGCTTGAGTCATCGCGGATTACGTGGTGGCAATCTGCGCGCGGCGGTGTTTGGGGTAAATGACGGGCTGGTGTCGAATACTTGTTTGATCATGGGTGTGACGGGCGCCAGTGTCAGCACTCAATGGGTGTTGACTACGGGTACCGCAGGGCTATTGGCTGGCGCCTTGTCCATGGCTGCCGGTGAGTATGTGTCTATGCGCTCGCAGCGTGAGATGTACGAATATCAGATCGGATTAGAGCGCGCCGAGCTTGCGGAGTACCCGGATGAGGAGGCTGAGGAATTGGCGCTGATCTATCAGGCGCGCGGCATGGAATTGTCGAGAGCACGTGAAGTCGCTCGCGAGTTGATGCGTGATCCGCAGCAGGCGCTGGATGTGTTGTCACGCGAAGAGCTGGGCCTTAATCCGGACGATCTTGGCTCGCCATGGGCTGCTGCCATTTCTTCATTTGTCGCGTTTACCATGGGTGCTGCTGTGCCGCTGTTACCCTTTGCCATGCGCTTGTCACAGCCATTAGCGATGGTATGGACCTGCGTTGTCACTGCTGTCAGCTTGTTCTTGATTGGCATGGCATTAAGTTTGTTTACCGGCCGCAACGCTCTGGCCGGAGGGTTGCGTATGTTGCTGATCGGTGGCGGCGCAGGTCTGGTCACCTACGTTATTGGACAGTGGTTGGGAACTGCGCTCAGCTGAGGCTGGCGAGGCTTGTATTTCGCCATCTGACTCCCATTGAACCACTATTGTTTATGAGTTCGGTTAGGAGTCAGGCATGAGTACGCCAGTGCATGTCGTTTGTGGCCACTGCCAGTCGGTAGTGCGCGTACCGGCCGATAAAATTGAGCGCTCACCGCACTGTCCTCAGTGCCACGTCGGCTTGTTGGAAACAAATCCTTTTGATTTGACTGACGATGGCTTTGGCAAACAGTTGCAACGCAACGATCTGCCGCTGGTTGTCGATGTATGGGCACCCTGGTGCGGGCCTTGTAAAGCTATGGCGCCGCAATTTGTCGCGGCTGCTCAGTTAATGGGCGTCGCTGCGCGTTTCGCCAAGTTGAATTCTGATGCGGCGCCGCAGACAGCGAATCGCTTAGGTATACGCAGCATTCCCACCTTGATCGTATTTCATCGAGGACGCGAGTTGGGGCGTCAATCCGGTGTAATGGACAGCGCCGCGCTGGTGCGTTGGATCCGCAGTTTGTTACTGACCTATCAGGCTGGCCCGGCGCAGAGCGGCAAAACCGCTCAGTAAAATCAGGAAGGCAGCATCGTAAGCGCCGCCACCACCCGAACTGCTTTCCACAGGTTCGTTGGCCATGGCAACGATACTGGTTTCGCTGGTGCCCAGTGGCACCAGGCAGGCCGCGGAGCTCATGGTGGATAAAATGGAATCGTGGCTGCACTGCGAAAATTCGGTGCTGCCATTGATTTGCGGACTCATCAGATAGTTTTGCGTAGAGGTATTGGCGCAGATGCCCGTGCCATCATGCACGGCTCCCAATTGATGCCCCAACTCATGGGCAACTACCAATGAATCGATCCACGCGCCGCGATTGCGCGACTCCGAAAGACTGGTCCCGTAACGAGAGCCGCAAATATTACCAATGTAAGCAATGCCCAATGTGTCGCCATCCAGATCGCGACCGGTAAATAAATGGGTGGCGGCATAGGTGCTCATGCCCGGCGTGTTCTTGCGCAGTTGGCCTAGCGAACTCAATAAGTTATCGGCGTTGGTGCTGTTCGAGAGGGAGCTTGGATCGGTGTTGTATACAGTGATATCGGTGGCCTGGATCTGCAGTCCCATTTGCTCGGTAAAAATGCCGTCCACATTATTGAGGCGAATAATGATGGCATCGCGTGCGGCTTGATCCGAGCTGTACTGAGCGCGAAACGCTGCATCGGCCAGAGCTTGTAATTCTAGTCGTCGTGAGGGTTGCTCACCGGCGCTGCTGCCATTGGTCTGGCTTATTTCACTGGTCAGTGCCTGATAAGTCGCCAAGCCGGTTGGGGCGACGTCGCCCATCCGGCCTTCGGTGCCGCAGTAATCGCTGCCGAGATCGACGGTAGTGTCGGACAGTTTGAACATGATGGTGTTGCTGCTGGGTGCAGCGAGCGTACTTGCCAGTAACGAGCGGATTTCGGCGCTAGGTTCAACGGCATATAACTCGCTGCCGTCCCAGATCAGGCCGTGAATGCCGCTGGCAGTGCGCGTTAGGCGCGCCCATGATTGGTTCATCTCGGTAAGGCTGCCACGCAATACTTCAACTGAGCCGTCAGTTGGAAGTGCGGCATCAAGATTGCTGTTGGCTTGTAGATTTAGATTAACTTGCTTGCCATTGATGCTGAGCTTGCGTTGCTGTCCCTGCTCTGATGAGCTGCTTTGCACTTGCTTGCTGCCAATAACAATTCGATCGTCAAAAGCGGTGTAGCTGTTGATCTGTAATGTCGTATGTTCTGATTCGATTGCATGCACCGGCAAGATGACGGTAGTTAGACAGGTGAATGCGATGACAGAGAACAATGGCTTGATAATAATACTGCGACCCAGCATGCAATTTCCGAATGAAGGACTGTACGTATTTGTCGCACATCTGAGACCGCTATACAAAGCAAACATTACATATGAGAAAAGCTGTAATGCCTATCTCTGTTAGGACAGTAGCGCAGTGCATAATACGTGAATAATGAATAGGAATTGCTTCACGTTTTAAAGATAAGCGGATCAGATTATGAAGCGTTTGTGTTACTGCTTATTACTGGCACTTGCGGCCTGCCAGCGCTCTGCCGTCGAAGAAGTATTGGGGACGGTTGAACGCGATCGACTTGAATTGGTGGCCGAAGCACATGAGCCCATTGCCGAACTGTTGGTGCGAGAAGGTGATCATGTCGAAGTTGGGCATGTATTGCTGCGTCAGACAGCTGGCGCCATGCAGGCTCGTTTGGAGCAATTACAGGCGCAAGCCACCAGGGCGGAACAGCAGCTGCGTGAGTTACAGCGGGGTCCGCGAGTGCAGGAAAAGGAACAAGCCAAGGCGCAACTGGAGGCAGCCAGTAGCACCTTGAACACTGCAGAGAAGGAGTTTCAACGCGCGCAGGAATTATTTCAGGCTAAGTTGCAAAGCCAGGCGGTACTGGATCAGGCGCGAAGTACACGCGATGCGGCGTTAGCGACACGCAGACAGGCGCAATTGGCGTTGCAGTTGTTGAATGAGGGCACGCGCGTCGAGCAGATACAGCAAGTACAGGCGGCTGTGGATCAGGCGCATGCAGCATTGGCAGAGCTGCAAGTATCGGCCACACGCTATACGATCACGGCGCCGCGCAGTGGTGTGGTTGAAGCACTGCCATACAAGCTGGGTGAGCGTCCGCCCGTCGCGCAGCCGGTGGTTATTTTATTGGCGGATGATCGTATTTATGCACGTGTGTACGTGCCAGAGACATTGCGCACTCAATATCCTGCAGGCACGACAGTGCAAGTGCGCGTCGATGGCGTTGCGCAGCCGATAGCCGGCACGGTGCGATACGTATCGGCGCAAGCTGCGTTCACTCCGTATTACGCATTAACGCAACAGGATCGCACCCGGCTGAGCTATCTGGCAGAAATTGATTTGCAGAATGCCCAGTCGTTGCCGGTGGGTTTGCCGGTGCAGGTGAGTCTGATGCAATGAATGCAAGTCGTGCCGAATCTGCAATTGTTGCGCGTGGCTTGACGCGCCGCTTCGGTCACAAGCTAGCCGTAAACGGGATCGATCTTGAGGTGCCGCGTGCGCAGATATTTGGTTTTCTGGGGCCGAATGGTTCTGGAAAGTCCACCACCATTCGCATGTTGTGCGGACTGCTTACCCCGACGGCTGGTGACTGCGTGGTGTTGGGTCAACGCATGCCCGAGCACGCAGATACTGTACGCAACAAGATAGGCTATATGACGCAACGTTTCGCGTTGTGGGAAGACCTGACGGTGCGCGAGAACTTGGAATTCATGGGGCGCATTTATTCGTTGACCAAGACGGAACTGGTCGCGCGTATGGACTGGCGCTTGGATCGCTATCGTCTGAATGATTTAGCAGAGCAGCGTGCGGGTACATTAAGCGGCGGCCAGAAACAGAGATTGGCATTGGCTGCAGCGACTTTGCATGAGCCTGAATTACTATTGCTAGACGAACCTACCAGCGCAGTGGATCCGCAAAGCCGTCGCGATTTCTGGGAGAGCTTATTCGAGCTGGTCGATGCAGGCACCACCATTCTCGTGTCCACTCACTACATGGATGAAGCCGAACGCTGCCATCAATTGGCCATTCTCGATGAGGGCAAATTGGTGGCTCATGGTGCGCCGCTGCAGTTAATCGAGGACATTGGTGCCAGTGTGGTCCAGGTTGCTGCGGACAACAGCGCGGCTGCACGTGCGGTGTTGCAAGCCGCGGTGCAGATCAAGGCGGTAACGCAGCTTGGCAATCGCTTGCATGTGTTGGTGGACGACGGCGCGCAATCACCAGCCGAGTACGTGCGTGAAATCCTGGCAGCACGAAACATTCAAGCTGAAGTCGGCATCGTTACTGCCAGCTTGGAAGATGTGTTCGTGGCGGCGACGGGCTTCGGCAAAACAGCGCAAGGGCGCGTACATGACTAGCTTGCGTCGTCTATTGGCCGTTGCCAGTAAGGAAATCCGCCAGCTGCGGCGCGATCGATTAACGTTGGCGATGATTGTCGGCCTGCCCCTGCTCCAGATGCTCCTGTTTGGCTATGCCATCAATTTCGATGTACGTGATCTGCGCGCCGGTGTAGTCGATGCTGCGCAAACCAGCCAGTCTCGAGCCCTGGTGGCAAGTTTGGTGGCTTCGCAAATCATCAAAGTGCAGTCGTACTACGCAGCGCCGGCAGATCTAGAAGCAGCGATGCAGCAAGGCCTTATCAAGGTGGGTGTGATCATTCCCGCCGATTTCGAGCGACGCTTATTGTCGCGGGATCGGGCGGTGGCGCAATTGCTGGTGGATGGCAGCGAGCCCAGTGTGGAGAATCTGGCGCGCGGCCTCTCGGCCATGCCAATGGCGAGCAGGTCAGGCATTGCCGGCACCAGTCAGCCGCTATTTGAAGTGCGCACGCAGTACAACCCGGAGAAGCGTACCGCAGTACAGGTCGTGCCTGGTTTGATCGGTGTGATTCTCAGTCTGACGATGGTGATGTTCACGGCGGTATCCATCGTGCGTGAGCGCGAGCGTGGCAACTTGGAGTTATTGATTACCACGCCAGTCTCCTCGGCGGAGCTCATGACCGGCAAGCTGTTGCCCTATGTGGTCATTGGCCTGATCCAGACCACCATCGTGTTGGTAGTGGGCGTATTTCTGTTTACTGTGCCGATCAACGGTCGGGTGTTGGATCTGTACCTGGCATCATTGTTGTTCATCGCCGCCACGCTGTGTCTTGGTCTGTTCATTTCCACTTGGGTACAGACTCAGGCGCAGGCTTTTCAAATGTCGCTATTTACCTTACTGCCATCCATTCTGTTGTCTGGTTTCGTGTTTCCATTTGAGGGCATGCCGCGCTTAGTTCAATGGTTGGCGCAATTGCTACCGTTGACTCACTTCATCGTTCTGATACGCGGCATTGTGCTGCGCGGCGCTTCTTTGTGGGACATGCCTGCGCCCATCTATAAATTGCTGGCATTTTTAATAGTGCTGCTTGTGGCTGCGACGCTGCGTTTTCACAAGCGTCTGGATTAAAGAGGCCGGGCTTACTGAAAGCAGTGGCGTGAATTAGGGGTTCTGTTGCACTATGCACGAGCGGATTGAGCAGCGCATGCGCCATTGTGGGGCGTCACTAGGTGCCGGCGGCTGCAGAGGTTGCGCAGCAAGCGTGCAATTACTAGAAGAGATGCTTGCGGCATGAAATCTGCATCTATAAGCCAGCGCGGTCGTCAAGCTGCAGGACAGGTTGCTGTTCCATGTCTTGATGTCAGCGGGTATTTTATCGACATCTTCCACGCCCACGCAGTTCGAGATAGGAGCCACGGGGAATGAAACTCATCAGTGCAATCATCAAGCCCTTCAAGTTAGACGACGTGCGCGCGGCGCTATCGGAAATTGGCGTCTCGGGCATGACCGTTACAGAAGTTAAAGGTTTCGGTCGTCAGCGCGGCCACACAGAGCTCTATCGTGGAGCCGAGTATGTGGTCGACTTCGTGCCTAAGACCCGCATCGAAGTTGCGGTCAAAGATTCTTTGGTAGACCAGGTGGTTGAAGCCATCATGAATGCCGCCAAGACCGGCAAGGTCGGTGACGGCAAGATCTTCATCACCAGTCTGGAACGCGTGCTGCGTATCCGCACCGGTGAAGCCGACGATCAAGCGCTCTAACTAATTCGAGTTGGACTAGCTGGATGCTGGCTTGTGTCTGCGGCTGATCGGCTGCAGACACAAGTACTCGATTCTCTGATTTGCTTCGGCCATTTCCGGCCTGCAACTGATCAATTACGCAGAGTTTCTACGCCGCGCAACACAGCGAGGGCACCGCTGCGCACGACCTCCAGCACTTCGCCGTAATTGCCGGCTTTGGCGATGAATTGACTGATGCGTGCCTCACTGTCGGTGAGTTCGACTACAAAACTGTCCGGGTCGTCGCTCAGCACAGTGGCGCCTGCTTGTTCAACGGCGTCGAGTAGCGCTGCTGCTTGGCTGACGCCATGTTTCAGTTTGATCAGCAGTAGTTCGCGTTCAATGTGAGCATCCCGGGTTACGTCATCGACGTTCACCACATCCACCAGCTTCAACGACTGATTGACGATTTGCGCCAGCACGGCTTCGGTACCCGTGGTGACCAGCGTGATGCGCGAGACGGTAGGATCTTCCGTGGGCGCCACATTCAGCGACTCGATGTTGTAACCACGGTTGGAAAACAGGCCGGCCACGCGGGTCAGGGCGCCTACTTCGTTCTGCAGCAGAATGGAGATGATGTGTCGCCGGTTGCTCATGTGCGCGTACTCGATATGCCCGGTTCGAGATGCTTCCCGTCGGGCCGCGGATAATTTAGGGCCGCACAGCCTAACCGACCATCGCCCTCTGCGTAAGAGCAAACTGCGGTGCAAGTGGTGCCGGCGAGCCCTAACTGCTAGGCTTTCCCACCCCGAACCTTGTTGCAGACCCTTCCGGCAGGATTAATTCCGTGAATCACAGCCAAGCCCACAGCCATACGCCGCGTGAGGCGGCCCTCAATCCTCTGGCGGGACAGACGCTGTCAGGCTCCGAAATTCTGGTCCAAGTGCTGGCCGACGAGGGCGTGGACGTCGTGTTCGGCTATTCCGGTGGCGCGATTTTGCCCACTTACGACGCCATTTTCGTGCATAACCAAGCCCATACGGCTGTGGGCGGCAAGCAACCCATGCCGTTGATCGTGCCAGCCAATGAACAGGGCGCGGGTTTCATGGCTGCCGGTTATGCGCGCGCCACCGGCAAGGTGGGCGTGGCGTTGGTGACTTCAGGTCCTGGCGCTACCAATACGGTAACTCCAGTGCGCGATTGCATGGCTGATTCCGTCCCCATCGTGGTCATTTGCGGCCAAGTTCCCACCAGTGCCATCGGCACCGATGCTTTCCAGGAAGCGCCGGTAGCGGGGGTGATGAGCGCGGTGGCCAAGCACGTGTTCCTGGTTACCGACCCCACGAAATTGGAAGCCACGATCCGTACTGCCTTTGAAATTGCCCGCACCGGGCGTCCCGGGCCGGTGGTGATCGATATTCCCAAAGATGTGCAGAACTGGCGTGGCGAGTTCAAGGGTGAGGGACGGCTGCCTTTCCCTGGTTATCGTCAGCGCATGAACAAGCTGGCCAAGTCAGCCCTGCGCGATCAGGACTGCGCGGCTTTTTGGGAGCTGTTCAAGCAGTCCAAGCGACCGCTGATTTATGCAGGCGGTGGCGTGATCAATGGCGCGGCTACAGCCGCTTTGCGCGAATTTGCTCAAGAGTTTCAGATACCGGTGGTCACCACGTTGATGGCGCTCGGCGCTGTCGATACCACAGCGCCCAGTTCCATGAGCATGCTCGGCATGCATGGCGCGGCCTTTGCCAATTACGCGGTCATCGACTGCGACTTCCTGCTGGCGCTGGGTGCCCGTTTCGATGATCGAGTGGCCGGCGATCCGCAGCGATTTGCCCCCAACGCTAAAACCATTGCGCACATTGATATCGACGCGTCGGAGATCAACAAGGTCAAGCGTGCGCAGTGGACCCACGTCGGTTCAATGGCGCAGGCCATCCAGGCATTAACTGCTTATGGGCGTAAGAATAAATTAACGATTGATAGCGCTGCCTGGCTAAACCATTGCGCTGCTCTTAAAAAAGAGTACGCAATGAACTACGACCGAAATAGTCAGCTGATCCAGCCTTACTACCTGATCGAAGAGATCAACCGTCTCACTCAGGGCGAAGCCATCATCAGTACCGGTGTGGGCCAGCATCAGATGTGGGCGGCACAGTATTTTGACTTCAAGGGTCCGCGGCAATGGCTGACCTCCGGCAGCATGGGCACCATGGGTTTCGGTCTCCCGGCTGCCATTGGCGCCCAGTTTGCTCGCCCCGATAAGTTGGTGATCGATATTGACGGTGACGCCAGCATTCGCATGAACCTGGGCGAACTGGAAACCGTGACCACTTACGAACTGCCTGTGAAAGTGGTGGTGTTGAATAACAATGGCGACGGCATGGTGAAGCAATGGCAGAAGCTGTTCTTCAAAGGTCGGTTGTCGGCCAGCGACAAGTCCCTGCACAAGAAGGATTTCATCAAAGCCGCTCAGGCCGATGGTTTCCCGTTTGCAGTGCGTCTGGAGCGCAAGGAGGACGTGCCGCGTGTGGTGAAGGAATTCATCGAAGCCAAGGGGCCGGCCTTCCTGGAAGTGGTGATCGATCCAGATGCCGGTGTGTATCCCATGGTCGGTCCGGGACAGCCATTCGAGCAGATGATCACCGGCGATTTCATCCCCTCGCGTTCAGCAGCCAAGGCGGCGGAGAAGCTGGATGAGTCGAAGATGTTCTGAGCCGATGGCAAGCTTATTGGTAAACGCTTAGTAAGATTGCTTAATCATCCGGCGCGAACCGTGCAGTAGTTCGCGTCATCGGTGCAAACCGGAATTTGGATAAATACCAAGCTGAGACCCAGTTCCAGGTAGTGCATCGTTTGGGTGCTTAAAGTGCCACTTCTAGATCGTCTATCGCGCTCAGGAGTGTGATTGTGCTGCAAGCCCGTTCTCGTCGTCGTGCACCGTTGGTAATGCCTACCACTGTTCATATTCGTCGCAGTTATTCGGAATGCCGTTATGGCCAATTGCACCTGACCACGGCGTATCCGTCCGGCGGCGGTTTTGATGAACGTGTGCCGCTCATCTGCCTGCATCCGCTGGGTAGCTCTTCCAATTACTTTGCTGCGTTGTTGCCCGAATTGGGGCGCGATCGCAGCATTTATGCTTTCGATATGCCCGGCTGGGGCAATTCCGATGCTCCCAGTGGTGAATGGTCGGTAGCTGACCTGTCGGCTGCCATTGGTGAATTTATCGACAGCCTGCGTCTGCGTAGCGTCGATGTGATGGGGGTGCAGTTGGGGGCTCTGACTGCTATCGAATTGGCGGCTGCTAGAAACCAGCAGGTGCGTCGCATGGTGTTGGCTTCCGTACCGCATTTCACTGCGCAGGAAGCCGCCGCCTCCGAATGGACCAGCCAGCCGGCCTTGCCGATGGCAGATGGCTCGCATTTATTGAAAGAGTGGCAACGTCTGCTGCGCGCTTCGAGTGGATTGGCCACGCCGGAACAACTGACTGAGGAGCTGGCCGAGGTGTTGTGCAATCGCCAGCACAGCGTGCAGGCAGTGCATGCCATGTTGGCCTATCCCACCGCTAAGCGCTTGACCTTGTTGCGTCAATCCGGCCTGGTGCTGCGAGTGCGCGATGAATTCTACGAACATGGGCTGCGCACCAAGAATTCCTTTGCGCAATCCATGCTGGAAGAATTGCCGGACGCAGGTGCGAACCTGTTCGGCACGCATCCACAGCGCGTCGTGCAATTGGTACGGCAGTTCCTGGATCGTTGAAAAGCTAATGCCGCGTTTGCGGCATTAGAACGCTTGCTGCCAGCTCCAGCTGCTGGCTATGCCTGCTGCAGAGCAGGTGATGAGCACTTCGCCCATCCATATCCAGTAAACGACAGAGTCGAAGCGCAACAAGCTGCGTAAAGCCAGCAGGGGCAACAGGCCGAATACCAGTGCATTGGCCAGTCCAAAACCCAGCCCTTGTTGCCACCAGGAAAATCTGGCCAACGCGGTAAATCCCCAGCTCAACCAGAACAGCAGGCCAACACCGCCACCTATGGCAGCGTGACTGCTCACGTATAACAATTCGCGCCCTGCATTCGAGCGTTGCCATAGATCGGAGCCGCTGCGCGTAGCAATACCGGCCCAGACAAAACGCAGGCCCAGACAGGCGAACAACGCGCCCGCCATGCCGGAGGCGATCAACACCAGAGAATTCACCCGCAATCACTCCTGAGCATTGGGCTTGAGCCGGGTTAGGCGCGCAACGCGCGTTGCAGACCTTGCATCAAGCGATCGATTTCATCGTGCGAGTTGTAAATATGAAAGGATACCCGCAAGGCATTCATACCATCTTGAGTGGCATTGAAGCCGCTGACAATGACCTTATCGTTATTTTTCAGCCAACTGGCCAATTCCACAGCATTGCGTTTGCTGGAGCGCAGCGATAACAGATGCAACCACATACCGGGTTGTGTGGAAGTCAGTAACTCCACGTCATTCAAGGCCTGTACGCGCAGGCGCGCATATAACTGCAATTCACGCAGCCGCGCCTCGATGCGGGCGCGACCGACGTTCTCTTGCCAGGTCAGTGCGCTGGACAGGCTTTGAAACTGCGGCGCCAGTTCTATGAAGTCGGTCGGCCAGCGCTGCAGTAATGTTGGCCAGCCGTCGCGGCTGATGCGCAATGGTTCGGCCGTACCGACGGATTCATACAGCAGCGCAGCTTGCATCTCCGCGCGCACGTACAACGCTCCGGTCTGCTGCGGACCGTTCAGCCAATGACACAGACTGGCGCCATAGATGTCGCAATCCAGGTCGCGCAACGAAAATTGCAATGCGCCTAAACTCAGGCTGCCATTGATCATCGAAATAAGATTGCGCGTACGCGCCCATTGGCAAAGTCCGCGGAGCGGCAGTATCGAACCATCGACGTACTGCGCATGACTGCAAACCAGCACGCGACTACGTTCACTTGCCGCCGCTTCGAACGCTGAAAGCACCTCTGCTTCACTATGCAGAGGCACCGGTAGTGAAATGGTTTTCAGCACCAGGCTGCGTTGTCTGGCCTGCTGTTGCCAGAAGCGTCGCAGACTGTCGGGCAATTGGGCTGCCAGGAGGATCTCATCACCGCTCTGCAGATTGAGCGTTTGAGCGCATTGCATCAGGCCGGCTAGGGCGCCTCGCGTCAGGCATAGTTCATCGACATTGCAGCCCAGCCAGCCGCTGAGTCGCTTGCATAATTCCTGTACGGCGCTGGCCGAGTAACGTTCGGCATAAAATGCATCTGGATCGGTATGCAAGCTTTCCTGCGCGCGGTATTCACTGGCCAAGACCGCGCGTGAGCTGGGTGCGAATTGCGCCGTATCGAAATACGCCAGACGCGGATTCAGTACCAGCTGGGTGCGGGCGCTGTTCCAGGGATCGGGTTCACTACCGCTATCAGTGGCGGCACTGGCGCTGAATATCGGTTTGCCGATCAGGCTGCCACCGGCCAATGCGCCCAGCTGTAGCAGGTGTCGGCGCGAATATCGCAAATCGTTTGATTCCATAAGTTTGTAGCGAGGACTATGGGCGAGTAATGAGTCTAGCAGCGCCTTGCTGGCTCGGCTGCCTGTCGCCTGCTACTGTATTAAACCTGTTGTCTGTTCAAACTGGACCTGTGGGTCATGACCGATTCGTATCTCGAGCGCACTCTTAAAGCCCGCGTCTATGATGTCGCGGTGCAAACCCCCCTGGAACCGGCCCAACGTCTGGGCCGTCGGCTGGGCAATACCATTCTGCTCAAGCGGGAAGATTTGCAGCCGGTGTTTTCTTTCAAGTTGCGCGGTGCGTACAACAAAATCGCGCATCTTTCCGAGTCGGTGGCGCAACGGGGTGTGATTTGCGCCTCCGCGGGCAATCATGCCCAGGGCGTGGCGCTCAGCGCGCGCCGCCGCGGCATTCGTGCGGTGATCGTGATGCCGCGCACCACACCCAGCATCAAAGTGCAGGCCGTAAAAGATCTGGGTGGCGAAGCCGTGTTGCACGGCGATGATTTCGATCAAGCTTATGAGCATGCGCTGCAGCTGGCGCGCGAGCAGTCCCTGACCTTTGTGCATCCGTTTGACGATCCAGACGTCATCGCCGGTCAAGGTACAGTGGGCATGGAGATTCTACGGCAACAGCCGGGCGAAACGCTCGACGCTATCTTCGTGGCGGTGGGCGGCGGCGGTTTGATCGCCGGCATTGCCGCCTACGTCAAACAATTGTTTCCGCGCGTGCGCATCATCGGCGTGGAGCCGGAAGATGCCGACGCCATGTACCGCTCGCTGCAGGAAAAGAAGCGCGTAACGCTGGATCGCGTCGGCATTTTTGCCGATGGCGTTGCGGTCCGTCGCGTTGGCGAGGAAACCTTTCGTCTGGCCCAACAGTATGTTGATGAGGTCATTCTGGTCAGTACCGACGAAATCTGCGCTGCCATGCAGGATATCTTCGAAGAGAATCGCACGGTGGTGGAACCCGCTGGCGCATTGTCAGTGGCGGGCATCAAGAAGTATCTGGCCCGTGAGAACTGGCAGGGCAGGACGGTGGTGGGGGTCAACTCAGGCGCCAACGTCAACTTCGATCGGCTGCGCCATGTGGCTGAACGTGCCGATATCGGTGCACAGCGTGAAGCTCTGTTTGCCGTGGAAATCCCCGAGCAGACCGGTAGCTTCCTGAAATTCTGCGAGGCCATCGGTCAGCGCAACATCACCGAATTCAACTATCGCTATAACGCCAACAGCGAACGTGCCAGTCTGTTTGTCGGCATGGGCATCACTGGAGGTCGTAAGGAGCGTGAACAGGTGTTGCAGTCGCTACGTGCCGAGGGTTATCAGGTTGTCGATATGACCGACAACGAAATGGCCAAGCTGCATGTGCGTTTCATGGTGGGGGGGCATGCGGCCGGCATCGAGAACGAGCGGTTGCTACGGTTTGAATTTCCGGAACGGCCAGGTGCACTGCTGAAGTTCCTCAAAGCCGTGGGCACGCAGTGGAATATCAGTCTGTTCCACTATCGCAATCACGGTTCCGATTACGGTCGGGTGTTGGCGGGTGTGCAAGTACCGTCGCAGCAACTCACGGATTTGCAACTGCATTTGAAGGAACTCAAGTATCCGTATACGGATGAAACCGACAACCCTGCTTACAAATTATTCCTGGCGCCTTGATTGTATAAATCATGAGGTAAGCGCCCGCAGGCATTGCGGCGGGCGTAGCTTCGATCCGATGGTCGGTAGCTGTTTGCCGCTGTATGTCACTTGGGCATCAAGGCTTGGCCGGAATCTGTGCGGCTTGTTCGTGTTTGTCCTGGGCCTCCAGCACCTGCTGAAGACAATTTTTTAGCTCTGCGATACGCACATGGTCTGTGCCCGGTGCAGAAGTCTCAATGCCGCGTGCTGCGCGATACAACGGTTCAGCCTCCTGACAAAGCCCCAGGCTGTCATAGGCTTTGCCGAGGGTGCTTAACAGCGTGGCGTGGATAGCTGGTTGCGATTGCAATTGGCTTGCAATCCGATATGTACCTGCATCCAATAGCTCGCGGGCCTTCAATTCATTACCCCTACTATGCGAGGGATCGGCGCGTTCGAATAATTCCATCAGGAACGACGCAACCCGTTCGGCTCGATTGCGTTCTGCTATTGCAGCATCGCGTTGTCTGGCAATGTTCTGCGATTGCAGGTTGGCCACTACTGCAAATGCGATCGACAGCAGCAGCGTGGACATCGTGACGCTAACCGCCAGCGCATGGCGGCGCACGAACTTGCGACTTCGATATAGCCAACTATCCTTGCTGGCAATCACCGGTTCACCACGCAGCCAGTGTTGGATGTCTTCGGCAAATTGGTTGGCAGAAGCGTAGCGTCGCGATGGCCTCTTGCGCAGTGCCATCAACACCATGTTGTCGAGATCGCCGCGCAAACGGCGTATCAACTTGTTGATGCTGGTATTACGCGAATAGGCCAGGTCGTACATCAGCCCGGGTGTCTCCTGCGCAGCGCGCGCAACATTGACGCTGGGTGGCAGGGGTGAAGTACGACACACCAAACGTTCCACATCCGCCAGCTTGCTGTTGTAGGTCAGGACAAAGGCACGTCGACCGCTGAGCAGTTCATAGAGCAACAGGCCCAGTACATAGATATCGCTGGCGGTGGTGATGGGATCGCCGCGCACCTGTTCCGGGCTGGCATGCGCCGGAGTCATGACCCGAAAGTGATGGTGCGTGACCGCGACGGAGCGTGGATCGATCTGCGTGTCCAGTAACTTGGCGATGCCGAAATCAAGCAGCTTGGGTTCGCCCTCGGCAGTGACCAGAATGTTGTTGGGCTTGAGATCGCGATGCACGATCAGACTTTGATGCGCGCATTGCACCGCCGCGCACACCTTGCAGAATAAGTGCAGCCGTTGCTCCAGGGTCAGTTGCTGGCGATCGCAGTGCACATTGATGGGCACGCCTTCGATGTATTCCATCACCAAGTAGGGTGTGCCATCCGGTGCGGTGCCGCCATCCAATAGAGTGGCGATATTGGGATGCTGCAAGGAAGCGAGAATCTGTCGCTCGGTGCGCACCCGGGTGCGTATGTCATCGGATAACAGCGCACCGCGCACCAGCTTAATGGCCACCTTTTGTTCGAACTCGTGATCAATGCGTTCCGCGAGATAGACCTCGCCCATGCCGCCCGAACCGAGCAGGCGCACCAGTCGATATGCACCCAGACGCAAGCCACTCATCGAATCGGGAAGCCACTCTGCATCGATGTCGTGTTGCCAGCTTGCTGCGGTGGTTTCGCCCTGATCCAGTATGGCCAGAACCTGCGAGATCAGCGTGGCATCGTCACCGCATTGTTGTTGTACGTAGGTACGCCACTCACGTGGACCTATTTCGCGGGCGCGGCGCGCAATGTCATGGGGATCTTTGTTGGCAGCTTCCATGCCGACACCTCATTCCATCAAGAGGTGCCATGCTGCCTTAACTCATGCAGTGAACAAATCGGTCAATCGGCCGGCTCCAGTCGTTCGCCTTCCGGCGGCAAGAATTGCTGGCAGCAGGCGCTGAGCCAGGCATGGAAGCGCTGCACCTTGGGCAGATCGAAATGTTCCGGCGGCGCCACGAAGTAGTAAGCCGCACGCTGTCGTACGCTTTGCAGACCGACACGCACCAGCCGGCCGGCATCCAGATCATCAGCCACCAGGGACCAGCGCGCCAACACCAAGCCTTCACCGCGTTCGGCCATGTTCAATGCAGCCACAGAGTCTTCTAAAACCGGGCCGCGTTCCAAACGTGTGGTGTCGCCACCCAGACTGCGCAACCAGTCTGACCAGGGTTCGTGCTGGCTATGTAGCAGCGGATACTTGTTTAAATCACCCACAGTGTTGACCGGTCCGATCTTGCTCACCAGCGCGGGGCTGGCTACCGGGAACACCCAGTCATCCATCACATGTTCGGCGCGCAGGCTGGCCCATTGGCCCATGCCATAGCGAACCACGGCGTGGAAGTCGCTATTCATGAAATCGACCAATTGCCGGCTGGCATTGAAGCGCAGGTCGATTTCCGGATGCTTTTGATAAAAATCGTTCAAGCGTGGCAACAGCCACTTCTGTAGAAACGAACCCAGCATGCTGATATTGAGCTGACCGCTGGTGCGATGCTTGCGCAGCTGATCGATGGAGCGCGCCAATTCATCGAAACCGCGTTGCACGCCAGGCAGTAATTGCGAGCCCAACGGTGTCAGGCGCACTGACCGGCTGTGACGATAGAACAGCGGTGTCTCCAGCGAATCTTCCAACGTTTTGATCTGTGAGCTGACTGCGGCAGGCGTAACGTCCAGTGCGTTGGCGGCTTCAGTAAAGCTCAGCCTCTCGGCAACCGCTTCGAATACACGCAGTGCATTCAAAGGGAGTTTTACAGATTCGCTCATTATTTATTTTTCCTTACCCAAACTTGCCAGGATTAAATTTGTTCTCAAGATTAATTGTGTACTTTGACCTCGGGCAAGAAACTTCTTGTTAGTAAATGTAAATATTTTTGATGCAGCGCAAAGTGCCGCGGCAGGGCAAGCCATGAGGGGATTGGCCGCTGCAGACACGTTGGCCGGTATGGCTGAAGTTACCCCGGAGCATCTAGACCTGCGGGTAGACGGGCGTCATGCTCCTTAAGATTGGCGCGCAACCCCCTTCCTGGTTGCCGTACCCATCAGGAGTATTAATGAACCAGTCGCGAGTGCAGATTCGTGCTGCCGTTGAAAGCGATGTACCGCTGATTCTGCAGCTGATCCATGAATTGGCCGTGTTCGAGCATCTCAGCCATGAGGTGAGTGCGACCGAAGCGGCGCTGCGCGAACATTTATTCGGCGCACGCCCGTATGCCGAGGTACTGATCGCGATGATGGACCAAACGCCCGCCGGCTTTGCGCTGTTCTTCCACAACTATTCCACCTTCCTGACCCAGCCCGGTCTCTATCTGGAAGATCTGTATGTACGCGAAGCCTGGCGCGGTCATGGTGTAGGCACGGCCTTGTTGCAGGCGGTGCGCCGGTTGGCCATCGAGCGTCACTGCGGCCGTTACGAATGGTCGGTGCTTAACTGGAATCGCCGCGCTATCGAGTTCTACGAAAAGATGGGTGCGAAACCCATGAGCGAGTGGATGATTTACCGACTAAGTGGAACGCAGCTTAGGGAAGGAATTGATAATTGATGTTGGACACAACGAAATACATTGATGCGGATCGGCGTTATCCATTGTCAATTATCAATTGTCCATTAAGAACTCATCGCGGCAACAGAAAACGTTGATTGCGATAGTTCAGTATCACGCCATCAGAGGTAATTTTTTCCACCAGGGGTCCTTCGACCAGCGCCTGTCCTTCCGAATACTTCTTCGAATTAATAAAGACAAATCGTTCGCTGGCGGTGTTTGCATAAACGTGCAGATTCAAATTTAGATTGGCAAATCCCAGTGCCGAGCTGCCACCCAGATTTTCCAACGTGGGTAGCATGTCAGGAGTAGCGGCGCTGGGGGTCACAGCCGGATTGGCTTTGAACGCCGTTGAAGCTTCTAATGGTGTGAAAGTTTGTGCCTGCGCGGGTGTCGATCGAACCAAGGGCGGACCGGAAAGATCGGGCGTGGTTTGCACAGCGGCAGTCGGTAGATCTTCTGCCGGTTCTGTTTCGAAATCGGCTTCGTTCTGCAACGAACGTACATCGGCACTGCGTGGCGGTGCACTCACTAATGGTGCAGAAGGTTGAGCGGCAGGGCTGCTGGCTGCGCTACTCACTATAGCGCTGCTGCTCGGTACGGCCGCCACCGGCAGCGTGCCGTTGCGCCACCACATGACCAACAGCAGTACGCAATTCAGTACCAGCAGACCGATAACTATCCACATCCATAGTGGTTGCGCGCGCGAGCGGCGTCCCACCGGCAGTTCGAGCAGCACGGGTTGTTGTTGCCGCTCGCGTTCCTGCTCGGATTTTTTCAAGGCATCGAGAATGAAGCTCATGTCGAATTGCCCGTGGTCGTGTTCGCTGCAGGAGGAGCTGCAAGCAATGAGGGACTGCCGTCGCTGCTGACGGCGGCATCCAATGCGATTTGTGTCTGCAGCCCTGCGACGCCATCGGCATTCAAACGATGTGCACGCTGAAAATCAGCCAACTGTGCCGACAAATCATCATCGAACAAGGTGTTGTTCTTGGACGGTATGCTTTGCCCGGTAAGTCGCGCCAAACTGCTGCGCAGCCAATAAATTTCCTTGCCGCGCATGCCCACACTCAGGGCGCGTTGGCCGGTCACCTTGGGACGCCATAACAACAGAAAGTCGCCATTCCAATAGCGCGATAAAGACGCGAGGCTGACTTCCTGCACCTTGTCGCCCAGCAATAAACGGGCACTGGCGTCATTGACTGCCGCTACCACTGCTTGGTGCGCCACACCTGCATCATCGCTGAGTTGCAGGATGGCGGGGCGATTCAGGCTACGCAATAAACCCCATGAACCTTTCTGATACACGCATTCCAGTCCCTGCTCCACGGCTTGATCGCAGGCACGAATGGTGTTCTGTTCGTAGTGGGCGCCCCATAAAGTAAACAGCGAGACAAATGCGGCATCAGTACCGGTTTCGGCTGCGTACTCAGTCATGGCTTGTGCGGCATCGATGAAGGCGGGCGCCACTGGCTCGGGTGGTGTCGCAGCTACTGGAGCCGGTGCAACGCTGGCTTCGGGGGTTGCGACGACAGGGGCTTGCCGCCACCACAACGCAGCAACGGCGCATATGGCCAATGCGCCTCCAGCGTATGAAGCCCAATGCCACCAGGGACGTTGCCGCCAGGTGCCGGATACTTCAACCGCTGCTTCACGCACCAGCGTTACGCCAATCTCATGTTGCTCCTGAGTGTAGGCGCCCAGCAAAGCACGATCGCAAATGATGTTGATCACGCGCGGCACGCCATGACTGCGACGATGAACCTCGCGCAAGGCGCGTTCGGTAAAAATGTCGCGGGTCGCGCCGGCCACTTGCAAACGATGACGAATATAGGCGGCCGTGTCTTCACGACTTAACGGCGCCAGGTGATAACGGCCGGTAATCCGTTGCGCCAATTGCCGCAGATCGTTACGCGCCAGCAATTCGCGCAATTCCGGTTGGCCGATCAGGATGATTTGCAGCAACTTGTGGGTGCTGGTTTCCAAGTTGGTCAGCAGGCGCACCTGCTCCAAGGTTTCCGGTAACAGGTTCTGGGCTTCATCGACGATCACCACCACGCGCCGGCCCCTGGCATGCGTAGCCAGCAAGCGCGAGTTCAATACATCCACCAGGTCTTTCACGCTGTGTGCATTTTCATCGCTCAAGAAAATGCCCAGCTCTTCGCAGATGGTGAGCAGAAATTCCGCGGGCGTCAGACGCGGGTTGAGAATGACCGCCACATCGGCGTGCTGGGGTAATTGTTCCAGCAGGGTACGGATGACCGTAGTCTTGCCGGTGCCGACTTCGCCGGTGAGTTGAATGAAGCCGCCGGCTTCATTCAAGCCATACATCAGATGCGCCAACGCCTCCGCATGCCGCTCGCTCATATAGAGGTAGCGCGGATTAGGCGTGATAGCGAACGGCTTTTCGCTCAGGCCGAAAAAGCTCGTGTACATAGGTGGTAGTGCCCTCTTAAGAGGCGGCCATGATGCCTGTTGTAGTGCATTGGTGCCAAGTTCATGACGGCGGAAAAAATAGACAGCCGTTTTCGACGACTATGACTTGGGCAGGTGACTACCACGCCGCAGCGCCAGGGCACCGTAGCGCTCGCGAATGCGATCCACGGTGGCGTCCAGCTCGCGGTTGCGTTGCGATTCAGGCGCTGCAAATAACTCCAGCTGCTGTGCCTGTGTGAGGTCGGACACGCCCACACCTAACAGACGCAGTGCGGCGCGCGGTTGTTCCCTGAGCCATTCATTCAGCAATTGTGCTGCCAGCCTGGCAATGACCTGGGTTTCCTGCGTGGGCGGCTGGAAGTGTTGCTGACGAGTGTAGGTGCTGAAGTCACGCCGACGGATTTTCACCGTCACGCAGGCCGCCTGTAGTTGTTTGGCGCGCAGGCGCGTCGCGGTGCGATCCGCCAGCGCCTGCAATTCCACTTGCAGGCGGACATGATCGGCAATATCGGTCTCGAAAGTTTCTTCGGCGCTGATTTGTTTTTCATCCCAATCGGGAATGACGGCGCGCTCGTCGATGCCTGCGGCACGCGCTTTAATCTGTAACGCATGTTTGCCGAAAATGGTTTTCAGTTGCTGCTCAGAAGCCAGGCGTAGATCGCGCAAGGTATGTAGCCCCACCGCCGTTAGGCGTGGCGCGGTTTTGTTGCCGATGCCGAACAGACGCGTTACCGGCAAGGGATCGAGCAATGCAGCAATCTCTTCACTGCGCACCACCACCAGCCCATCCGGCTTGCGCAAATCGGAAGCAATCTTGGCAATCAGCTTGTTAGGCGCGAGGCCCACCGAGGCAGTGAGTTGGGTCCGCTCACGAATACGTTGCTTGATCTGTGCGGCGATGTGTTCGGCCGTGCCTAGCGCCGCTTGGCTGTGGGTGACATCGAGAAAGGCTTCGTCCAGCGACAGGCCTTCCACCAACGGCGTGAACTCGTGAAACACCTTGAAAATCTGCTGTGAGACTGCGCGGTAGTGCGCCATGCGCGGCCGCACGCAGATGGCCTGTGGACAACGTTGCAGCGCTTCGCGCACCGGCATCGCAGAACGCACGCCAAAAACACGCACTTCATAGCTGGCTGCAGCCACTACGCCGCGTCCGCCGGTGCCGCCGACGATCACTGGCTTACCGCGCAACGCGGGATTGTCGCGTTGTTCGATGGACGCATAAAAGGCATCCATGTCGACATGCAGAATGGCGCGGGTCATGTTGATGTTGGCAGGGTTCGATGCATCGAACCCTGTATCTCGCTGTCAGGGGCGAAGTGAATCGCCCGTCTTGAGTTATCGGTTACTTCTTCTTCCAGCTGCCGCCGGCATCCTGCACATACCAGCCGCTGGCAGCCTTTTCGACCCAGCGTTGCGCGAAGGTATTGCGAATATCGGTTTCCCATTCCGGGTGATTATTGGCCTTGGCGATCTCACGATACAGATTGACGCGATCGGCATTCTCATCGCTCACCAGTTTTTTCGCAGCATTGCGTTCCGGCAGCGGAATGGCATTTTGATCGCGCACGTCGATCAGGCCATCCTTGGTAAAGCCGATGGCCCCTGAGTCGTAGTACTTCTTCAGTTCATCCGTGCGCACTTTCATCAATTGGGTCAATTGCCGCACGGCGGGCGAATCGACATTGAGGTCGGCGCCTTGTGCATGTGCTGAGGGCACGATGAATTCCAGCATTTGACCCGCCAGCCAAGTGACGACCCGCACGCCTTTGAGTTGCAACGACGATTGCGGCGCGCTCGACTTGGCCTTGGCAGCATCCGGACCTAGTACTTCATTGATGACGCGGTCGGCTGCTTTCTCGGCTGCCGCCGCCGGGAAGTAAACATTGATAGTGACACAGGCGGTGATCAGCAGCAGCGCCAACAGGCCCAGCTGCAAGGCGGGCGATTTCCAAGATAGTGAACGCATGATGCACCTCATGTATGAATGTTCAGATAGTACCCGCCCCATACGTTCATGTGCCATAGAGGAAATCGGCACGTTGAACCCTCACGTAGACCGTTCCCGGCATGGACAGTTTCACGGTGATTGCATCGTGCGACAGTGGCGCACACAATCGGCCGACACGATAAGAGGGGGAGTTATGAAACGGATTCTGATTGCGCTATTTGTTTCCATACTGGCGACCGCCACGGTCTTTGCTGCCAACGACGCCAAAACGTTGGAACAGAACAAGGCCATTGCGCTGGGTTTCATCAATACTTACTTCAATGATCATAAGCCACGTGAGGCTTTCACCAAGTACGCCTCGCCGCGTTTTCATCATCACGCGCAATGGGCGGGCTCGGGCACGCCGGAGCAGATTGTTCAACACAATATCGAGTCCGCCGAAAAGATGCTTAGCAACGGCGCCAATACCAAGCGCGAGATCAAGCAGGTGATTGCCGAAGGCGATCTGGTGATGATTCATTCGCATGCCACCGGCAATCCCAATGACGGTCAGGAAATCGTCAATGTGAAGAAGGGCGGTCAGAAAGGCCCGAAGACCGGCGATACGGTGATCAATGTGTTCCGTATCGAGAATGGCAAGATCGCTGAGCACTGGGAAGTGTCGCAGCCGACCACTGATTTGAAAGACGTGTACTGAAACGTTTATGTGCGGCGATCGTTACCGCACCACTGGTCCCTCCGATTCCGTAACGGCCTTGAGCTGCGCCACCAGTCGCGGCCAATCGACGCGCGTGGCATTACCGATGACATCAATGCGCGGCAGACCTTTGCCCTTCACCAGGTAGTAACCGCCATTGGCGGCGGGGGTTACGCCATTCATCAGACAGACGTTGTTGACCAGCTTGCATGACAGTCCCAGCCGGTCGTAATTGAAATCGTCAAAGAATTTGAGGAAGCCGCTTTGCAGCGCGGTGGCGACACCGCCCCCGGAGCCGCCGACACTGCCGATGTTTTGCACTGCGCGCTGGCTGATGCGATGCCGGCTGCGATCATCCGACGGCGTGTACAGATGTGCATCGAATGAGGTGGGCTCCCAATTGAACAGCTCCAGATCATTGATCTCGCCGGACAGTCGGCCGGTAATACGACCGAAAGAAAATGCCTGAGTAACCTGCTCAAGGTCGAGATTCTTGAAGCCGATGTCGGCGGAGAAACGTGGCCATTGTGTCAAGGCGCCTTCCAAACGCATGTCGCTAATGGCGGCGCTGCCGGCGAATACCTGAGCAGTCAGTGTGGCGCCCAGCGTCAACACACCTTCTTCCATGCGCAACTTGGTGATGTTGCCGGACAGCTCACCGCCGAATTCGGGCCAACCGAAGGCCTTGGAGATTTGTGCCACGCTGATAGGTTCAATGGCCGCATCGAGCATAAAGGCCATCTGTGGAGTGCCGGCCTTGCGTACGCGAAAGGCATCCACGGCCAGCGCACCGTTAAAGATGGGAATACGCGTGGGTTCAGCGATACGCGCATTGGTGTCCCACAGTTCCAACTGGAGTTGCGTTGCGCCGAGCTCAAGACCCAGCAGGCTGCCGCTTTGCCAGCTCAACGTGGAGCGGGGCGGATCGGTATCCTCCGCTACCGACTTGCGCCAGTGTATTTCGCCATCGACTTGTTCAAGTCGCAAATTATTGCCATCGTCGGCGCGCAACTGCTGCAATTGCAAATCGACTCTGCTGGGTAAGCTGTTCTCGATCTGTATTGCGCCTTGCACATCGCCTGCAGTGGTTAGGTTTTTGAAACCGCTATCAAGCAGGAACGGTTGTAGATAAGTGGCGAAGGTACCCGGAAATTTCAGCCGGGCGATCTGTAGTTGCAGCGCCGGCGCCGGGTTGTCTGGATTTAATTGCAAGTTGCCGTTTGCAGTGGCCGAAACGATGTCCGTTTGCTCAAGTTGAAGTTGTTGTAGCTGTATTGCATCTACACCATTCCAGTTGCCTTGCGCGCTCAGCTGCAAGACGTGCTGTCCAAGATCAACGAAGATGGGTTCGTAATACGCCTGACCCTGATCGCTATCGACCCTGACATCGAATTGCCAGTTACCGCTTTTTGTAGCGCGAGTGGCGCTGCCTTTGGTATTGAACTTGAGCTTGTCGGTCGCCAATGTCCCGGCGGCATTGCCCAGAGTCAGTTCGTGAGTGTTGCTCTGCCAGGCAAGCGTGTCTGGTGCGGTGCCCACGCCCTGCGCTTGAATAGTGAAAGCCATGCTACCGGTGACGTCGGGAAGGTTCTGCCTGTCAATGGGCATGGGAAATTCTTCGGACACTTGCTTGGCGAGTTTCAATAGTTCAGCAAGATCGATGTCCTGCGTGGCCAGTTGACCTCGCCAGTTTGCATCTTGAAGTTGTGCCTGCAGTTGCGCTGAGCCTTTCGCCACTCGCAGATCATTCAGGCTTAGCTGGATGGCGCCAGTGCTACGTGCATAACTCGCAGTGCCTTTCAGCTGCTGTCTGCCAAGATAGGGGAAGTCGCCGCTGATGCGTGCCTGTGGGCAGGCGAAGCGTTCTGCAAGTAATTCAACCTGTGGACAATCGATGAGCAGATTGCGCAGCGGTTGAGCAATGCCGGTCAGTTTGGCTTCGGCAATGCTGATCTGCACCTTGGGCGAGCTAGATTGTCCCAGTTGCAAAGAGAGTCGTATCTGTTGCGCCTGCCAGCCATCGCCCGCTAGTTCTGCCATCGTTAACGTGGTGCGATCGAGCGCCATGCAGGCCGATGCTTTCAGTAGGCAGCAGTGCAATACGATTCTGGATATCTGACCAACAGTCATCATGCGTCGATGATACGCAAACCAATCGGGTGTTAGCAGTTGGGGCTTTGCTTACCTGTTTTGGTTCCGTATCTTAGGCAGAGCGATTACTTGCGCAGAGCGAAGGCTGAGCAGTCATGACCGGATAAAGGGTCTCGCTGGTTTAGAGGCAACAGGGCGTTTATTCTTCCTTTCCTTAACTTGAGAGCGTAGTGGCATATAGACTTCCGGCATTGTATTGGCCTTGGGGGCGCTCTCAACTCTGGCGATTTAAATCATAATTGTGTGCTTCGATCCGTTCCTCTTTGGGCCGCTTCGGGTGTCGATATATGCGCAGGCTGGTGAAAAATGAATTCCGAAGACTGAAACGCCGGATTGTGCAGCGTGCTCAGCGACGCCGACTGCTAGCTTTTCTGGCACAGCTTCGGCCGATTTCTACCGAGCACCGCCTGATACGTGTCGGAAGCGAAGGAGATGGAGGTTACCTGGTCCCGGATGATCTCGGTGGAATCACTGCGTGCTTCTCTCCGGGAGTTGCGGACGTTGCGGACTTCGAGTTGGAGATGGCGAGAAGAGGAATGCGTTGCTTCCTGGCTGACTATTCTGTTGATGCTCCTCCTGTCACGAATCCACTGTTCGATTTCGAGAAGAAGTATCTCGGGCTCGTCGTGAACGACATCTACATGACGTTGGAAAGTTGGGTACGGCGAAAAGCCGATGGCAGTGACAATCTACTTTTGCAAATGGACATCGAAGGCGCCGAGTACGATGTATTACTCGATACGCCAATAGAACTACTCGCCCGGTTCAGAATTGTGGTCGTCGAGTTTCACAACCTGGACCGTCTGTTTGATTCGATGGCTTTCGTGACTATCCAGCGTGCATTTCACAAGTTGCTTGCGACATTTGAAGTTGTGCACATCCACCCCAACAATTGCTGCCCGGCCATGGTGCAAGGCGGTATTGCGATCCCGCCGGTAATGGAGTTTACGTTTCTTAGACGAGATCGAATCGCGCAGAAAGGTTACGCGGTGGCATTTCCGCATGATTTGGACAGGACCAATGTAAGAGATCGACCAGACTATCCGCTGCCAGCGTTCTGGCATTCGAGCACAAGCACAAGGGCTGCCGACTTCTTCAGGAAGATGAGCCGCCGTCCTTCTTGAATCCGATAACGAAAAAAATTAACTCACTGGTTTAAGAACGCTGCCATCGGGCAGGATAGCTTTGATGAACTGTCCTGCCTTACTGCCATCACGCATGGGATGCGTTTCGATCTTGGCCCTGTCGCCGGCCTGGAAGCTACGCTTGCTCCAGCCATAGCGCGCCAGATTGTTTGGAGACTGTGCTTCAACGCCCCAGGTTTCATCGCCATTGGGTGTTGCAACCACTACCCAGATCCATGCATGTGGATTGCTCCACTCGAAGGATTTGATGGTGCCTTCGAGCACCACGGTTTTGTTGGCATCGAATTGCGCGAAGGAGTGATGTGTCTGAGCTGCACCAGCCACCATCACCATGCTTAACATCAGCCAGAGCTTCATGAGTAACTCCCATTTCATAAAGATAGATCCACGGCCGCTTCGCCTTTGTCATTGATGGTGTCGCGCGGGTTGTCTTCGCAGTAGTACTCACGCAGTTTCCAGTCGCGATGGCGTTCATAGCGTTGTGTGGTTTTCTGCGGGATGCTGTCACCTGGATTGTTTACGGTGGTTTCGATGGACAGGATGTCCGGTGATTCCAGGCGCATGCGTTCCAGCATGTGGATGCCCACGCCATTGCTGGTTTCGGCGGCGGTCATGTTGCGTGGACGGATGCCCACCGTATCCACCACCAGCGTGTCGCCTTCCCAATGACCGATGGACTCACCCATGTAAGTGATCTCGGGATCGTCGCCATGCTGACGATCCGTATAGATATTGCGAATGCTGTGCTCGAACTCGATCAGCAAGGTGACGCGACCTGGCGTGAACAGAAACTCCATCGGAAATACGCCGAACATGATGCGCGGCAAGCCGGCTGGCTGACAGGCACGCATGCTGGCATCGCCCGCGCCGGCGGTTTGTGCGGGACCTAAGGGATTGAGCGGCGTGCCGGGTGGAATGACGCGCAACCATAGTCCGCTGAAGTCCGGCAGCTTGGCCAGTTCGTTGTAGGTTTTGCCTTGGATGCGGTTGGATTGAGTGGCTGCGTTGGCCGATGGATAGGCGAAGCTGGTCAGCGCCAACACCATGAGTACCGATATCGGCGTAATTGGGTTCCGCACTTTTGATGTCATGACTCCCCCGCGGTCGTCACTCCCGCGAAAGCGGGAGCCCAGGTGAATGTTTTCTTACTGGATGCTCGCCGATGCGGGCATGACGTCATTCAGCGATTACTTAACTGTCAAAACCGATACGTGGCCTTCACACCAAACTGACGCGGCGATCCATACGCAACCGTAGTTTGCGTACGGTTGATGTAGTACAGCTTGTCGTTGGCATTAGTTACATAGCCATCGACCTGCCAGGCATCGTTCGGGCGATAGCCCAGTCGCAGATCGAGAATCGAACGCGATGGAATCAGATCGTACGCTTGATCGAACACACGTGAATACTGTTCTGCCTGATAGGACAGTTCGGCGCGCGGTGTCAGCGTGCCGCCACCGGCAAAACGGAAGGCATAGTCGACGGCAACATTCGCGGTCCACTTGGGCGCGAAGTTCAATGTATGTCCGCCGATGTCGATGAAGGCTGCGGGGCCTGGCACTAAGGTGTTGTCGCGAATGGTCAGCGGTCGGAACTCGGATTTCGAATAAGCCGCATTGGCGCTCAGGCCCAGACCATCGAACAACTGAGCCTGGAATGCAGCCTCGATACCTTTGATTTTGGCGCCCTGTGAATTAAAGGTACCGCCATCGCCAGGACCGGAGCCCGGGGTGATCGGTGGGGTGGCCACTTGCGCCGGGATCTGGATTTGAAAGTCCTTATAGTCTGTGTAGTAGACATCGACATTGGTGCGAATACGACCATCCAGCAATGTCGCTTTCCAACCCACTTCGCTGTTGTATACCCATTCCGGCTTCACCACGTTGCCGAAGTCCACCGAGGTTTGGAAGGTACCGTCCTTAAATCCGGTGGCGTACTGCGCATAAGCAAACTGCTTGTCGCTGATGTACCAATTCAAGCCCAACTTATAAGTGGTAGGCGTGGCGCTGGCATCGCCATCGGCGCGAGTCTGTGCCGGATTCTGATTGGTGATGGGTACGGTGCCGATGCGAAAGCCACGCTGCAGTTTGTCGTCACGGAAGGTGTAGCGTGCGCCGCCCAGCAATTCCAGTTCGGGAATGATTTTGAAGGTGGCCTGAGCGAAGGCTGCAGTCACATATTGATAGGTATCGAACTTCACGAAGGTGTAGGTATCGGGTACGGTGTCCACCCACACGCCGGTGGCAGTGGAGCCATGCGTTTCGGTGAAGGCGTACTGATAGCCATGCAGGCGATAGTAGAGCGCGCCGATCACGCCGTTGAGACGTTGCGGCCCTGAGTACACCAGGTTGAATTCCTGGCTGGTGGCACGCTGGCTGGTGTCGAAGGTGCCGTAACCATTGTCGAAGGGCGAGGCATCGCTGTCGTCGCGTTCGTCCTGCTTGGTGTATTGCTGACCGGAGATGGAGCGCAAATCCAGGTTGTCGTTGAGATGGAAGTTCAATTGCAAACTGCCACGGTAGGTACGGTTGTCGAGACGAGTGGCTTGATCGTTATAAGACAGCTCACGTGTGCCGCGCGGTGTAGCGTTGTAAATGGCCACGGAAGAAAGATAGTTGGTGGTGCCTGGCGTGGCAGTGCCGACGATCTGATTGGTGATGCCATCGCTGCGCGTGTTGGCGTACTCCTGAATCAATGTGCCATCCCAGAAGTCGTTCGGTTTGAAGCTCAAGCCCACTCGCAGCTGTTGGTTGTTGATGTTGCCGGGTTGGGTGAACACCGAGCCGGGCGATACCAGGGGATTGAATGAATTGGCGTTGAGGTTGGCATAAAAGGATTTGCGTGTTTCCTGTGCCACCGAAATGCGTGCGGCCCAGGCGTCGGAGATGGCGAGATTCTTTGCGCCTTCGACACGGACATTGTTGTAGTTGCCCAATTGTAAGGACGCATAGCCCTCATCCGAATTGAATTGTGGTCGCTTGCTGCTCAAATAGATCGCACCGCCGGTGGCGTTTTGACCGGACAGCGTGCCCTGCGGGCCGCGCAGCACTTCCACCTGCGCGACATCGAAGTAGTTGTTGGTGTTGCCAGTGCTCGTCGTATAAAGCCCGTTCCAGTACTGCGCGACGCCATTGCCGAAGTTGGGGCCGGTGGCGGATAGGCCCACGCCACGAATATTGATGATGTTGATGGCGTTGCTTTGTTGAATGGTCAGGCCCGGAGTGGCGAACTGCAGGTTGTTGACGCTGGTGATGTTGCGTTTCTCCAGGTCTTCGCCGGACAGCACCGCCACGGCCACGGGAGTTTTTTGGATGTCGCTGCTGACGCGTTCGGCGGTGACGACAATTTCCTCCAGTGCAATGTCGGCATTCTGTGCCTGTGCGATGGCCGGTCCGATCAGCGCAGTCGCAATCCCGGCCAATGAAAATGAAAGTTTTTTCATAAATCCCCTCTGGCGTCAGTTGTAGGCGTTCTTAAGTTGTAAAGCTCATCGCAACGCACCTTGCTAGGTATGTTGGTGGCGTTGCATTCAATATCGAATGTGCTCCCCCGAGCATCAATACGGTTAAAACGCCACTGCACGGCAAATCCTCACCGCTGCGGCACAACAAATTGCAAATGGGCTGTATTTATTGGAGTTGTTGCCGGCATTGAATCGAATGTCAGTACGGCATGTTTCATGGCAACTCATGCCAGCTATGAATGACTGTTATGCAGTTGCTTATATGACTAATGGAATGCCGCTTATGCAGGGGTTACTTAGCGTTTACTGCGCATCCAGCGGCGTTCAAGCTGGTTGACTCATAGCGTTGCCAGGTAGCACGATGAGCGGCGCCGTCGCGGGTTGCATTAATTCTTAATCTGGAGAAAATACCGCCGCGATCCGCACTGAATCTTGCGATACCGGGGGCACAGTGGGTTTGCATGCAGGCGCCCATGTCGGTGACGGTAATAGTCGGTAACGGCGCGGCCTACCCAGCCTGCATAACAGATATAACCCATCTCTTATAAAGAGGACCTCAGTTCCATGAGCGAGCATGCCAAAGAAGACGAAATCGTTTCGTTAGTGCGGCGCGAGTTTCTGCGCGGCGCCAGCTGGTTGGCCGGTGCGGTAGTGATCGGCGCTAACGGCGCCATTCTCACCGCCTGTACGCCCAAGGGCGAAGAAGGCGCCGCTGCCGGCGTCAAAAAGATCGAAGGCGTGGAAAGCGTCTTGTGGAAGGATCAGGAAGGTTACGAAACCGCGCGTCTGGGCTCGGTGTGGGTGGGCAACAAGCCCAAGCGTTATCCCACCGTCATTGTGTACCCCAAGAACGCCGAAGAAGTTTCGGCAGCCGTAAAGTTTGCCGCCGCCAATAAGATCAAGGTGACGCGCCGTTCCGGTGGTCACAGCTGGACTGCGCCGCATCTGCAGAACGGCACCATGCAGATCAATCTGACCTCCTGGCAGGACGTGCAGGTGGATGCCGCCACCAAGACCGCCTGGATTCAGCCCGGTCTCAAGTCCGGCGCGTTGACCGCCGCGCTCGATCCGCAGAATTTGATGTTTACCTTCCCGCATCCCGCCGACGTGGCGCTGGGTGGCTTCCTGCTGTGCGGCGGTTATGGCCGCAACAGCCGTCACTGGGGCGTGGCCTGCTCGAACATTCTGGAAGTGGAATGCGTCAATGCCAAGGGCGAAATCATTAAAGCCAACGAAACCGAGAATCCGGATTTCTACTGGGCGGCGCGCGGTGCCGGCCCCGGTTTCTTCGGCATCGTCACGCGCTTCAAGCTGCGTGTATTCGACAAGCCCAAGGTGATTCGCGCCCGCACCTATGGCTACGACATGAAGGATTTTGACGCCGTCATGAAGTGGACTGTCGACGTACTGCCCAAGATTCCATCCTTCGTCGAATCGCTGGTGTTCCGTCGTCGTTACGATGAAAAGACCAATGACTGGAGCAAGGACGACACCATCGTCGTGATCGCTGTGGCGATGGAAGACGACGTCAAGAAAGTGGACGATGCCTTGGAAGTGTTTGAGTCCTGTCCGGCACGTAAGAACGCCACTTTCGTGGCGCGCAATGACACGGCCACCTTGCAGGAATTCTACGATCGCAACACCAAGATCGAACCGCTGGGCTGGAACTACGCTGTGGACGGAGTCTGGCTGGAAGCCGATCCCGACAAATTGGTGCCGGCGATCAAGCCCATGTTCGAAACCGTGCCTACGCCGCGCAGCTACATTTATTACGCGTTGTGGGGTCCGGTGCATCCCATGGCCGATATGGCCAACTCGTTGCAGTCGCGCATTTACGTGGCGGCGCACACGCGTTGGGAAAATGCGGCGGACAACGACAAGATGTATGCCTGGACCACCGACAGCATCAAGGCGTTGGAGCCGCTATCCATCGGCAGCAAGCTCAACGACGACTCGCTGGTGCGTCGTACCTTCAACTACTTCTCGCCGGCTGCGGAAGCACGTTTGAAGGAACTGACTGCCAAGCACGATCCGGACAGCCTGTTCGCCACCTTCCTGAAGGTGGGCGATCCGGTCTGATCTTTAGCTTTAGCCGATGCCGGCTACTGCTTGAAAACGGGGCTTAACGGCCCCGTTTTCATTTGTGTGACAGGCTGTGGCGCATGGATACACAGGGGGTTGTGTCATATACGAATGTGGCGACAGCTTGGCAGCGGCGACATTTGCGGCTACAAAGCCGGGACACCACCAAGAAGCGCTCATGTCCACCAATCGCGCCCTGATCGTTGACGATTCCCGCTCGGCCCGACACATCCTCAGCCGGATGCTGGAGAGCTTTGGCCTGGAAGTGGACACGGTGGAATCCGCCGAACTGGCGCTGACCTACCTGCAGACCGCGCGACCCGATGTGATCTTCATGGATCACTTGATGTCCGGCATGGACGGTTTCGCCGCGGTGCGAGTCATCAAGGCCAATCCGGACACCGCCACCATTCCAGTACTGATGTACACCTCGCAGGAAGGCGAGATGTATCTCAGTCAGGCGCGCGCCCTCGGCGCCATGGGTGTGCTGCCCAAGACTCTCAAGCACGCCGATGTCGCAGACGCATTGGCGCAATTGAATTTGAACATACCCACTGTCGCGCAGGCGGCACGGGGCGGTTTGCCCGCCGCAGCCCCGGTCTATGCAACAGCGGAGCCGGTGCGCAATGAACCTGCGGTTGCCAATAATGAAGTGGTATTGGAAAACGCAGCGATGTCCTCGCAATCCATTCCGCAATTGGCGCATCGCATCGCCGCTGAAGTGCAGAGCGAAATTGCCCGTGCTTATCCAGCCGATCCGGAAGCGGTGCGGCCATGGCGTGTTTGGGCGTTGGCTGCCAGTGGCGCAGTGCTGGTGTTGCTGGCCGTGGTGATTTATCAGCAACAAGAGATGCGGCAGCAATTGTTGCAGTTGCAAACAGCTCAACAATTGTTGAGCACGCGTTTACAGTCGCAGCCAGAAGTGGCTGAACCTGTGGCAGTCGCTGCCGCTCCAGCTCCCGTGCTCCCACCCGTGGTAACGCCAGCGAAGACGGTGGCTTCCGCAACCTTGGTGGCCAGTGAAGCCGTGCCCTATGGTGAGGTGCCCTTGGCAGGCGCGCGTTTGGAACGTCTGCGCACCGTGCTCGATGGCTTGCGTAGTGAACAGGTGAAGGGTGTGTTGAAGGTGGAAAGTTTTTTGGGTGATTTCTGCTTGAACGGCACCCCGGTGGCAGGTTACATGCCTGCTGCTGACGAGGTATTGGTGAGCCGCTGTGATGTAGTGGGTAATCCCTTTGGCGATGCACTGGGCATGCAGCAGCGTCAGTCGGTGGCTTTCGCGAATCTGGTGGCCAGCGTTAACAGCGCTGCCGGTAGTATCAAAATTCAGTTGGTAGATGGTGCTCACAAGACCGCCGTTGCCTATCCCACTTCTTCATCTACATTGAACGCAGCCACCTGGAATGGCATTGCCGAGCGCAATCAGCGCGTTGAATACACCGTGTTAGCACCTTGATGGCAGTGACATCGCTTCGTTTGCAGCAGGCAGCGTTCGTGCCGCCTTTCGGTCTGCGTAATCCGCATGTGCAATCCACCTTGCTGAGTCTTTCGGCTTGGCGCTGGCCAGTGCTGCGCCAATCGCGTGCGTTGCGCGCTGCCTCTCAAGTAGTGGTGTTGGAATGCGGTGAGGGCGTGCGTCTGAGTGGTTTCGCTGCGCTACAACCCATGAATGCAGACCAGGCGCCGTGGGTAATGGTGTTGCATGGCTGGTTGGGCGATGCCGATTCCAGTTATGTATTGTCGCTAGGCGCCACCCTTTATGCGCAGGGTTACAACGTGTTTCGTTTGAACCTGCGCGATCACGGTGGCACCGAGCATCTGAATCCAGGCTTGTTTCATTCCTGTTTACTGGATGAGGCGGTGGGTGCAGTCGCTGCTGTCCAGAAGCTTTACGCGATTGAAGATTTATCATTGGCAGGGTTCTCGCTCGGCGGCAATTTTGCTCTACGTATCGCAGCACATGCCGGCCAGACAGGTTTGAAATTGCGTCGCGTCGTGGCAATTTGTCCGGCGCTCAATCCGCATGCCAGCGATGCGGCCCTGGCTGCGGGTTCGCCGGTGTACCGGAACTATTTTTTGAGCAAGTGGAAACAGGTGCTGCGTATCAAGCAGCGGCACTTTCCCGAACACTATGACTTCGGTGCATTGTTGGATACGCACAGCATCACCGAATTAACCGATAGGCTGGTGCAACGTCACGCAGGTTTCAGTGGCGTGCGTGAGTACTACGATGGTTATTCGCTGCTCGGTAGCGCATTACAGAATTTGCAAGTACCTAGCGATGTGCTGATTGCGCAGGACGATCCCATCGTGCCCGCGCTGGATGTTCAGCACTTGCCGGACAATCCTTATCTACGCATCACCAGCAGCGAGTTCGGCGGTCACTGCGGCTTCATCGCCAGCTGGAGTGGTGAGCGTTGGGTGAATCAATGGGCTTTAGAGCAATTGAGCGAGAAGGCCTAGGCCCATGCGAGTCCTGTCGGATCGTTTATCGAAAGCTTCGCGTGTTTCCATCTACATCTACGCAACCACTTCCATACACCGCACCGCCTGCCAGTGACGTAGCCAGCGTTCGAAATCCAGTGCCGGCATGGGCCGCGCCAGGAAATAACCCTGTGCTTCATGGCAACGATGCGCAGCCAGGAAGTTCAGTTGCGACTCCTGTTCCACGCCTTCAGCGACGCATTGCAGGCCCAACGCCTGCGCAATAAACAGAATGGCATTCACCAGCGAGCTGCCGCTCTGAGTGATGCCGATATCATTGATGAAGCTGCGATCTATTTTCAGCACATCTAATGGCAGTGTGCGCAGGTAACTCAATGATGAAAAGCCGGTGCCGAAATCGTCCAGCGCCAGGCGTATGCCGCGTTCGCGACAGGCGTGCAAGGTGGTGATAATCCGTTCCGAATGCGACATCAAGGCGCTCTCGGTGATTTCCGCTTCGAGATTTTCATGGCGAGCCTGGTGGCGTGTCACGGCCCGGTCGATTTCTTCCACCAGGTTCACCGCAGCGAACTGCAGTGGTGAGATGTTGAAGGAAACACGAAAAGCCGCGCCGAATTCGCGCCGCCATTGCGCCGCCTGGCGCGCGGCCATATTCATGACCAGATTGCCCAGTGGCGCAATCAAACCGACTTCCTCCAACACCGGAATGAACTCGCCCGGCATCACCAGGCCGCGCGTGGGATGACGCCAGCGCACCAGCGCCTCTGCGCCATGCACGCTGTTGTCGCCAAGACGCATGCGTGGTTGGAAGTGCAGTTCGAATTGATTGGCGTCGATGGCCTGGCGTAACTCGGTTTCCAGCGACAAACGTTGGCGTGCGCTATCGTTAATCTCGGCTGCAAAAAATTGGCATGCGGCTTTCTGACCACCGCTATGTAACAAGGCAGTGAAGGCGTGGTCGATCAACTGCTTTGCACATGCGCCATCGTCTGGCGCCAGGCTGATGCCAATGGATGCGCTCAGTTGCAACTCTGCCTGCTCCACTGCAATGGGGCTGGCCACAGCGCGCTGCAGACGTTTGGCAATGCTGCCGGCCACTTCGGCCAAATGCAGATTACCGACGACGATCAAAAACTTGTCGCCATCGGCGCGTGCCACGACGCAGCTGTCGTGATCCTGGCTGCTGAGCAGTACATGATCAGAGCCGCGAGTCTGGGCACGCAGCCGTTCGCTGATGGTCTTGAGCACGGCATCGCTGACATGTTGGCCCAGAGAGCTGGCGATGCGATTGAAATCATCCAGCCCCAACGCCAACACCGCGACGTATTCGTTTTCGCCTTTGTTCTTGATGACTTGCTGCAGCAGGCGCGTGGCCGATTCGCGATTGGGTAATTCCGTCAATGGATCATGCAAGGCCAGGAAGCGAATGCGATCTTCCTGGGCGCGGGTTTCGGTTACATCCTGCACGGTGCTACGCACGATCCAACGTTTCTGATCGAACACGACTTCGCCTTGGTGACGCAGCACCCGTAGTACGCCGAGCTTGCCCACCACGCGATGTTCCAGGCGAAAGCTACCGCGATTGCTGATGGCGCGTTGCATGGTGAGTTGCATCAGCGAGAGATCGTCCGCATGCGCCTGATCGCAAAGTGTTTGCCAGGTCAGATTCGGCGTATCGCTGAGATTGAGCATCTGGCATACCACCGGCGATACCGCCAGTGTGCGGCCCTCCAGGTCGCGTTCCCAATGCCCCAATGCAGCCAGACGTTGCGCGTAGGCCAGACGTTGTTCGCTAAGACGCAGATCGTCCTGCAGGCGTTGCGCACGAAACAGGAAGCGAATGCGTTCCATCAGCAGCAGTGGATTGAGTTGACGTGCGGCGAAGTCATTCACGCCGGCTTCATAGGCATGCTCGACGGCGGTGTGATCGTCCTGGTCGATGAGGAACAGGATTTGTACGCGCTCGCCGCCGGGCATCACTCGCGCCATCGCGCACAATTCAAGGCCATTGATGCCGGACAGACTGTTGACCGTAACCAGGCAATCCACATGATTGATCGCGAATTGCTCCAGCGCAGCAGCAGCATTGCAGGCACTCAATACAAAGTAACCGGCATCGTGCAGCGTCTTGGCAAGCGGCAGTCGAGAGTCGGCATGGTCATCCACAATCAGGATGCAGCCATTGCCGTCTTCCAATGTCACTGGCGTATTCATGGTTTGCGCTGTTGTTATCGTATAGGTCGTTATAAGTTGTGGCGCACAGACGGCGCATGCAGTCTGACAACGCGTATCAGTTAATACGGAATCACTATCGGGTATTTGATAGCTGCCTGAAGTAGGGCAATTCCTTAACGGCCTTAGGGTGGCAACTGCGTCACAGAAAAAGGCCTGTTTACGATAGGCCCATTCAGTCAGTGCAGGCGTTCCATCTGCTCAAGCCAACGTGCTTGTCGTTGTTGTAATGCCGGATGCGCGCCGGGCATGAATTGTTTGGTGTGCATGTCGCGCAGCCAGATGGAAGGTTCGCCTGCCACCAGGTAGGCCAGACCCTTGGCGGTCAGTTCTTTTTCACGAAGGCGGGTGACCGGCAGCTGGGTGAGGTCGGCAATGCACTCACATAAATAATCGCAGGCACTCAGACCGCCGCCGATAACGATGTTTGCCAGGTCGGACAGTTGCCGGCGCATCAATTCGATATTGGCCGCCAGCAAGAAGGCAATGCTTTCCAGCAAGGCCACTACCTGGCCCAGATCGCTATCGATGGGGCGATGTGCGGGTGCTATGAAGCGCGAACCCACGTTGGGTAACCAGTACGGCGAACCCAGGCCGCCAATGCCATTGATGAAGATGGGAATGTCATCGTGCAGCCCCAGCACATGATGACGGCGCAGTGCACGCATCGATCGTTGTACGTCGATGCCGCTGTGATCGGCCAGCCACTGCAGGGCGCTGCCGGCGCCGTTAACCGTAGCTTCCAGCGCGAAGGTAGGCACCTTGGCAGTAGAGCACAGCACACTGCGCAACAACGGCGCTGCCTGTTCGCGATCAGTGGCCAACGGTGCCAAGGCAAACGCGCCGGTGCCCATGTTGATGTAGATGTTCTGCGCGTCTAAAGGACCGTTGGCGAATGGCACGGCAGCTTGGTCGCCGGTACATACATTCAGCGGAATCAGCCGTGAGCCTACCGATAGATGACCGTAGGTATGTAGGGTGGGTACATTGCGTGGCAGACACTGGCCGGGTACGCCGAACCATTGCAACAACTGGGGCGACCATTCACCCGTGGCTGGTGACCACAACAAAGTGCGCGAAGCATTGGCGGGATCAACCAAGTGTGGGTGGCCTACCAACAGTGCTTGCAAGAGATAAGAAGATAAGGGGCCGCAATGCAGGTGGCCTTCGAGCTGCGCAGTGCGCACTGCGGAGATCTCATCCAGACACCAGCGCAACTTGCTGGCGCCGTAATGAGGCGAGAGCATCAGGCCGGTGAGTTGTTGAATTTCGGTTCGATGTGTTTCCAGTGAAGCGACCAGGGCCGCGTTGCGTCGGTCCTGCCATGAAAGTACTGGCGATAGCGGTTCGCCGGTTTGCGCATGCCAGCAGACGATGCTGGAACGCTGCGTGGCCAGGCCGGCGGCCTGCACGCGATCCATGTCGGCGCCCAGTGTATGCGCCACATCGTCGATAACGGTGCGCAGCGATTGCACGATTTCCAATGGATCGTGCTCGACACGATCTGCGGCAGGATGCTGCGTGCTGATCGGCGCGAAGGCCTGTGCTACTTGACGTCCGGTGTTATCGAAGACGATGGCGCGACTCGCATGTCCGCCCTGGTCAAGGCATAGCCACAGCGGTGCCTGTTCGGCATCCGCAATCGGTCCTATTTTGGTGGCTAGCTCGCGAAGTCCTGCCGCGACGGTTGCCAGTTCATCGGTAGACTCGGTCGACATTATTCGGGTGACAAACGAATGTGACGGGTATCGGCGCGTGCTTTGCGTACGGGCAATGAAGGCGTGATGTGTTGCATTACTTTCTCGGCAGTCGCGCGCCAGCCGGTCAATTTGCCGCCGAAGATCGACACCATCCGCGGGTTTTGTGCACGGTCCGTATCCAGCACGGTCTCGCGTGGGCGATGAAACGCATGACCGCTGCCGGCAGGTAGCACACGCAATCCCGCGAAGGTGCGCGTGATGTCTTGCGCCTGTGTGTGTCGGTGCGCAGGAAAGTAATGCTTCAAGGTTTGCAGCAGGTAGTTGATCTCTGTCTGTAAGGGTCGCACGTCGGCAGGGTCGCCGCGATAGCGGGTTTCGGTAGTGCCGATCATGGTCTGGCCATACCAGGGCATGACAAAGATGGCGCGACCATCGCGCGGACTTTCCACGTAGTAAATGCCTTGGGTGAGTTGGCCGGGCACAATCAAGTGCGTGCCTTGAATCAATTCGATGAGACGCAGTGGTTGTCGTGGTGTAACCAATCCCAGCGTGTGATCGACCCAGGGGCCGCTGGCATTCACCAAGGCACGCGCGACGATTTGTCGGTGCTGGCCATTCTCCAGATACGTTACGATAACGCCATGCGGTTGCAGTTCGATGTGCGTCAACTTGGCGGGCATGCACACTTCCGCCCCCAACTGTTGTGCCGAACGTAGCACCGCTGCGGTCAACAAGGCATCGTCAGTCTGCCCATCGTAGTAACGAAAGACGCTGCGCAAGCCTTGCGTATTCAAACCATCGAGCTGATCCCATTCGCGACGCGCAATGGTGCCGAAGCGACAACCTCGCTTGAAGCCGCCCAAAATCGCATACAGGGTCAGGCCGGTTCTGATCTGCCAGGGCTGACGCCGGGTGTGTCGGTATAACGGAATGTAGAAGGGTTTGAGTTGCACCAAGTCCGGCGCATTTTTCAGCATCAAGGCCCGCTCTTGCAGACTCTCATGCACCAGGCGCAATTGACCGCTTTCCAGATAGCGCAGTCCGCCATGAATCAACTTGCTGGAACGACTGGAGGTGCCATACGCAGCATGTTGCTGTTCCAGTACCACCACGCGCTGACCTGCTGCGGCGGCCGCTTGCGCCACACCCGCGCCATGAATGCCGGCGCCTACGACGATGACATCGTATTCATTCATGTATGGATGATCCGGTTACGTTCCGGTCTGCAGTGCATGCAATTCACTCAACATGTGTCGTACCTGCATGGACTCGATCAACTGCGCGCCACGCTTTGCCACATTGCCGGCTTGCTGACGCGTGGTGATCTCATAGATGGCCCACTGCCAGGGACCACGCCACAGTGGTGAGTTGTCTGCCGGTAATTGCAGGTAGTCGCAGAATAAATATTCGGGTGCGGTGGCTTCTGCCTTGATGGCCGACGCGGCATTGTATTCGGTCAACACCCAGCCAATCGGTAGTCGAGTGGGTAGTCGCGCATATTGTCTGGCATAGGTGAGCGCCGGTAGATCGAATGAAATCAATACCACTTGTGCGGCGATGGGTTGCAACGCGGCACATACCGTTTGCACCATCTGTTCTGGGCCGAAGCGCCGCAGCGAAGCGCGTTTCAATTCCACGAATGCCATGGCTTGCGGGAACAGGCCGAGCAACTCCACAACTTGGGCCAACGATGGGATGTGCACGGGGTAACGCGAGCCGAAGCGTTCTGCTTCGCCAACCACAATATTGCTGAGTTCCTGCCAGGTCATTGCCAAACCATCGCGATCGATGCCGGCGCAGCGCTTGAGATTGGCGTCGTGCATCACCACCGGCACATGATCGGCGCTGAGATGCACATCGAACTCGACATGGGTGAGGCCTGACTCCAGCGCCGAGCGCAACGCAGGCAAGGTGTTTTCGGGAAATTCAGCGGCATTGCCGCGATGGGCAACCAGTTGGGGCAACGTTTGATTGATTGACATCCGTGACTCTTGAGACAAGGTAGATAACGACGCCATTGGCTATCTTAGCGGCAATCCCGTAGATGATAAGAAGTCGATGATAAGAACAAGTGTCAATCACGCAAGCCGTCGTAGATTGCGTGAAGTAGCGATTGCTTAATTGCTTCGCTGCAGTCGTTCGTGGTTTTTATATCGGCTGATCGAAGAATGGTCTGTTGCTGAGCGCTGCAACGGGGTGGCTGCACAGACATTCGACGGGGTCGTTTTACTTTGCAGCGGCATGCTAATCGCCATGACGTTTTTCTTCGAAGTGCTGTACGGGGGCGCCGCTCAACACGGTGATGTCGGCTTCGACCACCGCACCTTCAGCGATGGCCACCTGATGTGCTGTGATCTCGCCGCGGATGCGCGCCGTGGCGCGGATTTCGAGTTTGCCGGTCACCACCAGTTCGCCCTCCAGTCGACCCGCTACGAGCGCGCGTGCGCAGTGAATGGTGCCTTGCCAGCTGCTGGTGTCTGAGAGTGTGAACATGCCCTGCACCTGGCCGGTGCCCTGTACTTCACCCGCCACCGATAGATCGCCGGCGCAATGCAACTCGCCTTCCAGGCGCGTACCGATACCCACCAGTGTCGGCGTGCTGGATTTGCGGTCGAGAAAACGGCGTTGTGGCTGGGTGTCGGTAGGCTCGGTCATGAGGTTCCGCCAAAGGAGAGAAGCGAGGTTGCCGACGTGTCGCCGCAACCGCAGCAGTCATCACTCCGACCGCTCGATCATTACCCATCTGTCGCTAAGCGACAATTTCTGTCACTGCTTGGCGACCGACTTGGTAGCTTCACTAATGATCAAGTTATTGATAAATAAGAAAACAGATGTCTTATCGGGGGTTGGCACGTGGTTTGCTAAATACTTCAAGCCCAGATTCACCTTGCGATAAGCGAGTCATCATCATGCAAATGCCAATGTCCTCAGCACCTCATCTTGGTTCACAGCCGGAAGTGGTGGCGGTGGTATTGCCCGATGGCACACCCGAAGCGTCGACCACACGCGACTTCGTTGCGACCGGCACTATGTTGTTAGTGCGTCATGCCGACGGCCGAATGTCGTTGGAGTCCGCGGGTGGCAAGGCCGCATTGCCCAAGCAAAGCACAGCCACTGGCTGCTTTCGCAAAAGCAAACCCATCCTCGATCCGGTTTCGCGCGAGGTCATGGGTTATGAAATGGAAATGATCGAGTTGTCGCTGGCTTCGTGAGTTTTAAACCCATTTTGCTGCGCTTTACGTTAAATAGTCGGCGTTTCAGTCAAACGAGTTCTCAGGTGTAGAGCCGCGAAGCTCCCTAAAGTGTAAAGAGAGTGCCCTGGTTCCCATTACGCGCCGCCAAGCGTCTTCCCCGCTGGCGGCGTTCTTTTTTCCGTGAAATTTAGAATTCACGAATGCTGCGGCACCCACTTGTGCCTGGGCGAGGCGGCAAAATCTTCTTAGTACTACAGCCGTAAAACACGTGAAATCGGCATCCTTTGTGCACATCTCTGCCAATCCGGTGATGCGCAATAGGCTTGCAGCATTGTGCGCACCATAACGCACCCACCCAAAAGCACCACGCCCCAAAAGCAGCCAAATCACCAGCATGTCCCAGATATTCATAACAAAAAGAGCTTTAGCTATAAGCGCAAGGCCCGTAAACTGGCCCACCCCCGACCTGGTAACGGTAAGTAACCCGATGTCCGCGATTACGCCTCCCTCTGCTCATGTTGACGCAGCGGCGCCTGCGATGGCGCTCGATGCGGTTTCCGCCTCGACCGACACCATGCTGGGCCGGCCGAAGAAACAGGGCTTGTACGATCCGCAATTCGAACACGATGCCTGCGGCGTCGGTTTCGTTGCCGATATCAAGGGACGTAAAACTCATCGCATCCTGCAGCAGGGCATCGAGGTTCTAAAGAATCTGGATCACCGCGGCGCCAGCGGCAGTGAAGTGAACACCGGCGATGGCGCCGGCGTGTTGATGCAGATGCCGCATAAGTTCCTGGCGGCTGCCTGTCAGAAGCTCAGTATCAAATTGCCTGCTGAAGGCGAGTACGGCTGCGGTCTGGTGTTTCTGCCGCGCAATGCCACGCTGCGTCGCAGCCTGGAAGCTAAGTTCGCGCAGATCATTCAATCCGAAGGTCAGGTGCTGCTGGGCTGGCGCACGGTGCCCACCGACAACTCCATGCTGGGTGACACTGCCAAGGCGGCCGAGCCATTCATGCGCCAGGTGTTCATCGGTCGCGGCGCCGATATCAAGGATCAGCAGGAATTCGAGCGCAAGCTGTATGTGATCCGTAAGCGCGCCTATACCGATCTGCGCACTTCCACCATTGGTGGCGCCGAGACCTGGTATCTGTGTTCGCTGTCGACGCGCACGCTGGTGTACAAGGGCATGCTCACCACTGCGCAGTTGGATCAGTACTTCCTGGACGTGCGCGATCCTTCGATGGAAACCGCGCTGGCACTGGTGCACTCGCGTTTCTCCACCAACACCTTCCCCAGCTGGGATCGTGCCCACCCGTATCGCTACATCGCCCACAACGGCGAAATCAACACGTTGCGCGGCAACTTCAACTGGATGCGTGCGCGCGAAACCCGTTTCCGTTCCGAGCTGTTCGGCGAGGACATGGAAAAGATTCCGCCCATCATCAACCCCAACGGTTCCGACTCAGCGATGTTCGACAACACGCTGGAGCTGCTGGTGCTGGCCGGTCGTTCGCTGCCGCATGCAGTGATGATGATGGTGCCCGAGCCCTGGTCGCTTCACGAAACCATGGATGAGCAGCGTCGCGCCTTCTATCAATACCATTCCAGCTTGATGGAGCCTTGGGATGGTCCGGCCTGCATTGCTTTCACCGATGGCACGCAGATCGGCGCCATTCTCGATCGCAACGGCCTGCGCCCTTCGCGTTACTACGTGACCAAGGACGATCTGGTGGTAATGGCTTCGGAAGCCGGCGTGCTGGATATTCCGCCTGAAGACATCGTGCAGAAAGGTCGCTTGCAGCCGGGTCGCATGTTCCTGATCAACATGCAGCAGGGTCGCATCGTCGATGACGAAGAGATCAAGCGCGAAGTGGTCAGCCAACGTCCCTACCGTCAGTGGTTGGATCAGCACTTGGTGCAATTGAAGGATCTGCCCGCTGCGCCGGAAGTGCCGCTGCCCGATCACGACACGCTGCTGCAGCGTCAGATTGCGTTCGGCTATACCTTCGAAGATCAGCGTGTGCTGATTGCGCCGATGGCGCGCGATGGCGTGGAAGCCGTGGGCGCCATGGGTAACGACACGCCGCTGGCGGTGCTGTCGTCCAAGTCACGTCTGTTGTTCGATTACTTCAAGCAATTGTTCGCGCAGGTCACCAATCCACCCATCGACTCCATTCGCGAAGAGATCATTACTTCATCGGAAATGTGGTTGGGTTCGGAAGGCAACTTGTTGGAACCGCAGCCCAGCGATTGCCGTCGCGTACAGCTCAGCGGTCCGGTGCTGACCAATGAAGACTTCGCCAAGATTCGTCGCATGGAATTGCCCGGCCTGAAGGTTGGCGTGCTGTCGTCCTTGTTCAAGGTGGCGCGCGGCGAGCTGGGTCTGGTCAAGTCGATGGAAGAGCTGTGTGCCGCCGCCAAGAAGTTGATCGAAGAAGACGAGATCAACGTATTGGTGTTGAGCGATCGTGGCGTGAATCGCGAATTCGCACCGCTGCCTGCACTATTGGCGGTGTCCGGTCTGCATCACTTCTTGATTCGCGAAGGCATCCGTACGCGTGTATCGCTGGTGCTGGAAACCGGTGAAGCGCGTGAAGTGCATCACTTCGCCTTGTTGGTGGGTTATGGCGCCAGCGCCATCAATCCTTACCTGGCCTTCGAAACCATCGACGGCATGATCCGCGAAGACATGCTGCCCGGCGTGGATCACAAGACTGCGTGCAAGAACTTCGTGAAGGCCGCCACCAAGGGCGTGGTGAAGGTGATGTCCAAGATGGGCATCTCCGCGATCCAGAGTTATCACGGTGCGCAGGTATTCGAAGCTGTGGGTCTGCATCAGGAAGTGGTGGACGAGTATTTCACCAACACGCCGTCGCGCATCGGTGGTATCGGCATCGATACCGTGGCGCGCGAAGTGTTGATGCGTCACGCCCATGCCTTCCCGGTGCGTCAAGTAAACGGTCATGCCTTGCCGGTGGGTGGCCAGTATCAGTGGCGCTCCGAAGGCGAGCATCACATGTTCAATCCGGAATCGAATTCACCGTCTGCAGAAGTCGGTGCGCACCGGCAGCTATCAAACGTACAAGGCTTATGCCGAATTGATCGACGATCAATCCAAGCAACTGGCTACCTTGCGCGGCCTGTTGGATTTCAAGCCACGCGAAGCCGTGCCACTGGAAGAAGTGGAATCGGTGGAAGCCATCGTCAAGCGTTTCAAGACCGGCGCCATGAGCTACGGCTCGATCAGTAAGGAAGCGCACGAAACGCTGGCCATTGCCATGAACCGCTTGGGCGGCAAGAGCAACACCGGCGAAGGCGGTGAAGATCCTGAGCGCTTCATTCCGCTACCCAATGGCGATTCCAAGAACTCGGCCATCAAGCAGGTGGCTTCGGGCCGCTTTGGTGTGACCAGTAATTACCTGGTTAACGCACGCGAACTGCAGATCAAGATGGCGCAGGGCGCCAAGCCCGGTGAAGGTGGTCAGCTGCCGGGTACCAAGGTGTATCCATGGGTTGCCAAGACTCGTCATACGACCGCCGGTGTGGGTTTGATCTCGCCGCCGCCGCATCACGATATTTATTCCATCGAAGATCTGGCTGAGCTGATCCACGACTTGAAGAACAGCAATCGCCGTGCGCGCGTCAGCGTCAAGCTGGTGGCCGAAGTGGGCGTGGGCACCATCGCTGCCGGTGTGGCGAAAGCGCATGCCGATGTGGTGTTGGTCTCCGGCTACGACGGTGGTACCGGCGCTTCGCCGCTGACCTCGACGACCCATGCCGGTCTGCCTTGGGAATTGGGTCTGGCGGAAACGCATCAGACGCTGGTGCTCAACAATCTGCGCAGCCGCATTGCAGTGGAAACCGACGGTCAGTTGAAGACCGGTCGCGATGTGGTCGTCGCTGCATTGCTGGGTGCTGAAGAATTCGGTTTCGCTACTGCTCCGCTGGTGGCCACCGGCTGCATCATGATGCGTGTGTGTCACTTGAACACCTGCCCGGTGGGTGTGGCGACGCAAGATCCGAAACTGCGCGAGAAGTTCGAAGGCAAGCCCGAGCATGTGGTGAACTTCATGAAGTTCATTGCGCAGGACCTGCGTGAATGGATGGCCAAGCTGGGCTTCCGCAGCATCACCGAAATGGTAGGCCGCGTCGATGTGCTCGAACCGAAGAAAGCCATCGACCACTGGAAGGGCAAGGGCTTCGACTTCAGCAACATCCTGTACCAGCCGGATGCCGGTCCCGAAGTGGGTCGTTATTGCCAGATCGACCAGGATCATGGCCTGGATAAATCATTGGATGTCACTCAGTTACTCGACATCTGCAAGCCCGCCATCGAGCGTGGTGAGAAGGTGCAGGCCGAGTTGCCGATTCGCAATGTGAATCGCGTGACCGGCACGATTACCGGCAGCGAAATCACTCGCAAGTGGGGCGCGGCTGGTTTGCCCGAGGACACCGTGCGCATCAAGTTCACCGGTTCTGCCGGTCAGAGCTTCGGAGCCTTCATGCCCAAGGGTATGAGCTTCGAGCTGGAAGGTGACGCCAATGACTACGTGGGCAAGGGTCTGTCCGGTGGCAAGCTGGTGATTTATCCGTCGAACAAGGCCAAGTTCAAGGCCGAGGACAACATCATCGTCGGCAACACCGCGCTATACGGTGGCACCAGTGGTGAAGTGTTCATTCGCGGCCGAGGCGGCGAACGCTTTGCAGTGCGTAACAGCGGCGTAAGCACCGTAGTAGAAGGTCTGGGCGATCACGGCTGTGAATACATGACCGGCGGTCGCGTGGTAGTGCTGGGTAGCACCGGTCGTAACTTCGCCGCAGGTATGTCCGGTGGTGTGGCTTACGTGCTGGATAACACCGATACCTTCAACTCGCTGATCAACAAGTCGATGGTGAATATCGAGTCGCTGGAAGACGCGACCGAAATCGCCGAACTGAAGGCCTTGATCGAGAAGCATCGCACTTACACCAAGAGCGATCGCGCGCAACAGGTGCTCGACACCTGGGACAAGTGCGTGCCCAAGTTCGTGAAAGTGATCCCCAAGGATTACAAGCGCATGCTGGCGGGTATCAAGCGTGCCGAAGAACAAGGGCTCACCGGCGAAGACGCCATCATGGTGGCCTTCGAAGAAAACTCACGTGATGCCGCGCGTGTCGGCGGCGGTTAATAAAAAACCGTTGGGCGAGGCATGCCTCGCCCTGCTTTGCGCGACTGAGAAACGAATTGCAAGATTGAGATTGACGAGACATGGGTAAGCCAACCGGATTCATCGAATACCTGCGCGAACTGCCAGTAGATCGCAGCCCAGCCGAGCGCGTTAAGGACTGGAACGAATTCCATCACCACATGGAAGAGAAACGCCTGCGCAATCAAGGCGCGCGTTGCATGGATTGCGGTGTGCCGTTCTGTCACACCGGTAAACTCATCAGCGGCATGGCCTCGGGTTGCCCGGTCAACAATCTCATCCCTGAATGGAATGACTTGGTGTATCGCGGCCTGTGGCAGGAAGCGCTGACCCGTCTGCACAAGACCAACAATTTTCCTGAATTCACCGGTCGCGTCTGTCCTGCGCCCTGCGAAGGTTCCTGCGTGTTGGGCATCAACAACCCACCGGTGACCATCAAGAACATCGAGAACACGATTATCGATAAGGGTTGGGAAGAAGGCTGGGTGATTCCCGAAGCGCCCAAGACTCGCACCGGCAAGAAGGTGGCGGTGATTGGTTCCGGCCCTGCAGGTTTGTCTGCGGCTGCACAGTTGAATCGCGCCGGACATCTTGTCACGGTGTTCGAACGCGCCGATCGTCCCGGCGGTTTGCTGATGTACGGCATTCCAAACATGAAGCTCGACAAGAAAGAAGTGGTTGAGCGCCGTCTGAAGTTGATGGAACAGGAAGGCATCAAATTCCAATGCAACGCCGATGTCGGCGGCAATGTATCCGTCGAGTCCCTACGCAAGGACTTCGATGCGATTGTGGTTTGCACCGGCGCTACGCTGGCGCGCGATCTGCAAGTGGAAGGTCGCGGCCTGAAGGGCGTGCACCTGGCAATGGAATATCTCACTGCCTCTACCAAGGCTGTGTTGGAAGGCGGTCCCGATAGTTGTGCGATCCATGCCAAGGGCAAGGATGTGGTGGTGATCGGTGGCGGCGATACCGGTACCGACTGCGTGGGTACTTCGATCCGTCAGGGCTGCAAGAACGTGGTGCAGGTTGAAATCATGCCGCGCTCGCCGATGGATCGCGCCGATGACAATCCCTGGCCGGAGTGGCCCAAGGTCTACAAGATGGACTATGGTCAGGAAGAAGCGGCGGCCAAGTTCGGTGATGATCCGCGCGTGTACCAGACCACGGTGAAGAAGTTCATTGATGACGGCGCCGGCAATGTGAAAGAACTGGTAACCGTGCAGATCAAATGGGAGAAGAACGACAAGGGTCAGTTCATTCCTGTTGAACAAGCCGGTACTGAAAAAACTATTCCTGCTCAGTTGGTGCTGCTGGCCATGGGCTTCCTCGGCCCTGAACAGCCACTGGTTAAAGCGCTCAGCGTCGATACCGATCCGCGCAGCAACATTAAGGCCGATCACGGCAAGTTCAACACCAGCGTCAAGGGCGTGTTCACGGCCGGCGACTGCCGTCGTGGTCAGAGCTTGGTGGTGTGGGCCATCAATGAAGGTCGCGGTGCAGCACGTGAGTGCGATCGCTTCCTGATGGGCGCCACCGATCTGCCGTAAGCAGGTTTGTTTAGCTGAATCATCACAGCCTCGCTGCTTGCAGCGGGGCTGTTTTGTTTTAAGGCCGCAAAATAAATGATGGGCTGCATTTAAATAAAGACGACTTTAATGAAGATGACGCTGCCAATAACTTGAGTGCCCCCCGGGGGGCGGTGCTATTGTTCGGCTGGTAACTTGCGTATCGGTCGCGACGATCCAAGATAATTATGCGGAGGAGTCACAATGAGTCTGGCTAAAGAATTCAAAGAATTTGCCATGCGTGGCAATGTCATCGACCTGGCGGTCGGTGTGGTGATCGGTGCCGCCTTCGGCAAGATCGTTTCCTCGCTAGTGGATAGCGTCATCATGCCGGTGGTGGGCGTGCTGACCAGCGGCAAGAACTTTTCCGATATGGCGACGCAAATCGGTACCGATGCCGATGGCAAGGCGGTGCTGCTCAAGTACGGTGTGTTCATTCAATCCATTGTCGATTTCATCATCATCGCCTTCGTAATCTTCCTGGCGATTCGCGGCATCAATAAACTCAAGAAGCCTGCGCCGGATGCGCCGCCGCCGGCGCCACCTCGCGAAGAAGTATTGCTGCAGGAGATTCGCGATCTGCTGGCAAAGCGCCAATAGTTGATCAGTTGGGGCGAGGTGGGTAACCCACTTCCTTAGGTTACAGCCTCGCCCTTGATGCGTTTGTCGCAATGTTGAAGAGTCGGAGGGCGGGTAACGCGGTGGACCGCTAGACCTGCCCCTACATTAGGCGCATTTATTTCTTCATCACTGCAGCTGTCTTGTTTTTATTGCGCCATGGTCTAGTCTGAGCGAGTTGCAACTTCTGTCGCTCACATGAACTTCATCAGCAAACTGCGCGCCGCCTGGGCTTCAAGCAATTCATTGTTCTGTGTTGGTCTGGATCCAGATCCTGCCAAACTGCCGGTGATGTTACGCGGCCGGCCGCAGGCTGTCTTTGAATTCAACAAAGCCATCATTGATGCCACCCATGATCTGGTATGCGCTTACAAGCCGCAGATTGCCTACTTCGCTGCGCAGTCCGCTGAAGATCAGTTGTTGCAGACCATGGAGTACCTGCGTACTCAATATCCACACATTCCCCTGATACTCGATGCCAAGCGTGGCGATATCGGTTCTACCGCCGAGCAATATGCGCAAGAGGCCTTTGCGCGTTATCACGCCGATGCGGTGACAGTGAATCCTTATCTAGGCAGCGATTCGATCACGCCTTTTACTCGCCATGCGGATAAGGGCGTAGTGATCCTGTGTCGTACCTCGAATCCTGGCGCGCAGGATTTGCAGGATCTGAATATCGACGGCAAGCCGCTGTATGCGCACCTTGCGCACAAGGTCGCCACGCAATGGAATGCACATGGCAACTGCCTGCTGGTAGTAGGGGCGACTTGGCCGGAACAGATGCGTGCAGTGCGTGCAGTCGTTGGCGACATGCCTCTGCTAGTGCCTGGCGTGGGTGCGCAGGGTGGCGATGTCAAAGCGATGGTTACTGCTGGCAAGACTGCTGATGGTACTGGTCTGGTGATCAATTCATCGCGTGCCGTGCTGTATGCGAGTGCTGGCGATGATTTTGCGCAGGCAGCGCGCAAGGTGGCGCAGGCTTCGCGTGATGAGATTAATTTGTATCGCTGATCTACAGCTTAAGTATTAACAGGACACTGATCGCCCCCACCCGGCCCTCCCCCGTGGAACGGGGGAGGGGGTCGGACGTGCACGGCGGGTGGGGAAAGATCTCTTCTGAACACAAAGATGTCTTTTAAACACTATCAGCATGCGGGAAGGCATCTCTTCTCATACTCTTCCCCGTTCCACGGGGGAGGGCAGGGTGGGGGTATCAGCGTCTGCACACTAAAACCAATATGCGTAGCTATCGTTATCGCTTGTTGAATGTCTTTGCCATCGAAGGCCAACGCCTCTCCGGCAATCCGCTGTGTGTGTTCGAAGATGCACGCGGCCTTGACGACGCCACCATGCAAGCGTTGTCCTTGCAGTTCAATCTTTCCGAAACTACTTTCATCTTCCCCAGTGAGGCGGCGACGGCGCGCGTGCGCATTTTTACGCCCTCTTTCGAATTGCCGTTCGCTGGACATCCCACGCTCGGCACGGCGCAAGTGGTGAGCGATTTATTCAATGTCTCCACTGAACTCAGGTTGGAAATGAAGGCTGGCATCATTCCAGTCAGTTCAGACGGCACTAGTTGGAGTTTGCAGGCCAACCCACCTCGCTTTCGGAAAGTATCAGTCGAGCCCGCAGCATTGGCTGACATGCTTGGACTATCGACTCTCGATTTGGATGATTCACCGCTGTGGGTCGATACGGGTACAGAGCAACTATTGGTGCCATTGAAGAGCGCTGATGCGGTGCGACGCTGTCAGCCGAATGCAGAACTGCTGCGTCGGCATGGGCCTTTAAGCGATACGCGTTTCCTGGTGTACGTATGGGCGCCTGCAACAGAGCATGAGATCGTGGCGCGGTTCTTTTTCGCCAAGGGAATGTCAGTGGTTGAAGATCCCGCCACCGGTTCGGCCTGCGCAAATTTAGGCGGCTGGTTTATTGCCACTCAAGCAGCGCTGCCGCTACACAGACGAGTTTCGCAAGGCGAAGCAGTGGGCAGGGCTTCGCAATTGGAATTAAATGTGGATGCACAGCAGCGCATCACAGTGGCCGGCCGAGTGATTGAACTGGGTCGCGGTGTCATTGAAATCTAATCGGAGATAAGTCCATGAAATTTTCAACGGTCCTCATGATGAGTTCTCTGCTGGCGCTGCCGGCATTCGCTGCAGATTTCAAACTCAGCAGCACCGACATCAAGGCCAATGGCACCTTGAGTAATGCGCAGGTATTCAATAGTTTCGGCTGCAGTGGCGCAAACATTTCACCCCAACTATCCTGGAGCGGCGCGCCCGCAGGTACGCAAAGTTATGCCGTGACGGTGTACGACCCGGATGCCCCTACTGGTAGCGGATGGTGGCATTGGGTGGCAATCAATATTCCGGCCAGTGCCACCAGCATTGCGCAAGGTGCAGGTACTACTGAAGGCAAGGCGTTGCCGGCTGGTACACAACAGGTACGTACCGATTTTGGCGCACCCGGTTTTGGTGGTGCTTGCCCACCAGCCGGTGACAAGGCGCATCGCTATATCTTCACCGTGTATGCGTTGAAGGTGCCCAAGTTAGACGTACCGACGGATGCCACCGCTGCTTATGCTGGATACAACATTCAAGGCAACATGTTGGGCAAGGCCAGTTTTACGGCGTATTACGGAAGATAAATAGGCGTTATTAGATTGCCTCTTGTAGGTCGGGTTAAAACCCGACCTACAAGAAATGGAAGACACAACTCAATCACAACGCCTTGTGCATCAAGCTATACCCCGCGCGCGAGGCAAACCCCAATAAAGAATAGAACCGCTGCGCTTGTACATTGTGCGCCGCCACTTCCATCTCGATATGCACGCAGCCCTGCGCGCGCATTTCGCGTTCGGCCGTTTGCACCAGCAAGCGCCCCACACCCTGGCCACGCGCCTCGGCAATCACATACAGCTCGTCGATAGCGGCGGTAGGGCCGCCATGTTCGAAACTGAAGACACGGCTGCACAACAGGTAACCCAGCACTTGATCGTGATCCAGAGCAATCCAACCGCGTCCCAGGTCGGGATGGCTGAGAAAGCCAGTCAATAATGTTTCGGCACTTTGCGCGTCGAAGCCGCGGATCTGTTCGTACTCCCAATACTGCCGCATTAATTCGACCAGCACCGGAATGGAGTCCGCCGTGGCCGGCAGGATTTGCGTTGTCTGCATGATGGCACTCTTGTTATTGATGTGAGCCCTATCCCCATCGCCTATCATCGCACCGTTGCTTTCCGCTTGGGTATGGCTATGTACCGAAAATATGGTTTTGCGTTGTTGGTCGTCCTGGGTTTGCAGGCGGTTGTGTTGCCGACCGCAATGTCGGCTGAACTCAAGGGCCGCGATCAGATCACCAGTGTCACGCTAAGCAATGGCATGCAGGTCATTGTCTGGCCCGACCACGACATCCCCAGTGTGGCGCTGTACAACTTCGTTAAGGTCGGTTCGCGCAATGAAGTGGTGGGTAAAACCGGTCTGGCGCATTTCTTTGAGCACATGATGTTCAACGGCACCGCCAAGCGCGCCCAGGGCGAATTCGATCGTGTGATGGAATCCGCCGGCGGTTCGAACAATGCCTACACTAGCGAAGATGTCACCGTATACCAGGACTGGTTTCCACGCAGCGCGCTGGAAACCATTTTTGAGCTGGAAGCAGATAGATTGCAGAACCTTGCCTTCGTGCCCGAGGTCGTCGAAAGCGAGCGTGGCGTGGTGTATTCGGAACGTCGTTTACGAGTGGAAGACGACAACGAAGCCAAGCTCGCCGAACAGGTTCAGGCCACGGCATTCTTGGCGCACCCCTATGGCGTACCGGTAATTGGTTGGCCTTCCGATATCCAGGGATGGCAGCTCGCTGATTTAAAAGATTTCTTCAAGACCCACTACGCTCCCAACAATTGCACGCTGGTGTTAGTGGGCGATGTAGAACCGACCGCCATACTGGCTCTGGCGCGTAAGTATCTTGAGCCCATTCCGGCGCAAGTGCCTGCAGAAGCGCTACGCACGCGTGAGCCACAACAGGAAGGCGAACGGCGAGTCTCGCTGCAGCTTCCGGCGCAAACGCCGCTACTGCAATTTGCCTATCACAGTCCTGAGATCACCAGTGCCGATATGCCGGCGCTGGAATTGTTGCTGCGTATCTTAAGTGACGGTGAATCGTCGCGTCTGTACCAGGCCTTGGTGGAGCGCGATAAATTGGCTATCGCCGTCACCGGCGATGTGATGCGCAGTTTCGATCCGGGCCTGTTGTGGTTCTACCTATCGTTACCCGCCGATGCGGATGTCGATGCGGCGGAACATGGTTTCGATGCGGAGTTACAGCGCCTGCTGGATAACGGCGTGACTGCCCAAGAACTCGACAAGGCGCGCAACATCGTACTCAGCGAATTCTGGCAGCAGCTATCGACCATCAATGGCAAGGCATCTGCACTGGGTCGTTACGCCGTATTTCATCACGACTATCAGAAGTTATTCACTATGCCGGATGTGTATGCACGCGTTACCCAGCGCGATCTGCAGCAGCTGGCGCAGACTCTGTTACGCAAAGGCAATCGAACGGTTGGCGTCGTTACGCCTGCAGCAGAGGATGAAGCCGATGACTCTGCTGAAGCGAATGCAGAGGAGAGCAAGTGATGCGCCATTTCAAATTAATCTTAGTCGCATTATTGCTTGGTTGTTCAGTGGCCGCTCAAGCTGCGGATGCTGTGCGTATGCCGTCCTATCAGCGTGTGGTGCTGGCTAATGGCGCTACCTTGCTTTTGATGGAACGTCACGACGTACCGTTGATTGCGTTTCAAGCCACTCTGCGTGGTGGTGTGCTGACCGATACTGCGGAGAAAGCCGGTGGCGCCAACCTATTGGCACAGTTGCTGATGAAGGGCGCTGGTCAGCGCAATGCCCTGCAATTTGCAGAAGCGGTGGCGCAGGTGGGTGGCAGCTTCGATACGGGCGTGGCCACGGAGAGCTTCAGCGTCGATGGTCAGTTCATGGCGCGCGATCAAGCCTTGTTGATCGAACTGCTGGCGGATGTGTTGCAGCGGCCACGTCTGGAACAGGGACAGTTCAATGATTTGCGTCAGCGCCAAATTGAATTTCTGCGTGCGGCAAAAGATTCGAATGTGGGTGCGTTGATTCCCACCTATGCGGCAGCGGCGTTATTTGGCGAGCATCCCTATGGCAGGCCGCTCAGCGGCAGCGAGACTACGCTGAGCAACTTGCAATACAGCGATGTGCAGCAGCTGTATCAACAACAGTTCGGCGCCGATCGTTTGATCATTGCGGTAGCGGGTGATTTTGATACCAAGGCATTGCTGCAACAATTACGTCGAGCCTTCGGGTCCTGGCACAAGGCTAGGACCACACTGCCCGTGGTGAAGCCAGCGCCTGCCACCAAAGGCCGGCAGGTGCTATTGATTGATGCGCCGGATGCAGTACAAACCTACTTCTGGATTGGCAATGTCGGTGTGGCGCACAACTACGAGCAGCGCGTGGCGCTGGAGCTGGTCAATACTTTGTTCGGTGGTCGCTTCACTTCAATGCTCAACACCGAGTTGCGCATCAAAACCGGTCTGACTTATGGGGCGCGTGCGCAATTGCGTCAGCCCACTCAACCTGGTTCGTGGAACATGTACTCCTTCACCCAATCGGCAACCAGCATTCAAGCCATCGATCTGGCGTTGCAAACTTATCAACAGCTGCGCGATACAGGTCTGGATGTAACGGCGTTGAATTCGGGCAAGAACTACTTGCTGGGGCAATACCCCACCGACTACGAAACTGCCGCGCAGTGGGCGAGCACATTGGCGGATCTGGAGTTCTATCGCTTGCCGCGTGGTGAAGTGGATGCGTATGCCGATCGTTTGCGAGCAGTAACCCAGGGGCAGGTGAGTACAGTCATCAGCAGCGCGTTACCCGCGTCGGAAAATCTGCAATTCGTGTTGATCGGCAAAGCGGCCACGTTGCGTTCGCAGGTAGCCAAGTATGGAACCGTCACCGAAATGTCTCTTGCTGCTCCCACCTTTGCTGTATCGCGTTGAAAGACATGTCGATGCCATTGCCGCCTGTACTGCTTTAAGGTTTGTCAGGCGGCTTGCATCCATCGTGAAATTGGGTCAGGTTTCTAAAATAGATTTAATGATTGCTCATCTAACGATCACTTGTTGATCTTCACAAACTCGTCCGGGGGAATTTATGCGTACTCGTAGCCTGTTATGCGCCACCTTGCTTTGCTTAAGCGCTGCGCCAGTGTTTGCCGCGACCGCTGTACCCGACTACATCAAATCGGCAGTGGCTGATGCCAGTCGTCCCGAGAAAGATGTGGCGCGCGATGTGAATCGCAAGCCTGCCGATGTGTTGACCTTTGCCGGCGTGAAGCCCGGCGATAAGGTGGGCGAGCTGATGCCGGGGGGTGGCTACTTCAGCAAGTTGTTCTGCAAGATCGTTGGCGATAAGGGCCACGTCTACACCATGAATGTCACGCCCGCAGTGAAGATGGATCGTCCAGCCCCCGATGTCAGCACCGGCGCACCGGCTGCGCCCGCTGCCACCGGCACACCCTGCACCAACATCACCGCCGATGCCAAACTGGCTGCTGATTTCAGCCTGCCCAGTGGCCTCGATCTGGTGTGGACCTCAGAGAACTATCACGACTTGTACAACAAGATGTTCGGCGCGCCGGACATGAAGAAATTCAACAAGGTGGTGTTCGATGCGCTCAAGCCGGGTGGTGTGTACATGGTGGAAGATCATGCCGCTGCCGTAGGTTCGGGTTCACGTGATACGGAAACCCTGCATCGCATCGATGCCGAGCAGGTGAAGAAGGACGTGGTGTCGGCCGGTTTTGTGTTCGAAGGTAGCAGTGATGTGCTGAAAAATTCAGCCGATCCGCACGATGTGAAAACCTTTGAGCTGAGCGGCAAGAGCGACAAGTTCCTGCTCAAGTTCCGCAAGCCGGCGAAATAAACGGCAGGCATTAAATGCAGTAAACAGGCCCCGCAAGGGGCCTGTTCATTTGTGAGATCAGGAGGGGACCGCATGTCGATTCAACGCTTGTCTAAACTAGCCTCGAAATCATCTCTGCAGTGGTTTGTCTGTACGCTATTGATGTTGCTGGGTTGCGTACAAGTCCAGGCCCAAGGCGCTAAGCCCTACACCGATTGCAAAGATTGTCCCCTGATGATCAATGTACCCGCCGGCGAATTTCAGATGGGATCGCCCGAATCGGAACCGGGACGCGTCAAAACGGAAGGCCCGTTGCATAAAGTAACTATCGGCAAAGGCTTTGCGATGAGTGTGCATCCCATCACGCGCGATGAGTTTGCTGCTTTCGTTACTGATGCTCGACGAGCCGATCCCGAAGCGTGCAAGACCATGGAGGCGGGGAAGTGGACCGATAAAACCGGCTGGAGCTGGCGTAACCCCGGCTATGTGCAAACCGGTAAAGACCCAGTGGCTTGCACCAGCTTTGACGATGCGCAGGCCTATGCCGAATGGCTGACTAAAAAAACCGGCAAGCGTTATCGCTTACCGACGGAAGCGGAATGGGAATATGCCGCTCGCGCCGGCAGCAATACCGCGTATTGGTGGGGCGCGCAGGCCAGTCACGAATATGCCAACTACGGTACCGAGAAATGCTGCGATGCCTTGAAGCAAGGCAGAGATCAATGGGATTACACCTCGCCCGCCGGTGGCATGCGCGCCAATGCCTTTGGTCTGTATGACATGGGCGGCAATATTTTTCAGTGGACGGTTGATTGCTGGAACGACTCCTTCGTCGGGGCGCCAGCCGACGGCTCGGCATGGAAGAGCGGCAACTGTCAGGAGCCCGTGCAACGCGGCAGTTCCTGGCATGCCAGCGCGGACTATATCCGCGTCGCCTATCGGGTTCATTTCAATCACGCGGATCGCAATATCTACATGGGTTTTCGTCTCGCTCGCGATCTTTAGCTGATCGGCGGCTCCAGCTGGTTTGGCGCCGACTCTACTGGGTGGATTGCGGCGCCTGTAAACATGGTTGCGCCATTAATTCATCCAGTTTTATTTAATTTCCTGGTAGAGGTTGAGTCAGCAAATACTCTGAAACTGAATGAATCTTTTGCGCAACAATCAGTCTGAATGTGGTTATTTAACTTCAAATGTGACAAATAAACATCAATATTCTAAGTCACATACTTGCAGCATCGAGACTGCCTTTGTTCCGCGCTAACATAAATAAAAGCCTTTAATTTCAATTAATTAAATTGATTTTCAATGTTTGATGAGGTGCGCATGGCCTATGCGCGGAGCTCCAAGACGCTATTTGGCGGCCATCAATAGTTAGAGTGTTTTCTCAAAACAACAAAACTTTTCTTGTTGTGAATATCGCACAGTGATAGAAAGCGCGGTCAATTACTTTATTGGAGAATTGGTGCGCGCTCTCCCCGACGCCAACAAAATCTAATTGGTAATTTTGATTAAGTCTTGGCAATCGACTGGGGTCGTTCCAAGGCGCGGCTTGAGCAGCCCACACGAAATGGTGGGAGTGGGCGGAGCTTTAGCCGGTTCGCAACCAATAGCTATCCATCTGAAAGAAGGTTGTACATGAGCAAGATACTTGCCTGCCTGTCAGGCGTTGCTGTGGCGATGGTCGCATCTACTGCGACTGCACAGACCGAGGGCGAAACCGCCGTTGGCCTTGAATTGGAAGAAATCGTGGTAACCGCTGAAAAGCGCGACACCAATCTGCAGAAAACCGCTGAGTCGATTACGGTATTTACCGGCGAGCAGCTGAAGCGAGAAGGTAAAACTCGCGTCGACGAAATTTTGAACGGCGTTGCGGGCATCAACCTACAGTCCAACCAAGTAGGTTCCGACGTGTTCATCCGCGGCAACTCGCAAGGCGTGGCGGTAGTTGTGGACGGTTCCGTCAACATGCGTTCCGAAGCATTGCGCGGCGCTACGCTGGACGTATCGCAAGTCGAAGTTATGCGTGGTACTCAGGCGGCAACCACTCTCGGTGGCAACGTGCTTGCAGGTGCTGTGAGCCTTGTCAGCAACACTCCCGTGTTCGAATACCAGGCCAGCGGCTCCGTTGAAGTGGGCAGCTACGAGCTTCGCAATACCGAAGGCGTCCTCAATCTGCCGATTGCCGACAATCAGGCGTTGCGCGTGGGCGTCTCATCGAACAAGCGCAATGGTTATATTTCTGCCAATGCGGGTAACTCGGAACAATTCCAGGGCCGCTTGAAGTATCGCTGGAAGCCTACCGATGACCTCGACATCGTTGCCACTATCAACAATCAGAAGATTGGCGGCAACGGCGTCTCGGCCGGCACGCTGCTGTACACCGGTCACTGGACTCCATGGACCACTCTGGTGGGCAGCAATAACAGCTTTAACTGGACCAATCCGCTGACGGGTGCAACCAGCACTTACGCTGGCTATGGCGCGAATACCAATAGCGTATTCCGTTCACCGGTTAACAACCTCGGTGTGGTCGCTACCACCGGTACTACCTACTCGCTGCCTTGCTATACGGGCGGCACTCCCTCGTTGGTGAGCACCAGCAGCACGACTGCACCCTTGATCTATACCATTGGCTGCCCTGCCATGTTCGCCGCAGTGCGCGATGGCGTAACTTACGATCAACGCAGCAACCCGTGGGATGATGGTTACCCGGCCGACGTGTGGCCCAACAATCCCTACCGTCGCACCGACATCAAGAGCTACCAATTGGATATCAATTGGGACACCGCAATCGGCAAGCTGACTGCAGTGCCTTCGGTTCAGAAAGCCACCTTCGTTTCTCAGGAAACGCAGCGTGGTACCAGCTACATGGCTGAGAACCGCACGCAAAGTTCAGAACAGCTGGATGTGCGTCTGGCTTCCAACAATAACGATTCGAATCTGATCTGGCTGGGTGGTTTGAACTACAACCATACGGGCGCTTCAGAAGGATTGTTCCGCACTATCTCGCTGCCTGTTACGGCATATCCGACCGCAGGCGGCACTCAGCTGACCAACTGCTACATCACAAACTCGCCCTTCCTGTGTTACGTATCCAGCCGCACTCTCGGTGGCGGTACCACTGACATGGCTGCTTATGCGAACGGCACTTTGAGCTTGCTGGCAGACAAGCAACTGCGAGTTTCCGCAGGTGCGCGCTACAACCACAGCAAGGTTTCCTACAACGCGACCAACGAATTGTTGAGCGACGCTGAAGGCAACAACACTTACTACCTCAATGTAGTGAACAGCGGCGGCACTTATACTGCTACGTCGGTCAGCGTTCCGTACACCGTCATCAAGGGCGACGCGTACTACAACCATTCGGTATGGAATGCCGGCGTTGAGTATGACCTGATGCCTGAAGTCATGGCTTACGCAAACTACGCCACTGGCTTCCAGCGCGGCACTTTGGGTGTATCCGGCATGGGTGTGTCTGCAACCAGCCTCGCTGCTCCGACTCCTGGTTTGACATTGGAACAGATGTCTCTGGGTTTGAAGAGCCGCTGGTTTGAGAACAAGCTGCAAGTGAACGTGGAAGCTTTCGATTCCCGCTACCACAATCGCACGTTCAATAACATTGGCTTGGGCAGCTCGGTAGGTTCAACGGCTGGTGCCGGAACGGGTGCAACCTGTACGGTGGGCTCAGCAAATCCTGCTGCGGCTTCCATTCTTGCAGCCTCTGACGCAGCTTGCGTTGCATTCAACACGTCCTCGTACTATGCGGACATGAAGTCGGCCGGTGTTGACCTCGATGTGGTTTATCTGCCTTTCGCCAATGATCGCATCGACTTCTCTCTGGAATACCTCAAGTCCTATGTGACCGGTGTCAAGGGCATCAGCGGCAACATCACTTCGGCTGATATCTTGTCGCTGGCCGGCATTTCCGCGCCGACCGGCCCAGAAAGCCAGCTTGCTAACACCTTGGCCGCTAACATCAACAGCTACCTGGGTGCAATTACGGGCTCGACGCTGACCAACTCGCCACGCTGGAGTGGCAACCTGAGCTATCAGCATGAGTTCGCATTTGCTTCAGGCGGCAAACTGACGCCACGCGCTGCAGTGAGCTACAAGAGCGAGTATTGGATCAACCCGAGCGGTGGCACCACCGTTGGCGGTGCTGCAGGTACTAACGCCATTACTGAATCTGCCTTGGCCATGAAGACGGGTAACTACTATCCGTTGGTACAGCGCAGCTATGCTCTGTACGACTTCTACACGACGTACGAAGCAAGCGATGGCAAGTGGCAGCTCAGCGGCTATGTGAAGAATATTGAGAACAAGGCTGTCATGACCAGTGCCTCGCCGTCAGCGGCCGCCACCAGCAGCGTTGCGCTCAATAACGTAGTGGTCACGGGTGGTTATGTGGACCTGTTGGCGCCACGTACCATTGGTCTGATCCTGCGCGCTAACTTCTAATCTCTGCTGTAAAGCAAAGAGCTGAGTAAGCAATAAAGAAAGGCCGGTGAAACTTAGTTTCGCCGGCCTTTTCTTTTGTGTTGCGCGATACGAGTAACCCGGCACAAATAAAAAGGGCGGACATCTGTCCGCCCTTGTCATGATCGATGACTACTAAGTGCTATGCCTTGGCATCCCAAAAATCCTGCATGCGCTTACGCATGGCCGCATCGGGTAGCACACCGCGAGCAGCGGCTTGATTGGCTTCCATGTGTTCGATCTTGGTGCTGCCGGGAATGGCCACCGTGACTGCCGGATGCGAGATCACAAACTTCAACAGGAACTGCGACCAGTTGCTGCAATTGATATCCGCGGCCCACTTGGGCAATTCGCGACCATCCGCCGACAGCAACGTACGTCCACCGCGACCGCCGAAGGGCACATTCACCATCACGCCGATCTTGCGCTCCAAGGCCAGCGGCAACACGGTCTGCTCGGCTTCGCGACTTTCGATGGAGTAATTCACCTGCACGAAATCGACGGGATACTTCTTCATGTATTCCACCATCTGCGCATGTTGCGAAGTGTTGGAAGTGGTCATCCCTAAGTAACGAATCTTGCCGGCCTTCTTCCACTCCTGCAGCTTGGGCATGATTTCGTCGATGCCGCTCATGTTGTGCACCATCAACAAATCCAGTTTGTTGGTTTTGAGTCGTTCCAGTGAACGCTCGAAACTCTTCTCGCCGCTGACATTGTCCATGGTCATGCCGCCCATACCACCACCGGGGCCACCGCCGGGCGCGCCGCCTGCTGGTGGTGCGCCGCCTGGAGGACCGCCTGCGCCTTGTGGTGCGGCTCCGCCAGCCGGTGCGGCGCCCATGCCCATTCCCATGCCGCCGCCGGCGGTCAACTTGGTGCTGAGGAAAAATTTGTCGCGCAGTTTCAGATTGTCCAACAGCTTGCCGATGGTGGCTTCGCTCTCGCCATAGCTCGCAGCGGTGTCTATCACGCTGCCGCCCAATTCATTCATACGTTTGATCATGGCTTGCAGACTGGCCAGGTTGGCATCGGTGAAAGAATTGGTGCCGACGCCCACTGGCGGCAGCTTCTCGCCGGTACTGGGAATGGCCTTGGTAATCAGCGGCAACTTGCTGTCGGCAGCCAGCACACTACTGATGCCTGCCGGCGCCAAGGTGGCCAGGCCGGTATAGAGCCCGAGCTTCACTGCATCGCGGCGCGTGGTGGAGAAACGATCGGATTCGCTCATGGGGCACCTCGTATTCGGCGGGACAGATAGCAGAAGGCGCCGATCATAGTCCTGAGCGCTGACCGTTCAGCGTCAAGAGATGTTAATCCGACCGGTGCTCTGCATTGCAGGACGCGGCGCGGCTGAGTAGAGTCGGCCCCAGCCTTCTGAAAGGACCCGCATGCTCATGGCACAACAGTTGGCGGCAACCCGGCTGGTTCCGGTTGCCCACGGCCCCCGGACAGTTTCCGTCCGATCTCTATCTTTTATTACACCCGCCCGATGGATTCCAGCGGGTGCTACCACGGCACCATTTCAAAGGCACGTAAACAATGTGCTGGTTGGCTGCGTGCGCAGTGACAACTGAAAAATTCCAATGATGTCTTGATGTATAGGTAAACCCCGATTCTTTGGCGATTCTTCGGAGCGACTCATGCTGAAAGTCTATGGCGATGTGTATTCCGGCAATTGTTACAAGATCAAGCTGCTGATGAACCAGCTCAATCTGAAACACGAATGGATACCGATAGATTTGTTGAAGCAGGAAACCCGCACTCAAGAGTTCCTGGCAAAAAATCCCAACGGCAAGGTGCCTGTTCTGGAACTGACCCCGGGCGTATTTCTCGCTGAATCCAACGCCATCATTCACTACCTTGCGGAAAACTCGCAGTTCATTCCTCACGGCCGCTTCCAGCATGCGCAGGTGCTGCAGTGGCTGTTCTTCGAGCAATACAGTCACGAACCTTTCATCGCCACGGCGCGCTTCATCGTTCGCTACTTGAAGCGTCCTGCCGAAAGAGAAGCAGACCTGCAAGCCAAGATGGCGCCCGGCTACAAAGCGCTGGATGTCATGGAAAAACATCTGAGCGTGCATCCCTTCTTCGTCGCGGATCGTTACACCCTGGCGGATATCGCTTTATATGCATACACGCATGTGGCGCATGAAGGCGGCTTCGATCTGGCCAACTATCCGAAGATTCGCGGTTGGTTGCAGCGTATTCGCGAACAGGCCGGCTATGTGGGTATGGATAATTGATCGAGATGACTGATCAAGACAGGCACGTATGAACTTTGCCGATGTCGTCATTGTCCTGGTCGCACTACTGCACCTGTACTTCATGGTGCTGGAAATGTTTCTCTGGGATAAACCCGCGGGCCTACGCGCCTTCGGTATCAGCAAAGAGTTTGCGACGGCATCTAAAGCACTGGCGGCCAATCAAGGTTTGTATAACGGGTTTCTGGCTGCAGGTTTGGTGTGGGGGCTGTTGATGGGAGCTGAGGGCACGCACATTAAAATCTTCTTTCTATGTTGTGTGTTGGTAGCCGGTGTTTATGGCGCGGTCACCGCCAGTCGCAAAATTTTATTTGTGCAGGCGCTGCCGGCGTTGTTGGGATTGGTGTTGTTGTATTGGCGGTAGGCTAGGTTTTTTCACTGATGCCCCCACCCTAACCCTCGGCAACTGCTCCCTGCGTTGCTCTACCTCCTGCATCCATGCAGTCGTCCCCCGTGAAACGGGGGAGGGGACTTTGATCGCCTGCAGAGAATTTCCTATTCCCTCCCCCGTTCCACGGGAGAGGGTTAGGGTGGGGGCACTGCAAAGCCTAAATCTTGAACACCCGCCGAGCATTGGTCTCAAACACTTTCTTCTTCACCGCGACGCTGAGCTTGATGGCTTCCATCTCATCCACCGCATCCTTCTGCACTTCCATCGGATGATCGGCAGCGAATAACACCTTATCCGGTCCCATCGCCGCCAATGCCGCCAGCACAGGCGCGCTGTAATTCATGCCACTGGTAGCCACCACAAAGTTGTCGCGAAAATATTCGCTGGGCAGACGCTTGAGTGTGGGCTTCAAGCCAAAGGTGTTGAACTGCCATTGATAGCGGTTGTCGATGCGATCCAACAAGAACGGCAGGGTCTCGCCTAAGTGACCCAGCACGATACGCAGCTTGGGAAATTGATCGAACACACCGCCGGCAATCATGCGCAGAGCATGCGTACCGGTTTCCACTGCATAACCCCAGCCCACGGCAAAACCTTGAATCGCCAGCGGTCCTTCCAGGCCGGGCGAGGGATCGCGTGGGTGAATGTACAGCGGCACATCCAGCGCTTCGAAGGCTTCCAGTATGGGCCAGTACTTCTTATCGTCGAGATACTCGCCATTGGTATGCGAGTTGATGATGCCGCCATTGAGCTTCAGCGTCTTGATGCAACGCTCCAACTCTTTAACCGTTTCAGCAGGTGCCTGTGGAGCAATGGTGGCCAGGCCACCAAACCGTGTTGGATATTTCTTGATGACCTCGGCCATCTGGTCGTTGACCTGGCGCGCCATCGATACCGCAGTGGCGGGTGCGAAAGTCTGTACACCGGGCGAGCTCAGCGATAGCACTTGAATATCTACGCCATCGGCATCCATACCTTTGACGCGGCCTTCACCGATGTCCAGCAGATTCTTCATGAAGGGACCGGCAATCGGTCCCGACTTCATGCTGGGTACGCCACCGGCAAGTCGACTCAGTTCGGCCACAATCTCCGGTGTGGAAAAAGCTTCTTCGCAGGAGATGCGCAAGTAATTGCGTTTGCTCTTATTGGTTTGTGCCTCGCTACCCGAGGCATACAAGGCCATGCCTGCCGCTGCGGCTTGCAGGAATTCGCGCTTGCTCAGTTTCATCTCATCCCCCATTCATTAATTTGTATGTCGATTGCGGGTGGATGGACGAAGCAACCTGTCAAACCACCTGCACTTGCTGATCAATCGCTTCTTGCCAGGCCAGCATGCCGCCGCGCACATTCAACACCTGAGCAAAGCCTTGTTGCTCTGCCCAGGTGCAAGCCTGCGTACTGCGACCGCCACCGCGACAGATGAATATCAATGTCGCGCTGTCATCCAATTGCGCAGCACTGGCCGATAACTGCTTCAGCGGGATGTTCAACGCGCCGTCGATATGACCGGCCGAATATTCATATGGTTCGCGTACATCTACAAGCTGCCAGCGTTTGTTTGCTGCGCACATCAATGTGCTCAATTCAACAGCACTGATCTCCTGCGCCTTGGGTTCTGTTGCACAGAACGCAGCCATGTCCTGTGGCGTGGTGATGCTGGGTTGTGCACCGCACACGGCACAGTCGCTGCGTGCCGCACATTTGAATTCATTGAAGCGCATCTCCAGCGCGTCGTAAGTCAGCAGGCGACCCAGTAAAGGTTCGCCCAATCCAGTAATCAGTTTGATGGCTTCAGTAGCTTGAATTGTCCCCATCACGCCCGGCAATACACCGAGCACGCCGGCTTCAGCGCAGTTGGGCACGGTGCCCTCGGCAGGTGCCTCGGGAAACAAACAGCGATAGCACGGCCCGTGCTCGGGTACATAGGTAAAGGCCTGGCCTTCAAAGCGATGAATGGCGGCGGACACTAAAGGCTTGTGCAATAGCACGCAGGCGTCGTTAACGATGTAGCGGGTATTAAAACGATCAGTGCCATCCACGACCACATCGTAATTGCGCACAATGTTCATGACATTGTGCGCGTTCAATTCTTCAGTATGGATGTGTACCTGCAGATGTGGATTCAATGCCAGCAGCCGCGCACGCGCCGCCTCTGCCTTGCTCTGCGACACCTGTGTGGTGTCGAACAACACCTGGCGCTGCAGGTTGGAAATATCGACACGATCAAAATCGACTATGCCCAGCGTGCCCACGCCTGCGGCGGCCAGGTACAACAACGCCGGTGAACCCAGCCCGCCGGCGCCGACCACCAATACCTTGGCGGACCGCAGTTTTTCCTGGCCGGCCAGGCCGAACTCATTTAAAGACAGGTGACGGCTGTAACGCGCCAGTTCTTCGGAAGAAAGTGTCATGCGCGCACTGTAGAACAATCGGCAGGCAGGGTCGAACCCGCGCTTAATTTTTCTTAGCCGCCGCTGAGCGCGCAGATCAAGTGCACTGTGTCACCGGGCGTAACTGTCGCGGCAAGATCCGGCGCCATCACTTCGTTGACGAACAGGCGAATGTGCTGCCGGATGCGACCCTGCTCATTGATCATACGAAAGCGCATGCCGGGATAACGTTGGTCCAAATCGGTTAGCACTTCGTACAAGGTGCGGCCGATGGCACTGACGCTGGCTGCTCCACCGGTGTACGAACGTAACGGACTGGCAACCCGAACAATGCAGGACATAAATGTTCCCGATGCTTCAACTCAGGACATCATGCCGCTGCGGCAGCTCTTGTACCAGCGTGGTAACCGGCCCTATAGCAGATCGGGCTCCATAGACAGTTTGGGCAACAACTGTTGTAAACGCACAATCGCCGGTATCTCGCTGGCGTCGAGCAGCACACGCAACTCGTTTTCATCGGTGGCCAGGGCATAGCCCATGCTCCAATTGTTGAAGCGACGCGTTCCTTCGAATGCTTCCTGCTGTATGACCGATATACAACCATGGCGTTTGTCTTCGCGAATACGTTCCATCAGCCGCAACACGGCCGATTCCGATCCTTCCAGATACTGGCAGAAGTGCAGACCGTCGAACACTAACAGCCCAGTGATGTCGGCGGATTCATTGTGCTTGCGCGCCACGCGCAGAATATTGACGATGCAAGATGGGCTTTCCTCCAAGGCAATCATGCTGGTATAGAGCAAACAAAATAATGGTGCCGACATTGCATCTCCCTAAGATGCTGGCAGCATAGGTTGTAGTGGTTAAGTTGGCTATGTCAAAAGACATAGCTTTATAAAAAGTTAATACGTGGCTATGGGAGGCCGCATTGTGAATGCCGTGCCGGTTGAATGTCGTTACTGCCCGTTGCGTAAATTGGGCGCCTTCTCCAGTAACAGCGCGGAGGAGATCGCTTTCATTCAAAGTCTGAAAAAGAATGAAGTGCAATTGGATGCAGGCGCGCAGTTGTTTGCCGAAGGCGGCAGCACCACCGAGTTGTATACCTTGCTGATGGGCTGGGCCTTCAGATTTCGCACACTGCGCGATGGTCGAAGACAGATTCTCAACTTCCTGCTGCCGGGCGATTTCGTTGGCTTGCAGGAACAGTTGGCCAGCAATGCGCTGCATGGTGTGGAGACACTCACTACTGCGCGCTTCTGTGCCTTCCCTCGCGCACGTCTTTGGGATTTGTATCGTAATCATCCCAGCCTGGGCTATGACGTCACCTGGCTGGCGGCGCATGAAGAGCACATCGTCGATGAAAATCTGCTCACAGTGGGCCGACGTTCAGCTGAAGAACGAGTGGCCACGCTACTCATTCACTTGTTCAAACGCGCCGAAAGCATCGGCATGAAACAGGATGACTCAGTGCCGTTCCCCATCAACCAGCAACACATCGCCGATGCGCTGGGTCTGTCGCTGGTGCATACCAACAAAACCCTGCGCCGCCTCAGCAAATTGGGCCTGCATCAATTGACCAACGGTCGCCTGCGTCTGATCAACCCCGCTTCGCTGCAGAGGCTGGCCGACTACTACGCCGCACCGCTACGTGGTCGGCCCTTGATCTGAACCAGGCGGGCGTCTCGCACCACTTGGGTGCCTATACCGGCGCATCGCGTTACACTGCGGGTAGTTCTGCAGGAGAGGCCATGTCTACCCAATTTACTCCCGTCGGTGAAGACGAACGCAAGCGCCGCGTCACCACCGCACGTCTTTCAGAAATGAAAGCGCGGGGCGAGAAGATCGCCATGCTCACCGCCTACGATTATTCCTTTGCACGCATCCTCGATGCCGCCGGGCTGGATGTTCTGTTGGTGGGCGACAGCGCCTCCAATGTGATTCATGGTCATGAGACCACCGTGCCGATCACGCTGGATCAGATGATTGTGCATGCCGCCGCCGTGGTGCGCGCCGTGCAGCGCGCCTTGGTCGTGGTCGACATGCCTTTCGGTAGCTATCAAGGCAATAGTCGCCTGGCCCTGGAAAGTGCTGTGCGCATCATGAAAGAGTCCGGCGGTCACGCCGTGAAACTGGAAGGCGGCGAATTCGTCGCCGACAGCATCAAGCGCATTCTCTCTGCAGGTATTCCCGTGATGGGCCATCTGGGCCTGACGCCACAATCCATCTACAAGTTCGGCACCTACGCCGTGCGCGCCAAGGAAGAACAGGAAGCCGAGACCTTGTTGAAGGATGCGATGTTGCTGCAGGAGTGCGGTTGCTTCGCACTGGTGCTGGAAAAGATCCCGGCACAACTTGCCGCCGAAGTAGCCAAGCAACTCACCATCCCCGTCATCGGCATCGGCGCCGGTCCCGATGTAGATGGTCAGGTGCTGGTCACCCACGACATGCTCGGCATCAACAATGAATTCTCGCCACGCTTCCTGCGCCGTTACGCATCGCTATACGACATCATGCTCAAAGGCAGCAGCGACTATGTAGCCGATGTGAAAGCAGGTGCATTCCCGAATCAGGAAGAGAGTTACTGATATAGCCACACCTCAGATTCCCTCCCCTGCGAAGCGGGGGAGGGTTAGGGTGGGGGCAACAAACTTAACAACCACAAGAGGTCGCAAGGAATGCGCAACCACCTCACGCAGCAACGCGCCATCACATTGCGCAAGCAGCTGACAGATGCCGAACAGCATCTATGGAATTGTCTGCGGCACCGTCAAATGCTCAATGTACGCTTTCGCAGGCAAATGCCGGTTGGGCCTTACATCGTCGACTTCGCCAGTGTGAAGCCAAAGTTAGTGATCGAGTTGGATGGAGGACAGCATGCAATTACTGCGACATACGATCACGTGCGCGATAGCTATCTAGCACAGCAAGGCTTTCGTGTGCTGCGTTTTTGGAACAATGAAGTCCTGCAGCAGAGGGAAGCGGTGTTGGCTGTGATCATGCGTACGGTGCAAGAGCTTTTGCCCCCACCCTAGCCCTCCCCCGCAGAGCAGGGGAGGGGACATGAGCTGCAAACTTCCAGGTCGTTCGATTGCCTTCCTTACTTGCCGGGAAAAATTGGGCAACCTGAAAAAGTCTCAGAGATTCGTTCCCTCCCCTGCTCTGCGGGGGAGGGCCAGGGTGGGGGCACTCCTAACCCGCCACAGTCACCGCATAAATCTCCGGCAAATGCTGAGCAATACAACGCCACGACACACCATTACTACTCCCAGCCCAAACTTCACCGCCCGTAGTACCGAAGTACACACCAACCTTCTTCTCACTATCCACACACATCAACTGATACGTCATCTCTCAAGCAAATAAGTAGAAGGTAAGCGCCGCCAAACTTTGGCACTCCCCCACCTCCAATTCCCTCCCCCGTTCGACGGGGGAGGGCCAGGGTGGGGGCACCTCTTAAACCGCCACAGTCACTGCATAAATCTCCGGCAAGTGCCTGGCAATACAACGCCACGACTCGCCATTGCTACTGCCAGCCCAAACTTCACCACCCGTAGTGCCGAAGTACACGCCAACCTTCTTCTCATCATCCACACACATCGACTGACGTAGCACGGTGAACCAGGCCTGCGATGTCGGTAGACCTTTATCCAATCGCTGCCAACGTTTGCCGCCGTTGAGGGTGCGATAAACAGCGGGCTTGCCGTCCACTGAAGTGCGTGGCCATACCGATGTGCCATCCATGGGAAACACCCACGCCATATCGGCATCGCGTGGATGCACGACGATGGGAAAGCCGATGTCGCCGATCTTGCGTGGCATGTTGTTGCCGATGCGTTGCCACTCGTTGCTTGGTCGATCCAGGCGATACATGCCGCAATGATTTTGTTGATACAGACGATCCGGTTGCAGCGGATGCATGGCCAGACAATGTGGATCGTGACCGAACTCCGCATCCTTGCTCGGTAGAAAGTCCGCCGCCACGCCGCGATTCAGTGGCTGCCAGTTCGCACCCGCATCCAACGACTCGAATACGCCGCCAATCGAAATGCCGATGTACATATGCTGAGCATCGCGTGGATCGATCAATATGGAATGCAGAAACTCACCATCCGGCGTGCCGAACGCCACCCATTGCTTGCGCATGGGATGATCGTTGAAGCCCGCCACCGGTTGCCAGGTATCGCCGGCATCTTCACTGCGAAACAAACCGGCGGGCGAAGTACCGGCGTACCACACACCCGGTTCGCTGACATGTCCCGGTGTCAGCCACAACACACGTTCGACATTGCGTGCTTCTTCACCCTCTGCAGCTTTGCGAAACGCGGGCGGTTGCTTGGCTTCCTGCCAGCTGCGGCCGCGATCGCTGGAGCGATATACCGTCGGCCCAAGATGTCCGGTCTTGGCGCCCATCAACATCTGCTTGGGCGCGCGCGGGTCTTGCACGATGTGATGAATGATATGACCAAGAAATTGCGGCCCTTTCAGCGCCCAGTGTTTGCGCGTCGCATCTGCCTTCAATTGAAAGGCGCCTTTACGGGTGGCGATCCAGAGTGTGATCGGCATGGCTCAGCCCTCGGATAACGGCGCAGTGACTATCGGCTGATGTTCAGCCTCAGTCAATCGCAGCCGGCTTGATCACCGCATCTCGTTGCAGCAATGGATAGGCGAACACTGCCGCAAGAATGATCACCACGCCAAGATAAAACCGCCCATTCAATTCATGCTGCTCGCCCAGCAACAGAATACTCAACACAATCGCGTACACCGGTTCCAGATTCACCGCCAGCTGCGCACCGAAGGCGCTCAAGTGCCGCAAGGCTTTCAGTGACAAGGCAAACGGCAGCAGTGTGCAAGCCAAACACAAGATAGTCATCAGCCAGATATCCTGCCCCTGCGGCAGATGCAAGTCGCTGCCGGGGATGAAGGGCGCCAATAGACATAGCACCAACCAGCCGCCGATCATCTCCAACAAGGTCATGGTCAGTGAGTCGGTGTGCTGCACATAGCGCTTGTTGAGCACACCGAACACCGCGACAAAGGCGGCAGACAGAATGCCCAGCACCAATCCCCAATACATACGTGCCGGTGTGCCACCCACCACCAATGCCACACCGGGGATGATCGCCAAGCCCAGCAACAACTCCGCCGGATTGAAGCGACGCCGTAGCAACCACGGTTCCATAAAGGCAATGAACACCGACGCCAGCGCCATCGTGGTGGCGGCAATCGACGCATTTGCCAGCTTCACCGAACCATAGAAGCACAGCCAGTGCAGACCCACGACCACGCCGATGCCGAGATAGCGCAGCAACAGGCCGCGCGGCATCCGCCGAATCGTCCGCCAGGTGCGTGGGAACAGCAGCAGGGCAGTGGCCACCAGCAACATGCGCCACCACACCAGGGCCAGCGCGGACAGGGTAATCAACTTGCCCAGCACCGCCGTGCAACCCCACACCAGCACACAGATGTGCATCTGCAACCAGGCAATGGAACGCGCGCGTGATGGGGAAGAATCGGTCATCCGCTTACTGTAACAGTCGGCAGCAAGCGCGACGTGAGCAATGACCTAGGCGATAATGCCGCGCCCATGAATGCCCCATCCAACAACAACTCCGCAGCACCCATCGCCGCCGGCCCCTTCGGTCAATGGCTGCAACAGGCGCGCGCCGCATTGCGTGGCAATGGCGGCATGGATGTGCCCTGTGGCGATTGCGTGGGCTGTTGCACTTCGCACTACTCCATTCTGTTGCGGCCGCACGATGCGGCGCTGGATATCGTGCCGGTGAAATTCTTATCCAGCGTGCCGGGCCTGTTCTATCCCCACGCCAAGATGAACCCCATGCCCAATGGACACTGCCCCATGTTTCAAGAAGGCAGGTGTTCCATCTACGCGCAACGTCCACAGACCTGCCTTGATTACGACTGCCGTGTGTTCGCCGCCGCAGGCATTCCCACCGGCGATAACCGACCGACGATCAATCAACGCATCAAGCAGTGGCGCTTTACCTATGAGTCGGCAGCCGAACAGCAAGCGCATGCTGCCGTGCAAGCGGCTGCAACTTTTATCAACGAACATAGCGCAGCGTTCCCGGCGGGCTGGCTGCCTGATAATCCTTCAGGCATCGCCGTGCTGGCAGTGAAGGTGTATGAATTGTTTTTGTCGGAGCCGATGTCGGATGCAGCAGAGATGGCCGAGGCCATCGTCAAAGCCAGCCGCGCCTTTGATGCAGCAGGCGTATCCAAGTAAATGCGGTCGGCACCCTCAATCGATTGGCAGCAGCCGTGGTATGCCTCCATCAAGGAGGCAGCGGCACTCATCATTCAACAACCCGATTGGCTCGCCGCGCTCAATCAACAAAGCGCAGCGTTGCAACTGCACAACCATCGCGATCAACCGCTCACCTTTGTCGAACAATCTGCATTACCCGCAGACAAGGCATACGAAGCCTTCATCAGCGAAACCGGCTGCGTACCCACCCGCGACAACCTGCACGATTTCCTCAACGCACTGGTGTGGCTTAGCTTCCCCAACATCAAACGCCAGCTCAATGCCCTGCAAGCTACTCAGATAGCACAGGCCGGCATCGGCAAGTCACGCGGTGCGGCCCGCGATGCCGCCACTATCTTTGATGAGAACAGTGCGTTGCTGGTGATTCGCGATTCAACCGAAGCCCGCGCGCTGGCTGCAGAGTTGGCTAATCACCAATGGCGAAGCGTGTTCCTGGAACAACGCGAATCATTCTGCAAACACATAGAGCCTTGGTTGTTTGGTCATGCCTTGATGGAAAAGCTAGTTAATCCATACAAAGCCATTACTGCCCATGCGTGGCCGGTGATTGCACCGGATGAGTTCTTTGCCATGACGCATGCAGCCAAGCGTGAATGGTTGGATGAACAGGTCGCGCAGGATCTTCAGCAGAAGGGTAGGGAGGGTTTAAGCACCGCCTGCTTTACGCCTCTGCAGGTGCTGGGTATTCCAGCTTGGCATTCGCAGCAGGATGAATCGTTCTATGCGGATACGAAGGTGTTTAGGCCTAAGCCAAGCAGGTGAGTACGTGCTCCGGTATCAATGAGATCACCAAAGTTCGTCATGCCCGCGCAGGCGGGCATCCAGTAGACAATTGTCTTCAACTACATCCCTGCCTGCCATCTGACTTCCAAAGTATCCAATCGGTGGAATAAGACTCAGAGCACTTCGGCAAGCTCAGTGACCGGAATCTTTTAACTCCGGTCGCTGAGTTTGTCGAAGCGCTCTTGCTATTAAATCAAGAGCGCCCCCACCCTAACCCTCCCCCGTCGAACAGGGGAGGGGACAGAGCTACGGAGCAGAGCTAGGGGAAACAGTGTTGAAGACAAAGAGTCATTTGCACTGAAGGCATGGTGGGAAGTGCTGCTGCTAATGCGCACCAAGCAAACTGTGCAAAGCAACCAGAGCCAAGTAATTAGTAGGAAGTGCCTCCGCCTCCATTCCCTCCCCCGTTCGACGGGGGAGGGTTAGGGTGGGGCAACAAACCTTGCAACCTTTCCTTCACCCCAGCCTCCAACACCACCACAACTACCAAGTTGCCGTTACCAACATCCAAGCATTAGCATCAAACAAATCCCCCGACCGATCCTTCGCCCAAGATCACCAGGAACATTTCCATGCAGCACCCAACAAACAACCGCCGCCAATTCCTAATCGCCGGCCTGACCACCATCGCTGCAACCGCCACACCCACATGGGCACTAAGCGCCGAACCCACCAAACTCAAGATCGGTGTAGTCGGTTCCGGTCGAGTAGGCAGCTCACTGGGCGGCGCCTGGGTCAAAGCCGGACATCAAGTGATGTTCTCCTCCACCAATATCGAGAACGATCAAAAGCTCGCCGCCACACTCGGCGCCAATGCCAAAGCCGGTACGCCGCGCGAAGCGGCCGCCTTCGGTGATGTGCTGCTGATCGCCGTGCCCTTCTCGGCAATGACTGCAGTAAGCAAAGAACTGGAAGGCCTGCTCAAAGACAAGATCGTCATCGATACCGTTAACGCATCCGAAACACGCGATGGCGCCATCGCCAAAGAAGCGCTTGAAAAAGGCGTGGGCAATGCCATGGCAGAACTTTTGCCCGGCGCCTACACCGTGCGCGCCTTCAACGCCATCCAAGCCGCGCGCATGGGTATGGGCCTGCAGAACGCAACGCGCGTCGGCGTGCCCATCTCCGGTCAGAATGCAGCAGCTATCAGCACCGTCTCTGCATTGATCGCTGAAATCGGTTTCGAGCCGGTGGTGGTCAGCTGGTCACTGTCCGGTTATCTGCGTCCAGGCACGGCACTAACCGGCGAGAAGTCTCCGGAAGAGATTCGTGAAGCTGTGAGGACGCTGAAATAGCGAATGACAAAGCATTGCGGCCTGTTGATGCCGCAATGCTTCTCTACATGGAAACAAATTTGAGGATGTTTAAATGAAATATGCAGCAATAGTTGCGCTTCTATCTGCAACGCCCGTTCTGGCAGCGAATCAATACGATCCGCCCATCAATTCGACGGTTGAGTTGCTGGAATGGTGCCAGCAAGAGTCGCAAGCCACCTTGATCGGCAAAGGCGACAAGCCATTCAATTGGACCGCCTCGCAATGGGATAGCGCCGATACGCTATTCGTTAAAGGCAGTTGGCGCAGCGGCGTTAAGGAAGTAGTCGTTGAATGCCGTGTCGGAAAGGGCGCGAAGAGAAGTTATGCGTCCATCTCGATCCACGACCCAAAATGATCTAATAATCTTCCGCCGATTGATCCCCTCCCCCGTTCGACGGGGGAGGGCCAGGGTGGGGGCATTCCAGAATCCGAAACGCAGATTCCTTTTCTCTGTTTGATACGAGAAGCCTGTAACTCAATTGTTGAGTCGCTGCTCCAAATCCGCGATAACAGCATGCCATTCGGCAGCAACTTTAGCGTCACCCTCTTCCCACAACTCTTTCAACTCAGACTTCGTCTTAATGTGGGCAACGGCTTCGCGAGCAAGTTGAACAAACGCGGGAGAGAAATCGTGTGAATGTTCTTGCACCCACTCAGCAACCCCATCGGGCAACTTAGCAAGCGGATGCCCAAGCCAACATGCAACGATCTCAGCTGCAGCAAGCGCCTCCGATGCAATAGGAGCTTCCAGGTAAGCCTCTACCGGCTGGCGTCCAAGCAACTTGCCAACCAGGGAGGGCTGTTGTGGAGTGCTCTGCGCGATGGCCTGCGTTAAAGCAGACCGAACAGAAGATGTGCTGCCGTTCTCGCACAGCTCACCGATCCAATCCAACGCATCATCGTTCCCGAAGTTTCCCGCATCCCAAGCGCCCATTGTCGTTCCTCGTTTATTTGATAGCGAAATCAAGCAAGCAGTCTAAGAGCAAGAACGATTCATCATAACAGTCGTCCGCAAAACAATTGGCTAAGCTCCCGAACGCCTCTTCATCCCCTCCCCCGTTCGACGGGGGAGGGCCAGGGTGGGGGCAAAGCATCCCACCACCACGTTGACTCCAACCTACACCCCAACCACAATCCCCTCGCTCGGTCGAAGCATCCACGCTCGCGGAAAGGGCTGCGCCCACGACAAGATTGGGGACTTCTTCATCCACGTCCCTTTTCTGTCTGAGGCGGGCGCAGGCATACGAAAGGGGATTCATCATGGCCGACCCGACTGGGCGAGCGCCTTCCGCGTTTCGCCTCAATCTCGAACAGCAAAAGAAACGCGCTAAAGACTTGCTGCGCGCCGCGCACGCGGGCGAAGCCGAAGCGCTGGCACGCATCGCCGCAACTCATCGACCCAGCGGGCCTGTGAAGCCCGATGAAGTTCATACCTCAGCGCCACACAGTGCCCCGTTGAAACTGGCCGACGCGCAGTTCGCCATCGCTCGCGAATTGCGTTTCACCAGCTGGGCAAAATTGAAATCGCATATCGAATTGATGGATCGCGAATGGACCGACATCGAGCGCAACCCACACGCGCCCGATGGCGACATGAAGACGCTGCATATTCGTTGCGGTCACGACATTCAAAACACACTCGCGCAGGCGGGGTTCGTCGGCGATTTCCACGCGCACATCACCCCCTATTGTCAGGGACCGGTGACCAATGGCCCCGAACGCCATGAACTGATGGCCCGCTTCATCATCGACGCCTATGCTGAGTTCATACGCAAAGACAGAGCGCTGGAATATGAAGCAGTACTCGAAGGCGAACGCCGCGAAGACGACCAGCTGCTAACGACCGCGTTCGACTACGAGCGCATCGTCATCTGGATGGAGCACGACAGCTGGGACCAACTCATCTTGATTCGCCTGCTTGCTCACTATGCGGATGCCCAGCGACCGCGCCAGCTGGAGCTGATTGCAATCAACGAGTTTCCCGGCGGCGAGCGATTCCTCGGCGTCGGACAACTTCCGCCTGAAGCGCTGCGCCTGCTGTGGCCCTCGCGCATGCCGATCACACCGGCGCAACTCGCACTCGGCCGACAAGCGTGGCACGCACTCACCTCACCCGACCCACGAACGCTGGCAGCCATCGCGCGCTCGGGCACACCCGCGCTGCCGATGCTCGCCCCGGCGCTGCATAGACATTTGCGTGAATTGCCCTGCGTAGAAAACGGCTTGAGCCTCTCGCAGCAGCTAATACTTCAAACGCTTGTTGAGCATGAAACCCTCAAGCTTAATGACCTGCACTGGATCTTGACGTTTGAACGCGATCCCCTGCCTTTCCTTACCGATGCAGGCCTCGAGCACGTAGTCAAACAAATGGAGCATGCGGCCGAGCCGCCTTTATTGCGCACGCTGACAACGCCCGGCGAGCGTTCGTTCAATGACACACTCACCATCACCGATGCAGGTCGGGCAGTGATCAGCGGTGTTCGAGACTGGCATTCGCTAAAGCCTGCGCCCCGATGGGTGGGCGGCGTGCAGATCATGCCCGGCCGTCCTGGCTGGCGATGGAACGAATCAACGCGTGAACCCGTGCGGGTGGCATAGCGTCGCTAACTAACAGAACGAACTCGCACGCAACACGCCACGTAAACAAAACCCAGCCCAACCCGCCGCCGATTGATCCCCTACCCCGTTCGATGGAGGAGGGTTAGGGTGGGGGGCATGCATAAGCTGAAGATCATCATGCTTCTCAAGCAACCTGCGTACGTGAACCTGCTGGGCATCAAGGGCATGGGTGTTGGGGACGGTGGGCGTGAATGCGGCGATGGCGGATGCGGTTTGTTATGTTGCGGGGTGAAGGTCAGGGGATTGCAGCTGAGGGTGGAGCAGTTGCAGAGCCCAAAACATTGAGGCGACTAGCTTCTGACATGCAAGAGGCTTATCCTTCCCGCCCGAGAAACTAGAGGTCAGCCAATCACACAACGCATGACCGATATTGAAAAAATGACGGACCTAGGATCAGAACAATTAGCCGCCATTTCCCGTCTCTTCTCGTCTAGTGTTATTCGAGAGATGGCCAGAAAAGGAAAATCGCCACTCTTCGCAAGATTGGCGCAGCAATCTAATTTGCTTAGTTCCCTCTCGACGTCACAGTGTGTTTACAGTCTTTTCGATGCTGCCTTTTCTCTCCTAAAGCGAGAAGGCTACAGGCATGAATACGTTTATAAGGCAGCTCTGACACATAGAATTCTTCTGGGTAAACACTCTCTTCATACGGCATCAATGCTGAATGAGTTCCGGGTTGGTGAGTGCAAGGCCGATCTTGCAATTCTTAACGGCACCGCCACCGTTTATGAAGTGAAGTCAGAGCGCGACTCATTGAGTAGGCTTGAACGGCAAGTGGCTGCATACGCCCGAGTATTTGCGAAGGTATATGTTATTGCCGGTGAAAATCATGTTGATGCCGTAATGAACACGGTCCCCGAAGAAGTCGGGGTCATGCGCCTCAGCAGCCGCTACCAAATTTCAACGCTGCGAGAAGCGGCTGATTTACCGGAGCGGACATCACCAGCCGCCATCTTCGACTCTATTCGTACATTAGAAGCGAAAATGATCCTTCAGTCTTTGGGAATCTCAGTTCCAAAGGTTCCGAACACAGAGCTAAATGGTGTACTGAAAAAGCTATTCGTCACACTAGACCCATGTGAAGCTCATGCTGGGATGGTGAAGGTACTGAAAAAAACACGGGACTTATTACCCCTTTCCCATTTAGTTGACCAGCTGCCGCATTCTCTCCAAACTGCGGCTCTATCAATTCCGCTTAGAAAGATTGATCACACGCGGCTTGTGTCCGCAGTTAATACGTGTTTAAAGGATGCAATGGAGTGGGCATAGGCACATGTATCATCCATATTTTCGTGGCAAGCAGTACGAACTAATAACGATAAGAGAGATGGCCGCGCTTCTTAAAGCGGCAAACTTTCGCCCAATTATCGAACCGGTGAGAGAAACTCTCGGTGGCTTGCAAAAGGCGCTCGACGCTGTTGTTGAAGAGCAGGGTCGCGCCATCGTAATTGTGAATCCGCATCATGGCGACCTTTCCGAGGACGGTGAGCCGCTGACCGCACTTCTAAAGGAAAAATTTGCTTTGCCTGGCATTTCAGCGGGCATTCTTCTCAAGCAAGATACAACGCTAGATGAAGCCATTGAGTGCTATGAGGCGCACGCAAATCATGCGCCTTCATTCATCCATGCCGGTTTCACCGATCCAAAGGCATTGGCGACGAAACTAGGGAATCCAACGCAAGAGCATTGCCATATTTTCTTCGACCGGTTCTGTGGAAAGTTATATCAAAAGCACTTTAAGGGCGCACATAGGGTCTTGCTTAGGGACGGTTTTGAGAAAAAACGAAACGCCGATTACGACCCCATCGAACCGTTCTCTGATCTGCATGTGACGTTTATAGATGAAGGAATGAATGGCTTTGGCGACTTCTTGATCGTCGGTGACGACTTCAGTGAAGGTGGCGGTCCCGCTTATGCCGTAGCGATTCATCTAACCTTTATCGACCGTGATCAAGATGACGTGATGAAAATCTATCATTTTGTATCTGATAGCAAAGACACTCCCAAAGATCCTGCGGGTAAGTTTGCCGAGGCGCTTGCCAAAATGATGAAGACATTAAATAAGCGTGGGTCAAAGGTGGTTGAAACGGAGGCAGTTAAGGAATTCCGCGCCTTTCATCAACAGGGACACTTTCCTGGATTGGGCTACGTCAAAAAGCTGTCGATGAACCATCATATCGAGACACTCGCCGCCTATCTCAAAACAGCAAAATAGGGTCGCCATGAAGTGCTGTGCAGGATGCTTCGGAGATAGGGGTCTCGCCAATGACCTTATCCCGGCACGATCGTTCAAGCTGGGAGTTGAAATTGGCCGCTGCTCCTATTGCGAATCTGACAATGTAGTTGTCTTAACGCCTGATCAGCTATCCGAATACTTCGATCTTCTAATAAGCGCTTATCGAGAGGATACGAACGGAAGGCTTCTTGTCCAATGGTTTCGCGAAGATTGGGGAATGTTCGACCATCCTCGAATGGATGACCACAGAGCTAAGGATTTGCTTAGTGAAATAATGGACGATGGCGAAATCGTAAGACGATCATTTTCTCCAGTAAATAAACCTTTAACAGACCGACTCAATGAGTGGGAAGAGCTGCGCAACGAGCTTATGTACCAAAATCGATTCTTTCCAAACGTGGATATAGATCTGGATCAATTTAGAGAACTCCTTGGACATTTAAAGCTGAAAGCGAATGAGATCCCTGATTTATGGTATCGCGCGCGAATTCAGAATGGCGACAGCATGTATCCCTTGAATCAGATGGGCGCTCCCCCGAAAAGAATTGCATCGCATGGCAGGGCCAATCCGGCTGGTATCCCCTATCTTTATCTCGGCTCGACGCAAAACACGGCCATCGCAGAAGTCCGCCCACATACTGGCGAGATTGCTTGTGTCGCAGATTTCAGAACTCCCACCGACTTGAAGTTAGTTGATCTGCGAAGGCCGAGAAAAATGGTCTCTCCATTTCTTCTAGTGGACGCCGAAGATATTGGAAGAATGCGAAGTGATCTACCATTCCTGGAACGTCTTGGTGAGGAGCTTACAAGACCAGTATTACCACAGGCTGCCGCTATTGATTACACGCCAAGCCAATACCTTTGCGAATTCATAAAAAAGAGCGGCTATAACGGCGTGATTTATCGAAGCTCGGTGAGTAACGGAATTAACCTGGCTTTATTTAATCCATCCCAGGCCCAAGCTGGTCAGGTGGTTCAGTATCGAGTTGATCGTGTATCGGTTGATGTGGCAGCAGTTAGAGAATGAGCGTTACCTGATATAGAGGCGTGATGAATTTTATATAGCCGTCGATGCTAATGAGGTGAAAATCATCATGCTCTCCGAGCGAGACATACGCGAATCTGACGTTTTACGGCAGCGACTTCAATGTTTGCAGCCTGGCGGTAACTTCGGCCGTAAGCTTTAAAAGACCTTCCCCGTTGTTCAGATAGGTAATGTAGCGAATGTGCTGCACATCGAATGGCACATCTTTAGAGTGTTGAGTGATCATGATGACTTCTCGAGGTAAGCAGTGTGCGATACCCATTTCGTAGAAGACGTTGGCATTACGATCAGTTAAATCACAGATCACTACCTTCGCCTGACATAGCAGCGTAACCACGTCCTGGATGATGTGATCATGAATCCAAATGTCATCGGCACGCTTCAGAGTCATGCCTACAGCTGCTGCCGCTTTGCCTAGTGCATCGACTACTGGCCCCATATTGGGGTTAAACGGCATCATAACTGCAAGAAGGTTTGGATCTGGCGGCGTCTCGTTTAACTTGAAGACCTTTGGCTTCGCCCAAGCGCCGACATTTCGTTTAAGCAGTACTTTGAACAAATCAACGTCCTTAACCGACCAGTGATTGCGAGTAAATTCATGCAATGGCGCCCTCATGTCGATCTGCAGCTCACTCGCCAAAGAAATCAGCACCGAATTAGGAATTGGCGCAATGTCAGGATCGAATACAAATTCCAATTGATACGCAGAACCTCGTGGTAATACACGAGTGATATTGCCGACTCGAGCGGAAGGTTGGGTATTATTCCAAGCGGTCTCGCTCGCAAAGATCGTTGGAATTCCAACTAACGCTTGCAGAGCCAACTCTCCGTCAGGCTCATAAACGTCGCGGATGTATCTCTCCGTGTATTCCAACGCCCTGGATTTATCCACAGAGCTGACGCCGGACTCCCAACCATCAGTCATGACTATCAAGCTGTACACAGAAACCTCAACATGTGGACCTGCCGATCACCATACCAGTACATGATAGCTCCACTATAGCAATACGCGAATACAGCCCTCGGTCGAGAGTAGATTCAATGGTAATCATTTGCCTGACCATATTGTTTCGCTTCCTTAGCCCCTCGGTTCCACCAAAACAGATTCATGTGCCTAAAGGCTGATACTGTCTTGCTGCTAAGGATTCATTAGCATGCCGCGCGCTAAGATTTCCACGCCAGACCAATTCGCAATACGGAAATCTGACCATGACGGAACGCATAGAGACGGTAGCTGATAGGAAAACGTCGAGTACGAAGGGGCAGCGAGCGACTACTCGCGAGCAGAGAGTGAGTATAGATTCGGCTGAAAAAGAAATTATTGCTTCCAATCTCATAGAACGAGTCCAAGCCGAACGGGAGCAGCTATTTAAAGCCATCGCCATCGTAGAGCTGTGCAAGCTATCGACCGCCACCTTGTTGGAAACCGGCGATTGCGAAAACATGGTGCCGGTGCTGGAGACCACCTGCGATCTGCTCAACACCTCGGCGGAACGGCTGGAATATATTTCAGCCGATTTGCGTAGGCTTTCGCGAACGTGAGGGGTGAAACTCAGCCGGCTGATCGCCCGTTATGTGCTATTGGAAGATGCGGTGAGTTGGAATATCCTCGGCCCATGAACGCCAACCTTCGCAAGCTTCCCGTCGCCGAGCGCATCCGCCTCGTCGAAGACTTGTGGGATAGCATCGCGGCGGATCAGAGCGCTCTTCCGCTTACGCCCGATCAGCGTGCTGAGTTGGATCGCCGCTTGGATGCCTATGAGGCGGATGGCAAACCGGGCCGGCCGGCCGCTGACGTGATCGCGGATATTCGCAAAAGACTATGAAGCGCATTGTCCGGCTCAGGGAAGAGGCGGATCGGGATCTTGCCGATGCGGCTTCTTGGTATGAAAAACAAAGCGAAGGTCTGGGGCATGAGTTTCTCGACGATGCTCAGGCTTTGTTCGAGCGGATCGGCGACGAGCCACTCAACTTTCCGATCATGCATCGAAGCGCGCGCCGCGCAGTGATGAACCGATTTCCATTCTGTATTTACTTCGTCGTCGAATCAGCCGATGTCGTTGTGTTGTCAGTCATTCATGGCACACGTCATCCACGACGCTGGAAAGCTCGCACATAGCCACGTGCTGAACAAATGCATGGCAGAAAGGCGCTGGTTCGTGGCCCCTACAGTCATAGCAAATCGTTGGTTGTACTTTATAAAGCAAGGTGCTTTGGATTGCAGTGTGGCAGGTGATGCGTTCATGACCGAGATAAAGTTGATAGGTGTGTATCGTGTAGATGTCCCTGGTAGCGAGTGGGAGGCCGCAATTGCATGTCATGGAAGTAGAGAGGCGGCAGCCGAAGAGCTTGAAACTCTAGCGCTCGTTGAACTTGAGATTCGCGGTGCAGAGCAAGGGTTTGATACTTCGAGCTTGAAGCAACCCCACACGGAATGCATTCCTTACAACGAATCATTTTTCAATATAGATACCCTTGAGGCCATTCCGACTGAGTTATACGCCGTGCCCGAGCTGCCCGATTTCCGCATTGCGTTTCATCTTCATCACTACAATCCAACCGAGGTGCTAGAAACTCCTGTCGGAACGCTTCGTGTTGGGCAGCTCACCGATCCGCCGCCGCATCTCAGAGACAAGCCGTATGTCTATTGGGACTAAGTGCCGATTGATAAGACCTGTTCTAACTGGATGCCCGCCTTCGCGGGCATGACGACAAACAAGGTGGCAGAGCTTAGGTCTCTGAGAGAAGCGCGGCTGGCTTAAGGCTTGCGCCAATGAGCAGCCCCCTCTAACCTCTCCCCTAAATGGCGTGTGCTGCGTGCGCCCGGGAACTCAAGCCCCGAATACGGAGAAACATCGGTTTCCGTTTTCAGCTTTGGAGCCTTGAATGTCATCCACTGACGCAGCTTCCCCCTTCAACACTTTGGCTGCCTGCGTTGAGCGCGCGTCGCGGCATGCGGGGCCGATCCTGATGATGGCGGCGTTGCTGGCGTTGATCGTGGCGAACTCGTCCTTTGCGCCAGCCTACTTCGCCGCGTTGGCAGCGCCACTCGCCGGGATGAGTGTGCTGCATTGGATCAACGATGGCTTGATGGCGGTGTTCTTTCTGTTGGTGGGGCTGGAGATCAAGCGCGAGCTGTTGGTGGGCGCGCTGGCGACGCGTGCGCAACGCGTGCTGCCCGCTGCGGCGGCGCTCGGTGGGATGATCGGCCCGGCGTTGATCTATCTGGCGGTGAATAAAGGTGCGGCGGGTCAACCTGCGGGCTGGGCCATTCCGGCCGCCACGGATATTGCGTTTGCGCTGGGCGTGCTGGCGTTGCTGGGCTCGCGGGTGCCGACCAGCTTGAAGCTGTTTCTCACTGCGCTGGCGATCATCGATGACCTGGGCGCGGTGTTGATCATTGCGTTGTTCTATTCCAGCCAGCTCAATGTGTGGGCGCTGTGTGTGGCCTTGAGTTTAGTGGCGGTGTTGGTGGTGCTGAATCGTCGTGGCGTGACGGCGCTTGGCGTGTACCTGGTGTTGGGCGCCGCCTTGTGGTTGAGCATATTGAAGTCCGGCGTACATGCCACCGTAGCCGGTGTGGTGCTGGCGCTGACGATTCCGCTGCAAACCGCGAGTGGATCGGCGGAGGCGCCGTTGTTGAAACTTGAGCACGCCCTCGCGCCCTGCGTCGCGGTGTTCATTGTGCCCCTCTTTGGTTTTGCCAATGCCGGCGTGTCCTTCGCAGGCATGTCGCTGGCCACCGCCCTGCAACCCGTGCCGCTGGGCGTTGCGCTGGGTCTGTTTGTTGGCAAGCAAGCCGGCATCATGCTCGCCGCCGCCTGCGTGATCGGCATGGGCTGGGCCGCCTTGCCCGCACAAGCGAATTGGCGGCATCTATATGGATTGAGCATCCTGTGCGGCATCGGCTTCACGATGAGTTTGTTTATCGGGCTGTTGGCGTTTCCATCTAGCGTTGAGTTGCAGAATGCGGTGAAGGTGGGGGTGTTGGTGGGGTCGGTAGGGTCGGCGGTGGTGGGGGCGGGGGTTTTGATGAGTGGGGGACGAAGGTAACGTTCAGAACGACATCCGTTGTAGGTCGGGTTTTAACCCGACATCCGGAAAAGAAGTCGGGTTAAAACCCGACCTACAAGAGAAAGCTTTCTTTACCTTCGGCACATCTATATCTGTGAGTTAGCTAAGCATGTGGGCGCGGCACGCAAAAACACTTAAGCCTGTAAGTATCCGTAACTTTCGCATGGTGGCAGCGTGCGGAGTATTAACAACTCTTCTGCCCATCTCTGCCCTGGATAAAGCAAAAGATCCGCTGACTAACACCATTCTTTCGTTTGCCGGCGTTTGGGCTGGAGTCATCCCTGTTTTGGGCGGTGGTTATATCGCAGTCCCAATCTGCATTTACGTTCTGCGGCGTATCAGTCGTCAGTTGCAACGACCCATGAGTTTTGTCGCAGGTATTTTTATTGGGCTCATTCCATTCTTTTTCTACTACATACTTGAACTATTGGGGATGGCCTCCGCACCATTACGCTCATTGGCCGTAAGAGGGCTGATTAGTGGCTCTATTCTCGGTCTGCTGGCAGCATGGTACATCCCGCGCTCTACCTGGAGACGGGTTGGCGATTCCTGGAGCTAAGCAAATGTATTTATCTGATCGCGTTTCAGTCGCTGATTACACTTAGGTAAAAGAGAACATGCGCATTACAAGGAGATTCGCGCTCGTGGGATTTATTTCCAGCCTCTTCGGGCGTGCTTCGGCCGCAACTCCCCAGGTTAACTTTGTGGGAGAGGATGGCTTCGTTGATCTCGATCTGCCATTGGTTGAAATTTCAGAGAAAGGGTCTGGGTCTTTACGCCTTCTGGCCCGAGGTACATTCGAGAAACAAATGCTCGGCTTCATCGTTGAGGTGAATCCGGAGTGGAAGCCTCAACAGCTAGAGGGTGGCGATGCCATTTTCTACTGGGGCACCGTGACGCTTCGCAGCCTCGGCCCGGCCAGCGACGCGTTTGTTAGCTTGATTGCCCGTCTGTACGATCAGCGCGTTGAGAAACCCCGCATGTTGGCTGAAATCAAGGCTGAAGCCGTGGGGCTCGATTCCGATCCGCGCAAAATCAAAACTAACCCCGTGCATATGAAGCTGTTCTTCCACTCGGAAAGCGAGGAGCGTTACGCCGAGGTCTATGTAAACGTAGACGTCGCGGGTAAGGTCGTGCAGTTTCATGAGAAGGATCCAGAGTATCGTGAGAATGTCATTCGCGCGCTTACAGAGAACGCGTGACAATCGGGATTTGGTCAAAGATGACCAGCGCGCTTTGTTCGGCTTACATTTGCACATGCCGGCGCGAGCTCCGGCTGGGTTTGGCAAGGCTGCACTGTCGGGTGCATAAGCCACGAAACAAAAATCGAACAATAAGGTCAGGCAAGTTGTAATTTCATTGATCTAAGGTCAGCACACATAAGGAAATCCGATGCGCTCTTTAATTTTAGCTCTCGCGCTCACGACTATTCTCGCCGCATGCCAATCCACCCCCTCGCAGCAAACTAGCGTCGCGGAGAACGAAGGCTCCTCTCCAAAACTAGCCGTTGATCTGTCGAAAGCAAAAACAGAATCTGATGGCATAAGAGCCGAGAGAACTTGGATCAAGCAGCATTACCCCGGCGCAACCGTAAAGTCGCAAGCGCTTCTGATGGGACCGCCTGTTATGGATCTGCTCGTCATTTCCCTTCCTTCCGGTGAAGAGCGCAGCATCTACTTTGATATTTCGTCCTTCTTTGGAAAGCTATGAGCTGACTCTGCTAACAGGGTGGGGCCATAGCATCGTGTGTTGTAGAGTCTCCGTGGGAAAGCGCTAAGTCGTTTTGCGAAGCGGCCGTTTTGCCCAACAACACTGGATCCGCATTTAGCGAAAGCACAAAAGGGAGAAGGGAATGAATCGACTCGCTATTTTGGCCGTGCTGCTCTTTCAATTTCTCACCATTCACGCCGCCGAGCCAGCAAGCTTTACCAACAATGCTCGTCTCTCGCAACTCTTCGAAGAAGATCAAGACGACCGGCGAGGCTTTCCAAACACCAAGCTGTCGTACAAAGAAATCAACGTGCGAGATGAAGCTCGTCGAAACGAAGTGCTCGCCATGCTGAAACGCGTCGAGCTTCGGACGGCGCAGGACTACCTGTATGCAGCCGTGATCTTCAATCATGGTCAGACCTTCGAGCATTATCGCATGTCGACTTCGCTTGCCTGGATAGCCCACGAGCTGGAGCCGGAGAACACAACCTATGCCTGGCAGACTGCCGCGTCTTGGGATCGGATGATGCTGAGGAAGAACAGGCCTCAATGGTACGGCGTGCAAACACGTCGTGATGAGAAAAGTAATCTAGTGCTGCAAGACCTAGACGAAAGCGCGGTCAGCGATGCCGAACGTGCGATGTACAACGTTAAGCCGCTGGAAGAATTGAAGAAGAGTCCTGGTTCAAGTCCTATTACTCCACTTCCATGAGAATGGGAGCTTCTAGAAAAATCGGCTGAACTTGCATCATCATTTTCCAAGCTGCATTTGCCTATTTGTTTTAGACTGAATTAAACAAGAATGATGTGATTTGATATGGCACCAGGGAGCCGTGTGGCAAATTACAACACCAAGTTCCTTTATGGATGGTTAATTGATCTCATGGCGCCGAGCTTTGCTTCTAATCAGGAATGAACCATGTCGAAATCTACTTGGAAGGGAGAGCGAAGCTTCAGACCCGTTTTTGTCAGTTTTGTGTTGTTAGGAACAATAGGTCTTGCGGGAGGCCTGTACGGAACCCTGCTTGTCTTATGCGCAATTGAGTGTACGGCCCTGCCTTGGCTGTCGCTCATCATCGGACCCGCTATAAGTGGACTGGTTGTTTTACCGCTATGTATATGGCTGGGTGTTGGCTCGTATCGTTCAACCCGTCAGTTTGATGATTTCGATGGTGGTTCTCTCCGGATGATCATCGGCACCTCAATAATATGGATGCCACTTCTGTCTACGGGCCTTTGGACATTTATCGGAAAAATAATCGGATTTTTTACTTCTTAGACTTATGTTCGACATGTGCCATATGGAAAAGCCGGCGTCCGGATTTCACGCAAGAGGTCGAGATCGCGCCCTGGAATGCCAAGCATCTTTTACTGAAAGATCCTTTCGGAAATAGTTTTGGAATCAATCAAGCCTTGCCGGAGCAGCCGGGTACCTAGCCAATCCATGCGGCGGATGAAGGCTGTCAGCGTTAGATAAGAAGGGAGAACAAGCATGAATACCTGCGAAGTCAGTGCCGTACTGTTCGCACGAGATAAGTCTCGCGTAGCTGCGTTCTATCGCGATGTGCTTGGCCTTATCTGCACCGCAGAGGATGAGGATCATTCGGTGCTGAATTGCAGGGGATTTGATTTCATCGTGCATCAGATCCCGAAGCACTTGCTTGCAGAATGCTCTGTAGAGGAAGAAAGCAGAAGAAAGGAAAACGGCAGTATCAGGCTGAACTATCCGGTCGTGAGTATCGAGAAGGTCCGGACTTTGGCTGCGAGCTTAGGCGGCCATGTGGATGTCGCGCCGCCTGATTGGGCGCCGCGGGATGCTAATTTCTTTCTCGGTCATGATCCGGAGGGCAATGTTTTTAAGATCAGCGAGCAATCCCGTTAAGAAGCGACAGCACAAGACCCTCAAGACGCTATTTACGAATATAGCCGCTTAAATTGTAGGTCGGGTTTTATACCCGACATTCCGGAGAAGAAGTCGGGTGTAAAACCCGACCTACAAGAACGCATTCCCTTTATCTTCTGGCCACTTCCCTCAAGCAGCCGCACTCGTATCGTACTGAACCGGTTGTTCGTATCGCTGATGGAATAGCGGCGCGCTCGCCGTATGTCCGTGGTGATCGCTGGCCAGCTTGAACACCGAAGCAGCCTGCACCATGTCAGCAGACTGCTGGCTGAGGATCTCGGCGGCCGCGGCGCTTTCTTCGACCAGGGCTGCATTCTCTTGCGTGGTTCTATCCAGCTGAGCAATGGCAGTGCCGATTTGTTCGATGCCGGCGGCTTGCTCATTACTGGCCGACGAAATCTCGCGAACCACGTCGGTCATTTTCTTCACGCTGTCGACGATCTCGCCGAGCACCTTGCCGGTCTTGTCGACCAGCTCACAACCGGTGCCGACCTTGGCGACTGAATCGTTGATCAATGCCTTGGTTTCTTTCGCTGCGCTGGCGCTGCGTTGTGCGAGGGTACGCACTTCGGAAGCAACCACTGCGAAGCCGCGTCCCATCTCGCCGGCGCGCGCTGCTTCGACGGCTGCGTTGAGGGCGAGCAGGTTGGTCTGGAAGGCAATCTCATCGATCACGCTGATGATCTCGCCGATGCGGGTGCTGGCGCCGTTGATTTCATTCATGGCGGCTACGGCATCGGTGACCACCTTGCCGCCGCTGTCTGCAAGTTGACGTGCGCTGATGGCGATGCGGTTGGCCTGCGCCGCATAGTCTGCTGTCTGTTTCACTGAAGAGGTCATCTCTTCCATGCTGGCTGCGGTTTCTTCCAGCGATGCCGCCTGCAACTGCGTGCGACGCGACAGATCGTCATTGCCCTGTGCGATCTGCTGGCTGGCAGAGGCCACTTGCGATGCGCCATCACGCACATTCGAGACGATACTACCTAGTTGTTGCTGCATATCGCGCAGCGCCGTCATCAAGCTGCCGTTGTCGCCCGGAGCAACATCGATGTGCACAGTGAGATCGCCCTGTGCCACGCGGTTGGCAACCAGCGCGGCTTGTTCGGGTTCACCGCCGATGGGACGAATGACCAGACGATTCAACATCCAGCCCATACCCACCGACACCAGCACGATGCTGAATGCGCCAAGCAGCAAGGCAACATTGCGCAGCTGCTTCACGCCAGCCAACATGCGATCTTCAGGAACGTTGATAGCCAGCGACCAAGGCGACTTCACTGCGCCGATGTGTACCGGTGTAAACAGCTGCGTTACCTGAGCACCCAGCGCTTCGTTGAATACGCTTCTACGCAGCGAGTTGCCTTGAGTGATCGCCGCCAACACTTCCGCAGGCTCGTTCGAGCCCAGCAGCTGTGTGACTTTTTTGGAATCTCTATCGCTGACATAGGCGCCCTTGGCGGAGAACAAGCTGGCATAGCCCGTGTCGTAGACGCGAATGGCATTGATGGATGACTGCAACTGAGACAGCGCGATGTCGACACCGGCAATGCCGAGCACGCGTCCGTCAATAACGATAGGCACGGCCAGGCTGGTCATCAACACATCCTTGCCGCCCACCTTGTAGCTATAGGGTTCAAGAATGGTTTCTGCGCCGGTGCGCTTGGCGATTTGATAGTAGTCGCCTGCGCCATCCTTGTCGTAGTCGGTCAGTGCATCGAGCGCAATCGAGCCGGTGCCGCGATTCCAGTAAGGAACATAGCGACCCGTGGCATCGTGACCTGGCTTGTTTACATGTTCTGCATCCTTACCGTCGAAGGCATTGGGTTCCCAACCGGTCCAGACGCCCAGCAGCTGCGGATTATCAGTCAGCACTTTTTTCAAGATGGCGTCGGCGCGAACACGATCCGTTAAACCTGCACTCTTCAATCCGGATAGCGCCTGGGCAACACCGCGAGCCGCATTGAGTGCAGACTCCAGTTCGATCTCGACTTCGCTCGAATGAGTGGCAGCCAATTGCTGTGCGTACTGCAACGCCGAGTCGCGTTGCATGTTGCTGGCCTGATAGGTCAACGCGGAAACGGTGATTGCAAAACCAATCAACACGCACAGTACGATTACACCGAGCATGCGCGTACGCAGGCTCCAATTTCGGGACGCCGACATCGACTCAACCTCAAGCAACTACAAATGAATTTCACGTGCGCACATCCGCTACGGGCGAGCGCTTAAGGGGTAACGGCGATTGAATGGCCAGCTTTAGTCGTAGCCGGCTGGTTGGAAGTGTCTTAAATGACTGATTGCGATTAGTGAGATGCGCGTCTTCTTCGTTGATTTTAATTCGCGTGCAATGCCTGCAGAGGGTGTCAGTTAAACCCTTAGGCGTGTTCCAGCCAGAGCGAAGGTCGTTTACGCCGCCATCCGTGTGGGTCGGGTAGCGCTGGAGACAGCTAACCCGACCTCCAAGAGGGCTTATCTCGCGCGCGGTGCTAAAAATCGGATCGACATACAGCGCTGCTCAATCCGCCCTCGCAAAATGCGCCATCTGGTCCGCATAAGCTTTAACGAATGCCGGCCGCACGCAGTATCCAAACACTGCAATTACTTGCCAACCGCCGCGCTGACTTGTTCGCTCAAGCCGAGGCTCGCCTGCTGCATGGCTGACTGAAATGCCGTAACGACTTCGCTTAGCCGATTGTCTTTAGCTGCCACACTGGCGCTGGCGTTTGCCGAGGTCACTTGCTTGCGGGTCTTGATGTTGATCAAGGTGCCGGTCAGCGTGACATGTGCAGTGGGGTTGGTCTTGTTGCCGGTGTACTCCGCTTGAAAATCTTTCAGCTGTACTTCCAGCAAGTAATCGGCGTCGATGCGCACCGACTCTGCCACCACGCTTTTAAAGCCTTGTTGATTCTGCAATAGCGAGATCAGGAAGGACTGCGCTACCTGTGGCGCTGTGCCGCCCCAACGCGCGCCGAAGTAGTAATCGAGTTGGTTGTCGTTGCGCAGCACGGCGATGCGATTGGTATCGAGGCCGGGTGCGGCGCTGGGCAGGGCGATGCTGAGTTGCAACGGATAGGCGACCTTGGCGGCGCCGGCATCGCTGACGCGTAGTACATAGGTTTGCGGTTCGTCGACTTTGCTTTGCAGGATGTCACCAACGCAGCCGGTGAGTGCGATTGCAGTCAATCCCAGCAAGGATGTGCGTAACCACAGGCGCGACATCAGATGCGACATCGTTTGACCCAAGCGTCCCTTCCTCCGTTCGACGGGGGAAGGACAGGATGGGGGCGGGTTGTTTGCAAGTGTTCTAGTTGCCCCCACCCTAGCCCTCCCCCGCGCGCGGGGGAGGGGATAGGAGCGAAGAAGATTCAGGAGCATTTTCACGGCTTGATCTCCACACCGGATTCGGGACGCTCGAACATCAGTTGCGAGGGCGTTTCTTTCAACGAGCGCGATAGATCGCGGAACTCGGTGGCGGCAGAGCGTGCATCGCGCACCAGGCGTTCCATTTCGAACAGACCTTGTTCGGTGAAGTGTGTCAGCGGGCCTTCGCTGGCGGCCATCAGGCGATCGAGTTTCTCGGTGGTCGCTGCCAGTTGACCGGAAACAGCGTTCAAACGTGTGACGGCTTCTTTGACACTGGGTCGCATGTCATTGGCCATACCACTGAAGCTGCTGGCGGTATTGCGAATTTCAGTTGAAGTCTTGGCCAGCTCCGCCAGCAAGGCATCCACCTGCTCGCGCGTCTGCGGCAGCCCATCGGTAGTGGCTTTGAAATTGGCCAGCGTGGCCGAGAAGGTCTTGATGTTGGTGTCCGAGAAAACGCGATTGACGTTGTCCACCAATGACGAAACGCGACTGGCCAGTTGCGGCAGGCTGGCGATGAAGGCATCGATGTCGGAAGACTGCGCTTCGATGATGGGATAGCGTTCGCCCTGCTTGATCTGAGTGCTGTCGGCATCGCTGATCTGCTTGAGATTGATGTACAGCAGGCCGGTGATGCCTTGCAGTCCCATGCTGGCGCGGGTTGCACCGGTGATGGGGGCATCTGCATCGACCGCGACCACAACCTTCACGCTATCGGGCCGCTCCTTGTTAAGCGTAATGCGTTCTACGGTGCCCACATCCACGCCGAGATAACGCACCGGACTGCCGCGAGTCAGCCCCGATACGCTGCCGGTGAAATAAATTTCATAAGGAGTGGTGCTGGCTTCGCCGCTGTCCGAATACCAGATGACAAAGGCCGTGGCCATGGCAATGACCAGCAGTGTGAAGGCGCCGACGGCGACGTAGTTGGCATCACGTTCCATGCGGCTCTCCTAAGGCGGGGGCTTGAGTAATGCCGCGCGCACGCGGGCCGTGAAAGTACTCGTGAATCCAGGGATTGGGGTGATTCATGATGTCCGTGAGCGTATCGACGATGATCTTCCTGTCAACCAGCACTGCCACACGGTCGCATACCGTCAGCAGCGAATCCAGATCGTGAGTGATCATGATCACCGTCAGTTTGAGACTACCTTGCAGGTAGCGCACCAGCTTGTCGAACTCGGCCGCAGAAATCGGATCGAGACCGGCGGTGGGTTCGTCGAGAAACAATAGCTGCGGGTCCAGCGCCAGCGCACGCGCCAGCGCCGCGCGTTTGATCATGCCGCCGGATAATTGCGAAGGGAACTTGTTGGCCGCCGACATCGGCAAGCCCACCATGTCTAGTCGCAGTGCGGTGAGTTGATCCAGCGTGGCCTGCGACAAGGATAAAGATTCGCGCAGCGGCAGTTGAATGTTTTCCGCCACGGTCAACGAACTAAACAGCGCGCCGTGTTGGAAGGTGACGCCATAGCGATGCTTGACGCCGAGCAGCTGGCGCTCCGACATGGCGGTGATGTCCTGGCCTTCGATCAACACCTGTCCGGATACCGGTTTGTGCAAGCCGAGGATGGTGCGCAACAGCACCGACTTGCCGCTGCCCGAACCGCCGACAATGCCCATGACTTCGCCGCGCTCGACATCGAGACTCACGCCGTCGTGAATGATTTGATCGCCAAAGCGATTAACGATGTTGCGTACCGAGACGATGGCGGTCATGGCACGACATCCAATGCAACAAACCGGACGGGCGCAATGAATTGCGCCCCTACGGGAAGGTCCGTTGTAGGGGCGCAATTCATTGCGCCCGTGGTGAATGCGGCACACACCATCAAAAATTCAGCTCCACGAAAATCACCGCGAAGATGGCATTGGCAAAGATCACCATGAAGATGGATTCCACCACCGCCGTGGTGGTCAGTCGGCCCAGCTCACGCGACGAGCCGCGCACTTGCATACCGCGATAGGTGCCGATCATGCCGATCAGCAGCGCAAATACCGGCGCCTTGATCAGGCCGGCCCAGAAGGTGGTCGGTGCCAGCGCATCCTGCACTCTTGCGATGAATTGCGGCAGCGAAATGTCCAGCAACCAGTTCGACAGCAGCGCGCCGCCTGCCATACCCATGGCATCGGCAACGACGGTCAGTAGCGGTAAGGCGATGATCAAGCCCAGTACCCGCGGCATCACCAGCACTTCGATGGGGTCCATGCCGATGGACTTCAACGCATCGACTTCATCGTTCAATTGCATCACGCCGATCTCGGCGGCGAAGGCGCTGCCGGAGCGACCGGCGACGATCACGGCTGTCAGCAGCACACCCAGTTCGCGCAGTACGCCTACAGTGATCAAATCCACGGTGTAGATGCCGGCGCCGAAGCCCTGCAATTGACTGGCGCCGATGTAGGCGATGATGACCGCCACGAAGAAGGCGATCATGGCGACGATGGGTAGCGCCTGGATGCCGGCCTCGTAGGCATGGCGCACGATGGACGGTGCGCGTAGGTGGTGTGGATGTCGCCAGGCGCGCAGGAAGGTGTGGATGATGCGGCCGAAGTGATCCAGATGACCCAGCGCATGCTGCCCCAGCATCACTGCCTGACGACCGAAACCGGCGATCACCCGTCGCAGCCATGACACCTGTGTGGTCTCTGGCGGCGGCGCATCGGCCGCGGCCTCCAATTGATTCAAGAAAGCGAAGTGATTCGGCGCGTCATTGACGAAACTGATCTCGGCGCCGGCTTGTTCGCCGCGACGCAGCGCGGAGTGCAGCAACCACATGGCGCTGAGATCGACGCCTTCCAGCGCGGCGCCATCCACTTTTAAGTGTTTGATACCGTCCAGTTGCAATGACTGCAGCGCCTGCTCGATATCCGCCAGACTTTGCACCGTCCAGCGACCCGAGAGGCGCAGTAATAATGTGTCAGCTTGCAGTTCCGTAGTCAGCACAGTCCCCGCATCCTAACAGCCGGGTGAGCGCGGTGCATTACTCGCTGCGCCCGGCGGGTATCAAGCTTGGCTGGGTTTGGCCGTTGTTGGTAAGGGGTGATGGCTAAGCCAAGTACAAAGGGGTATGTTCAAACACGGCGGAGCCCCGGTAGCAAGGCGGCTGTTTCCAAGGACGGAGTTTCGGATCAGGATGAACCCAGCAACTCGGCACCACATTTATAACAATCCCATGGCTTCCACCGGCTCCATAGAACGCAAGACCTTCGCCGGGTTGTTGATCGCCCTGATCACGCTCGCGGTGATGTCTTTTGTCGCAGTGCGCGCCATTCAGGCACGCGAAAATTCCTCGGCGCGATTGAGTGGTGCGCAGCAGAATTTATTGCTCATCAGTCAGCTGCATGCCGATATCAGCGAAGTGGCCACGGCGCAGGACGGTCTGATTGTCACCAATGAAAGCAGCATGCAGCAACAGCGGCAGCGCGCGCTCAACCGCATTAACAGCAAATTGCAGGAAGCCGAATGGCGCTTCGTCACGGCGCCGCAACAATCGCGTGTGCAGCAGCTGCGGATTCTGGCAACTGCGGAAATCGCACTGCTCGATCAGGCGTTGCAACTTTTTCAGGCCAATGGCCTGAGCGGTTATGTTGGCTCTACATTGCGCGATCAGGCGCAGATCAAGATGAATGAGATCAATGCTGTACTGGGCTCGATGGTCAGTTACGAAGAAGCTTTGATCAAAGAGATACAAACAGTGGACCGTCGCTCGGCGCGCCGCTTGTACGTGATGCAAGGCTTGGTGCTGGGACTGTCTCTGGCAACCTTGTTATGGTTGGCGATTCATGTGCGTGCCGATCTGCTGGCGCGGCGGCGCAGCGAGGCGTTGTTGCAGGCCGCCAATGCCGAACTGGAACTGCGTGCGCAACAATTGAATTCGAGCAATCAGGAATTGGAGAGTTTCTGCTATTCGGTATCGCACGATCTGCGCGCCCCCTTGCGCACCATTGATGGCTTTGCGCAGGTGTTGCAGGAAGAGCAGCGCGACACTTTGAATACCGCCGGACTTCGCTATCTGCAAACCATTCGTTCCGCCAGCGCGCGCATGACCCAGCTGATCGACGATCTGTTGATGTATTCCAAGCTGGGGCGGCAATCGATGCGTGCCGCGCCGCTGGATATGAATGGTATGGCGCACAAGGCCGCCGAACAGGCGGCCTATGGTCGTGCCGTGCCGGTGCGGGTGGATATTCAACCGCTGGCCGAATCCTATGGCGATGAGAGCATGTTGCAGAGCGTGTGGATGAACTTGATCGACAATGCCGTGAAGTACAGTGGCAAGGCGGCGCAACCGCACATTCACATCAGCTGCATTGCCGACGAAGAGCAGGTGACGTACAGCGTGCACGACAATGGCGTGGGCTTCGACATGAAGGACTACGAAAAGCTGTTTGGCGTGTTTCAGCGCCTGCATGCCAATAACGAATTTCCGGGCACGGGTGTGGGCCTGGCCATTGTCGAGCGCATCGTCAGTCGGCACGGCGGCAAGGTGTGGGCTGAAAGCGCACCGGGCGAGGGCGCGACTTTCTTCTTTTCCATGCCGCGCAACTTACCGCGTCAGTTGCAGGCGGCGGCTTAGTGATTGTCGATCACAGTTATAGCTGCAACATTTCGTATATGCGCCGCATATCCAAATGCTGTTCCACATTATCAGCCAATCGTTCCAGACTGTTTCGGCGTAGCTGTCCGTAGTCGAAAGATTTGGCTTCGCTCAATCCGGCCCATTGCAGCAGCGCAGTACAAGAGGCGCTGTCATCGAACAGGCCATGTACGTAGGTACCTAGCACCTGCGAATCCGTACTGATAGCGCCATCGTACCGGTCATCGAGTTGCAACAGCGGTTGTTGCAATGCCGGTCCTTCGGAAATGCCGGCATGAATTTCATAACCTGCGATGGGCGTGTGTGCGGCATTCAATAACAGCTTGCCCTGCACCTGGCGTAGTTGCTTGTGAGACTGCAAAGTCGTGTGCATGTCGAATAAACCCAGTCCTTCGCTGCTACCTGTTGCACCCTCGATGCCCAGCGGGTCATGCACTGACTTGCCCAACATCTGAAAGCCGCCGCAGATGCCGATGACCTTGCCACCATAACGCAGATGCCGTTGCAGTGCGGCTATCCAACCTTGTTCGCGCAACCATTGCAGATCGGCGCGCACCGATTTAGAGCCGGGTAGAATGATGAGATCGGCGGCCGGCAGCGAACGCTCGCCTGGTTCCGATGCGCCGCGTGGTCCGATGAAGCGCAGATCGACTTGCGGATGCAGACGCAGCGCGTCGAAGTCGGTGTGATTGCTGATGCGCGGCAGCGCGGGCACCAGTACACGCAATTTGTTGTGATGGTCATCTACGGTGGGTTTGATCGGCAGTGCATCTTCTGCCTCCAGATGTAGACCCTGTAAGTATGGCAACACGCCCAGCACCGGCTTGCCCGTGCGTTGTTCCAGCCAATCCAATCCAGGTTGCAGTAATGCCAGATCGCCACGGAAGCGGTTGATGACGAAGCCCATCACCCGTTGTTGCTCGCTGGCACTGAGTAGATCCAGCGTGCCCACCAAGTGCGCGAATACACCACCGCGATCGATATCGGCAATGAGGATCACCGGACAATCCACCGCTTCGGCAAAGCCCATGTTGGCGATGTCATTGGCGCGTAGATTGATTTCTGCGGGCGAGCCTGCGCCTTCTACCAGCACTACTTGGTATTGCTGTGTCAGGCGCGCATGCGAAGCCAATACCGCCGCCTGCGCCACTTGTTTATATGAGTGATATTCGAGTGCATCCATGTTGCCGATGGCGCGACCTTGAATGATGATCTGTGCACCCACGTCGCTGTTGGGTTTGAGCAGCACCGGATTCATATCGGTGTGCGGCGCCAGACCGCAGGCCTCGGCCTGCACCGCTTGCGCACGACCGATCTCGCCGCCATCGCTGGTGACTGCGCTGTTCAAGGCCATGTTCTGTGGTTTGAATGGCGCCACTTGTATGCCCTTACGGGCCAGCACGCGGCATAGACCGGCAACCAGCGTGCTCTTGCCGGCATCCGAGGTGGTGCCTTGAATCATTAGTGTGCGTGCGGGCATGGGTTTCGATTGTGTTTAGAAGTAACGCTGTGTGGAACGGTTGGAAATAATGAACTGCGGTGAATGGTTGTTGCCCCCACCCCAACCCTCCCCCGCAAGCGGAGGAGGGGGTAAGAATGGCAAGCGGCATATGATCGAAACTCCCTCCCCTGTTCGACGGGGGAGGGTTGGGGTGGGGGCATCTGAATACAACACATCATTGTTAGATGCTCCCAAAGACTACCAGCCATAAAGCTTGCATCGAAGCGCTGTCCATAACGGTGCTCATCGTGCGATCCCCATCACGATGAATGTGGCACACAACGCTCGACCCTGCCGCAGTGCATCGCTTACTCTGCAGTCATGGAGACCAATGCACTTGGACAATTACTCATCTTACTGGCCTGTTCGGTGCTGGTGGTTACGGTATTCAAGCGCATGAAGCTGCCGCCCATCGTGGGTTATCTCGCGGTGGGTATGTTGCTGGGTCAGGAAGCGCTGAGCCTGGCCGGCAGCGAGACCACGCGTGTGCTGGCCGAGTATGGCGTGGTGTTCCTGGTGTTCACGCTCGGGCTGGAATTTTCCTATCCGCGCATGCTGGCCATGCGTTGGGAAGTATTCGGTCTGGGCGGCATGCAGGTGGTGTTGACCACTGCGTTGATCGGCACCACTTCGTGGTTGCTGGGCGCGCCGGTGCTGGTGGCGATTGTGTTGGGCGGCGCGCTGGCCATGTCGTCTACCGCCATTGTGGTGCGACAACTGACCGAACAGCTGGAGATCAACCGACCGCATGGTCGTCTCGCAGTGGGCATTCTGTTGTTTCAGGATCTGGCCTTCGTGCCCTTGCTGGCAATGGAAAGCGTGTTGCGCGGCCATGTCACTACCTTCGATCCAATGGCTATTGCGGGCGCATTGCTGCGTGCCGGCATTGCTCTGTTGTTTGTGATTGCTGCCGGTCGCTGGTTATTGCGTCCGCTGTTCCATGAAATCACCCACACGCGCAGCACCGAAGTATTCACGCTCACCGTGTTGCTGGTGGCCTTGACCAGCGCCTGGGCCACCAATCAAGTGGGTCTGTCGCTGGCGTTAGGCGCCTTCCTGGCCGGCATGATGCTGGCTGAGACCGAATATCGTCACCAGATTGAAGTGGTGATTCGACCCTTCCGAGACATCTTGCTGGGTCTGTTCTTCATTACTGTGGGCACCTTGCTGGATCTGCCACTGCTGGTGGAGCGTCTGTGGCTGGTGCTGGTGCTGGTGTTGTTGTTGCAGTTGAGCAAGGCATGCATCGTTACCGTGCTGGCGCGACGTTTGAGCAAGGACTGGCAGTCTGCGTTGCAGACCGGAATGGTGATTGCGCAGGGCGGTGAGTTCGGTTTCGCGCTGCTCACCCTGACCTTGAACGATCAATTGATCGGCGATGAAGTGATTCAACCGCTGCTGGCCGCCATTGTGGTCAGCATGGTGCTCAGTCCATTTGTGATTCGCCACAATAGCCGTCTCACCGAATACCTGTTGCGGCGTGGCGATAAGCAACCCAACGAGCTGCAACGTGAATTAGCTGCGACGCAGAAAGTGGCGCAACGCAATCACGTCATTCTGTGCGGCTTCGGTCGCGTCGGCCAGAACCTGGCGCGCGCATTGGAAAAGCATGGTTACGAATATATCGCGCTGGACATGGACCCGAAGCGCGTACAGTTGGCACGCCAGGCCGGTGATCCGGTGATCTACGGCGATGCTGCTGAAGGCGAGATTCTTGAAGCCGTGGGCTTGGAGCATTGCAGTGTGTTGGTGATCACCTTCGCTGATCCCAATCTTGCGTTACGCATCCTGCACAGCGTGCGCGAGTTGCGTAAGGATGTGCCGGTGCTGGTGCGCACGCAGGACGATACCAAGCTCGATGCCTTGCAGACTGCCGGCGCCACCGAGGTGGTGCCGGAAACGCTGGAAGCCAGTTTGATGTTGATGTCGCATATGCTGTTACTGCTCAACATGCCGGTGTCGCGGGTGGTGAAGACCGTGGGCGATATTCGCGACAATCGTTACACCATGTTGCGACGTATCTTCCGTCGCGAAGATGCACGGCCGCTGGATGAAACCCATGCACTGCGCGAGGAGCTGCATACCGTGGTGCTGCCACGGCATGCCTATGCCATCGGCCGCAGTATCGCGCAGTTAAAGCTTGAAGAAGCCAATGTCAGCGTCAATGCCATTCGTCGCGATGGCATCGTCGGTCGGCAGCCGGCTGCCGACATGATCTTCAAGGAAGGCGATGTGGTAGTGCTGTACGGCACGCCCGAAGCGATTGAGCAGGGCGAGAGTGTGTTGTTGATTGGGTGAGGCCTCATCCAATCAAAGTTGACACGTGTTGTTGGCGTAGGTTGGGCTGATGCCGGGCAGGATGCCCCAATGCCGCGAGCGCATGGATGCGCAGGAGCGGCCCGCGAAGCCCAACATCTGATTGGCAAAAATGTCATCCATCGCTGTTGGGCTGGATAGCCCAACCTACATGAATTGGATTGAGGTGAGCATGCAGCTGATTGGCTGGGACGATTTCTCGAAAGTGGAATTGCGTGTGGGTCGCATCGTCCGTGCGGAAGTATTTGCACAGGCACGCAAGCGCGCCTATGTGCTGCATGTCGACTTCGGTGCGGAGCTGGGCGTGCGTAAATCCAGTGCGCAGATTACGCAACTGTATTCAACCGATGAGCTGTTGGGTAAACAGGTGGTGGCCGTCGTTAATTTTCCGGCCAAGCAGATCGGGTCGTTGATGTCCGAATGCCTGGTGACGGGTTTTCACAACGAGAAAGGCGAGGTGGCGCTGTGCGTACCCGACAAACCGGTGCCGCTGGGCACCAAGCTATTGTGATGATGTAGTGGGCGTAGGTTGGGCTGTCTAGCCCAACGCTTGTGCATCTTAATATTGAGAAGAAGGTTGGGCTAGACAGCCCAACCTACGCCGGGCGTCGATTATTTATCCGCCTGCAGATGCGCTTCCAGCATCCACAACAATTTATCGAGACTGCGCGAGATGCCGGTGAACAAGTCGCTGGTATCGGCATCGCCGAGCTTGCCGGATTCTTCAATTGCGGCGCGAATGCTCTTGCCGGTGGTGGCCAGGGCGTTGCTCAAGGCATTGAGATGATCCACGCCTTGCACGATGTCCAGCGGATAGGCGCTCAGTTGCGTGGTCTTGCTCACTGCAGCGACCGTACCCTTGGCAGTGCCGCCCAATGCGATGGCGCGTTCGGCAACTTCATCCACCGACTCTTCCACTTCTTCGGCCAGCTTATCGAACAGCTCGTGCAGGGCGATGAAGTTGGGGCCTTTTACATTCCAATGCGCCTGCTTGGCCTGCAGGTTGAGATCGATCAGATCGGCCAGGCGGGCATTCAATAAATCCACTACTGGGCGGCGGATATCGAGCGCTAAATCGTTGCGTGTCTTGTGCATGGCTGTCTCCTGATTGCAGGTATCTATTCTGTTCAGCTTGCCGCTGCATGGCTAATGCGGAATAACGATCAAGACGATTGAGTCTGCCAATCGTCATGACTCATCGATCAGCTCTTGCCGTCGTCGGTTACGCCCAACATACGTTCATGCGACAGTAGCTGTCGGCACCAATCGTCCAGCGTGGCGTATTCGGCGGCATTGGCTTTGCGGAAGCTTTCGTAAGCGGCGCGCGAACGCCAGGTGTCCACGGTGACGAAGCGATGGCCGTTGCCCTGGCTCTTGTACAGCTCGGTGCCGAGATAGTCGGGACTGAGTTTGAAGAAGGTGGTCCAGCGGCCCTCGGGGCTGTAGACCTTTTCGAAATCGGCGACGCGTTCCTGCTTGGCGTCGAACTCCCAGACCAGACGATACATGCTCACTCCGGCGAAAAATGCCAAGCGCCTAGTGTACGCAGACCATCCGACATCACAATGTTTACGTGCAGATAATTTCGGTGCGTTGAACACGGCTGTGCCGCAGCAAGCGTGCAGTGACTGTCACTTGAAAAGCCCGGCGCCCTTGGCTACGGTCGCGCCTCCGCCATCGCATGTACTTCGGAACCGCAATGAATTCGCTTCTGGCCGCCCTGGACGATCTGTATCTGGACAACACCTTGGGGCAGTGGTTGTGGGCCATCGGCACCGCTGTCGCCGTGTTGTTGATTACGGTGTTCATCCGCCGGCTGGTGCGATTGCACTACCGGCGCATGGCCGAGACTGAAGAAATCGAATTGATGGAAGTGCCGCTGCAGATTGCCAGCAAGACCACCACGCTGTTCCTGCTGGTGCTGGGTCTGTTCTTCGGCATGCTGACGCTGACCCTGCCCGACACCGTGCACCGCATCGGCGAGAAGATTCTGCTGATCAATGTGTGCTGGCAGGTGGGTATCTGGGCCACCACCGGTGCACTGGCCTGGATCGATTCGAAGCGCCGCGCCAGCCTCACGCATGATCGCGCCACCGCCGGCACGCTGGGCATTGTCGCCATCATCGTGCGCGTGGTGATCTGGTCCATCGTATTGTTGCTGACCCTGGATAACCTGGGCATCAACATCACTACCCTGGTGGCCGGCTTCGGTATCGGCGGTATCGCCGTCGCGCTGGCAGTGCAGAATGTGCTGGGCGATTTGTTGGCCTCGCTGTCCATCACATTGGATAAGCCCTTTGTGGTTGGCGACTCGTTGGTGGTCGATACCTTCAACGGCACGGTGGAACACATCGGCCTGAAAAGCACGCGCATGCGCAGCGTCACGGGCGAACAGATCATCATGCCCAATGCCGACTTGCTGAAAAGCCGTCTGCGCAACTACGGCCGTATGAACGAACGTCGCATGATTTTTTCGCTGGGGCTGGTGTATGAAACCCCGCGCGAAAAACTGGCGCAGTTGCCGCAATTGCTGCGCGGCATTATCGAAGCGCAGCCCAGTGTGCGTTTCGACCGTTGCCACCTGGTGCGCTTCGGCGCCTCGGCCATCGAGTTCGAGGCCTCGTACTTTGTGCAGTCGGCGCGCATGAACGACAGCATGGATGTGCAGCACGCCATCAACATCGCCATCCTGGCGGCATTTGAAGTCGAAAAGCTGGAGTTCGCCTATCCGACGCAGCGCATCCTGATGGAGCACGCGCCGGACGCCGAGGTTTAAAAAGAGCAGGTAAACGCGCAGGACCGCTACCCTATATTTAGAGAGTGGCGTTTACTCAAAGATGGGTTCCCCAGACGGGCGCGATGAATCGCGCCCCTACGTCAGCAATATCGCTGTAGGGGCGTGATTCATCACGCCCGTCCGCTTGATGACAGCGGTAACGGCTCATGGCGCTACTCTGTTTAAACACATTATCTGCCCGCCTCGTGGGCTGGCGGAATGTCGACATTGAGACCGGATCGACCCTCTGACCGCTCCACCCTCGGCGATAGCTGTTAGAATTCGCGCCCAATTTTCGGTTCTGCCCCTTCTAAACAGCGAATTCCTTCTGGAGAGAGCATTCCCATGAAAGCCCCCGTCAATGTCGCGATCACCGGCGCCGCCGGCAACATCGGTTACGCCCTGGCCTTCCGCGTCGCTTCCGGCGCCATGCTCGGCCCGGATCAGCCGGTCAACCTGCACCTGTTGGAAATCACCCCGTCGCTGGGTGCCTTGCAGGGCGTGGTGATGGAATTGAACGACTGCGCTTTCCCAACCTTGAACAAGATCGTCGCCAGCGACGACGCCAAGGTGGCCTTCAAGGATTGCGACTACGCACTGCTGGTGGGCGCCCGTCCACGCGGCCCCGGCATGGAACGTAAAGACCTGCTGATGGCCAATGCGCAGATCTTCTCGGCACAGGGCAAGGCGCTCGACGCCGTTGCCAATCGCAATGTCAAAGTGCTGGTGGTCGGCAACCCTGCCAACACCAATGCCTTGATCGCTCAGCGCAATGCGCCTGGTCTGAACCCAGCCAACTTCACCGCCATGCTGCGTCTGGATCACAACCGCGCCATTTCGCAGCTGGCCGAAAAGACCGGCAAGCACACCACCGATATCAAGCAGGTCATCGTCTGGGGTAATCACTCCGCCACCCAGTATCCCGATCTGCATAACGCACAGGTGGAAGGTAAGGCTGCTCTGTCGCTGGTGGATCAAGCCTGGTATGCAGATACCTTCATCCCCGTCGTACAACAGCGCGGCGCCGCCATCATCAAGGCACGCGGTCTGTCATCGGCTGCATCTGCCGCTTCGGCTGCCATCGACCATATGCGCAACTGGGCATTGGGCACCGCCGCCGGCGAATGGGTAAGCATGGGTGTGCCTTCCGACGGCAGCTACGGCATCGCCCCCGGCGTGATCTATGGCTATCCCTGCACCTGCAAGGACGGCAAGTACGCCATCGTGCAAGGTCTGAACGTCAATGACTTCAGCCGCGCTCGTATGGATGCCACGCATAAAGAATTGCTGGAAGAGAAGGACGGTGTGAAGGAATTGCTGCCGTAAGTTGATCGATCATTGGTAGGTGCGAGGCACGCCTCGCACTGTTGATCTTACAAGGCCCGCTCAGTGCTGCACTGAGCGGGCCTTGTTGTTTGTGTAGTCAGAATCTGCATTCATATCGAGCATTGCCGGTCTTTGTGCAACTGGGCTATGCTGACCAAATTGTCAGAGGAAATTTTTTTCCGGTCTTATCCAGCACAGCTAGAACAAATAGGTTTCAGAAAAACCACCTTTCAGGAGATTACCGTTGAACGACAAGGAAGCACTGGAATTCATCCGCAGAGAAGTTGCTCATGAGTTCACTCTCTTGAATAGTCGCCTGACGTGGCTAACGGCAAGTCAATCATTTCTGATTGCGGCGTTCACTCTTGCTCTTGGTAACGTCGCTATCTATGACTCTGGCTGGTACGCGCAGGTGGTTCTGCCGTTTCTTGGTGCGTTAATCTGTTGCGCCGCCATCCCTGGCGTTAGTGGTGCGCACAAAACGATCAAGATTTGGCTCGTAAAACAACACACTCTCATGGAGAGACTGAAGAATGATCCGACCTTCGATAGCGTTCGCAACGCCCGACTTGAGGCAAATCCCGAGCTTGACTTTGTTCACTCCCGCAGCACCACATTCGCATTAGTTCTTCCTGTGCTCTTATTGGCATTCTGGGTGCTGTGTGCACTGATCATTCATTTCTGTCCTGTTCAGCATTAATGCGTGTGCCAAACGTCGGGGCGTAGGGCATGAACCAACGCCAAGAATAAGATCAAGAATGGAATGATTGGCGATATCGCTGGCGAAACTGCAGTACGTAGGTTGGGCTGATAAGCCCAACATCATCGGCACGGATAATCTAATGTTGGGCTTATCAGCCCAACCTACACTTGCCATCCATGAAAAACAGAATAAGGACTCTCTTAAAGATCATCGCCATATCAATATTGATCTTTGCCTACCCAGCCTTCGTCCTCGGCTACACCTGGAGTCACGTCGCAAGCTCAGATCTTCCTGGTGGTCGCAATGGCCCGCTGGATGCTTATCGACACACGCTGGCCAGCGCTGTCGTTGCCTATACCTTGAATGCGCGCGCTGTCGAATGGGTAACTGCGGTGATGGAAGCGCCGGGCAGGCCGTCGAATTTAATGGATCGACACAATAATCGTCTGGGGGCGAGCATTGGTTCGCATGTGCAGAGCTTTGTCGAGATCGAACCTCTCGTGTCGGTACGGGTGCGTGATGGTCAGATCAATGCCACATCGGCAGCGCAAGTTACCTGGTTGCCTCCTAGTCGTTGGCGATCGGATAGATTGTGGTAAAAGGTCTGGCTATCAATTTCGTGTGCAAGGATTTTAAATCCTGATTGCTTATAGTCAGCGGAGACAAACGTGGTTACAAAACGCAGCGAAGCTAAAGATAAGTCGAAGACCGGCAAGTCAGGCAAGACCGCTACAAAGTCCTCGTCTAAAGTGAGTGCGAAGGTCAATTCCGCTACAAAGACTAAGTCCGTTGCAAAGACCAAGAGCGCTGCCGCGAACGATTGGCGCGCCGTTACTCTCGATGAGATTCGCCAGCTCATCCATCAAGTGAGCGCCGACATCGTAGAAGAGCGCAAGTGGATCAAGCCCACCAATCCAGCGGGTGTTCCCACGTGGTCTCAATCCGGAATCATCTGCACGGGAGAAACCTACAAGCAGGTGGTCAAACTGACTTTCGCCAAAGGCGCTGCTCTTGAAGACCCCAGTGGCTTGTTCAATTCCAGCCTCGAAGGCAATACGCGTCGTGCCATAGATATCCGTGAAGGAGAGAAGCTGGATGCCAAGGCGTTCAAAGCATTGATTCGGGCTGCGATTGATGCCAATTCAAAATCGAGTGCTGCAAAGTCAAAGCCCGCTTCGGTAAAGGCGCCTAAAGCAAAACAAGTTGCAGCCAAACCAGTCACAGTCAAGCAAGGCGCAGCCAAAACCAAAGCGGTAAAACTTCTGTCAGGCGGCAATCCACAAATTGCCAAGGCCGATGGCGATGCGCCAGTGCAGGCGTATATCGATGCGATACCTGGTTGGAAGCAGGATGTTGCCAGGCGCCTGGACGTGCTCATTACCAGCAGCGTGCCCAGGGTGAATAAAGCAGTGAAATGGAACTCACCGTTTTATGGAGTTGAGGGGCAGGGTTGGTTTGTGTCCTTCCATGTATTTGCTCGTTACATCAAGCTGACCTTCTTCAAAGGTACTTTGTTGAAGTCGGGACCGGTGGGGGGCGCCAGTAAGGAGGCGCGTTGGGTCGATATTCACGAAGATGATTTTGATGAGAAACAGATTGCGGCTTGGGTGACGCAGGCGGCCAGGTTGCCCGGTTGGTTGGCGTAGTGTTGCTGCGCGATGATGTTCAAGATCAGCTGCATCTGCTTCTGTCTGTTGTTGCAATCGGCAAGTTCCTTGGCGCAAACGAGTAAGCAGATGATTGCCACCGTCACTTACGTTGAGTTATTGCCAAGCGCAGTGCAAAAGGTCTTGGACGCGTTCAAGACCTATCGCGAAGCCGGCAGCAAGGAAGCTGGCTATGTTCGTATCGAGCTGTTGCAGCAGATGGAACAGCCGGGACGCTGGGTGATCCTGGAGAGTTGGCGCGATCAAGAAGCATTGGCCGCACATGACGCCGGAAAATTGTCGGCTCAGTTGCAAGGCGCCATACAGGCGGATCGCATCAGCAGTTATGACCGGCGTGCTTATAAGGCGTTGGATGTCGATACCGAGAAGCCGATCAATGCGCAGTCAATTTATGTGGTGACGCATGTCGACATTGCCGGTCAGCAACGCGGTGCCACCGAATTGTTGCAACAGCATTGCCTGGATAGTCGTCAGGATGCCGGCAATTTACGCTGTGTAGTATGGCAGAGTACTACGCGCAGCAATCACTACACCTTGGTGGCGATATGGAAAGACCAGGCCGCATACCTGGCGTATCGGGCTAGTACGCACAGCCGGCGATTCCGCGATGCCGTGGAACCTATGACCGGTAGTCCGATTGATGAGCGACTGTATTACACGGCGCAGTAACACGATTCGCCTGTAGGTTGGGTTTCGCTACGCTGCCGCCACAACCTACACGTCCGTTAAAAAAGCCGATTGCTAATATTCCGACTCGTTACCCAGTAATGCATCGATGTCCAGCAGCAACACCATGGTGTCGTGCAGGTTGACCAGACCGCGCAGATAGCGGGCACTGGCCTGATTGCCCATGGCGGGCACAGCTTGCAAAGTGGTATCGGAAAGATTGGCGACGTCTGATACGCGATCGACGACGATGCCGAATAGGCGAGCGCCGGTCTGCGTCTCGACGTTCAACACGATGATTACGGTGGTGGCCGAGGGCTCCACCGGTGTAATACCGATACGTGCGCGCAGATCGATGATGGGCACGATGGCGCCACGCAGATTGAGCACGCCGAGAATGTGCGACGGTGCTTCCGGTATGGGCGTAACGGCGGTCCAGCCGCGAATTTCCTGCACGCGTTGAATATCCACGGCATAGCTTTCCGAAGCCAGCACGAAGGTCAGCATCTGCTGCGGGTTATCGCTGGTCTTCGACTCATTAAGTGCGGTCGACATATCAGAACTCCGTCCATGCAGCATCGCCACCGCTTACCTTGAGCGGACGCGGCGCAGCGCTTTTAACCGCGGCTTGCGGACGTACTACCGGCGCGGCACGACGAATCGGTGTCGGTGCGCGCATGCGTGCTGAACTCACGACAGATTCCGCGCCCTCGCGCTGGAAGAAGCCTACGTGCTGAACCAATTCCTGCGCCTGATCTTCCATGGACTTGCTGGCCGCAGCGGCTTCTTCAACCAAGGCAGCGTTCTGCTGGGTCACGCTATCCATCTGCGTAATGGCCAGGTTCACTTGATCAATGCCCGCAGCCTGTTCTTCGCTGGCGGCGGCAATTTCAGCCACGATGTCGGTGACCTTCTTGACGCTGTTCATGATGTCGGTGAGTGACTTGCCTGAGGCATCCACCAGTTCGGTGCCGGTCTTCACCTTGTCCACCGAATCGTTGATGAGATCTTTAATTTCCTTGGCGGCGCTGGCACTGCGTTGGGCCAAACTGCGTACTTCACTGGCGACGACCGCGAAGCCGCGACCTTGTTCGCCGGCACGTGCGGCTTCCACCGCAGCATTGAGCGCCAGCAAGTTGGTCTGGAAGGCAATCTCGTCGATGACATTAATGATGTCGGCGATTTTGCGGCTGGAGGTGTTGATGTCCGCCATGGCGTTGATGGCGCGTTGCACCACTGCACCGCCTTGATCGGCTTGAGTACGCGCGTTGCCGCCCAGTTGGTTGGCTTGACGTGCGTTGTCGGCGTTCTGTTTTACCGTGGCAGTCATCTGTTCCATGCTGGCCGCAGTTTCTTCCAGCGCCGAAGCTTGTTCTTGCGTGCGTTGGCTGAGGTCGTCATTGCCCTGCGCCAATTGACGCGCCGAACTGCCGACACTATCAGCGCCGTTGCTCACTGCGCCGACGATTTCACTAAGCTTGCTGTCCATGGCGCGCAGCGCGGTCAACAGACGACCGAATTCATCCTGCGAGTCGATCTCGATTTCGTGACCCAGGTTGCCACCGGCGATTTCCTCGGCTACTTCGACGGCGCGATTCAAGGCTTTCATCATAGAGCGCACCAGCATTGCGCCCAGCACCATGGCCAGGCCAATGCCCAGTACGATGGAGATGCCGCTCAACCACAGTGCATGGCGATAGCTGTTAGCCGCTTCAGCTTGGGCTTTTTCAGCTTCAGAACTTTGCAGGTCCACCAATTTCTGGCCTTCTGTCAGCATGGCATCCACATAGGGTTGCAGTTCTTTGACGCGGCGCTGCCGCGCTACATCGACTTTACCGGCAGCCAGATCTTCGGCAATCGAGTTGCGCGTATTACGGTAATCGGTGCGTTTGCTTTGGTAGGTATCGCCCAGTTCTTTCTCGCCGGGCGCCATCGGAGTGGTCTGGTATTTTTCCCACAGTGCATCGATGCGCGCCTTGTTCTCTTCTGCTTGCTTCTTGTAAGTGGCCACGGCGGCCGGATCGCCTTGCAGCAGGGCGTCATCCAGAGCCAAGACGTTGTCACGCGAATAGGCCAGCATCTGGCTGACCCATTGCGTGGACATCAAGTTGTTATCGAATACCGAGCCTAGCTGCGCGTTGGAGTTCTGCAGCGCTCGCAGTCCCAGCAGGCCTACTAGCAGCAGTGCAGCAGCCAGGATGCCCAGCATGCTGAACAGGCGCGTTTTAACACTTAAACTCGACAAACTCATATCCCGGCAAGCCTCAAAATAAAGGGGGTTCTCGGGGCGTGCTTCGGCCGGTCAGGTCATTTACTTGAATGCCAAGCTGCAAGTTCAGGGAAAGGCTCAGTTGAGCTTGAGGTGCTACGTAGGTATTCGCCGGTATAAAGCTGGATACAGCCAGGTTTCGTCAGCTTTATTAAGCTGAATTCGTCGGTAAATTTGCGACTTAGAACATTGAATCGCTATCGCTTAGCAGCGCGTCGATATCTAGCAACAACACCATGAGGTCGTGCAGCTGGGCCAGGCCACGCAGATAGCGGGCGCTGCTGTGGTTACCCACGGCGGGTATGGGTTGCAATTGTGCTTCACTGATATTGGCGACGTCGGATACGCGATCCACAACGATGCCGAACAGCCGTGCACCTTGGGTGGTGACAACGCTTAATACGATGATGACCGTGGTAGCGCCATTGCCCACGTCGGGCATGCCCAAACGAATTCGCAAGTCGATGATGGGGACGATCATGCCGCGCAGATTGAGCACGCCCAGAATATGCGCGGGCGACTCCGGAATAGGCGTGACGGCCGACCAGCCGCGAATCTCCTGCACGCGTTGAATATCCACGCCGTAATTTTCGGAGCCCAGCGCAAAGGTGAGCATTTGCTGCAGCTGATGCAGATTCGAAACGGCTTCGAGTTGAGTTTCAGCGGCTGTGTTCATTATCAAAACTCGGTCCAGGTATTGTCGCCGCCGCTGACTTTAACTGATCGCGGCGCGCTGACATTGCGTACCGGTTTGAGTTTTGGCTGCAGCTGTGTGACACGCGCTGAGGTGCTGGCCGTGCTCATCGACACTTGAGTTGCACCTTTCACGCGGAAGAAGTTCACGCGTTCCACCAAGTCGGTGGCTTGTTGTTCCATGGCCTTGCTGGCGCTGGCGGCTTCTTCGACCAGCGCCGCGTTCTGCTGCGTGGTGTTGTCCATCTGCGTGACAGCAGTGTTGATTTGATCAATGCCCGACGCTTGCTCAGCGCTGGCTGCAGCAATCTCCGCCACGATGTCAGTGACGCGTTTTACATCGCCAACAATATTGTTCAGTGCCTGGCCGGAGGCATTCACCAGCTCAGTGCCATTGTTCACCTTGTCCACCGAATCATGGATCAAGGATTTAATTTCCTTGGCGGCGCTGGCGCTGCGTTGCGCAAGATTACGCACTTCGGAAGCCACCACTGCGAAGCCACGGCCTTGTTCGCCGGCACGTGCCGCTTCCACTGCTGCGTTCAAGGCGAGCAGGTTGGTCTGGAAGGCGATTTCGTCGATGACATTGATGATGTCGGCGATCTTGCGGCTGGAGGTATTGATATCCGCCATGGCGGCTACCGCGCGTTGCACCACTGAAGTACTGTCATCCGCCTGTGTGCGTGCCTGACGACCCAGTTGATCGGCCTGGTAGGCGTTGTCGGAGTTGCGTTTCACGGTGGCCGTCATTTCTTCCATGGTGGCTGCGGTCTCTTCCAAAGCGGAGGCCTGTTCCTGAGTGCGCTGGCTGAGATCGTCGTTGCCCTGTGAAATCTGCCGAGCCGCAGTGCCCACTGAGTCTGCGGTGGTGCTTACCACGCCGACGATCTCGCAAAGCTTTTCGTCCATGCTGCGCAGGGCTTCCAGCAGCTGACCCAGTTCGGTGGCGCTGGCGCGTGCCGGCACGTCGATGCCATTGCCGATCGCGCCGTTACTGATCTCGCGTGCAAACTTAACTGCGGTGTTAATGGCGCCGACAATCGAGCGATTGATGCACAGTATCAACCAGCTCGCCAATACCACTGCACAAAGCAATGCGCCCCAGACGGTATAAACAGAACTTTTATAGGTGCTGTTGGCCAGAGCAGTGGCAGCATTGCCGCCCTTGGAATTGATTTCAACCAGGCGATCCAGCTGGCTGCTGGCTTCGTCGTACAGTGTTTGCGACTCGCCGCGAGCCAATGCACGTGCTTCATCGTTTTTGTTGGCGCGCGACAACTGCAACATGCGCGCATGCGATAGCATGAAGGCGCTCCAGGTTTTCTTGAAGTCATCCCAAGTCGCCTGCTCGTCTGCAGCCTTGTCGATCTTTTCGTAGTCCTTTTCATACTCCTCGATGGCTTGGGTAACGCTGGCCATCTCGCCCTCGTAGCGCGTCATATCGCTTGCGTCTACGGACAATACGTGCTGCAACTCTGCGGCACGAAAATCGCCAATCGCCGTATTGATGCCGGAGGCATACTCGATGCCCGGCAGCCAGTTGTCGTTGATGTCGCTGCTGATTTCGTTGAGACCGCGCATTTTTCCCAATGCGAACAGGCCGCTGGCAATCATCAATAACAGGCAGGTACCGCCCAGCACCATCAAGCGCCTGCTGACCTTCAAGCTCTCCAGCCACGTCATCATCTAAAAACTCCAACAGACCTAAGTGCCTCGATTTCGAATCGAATAGGCGACTGGTCCATAACGTGTAAATACAATGCTTTTGGCTGGTAGCGACTGCGTATGGCCGGACTTGAGCGCAGCGACGTAAATCAGGGAAGGGCGTATCTCGGCAGTCGGGTGACGATGCTTGGATAGATAGCGGTTACGCCAAACCGCTGTGCGCGGCGACAAGTCCAGCTTGCCGCCGCCCATCGGCGGGACTACTGTGCATCACAGCCGTCCATATGAAGAAGAATTGGGGTGCCTGTGTCGTCATTGTTATGGTTATTGTTGTTCCTTGGCGGTGGTTTGTACCTCGCCTACCAACGCGCCTCTCTGGCGCTGGCTACTTTGCTGTTCGGCGTGGGTGTGCTGGCCTATACGCTGTTTGGCGGCGGTGGGCTGGTCATGGTGATCGTGCTGTGGCTGGTGCTGGCCGTGCTGTTGCTGCTGAACCTGGATGCCTTCCGTATTCGATTGATCAGTCGGCCGTTCCTGCGCACCTATCGGCGCATGTTGCCGCCCATGTCCACCACCGAAGCGGAGGCGCTGGCTGCCGGCACCGTGTGGTGGGATGGCGAGTTGTTCAGCGGCGCGCCGCAATGGGATCGCTTGATGTCGGCCGCGCCGCCGCAGCTGACGCCGGAAGAACAGGCCTTCATCGACGGCCCCACCGAAGAGCTATGCCGCATGATCGACGATTGGGATATCACCCATCGTCGCGCCGATATGCCGCCAGAGATGTGGCAGTTCATCAAACAGAATCGTTTTTTTGCCATGATCATCCACAAGCAGTATGGCGGCCTGGGTTTCTCGGCTTATGCGCACTCCTGCGTGCTGGTGAAGATTGCCAGCAAATCGGCCACGGTCAGCTCGACGGTATGTGTGCCGAACTCACTTGGGCCTGGCGAGCTGCTGCAGCACTATGGCACCGAAGAGCAGAAGAACTACTACCTGCCACGCCTGGCGCGCGGTGAGGAGATTCCTTGCTTTGCGCTGACCGGTCCGCGCGCCGGCTCCGATGCGGCCTCGTTGCCGGACATTGGTGTGGTATGCAAGGGCATATATAACGGCGCTGAGGTCATCGGCCTCAAACTCAATTTCAGCAAGCGTTACATCACGCTGGCGCCGGTAGCTACGTTGGTCGGATTGGCGTTTCAATTGCGCGATCCGGAAAAATTGTTGGGCAGCGACAAGATCGATTACGGCATCACCTGCGCGCTGATTCCACGCACCACGCCGGGCATTCGCATCGGTCGACGTCACTTCCCATTGAATACGCCATTTCAAAACGGGCCGATCTTCGGCAAGGATGTGTTCGTGCCGTTGGATTGCATCATCGGCGGGCCGAAGATGGCCGGGCAGGGCTGGCGCATGCTGGTTGAGCAATTATCGGTGGGTCGCTGCATCTCGTTGCCGTCCAACACCACCGGTGCATCGCTGGCTGCGGCCTATGCATCGGGTGCGTACTGCCGCATTCGTCGCCAGTTCAATGTGTCCATCGGTCAACTGGAAGGTGTGCAGGAAGCGCTGGCTCGTATCGCCGGTATGGCCTACATCATGGATGCGGCGCGCTCAGTGACGGTGACCGCCATCGATGCCGGCGAACGTCCCGCGGTGCCGTCCACCATTCTCAAGTACAACGTTACCGAGTTGGGCCGCAAGGTCGCCAATGATGCGATGGATGTGCAGGGCGGCAAGGGTATTTGTCTGGGACCGAAGAACTACCTGGGCCGCGGCTATCAGAGCGTACCGATTGCCATCACGGTTGAAGGCGCGAATATTCTGACGCGCACGTTGATGATCTTCGGCCAAGGCGCGATTCGCTGTCATCCCTTCGTGCTCAAGGAAATGAATGCGGCGCGTGAGAAGGATAAAGAGAAGGGGGTGCATGACTTCGATGCAGCCTTGTTCAAGCACATCGGTTTCACCATCAGCAATGCGGTGCGTTCGCTGGTGATGGCGCTGACGTTGGCGCGTTTCTCTCATACGCCGGATATCCAGCCGACGCGCCGTTACTTCCAACACATCAATCGCTTCAGTGCATCGTTCGCGTTTGCCGCCGATGTGTCGATGCTCAGTCTGGGCGGCTACTTGAAAAAGAAGGAAACACTTTCAGGCCGGCTGGCCGATGTGCTGTCCAATATGTACCTGGCTTCCACAGTGTTGAAACACTATGAAAACCAGGGCCGGCCGGAGGCTGACCTGCCCATCGTCGAGTGGGCCTGCCGTCACCTGCTGTATCAGGCGCAGGAACAGTTGCATGGTTTTCTGCGCAACTTCCCCAATCGTTTTATCGCCGGACTGATGCGCATAGTGATCTTTCCACGTGGACGTACCTACTTCGCGCCCAATGACAAGTTGGGCGCGTTGGTGGCCAATAGCATGATGGCGGTAACCGATACGCGCGCGCGCATGAGCAATGGCATTTACAAAACGCTTGAACCCAACAACGCCATGGGCTTGTTGCAGGAAGCGTTGGCGCTATCGGATGCGGCCGAACCCTTGGAACGACGCATTCGTGTCGAGGGCGTGAAGACCGGCAAGATCGATGCGCTGGATTTGCCCACACAGATTGAAGCCGCATTGGAAATCGACTTGATCACGCCGGACGAGGCGGCGCTGCTGCGCGATTACGATTCGAAAGTGATGGCGCTGATCAATGTCGATGATTTCGATCCACGTGAATTGGCGCCGCATGCCGAGTCTACGGCGGCCAATATGTCGGTGGATGAGTTGCTTCAGGAGTAGCTCAGGGGGGCGCAAAGCTGCTTCAACGTCGGCATCTTCGTCTTGAGATCGGTAAGGGCTGCCCAAGAGGCAGCCCTTTTCTTTTAAGCATCTTTAAGATTTTCAACAGCCCACTTTTTTGTTCGACGCAGGCCACCGTGGAAGCGGTTGCTACCCGTAAGACCCGTCCTACGATTCGGTATGAAAATTCCAATAATCGGAAGGTAGTGTTTTTCCCAGTGGCAAATTTTTCTTGAAGAAGGTTTGATTCAACCGTTTGCTTGCTCGTAAGCAATTTGCAACAAGTGATGATTAGAGTCGGGTTAGCCGTTGTTTCTATGCATCACAACGACGAACTGGCTCTATCCGGTTCGTTGTTCGCTTCATTGCTTGGCGATTTATTGAAGATTAAGCCTCAAGCGATAACCACTTGAGTCACAAGAATGGCGTTGCAACAGCAGCCATTCGTGGATTGCAATGCAACGTTAGGGGATCACCATGAATAAGACCTTGTTCGCTCGTGGCACCGGCCTATTGGCGGGCGCTGCGCTCATTTCTACCGCGTTCTCTTCAACCGCCTTCGCACAGGCGGACGACGCGATTGCTCTGGAAGAAGTCATCGTCACTGCTGAAAAAGTGGAGCGCGATCTGCAAAAGACCGCCATCTCCATCCAGGTGGTGAGTGGCGAGCAGCTGGCTGCCGAAGGCAAGAAACGCATCGACGAAATCATCAGCGGCACCGTCGGCCTGCAAGTGCAGGACGGCCCAACCGGCGCCACGGTGTTCATGCGCGGCATCAACGGTACTTTGTTCGCCTCTGCCGCGGGTGCAGCCAATGCATCGACCGTGGCCATCGTAATCGACGGTGTTTACCAGGCACGTTCCGAAGCAGTACGTGGCAGCACGCTGGACGTCAGTCAGGTGGAAGTGATGCGCGGTACGCAGAGCACCACGCTGGGAGCAAGTTCGCTGATCGGCGCGGTGAGCGTGGTGACCAATCAACCCACCTTCAATTTCGAAGGCAACGGTTCGCTGGAATTCGGCAACTACAACCTGTTGGCCATGCAGGGCGTGTTGAACGCGCCATTGACCGACAATCAAGCGTTGCGCCTGTCCTATGCCAGTAACAGACGCGATGGCTATATCTCCAGCAATGCCGGTGAATCCGATCTCTCCAATGCACGTGTCAAATATCGCTGGCAGGCCACCGACGATCTCAACTTCGTGCTGACCTATGAGCAGCAACGTATTGGCGGCAATGGTCAGGCGCAGAGCGTGCTGAGCTACGACGGTTATTGGGAACCGGCCGTTACCGGTAAAACCTATGACTGGATTGCCGGTTATCCCACCGCTTTCGGACATACCGCCGGCACTGTTTACATGGATCGTAGCGATCCCTGGGATGATGGTTTTCCCAAGAAGGGCTATACCAATGGTCCTTTCTATGACACCAAGCTCGACACGCTCAGCAGCAATATCGATTGGAACCTCGGCTTCGGCACCTTGACCTTGTTGCCCTCGTACCAGCGTGCTGAGTTTGCTTCCAACGAACCCAATATCCGCACCAGCATTTCGCATCAGACCCAGGAGCAGAAGACCTATCAGTTTGAAGCACGCCTGGCTTCGGCTGCGGGTTCGCGTCTGCAATGGCTGGGTGGCGTGTATTGGTACGACACCAGCATCGATAGTCTGTTCGGTACGGAAATTCCGCCGAATATTACGCCGACCACTGCCGGTTGTATTACCACTGCGGGCGCGCCCAACTGCTATCGCTATCAGGACACCAAGGATGCGTATCAGCGCACCACCTCCGCTTACGCCAACATCACCTGGCCGATTATTGATGAACTGCGTCTGTTAGCCGGTGTTCGTTACAGCCGCGACAAGAAGGGCTTTAAATCTTCAGTGCAGAAGTGGGGTAACCAGACGGGACCTTACGTTGCCTTCACCGATGCGGACTATCTGTCGATTGCACAAGGCGGCACCAATCCAAATCTGGCGATTGCACCTAATGGCGCTGCCAGCACGGGTCTCGCTCAAGGCGGCACGGCATCGAAGACTTTCAGCGGCACACCCTATCGTGTCGGCGTCGAATACGATGTGTTGCCGGACGCCATGGCCTACCTCACGTATTCCAAGGGCTACCAAGCAGGCAATGTGCAGCTGAGCAACTACCTCACCGGCGGCACGCCGGAGTTCGAGTTGAATCAAATCACCTTGGGCTTCAAGAGCCGTTGGTTCGATGATCGTCTGCAGGCCAATGTGGAAGCATTCAATTCGGAGTTCAAGAATCAGCCGTCCGCTGCCACACCTACGGCAACAGTCGGGATTACCAGCACCGGCGCGCCTACCAATGTTGTGCTTAGCGATCTGCTTTGCCCCGGCGGCGCAGGCAACGCGGGTACATGGAGTCCAACTGGTGGCTTTGCTTGTGCCCGCCAGCTCGCCGCAGTGGTGCCAAAGATCAAAAGCAAGGGCGTAGATCTGGAGCTCAACTGGTTGTTTACAACGCATGATCGAGTCGATGCCACAGTGGAATGGTTGGATTCAGTGCAGGATGCGCCCACCATCAGTGTTACGGCCGATCAACTAGCAGTAACGCCTGGCATCGCCAACGCGACTGTGGCTAACCAATTGATTGCCGGTTTGAATGCCTACGCACAGGCCTTCGATGGACGCACGCTGCAGAATGCGCCGAAGTGGAGCGCCAACGCCAGCTACTCGCATGTATTCCAGTTTGCGGGCGGCGGTCAGCTGACGCCGCGCGTCAATGCGGTGTACAAGAGTTCGTACTACACCTCGGGGTTCGGTTCGGTGAATATTGCCGATCCGGTGTTGTTGGAGCGTTCGACGCAGAAGGCCTATACCTTGTGGAATGCTTTCCTCGGTTGGCAGTCTGCTGAGGGCAAGTTCCATGTCGATGCCTACATCAAGAACATCGAGAACACGCCGGTATTGTTGAACTACAACCTGGGCGGTCCAGTGCCGGCCGCTTCGCATGGCGCCATCAGTCTGGATGCACCACGCACCTTCGGTGTGGTGTTCGGCGTCAAGCTGTAACGCAACGCGTTAAAACTAAAAGGCCGGAGGAAACTCCGGCCTTTTTTGTTTGCAACGCTTCGACAGGTTATTTCACAGACTATTTCACAGACTATTTCACTGGCTCTTGGCAGGCGCGCTGGTTTCTGCTGCCGGTCCGCCACCCGGCATGCCCATGTCGACTGTATGTCCATCGGGGAAGGTGGCTTTACGGAAGGTGCCGCCTTCGCGACCATCGCGCATGGGATTGATCACCATGACCACCTTGTCGCCTGCCTTGAAGCTGTCCTTATTCATGCCCATGCGACGTGCCATGGATAGGTTGGCGCTTTCAATACCCCATACCTTGGCTTCGCCGCCATTCTTGTCTGGCACCAATACCCAGATCCACACATGCGGGTTGGTCCATTGATAGGTTTTGATGGTGCCTTCGATGGTAATGGTGCGCGATTGATCGACAGCCGTGACGGCATGATGCGCGCTCACCGATGCGGCGCCGATCATGCCTAGCGCAACCAACACAAAACGAAAATTTGTATTCATGATGATTCCCATTAAGGCGGTGTCAGATTGGGTTCGCCATTGATATCGCGATTGTTCTGACTGCAGAACGCTTCCTGCACATGCAGATCGCGGCGAATCTTGAATTTTTGAGTGGTGGTGTACGGCGCAGTCAGCACCTTGGGATTCATGATGGTGATTTGCTGCTCCAACGTGTCAGGGCTGGTGAGGCGAATGCGCTCGATAGTGTGCGTGGCGCCCTGACCTTCTACCTTGGGGGCAATGGTGACGCCGGGTAAGAAACCCACGGTATCAATCACCAATGTATCGCCTTCCCAATGACCAATCGAATGACCGTAATAAGATGGGTCGGGATCACCGTGATCGGTGGTGTCCAGGTGAATGTGCCGCACGCTCAAATAATCCTCATCCATCATCATGAAGATCGAGTCCTTGGAGAAAAAGAATTCGCCGGTGCGCTCGAATGGACCGCCGAGCGGTTCGCAACTGCTATTACCCAATGAAGACGGTGCGATGGGGCCGATGGCAGCCAACTTCGCGGCGACATCCGGTTGATACTTGGGCGCCGTATCGTTGCCGCGTGGTCCGCGTTCACGTACCCAGATGCCACCTTCGAATTTCGGCCACTTGGCGATATCGGCCCAGGTGCGAGTGGGCTTGGTGGTCTTGGCCGTCTCAGCAGCTTGAGCGGTCAGTGAATAATCGTTCAATGAGGCCAGCGCGATGACACTGCCTAACAAGCAGGTGCGAATGATCTGTCGCCTGACACGGGTGGAGTGATTCATCTATTTCCCCTTGTACAGTCCCCCAATGCGCGGCGAGTGTAGGCAGCGATATGCAGCGTGTGCAATATGCCCAGTGCATCCTTGCATCGGGCGGGGATGAAATGGGTGGCAACTCTGATGTGCCTTGTACTGGCAGGCAAAACCCATCTCTATAGGGTCATTGCTTGGTTTAGAATCGTCGCTCTTAAGTGAATGGATCGGCATATGGCTTGCCATCAGCCGGATGCCTGGGTTGATCATCGATAGCCTGAGGGGGCGAGTTCATATGAAAGGTTCCATGAAGACCAGTTTGCTGATTGCAACTGCTGTCAGTACCGCGCTGGGCGCTGCTGCAGTGCTGGCGCATCACTCCATCGCCGTGTTCGATCAAGACAAAGAGGTCACGATCACCGGCACCGTCAAAAAATTCTCCTACACCAATCCGCATGGCTGGATAGATCTGGAAGTCCCCAATGACAAGGGCGGTGTAGATGAATGGAGTATTGAAATGGCCTCGCAGGCACAGCTGCGCGGTCGTGGTTGGACGCCCACTACCTTGAAGGCTGGCGACAAGATCACCGCCGTGTTGCATCCGCGTCGTGATGGCACCAAGGCGGGCAATGCCGCTGTGCCGCTGACCTTTGCCGATGGCACGCCCGTGGTGGCCAGCGATCAGGGCATGGGCATGGGGGCAGGTATGGGCGCCGGCGGCATGGATGCGGGTGGCATGGCTGCCGATGGTATGGGTGCTGAAGGCATGGGCGGAGAAGGAATGGGTGGCGGCATGGGCGGCGGCGGTGGCTTACGCCAGGCAGAGTTGACCGAAGAGCCGCATCCCTTGCTGAAAGATCTGGTACCCAAGATGCAATTCGGTTGGTATCAACAGGGCAGTCGCCCAGAAGGCGAGATGACGCCGCCGACCACCGATCCACGCGATTTTTCCGGTCGTTATCATCCCAAGGAAGCAACCTTGCTGATGCCCGGTGGCAATACCACCATGCTGGCGTACAACGATGTCAGCGCCAAACTGTTCCGGCCGCGTGTCGAAGATTTCTTCGCGGGCAAGTTGCGCGCCGATGTCTTGTCGCTATGCAAGCCCGCCGGTGTGGCGCGCGGCATGAGTCAGGGTTTCCCGATGCAGGTGCAGCAGAACGCTTCGCAAATCAATTTGATCTATCTGGAAGATCACCTGGTGCAACGCATCTACCTCGATCAGGAACATCCCAAAGATCTCAAGCCCAGCTTCATGGGGCACTCGGTGGGTAAGTGGGATGGCAACACCTTGGTGGTGGATATCAAAGGGTTCCGCGATGGTGGCTGGATGGATGAGTACGGCAGCCCCAGCAGCGAACAGTTGCACATCGTCGAGCGCATCACCAAGCAGGCCGATGGTCTGTTGAGCTTCGAGATCACGCTGGAAGATCCCAAGTACTACAGCAAGCCGGTGACGTACAGCCGCACCTGGCAGTGGCAGCCGAACATTTCCTGGGACGAAGTGATTTGCGAAGAAAACAATCGCGACGCACCCAAGACCTGAGCCCAGCCAAAAGAGATCAACATGAAACAGACTAACAACACATTTGCAGTAAGCTCATTGAAGCTGGGTGCATTGATTGCCGCCATGCTGCTGGCTGCTTGCAGCAAGCAAAGCGAAGCACCGGCGGTGACTGAGACCCAGGCCAGTTCCAGCGTCGCCGCAGTGGCAGGTTTTGACTTCAATGGTGTATGGCAGGCAACCAGTGGCGAGACGCTTAAGCCGCTGACCGGTTCCGTTCCCTTTACCGATGCTGCTGCCAAGGAATACGCCGCAACCCAGGCCTTGATCGCCAAGGGCGATAAGAAGAGCTGGGATAGCACGCAGCGTTGCATTCCGCCGGCGTTGCCGCGCTTGCTGGGTATGGCACAGCCCTTCGATGTGATCGTCGATCAACACATGGTGGGTATGACCTTCCAGGTGCAGCGTTTAGTGCGCTTCATCTACTTGGATAAGACCTATCCCACCAACAGCGATGCCTCCTATCTCGGTGAATCGCATGGTCGCTGGGAAGGCAAGGAGCTGGTGGTCGAGACCGGCAAGTTCAAGACCGGCATGGTGCTGGATGCCACGGGCATTCCGCACAGCGACAAATTGCAGATCACCGAGCGCTATGAAATGACTGCACCGGATACGGTAGTCGACCATGTGACCATCACCGATGCAGAGGTCTTTACTCAGCCGTGGCAGACCGACATCGTGCTGAAGAAGCAGAGCGGTGTGCAGGTGCAGGAAGATGTGTGCGTGGAGCGTCAGGGCATCCACAAGTAATAAGATCGTCTTCGGTTTCGGTGTCATACCTGTAGGGGCGAGGCATGCCTCGCCCTCTGACAGACGAACGAAATGCATTGAAAGAAGGGCGGCTGTGCTCGCTCCTGCGAAGACAGTCCTGCACGCTGACAAAAATTCACCCCACGATGCGGATCGCTGCCCAAGTTTCTGCAGACCATGATTGGGCATTAATTCTGCACGCAGGTAATATCTGCCGCTCTACCATCCATCCGGGGGATACATGAGCAGCAATAACAAACCTGCCGCGCGCATTGGCTTCGCGGCGGCTGGCGGTCTGGCGCTACTGGGTTTAGCGCATGCAGACATGATCGATCCCACCACGTTGAAAAAAGGCGATACCGGTCCGCGCACGCCCTATGGCGAAACCGCACAGGAACAGGCCAACAAGCTGGTGATGTTCAACTGGCTCTATACCAATGCGGCTGAGCGTAATCCGCAGAAGTCGTTTGAGTTGTATGTCAGCAAGGACTACTGCAACCACGGCCACCTGAGTACGCAGGGTCAGAAGGACTGCTCGGGCTATGACGAAACCTACAAGCGCTGGGTCAGTCGTTATGGCGTACCGCTAACCCCCGGCCAGAAGATTGAGTTGCCGCGACTGTCCGCGGTGAATGGCGAGATGGTTACCATGTATGGCGAAGGCGTGGATATCTTCCGCGTCAAGGACGGCAAGATCACCGATCACTGGGATGCTTCACCGCCCGCCGAAGCGCATATCAAGGCGCATCATCCGGACTTCGAAAAATGGCTGCTGGGCGATCGCAAGACCAAGCCGCCGGGTTATGAAGGTGAATCGACCACCGCCGTTACCGTTACTCAGGCGATGATCGACAAAGTCGATGTCGGTCCGGTTACTCCTTATGGCGAAACGCCGAAGGAAGCCGCCGCCAAGCGCATCATGTTCGAGTTCAATCATCTCAACATGGTGTTGGGCAAACCCAAGGAAGCGTATGAAAAATACGTCGCCAAAAATTTCTGCAATCACGGCCATCTCAGCACCTACATGAAGAAGGATTGCAGCAACTACGATGAATCGCTGGCGGGCGCGATCAGCCGTGGTGGCAAAGCTGCCAAGGTGGGCGACAAGCTGGAGATCCCCACTATGGCGTCGGTAAATGGTGAGATGGTCACCATGTACGGCGCGGGTGTGGATATCTTCCGCGTCGTGAATGGCAAGATCACTGATCACTGGGATGCCTCGCCGGGCGCTGAGATCACCATCAAGGCACACGACAAGGCATTCGTGGATCGCATGGTGCGCACAGTGGCTGGCGAAAAGGTGGGGCCACCCACTCCTGCTGCAGCACCCGCTGCGCCTGCCAAGTAATCGTTCTAGAGTAATTGAATGTACGGCGCACTCTTCCTGAGTGCGCCTAGTAAAACATCAAGCGGGCCGAGACTTCTTCCTGTCTCACGATACGAAACTTCACCCGTTTCACTTCCGAATCAAATCCCCGTGCGCGTAATATAGGTTGTTGCGCAATCGATCATCCTAAGGGGGATACATGATCATCAAGAATAGTTCTGCGTTGAGCAGTCGCTCGAGTGTGCCTGCCTTAGTGGCGGCGATCGGCATTGGTTTTCTAAGTATGGCCAATGCCGAGATGGTCGATCCGGCCACGCTCAAGAAGGGCGAAGTCGGTCCTGCTACTCCCTACGGCGAAACCAAGGCGGAAGCGGCCAACAAGAAAACCATGTACCTGTGGCTGTACACCAATGCCGTCGAGCGCAATCCGCAGAAAGCTTTTGAAACCTATGTCAGCAAGAGCTACTGCAATCACGGTCACTTGAGCACGCGCGGTCGCAAGGATTGCTCCGACTATCAGGAAACCGTCACGCGCTGGATCGGCAACTACGGCAAGCCATTGGAGAAAGGTCAGAAGATTGAATGGCCGACGCTGAGTTCAGTGAATGGCGAGATCGTCACCATGTACGGCGAAGGTGTGGATATCTTTCGCGTCAAGGACGGCAAGATCACCGATCATTGGGATGCGTCGCCACCTGCCGAGGCGCATATCAAAGGCCATCACCCAGACTTCGCCAAGTGGGTGTTGAGCGACCGCAAGACCAAACCGCCGGGTTATGAAGGCGAATCCACTACGGCCGTCACCGTCACACAGACCATGATCGACAAAGTGGATGTCGGCCCGGTCACGCCCTATGGCGAAACGCCCAAGGAAGCGGCAGCCAAGCGCATCATGTTCGAGTTCAATCATCTCAACATGGTGTTGGGCAAGCCCAAGGAAGCCTATGAAAAGTATGTGGCCAAGAACTATTGCAATCACGGCCATCTCAGCACGTACATGAAGAAAGATTGCAGTGGTTATGACGAGGCGCTGGCCGGTGCAGTGAGTCGCTATGCCAAGGCTGCCAAAGTCGGTGACAAGCTGGAGATTCCCACCATGGCGTCGGTGAATGGTGAGATGGTCACCATGTATGGTGCGGGCGTGGATATCTTCCGCGTTGTCGATGGCAAGATCACCGATCATTGGGATGGTTCGCCGCCCGCTGAAGTCACCATCAAGGCGCACACGCCGGAATTCGTCGATCGCATGGTGCGCACTGTTAACGGCGAAGATGGACTGAGCTTCGCCAATGGTCCAGTGCCCGGTCAGGACGGCATGGGTGCCGCTCCGGCGATGGGCGCTGCGCCAGCACCTGCCAAGTAAGTTGGTATGCAAGGCTGCTGAAGTTATTTCAGCAGCCTTTGGCATGAACTAAAGGCTGCCTCTAACTGGGCTACCTCCATATAGCTTGCTCACACTGGCAATGCTTTGCGTGAGGTGTGGGCAGTAGCGATTCCCGAATCTGATCTTTAAATCACTGTTCAATGGGGCATGTATGAAACGGAATGCATTTCTAACAACCAGTTGCGCAATAGCTTTGACCGGCATCGCTATCACCACGCACGCCGACATGATCGATCCCGCCTTGGTCAAAAAAGGTGACACCGGTTTGTCCACGCCCTACGGCGAAACCGCTGCCGAATTGGCCAACAAGAAAGTCATGTTCGACTGGATCTACATGAACATGGTGGAACGCAAACCCAGAGAAGCCTTCGAGAAGTATGTTAGCAAGGACTACTGCAACCACGGTCATCTCAGCACCGGCGGCCAACGTGAGTGCGCGGGCTATTGGGAAACCTATGAGCGCTGGGTAAAGAACTACAGCACGCCGCTCAAGCCCGGCGAGAAAATCGAGATGCCCAATCTGGCCTCGGTGAATGGCGAGATGATCACCATGTTCGGTGCAGGCGTGGATATCTTTCGCGTAAAAGACGGCAAGATCACCGATCACTGGGATGCTTCACCGCCTGCAGAGGCCACTATCAAGGCGCATCATCCCGACTTCGCCAAGTGGGTGATGGGCGATCGCAAGGACAAGCCGCCTATGTTGGCTGGTGCCACACCTGGCGGCATCATTGTTGACCGCAAGGTGATGACGGCTGTGGATGTAGGGCCGCTGACGCCCTATGGTGAAACCAAGGCAGAACAGGCAGCGAAGCGCATCGTGTTCTCATGGAACTATGTCGCCATGGTGCTGGGCAAGCCGAAAGATGCTGCTGACAAATATCTAGCGGACAATTTCTGCGATCACAGCCACATGGTCACGGCCGGTAAGAAAGACTGCGCCACGCGTGCCGAGTTGCTGGCAGGTCCTAATGGCCAGCGTCAGCCTGCCAAGTTGGGTGAACGTTTGGAGATTCCTACCATGGGTTCGGTGAATGGCGAGATCGTTACGATGTATGGCGCCGGCATCGACATCTTCAAAGTGGTGAACGGCAAGATCACCGATCATTGGGATGCATCGCCACCGCGTGAAGTGACCATCGAAGCGCATTCACCTGCGGTGGTGGATCACATGATCAATGTGATCAATGGCGATGCCAAGCCTGGTTCGCCACCACCCGGCGGTGGTGCGCCGGTGTCGCAGAGCAAATAAACCATGTTCCGCCTCCCTCTCCCACTTGCGGGAGAGGGTGTCTCCAATCTCTCTGTCTTAGACGGCGCTAAACGAGAGCAGTCCGATCACAAGTGCGCTTCAATGAAGGCATTCAATTGTGCCTTGCTCACTGCGCCTACCTGCGTTGCTACCACCTGTCCATCTTTAAATAACATCAAGGTAGGAATGCTGCGCACGTGGTACTTGCTGGCCACCCTTGCATTTGCGTCCACATCCACCTTGGCCACGTTCAGACGGCCGGCATAGCTGGCTGCCGACTCATCCAGCAGTGGCGCAATCATTCGGCACGGTCCGCACCACTCCGCCCAATAATCGACCAGCACCGGCGTGGCTGAGCCCAGCACTTCGGCATCGAAGCTGGCATCGCTGACATGTTTGATAGCCTCACTACTCATATGACTCCTGGTTGGGGTTTGACCATTTACAACGTGGCCAGTCTATTATTCGTCGTGGCCGCGAAAAATAGCGGCGCATGAATTCACTATTCAAAGTTCTGAACAATGGGCTGTGTCATGGCGGTGGATAAACTGCAGGCAATGGAGGTATTCGTGCGGGTCGTCGAGACCGGCGGTATTACGCATGCTGCCGACAGCCTGAAGATTCCGAAAGCCACCGCGACTACGCTGATCCAGAAACTGGAAAGCTCGCTGGGCGTGAAGCTGCTCAATCGCACCACACGCCGTATGAGCGTGACGCCGGATGGCGCCGCGTACTACGAACGTTGCGTAGTCATTCTCGCGCAGGTGCGTGAGACCGAAGAGTTACTCACTCAGCAACAGGTCACACCGCGTGGTCGTTTACGAGTCGATGTGCCGGCGTTGATTGCGCGCTCGGTGATCATTCCCGCGCTGCCCGCATTCTTTGCCCGCTATCCTGATATCGAACTGGCGTTGGTCAGCAGCGAGCGTCGCGCCGATCTGGTGGAAGAGAGCATCGATTGCGCCATCTGGAGCGGCGAGGTTGAACAACCGGACTATGTTGCGCGCCGCGTGGGTTACTTGTGGTTTGCCATATGCGCAGCACCGGCCTACTTAAAGACGCATGGTCAACCGCGTCATCCGGATGATTTGGTGAAGCATCGTTGCATCAATCATTTTTCATCGCATAGCGGCGCGGTATCCGATTGGGTGTTCTCCAAAGGTAGTACGCGCATACAAACTACGCTCAAAGGCCACATTGCTGTTGAAGACGACAACAGCTATGTCGCGGCGGCTGAGGTCGGTCTGGGCATTGCGCGCATACCGGCCTTCGTTCTCAAAGAAGCCATGGAGCAGGGCGGGCGTCTCGAATTGGTATTAGGCGATTGGTTTCCCGAACCGGCGCCGCTGTCTGTGGTGTATCCACAGAATCGACATCTATCCAGCAAGATTCGAGTGTTCGTCGATTGGATCGTGGAATTGATGAGTGAGCACGATGGCATTCAACTGCGATCTACATTGAAGCAGCAGCCTGGTTCCTAAATAGCAACTTGGGTTGATCTAGGGCTTTCAGCCATCCACAGGGCTAACCGGCGTCTCCAGCAGCAGCTGATAAAAGGCCAGATCCAACCATCTTCCGAACTTGAAACCGGCTTGCCTGATCGTGCCGGCATGCGTGAAGCCAAACTTTGCATGCATGGCAATGCTGGTGGCATTGTCGGCGTCGATGCCGCCGACGATGCAGTGATATTGCTGCTGCCTTGCGTTAGCAATCAACTCCTTGAGCAGGACGCCGCCAATGCCCTTGCCGCGATGCTCATGGTGAACATACAGCGAATGCTCAACCGTATATTTGTAAGCAGGCCAGGCGCGAAATGAACCATAGCTGGCGAAGCCCAGCAGCTGCCCGCTATCGCCAACCGCGCCGATGACGGGAAAATTTCCATCCTGCTTTGCTTTAAACCAGCTCGCCATGCTTGCCAGTGCGCGCGGCCGATAGTCATACAGCGCCGTTGAATTGGCGATGGCTTCGTTGAAGATGGCAATAATTTCGCTGCCATGCGCTTCGAGTTTGCAGGCAATCAGTTGCATTGCAGTTCCTGCCTTTGTAAAACACAGGTTGGATGATGCCTGATCTTGGGGAGGTGCAGCATGGAGCGATTCATGGGCGGCTGTCGGTGTGGCGATGTGAGAGTGATGGCGACCGGATTGCCCTATCGGGTGGGCATCTGCCATTGCCTGGATTGCCGCAAGCATCATGGCGCGCTGTTTCACGCCTTTGCCATTTTCCCCGATCATGCGGTGATGGTCGAAGGCGAGACCCGAGATTATGCTGGCCGGTTTTTCTGTCCCCATTGCGGTTCACCGGTGTTCGCACGCAGCGCTGACGAGATTGAGATCAGCCTTGGCTGTTTGGATGCGCCCGATCAGTTACGGCCTACCTATGAACTTTGGACCTGCCGCCGCGAATCCTGGCTGCCCCCTTTGCCACTCGCAAAACACTATGTGCGCGATCGGGAAAATACGGACCGAGCAGAAGCCTCAGCTTGAGTCTTCCGGGCACGCGCGTCGTTGCTGCAGTGAATGAGTTACTTTCCGCCGGTCACGTCAATGAAGCTGCCGGTAGTGAAGGAGGCTTCATTGGATAGCAACCATAGAATCGCTTGAGCGACTTCTTCAGGCGCACCACCCCGCTTCATGGGGACAAATTGCTTTACACGTTCCACCCGATTCGGTTCACCGCCACTGGCGTGCATATCCGTATAGATGAAGCCGGGGCGCACAGCATTGACACGAATGCCTTCTGCTGCGACTTCCTGTGCCAGGCCGATGGTCATTGTGTCGATGACGCCCTTGGAAGCGGCATAGTCGACATACTCGCCGGGAGAGCCCAAGCGCGCGGCGCCGGAAGATACATTGACGATTGCGCCGCCGCTGCCGCCATGCTGGGTCGACATGCGTTTGATGGCCTCTCGACAGCAGATGAAAGAACCAATCACATTGGTTGTAAAGATGCGTTGCAGTCGCGCGGCGTCCATTGCCTCTACACGCATTTGGTTTTCAAGAATGCCTGCATTATTTACCAAGGCAGTGACGCCCCCGAGCGCTACATTTACTTGATCGAATAACTTCGTTACTTCCTGTTCGTTGCCAATATCTGCCTGGATGGCAATGGCTTTGCCGCCGAATTGGGCAATATCATCAACTACTTTTTGGGCGGCGTTGGCATTACTTCGATAGTTAACGCATACGCTGTAGCCCTGTCTTGCCGCCAATTTGGCAGTGGCTGCGCCAATGCCGCGGCTGCCGCCGGTAATGATCACGGTTTTGTTCAATGGGGCCATCTCCAGTAGGTTGGGTTTATGCCGGGCAGGATGCCCCAATACCGCGAGCGCATGGATGCGCAGGAGCGGTCCGTGAAGCCCAACAGTAACCTAATTTACAAGGGCGGCCTTATCTTCTCTATCCACGAACGCACGCTGGGTCGTTGCCATTGAAGTGCTGCATAAGCGACCAGCCGTTCCGGCACGGCATCGCCATGCACGATCAGACGATTCAACATCAGGGCAAGGTCGGTGTCGGCAATACACCATTGATCGAATAGATGTTCGCTTTGATTGGGTAGTAGCGATTCCACTGCGGCAAACAATTTGGCGGCAGTGGCGGTTGCCTTGGGCGAGAGCGGCGGTTTCTTCACGCCATAGAAAATCACTTCAGTGGGACGTTCTTCGCGAATGGGCATGAGATCGCTGCGCAGCCAGGCTTGAATCTGTCGTGCGCGGGCGCGTTGCTGTGGATCTTTCGGATATAGCCCTGCGCCGGGGAAAACATCATCAAGGTACTCGTCGATGGCCGACGATTCGGATAGCGCGAAGTCGCCATGTACCAGGGTAGGTACGCGCTGCGTCAGTGACAGCGTCGTATAAGTCGACAATTGTTGCGCATGGGCGGTGAGATCAAGCGTGGCAACGCTGAACGGCAGCTGTTTCTCCAGCAGCGACACATACGCCGACATGGCGTAAGGACTGGAATATTGCGAGTCGACGTACAGCAGCAGATCGGTCATGACAATTCCTTGAAGTTATCTGCGTAGGTTGGGTTCGCGGACTCAGCCCAACCTACCGATTTCTCATAGTCCCTTTCCTTCAGAGAGAGGGTAAAACGAGTGTGTTGTTATTCCTTCGCAGCATCCGCCTTGGTGAAATCACCCGCCTTCACAATGCTCAACTTGCCGACGTTCAACTGACGTTGCAATGCCGCAGTGATCTGCTCCGGCGTCAAAGCTGCCACTTTCTTTTCCAGATCTTCATCCCAGGCGAGCTTGCGGCTCAGGAATTGATAACCAGAAAGCTTGCGTGCCAGTTCGCCATCCTGGGCACGGCTGACTTGCTGAGCTTGCAACCAGCCGGACTTGGCGGCCTGCAATTCCTCGGTAGTAAAGCCCTTGCTGATCGCGGACTGCAGCTCTTCACCGATTGCTGCTTCCAGCTTGCTCAAATTCTGCGGTGCGTAGATGGCGTACACCATGAAGCTGCCCACCTTATCCAGGGAGCTGGCGCCGAACTGCGAACCCACGCCATAGCTCAGACCTTCTTTCTGACGCACACGCACCGCCAGACGCGAGTTGAGGAAGCCGCCGCCCAGCATGTAATTGCCCAGCACCATGGCGGGATAGTCGGCATCGTCGTCACGCAACTGTAGCTGTGTGCCCGCGAAATAAATCGCATTGGCTTTGTCCGGCGTCTCGATGGCTTGATTCATGGCGCTGGCGTTCTGATACACATTCGGCACGCGCGCGTAGCTTTGCTTGCTTTTCCAATTCTTGAACAAGTCGTCGAATTGCTTCTTGATGGTGGCCGCATCGAAATCGCCCACCACGCTGAACTCGCCATTGTTGGCGCCGTAGAAATCGCTGTAGAACTGTTTCACCTGTTCCAGCGTTACGCCATTGATGTCAGCAATGCGTTCATCGACGCTGGATACGTAGCGCACATCGCCCTTATTGAAAGGATTCAAATGCTTTTGCAGTGCAATGCTGGCCAGTGTCTGTGGTTCGGTGCGTTGTTGTTCGATACTGCTCAGGCGTTCCTGTTTGAGCAATTCAAATTCATTGGCAGGGAAGGTGGATTCGCGCAGCAGCTCCGCCACCAACTTCATTACTTCCGGCAGTTTCTCGCGAGTAGTTTCGATACTGGCGCTGGCCGAGGCTGCGCCGCCCGACACATTGACGCGCGCCTGTAGGCGATTGAGTTCATCGCTGATCTGTTGGCGGGTGCGCTTGGCCGTGCCGCGCATCAACAGGCCGCCGGCCATTTCGGCCGCGGCGCTGCGATTGCGCAAACTGGTTTCATTGCCAAAGCGCAGGGTCAGATTGGCGACGACGGTGCTGCCGCGCGTTTTCTTCGGCAGCAGTGCCAGCTTGATGCCGGTGCTGGACTTGCTCAGCGCAGTACGCGTATCGATGTTGGTCGGCGAAGGATCGAAGGCTTCGCCTTCGGCCTTGGCGGTATCGCCCTTGTAATCCTTGAGCAGCGAGGCTAAATCGGGCGAAGCAGGAATCTCGGCGCGATCCGGCTTCTCTGTGGGTACGAACAAGCCCACGGTGCGGTTGCTGGGTTTGAAATACGCTCCCGCCACGCGCTGCACATCAGCCACGCTTGCCTTGCGCAGGCGATCGCGATGCAGGAAGTACATGCGCCAGTCGCCCATGCCTACCCATTCGCTCAAAGTGAGGCCAATACTGGCGGAGTTGTTGAGATTCAACTCGATCTGTTTTAACAGGCGTGCCCGCGCGCGCTCCACTTCTTCCGCAGTGGGCGCTTTGCTGGCGATGCTTTCAATGGTGTTGATCAATGTATCGCGCGCCGTCTGCAGCGAATCGCCCTGACGCACTTCGGCAAACATCAGCATCATCCCGGGATCGTGCAATTGATAACCGTAGGTGGAGATGTTGGCGGCTTGCTTGGTGGTGACCAGCGCCTGGTACAGACGACCGGAGGGTTCATCGCCCAATACCTCCGACAGAATATCCAGCGCGGCAAAGTCGGCATGCGCGCCATTGGGAACGTGATACGCCGCGCCCACTACCTGCACATCACCGGTGCGACGCAGCGTGACCTCGCGTTCGCCATCCTGGGTTGGATCGAGAGTGTAGATAGGTGGCAGCGTCCGGGTCGGCTTGGCAATACCGGCAAAGTATTCCTTTACCAGGCCCAAGGTCTTGGCTTCGTCGATCTTGCCGGCGATCAATAGCACCGCGTTGTCGGGCTGGTAGTACTGCTTGTAGAAGGCCTGCAATCTTTCGATGGGCACGTTCTCGATGTCGGCGCGTGCGCCAATAGTAGAGTTGCCGTAGTTGTGCCATAGGTAGGCCGTGGACATCATGCGCTCTTCGAGAATGGAACCGGGATTGTTCTCGCCCGATTCGAACTCATTGCGTACCACAGTCATCTCGGTGTCCAAGTCCTTCTTGGCCACAAACGAATTGACCATGCGATCTGATTCCAGATCCAGCGCCCATTTGAGATTGTCGTCAGTGGCGGCAAAGGTCTCGAAGTAATTGGTGCGGTCGTACCAGGTGGTGCCGTTGGGACGCGCGCCATGCGCAGTCAGCTCCGCCGGGATGTTGGTGTGCTTGGGCGAGCCTTTAAACAGCATGTGTTCCAGCAGATGCGCCATGCCGGTCTCGCCGTAGTTCTCGTGACGCGAGCCGACCAGGTAAGTGATGTTCACCGTAATGGTTTGCTTGGATGGATCGGGAAACAGCAGCACCTTTAGACCGTTTTCCAACCGATATTCGGTAATACCCTCGACAGAGGTCACTTGCGTGATGCCGGCCGGCGGCGCGCTGGCGGCGAGCGCGACCGTTTGGCAGGTCAGCGCCAACGAAACGGCAACGATTAACGGCTTGATCAATTTCATGGGACACCCTGGATGGGAAATCTGTTGATCGGCTGCAACACTTCTGCAACCGATGAGTGCATGGGTCGGTAGAGTCTAGCCGCAATGACCTGCGCATAGCGATTGCTGACAGCTTCTTAACCGGCGGCCCACATCTGTCATTAACATTCCTTGAAAAAAGTCCTCAGCCCCCGGCCGTACACTGCCCCGACTATAAATTCTTTCTCGGGGGAATCATGGATAACAAGCTGAAAGTTTTGTGTCTGGCAGGTGTGTTGCTGAGCGGTATGGCGGCACATGCAGAAGTCATCGAACCCTCTAAAGTGCCCAAGGGCGTTCGCGGCGGTACCTCGCCCTTCGGTGAAACTGCAGCCGAGACCGCCAACAAGAAAGTGGTGTTCGACTGGAACTACACCAATGCGGTGGAGCGCAATCCACAGAAGTCGTTCGAGACCTATGTCAGCAAGGACTACTGCAACCATGGCCACATGAGCACCAGCGGCCAGCGCGACTGCGCCAACTATCAAGAAACCTACGACAAATGGGTGAAGAACTACAGCACGCAGATCAAACCCGGCGAGCGCATCGAGATTCCCGATATGGCTGCAGTGAATGGCGAGATGGTCACCATGTATGGAGCCGGTGTCGATATCTTCCAGGTGAAGAACGGCAAGGTCACTGCGCACTGGGATGCTTCACCGCCTGCCGAATACACGGCCAACGTGCCGCGCAAAGCCGATGCCGGCATTGTGATGGATCAGATGCATTTAACAGGTGTGAGCATCGGTCCGATGACGCCCTATGGCGAAACCATTCCCGAAATGAATCGCAAGCGCGCCGTGCTGGGCTGGCACTTCATGAGTATGGTGCAAGGCAAGCCCAAGGAAGCGGCGGAAAAATTCCTGGCCGATAGCTACTGCGATCACAGTCACCAGCTGACCAACGGCAAGAAAGATTGCGCCACGCGTGCCGAGTTGTTGGCGGGACCCAAGGGCCAGTACAAGGCTGCCAAGTTGGGCGATCGTATCGATCAGCCGTACATGGCTTCAGTCGATGGCGAAATCGTCACCACCTACAGTAGCACCGTGGATATCTGGCGTGTAGTGGATGGCAAGATCACCGATCACTGGGATGCCACGCCGCCCAGCTCGGTCACTGTTGCTGCACACGCGCCGGAAGTCGTGGAGAACATGATGAAGGTGCTGGCTGGCGAGAAGAAGATGGGCAATGCACCCTTGGGCGGCGCCATTCCGCCGGAGAAGAAGTAACGATTGCTCATACGAGCGACTGGCTGCTCGTATGAATTGCTGTGATCTATCTTTCTGTCATCCTCGCGCAGGCGGGGATCCTGTGTGTTGAAGCGTCGCTTCGCGACACATAAATTGACTGGGTCCCCGCCTGCGCCGGGGGCGACGATTCTCGATGCATCTATGGCTTCCACAACAAAGTCATTCGACGCAGGCAGCGATGATCATGGCTGTTCGTTCCCGCATTGATAACGTTACAAGGCACATGTGCGTTACATGTGATCAATAGTCTTATCTCGCTCGCCTTCATAACTGCCGATGCTATGCTTGCCAGGTTTTAGTAAAGGGGGCTTTATGAAACGCAATGCAATCGTGGCTGCAGCATTCGCTGTGGCAATTTCCGGTATGGCCGCGCAGGCGGCCTTGGTGGATGTCACCAAGATCAAGAAAATCGAAGTGGGTGCCGACACGCCTTACGGCGAAACCGCTGCCGAACGCGCCAACAAGCAAGTGACCTTCGATTGGGTGTCGATGATGATGGTCGATCGCAAACCCAAGGAAGCGTTTGAAAAATACGTGAGCAAGGATTTCTGCGATTGGTCCATGGCCGGTCTCAACAAACCCTGCGGCAACGCCAACGACACCTTGAATGGTATGGCGCGCATGTTCTCGCAACCGCAGAAGCCGGGCGAACTCAGCGAAGTACCCACTGCGGCATCAGTGAATGGTGAGATGGTTACGCACTTCGGTGCAGGCGTGGATATTTTCCAAGTGAAGAACGGCAAGGTGGTCGCACACTGGGATGCTTCGCCACCGGCTGAAGTGACTATCAAGGCACATCATCCAGATTTCACCAAGTGGGTGACGGGCGACCGCAAAGGTCCACCTCCCGGTGAAACCGGTCCTTCAGATACTCAGGTCACCGTGACGCAGGCCATGCTGACTTCAGTGAACACGGGTCCCATCGGTCCTTATGGCGAAACGGCAAAAGAGATGGCCAACAAGCGCACCGTGTTCGAGTGGAATCACATGAGCATGATTCAAGGCAAGCGCAAAGAAGCCTTCGAAAAATATGTGGACAAGAAGTTCTGCGATCACAGCCACATGATCACCGCCATGAAGAAGGAATGCGGCACCTGGGATGAAGTGGCCAATAACAGCTTGATGACCGGCAAGCCCGCCAAAGTAGGCGACAAGCTGGAGATGCCGACGATGGCGACCGTCAACGGCGAGATGGTCACCATGTACGGTAAGGGCATTGATGTATTCCGTGTGCAGAATGGCAAGATCACCGATCACTGGGATGCTTCACCGCCGGTGACGGTAACGATCAAGGCGCATTCACTGGAGCAAGTGGAACGCGAGTTTCGCGTCAAGCTCGGCTTGCTCGATGCCAGCTTCGGTCGCGGTGGCATGAATGCCGCGCCGGGTGGGGCGCAACAAGCACCTAAGTGATGTGCTGAAAAAGTGACTCTCTTCTTTTCCTCTCCCGCTTGCGGGAGAGGGCAGGGAGAGGGTCTGAATAAAAACTCTTTTTCCTATCTTTCAGCAACCTTTGGCATTGCTCTGTTGCATCACCAGCAATTGCTCCTATGCGACTTATTAGTCGCGGCATCAACTTTTCCACTACGTGGGAAACAAACAGTAGTAGGGCGTCTCATGCTCATGTCTGGGTACTTTTCTCTTCTAGAAACGCAGCCAAGTCACGGTTAGCATCGGCCTCCTAGATTTGCCTCTCTCCCCAAGGGCAGCTGAGGGTAAATCTCTCAGCATCAATAAATTCCTAGTCCACTCGGGGATCATCATGAAATACACACTGATCGGCAGCGCTGCCGTTGCACTCACTACCTTTGCCGCGCATGCGGCCATGGTCGATGTCACCAAGATCACCAAGGTAGATGTCGGCCCCATCACGCCCTATGGCGAAACGCCGGCTGAGGTCGCCAACAAGCGCGTTGCCTTCGAATGGGTGTACATGATGATGGTGCAGCGCAAACCCAAAGAAGCCTTCGATAAATACGTGAGCAAGGACTTCTGCGATTGGTCCATGGCCAGTTTGAAAAAGCCCTGCGGCACCGCTGAGCAAACGCTTAACGGTATGGCGCGTATGTATCAGCAACCCGCCAAGCCCGGCGAACTCAGCGAAGTGCCCACCCTTGCTGCAGTGAATGGCGAGATGGTGACCATGTACGGTGAAGGCGTGGACATCTTCCAGGTGAAGAACGGCAAGATCGTCGCTCACTGGGATGCCTCGCCGCCCGCACAGATCACCATCGAAGCGCATCCGCCCGGTTTCACCGAATGGGTGATGGGCGATCGTAAGAGCGGCACCATTCCTTCATGGGGCAAGCCCTCGCCTAATGCAGTGACTGTGACGCCGATGCTGATCAGTGCAGTGAACACCGGCCCAATCACGCCCTATGGCGAGACGCCGCAGGAGATGGCCAACAAGCGCGTGGTGTTCGAGTGGAATCACATGACGCTGATCGAAGGCAAGCGCCGTGCCGCGATGGAAAAATATCTAAGCAAGGATTACTGCAACCATGGCCATATCTCCAATCGCGGTCTGAAAGAATGCAACACCTACGATGAAATCTACGCCCGCGGCGACAACCCGCCTGCCAAAGTCGGCGATGTGATCGAAATCCCGGTCATGGCCACCGTGAACGGTGAGATGGTCACCATGTACGGTGCTGGCGTCGACATCTTCCGCGTCGTCAACGGCAAGATCACCGACCACTGGGATGGCACCGCGCCGGTGGAAGTCACCATTAAAGCGCACAATAAAGAAACCACGGAGCGTCAGTTCAAAGTGAAGCTGGGTTTGCTCGATGAAAGCTTCGGGCGCGGTGGTGCGAATGCGATGGGTGCTGGGTCTGCGCCGGCCGCACGCTAATCAACGCCGATCCCCTCCCCCGTTCGACGGGGGAGGGTTAGGGTGGGTGCGTCTTGGAGAAGAGGCCGTGGGAATCTACTGGAATAAAATGGGAATACACATGATTGCCGTACGTATTTTGATTGTCTTACTTATTGCTTTGACAATCACCCCCTATACGCATGCGGAAACGAAAGCCACTGAACAGGCTGGCGTTATTGTTTTTAAAGTTATACCGAATCAATCCGGGGCATCTACGTTCTTTAAGAATTGGCAAAAAATTACCATTAAGCAAGTTGGCCCGAGTAAGGCGAGCAAATCCTACTCACTGACGTATACGGATAAAGGGAACACGCGAACGGCTATTTACAGTGGATTGGTGCCTCCTGGCCTTTATAGATTTGTGGATTTTTCTTCTCTGCAGTGTGGCTGGCTCTGTGTCTCTGCGTCCATAAAGGTTAACGATAAATTTAGTCAATTTTCAGTTGAAGCTGGAAAGCTGACGTATCTCGGGAATATTGTTCAACTCACACGAGGTGAAGGCGATGTGTTACTGGTTCCACAGCTTGATCCGCCAAAAGCAGATGCAATTAGCTTCGTCACACAGATTTTTCCGCAGTATCGAAGTCAGCTTGAATCGGGTGTTTTAGGCTGGGTGGATGCAGCTGCCGACAACACTGATGCAAATTTATATCAAAGTACGAAGCAGCTAAGTGCCGGGCTCTTTGGTCCAACACAGATGCAAGATGGTAGTTTGTTGTTTGGTAGCTCATTGGGAGTCGTTCGACATTGGACCCCCGGAAAAGCGCCGGTGGCCCTGGACACTGGCGCCTCAGTTTCCATTGAATCTGCCATCCAATTGCCTGATGGAACACTCCTTGCCGGAGGCGAACTGGGTGTATTCAAGATGTCGACCGATGATGGATTAACGTGGGCCGATATTGATGCAGGTATCCCGTTCGGAATCATCAAAAGCATAAAGATCTCAGATTCTGGTGATATCTACGTGACTCACTTGCTGGATAACGTGGTGTCAATTTTCAAAGGTCGGATTGGAATCCCGCAGTGGAAATTAATTACGGAACAGACGCTATCAATCTCCAAAATTTGGGACATACAAGGAATTGTGCCGGAGACATTTCAATATCAGCAATATTTGTTGGTGAGCTTGCCTGGCAGAAACCTTCTTGTGTTGGACACGCATACTGATGAGTTTTCTGTAAGAAAATCAGCTGGAGGGATTCAAGGGATAACCATGACTGGGGATGGAGTTATTCGCTGCCGCTGTGTTGGTGGGATTGCGGTTAACCCATGGGAAAGTCATGACCTGGGCGCGACGTGGCAGAAATCTGCAGTAGATCGTTTCATGCAGTTGCCTGCGTTTAAGGATCAACAAATTGGTGTCGCCATGATGGGTGTTTGGCTATCAAAAGATGCCTATATGGCAGCATCACAGGATGGCGGAAAGACTTGGGACAAGCAAATGGTTACGGATGGAAAATACTATCCCAACATTTTCTATGCAGACCGCCAGAAAATTTTTGTCGCGTACGACAATTATGATTCCATTATTTTCAGTGCCGACGATGGCAAATCCTGGGTGCCTGGATATTGAAATTAATTTATCTCACTTTGTTCTACTAAATTCGTTTCAGACTAATTTGTCCTGCAAGAGGGGGAATCCAGGAAACAACTACTTACTATTAAGCAAATTCGCCGGCGAATACTGATCAGTCAACACACGAGTATTAGCCGGCCAGTCCTTAGTCGCGGTGAGCTTCGGTAGCAAGAAGTCACTGCCCACACCTAACGGCTTGAGCTTGCTTTCCAACGCCTGAGCATTGCGCCGCAATTCTTCCTGATTAGGCAGGCCATTCATACGCGTCAAGATAACCCGGTTGGCATCTTTCAAATTGAAGAAATCACCAAACACGGTTTGATAGGTGATGGACTCGTAGTCGTACAGGCGGCTGGATGAGAAGGTGTTGGCGGCGAGCACACCGTTGGGTGTGAGCAGGCCGCGTACTTCTTGCAAAAATTCGCGGGTCAGCATGTGCTCGGGGATGTACTCATGATCGAAGGCATCCAGCATGATCAAGTCGTAACGCGTGGTCTGTTTAAGGGCGCGTTTGACGAACACGCGGCCATCTTCTTCTGCGACGCGAATCTTGTTGCCGGCATCGAAGCCAAAATACTTCCTGGCCACCTTGGTGACTGCCGGATCGATTTCAGCTACATCTATTTGCACGGTTGGGAAAAGTTTCTGCAAGGTGCTGGGTAGCGTGCCGCCGCCCAGGCCAATGATCAGTACACGTTGCGGTGTGGGGTTCAGGTACAACGCGCCCATCATCATGCGGGTGTAGTTGAAGACCAGGCGATTAGGCTCGGTGATCGACACGCAGCTTTGCCGATTGCCGTCGTAGCGACCGAAGCGCATGCAGCGCAGATCGTCTTCGGTGTAGACGACGATGTTGCGGTATAGCGATTTCTCGGTGTGCAGGACGGTGGCCATTGCGCTTGAGCTGGTAGCCAGTAACGCGGCCAAGATCAAAAAGATAGGCTTCGATAATTTATTCATGCCCTTTGCTCCGCGTCATCACAGCGATGCCGCCCAGCAGTACTGAAATTACCACCAGGCCCAATATGATCTGATTCACTTCGAACAGCAGCACCAGGTAGAACGAGGTGCTGATGGTGCCGGCTGCGCTGCCGAAGGTGGAGACGAAGTACAGCTTACCCGCTGATTTGCCGCTGGCCTGTAACTGCGTGACCAGCAGGCGGATGGCATAGGGCGAGACACTGCCGGAGATCACGGTGGGTATGAAGAACAACGCCGAGCTGGCCAGCAGCGAACCATAACGCGGATCGGAGACCCGATTGAAGATGGCATCCAGCAAGGGTTCGCTCCACACAATCACCGGCAAGGTGGTGAGGGCTGCACCGATCAGAATCAGGCCTAGCTTGCGCAGGGTGGGCGCATACACCGACAGCTGACCGCCAATCAGGTAGCCGATGGACAGGGCCAGCATGAAGATGGTGATGACGCCGCCCCACACGTAAATGCTGTTGCCGAAGCTGGGCGCGAGAATGCGGCCGCTGAGCAGCTCGATGGCCATCACGTAGAAGCCGGACCAGCCGGCGAGGGCGAATACCAGCCAGGTGCGGAGTGCGGTCAAAGTGGTTCTCGATTGATTGCGCTGGCCCGTGAGGCTATCACGCTGAATTGGCTCGCGCCGCCCTCCTGACCCTTCCCTACAGAGCGGACGCCTGTATCCGTCGCTCTCGCGTGGCGTCTCCAGACAGGTGTAAAGCTTCGACAGGGCCGCCATCAGCTGTGCCTGTATCGTTGTCAAAACGGTAGGCAGCTGCGCCGGTTTTGCGTAAGCTGAATTACTTGCGGCAGTAATTTCTACGGCGTCTTGTCGGTTTGACAATAAGAGCGCCGAGGTCCTGAATCTCTATGATGGGTGCAGGATGACCATAGAAAGGTTGATCGTCATGCCCGCGCAGGCGGGCAGCCAGTAAGATTGCGATTCAACTGGATTCCCGCCTCCGCGGGAATGACGAAACTCGGTTTGTTTAGACCTTTAATGCTGCTGCGCAGTTAGCCCAATTTGATGCTGAGGATTTGATTGATGAGTAATCCCCTAAAAGGCTGGTCGGTTCGGCCGGAAGATGTGACGCTGACCGGCAAAGACCTGAAGCGTCCCGAGTGCGTGCTGGCCGAACGCAACGGCGATCTGTGGTGTGCGGATATTCGCGGCGGCGTGCTGCGCATTCGCGCCGATGGCGTGCAGGAAGTGATCGTGCCGAAGAACGGCGGCGGTCCATTCGCGCCGGATGTGCCGGAGCCCAGCCTGGATGCCGATGATTTTTTCTCGCTGCCCAATGGTCTGTGTTTTGACCAGAACGGCGACTTCATCGTCTGCAACTTCGGCACCAATCGTATCGAACATCTGACCCGCGAGGGTCAGCATAAAGTGTTGTTCACCGAGATCGAAGGCCAGCCCATCGGCAAGGCCAACTTCCCGTCGCTGGATAGCAAAGGCCGTCTGTGGTTCACAGTTACGGCGACGCTCGACAGCTGGCGTGCGCGTGCTTCGGCGGGCAGCGTCAAGGCCGATGGCTACATTGCGATGGTGGAGAACGGTAAGCCACGCATCATGGCGACCGGCTTCCGCGGCACCAATGAAATTCGTTTCGACGAAAACGAAGAATGGTTGTACGTGGCCGAGACCGGCGGCGATCACATGACGCGTCTGCGTGTGCAGCCTGACGGCACGCTGACGGATCGTGAAATTTACGGACCGGAAAAACTGGGCGGCAATCCCGATGGCTTTGCTTTCGACAGTTACGGCAATATGTGGGTGACCACCATCACTGCCAATCGCTTGATGGTCATTTCACCGGAGCGTGAAGCGTGGACGGTATGGGAAGACGGCGATCCCGCTGTGAAGAAGCCCTTCCTGGAACTGGAGAGCAAGACTCGCAAGAACTTGTATCGTCACGCACCGGGTTTGCTGGCGCCACGCATGGCCAGCGTCACCTTTGGCGGTCCCGATCTCTGCAATGTGTACGTGGGTTCGTTGGTGGGTACATCGCTGCCGACCTTCCGCTCGCCGATCCCGGGCCGTGCGTTGTCGCACTGGAATGCCAGCTGGTCGAAGTAGCCGTAGCTATTCGATGTGTTGCCGCATGGAGCACATGCGGCATGTAAGCGATGATCGATCTGATTGTCAGAAGGGCGTGATGAATCACGCCCCTACATCAGCGATGGCAAGATATTTATGGAGGGGCGCAATTCATTGCGCCCGCTCCGCTGCTGCGATTAGATTTTGTAGCGAACTTCGCGTCGCCTAGGCGTTATTCTCTTAATCCCACGCCCTTGTTCAACAGGGTCAGGCAAGTAATAAACAATCCCGCTGCGGCGGTGATCATGATGCTGAAGGCCAGTGTCACATCCACATCCGAAATGCCGAGAAAGCCGTAACGAAACGCATTGACCATGTACAGGATGGGATTCATATGCGACAACGTCTGGGCAAAGTTGGGCAATAACGAAATGGTGTAGAACACTCCGCCGAAATAAGTCAGCGGTGTCAGGATAAAAGTGGGAATGAAGGAAATCTGATCGAAGTTCTTGGCGAAGATGGCGTTGAGCATGCCGGCCAGCGAGAACACCATCGAAGTCAGCAACACCGCAGAGAAGATTACCAGCGGGTGTTGCACATGCAGATTACTGAAGGCCAGCGAGATGGCCGTGACCACGCCGCCCACCAGTAACCCGCGCGTCAGTCCACCCATCATGTAACCGATGACGATCAGGTAATTAGGCAGCGGCGAGACCAATAGTTCTTCGATGTGCTTGCCGAACTTGGCGCCGAAGAAGGACGACACCACATTGCCGTAGCTGTTGGTGATCACCGTCATCATGATCAGCCCCGGTGCGATGTACTGCAGATAGGTGTAGCCATTCATGTCGCCGATGCGTCCGCCGATGAGGCGGCCGAAGATGACGAAGTACAGCGTGGCGGTGATCGCCGGCGGCACGATGGTCTGACCCCAGATGCGAATGATGCGATTGAACTCGCGTCGCACGATGGTTTGAAAGCCGATCCAGTTGGCGGTGGAGCGGTTGAGTGTTTGTGTAGTCATTGGTCTTTCTTTAACTTTGGCTGCCCCCACCCTAACCCTCCCCCGCAAGCGGAGGAGGGAACATCCGATCCCCTCCCTCGCTTGCGGGGGAGGGTTAGGGTGGGGGCATATGAATAAGGCACATCAATCATTTGTTGCTAAGAAGGTAAAGGGCAACGGCTAAGTCCCAGTCTTCGCGCCATTGCCATTACCCTTCTCCACCATGCTCAGGAACAATTCTTCCAGGCGATTGGCTTTGTTGCGCATCGAGCTCACTTCAATGCCCTGCGCGCTGAGGGCGGTGAACACCTGATTGAGGCTCTGCTCCTTGGTGGTTTCCACTTCCAGCGTGTGATCGTCGGACATGACGATTTTGTATTCGGCCAGGGTCGGCGCCTGGACAATGGGGTTGCGCAGATTCAACACGAAGGTTTCGGTATTGAGTTTGCGCAGCAGTGTGCTCATACGCTCGTTCTCGATGATCCTGCCTTGATTGATGATGGCCACGTTACGGCACAGGCTTTCCGCTTCTTCGAGATAGTGCGTAGTCAAAATGATAGTGGTGCCGGCGGCATTCACTTCCTTGATGAACTCCCACATCGAACGACGTACTTCGATGTCCACGCCGGCAGTGGGTTCGTCGAGAATCAACAGACGTGGTTCGTGTACCAGGGCGCGCACGATCATCAGGCGACGCTTCATACCGCCGGACAGACCTCGCGCCACGGCATTGCGCTTCTCCCATAGCTGCAACTTGTGCAGATACTTTTCCAGACGGTCGTGGGCCACTTTGCGCGGAATGCCGTAGAAGCCGGCCTGGTTGAGCAGAATGGTGCTCACCGTTTCGAACATGTTGAAGTTCACTTCCTGAGGCACTAGGCCGATACAGGCCTTGGCTGCGGCCAGTTCGGTATCGATGTCATGGCCGAATACATGAACCTTGCCGGCGGTCTTGTTGACCAGTGAGGTGGTGATGCCGATGGCCGTGGTCTTGCCAGCGCCGTTCGGACCGAGCAGGGCGAAGAAGTCGCCTTCCTCTACTTCCAGATCGATTCCTTTGAGGGCCTGCACTCCGTTCTTGTATGTCTTGCTCAGGCCTTGCAGCGACAGCGCTTTCATGGGTGCTCAGTGGTAACCGATAAGGCTGGCAAGCGTACTGAGGCCTTGCGGTTGTCGCAAGCATTGCGCCGGGTTACGCGGGCCGGCGGTTAAATTTGGCTCAACCGCAGGATGGTGCTGGGTTCCAGATCCTGGGCGGTCAGTTGCGAGGCGAGCACGCATACCAGTTTGAAATGCTGTGTCTCGCTGCTGCTGCCGTAACGCAGCAAGTCAGACCAAAAATAAGGATGCTGACGCCAGCGTGGCGCGAGCAGCTTGTTATCCAGAGCCAGATGTCGGCACTGTCGCAACTCTAGATGTGCCAATACCCTGGCGCATTCCTCGGACATGCCCAGCATCTGGCGCGCCTCGTTGGGCTGTGTCTGTGCCAGATGCCAGGCGAAGAACAGCGCGCACTCCATAAAACCATGATGAATGCAGCGCCATTCGAAATCCTGCGTCGGCGCCGGAAATTGATAATGCTGCAGTTCACTGAGCCGTTGGTCGGAGAGGGCGCAGCGTTGCCACAGTGCCACTTGATGCAGCGACAATGAAAACAAGGCGAAGCTGCAGCCGGCCATGCGCAGCAGGGCATCGTCGCTGCAAGACAGCAGTAAATTCATTTGCGCATCGGCAAGTCCCAGGTATCGACGCAGGCTGATTGCTTCGCCGGCGGCTGTGCCGATCATCAATTTAAGAAAGTCGGTGTTCAGGCGCAGCAGCTGCCGGGTGGCGGCCGTGTTGATGGAATTGCTTGTCGAATTATTGGTCGAGATTGCCATATCCGTGGCGGGCTGCTTGCGCATGTTTCCTCCCTGTGCATCTATGCACTGTTTGGCTTGTCTTCCCTGTTGTAGTCAAATGATAAGCTGCGTTCACTCCGCATCGTCAATGGCATTGCGGTTTATATGGATATCGACAAGGAAGCCACATGGAAGAACTACATCTCATTGATGAGGTGCAACGCCTGGCTGTCACGTTGCGCATGATCAAGTTCGAAGCGCGTACTAGCACCATCCGTCGGGCCACACAACTGTCCGATGAACGCATTCGACGTTTGTATCGCGATCAGAATGTGTCCACTATTCAACGCCATCGCGGTCGTTCGCCCAGCAGTGCGGGGCAGTACACGCGCAACTACGCGATGCAATTGGAGTCGTCGATCTTAAGCGGTGTATTGGTCAAGCGTGGTCTGCTCAGAGGTCATCACGCCAAGCACTGGCTGTGTGGCGAATCTGGATATGCACAATGTTTCTGCGATGCCTACGAGGAATATCTGCCGATGGCGTATGGGGCGGCGCTCAGTTTTGAACAGGCTTGGTACTTTGCCTACAAACTCGCGGCGCATGAAGAGTTGTATCTGCAATATTGTTCGCGTTGCAAGGGCCACTTCGTTCGTGATGCTGCGACGGTATTAAGGCATCGTTGCCCTTTGTGTCAGTTGCGCGAGTGTTCTGCACTCGGCGCTTGCTGATTTCGTCTTCGGTGCTATCTGGCATCGCTCTCAAGGGTGGCCGTGCAGGCTGCACAAATCATTTGCCATGGGCTGCCTTGCCTCGGCGCCATGCCTGTTAGAATTGCGCATCCTCTGCTATCTGCGGATCGTGCCATGTCCAGCCTGCGCCAACCCCAGAATTTTTATGCCGGCAATCGCTTCAATCGCCTGGCCGAGCGGCGCACCGATGCCGAGTGGCTGGCAAATTTGTTGGCCGGCGGCGAGGTGTCGTTGCTGCCACTGTGGCAGGGGCGCAGTCTGATTGTCGGTGGAACGCAGACACCGGGTATCGCGCTGCTGGCACAGTCGGCATTGACTCAGCCGCTGGCTGACGAGCAACTGGTATTCCTGGGTGAGTTCCGCGGCCAGTATTGTTTCGCGATTGAGCTGCAGGGCGAGACCGCGCCGCTGGCTGGGGAGCATGGCGAGTTTCATGAACTGCGTCTGGTCGGTGGCCAGATGGATCGCGACGAGGCCGGTTTGCTGGGTTATGCGCGTGCGCTGCTGATGTGGCGCGACAAGCATCGCTACTGCGGTCGTTGCGGCTCAGCCAATCGCAGCATCAACGGCGGCCATGCCTTGAAGTGCAGCGGCGAGGGCTGCGGGCTGACACACTTTCCGCGGCTCGATCCCGCCATCATCGTGTTGGTGACCGATGGCGAACGGGTATTGCTGGGGCGTCAGGCGCAGTGGCCGGCGGGACGTTACTCCACCATCGCCGGTTATATCGAATGGGCCGAGAGTGTCGAAGAAGCGGTGGCGCGCGAGGTGCGTGAAGAGGCGGGCGTGCTGATTGACGAGGTGGAGTATCACTCCTCACAGCCCTGGCCGTTTCCTTCCTCATTGATGCTGGGCTTCATCGCGCACGCCGCCACCACCGAGATCGAACGTACCGACATGGAGCTGGAGGACGCTCGCTGGTTTACCCGCGAAGATATCGCCAATGGCGCGATAGTGCTGCCGCCGGTGCAGGCGGTGTCGTTTCGCTTGATCGAGAGCTGGTACGACCGAGATGCCAAGCGGCCTTTGCGCGATGAGTTGGCGGCGCGTGTCGCCGGCTTCGCACAGCAGAGCAAGTAGATAGGCGTGCGGCGGGTTGTAGGTCGGGTTTTACACCCGACTCTTTCGGAACGTCGGGTGTAAAACCCGACCTACAAGAACCCTCTCTCTATTTCCTGCTTCTATTACTCAGTACATCGGTCCCAGGCAATAAGCGGGGACCTCGAATTTTGGAATAATTAATACGCAGGGAATGCTGTGCGCCTTCCTTTGTCACACGTTAACTGTTTGAGGTTTGTACAATTAACTCATGTGCCTACTTGTTATCGCCTGGAAAACCCACCCGCGCTATCGCCTGATCCTGGCCGGCAATCGCGATGAATTTCATGATCGTCCCGCCGCGCCGCTGAACTGGTGGCAGGACGATGCGCGCATCCTGGCGCCGCGCGATCTCAAGGCCAATGGCACCTGGCTGGGCGTGGCGCGCTCCGGTCGTTTCGGTGTGGTAACCAACTTTCGCGATCTGCAGGCACCGGCGGAGTTTTCGCCGTCGCGCGGTACATTGGTGCCGCGGTTTTTGACCGGCGCCACTTCGCCCAAGGAGTTCCTGGACGACCTGCGTGGCGCCGCACCGCGCTACTCGGGTTTCAATCTATTGGTGGGTGGACCGCGTGCCTTGTACTACTTCTCCAATCGCGGCACACCGACGCCACAGTCGTTGAAGCCGGGCGTCTATGGTGTTTCCAATCACTTGCTGGATACGCCCTGGCCCAAGTTGAAGCGCACGCGCGACCGCTTCACCGAATTGCTCAAACAGCCGGATGTCGGCGCCGATGTCTTGTTTGCCATGCTGGCGGATCGTACCCGCACGCCCGATGCCGAATTACCGCACACCGGCCTGCCGTTGGAATGGGAGCGCGCCGTGTCCTCACCGTTCATCGTCAACGAGCGCTATGGCACGCGTAGCTCCAGTGTGTTGTTGGTGGAGCGCACCGGCCGCACCATTTTGCATGAACGACGTTTCGATCCCGATGGCGTGCAGAGCGGCGTGACGCGCTTCGAATTCAAGAGCGCCGACATTCCCGAACAATGGGTTGCCACCGAAGATCCGGACGAGCCCATCGACAGCGATCCAGTGTCGGGCTTCGACACCTCGCCGGAGTAAAGCGTTGAAGTCGCTGCGCCTGTTGTGCCTGATCGCATCCCTGGGTGTGAGCGGCTGGGCGCATGCCGGTATCGACATCAAGCTGGATATCGACGGCGGCACGCAGCAGATGCAGGACAATGTGCGCGCCTTCCTCAGTCTGGATCGCTATACCGAACGTAATGACTTGCAGGCCGAGACGCTGGAGCGTTTAAGCGGACGCATTCCTCTGGAAGCGGCCAAGGCGCTGGAGCCGCTGGGCTATTACGAACCCGAAGTCACCTACCAACTGCGTCAGACCAATGTAGAGAAGAACAATTGGGAAGTGCGCATCGCCATCAAGCCCGGCCGCGCAGTGCGTCTATCGGAAGTAAATGTCACGATAGAAGGCGAGGGCAAGGACAACGAGCGTATTGCCGACGAGTTGTCCAAGAATAGTTTGCGACCCGGTCAGCGTCTGGATCACGGCGCTTACGATACCTTCAAGAACAATCTGCTGCGCGCCGCCACCAGCAGTGGTTATCTCGAAGCGCACTGGGTCACCAGCGATTTGTTGATCGACAAGGCTGAACGTCGCGCCTATGTCACGTTGCAGCTGGAAACCGGCGCGCGTTACTACTTCGGCGAAATCAGCATCGACCAGAACGTCATCGATCCCGACAAGATGCAACGCCTGCTGCGCATGAAGCAAGGCGATCCCTACGATCTCGATTTGTTGCTGCAGACTCAGTATGTGCTGGACGACACGCAGTACTTTGCGCCGGCCGAAGTGGAAAGCGGCACGGCCGATCCTGAAACGCATACCGTACCCATCAAGGTCACCGGCAAACCCAATCGCAAAAACAGCTACGGCATTGCCGTGGGCTACGGCACGGATACTCAGGCGCGCGGTACATTGACCTGGGATCGTCGTCTGGTGAATAGCGCCGGTCATCGCGCCAAGCTGGAATTGACCGGCTCGGCCATCGGTCATGAAGAAAGTCTGCGCTATGTGATCCCAGTGCGCGATGTGGCGCTGGAAAAACTGGAATTCACGCTATCCGACATCAAGGAAGTCAAAACCGACAACACCACCAGTTATCGCAAGGAGTTCACGCCCAGTTTCACGCAGGTACTGGGTTCATGGCAGCGAGTGTTGTTTACCAAACTCTCGCTGGAACATTCGGTGTACGAGACCACCGTGACCGATGATACGGTGGTGCCGCCGGTGCCCATCAACAAGCGCGAAGACATCAAGACCTTCCTGATCATTCCTGGTATCAGTTATGCCACGTTACCTACTTACATTCTCGGTCAACAGCAGCGCCGTTATACCTTGTATGCCGAGTTGACCGGGTCGCCCAGCTCGCTGGGCTCGGGCGCTTCGTTTGTGCAGGCCCGTGTGCAAGCCGAGCGCGTTTTCGACTTGAGTGAGAAATACCATCTGCGTTTGCGCGGTGAAGTGGGCGCCAGTTGGTTGTCGGACAAGAACTTCAGCGAGTTGCCGGTATCGGTGCGTTTCTTCGCCGGCGGTGATAACAGCGTGCGCGGTTTCAGTCTTAACGAATTATCGCCGGTGGATGCCGATGGCAACAAAGTAGGTGCGCGTAATTTATTGGTGGGCACTACTGAGATTGAACGCGATCTGCCCAAGAATTTTCGCCTGGCCGTGTTTTATGACATTGGCAATGCCATCGACCATTTCAGCGATGATCTGGAGTACTCGGCCGGCATTGGTCTGCGCTATCACATTTCCGTGGCCAGTCTCGGCTTGGACGTGGCGCAGGCGCTGTCGGAGAAAGGTCGCACGCCGCGTCTGCATCTGCATATTTCTACTTTGTTCTAGCCATGAATAGAAAAGTAAAAATAGCGCTGCTGATTCTGCTGATACCGCTGCTGCTGGCGAGCATCGCCATTGGCTGGCTGTGTTACACCGCTTCGGGATTGCAGTTTGCGCTGCTGCAATTGAATCGCGTGCCCGGTCTGACGATTCAGTTGCAGGGCGTCACCGGCAAGATCGCCGGACCGCTGCATGTGGATCACATCACCATCGATCATGAGCGCGTGCACATCGACATCGAACAATTCGATGTGGATTTGACGCCGGCCTTGCTGTTGAGCGGCTTGGTCGAAGTGAATCGCCTGCATGTCGCTTCGGTGGAAGCCACGCTCAAGCCGAAACAGCGCGAGACACCCGATCAACCGATTTATTTCCTGCCGGCCTTCTTGCGTATCAGCGTGGATGAGCTGGATCTGCAGCGAGTGCGTTATACGCACACCAGTGGCTACACGCTTGAGGCTACGCCCCTGCAGGGCGAGGCCAGTCTGTCGCGCAGCCGCTTGCGTGTCACCGAACTCAATGCGGTGACACGTGATTTCGATGCGCGTGGTGAAGTCGTACTGGACGGCGGCGATCTGCTCAACCTGCGCGCCGCATTGAATGCCGACTACCGATTGAGCAATGGCGTGGCTTTGAATGGCGATGTTAAAGCCGACGGTCCGGTGACTGGCAAGACCCCGCAATTGTCATTGAATGCCTTGTTGCATCAGCCGCACGAAGCAGTGGTCGATGGCGTGCTGGCCTTCCCCGAGAGTGGCTGGTCTTTACAAGGCAAGGCCACTGCGGAGCGTGTGTTGCTGGATGCGTGGTGGCAACAGCCGACTTTCAGTTTCAGCAAGCTGGCCATGCAGTTCAATCTCAGTGGCGAGGGTATGCGCTACGTGGGTGATCTGGTGGTGCCGGAATGGAGTCCGCTGTCGATGCATGTCGACGCCGATACGCATTATGCCGATCGTGTGTTCACGCTGGAACGCGCGGACATTTCCGTGCCCCGTACGGCAATCAGCACGCGTACCACCGGCACCATTACTTTCATGGACGGCAGCAAGCCGTTGCTGGATCTGCGTGGCGCGTGGCGTGGCTTGCAGTGGCCTTTAGGTGTCAAGCCGGAGGAGGCGTGGTTCGTCAGTGCGCAAGGCAGCAGCACCTTGAAGGGCACGCTGCCCTATCAATTTGTAATGAGCGGGCAACTGGCTGCGCCGCGTATGCCGCAGAGCAGCTTGCAGGCGCGTGGCGAGTTACGTCCCGGCGCCATTCAAGTGACGAGCTTCGACCTGGATACTTTGCAAGGCAAGGCAAAGGGTAAGGGGCTTGTTGAGTTTGCGCCGCCGCGTCGTTGGCAAGTCGAAGTGCAGGGACAGAATCTCGACCCCTCACCCTTGCTGGCTTCCTGGTCGGGCAAACTCAACATCAATGCCAGCGGTGTGGGACGTGGCTTCGATAGCAAGACCGATTTCGATGTGCGCGTGCGTAATCTGTCCGGCAGCCTGCGCAATCAAACTGTGAAGGCCAGCGGTCGTCTGCAACGCGAGGGCAAACGCTGGTTGGCGGAGAGCATGGATGCGATCTGGGGTCAGGCGCATCTCACTGCACAAGGTGTGTTGGGACCGCAGAATGATTTGCGTTTCACGCTGACGGCGCCGCAGGTGGAGCAGCTATACGAACCTGTTGTGGGCGATGTGAATGTCACCGGTCAGTTCAGGGGCGTGGCCGAACAGCCCATCCTCAACATGCGCGGACAAGCTACTCAGTTGAGTTATGCAGGTTGGCGTGCGCGTGCGTTGAAACTCGATACCGATATCGATCTCACCGACGAGACTGACTCGCATATCCAGCTGACCGCTGCCAGTCTGTTACGCGGCACCAGCGGCTTTGAGCAGTTGGATTTCAAGGTGGACGGTCGTACCAATGGTCACGCGCTGACGCTGGATGGCGTGCTGGTCGATGCCTGGCTACCGAAGAATCTGAAACTGCATGCGCAAACCGGTGGTGGTTACGATGCACCGTTCTGGCATGGTGTGTTGGATGGCTTACAGGTCACCGATGACCAACAGAACAAGCGTGTCGAATTGCAACAACCGGTGAACTGGCAGGTCTCCACCACGCAGGGGCAGCTGCAATCGCTGTGCATTCGTGTCGATAACGGTCGCGGTTGCGCCAATGCCAATTGGTCGAACGACGAACAGGGCATGCCCAGCTGGCAGGTGCATGCCGATCTGAGCGATCTGCCCTTGGTGATCCGCAATACCCAACTTACCGATAGCGCGCGTCTGTTGACACAGGTGAATGCACAGCTGGATCTGTCGCAAGCGGTCGGCCAACTCTGGCAGGGTAATGCACGCTTGCAAATGAAAGACGCCAGCATTCGCTATAGCACGGTGGGCGGTCGCGAGCAGGTGCTGCCGATCACGCTGGGCGAAGTGACCATGCTTGCCGATCAGGCCAGTGTGCAGACCAATGGCGAGTTGCGTATCGGTGAACAAACGGTGACCAGCCTTACGGCTAACTTGAATCGCACCGGCAACGATTTCGGTAGTTGGCCGCTTTCGGGGGTCTTCAGTCTGAGTAGCAGCGATGCCAAGTTGATTCCGGTGTTTGTGCCGGAAGTGGATCGCGCTGCCGGCACGTTGGCGGCGGCCTTGCAATTAAGCGGCACGGCTACTGCGCCACGCTTTGCCGGCACGGTGCGGCTGCTGCAAGGTGAATTGGATTTTTACCAGCTCAACTTGGCGTTGCGCGGTCTGCAGTTCGACGCGCAGGTGGATACCGATCAAGTGCAGTTCACCGCGCAGGCCAATGCCGGTGAGGGCATGCTCAATGGCACGGGTAATCTAAGTTGGCGCGACTCGAAGTTGTTCGGCAATTTGCAGTTGAAGGGCGAGCGCCTGCTGGTGGCGGATCTGCCCGAATATCGCGTACTGGCTTCGCCGGATCTGCGTTTCGATATCGATAACAAGAACATCAATATCAAGGGCGAGGTGTTGATTCCCGAAGCACGTCTGCAACCCAAGGAAGTGGTGGGAGCGGTGCGTACCTCCGCCGATGCCAGATTCAAAACCGATGAAGTACTCGAACAGAGCACCGGTTGGAGCATCGATAGCGATGTCGCCATTCGTCTGGGTGAGGCCGTCAACTTCGATGGTCTGGGATTGGAAGGGCGTCTGGGTGGTGCAGTGAGTACCCGCCTGCGTACGGGTGAGGTTGCCAAGGGCAGCGGTGAACTCAGCGTCGTCAATGGTAGTTATGAGATTTACGGCCAGAAGCTGGATATCAAACGCGGCCGATTGATTTACGATAATGCGCCGTTGACCGATCCGGGCCTGGACATACAGGCCGAACGCGCCGTCGTCAGTACCGATGTCAAAACGGTCGGTGTGAATGTGCGTGGCCTGTTGCGTGCGCCACGTCTGCAGTTCTATTCCGATCCTTCCATGTCGCAGACGCAGATCGTGTCGTACCTGCTGATCGGCAAACCCTTGGATGAATTGCAGAATGGTGAAGCCACTACGGTGCGTTCCGCCAGCAATACGCTGGCCCTGCAGGGTGGCGGTTATCTGGCTTCGGAACTGGGTCGTCGCATCGGGATCGAACAAGTGGGTGTGGAAACCGACGCCAACAGTCAAAGCTCGCTGGTGCTGGGCAAGTTCTTATCGCCGCGTCTATTCATCAGCTATGGCATCTCGCTCACTGAGGCCATCAACACCATCAAACTGCGCTACACCTTGAGCGATCACTGGACCGTCAAGACCGAAGCCGGCGAAGCCAAGAGTGCCGATCTGGAATTCAAGATCGAGCGCTAGGCAGTCGCTAGCCACTGTTGCGACTATTAATTGTCGGGCGTATCGACAACCTTGATGCCCATGTCCCTGATTACCGAAACAATATCCTGCACATGCTCTGGAGCAAGCAGGCTTTCCGGCAGGTGGGATACGATTTCTGCCTGGGTGAGAAACCCCTGCATCCTTGCCAGCGTGAGTAGCTGTTTTATTTTTTCCGCTCTCTGATCTGAGATATCCATAAATAAATCCTTTGCGACCGAGTGCCTTGCGCCGGCAATTTAGCGATGCGGACTTGGGTTATACAACTTGTCCGGTTTTATGCCTTGTGCGGCTTGGCAATTAAACGGATTTAAGTTTTCGTTGACACGGTGTCAATAACTAAACTATCGTCCAGCGTCATGAGTGAGCTGGCTACCCGCAGACAGGAAGAAAAGGAACGGCGCCGCGACGAGATTCTCGATGCGGCGGCCGGCGCGGCTGCGCAATACGGCATGGCGGCGTTCACCATGGATCAGGTGGCGAAGAAAGCGCGTCTGTCGCGTGCCTTGCTCTACGTCTATTTCAAAGACAAGCAGGATTTGCTGCTGGGGCTGGCTGACCGCGCCAATGACAAACTGCAGCAACGTTTCGCTGCGATCAATGCGCGGCGCTTGAACGGTTTGAAAAAGATTCAGGCTATGGGGCATGCCTATGTGGCGTTCGCCGCAGAGGAGCCCGTTTATTTCGAAGCGGTGTCCTGTTTCGTGGCGCATTCGCCCGAGCAGGGGCAGATGCAGGGTAACGAGCTGCGTTGCATGGAAGGCGGTCAGCGGGTGCATGCCGAGATCATCCAGGCCATCGAGCTGGGCAGGCAGGACGGTTCGATCCGAGCGGATGCAGGCAATCCCATGCTGGTGTCATTTACGCTGTGGTCGTTCATGCATGGCGTAATTCAGATCATTGCCACCAAGGGCGATGCCTTCGAGTTCTTTGGTTTGAAGACCAAGCAGCTGGTCGACCAAGCGATTGTCATGTGCACGCGTTCTTTGCAAGGGAAGTAATCAGCATCATGAAGGTACGGTTGTTCAAGATGCCTGCAACCAAGATGCCCCCACCCCAACCCTCCCCCATGGAACGGGGGAGGGGGTTAAGCATTCAATCCTCTCTAAGGCGTAGTGGAGTGATAAGCCTGCTCTCTTTCATAGGCATGAAAGAGTTTGTGGGCATGAGAAAGCAGCGACTACCCGGTGTTCATTGCTCAGGTGCTCATCGCATCGAGCCATCGGAACCCTCCCCCGTTTATGGGGGAGGGCAGGGTGGGGGCGCTCCGATTGCAACCAGAGGATTTGCACAGACCATTGGACTGATTATTTTCCTAAGTCTAAGCGCCACAACATCAGCCCAAGAGCGCTCCCTACAAGCCGTCATCGACGATTACGTGGCCGAGGCCATGCGCAGCAATCTCACGCTGCAAGGTGAAAACTTCGCAGTCGAACAGTCACGAGCTGCGCTCGACGCGGCACGCGCTCACTACTTACCGGAGCTGAGTCTCTCGGCGCGTTACACCGTCAATCAGGGCGGTCGCGACATCGAGTTTCCGGTGGGCGATCTGCTCAATCCAGTTTATTCAACGCTCAATGACATGCTGGTGGCGCAGGGCCAAAGCCCACGTTTTCCGATGCTCGACAATCAAAGTATCCCCTTGATGCGTCCGCATGAGCAGGACACGCATCTGAGCGTACGCCAGCCTCTCTATGCGCCGGCGGTAGCTGCAGGCGTGCGCGCCCAACAGGCCCTGTTCGATGCCAGTCGGCAGCAGCGTATCGGCGTGGCGCGACAACTGAAGCGCGATGTCACCGTGGCCTATCTCAATTGGCTGCAGGCCAGCGAAGCCGTGCAGATAGTCGACAGCACTCACACCCTGCTCAATGAAAATCTGCGTATCAATCGCTCCTTATTCGATAATGGCAAGATCACTGAAGATCAGCCATTGCGTGCGCAGGCAGAACTGCTGGCCATCGAACAGCAGCAGCGGCAGGCACAGGATGCCGTGAAGCAGGCGCAGAGCTATGTGAATTTTCTGCTTAACCGTTCGTTGGATATGCCTCTTGAAAGCGTTGCCGCGCCACAGGCAACTAATGCGCCCGCATACGAGCTTGCCCAATTGCGTTCTCAGGCGACCAATCAACGTCCTGAACTCAAGCAATTGGAGCAGGGCGTGGTTGCGGCCAACGAGCAAATCAAGCTGGCGCGCGCCGAGGCTTTGCCATCGTTGTCGCTGGGTGTGGATGCCGGCATTCAAGGCGATAAGTATGGTGTGGGCTCCGATTACAACTATGCCAGTGCTTCCTTGCTGCTCAATTGGAAGTTCTATGCCGGAGGTGGCCTCAAGGCGGAGGTGGATGGCGCCAAGGCACAGGCGCGTCGCCTGCAGGTACAGCGTGATGCGCTCAGCCAACAGATCAATCTGCAAGTACAACAGGCGCTGGATCGCTATCGCACGTCGGTGGATTCATTGACGACGGCGCTGGCTCGTACCGATGCCGCCCGTGCGGCGTTCCGCATTGCCGGTCGCAAACGCGATGAGGGCGCCATCAATCAAGTCGAGTTTCTCGATGCGCGTTCTACGCTGACCAATGCCGAGTTGAATTTGAATGTCACGCGCTATGCCGCGTTGATCGAAGCAGCGCAGTTGGACTATGTGACGGCGGAAGGTGTGGTGTCGGTGCCATGACACTCAACGATCACCTCTTCATTCCCTCTCCCGCGAGTGGGAGAGAGGGCCTCTCTGCTTAAGGTTGATTGAACTATTTACATCACGACGTGATGTCGAGTGCTGACGAGGATGAATGCATGTTGCGAGCGAATTTCATAACAGCAGTACTTGCTGGCAGCGCATTGATTGTTGCTTTAAGCGCCTGCACGAAATCGGCAGAACAAGAAGCCGTCGCAACACCCACACCGGTACGCGTGACCAAGCCAGTCAACGGTCCTGGTGCAGCGCCCATCATCACCACCGGCATTGTCAGTGCAGCTGATGAACTGAAACTCTCTTTCAAATTAGGCGGCGTGGTGCAGAACATAGCCGTGCGCGAAGGTGAGGCGGTCAAGGCAGGGCAGCTGCTGGCGGAATTGGTGCCCACCGAGATCAATGCCCAGTTAACTCAGGCGCAGCAGTTGAATGAGAAGGCGCAGCGCGATCTGGAACGTGGCGAACGGCTGTATGCGGATCAAGTGATCGCGCTCGAACAACTACAGAACTTGCGTACCCAGGCCAAGGTGGCTGCGGCGCAATTGCAATCGGCTAACTTCAACAGTGGCTTTGCACGCATTGTCGCGCCCAGTGCCGGCACCGTCATGCGCAAGCTGGTGCAGGATCATGAAGTGGTGGCGCCGGGTCAGCCGGTGCTGGTGCTAGGCGCCAGCAACAAGGGCTACATCGTGCGTGCAGCGCTGGCGGATCGTGAAGCTGTGCAATTGCAAATCGGTGATGCGGCCAGCGTGCAACTCGATGCGCTGCCAGGCAAGACACTTGCCGGCAAGCTCAGTGTGGTGGGTGGCGCCGCACAGCTTGAGAACGGCCTGTTCCCGGTCGAAATTCAACTCGATCCCACCGATGCGCGATTGGTGGCCGGGTTGGTGGCGCAGGTCAACATTCAACCCGCCGCAGCGAAAGAATCTTCATTGCTATACATCCCCACCGGTGCAGTGGTGGCGGGCGTAGGGCAGCAGGCCAGTGTGTTTGTGTTGCAGGGTGAAGCGGTGAGCAAGCGCAATGTGCAGGTGGCGTTCTTCACGCGCGATCAAGTGGCGTTGCGTTCCGGACTAAGCGCTGATGATCAAGTGGTGACCGATGGCGCGCTGTATCTGGCCGATGGTGAAAAGGTTAGTGCGCAGGTTATGGAGTAAGAATTCCGAATGCCCCCAGCCCTCCCCCGTAGGAACAGGGAGCTATCTGTCCCCTCCCCTGTTCCTACGGGGGAGGGCTGGGGCAACCCACGCAGCAGCTTATTTATTAGACGATCCAAGTATTAGAGAACTCACATGCAGTTGCTCGAATTTCCGATCCGCCGTTATCAGTTCACGCTAGTGGCGTTTCTATGTCTGGTCGCCATCGGCTGGTTTGCCTTCAGCACCATTCCGCGCGAAGAAGATCCCTTCTTCAAATCGCCGGCTTATTCCATACCGGTGATCTATCCGGGCGCTGACCCCAAAGAAATCGAACGCCTGGTGGTCAAGCCGATCGAAGATCGTATTGCTGCGCTGGACGATGTGTTCAAACTGGAAACCACGATTGTTGACGGCGTCAGCGTCATCTTTGTGCAGTTCGGCGTTAATTCCGATCCCGACAAGAAGTACGACGAGGTGACGCGCGAAGTAGGCGTAGTGCGCGATAGCTTGGGCAGCAATGTGGTGAACATCAACGTGCGCAAGTGGAGTCCGGCGTACGTAAATATTGTGCAGTTTGCGCTGGTGTCGGAAGAGGCGCCCTATAGCGAGCTGGAAGATGCCGCACGCGATCTGACCGATTCACTCAAGGCAGTGCCCGGTGTGCGCACTGCCGAGAGTTGGGCCTTCCCCAAGCGTGAGTTGCGAGTGGCGCTCAATCTGGCGCGCATGGCCGAGTTGAAGGTGACCTCCACCCAGGTGATGAATGCCTTGCAGAGCGAGAATGCCGCAATTCCCGCCGGTTTCATTGACTTGGGTGCGCGCAGCTTCAGTCTCAAGGCATCCGAAAGTCTCAACTCAGTAGACGATGTGCGCGACACGGTGGTGGCGGTGAGCAAGGGACAGATCACGCGCATCAAGGATGTGGCCGAGGTACGTTGGGATAATGCGCCCTTGAGTTACATCGGTCGTTACAACGGTCAGCGCGCCGTGTTTGTCACTGCGCAGCAGCAGGACAATCAGAACATCCTGGTTACCAATGAACGCATCGCCGCAGCGGTGGAGGCTTTCAGGAGTAACAATCTACCGTCGCGTATCAAGCTCGAGTGGGGTTTCAAGCAGGCGGACAATGTGGCGCATCGCTTGAACAATCTGTATCGCGACTTCGGCATTGCGGTGGCATTGGTGTTGATCACCTTGTTGCCGTTGGGTCTGCGCGCAGCGGGCATTGTGATGATTGCCGTGCCGTTGTCGCTGGCCTTCGGTCTCACGGTGCTGTACTTCGTCGGTTACTCGCTTAATCAGATTTCCATTGCCGGCTTCGTAGTGGCGCTGGGTCTGCTGGTGGACGACTCCATCGTGGTGGTGGAAAACATTGCGCGACATTTACGTCAGGGGCATTCGCGCACCGAAGCGGCGCTGCTGGCCACCAAGCAAATATTCGAAGCCATTCTCGGTTGCACCGCGACATTGGTGTTCGCCTTTCTGCCGTTGCTGATGCTGCCCGGCGATGCCGGCAAGTTTATTCGCGTGCTGCCTACCGCGATTGTTGCGACAGTGATTGGTTCGCTGATCGTGGCGTTGTTTGTGATTCCCTTCCTGGCCAGCCGCATCTTGAAGGAAGAAGGTCATAACGAAGGCAGCCCGTTGTTGCAGAAGGTGATGGCGGTGATTCATCGTTACTACCAACCGGCCCTGCGTGCATCGTTGTCGCGACCCAAGACCACCGCCATCCTCGCCATCGGCGGTTCAATTTTACTATCTGCTCTGGTGGTACCGATTCTCGGTTCCAGTCTGTTTCCCAAGGCCGATACGCCGCGTTTCTTAATCAATATATCGACACCCAATGGCAGCAGCTTTGCCGAGACTCGCAAGGCATTGGATTTCGTTGAAGCGAAGCTCAAACAGTTGCCGGAAGTCAGTAACTATTTCTCCAATCTCGGTCATGGCAACCCGCAGATCTACTACAACCATATTCCCACCGAAGATTCGGCCAATTTTGCCGAAATCTACGTACAGCTTAAAAGCTACGACGCACGCACAACGCCGCGCATGCTTGATGAGTTACGTACCCAGCTGGATGGCTACGCCAATGCGCGTATCTATGTGAAGGAATTCACCAACGGCATTCCGATTTCCGCACCGATTTCAGTGCGGGTGTTGGGTCCCGATCTGGATGTGTTGGAAAAACTCAGCCATCAGATCGAAGCACTGGTGAAGGACACTGCAGGCACGCGCGATGTGAAGAATTCCATGCGGGTGGCGCGTACCAATCTACGTCTTCAGGTGGACTCAGCGAAAGCCAACTTGCTGGGCGTACCCACGGTGGAGTTCGATCGCGCGGTGCGTTTGGCGGTCAGCGGTCTATCGGCGGGCAAGTTCCGCGATGCCGAAGGCGAACAGTACGACATCATGCTGCGTGCGCCGGTGGGTGAACGCGCGACACTGGATACCTTGCAACAGGCGCGCGTCAGCACGGTCACTGGAAACAGTCTGCCATTGTCGCAGCTGGCCAGCCTGCAGTTCGAAAGCGCGCCCATTCTGATTCAACGCTTCAGTCGCGAACGCGCCGTGGTGATCGATGCCGATGCGCAACGTGGCGAGAATGTCGGCAAGCTCACCAATGCTGTGGTGGCCAAGTTGGATCAATTCAACTGGCCTGCTGGTTATCACTACAAGCTGGGCGGTGAAGCAGCTTCCAGCGCCGAAAGTTTCTCCGGTATCGGCACCGCGATTATCGTTGCCATCTTCGGCATCTTTGCCATCCTGGTGCTCGAATTCGGCAGCTTCAAGAGCACTTTGATCGTGTTGACCGTGGTGCCGCTGGGTGTGTTGGGCGGTTTATTGATGTTGTTGGTTACCGGCAACGATATTTCCTTCACTGCCAGTATTGGCTTCATCGGCCTCATCGGTATCGAGATAAAGAATTCCATTCTGTTAGTGGATTTCACTAATCAGCTGCGGCGCGAAGGCACGCCGCTGGATGAAGCCATTGAGCGTGCCGGTGAAGTGCGCTTCCTGCCTATTCTGCTGACTTCGGCCACGGCCATCGGCGGCTTGCTGCCGCTGGCGCTGGAAAACACGGGTATTTACTCGCCGTTGGCCTGGGTGATCATCGGTGGTCTTATCACTTCCACCTTGCTGGCGCGTCTGGTGACGCCGGTGATGTACAAGCTGCTGGCGCCGACGGTGGAAGCGAAAATGGACAATTGACAATGGATAGTTGATAACGAAAGTGCAAGGCAACGATTCGCAGATAGGCTTAACTGTCGCTAAATGAAATCGTTGTCAATTGTCCATTATCAATTGTCCATTCCTCTGGCATCATCCACCTGTTGAGCGCTGCAGGACGTAGCCATCTACCGGCCACTATAAGTTAAGTTCGATGGTAGGGCTTGGAGACAATATCCAGCTCTTTATAAAGCCGGTATGCAGGTTTGACACTATCCGTTTCACTTTGAGCTTGCCTAAGGAGAGGGCCGGTACGACCACTGCATGTTTAATCAACGGTATCCGACTTTGCTGCGCTATTTGAGCGTGCCTATCAGCATCGTGTTGGCGATGTGGATACGTTGGCTGCTGGACCCGTTGCTTGGCGATCAATTTGCACTCGCGACCGTTTTTACCGCCATTGTCTTCACTGCCTGGTACGGCGGGTTGGTGCCGGCGCTATTGACCATGATTCTGGGCTATGTGGCGGCCGATTATTGTTTCATTCCGCCACGCGGCAGTCTGGGCGTCGTCGATGCCGAGTTTTTATTTCGTTATGCGGTGGTGGGAGTCACCACGGCCTTGCTGGGCGGCGCCATGCAATTGGCGCGGCTGCGAGCCGAACGCAGCGCCGCCAAGGCGCGTCAGCAAGCGGCACTGATCGATCAGGTACACGACGCCATGTTGGCGTGGGATTGTCAGGATGGCATCACCTTCTGGAATCGCGGCGCCGAACAGATGTATGGCTATGCGCGCGATCAGGCGTTGGGGCGTCGCAGCCATGACCTGCTGCAAACCGAGTTGCCCGGCGGCATCGATGGACTGTTGCGCTGCCTGCACGCTGAGCAGCGTTGGGAAGGCGAGATCAGTCATCGCACCCGCACCGGTCAGCGTATCTGGGTCGAAACGCGCATGGTGCTGGTCAACGAAGATGGCCGTTCCTATGTCATCGAGACCAATCGCGACATTACTGCGCGCCGTACCTTGGAAACCCTACGTAGCGACATGCGTGTGCAGCTCGAACAGCAGGTGCAACAACGTACTGCCGAGCTGATCAAGAGCGAACAACGCTATCGTTCATTGATCCAGGCTACTGCCGAAGTGGTGTGGCGCACCGATGCACGCGGCGTACCCTTGGACAACAGCGTGGCGGACTATACCGGCCTGAGCGCAGCGCAGATTCTCAATGGGGATTACTTGCAGCTGGTCGCGCCGCAACAGCGCGAACGTGTCGCGGCCACTTGGACGCAGGCACGCAAGCATGGTCAGCCGTTCCAGTTTGAATGCTCATTGCGACGCGGTAGCGATACTCAATGGCGCGACAAACTAATTTCCGCGGTGCCGATCGCCAACGCCGCCGGCGAAGTGGAAGAGTGGCTGGGTATCTGCGTCGACGTAACGACACGCAAACAAACCGAACGGGCGTTGTCCACCAGCGAAGAGCAGTTCCGCGCGCTCATCGAAGGCATTCAAGACTATGCCATTCTCATGCTCGACGCCGACGGCATGATTCGTACCTGGAGTAAGACGGCCGAACGCATAGGTGGCTACCAGGCTGAAGAAATCATCGGTCAATCCTTCTCGAAATTGTTTACCGCCGAGGACATCGCGCTGGGCCGGCCGGAACGCGAGTTGGTGCAGGCGCGTATGGCCGGCAAACAGGAAATCGACGGCTGGCGATTGCATAAGAACGGCACACCCTACTGGGCTGCCGGCACACTGGCGGCATTGCGAGATGCAGAAGATCGCTTGTTCGGTTTTGTGAAAGTGATGCGCGACATCACCGATAAGCGTCGCAACGATGAACTACTGCGCTCAGTGCTGGACAACACGTTGGATGCCATCATCAGTATGGATGCGCGGGGCAATATCTCGTCGTTCAATCGCGCCGGCGAATTGATGTTCGGACGCGAAGCTTCGGAAGTGATCGGACAGAATATTCGCCTGCTGATGCCCGATTCCTGTCATGGCGAATACGATAAGCATCTGGCCGACTATCTGCGCACCGGCAAGGCTGCGCACATTGCGCTGGGTCGCGAATTGTATGGTCTGCGTGGCGATGGTCTGACCTTCGCCATGGATTTTGCCGTGACCGGTTTCGAATTGGATCGGCAGCAACACTTCATTGGCATTCTGCGCGATATTTCCGAACGCAAGAACCTTGAGGAGCAACTGCGTCAATCGCAGAAGCTGGACGCCTTCGGTCAGCTGGCCGGTGGCGTGGCGCATGACTTCAATAACTTGTTGCTGGTGATCTCCGGCTACAGCTCGTTGCTCATGTCCACTCTCGACGCTAATGATGAATCGCATAAATTTGTCGGTGAGATTCGTCGTGCCGGCGAACGGGCGGCGGCACTGACTCGTCAATTGCTGGCATTCAGTCGTCAGCAGGTATTGGAACCACGCGTACTGGATTTGAATGAGGTGGTGCGCGGCACCGAACGCATGTTGATGCGTGTCATCGGTGAACAGGTGCAGTTGAACAGCGTGCTGGCCTCGCAAATCAGCGCTGTGAAAATCGATCCCGGTCAGCTGGAACAGGTGATCATGAATCTGGTGGTCAATGCCCGCGATGCCATGCCCGAAGGCGGCAAGCTCAGCATCGAGACCGCCGAGATTGAAGTGGACGCCATGTATCGAAAGATGCATCCGCAACTACGCCCCGGTTGCTTCGTGGTGCTCACCATCAGCGATACCGGTCAGGGTATGACCGCACAGGTGCGTTCGCGTATTTTCGAACCTTTCTTTACCACCAAGGCGGTGGGCAAGGGCACCGGTCTGGGGTTGGCGGTGGTGCATGGCATCGTCAAGCAAAGCGGCGGTCATATCGAAGTGCATAGCGAGCCCGGTTTCGGCACGGCCTTCAAGATTTATCTGCCGGCGGTAAAGGAGGCACCGGTGGCCAGCGCCGATATCGAAGCGCCGCAGGTGGACAACGGTAATGAAACCATTTTGCTGGTGGAAGACGATGACAGCGTGCGTGAACTGGTGGCGCGTTCGTTACAGTCATTGGGTTACAAGGTGATGCAGGCAGTGAATGGGCATGCGGCATTGCAGGTGCTCGATACGCACAGCGCGCAGATCGATCTGTTGCTCACCGATGTGGTCATGCCGGAAATGACCGGTCGAGAGTTGGCCGAGGAGTTCAGTACACGCAGCCGCGCGCCGGTGCTGTTCGTCAGTGGCTATACCAACGACGCGGTAGTGCGTCATGGTGTGTTGCATGCCGAAGCGGCTTTCTTGCACAAGCCTTTTACCTTGAAGGCGTTGTCTAGCAAGGTGAGGGAGTTGTTGAATTGAATGGCCCGAGGCAATGGGTCGTAAGGTTAAGACGTTTTCCTGTAGGTCGGGTTTTAACCCGACATCCGACGCCGGAGTCGGGTTAAAACCCGACCTACAAGATAGTGACGGCTGGCTTTCTAACCCGCTTGTGCCACCGGCGGTAACTCGTCGAAGCCACTCACTGCTTTGCTCTGTGCCGCATCAGCCAGCTTCTGCCGATTGATCAACCAGGCTTCCAGGGTGGCAGCCGGTACCGGCTTGCTGATGAAGTAACCCTGGGCCTGATCGCAGCCCAAGTCGCGCAACATCTTCAAGCCGGATTCATCCTCCACACCTTCCGCCACCACCTTCAATCCCAGGCTGTGGCCGAGTTCAATGGTGGAGCGCACGATGGTCGAGGTGTGTTCGTCGGAACTCATGTTCATGACGAAGGAACGATCGATCTTCAATTCGTCCACCGGCAGCTGCACGATGTAACTCAGCGACGAATAGCCGGTGCCGTAGTCGTCGATGGACAGCTGAATGCCCAGATCGCTTAAACGTTGCAGTACCTTCTGCGCATGTGTTGGGTCTTCCATGAAGCCGCTTTCGGTGATCTCCAGGCACAGCAGATCGGGCGGCACGTTGTGAGTGGCCATCATTTCCGCAATCTGTTCGGGTAGGTCGCGATTCATCAGATCGCGCGCCGAGATGTTCACGGACACGCGCAGTGACAAACCGGCGGCATGCCACACACCGCATTGACGCAGCGACTCGGACAATACCCAGCGGGTCAGTACCTTGATGTAGCCGGTGTGCTCTGCGAAAGGAATGAACTGCGCCGGCGAGATGAAGCCCCGCGTAGGATGATCCCAGCGTAACAAGGCTTCCACCGCACCGACGCTGGAATTAAGCAGGGAAACCTTCGGCTGGTAGAACACTTTCAATTCGTTGTGTTCCACTGCGTGACGCAGTTCGCCCAGCAGCGACAGATGTTCTTGCTGGTTGGTGTCGTATTCCGGGTTGTAAATGGCGAAGCCGGTTTTATTACGCTTGGCCACGTACATGGCGATATCGGCATTGCGCAGCAGGGTGCCGGCATCGGCGCCATGCTCCGGAAAGCAGGCAATGCCGATGCTGGTGCCCACGTCCAAGGGTTGATCTTCATAGGTAATGGGCTGTTCCAGCGTGCGCACGATCTTGTGTGCCACGCGTGAAGCATGATCGCTTTGACCGGTGCTAAGCAGGATGGCGAATTCATCGCCGCCCAGTCGTGCCACGGTGTCGGAGTTACGCAATAGTTGATTCAATCGCTCGGCCACGGCGCGTAGCACGTGATCGCCCACCGCATGACCCAACGTGTCATTGACGTACTTGAAGCGATCCAGATCCATCATCAGGATGGTGAGGGTCTGCCCGCTGCGATGCGCATTGGCAATGGCCTGTTGCAGACGCTCATTGAACAGCGAGCGATTAGGCAGACCGGTGAGCGTGTCCTGGTAAGCCAGACGCAGAATTTCCTGTTCGCGTTCGGCAATACCATTGCGCATCTTATCGAGGCTATGCGCGAGCACGCCGATTTCATCTGAGCGGCCTAACTCCACCGTGCCGGCATAGTCGCCTTTCTCGATACGCGTGGCGGCCGATACCAGCTGGCTGAGCGGTTTGGTAATGCCCATGGCGATGGCGGCGCTGAACAACACCGAGACTGCCAAGCCGATCATACCCAGGAATAGCAGCGTGCTTTGCAGCGTGTTAAACGCGGCAAAGGATTCACGCAACGAGCGCTGCAATACTGCTACTACTACAGTGTCGCCATGTTGTTCGAGTTTGAGTACGCGAATGCGCTGTACTTCTTTGTCGATTTCCAGCTCGCGCTTGTTCAATGCGCCATCAAGATCGGGTAGATCCTGTTGCAATGCCTGCTTGGAGGTATCGTCCAGGGTCGAGGCCAGCAGGCCCCACTTGCCGCTGGCGCCCAGTTCCAGGAAGGACACTTCCAGGGTGGTCAACTGGCGCAATTCCTTGGCCAGTGCATCATCGACGACAAACCCCATGGATACCCAGGCAATGGGCACCGGCGCTAACACCGGCACCAGCACAATCTGGTAAGCGCGGCCATTAATCAATTCGATCGAAGACGCATTACCGCCGCTGGCAGCCTGATCCAGCAGATTGCCGAATTCATACGGCTGCGCTACATGCTGAGGATTGAGGGTGTCGGCAATCACTGTCTTGTCCAGAGACACCAGCGACATCACATTGGCGCCGATACGCGAACCGCTGTTATCCAATGCCGAGACGATGGTGTCGACGTCCTTGCTGGCCACGGCCTCGCGGAAACCGAAGTCGGCAGCCAGTACCCGCGCTGCCAGGGACAGGCGTTCGCGGTTCTGGGTCAGTAATTGCTCGAATACGCGTTGACCCACGGCAAATTCATCGTCGGTCTTTTTCTGCGCATTGCTGTTATTGGCATTGTTGACGAATAGCAGCGCCACGATCTGCACCGTGGCCAGCAGCGCCACGAAGAACACAATGATACGCGTGCGCAGGTGATGAAAGCGCATGTCAATGCTCGGTGTGCGTGTGCATGCCGGTAATCGGCGCCGCATCAATGACGACCACCTTGTTAACGTCACCACTCACGTTAAGCGTGCTTTTGTCCGCTTCGCGACGTTGACCCGGGTGCCAGATGCGCAATTCATAGCCGGCGTCCGGTAGGTTCTTGATGCTGACTTTTCCGTTGGCGTCGCTTTTGCCGAACCAGGGCGTATCCACTACAAATACCCAGGCAGCCATCTGGTCGTGAATGTTGCAACCCAGTACTACAGCGCCCGGCTTGTCGAATACCACCGGCGCGGCTGCTTTGCCTGAATACAGCTTCAAGTTGAAAGGCTTTGCCGGTGAGAACGAATACACCTGGTGACGGATATTGTCGCTGTTGGGAAAGCTCACCGAAGTGCCGGTTTGAATCACCGATACGGTGGGAACGAAGGTGCGATCCTTCTGATCGATCTGTGCATCGCGTGGTTTCGGTAAAACTGAGCCTGCAGGTGGCAGCAAATAAACAACGGCATCGCCGACCGGCTTGCCATCGGTATCGTTGACAGTGACATTCACTTGCGCAGCATGGACCTGCCAGCAAGACAAACTCATCAGCACGCCGAGCGTGAGCCTTTGACGATTGAAACACTGCATCAGCGTGTCACAACATCGCGCTTCATCGGCGCGAGCAAGGCCAGCAATTCATTACGCTCGCGCAGCTCGATGTGATTGTCGATCATCACCGTGCGCAGTTCCTCCACCATGCCGTAGAACTCGTCCTGACGAATGTTCAAGCCGGCATGCACCTCTTTCATGGTGTCGCCGCTGTACTTGCATGGCCCGCCGGACAGGGCGCAGATCTGTTCGATCAGCAATTTTTTCAAACGCGGTATGTCGACCTTGTCGAAGGAGCGTTTCAGTTTGGGATCGGCCACGGTGCGGTCGATCAATTGATTCGAAACGGCCGTGACCACCTCGGCGCCGCCCATGCGCTCATACAGCGAGGGGGTGTTCGCTGCGCCGGCTGCATAATCTGCTAAAAAACCGACCGACAAGATGCCGGTTGCGATCAGGGGTTTCAGGGAAATACGCATACAGATCAATCTCGTACGGTGGGATGAAGGCCACAGTACTTGGGCGCAGGCGGCTCTAATGTTAACTGCCTCACAAGGGTGGTCTTGTTTGTCACAGCCCGGAACTGAAGATGGAGGTTTTCGGACCTGCATCACGTCCGCTTGCGCATGATCCCGGTGATAAAGCCGGCATCTCATCTTCACGGTCAATCAATGTGAAAATCGTCATGCGTAAATCCCTGTTCTTGTTCGGTATTGGGCTGACTGCAGCCTTAGTACAAACGCCTAGTTTTGCCGCCAGCAGCCGCTTACCCGCCACCGGTGGTGTCATGCAGATTGAAGGTTCGGCTGGCGGTGGCTTGGTACCCTGGGCGGTGATCGCCGGTTTGGGCAGTCGCAATGAAGTGGGCGGCAGCGCGTTTTGCACGCGCGTCGAGCCACAGGACTATCGCCTTGAAAGTTGCGGTGCAGCGCTGGGTTTGTTTGACCGCGTTGAACTGTCCTATGCACGCCAGGACTTTGGCATCGGTGATAAACAGCCGTTCGCGGCCACCATCCAGCAGCACATGTTCGGTGTGAAGGTGAAGGTGGTTGGCGATGCCGTATACGACCAGGATAGCTGGTTGCCGCAGATTGCCGTGGGCATGCAGCACAAGGTCAATGAAGATTACAACGTGGTGCCCAAGGCGGTCGGCGCCAGGGACGACAGCGGCAATGATTACTATGTGGCGGCAACCAAAGTCTGGTTGTCTGGCATTGCAGGCCGCACCACTTTGTTGAATGCGACGCTGCGCGCGACCAAGGCCAACCAGCTGGGCATTCTAGGTTTTGGTGGCGATGCTAATGACAGTTACCAAATTGAACCCGAATTGAGCGTGGGTGTATTTGTTCACGACAAGCTGGTGCTGGGTACCGAGTATCGCACCAAGCCGGACAATCTAAAGGCCATCAAGGAAGACGATTTCAAAGATGTGTATCTGGCCTGGGTTCCGGTGAAGTTTGCCTCCATCACGGTGGCCTATGCGGATCTCGGCATCATTGCCGGTAAGGAAGATCAGCACGGTTTGTATGCTTCGTTTCAGGCCAGTTTCTAAAAACAATTTTTAGGCTGCTCAAGATTTAGCCATAGATGGCCTGCCCACCAAGCGGGCCATTTTATTTGGCAATGCTTTAGATGCTGCATTCAACATAGGTCTCCTCTGCGTTAAGCTCATCGCGTCAATAAAAACAATTTGAACGGCGGTGGGGATATGACGCAGCACACTCGTCTGGCGGGCCTGGCGGCGCGTAGTTGCGCCTGGTCGGAGCGCTGGTTTCCCGATGCCTTTGCGTTTGCCGTGCTCGCGGTGCTGATTGTGGCTGCGGCTGCGTTGTTGCATGGCGCACCGGTAACGATAGTGGCAAAAAGTTTCGGTGAGGGTTTCTGGAGTTTGATTCCCTTCACCATGCAGATGAGCTTCATCGTCATCGGTGGTTATGTGGCGGCCGATTCGCCGCCCATTGCCCGCCTGACGCAGGCACTGGCCAGTGTGCCGCGTAGCGGTCGCGCTGCAGTGACCATGGTGGCTGTTTTCAGCATGTTGTTATCGCTGCTGCACTGGGGTCTAAGTCTGGTGCTATCGAGTCTGCTGGTGCGCGCGTTGGCGCGTCGCAATGATCTGTCCATGGATTATCGAGCCGCGGGCGCAGCGGCCTACCTGGGCGCAGGTTCGGTATGGGCCATGGGTCTGTCGTCATCCGCAGCACAGTTGCAAGCCAATCCGGCGAGTATGCCGCCCACCTTGTTGGCCATTACCGGCGTCATTCCGTTTCAAGAAACGATTTTCTTATGGCAGTCGCTGGTGCTGACCTTGGTGTTGATGCTGGTCAGCGCGGTCATTGCCTGGTATTCCACGCCGCAGGATGCGCAGGCCTGTACGGCGGCACAGCTGCAGATCTCCTTGGAGCAACCACGTTATGAACTGCCGCCGCGCACGCGCCCAGGAGAATGGCTGGAATACAACCCGCTGTTGAATTTGTTGATCGTGTTGCTGGGACTGGGCTGGCTGGCGGGTGAGTTTGCAGCCAAGGGTGTAGTGACTGCGCTGTCCAGTTTGAACACTTACAACTTCGTATTTCTGATGCTGGGTCTGTTGCTGCAATGGCGACCACGCAATTTTCTTGAAGCAGTAGCACGCAGCGTGCCCAGTGTCGCAGGTGTGCTGATCCAGTTTCCGTTTTATGGCGGCGTCGCTGCGATACTCACCAGCGCCGTCAATGCCGAGAATGCTTCTCTGACAGCCGTGCTGAGTCATGCCTTCACACAGATCAGCAACACCGATACCTTTGCCTTGGTCATTGGCCTGTATTCTGCTGTGCTCGGTTTATTCATTCCATCGGCCGGCGGTAAGTGGATTGTCGAGGCGCCCTACGTGATGCAGACCGCGCGCGACCTGCACTATCACCTGGGTTGGACCGTGCAGATTTACAATGCCGCAGAAGCATTGCCCAATCTGATCAATCCTTTCTGGATGCTGCCGGTACTGGGCATTTTGAAATTGAAAGCCCGTGAGTTGATCGGCTACACCTTCGTGCAATTTCTAGTACATCTACCGCTGGTATTGTTTCTGCTGTGGTTGCTGGGCAGAACGCTCAGCTATCATGAGCCGGTAATGCCTGCATAGTTTTCTGTGGCTATCGGCTTGCCCCCACCCCAACCCTCCCCCGCAGGCGGGGGAGGGGGCGAAGGCAGCAGGGATCGTGAAGAGCAGCGCGCTTCGTAATCATCATCGAGTCCATCATGAACATCACCGGCGTCCATCACGTTGCCATCATTGCTTCGAACTATCAGCGCTCCAAACATTTCTATACCGAAGTGCTGGGCTTCGCAGTGATTGCCGAAAATTATCGAGCGCAGCGCAATTCCTACAAACTGGATCTGCGCGTCAACGCGGGCGTGCAAATCGAATTGTTTTCATTTCCCAATCCACCGGCGCGGCCGAGCCGACCTGAAGCCTGTGGCCTGCGCCATCTTGCTTTGCGTGTTGCCGATCTGGATGCAGCAGTGCGCCACTTGCAAGCTCACGCTGTTGCGGTGGAGCCCGTGCGTGTCGATGAATACACGGGCCGGCGTTTTACCTTCTTTGCCGACCCGGATGATTTACCGCTGGAACTGTACGAAGAGCCGGCTTGACGATCAGCGCTTCACCAGGGTCTGCAAAACCTCGCGCAGGTCACGCAGCTTGGGTGGCTTGCTCAGCACTCGATCCACATGCGCAGGCGCATTGCCTTCGGCTTCCAGTCGTTGGCCCCATCCCGTCAGCATGATCACCGGTGTGGTGGGCGACAGTGTTTTGATCATGCCGGCCACAGCGCGCCCATCGACGTAAGGCATGCCCAGATCGGTGATCACAACGTCGAAGCTATTGCCTACTTTATGAGCGTCACGGAAGGCATCAATGCCGGCCTGACCGCCTGCGGTGACGGTGATCTTATGGCCTTCAAGCATCAAGGTATCTTCCAGCGACTTAAGCAGTATCGGATCGTCATCCACCAATAGAATGCGCAGCGCCGCAATGGCCGGCGCAATGATGGGTTGCACTTGATTGCTTATGGCCGTGGTTGGTAGGGCAAAGGTCAAACGTATTCTCGTGCCCTTGCCGCGTTCGCTGTCGATTTCGATCTCGGCGCCATGCCGCTGTACAACGCCATATACCATAGCCAATCCCAGTCCCGTGCCGCGTTCACCCTTGGTGGTGAAGAACAATTCGAAGCAGCGGCGCTTGGTGTCCTCATCCATGCCGACACCGGTATCAATGACTTCCAGCACCACCGATTTTTCAGTGGCCTTGGTTTTCAGCAGCAGCGTGCCGCCCTGCGGCATGGCATCCACGGCATTGAACACCAGATTGGTCAACGCTTCGCGAATCTCATTTTCGGCGCCCACCACTGCAGGCAGATTGGCTGCCAGCTCGGTGTGCATCTTGATGACGATGCCGCGTTGATGCGCCATATCGCTCCAGCGTGCGCGGGTGAGGTCGATGACCTGCTGCACAATGCTATTCATGTCCATGGGCAACAGCGTTATTTGCTGCTCGCGCTGGCGATAGAACTCGCGCATACGTGCCACGGTTTGCGCCACATCGTCGATGGCGCGTTGGATGATTTCCAGATAGCGGCGCGTGTTGGCGCTGAGATTGGGCTCTCTTTCCAACAGCGATTCGGTGTAGAGCGTGATGGGCGAAATGGCGTTGTTGATGTCGTGGGCGATGCCGCTGGCCATCTGTCCCAGGGCGCGCAAGCGTTCCTGCTGCATCACGGCCTGTTGCGTCTGACGCAGATCGTCGTAGGCATTCTGCAAGGCGCTATTCAGTTGTGCCTGATGCGCCGCCAGGGCGACGTGCTCGCTGAGTTGCAGCAGGAATTCGCAATCGCCGCTGGTGAAGCTATTGGCGCGTGTGCGCGCGGCAATCAATACACCGAATACCTTGCTCTCTACGCGCAGCGGTGCCGCCACCAATGCGCGCAGCCCGCCCCTGGTAAGACGTTGTGGAAATGGGAAGTGCACCTCGCTGACATCAGGTTCGTAGACCAATTCGCCGCGTACGCATTTGGACAGACCATTCTGGTCGATGGGAATGTGCGCCTGTTCGGTGAGTGCCAGCTCCATTGCCAAAGGTGCGCTGGCTACGCCGACACTGGTGACCTTCAACAAATTGTCGCCCGGCTCGTATAGAAAGATGCAACACAGCTGTAGCGGCAATTGCTCTTCAAGCGTTCTAACCACCACTTGGAAAATGCTGCGCGTATCCTGACGCTCACCGATGGCGCGCGTGATTTGATTGAGCAGCTGCAGACGCACCATCTGTTCGTGTGCGCGTTGCTGCGCCCGTTTGCTTTCGGTGATGTCGCGCGCAATCTTGGAGGCGCCGACGATCTCTCCGCGACTGTCCTTGATCGGTGAAATGGTGGCGGAAATATTCACGCGCTGGCCGTCCTTGCGTATGCGAACGGTTTCGAAGTGATCGAGATTCTCGCCACGAGCGATACGCGCCAGAATGCTCGACTCTTCGTCGGCAAGCTCCGGTGGAAACAACATCAGCATTGATTTGCCGATGGCTTCCTGAGCGGTATAGCCGAACAGTTGTTCTGCGCCCGAATTCCAGCTGGTGATGGTGCCCTGCAGCGTCTTACTGATGATCGCGTCGTCGGTGGAATCGACAATGCCACGCAACAATTGTTGACTGGCCAGTGCATCCTGTTCGGCGCGCTGGCGTTCGATCACTTCCAGTTCCAGATTCTGAGTGATGCGGGTCAACTCGGTGGTGCGATCCTGTACTCGCCGATCCAGTTCTTCATTCAAGCGCGCCAGGGCGCGCTCGGCGCGAATGCGCTCCCACATTTCTGCGGAAGCCATGTGCATGACGGCGAGCAGCAGCAGCAGGTAAGCGGTTACCTTGCCCAGATGCGCAATCATCGCCGCCGTGTCATGTGCTGCCTGCGAGTACCACATCAGGATTTGCGTGACGCTTAGTATTGCTGACATCAAGGCAAGTCGCGGCAGCAGCGGATTGCTGGCGCGCCGTTGCCAGCAAAGCCAGGCGGTGACGCCCCACAGCAATGGCACCAGTATCAACGTGGGCCGAGTAATGCCCAATGCCGACGCGGTGTAGGGCGGCAGCCAACTGAAGGCGAAAAACAGTAGCGAAGCGCCGACCAACAGCGATATCAAGAATGGAATGGTGCGTTCGCGCTGCTTGGTTTCATCAGGTAGCAACCATGCTGCGCAGCCGATACCGATGGGCAGTAGATGCGCGGCGGGAGAGAAGGTTGCCGGACGCCAGGTGTTAATGGTCTGTGCAACGGACGCCAGTGTTTCGGACCATTCCAGCGTGATCAGCACATGGGCAATTTCCAGTAACGAGGTGATGCCGAAACTGATGGCGAGCCACTTGGGGAAGGTGCGTGAGGTGCGCTGGCTCATGTCCAGGAACAGCAGCGCCAGCACTGCCGATAGCAAACCGGCGCCGGTGTCGAGAATGGTATGCAGGTTGGGATACTCCTGATGCCCCAGTGCCAGCAGTACTACGCCCAACAAGCCGAAGGTCAGCAGCATGCCGGTGACATGGCTCTGCAATATCCTGGGACCACCCGGGCTCACGCTCTCGGCGCGCAGATACACTTCGGCGGCCATCTTCTCCATGTTGGCGCGCAACTCGGCGGTGGCCTTGTCCTGCTCACTGCCGCGCTGACGTAGACGTACGAATTCGGTGACATCTTCGACGCGATGAATGATGTAGTCGATCTCGCCATTGGCGTTGAGCACCGGTGAATTGATCGGGCTCCAGAAGCGCTCTTCGAAGCCGCCGCCTTCGGATTCGGGGCGGCGAATGTCGTACTTCTGTACTGCCATGGTGTCGGCGGCGCGCTTGGCCAGAACGCGATGCAGTGAGTCCCTGAGATTACGCACGCCATCGGCATTGGGATCGTCGGGATTGTCCGGAAATACTTCGAACAAGGCGCGGCCGAGAATGTCCTCGCGGCGCGTCATGGTGGCCTGCAGATAGGCGTCGCTGACCGCGATGATTTTTAAGTTGGAGGTAAGTACCAGGTACAGGCCGGGCGCGGATTCAAACAGTTTCCGAAAATTCGGTTCCAAACTTACTTGCATTCGTCACTTACTCGATGTGTTGTTGCCGCCGCGGCCCTCCGTGCATGCTGGCATGAATGATGTTACCGGCACTAGTTCGTTAAAACACAGCGTGTGTGTATACGCCGACTACGCTTGGCAAATCATGACCCAATAATTAAGGGCAGAAAAAAGGGCAGAACTATGTCTGCCCTTGTTCGGTGCGGTCAACTGCTCGCCGGTTTATTTTGCGGCGGCAGTCTGTGCTGTGTTTTTGTCTTTGTAAGCGCGTCCAAGCACCACGCCCATCAAGGCCCATACTGCTGCAATCACCGCACCGATGATGGCCAGCGGTGACATGCCAAGACCCAGTCCTTCGGACAACGCAGTGAACGACCAGGCATTCAAGCTATCGCCCAACCGATAGACCAGCGTGTCGATCACCGGCTTGGTCTTGAAACGAGTTTCTCTATCCACCAGCGTGAACAGCATTTCGCGGCTGGGGCGAGTAATTGCATAGTTGCCCGCCTTCAAAGCCACTTGCGCGAACACCACAATCCAGACGCTGGCGATGACCGACACGGCCAGCAGACCGCCCACCATCATGACGGGAATCAAGGCCAGCGCGACGCTCATGCCAAAGCGCGTGGTCAAGCGACTGGTGGCCACCACTGCGGTGATGATGGTGAAGAAGTTAATGGCCCAGTTGATGCCGGACTGAATTTGCGTACGCACTTCAGGATCGTAAGGCTTGAGCAGGTTCTTCAATTCGAAGTAGATGAAGGAGCCCAGCGAGGTGTAGAAGAACAGGAACACGGCGATGCCGAGCAGGAAGGGGCTTTTCAGCAGCAAAGTAAAGCCGGCGAAGGGGTTGCCGCCCAATGTCTGTTTGGCCTGCACTGCGGCAGTTTCGGCATTGTGTAGTTCAGTCACCTTCAGACGTTCGAGGTAGGCAATAACAGGCATGACGCAGACCAGCAGCAACGCTGCAATCACCATCAGGCCATCATTGTTGAGTTTGCCGGCCAGGAACACGGGGATCAGCGGGCCGACCAGGCCGCCGACACTGGCGCCGGTGGCAATGAAGCCAAATAGACGCTTGGCCTGTTCTTTATTGAACAGATCGGCCATGAAGCTCCAGAACACCGATACATGGAACAGCGCGAACATGCTGATCCACACGTAGAAAGCTTTGTTCAATAATTGCGTGTCGCTGAAGAAGTCGCTGCCGAAGGCAAACACCAGAAAGCTGGCGGCGAAGAAACCATACAGCGCGGGCACCACCACTTTCAGGCGCGCCATCGACAGCGCCAGGCTGTAGATGAAGTTCATGCCGAGCGTGACGAACAGATTGATGGTCCACAACCAGCTGACTTCTGCGTCAGTCCAGTCGCTGGCCATGGCATCGCGCACTGGTTTCAGGATGTAGTAGGCCGCCATCAGGATGAACACGAAGCCGAACGAAGCGAACGCGGCTTTGATTTCATTAGGCTCGATCTTCGATAAGCCCTGCATGAAGCTGGCAAGCGGGCCGCGTTTTTCAGTTTGCTCGGTCATGTTTCAAGATCCGCTACGGGTAGGCAGGCCCAGGCCTGCGAGGAATAAGAGTCAACAATGAACCAGTGTAGCCGGGACACCTAAGTTTGGTCACCCTACCCACAAGTCTTGACAGTTTGCGTTACGAGCCGGAATTTTCCTGGGTCGAGCCGGCCGACTGCGCGCGCAATTGTTCATAACGTCGGCCCAGGCTGACCGATACCGCCGCCCACAGGCCCGAGGCCAGCAAGCCCAGCCACAGTGCACCGCTGCTACCGAAGCCCACCACACGCATGCCGGTTTGCACCCAGGCGGCAGTCAGGTCGCCCAGACGGTAGATCACGGTGTCGATGACATTCTTGGCCTTGTAGCGACTTTCCTGCGGCACCACGGTGAAGCAGATTTCACGACAGGGGCGGACGATGGCGTACTGCGACACACGCCGTACTACTTGCATGGCCTGCAGCATCAACAGGGTGGGCGACAGCGCCATGCAGATGAAAGACACCACCATCAGCAATGGATTGACGACCAGGCCGGCGGTGAGGCCAAAGCGGGTGACAAAGCGGCTGAGGCCCAGCAGCAGTACCGCGGCGGAACAGATGTTCACGACCAGATCGATGTCCGCCAGGGCGCGGGTGCGCTCTTCGATGTCCGAATAGGTCTTGGCGATCAGGTCGGTCTGAGCAAAGTAGGCAATGGTGGCAATCCAGGTCATCAACAGAAAGAACACCGTTTGGTTCATCAAGTAGCGCGAAGCGAAGATCGCCTTGAAGCCATCCCACAAGGTGCCTTCCAGATGATGATCCAGCGTGGAGGATTGCACGTCCTGCTCGTGTTCCATTTGTAGTTTTTGCTTCTCGCGCATTAAGCGGTGCACTAATACCAGCACCATCAAGAAGCCGGCGATGGCGATCAACAACATGCCATTGATGCCGACTTTTTCGACAAACAGGGTGGTCAGTGTCGGGCCGATAATGGCGCCAATGCTGCCGCCGGCAGCGATCACCGCAAATACCCGCGTGGCCTGTTGCGAGGAGAACAGATCCACCATCAACGACCAGAACACCGAGATCATGAACAGGTTGACCACACTGAACCACCAGTAGAACGCGGCGGCCACCCAGCGACTGTCGGGCATGGTGCGGAACAGTCCATAGAACAACAGAATGTTGGCGATCCAGAACCAGAACACGCCCGGAATCACTTTCGATAACTTGAAGGTGTCGGTGAGCCAGGCGTATAGCGGCGAACACAGCAGCGTGAATATCAGCGTGCCGGTATAAAGATTCTGCAGTTGCTCCACACCAAACACCGTGGCCATGGCGTCGCGCACCGGCCGCAGAATGTAGTAGCTGGCCAGCAGCAGGAAGTAGCAGGCAAAGGCCAACAGCACCGCACGCTTTTCATGCGGTTTGATGTCGTTGAATAGGCTGAAAAGGCTGGCGCCGCTGGTGGCTCTGTTCATGAGTGGCTGTCGGTTCGGTACTGCCGCCCAGCATCACATAAACATCTTGCGATTTCGAGACGAGTTGCAACCGTAGTGAAGTTGGCGCATGTAGCGGCTTAAAATGTCGTCGGGAAGGTCAATGAGGCGAAGGAAATCATGCGTCGTTCGATTGTGATGCTGGTGCTGGCGTTGCTGACTGCGCAGGCCAATGCCGATGAAATGTCTCTGTTCAACCGCAAGGTCGACGATCTGGTGGTGTTGCTCAAGGACAATTACGCACGCGAATACACGGCTGCGCGACGCACCTACATCGATACTGACCGGGTGCTGGCGCTAGCCTTCTTTTCAATTGAGGGCTTTACCGGCGGCAATAACCATACGCAGTACCTGGCCATTTTTCGGGTGCGCAATGAAGGTACGCCAACGCGCAAGGAAGATTCGACTTTTCAGTTGCTGAGCTATTCGCCCATCGGCGGTAAGGCCTGGCGCAGTGTCGATCCAGACAAGTTCGAGTTCATCACTACGCCGGCTGGAGAAACCATTCGGTTGACGGCGCTAACTTATGCGACCGGCGATCCGGCTTGCTGTCCGTCGCTGCCCGGCACGATTACCTATCGGTTCGATACGCGCCGCAGGGCGCAGCTGCTTGAATTGCCGGTCGATGCGTCTACCGATCGTTGATGTGTATTTGACGGGGGAGTTAGCAGTGGTTCAATGCAGTCCGCAGCTCATTGATCATCAATGTGCGCTCGGTTTCTTCCAGCAATAGCGGCGCGACATTACCGTCCTCCCAGATTGGCCGTCCCCATCTCGGATCGTGCCGGTAGCGCGGGATGATGCTCCAATGCAGATGCGGAATGGTGTTGCCCAGTAAAGCAATATTCAAATGATCCGGCTTGGCGACTTGCATGACAGCTTGTTGTGCCCGATACAAATCCGCAGAGAATTTCAGCCACTCCTCCTGAGCCAGTTGATCGGCGCGAATCGCATGGCGTGAATCGAAGATCAGCGCACAGGCCCCACGGTACCGTTGCCCCTTGGCAAGATATAGCGACGACACAGATAGCGCAGCGACAAAATCCATGTACGGCGTCGACTCCGGACGCGGCGCACAATGGGGGCAATCAACGCCGGCAGCCAGCTGTGTCCAATCCATTGTGGTCATGATCGCTCCGCGATTTGCGTTGATGCTTTTATACCGCGTAAACAAAACGGGCCGCAAACTTCCGTCTGCAGCCCGTCGTTTGGCAATCACTCAATGCGCAGTTCGATCAGCTCTTGCTGACTTTCACCACCACCGCACCCTTGTAGTTACCGGTTTTAATGGGCGTGTCTCTGCCATCCACCGTCAGGCTCAAGCTGTAGCCCTTGGGTGCGGTCAAACTCGCGCCGTCGGCAATGGTCAATGCCGAGAGATAAGAGGTCTTGTTCGCTATCCATTTGCCGTTGCGACCCAGCGTCACTTCGACACCATTGCTGCTTACCGGAGCAAAGGTCTGCTTTAACACACCCACCAGCTTGAGCGTTTGCTCTGTAGGCTTGGTTTCCTGCACCGCATTGGATGAGGAAATGCCGCCGGTGATCGTGGCGTCGGTAATCGACACCGTCATACCGCCCAGCGAAGTCATTGAGTGAATGATGTCGCCCTTCAAGTTGACGTTGCTGAAAGACGCGCTGATCACGCGCGGCCCAGCAGCAGGTTCATTGAAGCGAGCGCCACCACCGGCCGGTGCGGCTCCACCTGGAGGACCTCCGGGTGCTGCCCCAGCGGGAGGTGCTCCGCCACCACCAGGAGGAGCGCCACCTGGTGCACCGCCGCCCATACCACCAGGACCCGCTGCACCCGCGCCCATACCCGCACCGGCAAACGGATCGTCATTCACCACCGATTCCAGAATCACGCGCGAGCCGGTGTTGAAGGTGGCGTTATCGACCACGATCTTGTTGAAGCTGCTCTTCACCTGGATCGAGGCCTGCTTGCTGTTGAGCACCGTGCCCTTGTCGATGGTGATGGTGCCGCTGCCGGAGCTGTGCGTCATGATGGCGATGCGATCCGACTTGATGACGGTCTTGTCGGTCAGCAGTGCTGAGCCGCCGGTGACGATCAAGCCATAGTCCGGTGTCTTCAAGGTGCAGCCGCTGAAGCTGTCCATGGATACGCCATCGGCATACGCGCCATAGCCGCTCTTGGTCACTTCAATGGTGCTGCCCTTGCAGAACAGTTTGACGTTCTTGGTGGCGTCAGTAGACAGCGCGCCCCAGCCTTCGGCCTTGATGCGGCTGTTGTTGTAGTGCACTTCACCATTCTCGACCACATTGGTGGCGCGCACATTACCGGCGATGCCCATCACCCATGGTGGTTCCATCATCACGCCGCCCTTGCCGGTGATGGGGCCGCCAAGATAATCGGCCGGCAAGGTGCCATTGCGTACTTCGATGTAAGAGTTGTTGACGTTCACCACGCTGTTGCCGCCGACGAAGATGCCGGTGCGCACCACGCCCACATTGCGAATGTCGGCGTTGTTGATGTCGACCTGTGCATTGCCGGCGGTCTTGATCGCCGCGCCAAAGCCGACGAAGTCATTGCCGCCGTTGCCGGTGAGACGAATCTTCGGCTTGGTGATGGTGTACTTGGAATTGCCGGTGATGAAGATGCCGTTGAACTTGTCTTCATTCGAAGTGATGGAGATGTTCTTGGCTTCGGTATTGGTGACCGTGCCGCCGACAATGGCCGATTCCACCGACTTGCTCGGCACCTTGGCGCCATTGTCGATGTACAGCGCGGCACGATAGCGATAGGTATCGTTCAAACCCATGTCGGTGAATTTTTCGCTGAAGTCTTCGGTGGGTGTCAGCACCACCTTACCCTTGTACGTGCCGGGCTTGATCGTGGTGGTCACGCCATTGACGGTCATGGTCAGGCCATAGCCTGAAGGTGCTGTCAGTGTTGCGCCGTTGCCTACTGTCAATTGCGTCACGCTGGTGGTTTTATTGATGACCTGTGTTGCGCCTGCTGCAACGGATAACTCGCCAGTGCTTTGAGCCGTGGCATATCCGGACAGCATGAGCAGTGAAGCCGCACACAAGGCAAGCGGCGCCCTGGTGGATTTCATATTCATGAGAGTTCCTTGGAAGATGGATTGCTTGTCATGCGGCTGCATTGCGAATGGTTGATTCGCATGCACGCATCCCCTTGAATGCTGCAACCTGCAACCGGTTGGCAACATCGTTTGAAAGCATAACTGATTGCTTTTGAATCTCACTACGGTGTTGCTCGGTAGCGCTGGTGTTACCGCTGGGTTCTGCCCGTAGGGGCGGGTAACGCTGAAGACAGCTAACCCCGCCCTTACTTAAAGCTGGTTCAGATGCTTGTCTATCGCATTGCTGTTTAAAACAACCACAGCCGCTTTGATCCTATCTAATCTTCACTACCACCACCGAATGTCCCGCCACTTCGGTGCTGAACTGATGTTTATGTTTGCCACGCTTTTTGTGCTGCCATAGATCGCGCACCGACAGTTTCTTATCCGTCAGTCCCAACTCATTCCAACTAACCCCCATGTTTGCTGAGGTGGCGCCACGATTGAGCAGCGCGACCGCGCGACTGCCATCGGCCAGTTGCTTCACCCACACATCCAGATCGCCATCGCGCTTTAATCGGGTGGCTTGCTTGCCTAGCTTGTCCTGATTCAGCGCAATGATTTCCTTGTTGGTAAGAATGGTCTTGATGGATGGCGTCATGTTGCGCAGATCGTTGCCGGCCATCAGTGGTGAAGCGAGCATGGCCCATAGACTGAAGTGCGCTTGGTATTCGCTGTCGGTCATGCCGCCATTGCCGACTTCCAGCATGTCCGGATCGTTCCAATGTCCTGGGCCTGCGGCATCGGCCAACTCGGCCTGTTGATCCAGTATCTGTAGAAAGCCCAGACCCATCGCCGGCATGCCGGCGGGCGGTGGGCCGGGAGGAGGAGCATTGCCCGCATCCATGCCTGCACTCATACCGGCTCCGCCTTCACCGGGCGGCGGACCGAATTGGCGACCGGTGCTGCTCCATGCGTCGGTGATGTCACCGGTGGTGCGCCACAAATTGCCGACGTTTTGCGCCCAGGTCCAAGGTTTGGATGAACCCCATTCGCAAATGCTGAACACCATCGGCCGACCACTGGCGGCAATGGCATCGCGCATCTTGGTATAGGCCTCTTGGGCATTCATGCCAGAGGTGTTGCACCAATCGTATTTCAGATAATCCACACCCCAGGCTGCGTATTGCTTGGCGTCCTGCACTTCATAGCCCTTGCTACCCGGGCGGCGCTGGCAGGTGTATTCACCGGCATCCGAGTACAAACCAAACTTCAAGCCTTTGCGATGAATGTAGTCGGCCAATGCCTTCATGCCGGAGGGGAAGCGTTCGGCATCGGGCACGATGTTGCCCTGTGCGTCGCGGCTGACCTGCCAGCAATCGTCAATGATGACGTACTGATAGCCCGCCGCCTTCATGCCATTGCGAACCATGGCATCGGCCATTTCCTTGATCAGTACTTCGCTGACATTGCATTGAAATTTGTTCCAGCTGTTCCAGCCCATGGGCGGCGTGCGCGCCTGACCATTGTCCAGCGCGATTGCCGGCAACACACTTAGCAATGCGGTCATCATGACGGCCAAGCGTGTGATTGCGATCCATGTCGATTTCATTAACGAGCCCCCGCGCCATACGAATACATTTAAGAAAGTTTTGTTCGATCCCGTTCGGTGCGCTTGCGACTGCAAGCCGAATGACTCAATTCGAACGGTACTGAACCCGGATCTGCCTTAACTATATTTAATCGGGGTCCCATCCGCTGCAAAGGACTGTCAGGGCAAGCTGCTGCCATACCCGCTCCGGGTCATGCAGCAGGATTCTTACTATGTCGAAAGCTAAATTACTGACATTGACGTTGGCCGGCCTGGCTTTGTCGGCGGCACTGGGTGTTGCCCAGGCACAGAGCGCTGCGCCCGCAGCCAAGACCGCCACTGCGCCCACCACCAGCAGCAAGGCCGCCACCACGACCACTACCACCAAGAAGCATCACAAAAAGCACAAGAAGCACTCGAAAACTTCTGCTACAGCCGCCAAGTAAGCCGCGCCTCCCGCGGTTTACGCGTTGGAGTGCGGTCCGCAAGCCGCACTCCATTTTTGATTGCTAGCGACACCCTCAATGCGGCACGATGAAGCTATTCGCCACACCGGCACTACAGTTCGGAATCCCATGCGCCTGCTGATTGTGGAAGATGATCATCATGCAGCGGACTTTCTCTTGAAAGGTCTGCGTGAGGCCGGTCATACCGTCGATCACGCGGTCACCGGTCAGGACGGTTTGTTTCTTGCCACTACCGAGCAATACGATGCGCTGGTACTGGATCGCATGTTGCCCAAGGTCGATGGCCTGACCATCCTGCGCACACTGCGCGCCTCGAACATTGCCACGCCGGTGTTGATACTGAGTGCCTTGGGCGAGGTCGACGATCGCATCGACGGCCTGCGTGCCGGCGGTGACGACTACCTGGTCAAACCCTTCGCGGTGGGTGAATTGTTGGCGCGCCTCGATGCCATTCAGCGTCGCGCACGTCCGCAGCAGGGCGGCAGCAGTGAAACAACCCTGCAGGTGGCCGATCTGGAAATGAACTTGTTGAAGCGCACCGTCAAGCGCGCCGGGCAGGTCATCGAATTGCAGCCCAAAGAATTTTTATTGCTCGAATACCTGATGCGGCATGCCGATCAGGTAGTCACTCGAACCATGCTGCTGGAAGGCATCTGGAATTACGACTTCGATCCCAAGACCAATGTCATTGATGTGCATGTCTCCAATCTGCGCGCCAAGATCGATAAAAATGCCGCGCGTTCCTTGATTCATACCGTACGCGGCGCCGGTTATCGCTTAGGGTTGGAAGCCGAATAGTGCGGCATTGGTTGCGCAGTCCGCTGACGCGCCTGGTTTGGCTGCTGCCCATCATGACCACGCTTATCTTAAGCGTGGTGTTGATTCCCACCTATCGTGAGGCGGTGGGCGACATCGAAGAAGAAGTACAGAGCGCCATCGATGAAGAAATTCTGGGGCTCAGCCATATCTATGAAGAGCAGGGCCTGCAGGCCTTGATGAGCGCGGTGGATGCGCGCACCGAAAACAGTGAAGACCGCGATGCCCTGTACTTGCTGACCGACAACAGCGGCAAGCATCTGGCCGGTTCCAGCATGACCTGGCCGGCTGAAGTGCCGCTGGTGGATGACAGTTGGTTCACGGTGCCCGAGGCGGATGGCGATACCCTGGAAGGCAAGGTGTTCCTGTTCGACGAGAACGAACGTTTGTTGGTGGCGCGACGTTCGCCGTTGAAAGGCTTTCGCGATCGTCTCAGCGGCCGGTTGTTGCTGGCCTGCTTCCTGGCCATTGCCGGCAGTGGCTGGTTGGCGGCATGGGTGTTGGGTCGCTATCGGCGCCGGCTGGCGCTGATTCAAAGCAAGGCGCGCGACATTCTGAGCGGCAATCTATCGCAGCGCCTGCAGGCCAATGGCAGCGGCGATGAGTTGGATGAGTTGATCAGCGAGTTCAATCAAGCCTTCGCTGAAATCGAAAAGTTGATGGAGGCCACGCGTCATGTGTCGTCAGCGATTGCGCATGACATGCGCCGGCCGATTGCCGCGCTGCGTTATCGCCTGGAAACGCTCAGTCGCCATGCCGAATTGCCGAGCTCGGTGCAGCAGGATATTAATGTCTTGCTGGATCAGACCGATCAGTCGCTGAACACCTTTTCGGCCTTGCTGCGTCTGGCGCGTCTTGAGTCCGGCAGTTATGGTCCGAAGAAAGAGCCGGTGGATTTGCATCATCTGCTGCAGGAGTTGGTGGATACCTATGCGCCGGTGGCCGCTGCAGAACACATGGAGTTCACTGCACAGCTCACTAATGCCACCGTGTTGGGCGATGGCAATCTGCTATTCCTGGGTTTGCAGAACCTCATCGATAACGCCATCAACTATGGCGAACAGCGTATTCAAGTAACTCTATCGGTACAGGATGAGCTGGCGCGCATCGAGGTACGCGATTACGGTCCGGGTGTTGCCCCCGCTGCCCTGCCGCACTTATTCGAGCGTTTCTATCGTGCCGACAGCGCCCGCACCGAAGGTGGTTCCGGCATTGGCCTGGCGTTAGTGCGAGCGATTGTTGATGTGCATGGTGGGCAGGTGGTGGCCAGCAACGCCCATCCGGGATTGTCGATGGTGATTACGTTGCCGTTGGCCAGGGATAGTTAGCGTCTTCCCACTTTAAGATGCCTCCACCCTAACCCTCCCCCGTTCGACGGGGGAGGGGATCAGAAGGGTTTCGCGCTCCGTTCCGTAGCGATTGCTCAGGCTGGATACAGATCGCTCAAATTAAATAGAAATCAAATAAAGAGAGCTGGTTAGGTCGAGATCAGATCAGGTCGAGATCAGAAGTCCCCTCCCCCGTTCGACGGGGGAGGGTTAGGGTGGGGGCAATCTCAAATGCGGCCACCGAGTAACAAACAATCAAACCGCATCGCCCACCTTCAAGAACGAACGGAACACACCATCCGGATCATGCTTGGTAGTCAATGCCTTCAACTTGGCAGTCGCAGCATCGCTGAAATACTTCGATGGTCTGCGCACCGTGGCATCGTCGTTGAGCTTGCTGCCCACCGAGAAGGGTTCCAGCTTGCGCATGCTGCCCGATGTCCATTCATGCATCTTGGCGTCATCGGCGGCGTTGTCCCATAGCGCATGCGCGGCGATGTATACCGGTGCTTGAATGGTCATCGCCATATCCGGCCAATCGGGCTTAACGGGTCCCCACATGGCGTAGTAAACGAAACTACGCGGCGAGGGCAGCGTGGTGTACATCTCACGCAATGCCGGCACCAGTTTTTCCGGATCGGCATCCGACCACATGCCATCCACCGAGAAGCGCACGCCTTTGGGATCGGAGCTTTCGTTGCGTGCGAAGAAGGCTTCCAGCGTGGCATTGGGATTGATGATCACGTTCTTGGCGCGTGAACGTGCCGGGCAGGTTTCCAACGGCGCCAAGCTTGCTTCAACCTGTTCCACGGTATCCGCCATGCTGACTGCGACCACCAACAGATTGTCGTCGTTGCTCCAACCGCTGGTGGCTTCATCGAAGCGACGGCGGAACACCATGGTTTCGACATGGCTGGGCAGTTGCGGCATCACCGTCATTGACCAACGCATCACGCTGTCGAAGTCCGCCATGTCGTAGATGTAAACGCGTTGATGAATCACCTTGGGCATGTCGAACACGCGCAGCTTGAGCTTGGTCACGACGCCGAAGAACCCGGGGCCTGCACCGCGTGCGGCCCAATAGAAATCGGCATTCTCGGTTTCGTTGGCGCGAATCAATTCACCTTTGGCGTTGACGCATTCGATTTCCAGAATGTTGCGACAGCCCACATCCCATTGACGACCATTGCGGCCGTAACCGCCGCACATCAGGAAGCCGCCCAATGAAACATCGGCATTGTGGCCGGTGGGGAAGGTCAGACCATGGGGTTTAAGTGCGGCAACGGCTACACCGCTCTTTACGGCAGGTTGCACCCATGCGGTTTTGTCGGTCGCATCCACGGTGATTGCCTGCCAGCTGCCGAGATCCAGCAGCATCGTGTCTTGCTGCAGGTAAGTAGCAGACCAACTGTGACCGCCTGATTTGGGCGCCACTTTCAATTTATATTTGGCGGCAAACTTTACTGCCGCGCAGACATCGGCTTCGTTCTTGGGATACACGATGAGTTTGGGATAGCGGGCGGGCATGTTCTCCACCCACACCGCAGTGCGTCGCGCGTTCTCATAACCTTCCTTGTCTTTCCAGACACTGTTGCCTGTAAAGCCATCTATGGTTTCCGGCACGCCGCTGCTGCACGCGGTAAGAATGCTGCCATTGGCGGCGAGCACCACTGCGCCGGCGAGCCAGCCCGCGCCCTTAAGAAATTCGCGGCGTACCAGCGAAGCGATGGCATCGTCATGCTGTTCGGTCATGTGTTTACCCTGAAGGTGAGACAGGTGGCACCGGACTCGTGCCGGTTTGGGGTGGCGAGTTTAGAAAGCCCATTCGCATGCCGGTAGTTGCAATACAGGCAATTCAGATATGCTGAATATGCATATCGAAGTATGCTCCAATCGGCATATCGTTCATGGGGATGTTGCGTTATCGCTATGCCGCAGATGCAGCCAGCGCTGTTGCGCCTGTTCGTCGCCGTTGCCGAATCCGGCAGCATTTCGCGTGTCGCCATTGAACACGGCAAGGCGCAGTCCTATGTCAGTCGCCAGATCAGCCGCTTCGAGCGCGAATGCGGCGCGGCGTTATTCCATCGCACCGGTCGTGGCGTGGTGTTGACCGAGCTGGGCGAACAGATTCTGCCGCGCGTGCGCGCCTGGTTGGTGGCCACCGATGAGCTGAGCAATGAAATCAAATCCAGTTCCGGCGTGATTGTCGGTACCGTGCGCGTGGGTGTGCTGCCTTCCACTGCGCATCCCATTGCCACCACTCTGTTTCAACGTACACGTGATCTGTATCCGGGCATTAAATTGCAAATCGTCGAAGGCGGTCCGCAGCTGGATACCTGGGTGAACAGCGGCAAGATCGATATCGCCGTGCTGTTTCGCTACAACGATAAATTGGCGCGCAATGAAACTGCCCTGGCCACTACCGACACCTACCTGGTAGCCAAAGTGGGCGATCCGGTGACACGCAAGAAAACAGTGGAGTTCACCAAGCTGGCCGGACTGCCATTGGCGTTGCCGCAGCGACAGAGCGACTTGCGCGATACGCTTGAAGCCATCGCCCGGCAGAAGAAAATTAATTTATCTGTAGTGGTGGAAGCCAACTCGCTGTCGTTTCAACGCGGTGTGGTGTTGGAGGGTCTGTGCCATACCTTGCTGGGTCCGTTTTCTTTTGCACGCGATGTGCAAGCCGGTCGATTGCAGGCCGCGCAGATTGTGCAGCCGCGTATTCGCCGCATTGTCACGCTGGTAGTGACTGAACATGGGCCGCTGACCGTGGCTTGCAAAACCGTTATCAAATTGATCGAGGAAATCTTTGCCGAGGTGGGCGACAACTGGATGCCATTAATTGAATGAATGACGGCATGAATTAACTACGCATGGTTCTGCTGACCGAAACCTGTTTAATGTGCGTTACGAACAAACGCATAGCTGTTTTTTCCGAAATGTTCGATGTATTCTCCGTTCAAAGAATTGGTCGATGGGTTCGTTAGAACCCATTTCATGATTCTGCTAATAAATAACTGCAGGGGTGATACTTATGAAACTAGCGAGACACGTTTTGTACGCTTCGGCGTGCTTGGGGTTAACGCACACCGCGTTGGCTCAAACCGGAAATGACTCCGTCGGTCTTGAAGAAATCGTCATCACGGCTGAATTTCGCGAGATGGATATTCAGAAAACACCGATCAATCTGACGGTGGTGACGCAGGATGACATGCTGGAACGCGGCATCGTCGACACGCGCACCATGCTCGATTCTGTTCCTGGCTTGGATATGACCAATGCCAATCCGAATAACTACATCGGCTTGTACGGCACTGCATCGGCGGGCGGTTCGCAGTGGTCCGATGGCAATATGAGCTTCAACTACGGCGGTGTGCCACTAGCGCGGCAGACTTCCGCGGCTGCTTCCATGTACGATCTTGAGCGTGTTGAAGTGCTGAAAGGCCCGCAAGGCACGTTGTACGGACGCAATGCCACTACTGGTGCCATTAACATTGTTACTGCGCGTCCTACTAATCAATATGAAGGCAAGGTAGATATCACTACCGGAAATTACGGCACCATCAATACGCAAGGTCACGTCAATCTGCCTTTCAGCGATACGGTGATGACGCGCTTCGCCTTCCAGACCTCACATCATGATGGCTATTTCACCAATGGTTACGATGACGCTAACAACTTTGGTGCGCGCGGCAGCTTGTTATTCAAGGCTAGCGACGACGTAAGTGTGTTGTTATGGGCGGATACTTTCCGCAATCGTTCCAAAGGTCCTTCGACGACATTCCGTTACTACTTGGGTAATGACCAAGAATGGATTGATCCGAGCAACCCTTGGTTCGGCTTGGGTGCGGCAGGGTCTTGCTCAAATGCACTTTATTGCCCGTCGTTCTTGCTGGGTCCCCCCAATGGTGCTGGGGTAAATGCCAATGCGGTGGCAACAGGTACTATCGCTAATGGAACAGGGATTGGCGATGGGTTCCTTGATACGTCCGCGAACGGTGAAGCCAATTACTCGGTATTCGGCAATGATGGCTATTCCCGTTCTGGTCAGGATCTTTATGCAACTCAGATTGACTGGAAAACGGGTGCTGGAGCGCTGACTGTGCTTGCGGCGCGCGTTAACACCAAGATTGATTACTCGACTTATACCAACGGTCTTCGTTTCGGCAACTTCAGTGATGTCTATCAGAATTCGCTCGAGGTGCGCTTTGCCGGTGATTCGTTCGATCGTCTGAATTGGTTGATCGGTGCTTTCTACTTCAAGGAACACCAGGATGCATTCCAGTTCAACATGCAGAACACAGGCTATGCATTGCTGGTGACGCCGAATCTCACCGATGAGAACTATGCGGCCTTTGGTGATGCCACCTTCTCCGTAACTGATCGCTTCCGCATCTCGGCTGGCGCACGCTACACCAATGAAACAAAGAAACAGGATGGCTATACGACGGTAACGGGTGTCAATGCAACCCTTTACTCCACATATACGGCGCTGGGTATTCCTTGCTATCAGGCAAATATCAATGGCAAGGTTAATTTCAACGGCTATTGGATGCCATCCAATTTCTGTGTGGTGCCTAATGGCGGTGAATTCAGCAACACGAACACTAGCGGTAAACTCGGTTTCGAGTTCGATGTAAGCCAAGACTCGATGTTGTATCTGACTGCCAAGCAGGGTTTCCGTTCCGGTGGTCTTACTGCCGGTACTGAAACCACTTACCAGCCCGAAAAGTTGCTTGCCTATGAATTGGGTTCGCGCAATCGTTTCCTAGACGGCAAACTGCAAGTGAACTTGTCTGCGTTCAAGTGGGATTACGAGGATCAACAATTCAGCATCCTTCAGCCTTACAAGATCGCTGGCCAGTATCCTGCCGGTGTACAAACTAGCTATCCATACAATGTCGACGGCGAACTGCATGGCCTCGAAGCTGATTTGCAACTGCGTGTGCTCAGCAATGGTACGGCAAGACTGGATGCGTTGTACGCCAAGGGTAAGTTCGATAGCGTGCCCCTGACAGTGAGTTCGGCCGGTGTGACTGCGGCGCTGCCAGAGACAGATCGCAACAATCTTCCTACCTGGACCATCAACGCTGGTTACGATCATCGACTGCCGTTATCGTCGGGAGCGGCTATTACGCTAGGAGCCGATGCTCACTACGAAAGCGAGGCATGGATGCGTCTGGTGTCGGAGGTTAATCGTCGTCCAGGCGATCACCGAGATGCATTTACTAAGTGGAATGCCAAGCTTGGTTACGCTGCCGACGGTGATAAGTGGTCAATTACTGCCTTCGTCAATAACATCACTAATGAAGCTGTTCCTGGCGTAGGTTCTTCCGGTCAGGTTGCCAATGGCACCTTCTTCAAGTCGCCATTGAACCCAGTCGATGCTCGTTCTTCAACGCTGGATCCACCTCGGACTTACGGCGTGCGTATCAGCGCCGGCTTCTAAGTCGAACGCTGTCCGCAATGAACAAAGGCCGCTCGAAAGAGCGGCCTTTTTATTTGCTTGAAGCGATGCGCGTGCGGCGACTTGCTGCTTATGCGCCGGGTGGTCGCCCACCCATGCCTGGTCCACCAGGACCGCCACCCATACCGCCGCCGCCTGGGCCGCCGGGACCACGCATGCCATCTGCGGCGCCAGCGTTGGTGTCGGTCAAATCCAAGCCGATATCGAAAGTGGCAGCGAGACTGCCATCCTTCGCTTCCTTGGGATTCAACAGCAGTTGCGTGCCGCCGTTACGGAAGTGAATGTCGGTGTCGTTGGTGGTGTCGCGCTTGCGGTTCTGCACATACAACTTGCCGGCGTGAATCTTGTTGATCAGCGCCTCTTCGAAGTACAGCTGCGAAGTGAATTCATAGGCATTGCCATCGGTGCCCTTGGTGCGAATCTTGAAATGCAGATGCACGGTGCGTTCGGGATACCAACCGGGGAAGATGGTGGCGAACTGCGCCTTGCCCTGTGCGTTGGTGGTTTGGTAGCCACGCAGGAATTTCTTACCGACGGTATGAAAGCCCAGCGTCGCATCGTCGACCCCGGAGTAAATGCCCTGGGTATCGCATTGCCAGAAATCGACGATGGCATCTGCCAAAGGTTTGCAGCCGTTGTTCAATTGAAAGACATTGAAAGCCACTGACAGCGGCACGCCCGGCTTGATCGAGCCATCGGAAGGTTCACTGCGAATGTCGGAGCGATTCAACTGCTGATCGACAAAGTAGGGGCCAGCGGTCATCTCTGGCTTCACCACGCAGGTAGGCAGGCTGTCGGCGGCAAACAGATTGGAAGTGCCGGTTAGTGTCAGGCCCGTGCTGCCCAGCAATAACAATGCTTCACGCCGACTGAGAAGCCGGCCAATGGTTTCGTCATCGAGATGCATGATTGCTCCGGGTCGCGTGCTTACGATGGCGCGGACTGTAGCGGATGCTTGTTGGTGGATGTGTCAGTTTTTATCGAGAAACTTAAGCGTTATCCTTAATTCATTGAGTTATTGGTAGTAACAATTAAGGAACCATTAAAGAATCAAGTGTGCGTAGAGCTGCATCTGCCTCTTTAATTGCTTTGGTAGCTTTGCATCGACTCGGCTTTATTGATGCGTTGTTGATGTTGCTGATTGAGCGCAATCACTACCTGCTTGCCATTGGCCATGTTGGACTCTGCAATCTCAACCGCCTTGGTGAAGCGATGCTTGAGTTGGATGGTGTAGGAGCGACTGGCCCAGCTCCAGAAATCGTTGCTGAAGGTGGCCTCGTCCAGATCGCGCCATTTCACGCCGGCCACGCCACGCTTCCACGGCAGCACGCCGGAGAAAATCCATACGCCCGTATCGTCGTAGTACAGACGATAGCTGCGGATCAGCAGCACCTGATAACCGATGAAGACCAGACCGATTACCAGGATGAGTGACAGGATTTGCCAGTAACTCGGTTGCCAGTAGATGGCACCGATGCACAGGACCAGCAACAGCAACAAGCGCACACTGATGCCGACATAGGCCGTCCAGGCCTTGCCGCACAGGTGCACGGCAGAAGGGGATACATGCCCGAGATTGTCTTGACTCTGATCCATACAAAATATCCGGGTTGCAGTGGTACGCCTGGAGTTACCAGGATTCTACTGTAATGAAGCAGTGGCGGTTCAGTACAATTCCCGCACTTAACTTGCGATGATCTGCACGTGTTTCATATCGTTCTATTCGAGCCGGAAATTCCGCCTAATACCGGCAATGTCATTCGCCTGAGCGCCAACTCGGGTTCGCGTCTGCACTTGATCGAGCCCTTGGGTTTCGATATCAGCGAAAAAAGTCTGCGCCGCGCCGGTCTGGATTATCACCAGCTGACACATATGCAGGTGTGGCCTTCATTGGATGCATGCTTCGATAGCATCAAGCCCAATCGTTGGTTTGCGCTGTCCACGCGCGGTCGACAGCGCTACGACCAGGTGCAATACCAGGCGGGCGATACCTTCGTATTCGGTCCTGAAACGCGCGGCTTGCCGCAGCCGCTGTTAGAGCAATGTCCGGAAGAATGTCGTTTACGCATTCCCATGTTGCCGGGCAACCGCAGTTTGAATCTGTCCAACTCAGTCGCCGTACTGGTGTATGAGGCCTGGCGACAGCATGGATTTTCGGCCGGCGCGTAAGTCAGACCAACACATCAAGCAACTTGCCTGTTACGCCAAGGGAACGTGGCCACGAAGAATATAGAGGGCTGCCTCCTGCAGAGGCTGGGCCTATACTCACTCTCGTTTGCTGTTATTGAGTCACTGTTTCTTAAGGGGGAACAAATGAAAAAGTCAGTCATGCTGGCCGCATTGAGTATGAGCCCGTTAGCTGTGGCGCTGTTGGGTGTGAGCGGCACAGCTCATGCCGATCAGATTTCAATTGCTGAAGCCAAGGCCAAGTGTGCAGCAGTGGATGTCGGTCCACGCACCACCTATGGCGAAACCAAGGCCGAAGTCGCCGCCAAGAAAGTAGCCTTTCAATGGGCCTGCGGCGTGTTGGTGGAAGGCAAGGCCAAGGAAGCCTTTGAAAAATATGTCTCCAAGGATTTCTGCGATCACAGTCATATGGCCAATGCCGGCTTGAAGGAATGCTCCAACTACGACGAAGTGTTGAAGCAGTTCAGCGGCATGGCGGCGATGATGGCCAAGGGCGGCAAGATCGAGTTTCCAGTTGTCGCCACAGTGAATGGCGACATGGTGACTCAGTACGGCGAAGGCGTGGATATCTTCCGCGTCAAAGACGGCAAGATCACCGATCACTGGGATGCTTCACCGCCCACCAATCGCAACATCACTGCACACGATCAAGAGTTCTCCGATCGCATGCAGAAGCAGATCGATACCGGCAAGCGTCAGGGCATTGGCATCGGTTCGGCATTGCCGGGTAGTGCGCCTGCACCGGCTGGGAAGTAGCCGCAACTTACAAGATGCCCCCACCCTGGCCCTCCCCCGTAAACGGGGGAGGGGAATTCATGCGAGGCAGGGCGATGATTCTCCGGCTGTTCTTGTGATGGTTTTAAGAGGGAGAGCTTCTGACCTCTTTCATCGTTTGCGGGAAGCGATAGGGATTCTTGATGTATTCGATGCCTGGCTTCCGATTCCCTCCCCTGCGAAGCGGGGAAGGGCCAGGGTGGGGGCATCAACAAGCCTCAACCCGCCTCAGCCTTGATCTCGCGACTCATCAATTCCTTCACAGCCGTCTGCGGCGAGATGCCCTCATGCAACATGCGGAACACCTGTCTGCAGATGGGCATGTCGACTTGATGATGCGTGGCCACATCCATGACGGCGCGTGATGCGGCATAGCCCTCAACCACCTGACCGATTTCTTGTTGAGCCTCTACGGCATTTTTACCTGCTGCAAAGGCCAAACCAAAACGACGATTACGCGATTGATTATCGGTACAGGTCAGTACCAGATCGCCCAGTCCGGCTAATCCCATGAAGGTTTCGCGCTGCGCACCCAGCGCCAGCCCTAAGCGTGTCATCTCCACCAGGCCACGAGTAATCAATGCGATGCGCGTGTTGGCGCCAAAGCCGAGTCCATCGGAAATAGCCGCGCCAATGGCGAGCACATTCTTGACTGCACCGCCCACTTCCACGCCCACCATGTCGGTGGAGGTATAGGCGCGAAAGTTATGACCGGAAATGCTGCGCGCCAGGGCCATCGCAAAATCAGCATCGCTGGCGGCAACGGTCATCGCCGTAGGCAGACCGGCACCCACTTCACGTGCGAAGGTAGGGCCGGACAGCACTGCTAACGGCATGGCTGTACCCAGTACTTCAGCGGCTACTTGATGCGGCAATTTGCCGCTGCTGAGTTCGAAGCCCTTGGTGGCCCAGGCCAAGCGCATGCCTGGCTGCATCAACGGTCGCAATTGCTCAAGCAAGCTACGAAAGGCATGACTGGGCGCGGAGACCAGCACTTCGCTGCAGCCCTGTAGAGCTGCAGCGAGATCCGCTTCAATCTGCAGGTTGTCCGGAAAAACGGCATCCGGCAGATAGCGCGCATTGCGTCGCGCACCCTGCATGTCGGCCAACTGTGCGCGGTCACGGCCCCATAAACGAGTGGGGCGACCGGTACGTGCGAATTGAATCGCCAGTGCCGTGCCCCACGAGCCTGCACCGACAACCGTGATCGGTGTCATTGGCGGTTGCTCTTAGTTAAGAGTGGCTTGATTCGCCGCTTCGCCGCCCTGCTGCTGTTGTGCGGCTTGATCGAACAATGCATCGAAGTTTACCGGCGGCAACAGGAACGGCGGGAAGCCGCCTTTTACCAGCAGATCGGAAATGGTCTGACGTGCATAGGGCAGCAGGTAGTTAGGGCAGAACACGCCGAGAATGCGGCGCAATTCCGCCTCAGGGATGTTGCGTGCAGCAAAGGCACCGGCTTGTTGCGCTTCGCACAGCCAAACGGTCTTATCGCCCACCACCGATTGCACATTGATGTTCAGCACCACTTCGAACAACTCGGCGTTGAGCTGGTTGATGCTGGTGTTGAGATTCATGGTGACGCTGGGTGCGTCTGCGCCCTGCGGCATGCGCGGACCCATGGGCGACTCGAAGGACACGTCCTTCAAATACACCACCTGCGGCGCGAACTGCGGTGCATTAGGATCCTGGGCTCCATTTTCTGGATTGGTTGCTTCAGTCATGTTGTTGCCTTAGAGATTTGTAGTAATTCCAAGCCGCAGCTTGAGGTTGGTAATGATTGCCCGGACTTCACTTCGCGGCGAGGCCGAGCAGCGGGTCCAGTTCGTGTTTGCGATCCAGCGCGGCCAGTTCGTCGTAGCCGCCGATGTGACGCTCACCGATGAAGATTTGCGGCACGGTGCGGCGCCCGCCGGAGCGCTTGAGCATGATGTCGCGCTGTTCCGGATCGGCATCAACTTTGATTTCGCTGATGCTCACCTGCTTGCGCGCAAACAGCTGTCGGGCGCGATCGCAGTAGCCGCAATATTGCGTGCTATACATGACAATTTCAGGCGTGTTCGTTTCGGTCATCTCGGTCTCGGCTTGAATCGGTCTTGGTTTAAATAAGGGTTCAAGCCGGTTTGACCGCTTTGCCGGTCGGTTTGCTCAATGGCAAATTGTCGTTGCGCCAGCCGGCCAGACCGCCACTCAGAGCGAACACGCTGGTGTAACCTTGCGCACTGAGCAGCTTGACGGCCTGCGCAGCGCGCGGGCCGCTTTCGCAGACGACAATGACTGGCTTCTCACGGTACTTTTTGATGCTGTCGAGATTATCGGCCAGGGTTTCCAGGCTGATGTTGCGGGCGTTGACGATGTGACCGCCGGCGAACTCTTCCGCAGTGCGCACGTCCAGTACCAACGCGCCCTTGTTATGCAGGGCAATGGCTTCGTTGCTGCTGACACCGGCGTTCTGCGCGCGCAGACGCAGTTCGATCACCAGAGCAATGACAGCGGCAATGAAGGCGCCGCCGGCAAGGTAGGGATGATGGTTGAGGTATTCCAGAAAGCGAGCCATGAATAGGGTGTCCAAGCAATCGAGGTTCGAACAAAGGGCGCGCAGTATATCAGCCGCTTCCGGGTCGCGACGTTTCCGCGCAGCCCGCGACTTGTTCATACGCGCAGGGGTCATGCCCGTACTGAGCATATTGGTGGCGATATCGCTGACCACAATGGGCATGGCGGCCTCCCGTGACACCACCAAGGCCAAGGAAACCGAGCTGAAGCAGGTGCGCGAGCGCATCGAATCCGTGCGCAAATCCATTCAGGCGGACGCCGAACGTCGCGATTCGCTGGCCGGCGAGTTGAAACAGGCCGACGAGAATATCCAGCAGAGCCGCAGCGAACTGGCGGAGATTCGCGCACGACGTCAGTCGTCTGAGCAGCAGCTCAAGACCCTGCAAGCGGAGCAGACCACGGCGCAGGCCAAATTGCAGATGGAACGCGAGTCATTGGCTCGCGAGCTGCGGTTGTCCTACATGAATGGCCGTAACGAGCAGTTGAAACTGCTTTTGAATCAACAAGACCCGGCGCAGCTGGGACGCATGTTGAGCTACTACGGCTACTTCGGTCGTGCTCGCGCCGAGCACATCAAGACCATCAATGAACAGTTGGCGCATCTGGAGCTATTGGCCAGTGAGATCAGTGCCGAGACTGACAAGCTGCGCGGCATCGAAGCGGAAAACGAACGCAGCGCCCGCAACTTGGCGCAGGCCCGGCAGCGTCGCGCCAGCACGCTGGCGCAAGTGGAGTCCAAGCTCAAAACCGGCAATCAACGGCTGGGCAAATTGCAATCGGACGCCCAGTCCTTGGAACGTTTGATCGATGAACTGCGCAAGGCCATGGAAAAGGCGGCGGCACAGGCGCAGAACAAATCCAGCAAACCCTCCGCTGCACCGACGGGTCGCGGTAGCTGGCCCTGGCCGGTGAAAGGTGAAGTGCTGGCGCGTTTTGGCCAGTTGCGTTCCGGCGGTCCCTTGAAATGGGAGGGGCTGATGATCGGCTCCAGTGCCGGAGCACAGGTGCGTGCGCCCGCGGCAGGTCGGGTGCTGTATGCCGATTGGTTACCCGGTCTGGGCTTGTTGATGGTGCTGGATCATGGCGGCGGCATCATGAGTCTGTACGGTCACAACGAGCAGCTGTACAAGAAGGTGGGCGAACAGGTGAGTGCCGGCGATCTGCTGGCCGCGGTGGGCGATTCCGGCATCAACGGTCGCGCCGGCCTGTATCTGGAAATCCGCAACGGTAAGCAGCCGGTCGATCCGCTCAATTGGTTGGGGAAACCCTAGGCGGCTGGGTAAGCCCTAGGTCCTTCTCTCAATCTGAAGATGGCCCGCACGGGTCGATGCCGAACTGGTAACCGGTTCAAAGTTTGTAGCGAGCGGGTCTTGCAGTATCGGCCCAGCAACCTATGCAGGCTGTCCGCTACTACGATGAACAGGAAAGAAATCGGCGTGCATCCAGCCGGGGCGGGCGCAGTCGGCGCCTATCCGCCCGATACCACCTTGCTCGACACGAATGCATTTCCTGCTTATGGACAGCTGCTGAAGATGCTGTTGCCGCGTGCCTTGAACTTCGCGATTCATGACCGCAATGGTGCGCTGCTGTGGTCGGCCGATGGTTGCGAAACCGCGCAGCTACAGCAATTGGTTGAAGATGAAATTGCCCGCAGTCAGTTGGAACCTGCCACAACTTCTGCCAGTGGCGCCCGAATGCTGCCGCTGGATCGCGAACAAGCCTATGTATTCCCATTACGCGATGCCGGGTTGCGCCTGGTGGGTGTGGTGGCGCTGTCCTGTGAGGAACGTGGTGCGGCGGCGCGCAGTGCTGAAGCTCTGGCCGGTTTGTTACGTCCGGCCCTCGAAGTGTTGGGACGCGAACTCAGCAATCAATACAGTATTGAGGTGTTGCAGCGCGACCTGCGCATGCGCGATGGCGATCTCGCCGTGGTGCTGGGCGAGGAGACCGGCGTCCATGAACAACTCAATGAAGTGGACGACTTCGCACGCCTGTTGAAACAGAGCGTTACGCATCTGGGCAGCGCCATCGGCGCACTGTTGGTGCCGGAGAAAAACATTGCCGTGTATCGCACCGGTGAGAACCTGGCGGCGAGCACGGCATCCGAATTGTTGAATCGCACGCATCGCCATCTGTTTTCGCTGGTGCAGGTGCAACGACGCACGATATTGATGAACCGCGCCATCGATACCGGCCCGCTGGCGCATATCGAACATCGAATTCTTGCCTGTCCGGTGGTGTATGGCGCACGCCGAGTAGTGGGTGTACTGGCGTTCTTCAAGCCCATGGTGGGCGCGGATTTTTCATCGCGTGAAATTCATCTGGTGGAGATGCTGGCGCGCCGCATTGCGCAGATTCTGCTGCATGCCTACGACGTCAACACCGGCTTGCTCACCCGTCCGGCGTTGGAGAAGCGTGCCGCCAATGCACTGGCGCAGCGCAATGAAAGCCATCATGTCATCTATGTCGATATCGACCGGCTGCATGTGTTGAATGAAATCTACGGCATGCACATTGGCGATGAAGTGATCGCACGTGTGGCCGCAGTACTGCGTGCGGCCACCAGCACCCGAGTGTCTGCCGCCAAGATCTCCGGCGATCGTTTTGCCTTGTTCCTGCAACAGACCAAGATGGCCGATGCCACGGCGTTGGCTGAATCTCTGTGCTCGTCCATCACTGGTATGCACTACACCTTGGGTACCAAGGCCGTCGAGGTATCGGCCAGCTTCGGCGTCGCGCCGGTGCAGCCCACCGAACATCCGCTGTCGCATGCACTGGCCAGTGCCGAAGCGGCCTGCAAAGCGGCCAAGGATCGCGGTCGTGCCCGCGTCGAAGTGTTCGAGGATGCCGATCACAGCATCATTCGTCGCGTTGAAGACGTCACCTTGATCGGCGCCATTCGTAATGCCATTGAGCAAGGCCTGTTTCGATTGGAAGCCCAGCCCATTGTCGATCTGCAAACGAATGTTGGTCATCGGCACTTCGAACTATTGCTGCGCATGAACGATGCCGACGGCAAATCCATGCCGCCGGACAAGTTCCTATTGGCGGCAGAGCGCTATCAACTGGCGCCGGCCATTGATCGTTGGGTGGTCATGCATGTGTTGCAATGGGTCTCGGCTCATGCGCAAACGCTGCGCAATGCCGGGGCGAGCTTCGCCATCAATCTCTCGGGGCAGTCGCTGGGTGACGATGAGTTTCTGGATTTTCTGCTGGATCAATTGCGCGGCCATGCATTGGCCGAACTGATTTCCTTCGAACTGACCGAAACTGCGGCAGTGGCCAACATCGTGCGCGCCGAAACCCTGATGCGTAAGGTGCGTGAGTTGGGACATGACATTGCATTGGACGATTTCGGCAAGGGCCTGTCCTCGCTGTCCTATCTCAAGTCATTGCCGGTCACCTGTGTCAAGATCGACGGTGAACTGATTCGCGATCTGGCCCAGCAGCCGCGCTCGCAGGCCATGGTCAGCGCCGTGGTGCAACTGGCGCGCGCCATGAAGTTGCGCACCACCGCCGAGTGTATCGAGACCGACGCCATTCGTCAGATCGTTACCGAGCTGGGTGTGGATCATGCACAGGGCTATGCCATTGGCCGGCCGCGTGCACTGGAACAGGTGCTGCAGGAATTGCTAAGCGATCAGTTGGTGCAAGGCGCGCTACCGCACGCCAGTTAGTGCCTGGAGGTTGCTGTTTCATTGCAGGGGTGGGTCAGCGGTCTTGCGCGTAAGCCACCTGCGCTACCAACCGATTTGCTGCAGGGCGAGTAACTGCAAAAGACCGCCAAACCCGTCTCTACTTTAATCACAGTATCTTCGGGTACGCCGCTTGCACATTCCTGCGCGAGTGACTACAACAGAACTTCGTTTCAAATAATCCCAACCGTCTCGTGGAGTTTGCCGCTCAATGCCCCTGACCCTGAGTGCCGAGCAGATCGCTGATCTGGTGGCTGCGACCTGTGGCGAACCCCGCACCTTGTTGGGCTATCACGAATTTGCCCGCGAGCAGGATCAGCCCGCCGCCCTGGTGCGGGTGTTGGAGCGCGACGCGGTCAGCGTCAGTGTGTTCTGGGAAGATCAGAGCGTAAACGAAGCGCGGCCGTTGCGACGGCTGCACACGGCCGGTCTGTTCGAAGGTCGCGTAGCCTATCGCCGGCCACTGTTGCCGTATCGATTGTTGATCAAGTACCGCGACGGCAGCGAACTGATCAAGCACGATCCCTACTATTTCGCGCCGCAGCTGTCCGACCTCGACCTGCATCTATTTGGCGAAGGCAATCATCACACCCTGTATCGCAAGCTTGGTGCGCATCCGGAAGTATTGGATGGCGTAGCCGGGGTGCGCTTCGCGGTATGGGCGCCCAATGCACAGCGAGTCAGTGTGGTGGGCGATTTCAATTTCTGGGATGGCCGTCGCCATGTGTTGCATGCACTGGCCGGTTCCGGCATCTGGGAATTGTTCGTACCCGAGTTGGCGATCGGTGCGTTGTACAAGTTTGAGATTCGTACGCCGGATGGACGGGTGCTGCTCAAGTCCGACCCCTATGGCCGGCAGATGCAATTGCGGCCCGATACCGCCAGCGTGGTGACCGCGCTGGATAACTATATATGGCACGATCTGGCCTGGCAGCAGCACCGCCGCCAGTGGCAGCCGCATACCGCGCCCATCAATGTTTATGAAGTACATCCGGGCTCGTGGCGACTCAATGCCGATGGCAGCTTCCTGAGCTGGTCGCAACTATCCGAGCAATTGATCCCCTATGTCAGCGAAATGGGCTACACGCACATCGAGTTGATGGGCGTGGCCGAACATCCCTTCGATGGTTCCTGGGGTTACCAGGTCACGGGTTACTACGCGCCCACCGCGCGACACGGCTCACCCGATGAGTTGCGTGCTTTCATCGATCGCTGCCACCAGGCCGATATCGGCGTGTTGATGGACTGGGTGCCGGCGCACTTTCCCAAGGACGAACATGGCTTGCGCGAGTTCGACGGCACGGCCCTGTACGAACATGCCGATGTGCGTCAGGGCGAACATCAGGAATGGGGCACCAAGATCTTTAACTATGGACGCCATGAAGTACGCAACTTCCTGGTGGCCAATGCGCTGTACTGGATCGAACAGTTTCATATCGACGGTCTGCGTGTCGATGCCGTGGCCTCCATGCTGTACCTGGACTACAGCCGCAAGGCCGGCGAGTGGATACCCAACAAGTACGGCGGTCGCGAGAACATCGAGGCCATCGAATTTCTCAAACAGTTGAACTGGGCCGTGGGGCATTACTTCCCCGGCGTGTTGATGATTGCCGAAGAGTCCACGGCGTTTCCCGGCGTCACCCAGCCGGTGCATCTGGGCGGCCTGGGTTTCACCTTCAAGTGGAACATGGGCTGGATGAACGACACGCTGCGCTATGTGGAACTCGATCCGGTGTATCGGCGCTACGAACACAACCTGATCACCTTCTCGATGATGTATGCCTATTCGGAACGCTTCATGCTGCCGCTGTCGCATGACGAAGTGGTGCATGGCAAGCGCTCGTTGATCGACAAGATGCCCGGCGATGAATGGCAGAAGCGTGCCGGTCTGCGTCTGTTGTTCGGTTACATGACGGCACATCCGGGCAAGAAGCTGCTGTTCATGGGCGGCGAGTTCGGCCAATGGCATGAGTGGCGCGCCAGCGAGCAGCTGGATTGGGTGCTGCGCGATCATGCCAATCATCGTGCGTTACGCGAATGGTGCAAGACCATGAACTTCATCTATCGCGAGCGCCCCGAGTTGCACAGCACCGATCACAACTGGGAAGGCTTCCAATGGCTGGACCTCAGCAATGCCAACGACAGTGTGTTCGCCTTCATGCGCCGCAGCGCTCCCGAGGCGGAGCCCTTGCTATGTATCTTCAATTGCACGCCGGTGCCGCGCGACAATTACCTGTTCGGTGTGCCGCTGCCGGGTCGCTATCGCAAGGTGTTGGATAGCGACGATCCGGCCTGGGGCGGTTCCGGTTACAGCAATCAGTACACCTTGGAAGCCGAGAACGACGGTTGGGGTGGGTTCCCGCATCGCATGCGTATGCATCTGCCGCCCCTGGCGGTGACCTTCTGGCAGCGCGGTTGATGTGATGATGCACGCAATTTTGGTGAATTCGTTTTATGCGGCTCAGCATGAGCGGCAATACAGATTACGATGATGGATATGCAAGCAAGCCATAGTCCTGAATTGAAACGCGGTGAGCCGCTGCCATTGGGTGCCAGCGTTAATGCCGAAGGTGTCAACTTCGCGGTGTTCGCCAGTCGCGCCGAAGCGGTGGAGCTATGTATCTTCGATAACGAGGGTGCGAATGAGCTGGCGCGTCTGCCCTTGGTTCGTACTGCCGGTGTATGGCATGGATTGTTGCCTGCGCCCTGGGGCAAGCCTGGGCTGCTGTATGGCTTTCGCGTGCACGGCCCTTACCAACCGGCGCAGGGCCTGCGCCACAATCCCGCCAAGTTATTGATCGATCCCTATGCGCATGCGCTATGCGGTGAAATCACCTGGCTGCCGCTGCTGAATGGCTTTGCCGGCGGCGAAGCCGAAGATATTCCGGATGCCAGCGATAGCGCGCCCTATGTGCCCAAGAGCGTAGTCGTCGATAACGCCTTCGACTGGCAGGACGATCATCCGCCGGCCGTACCCTGGCGCGATAGCGTGATCTACGAGCTGCATGTGAAGGGCTTTACGCAATTACATCCCGACGTGCCGCCCGAACATCGCGGCACCTATCTGGGGTTGGCCCATCCGTCGGTGATTGCCTATCTGCAGCGTTTGGACATTACCGCTGTGGAGCTGATGCCGGTGCAGGACTTCGTCAGCGAAGAGTTTCTGACCAAGAAAGGCTTGCGCAATTACTGGGGCTACAACAGCTTGGCCTGGAGCGCGCCGGCGCGTGCCTACGCAACAGCCAACAGTCGCGATCCAGTCACCGAATTCAAGACGATGGTGCGTGCACTGCATGCTGCCGGCATCGAAGTGATTCTCGACGTGGTGTACAACCACACCGCCGAAGGCAGCGAATTGGGACCGACGCTCAGCTGGCGCGGGTTCGACAACAATGCCTACTACGCGCTGCCGCAAGACAATCCGCGTCACTACGTCAATCGTAGCGGCTGCGGTAATACGGTGGCGGTGCATCATCCCGCCACGCAGCAGATGATCATCGACTCGTTGCGTTACTGGGTGGAGGAAATGCATGTCGATGGTTTCCGTTTCGATCTCGCGCCGGTGCTGGGTCGCGACGATCACCAGTTCCGTACCGAAGCGCAGTTCTTCCAGATGCTGCGTCAGGAACCGTCGCTGCGTTACACCAAGCTGATTGCCGAACCTTGGGATATCGGTGCCGATGGCTATCTGCTCGGTCGCTTTCCGAATGGTTGGGCCGAGTGGAACGATTTGTATCGCGACACCATGCGCGGCTTCTGGCGCGGCAATCCCGGTGCCCTGGGCGGCTTTGCCGAACGCTTTGCCGGTTCCAGCGATTTGTTCCGCAGCAGTGGCCGCAAGCCCACTGCCGGCGTCAACTTCATCAGCTGTCACGATGGCTTCACGCTGCAAGATTTGGTCAGCTACAACGACAAGCACAACGAAGCCAATCTCGAAGACAACCGCGACGGCCATAGTCACAACTTGAGTTGGAACTGCGGTGTCGAGGGTCCAACCGATGATCCGTTGATTGTGCAATTGCGCAATCAACAAGTGCGCAACTTGCTGGCGACGCTGCTGTGTTCGCAGGGCGTGCCCATGCTGTGTGCCGGCGACGAAATGGGTCGCACGCAGATGGGCAACAACAATGCCTACTGCCAGGACAATCCGCTCAACTGGATCGACTGGTCCCTGCCGCAACGCAATGCCGGGCTGCTGCAATTCGTGCGGCAATTGATTCATCTGCGTAAACAAGCGCCGGGCCTGCGCCGCGATACCTTTCTGAAAGGTACGCGCAGTCCGGGTCGTGAACACAAGGATGTCAGCTGGCGGCATCCAGCCGGTCATGAATTGAGCGATGCCGAATGGCAGGACGGCAATGCGCGTTGCATCGGCATTCTGATCGGCCAGGCGTTCGTCGATCTACACGGCGCAGCGCAGGGACATCTATTCCTGTTGTGCAATACCAGCGATAACGATGTCAGCTTTACGCTGCCCATGTCGCAGCGCGGTGTGCAATGGCGCCTCGCTTTCGATACCACCATCAATGGCATGCTCAATGAATCGCCGCTGATTCACGATGCCTACCTGGTGCATGGGCGATCGATGGTGTTGCTCACCGATGGCCTGCATGAACGACGTTTACAACCTCGGCATACATAAAGTTTCATGACTCAACTCGACTCGCAAACCCTGGCGATACTGGCGAAACAAAATGGTTTGGGCGAGTCGTACTACGACTATCGCGGTAACCTGCGGATCTTTTCCGATGCGGCGCGCGGCAGCATCCTGCACGCCATGGGGGCTACCGAGGCGAGAGTCGATACCTCGAGTATTCTGCATCCCGTGTATGTGCGTACTCAGGGTGAACTGAACTGCGAGATCACGCTGCCAAGTACACCGCCAGGGGCGACACTGCGATTGCAGGTGCATACCGAGCAGCGCAAGGTTCTTGCCGCCGCCCATGTGCTGCGCGATTTGCCGCGCATCTCCGAACAGAGCTACCTGCTGCCATTACCTGAGCAGGTGCCACTGGGTTATCACCGCCTGCGATTGCAAGTCGATGGACAGGCTGGGGCGGACTGCGCATTGATTGTGGCACCGGCACGCTGCTACGAACCGATGTCCATGCAGCAGGGTCAACGCTTTTGGGGCTTATCCATCCAGTTGTATACGCTGCGTTCCAGTAACAATTGGGGTATCGGTGATTTCGACGACTTGCAGGCATTGATTCGTGCTGTGGCGCCGCAGGGTTGCCACACCATTGGTCTAAATCCCTTGCATGCACTGCGCCCCGCCGATGCTGCGCATATCAGTCCGTACTCACCTTCGAATCGGCAGTTCTTGAATGTGTTGTACATCGCCGTGCCCCAGGTGGCCGAATACGCGCAGTGCCCTGCGGCGCAACAGGTGCTGGAGCAGGATGTGTTGCTCAACATACGCACGGCAGTCTGTGTGGACTATCTTGCGGTAGCCAGGCTCAAGTTTGCGGCGTTGCGGTTGTTGTATGCCGAATTTGTACGGCAACACTTGCAGCAGAACACTGCTCGCGCGCAGGCATTTCGTGACTATGTGGCGCAACAGGGCGAACCGTTGCGCCTGCATGCGTTATACGATGCACTGGATGAGCACTTCAGTGCTCGACCGGGCCATCAATGGGGCTGGCGCAGCTGGCCCGAGGCATATCACGATGCACAGGGCGCCGAGGTGCATGCATTTGCCGAACAACATGCCGCCAGCGTCGAGTACTTCATGTATCTGCAATGGCTGGCGGCGTCACAATTGCAAGCGGCGCAACAATGTGCGCGCAGTTGCGGCATGAGCATTGGCTTGTATGGCGACGTCGCCGTGGGCGTCGATCCTAATGGCTCCGAAACCTGGTCCAATCGCAGTCTGTATGTGGAGGATGTGGCCGTCGGTGCACCGCCCGATCCCTTGGCATTAAAAGGACAGGATTGGGGTATCCCGCCGCAACATCCGCTGCGTTTAACCGAACAGGCCTATCAACCCTTTGCCGAAATGTTGCGCGCCAACATGCGTGCCTGCGGCGCACTGCGTATCGATCATGTGATGACGCTGTGCCGTCTATGGTGGGTGCCGCGTGGGTTTGAATCTATCGAAGGCGTGTACGTTCACTACCCGCTGGACGATTTGCTGAAAGTGGTGGCCCTCGAGAGCGTGCGCAATGAATGTCTGGTGATCGGTGAAGATCTGGGAACCGTGCCGGACGCCATGCGTCACGGCATGGAAAAATTCGGTCTGTATCACTACAAGGTATTGTTCTTCGAAAAAGGACGCGATGGTCATTTCACTGCGCCGCATGACTATGTGCGGCGCGCATTGGCCGTAGTGACCACACACGATCTGCCGCCCTTCAGAAGTTGGTGGCAGGGCGACGATATCACCCTGCGTGAGCAGCTGCGTTTGTATCCGGACGATGCAGTGCGCGATCAGGTGCAACGCGAACGCGAACAGGACCGTCACCTGTTGATGCAAGCGCTGACTCGCGCCGGGCTTTGGCATTGGGATGTGCATGAACCTGTGCCTGCCTATTCCCAGGCATTGATGCGTGCCGCCTATCTGTACGCCGCGTTGTCCAAATCTGCCTTGCTGGTGGTGCAGCCGGAAGATTTGCTGGGCATGACCGATCCGGTCAATGTGCCGGGCACCAGCACCGAACATCCTAACTGGCAGCGCAAACTCGGCCTGGATTTAACTGAAATGTTGTCGCAGCCGGAGGTGCAGGAGATTGCAGGGGCATTAAATCGCGCGCGGCGTGGCGAGCATCCGAATTAAACCTTGCAAGCCATTGATGTTTCGATGTCAGCCGGCGCTGACAAGGGATTCAGTATTGCGCCTCATAGTGGCTTAGTCCGCGCAAGCTAAATTGACTACAACCCGAGTTCCGTCGGGGATGTCTGCACCAGTCAATTCAAACAGGGGAGTGCGCCATGATGTCGTTCTACGGTCTATTGCAAGATAGAAACCCGGCCGTCTTCAATCCCAAGGTCACGCCGGATCCCACGGATTCAGAACGACTGGAAGCAAAATTGCGCGACGCCACCCAACGCATGCGCGACCGCTTCGATGAAAGTTTTGCAAGAAGAGCGCGCATCGTGCATCGCGTTGTCGGTTGACGCGTGGCCAAGCCAACTTCAAGCAATAACGATAAGCGCATGCACTTCACGGCGCATGACTTAGTACCGTAGATCATGCGCCGTCCATCTTCAGCACTACGCTCACTGGCAAAATTCAGCGCTGCTCTATTATTGTTGAACTTGATTGCATGGGGTGCCACGCAATCCTCTGCCGACCTCGATACTTATACCGGCGACTTCGGACCTGATCCGCAACTACCGGAACCGCAGTCGACGCTGGTCCCTACCGTATTTGTTGCCAAGGCGGTGGGCTGGCAGGACGGCGCCAAACCGCAGGCGGCCCCCGGCCTGGCTGTGAATGCCTTTGCCAAAGGATTGGATCATCCCCGTTGGTTGTACGTGCTGCCCAACGGCGATGTATTGGTGGCGGAAACCAATGCGCCGCCCAAGCCGGATGACGGCAAGGGTATTAAAGGCTGGTTCATGAAAACCTTCATGCAAAAAGCCGGCGCCGGTTCGGTCAGCGCCAATCGCATCACCTTGCTACGCGATGCTGATGGTGATGGTCGTGCCGAGACGCATAGCGTATTCCTGCAAGGCCTCAACTCCCCTTTCGGTATGGCATTGGTGGGTGAGTGGCTGTATGTCGCCAACACCGATGCAGTGCTGCGCTTTCGCTACCAGCCGGGCGTGACTCAGCTTGATGCTATGGGTGAAAAGGTGATCGACTTGCCTGCCGGCACGATCAATCATCACTGGACCAAGAATCTCATTGCCAGCCCGGACGGCAAACGCTTGTATGTGACAGTGGGTTCGAACAGCAATGTCGCTGAGAACGGCATGCAGAATGAAGAGCATCGCGCCGCCATCCTGGAAGTCGATATTGCCAGCAAGCAATGGCATGTATTCGCTTCCGGATTGCGCAACCCCAATGGCATGGATTGGCAGCCGCAAACTCAAATTTTATGGACGGTGGCCAATGAACGCGATGAGTTGGGCGATCACCTGGTACCCGACTATCTGACTTCGGTGAAACAGGGTGGCTTTTACGGCTGGCCCTATAGTTATTTCGGCCAACATATCGATCAGCGTGTAAAGCCGGCACGTCCGGATCTGGTGGCCAAGGCCATTGCTCCGGATTATGCGTTGGGTAGTCACACTGCATCCTTGGGATTGACCTTCTACGATGCCGATCTGCTGCCGCAGCGTTATCGGGGTGGCGCTTTCATCGGTCAACATGGGTCGTGGAATCGCAAGCCCCGCAGCGGCTATAAATTGATCTTCGTGCCGTTCGTGAATGGGCAGCCTGCCGGCATGCCGGAGGATATTCTCACCGGCTTCCTCGATGCTAAAGGTGATGCACAGGGAAGGCCTGTCGGCGTCACGGTGGATGGACGCGGTGCGCTGTTGCTGGCCGATGATGTGGGTAATTGCATCTGGCGCGTAACGCCGGCTTCGTGACGGCGTGATTGGCGCTTCGTCTTCTAAATCTCAATGCTCGATCAACGCTCGGTTGGCTGTTCTTGCTTGCGCATCTGTCGATGCGTATTAATGCCTTAACCCATTATTCGGGCAACCTATTGTTATCGACGTGTGGGTAGCGGTCCTCAACGTTGATCCGCTTTCTAGTCGCAATAACTCAAAAAGAAGAGGGCGGGTCTGTGACCCGCCCTCTGCGTTCATGCACTGGCGATCCGGCCTATTTCTTGCCGACCGTAATGCCGTTCTCCACCTTCACCACACCGGCAACGCCACCGGCTACGGATTCAGCCGCCTGCTTTTCTTGTGCAGAGGCAACGAAGCCGCCCAATGACACAATGCCGTTGTTAGTCTTCACATTGACTTCATAGCCCTTGGTGCGCGAGTCCGACAGCAGCGCAGTTTTTACCTTGGCGGTAATGGCGCTGTCGTCGATGACCACGCCGGCGGTGCGCTCACCACTGCGTACTTGCAGGTTATTCACCACTTTCTTAACGCCCACTACGCCCTTGGCTTCGGTTTCAGCCGCCTGCTTTTCACTGGCGGAGTCGACAAAGCCATTCAATTGAACGGTGCCTGCCTGTGTGTCGACATTGATCTGACGTGCTTTGGTGGCGGGATTGTCGATCAATGCGGCCTTCACTTTGGCGGTGACCATAGTGTCGTCCACAGTGGTGCCGATACTGTCGGCAGCCCATAGCGGTGTGCTGGCCATGCTCAGTGCAATGCAGGTACCTAACAGAAGTTTCTTACTCTTGGTCATAGCAACCTCCATCGCCATATGGCGATTGGCTTTTGAAAAATTACTGACTACTAAGCTGATTTACGTTCCATTACCTGCTTATTACAGGCAGGAACTGCAATGTCTGTTATTTCTGATCCCACTCGGAAATGCGCTTATCGGCTTCATCTCTGGAAATGCCATAGGCTTCCTGCAAACGGCCGGCAAGAATTTCGTAGTTGCCTTCGATCTGATCCATGTCGTCATCAGTGAGTTTTCCCCACTGTTGTTGCACCTTGCCCTTAAGCTGCTTCCAGTTGCCTTCGATGCGATCTCTGTTCATAGCGTTCTCCGGATAGAGTTCAATATAGCAAGTCACTGGCTTGCGGCCGTTGAAACGGCGTATTGGCAGCGTAGAACTTCATACGCAGGTGCTGCATTGCCGGGCAGCGGAAGACCCTGTCAGACGTGTCCGACCGCAGCCTTAATATCGGCAGTTGCTGGTGAAGCGTTGCGAATGACGCTGTGCACAAAAGCCAGTTTGTCGATGACCGGCTGCGACAAGATGAAGGGATAGGCATCGGCTTCACCCAGGCTACGGCAGGCGGCATTGAGATATTGACTGAGTGGTAGCCATTCATTGATCAGGCGATTAGTGAACTCTGCATCATCGGTATGGTTGTAGATGGCGCTCGGTTTGATGCAGGTATTCATAGGTGCTGTCTGCATTGTTATTTGCGGCGCCATCTGCACCTGCCAGTCTGCCGCCGTGTCCATGGCATCGTTGATGTGTAAGTAATGCGCCCAGGTTTCTGCCCAGTCTTCCCAGGGATGCGCACTGGCATAGCGACTGATATGCGTGGCTTGCCAGCTGCCATCGTCGGTCTTCGCGTAATGTTGTTTGAGTGCTGCCGCATAATCCTGACGTTCGTCACCGAACAATTGCCGGAAGGCTTCCAGTGAATCGCTGTTGGCAATCAGCAACTCCCAATAGAAGTGACCGATTTCATGACGTAGATGGCCGAGCAGGGTGCGATAAGGCTCATGCAGGGACACGCGGCGTTGTTCGCGTTTGACATCGTCCGCTTCGGCAACATTGATCGTAATGGTGCCGGTGTCATGACCGGTGAATATCTTTTGTTGATCGGGTAACTCCGCTAGAAATTCAAATGCCAGTCCTAGTAATGGGCTCTGCCCCTGGCATTGCGTTTGACTACGTTGCGCCTGATCCGGGATGGGCAGCTGTAGACGGTGCAATGAATAGAATAAATAACGCTTGGCCTGTTCCAGACGTTGCCAGGCCAGATGATTGGCTGGATCGCCCAATGGCGGCACGGTGCGGGTGTAACGACAACAATCGCAATAAGGCGCAGCACTGGCAGTGGCATCCGGTTGCGCTGCCAGCCAATTGCAGCCGATATGAGCCCGGTTGGCGCAGATGCTCCAGCGCCCACTCATGTCGGCTTGTGGATGATTCGGCTCAACACATGCCAGGCCACGCTCGGCATCCACGGCCAGCATGACATCGGCAAGCGGTAGGTAGCCTAGCTGTGTCTCACAGGCGAGACAGAACTGATTCTCGAAGAAGACGCGGCTCTGACATTTTGGGCATTGATAGGTTTTCATTGGCCGGGGTGTTGGTTTGCTGTCGAACGACGATCGTGTGCCATCGTCGATGTCGCTCACGATCAGTTCGCAGCGTGACCACGGCGCGTCAGTGGCTCAATAACATCATGCCCCGCTTGCTTGTCGGATCAGTGGCAGCGCTACGTCGTAATGATTCCTACATTGCGTAATGCACTAACGCACGGCAATTCTTTCCCATGCCGGAGAGCGCCAGCGCCACAACATGGAACAGCCGATCAAGCAAACGTAAATCACGGCGGCACTCCATCCGCCCACCGCACCCAGTCCGAATTGCGGCAGCCAATCCACCCAGCCCTGATGCTCGGCAAAGGCCAGGCTATGCGCCAATGGCACGAAGAAGAACCATGACATGCCCAGTACCAATGCAGCAGGCACTACCGCGTCACCCGCGCCACGTAGACAGAAACTCGAACCCAGTGTCATGCCATCGAATAATTGATAGGCAGCGGCCAGCCACATGATGGTGACGCCGGTGCGAATGACTTCGGCGCTGAGAGCATCCTGTTGGTTGACGAATAGCGGCAGCAACCATGGACCGCCAAGGCCTAACAGTAAACCAATGCCGCCCATGTAGATGACGGCCATGAAGATGATGAAGTTGCCCAGTCGACGTGCCCATTGCTTGTTACCTGCGCCAATCGACTGCCCCACCAAGGTGGTGCCCGCCAGCGCAATGCCGATGGCAGGCATGTACGCAATCGAGGTCAACATCATGGTGATCTGCGACGCTGCACCATCTACCGCACTGAGCTTGACCTGCATGAGTTGAAACAAGGCAAAGCCGAATAGATCGGCGGCCAGCATGACGCCCATGGGCAGGCCCAGTTTGAATTGACCTAGCAGGCGCGCGCCATGCAAGCGCCAGGTTAAGCGTGCCTTGTACCTGTGCAGATCCGGGGAACGCATGAACACCAATAAGGCGATCAACAAACCCACGGCCGTGGCGCAGTTGGTAGCCCATGCCGCACCGGCCACACCCCAGTGCATGTAAAAAATAAAGATCTGCGCGAGCACGGCATTGATGATCAGTGTTACCAAATTGATCAGTAAGGTGATGCGCGCCCGACCGATACCGTTGAAAAAGCCAAGTATCGCCCACAACGCCACACCCAGCGCCGCACCCAACATGCGCGGTTGCCAGAATTGCATGGCCAACTCGCGTACTTCAGTTTGCAGACCGAAGGGCGCCAGCAGCCATTCGCCGCCCAAGCCCACCAATACGAAGATCGGTGCAGTAAATAGGGCCGCCCACAGCGCCGTCCAGGTGGCCTGTGCGGCGCGTGCGTAACGACGCGCGCCATAAGCCTGTGCAACCAAGGTTTGTACGGCCATGCCCACGCCGCCGAACAGACCGATAAACACCACTACCAACCAGTGAATCGCACCCATGCCGGCCAATGCCTGAGTAGAGATGCGGCCGACAAACCAAGTGTCGGTAAGATTCAGCGCGGCTTGTATGGCGCTGTTGGCAATCAATGGACCGGCCAGCGACAACACCAGGCGCCAGTCCACATGCACCTGTCCCTGGGCATCGACGCGCTGGGCAGGTAGATCAGTGCTTGGGTTTGCGGAGTTCATGCGGATGGCCATGTCATGTCCGGCCGGACAGTGTAACGATTGCCAATAAAAAAGGCCCCGTAATAAGGGGCCTTTAGTTGCAGCTGGCGGTGTTGTCAGCTACGCATACGGCACTTACTTCGGTGAGGCGAAGCTCAGTTTCACTTTGGTGGTTTGGGCGATGGCCTTGCCATCACGCATGGGCGGCTCGAAACGCCACTGCTCCACGGCCTGCACTGCCGCCCAGTCGAATACATCCTTGGGTTCGGAGTTGAGCACGCGTACATCCTGTACGTTGCCGGTAGCATTAACGGTGAAACCTACTTCCACCCAGCCGCTGACACCGCGGTTCTTGGCGGCCTGCGGATAAACCGGCTGTACGATCTTGATACGTTTAAGTGGTGCTGCTGCAGTGGCGGTATTCGCGCTGGTCGCAGCGGGTGCCGTTGCAGCGGGTTGCGCTGCGGCGGTTGCCTCCGCGGCTTTTTGCTGCGCAGCCGCTGCTGCCGCCAGTGCTGCGTCGCGTTCGGCCTGTGCTGCGGCAGCGGCTTTCTGTGCCGCAGCCAACTGTGCTTCGGTTGCCGCCGAGGTGCTCTTGTTACGCGCTTCGGTCAAGGAACGTTCGACTGCGCTCAGGTCGGCGCCGGCCGAGCCCATTTGACGCGCCGTAGCCAGCAGTGCCTGCGCCTGATCCATCTGATTTTGTTCGGCGGCGCGACGTGCGTTTTCAATCAAGCGATTGCTCAAATTTCGTTGCATTTGCGCAATGCTTGGATCGGTGGGATCAACCTTGCGGGCTTCCAGAATACTGTCGCGCGCATTGTTCCCGGCGGGCGAAACCAGTTTGCCATCGTCCATCTGTTCTTGTGCGGTAGCCAGCAGCGTACGCACCTTCTTGCCGAGATCCTGAGCCTGAGTCAGTTTCAAGAGTTCGCGAGAGCGGGCCAACTGACCATCGAGGAATTTCAAACGCGAATTGCCCGGCGCAACGTCGCGCGCCTGTTCCAACGCGGTGACGGCGGCTTCAAGTTGTTCGGCGCTCAAAGCCGCTTCGGCTTTTTCCAGCAGTTTACCGGCTACGGCATCGATACCCGCCTGAGCACGCGCGTTCTTCGGTTCAATGGCCAATGCACTGCGATATAGATCCAGCGCGCTTTCACCCGGTGGTTCCAGTAGTTTGCCGGCCGCCAATGCTGCATCGGCCAAGGTCAATTCCTTTGCCGCGGCGCCGTCGTTTTGCGTGCCGGTGGCAACCACGTTCTGCTCGGCACCCATGCGACTGAGGCCGTAGAACACGCCGCCCACAACGACAATCAATGCTGCGCCCAGGCCGATATAGGCTGGCAAATAACTCTTGCGTGCACCGCCTTCGTCGGCATTGCGCTCGCGGCGTTGATTGGCGGCGGCGAGTTCATGATGTTGTGTCATGGCCGCTTCCAAGGTGAGCTTGGTTTGGTTATGTGCCAGCGGCGTGAGCAGGAAACGATAGATATGGCCCGCAGCGGTCAGCTTCATCAGCATGGCGCTGTCTTCACTGCGGCCGGCCACCACAACGACCAGGTCGGGCAGGTCTTGCAGTAGTTGAATCACGGTGCCGGAAATATCCGGACAACAGGTGGCATCGAGCAACAACACGCCGGGGTGCACCGACCGGCAGCGCGTCATCATGGCATCCAGCGAATGGGTGTCGATAACCTGCGAACCGGCAGGCGCGCTGCGGCGGGTGATCTCCAACAGGTTTTCGTTGTTGGTCAATGCCAGCACAGACGGTTGTTTACCGGCGCGGGACTCCTTGTTTTGCGAGTCCGTATCGCCAGCGTTGCTTTCTTTGAATAATGGATGAATGTTCGCCATCTTCCGATCCCCACGCGGTAGGTTGCAGCCTGCATGGTACTGCGCGCAGTTCGCCACTCTGCGACATACGTCCGTTGTTTGTAATATCGCGGCGTGAACTGGCCCGCAGATTTGCACGATTACGCTAAAGCCTGCTTGGCCTGTCGAACGGTAACGCGCAGATTGCCCACATGTATGACAACGAGGTGTTGGGCTGCATTGATCTGCCGCACTGGATTGCAGCAACGCAAAAAAGACTGGTCAGTGCGCGGCAAGACCGCGTAATCTGTCCTACATTAAAAAACGACTTGACCAATATTTGAGTCCAACGCGAAAGATGGACCAGGTATCGGCGGGTTTATAGGGATGAGATAAATCCCACGATGCGGTCCGTATAACTGGAAGACGATGAATACCGTACTGGTCGCCACCGAGCGAGATCTGGAACAGAACCTGCTGGCACAGGCTCTGGATGGTCAGGGTTACCACATCATTCGTTCGCGCGATGGCATTGATGCCATGGAAATCGCCCGCAATAAAACGCCGCAGGTGTTGTTGGTCAATGTGGCCTTGCCCAAATTGGACGGCTTCGCGCTATTTCGCCGTTTTCAACAAGACGAACAACTCAGACGCATTCCCGTGGTGTTGTTCTCGACGCGCAGCAACGATCAAAAATCGGAACGCTTTGCACAGGAGTTGGGCGCTTCGCGTTTCGTCGCCAACGCGTTGAAGCCGGGTGCACTGGATGGTGTCATTGCTGCGGCGTTGGCTGCTGAGCCGCCGCCACCGTTACCTGCAGTCGAGTTGCTGGTTCGACCTGCGCCGGTTGAAGCAGTAGTGGATAGGCCAACTACTGTAGAACAGACAGAGTCTGAAGCGGAACAAGAGATGGTCGAGGTGATCGCGGAGCCGGTGGTCACCGATCGCACTTTGAAATTGCCCGCGCTGGCGATTTCACCTGAAGTCATACAGCTGCAACAATTGCAGGCCGAACAGGTGCAGTTGCAACAAACCTTGCAATTCGTACGGCAGCAACTCGGTCAGGCGCAGCCTTGGCAAGACTTGTTCAGCTTAAGCCCGGTGGCCATGTGGATCGTCAATGCCGAGGCGCAGAAGATGCTGGCTGTGAATGAGGCCACCTTGCGTCTATTCGGTTACAGCTATGACGAATTTATGCAATTGGATAGTCCCGCCATGCTGCGCGACACGGGCCAGGCACAAAGCACCAATGTACTCGCCTATCGCGGCAAGGACGGGCGAACGCTGTCGCTGCTGGTCAATTCACGCGAGTTGATTTTCCGCAATCAACCCTCCGAGTTGTGGGTGGCGCACGATGTCAGTTATCGCGTACGCGGCGAACGCGCCATTGCGGAAGAAGTGCAACGTGTCAAAGCGGTACTGGCCGCCATTCCACTTGCATACTTGGTGATCGATACAGAAGGTCGGGTACGCGACAGCAATACTGCGTGCTGCGAATTGCTGGGACTGACTCGCGAGCAACTGCTGCAACACAATGTTTCCCAACTTATTAACGATACGCAGCAGGTAGCCGCATTACAGGCCTTGCCGTCGGGGCAACATTTGAGTGTGGCGGTGCGCTACGCCGATGCTACGGTGCATCAGTTGCAATTCAGTGCAGGCCAGCAGGAGTTCGGCAATGGACTGCGGTTGTTGATGTTGCAAACCTTGCCTGAGCCGGTGGTGGTTGCAGTCAAGCAGGAGGCGCCGGTCAATGCTTCCAAGCTGCCGGTGGTGCTGGAAATGCTGCGTTATGCCGAGGACGCCGACGAAGCGACCTTGTTGCAATACTCCCTGGCGCAATTGGCGCAGGCCTTCAATAGTCCATTGGCCTTGTTTGCCTCGGTGGAACGCGTCACGCAAACCCTGGAAGTGCTGGCGATGAATCATGCGCAGGCGCGTCCTCAGGCGGGCGGTAGCTTGCCCATGCCCGCGCCATGGCAGCCGCTACTCATGCCGCGTGGCGCGTGTACCAATAACGAACCGGACGAAGCCTTGTTGGTTGAAGGCTTGCCGGAAATTTCCAGCTATGTCGCCTGTGCTACAGCTTACGGTCGTGAACTGCGAGTGTTGGTTATCGCCAATCGTGAGGATGCCTACACTGAAGCGGAGCAGCGTGAATTGCAGGAATGCGCCGAGGCGCTGATTGCCATCGTGATGCATAAGCGCCTGCAATCGAAGCTGCAGACCACCACGCAGCGCAGCGCCAAAGTCACCGAAGGCATGCTCAAGCTGTTGGAAAGATTGCTGGACCAACACGATATCTATGGGGCGGGCAGTGGCCAGCGCGTCGCCAGCCTGGCTGCCAATATCGCTTCGCAATTGGGTTTGTCCGGCGAGCAGCAGGCCGCATTGGCGTTGGCAGGTCGTCTGCATGATTTAGGTCATCTGGCTCTGCCGCAAACCTTACTGCTGCAACCTACGGCATTGAATCCCGCCGAACGTGCCTTGCTGCAAACCCATGTGGAGCGCGGCGTACAGTTGTTGCGCAGTGTCGAGATGGGTATGGATGTGGCCGGCATTGTCGCGCAGCATCATGAGCGTCTGGATGGCAGTGGTTATCCTGCTGCGCTGCAGGGTACACAGATCAACATGGAGGCACGCATTCTCGCCGTGGCGGATGTAGTGGAAGCGATGACGGCAGCGCGTGCTTATCGACCGGCGCAGGGTCTGGCTGCGGCATTGAATGAATTGCGCTCAGGCGCAGGTCGGTTGTATGACGCCGAAGTAGTCGCAGCTTGCGAGCGTCTGTTTGCGCTCAATGAAGGTCGTTGGCCGGTTTGGGCGGGTAACTAGCCAACTAAAGTTGATATGGCCGGTTAGTAGTTGCGCATCAAGTTTCGTAATGCAGTCGCGCAAGTAGATGGGAGCGGCAACTTGCTCCCATCATTCGATCTCACTCCAGGCACACCACCAGCTGCGCAGCATGACTGCGCCAATTGATGGGAATGACGAATGAACGTACGTTCTCCGGTGTGGTGACTCGTTCGGTATCCCCGGCTACCACCTGTGGTACCGAAATCATGAAGTCCTTGCCGAAGTCGCGGCGCGCATTACCGGAGATGGTATTGGCGACTTCACCGACCAAGTCCGCCATGTTCTCTTCGGTCAATTCGGTTTCGCCCATGCGCATCAGCAGTACGGTGAGCATCGGCCGCGAGGCAGTGAAATACACCACGCCGCGGCGCTTACCGGCGATGCTGATCATGCCGGTGAATTCATGCACCGTGGGTTTGCCGCTCTGCACCAGGTAGGGCGAGCCGACGGTGGCAGCTTGATTGGCTGTGGCTTCGAAATAGCGCGTCGTGCCTTCGACGAAAGTGGCCAGTTCCAGGTCTGACATCATTGTGCGCCCCTTAGCAACTCTTCCAGCGCTTCGGTCAGCTGCCGGTCGGTAAATGGCTTGCACAAAAAGCCGTTGGCGCCTTTTTGCAGGGCTTCGATGGCGGTGGCTTTATCGGACAAGGCCGAGACCACCAGGATCAACACATCCGGCTTGAGTTCAACCAGTTTTTCCACGCATTCGATGCCATCCATTTCCGGCATGGTGATATCCATGGTCACCACATCCACCGGCTGCTTGCGGAAGGTGTCGACGGCGATACGGCCATTGGCGGCCGTGGCCACCACTTCCAATCGGTCGATCTTCAATTCGCGTTCGATCTTGCGACGGATGATGTTGGAGTCATCGCAGATCATCATCGTGTATTTGCGATTCAAATCCTGTTCGGGCGCAGGGGCGGACATTGGCTTCCCTCTGAATAATTTGTATGAATAGTTTGTAGCAGTTCTGATTGTGTAGTCGTTACGCTGCGGCCGCTTGCGATGGTTGCGGCAGCCAGATCTTGAACTTGGTGTAGCGACCCTTGGCGGTGGACATGCCGACGCGGCCGTTAAGTTCGGCCACCAGCGTGCGCACCAAGTCCATGCCCGCACCGCGACCGGCATCGGTGGTGACATCGTCGGCGGTGGAGAAGCCGGGACGGAAGATCAAGGCCATGGTCTGACGCTGATCGAGCATGGCTGCCTGCGCTGCGCTTAACAAGCCGCGTTCCACGGCGACTTCTTTAATGCGTTCCAGAGGCAAGCCACTACCATCGTCTTTGACGGTCAGTTCCATGCCCTGTGTGCCCTGATCGACAAACTCGATGCTTAGCTGACCGAATTCCGGCTTGCTGGCGGTGCGACGCTCTGCCGGCGATTCAATGCCATGTACTACGGCATTGCGCACCAGTTGAATAGCGATGTCTTTAATGCTGCGACGATAGGCTTCGGGCACCGACTCCAGACCAGTGCATTCCAGTTCGACTTGCTTGGTGTTGTTGTCGGCCACTTTTTGCACCAGTTTGTCGAGCGTACGCTGCAGACCATTGCCGGTCATCAGTGCTTCCAAAGCGGCTGTGCCTTCGCGCGGATCTTCGTTGCGATTGGACAGCCAATCGTTGACTTCCTGCGAATCCACTTCGGTTTGCGATGCGGTGGGCGCTGCAGCGGCACGACGTGTGGCGATGACTTGATGCAGGTCGACCAAGCGTCCCAACATTTCGCGCACCTGGGCCAGATGGTTGAACAGATCGTCCAGCTTTACTACCAGCGGCAGGAAGTCGTTGCCGGATATGCTGGTGCGACCCTTGATCTCGCTCAGCGAGTTCTCGAAAGTATGTGCGCGCTGCTCCACGGTCTTCAGGCCAAGCGCGGAAGCTTCGCCCTTCACGGCGTGAATCTGGCGATAGATGTTGTCGATCTTGCTGCGGAACATATCTTCTTCGCGCGCCGGCTCGCGCAGGATGGTGTTGACCATCTTCAAAGAGGTTTCGGCATCGGACAGGAAGCTGGTCAGACTGGTTGGATCGACATGCAGAATACGCAGCAGCAAATCCAGCTGAGCCTGGGCTTTTTCCTGCGATTCCTGCAGCTCACGCGCCAGCATGACGCGTTGCGTGACATCGTTCACTGTTACCAGCAGGTGCGACAACTGACCTTCCGACTTCACGCGGTTGAAATCGAATTCCAGGAAGTGGGTGTCGAAGCCGCCGGCAGGATTATCGAAATGCACTTCCACTTCGTTGAGTGGGTTGATGGTCTTGACCAGCTTCTCGTTGACGCGCTCGCCCCACAACAGCGACACATAGTCCTGCGCAGTCTTGAGGGTTTTCTCAGGGACGATATCGCGCAGTAACTGCTCGAAGGTCATGCCATCCAGATCGTCGCGTCGGAAAGTGGTGGCCAGTGCGTGCGAACGTTCGCTACCGATTCGCTGGTTGCGATCCAGCAGGAACAAGCCTTCATTCACGGTGCGCAGAATGTCTGCGGTTTCTTTGCGTGCCAGGCCGGACTGAATTTCTTCGGAACGCAGCGTGCCGCCCAGATAGGACAGAATGGCAATCAAACCGCCCAACGCGATGATGATGGCCGAGCTTTGCACGATGCGCAGCATGCCGACGCGCGACTTGCCGTTGGCTTCCAACTGTTCGCTAACCGTCTTGAATGCCGCGCTGATTTCTTTTTGTGCTGTCGTTTCCAGTGGCGACAGTTCGGTCAACGCCTGTTCCAGACGCTGTCCGCGTTCATTCAAGGTCACGACGCCATTGGCATCCGTTTCATAGGGATTGCCGGAGAGACGTAATACGGTATCCAGTTTGGTCTTGTAGGTATTCCAGCGTTTCTGTGCGCTCTGCAAGGTGCTGGCCGCCGGTTCGTCGCGCATGCTGGAGAAGCTATAGGTGCGCTCCTGGTCGTCGACAATGCTGCCGTCATTGGCCAGGCTTGCCAGAGTCTGATCAACGCTGCTAACGGCATTGCGTAAGGCATTGAAGCTGTCGGTGATGGGTTCGCGTGTCTTCAGACGCGCTGCCAAGGCGCGGCTGTTGGCCACAATAACTGCCGGCTGAATTTGCTGTTGCGAGAGGTATTTGACGCCGGACAAATCGTTACTGAATAGCTGCGACATGTACATGTTGAAGCCGAGCACCATGCCGATCAGCAGCATGAATGCAGCCAGTCCCATGGCAATGCCTTTGTAACGCCCCAGATCAAGAAATTTCATTGGACATCCTCAAGTCTCTGACACTTTGTGCCATATAAATTCTGCCGGTGGTGAATTGTGCGCCTGTCGCGACACTGCCAGGGAATCCCCATTCCGGTGCACCCGCTTTGCAGCCTATGTTCCGAAAATTTTAGTCCCTATAAGGCGACACAGTTCGCCATTCGGCGGGTTGGATATTTGAAGTGGATCAAGGTTTGAAGGATTAACCGGAGGGTTTCCTTGAATAACCCACTGGATGGAACCGGAAAGGTTGCGTGCTATCTGCGTGAGAAGTGATACGCGTCTTCGTAGGTCGGGTAACGCTGAAGACAGCTAAACCCGACTTATAAAGGACCGGCTACAGCCAGCCGCGGCGCTTGAAGTAAAGATAGATGCCGAAGATGGACCCGGACATCAGCAATAGCGCCAGCGGATATCCCCATGCCCAGCGTAGTTCGGGCATGTGCTGAAAATTCATGCCGTAGATGCTGGCGATCAAGGTGGGTGGCATGAACATAACTGCCGCCACCGAAAAGATCTTGATAATGTTGTTCTGTTCCAGATTGATCAGGCCCAAGGTCGCTTCCAGCAGGAACGACACCTTGCTGCCCAGAAAGCTGGAGTGATCGGACAATGCAGCGGCATCGCTGGCGATGGAACGAAAGCGGCCGCGATACTCATCGTTCAGGGCAATGTTGTTGGATTGCTGCACGAACACGAGCAGTCGCGCCAGGCTCACCAATGATTCGCGCGCCTTCGAATTCAATTCGCCATCGAAGCCGATACGCTCCAGCAGACCGCGCAGATCAGGTTTGTTTTTGCGTGCCATCATATCGGTCTGAAAGATATTGCCGGATACGGCGTCCAGATCGCTGCCGACGCGTTCCAGCGTATCGGCAATGCGTTCGGTGATGGCTTCGATCAAACCGGCAAAGATGGCCATCGACGAACTACAGGCCATCGGATGCCGTTCGGCATAGCTGATGAAATTACGAAACGGACGCGTATCGATGTAACGATTGGTAATCAGCTTGCCTTTGGCCAGGATGAAAGTCACCGCCGTGCTTTCCGGACGTGCCGTATCCAGCCGCGCAGCGGTGGTGGTGGTCATGAACAGCGCGCCGTTTTCTTCATACAGGCGATTGGAAGTTTCGATTTCGCGCATCTCTTCGCGCGAAGGAATCTCGATGCCCAATTCACGTTCTACTGCGCGTTCTTCTTCGATGCTGGGTTCCAGCAGATCGATCCACACCACATTGTCGGGAATACGCTGTATGCCGGTGGCTTCGGTTCTGGCCAGGCCGCGTGCGTGTGAGATGTAAGTATTCAGCACTGCTCAGGTACCACGTTCGCGGCTGGCGAGATCATTGATCAACGAGATGAGTTTCTGCGGACTGGCATCCACCCGATTGAGATCGGTGACGTACTTGCCGTTGATGATGATCAAGGGCACTGAAGTGACTTTGTAACGCAGGTTCAACGCGTCGGCGCGTTTCAAGCTGCTCTCCACGCTAAACGAGGAAAAGGCCTTTTGAAACTCTGCCTGGCTTACGCCATGCGAGGTGAAAAAGTTTTGAATGCTTTGCGCTGAGTTCAGCGGATTGCCGTTCTTATGAATTTCTTCAAAGATGGGTGTGTGCAGCTCTTCGAGCTTGCCCAGCAATTCCGCCGTGTAATAAACCCGGGCATGGGCCTGATGTCCTGGACTCCACATCACCGGAATGCGGATAAAGCTGATGTAGCTGGCCTTGCCGTTCTTGCGCCAGTTTTCCAGATAGGGATCCAGGCCGAAGCAATGCGGGCAGCCATACCAGAACACTTCTGCAACTTCGACCTGGCCAGGGGCGGCGCTGGTGGGTTGGGCAGGAACCAAACGGCTGTAGTGGACACCCTCTTTCCACTGCGATGCCGGTTCCGGCTTCATCTCGGCAATGCGCAAGGCCAGCGATTGCGCAGAGGAGGTGCCCGCTTCGGCCACTTCGCTGGCGGTTTCAGTCACCTGCTCCTCGCTGGAGGCAATGGTTTCCGGGGACGGAGCGTCGGTTGATGCAGCTGGAGCTGTCGCTTCAGAAGCCGGGCCTTGGATAGAGGTATTAGTGCTGCGCGCGATCGGTTCGTTATTGGTTTGCGGAGAATCGTTACTGCCGCAGCCAGCGAGGGCCAGCAACAGGCTTAGTCCCAGGATCATGGATATGCGCTTCATGACTAAGCTCCGATATAAGCGGGGGCGAATACTCCGAGACGCGACTCGAGGCAGAAGGGACGCCGCCCAGCGTCCCTAAACAATCAATCAGTGGATCAGCGCAGGCCTTGCATGTATTGAGCGACGGCTTCGATTTGCGCATCGCTCAATTTGGCCGCGATGGTGCGCATCATTTCGTTCTGGTCGGTTTTGCGTTCGCCCTTCTTGTAAGCCTGCAGTTGCAGGGCGATTTGAGTGGCGTACTGACTGCGCACCGAGGGGAAGTTGGCAGCTGGATTGCCGCGGCCATTCGGACCGTGGCAGGCCATGCAGGCGGGGACCTTGTTGCTGGCGACGCCGCCGCGATAAATCTGCTGGCCCAGTTCAACCTTGCCCTTGGCGCCTTCCTGACCCTTGATCTTCTGCGTGGCGTAGTAAGCGGCCACGTCTTCGATTTCCTTGTCGGTCAGGGTCAGCGCGATGGGCGACATCAGGACATTGGTGCGTTCGCCGGCACGGAAGGCCTTCACCTGCTTCATGATGTACTGCTCGTGCTGGCCGGCGATGCTGGGCCATTCCGGGTTGACGCTGTTGCCGTCCAGGCCATGGCAGGCGATGCAAACGGCAGAGGCCTTGGTTTGGCCGGCGGCGACATCGCCGGCGGCAGAAGCGGTGGCGCTGATCGCAAAAGTCAGGATACCGGCGGCGGCAAGCAGCTTCGACATCATCGACAAAACTCCAAATACTGATTCGAAAGCCAACTTAAACGCGCCGACGATAACGCCGACGGACCAAAAGCTGGCGGGGAAGGCGCGCGATTGTACACTAGCCGTCCTATTTGGTAGCCCGGAATCAATGAGATGGCGGTTGTTTTACCGCCGCTCGGCAGCATCATGTCCTATTACGCCAATGTGCAATATCTCACCGGCGCCTGGCAGGCGACCCAGTTTCCGCCCGATCACGGGGTTGAAGTCGCCTTTGCCGGTCGTTCCAACAGCGGTAAATCCAGCGCGATTAACGCCATCACCGGTCGCATTGCGCTGGCACGCACCAGCAAGACGCCGGGTCGGACGCAGTTGATTAATTTCTTCACCATGCAGCCGCAGCAACGCCTGGTGGATCTGCCTGGTTATGGTTTCGCCAAGGTGCCGCCGGCCATGCAGCAGCACTGGCACGAGCTGATGAGCAGCTATTTTGAGCAGCGACAGTCGCTGACTGGTTTGGTGGTGTTGATGGATTCAAGGCATCCGCTCAAGGACACGGATTTGCAGATGTTGGAGTGGGGGCAGTCGCGGCAATTGCGTTGTCACATCCTGCTCAGCAAGGCGGACAAGCTCACTCAATCCGAAGGCATGAAAATTATCCGTGAGGTACGCGCGTCGGTGGGTGAGGGGGTGACGGTGCAGCTGTTTTCCGCCACCACCAACCGGGGCGTGGATGAGGCTCGGCGGTTTTTGGATGGGTGTTTGAAGGGGAAATGAGTGGAGATCGGATCGGAGGGTTTGCAGTGACCCTCCGCGCGCCGCTCCTGCGCATCCTGCGCTCGCGGCATTTGTGCATCCCTGCACGGCAAAAAAATACCCCGATGGCATGGCCACCGGGGTTATCTAAGAAACCCGGCATGGGGATGACCGGGTTGCCATTCGCTCAGGGAGGAAGACGAATGGAAGCGTCCTGGCAGAACGCTCACAGGGTCAGAGCCATATCGGGGGTGAGAAGTTCCTGTCCTACAAAAATTTTTTGGGCTGCGATTGCAAAGAATTCACAGCAGGACTGCGATTGCCTGAGTTAAAGCCGGAGAGCGGCGGATATGCCCCAAATCATTCACATTTTTTGAGTCGATTGGCCCAGGAGGTGGGCCACCGAGTGGTTTGTCGAAGAATTCGCTGAGCAAAACATTAAAAAAATTTAAGACCCTACGGTCCTCGACAAGCCCACATCAGCGACCGAAGTCTGCACATTCCGGTCACTGAGCCGGCCCAGAAGGGAGGCTGTTCGGCCCTCGAAACGTTTGGGGTGACTGTGGCCATTCGAGAGTCATAGGGCGCAGGCCCAATCTCGAATACACCTGCTACGCCCATTGCAATGCTCAATGCGCTTCGTCCCAATTAGCGCCGACGCCAATGTCTACTTTCAACGGCACGTTCAAGGTTGCAGCCGTACTCATGCGCTGCCGCACTTCGACGATCAATGCATCCGCCTGTGACTTGGGCACTTCAAATACCAATTCATCGTGTACCTGCATGATGATGCGCGCGTTGAACTTGGAGGTTTGCAGCCAGCGATCTACATCGATCATGGCCAGCTTGATGATGTCGGCCGCCGTACCCTGCATGGGCGCGTTGATGGCGCTGCGTTCGGCGTACTGACGTAGGGACGCATTGCGCGATTGAATATCGGGCAGATACAGGCGCCGTCCCATGACCGTTTCTACATAGCCCAGTTCGTGCGCCTGAGCACGAGTGCGTTCCATGTACTGCTTCACGCCGGGATAACGCGCGAAGTACAGATCGATGTACTGCTGCGCTTCGCCACGCGGCACGCCTAGCTGCTTGGCCAGGCCGAAAGCCGACATGCCATAGATCAAACCGAAGTTGATGGCCTTGGCCGAGCGACGTTGTTCGCTGGTGACTTGCTCCAGTGGAATGCTCAACACTTCAGCTGCGGTGGCTTGGTGAATGTCCTTGTCTTCGGCAAATGCCTTGAGCAGCGAAGCATCGCCGGAGAGATGCGCCATGATGCGCAATTCAATCTGCGAGTAGTCGGCCGCCACCAGGACGTGGTCGGGCGGTGCAATGAAGGCTTGGCGAATGCGTCGACCTTCTGCCGAACGAATCGGAATGTTCTGCAGGTTGGGGTCGGTGGATGACAGGCGACCGGTGGCGGCCACGGCTTGATGATACGAAGTATGCACACGGCCGGTACGTGCATTGATCTGCAGCGGTAGTTTGTCCGTGTATGTGGACTTGAGTTTGGCCATGCCGCGATATTCCATGATCAGGCGCGGTAGCTCGTGTTGCTCAGCCAACTCTTCCAATACATCTTCGGCAGTGGAAGGTTGACCGGTAGGCGTCTTGCGCAAAACTGGAATTTGCAGCTTGTTGAACAGGATGTCCTGCAATTGCTTGGGTGAATCCACATTGAAAGGTTGGCCGGCTGCTGCGTGGCATTGCTCAATGAGCTTCTGCATCTGCTCGGCCAGTTGCTGGCTTTGCTTTTTGAGTAGGGCTGCATCGAGCAATACGCCTTGATGCTCCATGCGCAATAACACCGGTACCAAGGGCTGCTCGATGGTTTCATAGACCTTGCGCAAATTGGGTTCGGCTTGCAGTTGCGTCCATAACGATTGATGCAGGCGCAGCGTGATATCGGCGTCTTCCGCTGAGTAGCGGGTGGCCGTATCGAGATCGACCTGATCGAAGGTGATCTGTTTGGCACCTTTGCCGCACACGTCTTCGTAATGAATGGTGTCTACGCCCAGATACTTCTTCGCCACCGAGTCCATGTCATGACGATTGCTGGTGCTGTTCAGTACATACGATTCCAGCATGCTGTCGTAACGCATGCCGCGTACATCGATGCCGTAGTTGGCAAAGATATGTGCGTCGTATTTCAGATGATGGCCCAGTTTGGGATGTTCGCTTTCCAGCAGCGGTTTTAATTTCGCCAACACGGCATCGCGTGACAATTGATCCGGCGCGCCGGGATAGTTGTGTGCCACCGGCAGGTACGCAGCCTTGCCCGCTTCCACAGCCATGGCAATGCCCACCAATTCTGCAGACATGTAATCCAGTGAAGTGGTTTCGGTGTCGATGGCGAACACTTCCGACTGCTGCAGTTTTTGCAACCAAGCGTCGAACTGCGCTTCGGTGAGAACGGTTTCGTATTCACCGTTCGCCCCCACTCTGCCGTCCCCTGCAAGCGCGAGGGGTTCGGAAACTCCCTCCTCCGCCCGGCGGGGGAGGGCCGGGGTGGGGGCATCTGCGTTTCCAGTGGAAGCAGGCGCGTTCGCCGCTTCCAGCTGCCGCAACAAAGCATTCAACTCATAACGCTTATATAGCGTGCGTAATTCATCCACCGTTGGCTGTTGCGCAACCAAGGCCTCCGGCGCCACATCAAGCGGCACTGCACAATCAATCTTCGTCAGCTTGCGCGACAATTCCAATACTTCCAGGCTGGCGCGCAGATTCTCGCCCACCTTGCCGGTGATGAGATCAGCCTTGGCCAGCAGGTTATCCAGCGTCTGATATTCACCCAGCCACTTTGCAGCAGTCTTCGGTCCCACTTTGGGCACGCCGGGGATGTTGTCGCTGGTATCGCCCACCAGCGACAGGTAATCGATGATCTGTTCCGGATACACATCGAACTTGGTCTTCACACCCTCACGGTCGTAGCGTGAGCCGGTCATGGTGTTGATCAGGGTGATGCGCGGACTGACCAATTGCGCCATGTCCTTGTCGCCGGTGGAGATCAGCACATCGATGTCCTGCGCCGCAGCTTGCACGGCCAGCGTACCGATCACATCGTCGGCTTCCACACCGGTGACGCGCAGCATGGGCAGGCCCATGGCCTGCACCAGATCGAGCAAGGGCTGTGTCTGCGCACGCAGATCGTCCGGCATGGGCGCGCGATGCGCCTTGTACTGCTCGAACAGATCGTCGCGAAAAGTCTTGCCCGGTGCATCGAACACCACTGCGATCAAGTCCGGCGCTTCATCCTTGATGAGTTTGTGCAGCATGTTGGCCACGCCCAGCAGCGCGCCGGTGGGTTCGCCCTGCGAATTGGACAGCGGCGGCAGCGCGAAGAAAGCGCGATATAGATAGGACGACCCATCCACCAATACCAGTTTCTTGCTCATGGCGCCGCCTGCGCGGAACTGGAGCTGCTGCTGGAACTCTGATCGGGCGAAGTAATGATCACCGGTGAGCTTTTATCGGGTAGATACAGATCGCCCTTCAAGCCGCAAGCGGCGAGCAACGAACTGGCGAGCAGCAGCACAATGAGGCGCATGGCGATTCCGGTGAACGATTTGCAAGGCAGCCAGTATAGCAACGCCGCTACAATGAACGGTCTGTGCCGACCAAGAACACGATGCAGCCTACTCATTTCAAAAAACTGTTGCCCCTGGCCTTGCTCACTGCCGGCGGCCCGCTGGCGCTCAACGCCTATGTGCCGCTACTGCCCGAGGTGCAGCGCTATTTCGGCGTGGAGCTGTCGGAGGTGCAGGCCACGGTCAGCTTCGCCTTGGTGGCTTATGCCTTAGGCATGCTCGCCACCGGTCCGTTGACGGATCGCATCGGTCATCGCAGCTCGGTCTTGCTCGGGTTGTGCGGTTACATGCTGGGCAACCTGCTCTGCCTGCTCAGTAATGAATTGCACTGGCTGATTATCGGCCGCGTGCTGCTGTCCGCTGGCGCGGCCATCACCTTCATCAGCAGTCGCGCCATCTGTGCGGAGATTTTTCCTGCCGAAGAGTTACGTCGAGCGATTGCGCAATTGATGATGATCTCAGTCATGGTGCCGGTGCTGGCGCCCATGTTGGGCAGTACGTTGGCTGCCTGGCGAGGTTGGCGCAGTATCTTTGCCTTTCTGACGGCCTATGGCGTCGTCATGCTGTGGCTGGCCTGGCGAACGATCAAAGTGGAACCGCATAAACAGGTGGCAGAGGTTGCTCAGCCATCGAGCGATCAGGTCGCGCAAGTCACTCGCGGCGCGGTGTTATTGCGGCCGGCTTACCTCGTGCCCATCAGCATGTTTGTGCTGTTCTGGTTGCCCTACATCGTCTTCATATCGCTTGCGCCGCATCTGCTTGAACACTACTACCAAGCGCCGCCCAGCACTTACGCCAAGTTGTTCCCCTTGCTGGCCGTGACTTATTTGTTGGGTAACTTTGTGGTGACCCGCTTCGGCAACGTCAAGGGCGGCGATTGGTTGGTGCGTACCGCGATGCTGCCGGTGATTGCCGGCTTCGTGCTGGCATACACGCTGCTGTGGCTGAACTGGCGTAATCCGCTGGCCATTTTTCTTCCCTATGCCACGCTGGGTTTCGGTCATGGTTTGGCGTTGCCGACGCTCTCCACGCATGCCATTGATGCTTCGCGGCCGCATACCGCATTGGGTTGGGGTTTGCTGGGTTTCAGTCAACAAGTGCTCGGTGGCGTCTGCGTACAGCTGATGGGCATGAGCGATGTCAGTTCGCCGTATCCGGTGTTGTTGTTCGGCACGGGTGCAACGCTGTTGTTTGCATTGTTGTATTGGCGCGGCTGGAAACAATCCGCGTAGGGTGGATGCCGCATCCACCATCAAGATGCTGGGTGTGGCACCCAGCCTACAATCAATTCGACAACATCAAACTCACCACGCCCGCCACAATACACAGTGCGCCCAACACCTTGGTGAAGGTCAGCGTTTCCTTAAGTAACGCAGCGCCCATCAACGTGCCTACCAAGGTTGCCAGTTCACGTGCCGGCGCCACGTGACTGAGCGGCGCCAGCTGCACCGCATATAACACCAACATATAGCCGGTGGTGCCTAAGATGCTGACGGTGAGCGCCGGCTTGATGAATTCGCGAGCCTCTTGAAGCGCACGCGCTTTATCTTTAAGCACCTTGGGTGTCAGTACCATGATGCGAAATACATTGCCGACGTAGTCCACCAGCAAAGGCTGCAGCAATAACACTTTTACGGCGTAGGCATCGTTAACCGTGTAAGCGGCAATGCAACTGCCGGTGAGCAATCCCCAAGTCAAACCCTTGCTATCCATTTTATCTGCGCTGCGAAACAACCCGCTTAGCAAGGAGATACCGATCACCACCAGCAGCATGCCACATACCGCCCAGGTTCCCGGTCGTTCGCCCAGCACTAACAGTGCGCCGAGAAAGGACAGTAATGGACCCGTGCCGCGCGCCACCGGATAAACCACGGTTAAATCGGCAACGCGATAACCTTGTTGCAACGCTAAGGAATAAGCCAGATGCAGAACCGCGGTGCCCAATAACACCCAGCACTGCGCTGCAGTGAACTCCGGCCGGCTTTGCAGCAGTATCCAGATTACCGCCGGCATCCAAAATACGAACGCGCCCACTGAGTACAACCAGATGAAGTGTTTGCAGTTGGCCGCGCGCTTCGCCGCCAGGTTCCAGGTGGCGTGGGTGAAGGCAGCTAACAGCACGGCACATATTGCGAGAGGTGGCATGCGGCTCAGCGGTTCGGATTAAATCGTTTGGTCATGGATTGATCTTGAAGGGCGTATTCGTGAATGCGCCGAATGGAGTTTAAGACATGCGGCGCACACGCGTGTGCGCCCTACGGACTCTGCGCGTTGCTGTGAATTAGATGGCAACTCTAACGCCAAGATATGATCTGCTTCGCTCAGTTTCATGGCCTGCAACTAATTTGAATTCAGATGTTGCTAGCGGCTTAATGCTTATTCCCAGATCCAAGCCGTACTCTGTGAAGTTCTTTGAGCCTTTGTCTCCAATATTAACATCGGAAGAATAAAGGCCCGCAATGAGTCCGCAGTGCAATTGAAGATAATCGGTCACCCAATATGTGGGTGCTGCAGCGATGGCATATCTATTGAACTTGGCGTTCTTCGTGTGATTGACTCCGCCATGACCAGAGCATGTTCCGCTTCCGGAAGAACCGGAAATTGACCCGTCAGAGCATACGGTTACGCGGCTGCCATTCTCGTATTTTTCAAAATCGGCTAAAACTTTGAAGTTGGCGCCCCATGGTGTGGACGGGTTTCTTGGGGACCATATCTCCAATGAAATGTCTTTGCCTGAACTGGATACGCCAAGATCAAAAGCAAGGCTCTCTTCGGCAAAAAGGCTGATTAATAATAAAGTGACTATTCTGGTTTTCATAAACGTCCTGTCGACTGCGGATATTGTAGGGCGCATTCGAGAATGCGCCGAATAGGGTTTGAGACATACCGCGCATACGCACTACAGACTGTGGGGTTGATAGCTAAGGCATTTGTGCTTCAATTTTTGAAGCAATGTCTCGCCCATGTTGGCTGAGACATGGATTCAGTATGGCTTTCCCAACTGATTGAACCCTTGATGACATATCATCTTTGTTTTCTGCAAACGTTCTTACGCTTCTTTCGTTATTGTTAATCTTGAAAATAGACTCAATTTCACAAGTGCTTTGATTCGGAACGCCGAACCCAATCTTTGACCTTAGCTCGAGTCTTTGAATGCTGACTTGTATGCTTTCCTGAGTCCTTGACTGTATATATCGTGACAAAGACTCCTCCATGCTTGGGGTTAGCGAAAAATAGTACACATATGTCGAATTGAGGGCTGTGGTTGTTGTTATAAAAATATCCTTACTTAGGCGTTCATCTTTAACGACTAAATTTGTTGCTGTTCGCGAGGGTGGACTAAGATCTACGCGATAAGTTTGTGCGGTACAGCCTGCGAGAAAATATGGGATCAAGATGAGCGAAGACTTTTTCATGTAAGTTCCTTTTATGTTGCGCATGGTTGCGGCATGTTTTGGTTTTTTGCTTAAACGCGTAGGGTGCGCCTTGCCGTAGGCCGGGTCCGCACCCGGCATCACCAGGGTGGATGCGGCATCCACCCTACAAGATCATTTCAAATACTTCTTGCCCACTCGCTTATAAGCTTCGCGGAATGGAATGCCTTCGTTCTTCACCAGTTCATAGGCTTCGGCAGCGGCATTGATGGATGGATCCATATTGATGTTTTCGGGACGGAACTTCACTTGCTCTAAAGCGGGCGCGAGGATGTCCAGTGTGTCGTTGCACAGATTGATGCCACGGAACAGCGGCACCTTGATCAGCTGCAGGTCACGCTGATAGCCGGAGGGCAGTTTGGCGACGATGCCGAGCACTTCATTCAATGCCGCGGTGGCAGCGGCAGAGCGGCCACGAATCAGTTCGAACACATCGGGGTTGCGCTTCTGCGGCATGATGGACGAGCCGGTGGTGAAGGCATCGGGCAATGACACAAACGCAAACTCCTGCGTGTAGAACAGGCATAGGTCGGAGGACAGGCGTGCTACATCCTGCATCACCAGCGTGATTTCAAACAGCAAGTTAGCTTCGGCCTTGCCGCGTGACAGCTGCACGGCAGTGACAGGTTCATGCACTTCGTTGTAGCCCAGTGCTTTCGCGGTGGCTTCACGATCCAGCGGTAGATTCGGTGCGCCATAACCGGCAGCCGAGCCGAGCGGACTTTTGCCGATGCGACGTTGCACATGCGATAGGCCTACCGCGTCATCACGTAGTTCGGCGGCAAAGCCGCCGGCCCACAACTTCACGCTGCTGGGCATGGCTTGTTGCATGTGTGTGTAGCCGGGCAGCACGGTGCTGGCTTCGCGTGCGCCCAATGCATCGAGTGCATCGGCGACCTTCAACGTGGCCTTGCTTAATTCACTGGCGGCGTCGCGCAGATATAGACGCAAACCGGTCAGCACTTGATCGTTACGTGAGCGGCCAAGATGCACGCGTGCACCGGCTTCACCGATCTTCTGCGTCAGCAAGGTTTCCAACGCGGTCTGACCGTCTTCATGTTCCAGTGTCACGGTCCACTCGCCGCGAGTGTGTGCGGCACCGATCTCGGTAAGACCATCGCGAATCAGTTTGAGGTCTTCATCTTTCAACAAGCCCTGCGCATTGAGCATTTCGGCGTGGGCAATGGAAGCGCGCACGTCGTATTGCACCAGACGATTGTCGAGCTGATGGTCATCGCCGGCGGTGTATTGCAGTACGCGCGAATCGAGTGGCGCGCCTTTATCCCAGAGTCTGGACATGTCTTTGTTCCGTTGCGTTAACTCCCTCCCCTGTTCGACGGAGGGAGGGTTGGGGTGGGGGCTAAGATTTTGCACCGTGCTATCGGCTTGCCCCCTCCCCTGTCCCTCCCCCGTCGAACGGGGGAGGGGATAAGGGACTTAATTACCTTGTTCCGCTGCGCTCAGGCCTTTGATGTCTTCGACGACCAGCGTGCCCGTACCTTCGTTGGTAAACACTTCGGCCAGCAGGCTGTCCGGGGTCTTGTACGAGATGCAGTGCACGCGACGCACGCCGCCACGCAGCGCGTGTTCGATGGCCATGGCCTTGGGCAGCATGCCGTCTTTCAACGAGCCTTGATCTTTGAGCTTCTGCAAACCAGCCAGATCGGTGTACGACACCAGCGAATGCGGATCTTCCAACGATTCCATGATGCCGGGCGCACCGGTAATGAGCACCAGCTTCTCGGCTTTCAGGGCTGCGCCAATCGCAGCGGCAACCGTATCAGCGTTGATGTTGAGCAACTGGCCCTTGTCATCGCAGGACACGGGACTGACCACTGGCATCAGGCCATCATCGAGCAACTGTTGCAGCACTTTGGAGTCCACCAGGTCGATGTCACCGACAAAGCCATAGTCGACGGTTTCACCGGCCACCACGACCGGCGGACGCTTATGCGCGCGAATCAAACCTGCGGCGACACCGCTGACGCCGACAGCATTGATGGACAGCTCGCGGCAGATGCCGAGAATCTGCGTGTTGACCAGACCATTGAGCACCATGCTGGTGACTTCGATGGACTTGGCATCGGTGACACGACGGCCTGCCACCATCTGTGGTTCGATGCCCATGGACTTCTGAATGCCGGTGAGCTGTTCGCCACCGCCATGCACGACGATCACGCGAATACCTACCTGGTGCAGGATGGCTACCTGCTCCATGAGATTGCGCGTGGCATCGGGATTACCGAACACGCCACCGCTGGCTTTGACGATGAACACCTTGCCCTTGAACATGCGAATGTAAGGCGCTGCGCTCTTCAAGGCGCGCACAGTCACCAGGGAATCGTTACGGTTGGTCATAAATATGTTCTGCAAAAAAAGTTCATGTAGGTTGGGCTGAGTCTGCGAAGCCCAACGGTCCAATGTTCAACGTGTTCCAAGATGTTGGGCTTCGCAGACTCAGCCCAACCTACACATCAATCCGTCTCAGCTATTCCGCAGCATGCGGTACAACACCGCCATCTGCACAACCATGCGGTTGAATGCCTCGCGCAACACCACGCTGCGTGAGCTATCCAACACTTCATCATCCACGGCGACATTGCGACGCACCGGCAAGCAATGCATCAGATGGCAATCTTCGGCAGTGGTCTTGAACCAGCTGTCCTTGACGCACCAGTCCATCAGATCTTCGCGCAGCCGTGTTTCAGCTTCTGCATCGCCGTAATGTTGTGGCGAGCCCCATTCCTTCGCATATACCACTTGCGCGCCTTTAAGCGCTGCCGCGCGATCGGTGGTTTCAGTGACGCTGCCACCGGAAGCTTTTGCAGCCGCGCGCGCCTTATCCATGATGGCATCGGGCAGGGCATAACCGTCGGGACGGCATACCACCACATCCATGCCGCGCAATGCAGCCATGTGCACCGTTGCAGAAGGCACGGCCAGTGGCAGGGCGCGTGGATGGTTCACCCACGACAGCACGAACTTGCCGCGTTCCGGCACATTGAGCTCGTCCATGGTGTACCAGTCGGCCAGCGCCTGGCAGGGATGATTCATCGCCGACTCTAAATTGACGAGTGGCTTCTCGCATAGATCGGCAATGGTTTTGAAGCCGGTTTCATTGATGTCGGCTTGCAAGCTCTTGCCTTCAGCGAACATGCGCACGCCCAGGGCATCGCAGTAAGAAGCCATCACCGGAATCGCTTCCTTGATGTGTTCGGCGGCATTGCCATTCATCACCGCGCCATTGCGCGTTTCAAAATTCCAAGTGCCGGCGCCCGGCGTGATGACGAAGGCCGAGCCACCCAGGCGCATCATGCCGCTCTGGAACGAAGCCAGAGTGCGCAGCGAGGGATTCATGAACAGCAGGCCCAACACCTTGCCGGCCAACGCATGTGGATCGGGATTGGCTTGCAGACGTGCAGCCAAGCCCAACAGATCTTTCACTTCTGCGCGTTCGAAATCAGCCAGGTCTAAAAATCTTTGCATGATGCTCCAACAAGAAATCGGCTTCGACTTTCACTCCCTCCCCCGTTCGACGGGGGAGGGTTGGGGTGGGGGCAGGCAACCTTTGATGCAGTTGCCCCCATCCTGTCCTTCCCCCGTCGAACGGGGGAAGCGACGCAATTACTTACCTATATCCAATAGTGCCGCACGCAGCGCATCCACATGCTTCGACTCCAGCACATACGGAGCCAGAATACGCACCACATTCGGATCGCCGCTGGTGCCGGTGAGGATGTCGCGCTTCAACAGTTCGGCTTGCACATCCTTGGCAGGGCGCGAAGTGCGCAGACCCAACAGGAAGCCCGCACCTTGAATCGCAGTTACCGGACCGACAATGCACTTCTGACGAATCTCGGCAGAACGCTCGCGCACGTTTCTCAGCAGGCCTTCTTCTTCAATGATGTCCACCACCGCTTCCACCATGGCGCAGGCCATCGGGCCGCCGCCGAAGGTGGTGCCCAGGCTATCCATGGTGAGATTGCTGGCCACGTGATCGGCCATCAACACCGCCGACACGGGGAAGCCTGCACCCAATGCTTTCGCCGTGGTGATGATGTCCGGCGTCACGCCATACATGTTGGCAGCAAACGGATAACCGGTGCGGCCCATGCCACATTGCACTTCATCGAAAATCAGAATGGTGCCGGTCTCGGAACAACGATGACGAATGGCTTCTAGGAATTCCTTCGGCATGTCGCAGGCGCCGGCCACACCTTGAATAGGCTCAACGATCACTGCTGCAGTTTGATCGGTGATTATGTCCTTCACCGCAGGCACATTGCCGCGCGGCAGGAACTTCACATCGAAGGGCGCATTGGGAAAGCCATACCACTTCTTGGCGGCGCCCCAGGTCACTGCGCCCGCAGCGGCAGTGCGACCGTGGAAGCTGCCTTCGATGGCGACGACTTCACGCGCTTCGGTGATCTTCAGCGCCAGCTTCAATGCATTCTCGTTTGCTTCCGCGCCCGAGTTCACAAAGAACACGGTGTTGAGTCCGAGACCGCAGAACTTGGCCAGCTTGGTGGCGGCGCGCACGCGTATATCCAGCGGCACGGCATTGCTTTGAAACGCCAGCGCCTTGGCCTGCTCAGTGAGCGCGGCAACCCAGCGTGGATGGCCGTAGCCCACGGCGGCCACGGCATGGCCGCCATATAGATCCAGCACCTTGCGGCCATCGGGCGTGTTCAAGTACACGCCTTGGGCGTCGGTGACCTCCAAAGGAAACTGCGAATACACATGCGCCAGATGATCGGAGTCATCGGTGTGTGAGTGTGTTGATTTCAACGGAATAACATTGCTCATACGTGTTCAGCGGCAGGTTTTTGTAGGTCGGGTTTTACACCCGACTTCCTCGGAATGTCGGGTGTAAAACCCGATCTACAAAAGATGCAGCATCCTCCTCAAGTCCAGCCTGGGGCCGGTGTGATTAAGCCTAGAGATTCTTCAAATCCCAACAAGCGATTCATCCACTGCACTGCGCCACCGGCTGCGCCCTTGCACAGATTGTCGATGGCGCACATCACGGCAATGGTGTTGCCATTCGCGACCGCGCTCATGTGCGCATAGTTGCTGGTGGCGACATCCTTGATGCGCGGCATTTCCTTGCTGACGCGCACGAAGGGCGAGTGCTTGTAGAAATCTTGCAAAGCTGCGATCAGCTCATCGGTCTTGATCGGCTTGATCGCGGTGGCTTGAATCGTGGCGTGAATGCCGCGCGCAAACGGACCCGAATGCGGCACGAAGTTGAACTCGGCCTGCACACCGGAAGCCGCAGCCGCGATTTCGGTGACTTCCGGCGAGTGACGATGCGCCAAGGCGTTGTAGGCATACAGATCGCTATGCCGTTGCGGATGATGTGTGCCTGCAGTCGGTGTGCGGCCTGCGCCAGTGCTGCCGGTGATGGCCGAAGCAAACAGACGCGGCTCAACAATGCCCAGCTTCAACAACGGCACGCTCGACAACAAGATCGACGTAGCGAAGCAGCCGGGATGTGCAACATGCTTGGTCGGCGCCTTGGCCAGATGTTCCGGTACTGCGCAGGTGAAATCCTTGATACGCGCCGGTGCGCCATGCTCATGCTTGTACACGGCTTCATACGCGGCGGCAGTGGAGTAACGATAGTCGGCAGAGATGTCTACGACGGTGGGATTGGTGCCTGCAGCTTCAGCAGCTTTCAGCAATCCATCGAGTAGCTTGTGTGACACGCCATGCGGCGCGGCGGCCAGCACCGCCGACTTGGGCAGCGTGGTGATCAGCTGCGTCACTTCTTCCAGGCTTGAATACTTCAGCTGCGGATAGGCGACTGCCAAGTGGGGAAAGGCCTTACTTACCAATTCACCGGGCTGGCTATCCGAAAGAATCGCTTTCAATTCCAAGCCGGGATGGCCGGCGATCAAGCGCAGCAATTCTCCAGCAACGTAGCCGGTGCCGCCGAGAACAATGGTTGGGACTTTGTTAGTCATTCAATTCATTTCCTGAGCGGGTTCGATAAATCGAACCCCTACATGTAGTGGCGCAATTCATTGCGCCCGTTCTTCAATCCTGCTTCACCGCCGACTTGGCCAACACCGATGCCGGCAAATTCAAGCTATCGATCACGCAGTCGCCCAGCGCGGCGCCATCGGTCATGGCATTCCAGGCATGCACCTTCATCTGATCGCGAATGATGTTCACGCCTACCGCGTTATCGGTTGAGGGACCGGTGACCACCGAAGGTTCGATGCCGAACTTCTCGCGCAACAATTTCACGCCGCCCCAGGCTGCGACGGGATCGTTAGCGGACAACACCACCGAGGTCAGCGAGTTCTTGATGTCCTGATCGAGCAGAATGGCTTCCACACCATAAGCACCCAACAGACCATCGCCCAGTTCGAACACGATTACATCGGGTTCGCCCACGGCCATTTCGGTCAGCAGCGTGCGCGTGATAGCCGGACCGGTTTTCGCTGTAGTAGTGACTACGCCGTAGTCAGTGAAGATGGCGCTCTTCTTTGCACCGGCATCTTCCATGGCCATGATGTCGCGACGCAGTGAAACGCCGGTGGCCTTAAAGGCATGCACATTCAAGCCACGATGCCGCATGCGTGCAACGATGGCACAGGCCGCTGCAGTCTTGCCGGCTTCCATACAGGTGCCAGCCAGCGCAACCACCGGCACCTTCTTAGTGTCGACGGAGGCGTTGTAGTCGAGCGGCTTGTAGCCCACCTTGGCGGGCACGCCGATGCGTTCGCCGAGGTAAGGGAATTGCAACACCACACCTAGTACGCGGCAATCGAAGGGCTTGCCCTTGTCGGGATTGGCGGAATCGCAAATGCCGAGGACGCCGCCGATGTTGAGCATGTGAATGATGTCGCCTTCCTTCACAGACTCGGGCAGATGGCCCGAGTAGCCGAACAACGCCTGACGATGACCCAGTGCGCCGACCACGATATCGCCCTTGGCCACTTTCGCCATGCGACCGCTGGTCAGTTCCAGCGTGTTGTAAGTGGACTTGTTGGTGAGGATCTCCACCACCAGCACCGTGCCTTCCGCAGTGGGAATGTTCTGCGTTTCGATGCGCAGCTCGCGGCCCAGGTTGAGCGCCTGCGTAATCGAAGCCACTTTATCTACAACAACTGTTTTCATCGTCTTGCCTTAATTACTCCCTCCCCCGTTCGACGGGGAGGGTTGGGGTGGGGGCAACGCGGTAACAACCATTGCGCCCCCTTCCTAACCTTCCCCCGTCGAACGGGGGAAGGGACCAGTCACTTCTTACTTCCCAGCTCTTACTTGCCGGCGCGATGCCAGAACGAGCCCGGCAGCGACAGCATCTTGGAGAAACCCAGCGCATCCGCAGCGGTCCACTCACCGGCCGATTCGCCGTACACGCCTTTGGACACGGCCATCAGCGAGTACTTGGAGGTCACGCCTTCAATGAAGAACGAACCCGGACGGTACTTCACCTTCACTTCACCGGAGACGCGCTCCTGCGACGAGAGCAACAGGGTTTCGATATCGCGGCACACTGGATCGAGATGCTGGCCTTCGTGCACCCAGTCGCCATAGGGCGCGGCCACCAATTCCTTGATGCGTACTTGCTTGGAGGTCAGCACCAGCTTTTCCAGCTCACGATGCGCGTTGAGCAGCACATCGGCAGCCGGCGCTTCGAACGCCACGCGGCCCTTGGTGCCGATGATGGTGTCACCGACATGGATGCCGCGACCCACGCCGAACTTGGCGCCGATGGTTTCCAGCTTTTCGATCACGGCGACCGCGCTCATGGTCACGCCATCGACGCTGCAAGGCACGCCGGCTTCGAAACCGACGGTATGCGTTTCCGGTTCCTGCGGCGCACTGAAGGCGCTCTTCGACAACACCCAGGCGCTATCGGGGATGGTGTCGTTAGAAGTGAGTGTTTCCTTGCCGCCGATGGTCACGCCCCACAGGCCGCGATTCACCGAATAGGCGGCGCCGTAAGGAGGCAGCGGCAGCTGCTTGTCTTCCAGGTACTTCAATTGTTCTGGGCGCTTGAAGGCCTTGTCGCGCACCGGCGCGAGAATGGTCAATTCAGGAGCCAGCGTGCGCAAGGCCACTTCGAAGCGCACCTGGTCGTTACCGGCGGCGGTGCAGCCATGCGCGACGATCTTGGTGCCGAGCTTGCGGGCGTACTCGGCAATGATCTGCGCCTGCATGACGCGCTCGGCGCCCACGCACAGCGGATACAGCTGACCGCGCCGCACATTGCCCATGATCAGGAACTTCAATACCTGATCGAAGTAGGTGGGCTTGGCTTCCACCAGGATCTGCTTTTCTGCGCCATAGGTCAGCGCACGCTGTTCCAGCACCTTGGCGGCTTCGGCATCGATGCCACCGGTGTCGACGGTGACGGTGATCACCGGGCGGCCATAATTTTCCTTTAGCCAGGGCACCAGGAAGGAAGTATCCAGGCCACCGGAGAAGGCCAGCAGGATGGGTTCGTTACCAGCGGGAATGGTGTCGGTCATGATTAAAAGAATTCTCTAACGTGAAACGAGGGGTGAAATCGGAAAGCCGCCGAGCTTACAGCTTGAAGATGGCGCGCAGGCGTTTATTCAGCTGCTGCTGCGCCTTGCCGTCGTCGGTGGCGATAAAAATCGTGTCGTCACCGGAAATGGTGCCCACCACTTCCGGCCACTCGGCCTGATCAATGGCCACCGCCACGCTCTGCGCCGTGCCGGTGGTGGTCTTGACCACCGTCAGCGAGCTGCCGGCAACCCGGATGTCGGTAACAAAGCGACTGATGGCGGCAAACGGATCTACGGCGCCGCCCGCGCCCTCCGGCACGATATAGCGGTCGCCGGCCTTGGCTACCTGCAATTCCCGCAGATCGCGGCTGATGCTCGACTGTGTCGCGTCGAAACCCAGCCGCTTCAGCAGTTTCACCAGTTCTTCCTGCTTGTGCACCACCGACTCGCGGATGATCTTGACGATCGCCGCGCGGCGCAGGGTGGATTGGTGCAGTTCGGCGGCCATTGAAGTGCTAAGTCGCTCGCTGGGTCAAAAAGTAAACAGACCGCCCTGGTTGGATGCCGGAAGCGGTCTGCATAAAGTTGCGAGTATCGTGCATAAATATGCGAAAGCTGTCAATGGTTGTTTGTCCATCGAAAAATGCCGGACATGTTTCGCAAACTGGTCAGGCAGATATGACCCGGCTAGACTGCGTTCCGGATTTCAGGAGCGCCGCCAACGGCGGCATTCAAAAAATAACAAACAACTGCAATGGAGCAGCGACGATTGTGCAAACAAGAATATTGATACTGCCTTTGATATGCCTGTTTTCTGCTTGCGGCGGTTCATCAACGAATGCACCAGCGACTTATGCAGTCGGTGGCAGTGTTGGCGGATTGGTGGGCAGCGGCTTGGTTCTGCAGAACAATAGCGGCAATGATCTGGCGATCTCTGCCAGTGGTGCGTTTGTCTTCACCGCTCAAATTGCCAACAACAATGCCTTCAATGTCACTGTCAAAACTCAACCTTCAAATCCCACACAGACCTGCACGGTGGGGGGTGGTAGCGGTACTGTAAGCGGTGCCAATGTCTCGAGCGTTGTGGTGAGTTGTGTCACCAACACCTATGCCCTTGGCGGAACTGTCAAGGGTTTGAACGGCACAGGGCTGGTTTTGCAGAACAATGCTGGAAGTGACCTGTTGGTATCAGCAAATGGGACGTTTGCATTTACTGGCTCAGTTGCCAGTGGTACGTCTTACAACGTAACCATCAAAACCCAGCCGACAGCAGTACCTGCACAAACATGTTCTCTTGCAAACGGCGCGGGTACAGTCGGTGGATTGGCGGTTACCAATATTGTTGTCGCCTGCCGAAACCTGGTCGGACACTTTCTCTATGTGCCCAACAATGGATCCAGCAATGTTTCTGCTTACGTTATCAACCCCAATACAGGAGAGTTGACGCCGGTTCTTGGTTCGCCATTTGCCGCCGGAGCCGGGGCGCGACTTGCGACTGCCGATCCTGCCAATAAGTTTCTATATGTGACCGGTTTGGTATCGGGCGCCCAGGCGACATTGGCTGGATATAGCATCAACCCGGCAACGGGAGCGCTGACGGCAGTCAGCACTGCGCCTTACAATCTGGGTTCCAGTGGGGCGTTAACAGTCGGCAAGCCGCTCATACATCAATCGGGTAACTTCCTGTATGTAACTGCAGCAGGCACGGCCACCTATGGATTTTCAATCAATTCAACAACTGGCGAATTGGTGGCTGTGGCGGGGTCTCCTTATTTGACGGGTGGTTCTGCCACTCAGACAGGAACGCTGGACGCGTCCGGAAGATTTCTGTACGTGCCTTACGGCATCGCTACTGCGCCTACCATTGCCGGAGCGGTATTGAGGTATCAGGTCGATTCAACAACCGGTGCGTTGAGTCCACTGGGTTCCGTTTCTACAGGCGGTAACAATCCAATTCGGGTGAATATTCATCCGACTGGAAAATTTGCCTACGTGCCGAATGCGGGTTCAGCCAACTTGGCGGCATTCAATATTGATTCGACCACGGGTGCACTGACTGTTGTTGGCGGTTCTCCGTACACCACGGGCCTGACGCCATTGAATGCTGCTTTCAGTTCTTCAGGAAGCAATTTTTACCTTGGCAATACCGGTAATACGGGCGCAACACCGGGCGCTGGCAGCATCAGCGCATTCAGCGTCAATGCCGTTAGTGGTGCGCTTATACCGATTACAGGTTCGCCGGTGGCAACCGGAGGAAACAACGCTCAGGGTATTGTGATTTATCCAAATGGAAAATATGCGCTGGTGAACAACATTTCATCGGCCAGTGTCGCGATATACGGCATCAATAATATGGATGGATCGTTAACGCCCGTGGTTGGTTCTCCTTTCTCAACGCCCAGCACTTCGCCAGGTCGTGTGATTGTTGACCCTTCGGGACGGTTTGCCTATTTGACAGATACTCTCGCAAATACCATCACCGCTCTCTCCATTGATGCATCGCTCGGCACGATCACCGTGGTTGGCAGCTATCCCACAGGTACGACGCCAACTAACATTCCGGAAATTGTTGGACTCCAATAATCTTGTTTTTTTAATGTAGTCTTGCGTTTAATGGCGGAGCGCATGCGTCCCTGACAACATGCGCCGAGCCGACGAGCGATGGCAGGACTGGTATCACAATGAATAAGCGTAGGTTTCTTGTTGCGTTATTTGGCATCGCGGCCGCCACGGCCTTTGCTCAAGCGCCATCAGAGGGTGCAGGCGATGTTGCTGCTGACAATTCGGTGGTTGCATCACCTGCAACCGTTAACGTTGCAATGCAGACCAGTCTTGGCCGGATAGTGCTGGAGATCGAAAAAGAACGGGCTCCCATCACCGCCGGCAACTTCCTGCGCTATGTCGATCAGAAGCGTCTTGATGGCATTGTGTTTTATCGCGCGGCCAAGCTGAGTGAGAACGGTGAATATGGCCTGGTGCAGGGCGGTCTGCGCGGCGATCCTAAGCGCGTATTGAAACCCATTGCCCATGAGCCGACTACCAAGACAGGTCTGAGTCATGTCAGCGGTGCGATTTCCATGGCGCGCTTGGCGCCCGGCAGTGCGACCATGGATTTCTTCATTGTGTTAGGCGACCTGCCTGCTATGGATGCGCAGCCAAGTGGACAGGGTGACAATCTGGGTTACGCCGTGTTCGGTAAGGTGATCGAAGGCATGGATGTGGTGCGCGCTGTTCTGGAGCAACCGCGTTCACTCACCGCGGGCGAGGGCGTCATGAAAGGACAGATGCTGGAACCTACGGTGAAGATTCAGACCGTGCGGCGCGTCCAAGAAAAATAAATCTATTCGTCGCGGCTAACTGATGTCGCACGATGCATTCATCGTTCGATGACTTGGTCTGTCATTGATTCCGGCGTACATTCCATTAAATACCTGCAGATAACATTTGCAGGGTGTCTTGAGCGCTGCGCGTCTTTGTCCCTGTCACCACGTTTTCATCTTACTGGAGACCGATATGGCCGAGCCGACTGTTCGTGGACGTTTTGTATGGCATGAGTTGATGACTTCGGATGTTGCCGCCGCAGTCACGTATTACAAGAAAGCGATCGGTTGGACGACCCAACCCTACAAGGGCGACAACAGTTATCTGATGTGGGTGGCCAAGAGCGGACCATTGGGCGGTGTCGCGTCCTTACCGGAAGGCAATGCTGCCCCCTATTGGTTGCCCTACATCGGTACTCCCGACATTGAAGCGACTGTCCGTGATGCAGAAAAATTGGGTGGCAAAGTGTTGGTACCGGTCACCACTATTTCTGATGCGGGTAGCTACGCGGTGTTGGCCGATCCGCAAGGCGCCAGTTTCGGTGTGTATGGCACGCAGGACGCAAATGCCAGCAGCGGCAATGGCATGCCGCAGCCCGGCGAGTTCTCCTGGCATGAATTACCCACTAACGATTACAAGGCGGCTTTTGCTTTTTACGAAGCGCTATTCGGCTGGGAGAAAACTGGCGAGCACGACATGGGGCAGTGGGGGATCTACTTCATGTTCGGGTTCAATGGACAATCCATCGGCGGTATGTTCAATAAAGATCCACACATGCCGATTGCGTGGTGCAGCTATACCCAGGTGGCTGATGCCACCAAGACCGCTAAGACGGCGAGCAAGGCCGGCGGCAAGGTTATCAATGGACCTATGGAAGTGCCGGGTGGTAGCTGGATTGCACAAATTCTCGATCCGCAGGGCGCCATGCATGCGGTGGTTTCCAATGCGGTGATGGCTGCAGCGGCTACCCCGGCCAAGACTGAGGCAAGTAACGTCAAGTCGGCGGCGGCTTCGGTCAACAAGAAGAAAGCGGCAGTAAAGAAAAAATCTGCCAAGAAAAAACTCGCAGCCAAGGCAAAGCGTCCGGTTGTGAAGGCAAAAAAGGCGACCAAGAAAAAAGTCGCCGTGAAGAAAGCCGCTAAGAAGAGCGGCAAGAAGGCGAGTAAGAGACTGGCTCCTAAGCCCATGCCAAAGAAGAAGGCTAGCAAGAAGAAATTGGCGCAAAAGACGGCGCGCGGCAAGGCCAAGGTTGCCAAGAAGGCGCCGGCTGCCAAACGACGCAAGACTGCGAAGCGGAAGAAGTAACCCTGGTTAGTGCTGCCCCTCTGTCGTATCGACATGAGGGGCAGTGTCTTAATTTGTTGAAGACGCGGCTCGTGCGCGCAACAGGCTGTCGCCTGCATAAATAGCCAAGGCCAACCAAATCAACGCGAAGCAGCCGAGTCGCGCCGGCGACAAGCTTTCTCGATAAATAAAAATACCAATCAGAAACTGCAGGCTGGGGCCGATGTATTGCAACATGCCCACCGTTGCGTAATTGATGCGTTGTGCGCCGTAGTTAAACAAGGCCAGCGGCACGATGGTTACCACTCCGGAGAAAGCCAGCAGGATCAGCGCCAGGTTGGAATGTGCAAATACACCGCCCTGATACTGTTGTATCCACCACAGATAGCCAAAGGCCAGCGGGCTCACCAACAAGGTTTCCACTGCCAGACCGGGTAGGGGCGCCACGGCGGTGGTCTTACGCAACAGTCCGTACACACTGAACGAGATCGCTAGAATCAACGATATCCATGGCAGGCTGCCGGCTTGCACCGTGAGTGCCAACACGCCCAGTGTGGCAATGGCGACCGCAAGCCATTGCGCACGATTTAAGCGTTCCGATAACACCAATACACCTAGCAATACATTGACCAGGGGATTGATGAAGTAGCCCAGGCTGGCCAGCAGCACTTGGCCATGCGACACGCCCCAGGCATACAGAGTCCAGTTCACTGCCAACAAACTGGCGGTAACAAATAATCGTTGCAGTAGTCTGGCTGTTCGCAACGCCTGGCCAATCTGCGCGAGTTCGCCGCGCCACGCTGTCCACGCCACCACCACCAGGCAACCCATCAAGTAGCGCCAGGCCGCGATTTGGAATGCCGCAATGTCGGTTAGTGGTTTTAGATACAGAGGCAGTAGGCCCCAGATGAAGAATGCACCGGCGACTGCGGTGATGCCGGCGCGTGTTCGATCCTGAGAGTTTTGCATGGGTGTGGTGGCAATCCGGTATGCCAGTTTACTGCAGTTAATTAAGCAAGGTACTTGGAACTGCAATGTAGCTGTGGCTGGATAGGCATTGCCGGGTTAGGGCTTGGTAAGGTCTGTCGTTTCCACAGGAATTTTCATGTCTACATTGTTGGATCAGGCGCGCCGGTTATTGGCGGTGGCGCAAACCGGTTTGCACTACACGCAAAGCGACTACGAGCGCGAGCGCTACGAAGAGGTGGCGCAGATTGCCGCCGAATTGTTGGGCAATGCCGATCAATACAGCGCGCCTCAACTGCGCCAGGCGTGGTTGTTGGAAGAGGGTTATGTGACGCCCAAGCTGGATGTGCGCGGGGCAATCTTCCGCAAGGGGAATGATGTCGACGAAGTGCTGCTGGTGCGAGAGCGTAGCGATGGACGCTGGACCGTGCCTGGTGGTTTTGCCGACGTGAATGAAGCGCCCTCGGTATCGGTGCTGAAAGAAATCGAACAAGAGTCAGGCTATACCGCGCGCGTGCTCAAGCTCGCTGCGGTGCACGACCGCAACTTGCATAACTATCCAGCTTTCATGTTTCACATCTGGAAACTGTTGTTCGTCTGCGCGATCACTGGCGGTGCGCCTCGCTTGAGCAATGAAACCGACGGGGTGGAGTTTTTTGCATTGGACGCTTTGCCTGAGCTGTCTTCAGGGCGCATTACCGCCGCACAGATTCAGTTGCTGCATCGACACTGTATGCAGCCATCGCTGCCAACGGAGTTTGACTAGCCGCTCTCTGCTGCTCGTTGAACTTTCTTGACATTGCGTCGGTCAATTTACCTGACGTCGGGAGAACCAGGGAAAAACTGGTCCACCCATAACAGCTGGATGCATTCGGCATTTCATTAACTTCGATACTGGCGACGGTATCAGGGGAGTGTTTATGTCGTTGACTTATGCTGCTCAGCAAGCTCCCAATTCGGCGCGCAAAACCGGCACAATCGCTGCAGTGGTATTACTGCATGTGGGTTTGTTTTATGGACTGACGCATGGTTTGAAGATCGATCTTGTCGAGCCGTTTAAAAAAACCGTGGTGGCGTTTATTCCTGTTGAAATACCGCCGCCACCCAAGGTTCCGATCCCCACCATAAAACCGGCTGCAACGCCCATTGATAAATTGGTGACGGAAGTGCCGACACCCATTGAATTGCCAATAGCTCCGGAAGTGCCGACTACTGTTGCTAGCGATTCATCAGCTGTTTCAACTGCTACTGAGGCTTCAGACTCCGTTGCGCCTGCTAGGTCTTTCTCCATCACACAACGGGTAAATCCGCAGTATCCATCGGCGTCGCGGCGTGCCGGTGAAAGCGGTACGGTGTTGCTGGATATCGTCGTGGGGCCTGATGGCGTGCCCACCGAAATCAATGTGGAGCGTAGCAGTGGTTTCCAGGCGCTGGATCAATCGGCTGTGGCTGCTGTGCGCAAATGGCGTTTCACGGTAAGCAGCGATACCAACTATGCCCGAGTTCGTTTGCCGGTCACGTTCAAACTCGAAACAGTACGTTAGCAATTCAACAAATGATTTCTCGTCCCTCTCCTAAAGAGGATGCAAGGAGAGGGACGAGCGAGTGTTTAGTGCTCGCGGTGCGAAGCAAAGGCCATCTTGTCGAGCACACCCATCAATACGGCAGAAACGACGAAGGTGAGATGGATGATCACGTACCACATAAGCGGAGCGGTATCGGCCTCTTGAAAGTTATCCAGCTTCATAAAGGCGCTCAACAAGTGAATGGATGAAATCGCGACGATGGATGCAGCCACTTTCAATTTAAGCGTGCCGGCGTCCAGTTTGCCCAGCCAGCCCAGTTTGTCGCCTTCACCGCCGGTGTCGATGCGCGATACAAAATTTTCATAGCCCGAGAACATCACCATGACGATCAGACTGCCGACCAGCACCAGATCGATCATGGCCAGCAAGGTAAGAATCAGATCGGCCTCTGCCATCGTGGCCACGTGGCTGACCACATGCCAGGCTTCTTGGAAAAACTTGATGCCCAGCGCGACCAGCGCAATCGACATGCCCAGGTAGATAGGCGCCAGAATCCAACGGCTGGCGAATAACAACTTTTCAATCGTGCGCTCGATCATCAACGGTCTCCACAGAGTATCCGGCCATTCTACTGGCTGAATCAAAGGTCGAGTAAAGACTGCGTTGCGATGCTGAAGTTCAAGCTACAGCGCGCTTACCGGCAAGTGGTTTGGCTTTGGCGGCGGCCACCGGTTTTTGCAGCACCACGCCGTACCAGCCCAGACCTTTATAGGTTTCGTAGCCCGGCGTTTGTGCATACGCCAGAATGCTGCCGTCGTGCGTGACATGGAAGCCGTGCTTGCTGTTCTTGGCCGATAGTACTACTTGTTCCTGCAATAGCCCGACATCGTCGGAAGCGGCCAGTACACGATGATTGGCATCGATCAATAGACAGCGAGTACGTGCCCATTCGTCGCTGTCCAAGCCTACGCCTTTCACGACAGCGGCAGCTTGCGGCTGCCAATCGAAGAAAATTCCCAAGGCGCCGATGGCTTGGCCATTCTCTGCCCCGCCGGCGCGCACCGCCGTTGCATAGGTTGCAACTTGATGGCCCAGTTTGTCCGAGCGACTGACATCCATTACGGCGAACTGCGTGCCTGCCGTGGTTTTCATGGCGTCCTTGAACCAACGTTCGTGCGCCACATTGCTACCGACCGCGTGACGAAATTGCTCGGGCCGGCCATTGGCAATGACTCGACCGTTAGCGTCCGCGATCCATAGATCTAGATAAACGGTGTAGCTGTCCAGAATCACGCCCAGACGTTGCGAGGCATACGCCGCCAGATCAGGTGAGGGATCCGTCAATGCATCGACCACCGCGGAATCGGTGGCCCACCAGCGCACGTCGCAGGAACGCTCGTACAAATTGCGATCCATGATTTCGATCATATTCAGAGCCAGATCGGCTAGCCGTTGGCCGCGTTGCTCGCGCATCTGGCCAATCATTTGATCGCCCACTTCTGTCAGCTGGCGGATCGCGGTGGCCAGCTCATTGGTCAATTCACTGGAGATGGCCGAAATGCGCTCGGAAATCGCTTTGAATTCCTGCGCGACAATGGTGAAACCCTGGCCGGCCACACCGGCGCGGCCGGACTCGACCAGAGCGTTCAGCGACAGATACTTCGCCTCGCGGTTGATGGCGTTGATGCTGGATATTTTTTGGTCTGCGAGACGGCCCAAGGCATGGGACAGTTCGACGATGCGTTCGGGCTCGGACATGGAATCACCTGCGTTGGTGCGGGCACCGCCATTGGCACCCTGAACGCATGGTAAGGGATTGCCCTAAGTGATTTTGTGCGACGCAACACACTATGACCATGCAATTCCTAAGCAGAGCAATTGCGGGGTACGCCGTTATCTCAACGTGGGTATTTCAACGCCGGCGGTTTGTCCGCCCACCATCGTAACCTTGCCGGTCAAGAATCCGGAGCGGCCGATTTCCAATCCGTATAGCAGGGTGCGTGTGCGCTTGTCGTCGCTGATGCGCATTTGCGTGGGCGTACCCAATATTTCTATTACCTGCAGTTCGCTCATGCCTGGTTTTACTTTGTTCCAATTAGTCGCGTTCAACCAGCGTTGATCATTCGTTGTTACCGGATTGGGTAGGGTCGTACTAGTTACCGCGACACCTGTCTGCGTCTGCAGTTGGGCTATGAGGCGCGCCTGTTCGCGGGTAAGCGTTTCCAAGTCGCGAATTTTCTGCTCGATGTCGTTGAGGCGAAATTCATCAATAGGTGCTGCCAGCGCTGTATGGCCCATCGAGATGGCAGCTATGACAACGAGCAGCAGGGTTTGAATGAGCGCACCTGCTGGGCTGGGTCGCAGCGCGCAATATGGCCGGTAATACATGATCTCCTCCGTTCGAGATTGGGGAGAGTTGCAGACGTAAATACTATGATGCGGCGTTATCGCATAGGTTCTCAAGCGAACCAAAATGTCGGTTACCTATAACCAGCGGCGTCAAGAATTGTGTGACAGTCGCGCTATGACTTGAATCTGCCTGTGTGGATGTTCAATCTGCGCGGCGCAAACAAAGCTGGCCGAGAACCAGTTGCACATTTATTCGAGGGAATCATGCTGAAGAAGATTCTGTTCAACGTCCACTGGGCAGTGGGCATCACGGTGGGTATTGCCCTGGCCATCATGGGCACCACCGGTGCCATGATGTCGTTCGAGGACGAAATCCTGTCGGTGCTCAATGGTCGTCCTGCGCATGTCGCGGCAACCGGTCCGGCACTGAGTCTCGCGCAGATCGACAGCAAAGTTCGCGAAGCCAATCCTGGTAAGGCGATATCAGCAATCACCCTTGCCAGCGATCCCGAACAGGCAGTGAAGGTGGAATTTGCACGAGGCGGCGCACGTCCGCGTCCGGGCGAAGACGATGGCAGTCGTTACTTCAATCAGTACACAGGCGAAATGATTCCGGCCAGCGCCGGGCGCGGTGTTGCCTTTATGGCGTGGGTGGAACATCTGCATCGACGACTGGCCTTCTGGCGCAATCAATCCACGGCTGCACCTGCAGCTGCTGGACAGGGCATGAGTGCCGGAATGGGCGCCGGTTTTGGCGATGCCCCAGCTGCAGATCGGGGTGAGGGCCCGGGTGCAGGCGGTCCACCGAATCAGCAAGGTATGGGTCAGGAGGTGGGTCAGATGGGGATGGCAGCAGGCGGCAATGCCGCACGCGTCGAGCGAGCCTTCGACCTGGGCGAGCAAGCCACCTCTTACGCCGTGTTGTGTTTGATGATCATGGCGTTGACCGGTTTGTATTTGCGCTGGCCGCGACGCAAAGCCACCGAGTGGCGCTCATGGCTGAAGATCAATTTCAAGCTCAAGGGTTACGCCTTCAATTACAACCTGCATGCGGTGATCGGCACCGTGGTGTTCCTCGGTTATCTCATGAGCGCACATAGCGGCCTGATGATGAGCGAAGTGAAGTGGTATGGAAATTCCGTGAGAGCGTTGGCCGGTGTGCAAGACGAACGCGTTCCGCGTGGCGGCGCGCAACGCGCCAATGAAGTGCAGTATTCGCTGGATACTTTGTGGGCGGCGTTTCAGCGTGAAGTGCCCGAGTTCAACACCGCCACGGTGCAGTTGAGCAACAGCAACGCTGGCGACTTTCAGATTACTTATCTGCTCAATCATGCCGTGACCAAGGAGGGTGGTCGCAATATCAACACCGTGGTGCTCGATGCCGAGACCGGTGCGGTCAAACGTCATGACTTGTTCAGCGACAAACCGGCCTTGCAGCGCGTGATCACCCGCAACTTCGATCTGCATTCAGGTGGCTTCTTCGGCACGCCCGGGCGCATTTTCATTATGTGCACCAGCCTGATGATGCCCGTGCTGCTGGTGACCGGCTGGATGCAGTATCTGGCGCGGCGCAGGCAGAAAAAGCAACGCGCAGCGGCATTGAAGGCAGCGCAAGGCTGACGCTGGCTGGCGACGGGTAGTGAGCTTGTTTATGTGTTGGTTTCGGGATTCGATACCCTAGTAAGTGGATATACGCCGCGACTGGTGTTCCAGTCTTTGCCGACGTATAACTCGTCTACCCAGAATACCAATGCACAGGTGGGGATCATGCAAACAAGCAAGACATTGCGAATAGCCGTTGCGGCTGCGCTGTCCGGCGCTGCATTGTTTGGCGCCAATCTGGCCCATGCCGCCGGTTTTGCCTTGTTGGAACAGAATGCCTCCGGATTGGGCAATGCCTATGCGGGTGCGGCAGCTGTCGCGGAAGACGCCAGCACCATTTATTTCAATTCCGCAGGTTTGACCCAGCTCAAGCGTCCCTCGCTGGTGATGAATGCCGCGGCCATCAACATCAAATCCAAGTTTCATAACAATGCTTCTGCCAATGCCGCCCTGCAAACCTCGTTGGGTAGCACGGGCGGTGATGCGGGCGGTTTGACGGTATTGCCGGCGCTGTATGTGGCGGTGCCGGTGAGCGATACGGTTAGCGGCGGTATTGGCGTCAATGCGCCGTTCGGTTTGAAGACCGAGTACAACAGCGACTGGCTCGGGCGCTTCCAGGCCGTGAAGTCGGAAGTGAAGACCACCAATATCAATACTGCCCTGGCGTTCAAGCTGCATGACAAGGTGTCGCTGGGTATCGGCGCGGATTTTCAGACTCTGGATGCGACGCTGACCAGCGCCGTGAATTACAGCGCGGCCATTGCCAGCGCCTCGTCCGGCACGGTGCTCGTGCCCAATCTGGAAGGCACCAGTAAGGTAAAAGGCAGCGATTCGGCCTGGGGTTTCGATGCAGGTGTGTTGATTACGCCCACCGATAGCACTCGCATCGGTCTGTCCTATCGCTCTGCGCTGAAATACAAGGTAACGGGTACGGCGAATTTCGTTGCGCCGACTGCAAGTGGTGCGGCGCAGGCCTTTATCACGGGTTTGAGCAACTCTACCAATCCAGCGGCGCCAACCAATGGTCCGATTTCGCTCGATATAAAGTTGCCTGCTACGGCGCGAGTCGCACTGGCCCAAAAATTGGGCGGCTCTGTTGAATTGTTGGGCGAAGTGTCCTGGACGCAGTGGAGCAGTATTCCGGAATTGCGTATCCGTCGCAGTCCCAGCGGCGCCACCTTGAAGAACACACCCGAAGATTGGGATGACACCATGCGTTACGCGTTGGGCGCCAACTGGCAGGTCAATAATGGTCTGAAGTTGCGTATTGGCGCTGCGCTGGATGAGTCGCCGGTGCCGGATTCAACTCGCACGCCACGCCTGCCCGATAACGATCGCACTTGGCTATCGGCCGGCGCCAAGGTGGATGTGAGCAAAAACATCAGCGTGGATCTCGGCTACACGCACATCATCGCCAAGGATGCGCAGCTGAACCAGAGCGATGGTGGCGCTACCACGCTGGGTTATCCCTACGGTTTGATCAACGGCAAGCAGAGTTCCGATATCAATATTCTGGGTATCCAGGCTACGGTCAGTTTCTAGCGCCTTCTAGGGCCGACATCACACATCTGCCCGAGCGTGGGCAGTATCGCGAGGGTAGAATGCCCAGGGTTTGTTCACAGACCTGAGCTTCTACCCTCTTTTATTATTTGGCTTGCATGAATTACACCCGACACGATACGGACGCTGCGGTGATTCTGACGCCCGCCAGTGCGCCGACTGCTGCTGTCATCTGGATGCATGGCCTGGGCGCCGACGGCCATGATTTCGTGCCCATCGTGCCCGAGTTGAACCTGCCGACCACGTTGGCAGTTCGTTTCATTTTTCCGCATGCGCCGCATCGGCCGGTGACCTTGAATAACGGCTACGTGATGCGCGCCTGGTATGACATCAAGTCGCTGGGACTGCGCACTGAGGAAGACGCTCCGGGCATTCATGCCTCGCAACAGCAGATCAACCATCTGATTCAGCGCGAGCTGGATGCCGGCATTACCGCTCAGCGCATTGTCATTGCCGGCTTTTCCCAGGGCGGCGCCATCGCCTTGCAGACCGCGTTGCGTTATCCGCAGCGTCTCGCCGGTGCAATGCCGCTGTCCACCTATCTGCCATTGCGCGATACGCTGGCTGCCGAAGCCAGCCCGGCCAATCGCGATCTGTCGATTTTCATGTGTCACGGTCGCCAAGATCCGGTGGTGCCCCTGACGCTGGGCGAACTTTCGCGCGATGTGCTGCAGGCACTGGGTTATACGGTCGATTTTCGTGTATACGACATGCCGCATTCGGTGTGTGCCGAAGAAATTGGTGACATTTCTGCATGGTTGTCGCGCGTTCTGCAATGAATCGAACTGGCCCGGTCGTCACCGGAACGCATTGGCGCAACTTCAAATGGCGGATCTTTGCCATCGCCACGCTGTGTTCGGCAGTGGTGCTGCTCAGTATCGTGGCCATTCCGCAATTGTTGTCGCGCGAAGTGCGTTGGGAAATGCTGCGTTCGCATGTTGGGCAGGTGGCGCGTATGGCGGCCAGCACCGTCGACGGCGACTTGCATCGACAGCTGCTCGACAAAGCCAACTACAGCGACGCGCTGTATCAGCAGGCTCTGGCCCCGTTGGTACGTTTTCATTCTGCGATGCCCGAGTTGTACTACGTCTATTCCATGATGGAGCGCGATGGCGAAGCCTATTTCGTTCTGGATACGGCCACCTCTCCCGCACTGCAGAGCACGCGCAAACTCAAGCCATCGGCTTATCTCGAACACTTTGCCCTGCTGCCGCAATACAGCAGCGACTGGCTGCAGCAACTGGCCGCCGGCAAAACCTGGGTGACACCCGATTTTCAGAAAGATGACTATGGTTATTTCCTGTCGGGCCATGCACCGATCTACGACAGCCAGGGGCGCTACAGCGGTTTTGTCGGCGTGGATGTCGATACCGACTACTACCGTGCGCAAGAACAGCGCTTTCAGTGGATAGGATTAGGTTCGACGCTGGCGGCGGTCATCATCAGCATATTGCTGGGCTATCTCGCGGCGCGTTATCACTACGATTGGCAGAATCGTCTGGCCTTGCACTATCACTCGTCGATGCGCGACGAGCTGACCCAGTTACTCAATCGTCGCGGCGCGTATGAATCGGTGGAGGTGTTGCGTAAATTGCGCAGCAACAGTCATGCGGTGCTGTTGATCGACATCGACAATTTTAAGAACATCAACGACAGCCATGGGCATGTTGTAGGCGATGCGGTGCTGGTGAGCGTGGCGCGTGTGATTCGCGAAAGCGTGCGCGACGGCGATGTGGTGGCGCGTCTGGGCGGCGACGAATTCCTGGTATTTGCGCCGGATTGCAATGAACATGCGGCACGCGACATCGTGGCGCGTCTGCTGGAGCGTGCAGCCAATCAGGCTGAAGTGGCTTGTGCCTACACGCTATCGATCGGTATCTGCATCGAAAGCAATACGGTTACCGAGTTCGACGTGATGTATCGCCGTGCCGATGAAGCCATGTATCGCGCCAAGGCGGCAGGTAAGAATCGTTATGAAGTGGTGAGCGCCTGACGGCGCTTCAAACTAGCGCAGCGATTAGAAATAATCCGATCACGCAAGCAAAGCCGGTCGCCCAGGTTGCGCTGCGCAGCGTTGCTTTATTGCCCAAATACAGCGCGATATAGACTAGGCGAATAACTACGAATAGCCCTGCCAGCGTGTCGATCTGCCACTGCGGGGCGTGTAGATACTGCGCCACCAGCACCGCTGCAGCGAACAGCGGCAGTGCTTCAAATGAGTTTTGTTGCGCGGCGTTGGCGCGTTGTCGAAAGCCACTTTGCTTCGATAGCCAGCCACGTGGATTGCTGTTATCGAAGCTTGGGTCACTTTTTGCGATGCCTGCTGCAACATAGGGTAAAAAACCCACCGCCAATATGCACCACAGCGCGATGGTCACGTGTTCTTGCCCAGCTTGATCACCAGCGCATTCGATCTGCGCTTCACGCAGCTTGCGGCGGGTTTCTTCCAGCTTGTTGAGATTGTTGATCGGGCCAATGCGCACGCGATGCCAGATGTCGTTCTGATTATTGATGGCGATTTTCTGGATGCTGGACTCGATGCCTTGAATCGCCAGTTTGGCGCGCACCCGATCGGCATCGGCAAAGTTTCGATACGAACCTACTTGCAACACATACGAACCCGGCACATTGATGGCGCCGGCCGCCGATGAGTTGCCGGAAGGTTTGGCCTTGTCGTTGGCCACTTCGACTTCCAGCTTGGGCAATACATCGTAGAAGTCGAATTCCGTACCGGATTCTCCCGACTGCGCGGACTCGGGCGTAGGTGCGCTGGAAGCGCTGCCCTCACGCTCGTTGCGCAGCGGTGCGCCATTTGCACTGAGCGTGGCGCCGGGGCGGCGGTCATAGATATACACCGCGGTGGCGACCACCAGACCGATCAACAGACCGATGGTGAAGCCGCCCCAGGCAGAGACGCCGCCACCGCCGCTGGTTCGTGTGTTTTTGTAGTCGCGTGCCATCTTAGTTGCTTACTGGGTTGCCTACTGGATTGTCTGCTGAAGTGCTCGCCGGTTCGCTTTCTACCTTGCTCATTGCCGTCGGTGCGGAGACTCCCAGCAATTGCAGGCCATTGGCGATCACCTGGCGCGTCGCTGCCACCAAGTTCAAGCGTGCATTACGCAATGCTGCATCATCCACCACAAACTTATGCGCGTTGTAGTAGGTGTGGAAATCGCCGGCCAGTTCGCGCAGGTAGTGTGCGACTTGATGCGGTTCCAAAGCTGTCGCAGCGGCATCCAGCAGTTCAGGGAAATTCGACAAACGGCGAATCAATGACAATTCATGCGGTGTAGTAAGCAGCTGCATGTTGGCCGTGCCCTGCACCACATCGTGCGTAAGATTTTTTTCGGCCAACTGACGGAATACGCTGCATACGCGCGCATGCGCATACTGAATGTAGTACACCGGATTCTCTTCGCTCTGCGACAGGGCCAGATCGATGTCGAACACGAATTCGGTATCGGCGCGGCGCGACACCAGGAAGAAGCGCACAGCATCGCGGCCCACCCACTCGATCAGATCGCGTACCGTCACATACGAACCGGCGCGCTTGGAAATTTTCACTTCCTCGCCGCCACGCATCACCTTCACCATCTTGTGCAGGATGTAATCGGGATAACCCTTGGGGATGCCGATGTTCAATGCCTGCAGGCCGGCGCGTACACGTGCAATCGTGCCGTGATGATCCGTGCCCTGAATGTTGATGGCGCGATGAAAGCCGCGCTGCCACTTGGCGATGTGATACGCCACATCGGGTACAAAGTAGGTGTAGCTGCCATCCGACTTGCGCATCACGCGATCTTTATCGTCGCCATACTCGGTAGTCTTCAGCCACAGCGCGCCATCCTGTTCGTAGGTCTTGCCGCTGGCGACTAGGCCCTGCACGGCTTTATCCACTTTGCCGTCGCTATATAGGCTGGATTCGAGATAGTAGATGTCGAACTGCAGACCGAAGCTTTGTAGATCCAAGTCCTGTTCGTTACGCAGATAAGCCACCGCGAACTGACGGATGTTGTCGAAGTCGTCGACATTGCCGTTGGCAGTCACGGGCTGGCCATCTTTGGCGCGCACCGTCTTGCCGGCCTTGAAGTCGTTGGCAATGTCACCGATGTAATCGCCGTTGTAAGCCGATTCCGGCCATTGTGCATCGCCCGGTTTGAAACCACGCAGACGGGCCTGTACTGACGATGCCAGCGTATGAATCTGCACACCGGCGTCGTTGTAATAAAATTCGCGCGTGACCGCATGGCCTTGCGATTCCAGCAAGGTGGCCAGGGCATCGCCCAACGCAGCCTGCCGACCATGACCCACATGCAGTGGGCCGGTGGGATTGGCCGAAACAAATTCCAGCAAGACCTTGCCGCGTGGCGAAGTGGCCTGACCGTAGCGTTCGCCTTGCTCCAGAATGGCATTGATCTCCTGCGCATAAGCCGCGGGCGATAGATGAAAGTTCATGAAGCCCGGACCGGCAATTTCCACTTTGCTCAGCAGCTCACTCGCAGGCAGTGCATTGATGATTGACTGTGCCAGCTGGCGTGGATTGCTGCGCGCAGCCTTGGATAAACGCATCGCCAGATTGCAGGCGAAATCGCCATGCGTCACATCGCGAGTGCGTTCCAGTTCAATCGGCGGTAACTCAAGATCAGCAGGCAAGGTGCCTTCCGGCAGATTGCTCAGTGCGGTGGCAAGCAGAGTTTGGATTTGCTGTTTCAATTTCTATCGACCAAAAAACGCAGAGACATTTCGGAGCAGCGTCATGCCCGCGGAGGCGGGCATCCAGTGGAAATTAGTTCAACTGGGTTCCCGCCTGCGCGGGAACGACGGATGAGGAAATTACAAAGATACCGCCGGCACGCCCGCGCGCGGCATTTCCACTACTTCGATCAGATTACCGGCACAGTCGCGCAGGAAAATATTAGCGCCATGTGGGAAGCGCTTCACCCAGTGAATGTCGGCGCCGCGCTTCTTCAATTCTTCGGCAAAGGTGTCGACATTCTCGGTGGCGAAGGACACGTGCTTGTTGCCGTGGGTCTTCAAGTCCATATCCGGAATACGACGATCAGCCGGTAGCGGCGCAGCGCCTTCCATCTGGAACAGTTCCATGCGCAGATGACCATTGACCATCATGGCGATTTCGCAGGGTTCATGCGGCAGGCGAAAACGCTTTTCGACTTCGAAGCCGAGCACATCGTGGTACCACTTGATGGCCTCGTCCAGATTGGGCACGGAGACACCGCCGTGGTGATGCCAGAAAAGATGTTCGCTCATGATTCGCCCTCTTCAAATCAACTAACAGATCGATGGAAAAATTCTGTGGCATCGGCCGATCACGCGCAATGCGTGCGACCTGTCCACAGGCAACCGGGCGCGCATTCTACGGTTGCGGCTGCGGAGCGGCCAGCGCGGTGGAGAAGCTCCTTCTCCCCATTGCGGGAGAAAGGGCAATTTCTTGGGGTGATTGCGTGCAATCCAAGCTGTGCACGCTTAGAACAGCTCAATAGGGTCCACATCCACCGACCAGCGCACCTGCTTGGCCTCCGGCAAGGCCTCCAGTTGCGGTAGTAACGCCGCCAGCAGTGTCTGCAGCGGCCCAGGCGTGGCGGCGTGGAACAGTAACTGGCCGCGATGTAAACCGGCGCGACGTACCATGGGCGCCGGGGCGGGGCCCAGCATCTGCGCTTTCTTGCTTCCCGTACCCGGGTTGCGCAAGGCGATCTGTTTCGCCACTTGCAGGAAACGCATGGCCTTGGGGAGTTCGCTGGCTTCGGCGCGCAATAGGGCAAGACGCGTGAAGGGTGGCCAGTGCGCCGCTGCGCGCTCCTGCAATGCCGCTACCGCGAAGCCGTCGTAGCCCTCGCTGAGCAGGCGTTGCAGCAGGGGATGATCTGGATACTCGGTCTGAATCAGTACTTCGCCGGCGCGATCGCCGCGCCCCGCGCGGCCGGCCACTTGCAGAATGCTCTGTGCTAGGCGCTCGCTGGCGCGAAAGTCGGTGCTGAACAGACCCTGATCTGCGTCCAAAATCACTACTAGCGTGACATTGGGAAAGTGATGTCCCTTGGACAGCATCTGCGTGCCCACCAGAATTTTCACCTCACCCGATTGCACCCGCGCCAGCGTGGTATCGAGTTCGCCCTTGCGACTGGTGCTGTCACGATCCAGCCGCGCCAGCGGTGCATCCGGATAAATCTGTTGCAGCGTGTCCTCGATGCGTTCGGTGCCCTGGCCCACGGGTTTCACCGGCGCCAGGCAGGATGGACAGGTCTCATTGATTGCTTGTTCGTGCGCGCAGTGATGACACACCAGTTTGTGCTGACGCTTATGAACGGTCAGACGCGCGTCGCAGCGCGGGCAGGGCGCTGACCAGCCGCAGGCGGGACAGAACAACACCGGTGCGAAGCCGCGGCGATTCAAGTACACCAGCACCTGTCCCTGAGCATCGAGATGCCGACGGATACTTTGCATCACCGGCGTCGATAAGCCTTGATTGGCGGCATGCTGACGTAAATCGATCAATCTCAGTGTCGGCGCCAGGGCGCCACCGGCGCGTTCCGGCAGCGTCAACAGATCTTCCGGTTTGCGCTGCGTGCGCAGCAAGCTCTCCAGCGAGGGCGTGGCCGAGCCCAACACCACCGGAATGCCATGCCGCTGGGCTCGGGCAATGGCCAGATCGCGCGCTGAATAGCGAAATCCTTCCTGCTGCTTATAAGAGGCGTCGTGTTCTTCGTCGACGATGATCAGTCCCGGTGCTTTCAGAGCAGTGAAAATGGCCGAGCGAGTGCCGATCACAATGCCGGCTTCACCACTGCGCGCCGCGCGCCAGGCGCTTAGACGTTCGCTGTCATTGAGCGCGGAATGCAGCACCGCAATCGGTACGCCAAAACGCGCCCGAAAGCGCGCCAGCAATTGCGGTGTGAGCGCGATTTCCGGCGCCAGCACCAGCGCCTGCCGGCCGCTTTGCAGCACTGCGGCGATGGCCTGCAGGTACACCTCGGTCTTGCCGCTGCCCGTTACGCCATGCAGCAGCAGGGTGGCGAAGCCGGGCAAGGATTCGACGATGCGTTGTAAGGCCTGCTGCTGGGCTGATCCCAGCGATGGCGAGTTACCCAGTGCAATTGTTTGAGTCGCAGGTGCGGTATCCGCCAATTCCAGACATTGCACATAGCCACGCTCCTGCAGGGTGCGCAGGCCGGCGCGCCAATCCTCATGAACTGCCGCCAATGAGGCCGCATCGTGTTGCGCGCCATCGCTTAACGCCGCTAACAAGGCATGCAGGCGGCTGGCGCGTTTGGAAATCTGTTGTGGCGCATCCTGCAAACCGGTGGCGGTGAGTTGCCAGACTTCGCGGGTGGCCTGCAGCGCCGCGCCTTCACGCAGAGCGATGGGCAATGCTGCGCTCAGCACCTCACCGATAGGGTGGCGGTAGTAGTCGGCAGACCAAGTCAGCAGTCCAAATAAGGTGGTATCGAACACCGGCTCGGTATCAATTACTTCATATGCGCGTTTGAGTTTGGCTGCGGGTAGCTCGCTATGGGTGCCTGTCGATACCAATACGCCCACCAAGCGCCGCCGTCCGAAGGGCACCCAAAGTCTTACGCCGGGTTGCAGCTGCGTGGTGTCACAGTGCGCTGGCGGCAGGTAATCGAATAGACGCCGCAGCGGCGTATCCAGGGCGATATGCAGTATGAGATTCATGCTTGACAGCGATCAACCCATGGGGTGTCGGAACTTGTCCACAAATGCTGTGGATAAGTCTGTGGATGCTTTGGGGCAAAACCACTCAAGTGAGTGTTTCATTGGATTGTTTTTCAAGTTGATCAACTTTTGATCGCTATAAATTGCATCGCGCAAACAAGGGTTTAGCCTGCAACGCAGCATGCTTCTGCCATATGAGTCAAGCCCGTGACAGTCACACACTGCGGCATGTGAGCAACAGCTGTTGCGTGGTCAACAATACTGCGTTCCAGCTGCTTGTTTTTTGCCACTGTCAACCCGGATTTAGCGGCTGCGTTGCAACGTCATAGCATGCCTGTTTTAGGCGCCGCATGTGCAGACCCACGTGCATTCTGTTTAATCGCCACCGCCCGTGAGGCCGACGATGTTTGTTACGCTGCATTCCCAGTTTGAGTCGGTTGCGCTGCCCTTGCGGCAGGCCATGCTGGCTCAACCCGGCCCAGCCACGGCAGAGGACCCCGCTCTGGATCAGTCGTTAGACACCATTCGCAGCCTCGATAAGTTTCTGGCCAGCGTCGAACGGCGCGCCTTCCAGATCGCCCGCATGGCATTGCGCGACGAGGACGAGGCATTGGATATCGTGCAGGACGCCATGCTCAAGCTGGCGCGCAATTACGCCGCGCGCCCCAGCGAGGAATGGCGGCCGCTGTTCTACCGTATCCTCAACAACCGCATTCGCGACTGGCAACGCCGCCGCACCGTGCGCAATAAATTGTTCGGCTGGCTGCCCGGTTTCCAGAAGGAAGAGGCGGATGAAGAGGCCGATCCTTACGCAGCCGTGCCCGATCCACAGCATGGTCCCAGTGAGCAGGTGATGCTGGGCGATGCCATGGTGGTGCTGGAGCAGGCCCTGGCCGATCTGCCGCAGCGTCAGCGCGAAGCTTTCAGTTTGCGCAACTTCGAAGGGCTGGATGTGGCCGAGACCGCGCAGGCCATGGGCTGCACCGAAGGCAGCGTCAAAACGCATTACTCGCGCGCCGTGCATACGCTGCGTGAACGTTTGGGAGAAACTTGGTGAACCGTCCAACCGATGATGTGAGCGCTAAGGCAGCAGGCGCGACGCCGCTGGAGCAACGCAGCCGCGAAATCTTCGACCAGCAAGTGGCCGGTCAGGATGCGCGCACGCGTTCGCGTTTGAACCAGGCGCGTCAGGCGGCGCTGGAGGTGGCGCGCGCTCAAGCAGGCCACGGTCATTCTCCTTTACGTGCCCGTTGGATGGTGCCGGTGGGCAGCGCAGCTGCGTTGGCGCTGGTGGCGTTAACGGCCACTCAATTGCTACGTCCTGCTGTTGAACAGCCGGTGATCGAGGCCGGCAGCACGCCAGCGGTGGACGATCTGGAAATCATCGCTTCCAGCGATGAGCTGGAGATGCTGCAGAACGTGGATTTCTACGCCTGGCTGGAAACGCAGCAGGACAGTGAGGTCGATGATGTGAACGGCGCAGGCGAGAGCGGTTGATGCATTCGCAACGTCGCTGGTTCGGACAACGTACGCAACTCGCCGGCTTGTTGTTGCTGGGCTGTGTCTCGTTGGCCCTGGCGGCTGACAAGGCCGCGCAAAAAGCAGCCGAGGTAAGCGATGACTTTCTGGAGTATCTGGGCAGTCTGGAAGGCGATGACGATAGCTGGCAGGACTTCACCGTAGAGGCAGTGGCGACACGCGATACGACCAAGTCGGCAAGCAGCGTTACCCCAGATGCCAAATCAGAGACCAAGCTGGATGGCAAGTCAGATGGTAAGCAAGACACACGCGATGGCAGGAAGGACAAGCCGATGGCTAACTCAAGCAGCTCCCTGGGGAATGCAATGCATGCATCGGCCAGCATGAATGGCAATGCCGCGTCCAAGGCGACCGGCAAGGCGGACAAATGACAGCAACACCGTGGTTCAAAATTTTGCGGTTCAAAACTTTCATCGGCAGCACGCTGCTGATGTTCATTCTGAGTAGCGCCGCCATGGCAGCCGATCAAACCAGTGAAGGTGTGACATGGGGCGCGCTGTCGCCCGCCCAACAGCAAGTGCTGAGTCGCCAGAAAGATAAGTGGGAGGAGTTGCCTGCTGCACGACAGACTAATCTGGCGCGCGGCGCGCAGCGCTGGCTGGACATGGACGCCACGCAACGCGCCGCTGCCGGCGAACGCTTCAAAGCCTGGCGCGATCTACCCGATGCAAGACGCGCCGAGATTCGTCAGCGTTATCGTGAGTTCCAGGCCTTGTCTTTGGAAGACCAGGCGCGCGTGCGCATGAGCTTCGCCAAGTTCAAACAGCTGGACGAAAAGAAACGCGCCGCGCTGCTGCGCAAATGGAATCAATTGTCGGCGCAGGAACGTGCCCAGCGTTTGCAACAATTGCGTCAGCGACGGTTGCAGCGGTAGGTGTTGCGCCGATTGTTTATTTAGACGCGTGGTTTATTGCGCCAATGCAAGAGGCGCGGTGGTTTTTGTAGGTCGGGTATAAAACCCGACCTACAGGAGTGTCGCTCCATATATCTTAAATAAACACTCTGTCGACGCTACTTGAGCTTGCCCCCGCCCTTATGGAAGATGTGGCTACTTCAATCGAGGGGGCACTACATGCAACACAACGTCCGCCGCATCGTCACCGGTCACGATGCCCAAGGCAAAGCCATCTTCAAAGATGACACCGTTCACGAGATGGAAAACATCAACAACGGTGAAGCCTGGTTCGCCAAGCTATGGACCACCAATGTCATGCCGGCCGACGACAACAACAGCGCTGTCGACGGTGCAACCAGACTCACGGGTCTGACCATGAGCAATGGCACTGTGTTGCGCGTAGTGGATATGCCACCGCATGGCCGCTCACCCATGCATCGCACCAGCTCTGTCGACTACGGCATTGTGTTGCAAGGTGAAGTGCATCTGGAATTGGATGAAGGCAAATCGGTAAAGCTGTTACCCGGCGATGTAGTCGTGCAACGCGGCACCATCCACGCGTGGGAGAACAAGACCGATCAGTTTGCACGTATGGCGTTTGTGTTGGTGGATGCCAAGCCGGCGGTGGTGAATGGGGTGGAGTTGTTGCCGGCGCATCATGATTGATGCGGTGTTGCCATATGACGCGGCCCCGCGGACTAAGTCACTTTTGGCTACTCATTGGGCGGTGGTGTTTCAGTCCTTTATCATTTTCGGGTTAATATTGCCTAGCGCCTTGTGGATGGGGGGCTGTCATGATTAAAGATCGCTCTCGAGAAAAACTACTAAACGCGATTCTCTACTTTGTAGAAAATACGCGACAGTGTGGTAAGACAAAATTATACAAGCTGCTTTACTTCTTGGACTTCCAGCACTATTCCCAGGTTGGGCGTAGTGTTACTGGTCTCGAATATTTTGCGTGGCCAATGGGGCCAGTGCCGAAAGTTCTGCATGATGAATTCAAGAGTCCCGCTGCTGACGCCGCTGAGATGATTGAGTTGGGTACTGTGGTATTTGGCAGTGGTAAGAGAATGCTAAAAATCACACCAAAGCGCCCATTCGATCCAACACACTTTAGCAAAAGAGAATTACGACTTCTTGAATCACTGGCCGAACAATATAAGGATGCTCTGGCGGAGAAAATGATTGAAGCCACTCATTTAGAAAATTTACCATGGCATCAGATTTATGAGGTTCAGCGCAAGAAGCAAGGCCAAATTCCATACGAATATGCGTTGCGGAAAGGCGAGTTCGAAGAAATAACTAAACTAATTGCTGAGCACAAATCGTTCTTGGGGAATTATAAATGACTCCAGGTACGTTTCTCTTTGATAGCGATTTTAAATTCCATGATGGGAGAAAGGGAGAGAAAATATTTGTCGTCTTGAATGACGGGCTAAGCGGGGAATATCTTGCAGTAAAAACCACTTCCCGTGGCCATAGATATGGCCTGCAGCATGGTTGTCAAGTTATGGATAGGTTCCAAAATTTTTTCTTGGTTAAAGGATCTTGCTGTTTGTCTGAAAACACTTGGATCCAGCTGGACTCATTCTACGAATTTCATACGTCTAAATTGATAGAGTCAGTTATGCAGGGTGCTATTAAACGTATTGGTACCTTGGATCATGAACATACCGAGAAATTGCTAATCTGCGCAACGCATTCTGATGATATTTCTGTGTTTCAAGGAAAGATGATTCAGGCTTCTCTCGATAATATTTGTGGCATCAAAAAAGCAGATTCGGTGAGCGATTCTGAGAGTTCATTGAAGGGGCGAGGTGTTTAGTTGTTACTGTTTAAGCGCTTGGGATAGGTCTGAACGCGTAGGTTGGGCTGAGTCCGCGAAGCCCAACATAAGAATCATCCAGCCAGTTTAACGATTAGCTCTATCCAACTATCTTGTTGGGCTTCGAAGACTCAGCCCAACCTACAAGAGCCATCATAAAAATTGACCCGCACGAGGCGGGTCAATCTGCGATCACAAGATCAGCGACAAGAAGTCTTACTTCTTCGCCGCCCCCGGAATCTTCACATACCCATTCATCACCTTCATCAACACTTCTGGTAGGCGACGGCCAGGTGCAACTTCAGTCATAGTGCCGGTGCCTTCGGTCAAGCCCAACCAGATGCCGGTGGCGCCCTTGTATGGACCCGAGCCATCGACCACCACATTGATCATGGTGTTGCGGCCACCGCCGCCGCTGTTCTCTACAGCCAGTGAGCCGGTCACCGAGTCATACACATAGAACTCGCCGTCTTTGACGCGATAGATGCAGAACAGGGCATCGGCTTTGCCGGTGTACTTTTCAAAGAAGCCTTTCAGCGAATCGGTGAGCGGATAGTTCTTGGCTTCGGGGAAGTTTTCGCCGCAGTAGTATTCGCCGCCGCCGAAGGGACCGATATAACCCTTGCCGTAATGCCAGGTGTTGCCGCCGCTGGGCCACTTCTTGAACAGCGCCGAGTTGGCCTGCATATGAATGTCGACTTGATAGGTGGTGGCTGGCGCCTGTGGACCGGCTGCGCCCAGGTCGCGTTCACCACCGGCACCCATGCCGGCTGGAGGCGCGCCAGCGGGTGGTTGTTGTGCCGATGCGGATAGAGAGATAGCCGCTGCGAGAGCCGCCAGCAGCATGCGTGTGTTGTTCATAGGTAACCCCTTGCAAGACTCGAAATGAAATGAGCCCGCTCTTGCAACCAGCAAAGCGGGCGCGGCATTGTTACCAGTCTTGGAGGGGATTCATAGAAGTTACACGTATGTACGTTGAGCTGAGCTATTAAAGTAATTGTTCGATCTATAGCTAAACGTCATACCCGCGTAGGCGGGTATCCAGTGTGTAAATCCATTGTGCTTTTATGAGGGCGGAGCGCCCCACCCTGACCTCCCTCGCTTGCGGGGGAGGGTCAGGGTGGGGCGCTCTTAAAGCGCCTTCACCGAATGAATCAACTGCGCCACGGCAGCCTGGCCATCGCCATACAACATGCGCGTGTTGTCGAGATAGAACAGCGCGTTCTCGATACCGGAGAAGCCCGCGCCCTGGCCGCGCTTGATGACAATGACGTTCCTGGCCTTGTCGGCGTTGAGAATCGGCATGCCATAAATGGGGCTGGACTTGTCGGTGCGAGCTACGGGGTTCACCACGTCGTTGGCGCCGATGATCAGGGCCACATCGGCCGTCTCGAACTCAGCGTTGATTTCGTCGATGTCAGCGATGATGTCGTAGGGCACGCCGGCTTCGGCCAGCAATACGTTCATATGACCGGGCATACGGCCGGCCACCGGATGGATGGCGAATTTCACTGTCACGCCCTTGTCCTGCAACAGCTGCGTCAGTTCCCATACCTTGTGCTGCGCCTGTGCCACGGCCATGCCATAGCCGGGCACGATGATGACTTTCTGTGCGAAGGCCATCATCACGCCCACGTCATTGGCTTCGATGGCTTTCATGCTGCCAGTGACTGCTTGAGTCGAAGCAGCGCCACCGCTATCGCCAAAGCCGCTAAACAACACATTGCCCAATGAACGATTCATGGCCTTGGCCATCAACTGTGTCAGCAAGGTACCGGCGGAACCCACTACTGTACCGGCGATGATCATCGCCGCGTTGTTGAGCACGAAGCCTTCGAAGGCGACGGCCAGGCCGGTGAGTGCGTTGTATAGCGAAATCACCACCGGCATATCGGCGCCACCGATGGGTAGCGTCATGGTCAGGCCGAGGATCAGCGCCAGTACAAACAGCCCGGTGACCCATTGCAAGTTGGCGCTGCCGCTGGCCACCGTGAAACCGCACACGACGATGCCCAGTACCAACAGAATGTTGACGAGTTGCTGGCCACTGAAACGGAATGATTTCTTGATCAGGCCCTGCAATTTACCGAAGGCAATCAGGCTGCCGGAGAAGGACACGCTGCCGATGATGCTGCCCACTACCGCCAGCGCCAGTGCAACGGTGTTATGCACCTCACCCGAAAACAACTCCACCGCACCGATGGCCGCCGCTGCGCCGCCCCCCATGCCGTTGTATAGCGCGATCATCTGCGGCATGTCGGTCATCGCGACTTTCTTGCCGGTGACCCAGGCAATGGCGCTGCCCACGCCGATGGCGGCGAGAATCAACACGTAGTTACTCATACCCGGATAGACGAAGCTCACCGCCGTGGCGATCAACATGCCGACGCCGGCCCACAGAATGCCGCGCCGTGCCGTTACCGGCGAGCTCATCTGTTTCAAGCCCATGATGAACAGGAAAGCTACCAAGAGGTAGCTAGCATTGATCAACAGGCGGGCGCTGCTCTCAGTGGTCGTATCCATTTAATGCGTACCTTTATTTTTATTCTGTGAGCCGCTGGATTTGAACATCTCCAGCATGCGTTCGGTGACCACATAGCCGCCGACGGCATTACCTGCGCCCAGCACCACACCGATGAAACCGATGGTCAGTTCCAATGGGCCTTCGGCATGGCCCAGCGCCACCATTGCGCCGACCAACACGATGCCGTGTACGAAGTTCGAACCGGACATCAACGGCGTATGCAGAATCACCGGCACGCGTGCAATGACTTCATAGCCGGTGAAGGCGGCCAGCATGAAGATGTACAGGGCAATCATTCCAGTCATGTTGTTCTCCACAGTAACCAGAGTTTCTATTCAACGTCATGCCCGCGAAGGCGGGCATCCAGTGAATCAAAAGTTTTTAACTGGGTTCCCGCCTACGCGGGAATGACGTATCACCGAACGAGATGTTTTTCAGCCATCAATCAACTTTCGTGTTGGTTCATGACGAACCACGCCCGCATGTGTCAACGCACAACCGGCAAATACTTCGTCATCCCAGTCGATGTTGAACGCGCCCTTGTCTAACGCCGGCTTGATCAAGTTATAAAGATTGCGCGAGTACATCTCGCTGGCGTGGTACGACAATGAGCTGGCGAGATTGAGCGGGCCGACTACTTTCACGCCGTTGATCAAAACGGTTTGTCCCGGCTGAGTCAGTTCGCAATTGCCGCCGGTCTCTGCGGCGATGTCGACGATTACTGCGCCGGGCTTCATGCCGTACACGGCTTCCTTGCGAATCAATTTGGGCGCGGGACGGCCGGGTACGGCGGCGGTGGTAATGACCGCATCCGCAGCGGCAATACGTTTTTCCAGTACGGCTTGTTGCTGATCTTTTTCTTCTTGGGTGAGTTCGCGTGCATAACCGCCCTGGCCATCGGCGGAAACACCAGTCTCCACAAACTTGGCGCCGAGCGATTTCACCTGCTCCTTGGTGGCGCCGCGTACGTCGTAGGCTTCCACGACTGCGCCCAGCCGCTTGGCAGTGGCAATGGCTTGCAGACCGGCGACACCCGCACCAATCACCAACACCTGCGCGGGACGAATGGTGCCGGCTGCAGTGGTGAGCATGGGTAGAAACTTGTCCAGCGTATCGGCTGCGATCAACACCGCCTTGTAGCCCGCCGCCGCAGCCTGCGAGGACAGCGCGTCCATTGATTGCGCGCGCGAAATGCGCGGCACCAGTTCGGTGGCTAGCACAGTGATATTGCGATCGCGTAACGCTTTAACCACTTCCAGGCGCAAGTGACCGTACATAAAGCACACCAGTGTCGCACCCGATTTCATCTGTGCGACTTCATCCAGGGTGGGCGGCTGCACCTTCAATAGAATGTCGGAACGGCTCAGTACGCTGGCGGCATCGTTGAATTCAACGCTTTGTTGAGGGTTGGCTTTGAAACTGCTATCCGGAAACTGCGCCAATACCCCCGCATCGTGTTCCAGCAACACGCTGGCGCCGGCAGTTGCAAATTTGGCAGCCACTTCAGGCACCAGCGCCACGCGGCATTCGCCGGGCGCGGTTTCCTTAAGCACACCCAAGGTAAGGGTCATGAGTCCTCCGGAAATCTGGGCAAAAAGGCGGGCTGTGTTGATTTCAGCCTAATACTTCTATTGTCTGAATTATCGGTGGAGAGTTATAAAGGCGCGCGGATTATTGCATAGCGTTTGCCTGTCTTAAATTTCTCGATAGAGAAAACCGGATGCTGACGTAGTTGGGCGATGCCGCCGCTGAATGTCCGGCTGCCGATCCTGCCGATCAAAAGGCCGAAATACTCAGGGTTGCGCCCAATGCCACGCCAGCGCGAAGCGAGGGGCGGTGCATTTTTTGAATCAGTCCTTGAACCAGGAAATCCTGCGCACGGATGTGTCCGGCATGCCGCTGGAATGGATCGATTACCGCGATGCCGTGCGGCTTTATCACACGGGGCAGGTAGCCTATGCCTGCGGTTCGTCCTTGTATCGCCTGTATGGCGGCACCAACGCCCGCAGCGGTCTGCAAAGTGTGCTGGATATTCCGTCCATCCTGTCCACCACCGGTCATACTCACAATCCGGGCAACTTACGTCACGACTACATCCCGCCGTTGAACAACCAGACCCTGTTCAAACGCGATGCGCATCTCTGTCTGTATTGCGGTGTGCGTTTTCCTTCCAACATGCTATCGCGCGATCATGTGCAGCCCTTGAGCAAGGGTGGCCGCGATACCTGGACCAATGTGGTGACCGCCTGCCGCCGTTGCAATAACTTGAAAGCCTGGCGCACACCCGAACAGGCACGCATGCAATTACTGGCCGTGCCGTTCACGCCCACCTATGCCGAATACATTTATTTGAAAGGCCGGCGCGTGCTGGCCGATCAGATGGAATACCTGCTGGCGCACTTCCCGCGCCATAGTCCGTTGCATGCGCGGTTGAAGGCGGCGGTGGCGTAATAGAAGAGCAAATGTGTAGGCTGGGATAGAATCCCAGCATCTGAATTCGAATGGGAGGCTGGGATTTCATCCCAGCCTACACAAACCGTCTATGACCTCTCCCGTCTACCTCATCGATGCTTCCATCTTCGTGTTCCGCGCCTGGCATGCGGTGCCGAATACCTTGGTGGACCCGGATGGCAATCCGGTGAATGCACTGCATGGTTTTGCGCGTTTCATCGGCGATGTGGTGGAACAGGTGCGACCGCAACACATTGCGGTGGCCTTCGATGAAAGCCTGCGCAATTCCTTCCGCAACCAGATCTATCCCGCGTACAAGGCCAATCGCGAACCGGCGCCGCAGGAACTGAAGCGTCAGTTCGCCTTGTGCAAACAGGTGTGCACAGCATTAGGCATATCCATATTTGCCAGTGATGCCTTCGAGGCTGACGACATCATTGGCACGCTGGCCACTCGCATGCGCGCTCAAGGCAAGCAGATTGTGCTGTTGTCGCGCGATAAAGATCTGACCCAGCTCATCCGTCCCGGCGATGTGTACTGGGATTACCTGGGCGAGAAGCGCTATCACTATGACGACATTCCGCAGAAATTCGGTGTGTTGCCGGAACGCATGGCCTGCTATCTGGCCTTGATGGGTGATGCCGTCGATAACATTCGCGGTGTGCCTGGCGTAGGTCCGAAAACTGCCTCCATGTTGTTCAAGCATTTCGAATCCATCCATCATCTGTACGACAATCTCGATCAGGTATTGAAGCTCAAGCTGCGTAATCCGGGCTTTGTCGCCGGACAATTGCGTGACCACAAGGAAGCTGCGCTATTGGCGCGCAAACTCACCGAGATCGCCTGCGACATGCCATTGGATGCCGATCTGGATGCATTGCAGCGTCGTCAACCCGATCTGTCGCGTTTGCATGAGTTGTATGAGGCGGCGAATTTCGGACCGTTGCTGCGCCATCAGGCGGAACGTATCGCGCGTGCTTTGGCTGCATAGCCTGTTTTCAACGCCGCTGTGCAGTTGGTCGTGTCGTTGATGAGTATCCAGGCGTACCATGCTGCGCATGTTCTTAATCCCTTCCCTCGCTTGCGAGGGAGGGTTAGGGTGGGGGCGGTCTGATGCGCGACATGGTTTTAATGCGTGCTTTGTTAATCTGCTTCTGTGTTCTATCGCTTAACAGCTGCGTATCGCCCAAACCGCCGACACCTGAAGTACCGTCTTCAATCACCACGGCGAGCTACCCCGCCGATCTGCAAGGTGCGCGTCTCTATAAGTTATCGTCTAAACAATCGAAGCTGCACATTCTGGTGTACCGCGCAGGCGCAGCGGCGCAGCTGGGTCACAATCACGTGGTCAGCTCTCAGACTTTGTCCGGCTATGTATGGCTGCATGATTCGTTGACGCGTTCCGGGTTCGACATTGTCATGCCTGTGAACGAACTCATCGTTGATGAGCCGGGTACGCGCATTGCAGAGGGCGAAGACTTTCCACTCAATGTTAGCGAAGATGGCCGCGTCGGCACCAAGCGCAACATGTTGCTACCCACGGCGCTGGATGGCGAACACTATCCGGTGATCCGCCTACGCTCGGTGGGTATTGCCGGGGACCGTGCACAGCCTGTAGTGAAAGTGCAGATCACCATTAAAGATCAGACACGTGAGCTGGATGTGCCCGTGCAGCTGCAAACCAATGCTCGGACCTTGAGTGCCCAAGGCCAGTTCGAAATCAAGCAAACGGATTTCGGCCTGGTGCCGCAAAGCGCTATATTGGGAACCTTGCTGGTACAGGATGCATTGACGATTAAGTTTGACTTGGTGGCGATGCAGTAATTGTAGGTCGGGTTTTACACCCGACATCTTAAATAAGTCGGGTGTAAAACCCGACCTACAAATATGACCACCATCAAAGCCAGCGCCATTGACCGGATCGAGCCCGCCATTGATGAATAGATGGATGTGTGTGTCGTTGTGAAAATAGGAACCAATGGAATGCAAATAAAAATAGATGATCTGCGCGGCCCGGAAATTGCGCAATTTCTCGCTGAGCGTATTCGCGACATGCTGTCGGTTTCGCCGCCGGAAAGTAAGCATGCGCTGGATCTTGAAGGGTTGCGTAAACCGGAAATCACTTTCTGGACGGTGTGGGATCAGCAAGTACTGGCCGGTTGCGGCGCCATCCTGGAATTGGATCGTGACCATGCGGAAATCAAATCCATGCGCACCGCCGCCGAATATCGGCGCGCCGGTGTGGCGTCGCTGTTGATGCGACACATACTCGATACTGCCGCGCAGCGTGGTTATCGTCGTTTGAGCTTGGAGACGGGTTCCATGCCGTTCTTTGAATCGGCGCGAAAACTGTATGAGAAGTATGGTTTCAGATATTGCGGACCATTTTCGAGTTATATCGAAGATCCGTACAGTGTGTTTATGACTAAGGAGTTATGAGTGATTGCATGGGTTGGACTATTCTGCCAAACGGCCACATAAGATTTCTGAATTGCTATAAGTTTGGCTCGATAGCCAAGTGTGCTATTGAGAAGGGATTTCGTACTGGAGAATTTCAAATATAAATAGTAGGTATGCAATGAAAGGATTTTTTGAACGTCTGCGAATTTCAAAGCTGGTAAAAGCTGGAAGCTATTCACACGTTCCACTTGATCTGTCAGGTCGGCGGGATAACGAAACTTTTGGTTTGCTTGATCCGCCGCAGATTCCTGCTCGAAAGGGAATGCTTTTTTCGCGCAAACTTCAAGAAGAGGAACAATTGATGTATTGGCGGCTCCATGCAAGCTCTTTCGCGCCCGCCTATAGGATCTGTGATGCGGGGTATGAGACTGTCGATGGCTCTGTTGTTTCCCGCATGTCCCAAACAATATATACGGTTCCTTGATATACGGTTCCTTGTGCCTTGTTCGCGAGAGGGTGGCCTCTAAATATTCGGTTCAAGTATTCAGAGGCGACACGTAACAGTGGTCCAGCGCCAAACGAAACTTATGCTATTGAATTTCGTGAAGGAAAAAATTTTCTGCCAAGAGTATTTGAACTCAAGGACTCGTGGGATCGTTGTTGGAATAGTCCGGAGAGAGCAATTGTAACCATGCTTACTATGGATGAGTGGTGGCGTCCCTGGGATGAGAGTGACAAAAAAATTGCTGATAATAATTTCAGGGACAGTGGAACTGGTAATTAGGTTAAAGACAATCGTGCATAGTTTTTATAGTAGGGAAGCTTCGCTGCGCTAACTTGATCTACGGAGTTGCCTGATTTTATAAGGGCGAGGCATGCCTCGCCCCAAGTTCTACTTGGTGTTGAGATTGATGAACGGCACTGCGCCGCTGCTCACCTGCGGTAGTTCGCCATTCCACTTCTCGATGGCTTTCAGCTGCACATACTCCGCGCCGCCTTGTTCCTTGATGGCCTGCGCCTGAATCTGGATGGTGCGCGCTTCGGCTTCCGCCAGTGCGATCTTCTGCTGTGCTTCCACCTTGATGCGTTCCAGATCGTTCTTGGCCTTCAGGGCATTCTGTTCGGCGGTCTGCTTGGCTTCAATGGCGGCGTCGAAGGCATGCGAGAAGGCGAAGTTGGTGATCTGGATGTCTTCCATGATGATGTTGTAGCCGGTAAGCGAGCTGCGCAGGCCGGCGGCGATTTCCGTTTTTACGTCTTCGCGCTTGGTCAGCAGTTCTTCGGCGGAGAAGCGCGCGACGACCGACTTCACTACTTCCTGGATGCGCGGATCGATGATCTTGTTTTCCACTTCCAGGCCGACACGCGCATAGGTATCGGACAGCGTGGCGGCGTCCAGGTGATAGTTCATCGACACTTCAGTGGTCACCGATTGCAGATCGCGCGTGCCGGCATTGGCGGGTGAAGCGGCCTTCTGCGTGCGCACATCGACGATACGAATGCTTTCGATGAGCGGCAATTTAAAGTGCAGGCCATCGGCTACCACATCCTTGATCTGGCCGAAACGAAATACCAGTGCGCGTTCACCGGATTTCACAGTGTAGAAGCTGCCCAGCAATAAAATCAGGACGATCAAGGCCACGATGCCCAAACCGATCAGGCGAATCACCCTTGCCGGGTTTGCCGATTCGAAAGAATTGTCCATGCCAATCTCCCTGTGATTGTTATTGGTGGTCTGTTTCAGTCGCGTTACCTGCATTAATAGCAGTCGCCAGCCCTGCGATGCAATCGCCGGGGCTGGCGGCGCTATGATAGGCGAGTAAGTCTTGATGACTGAGCTGATTCCTAAACGGTAGCAATGAATGTTGGGGGAGCGAACATGACATCGCATTGATTACATACGGTATTCGCCTTGGTGGTTTCACTCTGGTCGGGCAATGTAATGGCGCAGGCCGCCGCGCCGGTGGCGGCACCGGTGGACACACCTGTTGCGGAGAACATTGCGCCCGGCGTGACGCGTTACGGTGAGGTGGCTTATCAAAGCCTGAGCGGGTATCACCCGCAGCAAGCAGATCTCTATGTGCCTACGGCAGGTGCGGCCAGTTATCCGGCTGTGGTGTACGTTCACGGCGGTGGCTGGGGTGTCGGTAGCTCGCGCATGTCCGGTCTGTCTCAGACACTGACTGCTCTGGCCGCACGCGGCTATGTGGTGATGGCCATCAACTATCGCTTTTATGGCGAAGCGAAATTTCCAGCGCAGATTCAGGACACCAAGGCTGCCATTCGCTGGCTGCGTTCCAATGCGGCGGCTTACAAAGTCGATACCAATAAGATCGCCATCTGGGGTGAATCCGCCGGTGGTTATCTTGCCGCGTTGGCCGGCACTTCCTGTAATGCTGCTGCTTTGGAGCCACCCAAACCTGCAGGTGGCGCAGCCATGCCCGGCCAGACGCAGATCAAGGTGGATGCCAATCAATCCAGCTGCGTGCAGGCCGTGGTGGATTACTACGGGCCCACTGAATTCGCAGCAATGGATGGCCAGCTGACGGTCGCGAACGCTCGCAAACACAATGGTACGGATTCGGCGGAGTCGCAGTTGCTGGGCTGCGCGCTGACGCAGTGTGCCAAGTCATTGCTACAGCAAAGCAATCCGCTGACCTATGTGGATGGCAACGAACCGCCGTTCCTGATCGTGCACGGTGATAAAGACACCGCCGTGCCGTTGGGCCAGAGCGAGATGTTGGCTGCTGCGCTCAAAGCGAAGAAGGTAACGGTAACGTTTAAAACCGTGTCCGGAGCCGATCACATGTTCAACGGCGCCAGTGCTGCGCAGAAGCAGGACATTACCGATACGGTGTATGCGTTCTTGGATAAGACCTTGAAGGGGCGTTGAATCGAGTGGCCGCGGAGGCCTATGCCGCCGCGGCCTGCATTAACAATAGCCGTGTACCTTCCGGCGCAATCAACACAGCATTGCTACGATCGTCCAGTGAGTCAGGCATCTCATCGCTCAGCTCGATGCCTCGTTCTCGCAAATGCGTCAACCGTTCACGCATGTTGTCGTCTTCGAATACCAGTACGGGATGACGCAGCGCACGGCTGCGATGCAGGCCGAGATTCAAGCGATCGCTGGTGAGTGAAACGCGATGGAAGGGTTGGTTTTCTTCATCCATCGCCACGAATCCCAATTGTTCCCAGAAGGGTCGGGCAGGATCGAATTCACGTACCGGCATGCCGTACTCGACGAAGTAACCGCAGCTGGAGCTGAAACCGATGTCGATATCGGGCGGTGAGAAGGTGCGTGCTTCCAGCAATTTGATGTGCTGGCCGTTGGGATCGCGAAAGTCCAAGACATTGAAACTATCGCCGCCCAGTTGTTCGCGATCGAACTCGATACCGAGATGGCGCAAGCCTGTGGCGTAGTGGGCGAGGTTGGCTTGCACGAAGCACAAAGTGTTGTGCGCGCCGGCGAGCGGTTTTTGATGCAGGCCGAGAAACAAACGGCCGTCGGTCATCACTGCATAGGGATGCGACCAGGTTTCATTGGTGGCGGCCTGTTGAAAACCCAACGCCTCATAGAACTCAATGGATTCGAGAATCTCCGGTGCGTAGACACTGATTTCCAGGAAGCGGCCGGGCATGACTACTGCGGTGCTCCCTGTTGCATGGCCAGCTGCTGTGCCTGCTCATGATTGTCGAGCGGTAACCAACTTTGAGTATGCTGCTGTATCAATTGCGCTAACGCCTGCACGTGTTGATCGTCGGCATTGAGCGCGGGCACATAGTCGAAGTGTTCACCGCCTGCGCGCAAGAAATCTTCGCGATTGCGCATGGCGATTTCTTCCAGCGTTTCCAGGCAATCCGCAGCGAAGCCTGGGCAGGCCACGGTCACGCGCTTGGGGCCTTGCTGCGCGTACTTGATCAGCAATTCATCGGTGTAAGGACGCAGCCATTCTTCGCGGCCGACGCGCGATTGAAAGCTCAGGCTCCATTGGTCTTGAGTCAGATTCAAGCGCTCGGCCAGTAAGCGGCCGGTCTTGTGGCAGTGGCAGAAGTAAGGATCGCCCTTGGCCAGGTACGATTTGGGCAGGCCATGAAACGACAACAGCAGATGCTGCTGGCCCTGTGTATTCCAATGCGCACGAATCGAGTTCGCCAGTGCTTCAAGGTAAGCATCATGATCGTGATACTGCGCGATGAAGCGCAGTTCGGGCACCCAGCGCCAACCTTGCAGGACGCGCGAGACCACATCGAACACCGATCCCGTGGTGCTGCCCGAGTATTGCGGATACAAGGGCAGCACTACCAACTTGCGTACATTGGCTTGCCGTAATTGTTCCAATGCCTGAGCAATGCTGGGTTCGCCATAGGTCATGCCGACGGCCAGCTGCACATCGGCATGCAATGTCTCGCGCAGCTGCGTCTGTAGCTTGCCGGCCAATTGTTGAGTATTCACCATCAGCGGCGAGCCCTGCGGTGTCCATATCTGTTGATAGGCATGTGCGCTCTTGCGCGGACGAATGCGCAGGATCACGCCATTCAACACCAGCCACCACAGCCAGCGCGGATATTCGATTACGCGCGGATCGGAAAGAAACTGCTTGAGATAACGTCGCACCGAAGCGGTATCCGGTGCGGCAGGCGTGCCGAGATTCACCAGCAAGACGCCGATGCGTTCCGCGGTGCGATGATCGAAGTTGGAGGTTCCGAGAAAGTCAGGCATGGGCATGGCGGTGGCGATAAGTCGCGCCACGATACAGAAGCAAAGCGGGGTTTTATAGCTGGCTGTACTTTCGGCTATTTCAATGGCGCAATTTGTAGGGGCGACGCATGCGTCGCCTTTTCGAATATGTAGCGTGATTGAAGGAAGAGGGCGAGGCATGCCTCGCCCCTACAGAATTTATGTTGGTGGCTATCTTCCCTGTAGGTCGGGTTTTAACCCGACTCATAAACCGGAGTCGGGTTAAAACCCGACCTACAGGGAACGCATCAAGCCAGCTTGTAACCCAATTTATTCAGCGGCATCGAACGCACACGTTCGCCGGTGGCGGCGAAGATGGCATTGGCGATAGCCGGCGCCAGTGGTGGCAGGGCAGGTTCGCCCAAGCCGGTGGGGTTGTACTCGCTCTGAATGAAGTGCGCTTCCACCTGCGGTGCATGAGGCATGCGCAGCAGTTCGTATTGATTGAAGTTGTTCTGCTGGATGCGGCCCTTCTCCATGGTGACCTGCTGGCCGAACATGATGCTGAAGCCATCGGTTACCGCGCCCTGTGCCTGCGCTTCGGCGCCGCTCATGTTGATGATCGGACCGACGTCGGCGGCCACGGTGATTTTGTGTATGGTTAGTTTCTTGTTGCGATCCACACTCACTTCGGCCACTTCAGCGACATGGCCGGCATGACTGAAGTGGAAGGCCAGACCCATGCCACGGCCTTTAGGCAATTTTTTGCCCCAGCCGGATTTTTCCGCGGCCAGTTTGATCACGGCAGCAGCGCGGCCGGTGTTCAATGCACGCGTATTGCCCGGTGTGATCCAGCGCGGTTCGCCCATCACTTCCAATAAAAATTCGACGTGATCGCGACCTGCCGCCACCGCCAACTCATGCAGGAAACATTGCACGGCGAAAGCCACCGCATTGGAACGCGGCGCACGTAACGGACCGGTGGGCGTACCCGATTGCAGCAGGCTTTGCGTCAAACGGAAGTTGGGCAACAGCTGCCCCGGGAATTCATCGCCGGCCAGATCGCCGCCGGATACGGTGCGCTGACCATCGGCGGTAAAGCTGATGAAGTGATCCTGCCACGCGGAGAGTTTGCCCTGCGCATCCACCGCACCCTTGAAGGAATGAAAGCCGCCGACGCGATACAGGTCATGTGTCATGTCGTCTTCACGTGTCCAAGTGAGCTTTACCGGAACGGCGTCGATGCGCGCTGCCACTTCCTTGGCGATCACGGCGGCTTCGCAGGCGTAATCATTCATCAGGCGTCGACCGAAGCCGCCACCCACACGGGTTTGATTTACGGTCACGCGGTCGGCGGATAAGCCAACCAATTTGGCGATCATGCCCACGCTGGAGGTGGCCTGTTGTGTGGGCGACCACACCTCGATGCGATCGCCGCGATACCAGGCGGTGCAGTTCTGCGGTTCCAACGTGGCATGCGAGATATAGGGATAGCTATAAAAGGCTTCTACCCTGCGCTTACTCTCGGCCATGGCCTTATCCACGTCACCGGCGTTGCGTAGCACTTCCTTGCCTTGTTCCTTGCTCAGATACTTGGCCTGCGTAACGAAGTCATTCCAGCTGTCCTGCGAGGCGGAGCTTTCATCCCACACCACTTGCAGCTGTTTGCGCGCATTGATGGCAGCCCAGGTTGAAGTGGCGATGATGGCTACGCCGGGCATCACCTCAGTGGTGAGGCCGGTGCCTTCCACTACGAAGGCATCTTTCACGCCGGGCAATTTCTTGATGGCATCGAGATTGGCCGACTTCACCTTGCCACCGAAGGCCGGGCATTTCTCATACACCGCATACACCATGTTGGGCAGTACGGTATTGATGCCGAATAAAGGTTGACCGGTGACTACCTTGCGATTGTCGACGCCGGTGTAACGCTTGCCGAACAATTGATATTCACTGCGCTCTTTCAACTTCACCGACTTGCCATCGGGCACCGGCAACGTTGCAGCCTTGCTGGCCAGTGCGCCATAGCCGAGTTTGCGGCCATCGCTGGCAATGACTTCGCTGTTGGCAGTGCGGCAGCTGCTTTCCGCCACGCCCCATTCGCGCGCGGCAGCGCTGACCAACATCGCGCGTACCACGCCGCCGGCTTGGCGCAAGGTATCCCAATTGCTGGGGATGGAAGTTGAACCGCCCGCACCTTGATTGCCGTACAGCGCCTGATTCACCGCAGCTTGTTCGACGCGCACGCGATTCCAATCGGCATCCAGTTCTTCAGCGATGATCAAGCCGAAGGCAGTCTTGATGCCCTGGCCGATTTCCGGACCTTTGGAATAAATCAGAATCGAACCGTCGTTGCTGATCTGCACATAGGCGTTGGGAGCAAAGGTGCCTGCAGCGTTCTGTGCATGCGCTGAGTCTTGTTCGCCGACATAGAACGCTAACGCCAAGCCGCCGCCGGACATACCGGCCAACTTGAGGAACATGCGACGCGATACGCGCGGCGTTTGATTCAATAAGGAATCTGGCGCTTCTTCCAACACGCTGCTCATCACGGCTTGTACTTGCGCATCGTCAAGCGCGCGATTCTTCAACACGCTGTTCATGGCGGTGACCCTCAGGCTTTGGCGGCAGAGTGGATGGCGGCGCGAATGCGCAGATAAGTACCGCAGCGGCAAATGTTGCCCGCCATGGCCGTGTCGATATCTGCGTCCGTGGGCTTGGGTTTTTGTTTCAGCAGCGCTGCAGCGCTCATCAACTGGCCAGCCTGACAGTAGCCGCATTGCGGCACATCATGTTCTATCCACGCCTGTTGCAAGGGATGCAATTTGCCATCGGCACTGGCCAGGCCTTCAATGGTGGTGATCTGCTGATTGGCCACTGCAGCCAAGGGCAGTGAACAAGAACGAGTGGGTGCGCCGTTCAAATGTACGGTGCAGGCGCCGCATTGGCCGATGCCGCAACCGAATTTGGTGCCGACCAAGCCTAGGTGATCGCGTAACACCCATAGTAGGGGCGTGGCGCCATCGACATTGTCCAGTTGGTGGGTACGGCCGTTGACAGTGAGAGTGGTCATGCGCGCCTCTGCCGATAGCAGGAAGAAGCGCCGATGCTAAGTCCGCAGTCGTGGCGGCGTAAAGAGCTTAAACATTCAAGATAAGTTAACGAGGCGATTGTCGACGCACCAGGGCCTGTTAGCACCATGGCAATCGCTGCGTTGGAGTCCCAGAGAGCGCCAGGCTAGGCGCAAGGAGTGAAGTTTGGTCATTTCAAATAAGCGACGAGCAACACGGCATGGCGCTCTCTGGGACCCAACCCGAAGGGATGGGGCCAAAAAGTCTCAGGACTTTGTTGCACCTCGCTTGAGTACCTTAAGTACACCGCGTTCGGTGCGTCGCGTCCTGAGACTTTTTGACCGCCGTCGCAGCGATTGCCATGGTGTTAACAGGCCCTAACGTCCTGCAGCGCGATGCAGCTTTAGTGCACGATCGGCAGTCGCGGCCTCGACCGCATGCGCCATTTGCAGATATAGGCCCAGATATTTTTGCACCGCACCTTGCATGGAGAAATTGGCCGCCACATGTTTGCGTGCCGATTCGGCCATGAATACGCGTTTTTCCGCGGACATTTCCAGCACACGGGTAATGCCCTTGACCAGCCCATTCGGACTGCCGGGTTCCACGGCGATGCCGTATTGGCTCAGTACCTCGCCTTGCAGGCCTTTACCCGTGCCAACGCAGGGCACGCCGCACAGCATGGCCGAGGCCAGAGTCAGAGCGTTACCGTCATGCATGGCACTGGAGCAGAACACATCGCAGGCATTGAATAGCGCCGACAGATCCGACCATTCACCGAGCAAGGTGGTGCGAGTAGCCAGCGAACCGCCGCCCAGCATGGCCATGATGCCGGAGTTGCCGCGCTGTGCGCCCTTGCCGGCCGCGATCACATACACATTAGGGTTGTACTTGATCACTTCGGCTGTGGCGCGAATGAAACTGGTGTAGTCGTTCTCGGGCGCGAAGGGCGCATACATACCAATGACGAAGGCATTGGCTTCCAGCTTGAGCTGTGCGCGCAATTGCTGGCCCAGCCGCGCATCCGGCTTGTAGCGATCCAGATCCGCGCCGGCCGTGATGACCTGGCCGCCTGCTTCCGGAAAGCCCAGTCGTCGATAGTCCGCAGCGGCTGCAGTGGCCGAGTAAACGATGTGTTTAGGTGTGCCGGCGTGCTTGGTCAGCAACTTGAGTTTGTAACGATCGAACAGCTGCGTGCCAGTGGGTTTGCCGGGCAGGGTCCATAACGTGGGAATGGCGCTCGCACCCTTGATCCAACGTGCGGCCAGTGCTGCGGTATGTCCCCAGGCATGCACTAGATCGGGTTTGAAACCAGCACTGCACTTACGCAATTCACTGAGCGCGCCGAAGGCAAAGCGTTTGCGCGACAGTTCGATGTCATGCACCGGCACGCCCAATTGCCGCATCACGGCGGCCTGACGGTCGCCCGGCGCGAAATGGACCGCCTGCATTTGGAACAGCTGGCGATCCACGCGAGTGAGCAGGGGATTGAGCTGCGCACTCAACGAGTGTGCAGGAGCGCCGGAATCGGCGGCACTAACCAGGTGCAGCACCTTGATGGGATTGGCTTCGGGTTCTGCCACGAGCGGGTCTTCAATGACTTTGATATGCGACATCGTAGCCTGACGGTCCGCCAATGGCTTGATTCGGCATACCGAAGTGTTAACGCGGCCACACTTGGTTGTTTGTATCGGTAGCGGCGGTGTTAGTCGGTTATTCGCATTTTGTTGCCCCCACCCTAACCCTCCCCCGTGGAACGAGGGAGGGGATCAGAGGTTCGCCCGGTGAGTAATGACAGGATCAGTTCCCTCCCGCACGCGAAGGTGACATCACACGCGAGGATGGCATCAAAAACTCCCCTCCCCCGTTCCACGGGGGAGGGTTAGGGTGGGGGCAGATGAGCATGGCACCGACTAACAGTGACGAAGTTGCTTCCTCGGCTTGCTGCTTTGGGCGATGCAGGATCAAGCTTCCTGTGCCAACACGCATGGCCTGCACATGAGGCTTCGCCTAATTCTGCTGAAGAATCTTAATCTGCCGCGTCCGTCTGACCGGATTTGTCAGACACTCCAGTATTGCCAGCGTTGGCCGATGTATGCGACAAGATGCCTATTACCGATAGCAGTCTAAGCGCCACTACCCGCATGAGAGACCCTCGACGGCAAATGCTGGAAGCTTTCGCCAAGTTTTATGGCGATACCCAGGAACGTTCGCGCTTTCATCTGCAGATTACTCCCGGTACCAGCGACAAAACTTTCAAAGTCGCGGCCATGGGCGTATTGCCTGCCAAACGTGAGTTGATTGTCAGTGCGCCTAAAAATGCCGATGGCGGCTTGATTGCGGTGTACCAGGGTTTGACCTTGCACTGTCAGTGGTTCAATGCCAGCACGTTGTTTCGTTTCGATGCCGCGATTCACAAGGTAGTGTTCGAACCCGAGCCGTTGCTGTATCTGCGTCTGTCCGATACCACGCAACGACGTTCGGTGCGCACGGTGCCGCGCGCCTTGGTCAATCTGCCGGCTGTGGTGCGCACCCCCCAGGTGGAAACAGTTTTGTTGGTGGATCTCAGCGTCACCGGCGCGCGCATTGCCATTCTCAAAGATACCGAACTGGCTGCGGGCCATGAGTTGGAGCTTTCGGTGAAGCCCAAGTTACAGGTTGATCTGGATTTGTTGCTGACGCTCAAGTGTACGGTGATGGGTGCGCCCGAAGCTGCGCATCCGGAATATCCAGGCATCGTGTTTCGCGGTTTGAAATTCAACGACGTCAGTGAGCGCGATCTATTGATCATGCACGCCTATGTGCAGCAATCCCTGGTCGACGAAATGGATAATCTGGCGCATGTGTTGTTGAAGGCGCGCGACCTGCGCGAGATCAAAGAATAACTGGATATCTTCCAGTTAACGCATTCCCCCGCCATAAACAAACGGATCATAACCATCAGCCAGCATGATCGCCCAGGCGGTGGCGCAGGTGCTGGGCAGTGGATTCGCATACCAGCCGAAGGGAATGTAGTAACGCCTGCTGGCATAGAGATAAGGTTGGGTGCGTTGACCGCTTACTTGCTCAAGCAACTTGGCATAGTTGTCCGGTTTGCCGGGAAAGCTGCTGTTGAGATAGCCATCGAAACGCAGCGTTTGCAGGCCCGCCAGCATGGATGTTTCATCCTGCTGCAAGGTTGCAAGATAAGTCTGTGCCTCGGCGTAGTTGTTCGAAGTGGCGGCAATGTTCCGGTAGTAACGCTGCATGCTGCGCACCATGTTGATGGCGCCTGCCGTCCATTCCGCCGACAGGATGCCTTGCTTGTAAGTGCCGTCGGCATTTGTGCCATTGCCATCCCAATTGGAATACCCCACGCCCTGCAATTGTTTATTGGCGCCGTATCCGCCCCAGGTTTTCAACTGCTGCCAATTTTTATAAGCCGCACCGAAGCCGAACCATTGGTCGATTTGCGCTGCACCCAATGCGGCAATGCCCCAGGTGTTGGTGTCCACAGCCTTGGGTTCGAGTGCAGGAACCCAGGCGGATTTTTGCTGTGGATCGTTGGCGGAGCCGCCTTGAATAAATTCATAGCTACGCCAGGCATGTGTTTTGAAGAAGGCCAGCAGGCCTTCGGTGCTTTTGTTGGCAGTGCGGCCGCCGTTGATCATCATGTCGATGGTTTTAAGCGCTGCATTGATGTTGTTGCGGTCGCCGCTGCTTAAACCGCTTTCATGCTTGAGTTCATTGCGCAGCGTGTCGGTTAGCACCTGTAGACCGGCATACAGAGAGAGATTGTTTTCCACCGATAGCTGGTAAGGACTGGCAGTGGTGCCTTTCTCGTTGCCGGCGGTGCCTGATGGTGCGTAATAAACGCCGCCAATGGCCGATTGCATGGCGACAAAGGTCGGCAGCATCGTCAATGCGCGTTGCACAGCTTCATCATGAAAGGGCACATAGGCGCGTTGTTCACCCATGACGTGATAAATGTATGCGGCATGCAAAGGCCCGAGCAGGAAGGCCCAGGCGTTCTCGCCAGTGATGGGTTTCCAATCGGACCAAGTCACTTTGCCGCGTTGATAGTCGGGATTGATGGGCAGGTTCTGCGCGGTGATCCAGGCGTCGTAACGCGTGCCCATCAATGGATCGGAAGATAGCCAGCTGCGCGGCAGCATTCTGAATGCATAGGCTTGTTTGCTGCTGCTAACAGCCTGACCGTTATATCGAAACACTTGTCCGCGAGTCGGCGCGCGGTTGGCTTCGCCATCAAGAAGGCGATTCTGATTGTTGATTAGCGCAAAAGCATCTTGCTTGGCGGGCAAGGTGAATTTGTTGACCACCTGTCCCAGCATCACTGCAATCTGCCAGGTGGCCGCGTCGTAGATGTTGGCGCCGTTATGCACATTGACGCGCTCTGTCTGTAGATCGCCGGCAGCGCCGGCCTGCGGTGTCAAAGTGGAATCGGTGGATCGATAAATATCGGTGACGGCGCAGGGCGTGTTCGCACCTGCGCATACCGACAAGCCCCAGTAATCTGCACTGTCGTAAAAACTCAGGGGTAAGTTTGCGCCGCGCAGCTTATTCGCCGAAGCGGTATACAGCACGCCACCGCTGCTGCGATCGTTCACCAGGAAGCGATAGCTTTGTTCCAGATTGCTAACCGCATTCTGCGCCTGCGCTAGGGGCGTCAATGCCAACAGCATTAGCGAACAGGCTAGCCGGCCTGTGAGTTGCTCGATCACGGTCACTCTGTGCCCCTATGCGATATCGCTCGATTCTCCGTGCAGGCATGACATGGCCGGTGACGAAAATTCACCCGGCTAGTGCTTGTCGCTAAAGCGCAAATCCTTGCTGGCTTCCGCGTTGACGCCGCCGATCAATACCAGGCGCATGGCCTCTTCGGCAGACATATCGGTCTCGATCAATTCCGACTTCAACACATACAGCGTGTAGCCACCGATCTGGTAGCTCTTGGGAAAGTACACCGGCAGCCGTTCGGCCATGACCGCCTGCGGCAGTTTGGGGCTGATCTGATCGGCAGTGACAAAGCCGATCATGTAGGCATTGTCATTCAGCCACAGCACCACGCGGCGCGTGTCGCGCCGCTCGCCCTGGCCGGGCAGGAACTGTGTGACGTCCTTGACGGCTCCATACACGGTCTTGATGAAGGGGATGCGCGCCAGCAGCTGTTCGCCGCGGCGAATGAACCAGCGCACTGCGTAGGCGTTTACCAGCGCGCCCGCAATCAGAACCACAACGAATCCGGCCACCAAGCCCATGCCCGGCCGGTAGTGCTGTTCGTCCATGACCAGTTTGAGCAACTGGCCCAGCACGGTTTCTGCCGTAGTACCCAGCCAGTAAATGAGATAGATGGTGATGGTGACTGGCAGTACGGTGGCCAGTCCGGTGGCAAAGGTGGTCCAGATTCGTCGCATGTTGTCTCCGCCGCTGCGCCCGGTATCAAGATCGAGTCGCGTGGCTGTAAGGGTAAGGTGCAGCAGGTGCACACTTTAACAGTTTGCGGGCACGGCAATTTTCAATCGCAACGACTGTTAACAGACCCTAACTTCCATCGCTAGAATGACCGCTTACCCGCACAGGAATCGTCGTGAATTGATGACTCGCGTTGCCCGAACTCTGTTGTCGCTGTTATTGACCGTGCTGGTGCTGGGACCGGCCTGGGCGCGTGACACCCCGCTGCCGCCGGTGGTGACCGCTGCGCTCAAGGCGCAGAACATTCCTGCCAGCAGCCTGAGCGTGTACGCCGAAGAGTTGGACAGCGGCGAAGTGCTGCTGTTGCACAATGCTGAGCTGCAGCGTCAGCCGGCATCCACCATCAAGGTGCTGACCACCTTCGTGATTCTCGATGAGTTGGGTCCTGCCTACACCTGGAAGACCCGCGCCTATGCCAATGGCACGCTCAAGAATGGCGTGCTCAATGGCGATCTGGTATTGGTGGGCGGCGGCGATCCGTACATGACCTCTGAGCGTTGGTGGAGCTTTGTGGCGGAGTTGCGGCAGAGTGGCCTTAAAACCATTACCGGCGATGTGGTTATCGATCGCAGCTACTTCGCGCCGCTGAGTGAAGATCGCGCTGCCTTCGACGGTTCGCCGGAAAAATCGTACAACGTCATTCCCGATGCCTTGATGGTCAACTTCCAGACCTCGCGCTTCACGCTTACCGGCGATGTGGAGGCCGGCAAGCCGGTGCTGATCGTGGAGCCGCGCCCCGCCAATCTGCAGATACTCAACAGCGTGAAGCTAAGCGGCACCAATTGTCGACGCGGCTACCAAGGCCTGCGTTTCGGCGCGCCGCAGGGCAGTAGCGGTAATAGTCTGTCCTTAAGCGGTACGGCAGCAGCCGGTTGCGGGCGCTTGACCGTGGCGCGCGCCATCATGAGCGCGCCCGAGTATGCCTTCGGCACCTTCAAGACTTATTTTGAACAGCAGGGCGGCAAGATCAATGGTGGTCTGCGTATGGATACCCTGCCTGCTAAAGCAAAGTTGCTGACCAGCTTCGACTCACTGACGCTGGGCGAAATCATTCGACTGGTGAATAAGTTCTCGAACAACATCATGGCGCGCACCTTGTTGCTGACACTGGGTGCAGAAAAATATGGTGCGCCTGCCACCACCGAAAAAGGCCAGCGCGCCATCAACGATTGGTTGTCGCGGCATCAAATTGATACCAAAGGTTTCGTGCTGGATAATGGTTCGGGTCTGTCGCGTCTGGAACGTACTTCAGCGCTAGGCTTGGGCAGCATGCTCAAGCAGGCTTATCAGAATCAATTCATGCCCGAGTTCGCTGCATCGCTACCGTTGGCCGCCACCGATGGCACGTTGCGTTCACGCTTTCAATCTGCGGCCATGCGTGGACGGTTGCGGTTGAAGACTGGGCATATGGAAGGCGTGGCCAGTCTCGCTGGTTTTGTGAATGCTGCCTCTGGTAAGCACTATGTGGTGGTGACCATCGTTAACCATCCGGGTGCGCAATATGGCAGTGGAGATGAAGTAGAAGCCAGTGTGCTGCGCTGGGTGTTTGGGCAATAGGTGGCACTACTGCGGCGGCGTTGAATCAAGAGGCGCGTCTAATCTCTCTCGCTCAATGCACTGGCGATTACTTTCAACGCCTGTAGCTTTCTAACTAAGTTCGCCGCGAATACCAAATCAACGCTCCACCCAAAATAATCATCCACAACGGCAGCAACGAATTATTGATGTCGGCAACACGTTGCACCGCAGGTGTGACATTGCGGAATGCGCCTACTGCAAATAGCACGGCAAACACGATGCCGCACCAGCCCGTCCAGTTTGGGAAGCGTGCCTCACCCAGCATGGCGAATCCCGCCAGCATGAAGAACAATGCCAGGCAGATCTCGCCCAGAAACTCACCGATGTAGTTGCCGAGATATAGATTCAAGCCGTTAAACACGGCGGCCAGGCTGTTATCGGTTGTACTCGATTGGCCATAGGCTTCGGCCAGGGCCCAGTGAATGCTGGGCCAGCGCATCAGGCCAAGGCACATGGCCAGTGCACCGATCGAAGTGAACACCAATGCCAAGGTGCCCAGTCCGTTACTGGATGGACAGGCGAAGCGCACGCCCACTGCGCCGGGTATAAGCAACAGCGGCAAGAAAGCATAAATGGCCCACACCGCGCGCATGGTCGCGCCACCGCCTCGCAATCGTGGCAATACTTCGGCAGCGCTGCCATCGAGAATGCCTGGGTAGTCGAAGTTGGCTGCGAGATAGCTGAAGACCAGCACGAATGCCAGCGCGCCGATGATCAGGCTCAGCCCGCCGACGATGACGATGTGATTGGATTGCACGGTGAGACCTTTATGAAGTTAACGTTTTTATTGTGCGCCGGTGTCGCTACGTAGATATTAGTTGGAATGGCTGTATTGCTGCCAGAGGCCTTAACAGGCGCTGGAGACTTCGATATGTAGGTTGGACTGAGTCCATGAGGTCCAACAATCAAGTGAATGATGTATTAGTGGGTGTTGGGCTTGTCGGCACAACCTACGCACTACCGGTTGTTGTCTTTGTGATAGGGCTCGGGGATTTAGATATGTGTGGGCTTGCACTATTTGTTCGCTAGCCTTCTTCACGAAACCCCGGAGACCAACCCAGTTCGCGTCCGCCGAGCAAATGCATATGGAGGTGATAAACCGACTGGCCGCCATATGGATGTGTATTGATTATTAGGCGGAAACCATCATCTGCAATTCCTTGTTTTTTTGCCATTCGCTTGGCCAGGGAAATCATTTCCGCAACAAGAGTGTCCGGCGCTTCCAGCAGGGAGGGTATCTGCTTCTTGGGGATGATTAGCAGGTGTATGGGGGCTTGAGGGTTGTTCGTCCGAATCACAAAGGCATTTTTCGATTCTGCTACCCACTCCGTATGTGGAATGCTCAAAAAGGGAGAGGGTTGCGCATAAAGCTCTTTTAGCTGGTCGGCAGTGATTTGTGCTTCTGCCGAGCTATACGCCAATATGGCCGCCAACATCGAAAATAATTTCTGCAACATGCCTGTTCCTGTGCTTGTTACTATGTTTCAGCTCGAAGTGGTGCATTGGGCTGCGTTCATTGACGCCTAAGTCGGGTCACTCTCAACATTGAACAAGACTTTACGCTCTTGTTCGCTCAATATCTTCCACTCCGCCACCATCAAATCGCCCAGCGTCAATCCACCGACCTGCGAGCGATGCAACGCTTCAACGTGATTGCCCACTGCGGCAAACATACGGCGCACTTGGTGATAACGACCTTCAGTAACCGTCACGCGTGCATGACGGGCATCGATTACCTCCAGTTCTGCTGGGGCCAGCGGTTCTTTCTCCGATTCCAGCATCATCTTGCCGCTGGCGAACAGCTTGCCTTCATTGCCGTTTAAATCGCGCGCCAGGGTCACTTCATATATTTTCGGCAGCTTGTGCTTGGGTGAGCTGATGCGATGTAGCAGCACGCCATCGTCGGTCATCAACAGCAAGCCGCTGGTGTCGCGGTCCAGTCGACCGATGCTGGAGACGATGGGTGAACGTAGTCGAAAGCGTTCGGGCAACAGCTCATAAATCAACTCGCCGTGATCCTTGGTGGAGCAGGTATAACCGATGGGTTTGTGCAGCATGATCAGCATGCCGGCGGGCGGGTCCAAGGGCTCGCCATCGATACGAATGTTTTCGTGTTCTACCTGGTCATCGGCATACAGTACTTCACCGTGTGCGTCGGTGATCAGACCTTCGCGAAACATGGCGGTGACTTCTTTGCGGCTGCCATAGCCCAGGTTGGCAATCAGTTTGACGAGTTTCATCGGCGTGGTTTGCGTGAGTGTTGAGCGGTGGAAGCAGCAGTTGCCTTGGTCGCATGAATGATCTTGAAGCCATCCTGCTCGGCAACGATATGTACTTGCCCGAAACTGCTGGTCAGGATTTCTTCATAGGGCAGGTGGCGGTTGGCCACCAACCAAAGATGGCCGCCGGGTTTCAATGCGGCTGCCGCAGCGCGAATGAAACGTTGACCGATATCCGGTCGATCGGCGCGGCTCTGCGTATGAAACGGTGGATTGGTGACGATGATATCGTACTGGCCGAGCAGCCCTTGCGTGACATCGTGCCAGTGGTGCTTTATGGCGATGCGCTCTGCAAAGCTCTGCAAATTGTGTTTGGCCAGATCCAGCGCGCGCGCTTCGGCTTCGTAAGTATCCAGTGCAGTGATGCCCGGGCAGCGGCTCAACAGTTCCACGGATAAATAACCAAAGCCGACGCCCAGATCGGCAGCGCGACCTTGCAGATCCTTGGGTAGATGTTTGACCAGCAGTGCAGAGGCCGGATCGATACGGTCCCAGGCAAACACGCCGGGACGGCTGTGGAAGCGTGGATCGTTGATGAGGCGCACGGCATCCAGTTCCAGCCATGCTTTTAACAGCGAGCGATCGACTTGATCTTGCAAGGGCGCGGTCCAGAACACGCGGCATTTGTGCTTGCTGAGCGTGGTGAGCGGCCCGGCCAGTTTTTCTAAATCGGTTTCACCGGAACGCGCGCCCTCATTGTTGCTGATGCAAGCCACTACGCGTCCACCCTGCTGCGTCAGGTTGATCGCATGAGCCAGCAGGGCGCGTGCTTCGTCGCGCTGTCGAGGTGGCAGCACCAATACCAATGCATATTGTTTAAGCGTCGCTTCCTGCAACGAAATCACTTCAAGGCCGGCGCGCGTCAGTGCATCGGCATCGGGCTTGAAGCTCTGTTCGCATATCAATCCTGGTAATGCCTGGCGATGTAAGGGGGCGCCGTCGCGTGCGCGCAAAAATAACGCGCCTGATTTGGGCCAGGTGAGTTCGCCTTCGTCAAAAGGTCGAAATAGCGTTTCCAGTGGAAGATCTTCGAATGAATCGGACATGCGCAGCCAGATAGGGATGGAACTGCGCGCATTCTACGTGGCTCGTGCCTTGTAGGTCGGGTTTTAACCCGACAGCGATCTCGGAGTCGGGTTGAAACCCGACCTACAAGGCAGGACGTGGGGGCGGTGGATTCTGTAGGGCAACCAACACTGGAATGGTATCCGGCCGCACGTTACGCCACAGATAGAACGATTCTGCTGCCTGTTCCACCAACATGCCCCAGCCTTGTACGGCATAGGCTGCACCCAGCTCCTTGGCCCAGTGCGTGAACACGGTGTCATCCTTGCCATAGGCCATGTCGTAGCACAGCGTGTTGTCACCAATGACGCTATCGGGTACCTCGGGCATCTCGCCTTGCAGGCTGGCCGAGGTGGCGTTGATGATGAGATCGAAAGCTTCGTTACCGACATCGGCAAAGCTGGCGGCGCGCAACGCGCCGAGATTTTGAAATTCTTTCACCAGTTCGGTAGCGCGTTCGACATTGCGATTGGCGACCACCAATTCGGTAGGCTGTTGTTGCAGCAGCGGTGCCAGTACGCCGCGCGCTGCGCCGCCTGCGCCCAATATGAGGATGCGCTTGTCTTGCAATTCAAATTTCAGATTGTGGTTGAGATCATTCAGCAGGCCGATGCCATCGGTGTTATCGCCCATCAACGCGCCGTCTTCCATAACCAGAATGGTGTTGACGGCACCGGCCAGTTCGGCGCGCGGCGTGCAGTACTTCACCAAGCCCACCACTGCCTGCTTATGCGGCACGGTGATGTTCAAGCCCTTGCCGCCTTCGGCAAAGAATTTTTCAACTTCGTTGGCGAGATATTCGGGCGCGACTTCCAGCAGTTGATAAGTCAGTTTCTGATCGGTCTGCTTGGCGAACATGCCATGAATGAAGGGCGAGCGACTGTGCTTTACCGGATAACCGATCACGGCATAACGATCCAGAGCGGCTGTATTCATGGTGTTTCACGCAGCCAATGCGCAGCGCGCTTGGCAAAGTAGGTCAGAATGCCATCGGCACCGGCGCGCCGTATGGATACCAGGGCTTCGAGAATGGCGGCGCGCTCGTTCAACCAACCATTCTGTATCGCCGCCATCAGTTGTGCGTATTCGCCGCTGACTTGATAGGCATAGGTGGGCACGCCGAACTGTTGCTTCACGCGACGCACGATATCGAGATAGGGCAGCGCCGGCTTGACCATCACCATGTCCGCGCCTTCCTGCAGATCGAGCGCAACCTCACGCAGCGCTTCATCGGTGTTGGCGGGGTCCATTTGATAGCTGTACTTGTTGCTCTTGCCGAGATTGGCGGCAGAGCCGACTGCATCTCTGAAAGGACCGTAGTAGCTGGATGCGTACTTGGCCGAGTACGCCAGAATGCGCGTGTGGATGTGACCGGCGGATTCCAATGCTTCGCGAATCGCGCCGATGCGACCATCCATCATATCGCTGGGTGCAACGATGTCGGCGCCGGCTGCTGCATGCGAGAGCGCCTGCTTCACCAGCGCCGCGACAGTTTCGTCATTGAGCACATAGCCCGAAGCATTGATCAAACCATCCTGACCGTGCGTGGTGAAGGGATCGAGCGCCACGTCGGTGATCACGCCGAGTTCGGGCAAGTGTTTTTTCAATGCACGCACGGCGCGTTGCGCCAGGCCATTGTCATCCCAGGCAGCGCGGCCATCTTCACTCTTGGCGCTGGCTTCGGTCACCGGGAACAGCGCGATCGCGGGAATGCCCAGCTTGGGCAGTTCTTCGGCCTCGCGCAGCAGCTCGTCGATGCTCATGCGTTCCACGCCGGGCATGGAGGCGATGCTCTGACGTTGCTGCTTGCCTTCGATCACGAACACCGGCCAGATGAAATTGGCGGGCGTCAATGTGGTCTCGCGCATCATGCGTCGCGAAAATTCGTCACGACGCATGCGGCGCATACGTGTCAGCGGAAAGTTGCCCAAGGCATCGTCTTGCATGATGGATATTGCATGAGGGACATAGTGATTGACCGCCCTTATACCTGAATCGTCACAGCTGAGAAACGACGTGCTTCACTCCGGCACCAACCATTCGACGCGCTGACTGCCCTGTCCATCGGGCGCCAGCGCCGGCAGCAACTCCGTATAAGCCGCACGCAAGGCGACATCGAGTTGCCAGGGTGGATTGAGAATCAACATGCCTGAACCATTCAGGCCCAGTGGTGAATCGGGAGTTCGCACCGACAGTTCGGCCAGCAAAAGCTTGCGCAGGCCGCTGCGTTTCAATGCAGCGTAGAAGGGATTCACCAGGCCGCCTGCCTTGAGTGGGTACCACAGACAGTACACGCCGGTTGGCCAGCGTTCGGCAGTCGCGATCAGTGACTGTTCCAGTTGCTTGAATTCATGCACGTCTTCGAAGGGCGGATTCGATCAACACCAGACCGCGTTTTTCCTTGGGCGGCAGGTAGGCATTCAGAGCGCGATAGCCATCGCCATCGTCGATGGTGAGGTTGCCGGTTCGATGTTCGGTCTGACGCAGTAGCTTGCGCAGTGCCAGACATTCTTCGGCATGCTTTTCTACAAAGACGCGGCGGTCGTTATCGCGTAGCACGTGCGTGGCAAGTAATGGCGAACCGGGATAGCAATGCAGGGCGCCTGAGCCTTGTTGAGCCTTGTGAATGACTTCGACATAGCGCTTCAGCAGGGGCGAGTTGAAGGCGCCATTGAAAATGCGACCGATGCCCTCCTGCCATTCGTTACCGCGCTCGGCTTCGTCGCTGCGCAGATCGTATTCACCGCGTCCGGCATGTGTGTCCAAAAACAAGAAGGACTTGGGTTTCTGCAGCAAGTAGTCGAGCACCGCCAGTAAGGTCAGGTGTTTGTGCACATCGGCGAAGTTGCCGGCATGAAAGGCGTGGCGATAGTTCACAGGGAATTTGTAATCGAAACGAAGGAAGATTAATTCTATGTAGAAGAGGGTTCGATGAATCGAACCCCTACGGTATAGCACCCGCTATTTGTAGGGGCGTAATTCACTACGCCTGTATTGTGGCCTTTGGGATTTATAACAGTTCCACCAACCAGTCGCGCGGCTTGAGGTAGTCATACAACTTGGCTTCGTCCGAGCCGGCTTCCGGTTGGTAATCGTATTGCCAGCGCACCAACGGCGGCATGGACATGAGAATGGATTCGGTACGGCCATTGGATTGCAGGCCGAACAGCGTGCCGCGGTCGTAGACCAGGTTGAATTCCACATAGCGGCCGCGACGATACAGCTGGAACTGCCGTTCGCGTTCGCTGTAACTCATGTCCTTGCGACGTTCGATGATGGGCAGGTAAGCATGCAGGAAGTGATCGCCCACGCTTTGCTGGAAAGCGAAACTGCGTTCGAAGCCCCATTGATTCAAATCGTCGAAGAACAGACCGCCGACACCGCGGGTTTCATTGCGATGCTTGAGGAAGAAGTACTTGTCGCACTCGGCCTTGTACTTCGCATATACCTCGACGCCGAAGGGCTCGCAGGCCTGTTGTGCCGTGCGATGCCAGTGCAGCACGTCTTCATCGAACACGTAGTAGGGCGTGAGATCGAAACCGCCGCCGAACCACCATACCGGCGCTGCACCCGGTTTCTCAGCGATGAAGAAGCGCACATTGGCATGGGTGGTGGGGATGTAGGGATTGCGTGGATGCAGCACCAGCGACAGGCCGGTGGCGGCCCAACTGGCGCCCACTAGTTCCGGACGCTGCGCCGTGGCCGAAGGTGGTAATTGCTTGCCCACCACATGCGAAAAATTGATGCCAGCTTGCTCGAATACATTGCCCTGCATGAGTACGCGACTTTCGCCGCCGCCGCCTTCTGCACGTTGCCAGCTATCGCTGCGAAACGCTTTGCCGTCGACTTGCTCGATGGCGGTGGTGATTTGGTCGTGCAGCTTGCGCAGGTAGGCAATGACGATGTTGGTGTCTGGAAGCATGCCCATGTCTTGAGTCCATGGTTAATTTGACGGCCATGCGGTTGGCATTCGCGAACCCGTGACTGGCCTTACAAGGCGGATGGTGACATTACGCCACCATCGTGCCGATTACGCTATGCGTGCGATCAAACCTTGCGCTTGGCGGTTTTGGCGCTCGCGGTTTTTTTCGCCGCTGTCTTAGCGGGTGCTTTGGCGGGTGCTTTAGCAGTGGCTTTGACGGACTCGGCAGGCGCTTCCTTCGCGGCAGTCTTGGCGGCGGGACGACCGAAGGCGCCACGCTTGGGTCGGACCGGCGCGGCAGCAATCAGTTCGCGTACTTCTTCACGCGTCAGCGTATTGGGTTCGCGGCCCTTGGGAATCTTGGCGTTCTTCACCTTGTCGGTGATGTACGGACCATAGCGACCGTTGAGCACTTGAATGCCATCTTCGGGGAAGTCGAGAATCAGGCGATTCTTTTCGAATTCCAGCTTCTCTTGAATCAATTCCAAGGCGCGCGGTAATTCGATGCTGTACGGATCGTCGGTCTTGATCGACACATAGTTCTTGGCGCCGTACTGCACATAGGGACCGAAGCGACCGATGGCCACCTTCACCACTTCACCGGCGGGGGTATTGCCCAGGGTGCGCGGCATCTTGAACAGCTCCAGCGCATCGGCCAGCGTGATGTTGTCCATGCGCTGCGTGGCTTTGAGGCTGGCGAACTTGGGTTTGTCGGCATCGTCCTTGGTGCCCAATTGCACGAAGGGTCCGAAGCGGCCATAGCGTACTGAGATAGGCTTGCCGGTAACGGGGTCGGCGCCCAATTCGCGCGATTCGGAAACGTCATCACGTGTGATGGTTTCATCCACCGTGGAGACCTGGCTTTTGAAATCCGTCCAGAAGCGTGTCAATACCTGCACCCATTCGGCATTGCCGTCGGCGATTTCGTCGAGGTCGTCTTCCATCTTGGCGGTGAAGCCATAGTTGACGTAGTGCTCGAAGTTGCGGGTCAGGAACTTGTTGATGATCTTGCCCAGATCGGTGGGTGTGAAGCGGCGGTTCTCCAGCTCTGCGTACTTCTTACCCAGCAGGGTCTGAATGATGCTGGCGTAAGTGGAAGGACGGCCGATGCCGAATTCTTCCAGCGCTTTTACCAACGAGGCTTCCGAATAACGCGGCGGTGGTTCGGTGAAGTGTTGTGCGGTACGGATGTTGAGTAGATCGAGTACATCGCCGGCATTCATGGCCGGCAGGATGCGATCGTCTTCGTCTTCCTTCACATCGTCGGTGCCTTCGATGTACACCGCGAGATAGCCGGGTTCCACCAATGTCGAACCATTGGCGCGTAACACGGCGGCTTTTTCATTGGCGGGAATCATGTCCACAGCCACGGTGTCGTATACCGCGGGCGCCATCTGGCAGGCGACGGTGCGCTTCCAGATCAGCGAGTAAAGTTTGAGCAGATCGGGCTCGATCTTGCCTGCAAGGCGTTCCGGCGTGACTGCAGCGGAAGTGGGGCGCACCGCTTCATGTGCTTCCTGCGCATTCTTTGCCTTGGTTTTGTAGGCACGTGCTTCTTCGGGCAAGGCCTTGGCGCCATACAACTGCGTGACGGTCTGACGAATGTCGGCGATGGCTTCTGCCGCCAGATTTACCGAGTCGGTACGCATGTAAGTGATCAGACCCACTGCGCCTTCGCCAAAGTCCACGCCTTCATACAGTTGCTGCGCCAGGCGCATGGTGCGTTGTGCGCCGAAGCCCAGCTTGCGCGAGGCTTCCTGTTGCAAGGTTGAGGTCGTGAAGGGCGGTGACGGATTGCGCTTGCGCTGCTTCTTGTCGATGTTGGTGACTTTAAGCTTGCCGCCTGCAGCCGACTCGATGGTCTGCTTTACCTGCGCTGCCTGTTCGGCCTGGGTGACGGTGAACTGCTCAACCTTGGTGCCTCGATACTCGATCAGACGGGCGGTGAAGTTCTGTTTCTGCTTCGCCACATCGGCATCGACAGTCCAGTACTCGCGCGGTTTGAAGTTGAGAATTTCTTCTTCGCGTTCGCAGATCAAGCGCAGCGCCGGGCTTTGCACACGGCCTGCGGAAGCGCCCGGCAATCCGGCCTTCTTCCACAGTAGCGGCGAGAGATTGAAACCCACCAGGTAATCGAGCGCACGGCGCGCCTGCTGCGCATTGACCAAGTCATTCGAGACGTCGCGCGGATGGGCGATGGCTTCTTGAATGGCGTTGCGCGTGATTTCATAGAAGGCAACGCGATGCACTTCCTTATCTTCCAGCGCCTTCTGTTCTTTCAGTACCTGCAAGATATGCCACGAGATGGCTTCACCTTCGCGGTCCGGGTCGGTGGCCAGATAGAGCGCTTCGGCTTTTTTCATGGCACGCGAAATCGCCTGCACATGCTTTTCGTTCTTATCGATGAGCTGGTAGCGCATCGCGAAATGCTTGTTGGGGTCGACCGCGCCTTCCTTGGGGACCAGATCGCGCACGTGACCGTACGAGGCCAGCACTTCAAAGTCCTTGCCCAGGTATTTTTTGATGGTCTTCGCCTTGGCGGGCGATTCAACGATGACTGAAGTTCCGGCTCATGTCTCATTACAAACTATCTAGGGGCTCACTCTGGCCTTGTATGTGCGGAGCATGACGCTATATGCGCGATGGCCCCCGCAACATTCGTACTTCCTTGCACATCTAAAAAAAAACCGCGGCATGCCGCGGTGCATTTATTCTGTTGGCGTTCTGGCATCAATGCACGGCGTTATCGGCCTGCTCTTCAAACACCAGATCTTCCATGCGGGCGTAGGCGCTGGCTTCGTCGGGTTGACTGAACAGCACCATCAGCACCACCCACTTCACTTGATCGATATCGATCTCGTCGGCCGACAGGGCCAGCAAGCGGTCGATCACCCATTCGCGCTGCACCGGACTGAGAATCCCCAGATTCTCCAAGTGCATGATGTAGCCGCGGCACTCCAGATCCAGACGTGCGCATTCGGTGACATCGAACACCCGGATAGCCCGCGAAGTCGGCATCGCACTGCGCGCCGGGGAGGCGGACAGCGATTCCAGCCAGGCCAGCGCCTGATCAATCTCGCGGTCGGCAAAACCGGCCTGTTCCAATTCGGTTTTGAGCGTATCGCGGTCGGGTTCGGGAGCGGCATCAACTTCAGCGTCGACGTAGTTCTCGAACAGATAAATCAGAATGTCGAGCACGCTTTCCTTCATTTCACCGATCAATCGCCAGAGAACCAGAAGCCGGTCATACCCTCGCTCGCACATACAGCCCACCCGGGCAGGACTGGATGCATTCCTCGAGTTCGAGGATCAGCAACATCGACGCGACGGCATCGGCGCCGAGCCCGCTACGGGTGACCAATTGGTCCACACCCAGCGGCTCGAAGCCGAGGGCATCTAACAGGATTTTGTATTCCTTGTCCAACCGCGATTTAGAAAAGCCTTTTGAATCAATGGGATTGGACGTGTCTGACTGGGCAGTGATGCGCAGGGTGGCAGCCAGGGGTCCCAATTCGCTCAGAATGTCTTCGGCGGTGTCCACCAGCTTTGCGCCCTGTTGAATCAGGTGATGGCAACCTTTGGACAAGGGGTTGTGCACCGAACCGGGAATGGCAAAAACCTCCCGACCCTGTTCGCCGGCTTGCCTGGCGGTGATGAGTGAGCCGCTGTGTAGGGCGGCTTCCACTACCAGCGTGCCTAGGGAAAGCCCACTGATGATGCGATTGCGCTGTGGAAAGTGATGTTTGCGCGGCTGGGTGCCGGGCGGGAATTCCGAGACCAATGCGCCGTATTGTTCGATTTCCCTGGCCAGATCTGTGCTGCTGCGTGGATAGATGATGTCGGGTCCGGTACCGCACACGGCGACTGTGGTTCCACCGCTGGCCTTGCCTGCGAGAGCGCCACGATGGCTGGCAGCATCAATGCCCTCTGCCAAGCCACTGGTAATGCATAGACCGCAGGTGCTGAGGTGCTTGGCAAAAGATTCAGCCAACTCGCGCCCATAGGGTGTGGGATTGCGTGAGCCGACGATGGCCAGCTGCGGAGTGGCTAGCAGGTCGGGATTGCCGCTGACGAACAGCCCCAGTGGCGCGTCAGTTAACTGTTGCAGCAACGCCGGATAAAGAGGATGACCGATCATGACTAGACTATGGTGCTCGGCCTCCAGCCAGGCACGGTCGGTGCCGACCGTGTCGAGGTGTACGGTTTGCAGGAAGTAGCAGGTGAGGGGAGTGAGACCGATTTCGCGCCATGCGGCTGGGCCGGCTTTAAAACTGGCCGTGGCGCTGCCGTACGCATGCAGTAGCGCAAACAATTGCGCCCCGGACAAAGCCGGGGCGCGTAGCAAAATCAGGTTTGCTGCTTGCTCATCCATGAGCGATGCCTCACATCGTGGAAGTAAAGGTTTGTATCAGGGGTTTTTGACGCGATCCCCAACCTTAATTGGATGGGTCGAATCCATGATCAAAGCGTAGCTCATGCGTTCGTAGGTCTTGAAAATCAGCACTGTGCCGGCGCGTTCGTCCGGCAACTGGATCTTCTTTTTGAACAGGCCGTTAGGCGTATACATGGGATTGGCGGAAAGGCCATCGCTATACACATCTTTGACGGCTTGTCCGGCTTGGTAGATCGCCAGCACAGAGCCTGTCTCCAATCCCGCCTTGGTGCCGCGATTGATAGCGACCACCTGGTAACGGCCGACCATGGCAAGCCCGTCGATAGCAAAAATGCTGCCTTCGACTGTGCTGCTGGGGGCATGCGGCACGAAGTCCAGGTTCATTCGATAGGTTTCGGCAAACAGCTTGTCACCCGGCAGAGCCTCACGAGCGGTTTCAGTCAGCGCCAGCTTGGCTGGATTACCGGCAGCGATGACGGCGCCGCTACCAACATAGTTACCCCGATAGCCCAGCAAGTCGTTGTTTTCCGGGTCGCGCAATGCTTCTTCCACATGCACGACGTTGTAGCGTGCGCCTTCAACGGCTGTATTGATGCCCGTGGCGTAAACCTCGTTGCCGGCCGAGCCGATGATATGGTTGTCACGCACGTTGATCAGGTGTGGGCCAGTCTTTACTTCATCCTTGTTTAGCATCGAGGGCTTGCCGAGAAAGGCAGCCACGACATTATAAGGAATGGTGGTAATAGCCTGACTTAGCGGTTCGCTGCGTACTTCGGGCGACAGGCGCACTGCGCCACCGCTGGTGACCTGGCCTTGGCCGCGTTCGGTGACCGTCAGACGTGTCTGTCCGTCTATCGTAACCAGCGACAGCACATCACCCGGATAAATGAGATGCGGGTTCTGAATCTTCGGATTCAAATACCAAAGTTCCGGCCAGTACCAGGGCTGGCTGAGAAAGGTCTGCGAAATGCCCCAAAGGGTATCCCCGGGTTTGACGGTGTAAGTGTTGGGGGCATCCGTGGCCAGCGGCAGGCGAGTCCCTGTTGCCAGCGTGCGTTCATTGCCAGCGGTTTGCGCCTGTGACGCGCCGCTCAGGGCTAGTCCACCTGCCAACAGGGCGCAGGCCAGGGTTGAGCTGACGCACAAGCCACGCCAGTGCTGCATCGGCGAGCTGATCGTCTTCATGCGCAGGACTGCTCCGTCTAATGTTGATGAGAACCGGTGCCGAGCGGGCCGCCAACGCCCTATAATTCGCCGCACCGGACGATCCATCGAGACAGGGCTGGCGGCCATGGGGCTGTAGCCAGGTCCCGACATTAAGTTCAAAGTGGCGCCAACTCTAGCAGCATTCCGGAATTGAGTGCACGGACTCACGGTAGAGTGCGAGGCGGTTCTCATTTGGCTGCTGCGGGAAACGACGATCCCATTGTCTCGGTCTATGTGGGTTTAATCCTGGGAACGCGGCGTTGTATTGACTCTGACTCTGCGCTAATTGTTGATTTTTTTGTATCTGAGAGCACCTTATGGCCTTGCTGACTATTCTCGAATTTCCCGACCCGCGTTTGCGCACCAAGGCCGTCCCCGTAACCCAGGTCGACGACAACCTGCGGCGCTTGATCGACGACATGATCGAGACCATGTACGCCGCCAACGGTGTGGGCCTGGCGGCCACCCAAGTGAATGTGCACCAGCGTCTGGTGGTGATCGATGTCAGCGAAGAACGCAATGCGCCGCGCGCATTTATCAATCCGCAGATCGTTGCCCGCGAAGGCGTAGAAGTCAGCGAAGAAGGTTGTCTCTCTGTGCCTGGTGCGTACGAACAGGTCGAACGTGCCGACCGAGTCACCGTGAAAGCGCTGGATCGCGACGGCAAGGAGTTCACGCTGGAGGCTGATGGGCTTCTTGCGGTGTGTATCCAGCACGAACTGGATCATCTTGAAGGCAAGTTATTCGTCGACTATCTATCCGATCTGAAGCGCACCCGCATCCGCAAGAAACTGGAAAAAGAGCATAAAGAACGCGCCAGCAAGACTGCCGCCAAGAAAGACAAAGGTGCGGTGCCCGTCATATAGGCGCGTGCCCGATTCGAGCCGGCATAACCGGCCGTAGGCGGAACTTAATATGAGCACTTCATTGCGAATCGTGTATGCCGGCACGCCGGACTTTGCTGTTCCGGCGCTGCAAGCATTGCGTGCCTCTGCGCATCAGGTAGTGGCTGTCTATACGCAACCTGATCGCCCTGCGGGGCGTGGTCGGGTATTGACCGCCAGTCCGGTTAAAGCCTGCGCGCAGACTCATGGCATTGCAGTGGAGCAGCCGGTCAATTTTCGTGATCCGGCCAGTGTCGAGCAGCTGCGCAGTTATGCGCCGGATGTCATGGTAGTTGCCGCCTATGGTCTGATTCTGCCGCAGGTGGTGCTGGATACTCCGCGTTATGGTTGCATCAACATTCATGGCTCATTGCTGCCGCGTTGGCGCGGCGCGGCGCCTATTCAACGCGCCATTCTGGCCGGCGACGCCCAGACCGGTATCACTATCATGCGTATGGAAGCCGGTCTTGATACCGGTCCCATGATTGAGAAGCAGGGCTTTGCCATTGATGCCGAAGACACTGCGGCATCCGTGCATGATCGCTTGGCTTCACTGGGCGCGATTTTACTGTTGCAGACTTTGGCTGATCTGCCAGTCGCGTTGGCCAAGACGCAGGTGCAACCCGAGGCTGGTGTCACCTATGCAAAAAAATTGAGTAAGGAAGAAGCGGCATTGGATTGGTCACTACCTGCTGCTCAATTGGATCGACAGGTGCGTGCCTTCAATCCCTGGCCGATTGCCGAGACTCGCCTGCATGGCGAACAACTGCGTGTGTGGCGTGCGAATGCATTGGCTGCAACTCATGCGGCTGCGCCCGGCACAGTTGTTAAAGCCGATGTCACCGGCATCCAGGTTGCCTGTGGCGAGGGCGTGCTCAACATTACTCAGTTGCAGCAATCAGGTCGCAAGACCGTGGCCGCTGCTGATTTCATCAAATCCCATTCAATGCTTGGCGTGCAATTAGGCGTCACTACCGGAACATCCTCATGAGTACGCCTGCCGAGATTCGCGCCCAAGCCGCCCTGTTGTTGATGCAGGTGGCCGATCAGGGCAAGTCACTGGATGCCTTGTTAGAGAATCGCAGCGACGCGCCGCAGGAACGCGGTCTGTTGCGTTCGTTGAGTTATGGCAGCGTGCGTTGGTATTGGCGCTTGCTGGCCGTGTTGAGCAAGTTGAGCAGCCAGCCGGTGAAAGATTTGCAGCCCGAGGTACGCGCACTGGCATTGGTCGGCTTGTATCAACTGCTGCATACCGATATCGCCGCCCACGCCGCAGTGGCCGAAACCGTTGAAGCCGCGCGCAGTCTGAAATTGCAACGCGCCACTGGGTTTCTCAATGCCATCCTGCGGCGTTGTCAACGCGAGGCCGATGCGCTGGTTGCTGCTGTCGATGAAGAACTGGCTGTGCGTACTGCGCATCCGCAATGGTTGGCTACGCAATTGCAGCAAGACTGGCGAGATCAAGCCGAAGCCATACTGCATGCCAATAATGAGCATCCACCATTCTGGCTGCGCGTCAACACACAACGGGTCAGCCGAGATGCTTATCGCGAACAGCTTGCAGCACAGGGTCTGCAATCAGAAATTTCAGCGCATTCGCCTGAGGCGCTGCTGTTACCTCAGGCAGTGGATGTGTATTCACTACCCGGTTTCAGTGAAGGCTCTGTGTCGGTGCAGGATGCTGCTGCGCAGTTAGCTGCGCACCTTGTCGATCCACAGCCGGGTGAGCGGATACTGGATGCCTGTGCTGCACCGGGCGGCAAGACCTGTCACATGCTTGAGTTGCAGCCGCAGCTCAAGGAAATGGTGGCGATTGATATAGATGCCAGCCGTTTGCGGCGGGTGTACGGTAATCTCAGGCGGCTGGGCCAGGAAGCCACCATGATGACTGCGGATGCGGGTGAGCCCGACAGTTGGTGGAATGGCAAGTTGTTCGATCGCATTCTGCTCGATGCACCTTGTTCGGGCACGGGTGTCATACGACGCCATCCCGACATTAAGCTCTTGCGGCGCGCCAGCGACATTGTCAAATTAGCGGCGCGTCAGTCGGAGTTGCTACAAAACCTGTGGCCTTTATTGGCGCCCGGTGGCCGTCTGGTTTATGCCAGTTGCTCGGCGCTGCGGGCGGAGAATTCACACAACGTTGCGGCATTCCTGGAGACTCATCCGGAAGCACGCGACATCACTGCAGAAGTGGCCGGTAAGTTTGGCTTTGCCGATCTAACTGCATCGACAACAGGCTTGGCTATACAAGCCGGACAAGGGGGAATGGATGGTTTCTATTACGCGTGCTTGCACAAGGTTGCCGACTGATCCGATCTGCATGCGAGATTGATCGAGTGTTGACGGCGGTGCGGTTATTTGACCGAAGTCTGCGCCATCGACGCGCGGTCTGGGTCTGCCTGTGGGTTACGTGTCTGACGCTGCTGGCCGGTGTGGTACAGGCGCGCGAGGCCATTTCAATTCGTGCGCCGTTTGTGACTTCCGCGGCGGGCGTATATGTGTTGAATGCGCAATTGCAATTCACTACGCCGGCTGAAGTCGAGCAGGCGGTGCGCGAGGGGGCGACGCTGAGCTTGGAGTTGCAAATCAGAGTCAGCCGCGAGCGCAGCTGGTGGCGCGATGAAGTCTTGGCGCAGCTGCAGCAACGTTACATGCTGCTGTATCACGGGGTTTCGGAGCGGTATCTGGTGCGCAATGCCAATAGCGGTGCCCAAACTTCCTACGCAACTTTTGCTCAGGCCATAGAATCCTTGCAGCATGTCGAAAACCTGCCCATTCTGGATCAGGCATTGATCGTGGCCGATGCCCGCAATGAAGTCAGTTTGCGCGCCATTGCCGAGGTGCGCAGTATTCCGCGCGTGCTGGGCCTGTTGTTGTTCTGGGTGGATAGCTTCGTTCTGGAAAGCGACTGGTATACATGGCCACTGAAGCCATAGAACCCAATCGGACACTGCGGCGCGGCGCGATTGCGTTCGCCGCGCTATGCGGTGTTGCGTTGTGGTTGTTTGCGGTCTACCTGCTATCGCAGTCGGTACAGAACTCGACACGCTTCGCCAATCTGCTGCCCTGGGTGTTGCTGATCAACATTGCCGGCCTGGCGGTGATGGTGTTGTTGATCGCCGGTCGGCTCATTCACTTGCTGCGTTCCTGGCGTCAGCGCGTGACCGGCTCGCGATTGGAAGCACGTATGGTGTGGATGTCCGGTCTGCTGGCCATCGCGCCGATTCTGATCGTGTTTTATTTCTCGGTGCAGTTCATCAATCGTGGCATCGACAGTTGGTTTGGCGGTGAGATCGGCGCCGGTTTGGACAATGCCGTCAATTTATCGCGTACCGCTCTGGATATTCGCAGCCGCGATTATCTCGAGCGTATCGAACGTCTGGCGCCACGTGTGGCGTTGCTACCGGCAGATCGCTTCAATCAACTCAACGCATTGCGCAAGGAAGTGGGCGCGCTGGAGTTGGTGGTGCTTGGCGCCGATGGTCGGGTGATGGCGCTGAGTTCGGATGCACTGACGCACAACCCGGAATCTCCGGCGACGCAGGAGATGTTGTTGCGCGTCATGCGCGGCCAGTCCTATCTCAGTCTCGATCCGGTGGGCGCTGGCTACTACCTGGTCAGAATTGCCGTGCCGCTGCGCAATGCCAGTGTGGGCGGCGATAGGCAGATACTGAGCGCCACCTTCGCCTTGGAGCGTCGTCTGGCAGAGTTGGCCGATGTGGTGGATGCGGCCAGTCGTCAATACGCGGAACTTACCCGTGCGCGCCAGCCGTTAAAGACCGGTTTCATTCTCAGTCTAAGTCTGGTGTTGGCTGCGACGGTGCTGGGCGTCATTTACGGTGCGTTCTGGGTGGCGCGACGTCTGGTCAAACCCATTGAAGACTTGGTGGCCGGTACTCGCGCGGTGGCGCGCGGGGATCTCGATACCCGTTTGCCGCTGCCGGCACATGATGAGATGGGCGTGCTGGTGCATTCCTTCAACGACATGACGCAACGTCTGGCGCGCGCCCGCGAAGAGGCTGCACACAGTCGCCAAGTGGTGGAGGCGGAGCGTGCCAACTTGGCGGTGATATTGGCGCGTCTGTCCAGCGGCGTGATTTCGCTGGGCCCGGACTACACCGTGCGCGTGATCAATGCTGCGGCGGCTAATCTATTGCACATCGAAGTGCCGGCTTATCTGGACAAACCGTTCGGCACTACTGAGGAGATTGCCGCCAGTCCATCGCTCTATGCGCAATTCGTTGCGGCCTGTCGGGTATGTCTGGATCGGGGCGAGACCGAATGGCGTGAGCAATTCACTTTACAGAGCGATGCAGTGCACAGAGTGCTGATCTGTGCGAGCACAGCCTTACTGGGCGAAGGTGCGCGAGGCGGCAAGATCGCCGGTTATGTGCTGGTGTTCGACGATATTACCGAGCTGTTGCAGGCCCAGCGCGACGCAGCCTGGGGTGAGGTGGCGCGACGTCTGGCGCATGAAATCAAAAATCCTCTGACGCCGATTCGTTTGTCGGCCGAACGGCTGCGCCACAAACTGCTGCCGGGTATGGCCGACGCCGATGCGCACATACTGGATCGCGCCACCTACACCATCGTGCAGCAGGTGGATGCCATGAAGGACATGGTGAATGCCTTCAGCCAGTACGCCCGTGCGCCACACATGAATCTGGGGCATTTTTCCTTGAACGAGTTAATCGCCCAGATGGTGGAGCTGTACCGGGCCCAGAATCCCTTGCTCAGCCTGCATACTGAGCTGGATCCGCAGTTGCCGGATATCGAAGCCGATCGCGATCGGATCCGACAAATCCTGCACAACTTGATTACCAATTCCATCGAAGCACACGACAGTAACGTACCCGGCGAAATGCAGCTGCGCACTGTGCAAATACCGCGGGCTACCGGAGCCGTGGTGGAAATTACCCTGACAGATTCCGGTCCGGGGTTTGCGCCGGAAGTTTTAGGGCGTATGTTTGACCCCTATATAACGACCAAGACCAAGGGCACCGGCCTGGGTCTTGCCATCGTCAAGAAAATCGTAGAAGAGCATGGTGGCCGCGTCGAAGCAGAAAACCGCCGAGAAGGGGGTGCGCTGGTTCGAGTGGAACTGCCTATAACAGCTGCGGCACGCACGGTTTCCGTACAGCGTGACTTGCAGCGCGGGGATGGGAGGAGAGAGCGCGCATGAGTACGCCAAAAATTCTGGTCGTCGACGACGAAGCGGAAATCCGCAATTTATTGCATGACATCCTGGCCGACGAAGGCTATGCCGTCGAGCTGGCCAGTGACGCCACTCAGGCGCGCGCGGCGCGGGCCGCCGCCGAGCACGATCTCATCCTGTTGGATATCTGGATGCCCGACGCCGACGGCATTTCTTTGCTGCGCGACTGGGCCAACGGCGATGGACTTACCTGTCCGGTGGTGATGATGTCCGGTCATGGCACCATTGAAGCCGCAGTCGAAGCGACACGACTGGGTGCCTTCGATTTCATCGAGAAACCTTTATCGCTCAGCAAATTGCTACAAGTGGTGCAGCAGGCTTTCGAAAGCGGTAGACAGAAACGCAAGGCGCCCAGTGTGTTCGGCAATGCGCCGATCACGCCCACCGGCAAAAGTCGTGTCATGCAACAGCTGCGCGAACAAGCGCAGCGTGCTGCGGGCAGCGAAGCGCCAGTGCTTTTGTTGGGTGAATTGGGTACTGGACGCGAAGTCTTTACGCGTTACCTGCATGCGCACAGTCCGCGTGCCAATCAACGCCTGGTCCAGCTCACGCCTGCCAGCATCAGCGACGAAAGTGCTGCGGTGGAATTAATGGGCAGCATGCACAACGGAGTGGTCACGCCGGGTTTGCTTGATCAGGCGCAGGGCGGCACGTTATTCATCAAGGGTCTGGAAGATGCTTCGCCACTATTGCAAAAGTTATTGCTGACTGTGATTGAAGCCAAGGGTTATGCGCATGTGGGTGCTCAGGCTTTCGAACCTTTAAATGTACGGTTGGTGTGCTCGGCACAGCCGACCTTTCCATCGCGCATTGGACAGGGTGGTTTCCGTGCGGATTTATTCATTCGTTTGAACACCATCACCTTGCACGTTCCTGCTTTGCGCGATCGTGCCGAAGATGTTCCCGAACTGCTGCGTCATTACGCCGAACGTCTGGCCGATGAAGAGCGCTTGCCGTTACGCCGCTTTGGCGTTTCCGCGCAAAATCGACTGCGTAACTATCCGTGGCCAGGCAATGTGCAGGAGCTGCGCAACCTGGTGCGGCGCTTGTTGATTCTTGGTGGTTCGGAGGAAATCCGTCTCGATGAGCTGGAGCGCGAACTCAATGCGCAGACGGCTGAAGATGAGCCGTTGGTAAAGCACGATCTGTTGGCGCTGCCGTTACGCGAGGCGCGCGAACATTTCGAACGCGCTTATCTGCAACAGCAATTGATGCTGTGCAATGGCAAGGTGGGGCAGCTGGCCAAACGCGTGGGTATGGAGCGCACGCATTTGTATCGCAAGCTGCGCATGTTGGGTGTGGATTTCAGACAGCTGGCTGAAGATTGATATCGACAAAAAACGCGGGGTGATCAGTTATTAACCACCCCGCCGCTGCTCATGCAAAGTGCGGGTGAGCAGCGTTACAGGCCAAAACTGGCCGTGAAAGCGATACTTTTGACGTCACCGAAATCGTACGGGTTGTCCTTGTAAGTGACGCCCAAGGCCACTGAGTCGCTCACTTTCTTCTGCAGCGTCAATTCCCAGAAGTTGTCGTAGCTGCGAATCGTGTTCGCATGCTCCGGCCCTGGATGGTTCAGTGAGCCTTCCTTCGAATACAAGTCCCAGCGACTGCGGCCGGCTTTGGGAATGATGCGAAAGCCATGCGCTGTTTCGATCTGCCAGCCCACGGCAATGGTGTATTCGGACAGCTTGTATCTGTCCTCGGTGCCGAATACATCCCAATTGCCCTGTGAGCTATAGCCACCTTCAGCCATCAAGCCAATGGGGGTGACGTAACCCAGCGTAACGCCGGTGAGAAAGGTGTCCTTCTCTACCAGTTCATTGCTCTTGACCTGATCGGCATCGATACGCAGCGTGGTCTTGCCCACGCGCGGGCTGATCTGAAAGCCATCAGCCGCCACTGCCGAAGTTGTCGTCGCGGCTTCCAGCAACAACAGCGAGGCCAGTGCGTAGTGAATCTTCATTGCAATCTCTCCTCCGGTAACTATGCCAGTCAGTTGTTCGACGCTGACTGGCGTGATGATTTAGCGCTGGGCCATCGAGCGGAGCAATGCGCGGCGAGGGGGTGGCGGTTGGTGCCACAGTCAGTAGTGGATTTCGCAACTGGCCAGCCACTACACTGCGGCATTCGATACCGCCGGAGATAAATCGCGTGAGTGAAAGTGCCCGCATCATTGATGTCTTGAAACGCACGTTGAAAACGCGTGGTCTGACCTATCGCGACGTGGCCGGCAAGGTCGGCTTGAGCGAGGCTTCCATTAAGCGCGTGTTCGCAGAAGAAACTTTTACGTTGCAGCGTCTGGAAAAAATCTGCACGGCCATCGGTATCAGCATGGGCGAGTTGGTGCGAATGGCTTCGGATCACAATGAACCCAACTCGCAATATCTGAGTCTGGAGCAGGAAGCCCTGCTGGCGGGCAATCCAGCCTTATTGGCTTGTTTTTATCTATTGTTGAACGGCAGGCCATCAAGCGAAATTCAAGCGCGTCTGAATCTGACAGACCGCGAGCTGCGCTTGCTGTATGTGAAGTTGGACGACGCACGTCTGGCCGAATTGCAACCTGGGCTGAAAGCACGCTTGCGTGTCGGACCGGTGGTGAACTGGCGCAGCGATGGGCCGGTGCGACGTGTTTATGAGCGCCAAGTCAAAGCGGAATTTCTGCAGTCTGAGTTTCAAGGCGAGGGTGAGGTGCTGCATTTTCACTCTGCAGAGTTGTCCGAGGCATCGGCGGCGCTGTTATCGCGCAAGCTGGAACAACTCGGCCATGAATTCGCAGACTTCGCCAAGTTGGATCGCGATCTGCCGGTGAAGAAGAAAAAATCCGTGGCCTTGTTGCTGGCTTTCCGTCCCTGGGTGTTTTCGATGTTCGATGGCTTGCAGCAGGCGAGGAAGCGTACTCAATAGCGGGTGGATTATTCCGAATGACACACTGCCTCAATGTTGTGCCCATCCGGGTCCAGCACAAACGCGCCGTAATAATTAGGGTGATAGTGCGGACGTAAACCGGGCGCGCCGTTGTCGCGGCCACCTGCAGCCAGTGCAGCAGCATAGAAGGCGTCGACTGCGGCGCGCGTCGCAGCGCGAAAGGCAACGTGGATGGGTGGCACATTGGGTTTGCCGCTGATCATCCAGAAGTCCGGCTTGGGTGGTTCGCCATAGCCGGCTACATCTGCGCTGCCGGTGACTGCTGCGGGAAATTCCATCAACAATGTGTATCCCAGCGGCGCCAGAGCCTGCGTATAAAACTGCTTGCTGGCCGTGAAGTCGCTGACGTTCACGCCGGTATGATCAATCATGATGATGCCTTGTGAATGGTTTCGATTGGTTGAGTTGATGCTACCCGACTAGCCGCGATCGGCGCGCGACCAGCCGCAGCAAATTGCGCCCGAATTGTGTCGTGAATCGTTAATTCGCGTCATCCTTCGGCTGGGTTCGGTTTGCCTCTTGAAATGTAGGTGGATAATCCCATACTGTGAATTTTCACAGTTTGTGTCGTCCGGGCTCGCCTACAGCCAATTTGCGCTCTCTGGCGTATCTTCGTCTCTCTCTCTCTCTCTCTCGGTTCGCGGATGCTCATGTCGCTCCATCATTTTCATCCTGCCGTGCAAGCCTGGTTCGATAAGGCTTTTACTGCGCCTACGGCGGTGCAGCGCGATGCATGGGCGGCCATTGCAAAGGGTCAACACACACTGATTGCCGCGCCCACCGGTTCGGGTAAGACGCTGGCGGCATTTTTGAATGCCATCGATTCGTTGGTGCGACAGGCGGCAACGGGTTGGCTCGAAGACGCGGTGCAGGTGGTGTATGTCTCGCCGCTTAAGGCGTTGTCGAATGACGTCGAACGCAACCTGCAAGTGCCGTTGCTGGGTATTACCGAGGTGCTATTGCAACAGGGCAGCGCCGCTGCTGAGATTCGCGCGCAGGTACGCACGGGCGATACGCCGCAGATAGAACGTGCTGCGATGCGCCGTCGCCCTCCGCATATCCTGGTAACCACTCCCGAATCTTTGTACCTGCTGCTTACCAGTGCTTCGGGTCGCGAAATGTTGTCGACCACGCGCAGCGTGATCGTCGATGAAATTCATGCCGTGGCCAATAGCAAACGTGGTGCACATCTGGCGTTGTCGTTGGAGCGTTTAGCTAATCTGTGTATTCATCCGTTGCAGCGTATTGGCTTGTCTGCAACACAGAAGCCGATTGAAGAGATCGCCAATTTTCTAGTGGGCACGGCTCCGCTCCCTCCCCCGTTCGACGGGAGAGGGTTGGGGTTGGGGCAACAACCATCGGCGCAACAACTGCTGAGCCCCCATCCTGCCCTTCCCCCGTCGAACGGGGGAAGGGACGTATCCATCGTCAACACCGGTCACGTGCGCGAACGCGATCTGCAGATGATGCTTCCCGATGCACCGCTGGAAGCGGTGATGTCCAATGAGGTGTGGCAGAACGTTTACGACAAGCTGGCGCAGTTGATCGAAGAACACCACACCACACTGATCTTCGCCAATACCCGTCGCATGGTCGAACGAGTGGCGCGGCAACTGACGGAACGTATGGGCGAAGAGCATGTTGCCGCGCATCACGGTTCGTTATCCAAGGAAACACGATTCGACGCAGAACAACGCTTGAAGGCTGGCAAGTTGCGTGTGTTGGTGGCCACTGCATCATTGGAGTTGGGCATTGATATCGGTGATGTGGATTTGGTGTGTCAGTTAGGTTCGCCGCGTTCGATTGCAGCCTTCCTGCAGCGGGTGGGTCGTGCCAATCACTCGGTGACCGGTGTGCCGAAGGGGCGTTTGTTTCCGCTGAGTCGCGATGAATTGGTGGAATGCACCGCATTGCTGGATGCAGTTCGCCGCGGTGAGTTGGATCACTTGATCATGCCGCTTAAGCCATTGGATGTGTTGGCGCAGCAAATGGTTGCCGAGGTGGCGGCGTGTGAATATGACGCTAATGAGTTGTATCGACTGGTAACGCGGGCCTGGCCTTATCGCGATTTACAGCGTGATGAATTCGATGCCGTACTGACCATGTTGTCGGAGGGATTGGCGACGCGGCGCGGCCGACAAAGCGCCTACCTGCATCACGATGCCATCAACGGCAAGGTACGTGCGCGTAAAGGTGCACGCTTGACTGCGATTACTTGCGGCGGCGCTATTCCTGATGTGGCCGATTACCAGGTAATTCTCGAACCACAGGAAATCTTCATCGGTACCTTGAATGAAGACTTTGCGGTGGAGAGTCAGGCCGGGGATGTTTTTCAACTGGGAAACACTTCGTATCGCATTCAGCGTGTGGAAGCGGGTCGTGTGCGAGTCGAGGACGCCAAGGGCCAGCCGCCGACCCTGCCCTTCTGGTTGGGTGAGGCGCCGGCGCGTACGGATGAATTATCGCTGGCTGTTTCGCGTCTGCGTATGCAGGTGGATGCAGTGCTTTCTGCTTGCTCCCAGCCCAACCCTCCCCCGCAAGCGGGGAGGGGGGATCTGAATCGGATCGGTATATAGATGAAGTGCGAATCAAGCATTGCGTCGAGTTGTTGGTGCATGAGCATGGTCTCAGCGAAGCCGCTGCGCGACAGTTGACCGACTACCTGGCATCGGCCAAGGCCATGCTCGGCCATCTGCCGAGTCGACAGCGCTTGATATTCGAACGCTTCTTCGACGAAAGCGGTGGCATGCAGATGGTGATTCATTCGCCGTTCGGTGCACGCGTTAACCGGGCTTATGGCTTGTCATTGCGCAAGCGTTTCTGCCGCAGCTTCAATTTTGAGTTGCAGGCCGCTGCTACTGAAGATGCGGTGATTTTATCTTTGGGCGAAACGCACAGCTTCGAACTGGCTGAAGTGGCGCGTTATCTCAACAGCCAGACTGTGCGTGAGATTCTGATCCAAGCGATGTTGGATTCGCCTCTGTTCACGACGCGCTGGCGTTGGGTCACCAGTATTGCCTTGGCGGTACAGCGTTATCGCGGCGGCAAGCGTACGCCGGCGCCGTTACAGCGAATGGCTGCGGAAGATTTGATTTCAGTTGTGTTCCCTCAGCAATTGGCTTGTCTCGAAAACATTCAAGGCGATCGCGAGGTTCCAGATCATCCCTTGGTGAATCAAGCCGTTCACGATTGTCTGTTCGAGGCCATGGACATTGAAGGTCTGGAGCAATTACTGCAAGGCCTGGAGCAGGGCAATATTCAAGTCACCGCTTGCGATCTGCCCACACCTTCACCGCTATCGCAGGAAATTCTTTCTGCCAAGCCCTATGCCTTTCTCGACGATGCGCCGTTGGAAGAGCGCCGTACTCAGGCTGTGGCCAGTCGCCGCTGGCTGGACCCGCAGACCGCAGCAGAATTCGGCAAGTTGGATGAACGCGCCATTGCACAGGTTAGAGAAGAGGCCTGGCCGACGGTGGATGGCGCCGATGAGCTGCACGATGCATTGATGTCTATGGGTTTGTGCACCGAGCAGGAAGCGCAACGCAGTGGCTGGCCGTGGTTTGAACAACTGGTGCGCGATGGCCGAGCAACGCTGATGAGTGCTTCGCGTCGTTACTGGTTGGCCGCGGAACGCCTGCCCATGATTGCAGCGCTCTATCCACAGGCGCAGTTCGAACCTGCGCTGCAATTGCCGGAAGCGCTTGCGCGGCAACAGTGGCTGCGTGAAGACGCGTTGGTGGAGCTGTTGCGCGGCCGCATGCAGGCATTAGGCCCGATAACAGCCGCGCATCTGGCCAGTGATCTGCAATTGCCGCCAACCGATATCGACATGGCCTTGCTCAAGCTGGAAACGCAGGGCTTTGTCATGCGGGGACAGTTCACGGCTAAGGGCATTGCGACAGCGCAACTGGAATGGTGCGAGCGCCGGCTATTGGCGCGTATCAGTCGTTACACAGTGCAGTCGCTGCGCGCGGAAATCGAACCGGTATCTGCGGCCGATTTCATGCGTTTCCTGTTGCAGTGGCAGGGCGTAGTGCGTACGCCGCGACCGCAGGGTGTGGAAGCGCTATCCGGGATTATTGAACAGCTGGAAGGTATTGAAGTTCCTGCTGCGGCTTGGGAGAGCGAAGTGCTGCCGGCGCGCATGCAGGATTACGATCCTAATTGGTTGGATAGTGTGTGTTTGTCCGGTCGCGCGGTATGGCTGCGTTTACAAGCGTCGGAAAGCGGTGCGGCGCCGGTGCGTAACACGCCTATCGTGCTGTTGACGAGAAAAAATCTACCGCTGTGGCAAACGGCCGAACCGGTGCTGGAGGGCGAATCGCAGCTATCACATGCGGCGCAACGCATTCGCGAGTATCTGCAAGCGCATGGCGCTTCATTCTTTGCCGACATCCAGCATGGTAGTGGGCTATTGCAGTCGCAGGCCGAGGAAGGCCTGAGTGAGTTGGTATCCGCAGGCCTGCTTAGTGCGGATAGTTTCAGCGGTCTTCGGGCGCTGGTGTTGCCCATGGATCGCAAACGCAAGCTGGCTGCGCGCGGTATGCGCATCGCACAATTCGGTCTGGAAGATGCGGGACGTTGGAGTTTGGTGAAGCGTAAGCCGCAATCGCCATCCGCAATCGAGTCGAATGCAACCGGTCATCAAGCCGAGCACGAGCGATTGACGCAGGTCGCCTTCATCTTGTTGCGTCGCTACGGCGTGGTATTTCGCAGGCTGCTGGTGCATGAGCATTCGCAATTGCCGCGCTGGCATGAACTGTTGCGTGTGTTCCGCCAGCTGGAGGCGCAAGGCCTGATTCGGGGCGGTCGTTTTGTCGGTGGTGTGACCGGTGAGCAGTATGCGTTGCCCGAGGCAGTGAACACCTTGCGCGCGGTGCGCAAACAATCTTTGGATGGTCAGTTGATTTCGCTATCCGCCGCCGATCCCTTGAATCTCAGCGGCGCATTGATTCCGGGTCCGCGCATACCGGCGTTCACGGGTAATCGCCTGCTGTTGCGCGATGGCGTATTGATTGCCAGTCATATTGGCGGTCAGTCGCAGCTGCATGCGGAGTTCACGCCGGAAGAAGAATGGACGGCGCGTAATGTGTTGCTGCATAAGCGCATCCCGGGCGCGAATGCCACGAGCGGTCAGCGCATGAGCTGATCATGGCGATTGCTGCACAGACACGTCGCTTGCTGATCAACTTCATTGCCTTCGAGCTGGGCTGGTTTGCCGTGGTGCTGGGCGCGGCCCGGAATTTTCTGGGTGTCGGATTGTTGGTTGCTGCGTTGGTGGTGTTGTTGCATTTGTGGCTGTCGTTGCAGCCCCGACGCGAAATACAGTTGGTATTGCTGGTGCTGTTATTGGGAACGGGGTGGGATAGCGTGCTCACCGTCGCCCATATCATTGTTTATCCCAGCGGACAGTATGTCTCTTACCTGGCGCCGATCTGGATTACAGCGGTGTGGGTGTTATTCGCTACTACCTTGAATGTGTCCCTGGTGTTTCTACGCAGACGTTATGGACTGGCTGCTTTGTTCGGCGCTATCGGTGCGCCGTTGTCTTTTTTGGGCGGCATGAAGTTGCACGCGCTATCGTTCCCGGATTTATCGCTGTCTCTAAGTGTGTTGGCACTGGGCTGGGCGTTGCTGATGCCCATTTTAATATGGCTGGCGCCTCGCTTTGACGGGGTGGTTCTATCGCGGAGTACGGCGTGAGCTTATCTGGGCTCCTATCCATATCAACGTCGCGGCTAGTGCTGTTGGCGTTGTTCGCGGTTTCAGACGTTGCTGCTGAAGATAAGACAGCGAGCTGGGATTTCCGCGTCTACCTGGACGGCAAACCGATTGGTTACCATCATTTCAGTTTAGTGCGTTCCGGCGAGCGCAGTGAGCTGCATAGCGATGCGCAGTTCGACGTCAAGGTGTTGTTCATCAATGCCTACCATTACGAGCATCATGCAGTTGAGCGCTGGCAGGGAAATTGTTTGCAGAATTTGTCGGCGTATACCGATGACAATGGCAAGCTGTCGACAGTATCCGCAGCGCTGGAAGGCGATGCGTTGCTGGTGACGAGCAGGCAGCACTATTCGTTGCGCAATTGCGTGATGAGCTTTGCCTACTGGAATCCGCGCATGCTGAGCCAGGGACGCCTATTGAATGCACAGACCGGCGAGTACGAGCCGGTCCAGATTAAGATGGTGGATGCGGTGCCATTGCAGGTGCGCGGTGTAGAACAACCCAGTCGCCACTACCGATTGGCCGGCGCCAAGCTCAGCATCGATCTATGGTATTCGCCGGATGACGATTGGCTGGCGTTGGAGTCCACCACTGAAAACGGCCGTCGACTGCGTTACCAGCTGCAGTGACGGATATCGGATTAAGGCGAGGTATTTATGAGTGAACGCCCAGCTCGTATCTGGCAAACCGGCGTAACCCTGGCGCACCTGCAGGAGCGGTCGCGCGACACCTTGGTCAGCCATCTCGGCATCGAACTGACCGATCTGGGTGATGACTATCTCGCCGCCACCATGCCGGTGGATGGGCGCACCTGTCAGCCGATGCGCATTCTGCATGGCGGCGCGTCGCTGGCGCTGGCCGAGTCGTTGGGGAGTTTTGCCGCCAACGCCGTGGTGGATAACTCGCTCTATGCCTGTGTGGGCCAGGAGATCAATGCCAATCACCTGCGTCCGGTGCCGGTGGGGCAGCGCGTCCTGGGTATCGCGCGGGCCTTTCACATTGGCGCTCGTAGTCATGTGTGGGGTATCGAAATCCGCGATGAGCGCGGCCAATTAATTTGTGTCTCGCGCATCACGATGGCAGTGGTGACTCGCCCCGGCTGATCTAGGGGGATCGTTCGATGGTGATCGACGTTGGGCGGTGTGGCAGAATTGTCGACCAGAATGCCCAGCCAGAACGGTCCAACCGAAATGGCGCGACCAGAACGGTCAGGGCGCCGCGATTCCAGTGAGACGACCATGACGACCGCCGAACGCAGCGACAAGCTTATTCAGCCCAATGCCCAGCATCAGTACCAGGTGACTGTTACCGATCTGCCGCTTTCCTGCCCCATGCCCGGCATGCATCTGTGGAATTCGCATCCCAAGGTGTTCCTGCCCATCGAAAAAACCGGTAAGGCCAAGTGCCCTTACTGCAGCGCCGAGTACACGCTGCAGCGTTGAGCTAATACGCCTCTTGGTTGCCGCTAAGGGGCGATCTCAGGATTTGTAGTCCGCGTAGCTCTTTTCTTCGACGATTTTCGAGCCGAGTTTGTCATTGATACGACGCTTCACCGCGGCGCGATCATCATTGATGAAGTACACGGCGCGAGCCAGTTTGATGAACTGTTCACCGAAACGCTGGTGGCGTTCTTCATCGCGAATTTCATCTTCGATATCCCATAAGCTGGCATTAATGCGCTTCAGCTCAGCCCATTCGGCGGCAATGTCGAAACTCGCATAGTCGGAAGCATTCCAGGTCTGCGTGAGCAGATTCAGTTCCAGGCGTACATTGGCCACCTTGGCGGCGTCGCGCATGCGTTCGGATTTGATCTCGAGAATGGTGAGTTTATCGACCAGCTCGCCGGGAGAAATGGGAACAGAAATTTCGGCCATGGTTGTCGCTTCTTGGCTAACTGTGGATGCAGGCCGATATTCTACTATCTATTGCCTGTGTAGCCGGGTCGGTGTTTGCATGCGATGGCACATGTCACGATCCGGCTGGGGTATATTGCGCGGGTAATCGCTGCAAAGAATGAATGTTCATGGTCAATGTGTTGTGCATCAAGTGGGGCAAGAAGTACGGCTCCGAATACGTCAACATCCTGCGCTCCATGGTGAGCCGGCACCTCAAGCAGCCACATCGCTTTGTCTGTCTTACCGACGATGCCACCGGCATTGACTCGCAGGTGGAAGTGCTGCCCATGCCCAAGGTGGGTTTTGCCGATTTCGATAACATGGTTCCCTGGGCGCGTGCGCACGGCTGGCTGAAGCTGGTTTCGTTCGCCAATCCCCTGCACGATTTACAGGGGCCAACCTTGTTCATCGATCTGGATGTGGTCATCGTCGGCGGATTGGATTCATTCTTCGAGTTCCCCGGCGAATTTGTGGTGATTCGCGAATGGGATAAGCGCGATGGTACCGGCAATACCTCTGTTTATCGTTTCCTTGCCGGTGCGCACGCCGATGCTCTGGAGAACTTCAAACAGAATGCCGAAGCGGCGCAGCGCGACTATCGCAACGAACAGCAGTACATCACCACCTACCTGGCCAGGCAGGGCAAGATGAAGTTCTGGCCGGAGGCCTGGTGCCGCAGTTTCAAACGGCACTGCGTGCGTGGTCATGTGCTTAACTGGTTCCTGCCGCCACGCATTCCGGAAGACGCTCGCATCATTGCCTTTCACGGCAAGCCGAATCCGCCGGATGCCATCGCCGGCATCAGCGGCAAGTGGTATCGACGTGTCATTCCCACGCAGTGGGTCAAGGATCACTGGCGTTAGTTGCTGAGAAATCGGATGCGATCCATACCTTACGCCACCGATCGTCGTGGCCAGATCAAATACAACACGATCTACAACCCCAACCTGGTGCGCGATGCCGGGCCCGAATTGTTCGAGCCCAGTTACTGGTACGAACAACAGGGCACTGTGGAAACCGTGGGGGGGCGCGGCAGCGTGCTGTTCATTCGCGATGGCGAGCGTCAGTGGGTGCTGCGTCACTATCGTCGCGGTGGTCTGATCGGCAAGCTGCTGACCGATCAATATCTCTGGTTGGGTGCAGAAGCCACGCGTTCGTTTCGCGAATGGCGTTTGCTGGCGCATCTGCATGCGCTCAGTCTGCCGGTGCCGACGCCGGTGGCCGCGCGTTATGTGCGCAGCGGGCCGATCTATCGCGCTGATTTGCTCACGGTGGCTATTCCCGACGCACAAACGTTAACGCAACGTCTGCAACAGACCGCGCTCAGCACTGCGTTGTGGCAGCACATCGGTATCACCTTGGCGCGTTTTCATGCCATTGGCGTGCATCATGCCGACCTGAATGCCAACAACATCATTCTTGATGCCAAGGATGAAGTGCATGTGCTGGACTTCGATCGTGGTCGGATACGCGAAGTGCATGACAGCTGGATTCAGGCCGTACTGCAGCGCCTACTCCGCTCGTTGCATAAATTGCAGGGTCGTCGCGGCCTGCATTTCACTCGGGACAACTGGCAGGCGTTGCGTCGTGCGCATGATCAACGTCTACATGAGTTGTTGACACGAGTCTCGTAAAGCCGGCAGCTGCGGCGAGTTATTTCCGGTAGTAATCCGGATAGTCTTCACTCAATCCTTTGAAGCGTCGGTGAATCCATAAGTACTGTGCTGGCACCTTACGCACATGATCTTCAATCAATTGATGGAAGCGCGTGGCATCGGCAATGGAATCATCGCTGGGAAACCCTGCCAGCGGCGGCAGAATGATCATGCGATAACGGCCATTCGGCAGGCGTTCGGGGAAGTAAGGCAGCACGGCGGCGCCGGTCATTTTTGCCAGGCGTGACGTGGCGGTGTTGGTGGCGCAGGGAATGCCGAATAACGGCACCATCTGTGCGCCCTTGTTGCGATAACTTTGATCGGGTGCATACCACACGGGTTCGTTGGCTTTGAGCGCAGTGACCAGGGTGCGCACATCGTCGCGACGAATGGCGCGGCGTGTGCGCAGGGCGCGGTTATTGCTGAGGAATCTGCCCATCACTTCATTGTTGGTGGGGCGGTACATCACATTCAGTGGCATGCGTGCCGCCAAAGCGCGCGCACCGATTTCCAGTGTGGTGAAGTGCGCGCTCAGCAGGATGACGCCCTTGCCGTGCGCTTGCGCAGCGGCGAGATGTTCCAGGCCTGCAACGTCGGTGAGCTGTTGAATCCGCTGATCGGAGGCCCACCAGGCCAGCGCGGTTTCGAACAGCGCGATGCCAATGCTCTCGAAGTGCTCGCGTAGCAGCCGTTCGCGTTGTGCCGTCGTCAGTTCAGGCAGGCATAGCTCAAGATTGCGCCGTGCGATGCGCACAAAGCCCACCGGCAAATAACGAACTACGCGTCCCAGCCACTTACCCAGCCACAGCAGGATAGGTAAGGGTAGCGGCGCCAGTATGCGCAGCAGGCCCAATCCCATCCAGGTAGGCCAGTAACGTGGAGCGAACAGTCTTGGTGACATTGATGGATAGTGCAGCGAAGCTAAGGTGGCCAAGCTTACGGTGCGGGCTGCAGAGCGTCGAGCCTGAGCTCCGGTATCATGTGGGCTTGGCATTTGACTGAAGTAAGCCAAGGGTGTCCATGTCGTTGCTCTACCAGCTGCTGATCCGCATTGCTGCACCTCTGGTGTTCATCGCTACCTATGTGCGGGGATTGCGCGATCGCAGCTATCGTGACCGTTTGCTTGAGCGTTTTGGCTATACCCAGGTGCAGTTTGCTCAGTCACCGATCTGGTTGCATGCCGTATCGGTGGGCGAGGTGCAGGCGGCCACGCCGTTGATCAAGCGTTTGCTGAGTAATCGCGAGCAGCGGCCAGTGCTGGTGACAACCAGTACGCCCACCGGTGCAGCGCGAGTGCGCGCGCTGTTTGCCGCGCCAATTGGCGCGGCGCAGTTGAGTCACGCCTTCCTGCCCTATGACACACCGGGTGCGGTGCGACGTTTCCTCAGACGCGTCCAACCGCATTGCGCCATCATCATGGAAACCGAGTTGTGGCCGAATTTATTAAATGCCTGTGTGCGTAATGACATTCCTGTTGTGTTGGGCAGTGCGCGTATTTCGCCGCGTACCGCTACGCGTTACCAGCAGCTGCGCGCCTTGTTTGCCGGATCGTTACCACAGGTGCAGGTGGGGGCGCAGACCGCGGCGGACGCGGAACGTCTGATAGCGCTGGGCGCTCAATCCAGGCATGTGCAGGTTACCGGCAACATCAAGTTCGATATTGAGATAGCCGAGGCTGTGCGCGCTGCCGGTGCGGCATTGTCGCAGCAATGGTTGGCTCGCCCGGTATGGATTGCCGGTAGCACCCATGATGGCGAGGAGGAACAGATATTGGCGGCGCATCAGGGGGTGCTGGCCAAGCATCCGGATGCATTGTTGATACTGGCGCCGCGCCATCCGCAGCGCTTTGCCCAGGTGGGCGCTTTGCTAAAAACAGCTCATGTCTCTTTCGTCACTCGCAGCAATCAGCACGCGGTGGGTTCCGAACACACTGTATTGTTGTTGGACACTTTGGGCGAGTTGACCAGCTTCTACGCCGCCAGCCTCATCGCATTTGTAGCGGGTTCGCTGGTGCCAGTGGGTGGACACAATCTGCTTGAGCCCGCAGCTTTATCGCTGCCGCTGATCTCCGGTCCGCATACTTTCAATGCGCCCGATGTGGCGGACAGGCTGGCTGAGCGGGGTGCCTTGCGCTATGTGTACTCGGCTGACGAACTAGGAGAGGTGGTGCTTGAGCTGCTGGGTAATGCCGAGGAGAGGAAGCGACAGGGTGCTGCTGCGCTGGCCGTAGTGCAAGAGAGCACGGGGGCGTTGGCGCAATTGTTGGCGCTGATCCAGCGGCACTGCAAAGTGCAATTCTGATCTGAGTTGTTGAATCAACTCGGCAATAAAAAAGGCAGCTCTTGGCTGCCTTTTTTATCGCCTGTCCGCGCAGGATTACTGCGTCAGCCAGGAATTGATCTGTTGCAGATCTTCACGCGACAGACTGCCGGTGGTGGTCTTCAGTGTGATCAAGTTGGTGATATAGGTGTAACGGCTCTGATAATAGGTCTGTTCGGCGGTCAGCAATGACTGGCGCGAGCTCAATACATCGATGGTCGTACGTGTGCCCACATCGTAACCGGCTTGGGTGGCTTCCAAAGCCAGGCGCGACGATTCCAATGCTTGTTTATTGGCCTGCACCTGAGTGATGGCGCTCTGCACGCCTAGATAGGCATCGCGTGCCGAGCGTTCGGTTTCGCGGTTGGACTGTTCCAGGCGTTCGCGGGCGGCGCGTTGCTGATACACATACTGGCGAATCGTGGAAGAAATCGAGCCGCCACTGAATATTGGCACCGACACGCCCACTGAGAACCAAGTGCCGCTCCAGGAATTGTTGGTGTTATCCGCGCCAAGGGGACTGAAGTCCTCATAGGCGTTGCTATTTTTGTAGTTGGCGCCAATCGTCACTGATGGTAGGCGCGTCAGTTTCTTCGTACCGAGATCGTAGGTGGCGGCATCCAGGTTGATACGTGCGGTGGCCAGATCCATATTGCCGTTCAATGCCTTTTGCACCCATTCGTCCTCACTTTGAGGGTCGGGGCTGATCAGGGGCATGTCGTCGCCAGGCGCGGCAAGATCATTCACCATCGAGCCGGTGATTTCACGCAGCAGTTCTTGATTGGTGGCCAGGGTGCGCTTGGAGGAGATCACCGTGGAGTTGGCGCGATCACGTTGCGCGCGAGCTTCCTGCACGTCGGTGATGGCGCTCAAACCCACGTCAAAGCGTTTTTCAGCGCGCTCCAATTGCTGGTTCAAAGACTCCAGGTTGGCCTGCGCTGCATTTAACGAGTCACGGGCGGCCAGCACATTGAAGTATCGTTGGGCCACTCGCACAACCAGATTTTGTTCTGCGGAGTGATAAGTCAGATCCGCTAGCGCCAGCGTGTAATCGGTGCGTTTCAAGTTACGCAGCGTGGTGGGGATGTTGATCGATTCAACAGCGCTGATGCCCCAAGTGCCGCCACGGGTAGTGGTCGATAATCCATTAACAGTGCCGTTGGGGTTGGCCGTAGTGTCTTGTCCCGCAGTAGTGCCTGCCCAGCTGGCATTAGCAGTGATAGTCGGGAGAAAACTCGCAAATGCCTGTGGACGTGCTTCGCGACTGGCTAGGCGGCTGGCTTCAGCAGCACGAATCGTTGGATCGCTCTGTGCTGCTTGATCGTAAACATCCAGCAGATTGGCAGCCTGTGCGTAAGGAGAACCGATCGCGGTCAGGGCCAGTGCCAGCGCTGCGTAGCGGGCACGAGGGGAAAAACGAATGTGCGACATCAGTGCTTCTTTAATCTAAAAAATGGTCAGTAAGTTGGGATGCTGGGATCGATATCACGAGACCAGCTCAGGATACCGCCAGCGAGATTGATCGCTTGAAAGCCGTTAAGTTGCAGTAACTTGGCGACTTCCAGACTGCGGCGCCCGGAACGGCACAACACCACTATTTCCGTGTTGCGATCAAGTTCGGATAAGCGAGCTTGAACCTGTGCCATCGGAATATGCACGACTCCCTGAACACTGGCAACGGACATTTCCCAATCTTCACGTACGTCAAGCAAAGTTAACGAATCGCCGCGATCACGACGTTGAATGAATTCGGCTGCAGTGATTTCGGGAATAGTCATAACGCGCTCGTGGGCAATATTCGTGTGATCGAGAGGCGATGTCGTAAGTGAACTAAAGCTTCAAAATGCGAACGGCGATGGGCGCGCCGCGTGCGGCAGACTGGGCAAGTCGGTTTCGAACAGACTGTCGCGTTTCCATATGTTGGCGCCGGTGCGAGTGATCTTTACCGCTTCCATCGGTGCAGTGGCACCGATCACTACGAATAGGCGGCCACCCACTTTAAGTGCGCGCTGAAAGCGTTCGTCATAAATAGGCAGCGAACCGGTGACAATGACCACGTCATAGGCTTGATCGAGTTCCAGCTGTGTGGCATCGCCGGCCTCGACGCTGACATTGTTACTGACGCACTGCTGCAACTTGCGCTGCACCTGCGCAACCAATTCCGCGTGATATTCGATCACGCGTACTTTGCCGGCCAGTTGCCCTAGGCAGGCAGCCAGATAGCCCGATCCGGCGCCAATCAGCAGCACCTGTTCGTGCTCCTGAATGTTCAGGACTTGCATGATCCGGCCTTCGAGTTTCGGCGCCAGCATGACCTGGCCATGGGGCAGCGGCAGATTGGTGTCGGCAAAGGCCAAGTCGCCGTAGCCCTGGGGCACGAATTGTTCACGCGGCACATCACGCAGGGCCTGTAAAACCCGCTCGTCCAAGACATTCCAGGTACGCAGCTGCTGACTGATCATCTGGTCGCGGGCGGCAGGGAGGTTCAGATTCATGACGGCTCTCATCGGTTGGTTTGAGTTCGTTAAAGCCTCGAAATGCTTTATACGAGCCCAACGGCAGCAAATTGCACGGTAATTGGCCGACAAGCCTACGAAGTTTGCTGCAGCCGTACAAGCTGCACGGAATAGTGTTGAGGCGAGCAAGGCCGGTGTGGCGGGACAGGCCGAGACTTGAGGTGGCTCGCTAAGGCCGAATGTTGCCAAGTCGCCCCATTGAAGTTTGACCGGTGGATTTTTCTGCGGCCTATGTTCGCTTCTTGTTTCATTTAGTTTTGCTTGTTGTTCTTGGGTTTGGGCTATCTGGCCGTAGTGGATTTTGAGCGAGGATTCTCGGAGTCTGAGCAAGAATTCCAGCCAGTTAGTCGAGCATTTCCTGTCGCCAATCGGCGAACGATTATGGTCAATCAAGTGGGTTTGTACCTACCCCTTCAGATATTCTTTCCGTGAGGCAGTTCGCATTCTGGAGGAGGCTGCCCATTGGATTTGCTGGTGCCTCCGGTAATGGGCGGGTAATGAGCTGGGTTCTGGGCAGTCTGCTGGTTTTAGCGTTGGTGGGTCTCGCGGTCACGATACGCCTGCGCCACCGCGATGCTTTGCGGGTACGCGATGCCGCCGAACAGTTGGCTAATGCCGCAGTATCCGCTCTGCCCATGCCTGCCGAACTGGCTTCCGGCATCACGGCGCCCCTGGCGCAGCAGCTTTCCCCGCTTATTGATCAGCTAGCCGCGATTCAGCGTATGGCGCGCGATCAGGACCGACAGCTGGTAAAAGTGCTATCGAGTCTGCGCGAGCCGGTGGCCGTGCATGGCGGCAAATTTCTACTGATCAATCAAGCATTTGCCAATTTGTTGGGTAAAGATCAAGCGGCGCTGCTCGGTCAGTCCATTGCCGATAACGTGCCTGCTACTTACGCCGCATTGTTGCGCGCCCATTTGCAGCGGGCATTGCGGGGCGAAACCGTGCCGACCCGTCTCGAACTGGAATTGCAGCCGGCAGAAGGGCAACTGGCGCGAGTGGAGCTGTCGCAGCAACGGCTGGAATTTCAAGGCGAACCGGCATTGTTATTGGCGCTAACGGAAATGACGCCGCGGGTGACTGCGCATGCGGCGCCGGCTGTCCGGCCGCGTTCTACGGCCTGGGAAACCATGGATTCGTTGGGCGAAGGCATCATCACCACCGACGACAAGACGCGGGTGGAATACTTGAATCGCGCCGCCGAATTGCTCACCGGCGTCAGCGTCGCAGAAGCGCTGGGGCGCGAATTCTCCGAGCTGGTCAAACTGGTCGATGAGCTGGATCGACATGAGCTGCCTGATCCGGTCAAACAAGCACTGACCACCCATGCACGCGTCAGCGCCGGTCGCCGCAGTTTGATGTTGTCGCATAACGGTGAAGAGCGCTCGGTGGATCTGTCTGTGTCGCCGCTGAAGAGTCCTTATGGCGATCAGACCGGCACCGTAGTGCTGATGCGCGATGTCAGCGAATTGCGCGGCCTGACGCGTCAGATGTCGTACCAGGCCAGCCACGATGCGCTCACCGGTTTGATCAATCGTCGTGAGTTCGAACGCCGCCTGCAGGAAGGCATCGATGCGGCGCGCGCCAGTGCCGCGCACCACGTGCTGTGCTACTTGGATCTGGATCGTTTCAAGACCGTTAATGACACCTCCGGTCATTTAGCCGGCGACGGTCTGCTGCGTGAAGTGGCGGCGCTGATAAAGGATGCCGTGCGCGATTCCGATACCGTCGGCCGTCTGGGCGGCGATGAGTTCGGTCTGATTCTGGTTGGCTGCCCTTTGGAAAAAGCGACACAGATTGCCGAAGACGTGGTGCGCAAGCTGGCCGAATATCGTTTCGTGTGGAAGGACAAGATCTTCACCATCGGCGTCAGTGTCGGTTTGGTCGAGATCACCCGCGAAAGCGGCACCATGGAAGAAGTCATGAGCGCGGCCGACTCGGCCTGCTATGTGGCCAAACGTCACAATGGCGATCATGTGCACGTCTATTCGGCGCGCGATGAAGCGATGGCGCGACAGCGTGGCGAGATTCAATGGCTGCAGCGTTTGCAGTTGGCGCTCAAGGAAAATCAATTCGAATTGTTGGCGCAGCCCATCGTGGCGGTGCTGGCGGGCATATCTGAAGAAGGCCCGGCGTTGGAAGTCTTCCTGCGTTTGCGTGACGAACATCTGCCCGAAGGCATCCCACCATTGGAGTTTCTGCGCGCCGCCGAACGTTATCGTTTGATGGTGGATGTGGATCGCTGGGTTGTGCAGACCGCGCTCACGGCGTTGGGCAGCGGCGGCATACGACTGCCGGAAGGCCGTTCGCTGGCGATCAATCTTTCCGGTCAAACATTGGGCGATCCGGCTTTCCTGGAATTTGTAGTGGAATGCCTGGATCACAGTGGCGTGCTGCCGCAGCAACTGTGTTTTGAAGTGACCGAAAACGCAGTGATGACCAATATCGAACAAGCCCGACGTTTCATCGGTGTTTTGCATGGCATGGGTTGCCGCTTCGCGCTGGACGATTTCGGTCGCGGCCTGTCGTCGTTCGGCAATCTCAAGCATCTGGCCATCGACTATCTCAAGATCGATGGCTCGTTCATTCGCAACCTGGGCGCCGACAATGTCAATCAAGCCATGGTATCGGCCATGGTCAAACTGGCGCGTACGCTTAACTTCCAGATTATCGCAGAGCAAGTTGAGGATGCGGCTTCGCTCGACGCGGCTCGTCGTATCGGTGTGGATTTCGTACAGGGTTTTGAAATTGCCCGCCCGCAGCCGCTGGTGCGTGTCGTCATGCGTGTGACGAGTTAATAACTCGAAGCTGTATCGCCAATTGTTGTTGCCCCCACCCTAACCCTCGGCAACTGCTCCTGCGTTGCTCTACCTCCTGCATCCATGTCCCTCGCCAGGGATTCCGAAGCATCACAGTCGTCCCCCGCAAGCAGGGGAGGGAACTGTTTTTCCCATCTGTTTACGGGCTGCTTACGCGAAGACCTTCTGATCCCCTCCCTCGCTTGCGGGGGAGGGTTAGGGTGGGGGCAGGCATGAGTCACTTTGCTGTAGCCTTTACGCTCCTTACGACACAGGCCAATAACCTTTGTTCTCCAAGTATCACGCACTAGGTAATGACTATCTGGTTGTGCCTTATGACGCTGCACAAGCCGAGCCCTCGGTAAGTCTGATCGAGCGGTTGTGTAATCGTCACTATGGCATCGGTAGCGATGGGATTTTGTTAGGTCCACTACCTTCCACCAGCGCCGACTTCGGTCTGCGCATATTCAATCCAGATGGCAGTGAAGCCGAGAAAAGCGGCAATGGTTTGAGAATCTTCTGCCGTTATCTATGGGACCAAGGCTTGGTGAAGGACCGAACGTTCACCATTGAAACCAAGGGTGGCGTAGTACGCGCCGAAGTATTGGATCAAGGTCGTTCGATCAAAGTGGCGATGGGGCGCGTGAGTTTTCACAGTCGGGATATTCCCGTCATCGGTGCACCGCGTGAAGTGCTGCAGGAGGCATTGAACATCAATGGTCGCCAGTTTGAATTCTCGGCCGTCACCATAGGCAATCCACACTGCGTGATTCGCGTGCCGGAAGTCTCCGCGGAATTGGCGCGGCACTACGGACCCTTGCTGGAGCGCCACTCGTTGTTTCCCAATCGCACCAATGTGCAATTCGTGCAGATCCTTGACCGGCATTCATTACGCATCGAAATATGGGAGCGCGGCGCCGGCTACACGCTTGCCTCCGGTAGCAGTAGTTGTGCGGCTGCCGCGGTGGCGCATCGTTTGCAATGGTGCGATGCGCAGATGGCAGTGAGCATGCCTGGCGGCAGCATTGCCATCGACATCGACTCATCGTTCCTGGTGACGATGACCGGACCCGTCACCAAGGTCTTCGATGCTACGCTTGCCGAAGAAAGTCTTGCCTGATGAGTTTGAACTGAGGGGCTGTCGGTTATTTCGGCACTGTCTTATTCAAAGCATCAATGGCTGTTTGACCGAAAACCACGTCATTGGCTTCGGCGCCGGTGACGCCAATGGCGCCGATGGTTTTGCCCTGGTACACAATGGGCAGGCCGCCTTTGAGCACGATGGCATCCGGCAGGCCGGTTGCGCCGCTGGGCGGCAGGTTGCCGGAGGCCATTCGGTAACGCGCCGCCATCACTGCCTTCGACTGCGCCAGTTGAATGGATACATAGGTGGCGTCATCCATCTTTGAGAAGTACACCAGTTCGCCGTCGGGGCTGACGATGGCGATGACCATGTCGCGTTCATTGGCTTTCAAAGCCTGAGCTTCCACCGATGCGGCCAGCAGTTTGGCCTGCGCCAGTGTTATCGGTAGTCCATAGCTGGGCGAAGCCACCGGCGCCGGATCGCCAGTGGCGGGTTGCTGCGCATAAGCCATGGGCAGCGCGCACAGTGTGATAGCGACTGCTGCCAGTGATGTTCTTTTGGTCATGTTCAATCCCCACTGATCTTATCGATTCGATGTCGGCCTATGTTCGGTATGGCATGCAGATACTAATCGCAGTTTTGCGCCCGGCAAGACTAACTTAAGCAGATTAATTACGGGTTCTGCTCAAGCCATCCGGATTCATAGAGCGCTTGTGAATGTGCGAACAGTGTCTTAAGTTCCAACTTGTTTCGGCCTGTTCAAGGCGTAGTATCGACGCACAACGAATGCGTCGTGCCGAATGCATCGGGATTGGGGGAACGAATGCGATTAGCAAAGAAACTCATAGTGATGTCGGGATTGGTGTGCGTGATGTTATTTACCGGCTGCACACCACGTGATGCCGGCGTTACGGACAAAGGCACTTCACAGGGCGATAACTGGGATGCCATTAAGCGATTGCCCGATTGGTCCGGCGCCTGGTCGCAGCTTAACGATCAGCGCGGCAATTTCGAGGATTGCTGCATTGTCGGCGCCGGCAAAGCACCGTTCACGCCGGAGTATCAGAAGATCCGTGATGCGGCCGCCAAGCGCATTCAGGAAGGCGCACCGGGTGGTTTTAATCTGGCGCAGTGTTTGCCGGACGGCGTGCCCGGTTTATTGCTGCATGGCATTGCCTTTCAATTTTTCTATGGGCCCGGTCGCGTCACCATGCTGTTCGAGAATGGTGAAGTGCGACGCATCTTCACCGATGGTCGGCAACATCTTGATGAAAACAAGTATCGCTCTGTCGAAGGTCACTCCATCGGTCACTGGGAAGGCGACACCTTGGTGGTAGACACCGTGGGCATGCGTGTCGAAGCCTCGCTGTTTCTCACCAATGGCATGAAAGTGACCAAGGACACGCATGTGGTGGAGCGGTTTCACTTGAAGGACAAGGACACGCTGCAGATCGACACTGAAATCACCGATCCGCAGATATTTACGCAGCCGTACAAGTACACCCGATTGCACAGTCGCTCGTTGCGCGAGGAGGACTTTGTGGTCGGTTGCGCCATGTCGGCCCGCGACAATCAGGAAACCGTGGATCTGACGCCACCGCCCGAGTATTGAAAAGAACTTAGTACTGAAAACAACAATGACTAGGGGGATAACGTGAATCCATTTACAAAGCACACCATGGCCAGTGCGTTGTTGCTCAGTTGTTTATCGATGAGCGGTGCCGCACAGGCACATCATTCCTGGGCGTTGTACGACCTGCCCACCTGCAAGGTGATTGAAGGCACGGTGCGTACCTTCGAATGGAATTTTCCGCACACCTGGTTGTGGGTATACGTACCCAATGCCAAAGGCGGTCAGGATATCTGGGGCTTTCAAGGTGAGCCGCCTTCCAATCTCAGTGAACATGGCTGGACCAATACCACGCTGAAGAAAGGCGACAAGATCAAGATCAAATTCTCGCCGCTTAAAGACGGCCGCAATGGCGGCGCGATGAGTCAGGTGACCTTGCCCACCGGCAAGGTAATGATAGGGCCGAGAGGTGGCGCCGACGTGTGCGCCAAATAAAGATCGGGCAGTTGTAAATTTCTCCAGCATTTGAGCTGGTCATCGCAGTGATGTTTTAACTTTATGACAGACAGTCTCAGTCCCATCCAAAACGTGTCGGATACTGCGTTTTGGGTGGCGTATTACCGCGCACTCGAAACCGAACGTCCCGATGCATTGTTTCACGATCCTCTGGCCAGGCAATTGGTGGATGAGCGTGCCGAACGCATTGCCGCCAGCATGAAAGCAACGGCGGCGCAGACACGCCACAATGTCTTGATCCGCACAGTCATCATTGACCGATATATCCAGAAGCTGGTGACGCAGAGCGGCGTGGATCTGGTGGTCAATCTGGGCGCAGGTCTGGACACGCGACCTTATCGTTTGCAGTTGCCGACTAGCTTGCGTTGGGTGGAAGTGGATTATCCGCACTTGATTCAATTCAAGCAGCAACGTCTTGCGCAGGAACGACCGGGAGTTTTGTTGGAGCGTGTGCAGTTGGATCTGGCCGATCGTGCGCAGCGGCAACAACTATTTCGAAGTCTCAGCAGCAGCGCGGCGAAGGTGGTGATCCTGACCGAAGGCGTTTTGCCTTATCTGACGCAGGATCAGGTTGCTGAGCTTGCTGAAGATTTACACGCCTGCCGCAACTTTCAATACTGGATTGCGGATTACATTTCGCCGGCTGTTTACAAATATCTGCAAACGCCGGCGCGAATGAGGGCTTTGAAGAATGCGCCTTTCAAGTTCTATCCGGCGGATTGGTTTGGGTTCTTCAAGACCCGTGGATGGAGCCGTGACACAGTGGAATACATCGGCGAGGAATCACTCAAACTGCGGCGTTCATTGCCGGTGCCCTGGTGGAGCTACCTGTTCGCGCCGTTTATGAGCAAGGCCACCAAGCAGGGTTTTCTGCGCGCTTCGGGCTATATGATTTTGGGTCGCCAATCTTGATCCAGGCTTTTATAAAGCGACACTCATAAATAAAAAAAGCCCGGACGAATTCGTCCGGGCTTTTTGTTGTTTGCCACAACTCAATTGATTACAACAACGGCACCAACAATAGCGCCACGATGTTGATGATCTTGATCAGCGGATTGATGGCTGGACCTGCCGTGTCCTTGTACGGATCGCCCACGGTGTCGCCGGTGACGGCGGATTTGTGTGTATCCGAACCCTTGCCGCCGTAATTACCTTCTTCGATGTATTTCTTGGCGTTGTCCCAGGCGCCGCCGCCGGTGCACATCGAAATGGCGACGAACAAGCCGGTGACGATGGTGCCGATCAACAAACCACCCAGTGCTTTCACGCCGGCGCCTGGGCCCATCAGTGCGTTCATGCCGAAGGCCACGACCACAGGCACTAAAATCGGCAGCAGCGAGGGGATGATCATTTCCTTGATAGCCGCTTTGGTCAGCATGTCTACTGCTGTGCCGTACTCGGGTTTGGCAGTGCCTTCCATGATGCCCGGAATGGCTTTGAACTGACGACGCACTTCCACCACCACTGAACCGGCAGCGCGACCCACTGCTTCCATGGCCATGGCGCCGAACAGATAGGGTACCAGGCCACCTATAAATAAGCCGATGATCACGGCCGGATCGGACAGCGAGAAGTCCTGCAATTTGCCTGCGGCTTCCAGGTTGTGGGTGTAGTCAGCGAATAGCACCAGTGCGGCCAGGCCGGCTGAGCCGATGGCGTAGCCCTTGGTCACGGCCTTGGTGGTATTGCCCACTGCATCCAATGCATCGGTGATCTTGCGTACGCCCTTATCCAGGCCCGACATCTCGGCGATGCCGCCGCCGTTGTCGGTGATCGGCCCATAAGCATCCAGCGCTACGATCATGCCGGTCATGGAGAGCATGGCGGTGGCTGCAATGGCAATGCCATACAGGCCTTCGTATTCATATGCGCCATAGATCGCCGCACATACCGCCAGCACGGGCAGTGCGGTGGACTTCATCGATACGGCCAAGCCGGCAATCACATTGGTGCCATGACCAGTCTGCGAAGCAGCGGCCACGTAACGTACCGGACCATACTCGGTGGCCGTGTAGTACTCGGTGATCCAGATCAATGCTGCAGTGAGCACCAGACCGATCACCGCGCAGGCAAACATGCCTGAGGCTTTGTCGGCCATCAGGTTGTTGGTGACAAACCAGAAGGCGATCAACGCCAGCACGCCCGATACCGCGACACCGCGATACAGTGCATTCATGATCTTGCCGCCTTCGCGCGCCTTCACAAAGAAGGTGCCCACAATCGAGGCGAAGATCGATACCGCGCCCAGCGCCAGGGGATAGAGCAGGTAGCTCAGATTCAACGTGCCATCGGCATTCTTGAACAGCAAACCACCCAGCACCATGGTGGCGACGATGGTCACGGCATAGGTCTCGAACAAGTCGGCCGCCATGCCGGCGCAGTCGCCCACATTGTCACCGACGTTATCGGCAATGACTGCTGGGTTACGCGGATCATCTTCGGGAATGCCGGCTTCAACCTTGCCCACCAGGTCCGCGCCGACATCGGCGCCCTTGGTGAAGATGCCGCCGCCCAGTCGCGCAAAGATGGAAATCAGCGAACCACCGAAGGCCAGACCCACCAAGGAGTGCAAGGCGGTTTCATTCGCGCCCAGTGCCCAGAAGTAACCGGTCACACCCAGCAGTCCTAATCCCACCACCAACATGCCGGTGATGGCACCGCCGCGGAACGCCACATTCAAGGCGTCATTGAGACTCTGGCTGGCGGCATGTGCCGTACGCACATTGGCGCGCACCGAGACATTCATGCCTACGTAGCCGGCAATGCCCGATAGCAAGGCGCCCACGGCGAAACCGCCCGCAGTTGGCCAGCCAATGAAATATCCCAGCAGTGCAAACAGAATGACGCCGACGATGGCGATGGTGGTGTACTGGCGATTGAGATAGGCCTGAGCGCCGGCTTGAATCGCTGCCGCGATTTCCTGCATGCGTGCATTGCCGGCCGATTGCTTATTGATCCAACTGACAAACACCCCGCCATATATCAGCGCGGCAATACCGGCTCCGATCGCGAGCCACAAGACTTGGTCGATGGACATCAAACATCTCCCCGGGACTTAGACTGGTTGAAAAGCGACGGTGCGCCAGCTACCGGTTACGGTGTGTTGGCGCTTTGTTGTTTTGACACGTGCTACCCGGGGACGGGCTCAACAGTGGTTTCTGCCGCGCGGCGCGCAGAAGTCAGGGTGAGTAAACGATCCGAGCAATACCTGTCTCGATTCACTCTTACCGCACCAGCCATGTTGAGTGGCTGGTGCACAGTCCGACTATAACGGGGTCACGCGAGTTAGTTAAGTCAGTGCTGACTGATCTTTAGGTGATGATGCGTAAAGAAGGCTCACCTACGCAGCGAATTGTTAAACAGCAGGGCCGGGTGTCTGACACCTGCTGTTTTCCAGTCATTGCTATAACCTGGCTATAACTTGAAGTCGGTGGCCAGTTTCTTCTTCACGGCGACATGCTTTAAAACCGCATACTGCGGCAGGCCATCCTTGTAAGGCGGATAGTCCTCACCCTTGATCAATGGGGCCAGATAGCGCCGCCCCTTGGCTGTAATGTGGAAGCCGTCGGCGGTGATGTAATCGCGCGGCAGCATCTTTTCTACATTGGCCACCTTATCGAGCGGCGCACTGCCGATCTTCCATTTATAGGGTTTGTCGGCAATACGCACGATGGTGGGCATGACCGAATTCTGGCCCTTCACGGCGAACTGCACCGCAGCCTTGCCCACCGCATAGGCTTGTTCCACATCCACTTTGGAAGCAATGTGCCGTGCGGCGCGTTGCAGGTAGTCGGCCACGGCCCAGTGATACTTATAGCCCAGCTTATCCTTCACCAACTGAGCGATCACCGGCGCTACGCCGCCTAGTTGCGCATGACCGAAGGCATCGCGCAGCCCGGCATCTGACAGAAACTTGCCCTCGGCATTCTTCACGCCCTCCGAAACCACAATGGCGCAGTAGCCAAATTTGTCCACGGACTCTTTTACCCGTGCGCAGAACTTGTCCACATCGAGGGCGATTTCCGGAAACAGAATGATGTGAGGTGCATCGCCGGCTTTCTCCGCCGCCAGACCGCCGGCCGCGGCAATCCAGCCGGCATGACGGCCCATCACTTCCATGATGAACACCTTGGTCGAGGTCTTGGCCATGGAGGCCACGTCGAAGCCAGCCTCGCGGATCGACACCGCTACATACTTGGCCACCGAGCCGAAGCCCGGGCAGCAATCGGTGATGGGAAGGTCGTTGTCCACGGTCTTGGGCACGTGGATGGCCTGGATGGGGTAGCCCATTTTTTCCGCCAGCTGCGACACCTTCCAGCAGGTATCGGCCGAGTCGCCGCCACCGTTGTAGAAGAAGTAGCCGATGTCATGCGCCTTGAACACTTCGATCAGTCGTTCGTACTGTGCCGGGTTGTCTTCAAACTTTTTCAACTTGTAACGCGCCGAGCCGAAGGCGCCGGACGGGGTGTGGCGCAGCGCGCGGATGGCGGCCGCCGATTCCTTGCTGGTGTCGATCAAGTCCTCAGTGAGCACGCCGACGATGCCATGCCGCCCGGCATACACCTTGCCGATCTTGTTCTTGTACTCGCGGCAGGTCTCGATCACGCCGCAGGCCGAGGCATTGATGACGGCGGTCACCCCGCCGGACTGGGCATACAGTGCGTTCTTCGGGGCGTTCTTCAGGACTTTACGGGCGCGCGGCGTGGGCTTGCGTGCGGGCATGGCAGACCTCTTGCTGATGTTCTTGTGAGGCAGTGACGACTTTGGAAAGACTCTGGCGATGGCTGCGTAACACAGTCATATGTACAAGCATAGCCGACCGTCGAGGCGCGCCGGAATCGGCATTCCGCAGCATTGCGCGCAACGTTGCTAGCTTTTACTCAAGCGGTTGCGGTAAGTTGCGGTAAGTTTTGCCGACAACGGCGTTTCTAAATGGGGTTCTGTTCATATGCGTATCGTTCTGCTTGGCGCACCGGGTTCTGGCAAGGGTACTCAGGCGCAAAGGTTGCAAGCCAAGTTCGGTGTGCCACAGGTTTCCTCCGGTGATTTGCTGCGCGATGCCGTGGCCCGCCAGACCGAACTGGGTCTGAAGGCCAAGGCGGCGATGGAAGCCGGTCAACTGGTCTCCGATGAAATCGTGCTGGGTCTGATCCGTGAGCGTCTGGCGCAGGCCGATGCCGCCAATGGCTTCATTCTCGACGGCTTCCCACGCAACAGCGATCAAGCCACGGCCCTGGCCAAGCTGCTGGAAGACATCGGTCAGCCGCTGGAAACCGTGTTGTTGATGGATGTGCGCACCAAGACCCTGATTGAACGTCTGGCTGGCCGTCGCGTCTGTCGCAGCTGCGGCGCCGTGTACAACATTTCTTCATTGGCTGCGCCCGATGCGCCCTGCGCCAAGTGCGGCGGTGAGCTCTACCAGCGTGCCGACGATAAGGAAGAGGTTATCGCCAAGCGTCTGGATGTCTACCAATCGCAGACCAAGCCGTTGATCGAGCACTATCAGAAGCTGGGTCAATTGAAAGTGATCAAGGGCGAAGGTGAACTCGACCTGATCACCAGCCGCATGGAGTCTGCGCTTAAAGCCAAGACCAAGTCAGTTGCTGAAGACAAGCCGGTCGCTGAGTCTGCTGTAAAGCCGGCGAAGCCAGCCGAGAAAAAGGTGGAAGCGCCTGCTGAAGTTGTGGTTGCCAAGCCTGCTAAGAAAGCCGCTAAGAAGAGCGGCAAGAAGGCAGTCAAAAAAGTTGCTGATAAGGTAGCCAAGAAGGCGGCCAAGAAAAAGGTAAGTGCCAAGCGTAAAGCGACGCCGGTAAAGAGTGCCAAGAAGGCTGGCAAGAAAGCCGGTAAGAAGGTTGTGAAGAAGGCGGCCAAGAAAGTTGCCAAGAAAGTCGCGCAGAAGTCAGTGAAGAAGCCGACTAAGAAAGTCGCGAAGAAGCTGGCTAAAAAGTCAGTGAAAAAGGTGGCCAAGAAAGCGGCAAAGAAGGCCGGCAAGAAGGCAACTAAGAAGAAGTAAGCACGTTCTCGGTCGATTGCTCAAATAATAAAAAACACGGGCCGCTTTTGCGGCCCGTGTTTTTTTGGCCCCCAATTGGCCAGTCGAAGCTTGTGCGGCGACTTATTTACATACGTGTTTTCAAATCAAGTGCAGCCTCTGAGCAGAAACAGAATAAACAGTATCGGTAGCGGTATGCCAAGTAACCACAGCAATATCCAACCGACCTTGCCTTGCTGTTGCTGACGCGAACGAATTCTTTTAATAAACATCCGCATGGTCTTCGCCTAATTGAACTGAAACAATTTCGCCGTCGGTCGACAGATTTTTGCGATCTGTACGGTCTGTTAGGGCCAACGCAGCCTTGATGATCCGACTGGCGACCAAGCCGCCCACCGCAGCGAAACTCATCAAACCCAGAAGCAGCTTGGCGATCAGCGCTGTGATCATGATTTCGCTCCCATATCTTGCCGCTTTGGTTAACCCGCTTTCGCTTGGTCGTTGCTCGGTTGCATTCGACCTGTCGCCATAGTGGATCACCCATGCGTGTTACCGAATCAGCTCGTTCATCAACGAGCAGTAGGAAGGCGCCTACGTACATAACCTTGCTTGTCGTTGTAGGACGCTACCGGCCTTGCGTTGCGTTGTTTTCCGGTTTTTGGCGGCGCTTGCCGAAAATCACACTATGCCTGTAGTGATCGAAGTGCAGACAAATGAGATTGACAACCTATTAACGACGCCGTTGATGAGGCGTTAAACAAGAGTGACAAGATCATGAACAAATCAATGTTGATCGGTGTGGTCGCTGGTGCGGTCATCGTGACGGCGGGTGGTGCTTTTGCCGGCTACAAGAGTTGGGAAAACGACCATTACGCTGAAGTGCTTAGTGCAGACCTGGTGACCAAGAGCGTCAAAACACCGCGTCAGGAATGCCATGACGAAACCGTGACGCATCAACAGCAACCGAAAGACGAACATCGCGTCGCCGGTACGGTGATCGGTGCGGTCGTGGGTGGCGTGTTGGGCAATCAAGTCGGTGGCGGTAATGGCAAGAAGGTTGCCACCGTAGCGGGGGCGGCGGCCGGTGGTTATGCCGGTAATCAGGTGCAGGAACGCATGCAGAAGGGCAATACCTACACCACCACCGAACAACGCTGCACGACTGCCTACGATACAGAGCAACGGCCTGCAGGCTACGACGTCAAAGTTAGTATGGATGGTCGCACACAGACAGTGCGCATGGATCACGATCCCGGCCGACGTATCCCCATTGAGAATGGTCAGTTGGTGTTGAATTAAGGTTGTTGAACCAAGTCAGTCATTGAGCAAGCTATGAATCAGAAAACCAAACCGTCATGGAATGCCATTGATTGGACCCTACATTCGGTGCGCGATGCTTGGACCGTCACGCAAACACAGTTGGGCGATGCGTTACGTTGGTCGACCGCGCCGGCCACGCAGGCGCGCACTTGGATAACAGCCGTTAACTGCTCGGCGCAGGAATGCGCCAAGCGCATGCTGGCGGTAGTGACTCGCAGCTAGCTAACAGTTGTTCCCCACGTTACATCCATGAAGCTTGCGGCCTCGAGTATAAGAGGCTGCAAGCTCACATCGAACCGCAAAGCGTAAAGAAGCGCAAATGCCGTGAGGCATGGCTGTGATGCCAACTGACTACGCGCTACGCTGCGCCCCTTCCGATTCACGCATAACCCGATTTATGCATAACAGAGGGGCGATAATGAAGTCATCTATCCGCCGCGGCTGGCTAGTCACCGGCGCGAGCACTGCGATCATGAGTGCGACATTGATTCTCAGCGGTTGCGGCAATTCCCAGCCTGTCACCGATCCTGCCGCACTGAAGTTGGCGCAGAAGGCAGTGGACATTGCTGCCGTGCAAAACCTCATGGGCCTGTATTCCAATTACGCCTGGTCCAATCAATACGGCAAGCTGCCCGATTTGTTTGCGCTGAAGACTGATGGCGTGAGCTACAAGGTGCCGATGGGTCCCACCGGCGGCGAAGCCATCAAGGCCGAGTTGTTGCGTCGTCAAGCCAAGCATGATGCCGGCGAAGATCCCATCGGCATGTTGCATGTGCATCCCATGTCCACACCCGTGATTGAAATTGCCGGCGATGGCAAGACTGCCAAGGGCGTGTGGGATTCATTCGGTCCCGATGTGGCCAGCATCGACGAAGTCGGCAATTGGTTGTACGTGAAGAAGGCCGTGGACTTCATCAAGGAAGACGGCGTGTGGAAGATCTGGCACATGCAAGACTATCCCGTGTTCAACACGCCCTATGACAAGAGTCTCACCCAAAGCGCGAAGGAAGGTTACAACACGCAACGTCGTCCACCACCCTCTTCAGGTAATGGGGCTGCGATGGGTGCAGGCATGAGTGCCGATGGCATGACCGCCGTTGCGCCGCAAGGCATGGAAGGCGCGCCGCCTGAAGGTGCAGCAGCCGATGGCATGGGTGCGCCACCCGCCGGTGGTCAGATGCGCAAGACCTGGATTTATGATGGAAAGACCCCGCCCGAAGGTCCGAAGATGCCAGTGCCTTACGAGACATTTGATCCGGCGGATTCGTATTGATGCGTTAGTGTCAACGAGTTGATTGAAACTAGGCGGCTCATTGAGCCGCCTCTTTTATTCAATTACTTATTTAATTGCTTAGTAAAGACGGGCGAACAATTGGTTGTCGTACGAATTATTCGGTGTAAGTGCGCACCGGATAGGGTTTGAGCTCATCGAGGTATTCCTTGAGGCTCAGGCAGGCGACACAGGCGCGTGCGCCATGTGGTAAAGCCTCGCCTCGTGCTGCTTTCTTGGCCAAGACAATGGCAGGAATGGTTGGGATATAGGGACCGTACCCGTCTCGGGCAATGATAAACCAGCTCCTTCGATGCGCCTTGCCGTCATGACCAATGCCTTGCATATGCATGTGCATGCCGCCATGAGCACTGCCAAACATATTGAATGCATCACTCATTGCGAGCAAACCGGCAGCGTGGCGGGGTAACGTGATCGGCAGTCCCATACGTACCAGCCATGACATCGCCCATAGCCCAAGGTGTTCGATTCCTAATTCCAAACCGGCAGAGAACTGGATTGATTTAAGTCCGTAATGCTCGGGTAACAAATCCAGATCGGGGATTTCGCAATTTGCCATCCAGCGCTTGCCCAATCCCGGATATCGCTGTCGATAGAGGTCCTGCCAGCCATAAGCCAATTTATTCGTGCTTGGGAATGGTCTTAAAAGCTTGCCCACATAGCTCAAGATACCTTGTGTGGTGGCCAGTCCTCGTTCGGCTTTTTGACCGGGGCTAATGCCAAACTTTAGCGACGAATAGATAGCGAACTCGGACCTGTAGTATTCCAGCACGGCAGAAGATAAACCGGGAACGGTGCTGGCGCCGCTAATGACGGCGACATGGTTATGTTTGGCTGAAGTATCCAAGGCGGTGATGCCGGTTACGAAGTCGCGGCCATCTGCCAAGTCGATGTAATGCACTCCTTGATCGATGCACGCCATAGCAACCCGATAGTCAGCGGCCTGAAAAGGTCCGCAGGTATTAATGACTGCGCATGGACCGATGCTTGCTAACCGCTGTGCAAGATCGGCGTTGACGTCAAATGCATCTGCGGTAATGGCTGCCTTGGATTCTGTGCGCAACTGGGTGGCTAATGACTGCGCTTTGCCGAGGTCACGTCCTGCAATGACTATCGGCAAGCCATTGCTTGCCAGTGCTTGTGAGATTCGCTTGCCGAAGTTGCCGTAGCCGCCCAGGATCAGGATGGGTTTTTGCATGACATCTGCGAAATCTTGAAGCGGCCGCTGTATGCGAAGGTCTTGCCGAACCAGGGATGTAAGGCGTAAGTCAGCATGCTGAATGTATCGTTCGATTCCGGATGTTCCTCGGCATAGCCGCGTCCGATGAGCCATTCCAAAGGCAGGCGGATCATGCGTTGACCGATGCGCAAGACATAGCCGCGATGTTCAAGGATGATTTTCTTGCCATCCCAAAGGTATGCCAGCTTCCAGCCGATACCGAAGCGCATTATCTCGACCAGCTCATTGCCGCCGATGGGAAGCATGCGCGACCGGAAATGTTTGATGCCGTGCTTATAGTTGAATACGCGATCGAAATAAAACGCTCGCCCATTGTCGGTACCCTGTCCGCTGCGAAAGGTTACCGTGACCGGGACATTCTTGGCCGAATGGGCTACCAATGTGCCAAAGACCCTGGCGATCAAGCCTGCAAGCCAGGACACGTATATGTCCAGAGTGCCTTCGACAGTGACCCGATCTTCGCTGTTGGTTCGAATGCAGTAGTGATTTTTCATTACCGACGGTAGTTCGGTCCAAGCTGCGCCAAAAACATCAGCGAAAATTGGCGCTTCGGGATTTGGGCTTGCTGCGAGGTTGTTTATGCCTGGTGCGCCTTTTAACCAGATCAGCGCATTGCGAGTGGCGCGCATGCTGGGATATATGATTGCCGCTATGGTTTTTGAGCGATACAAGAAGGCATTCATTCGGTTGAACCAGCCTTGTTCGCTGCCAATTAACGCCATGAGGTGTAACGCATCTGCGCCATGGTAGAGGCGGTCTCTGAACTTGATAACCATTCCTTCGTCGAGATTCAGTTGCGCTGCATTGATTTCGTCGAGTAAGGGATGTTTTGCCGTTTCTCTTGCGTTTAACAGCAACAGCGGGCCTACGTCTTGTCGGATACGCAATGCGTTCGCCGCTACATTGCAAATCGGGCATTCGCCATCGTAAACATACCAAACGGAGTTGGGCGATTCATCGGCGCTGGCGGCGCCAGTTTCTGGCTTCACGGCTATACTCATCCCTTACATGACTTACTTAATCCTCAAGTGCCTGCATATTATCAGTTCGACGATTTTGTTCGGCACCGGAATCGGTAGTGCATTTTATTTATTGATGGCTAATCGCAGTCGGGATCTTGCCTCTATTCGTTTCGCCACTCGCTATGTGGTGATTGCTGACTATATTTTCACGGCACCTGCGGTAATTGTTCAGCCCATTACCGGTTATGCCCTTGCGAATCTGGCTGGCTTCGAGCTCTCGGCGCCGTGGCTGGCTTGGGCCATTGTTCTTTATCTGTTGGCGGGTGCGTGCTGGCTGCCGGTTGTGTATTTACAGATACAGATGCGCGATATGGCCGAGCAGGCATACCTATCGGGTCAAAGTTTGCCGCCGGATTACTGGGTAAAAAGTCGCTGGTGGCAAATTTTGGGTTGGATCGCATTTCCGGCCGTGATCGCGATTTTCTACCTGATGGTTTTCAAACCTTTCTAGAAAACTGATTGACGCTATGCATTGTGCGCGCCATGCGTCGCAATCAATGCCTCGCCAATCACTTCCCGACGCCATCCTTGCAATAACGCTTCCTGTTTTCCGAAATAAACCAATTGCTCGGCATCGCGTCGCGTCGCCAGCAGCTCTGGACTGACTTCAATCTGTTCTGCCGTGCTGCGTACCAGTTGCATCAGCTTGGTCACTTGCGACTGTTGCTGCGGGCTGGGGCGAAAGTCGCGTGCCGGTCCTTCGCTGTCGGCTTTGTCGCGGCCGCGTGCCACCAATTGCAATAGTGTCTCGCCTTGCTTGCGTAATACGGCAGGCGGCATGTCGCGTGTGCGGCTCAGTTCCTCTTCACTGGTTGGCAATCGTTCGCTGATATTGCGCAGGGCTTCATCGCTCAATATCCAGCCACGCGGCTTGTCGGCGGCGATGGCGCGGGTCTCGCGCCAAGTCGCAAGTTGCTTGAGTACGGCGCGTTGTTCCGGTTGCAACTGGGCGGTGCCCTTCAGGCGTTGCCACGCTTCTTCCGGATGGGTGCGATACAGCTCGATATTTTCCAGTGCGGCGGTTTCTTCGGTCAGCCAGTCCAGGCGCTGTCTGCTTTGCAGTTCGGTTTGCAATTGCAGGTAGAGCGGGCCGAGATAACGTACGTCGTCCGCTGCGTATTGCAGCTGTTCGGCGGATAACGGTCGACGCGACCAGTCGGTACGTGCCAGACCCTTGGGCAGGGTGACATTCAGGCGGCGTGTCAGCAGATCGCCATAGCCGATCTGGCCGGGCAGGCCGAGCAATCCGGCGGCGATCTGGGTATCGAACAGAGGGCCGGGCACTTGCGGATTCGAGTCCGGCGACTGGGCTTGCAACAAAACTTCCAAATCCTGTCGCGCGGCGTGCAGCACTTTGAGGCGGCTGCGATCCAGAATGAAATCGAGCAGCGGCTTGAGCGTCGACAACGCCAGCACATCCACCACCACGCAGGCGTGTTCATTGCCCAATTGCACCAGGCACAGCTTGGCGTAGTAGGTGCTCTCGCGCAGAAACTCGGTGTCGATGGCCAGGTATTGGCCGGGTGCCAGTAGCGCCAGCGCGGGCGCTAATTGGGAGTCGGCGGTGACGTGTACAATGTCGGGAGTTGGGGTGGCGGGCGCATCGGTATTCATCCGATCATTATAGAGTCAGTCCGCAGCAACACCGTTATCGGTATTGCTGCAGCTTGAGATTGATCGCCATAGCTCCGGCGCATCCATGATCCAGGGTTCAGTGTCCAAATTTCAGGGCAGGCATGTCGCAACTGTTTCGGGTATTTGTCGATATCGCGCTATGGCGGCGCGGGCCGCAGGATTTGCCGGCCTCGAAGACACTGGCCTGGCTGGTGGCTTGCTGCTATGCCTTCGCCAGTGCCGTGCAGGTGGGCATGATGGGCTGGAATGTGCGTTCCGCCATCTTATTGGTGATGTTCGATCTGGGCTTGCAGGCGCTGTGGCTGTGGGGCCTGCTGGTGTTCTTTGCCAAGCGTCCGCGTTTCCTGCAAAGCTTCACCGCCTTTCTCGGCGTGGGCGCCTTATTGACTGCGGCAGATGTACTGATCACCACCCTGTTGGGTGCATTGGGTGTTGCCGCCAATAATCCAGCTAATCCCTGGCCACTACTGCGATTGGCGCTATTCCTGCTGTTGCTGGGTCGCATCCTGCAGCAGACCTTGGAGCAAAGTTTGTTCATGAGCATGTCGCTGACGCTGGTCATACTGATCACCGTGCAGCTGGTATCCCAAGGGCTCGTGCCCGGCATGTAGGTCGTAGTGATCTGCTGATCCGGATCGCCTTGCAAATCGATAGAGGTTTTGATGCATATCCACATTCTTGGCATCTGCGGCACTTTCATGGGCGGCATTGCGGCCCTGGCGCGCGCGGCGGGCCATCGGGTGACCGGCTCGGACCAAAATGTGTATCCGCCGATGAGCGATCAGTTGCAGGCGTTGGGCATTGAGCTCATCCAAGGCTATGACCCGGAACAACTCAAGCTCAATCCCGATGTGGTGGTGGTGGGCAATGTGATGAGCCGCGGCAATCCATTGGTTGAGGCTTTGCTCAACAGCGGTCTGCCTTACACCTCGGGTCCGGAATGGTTGTCGCGCTACGTGCTGGCCGGTCGTCATGTGTTGGCCGTGGCGGGCACGCATGGCAAGACCACCACGACCAGCATGCTCACCTGGATTCTCGAGCACAGCGGCCGCAAGCCGGGGTTTCTGGTGGGCGGTGTGCCGGCCAACTTCAATGTCACGGCGCGCCTGGGTGAGGGTAGTTGCTTTGTGGTTGAGGCGGACGAGTACGACACGGCCTTCTTCGACAAGCGCGCCAAGTTCGTTCACTACCGGCCGCGTACGGCGATCTTGAATAACCTTGAACACGATCACGCCGACATCTATCCGGATGTCGCCGCCATTCAAAAGCAGTTTCATCTATTGCTGCGCATGGTCCCGGGCAATGGCCGCTTGGTAGTCAATGGTGCGGAAAGCAATTTGCAGCAGGTCATCGAAATGGGCTGCTGGACGCCGGTGGTGAAGTTCTCTGCCGAGGCACGATATGGCGAGTGGTATGCAGATATGCAGGGCGTAGGCGATGGTTCGCACTTCATCGTCAAACAGGGGGACAAGGCCTGGGGCGAAGTGCGCTGGAATATGCTCGGCCGCCACAATGTGGAGAACGCACTGGCCTCGATCATTGCCGCCGAACATGCCGGCGTCAGCGTGGCCGAATCGATTGCGGCGCTGAACGCTTTCGGTGGCGTGAAGCGACGCATGGAAGTGCGCGGTGTGGTTAACGGCATTACCGTGTATGACGATTTCGCGCATCACCCCACTGCCATCACCACCACCATGGAAGGCCTGCGTCGCAAAGTAGGTAAGGCGCGCATCATTGCCGTGTTGGAGCCGCGTTCCAATACCATGAAGCTGGGTACGCATCGCGAGCCGCTGAAACAGTCGCTGCAAGGCGCGGAACAGATCTGGCTATATCAAGGGCCGGATGTGAAGTGGGATGTCAGCTCACTGGCGCAGGAACTGGGTTCTCATGCGCGCGTGCACAAAGATATCGAGCAGATGGTGAATGATTTGGCGGCCGAAGCGAAATCAGGTGATCACATCTTGATCATGTCCAACGGTGGCTTCGGTGGCATTCACGGCAAGTTGCTGAAGCGGCTTGGTGCCTGACGGGTCTAGAGCAAGGCGGCCTGGAACTCAATGCACCTGGGTTCTCTGATCTCGAGACCATGCCAGCCAACCTAACAGCAGGCTCGAACCCCAAACTAGAAACAAGCCGTGCTCCCATTTCTTATCCGCAACAAAATCGGCCTGGGTGTGCTGCGTTCCAGCTTTGTCGATGTAGGCGCCATTAAGGTCGCGGATTGGCCCGTTTGGCCATCGCCAAAGGCCGTAGGCCATGTAAACCAGGAATACGGTTGTGCAACATATGCCCACGTAACGCCAATGCTTGGTTTTCCATACTGGCTGCCATCTGCCTTGTACCTTGTCGCTCAACACGATGGGTCTCCTTGTAGCTGCAGCAATACCGATTGGGCACCTTAGTAAACGATCATTAGCGAGATAACGTCCGATTCTTGCTGAGGCTACGCCCGTCCCACGTTGTAATCATTAGGCGAGTGGAAGTACTCGCTCTCGCTGGCGAACTGCTCGATCATCTTGCGCAGCTCGGTCATGCGCGCTTCGGCGGTGGCGATATGGGTGCAATCCTCGCAATGCAGGTCGCCGCAGGGCTGGCGCGAATACAGCCAGAATTGCAGCGCACCGGCCAGCATGCCGTCGGCGATGTCCCACAAATCCGCTTTCTGGTCCTGATCGGCAATGTTGTTACCGATCTCGACTGTGCGGGCAAAGGCTTCGCTGAAGCTGGCGTCTGGGTTTTGCATGGCTTGTCCTGTGAACAGGTCGGTATTGTAGCCGCTGACGCTGTCGAGCGCCGCGTGCGATACTTGCGGCCTGACCAATAGCTCAATTCATTTACCCAGTTTAACTACTCAGTATCGAGGTATTTATGTCGCAGGAATTGCCGCCCGAGGCGCAAATGGATGTAGCCAACCTGTATCGCGAAGATACCTATACCGATCGCAAACTGGGTGTCATCCGCTGCATGACGCCGGTCAATGGTGAAGGCGGGGTGGATACCAGCCGCCCGGTGATATATGCCGGTCAAGCCGAGATCATGACCAACATGGGTCCCGTGCCCATCAATTTTGAAATTGAAGCCAAGAATCTCGCCGAGGCCGCCGCCGGTTTTGCCGCCGCTGCTCAGCAGGGCATCGAGCGCACCATGCAGCAGATTCAAGAGATGCGTCGTCAGCAGGCTTCGCAGCTGGTGGTGGCGCCGGGTATGCCCGGTTTGAAAGATGGTCCTGTGCCGGGCCGTGGCGGCGGCAAGATTCAGATGCCTTGAGGCGACTCATCGCTGCTTCTCTCTTAGCCAAGATTGGCAGCAGTGTTTGGGATCTTACCCCTAGTCAGTTCATTCCTCTGCTTTACGCTGAGGAGTGAACTCTAAGCTGGCTCTGCCTACCTTCCTTACCCAGAGCAAAAAATATCGAACAGGCCGATTGCGGCGCTAATGTCTCCTATTAGTGCATGGTTCTTTATTCACGCACTGAAACTGCTCCAATCAACGTCTCTACGGCTTGCGCAGCGGGCAAGAATAGGGCAATTATCCTCTGGCATGGTTTTCGCTTTGGGATAAAGACCTAACAACAGCGCAGGGGCCGGGCCGAATGGGTTTGTCGCAATCGCCGTACGATGAGATGCACGCCAGTGACGGCATTCGGTCGCATTACCGCGCCTTCGGTGAATGGTTAAAGCACACTGCCAGCGAAAAGCTGCAACGCAAGCGTGCCGAAGCCGACACGCTGTTCCATCGAGTGGGTATCACCTTCGCCGTGTACGGCGAGGAGTCGGGTACCGAGCGTCTGATTCCTTTCGACATCGTGCCGCGCATCATTCCCGCCGGCGAATGGCAGCAACTGGCGGCGGGCTTGAAGCAGCGCGTGCGGGCATTGAACGCCTTCATCAAGGACATCTACCACGACCAGGAAATTCTCAAGGCCGGCAAGCTGCCCGCAGATGAAATTCTGAACAACGCCCAGTTCCGCCCGGAAATGAAGGGCGTGCTGGTGCCCAACGATATCTATGCGCACATCGCCGGTGTCGATGTGGTGCGTGCCGGCAAGGGCGAGTTCTATGTGCTGGAGGACAATCTGCGCGTGCCCTCCGGCGTGTCGTACATGATCGAAGACCGTAAGATGATGATGCGGCTGTTCCCCGAGTTGTTCGCGCAGTACGCCGTGGCGCCGGTGGAACACTATCCCGACTTGTTGCTCGACAATCTGCGCAGTGTGGCACCAGCCGGTGTGAACGATCCGGTAGTGGTGGTGCTGACGCCCGGTTCATACAACAGCGCCTATTTCGAACATGCCTTCCTGGCCCAGCAGATGGGCGTGGAATTGGTGGAAGGTTCGGATCTGTTCGTCAAAGACAATTACGTCTACATGCGCACTACACGCGGTCCGCAACGTGTCGATGTGATTTATCGACGCATCGACGACGACTTCCTCGATCCGAAAGCCTTCCGCCCGGATTCACAACTCGGTGTGCCCGGTTTGCTCGATGCTTATCGTTCGGGTCGTGTGAACGTCACCAATGCCATCGGCACCGGTGTGGCCGACGATAAGTCCATCTATCCCTATGTGCCGGACATGGTGCGCTTCTACCTGGGTGAGGAGCCGTTGCTCAACAACGTGCCCACCTATGTGCTGCGTCGTAAGGAAGATCTCGACTACACGCTGGCGCATTTATCGGAATTGGTGGTGAAGGAAGTTCACGGTGCCGGCGGTTACGGTATGTTGATCGGTCCTGCGGCGAGCAAGGACCAATTGGAAGCCTTTCGTGCGCGCATCGTCGCTGCACCTCACAAGTACATTGCACAGCCCACGTTATCCTTGTCGGCCTGTCCCACCTTCGTGGAGAAGGGCATTGCACCACGTCATATCGATTTGCGTCCCTTCGTGCTTTCGGGGCGCGAGGTCACATTGGTGCCCGGCGGTTTGACGCGTGTCGCCTTGACTGAAGGTTCGCTGGTGGTGAATTCATCGCAGGGCGGTGGCACCAAGGACACCTGGGTGCTGGAGCGCTAAGAGAAATACCATGCTGAGTAGCACCGCTGATAAATTGTTCTGGATGGCGCGTTATGCAGAACGCGCCGAGAATCTGGCGCGCATGCTCGATGTGAACTATCGCATGTCGCTGTTCCCGCAAGGTCCGCAGGCCATCAATCAAGGTTGGAATGCCTTGCTGGCCATCAGCGACTTGATGGGGGAATACCAGACTCGCTACGACCAGATTTCGCCTGAGAAGGCGCTGGCGTTCTTTGCATTCGATAGCAGTCATCCTTCCAGCATCATCTCCTGCTGGCGCGCAGTGCGTGAAAACGCGCGTGCGGTACGCGGTGCCTTGACCGCTGAGACATGGGAGACGGTTAACTCCACCTGGCTGGAGCTACGCACCATGGAAGCCAATCTGGCGGCCGGCGGTGAGGTGGATAATTTCTTCGAGTGGGTGAAGTATCGTTCGCACCTGGTGCGCGGCGTGTTGCGTTCCACCATGTTGCGCGATGAAGCCTTCCACTTCACCTGGCTGGGTACCTATCTGGAACGTGCCGATAACACGGCGCGCATTCTCGATGTGAAGTACCACATGCTGTTGCCTGGCGGTGAGGGTGTGGGTGGTGCGGCCGATTACTATCAATGGAGTGCATTGCTGAATTCGGTGGCGGCCTTCGAGATCTATCGCAAGGTTTATCGCGATGTCATTACGCCACGCCGCGTAGCCGAGCTGCTCATCCTGCGCGATGACATGCCGCGTTCGCTGGCTCACTCGATTCGTCAGACCTACTTTCATCTGCAGCAGATTCGCAATCACCAGTCTGCGGAGACCGAACGTCGTGTGGGTGTGCTGGATGCCGAGTTGCACTTCGGTCGCATCGAAGATGTGTTCGAGTCCGGCCTGCATGAGTACTTGATGCGCTTCATCGAAAAAGTTTATGAACTGGGCGAGCGCGTGTCGAAAGACTTCCTGGTACCTGCCGAGGTTGCGTAGACGGGGCTATCAATAGAATCTCCTGATTGTGTAGGGGCGGGTTTGTAACCCGCCCTTTCTTTATCTTGTCTTTGTTTGTTTCTCGAAGGACGGTCCCTTATCCAATCAATATGGCCCGCCCCCTGCAGTGCGGTATGCGCGGTTTGATCTATCGATAAGTCGCGCCTAACATGCGCGCCTTGTTCTTGAAGAGATTTGTCATGACATATTGTGTGGGCATCTTGGTGGGCGAGGGACTGGTGTTCCTGGCAGACAGCCGTACCAACGCCGGTGTGGATCAGATCAGCACCTTTCGTAAAGTCGCCGTATTCGAGCAGCCGGGCGAGCGTGTCATGGTGTTGATGACGGCGGGCAATCTCGCCATCTCGCAGGCGCTGATCAGCATCCTGCAAGAGAAGATCGACGATAAGGCCGGCAAGGCTGGCGAGTCGCTAATGACTGCGCCCAATATGTTTGAAGCGGCACGTCTGGTGGGTGAAAGTCTGCGCGAGGTGTATCACCGCGATGCCAACGCGCTTAAAGAACATGGCATCGACTTCAACGCCACCTTGATCTTCGGCGGTCAGATCGGTGGCGAAATGCCGCGCCTGTTTAATATCTATTCGGCCGGAAATTTCATCGAAGCCACCGCCGATACGCCGTACTTCCAGATTGGCGAATCCAAGTACGGCAAACCCATCCTCGATCGCGTAGTGACTCGCAGTTTAAGTCTGCAACGCTCGGTGAAGTGCGCGCTGGTATCAATGGACTCCACCATCCGTTCCAATCTGTCGGTAGGTCTGCCGCTGGACTTGATTACCATCAAGCGCGATACGCTCAAAGTAGGCAGCCATGTCAACATCAATTCTCAGCACCAGTACTACGCGATGATCAATCGGCAGTGGAGTGAAAGCCTGCGGCATGCGTTCCATGCCATTCCCGATCCGGACTGGCTGTAGGCTGCATTTCTCCTGTAAATGCCAGAACCGTGAAATCTGCATACAACCTTGGGGTGATGGCGATAATAAACTGATACTAGTGCAGTGACTTAGATGTTCCGGAAGAGAACAAAAGGACTATAAGGATGACAACGCTGGTATTTCTAATTGCGCTTGCCGCAATTTTCTCGATGGTTCTCATCACCGAATCTGCAGCTACGCAGGGCTTGAAGTTGCAGCGTCCCGTGGGGTTGCTTACCTGGCTTACCAACGGCAATTGGCCTGCAAAAGTGGGCGGTACGCTGGTTATTGTCGGTATGGGGGCGCTACTCAGATACGCACTGATCAACATCGACGTGGCGGCGTATTTAAAGCTGGCTGCGGGTCTGGTGATTGCGTTTGCACTGGGTCTTGGCTCGATCTTTGTGCCCGATGGTCCGGCGCGGCGGCCGGTGTCATTGGCGCTGGGTGGCGCTGCGTTCGGCGTGGCTTATCTGACGGCGTACAGTGCATTCGGCCTGTTCAACTATCTTTCCAACCCTGCGGGGCTTGCACTGCTTGGCTTGGTATCCATTGCCATGGGTGTATTCGCTGTAACACGCAGCGCATTGTCATTGGCGATGCTGTCAATGATCGGAGCTTACTTGGCGCCGGCATTCGCCGTCGCAGATGCCGGGCCTGAAGTGGTTTATGGGTACTACCTGGGCGCTAGCTTGCTGACATTGGTCATGGTTGCGCAGCGGGGCTGGCGTCCGCTGATTCATCTGAGTTTCTTGTTTGCGCTTGCCGGCGGTGTCTTTTTCGGCTGGACGGCGCAGTACTACACCACAGCCCATACGGCGGTAATGCAGCCGGTGTTGCTGTTGTTGGTTGCGATCCATCTGGCCATGCCGGTATTGGAGAAAAATCAGGCGAGCACACCCTGGATGGAGCGCCTGGATGTGATCTACACACTGGTGTTGCCCACAACCGCGGCCTTACTGGCTTTTTGTCTGTCTGTAACACGGGCGAATTTGTCGGATGAATTGATCTGCCTCGGTCTGCTGTGGGTATTGGCTGCAGTGACTTTGCGACTGAAGGCGCGTAACGGCGTCGCAATACATGCGGTCATCGCCGGAGTGCTGTTGCTGTTTGGTCTGCTGGTGCGTTTTAAGAGCTTGCCATGGGAATTGGTATTGCTGGCAGCCAGCGTAATGAGTCTGGGGATAGTCGCCTGGCGCTACAAACCAGTAACCAAGTTGCACGATGTGTTGGCAGGCCTGGTGCTGCTGTTCGGCGCGCTGCATGTACTCGATTCGACTGTCTCCGATGCGGGCGGCGATACGTTCTTAAACGGCAGATTTATTGAGCGACTGGTTGCTTCGATCCTGTTGATTATTGCCGGCACGGTCTGCAGGAGAATTCGTCAGTCATTGGATACTTTATTGCTGGCGGTTGGCATTGTGTGGTTGGTGGTGTCAACCGGCATCGAATTGATTCAATGGCAGTTGGCGACCTTGGCCTTGGTGCTGCATTGGGCTTTGATCCTGATAGCTGTAAGCCTGTGGATCCCGGGGCGTCGCGTGCGAATTGCAGATGAGCATGTGACCGGTCTGACACTGGCGATACTCGCAACGGCGGCTTGGGCTGCATCCCAGGCTGCTGTCGTCGCTGCCTGGTTGAGCATGCTTGCTGCGCCGATAACACTCATTGGCCTGGCTGTGCGTCCGCTTGGTAGTGAGCGCGATTCACGCAATCAACGATTCCTTGCGGCGTTGGTTGCACCGGCTGTCACGGTAATCTGGGCCGGCACCGCGGGCCTACATGTCGGTATTGGCGCACCGCAGTTTGGCTTTGTGGTGGCGGTTGCGGTTGCCATGCTGGCTCTGTATGCCGGACGCCTTGTGGAGGCTGAGCGTCGCGAATGGCTGGTTAGTGCGATTGAAGTATTCGGTGTCGGCTTTGCGGCTTTATTGGCAGGAGCCACACTGCTGGCGATCGTCAGAAATCCATGGGCGATAGCGCTTGAGTTGGTATCTCTGGCGGGATTGGTATGGGTAACCCATCTGCGAGGCGCGCAGCGATTACGCACGAATTTCTGGGTCGCAGCCTGCATCGTTGGTGTGGCTTTGATTGTTCAGGCAAATCTCATGCGTTTGTTCGGCCAACCGGGAACGCTTGATATAAGCGATGTGTTGCGCCTGCAATGGCCGGCCGTGGTATCGCTGCTCTGGGCTATCACCGGTTCAGCCTTCACCATATGGTCGCATCGAACCTCATCGCGCTCTTTATGGGTTGGCGGTGCGACACTGCTGGTCGCGGCGGCAATCAAACTGCTGTTGGTGGATTTCGGTTCGCTAGGACAGCTGGCCAATATTCTGGCGGTGATCGCGGCGGGGGCGGTGTTTCTACTGGTGGGGTGGTTGGCGCCCATGCCTGTTGCAGCGGATACGGAGTCTACCGTGACGGTTGCAGATGAAGATTCTGCCGAGGAGGACGGTACACAAAAGAAAAATGCGTGGACGCTCGCCATGGTGTTGGCCGCGGCTTCATTACTATTTTATTTTCACGATTTAAGGCGTGAATTGTTTGTGCGCTGGAAAGCAGCCGATACGTCACGTGTCATCACTATCGAGGCTCCGCCTATGGAACCGGCGACAAGCACTGTGAATGAAACGGTTCCTCCCGAAGCAAATGCCACAGAGACGCAAACCATTGCTGAGGCTGTTGCCGACGTTGCTGAAGCTCCGGTAGCAACCGCAGAGCAAGCCATGCCGATGCCAGAATCGGCATCAGCCGCTTCATCTAAGGCGCCGGCCGAGAAAGCCGCTCCTGAATCCTATACACCACCGCCGATAGTCAATGAAAACGGCGTGCGGACTTATACTCAATATTCGTATCCACAACAGAAGGCTGCCAACCCCACATCAGCGCCATCTGCTCCGGCTGCGGGTGATGCCGGTCTGGATCAACTGCTGCGCGAAGGTCGGTTACGTCGTGCAACACAGCAGGACATCGACAACTGGTTGGCGGCAACGGGCGGCAAGCGCGAATCGATACGCTTCAATTTAGCGGACCCTGCCAGTGGTGGTCGATTTCTATATCGTACCTATGTGGTCACGGGTGAAATGACTTTTCCTGCAGAGTTATACGGAGCGCATTCCGCGGTGTTCTTGATTCCGCGAAATGTGGCCCGTCCTTACGGCAATCCGGGTCATGCTCAGGTGCTTGAGAGTCCCTAAATTTCCCAATGAGCCCATCAATGACGGGCTTGGCTGCACCAGTGGGTTGTTGCTCAGGACTCCGCCAACACCTTGCGCAGCTGCGCATTGGTCAACTGCACAATCAGCGGCGACAGAGCCAGTAGCGAAATCAAATTGGGAATGGCCATCAATGCATTGAGCACATCGGCCAGCGTCCACACGGTTTCCATCTGGATGGTGGCGCCGATGAACACGCCAATCGTCCATAGCACGCGATACGGCATGATGGTCCACTTGCCCAACAGGAACTGCCAGCAGCGTTCTCCGTAGTAACCCCAGCCGAAAATGGTGGTGAGTGCAAATACTGCGAGAATGACGGCGACATAGGCATGACCGAAGCCGGGCGCGACGCTATCGAAGGCCAGCTGCGTGAGTTCTGCGCCGCTCTTGCCGGTGGTCCATACGCCGCTGATCACAATGCTCAGGCCGGTGATGGTGCAGATCACAAAGGTATCGAGAAAGGTGCCCATCATGCCCACCAAGCCGCTCTTGATGACATTGTTGCTGGCGCCTGCCGCCTGTGCGATGCCTGCAGTACCCAGACCGGCTTCATTGGCAAACACACCGCGCGCCACGCCATAACGGATGGCGGCAATCATCGCCGCGCCGGCGAAGCCGCCAGTGGCAGCCGTGCCCGTGAATGCGGAACTGAAAATGACTTTGAAAGCGCCGGGAATAGCCGCAGCGTGCGTGATCAATACGGCGATGCCGCCCAATAGATAGGCAATGGCCATGAACGGCACCAGCCAGTCCGCTATTGCGGCGATGCGCTTGATACCACCCAGCACCACTGCTGCGGTGATCACCAGCAAGGCAATGCCGGTGATCTGATGATCAATGCCGAAAGCGCCTTGGAGTGCATCGGCAATGCTGTTGGCTTGAACCATGTTGCCGATGCCGAAGCCGGCCAGTCCGCCGAAGATGGCGAAAGCGGTGCCCAGCCATTTCCAATGTTTGCCCATGCCGTTCTTGATGGCGTACATCGGGCCGCCGACGAAGCGGCCGTCTTCATCGCGTTCGCGGAATTGCACCGCCACCACCACTTCGGCGTACTTGGTGGCCATGCCCACCAGTGCGGTCATCCACATCCAGAACACCGCGCCGGGGCCGCCGATGGCAATGGCGGTGGCGACGCCGACCACATTGCCCACGCCGATAGTGGCGGCCAGACAGGTCATCAATGCCGAGAACGGACTGACTTCGCCATGGCCTTCGTCCTGCTTGCGGCCTTTCCAGATCATGCGAAAACCTTGTCCGATCATAAGCAAGGGCATGCCGCGCAGGCGAATCTGCAAATAAAAGCCGGTGCCGAGAATCAGCACCAGCATGTAGGGGCCCCATACGATGCTGTCGATGCTGTTTAGAAGATCGGTCATGATGGTTCCTGTCTTGTTGTCTTTTTATGATTGCGGGCGTGATGAATCACGCCCCTACAAATAGGTATTGCCGTTAACGTAGGGGCGCAATTTATTGCGCCCGTTTTGCATCCGCCATGAAGCCGCGCTTACGCAGTAGTGCATTCACATCCGGATCGCGGCCTCTGAAATTGCGATACGCCACATCCGGCTCCTGCTGATTGCCTGCAGTGAATACATGAGTGCGCAGGCGCTGTGCAAGTTCTTTATCGAATAGATCGCCGCTATCGGTGAAAGCTTCCCAGGCATCGGCCACCAGCGTGTCGGCCCATAGATAGCTGTAGTAACCGGCGGCATAGCCATCGCCGGAAAACACGTGGCTGAATTGCGGCGTGCGATGTCGCATCACAATTTCATTGGGCATCCCTAAACGCTTCAAGGTGTCCTGTTCGAATTGCACCGCATCGAAGCCGGCTTCGCTGACGGCGCTGCCGGCCAGGTGCAATTCCATATCGATCATGGCGCTGGCGAGGTATTCCAGCGTGGCGAAGCCCTGATTGAAGTTGCGTGCCCGTACGATCTTGTCCACCAATGCCTGCGGCATGGGTTCGCCGCTTTGATAGTGCAAGGCGAAGCGCTGCAATACTTCCGGCGCCAGCAACCAATGTTCCAGTAATTGCGAAGGGAACTCGACGAAGTCGCGCACCACCGAGGTGCCGGCCAAGGTGGGATAACTTACATTGGAGAGCAGGCCATGCAGTGCGTGGCCAAATTCATGGAACAACGTTACTGCATCGTCCCAGTTGATCAGTACCGGCGCACCCGCCTTGCCCTTGGCAAAATTGGCATTGTTGGAGACGATGGGGCTGACCTTTCCGGCAAAGCGTTGCTGGCTGCGGTACTCGCTCATCCAGGCGCCCGATTGCTTGCCGCGACGGGAGTAAGGATCGAAGAACCACAGACCGATATGTTCGCCCTCATGTTCACCGTGAGCATCCTGTACTTCCCAGGCGCGCACGTCCGGATGAAACACCGATACCTGCTTGGCATCGAGCGCGACGAAGCGCAGGCCGAACAACTTGTCAGCGACGAAGAACATGCCTTCGCGTAATTTCTCTAACTGCAGGTAAGGCTTCAATTCATTGGTATCTAAATCGAAGCGCGCTTTGCGTACCTGCTCGGCGTAGTAACGATAATCCCAGGCTTCGACTTTGATGCCGTTGCGATCAGCCAATTGCTGCATGTCCGCGACTTCTTCGCCCACGCGCGCCACAGCAGGTTTCCACAGGGCATGCAGCAGTTCACTGGCCTTGCCAGGAATCTTGGCCATGGAATCTTCCAACTGCCAGTGCGCATGGGTGGCATGGCCCAGCAGTTGCGCACGCTCGGCGCGCAATTTCAAAATGTCGGCAATCAAGTGCCGCGTATCGGTGGTGCCGCCGTTGTCGCCACGCATGACGAAGTTGCGCCATACCCGTTCGCGCAGATCGCGACGTGTCGAATAAGTTAGAAAGGGTTCGACGCTGGAACGGGTGTTGGCGATCACCCACTTGCCAGGCAGTTTGCGTTCCTCCGCTTCTGCGGCAGCTGCTGCACGTTCAGATTCGGGCAGGCCCGCCAACGATGCAGCATCGTTCAACACCACAAACACATTGCTTTCGTCTTGCAGAATGCGCTGGCTGAATTCGGTAAACAGTCCGGCCAGCGCTTGATTGATGGCCGACAGGCGCGTCTTGGCAGTCGCATCCAGTTGTGCGCCTTCACGGGCAAAGGCTTGGTACTGCACCCAGGTCAGTCGTTGTTGCTCCGCGTTCAGGCCACTGTGTTCGCGTTGTGCGTATACGGCGGCGATGCGTTTGAACAGCGCTTCGTTCTGCGTGATCGAGTCGTGAAACGCGGCCAGTTTGGGCTCGAGGTCGCGTTCGATTGCCTGCATGGCTTCGTCGTTCAAGCCTCCGGTGTGGATGTGATAAATGGCCAGCACGCGATCCAGTGTGCGGCCGCAGGCTTCCATGGCGGCAATGGTGTTGTCAAAGCTGGGCGGCGCCGGGTTGTTGGCAATGGCATCGATTTCCGCCAACTGTTCAGTCATGCCTGCTTCTACTGCGGCGGAAAAATCCGCTGCGTGCACGGCGGCGAAGGGTGGTACGCCACCGAACGGTCCCGGCCACTTGGCCAGTAGAGCGTTCAGTGAAGCGGATGGAGCGGGTGTACTGGACATAGGGATGGAGCCGGCAATCGTGAAGACATGAGTCTGCCGCCAATGACATTGGTAAAGCAATTGACGAAACCGGTGATGAGCAGGCAAGTTGCGCCAGTCCATTAGAACAGCCCTTTAGAACAACCCATTGGAACTACAAGGCAGCCATGTCGACCAGCAAAACTTGGTTCGGTCATCCACGCGGCCTGGCGACGTTGTTCTTCACCGAAATGTGGGAACGCTTTTCCTACTACGGCATGCGCGCCATCTTGGTGCTGGCCATGGTGGCTGGAGTGGAACAAGGTGGTTTGGGCCTGGATGATCGTTCCGCCACGGCCATCTATGGTTTGTATACGGCGGGCGTGTACATGCTGACGTTAGCCGGTGGTTGGGTGGCGGATCGTTTGATCGGCCAGCGCAGCGCCGTGTTGTATGGCGGTTTGATCATTGCTTGTGGTCATTTCACCATGGCCATGCCTTGGACGCCGACCTTCTTCATCGGCATGGTGTTGATCGTGCTCGGCACCGGCCTGCTCAAGCCCAACATCAGCGCCATGGTCGGCCAGCTCTATGCACAGGATGCCGCTCTTGATACGGGCGCCCGCCGCGACGCTGGCTTCTCCATTTTTTACATGGGCATCAATGTCGGTTCGTTCTTCGGCCAGCTGGTATGTGGTTACCTGGGTGAGCGCATCGGTTGGCATTACGGTTTTGGCGCTGCCGGCGTGTTCATGCTGCTGGGTCTGATTCAATACCGGTTGACTGGCCACACGCTGGGCCAGGCGGGTTTGCCGGAGATAACCGATGCGCCGCGCGTGAAACGCGATTGGCGCATCGTGCAACTGTGTCTGGCTGCATTGGTAGTGTTGATATTGGCGATGTTATTTGGCGAGATGCGATTCAATCCCTTGATGCTGGCGCAGGGCACGGGCGTTGCGATTGTCGCTGTCTCGCTGGCGTACTTTGCTTACGTATTGATCTGGGGCGGCCTGAGTCGCGAAGAGCGTCAGCGTGTCGGCGTCATTATCGTGTTCTTCTTCGCTGCGGCGCTGTTCTGGTCGGGCTTCGAACAAGCCGGTTCTTCTTTTAATTTGTTTGCCGACCGCTATACCGATCGCGTGATGTTCGGCTGGGAAGTGCCGGCGTCGTGGCTGCAATCCATCAATCCATTTTTCATCATCGTGCTGGCGCCGTTGTTCGCATCGCTGTGGGTGCGATTGGGCATGCGTAAGTTGGAGCCTGCTACTTCGGTGAAAATGGCGCTGGGTTTGTTGCAAATGGCCTTGGGATTTTTAGTGTTGTTCTTCGCTGCTCAATACGTTGTGCAGGGCCAGCAGGTTGCGCCTACCTGGTTGGTGCTGACTTATCTATTACACACCACCGGTGAACTGTGCTTGTCACCGGTGGGTTTGTCGGCCGTGACCAAGCTGGCGCCCAAGGGTTATGTGGGCCAGATGATGGGCGTATGGTTCATGGGTACAGCGTTAGGCAATTTGATCGCTGGTTTGATAGCGGGATTGCTGGGCGAAGATTCGGTGCCGAATATGCCGTCAAGATTTCTATCGGTTTTTATTTTTGGTGCGGTAGCTGCGTTGGTGTTGTTGTTGGCTAGTAGAGTGATGCGGCGGGTAGAAGCGTCTTAGTGAATATTTGAAGATTGCCCCCACCCTAACCCTCCCCCGTCGAACAGGGGAGGGAATTTGATCCCCTCCGTCGCTTGCGGGGGAGGGTTAGGGTGGGGGCAAACCATAGCGACAAAACTCTAAAGGAGTGACTCATGCGTAAAGCCTTGGTAAGCATAGCGGTGCTCAGCTGTTTAATGGCCTGCACCAAGCAGGACAGCGCATCGGGCAGCCGGCCGGTGAACGCTGCGGGCGCCGATCAATTCGTTCAAGACGTGAACAATGAATTGCTGGCCAAGCGACCGTTATGGAATTCCTCGGCGTGGGTGGCGGCCACCTTCATCACTGATGACACGCAACGCATCTCAGCCGCCGCTACGGAAGAATGGTTGGCCTTCAACAGTCGCATCATTGAACAAGCCAAGCGCTTTAACGATGTCAAAGATCTGAAGCCCGATACCGCGCGTTCGCTGCTGCTGATCAAACTAGGTTCGTCGATGCCGGCGCCGAAAGATCCGGCCAAGCAGGCAGAGCTGGCCAAGATCGGCGCGAAGATGGATGCCAACTATGGCTCGGCCAAGTGGTGCCGCAAAGATGCGGCCGGCAACGATGAGTGTCTGGCATTGCAAGAGATCGAGAAGATCGTCAACAACGCCGAGTTCAAGTACACACCAGCGCAGATTGCCGAAGCCTGGGCGGGTTGGCAGGCCACGGCCAAGCCTATTCGCGAAGACTATGTGCGCTTCGTTGAGTTGATGAATGAAGGCGCCAAGGAGACTGGCTTTGCGGATACCGGCGAACTGTGGCGGGGCGGCTACGATATGACCCCCAAGGAGTTCGACACCGAAGTGGAGCGTCTCTGGTCGCAGGTGTCGCCTCTGTACGAGCAGCTGCACTGTGCGGTGCGCAGCAAGCTCAATCAGAAATATGGCGATGCGGTGGTTCCCAAGGAGGGTCTGATTCCCGCGCACCTGTTGGGCAATATGTGGGCGCAGGAATGGAGCAATTTGTATCCGCTGATGGAGCCGTACAAGGGCATCGCTGATCTGGATGTCACCAGTACGCTCAAGGCGCAGCGCGATGATGAGCTCAAAAAATTGCAGGTGGCATTCAAGGGCAAGCCGACCGTGGTGCAGCAGGCCGATATGGAACATCAGGCCGATAGCGCCATAGCCGAGAAGATGGCGCGCGTTGCTGAGGATTTTTATACCTCCATCGGCATGCCGAAGTTGCCCGATCCGTTCTGGAAGAATTCGTTACTGGTCCAGCCGCGCGATCGCGATGTGCAATGCCACGCCAGTGCCTGGGATTTCGATCTCACTAAAGACGATGTGCGTATCAAGCAATGCATCGAGCCCGATGAAGAACAGCTCACCACCATTCATCACGAGCAGGGGCATATCTATTACTACCTGATGTACAAGGATCAGACGCCGTTATTTCAAGGCGGCGCGCATGATGGTTTCCATGAAGCCATTGGTGACACCATCACGTTATCGCTCACGCCCGAGCATCTGAAGAAAATCGGTCTGGTGAAAAATGTCGCCACCGATGACAAGGCGCTGATCAATTCGCAGATGAAGCTGGCGTTGAGCAAGGTGGCCTTCCTGCCCTTCGGCAAGCTGGTGGATCAATGGCGTTGGCGCGTGTTCGACGGTCAGACCAAGCCCGCGCAGTACAACGAGGCTTGGTGGGCCCTGCGTGAAAAGTATCAGGGCGTGTCGCCGCCGCTTGCTCGCAGCGCAGAGGACTTCGATCCGGGGGCGAAGTATCACGTCCCCGGCAATACTCCATACACGCGTTACTTCCTGGCCTTTGTATTGCAGTTTCAATTCCAGAAAGCACTATGCGATGCAGCCGGTTACAAAGGCCCGCTGGCCCAATGCGATATCTACGGCAACAAGCAGGCCGGCGAGAAATTCATGGCCATGCTCAAAGCCGGAGCTTCCCAACCCTGGCAGGACACGCTGGAGAAACTGACCGGCACGCGCCAGATGGATGCCTCCGCCATCGTCGAATACTTCCAACCATTGATGACCTATCTCAAGCAGCAGAACCAAGGCCTGCAATGCGGCTGGGCAGAAGAGGGTAAGGCCTAACTCTCTTTCCTCTCGAAAGTAGAGCAATGGCACGTAACAATCCCTCCCCCGTGGAACGGGGGAGGGTTAGGGTGGGAGCAAGAGCACTTAGATATCGCCCCTTCGCGCTGCACGACCTCTTCCTCTGGAAGCAGTGAAAGAGTCCGCTTAATTGACAATCTTCAGGGAGGCATTGAATGCCTGACTCGCACACATGGATTGCCTTCACCCTGGTAGCACTAGGCATGGCGCTATCACCCGGCCCCAACATGATTCATCTCGTTTCGCGTGCGCTGTGCCAGGGCCGTCGCGCCGCCATGTATTCACTAGCCGGTGTGGCGTTGGGTTTTTTAATCTGGATGTTGGCGACTTCATTTGGGCTCACTGCCTTGCTGACGCAGATGCCCAAGTTGTTTGTGTTGTTGCGTTACGTCGGCGCCAGCTACCTGTTGTATCTGGCATTCATGATGTTAAGGCCGGGTGGCCGTAGCCCATTTCAAGTGAAGCAATTACAGAGCCTGCCGGCACGTCAGTTATTCACTGCGGGCTTATTAACCAATCTGTTCAATCCAAAAATTGCCTTGGTTTACCTGTCGCTGTTACCGCAATTCATTGGCCAAACCCAGGGTAGTGGCCTCACGCAGTCCCTGTTGCTTGGCGGTACCCAGGTGGTGATGGGTACCTGCGTTAATGGAGCGATTGCCTTAAGCGCTGGCACTATTGCTCAGCGCTGGGTCGTGTCGCCGCGTTGGCAGGTGCGCCAGAAATGGCTGATGAGCAGCGTTTTCTGCGGGTTGGCGATCCGGCTGGTAGTGCGCAAATAGAGCGGCTGCAACCAATAAGCCCGAGAAAGCCTGGTTCAGCTGCCTCTCCCTTGGGCAGAAGTGGGACGGAATGCGAACTCCGCCCCACCTATTACACAACTATTACATTGCCCCCCGGCCGGCATTGTTATCTTCAATCGCAGATAAACCATCCTATAAACGATTGAGGATTGCTCCGTGTCCCAAACGCTTGCCGAACGCGCTCGTACCGGTAATTGGATCACCAAATTCTTCATGGCGGCCTTCCATATTGGCGCCGTCTGGGCCTTGTTCAACTTCAGCTGGGCGGGCGTGATTGCGGCCTCGGTGCTGTGGTGGATCACCGGCGGTCTGGGCATTGGCCTGGCGTATCACCGCCTGCTGACGCATCGCTCGTTCAAGGTGCCGAAGTGGCTGGAATACACCCTGACTACCTTCGCCACCATGGCGCTGGAAGGCGGTCCGATTTTCTGGGTGGCCACGCACCGCAAGCACCACAAATTCACCGACAAGCCGGGCGATCCGCATTCGCCGCGCGACGGTAAGTGGTGGTCGCACATGGGCTGGATTCTGGGCGGCACCGCGCTGCATCAGTCCACCACCGAGCTGGCTGCGCAAGTGCCGGATCTGGCGCGCGACAAGTTTCATGTCTGGATCAGCAAGTACCACTGGGTGCCGCTGACCACCCTGGGTTTCACCATTCTGGCGATCTGGGGCTGGGACATGGTGCTGTGGACTATCTTTTTCCGCGTTACCGTCGGTCTGCACTTCACCTGGTGCGTGAACTCGGTGAATCATATCTGGGGTTCGCGTCGCTTCAACACCGATGAAGATTCCACCAACAACTTCTGGGTGGCCTTGGTCAGCTTCGGTGAGGGCTGGCACAACAACCATCACGCACATGCGCAGTCGGCTCGCCATGGCTTCATGTGGTGGGAAATCGATGTGAACTGGTACTGCATCAAGTTCCTTGGCATGGTGGGTCTGGCGCGCAACATCAAGTTGCCCAATCCGGAACTGCTGAAAGGCAACCTGGAAGTGCCGCCGCTGGCCGCCGAGCCGATGCCGATAGCCGTTCCTTCCAGCGAGTCCTGAGGTGGGCGCGGCGGCAACGCTTCGCGCATCGATCAGCTCCGGTGAATTAAGGCTGCGCTACACTGCAGCCTTCATGAACATCACCAGCCGCAGCAAGGCCGTCGCATTCTTCATCGTACTGGGCAGTACGCTGGTGGCGGTGGCGCTTGCGCTGAATGTCACCTGGATTCTCAACTCGCCGGGTGTCTGGCCGATTGTCATCGGCGCGGTACTGTTCACGCTGATCATCGCCGGCCTGATCATCAACACCGTGTTCCTGGTGCGCGAGATTCGTCGCAACGAACAGCACGACAGCTTCATCAATGCCGTCACGCATGAGTTAAAGACGCCCATCGCGTCCATTCGCCTGTACCTGGAGACCCTGCAGGCGCGCAATTTGACCGAGGCGCAGCGGCAGGATTTTTATCGCATCATGCACAAGGATTCGGACCGCCTGACCTCCACGGTGGAGCAGGTGCTGCGTGCCGCCGAGACGGTGCAGAGGCGCGGCGAACGCAACTGGTTGCCGGTGAATCTGGCGGCCGTGCTGCACGAGTGCGTGGAACTGGCGCGTCAACGCCATCAATTGACGACTTCTACGCTGACTGAGGTACAACCTACTGCGGCGCGTGAAGCCATCACGGTGATGGGCGATGCCGATGAACTACGTACCGCCATCAGCAACATCCTGGATAACGCGGTGAAGTATTCGCCCGGCTCGGTGCAGATCACCGCGGGCGTGCAGTCACAGGACGATGAAGTGCTGGTGCAGGTCAGTGATCAGGGTGTGGGTATTCCTAGCAACGACCTGAAGCGCATCTTCAAGCGTTTCTATCGCACCGGCCGGGCACGCAACAAGGTGAAAGGCACGGGTCTGGGTCTATTCATCGTGCACTCCATCGTCAAGAAGCATCGCGGTAAGGTAATCGCCGCGAGCGAAGGCGAGGGCAAGGGCGCCACTCTGACGATGCATCTGCCGAGATTCAAGCCGCAATGAGCCGCCTGCTGGTCGTCGAGGATGAAACGCATCTGGCCCAAGGCCTGCGTTTCAATCTCGAAGCAGAAGGTCATGAAGTGACCCTCTGCGAAACCGGCGAAGCGGCCCTGCAGTACTTTCAAGATCAAGATGCCGATGCCGTGGTGCTGGACGCCATGCTGCCTGGCATTCGATGGCTTCGCCGTGGTCAACACGCTGCGCCAAGCCAATCAATTTGTACCGGTGCTGATGCTCACCGCGCTCAATCGTCCCGAAGATGTGATCAGAGGCTTTGAAAGCGGCGCGGACGATTACCTACCCAAGCCCTTCGATCTGAAGATTTTGCTGGCGCGTATTCATAGCTTGCTGCGCCGTCGTCAATGGAGTGGCGCAGCTACTACCTCCAGCACCCAAGATGCCGATGTATTTGTGTTGGGCAATCGCACTGTCGACTTTCGCGAACTGGAGCTGCGTTCCCCCGCAGGCAATATAAAACTCACCGTGATGGAAGTGGAGCTGCTGCGCTACCTCATCAACAACCAAGGCCGCGCTATCTCACGTCAGGAAATTCTCAAGGATGTGTGGGGATTGCCGGCGGATATGGATACCCGTGCAATTGATAATTTCATTGTGCGGCTGCGTAAGTATCTGGAAGAGAATCCCAGCACGCCGCAGCATCTGCTGACGGTTCGGGGAGTGGGGTATAAGTTTGTGGTGGGGGCGGAGTAGAGGAAGCTGGTTCCATCGAAAGACTAGCGGAGAGGAAGCCATGCATAGTCCGATCGACGTATTCAAGACGGTTTGGTGTGGCGCTAAGAAAGAAGGGACGCTTAAACATCGTAATGCAGTATGTGTTTCTACCGTTGATGTTGACGGATACCCCAGCTCTCGCTTTGTCGACTTGAAAGAGGTGGATGAGGCGGGCTTCGTCTTTTGCACATGCTTAGACTCTGCAAAAGCGCTTGAGATAAGCCTTAATCCGAAAGCGGGCATCACCATTTGGTGGGAGCATGTGGCCATGCAGATCAGAATCCAAGGCGAATGCTCGGTTATATCCCATCAAGAAGCGGATAAGCATTGGCTGAGCCGTTCGCGAGAGGCGCAAATCACAACGGCAACATTCAATCAAAGCAAGTCAATTGCCAGTCTTGATTCGCTAGTCGAGCAGTATTCGCAGGCGGAGATTGAATATGGGGGTAAGGCAATCTCTCGTCCTCATAATTGGGGTGGGTTTAGACTGAAGCCCAAGCAGATCGAATTCCTGGAGTTCAAAGAGAGTCGGCTACATTTGCGTACCGTATATAGGCTTGCTGATTCTTTGTGGCAGAAGAGTTTTCTTCAGCCATAAGGTGCGTTATCCATTAACGTAAGGGCTTGCGGCTGGATCAATAGGGAAGCGTTTGTCATATTTTCTTGCGAATTTATGGTGGATAAGGCCCGTTAGAATGCAAACGCGAATCACGATCGTTTTATATTTTTATGAGAAAGAGCGCCATGGCCAAGTACCTGATCTCCTTTCCCAGCGCAGCGATGGTTGTGCACGATGGTGAGTTGGAATCGGTGGGTCGTGACGCGCACGCCGTGATCGAAGAAGCAAAGGCAGCAGGCGTCTACGTTTTTGCCGGCGGTATCGATGAGGGCGTACCGTCGGTGCTCGTCTCGGCAGACGGTGCTGTCGTTGAAGGCGGCTACCCGTGGGCACCCATTCTCAATGGCGGCTTCACTGTGCTTGAACTGCCCTCGCGTCAGGAGGCCGTCGCCTGGGCCGCACGCCTCGCGAAGGCGTGCTGTTGTGATCAGGAGCTGCGCGTCTTCGGGGTTGATCCGCAGTCCTGAGGGAGAAGATTTAATGCTGTTGTTAGGCTAATTCTCCACCGCCAACAACCCATACTCCTTCCCATACTCGAGCATCTGCCCTACAAAATTATCCGGATACTCGATGCGCACATCCTTCAATGTGTTGCCGTCGTACACCGCTACTAACTTTGGATTGATGAAGCCGGAGTAGGGTGCAACATTTAGTTTGCTGTAACGCTCCAGCACTTCGCGTTGTAGAGCAGCATCCACTTTCACGCCATAGTTTTCCACCAACGCCGTGGCAGCTTTGAAGTCACCTTCGGATTTGATGCGTTGAATCTCGCGCAGCAGTTGACCGAACAGCACGCGCAGCTTGTCGTAGTCGTTTATCACCACATAGGTCTTGCCGTCGCGTTGTTTGAATTCAACGACCTTGTCGGCCATGCCCTTCTCATAAGTCCAGCGCGCAATCAGCTGGCGATTCTGCATATGCGCTTCTTCCAGTTGCTCGCCGGGCTTCAGGCGATACAGCTGGGTCATGATGCCGTTGCGAATGTAATTGTCGTACTCGGCTTTGCCGACTTCCAGTGAGGGCATCACGCCGATCTCGACCAGTTTGGGGTCAAGCAGGTAGTAGAGCGCTACCAGATCGGCGCGACCTTCTTCCAATGTCGATGCATATTGCTTGAGCGTGTTGGCGGGATCGCCGACACCCGCATTGATCTTGCCTGAGGCATGGCCGATCACTTCGTGCATGTCGGTGTGTAGATTGCCGGCCAAATTGCCGTACTGTTTGTTGCGTGCGATTTCTTCAGGCGACCAGGCGAATTCTTCTATGGCCTTACCTTCGGTGGAGTTATAGGCATCGACGATATTGCTCAAGGAAACCGACTTGGAACCGTGTTCGGCGCGAATCCAATCGGCATTGGGCAGATTGATGCCGATGGGTGTGGCGGGCGACGAATCGCCGGACTCCACCACCACCGTAATGGCCTTACCGGTAATGCCTTTCACTTCGGCTTTCTTGTGCGCAGCCATGATGGGCGAGTTGTCTTCAAACCATTGCGCCTGCGCGGCGATGGCGCCGATGCGCTGCGTGGCGATTGGATCTTTTACCGAGACAACCGATTCGAACGAGCCGCGATAACCCAGTGGATCGTTGTAGACCTCGATGAAGCCATTAACTACATCCACCTGCGAATTCACATCCTTCACCCAGGCGATGTTGTAGGCATCGAAGTCTTTCAGATCGCCGCTGCGGTAGTACTTGGTGAGCAGTTGCAATGCTTGTTGTTGCTCCGGCGTTTCCGCCACTGCAGTGGCCTTGTCCAGCCAGTAGACAATACGTTCGATGGCCGGGCTGTACATTCCGCCGACCTTCCAGACTTTCTCTACCAGCTTGCCGTTTTCTTTCACCAGCTTGGAGTTCAAGCCATAAGAAGGCGGCGTGGCATCCTTCTTATTGGCCAATGCTTGATAGAACTGCGTGACTTCTTTTTCCGTCACGCCTTCATAGAAGTTGACCGCCGAGTTCGCCACCTTGTCGACGCTCTGATCCTTGTTGACCTTCTTGGCGTCCACTTTGGGATCGAAGATCACCGGCTGCAATTCATCCAGTAATTGCGCCAGCGTTTGTCCTTCACGCAAGGGGAAGCTGGATTGATCAGCCGAGGCCTGTGCCATTGCACGCAGTTGCTCAGGCGTGAAGGCCGGTGTGAACTTGGCGTTGGAGTAGTGATGGTGAATGCCATTGGCAAACCATACCTGCCTGGCATAGGTCAGCAGTTGTTGAAACTCGGCGGCGTTACGGTCGCCGGGGTAGTGTTCGACGATCTGTTCCAACAGCTTGCGAATACGCAGGTTATGTTGGTCGTTCTGGTCCCACATGATGTCGCGACCGGACAGCGCAGCCTGGTACAGGTAGTACAGCAACTCCTTCTGCTTAAGCGGCAGTTGCTCGAAGCCGGGTACCTGGTAGCGCAGCACGCGAATGTCTGCGAAGCGGTCGGCTTCGAACTTGAACGCAGCCGGGGCGCTGCTGCTGGAAGCCTCACTGACGGGTTTGTCGTCAATCTTGGCGCAGCCGGCCAAGCTCAAGCTGGCTAGTACAGCAAAGGCGAGGGTGCGGCGGGCGACTGGCGTCATGGGGGTTCTCTTGGGTAGGCCAAACCGTCTAAAGGCCGATCATAAGCAGATTTGTGGCGACCGTGGTTGGTCTGTCCATCCCCAGGAAGGTAGAGGCGGAAATACAGCCATTGTGCGACTTCATGAGCGTGTCAAACCCGTCCCAACCCCCTACAATGGCTGTCCAATCAGCCCCCTGGGTTACTTCGTCTAGATGAACGCCTCTCTGCCGCTTCCCTTTGAAGACAACGAGTTAGAGCCGCCCCGCGTCACTTTCGAGCCGCACGCCCGGCTGCGCGAAATTCCCTACAACTACACCTCGTTCTCCGACCGCGAAATCGTTATTCGTCTGTTAGGCGAGCCGCTGTGGCAGGTGCTGCACGAGCTGCGCGAGGAACGCAAAACCGGCCGTTCGGCGCGGATGCTCTATGAAGTGCTGGGCGACATCTGGGTGGTGCAGCGCAATCCCTACCTGCAGGACGACCTGCTGGACAATCCCAAGCGCCGCGCACTGTTGGTGGAGGCGCTGAATCATCGTCTGGGTGAAATCGACAAGCGCCGCGACCGCGTCGATATCGAGCGCGATCGCAAGGTGGGCGAGCTGCTGGTGGCCGCCCGCAAGGCGGTGAGCCGCTTCGAAGCCGAATTCAATGACACCGAACAGCTGCGAGCCCGCGCGCGCAAGCTGCTGACCAAGTACACGCGTAAGGACAATGTTTGTTTCGACGCGTATGCGCGCACCTCGCATGTCACCGACGCCACCGACTGGCGCGTCGAATTTCCCTTTGTGGTGCTGATGCCGGATACCGAAGCGGAAATTCCGCAATTGGTGCGCAGCTGTTTTGAACTGGGTTTGACGGTGATTCCGCGCGGCGGCGGCACCGGCTACACCGGCGGCGCCATTCCGCTTACCGCATTGTCGGCCGTCATCAATACCGAAAAACTGGAAACGATTATTCCAGTGGAATTGCTGCGCCTGCCCGATGTGGCCGAGCCCGTGCCCACCATTTTCACCGAAGCCGGTGTGGTGACGCGCCGCGTGGCCGAAGCCGCCGAGCGCGCCGGTTATGTGTTCGCAGTGGACCCGACTTCCGCCGATGCCTCGTGTGTGGGCGGCAATGTCGCCATGAACGCCGGCGGCAAGAAGGCCGTGCTGTGGGGCACCGCTGTCGATAACCTCGCCTGGTGGCGCATGGTCGATCCCGAAGGCAACTGGCTGGAAGTGGAACGCTTCGGCCACAACCTCGGCAAGATTCACGATGTGGAAGTCGCCAGTTTCGAATTGACCTGGAAGGATGGTCGCGAACATCCGGATCGGGCGCGCACGCTGCGTACCGAACGGCTGGACATCAAGGGCGCCAGCTTCCGCAAGGTGGGCCTGGGCAAGGACGTCACCGACAAATTCCTGGGCGGCCTGCCCGGTGTGCAGAAGGAAGGCTGCGATGGCTTGATCACGTCGGCACGCTGGATCGTGCATCGCATGCCCAAGCACACGCGCACTGTCTGTCTGGAATTCTTCGGCCAGGCGCGCGACGCCATTCCTTCGATTGTCGAGATCAAGAGCTATCTCGATAGCAATCAACAACGCACCGGTGTGTTGTTGGCCGGCCTTGAACACTTGGATGAGCGTTACCTGCGCGCGGTGGGTTACACCACCAAGTCCAAGCGCGGCACGCTGCCGAAAATGGTGTTGCTGGGTGACATCGTCGGTGACGATGAAGATGCGGTGGCACTGGCCACCTCTGAAGTAGTGCGAATGGCCAATGCCCGCACCGGCGAAGGCTTCATCGCCGTCAATGCCGATGCGCGCAAGAAGTTCTGGGTGGATCGTTCGCGTACCGCCGCTATCGCTAAACACACCAACGCCTTCAAGATCAATGAAGACGTGGTGATCCCGTTGCCGCGCATGGGTGAGTACACCGACGCCATCGAGCGCATCAACGTTGAGCTGTCGTTCAAGAACAAGCTGGAATTGCTCGATGCGCTGCAGGTGTATTTGAGTGGCGAGCTCAAGTTGGCGGCCACCGACGATCCGGAATTGAATCGTCTGCCCGCCGCGGAAATGCTGGGTGATCGTCCCAGTGAAGCAGTGGCCTTGGTGGGGCGTGTGCGCAAGCGCTGGACCTATCTTGCCGAGCATCTGGATCAATCCCTGCGCGATGCATTGCCGACACTGGCCTCGCTGGGTTATCAGCCCTTGTTGAAGGATTTCGAACAACGTCTGGCAGTGGATGGCAACCTGCGCGTGTTCGACATCATCCAGGATCGCAGCATTCGCATCAGCTGGAAGCAGGAAGTGCGTAACCAGCTGCGGCATATTTTCTCGGGTGCGGTATTCGCTCCGGTGCTCACCGAGTGCGAGAGCGTTCACAAGACCATTCTGCGTGGACGCGTATGGGTGGCGCTGCACATGCACGCCGGTGACGGCAATGTGCACACCAACATTCCGGTGAACTCCGATAACTACGAGATGCTCAAGACCGCCACGCATGCGGTGGAACGCATCATGGGCATTGCGCGTTCGTTGGACGGCGTGATCTCCGGTGAACACGGCATCGGTATCACCAAGCTGGAATTCTTGAGCGATGAGGAAACCGCTGAGTTCCGCGGCTACAAGCAGCGCGTCGATCCGGAAGGTCGATTCAATAAGGGCAAGCTGCTGCCGGGCGCCGATCTGCGTTATGCGTACACGCCCAGCTTCAATTTGATGGGGCATGAATCGCTCATCATGCAGCAGTCGGATATCAGCTCGATTTCGGGCGCGATCAAGGACTGCCTGCGTTGCGGCAAGTGCAAGCCGGTGTGTGCGACGCATTCACCGCGCGCCAACCTGCTGTACTCGCCGCGTAACAAGATTCTCGCCACTTCGTTGTTGATCGAAGCCTTCTTGTACGAAGAGCAAACTCGTCGCGGTGTGTCGATTCAACACTGGGATGAATTCAGCGATGTGGCCGATCACTGCACCGTGTGTCACAAGTGCGAAACGCCTTGTCCGGTGGATATCGACTTCGGCGATGTGTCGATGGCGATGCGCGATCTGCTGCGTCGTATGGGCAAGAAGCGTTTCAATCCGGGCACGGCGGCGTCCATGCTGTTCTTGAACGCCACTAATCCTGAAACGATCAAGCTCACCCGCAAGATCATGATCGACTGGGGTTACAAGGCGCAGCGCACGGCGAATACCGTGTTGAATGCCTTTGCCAAGTCGCAGACCAAGCGGCCGCCTGCGACCACGGGTGGCAAGCCGCCGGTGCGTGAGCAGGTGATCCACTTCATCAACAAGAAGATGCCTGGCAACCTGCCCAAGCGCACGGCGCGCGCCTTGCTGGATATTGAAGACAGTAATTACGTGCCGGTGATTCGCGATCCGAAGCGTGGCTCTGCCGAAAGCGAAGCAGTGTTCTACTTCCCGGGCTGCGGTTCGGAACGCCTGTTCTCGCAAGTAGGTTTGGCCACTCAAGCCATGCTATGGCATGTGGGTGTGCAGACCGTATTGCCGCCGGGTTATCTATGCTGCGGTTATCCGCAGCGCGGTTCGGGTCAAAGCGATAAGGCCGACAAGATCGTCACCGACAATCGTGTGCTGTTCCATCGCGTCGCCAACACGCTAAACTATCTGGACATTCAGACGGTGGTGGTCAGCTGCGGCACCTGCTACGACCAATTGCAGGATTACAAATTTGAAGAGATCTTCCCCGGCTGTCGCATCATTGATATTCATGAGTATCTGATGGAGAAGGGCGTACATCTGGAAGGTGTGACCGGTACGCGCTACATGTACCACGATCCCTGCCACACACCGATGAAGAGCTACGATCCGTTGAAGGTCGTGAACACGCTGATGAACGACAAACTCAACGGCAAGATCGAGAAGAACGATCGTTGCTGTGGTGAGTCGGGTACGCTGGCCATCACGCGTCCGGATATCTCCACGCAGGTGCGTTTCCGCAAGGAGCAGGAGATGCGCAAGGGTGCGGATAAATTGCGCGCCGACGGGTTCACAGGCGATGTGAAGATTCTGACGTCTTGTCCTTCCTGCATGCAGGGTTTGAAACGTTACAACGACGACTCAAGCACCGAAGCCGATTACATCGTGGTGGAAATCGCCAAGCATGTGCTCGGTGAGGGCTGGCTGCAGGAGTACGTGCAGCGCGCCAACAACGGCGGCATCGAGCGGGTGCTGGTTTGATGCGCAATGCATTGCGCACCTGCCATGATGGGCCGCATGCATGAACCCCATGTTGCCCATCACCCGCACGCTGATCATGGCCAATGTCGGCGCGTTCCTGGTGCAGTACTTTGCCAGTGACAACATTGTGTATCAGTTTGCGCTATGGCCCTGGGGCACCTCGCTGTTCCATGTCTGGCAGCTGGTGACCTATGGTTTTCTGCACGGTGGCTTTGCGCATCTGTTCTTCAACATGTTTGCGCTGTACATGTTCGGTTCGTCGATCGAACAAGTGCTGGGTACGCGCCGTTATCTGATTTACTACTTCGCCAGTGTGATTGGTGCGGCGGTGATGCACTTGCTGGTCACTGGCCTGATGGGCGGTCTGTTACTGCCCACCGTGGGTGCATCCGGTGGTGTATTCGGTTTGTTGCTGGCCTTCGGCATGTTCTTTCCACAACAACGCATCATGTTGTTGATTCCACCCATACCCATGAAGGCCTGGGTGTTCGTCACGCTCTACGGACTGGTAGAACTTGCCATGGGCGTGTTTGGCACCATGCAAGGTGTGGCGCACTTCGCACACTTGGGCGGCATGCTGGCCGGCTTCATATTGCTGAGCATCTGGCGTCTCCCGACAAGAAAGAATCACGGCAGCGGAGTGGATTGGTGAGGTAAGTGGGTGAGGCAATATTGAGGGACCGCCTCACTACTTAGGTCCAGCGTTTGTCGAGGATGCAAAGAATTGCCAATTGCCGCAAAGTACATGACAAGGCGATTGGCGCGGGGAGTTCCCGGGGTTCAAATGGCACCCGAGGCGGCGTCCAAACTGATCTTTAGGCCGATTTTCTGGGTCGACGCAACGGGTCGCGGCTTCATTTCATAAGAGCGGAATATCATGAGCAATACACCACTATCCGTACTGATCGTAGACGACGACCGCGAGTTGGCGCAGATGCTGACTGAGTATCTAACCGCCGAAGGTTTCACCACCACGGTGGCGCATGACGGCACCACGGCGCTGAATCGGCTCAATGCCAACAAGTACGATCTGGTGATCCTGGATGTGATGTTGCCGTCGCTCAATGGTTTCGACGTGCTGCGCAATCTGCGTCAGACCCTGTCGGTACCGGTGATCATGCTCACCGCGCATGGCACCGATGTGGATCGCATTGTCGGTCTGGAACTGGGCGCCGATGACTATCTGGCCAAGCCTTTCAATCCACGCGAACTGGTGGCGCGCATTCGCGCAGTGTTGCGTCGTTTCACCACGCGCGACCCGGGCTCGCCCTCGCCACCGGTATCCATCGGTCAATTGCGTCTCGATCCCGCCACTTTTGGCGTGACACTGGAAGGCAAGCAGATCCGTCTCACCGGCACCGAGTTCCGCGTGCTGGAGATGCTGATGCGTGCCCCCGGTCAGGTGCAATCGCGTGATGCGCTTACCGAACGCGTGCTGGGCCGCAAGCTCACTCCTTACGATCGCAGCATCGATACGCATGTGAGCAATCTGCGTCGCAAGCTGGGTCTGGGTGTGCCGGGTCTGCCGGAAATTCGCAGCATTCGCGGCACGGGCTATGTGCTGACCGCGCATGGCGAAGAGCGCGTGTAAGGAGTTGCTGTGAAGAGCTTATTCGCCCGCATATTCCTGTACTTCTGGCTGGCCATGGGCTTGATCCTGGCCGGCAGTGTGGGCGTGACCACCACCTTCTTGATGAAGCGTTCGGCGGAAATTCAAAGTCTGGAGCCTAATAAACTGGCTGATTCAGCCCAACAGCAGTTGGCGGCAGGCGGAGTTCCTGCATTGATCAAGTGGGCTAAAGGCACAGAAAGCGACTATCCGGGTCTGAATGTATTTGTGGTAGATGGGTTGGGCCATAGCCTCACCAAGAGCCAAATGCCGGATTTCATACAGCGGCGATTGCGCGGCATGATGCGCGATGGTTTCTTCGTAGGCCCGGCCAAGAAAGGGCCCACTGCCGGCGATCCTTTGCGTAGCTCGCCGCAGATTACGGCTGCTAATGGCGCGGTCTATACCTTGTTCTTTGCGCCGGCGCCGGGTTGGCCGCCCTCGGTGTTGGGTACGGTGGATGTGCAGATCATGTTGGTGCTGCTGGCCATGGGGGTGAGCGGCTCTATCAGTTGGTATCTGGCTCGCACCGTGACTCGCCCTGTTGAGCGTTTGCAGGTCAGCGCGCGCGCCCTGGCTGATGGCAATCTCGACGCACGTGTCGGTGATGAATTTGCCTCGCGTAGGGATGAGTTGTCGGTGCTGGCACATGACTTCGACCAGATGGCGGATCGTCTGCGTGGTCTGATCGATTCCAAGGAAGTTTTATTACGTGATGTGTCGCATGAATTGCGTACACCCTTGGCGCGACTGCGCTTAGCGTTGGGGCTGGCGCGGCGCGATGGCGCTAACCTGGAACGCGAACATGACCGTATCGAACGCGAAGCCGAGCGTCTCGATGAATTGATCGGCGAAATTCTGCGGCTGGCGCGGCTTAATAGCACGCAGCCGGATTTGCATCGCGCCCGTTTCGACTATGCCAATTTGATTGCCGATGTGGCCGAGGATGCGCGCATCGAAGCCACTGCATTGAGCAAGCAGGTCAGCTTCAATTATCCGGAATCACTGGAGATCGATGCAGATGAAGAGCTGCTACGCAGCGCTATTGAGAATGTAGTGCGCAATGCCGTTCGTTACACCGCCGCTGACACCACCGTAGAGTTGTCGCTCACCCGCAAAGCGAATCTGGCAATACTGGTGGTGCGCGATCACGGTCCGGGCGTGCCCGAAGCGGAATTGTCGCGTTTGTTCGAGCCCTTCTATCGTGTGACTCAGCAAGCACGCGAGCGTGATACGGGCGGCTATGGCCTGGGTCTGGCCATCACTGCGCGCATCATGGGCGCGCATCAAGGCCGCGTCGAAGCGAACAATGCAGCAGATGGCGGTTTGGTAGTGACGCTGCGCGTGCCGCTCAATGCAGTGCACGCTTAATAAGTGCGCTTGTTTCTTTCTATTCGCGCGTAGCCAAGATGCCCCCACCCTAACCCTCCCCCGTGGAACAGGGGAGGGAAAAGAGAGGCGCGTCCCTCATTGATCGGTCCCCTCCCTCGTTCGACGGGGGAGGGTTAGGGTGGGGGCTCTTCTTTTATCCTCCCGTAGCTTCTCGATGCGCTCGCGTTTCGCGCGCTGCCAGTGCATGACTGCGCAATAGCTCGGCGCGATTTCGCACGGCATCGATGGCGCTTGCCTGAGTGCTCACTTTCAAAGCCTGTTTGTCCTTGAAGACACCGGTCGGTCGACCACGCTCGTCAAATTTTATTTCCAGCGGCGAGCTATCTGCGTAGTGCATCAGCAGCGCACCCTTGAATTCGTAGCGTGCATGCAAGGGCACAGGCGTGCCATTGCTGCGATCTTCCTCCAACCAGAGTATGTGCCCATCCTCCAGTCCGGCCTTGTACAGGCTCACTTCTTCGCCGGTGCGTAATTCGTTTTGAAATAGGTTGTCGGTGACATTGGCATTTGCAGTGCTTGTTATTGTTGATTCATTCTCACCGATGGTAATCACAGCGATGTCGCGCTGCTCACCACTGCCCTGGGTTAGTACGGCATAGGCCGTGTCCGTAGAAAAGCGCAGTTGCTTGTCGATGAAGATGCGCGCGTCCACCATGTAGCGATGCTGGGCGTCTATCTTGGTGCTGTCATAGGGCAGCCGGTATTGATAGGGCAGCGCGTGCAGATCGTCGATAGTCAGTTTGGCGATCTCCAGCGCCGGACCATCGGCCACCGATACATCGGTGAGCTTAAGTTCCAGCACGGCATTCGCATCGAGATTCACCGGCGCACGATATTGAATCGTGCCGGTAATCGCCGGGCCGGTATTGGTTTGCTCGCGTGAGCAGCCGCTTAGCAGCATGCCGGCAACCAGCCCTATTAGTGCAATCAGTGGAGTCTTCATGAGCGTATTCCTGAAAGGGAGCATGCCGGATCAGCAATTCGCAGAACATGGGTAGCCGGGCGACGACATGCATCCAACATAACACTATTGTGGTGAAGTCGAAGGCCTGCGGGCGTGAAATGCTTCACGCGCAGCTTGATCACAATCCAATAGGCTGGTCCACAAACTGATTTGTGACTGCCTTGTTTATCCGAGGACATACGATGCGTTCTGCCACTGCCAATGTTGCCGCTGCTCCGCTTGAACGTTCGGTTGCCGCCGAGCCGCGCATGCGCGCCGATCATCGTCGCGAAGAATCCTTGCTGAAGCTGGATCTGTCCGATCTGGTGCTGCCCAAGGTGAACGATTTGCACGTGGACGGTTTAAAAAGTTCCTGGTTGTCGCGCCTGCTCGGCAAGCGCTGAGCGACTTCAGCGACATCCATGGATGGATGGGTAACAGGACATTGAGGCAATGCTGCCGTTCTGTCAGCATTGTGAACTAGCCATTCGCTAAGAAATGGCGCCGGAACTTAGGAGCAGTCATGGCCTGGATCGTATTAGTCGCTTTGGTGATCGCTGTTGGCTACTTCATTGGCCTTTACAATGGCCTGGTGACGGCGCGTAACGCTTACCAGAATGCCTTCGCGCAGATCGATGTGCAGTTGAGCCGTCGTTACGATCTGATTCCCAACTTGGTGGAAACTGCCCGGGCCTATATGCAGCACGAGCGAGCTACGCTCGAGGCGGTGATCACTGCACGTAATTCGGCGGTCAGCGGCTTGCAAAACGCCGTCGCCAGTCCAGCCAATGAAGCAGCGATACAACAGCTGGCCAGCGCTGACACCCAACTAGGTAGCGCGCTGGGGCGTTTGCTCGCCGTGGCCGAAGCCTATCCGGAGCTGAAGGCCAACCAGAATATGCTGCAGCTCAATGAGGAATTGAGTTCCACCGAGAACAAAGTGGCCTTCGCGCGCCAGGCGTACAACGACTCGGTGATGTTCTACAACACGCGTCGCGAAGTGTTTCCCGCCAGCATGGTTGCCGGATGGGGGAGCTTCTTACCGGCGCATTTGTTGCCGATTGAATCCATCGAAAAGCGCGCCGTTCCCAAGGTTAGTTTTAGCTAAGCGCCGCCTCGGCGTATTGCCGCTGAGCCACTGCGCATGCAGTACTTCAGACGCCAGCTTGAAGCGCGCCAATTGTCGCGTCGTTTGGTGCTGTTGTTTGCCTTAGGCGTGCTATGCGTCACTGTGGCGATCAGCGCGGTGATGCTCACACTGGCGGCCACACTCAGCAACGGCTGGTTCTTGTTCCGGTTTCCCGATATTGCCTGGTTGCAGCAACATCCCGCTGCGGTGATCAGTACCATGACCTTGGTGTCGGGGGTCATGGCCATGGCGGTGTTGCTCAAACGTATTGAACTGCGTGAGGGTGGCGGCGCCGTGGCGCGTTCATTGGGTGGCGAACGCATTACTGCCGATAGCCGTGATCCACAGCAGCGTCGCTTGCACAACATTGTCGAAGAAATGTCCATTGCCGCCGGTATCGCCCTGCCGGAGGTGTATTTCTTGCCGCGTGAAGCGGGCATCAATGCCTTTGCTGCCGGTCTGACTTCTGCCAATGCGGTCATCACGGTGACGCGCGGTGCGCTGGAATTGCTGAGTCGTGACGAATTGCAGGGCGTGGTAGCCCACGAGTTCAGTCATATCGTTAACGAAGATATCCGCTTGAACATGCACCTGATTGCCTGGCTGCATGGCTTGATGGCTTTGTCTGCAGTCGGTCGCGGCATGTTGAACCTTGCGCCGCGCGACCAGAGCGGCAATCGACGTGGCCTGCCGATGATATGGGCGGCTGCATGGGCCATAGTGGCGCTCGGTTATGTCGGTCTGCTGTTCGGTCGCTTGATGCAGGCGGCGGTGGCGCGTCATCGCGAAGCATTGGCCGATGCGTCGGCCGTGCAATTCACGCGTAATCCCGCTGGGTTGCGTGGCGCTTTGATCAAGAGTGCGGCTGTTAACGGTGGTGCCTCGTGGGGTGGTGTCGACAGCGAAGTGGTGACGCACATGCTGTTCTTCTCGGCCGATAGCCGCTGGTTCGCCACCCATCCGCCTTTGGCAGAGCGTATACGCGAGTTGGGTGCGAGTTTCGACGTGGCTGAGTTAAATAGCGTGCGGCAACAGTTGTTGACGCGTTCACCGGCAATAAGCAATAGCGAAGACGAAAGGCCGGCTGCACAGCCCGAATCGCTACCGGCAGTGCTACCTCTACTGAGCAACATCCGGATGTCGATGACGGAGATCACCGCCCACGCCGCAGGCACTGGCGTGGTATTGCCGTTGGCACGGCAGCTACGTATTTCGTTGCCCGCTGAGCTGGTGACAGCATTGATGCAATCGGAGGGCGCGATCGCTTTGTTCTTTGCCCTGGCGCTCACCAACGATATGCAGCAGCGATTGCAACAATTGCAGTACTTGCGCAGTCGATTGCCGGTTTCGACCGTGGAGCGAGTGGTGGAACAGTTGGCGACCACCGATGCATTGAATGCCTTGCAGCGACAGCCTGCGTTGCTGCGCTTGCTGCCGCAATTGCGGCAGTTGCCGGAAGCGCAGCGCCTGTTGATCGGCAGTTGTTTGAATGGTCTGCCGCGGTCGCCGGGCCAGCTATCGGTAACCCAGTACGCACTGCACAAATTGGCGCAGGGGCAGCTGCACGATGCCTTCGCGGAGCATTGATCCAAGCAACCCAACTTGCAGCTCGCTCAAGTAAACGAACATGCATCGCAGTTGTTGGCAGTGCTGGCGCAGCAGGGGCATGAGCAGGCGCTACCGGCACGTCAGGCTTATGAGCGCGCCATGCAGCATCTCGGCATGCGCCAGTACCCGGAATACCGTGTTCATGCAGATTGGCCGCGGCGGCTGGATGTCGCGCTGTTGAACCTCGACCGATTGCATCCCCTCGCCAAGCAGTTATTGATCGAAGCCATGCTGGTGGCGGTATTGCATGACGAACAGATGACAGTGCAGGAGGCCGAGCTGCTGAGGACTTTTTGCGCCTGTTTGCATTATCCGTTGCCGTTGTTGCTGTGCGCGGATGAAATAAATTGACGTAGTGCCCTAATTCGCGTTTCCACGCTTTGCCCCTGTGGCGGGGCATTGTTATTCTTCGAGAGTAAGTCGCCCGCCTGGCGGGTGCGATATATAACAAGATTTGTCGAGCTTCTTGCCAAGGAATGGCAAGTCACCTTTGCCTGCAATGTTATTCGAGAGGGAGTAACCATGTTTCTGCAATCCATGCGGCCCGCCTTGCGTTGGTTATGTGTTGGCGCCGGTACGGTTACCGGTACCTTGAGCAGTACCTATGCGGTGGCTCAGACCGAGCCGTTGGAAGAAGTGGTCGTGGTGGGATCGCGTATCCCGCAGGCACAGAATCAAGCCGTGCCGGTCACGGTCATTACCAGCCAGCAGTTGGAACAGCGTGGCTATGCGACGGTTCAGCAGGCCCTTGATGATTTGTCGAACAATTCCGGCGGTGGCTTTGATCAGCAGATTGGCTTGTCCTTCACGCCTTCTGCTTCCAGTCTCAATTTGCGTGATCTAGGTGTTGGGCGTGCGTTGATCCTGTTGGATGGGCGGCGTATGCCGATATTTCCAATTGGTTGGAATGGCACGGACAGCTTTGTCGACCTGGGAGGTATTCCCGCCGCGGCAGTGGAGCGTATTGAAGTGCTGAGCGAAGGCGCGTCCGCTATTTATGGTTCCGAAGCCATGAGTGGTGTGGTCAACATTGTGCTGAAACGGCGTGCGGACAATGAAATTGCCTTGCGATATGGAGACACCACGGGCGGCGGCGGCGCAGAGCAGCGTGTGCAGTTGACTACTGGCGCAGAGTCGGAAGGTTCCAATGCGTCGGTGTTCGTCGAGTATTACCGGCATAAGCCGCTGTGGATGGCAGAGCGTGAGCGTACGCGTTCCGACATATTGGGCGGCGTTAATGGCACTGGGCCCGGTGCTTTCAGCAAGTATGGTTACCTTGGTACTTACGAAGGATATAACTTCCCTTATACGGTTTATCCTGTTGGCGTTTGCGATACCTCCAATGGCAGTCCCGGTAGAGACGCCAATGGCTATTGCCTGTTCAACAAGGCGGCTTATCGCCAGGCGTGGCCGGATATTAAATCGCTATCGGCGACTGTTAAATTCGATCAAGAGATCAATGACAATATCTCGCTGTTTGCGATGATGAATGTGCGCAATGCCAAGACCACAACCCAGATAGAGCCCTTGGATTTCGATACGCTCGATGTTGGTTTTGTGTTTGCTCCTGGCGCGTCTAACAATCCCACGGGTGCGTTGGTATCTGCTTATCGGCGTATGCCTGAGTTGGGGCCAAGGCGTACCCAGTACGACAACCAATCCTATAACACCCATGTCGGGCTCAAGGGTAATTTGCTGGATCGCATTGATTGGCAATTCGGTTTGCAGTCGGCACGGCTGCAGCTGACTACGACCGAGAGCGGACTGGTATTGAGTGACCGCATGTACGACGCGTTGAGCGGCGTGACCGATTTCAACGGCGATGGGACACCGGACCCGCTGAATCTATCCCAGCCTATTCCCGGTTATATTGCCGCGCAACTTGAGTATCAGCCGGTTTCACTCAGTCAGTCGAGACTGGGAGGTGCGGACTTGCAAGTGAGCAGCGATCTATTCGCTATGAGAAGCGGCACGGCTAAGTTGGCTGCGGCTCTCGAATACTTCAAGGAAAGTTATTTCGATCACCCTGACGCAGAGCTGATTGCTGAGAACGTCCCCACCCGCAGTGCCAGCAACGCCGAGGGGCAACGCAGCCGTCGTGCGATAGGCGTAGAGCTGCAGTTGCCGGTGTTAAAGCAGTTGCAAGTAAATATTGCTGGGCGCTACGACGCTTATCAGGATGTATCTGATGTGGGTGGCGCATTGAGTCCGCGCATAGCGTTGGAATATCGGCCGACCTCCTCGTTGTTGCTGCGTGCCAGTACTGGACGTAGTTTCCGTGCGCCCGATATGCCGCGTTTGTTTGGCGGTTCGACTTTCGGATATCAGCAGTTAATCAATACCCCGCAATGTATAGCGGATGGCGGCCGCGGACGGGGCGATACGAGCGTGGCCAGCTGCTATCAGGCTGTTTATGTTGGCGTCGGCAAGGATTCCAGTTTGAAGTTAAAGGAGGAACGCGGCACTAATTATGGCCTCGGCGCATTCTGGAAGCCCTCTGAGCAATGGTCGGCCAGCCTTGATTTCTTCGCTATAGATTTGCGGCAACTGGTGCAGACTCCCGATGGCCAGTACGTGTTGGATCGTTATGCTGCCGATCGCAGTTTTTCAACTGCAGTGCTGCCAGGTTATTCGGGCGATTGTTTTGTGTCTGTGTGCCTGGAATTGCAGCCCCTTAATATCGCCTACAAAAAAGTATCCGGTGTGGATGCGAGTTCAAATTATCAGTGGCCAACCGATATCGGTCGTTTTTCCGCCGGTCTCAACGCCAGCTACCTATTCAAGGTTCGTATGCGCGAAGCTTTCGATCGTCCCGAGGTGGACGTACTCCGTGAGGGTAGATTGGGTGAGGCGGCCAGGCTTAAAGGCGGTGTCGATCTGGGCTGGAGCCGTGATGTTTGGGCGGTCAACACCTTCGTCAATTACATTGGCGGCTTTACGCCACTGGATACCACTATCCAGAACCACATCGGTTCCTTCACCACAGTAAATGCCAGCGTTGGCTACACTCTTCCGACCAAGGCTGTTGCGCAGCTGGGGGTCAACAATTTGTTTGACCGTATGCCGCCGGTAGACAAGCAGCGTGGCAATCTCAGTCAGCCTTTTTATCACCAGCAGTTCCATAACGTAGACGGCGCCAGCTGGTATGTGAGCTTCCGTCAGCCATTTTGAATGAGTGTGGGCGTCAGCGGCTGCCGCCCACCGAAGCAAAGAACGGATGCTTGACCACCGCGCCGGCACGGATGCCCAGCTTGGCGGCGCTACCGCCCGCGAGCTCTAATACGCCCAGCACGGTGCGTTTCGAGTCGATGATGCTCAGCGATAGTGGTTTGGCGTTGGCGACCACGCTATCGACGCGACCATTAGTGTCGATGAACACCATGTCCAGCGAAATGAGCGTGTTCTTCATCCACATCTGAATGGTCTGCGGCTGATCGAACACGAACAGCATGCCGGTGTTTTCATCCAATGACTTGACGAACATCAGACCTTGTTCGCGATGCGTATCGGTATCGGCCACCCATACTTTAAAGCTGTGCTGACGCGCATCCGGTGTCAGAATCACCAGGCTGGATTGTGGAAAGTTGCTGAGCGGCTCCAGCTTGAGCTGTGGGTCGGCGGCGCAGGAAACATTGATCAAGCTCAGGGCCAGTAATAGTCCCATCAGAACGGGGCGAAGCAGAATGCGCATGAAGCTACTCATCGGTGACTCTTAAAGAAGGGTGGCGTCTGTTTGGTCGTCGGAAACGAAATCGGCGCGGCCGGCAAAATCAAAACGCGTTACCAGTATCGAGCCCTCGCCGTTCAACTCGCGCGCCGGCTGCGTGCAAAAGCCGCGTGCGGTGATGCGATAGGCGCGTTGGCGCATGGGGATGCCATTGATCGGCTCCTGGGTGATCTCGTCGATGGTGCACTTATTGTCGCCCTGTGTGGCATAGAACTCGCCGGCGCCTTCGCGAATGATGGTGAGGTTGGCCGGCAGCGCCTTGCCCGTCTCGCCTTCCTTCAGGCCGGTAATGCCGAATAGCAACACCAGATTCGGCGCGCCGGCTTCCCCGGCGCTGCTAAAACGCAGACGTAAGCCGTGCTCGTCCGGGCGCACCGATCCGGCGCAGTTCAAGTTGCGATCGGTCCATGATAGTTCGGTATTGATGGATCCTTTCAAGCGCGCACGTAGAAACGCGCCTCCTGCGGGCAGGCATTGAACTTGCAATCCCGATTGCGAGGCAGGCGCCGCTGCCGTCGCAGGCGGTACGCTGTTTTGTGCGTCCGTCTTGCCGACGATCGCTGCGCTGTATGCGTTTGGTGCAAGCAACAATGTGCCGAACAAACTCACGGCGCATCGCAACCCGGCGTCATGTTGCGTTACAGTGCGCTTAGAGAAAAAACTGCGCGTGACTTGTGCGACCAGGCGGAACATTGCGCTGAAATTGTACGTGACCGACGTTGCCGCGCAGTGTAGATGGAATAGGCTGTGGATTAAACGATGTCGTGCTGCCGGGTGGCGCGACGTATAAGTGTAACAATCGAGGTTTTACAATGGATCAGCCAGTGACAAGTCAAGAGGCGAGTCAAGAGGCGAGTCAAAAAAAGACGCTTGCCGGCAAGCAGAGCTCACCGAAGCGCTACGTCAGCCGTCTGACGCAGAGCACGCTGGCCGTCATCATGGCCGGTGGGCGGGGTGAACGACTCAAGCACCTGACCGCCAATCGCTGCAAACCTTCCACGCAGTTCGGCGGCAAGTTTCGAATCATCGACTTCGTACTCTCCAATTGTGTCAATTCAGGCATCCGGCGCGTGTCGGTGCTGACACAGTACAAGGCGCATTCGCTGATTCGTCATATGCAGCGCGGTTGGAACTTCCTGCGCGGCGAATTCGGCGAATTCATCGAAATCATTCCGGCTCAGCAGCAAATGGGCGAGGAGTGGTACCGCGGCACCGCCGATGCGCTGTACCAGAATCTGCAGATCATGAAGTTGCACCATCCGCGCCTGGTGTTGGTGCTGGCCGGCGATCACATTTATAAAATGGACTATGGTCCGATGCTGGCGGCACATGTGGAAAGTCGCGCAGACATCACTGTGGGCGTAGTAGAAGTGCCGCGCGAAGATGCGCGCGGCTTCGGCGTGATGACCATTGATGAAGACAATCAGGTCATCAAGTTTTCGGAAAAGCCCGCCAATCCAGACGGCATTCCGGGGCGTGAACATCTGTCGATGGGTTCGATGGGTATCTATGTGTTCAACGCCAGGCTGTTGTACAAACTACTGGAAGCCGATGCTGCCGATCCCAATAGCTCGCATGACTTCGGCAAGAACATCATTCCGCAGTCCATCGGCAAGCTGAAGGTCATGGCCTATCCTTTCCGTGACGTAAAGACCCGTGCGCAGCAGTACTGGCGCGACGTGGGGACGGTGGATGCCTTTTATGAAGCCAACATGGAGTTGGTATCGGTCAATCCCGAATTGAATATCTACGACTCGCAATGGCCGATCTGGACCTTCCAGCGTCAGCAACCGCCTGCCAAGTTCGTGCTCAATGAAGAGGGGCGGCGCGGTATGGCGGTGGATTCCATGGTGTCCGGCGGTTGCATCATTTCAGGCGCAGAAGTGGTGGAGTCATTGCTGTTTACCAATGTGCGAGTGGCCGAGCGCAGCTACATCGAGAAGTCCTTGCTGTTCCCCGATGTGCGTATCGGTCAGGACTGCATCATCAAGAATGCCATTATTGATACCGGTGGTGTGGTGCCACCGGGCACCCAGATCGGTGTCGATCCTGTGGAGGACGCCAAGCGCTTCTATGTCAGTGAAAAGGGCGTGTTGCTGGTTACGCGCGAAATGCTCAGCAAACTTTAATTGCTCGGTGCGGACGGCCCTCTGGGCCGTCCGTTTACGAATACATTCCATTTTCCATCTCATAACTCGTAAACTCCCGTCGCTTACGCGAGGGGATGTTCATGAATTTTCAACGCAAGCTGCTATGGATACTGGGAGTGTTGGCTCTGTCGCTGCTGAATGCCTGTGTCAGCACCAAATTTGAAGCGCCGCGTCTGGCGGTGGTCAATGTCGGCATGGTCTCGGCTGATGTTTTCAGTCAGCAATTCCGCATTCGCCTGCATGTGCAAAATCCGAATGATCGCGAATTGCCCATCAAGGGTATTGAGTACAAATTATTCCTTCAGGGCGATAGTTTTGCCGAGGGCTTGAGTGCGCAGCCCTTCGTGGTGCCGGCATTGGGCGAGGCAGAATTCGACACCTTGGTTACGACTAATTTCATGAGCAGCGTGGGCCGACTGCTCAGCAAGTTGAACAGCAGCGATGGCAATCGTGTGCAGTACACCTTCACGGGCAAGGTCATGTTGAGCAAGGGGCTGTTGCGCTCGTTGCCATTCAGCGAGCAGGGCATTGTGGATTTGGCGATTAAGAAATAGTTGCCTGCGCTGCATCGCTGGTTGCATTACTGCGCGAGCATCCGCTCATATAGCCGCACATATTCCTGTGCCTGCGTTTCCCAGGAGAAATCCTGTGCCATGGCATTGCGCATCATGCGCATCCAGGCGGTTTTGTCCTTGAACAAGTCCAGTGCCGTGTTCAATGCCCAATTGACTGCCGGCGCATCGTAGTCATTGAAGACAATACCGGTGCCGCTGGTTCCGTCCCACATCTGTACGGAATCGGCCAGGCCGCCGGTCTTGCGTACGATGGGGATGGTGCCGTACTTGAGGCTGTACATTTGATTCAAGCCGCAGGGTTCGTATAACGAAGGCATCAGGAACATGTCGCTGCCGGCCTCGATGAGGTGCGCCAGCGCTTCGTCGTAGCCATTGCGGAAGTAAACCCGTTCCGGAAAGTCGCGCATCAGTTGCGTGAAGAACGACACGTACTGCGGATCGCCGCTGCCGAGCACGCACAGCGCGAAATCACGGGTGGTCAGTAATTCCGGCAGGCTCTCCATCAATAGATCGATGCCTTTTTGTTGAGCCAGTCTCGATACCACGCCGACGATCGGCGTATCAATGTCCAGTGGCAGTTGCGCCAGCTGCAACAGGGTCTGCTTGCATTGCCGCTTGCCGCGTAAATCATCAATGGTGTAGCGCGCCGGTAGCGTCTTATCTTTGGCCGGATCCCAGCTGTCGTAGTCCACCCCGTTGAGGATGCCGGTCGCGCCATCGACACGGCTGCGTAACAGCGCATCCAGGCCATGGCCGCCGGCGGGCGTGCAGATTTCTCGTGCGTAAGTCGGGCTCACGGTACTGACGGCATCGGCGTGGAACAAACCTTCTTTCAACCAATTGATCTGGCCTGCTGCCCAGTCTTCGCTGCGCACATGCACGTTCAAATCGTCAAGGCCAATATCGGCAAAGCTGGCTACTCCAAAGATCCCCTGGTAGCCAATGTTGTGGATGCTGAGCAGGGAGCGTGTGTGTTGAAACAGTGCGTCCCAGCCATAGCTGGTACGGATCAGCAGCGGCAACAGGCTGGTGTGCCAGTCGTTACAGTGCAGGATGTCGGGGGCGAACTGCATACGTTGCAACGATTCCAATGCGGCGCGTTGCAGCAGCAGGAAGCGCCGATGTTCATCGGCGTCTGCGGTATACAGCGCGCTACGGCTGAAGGCTGCCGGGCAGTCGATCAGGTAGATGGGCAGCGTCGATCCCGGTAGTACCGTGCTGAACAGCGAGAACTGATAAGAGTAAGCGCCCAGTTGCACCGGCACATTCTGGATCGATGGCACGGGTTGCAAGCCAAACGGACCGTTGCGCACGCTGGCATACAGCGGCATGAACACCCGCAGGTCGTGACCCAGCTGGTGCAACGCGTGCGGCAAGGCGGCCGCCACATCCGCCAGACCACCGGTCTTGGCAAAAGGAGTGATTTCGGAGGCAACGAAAGCAATTTTCATAAGGCTTTCAAGTCTAGCAGAGCCTTATGGCCTGACTGTGTACACACTCACGAAACCGGGCGGCAGCGCTGTGCAGAATTATTGATGGCCATGGGCAGCCGGGGCGTGCATCTGGATGAATCTATGCCTAAGCTAAGCAACCGTATGTACCGGAATAATTTTCGCAAACCTGTTGTGACTTCATGGTGAATCAAGCCGCCGACAACACGCACTGGATCGATGCCTGGCTGGAAACTCAGCGTGGCTGGCTGGGGCGTTGGCAATCGGTTTCGCTGGAGCAGCGCACTGATGCCATGCGTGTCGGCATGGATACCTTGCGCGCGCAGCTCGATCCTGCCGGCATATCGCCCGAAGCCGTGAATGTGGTGCAGAGCTTCCAGGCCCTATTGCAGTCCTGTATGGCCGGCATGGGTGAAATGGCGCGTCTGCAGAGCGAGGGACAGGCAGGCACGCCTTGGCAACAAATGTTGCAGGCGTTTCCATTGGGGCCGGCGCGCGAACAGCAGGCCGCATGGCAGGAATACGCGCAGGCACTGGCCGACTATCAAGTGCGCTTGCAGCTCGTGCTGTATGCCTTCGGCAAGGTGTTTACCCAGTCGCTTGAAGCGGTGCCGGCGTTGGCTGCGCAGCGCGCCGAGCAGGGGCGACCGGTGCAAGGTTTCCGTGAGCTGTACGAGTTGTGGATCGAGTGTGGCGAGCAGGCATTTGCGGCCATGGCTCATGATCAGGAATTCATTGCCGCACAGGCAGCCAGCGGCAATGCGCTGAGTCGTTTGAAACGAGCTCAGCAAGCGTTGATCGAATACTGGCTCAAATCTCATGACTTGCCCACGCGCAGCGAACTCAACAGCGTGCATTTGCGCCTGCGTGCATTGACGGCGCGCGTGGCCGAATTGGAGCAGCAACTTGCTGCACAGCGTCATCAGCATCCGGGCAGTAAACCTTCGAAACCGGTGCAGGATTGAGCAGCATGTCCGATTTCAATCTCGATCCGGAAGATACGCGCCGTGAAGTCGGCGCCATGCAGCAAAGCGCTGCGGAATTGTTGAGTGCATTAAGCGTCATTCGCGATGTGGAAATCGGCACTGCGCTCAAGGACGCGGTCTATCGCGAGGATCGTCTCACCTTGTATCGCTATCGCCCTCTGCCGGACGTTAAACCTGGCGGAACGGCGGTGTTGATCTGTTACGCGCTGGTCAATCGACCTTACATGATGGACTTGCAACCGGATCGTTCGCTGATTCGTGGTTTGTTGCAACAGGGCGTCGATGTGTTTCTGATCGATTGGGGCTATCCCGACGGTTCCGATCGTTACCTCGATATGGATGACTACATCAACCGCTATCTCGTGCACTGTGCAGATGCAGTGTGCCGGCTGCGTGGCGAAGATCAGATTAATTTGTTGGGCGTGTGCCAGGGCGGCACGCTCAGTCTATGTTTCACGGCCTTGCATCCACAGCGTGTGCGTAGCCTGGTTACCATGGTCACGCCGGTGGATTTTCAAACGCCGGATGATTTGTTGTCCAAGTGGGTGCGGCAGTTGGATGTGCCGGCCTTGGTTGCTGCATCAGGTAATGTCCCGGGCGATTTTCTTAATGCTGCCTTCGTTACGATGATGCCGTTCCGCTTGCTCAGCCAGAAGTATGTGGCCTTGTTGGATATTGCGCAGGACCGCGCCAAGCTGGAAAACTTTTTACGCATGGAGAAGTGGATTTTCGACAGCCCCGATCAACCCGGTGCGATGTTCGAGCAATTCGTCACTTCACTGTATCAGCAAAACCAGTTGATCAAGGGGGAGTTGCGCATCGGCGGTCGTCGAGTAGATCTGCGCGGTATCAAGCAGCCGGTCTTTAATGTCTACGCGACACAGGATCATCTGGTGCCACCGGCAGCATCAAAGTGTCTGCAGCAATATGTTGGCGCCAACAATTATCGGGAGCTGGCATTTGCGGGTGGTCATATCGGCATCTATGTCAGCAGTAAGGCGCAGCAACAGATTCCTGCGGCTCTGGCCGAGTGGCTGCGGCTACACGGTGTAGCTTGACTACATGCTTGCGATAGTCCGCCTGGTGAATTGCTTGTCGTAGAAATGAGAAAAGCTGCCGTGATGTGGTATCACGGCAGCTTGAATGGTATCGAACCTTTTCTTATTTGGTCTTAACTAAAGAACAACCCTCTTAGAAGTTGGCATTGAAAGTCGCGCCAAAGGTGCGTGGGTCGGCCAGCGTAACGTTGGCGTTGCCATTGGTATTGCGCATGATGGGTTCGTTCTCAATATTCTTTATGTATCCAGTGATTGAGAACTTACCGTCTGCAGAGCGGAAGGTGGTAAAGAAATCAAACAGGCTGTAGCTGGGCTGTATGGCCAAGTTGACCGTGCCGTCCTGGTTGTAATGCCCTTTGCCATTCTGCATCGCCTGGTTGACGCTCAAGATTGAAGCGGCGGCGCCGCTCTGGCTCCAATACTTCGACTTGTAGGTGCCGGCAATGCGCGGCGTCAAGCTGCTGCCGCCTGCAAAGGTGAACTCATGTTGATACGAAAGATTACCGCTCCAGTCGGCCGAGTTTTGCAGCGTCAGTCCTTTGTAGGCTTGTACTTGGGCGGCAAATTTGTCGATCAAAATTTGCGCTTCTGCAGCTGTAAGCGCGGTAGCTCCGGTACCTGTGCCGGTGGCTGCCGACAGCACCTGGTTCACTGTTGGATAGGCAACCAGAATATCCGGTGGCGTATCGTACTTCGATTTCAACCATTCCACCGATGCGTCAATGCGGTCATTCGATGTGGGCAGGAAGTTCAGTTCCAGATCCACGCCCTGTGACTTCAGGTTTTTGATGGTGGGTGTTCCCGTTACGGCCGTGTTCAAAGCTAGGCAGCCGGTTCCATCGTTATTTTTGGTCACGCGGTAAGAACCGCCACCAGTGGTGCAGGTTGCAGTAGCGGCAACTCCCGGAACATCCAGTTGAACCGCAGGAATACCGCCTTGCACGGTGCGGTTGTGATAGGTGGTATCGAACGCTTCGATGTTGACCTGAACTTTGTTATCGAAGAAGCGGTTCTTCATGCCCAGCGTAATTTGTTGAAGTTCCAGCTTCTTGGATGGAACCAGCGTCACGCCGCCTGGTTGATAACCGGTTGAGTACTTGGCATACACCATGGATTCGGGGCGCAGATCGAATTCAATGCCCGCGTTGTAAGTAAAGGCGCTCCAACTATCACTATTGGCGCAGGTTCTTGGATCGTATCCGGCAGCAAGGAACGAGCAGGTGTAGTCATATGGAGCAAATGGGCCGTTGACGTCGCCTGGGTTCGAGCCATCCGGGACTGAGATGAAGCTTTTATCGTCTCGTGAATAACGAACGCCAGCTATGACGCGCAAAGTATCCAGAATTGGATAGGTTCCGTTTGCATAGACTGATTTCGTCTCCTGCTTGCTTTCCTTGGTGTTGGACCATGTATAGCAATATGCGACGGAGCTGGTCGTGGTGGCGTATGGACAGGTAGGCGTTGCCGGTTGGGTTACGCTGATTGCCATGCCCGCACTAAATGGCAGAGTGATGTTTTGGAATGTGCCCGAGTTGTTGGTGTAGTAATAGTAGACGCCGGCCAGCCACTGCAGCTTCGAGCCATTGGGTGAGGCCAGTCGTGCTTCGAATTGCCGCGTGTCCTGTTTGCGGTCTTCCGCCATCCAGCCACCGCGTGGCGGTTCGGCAGATTTGAATGTCGCATGTTGCACTGATGGCGTGACCGTCAATGTGCCGATGCCAGTGGTCCAGTTGATGTCGGCGCTGAGGCTGTCGATATTGGTATGACGATACGGATGATTGGGCCACGCATCCGCTGGGTAACCATCGTCCCAGGGATTGCTGCGTTGCCAATAATAAACGCCATCTCGAATGGCGACGAAGGTGGCGGGGCAGCCCATGGTTTGAATGACATTCGCGCGTGCGGCAGAGCCGGCAATGGTGCTTGAAGCGCAGCCAACGCCCAAGCTCGTGCCTCCGGTAGCCGTGATGCCATTGAAATTCAGGCCCGCATAAGCGCTGCCGGAACCTACCGCTGCTAATGCCGGGTTGTAGGCAACCCATTGGCCCGTCGCTAACAACACACCGTCGGATACACCGTTACCGCCGATGGTCTGATGCGAGCCGGTAAGCACCAGGTTCAGACTGTCGGTTGCCTGCCAGCGGTATTTCACACGGACATTTTGTAAGTCGGAATCGCCCGCGCCGCTGCTGATATAGCCATCACGCTTATTGCTGCTATAGGCAATGCGCAGCGCTTGATTGTCGGTAAGTGGTGCATTCAGCACCCCTTCCATATTTAGCAGGTGATAGTTGCCAATTCCCAATGAGCCGCTGGCTTGATATTCAAATACCGGTTGGTTCGAAACAATGCTGACAGCGCCGGCAATCGCACTCGCTCCCAAGTTTGAGCTTTGCGTGCCGCGCGCCACTTCGACTTGAGCCACGTCCAGCGTACCGCCGCGCACAACTTCAGCGCGGTTCTGATAAACGCCGTCGATCAGCACTGCGACGGCAGTTTGGCTGGGCGCGCCGCCGGGTGCACCCGCGCCGCCGCTATCTACGCCGCGCATAAAGAAATTAGAGCCGACCTGGCTGGTTTGCACCTGCACGCCAACGACGCCTTCCATAATTTCGTCGATGCGCTTTTTGCCTTCTTTCTTTAATTGATCGCCGCTATAGGTCTGAATTGAAATCGACGTCTTCTGTAGATCTGTATCGCGTTTGGTCGCCGTTACGACGATCTCTTCTAGTTCCAGTCCTGAACTAGCGCTTTGTGCCGATGCCCCGGATGCGCCTGCCAGCGCTACTGCAGCGCCGGACAAGCAAGCTAATAGTTTGCTCATTGATAATGCCCCATACATAAGTGCTCTTGAGTGCACTTGCCTACTTAATTGCAGACGCTCTTGAACGAGCGCCCATCCCCCGATCTCGGCTGGGCTATTCCATTAGTAACGACGACGCCAGCATTTCCATTGAAAAGCCTAGCCTTCAATCACAAATAGAAAATCAACGTTTATTGCCAGATTTATTGCCAGAGTGGATCATTTATGAATTCCCCAATAATTCTTAGTAGTAGTAATTCGTGTGTCATGAGTATCACGCGGCCTCGTTTCGCGCAACGGAAAATTAACAATTAACCTGCTTTATAGATTTGCGAATACTGATGAAGACTTGCTGCTATTGGGTAATCAGGGAATGGCTAATTTAAAAGCTGCTGGTTTTTCAGCGAATCAAATTGATTTCCGATGTTTAAGATTTTCTGGACCGTAATGCGATACTTCATCAATTGGTTTGCCAGCATGATGTATGAGTGATCGCTGCTGCAGTTTAAAAATATTTTGCGATGCAGCATTGAAATCGGCGTGATCTGAGAGTTGAGAGGAAATGAATGGAGTGGAGATACGAATGATCAGCCCATCGACCGTTGGATCAATGGCTATGTAATGGCATGGGATCTATTGCTGCTGAGACGCATGACTTCCAACACTGCAGAAAGCGTCATCTGTCGTTCTGTAGATTCACGGTTGTTTCATGACAGTAACCCTATTCGTCGGCGCCATAATTTCGGGCAAACCTGTCACTTTGGATGTGGCCTTGGCCGCGTATAGATAGGCTGCTGCCAGAAATACTCGGCAGCTGTGTCAACACACGTAAAGTCGCTCGCCTCAACAACCTGAACGGGCGATACTCCTTAACTAATCTTGTCTTGCCCTTCGCCACCTGCCCGGACACCGAGGCACCCATGATTTACGACAGCATTCTCGGCACGATTGGCCGTACCCCCATCGTGCGTATCAACCGCCTCGGACCTGATCACGTCACCCTGTATGCCAAGTGCGAGTTCTTCAATCCGCTGTCCTCGGTAAAAGATCGTCTGGCGATCGGCATCATCGAAGATGCGGAGCGACGCGGGGTACTCAAGCCCGGCCAGACGGTGGTGGAAGCGACCTCCGGCAATACCGGTATTGCGCTGGCTATGGTCTGTGCAGCCAAGGGCTATCCCTTTGTGGCCACCATGGTGGAGACCTTCTCGGTGGAGCGCCGCAAGATCATGCGTGCACTGGGTGCAAAAGTAGTATTGACGCCGGCCGCAGAGCGCGGCACCGGCATGGTACGCAAAGCCAAGGAATTAGCCGAGAAAAACGGCTGGTTCTGGGCCAGCCAATTTGAAAATCCGGCCAACCCTGCCTATCACCGCAACACCACCGGCCCGGAAATTCTCAGCGATTTCGCCGGCAAGCGATTGGATTTCTGGGTGACTGGCTGGGGTACCGGCGGCACCTTGACCGGCGCAGGACAAATGCTGAAACAGGCGCGTCCGGATCTCAAAGTGATTGCTACTGAACCTGCCGGTGCCTCCTTGCTCAAAGGAGCCGAGTTCAAGCCGCATAAGATTCAGGGCTGGACGCCGGACTTCGTGCCGGCAGTACTGGATCGCAGCGTGGCGGATGACATAGTGCCGGTTACCGATGAGGAAGCGGTGCAAACCGCTCGCGCGCTGGCCACGCAGGAAGGCATTTTCTGCGGCATTTCCTCCGGCGGTACTTTTGCAGCTGCCTTGAAGGTGGCGGCCACCGCACCTGCGGGGTCGGTGATTCTGGCCATGTTGCCGGATACGGCTGAGCGCTATCTCAGCACGGTGTTGTTTGAAGGCATTAATGACGGTTCGGATGCGGAGTTCTAGTGAAAGTGGTTGTGCATGATGGCTTGGTGATGGGTGCGTGGCGTTCGCTGTTGGCGGTAAGTGTCTTGGTGGCACTGAGCGCCTGCGGCAAGCAGGCCGATGGCAGCAATGCGGCAACCACGGGAATGCAAGCCGGTGCGGCTGCCGATGCGGGCGGCATGGGCTCAGGCTCAGGTATGGGCGGTGGCGGCGGGCGCGTAACCGCAGTGGTGGCCGATACGGTCAAGTTGACCAATCTCGCTGACGAGACCGAAGCGCTGGGCACCGCCAAAGCGAATGAAGCGGTGGATATCACCGCCAAGTCCACCAATCGCGTGGTGGCCGTACATTTCCGTGAAGGCGAGTACGTCAAACAAGGTACGGTGCTGGTGGAGTTCGATGGTGCAGAAACCCGCGCCAACCTTTCTTCTGCTGAAGCCACCCTGCGCGATACGCAAAGTCAGTATCAACGCAGCCGCGAATTGTTTCAGAGCAAGGCGCTGTCCGAATCCGACTTGATCCAGCTGGAAGCCAAGATGCTTACCAGCAAGGCGGCTGTGGAAGCGGCGCAGGCGCGTGTGAATGACACGGTGATTCGTGCGCCGTTCAGCGGTCGCATGGGCTTGCGCGTGGTCAGCGTGGGTTCGCTGGTAACGCCCGGTCAGGTGATCAGCACTTTGGATGACACCAGCGTTATCAAGCTGGATTTCACCATGCCGGAAAGCTATCTGGCGACGGTGAAAGAAGGTCAGCAGGTTGAGGCCAAGAGCGCGGCCTATAACAATCAAGTGTTTCGTGGCCGGGTCAGCAGCATTGCCACGCGGGTCGATCCGGTCAGTCGTTCGGTGGTGGTGCGTGCCTTGATCGATAACGGCAATCAAGCGCTCAAGCCGGGCATGTTCATGACCGTGCATCTCACCCGTTCGCAAGGCCAGGTGGTGATGATTCCCGAGCAGGCCCTGCTGCCGGAGAGCGAACGTCAATTTGTGTACGTGGTGAACAACGACACTGCCAGCAAGGTGCAGGTGTCGGTGGGTCGCCGTAAGCCAGGTATGGTGGAAATTCAACAAGGATTGAAGGCCGGCGATCTACTGGTGGTAGAGGGCGGCGAGAAGCTCAGTGATGGCGCGAAAGTCAGCGTGGTTGGCGCCAAAGCAGCTGCGGAGTCCTGATGATCATTTCCGATATTTCGGTACGGCGTCCGGTATTTGCCGTGGTGGTCAGTCTGTTGCTGACCGTTCTGGGTTTGATGGCGCTCGCGCGTCTGCCGATTCGCGAATACCCCAATGTGGAATCGCCGCAGGTCAGCGTCAGCATCAATTATCGCGGCGCTTCCGCCGATGTGGTGGAAACCAAGATCACGCGTGCGGTTGAAAACCAACTGGCCGGTATCGAAGGCTTGGAGAAATTAGAATCCTCCAGTGAAGACGAACGTTCGCGTGTGAGTCTGGAATTCACCGTCGACACCGATATCGAAGCCGCTGCCAATGATGTGCGCGATCGTATCTCGCGCATTCAATCCAGCCTTCCCGATGAAGCCGATGCGCCGCAGATCAGCAAAGTAGATTCGCGCAGCGATAACGTGATGACGGTTTCGCTGACCAGCAAGACCCGCAGCAGCGGCGACCTTACCGACTACGCAAATCGTTACATCGTCGATCGCATCACCGTGGTATCGGGTGTGGCGACAGTGCAGCTGTATGGCGCGCAAAAATATTCCATGCGTGTGTGGTTGGATCGACGTGCCTTGGCGGCGCGACAACTGACTGTGCAGGATGTCGAAAGCGCGCTGCGTAAGGAAAACGTCGAGCTGCCTGCAGGTCGTCTTGAGTCGCAACAACGCGAGTTTACGCTGCGCACCGATACCGGCATGCGCACCGTAGATGACTTCCGTCAGCTGGTGGTTGGTCGTGGCGATAATGGCTACCTGGTGCGCCTGGCCGATGTAGCCACTGTAAACATCGGTCCTGAAGACGATCGCACCATCTCACGCAAGTCCGGCCAACCCGACGTGGCGCTGGCCATCACGCCGACTTCCACCGCCAATGTGTTGGACGTGGCGATTGGCGTGCGCAAAGTCGTGGACAACATGCAGCGCGACTTGCCCAAGGACATTGTCATGACCATCGCCCAGGACAATTCCACGTATGTTTCTGATTCGATCCACGAAGTGATGGTTACGCTGGGCATTGCCTTGTTGTTGGTGCTGGTGGTGATTTATGCCTTCCTGGGCACGTTGCGCGCCACTTTGATTCCGGCAGTGACCATTCCGGTGTCGATCATCTCTGCCTGTATGGTGATGTCGGCATTGGGCTTCTCCATCAATGTGCTGACGCTGCTCGGCGCAGTGCTCGCCATCGGCCTGGTGGTGGACGATGCCATCGTGGTGCTGGAGAACATCGTGCGTCGTATGGAAGAGGGCGAGCCGGCCTTGATCGCCGCCATCGATGGCAGCAAGGAAATCGGCTTTGCGGTGATTGCCACCACGCTGGCGCTCACCGCCGTGTTCCTGCCCATCTCCTACATTCCGGGCAACATCGGCAAGCTGTTCGGTGAGTTCGGCATTTCGGTGGCGGCGGCCATTCTGTTCTCGGCGTTGATCGCGCTGACGCTCACGCCCATGCTGGCGTCGGTGATGTTCGCGCGCGGCATTACACGCGGTCGCGTTACGCATGTGGTGGATGCGGGCTTCAGTCGTCTGGCGGCTTTTTATCGACGCACACTGGAGGGCGCAGTACGCCATGCCTGGGTGGTGGTCGTGGTTGCCGTAGTGGTATCGGCGGTGGGTTATCTCATGTTCCGCACGTTACCCAGCGAATACACGCCGGTGGACGATCGCGGCATGGTGATCGTCAATCTCACGCCACCTGAAGGCTCCAGCATTCAATACGTGGATCGTTATCTACGTGAAGTGGAAAAAGTGGCCAATGAAGAGATCACCAATGGTGTGGCGATGACCACCATTGTTCGCGCCGGCGCGAATGGCGGCGGCAATGGTGGCAGCGGCGGCCGAGTGATGGTGCGTCTGGTGGAATGGGACCAGCGCAGCGATACCGCGCAGACCGTGGCTAATCGTCTGCGTGGCAAGCTGGCATCGCTGCCCGGCGTGCGTATCAACACGCAAACACCGACTGGCTTGGGCGGACGCGGTGGCGGTCAGCCGGTGCAGTTCGTGTTGGGCGGTCCAAGTTATGAAGACCTGGTCAAGTGGCGCAACATCGTGTTGGCGCGCGCCAAGGAAAATCCGGGACTGCTCAATCCGGATTCCGACTACGACGAACGCAAGCCGCAGTTGAAGATTGAAATCGATCGTGAGCGTGCGGCGGACCTGGGTGTGTCGTTGCAATCTGTGGGACAGACGCTGGAAACCATGTTGGGTGCACGCAAGGTCACTACCTATGTGGATCGCGGCGAAGAATACAACGTGATGTTGCAGGCCAGCGCCGAAGATCGCGCCTCGCCCAGCGATCTGGAAAATATCTACGTGCGCTCGGAAAAATCCGGCAGCCTGGTGCCGCTGTCGAACTTGGTGGTGTTGAAGGAAGTGGCTGGACCGAAGCAACTGAACCGCTTCGATCGGCAGCGTGCCATCGAGATCTCCGCCGGTCTCGCTGATGGTTACTCGTTGGGGCAGGCGCTGAGCTTCCTGGAAAATGTGGTGCGCACTGAATTGCCGCCGGAAGCCACCATCAGCTACGACGGTCAATCGCGCGAATTCAAGAAATCCAGCGGCGCGTTGTACAGCACCTTCTTACTCGCAATCGGTATCGTTTACCTGGTGCTGGCGGCGCAGTTCGAAAGCTTCCGTCATCCGGCCATCATCATCACCACGGTGCCGCTGGCCATTGCCGGTGCCGTGTTGGGGCTGTGGTGGCAGGGCAGTTCGATCAATGTGTTCAGTCAGATCGGTGCGGTGATGTTGATCGGTCTGGCGGCGAAGAACGGTATCTTGATTGTCGAGTTCGCCAATCAACTGCGCGATCGTGGTATTGAGTTTGCCGAGTCGATTATCGAGGCAGCCACCATTCGTCTGCGTCCGGTGTTGATGACCAGCCTGTGTACGGTATTCGGCGCCATGCCCTTGCTGTTGGCGGACGGTCCTGGCGCCGAGAGCCGTCGTCCCATCGGTGCAGTGATCGTGTTCGGTGTGATGCTGTCGCTGCTGCTCACGCTATACGTGGTGCCGGCGGTGTACATGCTGGTGGCGCGTAATACGCGTTCGCCCGAGTACATCAGTCACCTGGTGGGCAAGTTGCGCAGTTCATTGAGTAATTCTGAAACAGCGAAAGCTGGCGAGCATGGAGCGCCTTGATGGGTAAGGGTCGGTTGGAAGCATTCAGCGATGGCGTCATCGCCATCATCATTACCATCATGGTGTTGGAATTGAAGGTGCCGCATGAGGCGACACTTTCGGCGTTACAGGAATTGCTGCCGGTGTTTCTCAGCTACGTGCTGAGCTTCATCTACGTGGGCATTTACTGGAACAATCATCATCACATGCTGCATGCCATCAAGCATGTGAATGGCCGCATCCTGTGGGCCAATCTGCATCTGCTGTTCTGGCTGTCGTTGATTCCCTTCGTCACCGGTTGGATGGGTGAGAATCACTTTGTTGCTATGCCAGTAGCATTGTATGGAGTCGTGCTGTTAGGCGCGGCCATTGCCTACTACATCCTGGCGCATGCCTTGATCGCACGTCATGGCCAGGACTCGCCACTGGCCATTGCCATGGGCAAGGATTTCAAAGGCAAGATTTCACCTGTGTTTTATATCGGCGCCATCGTGCTGGCCTTCATCAATGTGTGGTTGGCCTGTGCTCTGTATGTGGCCGTGGCGCTTATATGGTTGGTGCCCGACTTGCGCATTGAACGAGTGCTCAATAAAGCTGAGGAGTGAGTCGGCGCAAAGTTGCCGGCTGAACCTCCCACTCATACTCCAATCCCATCCCCACCCCCGGGGGGCTAATCACGGCGCCGATTCTGGCTTACAGTGATGTGCCCGTCTCAATCTAATTAAAAAGCTCGGGGGTATCATGAAAAAGTATGGCGCAGAGTTTTTCGGCACGTTCTGGCTAGTGCTGGGTGGCTGTGGCAGCGCAGTGCTGGCTGCTGCATTCCCGCAAGTAGGCATTGGTCTGCTGGGTGTATCGCTGGCATTTGGTTTGACTGTGTTGACCATGGCCTATGGCATTGGGCATATCTCAGGCTGTCATTTGAATCCCGCTGTATCTGTCGGTCTGTGGGCTGGCGGTCGTTTCCCAGCCAGTCAATTGTTGCCCTATATCGTTGCCCAGGTGCTCGGTGGCATCGCGGCGGGCGGTGTGTTGTATCTCATTGCCAGCGGCAAGGCGGGCTTCGATGTAGCAGCGGGTTTTGCCTCCAATGGTTATGGTGAGCATTCACCGGGCGGCTATTCGTTGCACGCCGCATTGATCTGCGAAGTGGTCATGACCGCCATGTTCCTGATCGTGATTCTAGGCAGCACCGATAAACGTGCGCCGCAGGGCTTTGCGCCCATTGCTATCGGTCTATGCCTGACCTTGATTCATCTGATCAGCATTCCTGTCACCAATACCTCGGTGAATCCGGCCCGTAGCACCGGTGTGGCGATATACGTGGGTGGCTGGGCGGTGGCGCAGTTGTGGTTGTTCTGGCTGGCGCCGATTGCCGGCGGTGTACTGGGTGCGGCGATTTATCGCTTTATCGGCAGTGCCGACGAATAACAATGAAGCAAACTGAAATGATGCCCGCGTCGGGCATCATTTCATGTTGAGGTGGGGTCACGTCGAGGTAGGGTAGGGAATGCCCAGATCCTTGAGTCGATCCAGATACTGCTGCCACTTCTGCTGGTAAGTGTTGCCCAGCTCCTGCAAGTAGGCCCAGGTATAAAGGCCTGAGTCGTGGCCATCGTCGAAAATCAATCGTAGTGCGTACTGACCCGCAGGTTCTGCGCCCTTGATCATCACATTGTGTTTGCCTAGTTGCAGGGTTTCCTGTCCGGGGCCGTGACCACGTACTTCCGCTGAGGGTGAGTAAACACGCAGATATTCGAAGGGCAGTTCATAGCTGCTGCCGTCATCGAAACTGATGGCGAGCAGTTTCGATTGGGTGCGTAGTTTGATGGCGGTGGGATGGGGCATGTTTCGTAGGTCGGGTTTTATACCCGACTCCTAAAAATGTCGGGTGTAAAACCCGACCTACAAGATATAGCGAGACAGGTCTTCATCTTTGACTAACTCGCCCAAATGCTGATCGACATACACGGCATCGATGCTGATCTCAGCACCATTCTTGTCGGCCGCTTCGTAAGATAACGTTTCCAGTAAACGTTCCAACACCGTATGTAAACGGCGTGCGCCGATGTTCTCGGTGCGTTCGTTCACTTGATACGCGACTTCAGCCAGTCGTCGCACGGCATCCGCAGTGAATTGCAGGTTCACGCCTTCGGTCAGCAGCAGCGCTTGATACTGCGTGCAAAGTGAAGCGTGTGGCTCAGTGAGAATGCGTACGAAGTCATCCACCTTCAGTGCTTCCAGTTCGACGCGAATCGGGAAACGACCCTGCAATTCCGGAATCAGATCCGAGGGCTTGGACATATGGAACGCGCCCGAAGCAATGAACAAGATGTGATCGGTCTTCACCATGCCGTACTTGGTGTTCACCGTGCTGCCTTCCACCAGCGGCAGCAGATCGCGTTGTACGCCTTCGCGTGAGACATCGGCGCCGCTGGTTTCCTGGCGACGGGCGATCTTGTCGATCTCATCGATGAACACAATGCCATTCTGTTCGGCATTCTGCAGCGCGTTCAATTTGAGATCTTCTTCGTTGATGAGCTTGGCCGCTTCATCGTCGGTGAGCAGTTTGTAGGCTTCGCGCACTTTCAATTTGCGGGTCTTGCTGCGACTGTTGCCCAGGTTCTGGAACATGCCCTGCAGCTGTTGCGACAGTTCTTCCATGCCCGGCGGCGCCATGATTTCCACGCCCACCGGCAAGGCACGCGTTTCGATCTCGATTTCTTTGTCGTCGAGCTGACCTTCGCGCAGCATCTTGCGAAACTTCTGCCGCGTATCCTGATCGCGTGGTGCTTCTTCCGTTTGTTCGATAAATCCTTCGAATTGTTTCTGACGCGGGCGCGGCAGCAAGGCATCCAGTACGCGTTCTTCGGCGGCATCCATGGCGCGCGGTTGTACCTTGATCATTTCTTGTTCGCGAGTCATCTTCACGGCCACATCCATCAAGTCCTTGATGATGGAGTCGACTTCACGGCCCACATAGCCCACTTCGGTGAACTTGGTGGCTTCCACTTTGATGAAGGGCGCGCGCGCCAGCTTGGCCAGGCGTCGTGCGATTTCGGTCTTGCCCACGCCGGTGGGGCCGATCATCAGAATATTCTTCGGTGTGATTTCCTGACGCAGTTGCTCAGGCACCTGCATGCGTCGCCAACGATTACGCAGTGCAATAGCGACGGCACGCTTGGCTGCGTTCTGGCCGACGATGTGCTGGTCGAGTTCCTGCACGATTTCACGAGGGGTCATTGATGACATAGATAGACCTGTGTAGGCCGGGTGCCTCACCCGGCATCAATAGGTGGATGCGGCATCCACCCTACGCGGAAAGAGTCTCAATCGTCAGATTGCGATTGGTGTAGATGCAGATATCCGCAGCAATGTTCAACGAACGCTCGACGATGGTAGGCGCATCCAGGTCGGTGTTCTGCACCAAGGCGCGTGCCGCAGCCAAGGCATACGAACCGCCCGAGCCAATCGCCATGATGTCGTCCTGAGGTTCGATCACATCGCCATTGCCGGAGATGATGTACAGACTTTGCGTATCAGCCACGCTTAACAATGCTTCCAGACGACGCAAGGCGCGATCACCGCGCCAGTCTTTAGCCAGTTCGATGGCGGCACGCGTCAGATTGCCGTACTGCTGCAATTTGGCTTCGAAACGTTCGAACAAAGTGAAGGCATCGGCCGTGCCGCCGGCAAAGCCTGCCAGCACCTTGCCTTCATAAAGACGACGCACCTTGCGGGCATTGCCCTTCATCACCGTGTTGCCCAGCGTCACCTGGCCGTCGCCGCCGATGGTGACGACATTGCCGCGCCGCACCGTGAGGATGGTGGTGCCATGCAACTGGATGCTGTTATCGGCTGAAGGTTGGGACATGGTGGTTGAACTCGGATGGGAGCAAGAGGCTTCGACAAGCTCAGCGACCGGAGTGCCGAATTCCGGTCGCTGAGCTTGTCGAAGCCTCTTTCATGTTGCTGTCTTAAGCATCGCTGGCCGCTTTCTTACGCCGTGCCCGCGGATGCGCTGCGTCGTATATTTTGGCGAGATGCTGGAAATCAAGGTGGGTGTACACCTGCGTGGTGGAAATATTGGCGTGGCCCAACAGCTCCTGCACGCCGCGCAGATCCTGGCTGGATTCCAACAGATGTGACGCAAACGAGTGGCGGAACATGTGTGGATGCACATGCTGGCCGAGACTTTGCTTCCTTGCCCAGGCTTCCACCCGCAATTGAATGGCGCGCGATCCCAGGCGCCTGCCCTGGCGACTGACGAACACGGCTTCAGCATCTTGTATGGGCAGTATGCTGCGCTCTTGCAGCCACTCGCGCAGTGCTTCAATCGCAAAACGGCCGATAGGCAGGAGCCGATCTTTATTACCTTTACCGAGCACTCGAACTGTTCGGTCCGATAGATCCAGATCGCGGACATTCAAGCCCACCAACTCGGCCAGGCGCAGGCCGCTGGAATAGAACAACTCCATGATGGCCTTGTCGCGTTTATCCAATTCGGCATCGGTGCGAAATGCCAGCAGGCGCGCCATCTGATCCGCATCCAGCGTGACCGGCAAGCGTTTGGCGGCTTTGGGCGCACGCACATCCAGAGCCGGATTGATCTTCAGCTGCGACTCACGGATGAGATAGTTGAAGAAAGTGCGTAGCGAAGACAGCCGCCGCTGAATGCTGCGCGGTCCAATACCGCGTCGATGCTCTGCAGCGGCAAAGGCGCGCAGATGCTGGCTATCTATCTGCTGCCACTCATCCAGACCGAGTTGTTCGGCCCATTTAAGGAATTCGCCCAGGTCGTGTGCATAGGCTTCACTGGTATGCGCGGACAAGCGCCGCTCGCTATGCAGATGTGCGAGGAAACGTTGTGGCCAGTCTTGAGCGGCGTCGTTCATGCCTGGATTGGTCGGGCTTCGCTGCGCTCAGCCCAACCTATGTCATGCGGGGTTACAAAGCACCGATGGCGGCGCTCACCAATTCACCGATACGCGTCAGGAAGTCTGTGCTCATGGTGGACTGGAAGCGTTCCGTTTCATTGCTGCCAATGGCCAGCAAGCCGTATTCCGCTCCCGCACCTAGCGGCACCAAGGCAGCCGAACCGATTTCCGGTGCGTCATTGCCGAACAGGTACTCACGCTGCGTGTCGCGAATCTGGCCGCAACGCGGCTTGTTGGCTTCAAAAAATGTTTCGAACGGTTTCAATTCGCCGGCGCTACGATCGATCAACCGCAAGTGACGAGTCGTCAAACGCGACAGTTCCGGTACATCGCTACGCAGGCAGATCATCACCCAGTGGCTGGCGCCAAAGTCTTCGCGCAACGAGGCTTCCAGGGCTTCAATGACTTGTGCGGCGCCATGTGCGCCTACCAAGCGGCAGGCGAGGTGATGGATTTTGCCGGACAGGGCATCGTTGGACTGAGCGATGTTGACGAACTCGTGGATCTTGGCCTCCAACTGCTGGTTCTTATCGCGCAGCGCCTGGACCTGGCGTTCCACCAGCGAGATGGTGGCGGCGCCGCGCTCGTGTGGAATGCGCAGGCGGGTCAGTACCCCGGCATGGCGTTCAAAGAAGTCGGGGTGACGCAGCAAGTAGTCCACCAGCACTTCTTCAGAGACGGCAGCCAGATCCAATTCGCGAGCAGTAGTTTTTGTCATGATGGGTCGGCCTACGCCGCCTCGATAGCAAGCCTGGGATCAGGCTGTTGTCCAAGATTGTGCGTTCAAATATTGATTTGGCCGGTATACACGGTAATGGCAGGTCCCGTCATCCATAGCTTAGCGCCGGGGCCGGCCCAGCGAATCTGCAATGTGCCGCCCGGCAGATCCACTTGTACGGTTTCAGCCAACAAACCGCGTTGGCGACCCACGGCGACAGCGGCGCAGGCGCCGGTACCGCAGGCCAGCGTTTCACCCACGCCGCGTTCGAACACGCGCAGGCGAATATGTTCGGGCGAGAGGATTTGCATGAAGCCGACGTTAACCCGACGCGGAAAACGCGGGTGGCTTTCCAGTGGCGGTCCCAGTTGCGCCACGGGGGCGGTATTTACATCGGGCACCAGCAACACTGCATGCGGATTGCCCATGGATACCGCACCGATCTGGTGAATTTCTTCTCCTACCTCGATGAAGTAGCTATCCGCTTGGCTATCGGCAATGAAAGGCAGGGCAGCCGGCGTGAAATTGGGTACGCCCATGTCAATGGACACCAAGCCATCGCTGCGGAGTTCGGCATTGACCAGTCCACCGGGGCTGTCCATGTGCAGCTGCGTGGGTGCGGCACCATTCGCTCTGGCGGCGACCAGGCTGGCCACGCAGCGTGCACCATTGCCGCATTGCTCCACTTCGGAGCCATCGGCGTTGAAAATGCGATAGAACACATCGGTGGTGTCACGGCGCGGCGCTTGAATGACCAGCGCTTGATCGAAACCGATGCCGGTATGACGGTTGGCCAGTTTTTTTAGCGTGGTGGCATCGGGCAGGTGGGCATCGTCGGCTTCGAATACGATGAAATCGTTGCCCAAGCCGTGCATCTTGGTGAAGGAAAGCAGCATGTGACAAGAATAGCAGCTTGCGTAGCACCTTTAACCCCAAGCATGCATGGACAATTTCCCTTACGGCATTTAAGTTAGGGGTTCGAATCAACGGATTCATCGGGTAAGAGGCAATAACAACACTTCCCGATTCTTACAGGCGACTTCGTTACGTTGCCGGGGCTGTTTCCCGCGGCAAACAAGTGAGGATTTTATGCGTCATGTAATGGTAATGAATGCCAAAGGCGGCTGCGGCAAGACCACCTTGGCAACCAATGTGGCCGCGCATTTCGCGCTGGAAGGCCACAAGGTGGTATTGGCGGACTATGACGAGCAGCGCAGCAGCCTGGACTGGTTGGAAGCGCGCCATGCTGATCTACCCAAAATCACTGGCATCGCCGCATTCGACGATGGCTTGAAAGCCGTCCCGCGCGACACCGAGGTGGTGGTCATCGATGCGCCGGCACGTACCCATGGTACCGAAATGAATGAATTGGTCCGGCGCGCCGAGACCATCCTGGTGCCGGTGCTGCCGTCGCCCATCGATATGAAAGCCTGTGCGCACTTCATGGCCGAGGTACTGGAGTTGGGCAGAGTGCAGCGCGAACAGGCGCGCCTCGCCGTAGTGGCCAATCGCGTTCGCGAAAACACATTGCTGTTTGACGAGCTGGACAAGTACCTCGGCAAGCTCAAGGTGCCGTACCTGAGTTCGTTGCGTCAGTCCACCAACTATCTGCGTGCTTACCAGCGCGGCATGGGCGTACTTGAGTTGCCCGAGTATCTGGCTTGGCCGGATTGGCAGCAGTGGGAGCCGATCACTAAATGGTTGGGCAGCAAGCGCAGTCAACCTGCTTGAGGTCTCAATAAATTTGATCGACTGAAGGTGCAGGCGTTGGTCGCGCTTGCACTGATGCTTACAAGCCGATCGAGATGGGTGCATTGCATGCGCTCAATTTCTCCCACGCTCAACCATCGAAATATAATCGCCACAAGGCTGGCGAGTAATAACTCCTGATGGTTGGGCTCACGTATTCGGCGCAACAGATTCGGCCTCGCCCGTGGTTCGCGCTCCATCAATTCATGTTCCTTGAATTGATCTCTTTCAATATCTATCGATTGTCATGAGTCCGATAAATATCGGCATTTCCGGCGTTGATGCGCTGTTCCACTGATCGGTGCAGAAGCGCAAAGAAAAGTGAAACGCCGAATGAATGTTGAACAATCCTTAATATTCATCTCTAAGATAATTATTTTACTGAAGGCGCCATGGTGCCGACTTAACCCTCATACAGGCGATGAGGCAGCAGCGGGAAAACCGCTCTGGCTTTGGGGAATAAATTCAACGTCGCGGTTTAAGCCGCAAATTCAATATCAAGTGTCGGAGGGGATATGCGCAAGTATTTACTGGGCTCATCGTTGGTAACAACCGCGATGCTGTCGTCGGTTGCCTGGTCACAGGAGTCGACATCAACAGCGTTCGAGCTGGAAGAAATTACGGTTACTGCGACGAAACGGGAAACCGATCTGCAGAAGACCGCTATGTCGGTGACGGCGTTGAAAGGCGATGAGTTGCGTACCGCAGCCAAGAATAATTTGTCGCAAATTCTCGAAGGCGTAGCTGGCTTGGAGACGGCCGGTGCCGGCTCCGGTCAAGGTTCGCAGTTCTTTATTCGTGGCGTGGGCTTCGTGCCGGCCTTCGGTCAGGACGCGGCGGTGACGACCAGCGTTAATGGCGTGTTTCTGCAGCAGGCTCAATCGTCGCGCGCTTCTTTTTACGACTTGGATCGAGTCGAAGTATCGCGCGGTCCGCAAAGCACGTTGCAGGGGCGTAATGCGCTGGGTGGTTCAATCAGCCTGGTGTCTGCCGAACCCAAGCTGGAATACGAAGCATCCGGCACGATCAACGTAGGTAACTATGGCCTGTTGGGTAACCAGGGCATGATCAACTTCCCGTTGTCGGACATCCTGGCCGTTCGCGCCTCATTCTCTTCCGAAAAGCGTGATGGCTACTTGATCAATGGTCAAAACGATTCGGACGTAGTGGGTGGGCGCGTTCGCACGCTGTTCAAGCCTAATGACGATATCAAGCTGATCGTCACCGCCGACTATTCGAAGCAGAAGGGTAAAGGCGCTGGCTTCTCTAATACCGGTTTGGTGATTCCATCTCAACTCGCGGCCAATGGCTTCGGTCTGGGCAAGATGTGCACGCCCTCGCTGACACCGAATTCCAGCGGCGTATACGCACCGTCGGATTGCTTGGGCATCGTTACGCTTTACCCTGCTGGCTCGCCAGCGGCGACACCTGCCGGTACTGTCAGTGGCACTACCGCAGCGTTTAGTTCACTGGCTGATGTGCCAAATGAATATTGGAATCCCAATCCAGCCGAACCGCAGGAGCGTGATTTCCGTACCGTCAGCTACACCATGGATCTGACCTGGGACCTGGGTTTCGGTAGTCTGTATTTTCAGCCGACCTATCTGCGTACCGACTACAAAGTCGACATCATGAATTTCAATTTGCTGACCTACGTAACCCGGCTGCAACAGGCCGTAGGGTCGGGTAATTTGAATCCCTATGCGTATGCCGCCGGTTTGTCGAATTCCAATGGCAAGGAAGAATCCTGGCAGAAGCAGTCAACGTATGAGTTGCGACTTTCTTCTTCCGAGGATTCCAAGCTTAAATGGTTGGGCGGCCTTTACTACTTCATGAACAAACAGGCTACCAATGTTTCCATGGGTTCGAGTTTGTATTGCGTGCCAGTGACGGTGGGCACTACTCCTCCCTTCTGTAACACCAGCACTCCTCCTTCGGTACCCACTTCGCCAACTGCATACTCGGTACAGTTGCCTGCATTTGATGCCACGCTTTATCCGGAAGTCGGTCATCGCTGGACTCGTGACTATGCCGGTTATGCCCAGGTCACTTATCCGATAGTAGACAAACTACGCGTGACCGGTAGCGCGCGCTGGACGCAGGAAACCAAGTGGCGCAACACTGCAATCGGCAATCAGGTACTGCCATCGGGCCAAGTAATCAACGCAGGATTTACCTACCTCTATGACAACGGCGTGGCTGGCACAACCGCAACCGGCAACACGGTCGGTTATCCAGTTCTTGAGCGCAAGACTACCTGGAACCACATTGACTATCGCGGTGTTGTTGAATACGACATCACGCCCGAATCGATGGTGTACGGTTCTATCTCCACTGGTTTCCGCGGCGGTTCTTTCATGAACTTGCCGACGGACGGTTTGAGCGCTGGGTTCAAGAACTACTACGATCCGGAATACCTGACTTCCTACGAAGTGGGTATGCGTAACGAGTTCTTCGATCGCACCGTGCGCGCCAATTTCTCGGCGTTCTATTACGACTACACCGACTATCAATATAGCTACGCCGCATTGGGCGTGTTCGATAATGCAACGGCGCCTGGCTTGTACGATCCGGCGACCGTGAAGCGCAATATCGATCCGGACTTTACTTTCAACTACACCGCTAACGCTGCTAAAGCCACCAGTTACGGTGGTGAGCTAGAAACCAGCTGGGTGGTGACCGAGCGCGATCAGTTGGGCTTGAATGTGTCATACACGCATGGCCGGTTCGGTGATGTGTCGCTACCGGGTGCTGCTACTGCGACGGTAGCTGCGGCTGCGGCCTCGTTGAAGGATGCACCACTGCCGCGTTCTCCGGAATGGAGTGTCTCGCCCAGCTACAAGCATCGCTTCGATCTCGGCAGTCGCGGTGGTATCACCTTTGGGGCGGACGCCAATTACAAGAGCAAGATTTACTTCTTGCTGACCGGCGATGTGGCTTTGCGCGAGCTGTACACGCAGGAAGCGGTTACCAAGTACAACTCGTCGCTGGCGTTCGATTCCGCGGACGGCAAGTGGAATGTGACGACCTATGTGCGCAATCTCACCAACGAAGCATCGTTGGAGAATTTGACGACAACGGCTCTGACGCTGACTTCGAATGTGCCGACCAGCATCAGCTATTCGGTTGCCGAACCTCGTACCTATGGCGCCACCATTACTGCGAAGTTCTAATAGTGACTGTTGAGATGATTAGAAGCGCCGAGATGCAATTGCATCTCGGCGCTTTCTTTTATTGTTGACGCTTAGTTTGCTAGCCGTTACGTACTTCCATGCCGCCCAGTAACGCCGCCATCTCAACGGAGCGATCCGTTGCCGCCTTCACCGCCTGGCTGACGATGCCTTGCATATTTGCCGCAGCGAACACCTTGAGCGCTGCTTCCGTAGTGCCGCCCTTGGAGGTCACTTGTTCGCGTAAGGTGCCGGGCGAATCGCTGACTTCACGTGCCATCACACCCGATCCATAAGCAGTCTCAATGGCCAGCGTACGCGCCGTCTCTGCCGGTAAGCCTTGTTCGATGCCGGCGGCTTCCAGCAACTCCATCAATAGAAAGAAATAAGCGGGGCCACTACCCGATACCGCAGTCACTGCATTGATCAACGATTCCTGTTCAACCCAGACGGCCTTGCCTACCGCACCCATCACGCGTTCTGCCAATTCGCGTTGTGGCGCTGTCACCTGGGCATTGGCATACATGCCGGTAACGCCGCAGCCATTAAGCGCAGGACGGTTGGGCATGGTGCGTACCACTGGCAATCCGCCCAACCATTTCTGCAAGTTATCGGAACGAATGCCGGCGGCCACTGAAATGATTAGGGGACGATGACCAAGACTACCGGCCATCTGCTCGGCCACGGTGCGTAGCTCCTGTGGCTTCACCGCCAGCACGATCAATTGTGCCTGCGCAGCTGCCTCGTTATTACTGGCAGTAACCTGTACGCCGTATTGCTCGGCCAATTGCTTACGTTGCGCCTCCATGGGATCGGACACAACGATCTGCTTGGCCGGCAGACCTTGAGCGATCAAGCCGCCGATGAGACTGCGCGCCATGTTGCCGCCGCCGATAAAAGCCAGGGTTTCTTTCAACATCGTTAATCCTCAGATTGAAACTATTCGGTTTGGCCGCTCAGTATTGGCGTGTGCCGAAAATCGCCGTGCCGATACGCACCAGGGTTGAACCAGCGGCAATGGCTGCGGCGTAATCGCCACTCATGCCCATCGACAGCGTGTCCAGCGCGAAACCTTGATTATTCAATTGCTGCAGCAGGTCGCGCATGCGCTTGAATTGCGCCAGTTGCTCGGCGTATTCGCTGGCGGCCGGCGGAATACACATCAGGCCGCGTAGTTTAAGGCGCGGCAAGCGGCTGATCTGCTGCGCCAACTCGCCAGCCTCCTCGGGCCAGACGCCGCCCTTGGTTGCTTCCTCTGCCAGCTTGATCTGAATGCACACCTGGAGCGGCGGGGCGAGGGGTGGTCGCTGTTCATTCAAGCGCACCGCAATCCTGTTCCGGTCGAGGGTATGCACCCAGTGAAAGTGCTCCGCAACGGAGCGCGTTTTGTTGCCCTGCAGCTGGCCTATGTAGTGCCAGTTCAGATCGAGATCCTGCAGAGCCTGAATTTTTCCCAAGGCTTCCTGGACGTAGCTCTCGCCGAAATCCCGCTGCCCGGCGCCGGCAAGCATGCGAATGGCCTCGGCCGGGTGCTGCTTGCTGACCGCCAGCAACGTGACCGAATCGGTGGAGCGTCCCGCGGCATCGGCTGCGGCGGCGAGTTGGCTGCGAACCTCGCTCAGCTGCGGGAGGAGGGGGGCTTCAATACTCATGAGAAAAGGCTAAAACTGCGGGTCGGTTAACATATTGACCCGAATGGTGCTCCGTTATACTGGCTTGGCCGCTGGCAGCGCCACTTATCACGTGTTCTGACATGAAACGGCTCTGCCACCCTTTTCAGGAGCTTCAATGGCCGTCGATATTGCCCAGCTGCTTGCGTTCGCTGTGAAGAATAACGCGTCCGACCTGCACTTGTCGGCCGGTGTGCCGCCCATGATTCGTGTCGACGGCGACATGAAGCGCGTCAACATGCCGCCGCTTACCCATAAGGAAGTGCACGGCATGGTGTACGACATCATGAACGACAAGCAGCGCAAGGCTTACGAAGAGTTTTACGAGACCGACTTCTCCTTCGAAATTCCCAAGCTGGCGCGCTTCCGTGTCAATGCTTTCAACCAGAATCGCGGCGCGGGTGCGGTGTTCCGTACCATTCCCTCGCTGATCATGTCGTTGGACGATTTGAATGCGCCGAAGATATTCAAGGATCTGTCCATGCAGCCACGCGGCATGGTGCTGGTGACCGGTCCGACCGGTTCGGGTAAGTCCACCACGCTGGCGGCGATGATCAATTACATCAACGACAATCGTCCGGACCATATTTTGACGATTGAAGACCCCATCGAATTCGTGCACGAGAGCAAGCGCTCGCTGGTGAATCAGCGCGAAGTGCATCGCGACACGCTGGGTTTCACCGAAGCCCTGCGATCAGCACTGCGTGAAGATCCGGACGTGGTGCTGGTGGGCGAAATGCGCGATCTGGAAACCATTCGTCTGGCGCTGACTGCTGCCGAAACCGGTCACTTGGTGTTCGGCACCTTGCATACCACCTCGGCTGCCAAGACCATCGACCGTATCGTCGACGTGTTTCCGGCTGCGGAAAAAAGAAATGGTGCGCACCATGTTGTCGGAATCGCTGCGCGCCGTGATTTCACAGACGCTGATGAAGCGTATCGGCGGTGGCCGCGTAGCGGCGCATGAAATCATGGTGGGCACGCCCGCCATTCGTAACCTGATTCGTGAAGGCAAGATTGCGCAGATGTATTCGGCGATTCAGACCGGTGTCAAAGACGGCATGCAGACCCTGGATCAATGTCTGACCGAGTTGCTGCAAAAGGGTGTGATCAGCAAGGAAGAAGCGCGCTTCAAGGCGCAGAACAAGGATGCCTTCTAACCCCGGGTTGATGGCAAAGATTGATCGGAGACTAATGTGGAACGCGAACAAGCCATCAAGCTGATGCAGGACCTGCTGAAACGCATGGTCGACCGCAAGGGTTCGGATCTATTCATTACAGCCGGCTTTCCGCCGGCCATCAAAGTCGACGGCGAGGTGCGGGCGCAGGCCGACCGCGCGCTGACGCCGGAACAAAGTGCGGTGCTGGTGCGCGCCATCATGAACGACCGCCAGACTCGCGATTTCGACTCCACCAAGGAATGCAATTTCGCCATTGCGCCGCAGGGCATTGGCCGTTTCCGCGTCAGCGCCTTTGTGCAACAGGGCAACATGGGCTGCGTGGTGCGTCTGATCAATTCCAAGATTCCCACCATCGAAGACATGGACCTGCCGGCGGTGCTCAAAGACGTGGTGATGTCCAAGCGCGGTTTGACCATCGTGGTGGGCGGCACGGGTTCGGGCAAATCCACCACGCTGGCCGCCATGGTCGATTACCGCAATGACCGTAGCCGTGGCCACATCATCACCATCGAAGACCCGGTCGAATATGTGCATGTGCACAAGGGCTGTGTGGTGACGCATCGTGAGGTTGGCGTCGACACCGACAATTGGGTGACGGCACTGAAAAACACCCTGCGCCAGGCGCCGGATGTCATCTTGATCGGTGAAATCCGTGACCGTGAAACCATGGAATATGCCATTCAATTTGCGGAAACCGGTCACTTGGTGCTGGCCACCCTGCATGCCAACAGTGCCAACCAGGCGCTGGACCGCATCATCAACTTCTTCCCGGAAGAGCGCCGCGAGCAGCTGCTGATGGATCTGTCGCTGAATATCCGCGCCCTGATTTCGCAGCGACTGGTGCCCCGTGAAGGCGATACCGGCCGCGTGGCGGCCATGGAAGTCATGCTGCATTCGCCGCTGATTGCCGATCTGATCTTCAAGGGCGATGTGGCGCAGATCAAGGAAGTCATGTCCAAGTCCAACCGCCTGGGCATGAAAACCTTCGATCAGGCGTTGTTTGATCTGTACGAGTCCGGCATCATCAGCTATGAAGAGGCTTTACGTAATGCGGACTCGAAGAACGAGGTGCGCCTGCGTATCAAGCTGGAAAGCAAACGCGAAATGAAGCTCCTCGAAGAAAATGCCCATAGTCTGCGCATCATAGAGGAGCGGGATAGCGGATCGAGACTATGAATGCCAATGCGCCCGACGCCGAAGATAACCTGAGCAGCACCAGCCTCAACGAACGGCCGATCATTCTCAATACCAAGCCGTTGTTCAAGCTGATGGTGGATAAACAGGCGTCGGATCTGTTCTTCACTTCGTATGCGCCGATCAAGATCAAGATCGAAGGCAAGATCATGTCGGTCAACAAGCAGATGCTGACGCCGGATGTGGTGCGGCATGCGGCTTATGGCCTGATGACCCAGGAACAGATCGAATACTTCAACGAAGAATTGGAAATCGACTTTGCCGTGTCCGAGCCCGGACTGGGCCGTTTCCGCGTCAACGTATTTCACCAGCGCGGCAATCCCGCCATGGTGCTGCGCTACATCACTGCCGACATGCCGCGCCTGGACGATCTCGGCCTGCCGGAGCAATTGAAAGATTTGGTGATGCTGAAGCGCGGTTTGATCCTGATGGTGGGCTCCACCGGTTCGGGCAAGTCCACCACCTTGGCGGCGATGATCAATTACCGCAATGACAACAGCGCCGATCACATCATCACCATCGAAGATCCGATCGAGTTCCTGCACACCAACAAGAAGTCGATCATCAATCAACGCGAAGTCGGTCTGGATACCAAGTCTTATGCGCGTGCGCTGCGTGGTGCGTTGCGTGCCGCACCGGACGTACTGCTGATCGGTGAAATCCGCGATCGTGAAACCATGGAGTCGGCCATCATGCTGGCCGGTACCGGCCACCTGGTGTTGGCGACATTGCACGCCAACAACGGCGCGGAAACCATGGATCGCATCATCAACATGTTCCCACGCGAACAGCACACGCAGTTGTGCCTGGATCTGTCGCAATATCTGCGCGCGATCATTGCCCAACGCCTGATCTCGGGTAAGAACAAACGCCGCGTTGCCGCCGTGGAAATGTTGATCAATACGCCGCACATGCAGGAACTGATCAAGAAGGGCGATGTCATCGGCGCCAAGGAAGCGCTGCGTACCAGCAGCGAAAAGGGCATGCAGCACTTCGATACTGCGCTGTACAAGCTCTACAAGGACGGACGCATCACGCTGGAAGATGCGCTGTCGCATGCCGACTCACGCACCAATCTGGAAGCGAAGATTAATTTCGGCTGATCGTCGGTTGAGGGCATGTGCAGGTTGGGTCGAGCCTTCGCAGCCCAAACTGTGATGTTTCAATGTTGGGCTTCACTTCGTTCAACCCAACCTTCCGCCAGAAAATCTCAGTCAGCGTTAAGCGCTAAATACCGTATGCGCATCGAACACCGGCCCATCCACGCATACGCGCTTCATGATGGGGCCTTGTGGCGTATTCACTTGCACCGCGCAGCCATAGCAACCGCCCACGGCGCAGGCCATGTATTCCTCCATCGAGACCTGGCAGGCGATGCCGAAGTGACGCGCCACTTGCGCGGCGGCTCTTAACAGTGGCGTAGGGCCACACACGAACAGCTCTACTTCCTTGAGCGTGTCGGCATTCAATGTACTCAGCCAGGCATGGGCCAGATCGGTGACCAAGCCGTCGTGACAGCCGGGGAAATCGCTGCGACTGCTTAAGCGACTGGCAATGCCCTGCTCGTCGAGAAAGGTTAGTGCGGCAATCACGCCATCTGGCATGCCATCCACCATGATGGTCGAAGGGCGCGTGCGGAATGGGAAGGGCAGCTCCGAGCCCATGAATACCAGCGGTTTCCAGCCTTCGCTGCGAGCGTGCAATGTCTCAGCGAGAAATATTGTGGGCGGTACGCCGTAACCGCCGCCAATTAAGACAGTGCGTGGTCTATCCGGATGTGGCTTGAAGCCATGACCGATGGGGCCGGTCATGCTGACTTTTTCACCGATTGCTTTGCCGACCAACGCGGTCAATCCCGGCCCCGTCGCCTTGCATAGAATTTCTATGGTGCCCTTGGTTGTATCGGCACGCATGATGGATAAAGGTCTGCGCATTGGCACATTGGCATCGCAGGCCAGGTGAATGAATTGTCCTGGTTGCGCAGTGCTCGCACACTTGGGGGCGGCAAATTTGAAAATGTATTGCTGAGCGGCAAAAGCCTGACGCGAGAGAATCTCGACGTCTTCGACAAAGATGGTATTGCGATGCATATCAGTTGTAGAGGCGGGTTGGTAACCTGCCCATTCTATGGTTGCGCATTATCTTGCATGCGCACCACGCGCAATCGTAGCCAGCACCGCCATGCGTACCGCCACGCCATTGGTGACCTGCTGTTGAATTACCGACTGCTTGCCGTCGGCCACTTCATCGGTGATTTCCACGCCACGATTCATCGGCGCCGGATGCATGACGATGGCGTCCGGTTTGGCCAGCGCCAAGCGTTCCGTGGTTAAACCGTATTCACGGCAGTAAGCGGCATCGTCGGGTAGATGCGCGCTGGTCATGCGTTCCTTCTGAATACGCAGTGCCATGACTACATCTACACCCTGGATGGCGCGATTGATGTCGGTGAAGCGCTGTGCGCCAGGGAATTCGCCGCTGGGTGGCAACAGATGTTCGGGACCGGCAATACGTACTTCGCCGATGCCCAATGTGTTAAGTGCACGCCAGCTGGAGCGCGCCACGCGCGAATGCATCAGGTCGCCCACGATCAGAACGCTTAAGTTGCCAAGGTCCGGTTTGTGCTGGCGAATGGTCAGCGCATCCAGCAAGCCTTGCGTGGGATGCGACAGATGCGCTTCGCCGGCATTGAGAATGCTGACATGCGATTGCACCTGTTGCGCCACCTGCGCGGGTAGACCCGGTTCGGCATCGCGCATGACTAAAACATCGGCATGCATGGCCTGCAGCGTATAGATGGTGTCGAGTACGGTCTCGCCTTTCACACGCGAAGAAGTTTGCATGTCGAGATTGACTACTTCAGCGCCTAAGCGTCGCGCCGCCAATTCGAATGACACGCGTGTGCGTGTGCTGGGTTCGAAGAACAGATTGGCTACGGTATGTCCGGCCAGGCTGCTATCGCGCGCCGGTAATTCGTTGGGCTTGCGTACGTAGAACTGCGCCAAGTCCAACAGTGCGGTGATTTCAGCGCGGCTTAAGCCGTCGAGCGTGATCAGGTGGCGCAGGCGGCCGTCGGCGGTGCGTTGTACGGTTTGGCTGAGAGTGGTGTCGCTGGTCATGTCGATTGGTTTCATCACGTGTAGGTCGGGTTTTATACCCGACTCTGAATATCGGGTAACGCTAAAACAGCTAAACCCGAGCTACAAATTCCATCGTATCAATGGCGCCCGCTGAACCAACGCTCCAACACCACCTTTGCCGCCACCATGTCGACATCGGCGTGTGTGACGCGGCGCGTCTTGATACCACTGCGGCGTAGATAGGCCAGTTCGCGTTCGGCCTCTCTGGAACTATGCCGCTCATCCACCTGCGCTACCGGCAGCTTGCTGCGTTCTGCCAAGGCATTGGCGAAATTTTGAGCGGGTTCGGTCATGCCGGTGGGGGTGCCGTCATCATTATACGGAAGCCCGACCACCAACTGTCCTGGCAAATAGTCGCGAATCAGTTTGTCGATTTCCGTCCAGGGAATCTGCTGATGCTTGCATTCCAGTGTGCACAAGGCCTGCGCCATGCGGCTTAATGTGTTGCCGCTGGCGACGCCAATGCGCCGTGTGCCGTAGTCGAACGCCAGGATGACTGTGAGCGACGTAGAAGTGGATGAGTCGAGCGGTGTCTCACCGCTCATGAATGACCCGTCTGCGAGCTGAGCATGGCGAGATTGACGCCCAGCAACTGAGCGGCGGCCTGCCAACGATTTTCGTAAGGCGTGCCGAACAGGATGCGTTCGTCGAAGGGCACATTCAGCCAGGCGTTCTGCGCCATTTCCGCTTCCAGCTGACCGGCTTCCCAGCCGGCATAACCCAAGGCCATGGTGATCTGTTCCGGACCGCGGCCCTCGGCTATCGCATTGAGAATATCGCGCGAAGTGGTGACATGAATGCTCTCGGAGACCACCAGGGTGGATTCCCAGGGCTTGCCGGCGCGGTGAATGACAAAGCCACGATCCGGTTGTACCGGTCCGCCTTGCAGGATGGCCTGTTCACGCAGCAGTTGATCCTGCGCACTCAGATTCAATTGCTCGAACACATCCGCCAGCCGCATCTGCATGGGGCGGTTGATGACAATGCCCATGGCGCCCTGCGCATCGTGCTCGCATACCAGGGTTACCGTCTGCGAAAAATTGGTATCGGCCAGCGCCGGCATGGCGATCAGGAACTGGTTGGTCAGGTAGTGTTCGGCGGACATGCGTGAAGTATCCGTGCTTCGTGGGGAGGGCTCAAGCGCGGTTTGTGTCTTCTTCATTTTCCTTGTAGGTCGGGTAAACGCTGAAGACAGCTAACCCGACCTACAAAATCTTAAACCGCTATTGCCAAGCGTTCCGACGCATACACGCGCTGCGCCAGCTTGAAGGTTGCCAGCGCCACCACCAGCGTGCTCAACGCGCACAGCCCGGATTCCATCAGCGTGACGGGGGCGCCGCGCAACAATTGCAGCGCCGCCAATTCCTGTCCCAGTAGCGGTACCGCGTACATCCATAGCACGGGTTTCACCTGCAGCACCGTGACGATCATCAGTGGAATCACCGGCAGCAGCTGCAACAGGCCCAGCCAGGTCTGCGCTTCGCGGAAGGTTTTGGCGAAGGCGGTCACCAGCACCTGCAAGACGGCGATGAGTGCGATCAATGGCAGCATCAGGGGCAGCCAGCGCAGGGCAAATTCCAGATTCAGCACTACCGGAACACTTATCGGACCGGTGGCTAATACTTTGGCTGCCACAGTGAAGGCAATCAGTCCCAACAGCACGCCGCTCAGACTGAAGGTGCCAATGGCGCCCAACTTACCCAGTAGAATGTGACTGCGCGAAACCGGATTGATCAACAGCGGTTCCAGTGATTGTCGTTCGCGTTCGCCGGCGGTTGCATCAATGGCCAGGAACATGCCGCCCATCAACGCCGCAAAGATCAACATATAGGGCAGCATGGCGAACAACAACGCACCGCGCGCCTGTGGTGTGGCTTGATCGCGGTCTGCCAGTAGCAATGGCCGAGTGATTTCCGGCGACAGACCGCGCGCCACCACGCGCAAGCTGCCTTGCAACTGCGCATAGCGATTCAACATGCCGCGCAGTCTTTGTATCTGCGAGCCGGTGTCGCGTCGCGACGAGTCGTAGATCAATTCCACTTGCGCAGATTTACCGGCGCGCCAGTTGTCTGCATAACTCTCAGGAATGCGCAGCACGACATCCACCTGCTGTGCGCGTACTGCGGCTTCGGGTTCTTCAATCGCAGCTTGCATGGCCATGCCGCTTTGTTGCAGGGCCGCGATCAAATTGGGCGCATACTCTGCGCCGATCACCACCACCGGCAGTGGTTTCTCAGCGCGCGCTACTTCGCGGTTGATCATGGTTTTCATCAGCACCACAAACAGCACCGGCCCCAGCAGCGGTCCTACCAGCAAGGCATTGAGCAGCGTGCGTCGATCGCGCAGGCTTTCGCGCAGTTCTTTCAGAAGCACTATCCATATGGTTTTCATAGCAGGCCAGGGGCATCGCTGCCGATCAGTTTCACGAAGGCTTCCTCCAGATTGCTTTCGCCGGTGAGCGCACGCAACTCATCCGAGCTGCCCTGTGCCACTACGCGGCCATGCGCAATGATGACGATGCGATCGCATAGCGCCGCCACCTCTTGCATGATGTGCGTGGAGAACAGCACGCAGTGGCCGTCGTTGCGTAACTGTCTGAGAAATTCGCGCAAGCTGCGTGTGGCCATGACATCCAGGCCGTTGGTGGGTTCGTCCAGAATCACATTGCGCGGCGCATGCACCAGCGCACGGGCAATGGCGGTTTTGACACGCTGGCCTTGCGAAAAGCCTTCGGTCTGGCGTTCGATGAATTCCTGCATGCCCAGTGTTGCTATCAGCTGTTGAATGCGTTGCTGCGTAGTGTCTGTCGATAGGCCTTGCAACTGCGCGTAATACTCGATGTTCTCGCGTGCAGTCAGTCGTTTGTAAAGCCCACGTGCATCGGGCAACACGCCCAGATTGCGCCGTGAAGCCAGATCCTCGTTGCGCGCGACTTGATCGTCGATGCGCACCTCGCCGCGATCCGGCTGCATCAATGTGTACAGCATGCGCAGCGTGGTGGTCTTGCCCGCGCCGTTGGCGCCCAACAAGCCGGTGATTTCACCATCGCGCGCCACGAACGATACATCGTCCACTGCGACCAGCTTGCCGAAGCGTTTATGCAATCCCTTAGCTTCAATCATGGGCTTCAATCATGGGCTTCAATCATGGCGCTGCGCCGTTGTAGTTGAGGAAGGTGGCAGTGGGTTTGAGTTGCTCCAGACACTTGGCGTCCAGTGCCTTGGGCTGCAGCTTTTCAATGAACTGGCCGATTAATTCGGGCATGCAGCGCGTGCCCAGCACGGCATGTCCCTGGCCCAAGGCCAGCAGGACACGTGCATTGGGCAATCCCTTCGCTATTTCATCTGCATAACGCGGCGGCGTTACCGGATCGAGTTCGCCGGCCAGAATCAACACCGGCACAGCTGAGTTAAATGCATCGTGAAAATCTGCCGGCCGCGTGCGATGCGGCCAGACCTCGCAGGCTGTCTTGAAGAACTCAACAATCGAATTACCCAGCAGAGTCTGCGCATCGGCCGCATTGCTGCTGAGCAGATCGGCATCTTCGCTGCATCCTACGGAGAGGCTCATGCCGCCGCTCATGCGTTCGCTGACATCGTCGCTGATCAATTGTTCCTGGCCGAGTAACGGTGCGTAGTTGCCCTTCGTCGCATCATCAATCATCAAGGGCAACAAGGCGCTGGTGGCGCTGTTGTAGGCATATAGCCGCACCAATCCTGCTAGACGTGCCGCATTCAAGCTTCGATTCGCCGCTACAAAGGTATAAGGATCGGCAACCTGAACCTGTACCGGCTCGGCTTGCAACTTGGTACGCAATGCCTGCAGTTGCGCGTAGGGATTGGTGAAACGCTGCGCGCATTCTGGGTTGGCAGTGCAGGTGGCAAATTGTTTTTGCAGTGCCGTTTCCAGATTGCGTGCATGGTCCTGGCCCAGTGCCAGCGTGTTGGGCACGGCGCTATCCAGCACCACGCTGCGCACGGCAGTCGGGTAATGCGTCGCATATTGTTGCGCCATGCGCGTGCCATAGGACACGCCCACCAAGTTCAACTGCGGACTACCCAGTGCGATGCGCAGTGCTTCCAAATCCTGCACGGCATCGCTGCTGCTGTAGTACCGCGCATCGGCGCGCTCACCGATTTCGTCCAAACATTCGCGTAACAGACTTTGTAATTGTGCCGGGTTGTTGGCGTAGTCCAGTTCGGCCGGCGCCCGACCCTTTTCGCGCTCGGTGATTTGCGGGCACTCCAGTGCATTCGAACCGCCGGTACCGCGCTGATCCACCAGCAATACATGATGTTGTTTCAGCAAAGGATCAAAGGCAGCGGCAATGGCGGGAAAGTCATCGGTGGCTGCGCCACCGGGTCCGCCGTCGAGAAAGGTCACCAGATCGGCATCCGGTTGCGCGGCGTCGCTTTTAACCACGGCCACTTTCAGTTTGATGCTGCGGCTGGTGGCATCCTCATGATTTTCCGGTACCGAAAATTCCGTGCAGTAGGCCTGCAGCGTCGCTTGTTTGGGATTGCCTATGGAGCACGGTTGCAGCGTGAGCGTGCCCAGCTGCAGTTGATCTGCAGCCACGACAATCGGTTTGGGTGGTCTGGCTTCACGCGCAGGCTTGATGAACTGCAAAGCCGCTGCCACCAATACCAGCGCAAGTGCGGTCAGCTGGCGTGGTTTGATCTGCATGCATTCCCCTGGGTGTTCTTCGCTGGCCTTCATGGCCGGCTACCGCGTCGATTGTGCCATACCTCACAACAATCACCACCCTGGCTGCCACCGGCATTAAACTGTCAGGATGTTACCGCCATCCAGCTATCTCACCATCGATGCCCTGCCCGAGGCGTTACGCGCCAACGCAGCGGCGCAGTTGCACACCTTGCGCGAATCACTTGATGTTGCCGTATTACCGACGCTGCAGCAGGAGCGCATTGCCGAATCGTTGCCGCAGGTATTTGCCAGCAGTGAGTTCGTGGCCAATGCCTGCCTGCTTGAGGTCGGTCTGCTGCCACGCCTTTATGAGCGCGGGTGTTTGCTCGAAACCGTGGATGCGCAATGGCTGCGTAGCGAGTTGGATGTCGTGTTGGCCGAGGCGCATACCGATGCCGAATTGCTGGCTGCACTGCGACGCTTTCGCCGACAGCAGATGGTGCGCATCGCCTGGCGCGATATTGCCGGCTTTGCCCAACTCAATGAAACCTTGCTGGATCTATCCAATCTCGCTGATGTCTGCGTGCAATGTGTGTACGAACGTGCCTATGCGCAGCTGTCGGCATTGTATGGAATACCGTATGGACGCGACAGCGGTACTCAACAGCCGCTGATGATTCTCGGCATGGGCAAGCTCGGCGGTCGCGAGCTTAACTATTCATCCGATATCGATCTGATTTTTCTGTATCCGGAAGCCGGTGAAACCAGGGGTGAGAGTAAGGGTTTTGAGCCAATGGCGAATGAAGAGTTCTTCCTGCGCCTGGGTCAACGCATCATTCAATGGCTGGCCAACAAGACCGTCGATGGTTTTGTGTTTCGTGTGGATATGCGTCTGCGTCCCTTCGGTGATAGCGGCCCGTTGGCGGTCAACTTCGATAGTCTTGAGACTTATCTGCAGCAGAATGGCCGCGACTGGGAACGTTATGCCTTCGTCAAGGCGCGACCGGTCACCGCCATCGAGCACTATCAATCCCTGTACAACAATGTCGTGCGGCCGTTTGTCTATCGCCGCTATCTGGATTTTTCGGTATTCGAATCGCTGCGCAATATGAAGCAGATGATCGCGCGCGAAGTCGAGCGTCGCGAGCTGCACGAGCACGTCAAGCTGGGGCCCGGCGGCATTCGCGAAGTGGAGTTCATCACCCAGGCGTTCCAGTTGTTGCGCGGTGGCAATGATCGCAATCTGCAGTCGCGCGAGTTGCAGCAGGTGTTGCCGCGCTTGATCGGACACAAGTTGCTGACCCAGCGTGCCGTCGATGAGTTGCTCAGTGCTTATCGTTTTCTACGCCTGGTGGAAAATCGGCTCCAGGAGTGGAGTGATAACAATACCCACTACCTGCCGGACGATGCTACTGCGCAGCTGCGCTTGGCCGTGTCTTTGAACTATGTGGATTGGCCGACGTTGCTGGCAGAGTTGAACGGACATCGGCAGCGCGTCAGCGGCTGGTTTGCCGCCATCGTGTTCGGCAGCAATGCCGAAACACCGGTTGCGGATTCGGCGCTGGATAGCTTCCTTGATCCCAGCATAAGCGATGCCGAGCGGTATCGCGCCGTGCAAACACTGGGCGTTACCGATGCGAAGTTTATTACCACGCAGATGCTGCAGGTGCGCGACAGCAAGTACTACCAGCGCCTGGATGAAACCGGCAAGCAACGCCTGCATGTGCTGGTGCCGAAGTTGTTGCGCCTGATTGGCGCGCAGCAGGATCAGGCGGCGGTGTTCACGCGGGTGTTGCGCATCATCGAAATGATTGGTGGTCGCACTGTGTACCTGGCGCTGCTCAATGAGCATCCGCAGGTATTGAGCTTGCTGGTGAAGTTGTGCGCGCAGAGCGAATTTCTTGCCGAACAGATTGCCGCCTTTCCGTTGCTGCTGGACGAGTTGATCGACGAACGGCTGATGGACGATCTGCCGACGCGAGCGTCGCTGGCTGCTGAGTTGGAATTCAAATTATCGCATTGCGATGCCGACGATGCCGAACGGCAGATTGAACTACTGCGCGAGTTCCAACGCATCGCTCTGTTCCGTATCGCCGTGGCCGATCTTACCGGCCGCATGCCCCTGATGAAGGTCAGCGATCGCTTGACCGATCTTGCCGAACTGATCGTGCAGCAAACCTTGCACATGTCCTGGTCGCAATTGACCGCGCGCCATGGTGTGCCGATGTGTGGTGCGGATGCCGAACATACGCATGCCGCCGGTGTCGTCGTTGTTGCTTACGGCAAGCTGGGTGGTATCGAGCTGGGTTACGGTTCGGATTTGGATCTGGTGTTCCTGCACGATTCGTCGGGTGAGTACCAACAGACGGCTGGAGAACAGAGTATCGATAACAGCGTGTTCTTCGCCCGACTGGGGCAACGCTTAGTGCATCTGCTCACGGTGCATACCCGCGCCGGACGCCTATACGAAGTGGATGTACGTTTGCGTCCCAGTGGCAAGGGTGGCTTGCTGGTGCAGAGCTTGAATGGTTTTGAAAGTTATCAACGTCAGGAAGCCTGGACCTGGGAGCATCAGGCGCTGCTGCGCGCGCGCGCCGTGGCGGGCGATGCTGCGCCGGTGGCGCGTTTCGAAGCCATTCGCACCGACATTCTGCGCAAGGTCATCAAGCGCGACACGCTACGCGAAGAAGTGCGCAAGATGCGCCAGCGCATGCGTGATGAATTGTCCAAGGCCGGCTCGGGACAGTTCGATCTCAAACAAGATCCAGGCGGCATTGCCGATATCGAATTCCTGGTGCAGTACTGGATGCTCAAATGGGCCGATGACTATCCGCCCATCATTCTCTTTACCGATAACATTCGCCAATTAGAAAGTCTCGCCTCCGGCAACATCGTGCCGCAATCCGAGGTGGATTTTCTGACCGGCACTTATCGCTTATATCGCGAACGCATGCATCGCCTGTCGCTGTCTGGAGGCGATGATGTGATCGCTGCCAATGAATTCATCGAACAGCGGCAGCGCGTGATTGCCCTATGGGATGCGGAGATGGGTGAGAGTTAAGGCGCCGCATCGGTAAGTGCAATAGTGCAAAGGCGTTGGCGATACCAAAGGTTTCTCAGCGTGTTGGTATCTATCTGAGCGAGTCTTGATGTCCAAGTCTTGCAGCATCGTTTTTTGATACCCGATGCCGATAGTGCGGTTGGTTTTTTTGCCTCTGATAACGTCCGGCGGCGATCTTAATGCCGGAAGCGCAGGCATGCGCTTTTCGGGTCAAACAGGAGAGACCCAATATGCAAATCAGGTTGATGATTGGAATTTCTTGCATAGCTTCGATGTTGTTGGCAGGACGTGCGGGTGCTGCTGAGCGTGCAGTTGAGGTGAGCAACTTCGATATTTCGCTGGCTGGTGCCTATGCACAAAGAAAACACACGGACTCGACCAGCAATACCGGCTTGTTTGGCGGAAGATTTGCTTTTCCTTTGGGCGAGTTCTTTGGCGCAAGAGTCGATGCTGGCTATTCGCAGGCGGACTTGAATAACGTTGGGTCGAATTTCGCTGAAGATAGTGTGATCAAAACCACTAGCGCAGGACTGGGATTGTTTTATCGCGATCCGGATGTTCTTAGTATCACTCTGAGCTACGCGCGCGACCGGGATAAGGTTTCCACTTCAGGTTCCACTGGGATTCCGTACGTCGCGTCGGCCAAAGAGTACGCGATAGATTCGCGCACGCTTGGTGCGACAGTTGAGGGATATGTACGCCAGGTCACATTAACCGCTGGCTGGAATGCCTTGAAGTACGAGGATGGCGGCGGAAAGTTCGAATCCGCAAGTCTTGGCGCGAGGTGGTATCTAACTTCTGACGTAAGTCTGGCTGCGGGAGCAAGTGTCCAGCTCGGTAGTGATGTCAATGATGAGTTGTATTCCACCGGCATAGAGTTTCAGCCGGCATTTTTTAAGCGGCGAGCAGGATTGGCATTTAACTACGCGTGGAGAGATAACTCTTCGGGTGTGGTGGCAACACTGAAGTACTATTTTGGCAATCCTGTAGATCTGATTACGCGCGATCGACACTATCGTTGAGATTGAGGCCGTGGGTTGGATGCCTCATCCCGATTTATTCATGATGCTCGGTGAGGCGCTGGGTTCATCAGGCCACTTACGTCGGCAAAGACGCGACGCTGGTGACCTGTCTTTTGAAAGGGTGCATTGACTGTGGGTCAATGCGCCCTGCGATTCGATTCGCTACCGCTATACCTGTATCGGCAAATCAAATACCAACACTTCTGCTTCCTTGCCGGCTTCAAGTGTCAACTCTTTGTCGTCGCTAATGGCGATTGCGTCGCCGGTCGTAACGGTATGGCCACTTATCTTCAGTTCGCCGCGCACCAAATGGACATAAATGCCTCGTCCCGATTGCACGTCGAGTCGTGCACTTTCCTCGCCATCGAATAACCCCGCATATACACGTGCATCCTGATGAATCAGCACCGAGCCATCGGCAGCATCGGGTGAGGCAATCAAACGCAATCGACCGCGTTTGTCTTCGGCAGTGAAATGCTTTTCCTCGTAACCGGGTTCAATGCCCTGCGCATTGGGCATGATCCAGATTTGCAGGAAGTGCACCGGGTCGGTAGTCGAACCATTGAATTCGCTGTGCCGCACGCCGCGGCCGGCGCTCATGCGTTGTACGTCACCGGGCCTGAGGGTTGAGCCATTACCCATCGAGTCTTTATGCGCCAGCGCACCGTCCAGCACATAGCTGATGATCTCCATGTCGCGATGACCATGCGTGCCGAAGCCGGCGCCGGCTGCGACGCGGTCTTCGTTGATGACGCGCAGCGGTCCAAAGTGCACATGCTGCGGGTCGTAATAGTCGGCAAATGAAAATGTGTGAAAAGACTTCAGCCAGCCGTGGTCGGCATAGCCGCGTTCGTTGCTGCGTCGAATGGTGTTCATGTGATTTCTCCTGGTGCTCATCATTGCGCCGCTGACGCCTATTAACCAGTAGAAAAATATGTGCTTATTGATTGGTAAAACGGATAGATTAGCTCTGCGTTCCGCAGGCCTGTTTCATTTCCAGCCACTCCATGCATGCCACGCTATCGTTGACCGAGCTTCGCACGCTGAACCTACAAGCGGGTTCAGACGCGCATCGGCCTGCGTTCATCTGCGCAGCCAGCGGTCTGGTGCGAGCCGGTCGCCACTTGTACGTGGTGGCGGATGATGAACTGCACTTGGGTGTGTTTGATTCCCGGGGCGATGCGCCGGGTGAATTATTGCGCGTGTTTCCCGGTGATCTTCCAGACAAACCGAAGAAGCGTAAGAAGCATAAACCCGATCTTGAAGTGTTAATGCCACTGCCAGCGTTCACTGGTTATTCGCACGGCGCTTTGTTGGCGCTGGGGTCGGGCTCCACCGAAAGGCGTTGTCGTGGTGTGTTGCTGGAATTGAATGCACGCGGCGAGGTTCATGCGCCGCGCATTCTGGATGCTTCAGCCTTGTTCGCCGGGCTAAAGCAACACTTCGCCGTACTGAATCTCGAAGGTGGCTGGGTAACTGGTAATGAGCTGTGCCTGTTGCAGCGTGGTAATAAGGGCGGTTCGCCTAATGCGGTGATCCGTCTCGATTTGCAGCCATTCCTTGGCGCATTGGCGCACGGCGATGTGCTGCCCGAGTTGCTGCCGTTAGCAATACACGCCGTGCAACTAGGTGAGATCTCGGGCGTGCCGCTGTGTTTCAGCGATGCCTGCTCGGTGCCTGGAGGTTGGTTGTTCAGTGCTGTGGCGGAAGATACCGACAGTGCCTATGCAGATGGCCAGTGTGTGGGCGCTGCCATCGGCATGATGGATGCGCAACATCGTTTGCAATGGTTGAAACGAGTGAGCCCGGCATACAAGATCGAAGGTATCGAAGTTCAGCAGGGCGCCGATGCGCTGCAGGTATTGCTGGTGACCGACGCGGATGCGGTGGATATTCCGGCCAGCTTGTTATCGACTCACATTACTTTGTGAGTGTTTGGTCTCAGGCCATGCGGACGCTGTGCGTCGTGGCGTGACGCATCTGCGGCTGATGTCGCGCGGCGGCCAGCCAGCGCAAAGCGGTGGCGTCGATGGCGCGATCCGGCATGGTCTTGGAGATCAGCCTGCATAGTTGCAGCAGCACCTGTGCAGCGGCTTCGGCATCGGGTGCGGCGCGATGTTCGGCGGTGCCGGGTAACTTGAAATGACGTACCAGAGCTTTGAGCGAGTGGCTGTCCATATCGGGCAACAAACGTCGCGCCAACTGCACGGTGCAAATGAAATCGCCACCTCGGCGTGGCAGGTTCAAGCGCTCGCACTCGAAATCGAGGAAGCCTTGATCGAAGGCGGCGTTGTGCGAAACTACCGGCGCGCCGTCGATGAAGTTGAGCAGCTCGGGAAACACGCGCCACGGCGCCGGAGCCGTATCGATCATGTGTTGATTGATGCCGGTAAACGCACGGATGTGATTCGGCAGACGCTGCGCACAGTTCACCAGCGATTCGTAACGCGCCACCACTTCGCCATTGTGCAGGCGCAACGCTGCCACCTCGGTGATGCGATCCCCTTGATCGGGATGCAGACCGGTGGTCTCGAAGTCCAGCACGATGAATGTATCGACCAGCATGGTGGGTTACGATTTGCTTATGTCGTAAGCACTGTAAATAGCCGGCCTGAGGCGCACCGTGACTGAAATCACGGTGCGCGGCATGGCGGCTTATTTACGGTTGCGCCATGCCAGGAATGCGGGGTAGTGCCTGCTCGATTGCAGCGATTGTCTGAGCGCTACCCGTTATGTCTACTGGCCGCCTATCTGTTCCAGGGTTTCCGTTGCCGCCAGCCAGGCGCTTTCGCAGCTGTCGATCTCGCGTTTGAGACGGGTTTGTTCGTCCAGCCACTTACGCAGTTCGACCTTCTTGGCAGCGTCGTAGATATCGGGCGCCGCCAGTTTCACTTCCACTTCGCTCAATTGCTTTTGCAACTGTGCCAACTGCTTGTCCAGCTTGGCGATCTCGGCCTTCAATGGCGCGATGCGATTACGCTGCTCGGCTTCGTCGCGCTTGCGTTGTTTGCGCGCTTCCTCGGATTCTTTTTCCTTTGGCGCAGCTTCTTTGGGCGCACTGACTTTGGTCTTGCTGGGTTTCTCGCTTTCCTTCGCGCCATCCTTGGGATGGGCGATGGCCCACTTGGCATAGTCTTCCAAATCGCCATCGAAGGGCGTCGCTCTACCGTCGGCTACGATGTAGAACTCATCCACTACGGTGCGTAGCAGGTGGCGATCGTGCGACACCATCAGTACTGCGCCGCTGTAGTCCTGCAGAGCCAGTGCCAATGCCTGACGCATTTCCAGATCCAGGTGATTGGTCGGCTCATCGAGCAGCAATAGATTGGGACGCAGGTAGGACAGCAGCGCCAGCACCAGGCGTGCCTTCTCACCACCGGAGAACGGCCCGATGGCTTCAAACACGCGATCGCCACGGAAACCGAAGCTGCCGAGAAAGTCGCGCAGATCCTGTTCCGGCGCTTTCTCCGCAGTGGGTCCGCCCAAACGACGCAGGTGTGCCAGCGGCGATTCTTTTTCGTTGAGCTGTTCCAGCTGATGCTGCGCGAAGTAGCCGATGCGTATGTCCTTCGCTTCAGTGCGTTCGCCGGTCTGCGAGGCCAGTTCGCCGGCCAACATCTTGATGACGGTGGACTTGCCGGCGCCGTTGTGACCCAACAAAGCAATGCGTGCGCCGGGTGCAATGGTGAAGTTGATCTTGTCCACCAGCGGCGTATCGCCATAACCCACCGATTGATCTTCCACAGTCAGCAGCGGCCGCGGCAATTTATGCGGTTCCAGGAACGAGAAGGTGAATTCGGTGTCGACATGCGCCGGCGCAATCATCTGCATGCGTTCCAAGGCCTTGATGCGACTCTGTGCCTGGCGCGCCTTGCTGGCCTGGGCCTTGAAGCGATTGATGAAGGACTCGATATGCTTCACTTCGCGTTGCTGACGCACATACAGTGCCTGATTCTGCGCCAGTTTGGCGGCACGGGTTACTTCGAAGTCGGAGTAGTTGCCGCGATAGGCTTCGGCCGCGCCGCGTTCGATGTTGACGATGCGATTGCAGATGCTGTCGAGAAAATCGCGATCATGGGCGATCAGCAAAATGGTGCCGCGATAATCCTGCAGCCACTTCTCCAGCCACATGACGGCATCGAGATCCAAGTGGTTGGTGGGTTCGTCCAGCAGCAATAAATCGGAGCGGCACATCAGGGCCTTGGCGACGTTCAAACGTACGCGCCAACCACCGGAGAAATCGCGTACCGGTCGTTGTTCGTCGGCGCTGCTGAAGCCCAGGCCATGTAACAGCGTTCCTGCGCGGCTGCGTGCGTGATAACCGCCAATGGCATCGTAGTGGCCGTACAGTTCGGCCAGGCGATTGCCATCGTCAGCCGCTTCAGCCTCGGCAATCTGCCGTTCCACATCGCGTAATTCTTCGTCGCCGTCGAGCACGAATTCGATGGCGGGTGCATCGCTGGCAGAGAGTTCCTGCGCCACATGCGCCACAGCCAGGTTGCCGGGCATGTCGAAACTGCCGGTTTCCGGTTGGATTTCGCCGCGTACCAAGGCCAGTAAGGTGGATTTGCCGGCGCCGTTCTCGCCGGTGATACCGATCTTCTCGCCGCGGAACAGGTTGAAGGTGGCCTTCTCGAACAGCACGCGGACGCCGCGACGAATGGCGATATTGGAAAAGTTGAGCATAGCCGGTAAGTCTAGCAGCTGAGGATGGCGAGCTGCCTAACTAGGGTGGTGGGGGCGAAATCGAAAATTTCAGGCGAACAACGTTGCGATACGGTGTTGGCCGCTGGCCTGAGCGACAACCAGGGCCAGGAAGTCGTCGGCGCCCATGGCTGCACCGAACAGGTGGCCCTGCGCGAAGTGACACTTGTGTTGTTTCAGATATTCCAGCTGTGGGCGGGTTTCCACGCCTTCAGCGACTACTTCCATATTCATGCTCTTGCCCATGTCGATGATGGTGCGCACGATGGTGGCGTCGTCCTGGTCTTCGCTGATACCGCGCACGAAGGATTGATCGATCTTCAAGGTGCCGATAGGGAATTGTTGTAGCGCGCTCAGCGACGAATAGCCGGTGCCGAAATCGTCGATGGACAGATGGATGCCCATGGCAAACAGCTCATTCAACAGCTTGATGGTGCGCTTTGGGTCCTGCATCAGGGTGGTTTCAGTGATTTCCAGCTCGAAGCAGGTGGGCGACACTTCGTGGCGCTTGAACAGGTTGCGGCAGCGGGTCACGAAGCTGGTTTGCCGCAATTGTTTCAGCGACAGGTTGATGGAGATGCGGCCCGGGTCGCTGATGTGTTCCATCCAGCGTTTGTAGTCTTCGCAAACGCGATTCATCACCCAGTCGCCGATACCGAGAATCAGGCTGGTTTCTTCCGCCAGCGGAATGAATTGCGTCGGCGAAATATCGCCATGACCCGGCAGGCGCCAGCGCAGCAGCGCTTCGGCGCCGACAATCAGGCCGCTGTTCAAATCCACCTTGGGTTGGTACAGCATCACCAGTTCATTACGTTCCAAGGCGCGGCGCAGCTTGGACTTGAGCATCAAGCGTTCCACTGCGGCTGCATTCATCTCCGGCGAGTAGAACGCGAAGTTATTGCCGGCGTTCTGCTTGGAGTAGTACATCGCCGCGTCGGCATGGCGGATCAGATCGATCACGTTCTCGGCGTCGCGCGGACAGAAGGCAATGCCGATACTGGCCGTCAGGAACAGTTCGTGCTGCTGCACGTAGAAGGCCTTGCTGATTTCCGACAACACAATGCGCGCCAGATTGGCGGTTTGTGCACGTTCGTCTTCCTGCGGGTCGAGACCTTCAATGAATACCGCGAATTCGTCACCGGCCAGACGACCCAGTACCGCTTCCTTGGGTAGGGCGCGGGTCAGGCGTTCGCTAAGAATCTCCAAGGTACGATCGCCGGCTTCATGGCCGAAGGTATCGTTGATTTCCTTGTAACGATCCAGATCGAGATACAGCAGCGCCACGATACGTTCGGCGCGGCGGGCGCGGGCAATGGCCTGCTGCAGCAGGTGCTGGAACTGCATGCGGTTGGGCAGCTTGGTCAGCGAGTCGAAACGCGCCAGGTAGCGGATACGGCGCTCGGCGCGTTTGCGCTCGGTGATGTCGCGCATCACGAAAATCGTGCCCTGGAATTCGGTCTTGCTGGCGCTGATCTCGGAACTGGAAATCGATACCGGAATGGTCTGGCCGCTGGCGGTGCGGATCACCGATTCCTGCAGTTCCATGATGGATTGATCGTGCTCGGGATCGGCATGCTGTACCGGCACCAGCAATTCCTGCAGCGGCTTGCCGGCTAATTGTTCATCGGTGAACCCGAACAGGCGCTGGGCGGCGGCGTTGATCTTGGTGATGTTGCCCTTGGGCGAAGTCACCAACACCGCATCGTTCATGCTGTCCAGTACGGTGGTCAGGTACTTGCTGTCGATGGTGCTCTGACGCAGCTTCTGGCGCATGCGTTCCAGCGCCGACTCCAGCGGCGCCAATTCATGTTCGCCGGTGGCGGCCAAGGCCTGCGTGTAATTGCCGTTACCGATGCGTTCGGCGGTCTCGATCAGCATGTGGATGGGGCGATCCAGACGACGGGTCACTCGCCAGGTCAGCAGCGCCGCCAACATGGCTAGCAAGAAGCCGGTCAGGCCGAGAATCAGTAACCAGGAAGTGGCTTCTTCTCGAATAGCAGTAGCCAGTAACAGCGCAGTCAAACCGACGCCGATGAGGCCGGTGACCAGTAGTGCCGTGACTGAATACTTGTATGACTTCACTTAATTGCAGCCGCAACGCTCGAGCTTGCGTGGTTGGAGTCCGAAAAAGCAGTTTTGCTCCGGCGTAATTCCTTTTATAGCCGTAGGCGACTGAGATACTTGTCCGGCATCATACTGAGACGGGCATGGCTAAGCGAGCTAGTGATTCCCTTATTTTGTTGTATTTTTGTGTTCAGTCTCGGTAAACACTTCGTCTGTGCAAACATGGCTTGGGGCGAGTTAACTAAAGTCTTTCTTAATGAAAAACTGCTTCGATGGAGCGGTTCGGGTGACAACAGGCATGAATGAATTTGAATTGACCGGCCGTGCAGCCACCCATGTGATTGCGCTGGAACAGCCGCAATGCGTACTGCATGTTGAAGCGGTTGCTTCCTTTCTAGCCATGCGTGACGCCGCGGCGCGCGACGGCATCGATCTGCAATCGCGTTCGGCGTTTCGCGATTTCGATACCCAACTGCTGATTTGGAATCGCAAGTGGCGCGGTGAACGCACTTTGTACAATCGTGACGGCAAGGTGCTGGAACATGCTTCGCTCAGCCCGCCGGCTTTGCTCGATGCCATTCTGACTTGGTCGGCCGTTCCGGGCGGCAGTCGCCACCACTGGGGTTCCGAAATCGATCTCATCGATGCCGCTGCCGTGCCCGCCGGCTACCAAGTGCAACTGGTGCCCGCCGAATATGCCGCCGATGGCCTATTCGCCCGCTTATCTGCGTGGCTGGATGCGAATGCCACGAAGTTTGGCTTTTTCCGTCCTTATAGAACCGATCGTGGCGGCGTCAGCCCCGAGCCCTGGCATTTGAGCTATGCGCCGGTAGCGATGCGCGCGCTGGAGGCGCTCAGTCTGGCGATGCTGCGACGGCTGTTGGAGGAGAGTGAAATCGAAGGGAAGTCGCAGATCTTGGCGCGTTTGCCGGAGATTTATACGCGCTTCTTATTGGCGATTGACCTGCCTGGAAATTGACAATTGATAATGGACAATTGACAACGAAAGGCATGCTCTACGTTGTCAATTATTCAGGCCTTGGCCCACAGGTTTTTGAGCTTATCCAGCGCCAGTGAACGGATGTTCTGCACCGGATTCTTTTCCCAGGTGAAGCAGGGCGGATCGCGGCGTAGCAGCGGCCAGCGTTCGGTACGCAAGATCTCGTTCAAATAAGTCAGATGCGATTCGATGGCATCGATGTAGGGATTCTGGCCGTTGAACAGCACTTCCAGATGTTTGTACACCCCGCCGAATTCGCCATCGAGGTGCGAGCGGCGAATGGAGCGAACGAACTCCGGGGTTTCGCGCAGTACGTCCAAGCCCGAGCCGTACTTGATCTTGGCTTGGCCGGTGGCAGCGTCTTCCGACACCGCAATGCCGCCTAGAATGAATTCCGGATACAGCCGATCACGGCATTTCTCCAGGTAGCAGCGATCCGACATCTGTGCGATCAGATCCGCCGTGCCGAGCAAGTGGCCGGCGGTGCGATCGATGGGGTTATCCAGATGAATGAGATCGAAGCTCAGCTCGTAGCCGGTGAAATGGATGATCTGAGTAGCTACCGGAATCCATTCGCCCATGTCGACCAGACGCAGATAGCGAGCCAGAAATTCCGCGCCGCGCGAAACATGGCTTAAGGTCAATTCGGCGCCATTGCGCGCCTCGGCATCCACTTCGCGGATATAGCCGCAGTCATGAAACAGGGCGGTGATCACCAGCAGCATGGCGCGTTCTGGACCCAGGCGTTGCTCGCTGCGCTGTACTCGGTCATGGGCCACGCTCAGACGGGCCAGCGCCAGCGTGCAGTCCAGCGAATGCTGCATGTCGTGATAAACCGTATCGCAACCCAGGTAGCCGGGATACTGGCCCTTGTACAGACGCTCGAAGTCCGCAAAGGCGGTGTCCAGGCGGGTGAAGGAAAAATACGGCCAGGTTTGTGCGTACAACTCGCGAACGGCGCGCCGCACAGCATCCGGTGAGCTCACCTGGATGGTGTTGGTAACGTCGTAGTCGTTGCGTCGGTACTGCATCTGGATCGGATCGGCTGGCAGCCGTAAAACCATGTTGATGGCTGAGTCTAATCGCCACGGGCGCGATGTATATGACCGGCGGCCCGTAAAGCACCCATTTGGTCCGCTAAATTTCAAATGCGCGAAGCAGGGCACATTTCAACCCTGCTACGCCTGTAGGCGTTGTCTCACTCGTACCGCGTACTAGTTAAATTCGGCGATTACCGGTGCATGATCCGACGGCCGTTCCTGTCGTCGTGGTTCTTTGTCGATCAGACAGCCGGCGCAATCAGAGGTCATGCCACGACTGCCCAGAATTAGGTCGATTCTCAACCCGGCATTACGTCTAAAACCAGCGGCGCGATAGTCCCACCAGCTGAAGGATTGTTCGGGTTGCTCAAAGGCGCGAAACAGGTCGTTCAAACCCAGTCCCAGCATATTGCGTAAGGCGCTGCGTTCCTGTTCGCTGACGTGCACACCACCTTCCCATGCCTTGGGGTCGTGTACATCGCGATCTTCAGGCGCAATGTTGAAGTCGCCGAGTAGCACCAGTTTCTCATGTTGTGCCAGTTCCGCATCGAGATAGCGAGTCAATGCATCCAGCCATCTCAGCTTGTATTGAAACTTGTCCGAATCCAGCGCCTGGCCATTGGGGATATAAACATTGATCACCCGCACGCCATTGACGGTGGCGGCCAGCACACGCTTCTGTTCGTCGTCGAACCCGGGAATGCCGGCGACCACCTCTTCAATCGGTGACTTCGATAACAGCGCAACACCGTTATAGCTGCGTTGTCCACTGAACACCGCATGCAAGCCCAGCGATTGAATGGCTTCCAGCGGAAACTCATGGTCCTGTGCCTTGGTTTCCTGCAAGGCAATGACATCGGCCTGGCCGGTCTGATGCCAGTTACTGAGCTGCGGCAGGCGCACCCGCAGCGAATTCACATTCCACGTTGCAATCTTCATTAGGTTTTATACGGCCAAGGTTATGCGGCAAGGCCCAGTTGCTTCAGCAGTGGTTCGATCTTTGGCTTGCGGCCGCGGAATTCTACGAAGGCTTCCATGGCATCGCGGCTGCCGCCCTTCTCAAGAATGGCGCTGGCAAAGCGATGCGCGGTTTGCGGATTGAATACACCGTTCTCTTCGAAGGCGCTGAACGCGTCCGCCGCCAACACTTCGGCCCATTTGTAGCTGTAGTAGCCTGCTGCGTAACCGCCGGAAAAAATATGCGAGAAGCTGTTGGGGAAACGATTGAATGCCGGTGGCTTCATTACCGCGACTTGAGTGCGCACTTCTTCAAGTACGTCGAGCACGCGTGCGCCGCGCGCAGGCGTGTATTCAGCGTGAATGCGCAGATCGAGCAAGGCGAATTCCAGCTGTCGCACGGTTTGCATGCCGGCCTGGAAAGTGCGCGACGCGAGCAGACGTTGAAGTTCTGCTGCAGGCAATGGCAGGCCCGTTTCCACATGCTTGGATATCAACGGCAATACTTCCGGTTGCCAGGCAAAGTTCTCCATGAATTGACTGGGTAGTTCCACCGCATCCCAGGGCACGCCGTTGATGCCTGACACGCTGGGATAATCCACACGTGTCAGCATGTGATGCAGGCCATGACCGAATTCGTGGAACATGGTTACCACTTCGGAGTGCGTTAACAGCGCAGGTTTACTGCCCCCGTTTTTATCAACCAGGGGCGGCATGAAGTTGCACACCAGGTAAGCCACTGGCAAATAACTGCTCTGTCCCAGTTGCATGCGTCCCACGCAATCGTCCATCCAGGCGCCGCCGCGCTTCTTGGCGCGCGCATAGAGGTCCACATAGAAGCTGCCGCGACGCGAACCGTCGCCGTTGAGGATGTCGAAGAACTGCACATCCTCGTGATACTTCTCTACGTCTTTGCGTTCGACGATCTGCACGTTGTACAGGCGCGAAGCCACGGCGAACAAACCACTTAGAACTTGTGGCGCCGGAAAATAAGGACGCAGTGCTTCTTCGGATAAATCGAAACGCTGCTGCTTCATGCGTTCCGAATAAAAGCCCACATCCCATGAATTCAATTCGCGGCCGGCAAAGGCCTTGATCTCATCCAATTCACGCTGTGCCGCTTGTCTGCCGGGAACAGCCAGCTGATCCAGAAATGCTTTCACTTCTTCAACGGACTTGGCCATCTTGGTGGCTAGCGAGTAGGTGGCGTAGTTATCGAAGCCCACCAATCCCGCCAGCTCATGACGCAGTTGCATGATCTGTTCGATCAAGGCGGTGTTATCCCATTTGTCCGGCTGCAAGCCTTGATCCGAGGCACGTGTCACCCAGGCCTGATAAAACTCACGGCGCAGATTTTCATTCTCGCCATGCATCAACACGGCCATGTAGTTGGGTGCGTCCAGTGTGAACAGCCAGCCTGATTGTTGCTTCGCCTCCGCGGCAGCACGGGCGCGCTCGATAATGGGAGCGGGCAGCCCGGCCAGTTCTGCTGTATCGGTTATCTGACGCGACCAGGCGTTGGTGGCATCCAGTACGTTCTCGTCGAACTTGGCCTGCACTTGTGTGAGCTGCTCCATGATCTCTTTGTAGCGAGCCTTTTTATCAGCAGGCAGCGCCACACCGCTTAGGCGAAAATCGCGTAAAGCGTTATCGAGCAATTTCAATTGCGCAGCATTCAAGCGAGCGCCTTCTTCATTGCGCACCCGCTCGTACGCGCGATACAGCTGCTCGTTCTGTCCCAGATCGGTATGCCAGGCGCTGAGCAGGGGCAGGCAGGCGTTGTACGCGGTGCGCAGCTCATCCGAATTCATCACGCCATTCAAATGACCCACCGGCGACCAGGTGCGCGACAGCCGATGTTGCATCTGCTCAAGTGGCGCGATGGTGTTGTCCCAAGTGGCCTCGGGCTGCGCCAGGATGGCGGTCAGTTGAGCGCGATTCTCTTCCAGCAATTGCTTGACGGCGGGTTCGATCTCATTGGCCTGGATGTGCTGGAAGGGCGGCAGGCCGGTAAAGGACAACAATGTGCTGGTCATGGTCGAACTCGCGCAATGAAACAATGACCACGATATACGGGCTTGAGCCGCCGGGTTCAAGTTGGTCACAATGCGGACTTTCTATCGCCGCCCATTGAGTCCTCTATGAATGTCAGGCCGTTTAAAAATATCCATCCGCAATTGGGCTCCGGCGTGTTTGTCGACCCCAGCGCGGTGGTTATCGGCCGGGTCACCTTGGGCGACGATGTGTCGATATGGCCCACTGCCGTCCTGCGTGGCGACGTCAATGACATTCGCGTCGGCGCCCGCAGCAATATCCAGGATGGCAGCGTGCTGCATGTCACCAGCCCCTATCCGGAAATGCCCAACGGCATTCCGCTGATCATCGGTGAGGACGTTACGGTGGGGCATAGTGTTGTCCTGCACGCCTGCACCATCGGCAATTTCTGCCTGATCGGCATGGGCGCCACGGTGTTGGATGGTGCGGTATTGGACGACTACGTGTTCATCGGCGCCGGTGCGGTGGTCACGCCGGGCAAGAAGCTCAGCCGCGGCCTGTACCTGGGCAGCCCGGCGCGCCGGGTGCGCGACCTGACCGAGCGCGAAATCGCTGAACTGCACGAATCCTCCGAACACTATGTGGCCTTGAAAAACGAATATTTGTAAGGCCCTGCGGCGACTTGGGCGTCTATTTGGGTCTTTTGGGTTGACTCACCCGGATACCGCCGGTTTAATACGCGCCCCTGTTTCGGCCGGTCATTCTTTGCGACCCGCCCAAAATGGCCAAGTAGCTCAGTTGGTAGAGCAGCGGATTGAAAATCCGCGTGTCGCTGGTTCGATTCCGGCCTTGGCCACCATCCCAAATAGTTGAATCAGCGTGTACGGTTGGCGATGTCGTCAAAGGCTGTGCCTCCTTTTTTGTTTCCAATTCGCGGCAATCGACGTTCGGGCAGGTTTGTTGCGCCGGGTTGAGTCGTCGCTGCTTCGGTATGTTCTTGCAGGTGTTGAACTGGATCTGTTCCGCATGCCGGGGTGTTTTGCCGCTGCGCTAGCAAGCGCAAAGCAGGTGGGCCGCAATGGCAAAGTTGTGTGATTGTTATGCGCCTGCCGGTCAATGCCGCAACAATCCGATCTTTAGTTGTCGCGCTTCACGTACCATGTTTGGAGCAGGCGTAAAGGATGGGAATCTTGCCAAGATCGATTGGATATAGCCGGTGAGCGGACCGACCGACTTTTTGGTGGGCGGCGGTGAAATGGGTGCGTTGATGCGCGCTCATGATTGGTCCCATTCCTCGCTCGGTGCGCCACGCAACTGGCCGCAGGCACTGCGCACTGCGGTGCGCTTGATGCTCAACTCCGGTCATCCCATGTATGTTTTTTGGGGCAGCGACGGCGCCTGTCTCTACAACGATGCCTATCGTCGCTCCATTGGTCCGGAACGGCATCCCGTATCGCTGGGTCGTCCGGCGCGTGAAGTGTGGGATGAAATCTGGGACATCATCGGGCCGCAGATCGAGCAGGTCATGGCGGGGCGCGGCGCTACTTGGTACGAGAACGCCCTGGTTCCGATTACCCGCAACGGTAAGCGCGAAGACGTTTACTGGACTTATAGCTACAGCCCCATCGACGACGAGACTGCTCCAGCTGGCATTGGCGGCGTGTTGGTGGTGTGTACCGAGACCACCGAAGCAGTGGAAAGCACCAAGCGTCTGCAGGCGGAGCGGCAACGACAGCACGAACTATTGACGCAGATGCCGGGTTTCGTCGCCGTGCTGACCGGCCCGGACCATGTGTACGAATATGTGAACGATGCTTACATCGCGCTGGCCGGCGACCGCAATTACCTGGGGCGGCCGGTACGCGAGATGTTTCCGGAGCTGGAAGGCCAGCCGTTTTTCGGGTTGCTCGATGGTGTCTACAAAACCGGCAAGCCGTTTCTGGCGCGCGCGATTGCCGTGCGTTTGGCGGGCGAGTCCAGTGATCGCTTCATCGATTTGATCTACACCGCTATTCGCGATGCCCACGGCAGGATTACCGGCATCTTTGTCGGTGGTTACGATGTCACGGAAGCGCAGCGCATGGCGGTGTTGCTCCAGCAAAGCGAAGCCCGGCTGCGTTTCATCGATGAACTGGGCGCACAGGTGCAGCAGCTGCGCGACGCGGATGCCATTCTCGCCACCACCACGCGCCTGGTCGGTCAACACATGGGCGTCGCCGTCTGTGCCTATGCGGTGGTTGAAGACGACCAGAATCATTTCACCATTCGCGGCGATTGGACTGCGCCAGGTCTGCGCAGCATTGTGGGTAACTATCGGTTGAACGATTTCAGCAATCAGGCGGCGACCGCGCTGCGTGCGGGACAACCACTGGTAATCAACGATCGGCGTGAGTGGCCGCCCTATGAAGTGTCGGCATTCCGTGAATTAGGCATTGCTGCAACCATTTGCATTCCACTGATGAAGAATGGTCGATTGACGGCGTTGATGGCGGTTCATGACAAGGTGCCGCGTGCCTGGACAGTCGAAGAGCATGCGTTGCTTCGCGAAGTGACCGAACGTTCCTGGGCGCATATCGAACGCCTGCGCATCGAGTTGGAGTTGAGTGAAAGCGAGCGCCGTTATCGTGCGTTGTTCAATTCCATCGACGAAGGTTTTTGCATCATTGAATTCTTCGACGGGCCACATGGACCATTGAGCGACTACATTCACGTGGCCGCCAATCCCGCTTACGCCGTGCACGCCGGCATTCAAAATGTAGTGGGCCAAAAGGTCCGCGAGATGGTGGGCGAAGAGGCGCAGGGATGGATCGATCTATATGCCGGGGTGTTACGCACCGGCGAACCCATTCGCTTCGAACGTGAACTACGCGCCACCGGTCGTTGGCTTGAATTGGCGGCATTTCGTATCGAGCCGGCCAGTCGCAAGCAGGTGGCGGTCATCTTTCAAGATCTCACCTCGCGCAAGCAGGCCGAGGTCGCGCTGCGTGCCAGCGAAGCCAAGTTCCGCACTCTCACGCGCGCCATGCCCAATCAAGCCTGGACTGCGCATGGCGATGGCAGTTTCGATTGGTTCAACGAACGGGTGTACGCCTATTCCGGCGCCGAGCTCAATCAACTCGACGGCAAGGGGTGGATCAGCATCGTGCATCCCGAAGATGTCGCCACTTGTACTGCGCGTTGGAAGGAAGCGCTTAGATTGGGAGAGACATTCGAAGCGCAGTTACGTCTGCGGCGCGCCGATGGGGTATGGCGCTGGCACATCGCACGTGCCGTGCCCATTAAAACCACGGCGGGCGAAGTGGTGCGTTGGATTGGTACCAACACCGATATTCACGAACAGAAGGAAGCCAACGAAACGCTGGAGCAACGTGTGTCCGAACGCACCAGTCAGTTGATGCAAGCGGAGGAAGCGCTGCGACAATCACAAAAGATGGAAGCCATCGGCCAGCTCACCGGCGGCATCGCGCATGACTTCAACAATCTGCTGGGCGGCATCAGCGGCAGTCTGGAATTGTTGGACAGACGCCTGGCCGAAGGTCGCATCGACAGCCTGCCGAGATATATCTCTGCCGCGCAGGAAGGATCGCGGCGCGCGGCCTCGCTGACGCAACGTTTGTTGGCCTTCTCACGTCGGCAAACACTGGACCCCAAACCTCTCGACGCCAATCGCTTGATTGCCGGCATGGAAGAGTTGATTCGCAGAACCGTCGGCCCGACCATCGAAGTAGAAGTGGTCGGTGCAGGTGGCCTGTGGGCGACGCGTGTGGACCCATCGCAGCTGGAAAGTGCGCTGTTGAATTTATGTATCAATGCGCGCGACGCGATGGCGTCGCAGGGCGGTCGACTGACCATCGAGACTGCCAACAAATGGTTGGACGAACGCGCGGCGCGTGCGCGCGAGCTGCTTCCCGGTCAGTACATTTCGATTTGCGTCACCGACACCGGAACGGGCATGACGCCGGAAGTCATTGCCCGCGCCTTCGATCCCTTCTTCACCACCAAGCCCATCGGTCAGGGCACGGGACTTGGGCTGTCGATGATCTATGGTTTTGTGCGTCAGTCGAATGGCCAGGTGCGCATCTACTCCGAAGTGGGCAAAGGCACCACCATGTGCTTGTACCTGCCGCGCTATGTGGGCGCTGCAGATCAGCCGGATGATTTGGTGAACGAGCAAAGTATCGAGCTGGGTCATGGCGAGACCGTGCTGGTCATTGATGATGAACCCATTCTCAGAATGCTGGCGCTCGATGTGCTGAATGAAAACGGCTATCGAGTGTTGGAAGCCATTGATGGTCCAAGCGGACTCAAGATTCTGCAATCTGATGTACGGGTCGATCTCTTGGTAACCGATGTGGGTTTACCCGGCGGCTTGAATGGCCGGCAAGTTGCCGATGCGGCGCGACTGCTGCGCCCGGATCTCAAAGTGCTGTTCATCACCGGCTATGCCGAGAATGCCGTCATCGGCAATGGTCATCTTGAACATGGCATGGAGTTGATGACCAAACCCTTTCCCGTTGCCGCCTTGGTGCAAAAAGTCTGCGACATGCTGGAGCGCTAGCGTTGCATCGCTTGAAGATACGCCCTCTATCCATGTGCAGTGATGATTCGCAGCATTCGCAAGATATACTCGGCTAGTACTACATTGATTTCGATTATCCGACTGCATTCATGACCAAGTTAATTAAAGCGGAGAGCTATCTCTTTGCGGCGCTGTTGTTATTTCTGGTGGCTTTGCCACTGGAGGAATGGGCGCTGAATGCTGGTCGGGTCTTTACCCTGGCGCTGTCGTTGGTGTTGATCGGCGGTATCTTGCTTGCTTCTCTGCGCGTGGCGCATCACGCGGAGGTGCTGGCCGAAAAAGTCGGTGAACCTTACGGCACGATGATTCTGACGCTGGCCGCCGTGATAGTCGAAGTGGTGATTCTCTCGATTATGATGAGCCATACCAGCTCGCCAACGCTGGTGCGCGACACGATCTACTCTGCGGTGATGCTGGACTTGAACGGCATTCTCGGCATCGCTGCGGTACTGGGTGGTCTGCGCTATGGCGAGCAGAAATACAACGTCGACTCCGGCAATACTTACATCGTCATGATCATGACGGCGATGGGGGTGTCGATGATCGTGCCCGAATTCGTGCCGCTCACCGAATGGAAGGCTTACTCGGTGTTCACCATTGTGATCATGGTGGTGTTGTACGGCATGTTCCTGCGCCTGCAAACCAGTCAGCACAGTTACTTCTTCAGTTACAGCTATGCGGAAACCGGTGAACGTGGGCGCAGTCATCCCGGCAGCGCGCGTCAGTCAGCGTTGTTGATCCTGGTGGGTGTGGTGCTGATCGGCTTCCTGGCAGAAGTGATGGCCAAGACGCTGGATGCCGGTTTGGCTGGCTCGGGTGTGCCGCCCATCATGGCAGGCTTGTTGGTTGCAACCATCTCCGCCAGTCCCGAAATTCTGACGGCGATTCGCGCGGCACTGGCCAATCGCATGCAGCCGGTGGTGAACATTGCACTAGGCGCTTCGTTGTCCACCGTGATTCTGACCGTGCCGGTAATCGAGACTCTGGCACTACTCACCGACAAGCCCATTCAAATGGCGTTGACGCCAGTGCAAACTGCCATGACCTTGCTGACGCTCATCATTGCCGGCATCAATCTGCACGATGGTGAAACCAATGCCATCGAAGGCATGACGCACTTCGTCTTGTTTGCGACGTTCTTGATGTTGGCGGCGTTGGGTGTTTGAGCGCTAACTCTTAACGTTACGAATCGGCCGCACCATCTTTTCCAGGAGATGCTCCAGAGCGGCGTTCGGCTCTGCACAGCGACCGCTATGTCCGGGCGACATTTGAATGACGGTGCTGCGCGGCGCGATCAACCAGTGAAAGCGTTCTCGTTGCGTGAGTTTGCCGATAGGGCCGGAATCAGGGCCGCCGGCACAGATGGCCAGAATGCTGTTGGCATGTAGACGAATGGCCTCGATATCCAGCGTGGCATCGAAAGCTTTCAGGCGCGCTTCGTCCAGCTCAATGCGGGCTTCCAGAAAATTTTTCGTCGGGCACGACACGATCGCGCCAATGTTGATGAACTCCTGGCGTTCGACGCGCGGCACGACCCGCACGATGGCGTAGTCATACGAGCAATGATCGTGCACGCAGCGCCTCCTCGACAAAGGCCTGAGGCTGGCTCAGGCGACGTTGCAGGTACTGGGCATAGGCGGCGCGATATTCGGCTGGCGAACTGAAGGTCTTATCCGTTTGCAGCCAAGTGTCCGGTATCAGTGCCACGATTTCTTCAATCAATGCCGGTGTAAGACGCGCGCTGCAACGCTCGGCGGCAGCCGCTATTTCAGAAGCAAACGGCAGCAGCACGTGATCCTTGATCAAGGCAAAGCGATCCTGGCTGCGTTGCAGATAGCCGTCCCAGGAATGATGGAAGTACAGCGCTGCGCCGTGATCGATCAATTGCAGCCGTCGATGCCACATCAGCATATTGGTGTTGCGGGCGGTGCGGTCGACATTGGTGACATAGGCATCGAACCAGACGATCTCCGAGGCCAGCCTGGTATCCGGCTGTTCCGCCACCGGGTCGAACATCACCGAGCCGGGCAGGTAATCGAGTGCGATGTTCAAACCGGCGCTGGCCTTGATCAGTTCCTGGATCTCGGGGTCGGGCTCGGTGCGCGCCAGATCAATGTCCAGTTCCACGAACACCAGCTCTGGCATGGGCAGGCCGAGCGCTCGTGCCAGTTCACCCGCCAGCAGCTCAGCGATCAACGCTTTCACTCCCTGGCCCGCGCCACGGAACTTGAGCACATACATGCCCTGGTCATTGGCCTCGATAATCGCGGGCAGAGAGCCGCCTTCACGCAGCGGCGTGACATAGCGGGTGGCTTGGACGGTTCGTAATCGCATTGCGGGACTATAACAAGCCGGTGTAGCTATTAACTTGGCGCTTTCAGCCTAATCGCTCTAGTTATAGGTGCGCGCTGCCCTTATTTTGTGCGCCAATCTGTGCGGCCGTACCGTCTCCGGACTGGTGAAAAGGGGGGGTAGTCATTAAACTTATCAGCCTTCTCATCGCACCGCGGCCCGTTGATTTTGACGTGCCGATTCACGAGGAACCTATGTTAGAAGCTTATCGTCAGCATGTGGCCGAGCGCGCCGCCTTGGGTATTCCGCCGTTGGCGCTGGATGCCAAGCAGACCGCCGCGGTGATTGAGCTCATCAAGAATCCGCCGGCTGGCGAAGACAAGTTCCTGATGGATTTGCTGACCTACCGTGTGCCGCCGGGCGTGGACGATGCAGCCAAGGTCAAGGCTTCCTTCCTGGCCGCCGTGGCGCATGGCGATTTCCCGGTGAAGTTGATCAGCAAGGCCAAGGCCACCGAGCTGCTGGGCACCATGGTCGGCGGTTACAACGTCAAGCCGTTGATCAATTTGCTCGACGATGCCGAGGTGGCTCAAGTGGCCGCCAATGCATTGAAGAAGACGCTGCTGATGTTCGACTACTTCCACGATGTGGCGCACAAGGCCGAAGCCGGCAACCAGTTCGCCAAGGAAGTGATCCAGAGCTGGGCCGATGCCGAATGGTTCACCTCGCGTCCCGAAGTGGCCAAGAAAATTACCGTCACCGTCTTCAAGGTGCCCGGCGAAACCAACACCGACGACCTGTCGCCTGCGCCCGATGCCTGGAGCCGTCCGGATATCCCGCTGCACTACCTGGCCATGCTCAAAAACACCCGTCCGAATTCCGGCTTCGTGCCCGAAGAAGACGGCAAGCGCGGCCCGATTCAATTCATCGAAGACCTGAAGAAGAAAGGCCACATCGTTGCCTACGTCGGCGACGTGGTCGGCACCGGTTCATCGCGCAAGTCCGCGACCAACAGCGTGATCTGGGCCACCGGCGAAGACATTCCCTTCGTGCCCAACAAGCGCTTCGGCGGCGTAACCCTGGGCGGCAAGATTGCCCCGATCTTCTTCAACACCCAGGAAGACTCGGGTTCGCTGCCCATCGAAGTGGAAGTGGGCGAGCTCAACATGGGCGACGTCATCGACGTCTATCCCTATGAAGGCAAGCTGGAAAAGAACGGCGCCAAAGTGGCCGACTTCAAGTTGAAGAGCGATGTGATTCTGGACGAAGTGCGCGCCGGTGGCCGCATCAACCTGATCATCGGTCGCTCGCTCACCGCCAAGGCACGTGAGTTCCTGAAGCTGCCTGCCTCGAAGGAATTCCGTCTGCCGCAGCCGCCCAAGGCTTCCACCAAGGGCTTTACGCTGGCGCAGAAGATGGTCGGCCGCGCCTGCGGTCTGCCGGAAGGTCAGGGCGTGCGTCCTGGTACCTACTGCGAACCGAAGATGACTTCGGTGGGCTCGCAGGACACCACCGGTCCGATGACCCGCGACGAGTTGAAGGACCTGGCCTGCCTGGGCTTCTCCGCTGATCTGGTGATGCAGAGCTTCTGCCACACCGCTGCCTATCCGAAGCCAGTGGATGTGAAGACGCATCGCGAACTGCCGCAGTTCATCAGCAATCGCGGCGGCATCTCGCTGCGTCCAGGTGATGGCGTGATTCACAGCTGGCTTAACCGCATGGTGTTGCCGGATACCGTGGGCACCGGTGGCGACAGCCACACGCGCTTCCCCATTGGTATTTCCTTCCCGGCCGGTTCGGGTCTGGTGGCCTTCGCTGCTGCCACCGGCGTGATGCCGCTGGATATGCCGGAGTCGGTGCTGGTGCGCTTCAAGGGCCAGATGCAGCCAGGCATCACGCTGCGCGATCTGGTGCATGCGATTCCGCTGTACGCCATCAAGCAAGGTCTGCTCACCGTGGCCAAGCAGGGCAAGAAGAACATCTTCTCGGGTCGCGTACTGGAAATCGAAGGTTTGCCCGATCTGAAGATCGAACAGGCATTCGAATTCAGCGATGCCTCGGCCGAACGTTCGGCTGCCGGTTGCACCGTGCTGCTCAACAAGGAACCGATCATCGAGTACCTGACCTCGAATATTGTGTTGCTCAAGCACATGATCGCCAACAACTACGCCGACAAGCGCACCATCGAACGTCGCATCAAGGCCATGGAGGCCTGGCTGGCCAAGCCTGAGTTGCTACAGCCCGATGCCGATGCCGAATACGCTGCCGTGATCGACATCGACTTGAACGAAATCAAGGAACCCATCCTGGCCTGCCCGAACGATCCGGACGATGCGAAGTTCTTGAACGAAGTGGCCGGCGCCAAGATCGATGAAGTGTTCATCGGTTCGTGCATGACCAACATTGGTCACTTCCGCGCCGCGGGCAAGTTGCTCAACGGCAAGAAGGACATTCCTACTCGCCTGTGGGTGGCCCCGCCGACACGCATGGATCAAGAAGAGCTGACCAAGGAAGGCCACTACGCCACCTTCGGCACCGCCGGTGCACGCATGGAAATGCCGGGTTGCAGCTTGTGCATGGGTAACCAGGCACAGGTGAAAGAAGGCGCCACCGTGGTATCGACCAGCACGCGTAACTTCCCCAACCGCTTGGGTAAGAACACCTTCGTGTATCTGTCTTCGGCTGAGCTCGCTGCCATTGCCTCGCGCATCGGTCGCCTGCCGACCGTTGAGGAGTATCACGCTGAGATGGCGGTGATTAACAAGGACGCTGCCGACACCTACCGCTATATGAACTTCGACAAGATCGAAGAGTATGCGGAAGAGGCGAAGTCTGTGGCGGTGTAATGATCGTCATGCTCGCGCAGGCGAGCATCCAGTGAAAAAGCAAACGGCTCGTCGAGAAATCGGCGGGCCGTTTTGTTTATGCAAGGCTGCTTCTATCCGAGATGCGCTAATGAGATTCTATTTCGGTCATTGCAAGGGTTATGCAGCTATCAATTTGAGCTCATGTGCGCTTGGCGTGCAGTCATTGCGGCCTCTTCATCGAGTGCAGTCCATGGACGCCACCATTCGTCCATCGTAATCATTGTTTTTATCGCCATTTCTGGACTTCGCCAGTAATTAATGTGTGGGCCGTTAAGCTCAAAGACTCTTGGTGGGCTATATATGGTCCTAGACTCATATATTTCTTTTCTACCAAACTCAATTGCATGGACAATTGGTTTGTCAGGGGCGGAGCAAGAATTGCTGTCGGATTGTGAGTGCTTGAAGCGTATTCGCATAGGCCATCCCCGTGCGCACAATGCTGCAACAACGGTGTACTTATACCAAGAGACGTATTCTCCACCCTCGCCACTTGTTATATGGCGCCCATCGTTCTCAAATAAATGAGCAGGAGACAGGCTTCCGTTATGTAGGCGCCATAGCATGAGTTGTTCTTGGCTACTTAATTTCCGGGTGAAGCTGGAAATCTCAGATTCATTGTCAGGCGGATATCCGCCGAAACCCAGGCTTTCGGTGTCTCTTTGTTTTGAGATATTTAATGGCAGAGCGGCGTATCCACCATATTTAATCAACATGGCATTATATATTCGCTGGGTAAAACTTATCTTCACAAGCTGTCTCCCTCTGAGCAACACTTAAGCTTATAGAGTGCGCTCATAAATACGTCTTATTATCTTAGAGTGTTTTCAGCAAAACTATTCACGACAGCCATCTCTCCCCATCATGGACAAGCTTGGCAGGCTCGTATTCACCAATGATGCTGGTGTGCGTAACCAGCCCGCTGTCTTCAGTCCAGACATGCAGTAGGCAAGCTGGAGCCTGAGTTACAATCCCTAATCGCTGCGGTTGATGAAAGTCCGGCAGCAGCAGTTCGATAGTAGAGGGGCAGGTCATGGCGATGGTATTGCGGCAGCGTTGCAGCATCGCCGAATGCAAATGCCCGGCTACGATGCGTTCCACTTGCGGGTGATCGGCAATGATGTCCCAGAACGCTTCCGCATTTCCCAGGCCCATATCGTCCTGGACTTTCAGGCCGGTTTTGAACGGCGGGTGATGCATGAAAATTAGAGTGGGTCGTTCTGGTTGTTCGACCAGTCGTTCGTGCAACCAGGCGAGCCGCTCGCTACATAAAAAACCATCGGCTTCGAATGGAACGTTGGTATCCAGCGCTATCAATCTGACTGGCCACTTATCGACTACATACTGGACAAAGCCCGGCATGGCAGGAGCACCCTGTTCGCCAAACACCCGTTGCAAATTCTTCCGGTCATCGTGGTTTCCGGGGATGACATAGACGGGCATAGTTAACGGTTGCAGCAATTGCTGGAACTGTCTGTATTCCTCCAGGCTTCCTGCATCCACGCAGTCACCTGTGATCAGCACTACATCTGGTCGAGCGGGTAGAGTCATCAGGTGACTGACCGCTCGCTGCAATGCCAATTCGTTTCGGTAGCGCATCTCTCCTGTGGAGATGTGGGTGTCGCTGATTTGGGCAACGATCATGTTATTTGCCTTTTCCTTAAGAGTTGTTCGCGGAGAGCCTAGCTCAAGGTGCCGTTGATACGCCATCTTTTGAATTCATCGGAATGCGCAAGGTGATTTCCGTTGTGGGTTGGGTGTCGCACCCGGCATCCGAAGGTGGATGTGGCATCCACCTTACAAATCTACGCATCACGCGGTGGCTGAAAAATTCGCCAATTCTTGGTTTCCGCGCGGCAGTTGCCTAGACTGGTCTTATTAATCGAGGGTTTGTAAATGTCCGCCCGCATCACCACACCCAAACAGGAAGTCGCCGAGTTGTTGGACAGGCTGCCAGACAACAGCACGCTTGAAGATATCCAGCGCCATCTTTACGTGCTGGAAAGGATCAAGCGTGGTCAGGGCGATATGGCTGGCGGTGAAGGGCTGACCCCGGAGCAGGCCAAGGAGCGGCTGCGGAGATGGCTCAATGAGTAATCTAGTTCAATAGCGGAAGTCGGCTTTCCTTGTGGGCTGGGTGGCCGCACCCGGCATTCGATGGTGGATGTGGCATCCACCCTACGCAACTCCACAAATTCCCGTGGTGAAAGCGCACGCGAATAGCTAAGCTGCCTGTCCAACGGCTGCTTGAGTCGAAACGTTTTCATCACTTAAATCTAAATGCGCGTTGGTCTGATTTCCGATACCGATGGTTTGATTCGCGAGGAAGCGCTGGCCTTTCTATGGGGCTGCGATCAGATCGTCCACGCGGGCAATATCGGCGGGCCGGAAATTTTGGATGCGCTTCAGAATATTGCGCCGGTGATCGCGGTGCGCGGCAGTAATGACAACGGCGCCTGGGCGGGCGAATTGCCGGAGGTGCGTCAGCTGCAACTGGGATCGGCCACCGCCTATGTGCTGCATGACATGGCGCGGCTCGATACCGATCCGTTGCCCGAGGGCATTTCCCTGGTTATCTGCGGGCATTCGCATCGCTCCATCGTGCAGCGTCGCGATGGCATCACCTACGTCAATCCAGGCAGTGCGGGGCCGCGTCGTTTCAATTTGGCCGTAAGCGTGGCGGAGTTGATCATCAACAAGAATAAAGTGACACCGCGCATCATTTCGCTGGATGTCACGGCCAAGCGTAGAAACCGTCCGACGGTTCTGCAGCATTCATTCATCTAGCGTAGGGCGTACACGCGTGTACGCCGAATGTCTTTTTCTTCTAAGCCGAAACATGCGGCGCACTCATGAGTGCGCCCTACGTTGGCGGGGTGATTGGTGGATGCGGCATCCATCCTACATTCGGATATAGCCTTCCATCAGCTTGAGAATGGAATCGGGGAGACTCCACTCCGGACGAATGGCTTTGAGCTGGCCGCGTCCGGAGGTTGTGCCCACCCAGAAGCCGCTGGCGTTCTTGAACTTGCCGGTACCGCCTAGCACGACGTTGAGCACTTGATCGACGTGTTCATTGCGCGCTTCGTTCAATGACACGCTGCCCACCAATACATCGTAGGTGTAGATATCGCCGTCGCTGACACGATAGATACAGAACAACGGATTGGTGTCGTCGGCGTGTTGCAGCAGCCAGTCTTTCACCGGTTGGCTCAAGCTGATCGAGGCGGCTTCCTTGTAGCCGGTGCCGCAGTAATACTCGGCGGCGCCATAGGGTTTTAGATAGCCGATGCCAGAGTGATAAGTCAGACCACTGCTCCAGGGACGGAAGAAGCTGAAGCCGGCTTCCATCTGCATGGTTATAGGCGTGTTCGTCTTGGTGGTCTCGGCGGCCGTGCTTGTATGGCACAGCATCAAGCTAAGGCATAACGCACTGATAGCGGCAGTCAGTTTACGCATCTGCATCTCTTTTATGTGTTGAGTTAGGTTGGTCTGTCGCGATCAATGCGTAGCGATGGCCTGCGGCACACCGATGCCTTCTTCCGGCGGGGGCGTGAGATCGAAGCCCTGTTCGCCGGTACGTGGATCGACCGAGCGATCGAACGCGGCTACGCAGTAGTTATCGACCACGTAACGATTGGGATTTTTCTTATAAGTCCAGGTGTAGGTCCAGGGTGTGGCCAGAGCTTTGGGATCTTCGACCGTGGTGGTGATTTCCAGACGGTCCGGCGCCAGCAGGTGCATGCGTTCGCTGACATGCATCTGCGTGCCTTTCAGCGCATACAGCAATTCATTGGTGGAGCGGATGCCGATGGTATCCACAACCAATGTGTCGCCTTCCCAGTGACCGATGGATTCGCCGCTGAAGCTCTCGAATAATTTTTCATCCGGTGTGTGTGCGCGATTCAGCAGAATGTTGCGCGCCTGAAAGCCGCGACCGGTGGTGACGATGCCGATACGATCAGGCGAGTACAGGAATTCAAAGCTGCTGGCGATCATCATGAAGGGCATGCCGGAGGGAATGCATTGACTGTCATTGGCGGGCAGCACGCCGCCTTCCTCGCGAATGCGATTCAGTTGATCCGACTTGGCGCGCCATTCGGGTGTCAGCGGCAGGTTGTCAGCGCGCATGGTGCCCACATCCAATGAATCCGGCGTGGTTTCGCGTACCCATAAGCCGCCGCTCCATATTTTTGAGTCGGTCGGTGTCGCTTGCGTAGAGGTGGCTGCATCTTTCGATGAACAGGCTGCAAGCGCGCTCATCACAACGATCAGCGCCGAAGCGCGATATGAAGTCTGCATGATGTATTCCAACAACAGTAGAAATTAACGGCCAATTACTTGGTGGTCTGTGCCGCATTCTTCGGTCGATCATTGGGCGTGGTGTCGAGCACCGTGCCATCCGCCAAGGTCAGTGACACCATGTTGCCGCCATTGCGGCCGTCGCGCAGCGGGTTCAACACCACCGTGACCTTGTCGCCCACCTTCACAGCATTCTTGGTCAAGCCGCGAGCAATCAATACGGTAGGGCTGGGCGCTTCCATCCCCCAGATGTCCTGTGTGCCTTTTTTGTTGGCCACGTACAGCCACAGATAGGCGTGCGGATTGCCCAGTTCCCAGGTGCGCACGCTGCCCTGCAAAGTAATGGTCTTGGTGCGGTCGAAGGCTGCGTAGGAGTGATGTGCATCGGCGCTCGTGCCGATGAGCGTGGCTGCAAGCGCCATGAGAAAACCTGCACGCATGTTCATCGTTATCTCGTTATCGTTACCAACCCCGAACGGCAGTATCCTTCTATTCTTGGCGGCCTGTCTATCCAGGTATTTATTCCGGTATATGTAGATCGAAATGCAGGCATCTCTCCGTGATCTTATTACTCATGTTGCTACCACTGGTCGGATAGAGGCCATTGTGGTTCGGCCCGAGCGCGACCGGCCGGCTGTCGCGGTGGACGCAGTGCAGGCCGAGCCGGGCCTGGGCTTGATCGGCGATCGTCGTGCGCAGACCAGACGCACTCATATCACTGCACGCAAGCGCGAACTCACTTTGATCCAGGCCGAGCATCTACCGTTTATCGCGCAGTGGTGCGATCTGCAGCAGATCGATGCAACACGTCTGCGCCGTAACCTGGTGATCTCCGGCATCAACTTGTTGGCCATGAAATCGCCTTTCGCAGATATGCGTCTTGAATGGCGGATCGGTAAAGATGTTTGTATCGAAGTGACGGGCCCGTGCGACCCCTGTTCGAAGATGGAAGCCGAATTAGGTGCGGGTGGCTATAACGCCATGCGCGGGCACGGCGGCATGACCGCCATGATTGTGATGGGCGGCATCATCCGCGTTGGCGATGTGGTGCAACTCGTGACAGTGCATCGTAGTTAGCGCGCCCACTCTCAATCTCCTCCCTCGTTCCACGGGGGACGACTGTGATGCTTCGGAATCCCTGGCGAGGGACATGGATGCAGGAGGTAGAGCAACGCAGGGAGCGGTTGCCGAGGGTTAGGGTGGGGGCAAGACTCAAGATGGACGTCTTACGCACTAACTCGCGAGACTTCCAACGCCGGCGGTTTCGCCAAGGTTTGATACACCACGCAGTAACGCTCTGTCAGTTTCAACAGTGATGCCAGTTGTTCTTCACTGGCATTGGTATCGAGCACAAAGCGCAGACGAATGGCTTGGAAGCCGACCGCAACTTCTTTAGCCACGCCCAGCGTGCCGCGAAAATCCAGATCGCCTTCGGCTTCCACGCGCGCCTCTTTGAGATGGATGCCGATGGCGGTGGCGACGGCATTCAAGGTGACGCCGGCACAGGCTACCAATGCCTGTAACAACATGTCGCCGGAACATACGGCAAGACCATCGCCACCGGTGCCCGGATGCAAGCCGGCTTTAACCAGTGCTCGGCCGGTTTCGACGCTGCAGGTCACGCCTTCACCGATGTTTCCCTGCGCGCGTAATGTGATGCGTGCCGCCTGAGGGTCTTGTTTGTAATGATCCTTAATCGGCGCCTGTAAGGAACGCAGTGCATCGGCATCCATGAGTCATCTCCACGTTGGAATGATGTTTACTGTGAGTTGCAATGGCTGGTTCACGCGGTCTGCATGGCTAAATGAAGATGATATACCGCGTGTAGTGTTAACCCTTAACGAAGCGCTGCCTGGTAGGGGAATCCAGTTGAGCCCGAAAAAATTTCCGTGATGCGCCACTCGTTCGATCACTGTTGAGTGGTTCTTCTATCAAGCTGTTCAGAGTGTAGCCGATCCCGTACGAGTGCTACTTAAGTGTGGCATGGGGCAGGGTCTTAATACCTAAAGCATGGATCGTCTACCGGGTTTCTATTATTACTATGAGTGACCAACCACCACCGATCGATACCGACAGCATTGTTGTCGGCAAGCCTATTCCGTTCTCGGTATATGGCGCCGATCGAAATTTATTACTGGCCAAGGGCTGCATCGTCGAATCCGAGCGCGTGCGCGAGATGCTGGTTGCTTCGGGCAAATTTCAGGATTCCATATCGTCGGTGGATTTATGGTTGGATGAAGATGGCGCAGCCGACGCTCAGGCTATCGATCCGCTGATGCGTTATGCGCAGCATTTTGCCGCCGATCAAGCTCAGTCACGCGTGGGCATTCGCATGGCGCGCAATGATGCCGCCGACAATCATGCCTGTTGGATCATGGGCGCCGATGAGCAGCATGGTTTGATCATTACTGCACCGATGCAAGCCGATGGCACGATGTTGCCTATCGCCGTAGGTGAGCAATGGGTGTTCCGCTTGCTGTATCTCACCGCGGCGTGCAGATTCGCCGGCACCATCGCCAGCGTGCAGACGCAATCCGTGCCGCTGCTGACGGTGTCGTTGCCGAAGCAAGTTGAGATGCGCCATATCCGCAGCAGTCCCCGCGTGGGTGCTTGCCTGCATGCCTCATTGAAAATCGGCAGGGATCTGCCGGCGCTGATTACCGATCTATCGGTGGGTGGTGTCTGTGTGGCCATTGCCGGCAAGCAGGGCTCGCTACGTCTTGGCCAGAAGTTGATGTTGAGTTTTACTTTGCGGGTATTGAACACCGATTACAGCTTCAAAGTGCCGGCGGTGGTCATGAATCTGCGCTCCGATCGCATCGACAAGTATCCGGACTTGCTATTCGCCGGGCTGAAAATTGAAGCACAGTCGGATATGGAGCGTCTGGTGTTGCACAGCTATGTATTCGAGCGCAGCGTTAAAGACTTTAATCCTTTGTGGAAGACCTTGCTGGCTCATAAAACTTGAGCATTACACGCAGTCGCGCGCATGCTGTAACGATGCTGCGCCCGCTGTTGTTAATCACTGTCTTGAGCATTACGGCTTGCACCAGCCTGCAACCCAGGCCGGCTGCCTCTTCCTACGCCTGTATGAAGGCCGTGCGCGATCAGCAACCCGCCGACTTGCCCGATAAACGTCTGCATTGTGTGGCCTCGGCGCAGATTGCCAGGCAGTGCAGCGTCAGCGAGGCGTATCTCGCCGGCATCGGTAAAGAGCTGCGTGATCTATTCGGCAGTGGCGATCCCGAATGGGCCGATTGGCAGGCGGATCGTGCCGGCGTGGCTTGCCGCAATGAGGATGGCATTGCCGCTTGCTGTGAACGAAGAGGCTTCTGATCAACCCCGCAGGCGTCTGAACTGTGAGTGGGCAACAACATGGAATTCGTGAACCCAGCATGAATTCTTTGACGCGCATTGTTTAACTGATGCCCTGCAGTCAAGCGCGACCTCGCCGCATCTTGCATGCCTGAACAACTACCGTATTGCTCAAGTTATGTGAGTTTTTGTTTTCAGGTGGACTCGGCAGTGAACCTTGTGTGCGGCGACAAGTCTGGTCAGGCCGCAGGGAATGTTCTGCGCATTCTATTCATGTGGTTGTTCTATGTTTATGTCGATGACGGCATTTCCCTCGATGCATTTGCTCGCGCTCATGCCTTCTTAGAATTCAGGAATGAAAGTCTTAATCACCAACCACACTTTATCGACACGCACGGGCACTGAAACCTATGTGCGCGATCTGGCTCTGGGGTTGCTTGCCAAAGGTCATTCGCCCATCGTTTATTCGCCTCAGGGTGGCGCTATCGCCGATGAATTGCGCAACCTGACCATTCCGGTGGTCGACGATCTGGCGCGCATTGCCACCCACGTGGATCTGATTCACGGTCATCATCGTCATGAAACCATGACGGCGCTGCTGCACTTTCCCGGTGTACCGGCTATTTTCTTTGTACACGATTGGCATTCCTGGCATGACCTGCCGCCCGCTTTCCCGCGCATCCTGCGCTATGTGGCCATCGACGGCACGCGCCGCGATCGATTGTTGCTTGAAAACGGCATTCCCGAATCAATGGTCACCCTGCTGCCGAATGGCGTCGATACGCAGCGTTTCAGACCGCGTGCGCCGCTGCCAACGCAGCCCAAGCGTGGCCTGGTCTTCAGTAACTATGTGCGCAGCTTTGACCAGATTCGAGAGTTGCGCGATGCCTGCATGCAATCGGGTATGAGTCTGGATGTCGTGGGTGCCGGCATGCAGCGTTCGGTTACTCAGCCGGAACAGATGCTATGCGGTTACGATCTGGTGTTCGCCATGGGGCGTAGTGCGCTGGAAGCAATGGCGGTCGGCGCGGGTGTGATTGTCTGGGGTCTGGAAGGCATGGGTGAGTTCGTTCGCCCCGATAACTTCGAGCGTTTGCAGGATAGTAATTTCGGCCGTCGCGCATTGCGGCATGCCAGTGCTGCCGAGCTTGCGGCAGAGATTCGTCGCTTCGATCGCGAAGCGGCGCGCGCCATTCAAGAGCGAGTGCGTAACACCCTGGCGCAGTCGCATCTGGTCGAGCGTCACTTGCAGCTCTATGAAGAGGTTATCCGGGAGTCGACAGTGCGCAGGTGGCAACCGGACGAAGAGTTGCGTATGGCTGCGAACTATATGAAGTCGTGCCTGCCTGCGATGCAGCAAGAAACGCAGCATAAGATGATGGCGCAGCGTCGACGTCGGCAACGGTTGCGGCTGATAGATATCACCTGGATTTGTCTTTCTCTGTTCGTGGTTGCGTTTGGCGTGCGTGTCGAGATGCTGGCGTTCAACGCAGAGTCTTATGGGCTATCGATAGGCGGTCTGGCCGTTTCTTTAATGTTGTGTTTCGGCCTGTTCACGCTGCGTAGACATCTGCGCGGCGAGCTTATCGCATGAAGTAACGTAGCTATCTGTTTGCTTGCGTGATCCTATCGGTTGTTACACGCCGCTGCGTTTCAGTGCCCACCTTTCACGAATAACCCGGCGGCTGTCAACGCCTCCGCGAGCTGTTCTTCGATGCGTGCCGCCTCGCTGCACTTGATGTGTTGCAGATGCAAAGTCGGTCCGGTCAGGGCCTCCAGGCCGCGGCGCGTTACGCTGCCTGCGGCACGGATGCCGGCCTTGTGTTGATCGAAACGTTCTGCCGGCGCGTACCGGCTCATGCCCACGTAAACGCCATAAGGTTCATTGCGGCTATCGCTGTAATCCAGCAGGATCAAGTAAATGTTGCTGCGGCCGGTGGGTATGTCGTGAAAGCGCGCCGCCACCTCATAAGCAGTCGATAGCCAGCTGATGTGTCGCATCGGCAGCCATTCGGGAATGGAGTCGGCGGCGTGCTGCCACAAGCTTTCCAGCGCCGAGTCTATGTTTGTTGCCATCGCGCCGCGCATCCACTGCTCATGAATGCAATGCGCACCCAGCAGGCCATCTTTGGCAATCAATGCCGAGCGCAGTAAGTTATCCAGCTCGGTTGCGGCGCTTGCCTGCAGCGGTCGGCTTGCCGGCGTTGCGGATCGATTGAAAGATTTAGGCAATGGCATGTCGAGCGTTACGGTTCGAATTTATCGCTTTGGCCAATGCCAGGTGGGTTGCTCGAGTAGATCCTGGCCTTCAATCTGCGTTTCACCCAATATCTTTAGTAATTTGATGCTGTTGCAAGCCGCAGCTTCTTGCAGTGCCGCGATCAAGCGATTCGAATGCGATACCACCCATAGTTGCGAATGCTGTGAGGCCGCGACGATAAGCCGGCCCAGTGCCGGCAATAAATCCGGATGCAGGCTGGTCTCCGGTTCGTTCAGTACCATCAATCGGGGCGGTCGCGGTGTCAGCAAGGCCGCAGTCAACAACAAGTAACGTAGCGTGCCATCCGACAATTCGGCAGCGGTGAGTGCGCGCAGCAAGCCGGCTTGACGCAGGGATAGCTCGAATCGACCGCCTCTTATCGCCAGCACCGAGCCGGGAAAGGCGTCGTCGATGGTTTTGTCGAGTAGCTCGGTATCACCGATCTCGCGAATGGTTTGCAGCGCTGCGGCCAGATCGTGTCCGTCATGACTGAGTACGGGTGTACGCGTGCCCAATTGCGCTTGTCGCACCGGTGATTCAGCGTCGGTGCGGAAGTGATCGTAAAAGCGCCATGAGCGAATCTGCTCGCGAATGTTGATCACCTCGGGCGCACCGCGCGTATCGCTGATCTGAGTCAGCATGCTTTCAAAACTGGCCAGCTTTGACGATACGATGCGCCATTCGCCCGCATCGTCGCGAACCTTGACCGCCGCATTGATGCGATCCACCAGTAGTGCCGCCGGCCGCAGTACAGGTCCCGACCAGATACATTCGCGCTTGATCTCGGGATCGTATGCGAACGCCGAGCTGCTGGGGATCGGCAGGCCCAGGTCGATGCAATAACTCAATGCCTCAGTGGCAAAGCCCAGACGCAGATTCACCGGTTCGCTACGCGGTCCGCCTTGCACCGGCTGTTCACCACGCTTCATGGCGGGGCTGATGGTTTCCGGTCCCGCCCACAAGGTGGAATCCAAGCCGCCTTCACGCGCCAAGGCAGCCACCACACCGCCTTGCGCGGCCTCTGCGAGCAAGCGCAGCGAGCGATACAGGCTGGACTTGCCCGAACCGTTCTCGCCATGCACCACATTCAACTGCGATAGCGGCAGCCGAATGTTACGCAGCGAGCGATAGTTGGTAATGGCCAGCGTGGTAAGCATGCAACCTTCCATGATGTCGAAGTCGAAACTGACCGAATGGCCGCACCGGAGAAGGTTAGACTACCGTACAGTCACAAGGAAGATCATAACAATGCCAGTCACTCCTTTTCACTTCGGTCCGGGCGCGGCCATTCATGCCATTGCGCCCAGGCAAATCAGTTTTCTGGCCTTCTGTGCCGCCAATGTGCTCACTGATGTTGAGCCGCTGTACTACATGCTTACAGGCCAGGGCCATCCACATCGCTTCCTGCACACCTATGTCGGCGCAACCCTGACTGCCTTGGCGACTTGCTGGTTGTTTGTGGCGGCGCTGAGGCTGGCAAAAAAATTGCCTTTGCCGAATATCTTCAATTGGCAGTCGTTGACTCTGCCTGCTGTGGCGATGGGTGCGTTTATCGGTACCTACTCGCACATTGTGCTGGACAGCATCATGCACGCCGATATTCGACCACTGGCGCCATTCAGCGATATTAATCCCTTGCTGGGATTGATATCGCTGCGCGCCTTGCAGGGCGTTTGCGTGGTGAGCGGCGTTCTCGCGTTGGCCGTACTCGGCATACGGCGCGTACTGCGCCGCTAGTCACGACGCAATATTAAGTGTCCGTCATGAAGCTGCCGCCATGCCCGTGCGGCGGTAGCTTGCGCCTGTCTGCGACCCTTTCATCAGGTGCTGCATCTATAGCCGTACATGACCCACTTCCTCGACATCCAGGTGAGCGATGAGCTGCTGACGCGTGTACGTGCCGGCGATGTCTCGGCTTATGAGCAGGTGTATGCGTCTTTCTCACGGCCGGTTTACACCTTGCTGCGACGCCTGGTGGTGCGGCCGGCGGTGGCCGAAGAACTGCTGCAGGATGTATTCGTGGAAATTCTGCGCAGCGTGCGTAATTACAGCGGCGCAGGATCGTTTGCCGGTTGGGTGCGCAGTATCGCGGTGAGCAAGGCCTTGATGCATCTGCGTTCGCCATGGCATCGGCGTTTGCTGCCTATAGGTGATGAAGAATTGCATCTGGTGGACCAGTCGCACCCCGAGCCATGGAGTGACGGTTTACAACATGCCTTGAATGCCCTGCCTGCGGTGAGTCGCAGCGTGGTGTGGTTGCACGATGTCGAAGGCTACACACACGGCGAGATCGCACGGCTATTCGGCCGCACTCCCAGTTTTTCCAAATCGCAATTGGCGCGCGCTCACGAGCAGCTGCGTGATTTGCTCGAACCTCAAGCAGGAGGGCTGCCATGCATGCCCGTTATCAAGAGTTAGTGTCGCTGCGCGATGGCGAGCCGCTGGATGCGGGCGTTGTACAGCATGTGGCTGATTGCATGGAATGTAGTGCCGAGCTCGCGAAGTTGAATGATGTGCGGGCACAGCTGCAGCGATTGCCGGATTTCACGCCGGCGCCGCGTGCCTGGTTGCGGATCAATGCACGGCTCTTACGGCCGCAACAGCCTCGCCATCTATGGTTGCCCTGGTCGGTGGCGGCGAGTCTGTTGGTGATGTTGTCGCTGTGGTGGCCGCAGTCTTTGCGGCCGCCCACTCAGCCGCGCGCCGCATTACCGACGACTCAAACAATGCAGGCAGATGACCTGCAAATGTTGGTTGCACGTTCGCAGCAACTGGAAGCGCTGTTGCTACGCATGCCGGCTCGTCCTGCAGTGGAGCGTGTGGCCACTTCGGCAACGATTGCCGCTTTGCAGGACCGCATCGAAATGCTGGATCTCGAATTATCCGTTGCACAAGAAGAGACGAATCGTGCGCACAAGCAGCAGCTATGGAGCGAGCGCGTACGTCTGCTCGATTCACTGGTCGGTGTGCGTTACGCCGAGGCGACGCGCGCCGGCTATCAGCTGGCCAACAACGATGGAGCCATCTAATGAATACTTACCTGATCAAGACCATGAAGGCGCATCTCAAAGCCGATGCCGTGACCTGGCTTGCTGCGTTGTTGTTGCAGATGCTGTGCGTCGCCCTGCTGGCGATTGTGACCACAGCGCCGGTGCATGCGGCAGACTCGCCGCAACCAGCGCCTACCCGCGAACAGGCATTGCGCCTGCGCGATGCGCAGGATCGCTTTGAGCGATCGGCGCGCGATGTGGCGGAGCTCAATCTGTCCTTGCTGGATGGCGGCCGGCGTGTGTTGATCAATCGCATCGGCGCACCGCCGGTGATACTGGGCATCAACATTGAAGCGCAGCAGTCCAGGGCCGGTGACGAAGGCGTGCGGGTGCTCGGTGTTAGCGCCGGTGGTCCGGCGGATAGCGCCGGTATCAAGGCCAATGATGTCATCACCTCCTTTGATGGGAAGTTGTTAAAGAGCGATGCCGATCGCTCGGCAGCGCAGCAATTGCTGGCGGCGCTGCGCGAAGCCAAGCCGGATCAAGCCGTGGCATTGGAATATCGCCGCGATGGCAAAACATTCAAGGCACAGGTCGTACCGAAAGCGCTGTCGGACAGCCTCGGTAGTTTGGCGCCGCCGTCCCTGCCAGATTTGCCGAACCCGCCGGCAGTTGGCCAAGGCATCGGGGGCGGCGGCGCTTTCTTTATTGATGGACGCGAGTTGAATGGTTTGGGTACCGCGGAGTTGGTGGAGTTGTCGCCCGCCTTGGGCAAGTACTTCGGCACGGATAAGGGCTTGTTGGTGGTGCGTGCGCCGAAGTCTTCGCAATTCAAATTGCAGGATGGCGATGTGATTCTGGACATCGATGGTCGCGTGCCCGGCAGCGTGATACATGCCTTGCAGATTCTGCGTTCTTATCGCGCCGGTGAGACTTTGAAACTGCACATCATGCGGCAGCAGAAGCGGGTCGAGTTAAATGTGACAGTACCTGATGCGAATGCCGGTGCTCAGGACCGGCGTTTCACTCCGTTACAAATCGACAAGGCCGAGGTGCAATCATGATGAGGGCGCTAAGCCGCTTGCCGGCGGTCGTTCTGCTATGTCTGTGTGTGAATGCGCGGGCGCAAGATGCCGCATTGCGCATGAGCGAGGCCAAGGCCTTGGCTGCCTTGCAGGCCGAACTACAACGACGTAGTACAACCGATGAATTCTCCGGCGCCGTGTTGATCGCCAAGGAGGGAAAAGCGATTTTTCAGATGGCATATGGCGCGGCCAATCGCGAACAAAAGGTGGCTAATACGCTGGCCACGCCATTTCGTTTCGGCTCAATGGGCAAGATGTTTACCGGCGTGGCTGTGTTGCAATTGGTGCAGGCCGGCAGAGTTGGATTGAGCGATCCATTAAGCAAGTATCTGCCGGACTATCCGAATCGCAGCATTGCCAATGCCAGCCTGCATCAATTGCTGACGCATACGGCGGGTACGGGCGATATCTTCACGCCCGAGTACGATGCACGCCGCGGCGAAATGAAGGAACTGCAGGATTACGTGGCCTTGTATGGCGCGCGCAGACCTGATTTCGATCCGGGTTTGAAACACGAATACAGCAACTATGGTTTCATCTTGCTGGGTCGAGTGATCGAAGTAGTGAGCGGTCAACGTTACGCGGACTATGTGCGCGAACATATCTTCAAGCCTGCCGGCATGCTCGCCACCGACAACCTGCCGGAAGCACAGGTGAAAAATCTGGCGATTCCTTACAGCAGCGGTGTCATGCGCAGGCGTTTGCTGCCGCCCTTGGAGCCTGGTGCCGATACGCCGAATGGCGCGCCTCCTTTACTGCGTGGCATGGCGGCGGGTGAGCAACTGTCACCAATGGCAGCTGGAGATGCGCCTGAGACTCAAACATCGTTACGTTCAGTGGTTGCCGAGCTGCCCTACAGCGGCAGCTCGGCAGGAGGCGGCTACACCACCGTGGGCGACCTGCTCAAGTTCGCCATCGCCTTGCAGAGCTATAAGTTACTGGATGCCCAACATACGCAGTTGCTGACCACCGGTAAGGTGGCGACGCCGCGAGCCAATCTGCAGTACGCCTATGGTTTCGAGGATGCACGCAGCAGCGATGGCGTGCGACGCCTAGGTCATGGTGGCGGCACTGCAGGCGTGAATGGCGAGCTGTCGATATTTCCCGAGTCGAAGTACACCGTGATCGTGCTCGCCAATCGCGACCCACCGGCAGCGGATGAAGTGGCGAGTTTTATTAACGAGCGGTTGCCGGCCGAATAATAATAATTTTACGGCTTATGCGGCTCGCCATCTCAACATGATGGCGAGCCGGTCTCTCGAATAGATCCGCTAAGCATGATTAGCCGGTTGTCTCAGCGTTCTGAATAATGATTTCCACGCGACGATTCTGCTGACGACCGCCTGCAGTATCGTTGCCGGCCACCGGTGTACTTTCTCCCTTACCGGTCGCTGAGATGCGATTGCCGTTAACGTTGCGGCTGAGCAAGGCATCGCGTACCGAGTTGGCTCGCTGTTGCGATAGCGCCATGTTGAAGTCGTCGGCACCGACGCTGTCGGTATGGCCTTCGATCAACACGTTGCTCTCCGGTGAGTTCTTAAGGAATTCGGCAAGACGATCGATGGTGGACTGAGCGCCGGGTTTAAGCGCGGCTTTACCGCTGTCGAACAACACATCGCCCAGCGTCAACACCATGCCGCGATCGGTTTTCTTTGCATTCAATTCGGCCAGTTCTTTTTCCAGCATGGCCGCACGCTGCTTGGCTTCTTCCGCTTGCTGAGCGTTCAGCTCGGCTTGTTCGGCTTTGCGGTTGGCTTCCTGGGTTGCCTGTGCGGCTTTTGCGTTCGCTTCTTGAGCGCGTGCTTGCAGCACTACCTTGTCACGTTCGGTCTGGGCATCGGCCACGATCTTGCGCGACTCCGCTCGGGCTATTTGTTCCTGAGCAATTTCTGCATGGCGCTGCGCCAGATAAGCAGCGTGGTCGATTTCAGCTCGTGCTGCGCCTTTCTTGGCCAATGCTTCTGCATTGCGCAAGTCGTTATGCGCCTGCTCAACCTCGGCGGCCGCCACTTCGCCTGCCCTCGGCTGGTTTTCAACGCGTGAGATGGCTGAGCGCGCCGCTTCCACCGTATCGACACGGGTTGGCGTGCTTGAACAAGCGGCAACGATCAGCGCCGTACTCGCTAACAACGCAGTTGTTGATTTGGAAATGATTGATTTGCTCATGACGGTGCTCCTGGAAAATCGGGATCGATTTTCAGCGCGAGTGAGTTATGGATTGGGGCGCGTGGCTTCCTGGCGCAAGGTGTTGATGCTTTTCTGAGCATCTGCAGCGGCCTGTTGCTCCTGTGCGGTCTGTGCCTTGGCTGCCGCATATTGCGCATCCACCTGTGCTTCTTCCGCCAGACGCAGTGTCAGTTTGTAATCGTGTTTGTCGAAAGCCTTCTGCGCCTCGGCCTGTTTGCTCTTGGCCTGTTGCAGATCTTTCAATGCACCTTGTTGCGCACCTGCCTGTTCGGCCTGGCCGATGCTGGTTTCGGTGCGCGTCATTTGCGCGACGACGTTGGCGGGTGGATTGGATGAGCAGGCGCTCATCAAGCCGATGCCGGCTGCCGCGAGAGCAGACAAGCTGGCGCTGCGAAAAAATGTGGACGACATGATGCGTACCTCTCGTACTCAATGCAGCGCATATTGCGCGGGAGTGTTGAGTACGAGGCTAGGCACGCGCGGTGAGGTTAGCTAGGTCTGCATGAATCTTTTCGCTGTGGGAGTGGGCTTACATCCATGATGCGAGGTGCACGCAGTGTGCTTGTATTGCTGCGATCGGCTACAGGCATTAATCAAGCCATCGCACTCGCTCGTCCAGCACCGCTGCGCGTGCATTGCCCGCTGCGGCAACAGTACCCAGATACAGCAACGCTACGATGTGATCGTCGTCCTGCAAACCCAGCAGACGTTTGACTTCGACGTTGTAAGCCGCCGGTCCGGTCTTCCACATCACGCCATAACCCAGGGCTTGTGCGGTGAGAAACATGTTTTCCACGGCGGCGCCCACGGCCAGTACTTGTTCGATCTCTGGAACCTTATGCGGCTTGGTGATGTGCGCGGCAACGGCAATGATGCACGGCGCGCGACCGGCCTTGTTGCGCTCGCGTTGTAGTTGATCGACATCGGCATTGGGATCGCGGCTCAATAGTCCTTGCGCCATGGCTTCACCCAATTGAGCGCGTGCGGTATTGCCCAGTACCACGAAGCGCCAGGGCGCCAGCTTGCCGTGATCGGGCGCGCGCGCGCCGGCGGCAATGATGCGTTCGAGATGGGCTTTGCCGGGCGCGGGTTCGCTTAGCTTGACTGCTGAAGCGCGACTATCGATGGCGGTGAAGAGATCCATGGTTTACTCCGAGTTGATGAGCCGGAGTATAGACAGGCAGTGCGAATATCGCTGTAGGGATGAGATGCGCGTCCCTCATCAAGCATTTGACAAGGTTCAATCAAGCAGCAATGACCTGGCGGACTATTTCCCCTGTGCTTCCGGATCGAGATGAATCACGCTCACCACCTGGTGATGCGATTTCCAGATGTCGTTGAGCATGGCTTCGATTCCCTTGGGCGTGCCGGTGACCTGCACCACGCACAGCGGGCGCTCATGTTTGTGCATGGACACGAAACTCATCACGCGCAGGCGATGTCGATGCGTGACCTCTGCGATCAGCGGAAATACGTCCTGACCCGCGGAGTTGTCGAAGGTGATGCGCACGCCCTGCGTGCCCGGATCGAACAGACTGGTGAAGGCGCGAAACAAATCCGACTCGGTGATGATGCCCAGCAGCTGTTCGTTGCGCATCACCAGCAGCACGCCGGTTTTGCGATCGCGCATGATGCGCGCGGCTTCTTCGATGGGCGCTTCCGGCGTGGTAGTCAACAGCTCCGGCACCATTACCTGATCGGCGCGCATGTGCAGTGCCGGGATATCCGGGTGTTCGCTGGCGACAAAGGTGAAGGGATTTACATTGGCTGGAAAAGCGTGCAGCACATTCTGCGAAGTCACCATGCCCAGCAGTTTGCCGTCGGCGTCGGCTACCGGCAGGCGGCGGAAATTGCGTTCCACCATGATGCGGGCGATCTCCCCGGCCGGCACTTCCGGCGTGACCGTGATCACCTCTTTGGTCATCCACATGCTTACGAACATAGTTCTGGCCCTGCCGTGGTATCGGTATGTTATTGCTAGGTTAGCGGCGGCGGGTCGGCCGGGCTTGAGGGTCATCCGCACATAATGCCGACCCGGTGGAATTTGTCGGTGCGACCGCCAGGGTTAACGGCACGGAGTTCGCGACGGCTGTGTTCGTGCTCGGGCAGTCCGTATACTGCGCGACCCCTCGATCGGCGCGTCGCTTATGTGGTTCAAGAATCTCATCGTTTTCCGTATTTCAGGCTGGGTGTTATCTCCCGGCGAGCTGGAAGAGCAGCTGTCCTACCGGCCGCTGGTGCCCTGCGGCGGCTATGACATGCAGACCGTGGGCTGGGTGCTGCCCGGGCCGCAGGAGCGGTTGGTGCATGCCTTGAACCGGCACATGCTGATCGCTCTGGGCGTGGATCAGAAGATCCTGCCGGCCTCGGTGATCAATCAAGTTACCAAGGATCGCGCCGCCGAAGTCGCGGCCGAGCAGGGCTATCCCGTGGGTCGACGCCAGCTGCGCGAGATGAAGGAACGCGTGGCCGACGAATTGCGCGCCCGTGCTTTCAGCCGGCGCAGCATGACGCGCGCCTGGATCGATCCCGACAACAATTTCATGGTGGTGGACGCCGCTTCGCCGGCCAAGGCGGAAGAGTTGGTGGCGACCTTGCGCGACACCATCACTGGCTTCAGTGCACACTTGCTGGAAACCGAGAAATCACCCGCCGTGTCCATGGGCGCGTGGCTGATGTTCGGTGACGCGCCCGGCCGCTTCAACATCGAACAGGATCTGGAACTGCAATCGGTGAAGGACGATAAGTCGATGGTGCGTTACGTGCGCCATCCGCTGGAGGGCAAGGAAGTACAGAAGCACATCTCCTCGGGCAAGAGCCCGACCAAGCTGGGCATGAGCTGGAACGACAGAGTGTCCTTCATGCTCAATGCCGACATGCAGATCAAGCGCCTGCAGTTCCTGGATCTGATAAAAGATCGCGCCGAAGATCAGGGCGAAGCCGCCGACGAACAGTTCGACATCGACTTTGCGCTGATGACCGGCGAGCTGGCGCAGATGCTTAAAGAGTTGGTGGAAGAGCTGGGTGGCGAGGCACAGGCTGGCGAGCGCGAAGCGGCCTAGGTTTGATTGGGTGTGGTGCAATTTTTGTTGCCCCCACCCTAACCCTCCCCCGCAAGCGAGGGAGGGAACAAGAGCAGCGCATTACGGATCGATCCCCTCCCTCGTTCCACGGGGGAGGGTTAGGGTGGGGGCATCTCCTACCACACCCCAACAATCCCCATACCCCCTTGAAACCCTACTGACTAGAATGCAGCCCTCTTCCTAAAAGGCAGTATTCACATGAAATACCTGCACACCATGGTGCGTATCACCAACGTTGACGAATCGCTGCGCTTCTATTGCGACGCGCTGGGTTTGCAGGAAGTACGCCGTATCGACAACGACAAGGGACGTTTCACTTTGATCTTTCTCGCCGCGCCGGGCGACACAGCGGCGCAGATCGAGCTCACCTACAACTGGGACCCGGAGAACTATGGCGGCGGTCGCAACTTCGGCCATCTGGCCTATGAAGTGGATGACATCTACGCCACCTGCCAACACTTGCTGGATCATGGCGTCATCATCAATCGTCCGCCGCGCGATGGCCGCATGGCCTTCGTGCGTTCGCCCGACAATATTTCCATTGAGTTGTTGCAGAAGGGCGGCGCGCTGGCAGCGCTGGAGCCTTGGCTGAGCATGCCTAACGTAGGGGCCTGGTAAGCTCGATGATTCTGTGGCGCACACTTTGGCTGATCATGCTGATGTGCGCTCATCAAGCTTCTGCACATCCCGCGCCCTTCAGTTATCTCGATTTATATCTTGAGTCGGGCAGTGCACGCGGCGCCTTGGTGCTGCATGACTACGATGTGGCACATGAGTTGGGCTTGGCGCAGCCCGAGTTGCTGCTGGATGCAGGTGTAGCCGGCAGTTATCAAACACGCATCGTGCAACTGTTGAATGCACGCCTGCACTTCATCGCCGATAAGCAGGCTATCGAGCCAATATGGCAGACGGCGGAAATTCTTGGCGAACGACAGAGTTTGCGTCTGCCCTTTAATTTGCAGTCACGTGGCATCGGTGAATTGCGAATACAGACGCAGCTGTTTCCCTACGATGTCACGCATCAAAGCTTCATCAATATTTATGAGAGCGGCCGGCTTAAGCATCAAGCCATTCTCGATGCCGGCCATACCTCACTGAGTTATTACAGTGGCAACGTACCAGGCCGTTGGGCGGTGGTGCGCGACTTCGTGCAGGCCGGCATTCAGCACATTCTCATCGGGCCGGATCACATTCTGTTCTTGATCGGTCTGTTGTTGCTGGGCGGCACGCTGTGGCGCCTGGTCAGCATCGTTACGGCTTTCACGCTGGGCCATAGCATTACCCTGTCGTTAGCCGCGCTAGGCTGGGTGAAGTTCGCGCCGAATGTGGTGGAGCCGCTGATTGCGCTGAGCATAGTGGTCGTGGGCGTAGATAATTTATTGGTGCGTCGCCAAGCACGGCTGGGAGCGATGACTGAGCCACGCGATTTACGGCCGTGGCTGGCTGCGGCCTTCGGTCTGATTCATGGCTTTGGATTCGCATCGGTGTTGCTGGAGTTTGGTTTGCCGCGCATGGCCTTGGGCTGGTCTCTGGCAGCATTCAATGTGGGTGTAGAGTTGGGTCAATTGGCCATCGTGTTGCCGGTGACCGGTGCGTTGTGGATATTGCGGCGCTATAGTGCGGCTTGGATCGAACGCTGTGTGCTCGCAGGTTCGATACTGGTCAGCGTTGCGGGTGCTTACTGGTTTGTGCAGCGAATCTGGTTTGGCGTTAGTTAGTTTGATGCCCCCACCCTAACCCTCCCCGTGAAACGGGGGAGGGGATAAGAGGAAGAGAGGAGATAAAGATATGCAGCGTTCACTGATACTGGGAACTCTGATCGGAGCCGGACTGCTCACCATCACTGTGGTGGGTCAACAGCTCCCTGCGACGCCAGGTGCAGGCGGTATGGCCGCCGGCCAGCAGCAGGCGGTGGGCGCCATCGAGAAGCTGGCCGACAATGTGTATCGCATTCCAGGTGCGGGCGGAAATAGCGCCGTGTTCGTCATGAACAACGGTGTTTTGCTGGTGGATACCAAGAATCCCAACAACGGTCAGGCGGTGTTGGATCAGATTCGCTCCGTTACCGACAAGCCCGTGACGCATATTATTAATACTCACACTCACGGCGATCACACCGGCAGCAATATGTTTTTCCCTGCCAATGTTGAAATAGTGGCGCAGGAAAATACCAAGTCCAACATGGAGAAGATGGCGGCCTTCCAGACACCCGAAGGCAAGGTGGGACTGCCGGATCGCACTTTTAAAGACAAGCTCACGTTGTTCTCCGGCAAAGATGCGGTGGATCTTTATTACTACGGTCCGGCGCATACCGGCGGCGATGCGCTGGTGGTGTTTCGCAATGCCCGCATCATGCATGCAGGCGACATGTTCGCCGGCAAGATGCAACCCATACTGGACGTGAATAATGGCGGCAGCGGCGTCGTGTACGGCGACACCATCGCCAAGGCCGCAGCGGCCATCAAGAACATCGACAAGGTCGTTACCGGCCACAGCGATGTGATGACCTGGCAGGACTTCGTCGACTACGGTGAATTCAATCGTCTGTTCGCTGCGCATGCACGCACTTCGCTGGCCGCCGGCAAGAGTGCCGAGCAAGCGATGGCCGATTTCAAGCTGCCGGAAAAATTTGCCGGCTATAACTTGGCGGGTCGTGGCGGTGCCGCAGGTAATTTCACGACCGTATATGCCGAGCTGTCTGCTAAATAATTAGTTGCTGGCTATAACAATCTGCCTACGTCATGCCCCCACCCTAACCCTCGGCAACCGCTCCCTGCGTTGCTCTACCTCCTGCATCCATGCAGTCGTCCCCCGTGGAACGGGGGAGGGGATCGGAATTGTGTGCTTACTTTTGACGCTAACTTGCAGTGTGGTCTTTTAACCTTAATTTGCAGTGCAGTGATCTATTCCCTCCCTGCGCGTCTCGCGCGGGGGAGGGTTAGGGTGGGGCAAAAAACTTGGCTAACAGCCTCACCAGGTAATTAACATTGTCACAGGAATTTCTGCTGGTTCTATGCGCAGCCTTCGGCGCCGGTTGCATCGACGCCATTGTCGGTGGCGGTGGGCTCATTCAAGCGCCGGCCCTGTTTAGCGTATACGCGAATACGCCACCCGCCTTCCTGCTGGGCACCAATAAATTTGCCGCCATCTTCGGCACTGCCAACGCCGCATGGCGCTACTCACGCAAGATAAACATTGCCTGGCGCGCGGTGCTGCCTCTGGCGTTATGGGTGTTGGTTACCGCTGCCTCCGGTGCAGTGGTTGCAACGCGGGTGCCGCCCAAAGTATTTCGACCCTTGGTGCCGATATTGTTATCGGCCGTGCTGCTCTACATCCTGCGGAATAAGACACTGGGCGATGAGCATCGGCCGCGCGCGTTCGCGCGTGAGCATCATGTCTGGGCCGCATTGTTGATCGGCGCCATCGGTTTCTACGATGGCTTTTTCGGTCCGGGTACCGGCAGCTTCCTGATGTTCGTATTCATACGTCTGTATGGTTACGACTTTCTCAACGCCGCTGCCAATGCGCGAGTATTGAATGTAGCCACCAATCTCGCTGCGCTGACTTACTTTGGCGTCAATGGTTATGTGCTGTGGCAGGTGGCTGTCGGCATGGCCGTGGCGAATGTGGCCGGCTCGATGCTGGGTACGCGTCTTGCGTTACGTGGCGGCAACGTATTGGTGCGCAAGATTTTTATCGTAGTGGTGTCGGCGTTGATTCTAAGAACGCTATGGGTTGCTATCAGTGGTTGATGGGATGATGTAGGTTGGGCTGAGCGCAGCGAAGCCCAACTTCTTTATATATCGACGAATTTTCGGCATGTTGGGCTTCGAAGGCTCAGCCCAACCTACGCAAGTATCGCGGTCTGATTCACGCAGCCAACAGTCTGACAAAGAGACTGACCCACAGCGCCACTAACGCGACGGCGCTACCAAAGTAACAGGCGAAGCGGCGGGTGATGTTGTTGGAAGTGAGATGTACATAGCTGTGCAGGTAACGCAGTGCCACATAAGTCCAGGCACAGGCCACCAACCAGGTCGTTACCTGTCCGGTGATATAGACCAGAATCACACCTACATAGAACAGCACCGGCATTTCGAACAGATTGACGAAGTGACGCGACACCACGCGCATGTATTCGGGTTCATCGTTGCCGACATAGGCACGAAAGAATTTGATGCTGATCTGGCGGCTGCGGATGGCGGTGATGCGCAGTCGGCCGAGATGCAGCATGACGATGATCGTCAATAGGAACATCGCGAACACGGGATACAGGATTGAAGCCGATGTGATCATGATTGCCTCGCTGTGTGGCTCGACAACGCTAGCGTAAAACGCTCGTATCTAAAAGCGTGGTTTGAGTATTGCTAATCGCACGCGTCTCTGTAGGTCGGGTTAGCTGTCTTCAGCGTTTACCCGACTCTTCAGAATGTCGGGTAAACGCTGAAGACAGCTAACCCGATCTACAGGTATGCGCGGTGCTCCGGTTGCCTCAACTAGCCACCCGCTAAAACGGCCAGCAATGCTTCCCCATAACGTTCCAGCTTGCGTTTGCCGATGCCGGAGATTTCCGCCAGTTCTTCCATTGTCGAAGGCTGGCGTGCGGCAATTTCCGCAAGTGTCGCATCGTGAAAAATCACATAGGCGGGCACGCCCTGTGTATTTGCCTCGGTAAGACGCCAGTCGCGTAACAAGGTCATGTAACTGGAGTTGGGTGCTGCGACGCTGGCCTCGAAGCTGCGTGTTGTTTTCTTGCGCGGCAATTTTTCGCGCACGCGCTCGACCACACGCCGCATGGCCACTTTCTGTTCGCCGCGCAGAATGGGGCGGGCTGCTTCGGTGAGGCGCAGTGCGCCATAGGCATGATGATCGACACGCGCATAGCCCATGGCCACCAATTGGCGGAACACGCTGCGCCACTCGTTATCTTCCAATTCTTTGCCGATGCCGAACACGGTGAGATGGTGATGATCCCACTTCATCACGCGTTCGCTGTCCTTGCCGCGCAGCACTTCAATCAAGTGCACGGCGCCAAAGCGTTGCTCGGTGCGATAGATGGTGGATAGCGCCTTCTGCGCAGCAGTGGTGGCATCCCAGGTTTGCGGCGGCGTCAGGCAGGTATCGCAATTGCCACAGGATTCGCTGTGTTCGCCGAAGTAAGCCAGCAGGCGCACCCGCCGACATTGCGCGGTCTCGCATAGGCCCAGTAACGCATCGAGTTTGGCGGTGGAGATGCGTTTGAATTCTTCGCTGGCCTCCGATTCGTCGATCATGCGGCGCTGCTGCACCACATCGCCCAGGCCATAGGCCATCCAGGCATTGGCCGGCAGGCCATCGCGACCCGCACGTCCGGTTTCCTGGTAGTAGCCTTCCATACTCTTGGGCAGATCAAGATGCGCGACGAAACGCACATCGGGTTTGTCGATGCCCATGCCGAAGGCAATGGTGGCGACCACGACAATGCCGTCTTCGCGTTGGAAGCGCGCCTGATGTTCGTTACGGGTCTGCACATCGAGGCCCGCGTGATAGGGCAGGGCATTGATGCCGCGTTGTTGCAGCCATTCGGCGGTGTCGTCCACACGTTTGCGCGACAGACAGTACACCACACCTGCATCGCCTTCGTGATAGGCGCGAATGAAGTGCAGCAATTGATTACGCGCTTCATCCTTATCGACAATGGTGTAACGAATGTTGGGGCGATCGAAGCTGGAGACGAATATCCGGGCTTCATCCAGCGCCAGGCGCGTAACGATCTCGGCGCGGGTTTGCGGATCGGCGGTGGCGGTGAGCGCGATGCGTGGCACTTCCGGAAAACGTTCGTGCAGCACCGATAGCTGCAGGTACTCCGGACGGAAATCGTGACCCCATTGCGATACGCAGTGAGCCTCATCGATGGCGAATAACGCCAGATTGCCGCGCGTCAATAAATCCAGGCAGCGCGCGGTGGCCAGACGCTCGGGCGCGATGTACAGCAGATCCAATTCGCCGCGTGCAAAGGCGCGTTCGATGGCATAGGCCTGTTGCGAGTCGAGAGAAGAATTCAAGAAGGCGGCTTTCACGCCCAGCTGTGTCAGTGCTGCAACTTGATCCTGCATCAGCGCGATCAGCGGTGACACCACTACTGCGGTGCCTGGACGTAGTAAAGCAGGCACTTGGTAGCACAGCGATTTACCGCCGCCGGTGGGCATCAATACCAGCGCATCGCCGCCGCCACTGACGTGCTCGATGATCTCGCGCTGACTGCCGCGAAAGCCCGGATGGCCGAAGGTATTGCGCAGCAGTTCAAGCGCCGGATCGGCGGGGGAGGGGTTCATCGATTCGCAGGCAGGTGGAGGAAGTGGTCGCGCAGCTTACGCGAATTGACTGCGCTTGTGCGGTAGTTGGTCGGGCGACTTGAGCCGGCTGCTGCGACTGGTTTCAGTCGCTGTCTCAGGCGGGAAATTAAAACGATCTGCAATGACCATCCTGGTCTTCTCCCATCCGTTGGCTGTCAGCACTACAAGACCAAATTGTAAGAATCCTACTGACAGATATTGCCCATCTGCTTCATCTGTTGCTCGCATTGGGCACGATATTGTTCCGGCGCATTGGCGCACATCGCAGTCATCTTGCTGGCGTCGACGGTGCTCAATTGTTTGCAGGCGGCGCTGTTCTTATCCAGTTGAATCACCGAGTCACTCTTGCAGGCCCCTTCGTAGCTGTAGCGCGCCTTGATGGCCTGGGTCTTGCCATCGCTGTCGGTCAGCGCCGATTCCAGCACATAGCTCTTGTCGATTTCGCGGTTGATTTTTATATGGCTGTGCATGCCATCGTTACAGGTGATGTCGACTTCCGCCGCATCCTTGGTGTTGCGCAACACCTTGGGTTTGCAGCTCTGTTCGTCCAGCGTGTTGTTCTTGGCCATCTGCTTGGCGACATCGGCGCAGATGCTCATCTTGCCCAGCGCGGCGGCGCCCTGCGTCAACGCGGCATCGCTGCTGCTCAGCAATTCGGTTCGCCATAGGCCTTGAGTCAATCCGCCGGATTTGAAAATGGCCAGATCTTCCAGGCCTGCAGCCAGTGCGCTGTGGGCCAACAAAGTGGCGATGGTGATGATGCTGAATTTCATACAACGGTTCATGAGGAGATATCCATTGCCAATAATTGGAACTGCTTAACCGCCCTTGCGACCTGCGGGTGCATGCGATGAAGCGCTGCTGGCATTGCTGCTCTTGGTGTCGTTTGGGGTGCCGCTGGTCTCGCCTTTCACGGCTTTGGCGAATTCCTTGGCGCCATCGCGTGTGGCATGACCTACTTCGCGCGCGGTCTCTGCGACTTTCTTGCCGACCTCTTTACCGCCTTCACCGATTTTGCGTACCACTTCGCCGGTCTCGCGACCGACTTGCTTGGCGTCTTCTTTCACTGACTGCTTCACCGATTCTTCAGCCAGCACTGAATGGCTGAAAGCGAGCAGCAGCGAAGCAATGATGATTGTTGGTTTATTCATGATGTCTCCCAAGCGCGTCATGCAATGTCGACGCGACTGTCTGTTTGAGGCGGTTCTACACCAACAGGTTCCATAGCGGTACAGTAATAAATGATAGCAAGATGCCCAGTCCCACCATCATATTGGCCAGCGGCGGATCGAGCCGATTCTGTTCCGCGAGAATCGCGGCAGAAATCATCGGCGCCATGGCGGCCTCCAACAGCGCGACCGTCAGCACCGATTGATTGATGTGCAGTAACAGACCGCAGGCCAGCACCAGTGCAGGTGCGATGCCCAGCTTCCAGGTCAGTCCCAGCAGCAGAGCGCCCACCTGATTCTTGATGGCATTGAGATGTAGCTGCAAGCCAACCGAAAACAAAGCCAGCGGCGCCAGTGTATTGCCCAGGCGCACCAACATGTCATCCACCCATATCGGCCACCCAGGCGTCAGTGCCACCAACAAGGCTACCAGCAGAGCCAGGAAGGGCGGGAACAGCAGCACCTTACGCGCAATGCTGCGTGCATCTGCTTTGCCGCCGGTGTACACCGCGACCATCACCGTGCCGCCGATGCTGATGGCCATGAATGAACCTAATTGATCGGCAATGGCCGCATAGGCCAATGCCTGTTTGCCGCGCAGCGCTTCGATAAGCGGGAAGCCGACGAATGAGGTGTTGCTGAGGCTGGCGGTGAGCGCCATCGCGCCCATGCTGCTGCGCGACCAGTTACGACGTGTGCCCAGCCAGTGAAACAGGCACCAGCCGCAGAAAAAAACCAGCCACATGGCTGCCGAAAGAAACCACAGGCTGGAATCGAACTGCAACTCCGGAATGATATGCAGCACCATCGCCGGCAGTGCGATGTGTAATACCCACCAATTGAGATTTCGCGCCAAGTCCTTGGGTGGTCGCGCGGTGTGCGCCACACAAGCTCCCAGGACTAAGCAGACCAGCAACAACAGGAACGAGGCCATGCCGCTCACAGTTAGAAGTAAATGGCGGCGATATTACTAGAAGCCGGGGCTTATTGCGGCAGTCACAGCTCGGCAATGTTGGTCAATGCGGCACTGAGTACTTCGCTGGCTGAACTCAACACCTGTAGTTCTTCGGCGGCGATTTCGCGTGGCAGGTAATCGAAGTGGCAGATGGCGCCGAAGATCGAGCCGTCGGCGCGTCGCAAGGGCATGCCGCAGTAGGCATTGAATTCCGCGCTGCCGCTTGCATCGGTAGGTTGATCGTTAAAGATCAATGAGCTTTGCTGTGGATCCATCGGCACATCAATAAAGGGTTTGGCGGTGGGATCGTTGCGATCGAAGATATAAATATTCTTCAAAGTCTCGGCGTCCTTGATGCATAGCGCGGTGAAGCGGTGTTCCACGCGCTCGTTCAACCATGCTAACGCACCGCGAATTCCTTCTTCGGTCAGGCATTGCTGCAGCTGTGTGAAATCGCAGATATCTATATTCATCGTCGACTTCCTCCATATGAGCTTTCGTGCACGCATTTACATACGCATGCTTGATGGCTGCATGGGGATGCAGCTGCATCCATTCAATGTTCATTTCGAACGGTTCAATTCAAACGTTGTTGCAGTTATGTATCGACTGGTAATGCATCTCAAGGGTCGCGAAATGCAGACGAGCTGTAGGTAGCTAGTGGCGTGGTGTTGCCGCCATTCCTACAGGTGGCTGCGGCGATGTGACATTGAGCGTTATTGATGCCATGCCCAATCTGTGTGCACCAGTTAGTGGTACCTCACCCGGACGGTGCAAAGACCAGGCTTACGCACGTCGACCGGAGTTTGAGCCGAAGTTGTAAGACCAAAGCTTGAATAGGGTGAGTCGCTATTTATTTATTGAGGTGAAATTTATGAAAGCACTTACTCACATTGTTTTACTCGGCGCACTGGCTGCTGTACCGGCGATGAGCAATGCCGCAGAAAAAGCCAATCCCACCGGGCCCTATGTGGGCGGCAGTGTCGGTCGGTTCAACTTGAATGTGGAACATCTCGATGATGTCGATGATGCAGTTCAGACCATCCGCGACTCCAATGACAATGCCTGGAAGGTCTTTGCGGGTTATCGTTTTCTGCCTTATCTGGGCATTGAAGCCGCTTACATTGATTTCGGTAACCCTGGTGATCGCTTCGATACCAGCGGCAGCGATGGCAACTACGACGTTAAGCTGAGCGGCTTCGCGCCTTCGTTGATTGGTACCGTTCCGCTGGGACCGGTTGAGTTGTTCGCCAAGATCGGTCAGTACTATTACGACGTGGATACTCGCATCGATCTGGATAACCCGGGTCCGGATATCCGCACCAGTCACAGCCGCAACGACTTCCTGTGGGGCGGTGGTGTGTCGGTGGTGGTGCTGAGCCGCCTTGAGCTGCGTGCCGAGTATGAAAAGGTCGAAATTGAAAATGCCAAGGACTCGGATGCGATGTGGCTGGGCGCTGCCTGGCGCTTCTAAGTAACGGAACGGCTCCGGCGCCCAGCGTAACCGGCACGCAATTTTGATTGAGCGTGACTGGATGGAGTTGGACGCCGGAGTCAGTCTGTTTTGCTCCCGTCGGTATGTGGCTGCACTCGTGCAAGTACGCTTGCATTGACCCCGTGGATCAGTGCAGATTCGCAGCATTCGCCAAGCGTCACAGGGTGACGCCCCTCGCTTATGCAAAGGTTGATAGATGACATTGCGTGCCAGCTTTATTACTCAGCAGGACATTGCTCTATTTCTGGACGTTGACGGCACTCTGATCGAAATTGCCAACTCGCCGGATGCGGTAAAAGTACCGGCATCGTTGCGCAACACATTGGAGTTGGCTGCTGCGCATGAGGCGGGAGCGATGGCGTTGATCAGCGGTCGCAAGCTGGGTGAGTTGGATCGTCTGTTCGCGCCCAGCGTGTTTCCTGCGGCGGGGCAACATGGTTTCGAACGACGCGACGCCATGGGCAACATCACACGTCCCACAGTGGATACCAGCGGTCTGCAGATGGCGCGCAATGTGCTTGCCTCATTGGTGAATCGTCATCCTGGGCTGCTGCTGGAAGACAAGGGCAGCGGTCTGGCCCTTCACTATCGCAATGTGCCGAATTTGCAGGCCTCGTTGCAGGAGCTGATGTCCGAGCTGTTGATTCCTCTCGCGCCCATGTTCGAACTCAAGCCGGGCAAGTATGTGTTGGAGTTGACGCCTGCCGGTTTTTCGAAACGTACGGCCATACAAGCTTTCATGCAGGAAACGCCTTTTGCGGGACGTACGCCGGTGTTCGTTGGCGACGATGTCACCGACGAAGACGGTTTCGCTGCGGTGAATGCCTTGGGTGGCTACTCGATTCGTGTCGGTTCTGAAGCGGCGCCGCATTCTGCAGCGCGCTATCAGTTCAGCAGTGTGTCGGCAGTGATTGCCTGGTTGCGCGAACGGAACATCAGCGGTGCTGCACTGTCTCGTCAGATCTGATGTTAGTGCTGATCTGTGTGATACCTCCGATACGCCGGCTTGAATAGGAATAACCAAGAATGAGTAGCAATCTCCGATTGGGTGTCATCGGCAATTGTCAGGTCGGCGCCTTGATTGATGAGCGCGGTCGCTATGTATGGGCTTGTCTGCCGCGCCTGGATGGCGATCCGGTGTTCTGTTCGTTGCTGCGCCATGATGCGGAGCGCAAGGACAATGATGGCGATCGCCACGACCATCAACAAGGATTCTTCGATGTGGTGCTGGAAGGTTGTAGCAGCGCTACGCAGTCGTACCAGCGCAATACCGCCATTCTCGAAACCATTCTGACCGCCGCCGATGGCGCACAGATTCGCATCATTGATTTCTGTCCGCGCTTCCGCCAGTACGGTCGTAATTTCCGTCCCATTTTGATGATGCGCATTGTGGAGCGTATCAGCGGCCATGCAGTGATCCGCGTGCGCTTGCGACCTCAGTCCAATTACGGCAAAGCGACGCCGCAGCGTCACGCGGGCAGCAATCATGTCAGCTTCGAAGCGCAGGATATGAGCTGGCGCTTCACCACGGATATGTCACTGACTGCGTTGCTGGAAGAGCGGCCGGTGGTGTTGCACGGCAAAGTCAGCTTTGTCTTTGGCATCGATGAGCCGGTCACCGAATCGTTGACGGCATTAAGTGCGCGTTTCCTGGAGCAGACACGTCTGTACTGGCTGGACTGGACGCGTGAATTGGCCATTCCCTTCGAATGGCAATCAGCAGTGATACGCGCAGCCATCACGCTGAAGCTGTGTAGTTTCGAAGATACGGGCGCAGTGGTGGCGGCGCTGACGACTTCCATTCCCGAGTCTGCCGATAGCGGTCGCAATTGGGATTATCGTTACTGCTGGTTGCGCGATAGCTACTTTACCATTCATGCTTTGAATCGCTTGGGCGCCACCAAAACCATGGAGGGTTATCTGCGCTACATCACCAATGTGGTGGCCGCGGCGGGCAATGCTCCCTTGCAGCCGGTGTATGGCATCAGTGGTGAAACCGATCTGACCGAGTCGATATTGAAGCAGCTCCCAGGTTACCGCGGCATGGGACCGGTGCGCCTGGGCAATCAAGCTTATGAACAGGTGCAGCATGATGTATATGGCGCGGTGATTCTGGCGGCTATGCAATCGTTCTTCGACGAACGCCTGAGTACGCCCGCCGACATCGCCATGTTTCAACAGCTGGAGCTGGCCGGTGAACGTTGCTTTGCCTTGTACGATCAGCCCGATGCCGGTATCTGGGAGTATCGCGGCCGCCAACGTGTGCACAGTTTCTCCAGTGTGATGTGTTGGGCGGGCGTTGATAGGTTGAAGCGCATTGCCGCACATCTGCGTCTGACTGATCGTGCCGCCTTCTGGCAACAGCGAGCAGAACAGATGCAGCAACGCATTCTCGAAGCTTGTTGGGATGAGCAGCTGGGCTGCTTCACTGAAGCCTGGAACATGCCCGTGGTCGATGCCAGCGTATTGTTGTTTGCCGAATTGGATTTTGTGACGGCAGACGATCCGCGTTTTATTGCAACGGTGGATTGCATCGGCAAACAACTGGGTCGCGGTCAATACCTGATGCGTTACAACGCTCACGATGATTTCGGCGCCCCGGAGAATGCCTTCAATATCTGCACCTTCTGGTACATCAATGCGCTGGCCACCATTGGCCGCCGCGATGAGGCGCGGGTATTGTTCGATAACATGCTGAAACAGCGTAATGGTCTGGGATTGTTGTCGGAAGATCTCGACCCGGTGAGCGGCGAGTTGTGGGGCAACTATCCCCAGACTTACAGCATGGTGGGCATTATCAATGCGGCGATGCGCTTGAGTTGTTCCTGGGAAGATGCATTGTAGTGTTTTGTAGATGCTCCCACCCTAACCCTCCCCCGCTACGCAGGGGAGGGAATGAAATCTGAGTCGGGGAAGAGTGGAGCCCACAACTGCACCGGCTTGTGTTTCTTACCCTCCCCTGCGTAGCGGGGGAGGGCAGGGCGGGGGCAACAAAAGAGTATTTTTTCCACATTGATGCCGGTCAACTGTCGGAAGCTTCTAACCACCCGACGCCAACAACCATCGCTTCGATGTCTTATCCGTCAATGCCTGACGCTGACGGATGCGCGCCACATCCATCAACATGCGGCCGGCCCAGCGATACACATTATTTTCCTTCACGGTGCGGCGCATCAGTTTCATGCGTTCGCGTCGCTCGTCGCGCGGCATGTCCATGGCGGCTTTGATGGCGGCTGCTGTCTCATAGACATCGAAGGGATTGACCAGCAGTGCTTCCACCAGCTCGCGCGAGGCGCCGGCGAAGGTGCTGAGAATAAGCACGCCATCCTCATCGTCGCGCGCGGCAACGAATTCCTTGGCCACCAGGTTCATGCCATCGTGAAGACTGTTGACCAGACAAAAATCGGCAGCGCGGTATAGCTCGAATACCTGCTTCGGTTCCTGGTGACTGTCGATCAAAACGATGGGCTGCCAGGTCTCTGTGCCGTACTTGGCATTGATACGCTGTGCTTCGCTGAGTGTTTGTTCCTGTAGCTGTCGATAAGCCGGTAGTTTGCTGCGCGATGGCGCCGCCACCTGCAATAGAGTGACGCGGCCGCGGCTGCTGCGTTCTTTATCGAGCAAGGCTTCCAGCGCGAGGAAGCGCTCGACAATACCCTTGGTGAAGTCCCAGCGTTCCACGCCCAGTCCCACGCATACCTGTGCACCGATGTTGTAGCGAGCGCGCACCGCATCGCGCGTTACGGGCACTGCCGGCAACTGGGTCAACCAGCGCGGCGGCCACTCGATGGAAATGGGATAGGGCACGATGTGGCACACATGTCCTTGCAGTGTCACCGTCATGTGCTCGTGATCGATCTGACATTCTACGAAACGATCTACCGTGCTTAAAAAATTCTGGCAGTGATAGCGAGTATGAAAACCGAGAATGTCGGCGGCCAGCATGTGCAGCAGCATGTCGCGCTTCCACGGACAGACGCCGAAAGTTTCGGCATTGGGCCAGGGGATATGCCAGAACAGCGCGATGGTGGCGCGCGACTTGCGTTCGCGCAGCATGCGTGGCAGTAAAGCGAAGTGATAATCCTGAATCAAAATCACCGGTGCTTGAGATTGCGATTCGCGCGCCACCACATCGGCAAATTTGCGATTTACTTCTTGATAGTCGCGCCAGTCGGCTTCGCGGAATGCCGGACGCACATAGGCGAGATGGCATAGCGGCCATAGCCCTTCATTGGAGAAGCCATAGTAGAAACCTTCTTCTTCTTCAGTGGACAGCCACACACGCCGCAGTGTGTAAGCGGGATTCTCCGGCGGCACACGAATGCGATCGTGACGATCGACTACATCGCGATCGGCGGTGCCGCTGCCATGCGCCACCCAAGTGCCGGCGCAGGCACGCACGATGGGCTCCAACGCAGTCACCATGCCGCTGGCAGGTACTTGCACTACCGGGCCCTGTGGCGAGGCGTTGTGAATGTAAGGTTCGCGATTCGACACCACGAACATTTCCGGCGCGCCCAGATGTTCGCGCACCACCTGCTGCAGCGCCTGCGGTGTCCAGTTCTCATGGAAGTCGATTTCCATACGCTGGTTGTATTCCACTTCGCGCAGCACCTTGCGTACCTGCGACAGAATGGGTTTGGATGCCGAGGGCGATTCGGCATCGTCGAGGAAGCGCAGGCCGCGGATATCGCCCACCAATAGCTTGACCCAGCGACGGATCATCAGCCAGGTGACAAAGCCTACGGTGAGCGCCACCACGCTGGCGAACACACCCACGAACGCCAGCACATAGTTGCGCGCCGTAGACTGTCGCCTGTCGATAAAGCTCAGATCATGTACGACCAGAATGCGAAAGGCTTTGACCTCGGCGGGTGCAAACGAAAAGGCCGATACTTCCACCGAACCCGAACTCAGCTGCAGCATATGATTGCCGTCGCCCTGCGTTGGATCGGTGGCGTCGCAACCCACGGCCGTCGGCGCCAATTCGGTTTTGAAAATCAACTCGCCCCGGGTGTCGCATAACAACACGGCGAGCACGCGCTCATCGGCAGTCAGTTTGGATAGATAGGCATCCAGGGCGCGCACATTGCCTTTCTTTAATAGAGCGGCCACCGGGCCTTGCATGGAATTGGCCAATTGCTGTGCACGCAAATCCACATCGGCGCGAAACCAATCCGATAGTAATCGGTCTGCATAGGGCACGCCGAAATAGGCAAGGGCGCTGATGGCCAGCAACGCGGGAATTCCGTAGCGAATCAAAGTGGCACGAAACACAGGCCCTCCGCAGTTGGATTGTCGAGCAGCTTTGTTATGTGTGCATGCTGCCCATTGATCATGGGGATGATAGGTGGCGTGAATGCGCCGCAGCAATTGCAGCGGGTCGATAAGTTTGTCGGAGTTGTCTTACAAGAGACGGCGATATATCCGGACTGTTGAAAAATCAACAGTCAAGTGTGGAGTTTGAAGTCAATGCGTACTCGGGTATTAAAGTTCGCTCAACGATTGTCATCCGTAACTGACATTAGTTCCGCCGCACAGCCGATAAATCGTCGATCAGTGGTGGATTACACTCACACCATGATTAACGCATATCAAAAACGATTTAGTGTTGGTGTGGCGGTGCTATTGGCTGCCGGCGCCATGATTGTTCATCCGGCTTTAGCGCAGAACTCAGCCACCGTCGGCGCCAATAACGTTACCAATGTCACCAGCGATGCAATGATTGTGACTCAGGTGAAGAAGGCGCTTGGCGACAATCCAGTGACCCGCGGTTACGACATCAAGGTGCAGTCGCGCGACGGTATCGTGCAGCTGGCCGGTGTGGTCGATTCTGCTGCGCAAAAGGTCACCGCGGAAACCGTGGTGCGCGGCGTGGGCGGTGTGAACGAAGTCGACAATACCCTGGGCATCATCGGTGAGCCGGCCACGCTGGGTGTGGCGATCAGTGACAGTGACATCAACAAGCAGGTGCGAACGGCCCTGTTGTCGGATTCACGGACTCGCGATCGCCAAATCAGTGTGAAGACCAGCGATCGTGTCGTTGCGCTGGGAGGTTTTGTCTCCTCAGAGCGCGATAAGGAAGTAGCTGAGGCATTGGCGGAAGGAGTGGCCGGTGTCATCAAGGTTCAGAACGAATTAGTGGTGGCTAAAGATCATTAGTTAGTTGATTGAATGATGAAATGAATGAGCAGCGAAGCTCAAAGGATGCTTGAGTAGAGATACTAGATGTAACGATACTTGGGTGTAGTGAGTCGTACCGAGGGTTCGGCTTATTAGGAATCGCGGACTATTTAGTCTGTTAACGCCGGTAGACGGATTAGTCGCCGGCGTTTTTATTTGCAGGCGTGTGAGCGCGTTGTATTGAGTCGTCTGAATAAATCACAGTAAAGAATGGCCGGTCTGGCAGTACTTTACGATATGGTTTCTAGCGATTATTGCTTCAGGCCAATGGTTCTTTTGGCACCGGCACGCCCATGTCTTCTGCAGTGGCTTTGACAATGGTGACTTTGGTGGCGGTCGGGCCATTCAATATCGCTTTAAGCACCGAGGGCGCGGTTTGCCGGTTGGCGATTTCCTTCAAAGTGATTAATACCGGCGTGGCCAGCACAATGCCGGCAATGCCCCAGAACCAACCGCCCAGCCAGATGCTCACAAACAACATGATGGGGTTGAGATTCAATCTATAGCCCACCAGCAGCGGTTGTACCAGCTGGCCTTCGATGGTGGTAATGGCGAGAAAACTGCCCGCCACGCCAATGGCCGGCCCATAACCACTGAAGGTAACCAATGAAACCACCGTAAGCACAAACAAGGTGATAGTCGGACCTATGTAGGGCATGAAGTTAAGTATGGCGGCCATCACTCCCCATAGTCCGGGGCTGGGTAATCCCCATAACGCCATGACACCGGTTACGACGACGCCCAAACCAATATTGATGAGTGCCAGCGTGGCGAAGTAACGGCTGAGCTCGCTACGCACGGCTTCGAGAATGCGCATGCTTTGATAATGATAACCGTGCTTGATGAATACGCCCTCGATGGCGCGTAGCGTACTGGCGCCCATTGCCAATAGAAAAATAGTCAGAATCGACACGGTCATGGTGTCGATCAAAATGGTGCGACTAAGGCTGAGTGCATCGACACGCAGCGTATCGCCAGCCGCGGCGGGAGGTGGGGCATTGCCACTCTGGGTGCTGGTGAGCGAGCTGGCGCGTGTGGTGACCGAATTGATACGCGCAATGATTCGTTGTATGGGACGAACTTTCTGTTCTATTTTTTGCAGCACTGCGGGGGCATCTTCAATCCATTTCAGTGTCGGACTCCAGGCTGTGTCGACTACGATGGCCAGGCTGCCGATCAAAATCCCCACCGACAGAATCGAAGCAAACATGCGCGGTACGTGATGGCGCTCCAAGGCATCGACCACTGGCGATAGCAATAGCGCCAATAGCACTGCAAATAGCAGCGGCGCCAACGCGGGCTTGCCCACGTATAAGACACAGCCGGCGGCAATCCATGCCAATACTCTTACTGCCAGCCAATGCGCATTGCTATCAGCGTTGCCAGAGGGCGCTTCATCGTTTTCGGGCGGAATGGATGGCAGGTCGCTCACGGAGATTTCCGCTTATGTGGCAGCTCAGGGAATGGGTCGCCGGCAAGCCCTGAGCATAGCCTTATTTGTGTGTCGATGCATCGACCGCGAGCACAATGGTCAGGCGTGATCTGACCATTGCGCCGGCGTATCAGCAGAAATGGTTTAGCGTGAACCGTTTTTCCACTGATCCAGATGCGCCAATAAGCTGGCGAGCTCCTCGGCATGCTCTTCCTCCTTACTCAGGATCTGTTCCAGCATGCGTTTGGTGGTGGGATCGTCATCACCGATATAGCGGATCAATTCCGTATAAGAGGCAATGGCCACGCGTTCTGCGATCAAATCGTCGCGCAGAATGTCGACTAACGATTTGGCGGTCCCGTATTCGGCATGGCTGCGCTCAGCCAGGCCGGTTGGATCGAAATTAGGATCGCCGCCTAGTTGAATGATGCGCTCTGCGATCTGATCTGCATGCCCTTGCTCTTCATTGGCATGCTCCAGAAATTCCTGCTTGATGGCCTCGGCGGGCAGGCCTTCGGCCACATAGTAGTGATGTCGATAACGCAGCACGCAAACCAATTCTGTTGCCAGCGCATGATTGAGCAGTTTGATCACCATCTCGCGATCGGCGCCATAGCTGGCTGTTACCGCGCCCGCATCCAAACTCTTGCGCGCCTGCTCGCGCAGTTGAGCTGTGGTGCTCAGCTGAAAATTGCGAGACTTGTCGGTGTTGGCGTTGTCGCTGAATTGATTCGGTACTTTCCTGAGCGTACTCATAATTTGACTCCCGTAGTAGAAGCCACTGCCACGAGCACGGCAGTGGCCCCAGACTCAAAAATATGCGAACAAAAAATTCTAAGTGCGGCGACGACCCAGGAACATGCCCACTAGCAAGGCGGCGCCAGAGGCAATGGCCAACGCCTTCCAGGGCTTGCGCTTCACATAGCCGGCGCCGGCATCGGCCACTTGGCGGGCTTTAGTGCTGGCCATGTCCATGGAGTTGTTCACCGATTTACGCAGACGCACGGCCTGCTTCTTCATGTCCGACTGCAGCATGTGCGCTCGGCGGGCTGCCATGGCTTCCTGACGCGAGGCCCAGCGCGCGCTGGCGCGAGTTGCACTGCGTGCGCTATTGGCGCTGCTATGTACTTTGTCGTGCGCGCCAGACTCTAACGTATCGATGCCGTGTAACACGGCCTTGCCTACTTCTTGCGATTTGGTGGACATGGTGATCTCCTCAAATGTTTATGCATATCGGGTATGCATGTTTAATCAGCCAATCTGTATGAGCCGGTGGCTGGGATCATGTGTGTACTCAAACCTTGCGGATCAGACTCAACACAAAGGTCACAACGGCAAATAACAGAAACACCATGAATAAAATCTTGGCGATGCCTGCGGCGCCTGCGGCAATTCCGCCGAAGCCGAACAGCGCTGCGACCAAGGCGATTACCAGGAAGACAACCGCGTAATGCAACATGGTGTAACTCCTTGCCAGTCACTGGCTTGAATTGGTTATTGACGGAAGTTAGCTTGCACCGGAGGTTGCGTTGCAGCAGTCGGTATGCAGTTCAAGAATAGGTAGGACTACACTCACAGTGCTGAAATACTGGTATTTTCCGGCTTTGAAGTGAGCGCTCTGCGTGGGATGCGGCTTTCATATCAATCGGCCACACTCGTATACTTCCGTGCCATAGCGTCTGTACGCGCAGAATTTTTCAGGGCGAATTTGTCATGACAGACTTCACGATCCCCGGCTTTCACCGTCGTTACGTGTTGATGCCCATGCTGGCTGCCATCGCATTGGTGGTCTGCGCCTTCCTCGTCACCGAGGCGCGGCGAGCCGAGACCATGAATTCGGCGGTGCAAATTCGCGATGCACAGGAGCGTATGCGACTACTGGCTGATCTGGCCTATGCCGCCTCCGATGCAGAGAGTGGGCAGCGTGGTTACTTGCTTACTCACGAACCGGAATATCTGCAGCCTTACAACGAAGCCAAGCAACGTATTGCTACGCTATTACCCGAGCTGCATACTGCCTATGCCAACAATACTCAGGAAACGCCGCATATTGAGCGGATAAGCACGTTGATCGAGAAAAAGCTCACCGAGCTGAATTCCTCTTTGGAATTATCGGAGTCCACCGGCACTACGGCGATGTCCGTGCAATTGGTCAAAACCGGAGTGGGTTTGCGCTGGATGTCGCAGGTGCGTGAAGAGGTAGAAGGTATCCGCAATCGTGAGCGCGATAACATTTATCTCGGTATTCGCAAGTGGGAGCAACAGCACAGCATCAGCCGTTACATCGACGGTGGTGGTGCGCTATTGAATGTTCTGCTGTTGCTGGTGGCCGGTGTGTACATCACGCGCGATATCGAGCGGCGCACCGCGGCGGTGAATGAGCTGGACAAGTTGGTGGCGCAGCGCACCACCGAATTAAGCGAGTTGTCCACCCACCTGTTGCGAGTGACCGAGCGCGAGAAATCGCGTCTGGCGCGTGAGCTGCACGATGAACTGGGCGGCCTGCTGGTGGCCATCAAGATGGATCTGGCGCAATTGGCCAAGAAGATGGATGTCAACGCTGCCGATATTCAACCGCGCTGGCAGCGCATTCAAAGCGCCATCAGTGCCGGCGTGGATTTAAAGCGGCGCGTGATCGAAGAGTTGCGACCCACCCTGCTGGATAACATGGGGCTGATCGCGGCCTTGCAATGGCAGGCGGAGCAGACCTGTTCGCAGGCCGGCGTTGCCTTGCAACTATCCATGCCCGGCGAAGAGCCGACGCTGGATACGCATGCTTCCATCGCGATCTTCCGTGTGGCGCAGGAAACCTTTACCAATATGGTCAAGCATGCGCGCGCCACTGCGGCCAAATTAACGCTGCAAATCACCGAGCATGAATTGATATTGACCATCGAAGACAATGGCATCGGTATTGCCGCCGAGCAACGCAACAAGAGCGGTTCGCATGGTCTGCTGAGCATGAAGCATCGCATGCATGCGATTGGCGGCAGTTTCTATGTGGGGCCTGCGGTGCCGAAGGGTACGCGTAGCGTCGTGCGCGTGCCGATGAATGCAGCCAAGATGGCCCTGTCTGCCTAGTGCAGACAGGTTCGGCAATCTATTTAGAATTTATTTAGTTGGTGCGTGACTGCAGCAGCGATTCCAGTATCTTCGGCAGGCGTTCGAATTCCTGGGTTTTATCCAGGAAGTAATTGACGCCCATCGCCTCTGCCTGACGTCGATACTGCGGCAAGGCATAGTTGGTGATGATGACCACGGCCGGACGCTTCTCCAGCGTGTTGATATGACGCATCACGCCGAAGCCGGTACCTTCCTTCAGGCGCAGGTCCAGAATCACGGCATCCGGATGATGCAGTTGCACCGCTTCAATGGCTTCCGCCTCGGTGGTGGCGGCGGCAACAGTTTGCACGCCCGGCAAATCCGAGAGCAATTCCAGCAGACGTTCCGACAACAAACTGGAGTCTTCTACCAGAAGCACTCGCAGGTTGTTGTCGTTGGTCGCTACTCCGCCATCGCGTTGATGTGCCACGTTATTGCTTTGCAGTCCTGATACGTACATCAGTTCCCCCGCCGCATTGTCGACTTCTGCCAAGGGCGCCTCAATCCATCAGGTTGTTGCGCAGAGCATAGGCAGTAATGTCGGCATTACTGGTGAAGTTCATCTTCTCCATGACTCGCGAACGATAGGTGCTGATGGTCTTCACGGACAGGCATAGCTCGGCGGCGATGTCGGACACGGTGCGACCCGCAGCCAGCTTGCAGAAGATCTGGAATTCACGCTCGGAGAGTTGCGCATGCGCCGGCTTGTCCGAATCATGATCCAGTTCCGTCACCAGCAGTTCGGCCAGAGCCGGACTGACATAGCGCTTGCCGGCCAGCACGGTCTTGACTGCGGCCAGTAATTCTTCCGGGGCCATTTCCTTGTTCAAGTAGCCGCTGGCGCCGGCACGCAGCACATTTACTGCATACTGCTTTTCAGGGAAGCCGCTGAGAATGAGTACGCGCGTGTCGGGGTAGGAGGCATGTACCTGGCGCAGGATGTCGATGCCGCTGCGGTCCGGCATGTTGATGTCCAGAATCAGTAGATCCCAACGGGTCTGACGTAGCTTATCCAGGGTCTCGCTGCCGGTGCTGGCTTCACCCACATCTTGAATGGAGCGGTCTTCCAGCAATAGCTGGCGCAAGCCTTTGCGGAGGATGGCATGGTCGTCGGAAAGCAGAATTTTCGCCATGATGCGTCGGGAACTATTCGGATACACGGGACGGGTTACGGTTTCGTCCAAGGCTTGCATAGATGCGCTCCTCATGCAAAAGAATAATTGGAATTCTAAAGTTCAAATAATTGGTGAGTGAATTGTGCTCCATATGGCCATTTTTGCGTGGTCGTTTAACAGCTTTGACTTGTCAGCCTTGCTTGTAATTATTTGTCAGACAATGCTGACAGCCCGCACAGGGAAAACGCTTTGCGGCCATTCCAGTCGCATTAAATCGCGCCTCGCGATTTTTATTATCGGTGGCTTCCTACAATTTTTTCTGACCGCAGCCTACGTCATGCCTAAGGGCGGATCACCATGCTGTTTGCAGCTTATCAAGTGGAGAACAACATGAAGAAGATCTCTGTTTCCCTGGCAACTGTGCTTTATGCGGTGGTGCTTGGCGCCGGCCTAGTGGCCTGTAAGGAGAAAGGGCCGGTGGAACAATTCGGTGAAGAAGTGGATGAGGCCGTGGACACTGCCAAGAATGGCGGCAAGGAGTCTACTGCGAACAAGGTGGACGATGCAGTGGACGATCTGCGTGAAGGCGCCAAGGATGCAGCCAAGGAAGTAAAGGGTAAGTAAGTTACCTCACCGGCAATGAACACCGCTTTCCCAGCGGATTGCCATTCTGCAGGCGCACGCACCTGCCACGTTAAACTATTGGCCAAGTTGTTGGCCCAGATGGCACTGAGCATTAGCTTGCTCAGTGCCTGTGCCAGCTTGCCGAGTAAGCAGGATCGCGATGCTCAAGCGGCGCCTAGTCCGGTGTTGGCTGTCAACGGTCAGCTCAATCAACGCCAGGCTGCTGCCGTCATCGAGTCGGCGGCGCAGGCCACTTCTTCGCAACAACGCTCTGCGGTTACGCAACTCACCGATGCCGTTCGCGATGAAACCGATTCACCCTTCCTGGTGGGCAATAAGGTCACGCCGCTGATCGATGGTCCGGAGACTTTTGCCAGTCTGCGACGTAGCATCAACGATGCGAAGAGCAGCGTGCACGTCGAGACCTATATTTTTGCCGACGACAAGCTGGGTACGGATTTCGCCCAGCTATTGATCAAGAAGGCGCAGCAGGGCGTCGAAGTGCGCGTGATCATTGATGCCTTGGGCAGCATGTCAACGGCGGCAGAGCTATTTAAGACTATGCGCGATGGCGGTGTGCAGGTGCTGGAGTTTCAGCCGCTGTTATCCGTGCACACCTTGCCCTGGCGTTATCACAATCGCGATCACCGCAAGTTGTTGATCGTCGATGGCAGGGTGGCTTTCACCGGTGGACTCAATATCAGCGGCACCTATTCGTCGGGCTCCATATTGAAGCCCGGTCCCGAGCGTGGCGTAACCGAGGGCTGGCGCGATACGCATGCGCAGATCGAAGGACCGGCAGTGCGACAGTTCCAGGCGATTTTCTTTGAAACCTGGGTGCGTTTGGGCGGCCAGGTGGATGCCAATAACGCCAAGTACTTTCCGCCGCTCACACCGGTGGGCATGGATATCGTCGCGGCGGTCAGCAGTTCCGGTTTACGGCAGCGCGACGAGTCGATCTACAGTACCTATCTTGCTGCGGTGAGTAACGCCGCTCAGACCGTATGGATTACCCAGGCGTACTTCGCGCCGCCGCCGGAGTTGCGCGATGCCTTGATTGCTGCCGTGAAGCGTGGTGTGGATGTGAAGGTGCTGGTGCCGGGCTTCACCGATTCGGGTCCTATTTTTTACGCGTCGCGCGCCGGTTATAAAAAGCTATTGGAAGGCGGCGTGCGTCTATATGAAATAAAGGATGCGCTGCTGCATGCCAAGACTGCGGTGTTCGATCAGTCGCTGGTGATCATCGGCTCCGCCAATCTGGACTATCGCAGTTTTCTCCATAACAACGAAGTCACTGCAGTGGTCATCTCCGGTCCATTGGCGCAGGAGATGGCCAAGATATTCGACAAGGATGAGGCTGGCGCCAGCGAGATCACCTTGGAGCAGTGGCAGAAGCGTTCACTTGGTGAGCGGTTCAAGGAGGGGCTGAGTCGTTTGTTCAATTACTGGCTATGAGGGTGTTATTTGGGCAGCTGTTGGTCGGGTTTCATACCCGACTCCGACATTGTCGTCGGGTATGAAACCCGACCTACAAGATAAAAATTATTATTGGCTCTTGATCCCTCATCCGTTGCCTGCCATCACGTGCGGCGCTATTGTGGATCGACGCTGCATGCACGCGACTTGCAGCCCCACACTGAAGAAAATCAAGAGCAGGCTATGGCACTTCCCGCATACGAAAAACTCGGCGCTTTCTACCTGGGTCGCAAGGTTGAAGCCGGCAAGGACACCGATGAGCTGGTGATGTATGACGCCCGCGATCTGACCACGCATGCGGTGTGTGTGGGCATGACCGGCAGCGGCAAGACCGGCCTGTGCTTAAGTTTGCTTGAAGAAGCGGCCATCGACGGTGTGCCGGTGATTGCCATTGATCCCAAAGGCGACATCGCCAATCTTGCGTTGCAGTTTCCGGAATTGCGCGGTGCCGATTTTCTGCCCTGGGTGGATGCAGGTGAGGCCAAGCGTAAAGGACAGTCGCCGGAGGAGTTCGCCAATGTCACCGCGGAAACCTGGAAAAAAGGTCTGGCTGATTGGCAACAGGATGGCGAGCGTATTGCTCGTCTGCGCGATGCTGCCGAAGTGGCGGTGTATACGCCGGGCAGCAGTTCCGGACGGCCGTTGTCGGTGCTGCGTTCGTTCGCGGCGCCCGATGCCGGTCTGGTCAACGACTCCACCGCCTTCAAAGAGCGTATCAGTGGTGCGGCCGCCGGTCTGCTTGGCTTGTTGGGCATCGACGCCGATCCGTTGAAAAGTCGCGAACACATTCTGCTGTCGTCGCTGCTCGATGCGGCCTGGCGCAAGGGTGAAGATTTGGATCTCGCTGCCTTGATCGGTCAAATACAGAAGCCGCCCTTCGATAAGGTGGGTGTATTCGATCTGGAAACCTTCTTTCCCGCCAAGGAACGTCTCGGCCTGGCGATGAGCATCAACAATCTGCTGGCCGCGCCGGGTTTCTCGGCGTGGATGGAAGGCGAAGCTCTGGATGTGCAACGCCTGCTGTTCACCGAAGCCGGCAAGCCGCGTATCAGCATCATCTCCATTGCGCATCTCAGCGATGCCGAACGCATGTTTGTGGTGACCTTGCTCTTGAATGAAGTGGTCGCCTGGATGCGTCGTCAATCCGGTACCTCGGCACTACGCGCGCTGGTGTACATGGATGAGATCTTCGGCTACTTCCCGCCCAGCGCCATGCCGCCGTCCAAGCTGCCGCTGCTGACCTTGATGAAGCAGGCGCGCGCCTTTGGTCTGGGTGTGGTGCTGGCCACGCAGAATCCCGTGGACCTGGACTACAAGGGACTCTCCAATGCCGGCACCTGGTTCATCGGTCGTTTGCAGACCGAACGTGACAAGGCGCGCGTTGTGGAAGGCTTGCTAAGCAGTGCCGGCGAGGGTCTTGATAAAGCCACCATCGAAGGCTTGCTGGCCAATCTGCAGCAGCGGGTGTTCTTGATGCGCAATGTGCATGAGGAACAAACCGTGTTGCTACGCACGCGTTGGGCGTTGTCCTATCTGCGTGGCCCGATGACGTTGAAAGAAATCGGTCAATTGAATCAAAGCGCAGCGGCGCCTTCCAGTCCGGCAGCTGTCGCGAGTAAGCCTGCTGCGGCCAGTGTTAAGCCCGCAGCGCGTCCGATATTGCCGGCCGGCATCAATGAATACTTCCTGCAAGACGCCACCGGTTCAAGCTATGTGCCGCAGCTGTTGGGCATAGCCAAGGTGCACTTCGTGGATGCCAAGGCCGGTGTGGATGAGTGGCAGACGCGTTATCTGCTGGCGCCGCTGACCGAAGATGGCAGTGGTCCGGACTGGCAAGCTGCCAATGCGCTGGTCGATAACAAAGGATTACAGAAACAGGCTGCGGCGCTGACCTTTGCCGAATTGCCTGCGGCCTATCTGCGTGCGCAGAACTATGCGTTGTGGGGCAAGGAGCTATCGAGTTCGATTTATCAGAGCCTGTCGTTATCCGTGCATCGTTGCGCCGCGTTGAAGGCCAGCGCCAATCCGGGCGAAAGCGAGGGTGATTTTCGTGCGCGCCTGTCATTGAGTTTGCGCGAGCAGCGCGATGCAGAAGTGGAACGTCTCCGTAAAAAGTATGCGCCGCGTCTGCAAACCTTGCAGGATCAGCAGGTGCGCGCCGAGCAGAAGATCGAAAAAGAAAAATCGCAGCTGTCGCAACAGAAGCTCAATACTGCGTTATCGGTGGGTGCCAGCATCTTGGGAGCATTCTTCGGTCGCAAGGTGGCCAGTAGCGCCAATCTCGGTCGTGTGGCGACCGTAGCGCGTTCGGCCAGCCGCATTTCGCGTGAGAGTCAGGATGTGGATCAAGCGGCGGGTGGTCTGGAAACCGTTCAACAGCGTCTGACCGATCTGCAGGCGGAGCTGGAACAGGAGGTTGCCAAGGTGCAGGGCGAACTTGATCCGGCCGTGATTGCGTTGGAAAGCATTGAAGTCAAACCGCGCAAGAGCGATACCGCAGTGAGCGAAGTGGCGCTGGTGTGGCGCGCGGTGTGATGAGCGTGATGAATACATGGCACAGGAGTTTGCGATGAGTTCTTTCAAGCCGCCGGCGCATCCTGCAGTTTCACCTTATCTTCTGGTGACCGATGCACAGCGCATGCTGGGATTTTTGAGCGCGACCTTCGGCGCCGTCGAATTGTTCAAGGTACCCAGGCCTGATGGTTCGGTTCAGCATGCCGAGGTGAGAATCGACGACTCCATCATCATGATGGGCGAACGTCCCAATGACGATGGGCATATGCGTTGCTCGACGCATGTGTATGTGCCCGATGTCGATGCCTGTTATGCGCGGGCGCTTGCGGCAGGTGCTGCCAGCGTGGCCGAACCCAGAGATCAGTCATACGGTAATCGCAGTGCCGGTATAACGGATGTCGAGGGCAACCTTTGGTGGATCGGCACTCATCTGTCCTGAGTTGCGCGACCGAAGGGGCGGATCAACGTGCTCGCGTGCGTTGTTTGCCGCAGCGCTCGCAACGTTCCACAGTCAATAATTTGCCTTGCTTCACATCAAACTGCGACTGCTTGACGATGACCCACTTGTGGAATCCCGAGTCGCAGAGCATCTTGCCTTCGGCGCGATCACTGTTGCGCTTGGCTTTGGCTTTGCGAAATTGAATGACATTGTTGGGTGGGCCGCTCATTGGCTTATTCTAGGGTGTCCGTAGCGAGAGTGGTGCTGGGTCGCGATCGCGGGTTCTGTCAGCGGAGTGATGGTGGCCGGAGTAGTGATGACCGGAGTTAATGATGATAGTTAATAAAAATAACTGGCTAGTTCTATGCGTGATTTCATTAGCGATGGCCTCCGCCTGTACGCGTAACAAAGCGACGGTGTCGGATACGGATGCATTGTCGGGTTTGGAAATGGTGTCCATACCTGCAGGCAACTTCGAAATGGGGCTGGTGGGCGAGGGTAAGGCGGAGCCGGTGCACGCGGTTAGTATCAAGGCGTTCAAGCTGGCCAGTAAAGAAGTCACGGTGGCTCAGTTCCGACAATTCGTCGATGCTGCGAACTACGTCACTACGGCAGAGCAGACCAATGGCGGCACGGCTTATGGTTGCCGAGTATTGAACAGCGGCTTGGGGCGGCCGGGTACCCGTGCAGCGCGCAACTGGACAGATCCGGCCTTCCCGCAAACCGATGAGCAGCCGGTGGTCTGTGTCACTGAGTATGACGTGCAGGCCTTTATTGCCTGGTTAAACAAGAAATCGGGTCGCAAATTCCGTCTGCCTTCCGAAGCCGAATGGGAATATGCGGCGCGCGCCGGGACGCAGACTACTTATCCCTGGGGCGATTCGCGTCAGGACGTATGCAAGTATGAGAATGTGGCCGATGCGACGCCCAATCCATTGGCGAGTGAGGACGACGCTGGGCTGGCGCGCTCCGATGTAGTGCCGGCGGATGTGGGCGCACGCGGTCCCGTTAGTACACAGCGCAGTTCAAGTTCATCTCTCACTGCGCCTGCCGTGCCCACTCCACGTTGTAGCGATGGTTACTTCTACACGTCGCCTGTGGGTCATTACGCAGCCAATGCCTATGGCCTGTACGACATGCTGGGTAATGTGCGTGAACGTGTGGCTGATTGCTGGCATGAAAGCTATGCCGGCGCGCCGCAGGAGGGTTCTGCGTGGACTATCAACTGCAGTAATGAGGATCAGACGGCGCGCGGTGGCTCTTGGACTTTCCAGGTATCTACTGCGGCGGGCAGCCGCGGCAACAGTGAAGTGAATACCAGCAATGACAATCTGGGATTTCGATTGGCTGAGGATGACTAGCCAGTTGCTTCGCGCCTAAACAAAAAGGCCCGCTTGCGCGGGCCTTTTCATTTCAACATCGACGCTTGCTTTAAGCTGCGGCCAGCGCCGGCATGCTATAGCTGCGCAGGCTGGCAGCGAAGTCCTGCAGCGACTTGATGCCACTGGCTTCGGCCTGTGCAATCCATTCCTTCAAGTGCACCAGCAATTTGTCGTTGCTCATGTTGCTGTTCCACAGCAGCTGCAACTTGGTGCGGAATTCATGCACGGTGTGCAAAGCTTTGCTGTGCTCAAGGGCCTGAGTCAGACGCGACTTGGCGTGTTCGTCCAGCAGCGAGCTTTCACGTACCAGCAGCTTGCGCACACCGGCGCTGAGCTTGCTGCCGGCCATCGCCAGTTCGGCGCGGAACACCGGCAACATCACCTTGCGGGTGTAGTCGCGCACCACGTGCATGCGATTCACGATCACGGCACGTACGGTTTCCAAATCGACGTGCTTACCTTCCACTTTCACCGGCTTCGGCGCAGTGCGATGCACCTTGGCCAGACCGAAGAATTTGAACACCGAGATCAAGCCCCAACCGGCATCCACTTCCCAGGGCTGAATCGAAAACTTGGCCGAGCTGGGGAAGGAATGGTGATTGTTGTGCAGTTCTTCACCGCCAATGATCAGGCCCCAGGGCGCCACATTGGTGGAGGCATCCGGGCACTCGAAATTGCGATAGCCGAAGTAATGGCCCAGACCGTTGATCACACCGGCGGCCAGCACCGGGAAGGTCAGCATCTGGATGGCGAAAATGAGGATGGCGGGTACACCGAAGAAGAACGCATCGAGCAGCGCCATGCTGATGATGCCGGCGTTGCGATACTTGGAATACACATTGCGTTCCACCCAGTCATCGGGGCAGCCGCGGCCGTACTTTTCCAGGGTTTCTTTATCGCGCGCTTGTACCTGGTACAACTCGGCGCCTTCCGCCAATACCTTCTTCAAGCCATAGATCACAGGACTATGCGGGTCCTCGGCGGTTTCGCACTTGGCGTGGTGCTTGCGATGCACGGCCACCCATTCCTTGGTGAGCATGCTGGAGCTCATCCAGATCCACAGACGGAAGAAATGGCGAATCGCCGGATGTAGATCCAGGCTGCGATGCGCGGCATCGCGATGCAGATAAACCGTTACACCGAAGATGCTGACCTGCACCATGATGATGGTGGCAAGCACATATCCCCAGAAGCTAAGGTTCAGATAGCCATAGAGAAAGTCTAAATTCACAGGACACTCCGCGGGCTAGGATGCGTAATGGGCGGCGACTATAGCGAACGGCTGGTAGAGGGACAAATAAGTTAAGCCCCGTAACTCCTTAGAGTGTGACGGTCGGCAGGGAGGTAGCTTTAGCCCTAGCGGTTGTTCGCAGATTCTATGTTGCGGGATGGTGCTCATTTTCAAGCCGCCAGCTGGCAAAATACGCAGATGCCTGAGCTACCCGAAGTCGAAACCACCCGACGCGGCATCCTGCCCGTCCTTAAAAATCAGCGAATTACCCTGGTAACAGTGCGGGACGCGCGCCTGCGCTGGCCGGTGGCGCCTGAGTTCGCCAAACGACTGACCGGGCAGCGAATTGTCGATGTGCAGCGCCGTGCCAAGTACCTGTTGATACAGCTTGAGAGGGGTACGGTGATCTGGCACCTGGGTATGTCCGGCAGTCTGCGCGTACTGGCAACCGGTACGCAGCCGCAATTGCATGACCATATTGATGTGCAGCTGGATTCGGGCCGACTGCTGCGCTTCAACGATCCGCGCCGTTTCGGCTGCGCCTTGTGGACCGGTGACGATCCGGCCGAGCATGAGTTGATCGCGCATCTTGGACCCGAGCCATTGAGCGATGACTTCCATGTCGAGTATCTGGCGGCAAAGGCCAAGGGTCGCAGCGTCGCGATCAAGCAATTCATCATGAATGCGGAAGTGGTGGTCGGCGTGGGCAATATCTACGCGAGTGAAGCTTTGTTCCGCGCCGGTATCAAGCCACGTCGCTCCGCCGGACGCATCAAGCGTGAGGAATGGCAGCGCCTGGTAGCCGCTATCAAGCAGGTGCTCAGTGATGCGATCAAGGTGGGCGGCACCACGTTACGCGATTACGTGAATGCCAATGGCACACCCGGCTACTTCCGTCAGAAGTTATTTGTGTATGAGCGCGCCGGCGAACCCTGCCGCAAGTGCAAGACTGATGTATTGCAGATCGTGCAGGGCAATCGCTCTACCTATTACTGTCCGACGTGCCAGAAATAATGTCGCAAGCCAATCAACCTGCGACACACCAGTCGTTTGCAGTATTCCGCCACTCCGGCTTTCGCATGCTGTTCACCGGCAATGCGCTGGCCATGCTGGCCGACAACATGGAACACGTCATCAGCTACTGGGTGATGTATCAAAAGTTTCATTCACCGGCGCTGAGCGGTTTTGCGGTGATCTCGCACTGGCTGATCGCTTCGATCCACGACGGCTGATTCAACTGGGCATGCTGATGTTCATCGGTGTGTCGTTGGCCTGGGGTGTGCTATTCGCCACCGATGCCTTGCAGGTGTGGCATTGCATGGTGTTGTTGGTAATCCATGGTCTTGCCGGTGTGTTCTGGAGTGCGCCTGCACAACTGTTGGTGCATGACGTAGTTGGGCCGGAGCAGTTGCAAAGCGCGGTGCGTAGCAATGCCACGGCGCGTTACGTGGGCACATTGCTGGGTCCGGCGGTGGGCAGTGCCTTGATGTTGGTGCTGACACCCGCGCATGCCATGTTCATTAATACCCTGATCTATCTGCCGTTGTTTGTATGGCTGATCAAGGCGCCCTATGGTCCGAAGTTCCGCAAGGAAAAGACCGCGCCACCTCGTCCGTTGAAAGGCTTGTCGGATATCGTCGATACGTTACGCAGCGTGGGGCGGCATCCGGTGATGCTGTCCATGGTGTTGCTGACCGGCCTGGCCTCGTTATTTATCGGCACGGCCTATCAAGCGCAGATGCCAGGTTTTGCCACACTACTTGGGCATGCCGATCCCGGTGTGGCTTATAGCGTGTTGTTGGCGGCTGATGCGGCCGGCTCGCTTACGGCAGGCTTTGTGCTGGAAAGCCGAGGTTTATTGCAGGCCCGGCCGAATACGGCATTTGTACTGGCGGCTCTATGGTGTGTTGCCTTGGGCAGTTTCGCGCTCAGCAGCCATTACCTGTTGTCCGTATCTATGTTGTTCGCTGCGGGCTTTTTCGAGCTGGCGTTCGGCGCCATGTCGCAGACGTTGGTGCAATTGAATGCGCCCGCAGAGATTCGTGGCCGCGTGATCGGCGTATTCGTCATGGCTGCATTGGGCATGCGCATGTTCAGCGGTTTTACGGTGGGCCTGATGGGCGATGTACTGGGGATTCGCGGCTCGCTGTCGTTGAGCGCCGGTTTGTTGTTGCTGACGGTGATTGCTTTGTATAGTTGGAGCAAGCGGCGTTGATCTGCTCTTGAACGCCTGCTTGGGATGGCAGTACCGCTGATTCAGGTCATCACGTGCTCACATGATCGCAATGACCCTGCTGGCCTTGTCGTTGACTGTCGAATTGCCGGCGGGCGAAGTCGTTGCCGACGTGAAAACCGTGCAGGACGATGCACAAAGTTATGCGCTGTACTTGCCGACTGATTACACCGCCGCTCATTCCTGGCCGGTGATCTTCGTTTTCGATCCGGGCGCTCGCGGACTCAATGGTGTGGAGCGCTACCAAGCGGCTGCCGAGCAGTACGGCTACATCGTGGTGTGCTCCAACAATGCACGCAATGGTCAACCCAGTCAGTCTGCAATCTCAGCAACGTTGAGCGATGTACTGACCCGATTCAACGTCGATACGACGCGGATGTACACCGCAGGCATGTCCGGTGGTGCGCGACTGGCCATGGCCGTGGCATTGGTGCCTGCATTCAAGATTGCCGGCGTCATTGCTTCCAGTGCCGGCTATCCGGATGACAAGACCTATAAACGCTTGCCGTTCGTGCTGTTCGAAACCGCCGGCACCGAAGACTTCAATCATCTGGAGATGCGTAAGATCGACCATGAGTTGCAGACCCCGCATCATCTGGCGATTTTCGAGGGTGGCCATGCCTGGCCGCCCAAGGCACTGATCCTTGAAGCCGTGGAATGGTTGGAGCTTCAGGCCATGCAATCCGGCATCAAGGCGCGTGATGAGCGCGAAATAGCCCAGCTATATGCCAGGCGCATGCAGGCGATGCCCGATGCTTCGGATAAACAAGTCTTTTTGGCCTTGCAGGACGTCGTTGCAGATTTCAAAGGTTTGCAAGATGTGTCTGCACTGGATGCCCGCGTTAAAGAGTTGGGTCGCGATAAGCAGGTCCGCAAGGCCGTGCAACAGGAGCGCGATGAAGACGAGCGTGAGACGCGTATGCTGGTGAATATCTGGAGTGCGGAAGATCATCTGTCTGCGGCATCGGAACGCAGCGAACGCGCGGATATTCTGGCCGAGTTGCGCCGCTATTGGCGCCAATATGCCGAGCAGGCGCAGCAGCTTGAAGATTCGCCGGAACGCCGCATTGCCCGGCGAGTGCTCAGTCAACTAAGCGCAGTAGGTACCAAGAGCACTGACGAAGAATACTTGCAGATCGTGCGTCAGTATCGGCCGGTACGCAGCGGTAGACCTTTTGCTGAGCCCTAAAGTTAACAATGACCTGATGGCTGCGAATGGTTAGCGTGCGGTTAACACCGCGGTGTAGTGATCAGTGCGACCATGTTCTCCGGGGACTGGACTTAAACTGAAGATGGCGCGAAACGGCTGGCCATTCTTGCGGCGACTTTGCAATTCGGTGGACCAGCTGCCATTCATGAGCACATGTGGCGAGAGGTCGCGCGGAATACGCGAGCTTTCTTCGCCGGTCACGGCCGTCCATAGCGGCAGGCCTGCCACTTCATGTTGTTCGTAACCGGTCATGGCGCTGTAGGCCTTGTTGACGGTCACGACCTGTAGCTTCGCGTCGGTAATGACCACGCCCTCGGTGAGATGCTGCAAGGCGCTGGTGTTGATCTTGAGTTGTTCTTCCACGGCGCGACGTTCGGTGACATCAATATGCATCACCACCGCGCCGCCGTCGCGATATTCGGTGGTTACCGGCGTCACCATCATGCGCAACCAGCGTTGTCCCTGCTTGTTATGCGCCGGATATTCCAGCGTGAAGTGATCGTCTTCTCCTGACAGCACCGCGCGCACGCCGCGCGCCACGCCCAGTGCATGCAAATTATCGCGATCGGCACGTTGTTCGCAGGCTGCAGCGTAATTGCTGCCGATGCGCCAGGCGGGATTGCTGAAGCCGTCGCGAATGCCATCGTTACGCCATGCCGCATTGGTGGCGATGATATTGCCCTGCTTATCCAGCAGCGCGGCCTGTGCCGGCAATGAATCGAGCAGTGCGCTGTTTAAAGCTGCCAGCTTTTGTTGTTCGCGCTCGGTGCTCAATTTGGCGGCATGTTCGCGGCGCATATTGAGCGCGTTTTCAATGGCCGGCCCCAGGCGAGTGAGTCGATCTTTGAGTAGGTAGTCGGCTGCGCCCAGGCGCATGCAGCGTACGACGATTTCTTCAGTGACTGCGCCGGTGAACACAATCAATGGAATGTCCGAGCTGCGTTCGGTCAGTAATTGCAGTGCTCTTGGTGCGCCGAAGCGTGGCACCTCGTAGTCGGCGATGATGATGTCCGGTTGCCAGGCGAGTTCGTTGATGAATTGCGCTTCGCTTTCAACTCTGCGCCAATCGATGCTTTGCCAGTTGTGCTCCAGTGAGGCGACCGCCAGCTCGGCATCAATGGGCGAATCCTCGACAATCAGAACTTTCAATTTGCTATTCATGTTCGTCTTGAACACATCTTGAATAATGGGCCGAGGCTGCATTGGCGAGCGAGTTTACGGCGCAGCACTTGATAGTTAGCTGCGTGTTTTACTTAGGAGTTTATTTGTCTACAGGGGCGGCTCATAGGTCCGCCCTTTTATTGTAAACAAACTAAGAGAGCGGGTTGGTTGGGTTTCTGCGTTACCTGCTCCTACAATCCGGTCTTAAATTACACCGCGACGTATCTGATCCAGTTCAATGGATTCGAACAGCGCCTGGAAATTGCCTTCACCGAAACCTTCATTGCCTTTGCGTTGGATGATTTCGAAGAAAATCGGGCCGATGACATTAGCGGTGAAGATCTGCAGCAGGATGCCGTCTTTGGCGGTGCCGTCGATGAGAATGCGGCGCTGCTTGAGTTCGTCCACCGATTCCTGATGGCCGGTGACGCGCGCATCGAATGCCTTCATAGTAGGTGTCGATGGTGTCCTGGAACACCACGCCCTGTTTCTGCAATGTGTCCACGGCGCGATAGATGTCGGTGGTCGCCAGTGCGATGTGTTGAATGCCTTCGCCGCGATATTCGCGCAGGTATTCTTCGATTTGCGACTTGTCGTCCTGCGATTCGTTGATGGGAATGCGGATTTTGCCGCAGGGGCTGGTGAGCGCGCGCGACACCAGGCCGGTGACCTTGCCTTCGATGTCGAAGTAACGAATCTCGCGGAAGTTGAACAGCTTCTCGTAGAAGCCGGACCACACATCCATGTTGCCGCGATGCACGTTGTGCGTGAGATGGTCGATCAATAACAGGCCTGGATTGGCCTGGCCGGCCGGTTGTTCTATGGGGGTGAAGTCGATGTCGTAGATGGTGTTCTGACCGTAGCGATCCACCAGGTAAATCAAGCTGCCGCCAATGCCGATGATGGAAGGAATGTTCAATTCCATTGGTCCTGCGGTCGATGGACCAGGCTTGGCGCCTAGCTGCAGTGCACGCTTGTAGGCAGCTGCTGCATCTTTGACGCGAAACGCCATGGCGCAGGCCGACGGCCCATGTTTGCCGGCGAAATCTTGTGCAAAGCTGTTGGGTTCGGCGTTGATGATGAAGTTGATGTCGCCTTGACGATGCAGCGTTACATCCTTGGAGCGATGGCGAGCCACGGCTGGGAAGCCCATTTTCGTGAAGACTTCGCGCAGCAGTTGCGGATCGGGCGCGGTGTACTCCACGAACTCGAAGCCGTCGGTCTGCATGGGATTGTCATAGGTCATGGCATTGCTCCAAAAACTAAATCGCGTTCAACGACGACGCGCCGGACTCTTGCGGCGGTTCTCCGTATATTCGCGTCCGGCATTCATCAGTGCGTGGAACTGCTCGGCATCGCCGTCGACCACGGAGGTTCTGATTGTTTGCACTGCCTGCAATAGAGCATCAAGCGACTGCTGACCGAATTCGTTGAGGCGTTGAATCTCGTAATATAGCTGCGGGTTTTCCTGCGCTACGCGTCGCGCAATATCGAATTGCGCATCGAAGGTGGTGCTGGACAGTTCCACCAGACGCGGTGCGGACTCGCCGCTCTGTCGGAGCGCGGTAAAGAAGGCAATGTTTACCGCATGCGATAGACCCAGCACATAGGCAATGAAGCGGTCGTGCTCTTTGAGTTCCATGACGATCTGCTCGGCCATGGTAGGTGCGAACAGCGCCTGTGAGCAGGCCAGGGCATCGCCGGCGCCCAGATCGACGAAGATGATGTGACGACCGGAGAGCAGTTCCGCGTCCGGTCCGAACATGGGATGCAACGAAGTGACGCGAACGCCCGCCGCCTGCAATTCCTGCAGCCCGGTGGCGAGTGGCGACTTCAGTGAGCCGAGATCGAACACCACACCCTTGGGTTTGCGTTGCGCCAGTTTGCTCAGCACTTCGTTGGTCCGACCTAGCGGTGTGGCCACGATGATGAAATCGTGACTCAGGTCGGAGGTCTGCCAGTCGGTAATCACATTGTCCGCGGGCGCTGCGCCCGGATCGGCAATTTCGATGTCGAAACCCTGTGAGTAAAGGAAGCGCGCGAACCAGCCGCCCATCTTGCCGCCGCCGCCGATGATCAAGGCGCGTTTGCCGCTGCCGGCGCGATGCGCCACGGTGCTGGCCTGTTCCTGCTGGGTCAACGAGTAACGAATCAGCAGTCGCAGCATATCCTCGGCCACATCCGGCGAGACGCCAGCAGCTTCGGCATTGGCGCGGCCACGCTGCAGCACTTCGCGCTCACGGCCATAATCGCGTAGCGGAAAGCTGGTGGAGCGTTTCACTTCTGCAATGCCGCGAATCGTCGCCTGGCGTTCGGCGATCAGTTCAACAAGACGCTTATCGATCCCGTCAAGTTGGCGGCGCAGGTCTTCAAGGGCCATTCAATTCACTCCCGGACAGCATTGGCATGGGCGCAAGGTGGGCGGAGTCTGCCAACCCTTAAGGGTAGACACAAGAAAACCGGCTTTTTCAGCAGCAAAAATGCTGATGTTGCACACAATCTGTCACGTGTTCCGGTACATAGTGGTACTCGGAGTTGTACGAGGTCCGGTTGCCTTCGAGGTGGCATCGTCGAGCAGTTAACAATAGCGGCTGGATAACAGTGTGAAGTCGCTCCGCTTTCTTAATTCGATTTAACGATGGCTCAGCCGGTTGCGGTTAACCAGCGGCGGTAAAAAGCCAGGCGACTAGTGCCCGACCATCAAGTCTGTCCGGCCTTGCGTTCCTGCCAGCGGGTTTTCAATGCCGCGACCACGGCGGGATGCACGAACTGCGAGACATCGCCGCCAAAGCTGGCGATCTCGCGAATCAACGTCGAGGAAATGAAGTTGTGCTGTTCGGTGGGTGTGAGAAACACATAGTCCACTTCGGTATTGAGATGCCGGCTCATGGTGGCGAGTTGGAACTCGAACTCGAAGTCGGCCACGGCGCGCAGACCGCGCACCACCACTTTGGCGTTCTGCTGTTTGGCGAAGTCCACGGTCAGGCCGGTGTAACCGGTGACTTTTACATTGGGAATATCGGCCAGCACTTCCTTTGCCAGCGCTACGCGTTGCTCCAGCGTAAATAGCGGCGCCTTGCCGGGGTTGGCGGCAATGGCCACGATCACTTCACCGAAAATGACTGATGCGCGCCGCACCAGATCGTGATGGCCATTGGTGATCGGGTCGAAGGTGCCGGGGTACAGGGCTTTGGTGTTGCTCATCGGGGGCTCGCATCGAGGTGGGGCGCGCGTCGCGCCAGATGATAGCCCACCTGTCCGGCTTGTTTGCTGCGGTGTAGTTGCCAATGGGCCGGCCAATAGGCCCACGAGTTGGGTGCACCGAGATCGGCAGGGCATTCCAGATAGATCCAGGCGTGCGGTTTCAAGTGCTGAGCTTCCAACAATGCAAACAGGCGCTTGAGCAGATCGCCGGCAGAAGCCGCTGCAAAGGGAGGGTCGAGAAACACGATATCGAAGCTGCGTGGGGTTTGTTGTAGATAGGTGCCGGCATCGCCTGCATGTACTTCACCGTTGCTGCAGTTCAAACGTTGCAGGATTGCACGCAGATAGGTGCCGATCAGTTTTTCCTGATCGACGAACACGGCCGATTGTGCGCCACGCGACAGGGCTTCCAGTCCCAACGCACCGCTGCCGGCAAACAGATCGAGACATTCGGCGTCCACGACATCCTGTTGCAGCCAATTGAACAAGGTTTCGCGCACCCGGTCTGGAGTAGGGCGAATCGCAGCGATTTCAGGGAAATCCAGCCGCGTGCCGCGCCAGCGGCCGCCGATGATGCGCAATCGGTGCGCGCCCCCTGGTTGTGAGGTCGATTTTCCCGCAACTTGCGTGCGAGCTGGTTTGGTTCGTGAGACTTGCATTGCCTGCAATGATACTCGGCGTGCCTGTTAGAATTCGCGGCCTTAATCATCAGCAGAACTTGGGCACAAACACCGCATGTTCGGATTCAAGAAATCGACCACCACGCAAGCGGAGAGTAACGAACAGGCCAAGCCCGGCTTTTTTGCGCGGCTGCGCGCCAAGCTCAACCGCGGCAATTCCTGGCTGACGCAGGATCTGTTCGATCTGCTGCCCGGCGGCAAGATCAACGCGGAGGTGCTGGACGAGCTGGAGATGCGTCTGATCAGTGCCGATGTCGGCGTGGAAACCACCCAGCGCATTCTCGCCGGCCTGCGCAAGCAGGTGGCCCGCAGCGAGTTGAGTGACTTGGATGCCTTGTTGAAAGCCTTGCGTGCGGCCTTGATCGATATCCTGCAACCCGCCGCACAGCCTTTGCATGTTGATGCTGCCAAGCAGCCCTATGTGGTGCTGGTGGTGGGTGTGAATGGTGCAGGTAAGACCACCACCATCGGCAAGCTGGCGCGACGACTGCTCGATCAGCGCTACAAAGTGGTGTTGGCTGCGGGCGATACCTTTCGCGCTGCGGCGGTGGAGCAATTGCAGGTGTGGGGCGAGCGCAATGGTGTGCCGGTGATTGCCCAGGCCACCGGCGCCGATCCGGCCGCGGTGGTGTTCGATGCCTATCAATCGGCACAGGCGCGCGGTGCGCAGGTGATGATTGCCGATACCGCAGGACGCCTGCATACCCAAACGAATCTCATGGACGAATTGAAAAAGGTGAAGCGCGTGATGGGGCGTGTCGATGCCAGTGCGCCGCATGAAGTGTTGCTGGTATTGGATGCCAGTCAGGGACAGAACGCCTTGCAGCAAGCCAAGCTATTCAATCAAGCGGTGGGCGTAACTGGCGTGGTGATCACCAAACTTGACGGCACGGCCAAAGGCGGCATCGTGTTCTCGCTGGCCGACCAATTGCGTCTGCCCATTCGTTTCATCGGCATCGGTGAGGGCATTGAGGACTTCGATGTATTCAATGCCGAGAATTTCGTCGATGCCTTGTTGCAGCCCACCGGCGTACAGGGAGCATAGAGCATGACGGCTGGCCTGCCGATGATTCGCTTTCAAAGTGTATTCAAACGTTACGCCAATGGCCGCGAGGCGTTAAGCAATCTCACGCTGGATGTGGCGGCCGGTGAAATGGTGTTTCTCACCGGTCACTCCGGTGCCGGCAAATCGACGTTGCTCAAGTTGCTGGCACTGATCGAGCGGCCGACACGCGGCAGCTTGTTGGTGAATGGTCAGAATCTGTCGACGGTTACGCGTGGCAAAATTCCGGCGTATCGGCGTCAGTTAGGGATGGTCTTCCAGGATCACAAGCTACTGGCCGATCGCACCATTTTCGACAATGTGTCGTTGCCGCTGATTGTGGCGAACACCGCGCCGCGCGATATCGCCAAGCGCGTGCGTGCTGCGCTGGATCAAGTGGGCTTGTTGAAGTACGAACAATCGCGACCGATTGAATTGTCCACCGGCGAACAGCAGCGAGTGGGGCTGGCGCGTGCCGTGGTGACCAAGCCTTCCTTGCTGATTGCCGATGAACCCACGGGCAATCTCGATCCGGATCTGTCGCTGGAAGTAATGAATATTTTTCGACGCTTTCAGGAAGTGGGCGTGACCGTGTTGATCGCCAGTCACAATGTGCAATTGATCGAGCAATTCAAATCGCGACGCATTCATCTCGAGGCCGGGAGGCTGGTTGAATCCACCGATGTCTTGGCGCAATCGGCGGCGTTGTTCGATCCGACGCGCTTGTTGAACGGCGAAAGTGTTTGATGGCGGAGCAACAACGATGAATGCCTGGTTATCGCGCCATCTGCAAACCTTGATCGGCAGCCTGGGGCGTCTGTCGCAACAACCTATGGCGACGCTGCTGACCGTGTTGGTGATGGGCATTGCGCTGGCGTTGCCTGCCTGTCTCAATGTGCTGGTGAAGAATGCCCAGGCGGCCAGCGGTTCGTGGGATCGCGCCTTGGATGTGTCGATCTATCTGAAACCCTCCGTCGACGCCGACGCGGCCGCGCGCTTGGTGGCCAAGCTCAAGCAGCGCAGCGATATCAAAGCGGTTGAGTTGATCAAGGCCGATACGGCCTTGCAGGAGTTTCGCGAACATTCTGGTTTCGGTGCGGCGTTGGAAGCGCTGACCGACAATCCCCTGCCTAACACGCTGGTGGTGACCCCCGTGGAAACGGTGACGCCTGATTCGCTTAAGGCGCTCAGTGCCGAACTCGGTGCGTTGCCCGATGTGGACGTGGTGCAGCTCGATACTGACTGGGTGCAGCGCTACCTGGCCATGCTCGATACCCTGCGTCGGATGGTGACCTTGGTAGCGGTGTTGCTGGCGGTGGGCGTGGTGGTGATCGTGGGTAACACCATTCGCCTCGACATCCAGAATCGGCGCGACGAAATCGAAGTGACTAAATTGGTGGGCGGCAGTGATGCCTTTGTGCGTCGGCCGTTCCTGTATTGCGGCGTTTGGTACGGTTTGGGCGGCGGTTTGCTGGCCTGGATTGTGGTGGTGGTCAGTGTCGCGCTGCTGGCTGGACCGGTGCAGCGTATTGCGGGGCTGTATGGCAGCAGTTTCAGTCTCAGCGGTCTGGGGTTTTTAGGCGGTCTGGAGCTGCTGCTGCTGGGCGGATTACTGGGCTGGCTGGGGTCTTATGTGGCGGCTACCCGGCATTTACGGGCCATTGAACCCAAATAACCGGGTGCTGGTTCGTCTTTTCCTACTGAAAACTGCCAAAACTATTCCGGAACTGTGACGGGACTTAGCACTCCAACTCCAGGAGTGCTAAATTGGCATCCGAATTCACGTCTTCAGTAGAGGATCTGGGAATCATGAGTACCGCACTGGTCCGTCAATCGAACGATATGGTCCTGGCTGGCCCAATTGGCAGTCTGGATGCTTATCTCGAGCGGGTCTCTCACATTCCGGTATTGAGCCGGGAGCAGGAAATCGAGCTGGCTAAGCGTTTCAGCCTGAGCCAGGATTTGGCGGCCGCCCGCCAGTTGGTGCTGTCGCACCTGCGTTTCGTGGTGCATATCGCGCGCAGCTATAGCGGCTATGGTCTGCCGGTAGGCGATCTGATTCAGGAAGGCAATGTGGGCCTGATGAAGGCGGTAAAGCGTTTCGATCCCACCGTGGGCGTGCGCCTGGTGTCCTTTGCCGTGCACTGGATTCGCGCTGAAATTCACGAATACGTGCTACGCAACTGGCGTCTAGTCAAAGTGGCGACCACCAAGTCGCAGCGTAAGTTGTTCTTCAACCTGCGCCGTTACAAGAAGAATCTGGGCTGGTTGTCCGATGCGGAAACCCGTGCAGTCGCTACGGATTTAGGCGTCACTCCCCAGGAAGTCACCGAAATGGAGAAGCGGCTGACCTCGCGGGATATGTCCTTCGACCCGGCTCCGGATGCCGATGACGAGGAGGGTGTGTATTCGCCGGCGGCCTATCTATCGCACCCTGATGCAGATCCGGCTCAGCAGCTGGAGCGCGAGCAGTTCTCGGATGATTCCACCGAGCGGTTGGCTGCGGCGTTGAGCAAGCTAGATGCACGTAGCCAACACATCCTGCGTACGCGCTGGATGACGGAGGACAAGGCCACCTTGCAGGATCTGGCTGAGCAATATGGCGTTTCGGCGGAGCGAGTGCGTCAGATCGAGACCAATGCCATCAAGAAGCTGCGAGCCATGATTGTGGAGCCGGAACCGGCTTGATCGACTTAATAATTAATTGTTGATTTAATGAAAAAGGCCAGTAGATGCTGGCCTTTTTGTTAGCTGAGTTTAAGGATTACTTGGCTACGTTCGGAACGATGGTCAGTTCCACGCGGCGGTTCTGCTGGCGGCCTTCCGGCGTGTCGTTGCTGGCAACTGGTCGTGACGGACCGGCGCCTACAGTTAGGATTCGCTTGCTATCCAGGCCCCGGCTGCTGAGGTAGCTGGCCACGGATTGAGCGCGGCGCTCAGACAGGGATTGGTTCAGTGCGGCACTACCGGTGCTATCGGTATGGCCGGCGATTTCGATCATGGTCTTGTCGTATTCCTTCAGTACCAGATCCACGCCATCCAGAGCGCTGTAGAACTGCGAGTTCAGGTCGGCGCTATTGGTCGCAAAGGTGATGGAGCCGGGCATGTTCAAGGTGATGTTGTCGCCATTGCGGGTGACGGTCACGCCGGTGCCCTGCATTTTCTGGCGCAGCTTGGCTTCCTGGACGTCCATGTAGCCGCCGACGCTGCCGCCGGCGATGGCGCCAATGCCGGCGCCTACAGCCGCATTGCGCAGATCGTTACCGCCGGTCAACAGGCCGGCCACGATGCCCACGCCCGCGCCAATAGCGGCGCCTTTGACGGCTTTAGATGTTTGCTGTTCTCCCGTGTATGGGTTGATGGTGGTGCAGCCCGCGCTGAGCACGGCGGCAGCGGTAATGGCAAGCAGAGATGTCTTCATCTTCATGGGGTGTCTTCCAGTAAAAACAGCAAGGTTGGAATTATCGACAGCGTTTTAGTGACGCACCGACAAGTTTGTAAGCGGGGCTGCATCCTCACCACTCGTCGGACAATACCGACAGACGCTGTAAGGTTCATGAATAAGTAACGAGAGCAGAAACGAAAAAGCCCGCCAAGGCGGGCTTTTAGCGAAGCAACTGCGGATGCCGGATCAATTACTTGATCTTGGCTTCCTTGTAAGGAACATGCTTTTTGACCTTAGGGTCGTACTTACTCACTTCCATTTTGTCTGGGTGCAGACGCTTGTTCTTGGTAGTGGTGTAGAAGTGGCCGGTGCCGGCCGTGGAAACCAATTTGATCTTATCGCGCATGATGTTTGCCTCAGATCTTGACGCCGCTGGCGCGCAGCTCGGACACCACTACCTCGATACCCTTCTTTTCGATGGTACGCAGGCCGTGGTTGGAAATGCGCAGACTGACGAAGCGGCGTTCGCTTTCCAGCCAGAAGCGCAGGGTGTGCAGATTGGGCAGGAAGCGACGACGCCGACGGTTGTTGGCGTGCGACACGGTGTTACCCGTCATGGGGCCCTTACCGGTGACTTGGCAGACTCTCGACATAGCGAATTCCTCTAACGCCGAACTACCATCGAGTGCCCGGCCAAAATGAGTCGCGCTTTATACCAGCGGCGGTTGTCTTGAGCAAGCCGCCGCATGGAATTTCTGCGGATGGTTACTGCGGCCGGGCGGGTCCGGCATTGGGGGCGCCCGCAGGAGGTGCATTGCCGGCAGCAGGCGGTCCCATCGGGCCTAGGCCCTTTAGGGTCTTATTGCTCTGCTCGCGCGGTAGTTTGATCGCATCGCCAAACGCCTTGGTAACGGCTTCCTTGGTGGAGCTGTATTGCAGGGAGGTGTACACATTGGCTTCCGGTGCGGTGCCGTCGCAGGCCAGCTTCGCCTCGATTTCGTCGATGGAGTTGGGCTGCAATTTGTAGCTGATGTCCTCATGCGGCAGTGATTTGGCCTTGGCGCCCAGGTTGGCATAAACCAATACCTGGCCAATGCGTTGTGTACCGGCTTTGCAGTCGAACAGCCGTTCGATCAGGGTATGGTTCTGCCCGCCGGTGCTGATGGAGGTTCGTCCGGGAACATTCAATTCCCAGATGGTGCCGATATCGCCCTTGCGACTGACTTGCTTGAGGTTCACCAAGTAACTGGTGAGGTCGGCATCGAAGTCGATGCGCTGCCATTGTTCGGCGTTGTCTGCAGCTTGGACTGAAGTTCCCAGCAATGCGCTCAGTGCGCCTGCGGCCAGGTTGATGGCCAAGTTGACGGCCAGAGAGTTGCGATTGTTCATTGATGGCCTCGCACCAGTGTGTTCTTGCCAAAGGTGCCGGGGTCGCTGGCGATCCAGGTTTCACCGATTTCGCGATGTTCAATGGGATAGCACAGCGTGCCCATCGGCGCGGGATAGTTCATGCACAGCTGGTAAGCGCCGGGTTTGCCTTTCACGGTGTATGTGCCGTAGCGGCCGCCGGTGGTGACGTCGAATGAAATGTAGGTGCCGTCTTTTTCCAACCAGACATGTGCGGCACCACCGCCGCCGGAACGATTGACTACTCGTTCCGAGATCAGTGTATTGCCGTAGTAATTGCGTAACGGATCGGCTTGATCAGCGCCATTGACCGCGCTGCCCAGGCCAATCAACAGCGCAGTCGCGCTGAGATAAATAGCCGCTTTCATAAACCCCTCTTGATCGACTCTTATCGACGTAGTGCTCGATGTGATGCGTTCTTGTTAGCAAACGCAAGCCAGTCTTGCATGGGTAAAGCGGCTGCGCAAAGGCATTCGTTTGTGCCTTTATTTTATGAATGAATGAAGGGCATAAATTACAACAGACCGCGTTCGGCAAAGGACGTGCAACGACCGTCGCCGACAATCAGATGATCCAGCACACGGATGTCCACCAAGCTGAGTGCTTCTTTCAAACGGCGTGTGATCAGCTCATCGGCATGACTGGGTTCGGCAACGCCGGATGGGTGGTTGTGCGCCAGAATCAACGCCGCGGCGTTATGCGCCAGGGCCCGCTTTACCACTTCACGCGGATGCACATTGGCGCCATCCACCGTACCTCTGAACAATTCTTCGAAGGCGGTGATCCGGTGACGGTTATCGAGATACAGGCAACAGAATACTTCATGAGGTAGATCGCGTAGGCGCATGTGCAGGTAGTCGCGTGTGGCCTTGGGGTTGTCCAAGATGGGGCCGCTCTGCATCAGCTCCTGATAATGCCGGCGCGCCAACTCTAGTACGGCTTGCAAGGTGGCATAACGCGCCGCGCCCATGCCGCGTGCCCGGCACAACGCGCTCTGTTCGGCGGTTAGCAATCCACGCACCGAGCCGAATTGGGTGAGAAGAGTGCGTGCCACGTCCAATGCGCTGCGACCTTTAACGCCGGTGCGCAGAAAAATGGCGATCAATTCGGCTTCAGTGAGCGCTGCAGCGCCTAATTTCAGTAATTTTTCACGCGGGCGCTCGCCTTCCGGCCAGTCTCGGATCGACATGCTGCAACTCCTGTCTTGAGTGGGTGCAGTGTGCGGTCCAGCCGCGCCATCTCAGTGCCGGATATCTGGGTCTAAATGCCAGATATGCCATTAGCACATGACAATCGGCTGTTTGCTGGTCTCTAGGCCGGCTGGCAATAATCCAGTCTCATGAAATCCCCCACTTCAATTCGCAGGATCCTGCTGGGCGTTACCGGCGGCATTGCCGCTTATAAAAGCCCGGACCTGGTGCGTCGCTTGAAAGAGCAGGGCGCTGAAGTGCAAGTGGTCATGACCCGGGGGGCGCGCGAGTTCGTAACCGAACAGACCTTTCAGGCCGTCTCGGGATTGCCGGTGCGCAGTGAGTTATGGGATCAGGCGGCCGAAGCGGCCATGGGGCACATCGAATTGGCGCGCTGGGCTGATGAAGTGCTGATCGCGCCGGCCACAGCCGATTTCATTGCACAGCTGGCGCATGGTTTGGCCGGTGATTTGCTCAGCACCTTGTGCCTGGCCACGCGTGCGCCCATTTCCATTGCCCCCGCCATGAATCAAGCCATGTGGTCGCATCCCGCCACCCAGGCCAATGTGGCCCTGTTGAAGCAGCGTGGCGTGCGCGTGCTGGGCCCGGCTTCCGGTGAGCAAGCCTGCGGTGATGTGGGTTTGGGACGTATGCTCGAACCCACCGAATTAGCCGCTTTGTTCAAGCCCTCTGTGCGTGGCGATTTATTGGCCGGTATCAAAGCGGTGGTAACCGCCGGGCCGACGCGCGAGCGTATCGATCCGGTGCGCTTCATCACCAATCGCAGTTCCGGAAAAATGGGCTTTGCCGTGGCTGAGGCGTTATATGCCGCGGGCGCCGAGGTGGTGTTGGTCAGCGGACCAGTAAATTTGCCGACACCGTCCGGTATCGAGCGCGTCAATGTTGAGTGCGCCGATGAAATGCTGAGTGCCGTGCAACAGCACGTTGCCGGTGCGCAGATTTTTATCGCCACCGCCGCTGTCTCCGATTATCGGGCGGCGAACGTCGCCTGCGAAAAGATCAAGAAGAGCAATGCTTCGATGTCTCTGGAGCTGGCGCGTACACCGGATATTCTGGCGACGGTTAGCGCCAGTGACGCCCCACCCTTTCTAGTCGGCTTCGCCGCCGAAACCGACAACGTGGAGCGCAATGCCCTGGCCAAGCTGGCCGGCAAGAATCTCGACATGATTGCGGCCAATAAAGTGGGCGATGGCCTGGCTTTCGATAAAGACGATAATGCCTTGACCGTATACTGGCCGGGTGGGCAGCGCGAACTGTGTCTGTGTAGCAAGCGCGATCTCGCCGGGCAATTGGTCTCCCTGATTGCCGAGCGATATCGCGCGACTGAATCTGCTTCCGCTGCTGCGCTCACATCCTGATCGATCAATAACAACGCCAACTACCGGCCATTACCGCAAGAGCCCAGCATGACTTCATTGCAGCGCGTGCAAGTGCGCATTCTCGATTCCCGTATTGGCCGCGACTATCCTCTGCCGCAATACGCCACTGAAGGCTCGGCCGGTGTGGATTTGCGCGCCATGGTGGACGCGCCCATCGAACTCAAGCCTGGCGATACGCAGTTGATTCCCACCGGCATGGCCATTTACATCGCTGATGACGGTTATGCGGCCATGGTGCTGCCACGCTCTGGTCTTGGTCATAAACACGGTGTCGTGCTGGGCAACCTGGTGGGGTTGATCGATTCTGATTACCAGGGACAGTTATTTGTGTCGGTGTGGAATCGCGGTCAAACCACTTTCATCATCAATCCGGGTGAGCGCATTGCGCAATTGATCGTGGTGCCGGTGGTTCAGGTGCAGTTCGATGTGGTGGATGAATTTGTCGCCACGCAACGCGGTGAGGGTGGCTTCGGCAGTTCCGGCCGGGCATAGCGATCATTAGGGGCGGGGCAACGATGCTCCGCGTTTGCCGGCTTTATTATTTGATGCCCTTCAATTCCTTGAAGCGCTTGATGTCGCTGGCAAATTTGGCTTCCAGTTCCTGTTGTTCGGTTTGCTTGTCGGCAATTCGTTGTTTGGTGGTCGTGCCGCTGTTGATCACGCTCACCATTTCCTCTGCAACATGGTCGGGCAGTAAAGGCGCATTGGGCTTGCTGCTGTAAGGGCGATAACGTTGCAGCTGAGTCATCAGTCGCTGCACGCGTTCATTTTGTGCTACCAGATTCTGCTCATCGACGCGAATCTGTGCTGCGACCAGTCCTACACGCTGATCGCGCAGCCGTTCGATTTCCTGAACCGACAGGTAGGCTTCGACCAGCATGCGATCGCGCATTTGCGCATCTTGCTGGGCTTTGAGGGCCGCATCCTCGGCGCTCTTACGTTGGGCTTTTTCCGCGCGCGAACTTGCGCCATCGATCACTCGAATGACCGAGCCGCGTTCGCTCAGCACCTCGGTATCCACGTTCTGACACTCGGACGGCATGCTGTCGCCGAAGTAGGTTTGTCCCTTGGCATCGCGGCAGCGGAAGAAGGCTTCGCGCGCACTACCGCCCTGGCTGGCCGCCTGTAGCGGAGGCGCCAGTGCCATCAGCACGATGAGAGAACAAGGCAGGACAATGCGTGTCATGAAAAAGTCCGCAAAAAGTCGTGACCTGATTTTGCCCCAAGCCGGCAGGCTGCTGCCAAGCGCCGGTCACATCTGAGACAGGTCAAGCGTGAATTGTTTCGCATTGCTCCGTAATCAGATGCCGTATCGGTCGCGATATTGTTGCACCGCATGTAGGACATCGGGAGATTGGGCTGAGCTACTGCGCAGGTGTTCGATCAGGTCGGCCAGCTTGATGATGCTGGCCACCGGCAATCCATATTGCTGCTCGATTTCCTGAACTGCCGACAGGTCGGTGTTGCCTTTTTCCTGACGGTCCAAGGCCAGCACAATACCTGCTGGAGTGGCGCCGGCGGCCTGAATGATCTGCACCGATTCGCGAATGGCGGTGCCCGCAGTGATGACGTCATCCACGATCAGTACCCGGCCTTTCAGTGGTGCACCGACAATGTTGCCGCCCTCACCATGGGCCTTGGCTTCCTTGCGATTGAATGCCCAGGGCAGGTCGCGTTGATGCTGGTCTGCCAGCGCCACCGCGGTGGTTGCCACCAGCGGAATGCCTTTGTAGGCGGGGCCGAACAGCATGTCGTGGTCGATGCCTGAGTCCACCACTGCCTGCGCATAAAACCGACCCAGCTGGGCAATGGCGCGGCCGCTGTTGAACAAGCCGGCATTAAAAAAGTACGGACTTTGCCGTCCCGACTTCAGCGTGAAGCTGCCGAAGCGCAATACCCCCAGTTCCAGGCAGAAATCGACAAAGGCGGCGGAGCCGGTGCGGGTATTGGATTCGGTCATGGGGACGTCCGGTGAAGTGGCGGCGAATGGTAACGGAAGACTTGATGTCATGGCAGTTCGTATACTGGCTGCGATCTACAGACCCGGCGTCCTGGAGCAATGCGTGCGCACAGTCGATGACAAACACAACAAGGCCTCGTTAATACAAGGCTGGTGGCAGGCCTTGCTGATTTATCGCAACCCGCGCGTATTGGCGATGTTATTGCTGGGATTCTCTGCGGGTCTGCCCTTCATGTTGGTGTTCTCGACCTTGTCTGCCTGGCTCAGACAAGCCGGCATTGATCGCGCCACCATTGGCATGCTCGCGTGGGTTGGCTTGGTCTACTCCATCAAGTTCTTATGGGCGCCGATTGTGGATCGCATGCCGCTGCCTGTGCTGACGCGATTGTTGGGTAGACGACGCAGCTGGATGTTGGTAGCCCAGGTTGGTGTCGGTTTTGGTTTGCTGCATGTGGCGCAACTCAATCCGGCGGCCAGCGTAAGTGCAGTTGCGATCGCGACTCTGTTTGTCGCGTTTTGCGCCGCCACTCAAGACATCGTCGTAGATGCCTGGCGTATTGAGGCCGCGCCGCTGGAGTTGCAGGGCGGTATGGCGGCCGCATACCAGCTTGGGTATCGCATCGCAATCATGGTCGCCAGTGCGGGTGCATTGTGGATCGCGGCTGATGTCAGCTGGCGTGCTTCTTACAGCACCATGGCCATGCTGATGGGAGTGGGTGTAATTACCACGCTGTTTGTCGGTGAGCCGCAGCCCCGCGCTGAAGAGCGCTCCGTGCAACAGGAAACCAGGGTGATTGAATGGATGCAGCGTAACGGCCACTTACCGCCGTTTTTGCAGTCCGCAGGTTCATGGTTTCTCGGTGCCGTGGTGTGCCCCATCATCGATTTCTTTACTCGTTTTGGTCTGATGCTGGGTGTATTGATATTCGGCTTCATCAGTACCTATCGTCTGACCGACTATGCCATGGGTGTGATGGCCAATCCGTTCTATCTGGATCAAGGCTTCACCTTGAAACAAATCGCAGCGGTGGTGAAAGGATTCGGGCTGGTCTCCGCCTTTGCAGGCGTCCTGATTGGCGGTACGGTGATTGCCAAGCTGGGTCTGCGCCGCGCTCTGATCACCGGCAGCATCGCGGTGATGTGTTCCAACTGCGCGTTCGCGATTCTGGCTGCAACTCATAGCAGCGATATAGTCGGGCTGGCCATCGTCAATAGCCTCGATAATCTGGCGCTCGGCATTCATGGCACTTCATTGATTGCCTTCATGTCCAGTCTGACCAGCGCGCGCTACACGGCCACTCAATATGCAGTGTTGTCGTCGTTGTACGCGTTGCCCGGCAAGTTGTTGATGGGGGCATCTGGTTTTGTGGTCGATGCGCTGGGTTACTCCGGTTTCTTCATGTACACCGCCATGCTGAGCGTTCCCGGATTGATCTTGCTGTACTGGCTGGGCAAGCGCGCGCCTGAGCAATTTGTCGGCAAGTCGGGTGTTTAAAGAAATATGGAATAACTCTGCATCCAATCGGTACTCCGGCGGCAAATAACCAGCAGACGCAATCGGCGTCATCGCTGTTAAAGGGAGCGCAGCATGCGCAACTCAGAGGCATTTGTTATCGCATTCATGTTCTTGACCTGGTTCCTGCTGGGTCTGGTCTGGATCTGGCTCAGGTACAAACGTCATAGCAATACGATTGAGCTGATAAAGACTTACGTTGCTCAAGGCAAAGAACCGCCGTCGGAACTGCTGAGTGGTTTGACGAATGGCAGAGACACAGTGCAAGGGACGCTGCGTGCCTGGAAGCGCGTGGCTACTTTTGGTTCTTTGGCGCTGGGTTTTGCTGCTGTCTATCTGGCAATGACCGCAACGATCATGTCGCCTGCGCGGGCACATCCGTTCCTGGTCACCGCCATTATCATGGCGGCGCTGACGCTGGGTTCATTGATCAATGCGTGGTTACAGCAAAAGCATGATGGCAAATGAGCGCACCGCTTTCCGAGCGCGAATGCGTTGAGGCCGCGGCAGCAGGTTCTGCCGCGGCCTTCGCCTGGCTGGTGGCCCGGCATCAGCAGGGGGTACGAGCCTTTCTACGGCGCTTGTCGGGGAATTGGGCTGAAGCGGACGATCTGGCGCAGGAAGTGTTTCTTGATGCCTGGTTGCAGATCAAGCGTTATCAAGCTGAGCACGAGTTTCGCGTTTGGTTGTGCGGTATGGCCTATCGTAAATTCATGGCGAGTCGGCGCTCCTTCTGGCGTCGTGTGAAAAGAGAAATATTTGCAGCGAGCGAAGTTATTTCTGACGAGCAAGTGCATCGTCACGATCAGCATGCCTTGCTTGATCTAAGTCAGGCGTTGACGGCGTTTCCCATCGAACAGCGGGCGGTGTTGGTTCTATGCGTTGCGGCTGACTGGTCGCATAGCGAGGCGGCGGTTGCATTGGGCTTGCCGTTGGGAACCGTGAAGTCGCATATTCAACGTGCACGTGCGCAATTGCTTGAGAGTATGGCGAGTTATGCGCCTGCCAAGAGGGTCTCATCATGAATGAACTCGATCGTCGAATGGTCATGCTGTGGCAGCGTGATATGCCGAGTGCGCAGGATGCGGCTTTTATGTTGTCGACTTTGCAGCGAATCGAACGCTACCAATTGATTTCAGGCCTGCTGCGCCTGGCGTTGTTGATGTCTACGGCATTACTGGTGGCGGTGTTCTATGCGCCTGGCGTGTGGGGATTGCTCGAAGCGGGCTTCAGTGACGTTATTGCAATGGATAGCCTGAGTGCCGTCTTGTTGTCATTGACCTTGGTCATGATCGTTGCGGCCGAAGCCGGTTTATTGCGTTTGCGCATTTGAAATGACTTTAGCCGCGGAAGTTGGTAGATGAGCGTAGGCAACGCGATGCTGCTGTGTTCGTTAGCTGAGCTGACCGATCCCGGTGCGCGCGAATTTACCCTTGGTGAAGGCGATTGGCCGTTGCGTGGTTTCGTGGTTCGTTATCAGGGCGAAGTGCATGCTTACCTCAACAGCTGTCCACACGCCGGACTGCCATTGAACTTCAAACCCGATGTGTTCTTTGCGCCGCATGTGGAGTTGCTGCAGTGCGTGGCGCACGGCGCGTTGTTCGAACCAGAAACCGGCGAATGCGTGGCGGGCCCGTGCTTTGGGCAAAGTCTGCAAATGTTGGATATCCAGGTGCATGAAGGCCGCGTCTATTTGCGCAGCCATCCGGATATCTTGGAGAGCTATTGGGCCTGAGTTATTGTGGAGATCGATCCGGCAACATGGATGATGATCGACAGGGGTGGTTGCATTAACCGCCAGCAACGGGCCATTCCGAATAGCCGCTGACCTCATCGCGATCAAGCTGGCCGTTGCCCAGCCATGTTGGAGTCATGATGTGATCGCTTTCGTCCTCATAATCTTCGGCATCGACATCCAGCGGGCCGGTCCAGTCTTCGGGTGCTTCAGCTGCTTCGGGTGAAAGCGATAGCCAGTCGCTATTATCGAACTCTTCCAATGAACCATCGAAGTACTGCACTTCAATGGTTTGGTCATCAGCATCGAGGGCAACCACTTCAAACAGCTTGCCGTCTCGACCTTGATACCAATCTCCTACTTCGGGCGTCGGTAGAGTCATGGTTGGTCCTCCGTGTTGGGGGTGTCCCCGGATTAACACGTTGCGAAGTCGGGCTCAGTGTGTGCATGTCCGTTCAAAACAGAATACGTACTGACATCAACGCATGCACACCAACCGTTACGTGCGTTGTAGACCTGAGTGCGGCGTGATTCAAGCCCTATTTTTACTGCATGGCAGCAAGTTTCTAAACATTGGCTATGTCGTGTCGGCGTCAATCAACGACGCAGATAAGCCATGTCCCACACACCATGCCCCAGCCGATGGCCACGACGTTCGAAACGAGTCATTGGACGGTCCATCGGTCGCGGTACATAACCTGCATCGCCTGCGGTATTGATGAATAGAGGATGCGAGTCCAACACTGCGCGCATGTGTTCCGCATAGTGTTGCCAATCCGTCGCCAGGCGCAGCGTGCCGCCCGGTTTGAGCGTGCGCGCCAATAGATCGGCAAACGCCGTTTGAATAAGGCGGCGTTTGTGATGCCGTGTCTTGTGCCAGGGGTCGGGAAAGAAAACATGCACAGCATTGATGCTGGCAGTGGGGAGCTGCTGTGTCAGCACTTCCACTGCATCGTGATAGCTGGCGCGCACATTGCTCAGACCGGTGTTATTGGCTTGCAGCAATAAATGTCCCACCCCGGGTCGATGTACTTCAATGCCCAAACAATCCATCTCGGGATGCATTTGTGCATAGGCATGCAGCGCTTCGCCGGTGCCGAAACCAATTTCAATCATGCGTGGCGCATGGCGACCGAACACTTGGTCCAGATCTAATGGCGCGGCCGTGTATTCAACGCCGAACTGCGGCCACAGTTCATCCAAGGCGCGCTGCTGTCCGGCAGTCATGCGCCCCATGCGCAGCACAAAGCTGCGCACGCGGCGACGCGATGGGGCGGGAGCGTCTTGAGGGAGGTCGGATTCGGTCATGGGAGCAGTGAGCCGCCGTGGGAAAAGGTCGCGCATTATTCAGTGATTGGACCGGTTTGAAAACTTGCCAGGCTCCGTGCGGCGAGTTCGGCCGACACCGCCGAAGTTCCAAGCATCCGAGGCCATCGGCAGGCCCATCCTAAACAGCCGCTAAGTTCAGCCGCCGGCATCGCAGCCATCTTTGGCCGATATAGGAAAACTTAATTTCGATTCCGCGAATGATTTCGGGACTATGATCCGTCTCACTACAAGGCCTGCCTGCAATGTCGATTTGAGTTGCAAGGTTGGGGTCAACGATAAAGCGCTCGGATACAGCAAAACAGGTCATGAGCGGCAGGAGTGATGGGGACATGAGTCACACAGAATTGACTGAATTCTTGTGCTGCATGGTTTCTTAAGAACAACTTAAGAAACTCGGCACGGGCTACCTAATAAAGAAGAAAGCGGACCATGCGTGTACTACTAGTAGAAGATGATGCGTTGCTGGGCAAGACCATGCGCGCCGGCCTGGAACAGCAAGGTCATATTGTCGATTGGTTAACGGAGAGTATGTCTGCCGAACTGGCGGTAATGACCAATGACTATGCCGTGCTGGTGTTGAACATCGGCCTGTCGGGGCAGACGGGTGCGACCTTGCTACAGAAGCTGCGCGCCAAGGGTAGTTCGCCGCCGGTATTGATGGTCGCGGCGCGCGACGATATGAGCCGTATCGCCAGTCTGGATGACATCCTGGACGATTTCATCGTCAAGCCCTTCGACGTGCAGGAATTGAGTGCCCGCTTGCATGCCCTGGTGCGCCGTACGGCGAGTCGCGTCACCAGTAGTGATATGCAAGGTCGATTGCAGGTCGATTCCGCCGCGCGCGTGGCCATTCTCGACAATCGCTCGATTGCGTTGACGGCGCGTGAATTCGCCATTCTGGCTCATCTGCTGGAGCAGCGCGGCAAGGTGCTCAGCAAGCAACAGCTGCAAGAGGCGTTGTATACCTACAGCGATGAGATCGAGAGCAATACCGTGGAAGTGCATGTGCATCATCTGCGGCGCAAGCTTGGGCGTGATCTGATCAAGACCATGCACGGCATGGGCTACATGATCGACGAACGCATTCAGGCGTAGTGACGACTGAATTGAACTAGTGGGAGCGTTGCTCAGCCCGCTAGTCCGAACCTGCCAGTGCCTCGGCAATGTAGTGCGGTGGCACCGTGGTTCTGGGTGCGCGCTGCTCGAACCAACTGCGCACATCTTCATCCAGGCCGATGCCATGCATGTAGTTGTACAAGGCCTTGTTGAGCGCCTTACCCAGGGCATCGTGATCTACACCAGTGGGGTCAATGAAGCTGATGTCGTTCTTGGCGAAGGTAATCTTGGGTAATGGTGCCAGCGTGACGCCGTATGCTTGCGGATCCATCCCCACCGGCGAATGCACGGTGCAGGTGAAGCGATGAAAGAACCCGGATTGAATGCAGCCCTCGGCAAACAACTGCCGCACATATTCCAGGGCGTCCACCGTGTCCTGCACCGTTTGCGTGGGAAAGCCGTACATCAAATAAGCGTGCACCAGGATGCCGGCATCGGTGAAGGCGCGAGTGACGCGCGCCACCTGTGCCACGGAAACGCCTTTCTTCATCAGCTTCAGTAAGCGATCCGACGCCACTTCCAAACCGCCGGAAATGGCGATGCAGCCGCTGGCCGCAAGCTGTTTGCACAGGTCCGTGTTGAATGATTTCTCGAAGCGGATGTTGCCCCACCACGAAATAGCCAGATTTCGCCGCTGCAGTTCCAGTGCCAGCGCCTTAAGTGATTTGGGTGGCGCGGCTTCATCGACAAAGTGAAAGCCGGTTTGGCCGGTCTCGGTGATGATGTGCTCGATGCGATCCACCAGTACGTCCGCCGAGGCGGCTTCATAACGCGAGATGTAGTCCAGGCTGACGTCGCAGAAGCTGCACTTTTTCCAATAGCAACCATGCGCCACCGTCAGCTTGTTCCAACGGCCATCGGACCACAGCCGATGCATGGGATTGAGCATGTCGAGCAGCGATAGATAGCGGTCCAGCGGCAGACCATCCCAGGTGGGTGTGCCGATGTTGGCGAAGGGGATGTCGGGTTCGCCATGATTCAAGTAGCGCACTACGCCTTGTTCGCGCACGTAGGTGCGCACCAGTTGTGCTTGCGTACGTTCGTCGCATAGGTGTTCCAGCAACGCCAGCACCGGCAGTTCGCCATCATCCAGCGTCACGTAGTCGAAGTAATCGAATACCCGTGGCTCCTGCAATTCACGCAGTTCGGTATTCACATAACCGCCGCCGAGCACGGTGACCATCTCCGGATGATTTTCCTTGATGCTTTGCGCAATACGAAACGCAGCATATACAGCGCCGGGGAAGGGCACGGAGATCAACACCACCGATGGTTGATGTTGTGCAACTGCGGCCTGTGTCAATTGCTGCAGCACGTCGTCCACGAGGTTGGGCTCTGCAGCCAATGCTTCCGCCAGGGGGTCAAAAGTAGGCTGGCTCTGTGCTAAAGATTCGGCATAGCGCACAAACTCGAAGCGTTCATCCACCGCATCGCGCAGCACATCGGCCAGATCGTTCAAGTACAACGTCGCCAAATGTCGAGCGCGGTCTTGCGTGCCTAGCGCGCCGAATGCCCAGCCCAAGGGATCGCTGCCATCACCGTTGTCGTAAGCATTGATTGCTGCAAAGCGCGGTCCTTCCGGTAAGAAGGTGCGACTGGCAATACGATGCGCCAGGGTCGAGTCGCTGCCCTGCAGAAAGTTGATCGTGGCGTCGATGGTGGCTTGATATCGCTCGAACTGGAGCACGAACTGCTGCAGGCCTGGCGAGCGCTGGCGCGCCGGAATTACCTCAACGCATTCGCGAATAGCCTGTAGGCCATCAACCGAGAACAGCTGCAGCACCAATTCCAGCGCCAAGTCCTCTTGATGTGCATCGACACCACGCGAGCGCAGAAAGCCGGTCAAGTACGCCGTTGAAGGATACGGCGTATTCAACTGAGTCATGGGCGGGATCAGGGACAGGACGCGGACAGGGGAAGCGGACATGCGAATTCAATGAGTGATATGGCGGCTAGACTACCAACAACCCATCCCTGCGTCTCGTTGCAAAGCCTGAAGTGAGCTGCCGATGTGGCTCGTGGCCTGCAATCGCAAATGTGTGGCTGATTGGTCGCGGCTGTGCCTCAAGCTGCTCAGCCGCGTCCTTCCAGATGAAACCGATGCATCAGCCGATGCACTATCGGCGTAAACGCCAGTCCCACGGTCACGAGAAATACCAGGCCCGCATACAGCGCATATAGCCCGGCAAACAACTTGCCGCCTTCGGTGTGCGGGGCATCCACCGGACCCATACCGCCCAACAACATGGCGGCATTCAAGAAGGCATCGGTCCAGTTCAGGTTTTCGAAGAATCTATAACCGCACATGCCCATGCCCAGCGAGGTTAGTAATAGCGCGCCGGCTGCGGCGCTGTGCGTCAGCATGCGTCTGACAAACTGACGACGGGTTGCTAGCGGGTGGTGTTTGGATTCGTACATGGGCCAATACGGACGAGGACGGTCCAGGGTTGCGCGGATACTGCTTGGCTTGCAACAGGCATTCAATATTTCTGGGCTAAGTATGCATGTTAAGCATGGCCTTCAGTGTCAATCGCAAGGCCTGCGTGCAAGTGAACATTTCATTCTTTTTTATTGTCCTTTCTTTGCTTGAGCCCTCGGTCCGGGCTGGTATAAGTGACGGGTGACTGCCGCAGCACTGATTGCGGCAGCTGGGGATCTGGAGCGCGACAACTGTTGAGTTAAGCAGTCAGTGTTCGAATTCTTATTCAAATATCCAGCCGGTGAATTTCGCTTTGGCGATTTGATTTACCTCCGCGATTGGCCGATCGGCGCGTTATTGGCGCTGTGGCTGGTGGGGGCGGTGCTGCTATTGCTGCTGGCCTGGCGCCGCGGCCGCATTCTGAATGTGCCGCGCATGCTGGCGATCAGCGCGCTGCAGCTCGCCATGTGGGCGCTGGTTTTGTGGGTGATGTGGCAGCCGGCCTTGCTGATCAAGTCGTTGCGCACCGGCGAAAACACGGTGGCGGTGATGCTGGATGCCTCGGCCAGCATGAGCGTGCCGGATGCCGATACTACGCGTATGCAGCAGGCGCAGGGCGTGCTGGCCAATAAAGAGTTCACCGATCTCGGCAAGGACTACCAGCTGCGCCGCTACGCCTTTGCCCGCAATGCTCAAAAGCTGGAGGGCAAGCTGGATGATTTCGCGACACTGCCCGAACCCGGTCTGGCCACCAAGATCGGTGACTCGGTGTTGCAGGTACTGAATGCCTCGCGTACTACGCCGCTGGGCGCAGTGGTGTTGCTCAGCGATGGCTCAGACAACGCGGGCCAGCTCGACCCCGCGCAGTTGAACGAGATCAGCCGCTTCGGTGTGCCGGTGCATGTCATTGGTATCGGTCGCGAGCAGATGCCGGAAGACGTGGAGCTGGACAGCGTGCTGGCGCCGGTCAAAACCCTGCCGGGCAGCAAGCTGGCCGCACGCGTGGCGGTGCGTCACGACGGTGCCGGTACGGCGCGCATCCGCGTTAGCGACGGCGACAAGCTGCTCGCAGCAAAAGAAATTCCGCTGAGCAAGGACACCACCCTGACCACCGCCTGGGTGGAATTCGATATGAACGACAGCGGCTATCGCGATCTGAAATTCGCGCTGGCCGGCCCGGAAAAAGAACGCGAGCTGCGCAATAACAGCCGCACGCAGTTGGTCAATGTGGCCACGGACGTGGCGCCGGTGTTGTACATGGAGGGTGAGCCGCGCTGGGAATACAAGTTCATGCGCCGCGCGCTGGACCCGGATAAAAGCCTGCGTCTGGTCTCCATTGTCCGTACCACCACCAATGGCCTGTATCGCCAGGGCGTAGAGAATCCGGATGAGTTGAAGGATGGTTTCCCGCGTACCCGCGAAGAGCTGTTCAAGTACGACGCGCTGGTGCTCGGCAATGTGCAGGCGGCGTACTTCACCAAGGTGCAGCAACAGCTGATTCAGGAGTTCGTCAATCTACGCGGCGGCAGCCTGTTGCTGCTGGGCGGTTCCAAGAGCCTGGGTGAAGGCGGTTGGGGTAACACGGTGGTCAACGACGTGTTGCCGGTGAAACTACCTGAGACCAAGAATAGTTTTCATCGTGTCATGGCCCAGGCCGCAGTCACGCCGCGTGGTCAGCGCGAGTCGTGGCTGAAATTCAGCGATGAAGTGGCCGACAACGCCAAGCAGTGGAACACACTGCCCATGCTGGCCGACTACCAGGATCTGGGTCCGCTCAAGCCGGCGGCGGCCACGCTGATGACGGTGAAGATTCAGAACAAGGAACAGCCGCTGCTGGTAACGCAGTCCTACGGTCGTGGTCATGCTTCGATTTTCGCCACCGGTGGCACCTGGCGCTGGCAGATGAGCATGCCCTTGGAAGATCAGCATCACGAGGCGTTCTGGCGGCAGATGATGCGTGGCCTGGTGACCGACGTGCCCAAGCAGGTGGAGTTCGTTGCCACTTCGCAGGGCGATGACATCCGCATCCGTGCCACGCTACGCGACAAGAGTTTCCAGCCGGAGCGCGATCTGCAGGTGACGGCCGTGACTACACTGCCCTCGGGATATACCGAGAATCTCACCCTCAAGCCGGTCACCGATCAGCCCGGTGTTTATGAGGCCAGTTTCGCACCCGATGCTTCAGGCACGTTCTTCATCGAATATGCTGGCGCGGCGCGGTAACGAAGTGGCAAGCACCGCACGCACGGCGGTGCATCACGAGCAGGGGGCGGCCGAATATTTCTCGTTGCGGCAGAATCGCAGTCTGCTGACGCAACTTGCGCAGGCCACCGGCGGTCAGTACTGGACCGCCGACAATCTCGCCGGCCTGCCCGAAGCCATTCGCTTTTCGCCCGCCGGTATCACCGAGCAACAGACCAAGCCGCTATGGGATATGCCGATCCTCTTTCTGCTGCTGATTGTTTTGAAGGCCACCGAGTGGGCGCTCCGCCGCCGCTGGGGTGTGATATGAGTCATGTGCTGCACAAGCTACTGCGCTCAGCATCTTGCGTCGGTACGGTGCTCAGAAGCCTCACGTACCAGGGCGTACGCTCCGGTTCTTGCGCTCCGGTCCAACGCAACCTGCTTTCGCTCGCTACGCTTCTGCAGCACATGACAAGAAGTTCGAGTTCCTGCAACAAGGGCGGGTTTGAAATCCGCTCCTACAGGATGTTGTCATCAAAATGGATGTTGGCGGCACTGATGTTGGGCTTCGGCACCGCTCACGCCGAGCTTAACGTGCTCATCGTCGAAGGCCTGGGCGGCGAAGCGCAGTACACGCAGCAGTTCGACACGGAAGTGAAGGCTATTCGCGCCGCTAGCACCACCCTGGCCAGTGCCGATCACATCCATGTGTTGAGCGGCGCGGCCGCAACCAGTGCCAATATCTCCGCGCTGTTGAAACAATTTGCCGGCAGCATGAGCAAAGAAGATCGTCTCATCCTGTACCTGGTGGGGCATGGCAGTTACGACGGCTATGAATACAAGTTCAACATTCCCGGCGCGGATTTAAGCGGCACTGAATTGGCCAGGCTGCTGGATGCCATCAAATCCAACAATCAATTGATTGTGGCCAGCGGCAGCGCCAGCGGTGCATTGCTTGAAGTGTTGAAGAAAGATTCACGCCTGGTCATGACTGCCACACGCGGCGGCAATGAGCGTAATGCCACACACTTTGGCGGTTTCTTTGCCGAAGCGTTGAGCGATGCCAGTGCGGACACTGACAAGAACGGTCGCATCAGTGCACAGGAAGCTTTTGATATCGCTGCACGCAAGGTGAAGGATTACTTTGAGGGAGAGTCGAAACTTTCTACGGAGCATGCGCAGCTGGTAGGTGCGCGTGCCGATGTGTTTGCCCTTGCGCAATTGAGCGGCGCCGCCGTGCCGGTGGCAAATGCCGCCAACGCGGGCTTGCCGTCGCAACGCGAGCAGTTGAACGGTCGTTTGGAAGATTTACGTCTGCGCAAGGACAGCCTGGGCGAAGACGAATATCTGAAACAGTTGGAGCCCTTGTTGCTGCAGATCGCTGAGCTAGATGCACAGCTGAATACTGAAGGTGGCAAGGAGGCGAAACCGTGAAATTCATGGCGCCGACAGCTCTGCAAATTGCACTGGCCGGTTTGATGGCTGGTATGTGGTTGGCTACACCGGTTAACGCCCGCGGCATTCACTACGGTGCCGTCAACGATGCCGGCGTGGTCGCCTGCGACAATCAATTGTGGCGTGGTCAACGCGATGCCGCTAATCGCTGCTATCGCGCCTTGCTCACCGCCTCCAGCAGTTTGTCGACACGCGCCGAAGTCGCCTGGGCATTGGGCGATGTGAAGAGCGCCAACGATTTGTTCAGCGCCGCCATCAAACAGCGTTCCACGCCGGCAGTGTTGACGCGCTGGGGTGAGTTGTACGCAGAGACTCATCAAAACTCCGAAGCGCTAAAGCTGTTCAAGGAAGCCTTGCAGGCTGATGCCAACTACGCCTTCGCCAAGGTAGGTGCCGGCTCGGTGTTGGTGGATCAGTTCGCTACGCAGGCTGGTGAATATCTGCAGCCCGTGGTCGAAGGTGCTGCGCCAGCAGGCGCCAAGTTGCGCGCCTTGCTGTTGGCAGTGCGTGTCAATCTGGAAAACAGCGATACCGATAAAGCCGCTGAGTTGCTCAAGCAAGCTACCGATGTCGCCAGCGCAGCGCAATTGCCGCAGCTGGAAATCTATGCGCTGCAGGCATCGCTGGAATTATTGAAGTCACCCGCCGGCACCGATATCACCGCCAGTAATTGGATCAAGAAGGCGTTGGCGGAAAATCCCAGCTATGGCGACATCTATGCCATTCCGGCGCACTTCTATGTGATCACGCGGCGCACACGCGAAGCCGGTGATCTATATAAGCGCGCAGTAGAGATTCAACCGGACAACTGGGATGCGCGCGTCGAATACGGCAGCAGTCTGCTGCGCGACAATCGCGTCACTGAAGCGCGCGAACAAATGGAAGCAGCGTACAAGGGCGATCCGTACAACGTGGTGACGGTAAACACGCTGCGTCTGTTAGATTCATTCAAGAACTACGATGTGCTGACTTATCCGGAACCCGGTACTGCGACCGGCAATGCCGCACCCATTGTGCTGCGCCTGAACAAGAAGGAAAGCGCAGTGCTGGCTCCCTATGCACGCAAGCTCACCGAAGCGGCGGTGGCTTCCTACACCAAGCAATTCAACTTCACCCTGAAAGAGCCGGTGGTCATCGAGGTATATCCCAATCACGAAGACTTTGCCGTGCGTACTGCGGGCGAACCGGGTTTGGGTTTGTTGGGTGTGACCTTCGGTTACGTGGTGGCGATGGACTCGCCTTCATCGCGCCCCATCGATGAATTCCACTGGGGTACTACGCTATGGCATGAGCTGGCGCATGTGTTCACGCTGGAAGCCACCGATCATCGCGTGCCGCGCTGGTTCAGCGAAGGCATCTCCGTTTACGAAGAATGGAACAGCGGTCCCATCAAGGGTATCAGCATCCCCGGCTACGCTTATGAAGCCTTCGTGCAGAACAAGCAGCTGCCGGTGGCGGAATTGGATCGTGGTTTCATTCGTCCTGAGACACCGCAGCAGGTGATGATCTCGTACATGCAGGCCGGTTTGATCTGCGAATTCATCGAACGCGAGTTCGGTACCGCCAAGTTCAATGAAATGCTGGCGCAGTTCAAGCGTGGCGCCGATACCGAGAAAGCCGTGCAAGCGGTGTTCAAGATACAGCCCAAGGAATTCGACACGCGCTTCACTGCCTTCATGCAGCGCGAATTTAAAACGCTGTTTGCCAAGTTCGATGCCTGGAAGAACGCGCGCGGCAGTGTGGCTACGGCATACAAGCGCAACGACTGGCCCGGTGTGATCGAGGCGGCGCAAGAATCATTGAGCATCCTGCCCAATGACGTCGAGGATGGCAGTCCCTATGTGGCATTGGCGCGCGCCTACAACGGCACCAACAAACCGGAGCTGGCGCAGAGCACATTGGAGACCTTCTTTAAGAATGGCGGCCACGATCCCGAAGCACTGCGCTGGCTGGCTACACGCCTGCGCTCACAGAACAAGCTGAGTGAGGCGGCGCAGGTGCTGGATGCCATCAACTACGTCACGCCGTTCAACTATGAGGTGCATGGCGAGTTGGGCGAGACGCTGCTGACGTTAAAGCGTCCCAACGATGCGCTCACCGAATTTCAGGCAGCACTGCAGCTGAATCCGCCGGACAAGGCCACGGCCTACTATCGCGTGGCGCAGGCCATGCGCGATCTGCAGCGCACGGCCGAGGCAAAGAAGAACGTGTTGTTGGCGTTGGAAGTGGCGCCCAGCTTCAAACCGGCGCAGCAGTTGTTGCTGGAGCTGGCGAAGACGAAGTGATTTCTAGTTCCCTCTCTCCGCTCGGCGGAGAGAGGGTTAGGGAGCGGGGGGCATGAGCAGGCACCCTCTCCCAGCCCCTCTCCCGTAATCGGGAGAGGGGAGGAAAGATTAAGAGTTGAACGATTTAAGTTTGCAAACGGGAACATATAGAACATGAATACCGCTGTTAACGAAACGGGCGAGCAAAACATTCGCGGCTTGATGGATAGCTTCAATCGCGCGATTACCGGCCTGCGCACTGAAGTACGCAAGGTCATCGTCGGTCAGGAAGAAGTGGTGGATCACTTGTTGATCACCTTGCTGGTGGGCGGTCACTGTCTCATCACCGGCATGCCGGGCACTGCCAAGACCTTGTTGGTGAAAACTCTGGCGGACGCGCTGGGCCTGTCGTTCAAACGCATCCAGTTCACACCGGACTTGATGCCCACCGACATCACCGGCACCGACATCATTGATGAAGATCAAGCCACCGGTAAGCGCGTGTGGACCTTCATTCCCGGTCCCTTGTTCGCCAACGTGGTGCTGGCCGATGAAATCAACCGCACACCGCCCAAGACCCAGGCCGCCTTGCTGGAAGCCATGCAGGAACGCAGCATCACCGTGCGCGGCCATCGACACATTCTGGAGAAGCCTTTCTTAGTATTGGCTACGCAGAACCCCATCGAATTGGAAGGTACCTATCCACTGCCTGAAGCACAGCTGGATCGCTTCCTGTTCAATGTGATTCTCGATTACCTCAGCGCGGATGATGAATTCAAAGTGGTGGATCGTTTCACCAACAGTGTCGAATCGCCGGAAGCCACTGCCTGCACCAATGCCGAAGAGATTCTGAAATTCCAATGGCTGACGCGCCAGGTGCCGGTGGCCGAGAACGTCAGTCGTTATGCGGTGAACCTGGTGCGGGCCACACGACCTGCCGATCCATTAGCCAGCGACAAGGTGCGCAAGTACATCAAGTTCGGTGCCAGCGTGCGCGCCACCATGGCGATCACCCTGGCCGCCAAGGCGCGTGCTTTGCTTGAAGGCCGCTACCATGTTGCGCACGAGGACATCAAAGCCATTGCGCCCTCGGTATTGCGTCATCGCATGCTGGCCAACTATCACGCCGAATCGGATGGCGTGACGGTGGATGATGTTTTGAAAGATCTGATCGCGCAGTTGCCGGAGTGATGTAATGGCCGCTGTTCCGCAAGCTAATTCCAACAAACTGCTGCAGCCGGAAGTACTGGCTACGCTAGCCAATCTGGAATTGATTGCGCGTTCGGCTGTGCAGGGCTTTCTCATCGGCCTGCATCGCTCGCCGTTCTTCGGCTTCAGTCAGGAGTTCGCCGAGTATCGGCCCTACACCGAAGGCGACGATCCGCGCTTCATCGACTGGAATGTGTACAGCCGAACCGAGCGCACCTATATCAAACGCTTCCTGGGCGAGACCAACAGTCACCTGATGGTGTTGCTGGATTCCAGCGCCTCGATGGGTTTCGGCAGCGAAGGTCAGCTGAAGAAGTTTCGTTACGGGCAGATTCTCGCCGCCAGCCTGGCGTATCTGGCCTCGCATCAACACGATGCCATCGGCGCCATGATTTTCAGCGATGGCGTGCGCGAGTTTCGTCCGCCTTCCAGTCGCAGTGGTCAGCTGCCGGCGGTGATGCACATGATCGATCGAGCACAGCCGGAGCATCGCACCGATCTCGCTGCGCCGTTCTCGCGCTTCCGTGAGCATGTACAACGTCGCGGCATGGTGGCGGTGATTTCCGATTTTTACAGCAACCCACAGACCATGCTGGAAGCAGTGCGGCCGCTGGCGTTTCAAGGTCAGGACGTGATCCTGTTTCATCTGCTCGATCCGCAGGAGCTGGATCCCAAGTTCGATGAATCGACTTTGCTGGAAGACATGGAAACCGGGCAGACCGTGGAAGTGTCGCCGCATGAAATGCGCGAGCAGTATCCGGCCCGTATGCAGGCGCACATAAAAAGTCTGCGTGAGGCGGCTACCAATGCCGGCGCCGACTATGTGTTGCTCAACACCAGTCAGTCGCTGGATGTGCCGTTGCGTAACTACTTTCTTTTCAGGCAGAAGCGGCGATGAATCAGGCGGGCTTCAACAAGTTGTGGCGTGATCGCAGCGGAGCAACGAAATGAGTTGGCTGGCTCCCTTATTCCTCGGCGGTCTGGCGGTTATTGCACTGCCTATCTGGTTGCATCGCCTGCAGACCGAAACGCCTAAGCGCCAGGCTTTCAGTTCGGCCATGTTGCTGTTGCAGGCCGAGCGACGCGTGCATGTGCAGAAGCGTCTGCGTTACTGGTTGCTGCTGGCGCTGCGCATTCTGTTGTTGGGTCTGCTGGCATTTGCTTTCGCTAAACCCATGTGGACGCAACCGCCGGAAGCATTGAGCGGTGCGCAGGCCAAGTTGCATGTGTTGTTGCTGGATAGCTCCATGTCCATGCAGCAGGGTGAACGTTGGTCGGCGGCGATGAAACAGGCCGAGCAGATCATTGCTGATGCCGGTGCCAACGATCGTCTGGAATTGGTGGCCGCAGGCGATGAATTGCAGTTGGTAGCGGGACCGGTCAGCGGCACCGCCGAGGGCAAGGACAAAATGCGCAGCGCCTTGCAGAAGCTGCAGGCCGGCGCGAGCCAGTTGCAGTACGGCGCCATGATGAATGGTCTGGAAGCTTTATTGGCCGATGAAACTCAGGCCACCGTGGCGCATGTCATCAGCGACTTTCAGGAAAGCGCATTGCCCGCACAGTTCGGCGATCTGGTGCCGCGCAGCGTTAACGGTCGCGTGACTGAAGTTGAACTGCACAACATCACCCAGGGTATTCAACCCAATTGGACAGTGAGCAGTGCCATACGCACCGGTAATGGCATTGAAGTCACAGTGCAGGGTTATAACAGCCCGCAACAAAATCTCACCGTGCAATTGACCGTGAATGGTTCGGTGCGTGCAGAGCTGAGCAAGCAGGTGCCGGCATCGGGTGTGGCGGTGTATGCCTTCGACAAAGTGGCGCTAAACACCGGTAGCAATAAGATCGAAGCGCGTATCAAGTCTGCCGATACCTTGGCAGCCGACGATGTGTTCTACACCGTGCTGGAAAACAGCGTGGGGCAGCCGGTGCCCTTTCTGTCTATGAATCCCACTGCCTTGCCGGGCAAGTATCTGGATGCGGCCTTTACTGCTGCCGGTTCACGTTATGAATTGCAGCCCGCCAAGCTGGAGCAGTTCGATGCGCGCACACTGGATCGCTATCGCTTCATCGTGCTCGACGATCTCGGCGCCCTTGTTAGTATGCAAGGGGGCGACAAGTTTGCGACCGCATTGAACGAATACGTGCAGAAGGGCGGTGCGGTATTAGCTGCCGTCGGTGAGCGTTCGCAAACCTTGAAGACCTTGCCGTTGGTGCAATTGTCTGTGGGCACGTTGCGCGCCGACGAGCAGGGCGAGCGCCTCAGTGTGGGCAATGTCGACATCAATCATGCGGCTTTGAGTCGTGCTGCCGGTTTCCGCGCTTTGAATGTTACGCGTTATCTTCCCGTGAATCTGGATGCTCAATCGCGCGCGTTAGTGCAATTGGACAATGGCGCACCGTTGTTGATCGAGCAGCGTCGCGGTCAAGGTCGTGTGCTGTTGTTGACCTCCGGTCTGGATAACACCTGGAATGATTTGCCGGTGCAGCCGGTGTTCGTCAGCTTCCTCACCGAGGCGGCGCGTTATCTCGCCGGTGAAACGCTGTTGAAGCGCGAGCAGCGTGTGGGTGCATCTCTGCCGCTGGATCAAGCCGCTGCGGCGGGGCAGGTGATCGATCCGGCCGGCAACAATCTGCTATCGCTGTCCGACTCGCAGCGCGCACGTAGCGTGAAGCTGGCTACGCAGGGCTTCTATGAAGTGGTCACCGCTGCAGGCAGTTCGCTGGTGGCGGTGAACGCCGTTCCCGATGAATCCAACCTCATGCCCATGAGCGACGATGAAATCAAGAATTGGCAGGATTCGCTGACCGCGCAACGTCAGGATGTGGCCACCGCAGCGGCTGCGACCGCTGCCGCCAAACCCAGTGGTTTTGAACTATGGCATTTATTACTGGTGTTGCTGACACTGGCGGTACTGGCTGAATCTTTGTTGGGCAATACCTATGTCTTCCGACGCGTGGAGACGCCGACATGACTCCCATTGCACGTCTTGAACAATATCTCGACGCGCTCGGTGCGCGCTTCAAACGACTGCGCTATGTGATCGCGGCCGCCGCACTGGCGGGTGCAGTGTTGCTGATCACCGTACTCGGTGTGTTCTTTGCCATGCGCCAGGGCTTCAGTGCCTGGGTAGTCAATACCGCACGTGCTTTGCTGTTGCTGGCGATCGTGAGCCTGGTGTTGTGGTTGCTGGTCTGGCCATTGCGCAAGCTGCAGCGCAGCCGTGCCGATGCAATCGAAAAGCGCACGCCGGAATTCAGCGGTCGTATCGAGGCCTTCAACAAGGCGCGCGAACAAAATAATCCGCTCACTGAATTGTTGGCCGAAGACACCTTGAAAGTGGCCGAGCGCAATCCGGTGGAAGAAACCATCAAGCCACGCGAGCTGGGTCTGCCGCTGATCATCGCGGCTGCCTCGGTGATCACCTTGCTGTGGTTGGCCATTGCCGGGCCTGGGCTATGGAGTTACGGCACGCGTTATCTATGGGCTGGCTGGGCGGTGTCCGATCTCAAGCCGGCGCAGAGCATTGTGGTGAAACCGGGCGATCAGGCGGTGCGGCGCGGCGGTAATGTGCCGCTGCTGGCGCAGATGCAGGGCTTCGCACCGGGCGAAGCCAGTGTATTCGTGTTGATGGGCGAGGGCGCCGATAAGCAATGGCAGCAAGTGGCCATGACGCGCACTGATGAGGGCTTTGCCTTCACGTTCTTCTCGGTGCGCGAAGCGTTGAAATACTATGTGGCTGCAGCGGGCGTGCGCAGTCCCGACTACAACATCAACGTGGTCGATCTGCCCAACATCAATAATCTGAAACTCACTTACAACTTCCCCAAGTGGACTGGCCGCAAGCCCGAAGTGCAGGAACCCGGCGGCGATGTCAGCGCCTTGAAAGAGACGCAGATTGATGTAGAGATCACCGCCGATGCACCGCTGCCGAAGACCGAGCTGGTATTGAACGATGCCGCGCAGTCGCTGGAGACCGAGGGTGCACAAGGCAGGACTAACTTCACGGTAGAGAAAGAAGGCCGCTACTACCTGGCCGCGCGTGTAGCCGGTGAGAGTGTACGCTTGAGCGACGACTACTTCATTCGCGTGGTCGATGATGCCAAGCCGGAAATCAAAGTGGTGCGTCCGGGGCGTGACTATGGCGCCAGCAGCATCGAAGAAGTCACTGCGCACATCGATGCCAATGATGATTATGGTTTGAATGCCGTTGAGTTGCACTACGCGGTGAACGGCGCCAAGTGGCAGACCGTGAAGCTGGCCTCCGGCAAGCAAAGCATCTCCGACGATCACACCTTCGAACTGGAATCGCTGGGCGAACAGAGCCAGGCGCTCAAGCCCGGCGATCTGATCAGCTACTACGCAGTGGCGAAAGATCACAGCAGCACGGTGCGCACCGACATGTACTTTGTCGATGTGCGTCCCTTCGACAAGCGTTACTCGCAATCACAGCAGGCAGGCGGACAACAGGGGCAGCAGGGAGAACAGGGGCAGCAGCAGGGCGAAATTTCACAGCGCCAGCGCGAGATCATTGTCTCCACTTGGAATTTGATCCGCGAGCAGGACGAGAAGAGCGCCGACAAGGACAAGGTCGAGGACAATTCCAAACTGCTCAGCGAACTGCAAACCAAGCTGGCGGCGCAGGCCAGCTCGCTGGCGCAACGTATGCAGGCGCGCAATCTCGACGCTACCGATGCGCAGTCCAAGGAATTTGCCGACAACATCAAGCTGGCCATCGCCGCGATGACGCCGGCCGCCAAGAGTTTGAATCAAGTCGAACTGGATGAAGCGATTCAACCCGAGCAGCAAGCGTTGCAATATGTGCTGCGCGCCGAAGCGGTGTTCAACGACATTCAAGTGCAGCAACAGCAGCAAGGTCAGGGTCAAGGCGGTCAACAGCAAGACAGCCGCGACATGGCGCAGATCTACGAACTGGAAATGGACCTCAACAAGAACCAGTACGAAGCACGTAACAATGCCTCGCCGCAGGAACAGAATCAGAGCCAGGATGATCTGGAAGACAAGCTGAAAGAATTGGCGCGTCGTCAGCAGCAATTGGCCAACAGCGCCAAGCAACAACAGCAACTGACGCAGGAACAACGCTGGCAGCAGGAATCGTTGAAGCGCGAAGCCGAGCAATTGCAGCGTCAGATTCAACAGCAGCAGCAAGCGCAGAATTCACAGCAAGGACAACAGGGACAACAAGGTCAAAGCGGACAGCAGGGCCAGCAAGGGCAGCAAGGTGGCTCGGCTCAAGCCGGTCAAAGTCAGGAACTGCAACAACGTCTGCAAAGCGCGATTCGCGCCATGGATGAGTCCAGCAACGCCATGCGCAACAGTAGCGATGCCGGCGAACGCGCACGTGCGCAACGCGCGGCGGCTGAGGCACAACGTCAGTTAAGCGGCGCCGGCGATGCGGTGGCGCGCGGTCAGCAACAGGCGCAACAGAACTCGTTGGGTAACCTGTCCGATCAGGCCAGCCGTCTGTATGAAGAACAGGCGCAGTTCGATCGCAAGCTGCAGGATACGGTGAAGCAGCTGCGTGCACAGACGCTCTCCGATGTGGATGCCGATCAAGGTTTAAGTACACAGGAGAAGCAACTAGCCAATGACAAGCGTGCCATCTCAACACGCCTGCAGGGCCTGCGACGCGACATGGTGACGGCGCAGCGCAACTTGAAGGAACAGGCGCCACAGACCTCGGCGCAGATCGCCAGTGCCGCCAAGGATCTGGATGACAACAAGATCGATCAGCGCATGTCAGTTGCCGCTTATAACATTGAACGCGGTGCGGCTGCCTTCGTCGTAGCCAGCGAGAGCATGGTCACCGACAGCCTGCGTGAATTGCGTGATGAACTGCGGCAAGCCGCAGCACAGGGCACCGGTTCGGCAGCGAACAGCGACAAGGCCAATGAAGCAGTCGCTCAAGTCAGAGCATTGCGGCAGCAACTGGAGCAGTTGAACAATCAGCAACGCGCTCAGGCCAATGCGCAAGGCAATGGCCAGAATAATGGTCAGAATAATGGTCAAGGCAACGGCCAGAATCGATCGGCGCAAACTGGCAATCAGCAGGGCGGTAATCAGCAGGCGAACAATCAAGGTGGTTCGCAGTCATCCGGTAACGCTCAAGGACAGGGTCAGGCTTCCGGACAGCAAGCTAACGCTCAAGGTATGCAAGCTGGACAGGGCCAAGGGCAAGGACAAGGGCAGGGACAGGCCAATGGTCAGGGCATGCAGGCTGGTCAAGGACAGGGGCAGGGCCAAGGCCAAGGTCAGGGCCAAGGTGCAGGTCAGCAAGGCCAAGGTAATGGCGGCGGTGGTGCGGGTCCTGCCAATGGTTGGTTTGCAGGTAACAATGGCAATAACGCCAACAATGGCAATCCGCAGCCCAGCTTTAACGGCAATCTCAACAACACGATTCGCGATGCGCGCGCTGCCATCAATGAATTGAACCAACGCGGGCGCTTGAGCGGCACTGAAGCGCAACAGTTGCAGGACATCACACGTCAATTGGAATCTATGGGTATCGGCAACAGCGGCACCGGTGTGCGTACCGGCGCAGAGCCCACTGCGTTAGCTTTGATGGAGCAGCTGGAATTGAAACTTGCTCAAGCTGCTGAGCGTAAAACGCAGGGTAAGCAAACTGTGCGTAGTGCGGTGAGCGAGCCTGTGCCGTCGGACTATGAAGATGCGGTGGCGGAGTACTATCGAAGATTGAGTAAGCAGTGAGATAGCAATGGATCAGCGAGCAATCTGCTCGCTGATGGAACTTGGTTTATGGAATGATCTGCTGTTACTGGGTTATCAATCCAAATAATCATGAGTGCCGACAAGGACTTGTTTGTTCAGGGGTTCCGGTGTTAGCCGGCAGTTGAGATGTTAATCGGACTGATCAAAGCAAGTTAGGGCGCAGGAGCTCAGTAAGGAACTCACAATGCTTCGGATTCATCAATGCTACGGGAAGGAGCGAGGGCTGATGGTTATTGGCACCTCTACTGAATTACGAAGTGTTGCTACGACTTTGCTTAATGGCCTGGAAGGGAAAGCCGAAAAATCCAGCGCTACTTGGCCAGAAATGGTGGCTCAATATTCTGACGTCCAAGATCTAGATCAAGGTCTGTCATTTCATTTGGAAACGTCTTCGCGAGACCAGCCGAGAAAGAAGTTCGGGGACACGGAATTCGGTAAGACACTCTTTCTCGTGTTTGCCATCGTGGGGTTTATTGCAACCATTCGTTGGATCGTTGCGCATGCACTCTAACTAGTCGTTTGTTGCGCAGTTGTAAAGCGCTTACGGCATAGGGCGTGACTTCGTGAAACGGAGTGCGCCGAATCAAAGTTGTTGGTGCTTATTTGCTGGTCACAATTTATGTATGCAAAAAATCGCCGGCTTCTCGATGCCCGATATCAACTTGATTTATGAGGTCGAATGCTGCATCAAGCCTGTGACTGTCCCCCATTAACGGGACAATCCCGTCACTGGCAACCATATCCGGCATACTAACCACTGGCAGATAGCGATGCGGATACCCCATGTTCGATCCTGATATCCAGCTGCACAGGGATTGAGCATGCGCTTACAAACTCAAGCCGACCGTTCGGCGGTGGAAGCGGTTACCAACTGGCAGGCGCAGGCGCGGCTGGAATTGTTCGCCATGTATTTCGCGCGCTGGCGTCTGGCCATTGGCAGTGCAATGGCGACGGGGCTGGTGATCGGTGGAGTGTTTTTCTATCTCACTCGCGATCCCCTGCTGTGGTACTGGACGGGTCTGCAGGTGGGTTCCTACCTGTTGCAGGCGCTGGCCTGCTGGCGTTTCGAACGCCATCCACCGGCGCAGGATTCTGCGGCAGCGCGTATCTGGGAGTGGGTGTGGATCAGCCTCACCGGCATCAGTGGCCTGCTCTCTGCGGGTTTGATGTGGTTTCTGCCGGGCGACAATCTTGCTCTGCAATTCTCGGCAGCGGTGGTCGCAGCCACCTTTGCCATTGGCGAGGTCAGCGCCAGTGGTCATCGCTCGTTGATTTATGCGGCGGTGATTTCCCAGGCTTCGATGGTGTGTGCGGCCTTGTTGCTGCATGTGCATCTGCCGTTTGGCGCATTTGCCTGTGTGATGTTTTCGTTGTTGTTGCTGTACTTCGGTCTACAGCTCAATCAATCCATGCTGGGCGAGATCGAGCAGCGTCTGCGCGCCGGACAGTTGGCGCGCGAAATCGAAGCCGGGCAGCAGCGCCTGTTGGAAGTGCAGCACCAGCAGTCGGTGTTGCACGAGCGTCAGCGTGTGATGCAGGACATGCACGATGGTCTGGGCTCGTCATTGTCCTCATCGCTGGTGTTGCTGGAACGTGGCGAATTGTCGGTGCCCGATGCAGCCAAGGTCATGCGCGAGTGTATCGACGATCTGCGCATGATCATCGAATTCGCTGGAGCCTACCGCACAAGATCTGCCGACTTTGTTAGGCATGCTGCGTTATCGCTTGCAGCGTCGTATTCAGAGCGGCGGCGTCACCTTGCACTGGCAGATGGTGGACTTGCCGGCGTTGTACTGGCTGGAGCCTTCGCTGGCGCTGGATCTACTGCGTCTGGTGCAGGAGGCCATCACCAATGTCTTGAATCACTCCGGCGCCAGCCGGCTGGAGCTGACGGTTAAACATGCAGGTCACGATATCGAGTTGTTGATTGCCGATAACGGCAAGGGCTTCGATCCGCAGTTACAGGCCGCCACCGGTCGCGGCATGCGCATCATGCAAATGCGTGCCGGAAGACTGGGCGCACAATTGATGATTCACAGCATGGTGAATGTGGGCACGATAGTGAGTTTGCGCCTGCCGGTGACGCGCGCCTCTTAAAGTACGCGCCAAGTGAATCGGCGGAGCGACTACTGCGCGATTAAGCGCAGTCGACGTGCTTCGAACAGTGCTTCGAATTTTGAGTTGACCTGCAGCTTGCGATAGATGCGCTTCACATAGGTCTGCACGGTGTGACGCGAGATCTGCATCAGATTGGCAATCTCATCGTAGCTGTAGCCCTTGGCGGTCAGCGACAGCACTTTGACTTCCTGGGCCGATAGCGGCGAACACTCATCCTTGTCCACCCCGGCGGGCGCATTGACTTCGGTGTGCGTGAAGCGCGTCAGCAACTGCCGCGCAATGATGGGGCTGATCGGGCTGCCACCGGCGCGCAGCACGCGAATCTGTTCCACCAATTCGGCAGGCGGTAAATCTTTGAGCAGGTAGCCGGTGGCGCCGGCTTCAATGGATTGCAATACATGACGTTCATCGCCAAACACGGTGACCACCATGACATCGCATTGCGGCAGCAGTTTGGCGGCTTCGCGAATCAGGCCGATGCCATTGCCATCCGGCAATTCCAGATCGACCAGCATTACGTCGGGTAATTTTTTCAACAGGCCCAGACCGGAGGCGTAATCGGCTGCCGTACCGATCAAGGTCATGTCGTCGGCCTGGGTTACCGCTGCCGCAAAGGCTTCGCGAAAACGCGCGTCGTCTTCAACAATGAGTACCAGGCTGTTCATGGCTTTAGCCTAGCAGGAGCGATTTGAAAACGGTCGGTGTTGTGCTCTCGGCGCTGTCCCCTGTTCGCGGGACAGATTTGTGATTGTCTAGCGAGGCGTTGCGCGCAACACCTTAACCATAGTCATATTCTGCAGATTGAGGATGGCGGTGTAAGTGGCGGCCGGTGTTTCGAACGGCAATATCGCGACGTCGTTCCAGCGTAGTTGATGGCGTTCCAGCTGCTGCTGTATTTCTTCCGCCAACGCGCTGTGTTTCTGCTGCAGTGTCGTTTGGGGAATGGCGGCTTCAACAATTTGTTGGCGATTCATCGCCAGCGGCGCATGAAACTGCGGCAGATGTTGTGGGCCCACGCCGAGTTGCTTGAAGAACGCCAGGTCATCTCTGGCTTTGTCGGTATCCGGTATTTGTGTGCCGATGATGAGATAACCGGCGAAGGGCAGAGTTTGAAATTCCGGATAGGGCGCCTGTTTCAAGAAATCCGGTGCGATCTCGCTCGCCTCTACCAAGTGGAAGGCCTTCTCGGAAAATACGCCATACACCATGCGACCCACATAGCCGGAGTACAGGCCGTAACCCAATGCGCTGAGCTGTATGATGCCGATCAGGGTCAGATCCAGCGTCAGTTCGCGACGCGATTTTTTGGGATTGAACAGGATCATGGTCATCAACGGTCCCAGCACCACGTCGATGCCGACGATCAGCGCCAGCAGCATCGGTCCGCCCAGCGCCCAGAAGAACGGCGTTGGATACCAGCCGAACACGATCAGGCAAATAACGATGCCGGCCAGCAGGGCGCTGATCAGCAGATGCGTAAGCGCGGCTTTGATGCGGGTCATGGATGAGCGTGCTGATGGAGATGCGAAATTATAGGCGGCCTCCTGTCGTACGCCAGCCCGCCTTCAGGCAATTGTGAGCCGATTCATTGCTGCGCAAGCCCCACCCACAGGCCGCGAAAGTATTTCTGCTGAGCATCCTTCAGCTGTTTGCACTCCTTACCTTGCAGCATGCGGCTGCCGTCATCGCTGAGCAGCAAGATGCGTTCACCTGAAATGAAGAAGGCTTCTGGATTGAGGTCGCCTAATTCAAGATCAATCAACTTGGGTGTATTGCGTCCATTCCAGGTGTACAGCTTGGAAGCGGCGCCACTGTCATAGTGTCCTGCAGCGATGAGGTAGCCATCGCGCCAGGGCGTGATCGAACGAACGCCCAGTCCACCGAGGTCGAGGCGTAGCGCGGCGCCGAAGCGCGCCGGTTCGCCTGCCATCACTTGTTGAGGGTTTTCCAGCGGCACCAGTAGTGCCAATCCCTCCGGAATCGGATTGCGAAAACCAATCAACAAACGGCCATCGGGCATGGCGCTCAAGCCTTCTATATTCAAACCGCCGCGGTCCTTGGGCGCCAGGGCGGCGGCCTTGTTCAAGGCAAAGGCACGCAAGGTGGGCGCGCTCAACAGCTCGTTAAAAAAGCGCTCGTTCGCCACCGCCGTCACCTGCAAGGGATGGGTGTCCGCCGGTACGGTAGTGGTGAAGAAGCGCATGCGCGCCGGTTGCTCCTTGCCCTTGCTGTTGCGACCGTAAGAAGTGATCCAGTACGCCCGACCCTCCAGCAATGTGGCCGCTTCGATATCGGTTTCCGGTGCGGGTTTAAGTACACCTTTCTTGTTAAAGCTTTCCGGCAGACCGAGCTGCTTCGATAGGTCGGTGGCATGCAGCGGCGCGCCGCCACGTATGGCGTCATAACTGCGCAGCACATTGTCCTCATCATCGGCCACAGCGAAGGTGGTGGCTGATAACGGAATGGCGCCGGAGGCGTCACACATGCCAGTAAAGTTAACGGCTTGCGCACCCGCTTGAGCGCTGACGAGCAGTGTGCCAATCAGCACGGCGAGCTTGAAATCAGTTGAGCGGCTTGTCATGTGAGCGCCTGAATTTTTCGGCGGGATTTCCTTGTTGGCACCCACTGCGACAGCGGCCGGGAAGGTGGGTTCCCGGCCCTAGGCTGGTGCATTACAGCCCCTGCTTGCTGAGGATGCGATGCATGGCTTCGATGTTGTAGGGCTGCCATTCCTTGTACTGCTGCCACTGGCTGTACTCGGACATCTGCGCCGGCACCAGTTGCTTGATCTCTGCCAGCGATTTGCCATTGGCCATATGCGCGGCCACGCTGGCGCGCAGCAGTTCCCAGTAGCGCCGCACCTTCACCAGGTCGTTCTTGTTACCGACATTGCCGTGACCGGGCAGGATGTAGTCGATATCCATAGCCTCCAGTTTTTTCAATGTGTCGATGGTGGCCTGTGGATCGTCATAGGGCAGATCCTTGTAGGGCAGGCGTTCCTTGGCGGCCACGTCGACGGTGGTTACGGCCTTGGTGCGTGGGTGATAGGCATACAACATGCTCTTGCCGTGATCGTTGCCGAAGTGGAATAGCTCCAGCGTGTCGCCGCCGAGATGTAAGGTCATATGATCGGAGAAGGTCACATCCGGATAGCGTGCCTTGACGTTCTCGGCCTGGTATTCCTCGACGATGTTTTCCTGCGCCACCACAATGGCATTGGTAAACACTTCGCCACCCTCGGCATGATCGTAATGCGCATGGGTGTTTACCAGGTAGCGAACCTCCTTGTTGAAGCGCTTCTTGGCTTCGGCCTTGAACCAGGTGGCGGCCTTGGCATTGAGCGGATCGACCAGGATGATGCCGTCGTTGGTGACAATGAAGGTGGCCAGCCATACGCCGTGTTGGAATTGGTATAGATTGTCCTTGATGGGAATGAAGGCGTTGTTGGTGACTTCAGTGGTCTGCGCGAAGCTGCTGGAGGTCAACAACAACGCCATGGCGCCAAGCAAAAGTTTCTTCACAATGGTCTCCGCTCTAATAAGTTTGAATCGACTACGACTATTCAATCCGCGTTCAAGTTCGATGAGTCGCCGCTGGTAGGTAGATGGTTTGATTGTTGCCTTTCCGGCCAGCGCAAATATCTGCCCGGCCAGTACGTCGAAGGACATGCCATTGCCGAGCGAGTTGGGCGCGCTGCAGGTGCCGGCTGACAGCGCATCATAAGTGCGAGGGCACATACTTGTCCTACTTGAGAAAACGACTAAACGAGGTGAGATCATGGCCTGGGTTCAACTGGTGACATTGCTGGCCGGCGTGCAATTCCTGTGGCTGGGCCTGCTGGTGGCGCGCGCCCGCATGCGCTATGGCGTGGTTGCGCCGGCCACCGCCGGCAATGAAATGTTCGAACGCTATCACCGCGTGCATATGAATACTCTGGAGACGCTGGTGGTATTCCTGCCTGCGCTATGGATTGCCGCGCAGTACTGGTCGCCCCGTTGGATGGCGGCCTTGGGTGCGATCTATCTCGTCGGTCGTATGCTGTACCTGCAAGGTTATGTGGCAGATCCGAAAGGGCGGCACATAGGTTACGCGGTCACCGTATTGCCAGTGATAGCGCTGATATTGATTGGCTTGTATGGGGCTATCGGCACGCTGTTGCTGCGGTGAACTGCCGACCCATGCGCTGTCAACCTCAATCCCCTCTCCGGCAAACAGGAGAGGGATGTCTTGGTAATCCATTACCGATCCACTGGTTGCCTACCCGGCTGCTAGCTCTCTACAATGCTCGCATCGCGCGGGTGTAGTTCAATGGTAGAACTGTAGCTTCCCAAGCTACTAGCGTGGGTTCGATTCCCATCACCCGCTCCATCTTCTGCTTTGTTCTATCAGAACGGAATTGCGGCAGTTCCAAATCAGAATTGATTGATGGGCAGTGACGAACGCTTGTCGTCAAGCTGCGCGAGTGCATGTTCGAAAAATCATGCGCCAGTCATGATCTGCGGTAATAGCTAGTATCAGAATAATTCATTAATGCAGCGCCGCTGACGGTGAATTCAACCGCTTCGTTCGCATTACTATGTGCTGTGTATTGATTCCATTACACGGCATATTTTTGGGGGCGATGTCATGAAACAAGTTACGAGCTTGATCGTCATTTCTGCGATGGGCTTGAGTTTGGGTGCGGGTTTGACGCACGCACAAAATACGGCGCCACCCGCTGCAGCTGCTGCGGCCACCGATGCAACGCGTCTACCCGGAGATAATTCTCCTGGTGGTATGGGCGCAGGCGGTCCGCCACCGGGTGCGGCGCCAGGTGGCGCGTCGGTGGCGGGTGCTGCTGCCAAGCCTCCCCAAGAACCTGGCACAGATGCGCCGGGTCCCTCGTTGGCGCTGGCTATTGAGGCGGCGCAAGCTGCGATAGCGGCTTGTCTGGCTGATGGCTACAAAGTGGGCGCAACCGTGATCGACTCCAGCGGCCAGCCGCGTGCGGCATTAACGGCAGATGGCGCGACGGGTGGCCATGCTTACACCGCTGTGCGTAAAGGTTTGGCGGCGCTGGCTTTCAATCTGCCCACCTCGCAAGTGGCTGCCAAGATCACGGCCGACAAAGAAGCCGCCGTGAAGGTTACGCCCAACATGATGACCTGGGCCGGCGCGGTGCCGCTGTCTGTGCAGGGCAAGGCCATCGGCGCGATTGGTGTCAGTGGCGCATCCAGCGCGCAGGACGAGAAATGCGCGGTAGCCGGTGCAGCGAAGATTCAAAGTCGATTGAAGTGAATGCAAATTGAAGGTCCTTCATTCACGATGGTGAGAGCACTGGGTTAGATTGGTGATGAAGGGATGGCGGAGGGCGACGATTCAATCGCCCTCTTGCTCGCCAAGTACGATTTCTCTAGGTGCTGCTCCGATGTGTTGTCACAGTGCGGACCTCGCCAAAACAATTCAACTCAGCCAATCAAGCACCGTGCTGACCACGGCATCCGGATGTGTCAGTAACAAATTGTGTTCGGCATTAACTTGGCGATACGTATGCGATGGTAGTAACGAGCGTATGCGCGTTACGTGATCGAGTGGCAGCACGGCGTCGATTGCGCCGGTGATGAGCAGCAGCTCGCGGTTGAGATCGCGCAGAGCGGCATAGCGTGTGCTTTGATCGCCCAATGCGCCGGTGCGAATCATTGATAACAAGCCGCGTGCAAATTTTCCATCCGCAACCTGTTCCACGAATCTCTGCGCGAGATGCGCCTGACCGATATGTCGATAGCGGCGTTGGCGGCGACGGATCAAGGTGGGAATGCCGAGGCAATGCATGGCAAGCTCGCCAACGCCTGGACGTTGAAACACCTTTGTCCATGAAGAAGTTGCGTTGTAGTTGAGCATGGGCGCTGCAAATACCAGGCGCGATATCCATTCCGGACGGGCTGCTGCCACTGCTGCAACTACCACGGCACCGAAGGAATGGCCCAGCATGATTGCGGGTCGGGGGAAATGACTGGCTTCGATGATCTGTATCGTTTGATTGACGAAGCGCTCAAGGGAGTAAGCGCCGGAGGGGCGAGCCGATAAGCCATGTCCATATAGATCGAAGCGCAAGGTCTGAAAGCCGGCCTGTAACAGTGGTGGCACCAAGCGATCGAAGGTCCAGCTCGGCACGGTGGCGCCATGCACCAGTATCAAGGGGATACCATCTTCTGCACCTTCGCGACGCCAGTGCGTCATGCCCTCGCTAAGGCGAGCAAAATGCCCGGCTTGCCATTCGTTGTCAGTGACTTGGGATGTTGGGCTGCCGGTCGCAGGAGTGTGCATGACATCCAAGTTTAGGCGCGCAACATGACGGTTCTGCGCGCCTCAGTTTATGACGGAAGTGCTACTCGTTGAGCGCCTGCGCCTTGGCCTGCACCAGTTTGCCGCTTTGATAATCACGCACAGCCTGCTCGATTTCTTCGCGTGTATTCATGACGAAGGGGCCGTATTGCACCACCGGTTCATTCAAGGGCTGTGCAGCCAGCACCAGGAAGCGAGCGTTGCTGTCGGCCGCGACCACAATCTGGTCACCGGCATTGAGCAGCGCGGCGGCATGCGTGCCTACCTTGGTTGCGGCAACGCCTTCGCCAATGCTCAGCTCGCCTTCGTAGACATAGACTAATGCATTGTGTGCAGCCGGCGTGGCCTGCGTGAAGCGTTCGCCCTTGGGTAGATGTACGTCGATATACAGCGCTTGCGTGGCTAGGCCTTGCACTGGACCGGCAATACGCTGGTGGCCATCGCTGTATTCGCCAGCAATAACTTTTACGGTGGTGCCATTGCTTAGCGATACCGTAGGAATCTTGGCGGCAGGAATGTCGCGATAGCTGGCGGGTTTCATTTTTTCGCGAGCCGGCAAGTTGATCCACAACTGGAAGCCATGCATGCGGCCTGATTGTTGCTGCGGCATTTCGGAATGAATGATGCCGTGCGCGGCGGTCATCCATTGCACATCGCCGCTGCGCAGATGGCCTTTATTGCCCATGTGATCTTCATGCAGCATGTGGCCTTCCAACATATAGGTCACGGTTTCGAAGCCGCGATGCGGGTGCGGTGGGAAGCCGGCGATGTAATCGTTGGCATCGAAGCTGCCGAACTCGTCCAGCATCAAAAATGGATCGAGGCGCGAGTGCTGGCGCTGTCCCAGGCTGCGCAGCAGCTTCACGCCGGCGCCATCCGACGTGTTGATGCTCTCGATGATCTGATTGACGCTGCGGGTGCTCATCGCTGTCTCCGTTAAATTGGCTGCGGTTGAATGCTCACCGAGCTGCTCAGGCATAGGCGGGCGATTGTGCCAGTTGCGCGCTGTGCTGGCGTGCGGTCTGCAGTCCCTGTGCGCGGGTGTCGGCGTCGATGTTCAAGCCTTCTGCATAGATGAACTCCACATCGGTCATGCCCAGCAGGCTGAGGAAGCTGCGCACCTGTGTGGTCACATTGTCCTGAGCGGTGCCGGCGTACTTGCCGCCGCGTGTTGCGAACACCAGCACTCGCTTGCCCTTCATGATGCCCACCGGGCCGCTGGCGGTGTAGTTGAAAGTAACGCCGGCGCGCGCCAGATGGTCGAAGTAAGCCTGCAGGCTGGAAGGAATGCCGAAGTTGTACAGCGGCAGGCCGATCACCAGCACGTCGGCGCTCTGCAACTCGGCAATTAAGGCATCGGAAAAGGCCACGATGTCGCGCTGTGCTGGCGTGCGTTGCTCGGCGGCGGTCATGAAGGCTTGCAGGCGTTCGGCATTCAAATGCGGCACCGAATCGGCGGCCAGATCGCGGGTGATGACCCGCGCATCGGCATGACTGCGCTGCCAGTTCTGTACGAAGTCATTGGCTAACTGAGTGGACTGGCCGCCGGCGGAAAACAGGCTGGTGTTGAGTTGCAGCAGGGTAGTCATGGCGTTGCCTCGATTAAGTTGCGGCCGGTTGGCTTGAGGCTATGAAACGATTTACTGATTGAATAAAAAAGCTCAATATTTGGCGTCAACCTATCGAATGGATAGATCATGAAATCCTCTTCCCCAGCTGCGACCAATGGTCCCGGCAGCAGCCACCCGCGTATTTCCATCGAGCAATGGCGGGCATTAATGGCCGTGGTGGAGGCGGGCGGCTATGCCCAGGCCGCCGAGCAAATGCACAAGAGCCAATCGTCCATCACTTATGCGGTGAAAAAGCTGGAAAGCGTATTGGACGTGACTGTGTTCGAGATTCAAGGCCGCAAGGCGGTGCTGACGCCCACCGGCGAGTTGTTGTATCGGCGCGCGCGTGCCTTGCTCGAAGAGGCCAGTGGTCTGGAGCGCGCTGCTCATAAATTGTCGGCGGGCTGGGAGGCGGAGATAGGTTTGGCGGTTGAGCCGTTGTTTCCCACCTTTGTATTACTTAAATGTCTGGCGCAGTTCGCGCAGGAGAGTCCGCACACTCGTATCGAGTTGATCGAGTCGGTTTTGAGCGGTACCTGCGAAGCGCTGACACAAGGTAAAGCAGAGTTGGCTATTTCCGGTCTGATACCGCCGGGCTTTCTGGGTGATGCATTGATGGAAGTGCGCCTGTTGGCGGTGGCGGCTCCCGAGCATCCACTGCATCAAATGCAGCGACCCATTACGCAGCGCGATCTACGCAAGCATCGTCAGCTGGTGGTGCGCGATAGCGGCATCAATCGCAGCGGCAGTGCGTTGTCGCTGGAGGCTACGCAACGCTGGACGGTCAGCAATATGAGCACCTCCATCGAGGCCGTGCGTCGTGGTCATGGCTTTGCCTGGTTTCCCGAAGAAAGAATCCGCGAAGAATTGCAGAGCGGCGTGTTGCGGCCATTGAATCTGCGCGAAGGCAGTGTGCGCATGGGAGCGTTGTACTTGATTCATGCGGATCGCGATGCATCCGGTCCGGGTGTATTGAGGTTGGCGGAAATTATTCGAGCCACAGTAAGCAGTGAATGCAAGGTGGCGGTGAGCGGCAGAATACCCGCTGTCGATTTGCCTGCAATCAAGCAGCAGGCCAAGCGTGGCCGTTAAAACTCAATCCCAGCCGGCGCTAACGGCGGCGCGGGTGTTGCGTGACCTGCTGGCGCGACGCGATGTGGCACGTGCTCTGGTGTCGCAACGTTTCTTCAAGACCGGGCCGGGCCAATATGGTGAAGGCGATCGGTTTCTCGGTCTGTCCGTGCCTATGTCACGAAGCTTGGCCAAGCAATATCGACAGCTGGATTTGGTTGAACTGCGTAAATTGCTGGGCTCTGAGTGGCATGAAGCTCGCCTGCTGGCCTTGTTGATCTTGGTGCTGCAATACCCAAAGGCGGATGAGGTGGGGCAGCAAGCCATTTACAAACTGTACATGGCCAGCACGGCGCGTATTAATAATTGGGATCTTGTCGATGTCTCTGCCGAACACATTGTCGGTCCACACTTGTATCAACGGACGCGACAACCGCTGCTCAAATTCGCGCGTTCCAAAGATTTGTGGCAGCGACGTATCGCGGTGCTCTCAACGTTCCATTACATCAAGCTGGGCGAATTTGCTGAAACCTTGCGGCTGGCAGAAATGCTGCTGCAGGATGAGCACGATCTGATTCACAAGGCGGTGGGTTGGATGCTGCGTGAAATCGGCAAGCGCGATCAGCGAGCCGCTCAGTCCTTCCTTGATATGCATGCGGCGCGTATGCCCCGGACTATGTTGCGTTATGCCATCGAGCGCTTCGATCCCAAGCTGCGGCACCGTTATATGCAGCTGAAGTTTGTCGATGCACCCAAGGGAACTGCAAGCGCTTTACCTGGCGCGTTGGTAAAAACCGTGCGGAGTCGTGGCTAGATTTCCTTGGTGTAATCGACGCTGGATTGCGCCTTTTACGGATTTGCCCGGCTCTCGACGGGGCATATCGGTACCTCGCTGTTGTTGCTGTATGCCGGTCGCGCTATTACCGCAGCCGGCGAGATTCGAGATTAGGGACTGGCTTAATAAGTATGAAGGATTGACCTGATAGTGCGCTTGTTCACAGTTCCAGACTGACTAAGCAGCTAAAGTTTAGTGACGAATTTCCGATTTAACTTGGGTAATAAGTAATCAAGCGTTGAGGTCGAAGTGTCCCTGTCTGTTCCTAATGTCCTGTTGGTGGTTGACGATGACCCCGCGCTGCTGGCGCTGATTGCCGAGATCGGCAAGCGCAGCGGCTATTCGGTGGTTACCGCTGATTCCAGCCCGGCATTTCGTCAGGCGGTGGCGCAGACCCAGCCAGCTTTGGTGATTCTGGATTTACAGATGGCCGACATGGATGGTGTGGAAGGTCTGCGGCACTTGGCCGCAGTCACGCCCAAGAGCGACATCGTCTTGCTCAGTGGCATGGATAGCAAAGTACTCGCCACCGCTCGTCAGTTTGGCCTGTCCCTGGGATTGCGCGTACTAGATGCCTTGCAGAAGCCGGTGCGCATGCGCGATCTGGAAAACTACTTGCTGAAACACAATGGCGAACGTGCGCCATTGACCGCCGACGATATGCGGCGCGCCATTGCCGAGTACGAATTGGTATTGCACTACCAGCCGATACTGCATCGCGTCGAGCACACCTGGGTGGTGGGTAGTGTCGAGGCCTTGGTGCGTTGGCAGCATCCGCAACGTGGCTTATTGCATCCCGCGCAATTCCTGCCGTTGGTGGAGCGCGAAAATCTGATGACCGAGATGACCGACTTTGTCCTGACCGAATCCTTGCGTCAGGTGGGGCATTGGCATGCGGTCGGTCTGCATGTGGGTTTGGCGGTGAATCTGGCCGCACGCACCGTGGCCGATTTGAACTTTCCCGATCGTTTGTCGCAGGTGCTGCGCGAATATGGTGTGCCGGCGGCCTGTCTATGCTTTGAGGTAACCGAAGCGGCTGCGGCCGGTGATCAAGAATTGGTGATGGATAGTTTTGCGCGACTGCGGGTACGCGGCGTGGAATTGGCGTTAGACGATTTCGGTGTGGGTACTTCGTCGGTAACGCAGTTATACAAGATGCCCTACAGCAGTATGAAGATAGACCGCACCTTGATTGCCGAAACGAATACTTCGCAGCAGGCGCGCATTCTGGCGTCGGCATTGGTGGATCTGGGCCACAAGCTGTCGCTCAGTGTTTGCGCCGAAGGTGTGGAAACGCAGATGGCGTTCGATCGTCTGGATCGATTGGGCTGCGATCGCTTGCAGGGCGACTACATCAGCAAGCCCATCACTGCATTGGAAGTGGAAGGTTTTATTCACGCCTGGGGCGGCACCGACCACACCGAGAGTTCAGCTCTGCTTACCGGCTAATTTGCCGCGCTGCTTGCGTAGCAGCTGCAACGGGCAAGACAGCGCGATGCGCGTGCCCTTTTTCAAAGTTTCGAAGTTGATCGTGCCGCCCAATGTGCGGGCGCGATATTCCATGATCTTCAAACCAATACCGGGCTTGCCCTTGCTTAAGCCCGCTTCCAGGCCAATGCCATTGTCGGTGATGCTCAGGTACAGGCGGCGCGCGGTGGTTCGCAGTTCGATATGAATGCTTTTAGCGCGTGCATGTCTTGCCGCGTTGGTGCTGGCTTCCTGCGCAATTCGATAGATATGGGTGGCCAGGCCTTCATCCAACTCAGTGACCTGGGCATGGGTGTCATCGAAGGTGCAGCTAAGATTGTAGAGATCGGTGCAACGAGCCGCCAATTGTCGCAGCGCTTCACGAATGCCGCCGCGTTCCAGATTCACCGGTGCCAGACCGCGGGCCAGGGCGCGGGTGCTTTGAATGGTACGTGCAATCAACTCGCTGAGTTTGGCCACCTGCGGCAGGTAGGGCGACTCTTCGCGTGACATCTGCACTTCAAGACCTTTCATCATCAGCGACAGACCGGTGAGTTCCTGGCCCAGGCCGTCATGTAAATCGCTGCCCAGTCGCCGTTGTTCGCGGTTGGAAATATCGAGAATCTCTTGTTCCAGTTCTTTGCGCACCGTGATGTCGCGTTCGGTGCAAACGACACCGATCAATTCGCCATTGTGATCGCGCATGGGAATGCGTGAGCTGACCAACCAATGCATCGCGCCGTCCGGTGATTCCAGGGCGTGTTCCTGCTCTATCAATGAACGACCCGAGTTGAGCACCATGGCATCCTGCAGCTCCATCTCGCGAGCATGGTCCTGGCCGGGCAGTTCGCTCAAGCGGCGGCCGATGGTGGCGGAACGGCGGCGCTTGAGGCGCGCCAGCATGGCTTGATTGATGACGGTCAGGCGCGAGTGCGCGTCGATGGCATAGATGTGTTCGGGCAGATTGTCGATGATGACGGTGAGTAGTGAACGATGTGCTTCCAGATCCTGCTGTGCCTGGCGTCGTTCATGCCGTTCATGACTTTCGCTCAAGGCACGCCTTACCACTGCAGGCAGGCGTTGCAAGCGATCCTTCAATACATAATCGGTGGCGCCGCTTTTCAAGGCCTCGATGGCGCGTTCTTCACCCAGTGAACCGGATACGAAAATGAAAGGCACATCCGGATGGAAGTCGCGCAGCATGCGCAGTGCGCTCATGCCGTCGAAGCCGGGCAGGGTGTAATCGGCCAATACCAGATCGGGAATGCCGGCCTGCAGCGCTGCTTTGAAGTCGTCGGAAGAAACGGCGCGTTGGCATGCGGCCTGTAGACCGTTGCGGTGCAGCTCTAGTTCGATCAGTTCCGCATCGACCGGATTGTCTTCCAGAACGATGACGCGCAGCGAGGTTTCGGTTTGTGTATCCATGTGAATTCGCACACGTTATCACTGACGGCAGCACGAGGTAAGTGCGGCTTGTTTGCACGCAAAGCCAATGGTACAAACATATGCTGAGTGTGGCTCTGCATTTGCAGCATAAATAGCCGCAAATAGCGGCCACTCGATTATTTCGCAGGCACTGATTCGAGCGGAGGGTTCGCAGGCTGGCGAACCATATGGAGTCCAAAAGCATGAGTGACCAAGAAGCACGCATCGTAATTGTCGACGATCATCCTCTGGTGCGCGAAGGATTGAAGCAATTGTTGGCGGGGCTGCCCGAGTTTCGTCTGGTGGCCGAAGCCAGCGATGCGGCGCAGGCGCGTCATGCCATTACCCAGCTGGTGCCGGATGTGGCGGTGTTGGACCTGACACTGGGTAGCGATGACGGCATCGAACTGGTGCGTTGGGTACGACAACACTATCCGGGCATCCGGGTGGTGGTGTTGTCCATGCAGGACGAGGCACTGTATGCCGAGCGCCTGTTGCGTATGGGCATCAGTGCCTATGTCATGAAGAGTGCGGCGGAAACCGACTTTCTTACTGCCCTGCGCAAAGCGGCCAAGGGGCAGCGCCATGTCAGCAGTGAAATGAACGAGCGCTTGCTGTCCAAGGCCATGCGTGGTCAGTTGAATACCGGTAATGACGATCCGGTGGCGGCGCTGACCGAACGCGAGCTGGAAGTATTTGCCTTGATTGGCGGTGGCGTGAGCACTCGCGAAATTGCCGATCGTCTGGTGTTATCGATGAAGACCGTTGATGCGCACCGGCGACATATGCGCGAGAAGCTCAATCTCCGTTCGACTAATGAATTGATGCGTTATGCAGCGCAGTGGGTGTCAACGCGCGCGGTGAAGAGTGATGCGCTGGTTTAGTTGGGGTGGGTGTGGTACGTGTAGGTGGCGGAACAACTGATGGTGTGCGGACTGCGTCGATAAGGATTCAGGCAGTCGATGCGAATCATTGCTCAATAATGCTTGGGTGTTGCCGATCAGGTGTTACCGGTCTTGCGGTCGGTTGTTAGTGAAAATTTATATTGCGTTGGGATCAGGAGGTAACGATGACACCGGGATCTATGTCAGGACTGCAACAGCGGGTGGGTAGTACACGCGAGCGCCGTCGCCGTATCATGATCGTCGATGATCATCCCATTGTCCGACAGGGCCTGCGCCGTCTGATGGAGGCTGAGCCGGATCTGGAAGTCTGCGGCGAGGCCGAGACTGCGCGCGATGCCAAATCGCTGATCCGCGAGCTCAAGCCCGATGCCGTGATTGTCGATGTGTCTCTGGCCCAGGGTGACGGTCTGGAGCTGGTCAAGGATGCCCGCGCCCACTATCCCACCTTGCCGCTGCTGGTGTTGTCGATGCATGACGAGGTGATCTATGCCGAACGCATGCTGTCGGCCGGAGCCAATGGCTACATCATGAAGCAGGCTGCCAGCGACCAGTTTTTGGTGGCGTTGCGCCGTGTGCTGGAAGGCGGCATCTATGTCAGCGAAGGCGTTGGCAACAGCATGATCGAAAAGTTCGCCGCCGGCGGCGCTTACACCTCTGCCAATCCGGTCGACAGTCTCAGTAACCGCGAACTGCAGGTGCTGCACATGATCGGCAAGGGGTTGTCGACACGTCAGACGGCTGAAGCCTTGAATCTGAGCATCAAGACCGTTGAATCGCATCGGCAACGCATCAAGCGCAAGTTATCATTGCGTACCGCCGCTCAGTTGATGCAATACGCTGTCAATTGGTATGCGGGGCGTACGCCTACCTGATTAAGCGCAGGTTGGCGGCTGTTCGATAAAAATAACTAAGCAATTAATTCGTGGTAGCGATGCAGCCGACAATTTTGTCTCTCCTGGCCGTTGTGCTGGTGCTCATTTCTGCGGGCGCAGCGCTGCTGTTTTATCGTCGTTGGCGTGCCATACAGCGGCGAGTGCTGCTTGAGTCTGCTGTGCACCGACGTAACGAAGCCATTGTCGATGCCAGCGGTGAGGGGGTGCTGGAGCTGGATACCCAGGGCATGGTGTGTTTTGCCAATCCGGCGGCGGCGCGACTATTGGGTTATGAACCCGAAGAGTTATTGGGCAAGGACTACCGCTCGCTCATGACGGCCGGCGAATTGCCTGAGAAGCGCGATTCTGCGCGCATTGGTTACACCACCGACATGTTGCGCGGTATTGGCGCGATGTTGCGTTGTAAGAACGGCAGAACGCGCCCGGTGGAATATCGCATGGTGCCGCTGCGGCATAACGGCACGGCTGCCAGCTTGATTGCGTTCCGCGATTTGACCGAACGGTCACGCATCGATGTGATGCTGGCCGATATGCAGCATCTGGCCAGGGTGGGCGCTTGGGAGCTGAATGTGGGCTCGGCACGCCTGAGCGTATCGGAAGGCATCAGTCGCCGTCTGCATCTGTCCGCAGGACGTACCGCTTCCGTCAAGCTGGTGTTGAAGTCACTAACGCTGCCGGCGCGACACGCCTTGTTGCGCGCTGCACGCGCTGCGATCGACGGCGGCCAAAGTTTCGATTTGGAGTTGCAGTTGCGTGGCCAGGGCAACGACTGGTTGCGTTGTCTGGGCAAGGCGGAGCGTCTGGATGGCGCCACTTTGCGCTTGTACGGCACCTTGCAGGATGTGACCGAACGTAAGCAAGCCGAAAGCACGTTGCGTGATACACGCGATTTCTTCGGCGCTACTTTGGATTCCATGCCGTCGCTGGTGGTGCATGTGAATCAAGCGCAGCAGCTGACGTACTGCAATCAATCGAGTTTGCGTGATTGCATTGGTCTGGCATCCAACTGTCTCGGTCAGTCGTTAACCGCAGTGCTGGATGCGACGCTGTATGCCGATCTCATTCACGGCATCAAGCAGGCGCTGGCCGGCCATTCCAGCAGCCTGGTGCGCGCCTTGACTGACCATGAAGAGTCCCGTCAGGTGCATTGCAGCTTCGTACCGCAACGTCACGGCGCCGCTTCCCTGCAAGGTTGCTTCATGGTGCTCACCGATGTGACGGAACTGAAATTGTTGGAAGCACGTTTGTATCAAGCGGAAAAGATGCAGGCGGTAGGCCAGTTGACGGGTGGGGTGGCGCATGACTTCAACAACTTGCTGGGCGTGATTCTCGGCAATCTGCAATTGATCGAACGCGACGTGAATCATGACACGGCCGTGTCGCGCAAATTGGCGACGGCGATGCGTGCCGCCATGCGCGGTACCGAGTTGACCAAGCGCTTGCTGAGCTTTGCGCGTCGGCAGGTGTTGGATCCAGTGATCATCGACTTGAGTCATCAACTGCGTTTGTTTGCCGAACTGATCCAGCGCACGCTGGGCGATACAGTGGAAATGCGTTTGGAGATTGCGCCCGATCTCTGGCACATCAAGGTTGATCTGGGGCAGTTGGAAAATGCCATCCTCAATCTGGTCATCAATTCGCGAGATGCCATGCCCAATGGCGGACGATTGACGGTAGCAGCGCGTAATCTGCCGGTCGATGCCACTTTCTTTCGTACGCATACCGATCTTGAGCAGGGCGAATACGTGGAGATCAGTGTGACCGATACCGGCACCGGTATCCCGCCGCAGGTGTTATCGCGGGTATTCGAGCCATTCTTCACCACCAAGGAGATTGGCAAGGGCAGCGGTCTGGGACTGTCCATGGTGCACGGCTTCGGCAAGCAATCCGGTGGCACGGTGTTGGTGCATAGCGAGCTGGGCAAGGGCACGCGTATCAGCATGATTCTGCCACGCTGCCTGGAGGTTCAAACGAATTTCATTGATACCTTGGTGCAAAAGGGGATGCCCGGCGGTAACGAGACCATCCTGGTGGTGGAGGACGATACCGATCTGCGCGCCACCACGGTGTTGGCCTTGCAGCGACTGGGTTATCGCGTGCTGGAAGCATCCACCGGCGAAGCGGCATTGCGTTTGCTGAATGAACATGCGCATATCGATATGCTGTTCACAGATGTGATTATTCCGGGTGGTATTCTGGGGCCTGAATTGGCACTGCGTGCGCGGGAAATCATGCCGGGCATTCAAGTGCTACTCACTACGGGCTATCTCGGCGATCCCCTGCTGACCAAGGCTGGTCCACTCGCTCAGGAAGCCATGCTGGCCAAACCTTATCGCAACGAAGTGCTGGCGCTGCAGATCAGAAATTTGCTGGACTAGGGTTGGCGGCTCTGGATCTGTCGATGTCGAGCCTGTCAATGAACGTGTGCGCAGCTACTCAATCGAAGTAGCTGTTGTAGGACTGAATCTGGATTATCGCGAGGTGCGAGTTGTTAGAGTCAACCAACCGTCTGTTGGTGATCAATGATCAACAGGAACTCTGTGAGTTTATCGCCGAGGTAGCCAAGCGCCTGGGGTTCGATGCTCTGGCGGTGACCGATGCCGATACGTTCCGACGCGCCTATCTCGATTTCAGTCCCCATGTGGTGGTGCTGGACTTGCAGATGTCAGGTGCGGACGGCATCGAATTGCTGCGTTATCTGGGTAATCAGGGCGCCAAGGCGCATGTGTTGGTGGCCAGTGGCATGGATCAGCGCGTCTTGAGCACCGCCGAACAGGTGGGGCGTGCACAGGGATTGAATATGCTGGGTGCTTTGCAGAAGCCCATCATGCTGGGCGATCTGGAAAGCGTACTGCGTAAGACCATGAAGCCGGGCGTGGGTGTGACCGTTGCCGATCTGGAGCTGGTGCTGGCGCGCCGCGAATTGCGCGTGTACTACCAGCCCAAGGCTCGTTACGTCGATGGGCGTTGGCAAATAGAGGGTGTGGAAGCCTTGGCGCGCTGGCGTCATCCGCATCGTGGTTTCATTCCACCGCCGGTATTTATTGAGATTGCTGAAGCCAGCGGCCTGATTCGTCAGCTCACCGAACAAGTGGTGGAAATGGCAATCAAGCAAACCGCCGAGTGGCACGCTGCCGGCCTGCCGTTGGCGGTGGCCATCAATCTATCGCCGCGTCTATTGAATGACCGTACTTTCCCCGATCTGGCTGAACGTCTCGCGGCGCGTCATGGTGTGCAGCCGCAGTTCATTACCTTTGAAATTACCGAATCGGCGGCGATGTCCGATCCCGATACCACCATGGACGTATTAACGCGTCTGCGCGTGAAAAAATTCGGTCTGTCCATTGATGACTTCGGTACCGGCTATTCCTCGCTAAAGCAGTTGTACTTGATGCCGTTTAGTGAATTGAAGATCGACATCTCTTTTGTGCGTGACGTGTGTCACAGAGACGAAGCGCGCGTCATGGTGGAAACCATGGTGTTGCTGGCGCATAAACTGGGCTTGACCGCCTGCGCCGAGGGCGTTGAGACGCCGGAGGTATTGGATTTTCTGGCGCAGGCGAATTGCGATCGCGTGCAGGGCTATCTGATCGGCAAGCCCATGCCCGGACATGAATTGCCGGCAGCGGTGGCGGCATGGAATTCCGCGACGACTGCCGTGAATGAATAAATGATTAGACGTTGGATAACAATGCGATGAGTCAGACAAACGCAAACACTCACACCGGCGCGGCGCCTGCCACCAAGTGGCGCATGCTGCTGGTGGATGATGAGCCGGTGCAGCGTATGCTGGTCGGCCGTATGTTGACGCGCGCCGGTTTTGAAGTGGTCACGGCCGAGGATGGTGAGCAGGCGCTGAAGCGCATGGCCGAGGGTGATATTTCGCTGATGATCACCGATTGGGAAATGCCCAAGATGGATGGTCTGTCGTTGTGCCGCGCGCTGCGTTCCATGGGCTTGGATCACTATGTCTACGCCATTGTGGTGACTTCGCGCGATGCGGTGGAACATGTGGTGATGGGTCTGCAGGCCGGTGCCGATGACTACCTGGTCAAGCCGGTATTGGAGCCCGAATTGCTGGCGCGTTTGAATACCGGCAAGCGTCTGCTGGAAATGGAGCGCTCGCTGCGCATCGCCAACGAAGAGAATCTGCGCCTGTCGATCACCGATGCGCTGACCGGCGTATTCAATCGTCGTTATCTCATGGATCAACTGGGTCGCGAATTGGAGCGTGCGCAACGCTACCAGCATCCGTTGTCGTTGATGCTGTGCGATGTCGATCATTTCAAACGCATCAACGATACCTACGGCCATCAGACCGGCGATGAAGTGTTGATCGGCTTTGCGAAATCATTACGTCAATCGCTGCGCGACACCGATTGGGTGGCGCGCTACGGCGGTGAAGAATTCGTCGTGGTGCTGCCGGAAACCAGTGTGGCGCAGGCGTGCGTGGTCGCGGACCGCTGCCGCGCCCAATTGGCTGAAAAACCTTTGCAGCTGGCTGCCAACGCTGTGCAAATCACCGCCAGTTTCGGTGTCAGCGGTTGGGAGCCCGGCATGGACACAAGCATGGTATTGGATAAATTGATCGCAGCGGCCGATGCCGGCGTCTATGCCAGCAAATCGGGTGGCCGCAATCGCGTCACCGTGCAGAGCGCCGCCGCCGCTTAGGTTCTGGCGTACTCAGCCGTCATTATTCGGTCAGATCAATCAGGGCGCTTCGATGGTTCAACCATCGAAGCGCCTTAAGTTTTGCCAACCGAATATTCACTACGTCAATGTGCTTCACTGACTCAGGCTGCCGATTGGTTGTCCTGCAGCAATGCATCCAGTCTGTTAATCAAAATCGCAACGCCGTGTTGTAACTGTTGCAGTCGAGTCGCGAGTGCCTCGATGGGCTGGGTGGTTGCCTGCTTCTCCAAGACCTCGCATAGATCACGCACTTGTTCGGCATGAATGTTGGCGCTGGCGCCTTTGAGTTTGTGCAAGATGCGGCAAATGGTCTGCATGTCGCCGCTGGCTTGGGCGGCCTGCAGCTCGGTCATGATGTCGCGAGCGCTGTTGATATATAGCTGTGCCAACTCGCGCAGGAAATCGTGATCGCCGCCGACGACTTCCTTGAAGCGTTCCAGGTTCAATACATTGGCATGGTCCGACTCTGCCAGCTGCAGCAGCTGTTCCGCTTTAACTTCTTCCGGCTCGGCAAGGACCGCTCCGGCTTGACGCTGACAATGCGTAGCCACGATTTCACGCAGCTGCTCCACTTCAATGGGCTTGGTCAGGAAGCCATCCATGCCGCTGGCCAGGCAACGCTGCATCTGGCCGCTCATGGCATTGGCGGTCAGGGCAATGATGGGCGTACGCGGCCGCCAGGCTTCGAAATCGCGTATGCGTCGCGTGGCTTCGAAGCCATCCATCACCGGCATTTGCAGATCCATGAACACCAGGTCGAAGTCTTGCGATTCATAGGCCTTGATGGCTTCGGTGCCGTCGTTGGCAATGACCACGGTCAGGCCCATGCGTTCCAGGAAGTGACCGGCCACTTTCTGATTCACGGTATTGTCGTCCACCAGCAGAATGCGACCGCTAAAGCGTTCTGCGGCCACCTGTTCCTGGATGGCGCCTTGCGTCAAGGGTTGCGATTGGTCGCGCCATGCCTGGGCATCGCGCGCCAGCACGCGTTGCAGGCAATCGCGTAGTTCGCGGGCGCGGATCGGCTTGGTCAAATAAGCGGCGAATCCCATCGCAGCGAAACGCTGCGCATCGCCGTGACGGTCCATCGACGTCAGCAACACCAGGCGTGGCTTGGCTAGCTTGGTGTCGGCATTGATCTGTTCGCCCAGCATGGCGCCATCCATATCGGGCATCTGGAAGTCGGCCAGCACGACATCGAAATTACGGCCTAAGGCCAGTTGACGATGCAGTTCCTGCAAGGCGGCTGCACCGCTGTCAGTAACGGTGATGTCATAACCGAGATGGTTGAGTTGCAACGACAACACCCGCTGATTGGTTTCATTGTCGTCGACAATCAAGATGCGCTTGCCATGCGATGCCTTGAGTTCAATGGGCGGGTGCGCTTCGTATTGAGTGGCTTCCAGCGGCAGCGTGAACCAGAACGTCGATCCCTGTCCCGGTATGCTGTTCACGCCTACCTTGCCGCCCATCAATTCGATCAGACGTTTGACGATGGACAGGCCCAAGCCGGTGCCGCCGTACTTGCGGGTGGTGGAAGAGTCGGCCTGCACAAAGGGTTGGAACAGACGCGTAGCCGCTTCCTGCGTCAGACCGATGCCGGTATCGCGAATCTCGAAATGCAGCAGCATCTTGCCGTCACGATTGCCGATGTGACTGACTTCGATGGCCACTTCGCCCTGGCGAGTGAACTTGATGGCATTGCCGACCAAATTGATGAGGCACTGGCGAATGCGTTGCGGATCGCCCAGCACACGCTCGGGAATTTCCGGATGTACGTTGACGATCAATTCAAGATCCTTGCTGGCCGCCTGGAAGCCGAGCATGGCGCCCACGTCTTCGACATTGCTGCGCAGATCCATCTCCAGGTTCTCGATATCCAGCTTGCCGGCTTCGATCTTGGAGAAATCCAGAATGTCATTGATGATGCTCAGCAATGAATTGGCGCTGTTGTGAATGGTTTCCGCGAAGTCGTGTTGTGCATGATCCAGCGTGGTATCCAGCAACAAGCCGGTCATGCCGATAATCCCGTTCATGGGCGTACGGATTTCATGGCTCATATTGGCCAGGAAGGCGCTCTTGGCGCGATTGGCTTCATGCGCTTCTTCGGTGGCCTTGAGCAATTGCTCATGGGCCAGATGCGTTTCGGTAACGTCGCTCATGCTGCCGGCCATACGCACCGGTTTGCCCTGTGCATCCAGTTCGGCCACGCCGCGTACCTTCACCCAGATCCATTCGCCGCTCTTGGTGAGCATGCGATGTTCGAATACCAAGGAGGATTGCGTATCGCTTACGGCCTGTTGCCGACGTTGTTCAATGATCAGCAGATCGTCGGGATGCGTGATGCGGTCGAGGTCGGCGCCGTTCCATTCGCTGGTTTCACCGGGGTCGTAACCCAGCATTTCCGAATAACGCGGCGACAGCCACAGCTTGCGAGTGCTCAGATCGATCTCCCACAAACCATCCTGCGTACCATTAATGGCGCGATTGAAACGCTCCTGCGCAGCCTGCAACTTTTCTTCCGCAATTTTCTGTTCGTGTACGTCGCGGATGGAGCCGGTGATGCGCAGGGGCTGATTCTGTACATCGCGTTCCACCGCACCGCGCGCCTGTATCCAGCGCCATTCACCATTGGCGTGGCGCATGCGGCGCGTATTGGTAAAAAATTCCGAGGCGGAGAGTTCTTGTTCTGCTTGCAGGTTATCGGCAACCAGATCCTCCGGATGCACCAAGTTTCGATAGTCTTCCAGCGTGCTCAATTCAAAATCGGCGGAATAACCCAGCAGCGCACGATAGCTGGCCGAGGCCCAGTGCTCGCGGGTGATGAGATCCAATTCCCAGTGTCCTTCTTGACTGGACATGGCCGCGCGTTCGACACGCGTATGGAGGTTGCGTAATTCCTCCGCCTGGCGTTCCAGCTGCTGAGCCGCCTGCACTTCATAGGTGATATCGCTGGTCGCGCCGATGATGTGTGACGGTCGGCCATCGGGGTGACGGAAGAAGCGCTGATAGGCGTGTAGATGACGGATGGAGCCATCCGGTTGCACGCTGCGATAACGGCAGCTGCGATGTTCGACGCCATCGCGCATCGCCGCGTTGGAGCCTTCGGTCATGGTGGCCAGGTCGTCGGGATGGATGGCACCCATGCAGGCACTGAAGATGGTGCTGAGATCGTTGCCAACCGTTTGATAGCCCAATTCCTGCGCCGCGTTTTCGCTCCATACCATGGCGGGTGTCATGTCATCGGCCTGGGTGGTGTTGGGGAAGTTGACCTGCCAGCAATGAATGCCGGCAGCCTGCGTAGCCGTGGTCAGGCGATTGATCAGATTGCTTTCTTCTTCCGTATGCCGCTGGATGACTGCACTGGTGCGCACTTCCTGGGTGATTTCATTGGTGGCGCCTACCAGGCGCAATGGTTTGTCATCGGCGTCATACACCAGACGGGCATGCACTTGATAATGGCGCTGACTGCCATCCGGCGCATTGAGTTTGTAGCGATAGACGATACTCGGTTCGTGAGCCGCCAGGGCGCTGTTGATGCGTTCCCATAGTCCTTTGAGATCTTGCTCGTCGATATAGCTGCTGAACCGTTTGTAGCTTGCGTCAGCAGAGAGGTTTTCCAGTCCCAATCCATTCGGACGATTCATGTCCCACTTGCTGACGCCGTTGAATTCCGATTCCCACAACCACAGGCCTGCAGTCTCGGTGGCCATACGCAGTTTATCGAGCAGCACTTGCTGCGCGCGTGCCTGCTCTTGCATTACCTGCGCCTCGGCCAGCTTGGCGCTTTCGCGGCGCGCGCGATGTACCGTGGTGATACCCAGCAGGGCGGTGCCCCATACTGATAACAACACCAAGCCTACATTCATCAGCATGCTGATTTGCTGAGGTGCGCCGCCCGGACCCATCGGTGATGGCGCGGCATAGATCTGCGCACAGATCAGTAATGTGCCAATGCAAGCGGTCCAATAGGTATGGGAGATGCGCGAGGAATGCAGGCTGAGCAACACCACGCAGGTATACAGGGCGCCGGCGGCGCTGGCCGAGACACCGAAGCCTGGCCCCATGCCGCTGGGGTCTGCGATGCGGAACTGACCCACCAGTAACAACGTCAGACTGATGCCGATGATCAGTGGCATCAGGTTGCGGCTCTTGGGTTGACGCGGCGCGTGTGCAGCATTCATCAGTGTCTGCCCCCAGACAGGTTGATGAGCAGCGCTCTGCGACGCCGTAATTGATCTGACACGTTCCACCCCACCCTTTAGTTACACTTTAAATTCGGCAGCCCAACTTCATCTGCGGTTGCCGGAGGAATTCATGACCCGGGCATTGAAGATCATCGTCTGGATAGCGGTTGCAGCACTCGGGTTGTCTGTGGTCTGTATCGTGCTATTGGTAAGGTTCTTTAATCCGAACGACTACAAAGCGCAGATTGAACAGTGGGTCGAACAGCAAACCGGGCGCAACTTCACACTTGATGGCGACCTGCAATGGCGGGTGTGGCCGAGTGTGGCGTTGACGCTACCGCCGGCACGTCTGGCGGCGTCACCAAATTGGCTAAAGCAGGGTGCGACTGATGGCGACTTCGCGGAATGGCAGCGCGCCAGTCTCAGTGTGCGTGTCTGGCCACTGCTGCAGCGGCGTCTGGAGTTCGGCGTATTGAGCTTGCGGGGCTTGCGTTTGCGGCTGCAGCGCGATGCGCAGGGTGATGCTAATTGGCAGGATCTGTTGCAACTGCTGACCGCCGAGGATCAGCCAAGCCGTTGGCAGTTCGAGCGCTTGGCGGGCGTGGAGTTGGAGGATGTCGATTTACAGTTCGACGACCAGCTCGGTGCGCGGCGCAGTCGCTTGCAACTGAGTTTTCTGCAAAGCGATGCGGTGCGTTATGCACAGCCCATCACCCTGCGGCTGCAAGGCGTCTTGCATACCGAAACGCCTGCCGACTCTCTGGAGTTGCCATTTAAGCTGCAGGTGCTAGGCCAGACCGACGCAGCGTTGCAGCAGGTGCAACTACACAATCTGCAAGGTTCAGCAGAGGTCAGCGGCATGGGGCTTTCAGGTGCGATTGCCATGCAGCATCTGCCCTTGTCTATCGAAGTTGCGGACTTGACCTGGTGGGCGGCGGGGCAGTTGCAAGCGAAGAGCCTGGTTCTGCGCGCAGCGGATGCGCAGCTGGCGGGTGAATTCGACATCACGCAGTTGAATGCCACGCCGCAGCTAGGGGCCAGCATGCAAGTGTCGTTGCCGCAGCTGCGTACCTGGTTGCAGGCCTTGAGCATTGTGGTGCCGGCCACACGCGATGCGACCGCGCTGCAATCGCTGCAAGCTTCGCTGCGAGTCACGGGCACCGCGCAGAACTTGCAATTGCAATTACCGCTGTTGCAACTCGATCAAACCCGTTTCACGGGTGAAGGGAGTTGGCAATTGCACGATAGCGAGCCGCGCTATGCTTTCAATTTACATGCGGATCAATTGAATCTGGATCGTTACCTGCCGGCTGGCAGCGCCAAAGCTAAGTCCACCATCAGTGCTGCTGGTGCGACCACGCCCCTGCCCGTTGCCTGGTTACGCAGTTTGCATGCACAGGGGCAATTGCAGATCGACCAAGCGCAGCTGCAGGGCATTCGGGCGCGCAATCTCACGCTCGATTTGGATGAAGGTTGAGGCGGATTGATGACGGGCTACAGTCTGCAATTCAAGCTCGTCCTGGGTTGGGTACTTTGGCTGATCGGTATGACGGCGTTACCCTGCAGGGCGTTAGAGCTGGAGCAAGTAAAAACTCGTTTTCAAGAGGGTGAGTATCGATTGACCTTGACCGCTGTGCTGTCCGCACCACCGCCCCAGGTTGAGTCTGTGCTGCGTGACTATGTCCGTTATCCGCAATTGGATAGACGCATCCTGGCCGCGCAAGTGCTGGCGCGGCCCGCGCCGACCCAGGTGGAGCTACTGACGCGTATCGACGTGTGTTTTGCCTTCTGGTGTCGCGAGGTCAAACGCGTCGAGCGCGTAGAGGAAGGTCCAAATGAATTGCTGGCGACCGTGATTGCCGAGCGCAGCGATGTCCGCGGCAGTACGCACACGCAGCTGAGTGCGCAGCCCTGCGGCCAGACGCTGTGTACGCGAGTGGTTTACAGTACGCAGATTGTGCCCAAGTTCTGGGTGCCGGCGTTGCTGGGAAGATCCTTGATGTTGCGCAATCTGCGTGAAGCCACAATCAATCTGTTCGAAAGCGTGGAGCAGCGTGCCGCCGCGGGTGCGCGGCCGTGAATGCACAGATCAATAGCGCTGGGCTGCCGAGAGAGCAGGCGCTTGCGCCGGCCTTGTTGACTTGGTTCGACCGCGCGGGACGCAAGCACCTACCCTGGCAACAACAACGCACCCCTTATCGCGTGTGGGTGTCGGAAATCATGTTGCAGCAAACTCAGGTGGCTACCGTGATTCCGTACTATGAGCGTTTCATGCAGCGCTTTCCGGATGTGCAAGCGTTGGCGACTGCGCCGCTGGATGAAGTACTGCATCTGTGGACCGGCCTGGGCTACTACGCGCGGGCGCGCAATCTGCACCGCACCGCGCAGATTGTTGTCGAGCAGCATCAGGGCGAATTTCCCGCTATGCATGCCGAGATGCAGGCCTTGCCGGGTATCGGTCGTTCTACCGCGGCGGCGGTGCTGGCGCTGTCGCGTCATGAGCGACATGCCATTCTCGATGGCAATGTAAAGCGGGTGCTGGCGCGCTATTTCGCGATTGATGGTTATCCGGGTGCCAAGCACGTCGAAGCGCAATTGTGGACATGGGCCGAAGCCTGCACACCCGAGCAGCGTGTGGCCGACTATACCCAGGCGATCATGGATCTGGGCGCCACCGTGTGTACTCGCAGCAAGCCGCGTTGTAGCGACTGCCCCTTGCAGGCAAATTGCCTGGCCTACGAGCAACAACGACAGGCAGAGTTACCCACGCCCAAGCCCAAGGTGTCGCGACCGCAGCGCACTGCCTTTGCACTGGTTGCCATGAATGCTTCAGGTGCGATCTTGCTGGAGCAACGTCCTTTGTCGGGTTTGTGGGGCGGCTTATGGATTTGTCCGCAGTTCGACAGTCAGGACGCATTGCAGGATTGGGCAGCAACGCATTTGGCGGCAACGTCGACATTAGCCGCGCTACCCGTGATCGATCATGCCTTCACTCATTTCGATCTACGCTTGCAACCCAGCTTACTATCGGGTGCCCAGCCGCTATCGGCGGTGGCGGATATAGCTGTTTATTGTTGGTACGACCCGCACCAGCCGGCACGCATTGGTCTGGCCAAGCCGGTGCTTGATATTCTCAAGTCATTGGCTCAACCATCGTTGCTGTAGCTAAGTGTACGGTGATGTCTTTGTCTAAGTTTGTCTGGAAAAACTTGCCGAGATTGCTATGACTCGAACCGTTCAATGTGTGTATTTGAAGCGCGAAGCCGAAGGCTTGGGGCATATTCCCTATCCCGGCGAACTCGGCCAGCGCATCTTCGACAATGTTTCCAAGGAGGCTTGGGGCCTGTGGTTGAAGCATCAAACCATGCTGATCAACGAATATCGGCTGTCGCCCATCGAGCCCAAGGCGCGCAAATTCCTGGTCACCGAGATGGAGAAGTTCTTTTTCGGTGAGGGCTCGGAGAAGCCCGGTGAGTACGTGCCGCCCGAGCGAAATTAATAACTGCCCATCGCGCAATTCACGCAATCGTAGGGCGAGGAGTGCCTCGCCCTCAGCAGTTTCTACAAGTCGGTTTCAATAAGAAAAAGGGCGACGCATGCGCCGCCCTTCGAATCATTTCTTATTACCCGCCAGCTGGCAGCCACCCGCCATGCTGCCAATGTCTTCGCAGGTCACAGCCTGGCCGAATTCACCGGCTGCAGTCTGCTGCACCACGTAACCCGCGCCTTCGCGACAAGACACTTCAAAGAACTTGTCACCGCTGCCATTGCTGCCGAAGGCACGACGGTCCGTGACCTGGCAGGCCTTGCCCGACTTGGCCATCAATTGATCGGCCACCAGCAGTCCGGCCTTGGCGTCAGTCAACGTGCATTTGATGTTGCTGGTTTCCGGTAGATCGCCACAGGGAATGGTTTGCACTGCCTGATTGGCGTCCGGCTTCACCGACGTAGCCAGGATGTAGCCGCTGTTATCGTCGCAGGCCACCTCAAACAACGTGTTGCTGGCCGTGTGGCCGATACCGCGCGCTTGCTTGGGCGTGCATTGCAGATTGGCTTTGACGATAAACGGCACCAGAGCTGCTGTTTGGTTGGCATTGCCCGGCAGAACGCACTTGGCCTGATTGCTGGAGGGCATGCCACCACTCCTGCCGCCTGAGCCACTACCACCACCGGAAGGGCCCCCAGAAGGGCCACCGCCAGGTGCGCCGCCCATGCCGCCGCCACCGGGAGGAGGAGCACCGGGCGCACCGCCTTGACCGGGCATATCCGTCATTTCCAGGCACAACACCGCTTCCGGTGTCTTGTTGCGGACCGTGATCATGTAGCCAAGACCTTGGGAACAGGCGACTTCGTACTGGGTGCTGCTGGCGCCGCCACCGCCGCCGCTGGGAGGAGCGCTGCTGCCACCACCGCCACCACCACCACCACCACCACCACTGGGAGGAGGGCTGCCGCCACCGCCTCCTCCGCCACCACCACCACCACCGCCACCGCCACCGCCACTGCTACCGCCGCTGGAGTTCAGGGTGGAGCCCGCGAAGGAGCTGCCACGGCTGGCGCTTTCCACTTGGCGGGCGTCGGCTAGATTGCAGACGATGCCGGTGTTCTTGATCAGATCCGGTGCTTCTTTCATGCCCTTTTTTCGGGCACTGGCGCTGACGCTATCTGCGGAATCGGCGGCCAGTCCCGTCGAGACGCAGCACACCAGCAGGGCGCTACTGAACAGCGCCAGCATAGGCTTCTTCATGGATTCCCCTCCCAATTAATAGTTATCGAATCGTTATTTTTAGTGTCTATGTGGGAACATTTCTTGTTCCTGCGCCGGTTGTAGTCGAGTCCCCAAAATGGGTCAAGCGTGCTTTGCGAAGGCCGCAGTAATCCTGGGGATGCGGCCCTCGAATGTTCAGTTTGCGGCTGTTTTTGCGATGAACGTACCGGTGCGGCGCGAAAACATCGCTAGGAGTTGGGTGGGCTTGGTTTATACTTCGCGGCCCTTGCACGGCAGGGGGCGAGTCATTGATTCGAGCGTGAGCTAGCTGTAACCGGCCGTTCCGTCGCAGTGACTGCGGGGGCGTCAATGACAAGCGGAATTTCAACTTACAGGTTATGCAAGCAATCAATCCTTTGAAAGGCTGGCAGGTGGATCGCAGCGCGATCAAGTTCGCCGGCAAGGATCTACAACGTCCGGAATGCATTCTCGCTGAGCCGAACGGCACGCTCTGGACAGCCGACGCCCGCGGCGGGGTGATGCGCATCAATGCGGATGGCACGCAGCAGGTCATCTCGCAGCAGATGGATGCGCGTTTTGCGTCCGGCGATGACTCTGCCGACAAGTTTATTTTTCAAGGCACGCTGCCCAATGGCATCTGCTTCGATCAGCACGGCAACTTCCTAATCGCCAACTTCGGCACCGACGCTATCGAGATCATGACGCCGGATGGCCAATCCAAGACGCTGTACGACAAGATCGACGGCCAGCCACTTGGTAAGACCAACTTCGTGCTGCGCGATTCCAAGAATCGCATCTGGTTCACCGTGACCACGCGCTCGGTGCCGTGGACCAACTCGATCAATCAAAAGCTAGCCGATGGTTACGTGGGCCTGATCGATGACAAAGGTATTCGCATCGTGGCTGACGGCTTCGTCGGCACCAATGAAATTCGTTTCGACGCCAAGGAAGAATGGCTATACGTAGTCGAAAGCAATGCTCGCTGCATTTCGCGTCTGCGTGTGCAACCTGATGGCTCGCTGACCAACCGCGAAGTGTATGGTCCGAGCCGCTTGAGCGGCATTCCCGATGGCTTTGCCTTCGACAGCTTCGGCAATCTGTGGATCACGCTGGTGTTGCACGACAAGCTGATTGCGCTGACGCCGGAAGGTGATGAGTTGTTATTGCTGGACGACAGCGATCCGAAAAAAGTCGAAGCCTTCGACAAGCATTTTTGGGCGGGCACTGTCACGCCGGAAATCATGACTGCCTGCCAGGGCACGCTCGCGCCGTGGATGGCCAGCATCACCTTTGGCGGTCCCGATCTAAAGACGGCTTACCTAGGCAGCTTGCGTGGTACCAACTTGCCGTATTTCCAATCGCCGGTGGCCGGCTTGCCGATGGTTCACTGGCAAGAACGCCGCGCGCGTTGAGAGGTGATGCAATGATTCTTGAAGTAGCCTCGTTCAAAATCAAAGCCGGCGAATCGCCTGCTTTCGAAAAAGCTTTTCTCGAAGCTGCCAAAGTTATCTCGCAGGCCAAGGGTTATATCTCGCACGAGATGCAACGCTCGGTGGACGTGATCGATCACTACCTGCTGCTGGTGAAGTGGCAGACCCGTGACGATCACATGGTGGGTTTTCGTGAGTCGCCGGCCTTCCAGGAATGGCGACGTTTGATCGGTCCTTATTTCGCCAGTGCGCCCGATGTGGAGCACTACGAGTTTTTCGCTTAGTTTTTTTGCTTACTTGAAATACTGTTTGTTACGTCCTCAGGAGACACAGCAATGATCCGTCAGTTCAAGACCGCGCAGGCGGCCGCTTCCAAAGCCGGTAACCTCGCCCAGGTCCGCGCCACCGTTGAAGGCATCCTGGCCGACATCGAAGCGCGCGGCGATGCAGCCGTTCGTGAATACTCGACCAAGTTCGATAAGTGGTCGCCGGAAACCTTCCGTCTGACCCAGGCTCAAATTGATGCCTGCATCGCTGCTCTGAGCGAACAAGCCATTGCCGACATCAAGTTCGCGCAAGAGCAGATCCGTCGTTTTGCGCAGATCCAGAAAAGCTCGATGCACGACGTCGAAATCGAAACCCTGGAAGGCGTGGTGCTGGGCCACAAGAACATTCCGATGAACTCGGTGGGTTGCTACATCCCCGGCGGTAAGTATCCGCTGATCGCTTCGGCGCACATGAGCGTGCTGACCGCCAAGGTTGCCGGTTGCAAGCGCGTGATCGCCTGCGCCCCGCCGTTCGACGGCAAGCCCTGTAACGAAATCGTTGCCGCCATGCACTTTGCCGGCGCCGATGAAATCTACTGCGTGGGCGGCGTGCAAGCCGTGGCCGCGATGGCCATCGGCACCGAAAGCATCAAGGCCGTGGACATGATCGTCGGTCCAGGCAATGCCTACGTTGCCGAAGCCAAGCGTCAGCTGTTCGGCCGCGTCGGTATCGACCTGTTCGCCGGCCCGACTGAAACCATGGTGATCTGCGATGACACCTGCGACGCCGAACTGGCTGCTGTTGACCTGCTGGGTCAAGCCGAACACGGTCCGACCTCGCCTGCTTACCTGGTCACCACCAGCAAGAAGATTGCCGATGAGCTGCCTGCCGCCATCGAGAAGGTGCTGGCCCGTCTGGAAAGCGCACCGGTTGCTTCCGTGTCATGGCGTGACTATGGCGAAGCCTATCTGTGCGACACCGACGAAGAAATGTTGGAAGTGTCGGAGCGTCTGTGCTCGGAACACGTACAAGTCATGACCAAGGACCCGGACTGGTTCCTGGATCGCATGACCAACTACGGTGGTCTGTTCCTGGGCGACCGCACCAACGTGTCGTACGGCGACAAGGTTATCGGCACCAACCACACGCTGCCTACCATGGGCGCGGGTCGTTACACCGGCGGTCTGTGGGTTGGCAAATTCATCAAGACGCATGCTTATCAGCGCGTGTTGACCGATGAAGCCTCGGTGAAGATCGGCGAAGTGTGCTCACGTCTGTGCGCTCTGGAACATCTGCCTGGTCACAAAGAACAGGCTGATATCCGCGTACGTCGGTTAGGCAAGAAGTAATCAAGCAATAAAAGCGAAGCACGCTTCGCTTGGGTTTGAGTACACAAAGCCCGCATCCTCTGTGCGGGCTTTGTTGTATGAGTCTGATACAGGATCTGTCGAACCAGGATGGGTAAGCTCGTCAGCGTGCGGCCTGCATGCGCTAAGTTTTTGAGTGGTGCAGCGCAGTGGCACCGACACGAGTAAATCAATCTTTTCTAGACGAGCTTTGGGCGGCCTGGCCTCGCAGAGGCCCAATTCTGACCTCTGCTCCTATGTCCTCGCCAAGCAAGTGGCCCATATTGCTTGCATCTCGAGAACACTGGTTATGTATTCGTGCTCAGTTCGTTGCGGTTTATTGCCGCCGCTCCAGGCCACAGCTGACGAGCTGAGTGTTCACTTGACTGTAATCGATGGTGATATTGAAGTAGTACTTGCCGGGCTTCTCCATCGCAGTCAACATGATTGGGAGGCATCTGGACGTATACGCCTGGGTATCGCCATTCGAATAATGATGAAAGGCTGCTATGACCGGGGCGGTGCCGTTCTTGAGTATGCCCGTGATGGTTGTGTCCGCACTGGAAAGAAAATCGAATGAGGAGATTGAGTCGAACGAATAGGAGACCGGCGCCGAGTGTGCCGTCTGCGCAAAGATCGCCAGAAAACTGGCAAGAGTCAGGGTCTTTCTTGACATGAGATTCTCCGTTGAAGTTAGGGGGAATTTAGAAGAGCTGGAGGGATGTCGAAATCGCTTACCGACATGGAGTTGGAATCAGTGGCGTCATCTAAAGGATCGTAACCGGCAAGCGAATAGCCGGAAGGCGCTGATGCGCCGATACATATGATTACGCCATTTCCACTTCCCACTCCGTCTCCATCACGGTCAGAATAAACAGTCGCATAACGCCAGACTGTCGAATCGGAATCGTTGCAGTCATGCTCGAGCTGCGTCGGTATGGAGCTGGAATAGCCTGTAGGTAGAGTCGTTCCGGAACATACATTGCCGGTCGCAATCGTCCGATGCTCATCACGGTCCTGGTCCACGCTTGCATAGGTGAGCAAGTGCCAGAGTGCGGCATTCGAGTCATCGCAATCCGCATCGGCAGCGGCTATCGCTGCGGCATAGTAGCCAGACGGGAGGTTTGCGCCGCTGCAGAGTTGTCCCTGCGCATTGACTGGATGTGAGTCGGAATCAGCGTCGATTGCTTGATACGAAATCAATTGCCATCGGCTTCTGTCAATGGGCGCGCAGTCCGAAGCGTTTGCAACGCCATCGCCATCATCATCCGGTGGGTTTGAGTTCTTTGTTCCACCGCCGCAACCGATGACAAAGATGCATACGCATATCGCGTAGACGGCTTTAGAAAAGCTGCGCATTAGTTGTTGCCCATCCCAGACCGCTCCTTGATATCCAATATGCTGGTGGCGTATTCGCCGGCGACGACATGCGCCTCAAATTTTTCCTGCATGGTGGTGCATAAAATCTATGAGGCCGGTTCTGAGTTTGTAACTTGACTAAAAAGTGCATGCGTTACCAAACCGACCCGCAATGCGGGTGTGTGACTATACAAGAGTCACGCCTTGAATGCCGATGAAGAGCAGTGATGCTGCTGTAATGCCTAACTAAGCAAAGGTGTTGTCTTCTATGCCATTCCGCGGCGGAATGGTTGTTTGTGAGCTGATCATATTGGCTTGCCTCACTAAGGGCGCAAGTTTATATTCGTCACACACTTGAGTGACATACGGCCCGAGTGTTCCGGAGTGCAAGGGACATTGTGAAGAATAATAAAATGCGGCGAGTGATTGGCTCAATCAATCTTTCTTGTCTATCAGGCAGCTATTTTGCTGGCGGCTATGTGGCGCGGGTGCTGGTCGCCATGGTGGCGCTCATTCTGTTTAATGGCTGTGTGGCAGGTTCTTCGCTCTCTGCATCCAACTCGGCCATCGCGGCATCCACCAGCTCAGCATCCGGTTGGCATTTGGTTCTCTCAGTCAGTGGCGGGTTTGCCGGTATCTCTCAGCGATTCACAGTCGATAGCCGCGATCAAGCCCTGGTCGCGCTTGATGAGCGAAAAAGCCAGCCGGTCACACACCAGCTAACGCCGGCAGAGCAGCAAGAATTTGAACGTCTGGTATCGGCGTCAGCGGGCACGGCCGTCCTTAATGATTCCGGTTGTCCCGACTGCATCGTGTATGAGTTGAAGTTGAATCATGCGGATACCACGTACGACTATCGATATAACTCGGTCAGCGTCGGACAGGCGCCGCAGCGACAACTAATCGAATTGGTGATATCGATGGGGCAGAGAACTCTCCAAGCATCTCCATAACCACGAAGAGAACGGTTGGCTCAACACCGTTTCATGAAGGATAAGGCAGGGTAGGTAGTGATGAATATTTGGACCCAGACCTGGTTTGCCATGGTGCGACGTGTGGTGGTGTGGGGTGGTAGCGCATTGCTGCTGCTGTTGCCGGGTACTTCCATCACCGTGGGCCAGGAAGCGCCGGCAGTACGGCTGATTACTGCAGCAAGCAAGGTGCGCTATGTGGCGCCTTCAGCCGCTCGAGCCAATCGCTTACGAACCCTGGCAGTAAAACCATCGGTTGCAGATGCATCGCGTACTGCCTTGGATACCTATGCAACGTTCTTTGGCATCACCAGTCCTGACCAGCAGCTTGAACAAACTCGTTCGACATCCTTGGGCGCCAATGGTGACGTAGTGCGTATGCACCAAGTGGTGAATGGCGTGCCGGTGATCGCCGGAGACATGGTGATGTCACTGGATGGCAGCGGACAGATGCAGTCGCTGAGCGGTCGAGTCAACCCAAGATTGTCTATAGCCACTACACCGCGAATCGGAGCAACTGAAGCGCGTAGAACCGCAGCGCTGCTAACCGCTAAGCAACATGCTGTGCCGGTCACGGCGTTGGATACTTCGACGCCGGAACTGTCCATCTATGATGCGTCGCTGTTTGGTCAAACGGATGGTGCGCCGCCGGTTTTGGTATGGCGTGTTGAAGTCACTCCGCTATCGGTGCTGTTGCCGATTCGTGAATTTGTGCTCATTGATGCCATTACGGGTGGGCGGGTTCTTAATTTCAGTCAGCTGGAGACGCTGCGTAGCCGTCTGACTTACAGCGCTGGAAACACGTCGACACTGCCAGGCGCTTTACTGTGCAATGAGTTGCAGCCGTTGTGTACCAGTGGTGTCAATGCGGATGCGGATTTGGCGCACCGTTACGCTGGGCAGACCTATGATTTTTACCAGACTCATCATGGTCGCGACAGCTTCAACAACTTAGGCGCCACGATTATTTCTTCAGTGCAGTGGTACGCGGTCGGTGGCTGTCCGAACGCCGCCTGGACCGGAACACAGATGATTTATTGTGCGGGTGCGGCTCAGGCCGACGATGTGGTCGGACATGAGTTGACTCACGCGGTCACCCAGAACACTTCGGGCCTGTTCTACTACTATCAATCCGGCGCCATCAACGAATCGCTGTCAGATGTGTGGGGCGAGTTTCTGGATCTTACCAATGGCGAAGGCACGGATACGCCAGCGGTTCGCTGGCAGGCCGGCGAAGACTTCGCAGGGTTGGGGCCAATTCGCAATATGCGCGATCCCACGCTGTTTGGCGATCCGGACAAAATGACCAGCTCGTATTACTGGACTGCCAGTACCGATAACGGCGGCGTTCACACCAACAGCGGCGTCAACAATCATGCCGCTGCGCTAATGGTGGACGGTGGAACGTTTAACGGTTACACGATCAGCGGTATCGGCATCGATAAGGTGGCGGATATTTACTATCGAGTGCAAACGCAGCATCTGACTTCCGGCTCCGACTATGCTGATTTATATGTGGCGCTCAATCAGGCTTGCCAGAATTTGATCGGCGGCAGCAGAGGGATCACGGGGGCTGACTGTCAGCAAGTGACTAACGCCACCAATGCGGTTGAGATGAATGTTCCACCGGTGATGGATGCGGGAAGCGATGCGCCGTTATGCGCTGCCAATGAGTTTGCGGTGAATGGCTACTACGATAGCTTTGAGACCGTCGATCCAACACGTTGGGCCAGCTCGTCATTGATTGGCGCCACTAGCTGGTTGTCGCTCACCTCTTACGCGACCAACGGCAAGCGCTCCTACGCCATCACCGGTCCTGCGACGGCGAGCGACACGGCGTTGACCATGGTAAGCGGAGTGACGGTACCGGCAGGTGCGTGGCTACATTTCCGCCACTCGATTGATCAGGAATTTGCTGCCACTACGCCAGCCGTATACCACGATGGCGGAGTCGTTGAGTATAGCCTCAACAATGGCGCCACCTGGTCGGACATCGGCGCGTTATATAGCGCCGGAAAAAACTATGGCGGAGTGATCAGTGTATCTACCGGCAGCCCTATTGCCGGACGCAGTGCCTTTGTGGGCGCCAGTCATGGCTATGTATCGACGCGATACAACCTTGCGACACTGGCCGGCAATTCGCTCAAGCTGCGTTTTCGTAATACCACCGATGCATCGATCGGGTCGGGCCGCGCCTGGGCGATCGATGAAGTCCGCATGTATACCTGCCAGTCGAATTCTGTTGCGAATGTACTGCCCGTGGCCAATGCAGGTAACGATCAGTGGGTAGGCACTCAAAAGCCGGTCACACTCGATGCCTCAGGCAGTGTCGATGGCGATGGCTACATTGCGGCAGTTTCGTGGTTGCAGATCAGTGGTCCGGTGGTGTCGTTGAACGCAACAGGTACTGCAGTGGCGACATTCACCTCGCCGGTAACGCCCGCGCAAGACACGTTGGTATTCCGCGTAACCGTGACTGACAATCGTGGCGCTACCGCGACTGATGAGGTAACTGTTACCGCGGTTAATCAGCAGCCGGCAGTTAATGCGGGACCCGATCAAGCGACGAAGCCTCGCCAAACTATTACGTTGCCCGGAAGCGCAACCGATAGCGATGGCAGCATAGCGGCCTATACCTGGACTCAAGTATCTGGGCCAAGTGTCACATTGACCGGCGCAGGTACGGCGACAGCAGGCTTTGTCGCGCCCTCGGTTGCTGCCTCCAGCACGTTGACGTTTAGGTTGACTGCTCAAGATAACTTGGGGGGAAGCGGTGCAGACGAAGTAAATGTAATAGTGAGTAATGCTCTTCCGAGTGCAAATGCAGGCGCCGATGCCACTGTAAATGGCGGAGCTTCTGTCAGTCTGACCGGGACTGGTACGGACTCGGACGGCAGCGTGACGGGTTACAGCTGGCAGCAGATCAGTGGACCAGTGGTCAGTCTTGCTGGCGCTAATGGCAGTAATGCCAGCTTTAGCGCACCTTCTGCATCCAGTGCATCGACGCTGGTATTCCGTCTGACAGTAACCGACAACGACAATGGCACGGCAACCGATGACATGATGGTCTCGGTGAATGCGACGTCAACGCCTGCCAGTGGCGGCGGTGGAGGCGCGTTCGGCGCATGGCTGTCAGGATGGATGGGTTTGTGTTTGTTGTTGCGAATCTATTCGCGTAACAGGGTTTTCCACAAAGCCTGAAGGCTGCTGTTCCAATACAACTTGAACAAGGGCCCGCTTCGTAAGAGGCGGGCTTTATTGTTTGTGGAGAAGTTACGAACGGATGGTGAGTGGCCGGTTTGTGGATTTATCGCTGCCGCTACATCGCGAACGCACCTTGGTGCGATCGGATTCAGTAACTCCACACCAGCTTGCCATACCAACTGCGCTCGATTTCGCGGCGTGCGGTACCGGCGCCGAACTCGGCATGATGGGCGTGCAACAGGTTCTGTCCGACCAGCGACAACTCCAGATTGTTAAGTGCACGCCAGCCAAGGCGTACATCCATTTCGCCGTAAGCAGGCACGTTCTGATTGGCGATGCGACTGATGTGTCGATAACTGGCGTCGATCTGAATATTGCGTGGCAAGTCGAACGCCGAGCGTAATGACAACTGGTGCTCCGGATCGAAGGATTCGTTCGCGCCATAAGAGAAATCGGTGCTGCCTGCGCTGGGGCGCAAACTGATGCGAATTTCCGTGTCGGCCAGGCGCAAGCGCCACCAGTCGGTCATGCTGTATTCGGCAGTGAACTCGCCGCCATAGGAGTGACCTTGTTGTCCATTGCCAATGACAGTAGGGGAAGCGGTGGCAGGATTCACTCGTTCGATGCTGCGAATCTTGTCGTATTGATCGTAGAAGCTCGCAATGGCAAGCGAAAGACGCGCGGTGGGTTGCAGGCGATAGCCCAATTCATACGCCAGCAATTTTTCCGATTCGAAGCTGTCGTTGCCGATGCGCGTATAGGGCGGTGAGCCCGGCGAGTATTGATCGCGGTCGACGCGCGCCGGGGTGCGTACTGCGCGTGAAATCGCACTCCACAAGGTTTGCTGCGCGGTCGGTCGCCAGGCAAGGCGGCCACTGGGTTGGAATTCGAAACCCGTGTAATCGTTATGTTCCAGCTTGGTGCCCAGGGTTAGATGCAGAGTTGGATGCAGCTCGATCTCGTCTTGCACGAAACCGCTAAACAGTTTCAATTTCCTTTCAGGTGGCAGATAGGCCTGCGCACCGAACTTGGAGGTGTCGCTATCGTAGAACCGATAGCCAAGTCCCCAGATCAGCGTGTTGGTATTCAATGCCAGGCGATGTTGGAAATCGAAATCGTAGGTGTCCAGGTCTTCTGCGACTACGCCCGGTGTGTCGCGATAGGTGTAGTCGTAGTACAGCTGCAGTTGAAAATCCGAAGTATCGTCAGTGCTGTGCGACCAGCGCGTCAGTAAATTGCGACCTTTGACTCGAACATCCGCCGCCGCAAGTTGTGCGTAGCGTCCGTCGTATACATCACCTTGCATGGTCAGCTCATCGCCGGAGTTGAGATTGCCATCGAAACGAAAGCCGCCTTGATTGAGTCGCCAGCCGCCGGTCACATCATTGCCGTTCGCGAGCACGGGGCCGTCGCGGAACTGATGCTTGGCATAAACTCGATAATTGAAGTCAGAAGAACCGGCCCGGCCGCCAAAGCGAATGCCTGCGAAATCGCGCAGCTCATTGCCGGTGGCGCCGCCGACCATCAGGCCCTGGGTGTCCCTGGCGTTCTTGGTGGTGATGTTGATGACGCCATTGACCGCATTGGCGCCCCACAGCGTAGCGCCAGGTCCGCTGATGACTTCGATGCGTTCGACATCTTCCAGCAAAGTATCCTGTACATCCCAGAACACCCCAGCCAGGCGCGGTGTGTACAGCGAACGACCATCGATCATGACCAGCAATTCGTTGGCGGTATCGGTGTTAAGTCCGCGGGCGCTGATGGCCCAGCGGCGACTGTCGATTTGCGCCACCTCCAGATTACTCGCGAGACGTAATGCTTCGGGCAGGCTGGTGGCGCCGGAGCGACGGATATCGTCTGCAGTAATGACTTGGATGGCCGACGCGGTTTCGGCCAGTCTTTCGGGTCGCTTGGAAACCGAAGTGACTTCAATGTTCAGCAGTTCTTCGACGCTGAGCTTCTTCAGGGCCGCAGGCAGAGCGGCGTCCTGAGCCGCGACCACGCCAGGCACAATGAGTGTTGCCATTGCCATTATTGAAAACTTAAGGCGAAGCATGCTTCGACTTCCATTGCCCGATCGCATTGCTTCTCCCGCGCGGCCGGCAGAGGACGACGCGTCTCTCTGCAGGTTTTACTTCATGGTGTTGATTCAAGAAATTATCGAATGAGTCTTGTATTGGTTGGCTACGAGAATAGTGGCCGATGTTGTTGTTCTTGGAGTGGTAAAAACCCGTATTCAACGGCGTTTTATGCACTTCATTCCGGTACCTGTTGAGGGATTGCCTGATTTATAGCTGCGTTAAGCGAGCGAGGCACAAACGTATCGACTGACCATGCTTCCTTGCCGCGGGTCGAGGCGGGGCTTGCGCTGTATTAATTTAGTGTATTAATGTATCAATACACATGGACAAGGAACTATTCATTATCCGGCCTGCTGCTCCGGAGCCGATCTATCGACAAATCATGGAGCAGCTACGCCGCCTGATTGCCAGCGGTCAATTGACGCCGGGCGAATCTCTGCCGTCGGTTCGGGAAATTGCCGGCCACCACGCCGTCAATCCCATGACCGTGTCGCGTGCCTATGGACAGCTGGAAGCCGAAGGTCTGCTGGAGCGACAACGCGGCAAGGGCATGGTGGTGGCGGCCACCCGTAAGCGTCCCCAATCTCATGATCAACGTATGGATCAGCTTGAGCCGCGATTACGTGAGCTGGCGCGCCAGGTGCGCGAACTGGATTTGTCTGCAAAGCAGGTCATCGACCGACTGCGTTCCCTGATGGATGAGGAAAAATAAAATGCAAACTTCCCAGGTCTCTGTAGCGACTAATTTTGCGGATGGTTTATCGCAAGTCGATTCGCCGCTGCGCTGCCACGATCTGTACAAAAGCTACGGCAGCGCCATGGTGCTGAATGGTCTCGATTTCAGCATTCAATCCGGCGCGGTGATGGGATTGATTGGTCGCAATGGTGCGGGCAAGTCCACGCTCATTCGCATTCTTCTCGGGCTGGTGATGCCTGGGCGTGGCGATGCTTTCGTGTTCGGAGAACGTGCGCCACACATGACCGATGCCAGCAAGTCACGCCTGGCTTATGTGCCGCAGCAACCCGATGCGCTGAGCTGGATGCGCATTGGCGACATGCTCGATTTTATCGGCAGCTTCTATCCCAGATGGGACGAACAATACGCACGCGAGACTTTGTTGCGCTGGGGACTATCGACCGACAAGCAACTGGTCAAGCTTTCTCCGGGCGAACGGCAACGCGTGGCATTGATACGTGCGCTGGCTGCCAATCCCGAATTGTTAGTGCTGGACGAACCTGCGTCCGCACTCGATCCCGTGGCGCGCCGCGAATTGTTGCGTGAGATTGCACTGCGCGCCGGTGAATCAGGCACCACGGTCTTGTTCTCCAGTCACATTGTTTCTGATCTTGAGCGCGTCGCTTCGCACGTGGCCTTTTTGCATCAAGGCAAACTGATCTTCAATGCGCCCATGGATGATCTGAAAGAAACCCATGTGCGGCTGTACGCACCGGCTGAGGTAATGAAAAACGTTTATGGCAAGTTGCCGGGCGAGCTTTCGCGACGTTCGCACAAAGATGGTCACGCCAGCATCGTGTTGCAACGACTGCTTCACGAGGCATGGCCCACTATCGCCCGGCAACCAGGCGTACGTATGGATGTGCTGGGTTTGGAAGATCTGTTTGTGGAGATCACGGAATGATCGCTCTAAGACTTAAGAGTCTGCGGCAGATTTTTACAGCAACAACATCCGGCACGCTGCAGCTGTTCGTATTGGCATTTTTTATCGCGCTAAGTGCGCTGATTATCGTGGCGGCCAAAGGCAAGCTGGTGCCCTTTATTCCAACATGGATGACCATTGTCGGATGCTTTTTCTGGTTCATGATGGGCTCGGGCTGTGTATTAACAGCCCACCACGCCCATCAATTCCGACTGGCCGGAGTTGGCCGGCAAGTTGTACGCGCATTGTTACTTCTTTATGTGTTTTTTTCAGTGATGCCGGCGCTGTTTACTCACTCATTTATCAGCGCGCTTGCCATCAATACAATGGTGGCTTCCGCAATTCTACTCATATTGATGTTGCCATCGCAGTGGGTCGGGTTCGTCTGGCTCGCTCCGATGTTGTTTGCGTCTAAATTGGGCTTGAGGCAGTACCTGCCGAGTGATTTGTCGCAACATCCTGATGCGCTTTGGTGTGTCGCTTTGCTGATGCTGGGCCTGACCTGGCTACGCTGGAAATTCCTGCGTCAGCAAGATTGCAATATACAACGCGGCACAACATTGCTAACCGCAATGAGAGGTGGCGCGAACATCAGCTTTGGCAGCTCCAGCTCAATGCAGCGCGTACAATTTTCCTGGCTATCACCTCGGGTGAGCAGCCGTAATGCCCGCACTTATGTCGATAGATTGCGCACATTGCTGGGCATGAACTTTTCACCTGGCGCTTGGCAACGTCACGCTTGCTTCGTTTTTGTACTGTTTCTGGCCATGACGCTTTACATGGAAGTGACGCGGAAGCCCTCTGTGGCCAATCCTTTCTTGAGGGAATCTTTTCTGGCGTTCATGGCTTCGATCATGCCGCTCACAGTGTCATTCCAAGCACAGCTGCTGTATCGGCGCGAAAGCCATGATCTGGCTGAGTTGGCGCTACTGCCCATCTTGCCAGGTGATCAAAAACTTAATTGGCTGAAGCGCGCTGCACTGCGCGCCCTCAGCTTGAATGGTTTTGGTCTCATGGTGGTCTTATTGCTGTTGTCGGCGCTGTTCCAGCAAATGTCGCTGGCGAAATTCATCATCGTTGCCGGCAGTCTTGCGCTGAGCATCTTTGCGGGGCTGACAAGATTTATAAACATCGCCGTGCGTCCCCAATCCGAACATATCTTTTTCAGGTCACTGCTATGGATGTTCGCCATCATGCCCGGTCCTTTGACTTGGTACTTGGCAATCCGCAACATGCAGACTCACAACAATGACGCTGCGGTTGTCAGTCTGTTTGTTCTGACCCTGTGGCTGGCGATACTCGGTTGGCTGCACTTACGTTGGCATCGTCAACTTGCCGAACGCCCGCATCCCTTCGTTGAAGTGGTCTCATAACTCCAACAATTAAGATCAGGGAAATGAAGGATCGGTCGAGATGAAAAAGGTCACCTCGACGTAACAATATAAATCATAGAGTGGTTCTCACGATGACCGCCTATCCTTGGAGGAACCAACAATGCTCATCAATCGGAATTCAGCACGACTAGAAGCCGTGGCGTCTCGTTGTGCGTTCGTTGGCGTGAGGCCAATATTAGTTGGCGTTCATATTTTGTTAGGAACCATGGCTGTATCCGTCGCGGCGGAGACAACCGCAGCGCAGGCCACCACCACACTCTCCGATGTTTTGGAACAAGCCGCGTATCAACAGGAAACGGCTAATAACCCTGAGCGTGCAATCAAGCTTTACCGGCAAGTGATTGAGTCGGAGAAGGCAACCCGCCAAATGGCCGCACAAGCTTTGTACAACACCGGATTGTGTTATGAAAAACTCAAGCGAAGTGGCGAGGCGGACCAGGCGTTCGGTGCGGTTGTTTCTCAGTATAAGGATGTACAGCCTTACTACCGCTTGGCGAATGCACGATTAAACCCCTCGTTCTCACCGATATTGCCGCGCTGGCAGGACGGCGAGCGTCTGGAGTACGAAATCCGTACCGGCAACGTCGAGGACGTCCGGAACTACTACTGGATCACAACAACGAAGACAAACTGGAATGGTCGTGCCGCATGGAAAATGCTTAATCGCTCGCTTGGAAACAATGGCCTGTCCATGACCATTGCTGACGAAAAAACTTTTCGTCCTCTATACAGTCGCGCCGATAATCCCAACATTGGTCACGCCACGGCGACGTGGACCGAAAATTCAATTGAAATTAGCAGAGTCGGTCAAGAGCAAGCGACGCAAACACGCTTCGATGGAGTGACCTATGATGCGGAACAACAATTCTGGTTGTTTCGTCAGATTCCCATGTCCGTCGGAACAAAAATAAAGTCTCAGCTGTTGCCCGCGCTCGTCACGGAAAAGACCGTCCCCTTTGAGATCGAAGTGACGGGCGAAGAACAGGTTCAGGTTCCAGCCGGTCAATTCAATGCGTATAAATTGACCGCCGCTAACGGCCTGACCAATATTTGGATTGATAAGGGACCCGAGCGATACCTGCTTAAGATCGTAGGCCCGACCTCCAGCTTTCAATTGAAGCGCATTTCGAAAGTAACGCCCAATGCCCGGCGTACGGTGATCGCAGACACTTCGAGTTTCAGCATCTCGATTCCTGACGAGTGGTTCAACGAAACCACGATGAAGGAGCGCAAAGTTTCCGGAACCAAAACAATAAGCGGAAAAATCGAGAGCTCTGTGGTGACGCTCCCAAGAGAAGAGATAGCCATACTGGACGATGACACGAAGGTGAGATTGATTGTCTCCATCGTCGAGACCAAGCCGTTGCAGGAATTCGACAACGTTGATCTTTCTCTCTCTGGCAGGGTTGCAGACGTAAAAGAGCAGATGCAGAAGAGTCTGGACAAATATGTGGAGCGCGCGGGTTCAAAGGTTGATCGAGTCCTTGCCAATCTCCCTGCAGTCTCCAGCATTGGGGATTATCAGGAGCGCAAAGAAGATTGGGTTAACTATTCAACGTATGTTAAACGCGATACCAAATTGGTTTGGATAGGATTCTTTACGCCGAAGGCGAATTTCGAACAGGCAAAGTCGACCCTGGATGGGATCCTAAGCACGATGTCATTTTGATATAGACCGGCCTCACCTTGCCCTGCATCTGCGGGGCGATTTTTTATGCTAAAAAAATTCTTCAGCAAGAGTCGTATTCAAACCGATCGAAGTCGAGCTGTATTTGTTTTAATTGCGCTGGCCGGTGTGTTGCCTTCTGCATTGGTATTGTGGTTTACCAGCCTGGCGATTCGTAACGAGCAATTGGCCACGGCAAGAATAGCGGAGGAATCGCAGCAGGTATTGCTGAGACAGATCAAATCCGATCTGGTGAGCAGCTGGAGTACGCTGCTCAACGAAATCGACCGAAGGATTGCCAGCCAGCCTCCCGCAGTGGCTTTCTATGCAGCCATCACCGAGGGAGGTGCCGATGGCCTTATCGTATTTACAGGTGACGATGTGCGCCGCGTGGCTTATCCGGGGCTGCCGAAGCGTGCAGATGATGTCAGCTCTTCGCCAATGGCCTTATCCGCCAGTGGCGTTCCAGGCAAATCCGAAAATCAATTACCGGCGCGTATCAAGGGTGATGACTTCAACTCTGAACTCGCTTCGAAATTTTCCGTACTTACGGCGGCTATTCAGCGGGACGACAGAGATACAGCCAGGCGCGCTGCAAAAAATCTGCTAGACAGCACCGACTTTGACCTATGTGTCGATAACGGTGGCCGCCATACCTTGTCGAGCATTGAGCTGTTTATTCTGGAAAACCGGCAGGTTGTATCTGATTCGATTTATGAATCGGTGCTGTCGCGCCTGACGCAGCGACTGAACAATTATCGGTTTTATTTGATTCCTGCATCGCAGCGTCGTTTCCTGATGGGGCGCGTTGCTGAGCTTGCTGCGCAAACTTCAGCGCCGGCATCCATCTTTCCAACACTTCCTGCCGAAGCCTTGAGTGCGCAGTTTATGGAGGAGAATACTGATTTGATCGCAGGTCCTGACTTGAATAGATCGTCTATTGAAGACGTCTGGCAGCAACGCCTGCCTGGCGGTCGCGGCATAGTGCTTTTTACCGAGCATAAAATCCGAAAACTATATGAGCAGTGGTTGGCGGCTATGGATAACCCGCTGGCCGCCCGCGTCCATGTGGAGGTCATTTCCGACAACAACACGCCTCAATTGGCAGGCGCTGAAATACTGTTGGGTACCGCCTTTCCCGGTTGGCGCTTGCGAGTTGTCGAGGCTCATGCCGATACACGATCGCTGTCAGGAATTTACGTGGCGCTCAGCGTGGTATCGGTTTGTCTGATTCTAGTGGTTCTAATTGTTATTGCGTCCATGACTTTACGACGTCTGGCATTGGCGCAACAAAAAAATACAATGGTTGCGACCGTCTCTCACGAGTTAAAGACGCCGGTATCGTCGATCAAGTTGTTGGTGGATACGCTGCTGCAAGACTCCGTGCTGCGGCCAGATCGGGTGCGGGAATATCTACAGCTGATTTCCCGAGAAAACTTGCGGCTGAGTCAAGTGATCGAAAATGTCCTCAGCTTTTCGAGAATCGAACGAACCAAGTTTAGGATTGAAAGAAGGCGGCTCGATATTGCCGATATTATTCGCGAGGCGATGGCTACGTTTTCGCAGCAGGCTGAAATTACCGGTCGGGAAGTAAGTGTGGATATGGCGCCGGACATTCCCCCTTACTATGGAGATGCATGGGCTTTGAATCGAGTGATGTTGAATCTGCTGGATAACGCTTACAAATACTCCGATCCGCCCCGACAAATTTCCGTATCGGTACAAGTCGAAAAACAAAGCATCATCATATCCGTGAGCGATCGAGGCGTCGGCATAAGCGAAGCGGACTTGGGGAAAATATTCGGTCAGTTTTTTCAGGCGGACCAAAAACTCTCTCGCAACAATGAGGGCTGTGGTCTTGGACTTGGCATCGTGCAACACATTGTTCAGCTGCACGATGGAACGATTGACGTTAGTAGTAAGCTGGGGGTGGGTAGTGTTTTTACTATCCACTTGCCGATCAAATAACAAAAAGGACTCTTGCCATGGCGGAAATACTCATCGTCGAAGATAACGCTGCACACGTCCGTGCCCTGACGGATCAATTTACCGATCTGGGTCATAAGGTGTTTTCGGCGCGCGACGGCGATAGTGGGTTGCGGCAAGCGCTCGAAAAGATGCCTGACGTACTAATACTCGACATCATGTTGCCACGAAAAAACGGCTATGAGGTTTGCGCGGCGATCCGTGCTCATGGTTCAGATGTTCCGATCTTGATGTTGACAGCTAAGGACCAGGAGGAGGACGTGGTTCAAGGATTGGAGCTCGGCGCAGACGACTACGTGACCAAGCCATTTCGAGTTAACGAATTGACGGCCAGGGTCAATGCTTTACTTCGGCGCAATACCGTTGCGCCGCAGGAGATACGACGCTTTGGTGATTACGAGCTGAATGGTGCGTCTCGCCAATTGACAAAAAAGGGAGAGATCGTTGAATTGACACGCAAAGAGTTCGGTTTGCTCAAGCTCTTCTTGGATAAGCCTAATCGCGCCCTGACGCGCAACCAAATTATGAAAGTTGTATGGGGCAATCGGATCCTGGTAACGCCGCGTAGCGTCGATCGCTGTGTGACCACGCTGCGTGCAAAAATAGAGTCCGATCCCGCTAACGCCGTGTACATCCAAACTATCCGAGACATCGGCTATCGATTTTGTTTGTTGGAAAGCGATCATGGGAATAAGTCCATGCTGGGCATCGACTAATTGATCAGCCTGAGCATGAGGCTCAATGTTTTTTTTGTGATTTGTTCATGGCTCTGTTAACGCGCCCGGCTCAAGCTCAGCGGCTGCTGCCGGAAGATTCATGCGAGCCGGGGACGGTTGCTTCAGGGGTAGCCAAAAGGATTCGACATGCTGAAAGTAGCTCCCAAGACATTGTCTTACGTGTTCTCGGTGGTGGACGGTGCCAAGGCAGTTGCTCAGGTCGAGATTCTCTCCTGGCGACGCGACCGAAGCGAACTCAGGATGCATGACGATATCTACACCGCTTATCGCGACAAGTCTTGTTACGTTCTCGAATCTACACAGGGCGTGCTGGTGCGTGCCGAGCGGCAGCGGCGATGGTCGCGTCGGCTGGTCATTGAGCACTCGGGGCGCGCCTACACGCTGTGCGCGAAATCCGCGTTTCACCGCCAACTCATGTTGCTCGATGGCTCAACGCAAGTGGGATGTATTGCTCCAAAAGGTATTTTCACAGGAAAGGCCGCCGCGGAGTTTCCACATGGATTCCCGTTGTTTCTGCAGGTTTTCATCATCTGGTTGGCGATGACGCTGTGGAAATACGAAGATTCTGCGGCTGCCTATTGAGGAACGACCGCCATGATGGCGGACAAAGGCTGTCAATCGAGCACGTCTTTAAGGGTGAATGCATCCGATCAGACAGGGAGAGAAAATGAAAATTGTTTCTATGATCATGATTGCTGCGATTGTTGGTGGGTGCGTCAATCCTCCTCAATTGCGAGAATCGGGAGAGCCGGGGTCGGAAAAAATGACACGCTGCGTCAGAGGAAACTCAATCGAAGATGTGTCGGACCTGAACAGGCAACTAAAGCAATACGACGGGTGGAAGCTTGTATATGTCACAGAACATAAAGAGCGATTTCCGTATCTGTTTGTACCGTTTTCTTCCTCGCCAAAAACTTTTGTGGTGATGTGTTTCGAGAGGCCTCTCGAATAAATAAAAGCCTCTGGTCTACTGCGGCACGGCTTCACGTATAAAAAGGGGATATTGCCATGATGACAAGTAAAAAAGACGGCGCCACATTGAGTGGCTTGCCTCTTGCCGGCATGATTTTTACTGACCCGGCCACTGCGTTTGCAGAATTGCGGCAGCGGCCTCGATTTTGGTTGCCTCTGTTATTGATCGCGTTGTCGAGCGCGGCGGTAACCTTTTGGTATTTCAAGATGGTTGACTACGAATGGTTCAAGGATTTCACCATCAACTCCAATCCGCTACTTAGAAATATAGACGAGGCGGGGCGCGCGCGAGTGGCTGCATCCATGGGCAAGGCGCCTTCTATGTGGAACAGTCTGTTGGCTGTGCCGATCACCCTGTCGGTAATGTTCGCTTTACAGGCGCTTTATTACTTCCTCGCTGGTAAAGTCACAAAGCTGGGTGAGTCATACAAGACCTGGTTCGCGCTCATGACATGGTCGTCATTGCCGGCGTTGATCGGTTTATTGATCGTTGCTGTGCTGCTTGCAAGCAAGGGTTTGGGGTTGCAAATGGGATATGAGCAGCTGCAGGCGCTATCGATCAATGAATTGATCCTGCATCGTGAGCCGGGTTCTCCTGGCTATGGATTAGTGTCATCTATCGGGGTTCTGAGCGTTTGGGTGTGGTGGCTGCGTGTGATTGCAGTCCGTACCTGGAGCAACCGTTCCTGGTTGTTTAGTTCATTATTCGTCTTATTGCCGGTCGCAATCTTCTACGGCGGTTGGGCAGCGTGGGCTTTTCGTTAAGGGGCAACGATGAATAGGAAGTGGCTCATCATTGGCGGCATTGCAGCACTGATTATTGTGCCGGTGGCGCTCAAGCTCACGCGCAGTGAGGCGGCAAAAGAGGTGGACGCTGAGCAAGTGGCGCTACGCACGTTGACTCCTTCGATTCTGGCATCCGGTGCGCTGACTTATGAAAGTCAGGTGATGCTCACACCGGAAATTTCCGGACGCGTTAAAGAGATCCTGATCGCAGAAGGCGATGCCGTGACCAAGGGACAATTGCTGCTGCGTCTCGATCCACAGGCGTCGCTGGCGGAAATTGCACAGACCGAAGCCATCCTGCGGCAGTCGGCGCTCAACATCGAGCGCGAGCAGGTGACGCGCGATGCGCAGGTGACCAAGCTCAAGCGCTTTCAGGCACTGCGCGATCAAGGTTTGATCGACGCCAATGCCTTTGACGAACTTACTTCACAGAAAGATTTGGCCGAAGTGCAATTGCGCTCCAGTCGTGAGGAGTACAAGCAGACCGAAGCACGCCTGGCACAGGCTCAGGAACGCTTGGCAAAAACCGAGATCCGTTCGCCGCTTACCGGCAAAGTCATCGCGCTGTTCATCAAGGTGGGCGAAACGGCCGTACCCAGTGTCACCAGCATTGCCGGTTCGACACTGATGCAAGTGGCGGATACCGGCAGTGTCAACGCCGAGGTCAACGTGGACGAAACCGACATCGCAAGGATCAAAACCGGCGCGCAGGCGCGCATTGTGCCGGCGGCCTTTCCGGACAAGTCTTTGAATGGAGTAGTGGGACAGGTCGCCGTTTCGCCGCGACAGGCAACGGGCAGTCAGAACAAAACCTATCCGGTGAAAATCCGACTGAGTGTGACTGATGACGTGATGTTTCATCCGGGTATGAGTTGTCGAGCTGAAATCCTGACGCGCGGCGGTTCCGATGAGCGCGTGGTGGCGGTGCCGGTGCAGGCCGTCAAGTACGAAGCCAGCGACAAGAAAAACGAACCCGATAAAACCAGCGTATTCGTGGTGAAGGACGGTAAGGTCAGCAAACGCGAAGTCGGCACGGGCACGGCGGACGACAGCTACATCGAAATCACCAAGGGACTTAAAGCGGACGAGCAAATCGTGGTCGGTCCGATCAAGGTGCTGCAGTTCTTGCGCAATGGCGAACAGGTGTCGATCAAAAAGCCTGCTGTTGACGAAGCGAAAGCAGACACGGCCACTGACAAGTCATGAACGTCATCGAGCTCCGTGATATCGGCAAGACGTACAAACTCGGCAACAACGAATTCACTGCGCTTACCGACATCGAACTCAGTATCGCGCGCAACGAATACGTTGCACTTACGGGACCGTCGGGTTCCGGCAAGTCCACGCTGATGAATGTGCTCGGCTGTCTGGATACCCCCACGCAGGGCAGCTATACCTTGGACGGCGAAGCCGTGGCCGGCCTGGACGAAGATGCACTTGCACGTGTTCGCAATCGCAAGATCGGTTTCATATTCCAGAGCTTCTATCTGATGCCACGCGCATCGACACTCGATAACGTGGCGCAACCGCTGATCTACCGTGGCCTGTCGCCTGCTGTACGACAGGTTCGTGCGGCGGAAGCCCTGCGTCGCGTGGGTTTGGAACATCGCTTGTTGCATCGGCCGAATGAGTTGTCAGGTGGACAGCGGCAACGCGTGGCTATCGCGCGCGCCCTGGTGGGGCATCCGGAACTGTTGCTGGCAGACGAACCCACCGGCAACCTCGATAGCAAAACCGCAAAAGAAATTTTGGCGCTATTTGCCGAACTGCATGCCGATGGCATCACCATCATTATCGTGACGCACGATCCGGCCGTGGCTGCGCATTGCCGGCGAGTGGTCAGATTGCATGACGGGCGCATTGCTGAAGATCGCCAACAAATACCTCAGGATGTCGGGCTATGAGCGCGATCGAATCGGTGAGCAGCGAGTCCATGGCACTCAATAGCAGCAACAAGTTTGCAACCTTCGTCTATGCCTTGCATGAGTGTATCCGCTCGGCTTTGAGCAGCATTCGCGCGCATCGTCTACGCAGTGCTTTGACCATGCTCGGTATCGTCATCGGCGTGGCCTCGGTCATTTGTGTGATCGCCCTGGTACAGGGGCTCAAGGAATCCGTGCTCGGCCAGCTACAGGGACTGGGGGGCAACACGCTGGTGATCAGCGCCGACACGCCGCAGCAAGATCGTCTGCGCGGCAAGATCAATCGACTGCGTCAGACTGACATCGAACAACTGAAATTCCAGATCGACGGCATCAGCAATATCACCCCCACGTTTTCGCAGGCGGCAACGGGTGGCGTACGCAATGGCGACAATGTCGCGGCTGCGCAGGTGATTGCCACCACCTCGTATCAGCAATTCGTCAGCCAGAATTTTCCGAAACTCGGCCGTTTCATCACGCCAAGCGACGATCAGACGCGTCGTCGTGTGGTGGTGCTGGGCGAGCAGGCGCGACAGGATTTGAAGTTACCGGACGATCCGCTCGGTCAATTTATTCAGATCGGCCGCGAATGGTTCAAAGTCGTGGGCGTCATGGAGTCGCGCGGCGGCACGGCGGGCCTGTTTGGTGGCAGTGCCGACAACTACGTCATCATGCCGTACCAAACCGGCCTGTCGCTCTCGAGTCAAACCAATCCACCGAATATCACCATCAGCTTGAGCGTCGACGAAATCGACAGCCTGGATTCGCAGACGAGCCGTATTGAAGCATTGTTGCGTCGGCTGCACGGCATTGAACCCGGCCAGCCGAACGACTTCAGGGTTCAGTCATCGCAGTCTATCGCTGAGACCATCGGTACGATTACTTCCACGCTCACGACGGTGGCGGGTGCGATCGTCGGTATTTCGCTGATCGTCGGCGGCGTCGGCATCATGACCATCATGTTGGTGTCGGTAACCGAACGTACGCGCGAAATCGGCATTGCTAAAGCCCTTGGTGCGCCACGGCAATTCATCCTGATGCAATTCTTAATCGAAGCGATGATGCTGGCGATCATCGGCGGCATCATCGGCATCTTGTTCGGGTACCTGCTCAGTTTTATAGCGGCCAAAGCCATCCCAAATTTTCCGCCGCCCTCCGTGCCGTGGTGGGCCGTACTGGGTGCGACTGGATTTTCCGGATTGGTGGGTATGCTGTTCGGCATTCTGCCCGCAAGCAAAGCCGCGAATTTGTCGCCCATTGATGCGCTGCGCCACGAATAGCGGCAGTTGGCTGTCTTAGCTGAACATCGGTGGCCGCGATAACTTGTGTAAAAAAGTGCAAGTGCGCCTCGGTGAGGCCAGGAAAAATCAACGGCTGCTGTCTATAGTCGAATAACCCGTGGCAGCGCTGGCAGCACACGGATTGGGGTGGTCGCTCTGCGGCCAGCACTCGCAAATAACGTTAAGAATTAAAGCAGCGGGATGACGAAGTGGAGCATCAATCCGATCCCCATTCAGTTTTTGGCCAATGGAACGAGTTGTTTCAGCAATATCGCAAGGCCTTGGCGAAGGCGGTGGCGCGTATCGTCAAGCCCCACGATATCGAGGATATCGTTCAGGAAACCTATGTGCGTCTTTATCAGGCGTCGCAGCATCAGCAAATACGTCATCCGAAGTCATTCATGCTGACCACGGCACGCAATATCGCGCTGAACCATGTGGCGCGTGCCGATGCGCTCAATCACTTGACCAGCCATACCCAGTCAGAGGATGAGGAGGAATGGCAGATCATCAGCAGCGCTATGGATGGAGTGGAATCGCCTGAGGCGCTGGTGCAGGCGAATGAGGAGTTTTTATTGTTTTGCCGCGCTGTGCGTGAGCTGCCCTTGCAATGCCGCCGGGCGTTCATTCTGAAGAAGGTGTACGGAATTTCGCAGAAGGAGGTGGCGCGCCAGTTGGGGATTTCTGAAGGCACGGTAGAAAAGCACCTGGTGAAAGGCTTGGTGGCCTGCAATGCCTATATGAAAGTGCATGGCTACGCGCGAGGAGGTCGGGCTCGCGAGGCCGCCAATCAGAAAGTGAGGAAAGCCAAATGAACAAGGTTGTCAGCTTTCCCAACGAGCAGGTCATTGTCGAGCAGGCGGCATCATGGATTGTGCGTCTGGATAAGGGCCTGGTGGGCGATGAAATGGCCGAGTTGCAAACCTGGTTGCAGGACACTGGCCATCGCAATGCACTATTTGAAGTCGCCCAGCTATGGGATCGTATGGATGTGCTCAATGAAATCGCTGAGTTGTTTCCCCTGCAACGCCGTCGTTTCAGTACGGTGTGGCTGTATGCGGCATCGGCGGTCTGTGTTCTGGTCTTGTCCGCCATGGTGATGAGCCGTTGGACCAGCTTTGGACGTGAAGTCTATCGTGCATCCGCGGCAGCTCTATTCGGTCCGGAGCAACTCGACACGATTTATCGAACGGCTATCGGCAAACAGCAATCGGCCAGATTGCCGGACGGTTCTGTGGTCACCTTGAATACCGATACGCAGCTGCAGGTTCACTACACCGCAACGGATAGAAAGCTTGAGCTACTGCAAGGTGAGGCCAGTTTTGAAGTGGCCAAGGGTGACGCGCGGATATTCACGGTATGGGTGGGCGAGAATCAGTTTAAGGCCGTGGGAACTGCTTTCAACATTCGTGTGAATTCGGCGCATGAGGTCAAGCTCATGGTGACCGAGGGTAAAGTTAAAGTCGTGGTGCCACCGATACAGGAGATGGCGGGTGTCGCGTCGAACGCAAGTAATGGCGCAGCAACTGAAATAATGATTGATGCCGGTAAGGAAGTGGCCATTGCCAATGCCATGCAAACGGTCGAACGCGTGACACCGGACAAGATTGAAGCAGTCACTGCCTGGAAGCGCGGCATGATTGTTTTCGATGGTGAACCGCTGGAACGCGCCATAGGCGAAGTCAGTCGTTACTCAAGCATCAATTTCACACTGGCGGACAATATCAAACAGATGCCGGTGTCCGGCTACTTCAAGATTGGCGATGTCGATGGGCTGGTGGCCATCCTGGCTGCCAATTTCGATATAGAGGTGGTTCGCAACGGCGAATTGATTGCATTGAGTGCACATCGCTGATTGACGGTTTAGATGTCCTGGCGCAGTTCCACGTGTGCGCTCCAGTCATACAAATTAATAATGAACAACATTCGATTTAAAAAATGTAGTGAGGAGAGTGGGGGATTTGTGTGAGTCCTCGGTCTATTGCGCTTGGAACTTACGAATCATCCGGATCGAGAAACGCTGGGTCGAGAAACGTCAGGTCGAGACGGGGATTGCGAGGCTGCATGCTGTGCGAACTGTGGTTCGCGGCAGTGCTGTCGCTCGTCCTGTGTTTTCCCGCTGCTGCGATGAATCGCATGAGTTTCAATGTTGCACAACAGAGCGCGGACAAGGCCTTGATCGAGTTTGCGCGTCAGGCGGAGTTGCAGATGTTGTTCCCCACCGAACGCATCAATCAATTTACGACGCACGCGCTACAGGGGAATTACTCGATAGAAGAGGCGCTGACGTTGCTGTTGCGCGATACCGGCCTGTCCGCGGAGTTAAGCGGCGCCGGCATGCTGATCGTCAAAATCACACAGCCTGTAGGAAGCGCAATGAAAAAGAAGAATTGGTTGTCAGAGTTTTTCTCGTCGCTCGCCGTCTCTGCCACAGTGGTGGCCTACGTTACGCCCAGCGTTACGCATGCGCAGGAGATCGGTGAAGCACAGCTGGAAGAGATCATCGTCACCGCCACCAAGCGCGATACCGATCTGCAGCGTACGTCGATTGCCATCCAGGTGTACAGCGCCGAGACCCTGCAGAAAGAAGGCAAGAAGCGCATCGACGAAATCATGAACGGTACTGTGGGTGTGCAGGTGCAGGACGGTCCGGGTGGCGCGTCTTTCTACATGCGCGGCATCAATGGCACACCGTTCTTCAACGACACCGGCGGCACCAGCCCGGGTCTGTCGACTGTCGCCATCATGGTGGATGGTGTGGTGCAGGCGCGCGGCGAAGTGGTGCGCGGCGGCACGCTGGATATGGCGCAGGTAGAAGTCATGCGCGGTCCACAAAGCACCACGGTGGGCGCTAACTCGTTGGTGGGTGCAGTGAGTCTGGTATCGAATCAACCGGCTTTCGACTATCACGCCAGCGGTTCACTGGAAGTGGGTAACTATAATCTGCAGGCCTTGCAGGCGGTGTTGAATATGCCGCTGTCCAGCAATCAGGCATTGCGCTTTGCCTTCTCCACCAATAAGCGCGATGGCTACGCCAGCAGTGGCGCCGGCGATTCGGATCTGACCAATGTGCGCGCCAAGTATCGTTGGCAGGCCAGCACTAATTTGAATCTGGTGCTGACGGCCGAGCGACAGGTGATTGGCGGCCTGGGCGTGACGCAAGGCGCCACGACGTATGCCGGCTTCTGGGAGCCGTATTCGCCGGCACGTGCAGCTTGCACCACTACCGTGTTGGTGGATTGCTATGACCAGATCTCCGGTTATCCGGCGCAGTTCGGTCACGTCAATACCACCACCACTTATCTACAACGTTCTGATGCTTGGAATGACGGTTATCCGGCCGACTCCTGGCCCAACGATCCGTTCTTCACCACCAAGATCAATACCTACAGCGCCAATCTCGATTGGCAGTTGGGCTTTGGCACACTGACCTTCATTCCGTCACGTCAGAGGATCAATTACAAAACCACCGGGCCGGAGGTGGTGGCGACAGGATCGTTTATTCACTACGACCACGATCAAACGGTGGATCAGTTCGATCTACGTCTGGCCTCCAATAACGGCACGCGACTGGAGTGGCTGGCAGGCCTGTACTACAGCGATAACAGTCGCAATGGACCGGTGAGTGGCCAGTACCAACCCGGTGCAGCCACCGGCACCAATGTTTGTCCGGCAGCGGGCAGCACGGGTAACCCACAGGGTCTGTACTGTTTCAGTTGGACCGATACCTTGGACTCCGAGTCGAAGAGTTCATCGGTGTACGGCAATCTATCGTTCTCCTTGTTGGAGACGCTGCGTCTGAGTGGTGCTCTGCGTTACACCAAGGATGAGAAGAGCTTTACCTCTTCACAACCGGCCAGTAACAGCCTGGCGCTGGGTGTGGGCGCCTCCGATGCGCCGCGCATTCCCTACGTCTATTCCAATAGCGGTGCCGGTACCTGGAGCAAGGTGACCTATCGTGCAGGCATTGAATATGATCTGACGCCAGCGGCGATGGCCTATGCCACTTACTCGACTGGCTATCAGGCGGGTGATGTCGCTGTCGCCATGGGGGGTTCGGGCATCGGTGTGTTGCCCTATGCCTGCGACCGCTCCAGTAATGCCAACTGTTCGCTGCCGTTGCTCTTGAAGCAGGCAACGTTGGGCATCAAGAGCCAGTGGCTGGATCGCAAGCTGCAAGCCAATCTCGAAGCCTTCGATACGCGTTACACCAACCAGCTGCAGGTGGTGACGGCGTATGCATTGGATGCTGCGCCATATGGTGTGCCAACCACCACGGGCTGTGCTTTCAATGTGGGCGATCCTGTGGGCACAGGTGGTACGGGTGCGACGGCTTATCACTGCGTGACCGATGGCGCCAGCACCAATCAAGTCAAATCGCAGGGGGTGGATCTCGATCTGATTTACCTGCCTACCGCCAGTGATCGCATCGAGTTGTCGTTGGAAAAGTTGCACTCGGAGCAGTCGGCGGTGAGCGCTCAGGTGGCGACGCAGGCACAGCTGGAAGCGGCGGGTGTACCGGCGGCGCAGGCGGCCTTGTTGCTGGATCGCTTCAGAACCACTGCTCAGGGCTTTGGTGGTCTGCCGCAACAGAACTCGCCATCGACCAGTATCAATGCCAGTTACGCGCATACCTTCCAGATGGGTGCGCGGGGTTCATTGACGCCCAAGGCCAATTGGATACACAAGTCCGACTATTGGACTGCCGGCTTTCCCACCGGCGTACGCGCAGTGACCAATATTCAAGACGACTACAATCTCTACAACGCCTACTTGAGTTGGCAATCGGCGGACGGCAAATTTTCCGTCAATGGCTACGTCAAGAACATAGAGAGCACACCGGTGCTGCTCAATCAGGGCAGCCGTCCGGGCACGGCGGTGGCGGTCAGCCTCGATGCGCCGCGTACCTACGGACTGGTGGTGTCGGGAAATTTCTGAGAGAGCGTAAGATCGGCCAGTCATGGCCACTTGCCTGTACAAAGCCCGCAACTGCGGGCTTTGTTTTGCTGACGGTTGGTAACTTTTGTTACATGCAAGCCATACTAATCTGGTCATCTGTCCTTACTTCATGAAACTTTTATGACGCAACTCAGGTTGAGAGCTGCGTCGCCGTTACTCAGTGTCGCGGCCGCTAAATTTGCGCGGTCCGATATGGGTAACAGGCATGTCAGAAGCATTCGATGAAACTCAAACCATGCGCCTGCGGCGCATGGACACCGCCGCCGTGCAATTGACGGCCATCATTCGCAAAGGCGATCTCGCCACTTTATTTCAGCCCATCGTCGATCCGCGCAGCCGCAGCTTGTTCGGTTATGAAGCGTTGACGCGTGGGCCTTCCAGTAGCTGGCTGCATTCGCCGCAGCATCTGTTCGGTACGGCACAGCGTTGTGGTTTACGTCTGGAGCTGGAGTTTCGTTGTATTGAATTGGCCGCGCGACGCTTCGTCGAACTGAAGGCGGAGGGGCGTCTGTTTGTAAATGTTTCGCCGGATTCGGTTTATGAGGAGCCGCGTTTCGCAGAGCGCTTTCTGCAAACCATCGTAGCGGCGGGCCTGGCCCCGGATCGTTGCGTAATGGAGTTGACCGAAGAAAGTCTGCTGGATGACTACGCAATGCTGCGTTCGACCTTGCAGCAACTACGTGAAGGCGGTTGTGAGTTCGCCATCGACGATCTGGGCGCCGGTTCATCTGGGTTACGCACCTGGTCTGAATTACGTCCTGACTACGTCAAGATCGATCGCTACTTCATCAGCAACATTGATTCGGATTCCACCAAGTATGGCTTTGTGCGTTCCATCATCGATCTCGGCCGCACCATCGGTTGTCGGGTGATCGCAGAAGGCGTGGAAACGCCGGGCGAATGCCGCGAACTGATGGAGTTAGGTATAGATCGCTTGCAGGGCTACCTGTTTGGACGTCCGGAAGCTACGCCCAATGTGGCGTTGCACGAATTTACGGTGGCGGATCTGGGCAGAATCAGCACCGCAGCGCTACGTGCCGAACATCTGGCCATGCACGTGCCGCCGGTGCCGCCGGAGATGCGCGTAGCCGACCTGGTGGAGCTGTTTCGTAGCGGCACCGTGCGTGACATGCTGGCGGTGGTGCAGAACGGTCGACCACTGGGTGTGGTGCGACGTCATAGTTTGTTTGCCATGATGAGCAAGCCGCTGCATCCGGAAATCTACAATAAGAAATGTATTACCGCCGTGATGGAAACGCCCAGCGTGATGATCGATGCCGAACTGCGTCTCGAACAGGTCAGCCGTTTGGTGACGCATAGCAGCGGCGCGCGTTGGACCGATGAGTTTGTCATCACGCTGGATGGCAAGTATCTGGGCATCGGTCAGACCATGGATCTGCTGCGGCAAATCACCGATCAGCAGTTGCAGGTGGCCAAGCATTCCAATCCACTGACACTGTTGCCGGGTAATGGTCCGATCAAGGATTGCATCAATCGTTTGCTGGCCGATGCGCGCAAGTTTGTCGTGTGCTATGTCGATCTGGATAACTTCAAGCCATACAACGATGTCTATGGTTATGCGCAGGGCGATCAAGTGCTGAAGCACCTGGCGGAATTGCTCAAGATTACCGTATCCGCGCGCATCGACTTTCTGGGGCATGTGGGTGGCGACGATTTCGTATTGGTGTTGCGTAGTACCGATTGGCGGCAGCGTCTGCACAAGCTGTGCAACACTTTCTCGTCGAGTATTACCGGATTCTATTCGAGCAATGATGTGGCTGCGGGGCATATCGTTGCTGCGGATCGTGAAGGTCATCTGCGGCAGTTTCCGCTGCTGTCGCTATCGCTGGCCGTGTTGGACAGTGCGACCACCGGCCTTACCAGCGCCGAAGCGGCGGCGCAGCTGCTGGTCGAGGTGAAGAAACAGGCCAAGCGTCATGTAGGCAATAGCTTGATCTATCGCAGTCATGAGGGTCTTGTTGATCTGTCTGTCAGTGATGCGGAGGCAGGTTCGTTAAAGTGCGTGGCCGTAACCATTGCTTAAGAAGGCGGCGCGATCTTGAGATGCACTGCACATTTCCCTGGTCGCGTCATCAGAACGTAACAGCGCCGACCCAGTATGCCGACCGCATTCATGAGCAGGTGCGCCATGTATATCGACAACGAACTTAAGACGCGAGACATCGTCACTGACTACTGGGATGTCTATCTGGAATGGCGTGCAGCCTATGGGCTGACCGATGCCTGCATGGGCGAGCTGCTGGCTGCGTTGCGCGTGGAGAGCCAGGCATTCGGTATTGATACGGAGCAGCGTACAAAATTACGGACATTGGCCCGTCTGATCGAGTTGGAATTGTCCGCCCAGGGGGCAACCAAGTCGGCGGCGTAGCGCAAAATGGCCGGCGACAGCCGCCCAGTAAAATCTCACCTTTAACCGTTAAGTAATTGACCGGTCAACCAAACTCGAAATGAGTGCTGGACGCGCTGGTCGGGTTGGCGTTTGATGGTTGTCCGTTTTCAGCGAGGCGAGCGGGTCATGGCCAGCGACGTGGAATTAATTCCCGAATTGAACGGTGCAGAAAGACTGTCGTTGGAAGCCTTGGCGCGCGAAGTCGATGTGCCGTTGATTGAGGTGGCGCATCTATACAAAGTGGAGCGCGCGTCGCTCGAAGATGGCGCCAGCGTCGCTGTCTTTATTCCCGTTATTGCTTCGCGCCAAGTGCGCATCAAGCTTAAGCGTCACCACCACTAGACGGAATTCCTTGCCGAGTTTGCTGAGCGGCACGATCGGTGCCGTTTTTCATTTCTATAGCCGGTAGATCAACGCTCACTCGTGGATTGCGCTCGACACGCTTGCGTTGTCTGCCTTACAGCTGTAAGCTAATTTTGGATTACAGCTGTAAGGCATGCGCTAGGAGGGTGGGGTCATGGCCGAAAAACCGCAGATATCGGATGCAGAGTGGGAAGTCATGAAGGCGCTATGGGAGCTGGCGCCCATCAGCGTAAGCGATCTATGCGAACGGCTTGCCGACCGGCAATGGCATTCTAAAACCGTGCGCACCATGCTGATCCGCCTGACCAAGAAAGGCGTGGTCGATAATAAAGTGGTGGAGGGCGTCTATCGCTACTATCCCACGGTCTCGCGTGAAGAATGCACGCGCTTGGCTGCACACTCTTTCATCGACCGGGTATTCGATGGCGCGCTGGCGCCCATGGTGGCGCACTTTGTCGGCCGACGTGCGCTGACTCTGGAAGAAAAACGTGAGCTGAAGAAACTGCTGGCCAGTAAGTAAGGCAGGGAGCCGACAATGATCAATCAACTCACAGCATTTCTGGCGCCAACGGCTAGTTGGATTTGGTTTGCCTCTTGTAAGGGCGCACTCATCATCTTATTGGTGTGGGCTCTGCGTCGATTTGCCACCTGGCTATCGCCGCAGGCGCGACATGGTTTGTGGACTGCGGCGTTGTTATGCCTGCTCTGTCCCGTGGGTCCGGAAATCAATTTGTCGCTAGATGGGCAAGCCGCAATCAACACGCCGGCTGCGCTGAGCGAAAATTCGATGGCTTCTATCATCGGGCCGCAAAGTATCAATAGCGACTCCTCTACTCCATCGCGCGCCGAAGTGGTCGAACAGATTGATCGCGTAGGATTGCTATCTAGCGAAGTGTTTCTTGATGGATTGATGTTGCTTTGGACGGCGGTCGCCTTGGCACTGGCCTGGGTGCTGGCAGCAAATTTTTATAGATATAGACGTATAAGGCGGCATGCCAGTGAAGCCCATGCGGCCGCTCATAAGTTACTGGATGAGTGCGGGCTGCAGATCGGTTTGCATCGTCGAGTAGTGGTGCTGCAAACCCGGGATATTGATTCTCCGGCGGTATTCGGCTGGTGGTCGCCGACCTTGCTATTGCCGCTTGGATTGTCGCAGCAGTTGACGGCAGCCCAGCTGCGTCACGTGTTCCTGCACGAGCTGACCCATGTACAAAGACATGATGTGCTGTTCAGCTGGCTGGCGGCGCTCGCGCAGGTGCTGCATTGGTTTAATCCGTTGGTGTGGTATGCGGTGCGCCTCATGCGTATTGATATGGAACGGGCCTGCGATGCGGCGGTACTGGGTCACCTGAAGTCGGAAGAACAGCTGGCCTATGGGGATACCCTGATTCATCTCGCTGATGCGCGCACTGGCATGACTACGCGCGTCCATGGTTTGGGCATTGTTGAAAGTCACGGGCAGTTAAAGGAGCGAATTACCATGATTGCGAAATTTGATGCCGCTAACTCTGATTATTCCTGGTTGGCAGGCGTGGTGATCTTGACCACCAGTATTGCGGCGCTGGCACAACCCGGCAAGGTGGTGAATGAGTTGAGTCGCAATGGCGCTGTAAGCCTTGTATCGACTACGGCGACGCCAATGCCGGCTCAACTCACCGGTGCTGCTGCGGCGCCTATTCCTGTAGTGGCGTCGCAGAGAGTTGAGGGTGAGAAGAGAGTTGAGGATGATAAGGTCCGTGGTGTGGAAGCCGTTTCCGCAGCGAAGCCAAGCGCGGCATCCAAGGCCGGCATTCCTGTGCAGACCTTGCTCGAGGCAGTGGCGACGAATATAGGCAAGAAATTCGTCGTCGATCCAAGGGTAAAGGCTGACGTTTCTCTATATGGTCAAAAGCTTGAGCAAATCGACTATGCCGGTTTGCTCACTATTCTCAAGATCAATGGCTATACAGCTTATGAGTTGAATGGCTATGTCAACGTTGTGCCAATTGATATGGTGCGTACTATGCCGATTCCCACCGCGCTATTGGGTGAAGAATATCCAGACGATCAAATCGTCAGCACGACTATCGAAATAAAAAATACCTGCGCACCGTTGCTAGTGCCTATCTTGAGGCCGATGCTGCCCAGCTACGCCAATCTCGCTGCCTATACGAGCAGTAATATGCTGCTGATTACTGCCGATTATGCGAACGTGAAAAGGATCAGGGAGACGGTGTCCGAGCTGGATGCAAAGTCGCCGCCGAATGGCAGATGTGGTGCGGGCTGAAGCGGTGATCTAACAAGTTGGCAGGTTGTTGATATTTGTGACGTTTAGATGACAGGATGAAGTGGGTGGCATGCCTGAATACCAGCGTAAGCATCGCCATTCCCTGAATTGTACCGTGCATGTAAGGTATGCCCAGGTTGCACAAATACATGCTGAGGCATTCTTGGACATCACCAATCCCGTATATGGCTCAGACAAGCATGGTCTAGTCTGGGCCTATTTATTTACGCCCGACCAGCCGGCCAGGGAGCTGGACGCGACTGCCGTGGCTGCATGGCTAAGCGATAAGGAACGCGTATCCGAGTCGTTTGTCTGGCTGCATTTTTCTTTATCCAACACGGCAGCGGTGCGTTCCATGCGTACCCATCTGGATCTGCCCGATGCCTTCTATGAATCGTTGCATGAGAATGCCGTCTCTACACGTCTTGAGCAGGAAGGCGCGGCGCTGGTGGCGGTCATTCACGATGTGATGTTCGATTCCAGTTTCGATTCATCCAATGTGTCTTCGGTGAGTCTCAGTCTGGAGCCGCACTTGTTGGTGACGGCGCGGCTGAGGCCTTTGCGTTCCATAGATTGATTGCGTGCGGCGGTGAAGGCCGGCCACGCCTTCCGTTCTTCCACCGAATTGTTGGCGCAGTTGTTACGCGATCAGGCCGACGTATTGATCGACATCGTGCGCAAATCCACTGCGCGCCTCGACGCGCTTGAAGATCAACTGCTGGCCAACCAAGTCAGCAACAGTCGCACTGAGCTGGGCACGTTACGACGTGTATTGGTCAGGTTGCAGCGTCTATTGGCGCCGGAGCCTGCGGCCCTGTTTCGATTGCTCAATCGCCCGCCGCATTGGATTCGCGGCGAGGATCTACAAGATCTACGACAGGCTGCAGAGGAGTTGTCCACAGCCGTGGCGGATTCGGTGACACTGGGTGAGCGTGTGCGTCTCTTACAAGAAGAGTTCGCAGCATTGCTCAACGAGCAATCCAACCGCACGCTGTTCGTGCTGACTGTCGTGACGGTGCTGGCGCTGCCGATCAATCTGGTGGCAGGCCTGTTCGGTATGAATGTCGGTGGCATTCCCTTGGCCGAATATCGACATGGATTTATCGTGGTGGTGCTGCTGCTGGCAGCGATGACCGGCGTGCTGGCCTACTTGGTATTCGGCAGGAAGCGAGATTAACTGTAGACAGGGCGGCTGCTGCGACCGGCCATTAAATGGCCGGTCGCAGCAGTGATGCTTGGCTAGTGCTTAGCGATTTTTGTCGCGATCGCCCTGACTGCTGCGCTGGCTATCGCTCTGGCTGCCATGTTGCTGGCCGGAACGTTGATCCTGGCCCGGCTGCTGGCGATTGCTGCCTTGCTGATGCTGCTGTTCTTTACGGCTACCCTGATCCTGGGGTTGATTACTTCCCTGCTGGCCAGACTGCTGTCCCGGTTGCTGGCTGCGTTGGCTCTGTTGGTCCTGCTGCGAACGGCTGCCGGATTGACCGGACTGCTGACCGCGTTGATCTTGATTGCTCATGAAACACCTCTGGAAATAAGCCCCTGAAATCAGGGCAGTGTTTACGCGTAGCCGGTGGCTACGTCCCCCAGCCTGCTTCAATTGATTGGATGAAAACACATCAGCAGGACTTAGGTTAAGCGGCAATGTAGGCCCGTGACAGTCCATTGCTAAACGGACCATGGCCTGTATCCATGTCAGTGTGGACTTACATGTCGCTATTTCTCAACAAGCTTGTACGTGGCTTTGTAGGAATGAAGTGGCGCGCATGATCGCGATCATGTCGAACCCTGCAGCTGATTCTCGTGGATTAACTTTCTCTTAGGTGCTGATCCTGTCGCACTTTTGCGGCTGACATAGGTCACATGAAAATGACCGTTCGCTCACCGATTGCATATCAACGTATTGCCTATCCGAGCATGCTGTTGTTGGCAGCGTGCCTGTCATTGCCGGTGCAGGCTGCAGAAGCGACCTTGTCGCGTGAGGATATGCAGTGGCTTAATCGCGTGACATATGGTGTCGATAGCGCCACTCTCGAGCAATACCGCAAGTTGGGGCGAAAAAAATTCTTGGACGCGCAGTTGAGCGCACAGCAGGTGGGGCTGCCTGCCGATATTGCCACGCAGATCGACTCGTTAGAGGTTTCGCAACACACCGCTCAACAATGGCTGCAGCTGATCGCCAGCGAGAATCAGCGCATCAATGCGCTCACCGATGAAATGGACAAGCAGGCGGCGCGCAAGACCTTAAATGAGCACGCTAACAAACTGGCCTACGAGGCGGCTCGTCGTCATTTGCTCAATGCCATTTATTCGCCGGCGCAATTACGCGAGCAGATGGTTTGGTTCTGGCTCAATCATTTCAGTGTGTTTCAAGGCAAGGGCAATGTGAACTGGCTGGCGGCCGACTATGAGCGGGCCATCCGTTCGCAGTCGCTGGGACATTTTCGCGAGCTGGTGCTGGCCACACTCAAGCATCCAGCCATGCTGCAGTATCTGGACAACGCGCAGAACGCAGTCAATCGCATCAATGAAAACTACTCGCGCGAGCTCATGGAATTGCACATTCTGGGCGTAAACGGCGGCTACACCCAGCAAGATGTGCAGGAGCTCGCGCGTGTGCTGACCGGTGTCGGCATCAACGCCACCGATAACGCACCCAAACTTAAGGCGGAATGGCAGCCGCTGTATCGGCATGAAGACGCGTTCGAGTTCAATCCAGCGCGTCATGACTTTGGTAACAAAACCTTGTTGGGCAAGCAGATTGCCGGCAGTGGTTTCAATGAAGTGGAGCAGGCGGTCGATCTATTGGTGGCGCAACCGGCCTGTGCGCGTTTCATTTCGAACAAGCTGGCTACGTACTTTATCGGTGATACGCCATCGGAAGCTTTGCTTGCAGACATGGTCAAGACCTTTCAGCGCTCCAACGGTGATATAGCGGCAGTGCTGCGTAGCTTGCTCAGCTCGCGTGAATTTGCGGCTGCCGGCGGCAAACAATTTAAAGACCCGATGCACTATGTGATTTCAAGTGTGCGCTTGGCCTACGATGGAAAATCTATTGCCAATAGCCATCCCATCGTCAATTGGTTGAATGCATTGGGTGAACCTTTGTTCGGGAGACAAACCCCTGACGGTTATCCGTTGGCCGCCATCAACTGGTCCAGCTCGGGGCAGTTGAGCAAGCGTTTCGAAATTGCGCGTGCCATCGGCTCGGGCAATGGCGGCCTGTTCGAGCCGGAGGATGGTTCGCCGCCCACACGGGCAGGTTTTCCGCAGCTGGCTACGCCTTTGTACTTCCAGTATCTGCAGCCGCAATTATCGAAGACCACTCTGGCGGCCTTGGATAAGGCGACCTCGCAGCAGGAGTGGAACACTTATCTGCTGGGCTCGCCTGAGTTCAATTATTGATAGTGGCGAATGCAAACTGCATGACGAGGTGATCCATGCAAAGGCGCACTTTTTTACATGGTATGGCCGGCGCGTCGGTATTGATGGCGGGCGGTCAATTGTTCGCTGCGCCGCCCGGTTCGCCGCGTTTATTGTTGGTATTCCTGCGCGGGGGTTATGACTGCGCCAATCTATTGATTCCTTATACAAGCAGCGATTACTACGAGCTGCGTCCCAACATAGCGGTTGCCAAGCCCGCAACCAATGGCGATGTAACTAAAACGGCAATTGCACTTGATACCGATTGGGCGTTAGCGCCTGCATTGCATGAATCCATCGCGCCTATGTACATGCGCGGCGAAGTGGCGTTTGTACCCTTTGCCGGCACGGAGGACGTGTCACGCAGCCATTTTGAAACTCAGGATTCCATCGAGTTGGGTCAGCCTGTGCAGGGTGCGCGCGATCTGCGTTCCGGTTTCATGGCGAGATTGGCAGCCCAGTTGCAGGGCGCACGCGTCAGCGCCAGTCCTATCGCCTTTACGGACTCATTGCCGGTGGCATTCCGAGGTGAGACAGATATTCCCAACGTTTCCTTGAAAGGGGCGGGCAAGCCGGTGTTCGATGCGCGTCAAGCCGGCATCCTGTCATTGATGTATGTCAGCACTAACTTGCAAGGTGCGGTGGCCGAAGGTTTGGAGTTGCGTCAGGAGGTGGGCCGCGCCATGGCCGCTGAAATGGAAGAAGCCAATCGCGGCGCCATTACCTCCAAAGGTTTTGAGCTGGAAGCGCAACGCATGGCGCGTTTGATGCGCGATCAATATCGACTGGGTTTTGTCGATGTTGGCGGTTGGGATACGCATGTGAATGAAGGCGCGGCCGAGGGCACATTGCCTAACAATCTGACCAGTCTCGGCCGTGGCTTGCAGGTGTTTGCTACGGAGTTGGGAGCTGAGTGGAAGAACACCGTGGTCGTGGTGCTATCGGAGTTCGGTCGAACCTTTCGCGAGAACGGCAATCGCGGCACCGATCACGGTCATGGTTCGGTGTACTGGGTGCTGGGTGGCGCGATCAATGGTGGTCATGTGCTGGGTGAGCAGGTGCAGGTGAAGCGCGCCAATCTATTCCAGGATCGTGACTATCCGGTGCTGAATGATTATCGAGCGATGCTGGGTGGTTTGTTTCAGCGGTTGTGGGGACTGTCGAACGAACAATTGCAGACGATTTTCCCGCAGGTTGAGCCGGTGGATATCAAGTTGGTCTGACGATGGCAGTTTATTACTCTATCCCCAAGGGGAGAGCAGGATGAGGGTACGAGGTGATTTCGTCGCTGGTGCAGCGTGAGCGTCTTGATGCTTTACAGGACCGCCGTAAATACATCCCTGTAGGCTTCGAGCGCGACTTCCTGTCGCTCACGATCCTGTAAAGCATCAAGACACTCACGCTGCACTGTTAGCATTTTACAAATTCGCGCTAACAATCACCCCATAAGTCCGCGGATCATCCGGCGTAAAGCCGGCGCTGCCAAAGCCCACGAAACTATTCGGCGGAGTATTGCTGACGATGGTCTTCTTGTTGGTGGCGTTGTTGATGTAACCGGTCACGCTCCATTTGCTATTGGTGGAGTGATAGGCAACCGATGCATTCATCTTGGTGAAAGCCGGCTGTACGTAGTACGTCAGTACATGATCATCCACGACCAATGGCGTGGCGGCGCAAGTGCCGGCGGCGTAGTTGCCGGGAATCTGCTGGCAGCTCGATGGCAGATTGGTGTACTGCTTGCTGGAGTATTGAGCATCCATATTAGCGGTGATGTCGCCATGACCATTCAGATTGAACACATGCGAGTAACGCGGCGTCAGTTGCCAGCTGGGTGCATGTGGGAAAGTGAAGTTGGTCAGCGCCGCTGCCCAGGCTTTAACGCTGGCAGCCGCAAGACTGGATACCTGCACTTCCTTCAGGCGCGCATGAATGTACGACACATTGAAGTCCAGCTTGTCGTTGGCGGTGATCAGATAGCTGGTTTCGATTTCACCGCCATAGCTGGTTGCTTTCTTGGCATTGCCGGTTTGGCCGGTGAGCGGTTGAAAGTCGGGATCGACGCCGGCGGCCGGGTTCACCCAGTTCACTGCATAGTTGAATTGAAAGCCCTTGTAGTCGTAGTAGTACAGCGAGCCATTCACGCGCAGCCGGTCATTCAGCAGCATGTTCTTGCTGCCGATTTCATAGGCGGTGAGATATTCGGGATCGTAGTCGGCTTTGAAGCCGGAGATCACTAATGGCACGGTATTGCTGCAGGTGGCCGCCAGGGGGGCGCCGGCCGGTGGCGGCGAGCAGAGTGCGCTGGCTGAAGGGATGTTGATGAAGCTGCCCGTCTTCCAGCCGGTGGAGACCATGGCATACAGCATGGAGGTATCGGTGACGTCATGTTCCAGTTTGGCCAGCCAGTTCACGCGCTTGTATGAAGCCGTGGCGGCATCCAGGTTGTAGTAGATGAAAGGTCCATTGGTGGCGGTGTTGCCATTCGGCACGCCCGGATTGGTGGCGTTGTTATCCAATGGGAAGCGGAAGTTGGTGTTGATCGCGGTGCCATCGGGCAATACGAAGCCACCCACTGCGGTGCCGCGTTTCTTGGCGTCATCCGAATAGCGTGCGCCGCCAGTGACGCGCCAGGTCTTGGTCACCGGATACGTCGCCTGGAAGTACACATCCTTGTCGGTGGTGACGCGTTTGTTGCTTTGCGGATAGACAACGGGATAACCAATCGTAGGCAGGATGCCCACCGCAGTGGCATTGGCGGGATTGGCGGTGGCGTTGTTCGGTGATGAAGTGCCGGCTGTGCCATTCAACAGGGCAATGGCCTGTTCACCTTTGAAATAGTAAAGGCCTACTAGCCATTTCAATTTGGAACTTGCTGGACTGGAGAAGCGCAACTCATAGCTGGTGGAGTTGGCAGGCGAGGCATTGGAGCTGGAGGTGGTGGAGCGGGCCACTGCGGCATCGTAGTTGTAGCCTAATGCAAGATTGTTAAACAAAGTGACCGAGTTGGCGCTGTAGATCGGATAGTTGATGACCTTGTTTTCCTGATAGGTCGGCTGGAAGTACAGCGTACCTACCGCAGTATCCCAGGTGAAATCACCCCAGAAGTTCTTGATGATGTACTTCGACTTGGTCAGCGGCGGTGTGGGATTCCAGTAATAGCCATGCAAGGTATAGAAGGGCAGCGACAGATCAATGCGATCGGTGTTGCCGCTGGCCGTGCCGGTCAGCAAGCCATCACTGTAATCGCCGGATAAAATCAACTTGATGTCTTCGCTGGGTTGCCACAGCAGACGCGCGCGCACCGACTTGTTGTCGAGGTCGCCGCCGCTGGTGAAGTAACCATCGCGATTCACCGTGGCAAACGCAGTGCGAAACGCCACCTGTGAGCCGATGGGCAGGTTGATCACACCCTGTGTGGCAAGCAACGAATGATCGCCGCCTTCCACCACGCCCTTCAGTTCGAACTGATCCAGATTGGGTTCATTGCTGATGACATTGATGGCGCCGCCTTCCGAAGTGCGGCCGGTGAGTGTGGTCTGCGGGCCGCGCGCCACTTCCACGCGCGCAATGTCGAAGAAGGCATCGCGTTGTGTTTGCGCGTTTTGCATGAACACGCCGTTGACGCTCACCGTCACCGAAGCATCCTGTCCGAACTGCGGTGCGCTGCCGATGCCACGCACGAAGAAGAAGCCATTGCCGGTTTCGACACCTGCTACGCCGCGCAGCATGTCGGGCAGATCTGTCTTGCCTTGCTGGCGCAAATCGTCGCCCACCAATGCGGTGACCGATAGTGCAGCCTTTTGCAAAGTCTCTTCGCGCTTCTGCGCGGTCACCACTATTTCTTCAAGCGCCAAGCTATCCGTGTTCTGAGCTAGAACAACGGTGGTATTGCTGAGGGACAGGCCGGCTCCGGTGGCCAGCAAGATTCGATTCACCATGCGCATGTATTGCTCCCCGTGTGATTCGGGTCGCCAGCTGCAGTGCATCGCGAATTGTCAGACCGGGCTAATGGCTAGGTCATGATTCCGGTCTGGCTCACTCACTTCGCATCCCCAGTGGTGGCCCATATAGTGATTCACTTGCATCGAAATCTTTGCTAGAACATACCTTTCAGAGAGCAAAGTCAATATTTCTGTTTATTAGGAATTACTGAGCACGAAGTAATAGCTCTGCACTGCTTATATGAATGCGCATGAGCGCGATGAAGAGCGGCATTCAACGTTGCTAGCTGAACATGCAGCAGAGTCATTTCTTCGCTGTGCGCTTGCGGGCTTGCTGGGTACGTGAAGATTTGGACGGACTTTTGACAACGGTAGTTGTGACTGCATCGCTGGCAGCCAGGCGTTCACGAAGCGACAGCAACGTGGCAGTGGCGGCGCGCAATGCCCGATCGTCGAGATCCTGCATGATCTCCGTGCGCAGTTTCTTTGCCATCGCATCGATCTGCCGGACCTTGCCGCGTGCCTTGGTCGTCAGATGCACTTCCTTGCTGCGCCGGTCGATATCCGAATTACGGCGCTCTATATAAGCGTCGCGAGTCAGTCCATCCAGAATCGCCACCAGAGTGGGCGGCTCCACGCCCAGCCGGGCCGCCAACTCCACCTGCGACATGTGCGTGCCGTGGCGCGACAGAATGCGCAGGGTCATCCAGCGCGTCTGCGATAAACCCAACGGACGCAGCAGTTCATTCAGGCGACTGCGCCAGAGACGATTCACTTCTCCGATCAATCGGCCCAGTTTTTCGTGCTCGTCCAACTCAGGGGTCTGGCCATCGTTCCGGGCATCCGTTTGCAAAGTTTTCTCCATGGGTAAATGGTTGCTGAACTAATGATTAGGACCCTAATCATATTGGGTGGTTCCAGTCACGGTGGTTAACTCGACGGAGCTGATATGAATCAGCTGCGCTACGGCTCGGGTTAATTGTAGTTAATGATGGTCGGTAATTCTCAAGCAGCAATTCCTATGATGCAACCCACTGATGTTTGTTCGGCAAGTCACCGCGGATGGATGTGCCTGTCCATTGTGATCATCATGACAGGCGCGCTTGGCGCCTGTACCGGCGCTGCAGGAAATACCGGCAAGCAAAGTAAGCGCACCGACAAGGCCATCCCCGTAACAATTGCGCCGGCTAAATTGCAAACCGTGCCCTATATCTTGAGTGCGGTGGGCAACTTGATTGCCGTCAATAGTGCAGTGGTGCGCACGCGCGTCGACGCGCAACTGTTGAAAGTAGAGTTCAACGAGGGTGATGAAGTCAAAGCCGGCCAGGTGCTGTTTCGTTTGGATGCGCGACCCTACGAAGCTTTGCTGGCACAGGCCAAGGCCAATCTCGCCAAGGACGAAGCAACGCTGGAGCGTAATCGTGCACAACGGCAGCGCTACGACAACCTGATGTCGAAGGACTACGTGTCTGCCGATGACTATGCGCAGATCAAGGCCAACGAGCAAACCGCCGCTGCTGCAGTGATAGCCGATCAAGCCGCAGTGCAGGCCGCGCAATTAAATCTCGATTACTGCACCATCCGTGCACCCATCAGCGGTCGTAGCGGTACGGTGGCACTTCGCGCAGGTAATTTGTTGAAGGCCGCAGACGCGGCGACGCTGGTGACCATCACGCAACTCGATCCTGTCTATGTGGATTTCACGGTGCCGCAACAGGATCTCGACCTGGTGCGACGCGGTATGCTGGCCAGCAAAGCCATGGTCAGCCTCGCCACGGATGATGGCAATGTAAGCTATGCGCACACCAGCAAGCTGGACTTCATCGACAACACCGTCGATGCCGCCAACGGCACCGTGCATGTGCGCGCAACAGTAGTGAATGGCGACCATGCTTTATGGCCGTCGCAGTTTGTCCATGTGCATCTGCAATTGGATCAGGCTGAGCAGGTGGTGACTGTGCCCGGTAATGCAGTGGGCAATGGTCCGGACGGCAGCTATGTGTTTACGGTCGATGCCACCTTGCATGTGCATCAGCGTACGGTGACGGTATCGCGCCAGACAGATAGCGTGGCGATCATCTCGCAGGGCGTGGCGGCCGGCGACGAAGTGGTTAGCGATGGTCAATCGCGCTTGCAAGACGGTTCGCTGGTGCAAGCTGCCGATAATAAAGCTCCAGAGCAGGCGGCCGGGCAGCCAACAGATGCATCGGTGCACTCATGAACATTTCCGAGATCTTCATACGCCGCCCGGTGATGACCGGTCTGTTGATGATCAGCCTGCTGGTGTTCGGTGGCATCTCTTATGGGTTGTTGCCGGTTTCCGATCTGCCCAATCTTGATTTTCCCACCATTCAAGTCAGCGCTTCCTTGCCCGGTGCGGATGCGGACACCATGGCCAGTGCGGTGGCCACGCCATTGGAGAAGCAACTGTCGACCATTGCCGGTGTGGAGTCGATGACCTCTTCCAGCACGCAGGGCAACACTAATATCACCTTGCAGTTTGCACTGGATCGTAATGTCGATGCTGCTGCACAGGATGTGCAAAGCGCGCTGTCGGCAGCGGCGAAACAATTGCCCAGCGAGATGACCTCGCCACCCAGTCTGAAAAAAGTGAATCCCGCCGACTCGCCGGTGTTGTACCTGGCGCTGACTTCCACCACGAAACCCATAGCTGAAGTCGATGAGTTTGCCGAGACTACCTTGGCGCAACGTCTGTCGATGGTCTCCGGCGTGGCTCAAGTGCAGGTGTTGGGCTCGGCCAAGTATGCGGTGCGTATTCAACTCGACCCCAAGGCGTTGGCTGCGCACGATCTGGGTATCGACGAAGTGGCGACGGCTATCAATGCACAGAACTCGCATCGCCCCACCGGCACGCTGCGTAACGAGCAGCGCATCTATGCCTTGGAAGCCAATGGTCAATTGCTCAATGCGGCACAGTTCAGCGGTTTGGTGGTGAGCTGGCGTAATGGCGCTCCGGTACGGCTGTCGGATCTGGGGCAGGTGACCGATAGCGTGCAGAACGATCAAGCTGCCGCCAGCTATAACGGTCAGCGCGGCATCATCCTGGCGATTCAGCGCCAGCCGGGCACCAATACCATCGCCATGATCGATGCCATTCAAAAGCTGTTGCCCAAGTTGCAGGCCAATATGCCGGCCGGTATTCACTTGAGCGTCTTGTATGACCGCAGCGTTTCGATTCGCAATGCAGTGAGTGAAGTCATGTTCACGCTGGGGCTGGCATTGGTGTTAGTGGTGTTGGTGATCTTTGCCTTCTTGCGCGAATGGCGTGCGACGCTTATTCCCGCGTTGGCATTGCCGATGTCCTTGATCGGCACGCTGTCGGTGATGTATGTGCTGGACTACAGCCTGGATACATTGTCCTTGCTGGCGCTTACGCTGTGTGTGGGCTTCGTGGTGGACGATGCCATCGTCATGCTGGAGAACATCTCGCGCTACCTGGAACAAGGTATGAAGCCGTTCGAGGCGGCACTGCGCGGCGCACGCGAAATCGGTTTCACTATCGTTTCGATGACGCTATCGCTGGTGGCGGTGTTCATTCCCGTGTTGTTCATGAGCGGCCTGATCGGCCGCTTGTTGCGCGAGTTTGCCGTCACCATCGTGGTGGCGGTGTTGATGTCCGCAGTGGTATCGCTGACCTTGACGCCGTTGCTGAGCGCTCGATTGTTGCGGTCACATGTAAAAGAGAATGCAGCCCAACCCAAGCATGGTCGTTGGTACCACGCCAGTGAGCGAGTGTTTGAAAGATTACACGCGGGGTATGCACGCAGCCTGGCGTGGGTGCTGCAACATCGTCGCATTACGCTGCTGGGATTTCTGGTCAGTGTGCTGCTCACTACGGTGTTGTATGTAGTGACGCCCAAGGGTTTCATGCCCGCGGACGACACCGGCCAATTGATCGGCACCACCGAAGGTGCGCAGGATATTTCCTTCACGGCCATGCATGCCAAGCAGGATGCGCTGGCGGCCATCGCCATGAAGAATCCCTATGTGGATGGCGTGATGTCTTCACTGGGCAGCGGCAATAACGGCCAGTCATTGAATCAAGGAAGATTGTTGTTACGACTCAAGCCGGCCAATGAGCGTCCCAATGCCACCGCGGTGGCGGCGCAGTTGCAGGCGCAGATGCAGGGTGTGCTGGGCATTCAAGTGTTCATGCAGAGCCCGCCCAGCATTCGTATCGGCGGACGCATTACCAAGACCCAGTATCAGTACACACTGCAGGATGACGATACCGAAGAGTTGTTTGCCAAAGCGCCGATGGTGCAGGAGGCCTTGGCCAAGTTGCCGGAGCTGCAGAACGTCACCAGCGATCTGCAGGTGAACTTCCCCAAGGTGCAACTGCAGATCGATCGTGGTCGCACTGCGGCACTGGGTGTAACCGCAGCACAGATCGAAGCCGCGTTATACGACGCCTATGGTTCGGGGCAGGTCACCACTATCTACACGTCCACCAATGAGTATGAAGTGATCATGGAGCTCAATGCTGCGGACCGCGCCGATCAAAGCGCGCTGAGTTCCCTGTATATCCGCTCTACCACCAGCGGTCAGTTGGTGCCGCTCAGTGCGGTGACCACCGTGACCAATAGCGTCGCGCCGCTGTCGGTGAATCATCAGGGGCAGGTTGCGGCCGTGACCATTTCCTTCGATCTTGCCGATGGCGTGGCGTTGGGCACCGCCGTCGAGCAGATCAATCTCGCCCTGCAGCAGATGAATCTGCCTTCCGGATTGAGCGCCAGCTTCCAAGGTTCGGCGCAGGCGTTCCAGGATTCGGTCAGCGGCATGGGGCTGATGCTGGCCATGGCGGTGTTCGTCATCTATGTGGTGCTGGGCATTCTTTATGAGAGCTACCTGCATCCACTGACCATCCTTTCTGGTTTACCGACCGCCGGGCTGGGGGCGCTGTTGACCCTGCTGCTGTTCCATCGGGAGCTGGATTTCTACGGCATGGTGGGCATGTTGATGCTCATTGGCATCGTCAAGAAGAACGCCATCATGATGGTCGACTTCGCTCTGGCGGCACAACGCGACCAGGGCAGCGGGCCCTTGCACGCCATCGAACAGGCCTGCCTGATCCGTTTCCGGCCGATCATGATGACTACCATGGCAGCCCTGTTGGGCACCCTGCCGGTGGCGTTGCAACTCGGCGCCAGTTCCAGTTCACGCCAGCCTCTGGGGTTGGCGGTGGTGGGCGGGCTGTTGATTTCGCAACTGCTGACCCTGTACATCACCCCGGTGATCTATCTCTATCTCGAACAGTTGGCAGGTCGAATCCGGCATGGTCTGGGCAAGGATGGTTTGGATCACGATGGCGTACCGCAGATTCATGAGCCGCAGGAGCAGCCACTTGCCGGCACCCTGCCAAGCCATAACTAATGCTAAAAATTTGTTTACTCTGAGCGCAATTGGGGCACTCTCCAGCCCCCACCGTACGGGCATTTTGCGCAGGCTCATTCGGTGATTAATAAGTACCTGCAAAGAACGTAAAGATATGCCAACCGTGGCGTGCGTCACTTGATGAGCTGTCGCTCAATTTATTAAGCAGCTCAAAGGCTTAAGTCCATTGTTAACGTTACCCGAATGCACGTTAACGTTACCGCAACAGTTACGATGATGAGCTATCCAAGCGAACCCGGAACAATGTCTCACCGCCGATTCAAGCGGCCGAGTCATTGTTCACGGGAGCTTATTTAATGCAGTCCGATTCCGCGTCATTCGCGACCCCCGCCACGGATGTGGCCTCAACCTCCAAGTATGTGCGCCGGGCTGTTCGCGCCGCGCTGGGCTTGCTTGCGCTGGCACCGCTGGCCTCATTCGCAGCCGATGCAACCGACGAGGCTGTGGTCGCCGCCAACAATAATGCCGCAGCGATTGGCGAAGTCATCGTGTTCGGTCGCGGCGAAGAATTGATCGGCAAGGCCGATGCCGCCAGCGAAGGCGCAGTGGGTGGTGACGACCTATTGGTCCGTCCCATGTTGCGCGTGGCCGATTTGCTGGAAGCCGTGCCCGGCATGATCGCCGCCCAGCACTCCGGCAGCGGCAAGGCCAACCAGTACTTCCTGCGCGGCTTCAACCTCGATCACGGCACCGACTTCACTGCCTACATCGACGACGTGCCCTGGAACCTGCGTACTCACGGTCACGGTCAGGGCTACCTGGACGTGAATGGCTTGATCCCTGAAGTGGTGGAGCGCATCGAGTACCGCAAGGGTCCGTACCGCGCAGACAACGGCGACTTCTCCATGGCCGGCGCGGCCTTGATGACCACCATCGACAACCTGCAGCGTCCTTTCGTTGCCATCGAAACCGGCCAGTACGGCTGGGGCCGAGTGGCCGGCGGCGGCACCACCAACCTGGGTAGCGGCATGCTCACCTTGCTCGGTCAATACAAGACCTATGACGGTCCGTGGGAATTGAAGGAAGACCTGCAACACGAATCGGTGTGGGGCAAGTACACCCAGCCCACCGACTACGGCATGTTGAAGGCTTCGCTGTCCGGCTATCACGCTACCTGGAAGCCCACCGAACAATCGCCTGAGCGCGTCATCGGTACTTCGGTATGCGAAGACGAGTTCTGCGCGCTCGATACCACGGCCAAGGGTGAGACCCTGCGTTGGATCGGTGATGTGCAATTGCTGGCCGACGATTGGCGCGCCACGGTTTGGGGGCAGTACTACGACTGGCGCATGTCATCCAATCCAACTTATGACTACCAGATCGATCAATTCGATCGTCGCTGGATTGTCGGCGGTCGCTATGAACGCAACCTGCTGCGCACCGATAAGCTTGAAGTCAAAGCCGGTACCGAACTGCGCTACGACAACATCGGCAATGTTGGTGTGGATCATGACGTTGATGGTGAGTTCTCCGACAATATTGCGCGCAACAGCGCCCGTGAAGGTTCGATCGGCGTGTACAGCGAGGCCACCTGGCGCGCCACCGATGCACTGCGCTTCACCGGCGGCCTGCGCGGCGACTATTACAACTTCAACGTGGGTCTGCGTCCCGGCTCCGGCGAAATCGGACAAGAGAACGTCGGCAAGAAGAGCGACAGTAATTTCTCGCCCAAGGTGGGCGTGGCTTACGCGGTCAACAACAACGTCGAGTTGTACGGTAACTGGGGGCAGGGTGCACACTCCAACGATGCGCGCGGCGTAGTTCGTGCCGACTCGGAAATCAAAGGTCTGGCCATCGGCACCGGCTACGAAGCAGGTGCGCGTTTCGAAGTGGGCGATTTCAAGATCACCACTGCTTACTGGTGGTTGAATCTGTCCAGCGAATTGATCTTCGTCGGTGACGACAACTCGGTGGAACCGCGCGGCGGCTCCAAGCGTCATGGTTATGAAGTGGTAGCGTTCTGGCGTCCCAAGGAATGGCTGGCCATCGACGCCGTATACACCGGTAGCCAGGCGCACTACGTAGACTTCACCTATGACGATGACACTGAAACGACCGGTGGTCACAACATCGAAGGTTCGGTGAAGAGCGCCGGTGAATTGGGTATTGCCGCCACCAAGGGTGCCTGGGAATTCAGCGGTCGTCTGCGTTACCTGGGGGGCTATGCACTGGTGCCCAGCAACACACAGAAGACCGATGCGGAAACCATGTTGAACCTGCGTGCGGCGCGTAAATTCGAACACATCACCATTTATGGCGAAGTGCTCAATGCGCTGGATCACAAGGGCAAGGACATCGTTTACTACTACGGCACCAATGTGGCCGGTTACGACCCGACTCCCGATCCCGATGATCTGGATGCCACGCGCGTAGACGGTCGCGTCAGCCGTGCTGAAGAACCACGCACCCTGCGTGTGGGTTTGAAGTACGAGTTCTGATGCAGGCCTTCATGTAACTCGCGTGCTTTGCCAAAAGGGCTTCGCGGGAAGCAATACAGAACCCTCTCCTCACCGAGAGGGTTTTTGTTTTTGGCCTGCATCGAAGCGTTGCTAGTGCTTGGTGCTGTGGTATCGCGCGCTAGCGCCTTAAATTTTATTAACTTTTTGTCTTTATAAGCAGCGCCCTCTCTGCAAGACATGGCAAAAGGTATCGCGTATACAATCGAGCCGGTTATTTAAATCTCATCTGGAGACTTACATGAGCGGCTCTCTGCCTTCGCGTCGTGATTTACTCGGCGGTTTGGTTGTAGCAAGCGTGGCAACCAGCCTGGCAGAAGCAGCCGATTCGACTACAGCGGGTACGCCCAGCGCTCCACCTGCTTTTCGTGGTCAGCATGTAGCTCAGCCGCTGCCATTCAATCCCGGCAAGCTGGCGGGGCTTTCCGAAAAGCTACTGGTCTCACATCACGACAACAACTATGCCGGTGCAGTCAGCAATCTGAATCGCGTCGAGAAAGAACTGGCGCAGGTGACCAAGGATACGCCGGCCTTTGTGGTGGGCGGTCTGCGGCAGAGCGAGTTGATGTATCGCAACTCCATGACCTTGCATGAAGCCTATTTCGGTAACTTGGGCGGCAGCGGTAAAGCTTCGGGTTCTATTGCGACCGCGCTGGGCGCAGCTTACGGCAGCGTTGACACATGGGAATTGCATTTCCGCAGTGCCGCTTCTGCTTTGGGCGGCGGCAGTGGCTGGGTAGTGCTGGCGTACGAGTTGATGACCGGTGAACTGCGCACCTACGGCTCCAACCATCACACGCAATCGCTGACCAGCGCCATGCCGCTATTGGTGCTGGATATGTACGAGCATGCCTATGCCATCGACTTTGGCGCAGCGGCAGCCAAGTACATCGACGCCTTCTTCGCCAACATTCAATGGGATGCGGTGAATCAACGACTGGAGCAGAGCGTCAAGTTGGCGCGCCAATTGAAGAGCTGATAAATCCTCTTCATGTAACAAGGGCAAATTGAAGAAACGCTATTTAATGTTAGTTCCGAAGAGCTTTCCGTTTTCGGCTCAATCTTGGGGCCAGTTTCGGTGGCCAACAAACCCGCAACTGAATTGTCGAGAAGAAGATCGGTAACGTCGGCTTAGGTGATAAGACTGCGTACCGTACTCGACGTCCTACATAAGTGGCGGAAAATTCTGACAGCCATACCGGCAGTGTTCTGTCAGACAAATAAAAATCCTTCCACCTACGATGCAGGCAACTCGTAGGACCGCACGCCGAGTTCGCTCCCCACTCCCATGTAATCAAGCATGGTATGCGGTGAGCGACATTCGATAAGTACTCCAATCGGTGTGTTGTGCTGCGACCAGTGCCGGAGCAACGTAGACATGAGGAGTCATCGTCATGGAGCATGCAAAGCCTGGTCGAGTAGGGAAAGGCAAGCCGCCGGCAATATTGAGCGTGCCGTTGGTTTGCATCTTGGCAGCCACTTATGTGAGTGCTGCATCGGCGCAGAATGAGTCTGCGAGTTCAATTAACGCTGCAACCGGTGAAGAACCGCTTGAAGAGGTCATTGTCACCGGTACACGCATTGCCGGCAGCACCAATCTCACCAGCGCCAGTCCCGTGCAGGTGGTGAGTCGCGAAGAGATTCGCTTGCAGGGCACCACCGATGTCATCGACCTGATGAACAATCTGCCGCAGAATTTTCAGAACAATAACGTCGATTTTTCCGCCACCACCAATCCACTCAGTTCGCCCGGTGGTATTTCCACCGCGGATTTACGTGGTCTCGGGCCGCAGCGCACGCTGGTGCTGGTGGATGGTCGACGTCTGGGTATTGGCGATGCCAACACCGGTAACCCCAATCCCGCACCCGACTTGAATCAAATACCCACGTTGTTGGTGGAGCGCGTTGAAGTGGTCACGGGCGGCGCCTCTGCCGTGTACGGTTCGGATGCAGTAGGCGGCGTGGTCAACTTCATCATGCGTCGCGATTTTCAAGGCATTGAGTTCGACGGTCAGTATGGGTTCTCGCAGCATCATAACGATAGCGACTTGATGCGGCGCTTGTTGAGCCAGCAAGGCTTTGCACAGCCGGATAGTCATGTCACCGATGGGCGCAACAAGGAAATGACGTTGGTGATGGGCGCAAATCTGGATGACAACAAGGGCAACGTTACCGCCTACTTCAGTTATCGCGATGCGGCGCCGGTGTCGCAGGGCGCACGCGATTTCTCGGCGTGCAAGGTGAATGTGGCCAGCAACATTCCGGTATGTAGCGGCTCGCCCAACTCCAATGAATTTCTGGCCACCGACGATTCTTTCGATTACACGGTGGTGGGCAATCAATTTCTGGATTGGCCGCAGACCGGCTCGAATCCACCGGCCCTGTTCAACTCCAATCCCTATCAATATCTATCGCGCCAGGACACGCGCTACATGGCCGGCATCTTTGCGCATGTGGATATCAACGACTATCTCAAGCCCTACGGTGAATTCACTTTCATGAATGACCGGGCGCGTACCGAAGTGGCGCCTTCGGGTTTGTTCGAAGGTCAGAATCCCTACAATGCAACCGGCGGCATACTGATCAACTGCGATAACCCACTGCTTAGTGCGCAACAACGCACCGCCATCGGTTGCGCGCCCGGCAGCACCGACGATGTCGACATCTACATCGGTCGGCGCAATCTGGAAGGCGGCGGTCGCGTCAGCGAATACGAGCACATGAACTATCGCGGCGTGGTGGGTGTGAAGGGTGATCTGGGCAGTGCCTGGGATTACGATGTATATGGTCAGTACTACTACACCTCGCTGTACCAGCTTAACGATCACTATCTCAGCTCGTTGCGAGTGAACCGTGCGTTACAGGTGGTGAATGTGGGCGGCGTGCCCACTTGTAAATCGGTGGTGGATGGCACAGACACCAGCTGTGTGCCTTACAACATCTTCACCACCGGTGGCGTCACGCCAGCGCAGGTGAATTATCTGGATTCATTCGGCACCGAATACGGTACGGTGCAACAGAAAACCGTGGCGGCGGTGGTAAGAGGTGATCTTGGCGAGTATCACGTGACTCTGCCAACCGCCAAGGATGGTGTCAGTGTGGCGCTGGGCACTGAATACCGTTCGGAAGTGTTGAGTTTCGTGCCGGATAGTGCCACTGGATCGGGTGATCTATCCGGCTTCGCGGGTGCCGCCACTGCAATTCATGGCACCTACGACGTGCGCGAAATTTATGGCGAGACGCGCGTTCCCTTCGTGCAGGAGAAAACGGGCCTCTACGACCTCGCCTTCGAAGGCGGCTATCGTCACTCTAAGTACAGCAATGCCGGCGGCGTGAACACTTACAAGCTGGCGCTGACCTATGCGCCGACGCCGGATGCACGCTTGCGCTGGTCGTATCAACGCGCCATTCGCGCGCCTAATATCATTGAGTTGTACAACCCACAATCGGTCACCAACACCAGCGACATCTCTCAAGATCCCTGTGCGGGTGCAACGCCGACTGCCTCATTAGCCGAGTGTCAACGCACGGGCGTAACGCCTGCGCAGTACGGTTCGATTGCGCAATGTCCTTCTGGTCAATGCTCGATTCTCGAAGGCGGCAATCCCGATTTGAAACCAGAGATATCCGATTCGGTTTCGCTTGGCTTGGTGTTGACGCCGAGTTTTCTACCGAACTTCAACGCCAGCATCGACTATTACAAGATCAAAGTGAAAGATGAAATCGGCAATGTGCCCATCGACATCGTGCTGGCCAATTGTATGGCCACCGGCAATCCCACTTACTGCAACCTGGTGAAGCGCACTTCGGTAGGCGGCTTGTTCGGCAGCACCATTGCAGGCGGTGGCTATGTGGAAGGCGCCAGCATCAATGTGGCCGAGGCGACGGTATCCGGCATCGACGTACAAAGCGCTTATCGCTGGTCGTTGGGCGGCCATGGTTCGATGAGCCTGGGATTGACCGGCTCCTATCTAGACTCCGTGACCTCCACGCCGCTACCGGGCGAACACACCTACGATTGTGCGGGCCTGTATGGCGCTACCTGCGGCACGGTCAATCCACGCTGGCGACACATGCTGCGTGTGAGTTGGAAGATGCCCATCAATCTCACTCTGTCTACGCAGTGGCGCTACATCGGCAAGGTCTCGCTGGACAGCAATAGTTCCGATGAGACCTTGAGCGACGGTGCTCACGATGAATTCAATGCTACACTGCCGTCGATGAGCTATGTCGACATGTCTGCAATCTGGGATGTGCTGCCCTGGCTGACTCTGCGCGCCGGCATCAACAATGTTTTAGACAAAGACCCGCCGCTGGTCAGTTCGCTGATTGCAGGTACCGGCAGCCCGAATACCTATCCGACTTATGACTTGCTTGGGCGAGTGGTTTTTATGGGTTTGACGGCGAAGTATTGAGCGGCGGTATATATCACTGCTCACAGAATAAGGTTTCCCGCAAATAGAAAATGATTTTCCGCTCCCCTCTCCCGCCTATGGGAGAGGGGATCTGGTCTTCACCGGAACGCCCGTTTATTCTTTCCGCAGTGGATGAATTCCCGGCTCAGGAACGAACGGAGCATTAGATGTTCTTCGTAAGACCTCAATGAGTAAAGCAAGCGGCGGTTGTCACTGCGGCAACATAAAAATCGATCTGGACTTATCTGTCGACGTATTCACTTATCACCCAAGAGCCTGCGACTGCGATTTCTGCCGAATGCACGGCGCTGCCTGGTTATCCGATGCCCAAGGCTCAATGCGCGTTCGCATCAAAGATTCGAACGAGCGCGGTGCTTATCGACAGGGTAGTGGACAAGCCGAATTCATGTTGTGCAGAACCTGCGGTGTATTGGTTTGCGTGATGCATCGCGTGGGCGAGCAGTTGCATGCCGCCGTCAATACAAAGGTGTTGAGTGGGATTGAGTTTGGCGTTGAGCAAGCCGCTTCGCCCAAAAAGTTGTCGGCACAAGAAAAGGCGCAGCGCTGGCAGGATCTTTGGTTTGCGGATGTGCGGATTACGGAAAGTGGTTGACGCTTGTTAGCGCGTCATACCCGCGTAGGCGGGTATCCAGTAAAAATTATCCATAAAACATCATTCAACTGGATGCTCGCCTTCACTGAAAACCACTCCTGTGTTTCCAGCGTTTCCGCCATCCATGACGGTTACGCGGGCATGACGAAACAACGACTATGAGCTTTGCGTAAATTTGTGGTTGTCAGTTTCTATAGCGATCAATTCTTCAACCGATAGCCCGTCTTGAAAATCCACCAAACCACCGCCAGGCATAACGCCATAAACGATAGCGTCACGGCCAGACAGATGCCGATGCTGACATCGCTGATGCCATAGAAGCTCCAGCGAAAGCCATTGATCAAATACACCACCGGATTGAACAGCGACACCTTCTGCCAAAAAGGCGGCAGCATGTTGATGGAATAGAAGCTGCCGCCCAGGAAGGTCAGCGGCGTGACGATCATGATGGGCACGATCTGCAGCTTCTCCCAGCCGGTGGCCCAGATGCCAATGAGAAAGCCGAATAGACTGAATGCCAGCGAAGTGAGAATCAGGAAGGACAGCATCCAGATGGGATGCACGATGCTGAAGGGTACAAACACTCGCGCCGTAATCAGAATAATTAATCCCAGCATGATGGACTTGGTGGCCGCCGCGCCCACATAACCCGTAACGATTTCCAGAAAGGAAACGGGCGCCGACAGCACTTCATAAATAGTGCCGGCCCACTTCGGCATGTAGATGCCGAAAGAGGCATTGGAGATGCTTTCAGTTAGCACCGACAGCATGATCAAACCCGGCACGATGAAGGCGCCGTAGTTCACGCCATCGATCTGGCTCATGCGTGCGCCGATGGCCGAGCCGAACACCACGAAGTACAGCGACGTGGAGATCACCGGCGAGGCGACGCTTTGCACCAGCGTGCGAAACCAGCGCGCCAGTTCGAAGGTGTAGATCGCGCGAATGGCATAAGTGTTCATCAGCCGTTCCTCTTGTTATTCACCAGACTAACGAAGATGTCTTCCAACGAGCTTTCGCTGGTTTGCAGATCTTTGAAGCTGATGCCGAGTTCACTGAGTTGTCGCAATAAGCCGGGTATGTCGCTGGTATCGCTTTGCGTATCGAAGGTGTAGATCAATTGATGCCCGTTGTCGGTGAGTTCCAGCGCGCGACCGGCAAGTGCGGCCGGAATTTCCGTCAGCGGTGTTTGCAGGTGCAGCGTCAGTTGCTTCTTGCCCAGTTTGCGCATCAAGGTGTGCTTGTCTTCCACCAGAATCAGCTGGCCCTTGTTGATGACGCCGATGCGATCGGCCATCTCCTCGGCTTCTTCGATGTAGTGCGTGGTCAAAATGATAGTGACGCCCTGCGCGCGCAGCGCGCGTACCATTTCCCACATGTCGCGACGCAATTCCACGTCCACGCCGGCGGTGGGTTCGTCGAGGAACAGAATCTTCGGCTCATGAGAGAGCGCCTTGGCAATCATCACGCGTCGCTTCATGCCGCCGGACAGCGTCATGATCTTGTTGTCCTTTTTATCCCATAACGACAGGGTTTTAAGCAGCTGCTCCAGGTAAGCATCATTGGCCGGCTTGCCGAACAGACCGCGACTGAAAGTCACTGTGCGCCATACGCTTTCGAAGGCATCGTTGGTCAATTCCTGCGGCACCAGGCCGATGATGCTGCGCGCCGCGCGGTAGTCGCGCACGATCTCGAAGCCATCGGCGTGCACCGAGCCGCTGCTGCCGGTGACAATGCCGCAGATGATGTTGATGAGTGTGGTTTTGCCGGCGCCATTCGGCCCCAGCAACGCGAAGATTTCGCCGCGACGAATATCCAGGTCCACGCTGTGCAGTGCCTGAAATCCCGTGGCATAGGTTTTGGTGAGCTGCTTGACCGAAATAATGGCTTGCACGATATACCCGCGGTCGGTGTTGTTGGCAGTCCGACGATTATAGAGAAGCGCACTGCTTATGCGAGCGCTGCGTGGACCGCTGCCATCATCTGCGGCGATGTCAGCGTGACCAAGCGGCAACTTGATCGTTGCTCGGTTCTGACATGCTGTTAGCCATCACTACCGGAGCAGCCTATGTATCAGTGGAACGCCGCCGACTATGCCAAACATTCGCAGGGGCAGGAGCGTTGGGCGCGCGAGCTGCTGGCGGGCGTGTCGCTAAGTCCGAATGAGCAGGTGCTGGACGTCGGTTGCGGCGATGGCCGAATTACCGCGGGCATTGCCATGCAAGTGCCGCAGGGACGCGTGCTGGGGACGGATTTATCTGTGAATATGGTTGCGCATGCTCAGCAGGAGTTTGCACAGCTGCCTAATCTGTCTTTCCAGCAAGCGGATGCAGCCGCATTGCCATATAGAGATGAATTCACGCTGGTGTTTTCCAATGCGGCCCTGCATTGGGTGCGCGATCACCGTCCGGTGTTGGCGGGCATCAGTAGAGCTTTAAGGCAGAGCGGCAGATTTGTCGCGCAGATGGGCGGCGCCGGCAATGGCGCGGGCATGGTCGCTGCTTTTGAGCAAGTAATTTCACAGCTGGAATGGCAGCGCTACTTCGATGGGTTCGTATCCAGTTATGGTTTTCATCATTCGGACGATTATGTGGTTTGGATGCGCGAGGCGGGCTTGCAGGCCGAACAATGCCAATTGCTGGTGAAAGATATGGTGCACGCAAATCTAGTTGCATTCGCAGGATGGATACGCACCGCCTGGCATCCCTACACCTCGCGCGTGCCGGAAGATAAGCGCGAGCAATTCATTGCCGACGTGGTGAGTCGCTATGTGCAATCCCATCCAGTAGATGCGACCGGTCAAGTGCATGTGCAGATGGTGCGTCTGCAGGTGCGAGCAGTGAAGGTGGCGTAGGCCTTGAATGGACTGCGATCTTGAGAACCGTCATGCCCGCGAAGGCGGGCATCCAGTAAGAAATTAGTTTCACTCGATGCCCGCCTTCGCGGGCATGACGAAGGGGTATGGCGTATCTTCATACCTAAGAGGCTTGCAATTAACTCTCCAATTTCGCATCCATCGTAATCTCCGCACGCAGCACACGCGAGATCGGGCATCCTGCTTTAGCGCTGCTCGCAGCGGTATCGAACTGTTCTTGCGTCGCGCCCGGCACCTTGGCTTTCACATCCAGATGCACATTGGTGATGGTGAAACCGGCATCGGTTTTTTCCATGACCACGGTGGCGGTGGTGTTGATGCTGCTGGCGGTCAGTCCCGCGCCTTCCAGTTGTGCAGACAGGGCCATCGAGAAACAGCCGGCATGTGCGGCGGCAATCAATTCTTCAGGATTGGTGCCCACGCCGTTCTCGAAACGTGTGCTGAAGGAATACTGAGTATTCGATAGCACCGTGCTTTCGGTGGAGATGCTGCCCTTGCCGCTCTTCAGGCCACCGTTCCAGACTGCTGATGCTTTGCGTTTCATGGCGATCTCCTGCGTGTTCTGATGATTGGTGTTATGACGGCGCATGGGTACGCCGAGGCCGTTATTTAGACACTCTTTTTCTGGAGCTGTCCATTCGTAAAGGCAGGCTTGTGTTGGTCGGCTTCTGCAAACCAACGCAGGCGATAGGCATTCATGGCGGTGTCGCCCAAAGTCTTCAATAGCCGATAGTTCACTGCGGCTCCCACGGGAGCGCCTACTACAGGCAGCAGTTGCACCAACTTGGCGAGATCGATGTAGTCGCGATATTCCTGTTGAAAACTGCGCCAATCGAAGGCTTGCACGGAATCGGGCAATTGTTCGCTGTAGTCATGCCATTGCAACAGTTTCAAATAAGTGGCGTGGCGTTGAGTGGGATTCGAGAACGCCAGTTGGAAGATCAACAATAGATAAATTCGTTCTCGATAGTCCTCAGTGGCGTAACCGTACAAGGCGGCTATTTCGAATAACAGTTTGAGCTTGATGGTCATCAGCAAAGGAAAGTCGCTCAAGCCCAGCAGGATGCCGCCGGCGCCGGTGACACCGCCTTCCACGGCCGCGGCCTTGCGATAAGTGGTTATCTTTTGCAGCACGCGCATTTCACGTTCGTTGAGCGGGACATCGCGCAATGGCGCCGCAGTGGTGTAGTGCGAACCCACCAGCACCACCTTTACCATTTGCCGGATAAGCGCGGTCACTGTCGCGTGCACCCGTTCTGGAATCAGGGTGTTGACCTTGTGCTGCATGCGCCGGGTTAATTTGCTAAGTAAGCCGGGACGCGCCTCCATGCGCTTCTGCCAGGCGTGCAGTTCGGATAAGGCTTGTTGCGTATCGTCCATGGTTTTTATTGGCGCTTGAAATCACGTGAAGCAAATTGCTGTGGCGATATCCTAGCAATGCCCTCTTGTTCGCCGTCGAAATTCTAGTTAAGAAGTGGAATGAGTTTTTAAAAGACGAATTTCTTGTAGGTCGGGTTTTACACCCGACATGTTTGAGTCGGGTATGAAACCCGACCTACAGGAAATACAGACGCTTTGGGACTCGTAGGGTGGGTGTCTCTCCCACCGGCGGAATCGAAAATGTCGGGTGCTGCGCCCGACCCACGAGAGGGTGATCATGTCCATCGAAGGCGGCTGTCTCTGTAAATCCGTTCGCTATCGCATCGAGGCCGAGCCCATCATGATGCGGCTGTGCTGGTGCCGCGATTGTCAGTATTTGAGCGGCGGTAACGGCATGGCGAATGTGGTGTTTCCCAGTGCCGCAGTGACGGTAACCGGCGAGCTGACCGACTACGTCAAGAAAGCCGACAGCGGCAATATTTTGCATCGCCGCTTCTGTTCGAAATGCGGCACGCCGGTGTTCAGTCAGGCGGAAGTTCGACCGCATGTAATCATCGTGCGTGCGGGCACACTTGATGATCCCAATATCATCCAGCCATCGGTGAACATTTGGACGGACTCTGCGCCGGAATGGGCGTGCATGAATTCAGAGTTACAGCAATTTCCAAAACAGCCGCCGCCGTAGCGTGGTACCTAGCGTAGGTTGGCGCTGAACGAAGTAAAGCCCAACATTGAATCTCGAATGTTGGGGCGCAATGTCTCGGCGCCAATTTACATACTCGATGAAATTCGTCATCCCCGCGCAGGCGGGGATCCAGTTATTGATGAGTCGCTGCGCGACACTTTGTATGACTGGATTCCCGCCTGCGCGGGAATGACGGTACTGATTAGATGCCCTACCAGCGCAACCCAAACTTCAAACCATAACTGGTGATGCCGCCAGTCTGATCCACTTCCGCCGCGATGTTGGGCAGACCGAAATTCAAGTTCAGACCACCGAAGTACTTGGTCTGCGTGATGCTCTCGCTATGTAGCTGCTGCACGCCCACCGGCTTGGCATTCGTCCATACTTGGCCGATACCGGCATAGGGCGTGACGATGGTGAAGCCCTTGGAAATGGAGATGTCCACGCTCTTGGTGTCCAGATCGAGTTGATCGACACCAGTGACCTTCGAGTAAGTGCCATGCAAGGCCACCGCCGGGGTGGCGACGCCGCCTTCGATGAAGGCCCAGCGCGCTTCGCCGCCATACAGACGGATATTGGAATCCGGGATCTGCAGGTAGAACGCGCCGACATCGATATTGAACGGCAAGCCCTTGGTCACGCGCAGCATAGGCACGGGCAGGGTACTGGGAATGTCGTTGTCATTGGTGGCCTTTTCCCAGGCGGCCAGACTGTCCAGCGAGGTGCCGGTGACCGACAGGCTGAGATCGAAGCCGGTCACGCCCAGGGTCGAGGCGGGGGCCAGCGACTTATAAGAGAGCGCCGCGCCTAAATCCTCGGTCAGTCCTTTAAATTCCCCCTGCACCAGGGTCTGCAGATGGTCAATATCGGTCTCGGCCAGGGCCGAAGCCGAGCTGAACAGGGCCACGGTGCCAATCAGGGTGCCAGTCAATAGCAGCTTTTTCATAAATCCTCTAAGAAGCGGTTGCGATCAAACCGGGTGATTATCAGCTTACGGCGCGACTTCCCGGTTGCTGTCGGCGGCTGCGAACAGTGGCTGTAAGTCATTGCGCCACCTCCTTTTACGGTGGGAGTGCCTGCGCATATTCATCTACTCATAGCCAAAGTCTCTGGCCCGCTCCCGGCCGGTCCGTTAAAGTTCGCGACCATGTACAAGTACGATTCCATCGACCGGCAGATCGTCAACGAGCGCGTCGCGCAGTTTCGCGATCAGACCCAGCGTTTTCTGGCGGGCACCCTGCACGAAGACGATTTTCGCCAGCTGCGCCTGCGTAACGGCCTGTATATCCAGCGTTATGCGCCCATGCTGCGCGTCTCCATTCCCTACGGCCTGCTGTCCAGCGACCAGCTGCGGGTATTCGCGCGCATCGCCCGCGAATACGACAAGGGCTTCGGCCACTTCACCACCCGTCAGAACATCCAGTACAACTGGCCGGAACTGGCCAAGGTGCCGGACATTCTCGAGCTGTTGGCCACGGTGGAAATGCACGCCATCCAGACCAGCGGCAACTGCGTCCGTAATGTGACCTCCGATCACCTGGCCGGTGTGGCCAAGGATGAGCTGGAAGATCCGCGTCCCTGGTGCGAGCTGGTGCGCCAATGGGCCACGGTGCATCCGGAATTCAACTTCCTGCCACGCAAGTTCAAGATCGCCATCACCGGCGCCGTGGCCGACCGGGCTGCCGTGCGTGTGCACGACATCGGTCTGATCCTCAAGCGCAACGATGCCGGTGTGCTCGGCTTCGAAGTGTTGGTGGGTGGCGGCCTGGGTCGTGCGCCGATGATCGGTCAGACCATTTATGACTTCGTCACCCCGCATGACTTGCTGGGCTGCCTGGAAGCCATCCTGCGCGTGTACAACCTGGAAGGTCGGCGCGACAACATCCACAAGGCGCGCATCAAGTTCGTCGTCAAAGCCAACGGCATTGAAAAATTCCGCGAGATGGTCGACGCCGAATGGGCTGCCTCGAAGTCCTATGCGCCCGTGCTCAGCGATGCCGAGATCACGCGCGTGAAGTCGTACTTCGCACCGCCTGCCTATGAATGTCTGACCGACATCGCCGATGTCGCGACCGGTAAAGGCAACGACTTCCGTCGCTGGTATCAGCAGAACACCCGCGCTCACAAGGTGCCGGGTTATCGCGCCGTGTTCGTGTGCTTGAAGTCGCCCAAGCGTCCGCCCGGCGACATCACCGATTCGCAGCTGGATGCCGTTGCTGATCTGGCCGACAAGTACACCTTCGGCGAGATTCGCGCTACGCACGATCAAAACCTGTTGTTCGCCGATGTGAAGCAGAGCGATCTGTATGCACTGTGGCAGCAGTTGTCCGCGCTCGATCTGGCCACCGCGAATATTGGTACGCTCACCGATATGATCGCCTGCCCGGGTCTGGACCTGTGCTCGCTGGCCAATGCGCGCACTTACACCGTGGTCGATTTGATCAACGCCAAGTTCGAAGATCTCGACTATCTGTACGACCTCGGTGAAATTCAATTGAAGATGTCCGGCTGCATGAATGCCTGCGGTCATCACCACGTCGGCCACATCGGCATCCTCGGCGTCGATAAGCACGGCGAAGAGTGGTACCAGGTGACGATTGGCGGCTCGCCCAACGGCAAAGACGCCGACCTCGGCGAAGTCATCGGCCGTTCCTTCAAGCAGGAAGAAATTCCCGACGTGCTGGAACGTTTGTTCAAGGTTTACGTGCAGCAACGTGTGGAAGGCGAACGCTTCGTCGACACCGTGCGCCGCACCGGTATTGCTCCCTTCAAGGCAGGTGCGTATGCGCAAGCTGATCAAGCAGCGTAAGGTCGTCGACGATACGTGGCGCTACGCCACCGAAGACGCCAACGCATCGGCCATCATTGTTTCGTTGGAACAGTTCAACGCCGAACGCGATGCCTTGTTGTCATCCGGCAAGCAAATCGGCGTGAAGCTCGGCCCTGCCGACAAGATTGAAGTCCTGGCCGATGTCGCCCCCAAGCTGGCGCTGGTGGCCTTGGAGTTCACCGCCTTCGGCGAAGGCCGTGGTTATAGCCAGGCGCACATCCTGCGTCGTCGCTTGGGTTTCACTGGTGAGTTGCGTGCCATTGGTAAGGTGCAGCGCGATCATCTGTTCATCATGGCGCGTTGTGGCTTCGATGCGTTTGAGTTGGCTGAAGGGGCTGATCTGGATGTGGCGCTGACTGCGTTTGATGATTACACCGTGGCTTATCAGCCGGGGGTTGATGAGGGTGGGGTGCAGTTGAAACAGCGAGCTGGTTGATTGATGCTCGACGCTCAATGTTGATTTTGAAAAAGGGTGGCTTTGGCCATCCTTTTTTATTTGAGCTGTATGGGCGCGTCGCGTCGTCCAGTTGACTGGAGCCAATTTGAAGGGGCGGGACGAAGGTCCCTTTTGATTTTTATTTTATTTCGAGCGGCAGGTTGGTTAACCTGTAGTGGTACAAGGAATTTCTGGGGAAGCTCCACGTGGATATACAGTATTAAGTCCTTTACTAGCCTTTATTTATAGTTAGGCATAAGGAGAAGAAATGGATTCGCCGTTGATGTCTGAAAATTCCGCCAAAGAGCAGCACTCAATTAAAAGACCAAGACTAATTTGGTTGCTGTTAGTTGGCATCGCTTTAGTTGGTGTTTATGCCTCTCTGTTCATTCCTGCGATGGCAGGGCAACCACAAGACGGGCAATCTGGCATTAGCTCTTTGCTTGTGTCTTCTCTATTTTTTAGCTTGTGGTGGAAGCGGCGTGAGCGCTCGCATGGTGCTCTAATCGGTGCTGCAATTGGTCTGTTGGCATTTATTCTTGCGGCGTTTCTGAGCGGGTTTATGAGGCATGCCTAACCAGCGCATCAGGTTCGCTCCTGTTGGTCGCCCGATTCGCAAAAGCGAAGCGCTTTTGCTCTCGGCTTATTCACAACGTTAGACGACGCTTTATGCTCCCTGCAGGAACTCAAGCGGCCATCGTTTCGAGCATGGTTGAAGCAGTGAATACTGCAGCCATCCATGTGGCCATTCAGGCGAATATCACCCATCAGAGAAACATTGCTCTTCTCTACTTCGCTGACCGGCTTATTGGAAGCCTCAACGAAGAGCTCGTTCGCCAGCTTGGTATTCAGACTTCGGCCCGCACTCTGACGATGAGTGCCGCGGCACACCATCACGCTGTTGCTCGTCGCCAAGTGTCGTCACAGATCGATGCGGAACTAGTGGCGTCTAGAATCTCTGAGGCTGCCTCCAACCTACAGTATCAATTGCTTCCGCAGCGGGTGGAGAACGTGTTTGAGCTGGTTGGGAAAGTCTCTTCTGCAGACAAATGGCTAGTTTTACCCATCAAGCTAGTTCGAGCTTCTGGCATCTCGAAAGAAGACAAGTGGTGGGTCCGAACATGCTATCCATACGGAAGGAAGAACATTGCTAAGGCTCAACGCAAAGGCCTCCTTAGGAAGCTCTCGCATGGCGCCGTCTAACAAATCGTTGCAACGGTCCGGGGCGAATAAACTGCTCGGCCGCAGTCGCTGAACTTTGCCGTTAGACCGCTGGTTACGCTTACACTTCAAACTCATGAGCCACGCACCAATTCAAAACCTCGATTCTTTCGACATAGTAGGTGAACTGAAAAGTGGTGGAGTCGACTTGGTCGTTGCGTGTAGCGGAGAGCTCGACGACTCCGTACAAACGCAGGGTTTGCTACGGAAAAAGATCCAGAACTATCTCGATACGGCGGTCCATCCCAACTTCGCGAATGTCTACCCAGCGGCTAAGCAGGGTGCAGTGAGCATAGTCATTGCCTGTAAGTACAAGATCTCAGCTGTATCGCAACAAACGATTAATGATCTCGTTGAGAAGGGACGAGGCATGGGGATAACGATTACCGTCGATAGCTCGTAGGCCGTACACTCGGTGTACGCCAAATGATAGAAGTCACGCGCATCAAGGACTCTAACGCCTAGTCTCAACAATAGAGGGAGCTATGTCATCATCAGCTGGTAATCGATCGAACATGCTGTGGCTGGCCTTAACCTTCACTGCATTTGCGGCAGGCGCCGCCACCTCTGGCCAATCCACTGTGGCGTGGCCCTGGTCGCCGGCTCAAGATGCAGTAAAAGCAGACCCAACCCATCACAAGATTCTCTACGAAGATGCCAACATCCGTATTCTTGAAGTAGTGGTGGCGCCCGGCGCAAAAGAGGAGTCGCACACACATCAATGGTCATCGGTGTTCTTGATTGACTCCTTTCCGACGTTCAAGCTGCATTATCAATGCAACGACAAGGCGCTGTGTAGGCACGGAAAGACAACCACTATCGACCGTCCGCTGAGTGGCACGCCCATGCCGGTAGTTGCTAAGAACGGACCTGATGGTCTTCATTACGCCACGAATGAGGACACCATTCCATTTCATGGGTACAAGATTGAGTACAAGAAGCTGCAGTTTTCGGAGTAGGGGCTATTCCTCGTAACACTGGGCTCTATTTTTAGTTAGGTCTCAAATGAGCGAAACCGATGACTTTTACCAACAGGTGGCTTACGCACTAACAGGATGCCAACTTGTCGAGCAAGAGCTGAAGCTCTACATTTCAGAGGCACTGGAGTACGTACGCAAGTGTGTAGGCAAAAGACTGCCATTTAGTATGAGCGGCGAGGACTATGAGAACTCTTCGCTTGAAAGCCTAATAAAAGTCTTCCGAAAGCTGACAAGCAACGCGGCACTAGTGGCGGAGTTGGGGAAATTCAAAGAAGAACGTAACTTCCTCAGTCACAAAGCAATTGCGCATTGCCTAGATCCAATGGGGGAGCTCGGTAATATGTCAGTTGCAGAGGTCATGCCGAGGTTGCATGCGGTTCAGGCTGAGGCGGTACGTCTTCGAATGGCGATCCATGACGAAGGTGGTTCGTTCAAGGGGCATCTCTACTTTGGTACTTTTCCAGAATGAGACCTAATAAATTCATCAAGTCTATTCGCCTCGTATTAGGTGTCATATGACGAGTTCGGTTACGTCAATTAAGTGGAAGCGCGGGCTTCACCGCTTGTTTGCCCTGCTGTGGGTGATCTGGGCGCTCTTCATCTTTATCGGCCTTCCGCTGCAACAAGTGCGTAGTGCTCAGTCATTTGCCACTTACATGTACAGTGCGAGCCTCGATGATCCGGCACCTAAAGACGACATCGAGCGCGCACAACGTCAGGCGCGCCAAGACGAGCTCTGGGAAAATGCCTCTTGGTCACACGTTTACAAGTCGGAGGTACTGCCCAACATCTGGCTGTGCCTTGGGGCTGCCATCCTTGTTCCAGTCTTCGTGTATGCCGTTATCCGTGGCCTATGCGCAATTTTTGCCTGGTTGTACCGTGGCTTTACTTCCCCCTGAGCAACATCGCCGGCCCGGCGATGTTCTCCTTGTTAGGCTGTATAAATTAGTTTCTATTTCAAGTTAGGCCTCGGAGGAGGTGATGGCGCAATTAAAAAGATACACCGAGCTCCCATTCGTCTTGCAGCTTCTACACAGCAAGAAGCTAACGCTTATTAATCCGAGCGCATGGGATGACAAGAATGACTCACACTTCGTACAGGCATATAGAGACCGTAAAGGACTTGGCTCCGTTCTAGCTCTTTGCTTAACTGAGGCGCAGCAGACGTATCATCACTGGAAGGTTTTCACTCATGGCGCATCAGGCGCATGCATTTGCTTCGATAAAAAGGCCTTTCAAAAGTGGATTGGTGAAACTGATCTTCTGGAGGGGCGCGAAGTGGTCTATCGCACGCTGCCAGAGATCCAGAAGCGACCCCCTAAGCTGAAAGATCTCCCGTTCCTCAAGCGAAAGGCCTATGAGCACGAAGGAGAGTTCAGGCTCCTCTACAGCACCAAGAAGAAGTCGGTCGTTGTGAAGAGTTTTGATCTATCGCTCGAGATCATTGATTTCATACTTTTGAATCCGTGGTTGCCTCCTTCAACTGCAAAGGCGATTGAAGAGGTCATACATTGCATCGAAGGTTGTGAGCGGCTTGAAGTAAAGCGCGCGACCATCGTGAAGAACGATGCCTGGCAGAATACGGCAGAAGCTGCAACCGATGCCTAGGTCTTCCAGCTATAGGGTCATAGTAGAGTGCTTATCGCCGAGTCGCGGGATCGAGAGTATTACGGGAGTAACGTTAGCGGGAGGTCTTTCTTGCTCCGCGAGAAGCTCTCTGATCCAAGAGTTGCTGTTCAAGTTCGACTAAATGGTGTGACGCTTTGGTATCGAGTCCTTTTGCCAAGCTCCCCAGCGCCGCAACTGATGGTATTAAAAGCATATATGCTTTGGTAAGTTCTGGCGATGCCCGTTAGTCTGGAATGCATAAACAATGCTGATACGGGCGCGAGGTTTTCATGGACGCAATCACCAAATCGAATGACAACGCAATTACGCATTCGCTCTCCGAACAAATTAATCAGGAGCGCGAGCGGGTATTTCAGTTGATGTCGATCATCGACATATGTAGCTTGGCGACCAGCTCGCAGATGGAAATGGATGACCCGGAGCGTATGGAAGGCGCGCTCCGGGCCGTGTATGAAATGTTGGATGAGATGGCCGGTCGCTTAGAGACGATTGCCATTGATGTCCGCACCTGCGAATTTTCCTCAAGGGCGGCCTAGTTTGTTTAGCCCGTAGGTTGGGATGTAATCCCGGCACTGTCCTCCCGCGTCTGATACCAATATTATTGAGTATGGCTAAAAAAGTTAGGCCCATATGACTCATCACCATGATTTCAAGTCTTGGACTTTTAAGGAGCCTACGGATTTCGGAATATTTGCTACGCGTCCGGTGATGGAAGGCAAGTTCCCCATATTGGATGTCTATCACTGTGACGATGGATCGTGGCAGTTCCTGTGTGGTACGACACTGGATTTCGACGATTTAATGTACGTATGCTTTGGATGTGTTGTCGAGAAGGACATGACGCTTCTTGAGCTGGCAGCTTTGCCGCGAAGCTGGAGAGCCTTTCGTAGTAGTCAGAACGAGAGCTGGCGGTGGGAAGAGTTCGATGAAAGTGGCGACGGTGAGGTTTAACTGGCTCGTAGGCTGGGATGAAATCCCAGCATCTTGATTCTCAATGCTGGGATTACGCTTTGCTTCATCCTAGCCTACGCAAGCCGAGTGCTTGCGTACTTTTCCGCCGTGGAAGTCGTTAGGGTATAAGGCCATGCGAGTCGCTAGGGTTTTGGCTGGGCTGATCTGTGTCGCGTTAGCGATCTGGTTTCTGATTCCAGGCCGCAACTGGTATGGGAGTCCAACATTGGAGCATCAGCTTCAAGAATGTCTTTTAAGCGATGGCACGCGAGTGCGTCTCTATCGCGGCGCTTTAGCAGCGACGACAACAGGTTGGTATACCTTAACTACTCGGCCTTCGGGTAGCTTAGAACGGCAGATCATGTACACGCGGGCAGGGCCGAAACTTTCAGCAGTAAGATGTAATGGTCCGACTCTTGAGGTGTTTACTGAGGAGAAACTGTTCGTCTTTTCGGCTTCGGAGCTTGCTTCACTACGAGCCAGGCCGGCGATCTACTTTGATAATGTCGCTGATACGCAGACGAATTCAAAGCCAATTCGGACGGTGGCCTATGTTATGGCTCTTCTGCTGTTCGGTGGCGCGGTAGTAACCATTCGACCGATATTCAAAAGGCGAGTCCGGGGTGAACGTCGCCGGGCCGGGGGATCAAGGGTTGTATGACCGACGAATCGGCGCTGTTCTCCACGTGCCGCGCACGCCATTAGGGTTTGCCGCTTTGTTTTGGGGTGTGCTAAAAGTCTATGAGTGGCTGAAAGGGAAGGGAGTCAAAGAGAGTGACAGTGTGCAGTGCGGCGAATAAAACGCTTTTCAGGGAGTCGACTTCTTGTTGGGCAGTCTCAATGAAGACTGCACTCTTTGCGGTTCTTCTCTTGTCTGTGGCTGACTGTTTTGCAGATTGCTCCAGCGACGCAGTGGTTGCAGTCAAATTCATGAATCAATACCTAGCATATACTCAGTCGGTAATGGCAAAGCGTTCGCAGCAGAGCGCCCAGAGTTGGCTTAAATCAAATATTTTGGTATCCCCTGATTTTTTAGAAGCCTACAAGGCAAAAGAGTTGGAAGGCTTAAAGCTGGACGCTGAGCTTGGGTGGGATGCCGATATGATATTTGACGCTCAAGATTTTCCGGATAAAGGCTTTCAGTTTTTCCGATGCTCTAAGACAGCTGGCTTTGTGCAACTTCAGGGAACAGATTGGCCTGATTTTAAAGTGACTGTGCGTGTGGCCACCACTCCACAAGGGATAAATGTGGTTGGGGCAGGTATGGTCAATATTTCTAAAAGTGAGCGTTCAGTCAGGTAAGCCCGCACCTCGTAGGCTGGGATGAAGTCCTAGCCTCTTGATTCTCTAAAGCTGGGATTACGCTTCGCTTCATCCCAGCCTACTAGGAACGCAAGCTCAAGCACTGACGATTAATAGAAATAGCTAAGGAAAGTATGCCGCCAACTAACATTGTCATTCGTAAAGCCAGTCCCACGGATCTCGCTCAGCTTTACATCCTCCTCCGCGACAAAGCCGAGTTCGATGGCATGCTCGCAGCGCTCACCGCATCCGAGGCTGAGCTCGGCGCTATCTTGTCGTCCCATTCTCCTGGTTGCGAGTTCGCGGTCGCAGATATGGATGGAGTGCTTGTCGGTTTCGTCTCTTACTACTCCGTGTTCTCAACCTATGCCGCTCGTCCCGGTTTATGGATGGACGACCTGTTTGTAGATGAGCGTTTCCGCGGCCGTGGCATCGGTAAAGAGCTGCTCAAGTTTGTTGCCGCTGAAGCTGCACGACGGAACTGCTGTAAACTTGAATGGTCGCTGCTAACCTCGAACAGCCGAGGCATCGCTTTCTATGAGCGCGAAGGCGCTGTGGTTCGGGAAAATAATCGCTTCGCCAAGCTTGATGAATCTGGAATTACACAATTGCTCGCCGGGTGACTCGGAAGGTGATGTGGAGTGGCATTTTAATTAGCGAGCCTGTACTGACTCCATCTGGTGTGTAATTCCAAAATAATTTACTTAGATAGTTGGGCAATAATTATTCGTATGCCTCCTCAACTGCAAAATGAACACGGCGTATTGTCCGCCGTCCGTCAGCTTCTCGATGCGTCTATGGAGAGCGATGATGTGGCTGATTCTATGGAATCGCTTATTGGTGAGACTTCGAGTCTATCTCTGATCAATATGGATGCCTGGGAGAGGAGAATTCGGGACGAGGTGTTCCGAGTCGAGCAAAGCAAATCACGGTTTCGCTGGAAGTTCTGGAAGAGACCGGTGCGCTTCGCTTGTTGGTTGGATTTATGTAGTTGGGATGGATTTAAACGAGAAAGGGTTTTACGGGCCTTATCGCAAGGGGCTCCCAACGGATTCTTCTATGTGCTGTTACTGCGTCGTCTAAACGACTGGGTTCCCGAGGTGCGTGCTGCTGCGAGGGACAAGCTGCTTCAAGTTGCAGTTATTTCCAATCCTGAACATATCGTTGATGCACTATGGAGCATTCTGACGAATTGGAATATGTGGGGTCATATAGGCGATCAGGAGCGAAACGTTCTGGCAAAGTTGGTATGCATTGAAGAGGTTGCTGTTGCGCTCAAGTCGCGAATCCTGAAGTCCCCTACAGGGCGTGTTGCCGAAATATTTGCCCAACTTGGGCGCGCGCAAGGTCTTGATCAGTGGATAGTCGAAATAGCGGAAGCTGCCGTCCAGCCGGCGGTACGTGCTAAGGCCTATCGAATCCGCTATTGAAGGAAGAATTGTGTGGATCGCTGGAAGAAAATGGACGTGGACAGATGTGAAATGGAGTAAAGGTAGGTTCGAGCCAGTATTTGGCGAACGATCAATTTCAACTGAATGTTCTCCCAAAGAGTTGATGAAAGCGGCATCAATGGATCGCTCGCCTATGGTTCGTCGAGTCGTTGGCGAGTTGCTTACTAGGAGGCCAGAATACGGTGGCGACGATATTGCTGCTTTGGGTGAGCAGCTTGCTGCGGATTCTTTTCCATCTGTGGCCTCGTATGGGCGGTCTATCTTGTCAAGATTAAACGCGTAGCTTTTTTGAACTCGGTATAGGCATGTCCGCCATTAATCAAATCCTAGGGCTCGTTTCCTTGGTCGTCCGCGACTACGACGAGGCATTGGCATTCTTCGTTGGCACGCTGGGTTTCTTCGTGGTTGAGGACACACCCGTGCCGGAACAAGGAAAACGGTGGGTGGTGGTTAAGCCTAATGGCGGTAGCGGGGCTTGCCTTTTGCTCGCAAAAGCATCGACACCGGAACAGTTGGAGGCGGTCGGTAATCAAGCCGGAGGCCGTGTTTTCCTATTTCTACATACGGATGATTTCTGGCGTGACTACGAGAGCTACAAGAGTAAGGGCGTGGAGTTTATTAGACCGCCGGAAACGCAGCTACATGGCATGGTTGCTGTCTTCAAAGACTTATATGGAAATGCATGGGATCTCATTCAGCCTAATGAGAAGAATACGAATTGGAGAATTTGATCCCCAAGCCTACAGAGTCGTAGGTTGGGCTAAGTCTTCGCAGCCCAACATGTCCGTAGGAATTGTTGGGCTTCGCTTTGAGCCGCTCCTGCGCATCCTTGCGCCCGCGGCATTGGGGCATCCTGCCCGGCATCAGCGCCAACCTACACTGCGTTCAATTTCAGAGAGGTGGGGGTTTATGCGCCCAACTCCCCTCAATCGTAATCTCAGTCAACACTGAATTAGCGATGTAACACTCTTCATGTGCCGCATGATGCAACCGCTCAATATCCGCATCGGTTGGCGCTTTCGTTCCTGAGAATTCTATCTTCGGTGCAAGGCGTGTGTGCGTTACAGAGAGACGTCCCTTGCTGTTCTTAGTCATGCGGCCAATGGCGAGATCGTCATAACTATCGACGACAAATTTTTCCTTTCCCGCCAGATATAGAAACGTGAGCATGTGGCAGGAAGAGATCGCCGCTACGAAGGCTTCTTCAGGATCGACGTTCTCCGGTTTGGAGTAGGGCAGGGGCACCGAACTCACTGCGCTCGATGCCGCTACGACAATGCCGCCGTCGAACTCCCACGAATGAGCGCGGTTGTAACGCGAATCAATGAAGGCTTCGTTTGGTTGGCGCGACCAGCGGATTCGAGCTTGGTATTCCGACATCGTTGCCCCCTCGATATGACTAGATATCGAACTCTGGATGCGTGGCAGCTCGCGGTTGTTCTTCAATCCACATGCCATCTACATATCGATCTAGTAGTTTGGAGCCGTCTTTTGTGTAGTGGATTTCTGTGCCGACGGGGGCGTTTAACTCAACCAGTTTTCTCATCAACAAATTGCGGGTTTGATCCCTCTCCGTCGTGTCAATGTCGATACCGCAGAATGCAACACGAGAACTGCCATCAGGATAGGGCGTGTCCAATTGCGAGCCGCCACCGGAGATTTCGCCAAGCCCAGTCTCATCCAGAGCCGCTTGCAACGGGTCTTCAAATCGTTCTCCCCTGATTAAGGGTTGAATGTCACCAGGGATCTTTACGTAGATGAAGTTTTGCGGGTCAAGACTGGCGGAGGGTGCTTGTATGTTATCGAGGAATTCCAACAGCTCTCTGTATCCTTCAAGCATGTTGGAGCACCAAATGCGGGATACCTTCGGAGTTTTCAGATACATGGTTTGCATCAGGCTGGAGTAGCCGATTTGTTGTACTTCAGTCCAGCGAATGACATTGACCCCGGCAAGCGGCGAGCGATAGTAGATGTTCTGTTCGTCGTACTCGAACGATACGAAAAAGGCTTGATAAATTAGGAAGGCCGCACTAACTACGAAGCCTGAGGCGACAAGGAGGGCAACAATTAGTTGGCTCGGTCGGGCCTGGGATGCTGCGTATGCGACGAATATAGAAAACGGCGCGAGCACAACGGCGAGTATGCGCAAACCCATGCCATAGCGAAGTTTTCGAATGTTTCCCGTTCGCTGGGCTGATTTTAGACCCGCTCGTGCCAGCAGTAGAACGACTCCTGCTCCGATCAAGCCACTAAGGATAGGTTGTAACCAACTAATATCCATAAAATTCCTATTGGTTAATTGCCGAGTGGGTTGGGCTCAGTCCGTGCAGCTCAACATCTCCTGTCGACCATAATGTTGGGTTTCGCAGACTTAGCCTAACCTACTCCGCTTATAGATGGGGCTGTAACTAGAGGTGGAATAGAGACGTTTTAATAGCCCCCACCCTAACCCTCCCCCGCTTGCGGGGGAGGGAATCTGAGTTGCTGCTCACGGCCACTCGTGCCTTATGCCTTCATCTACTCGGCACTAAATCGCGGCCCTCACTCACGCATGCGAAGGCTGATGATCCCTTTCCAACGATGACTCGCGCACGCCTAGCAAGGTGAGTAGTGGCCCAGTCATAGTGGTGGTTACCACTGCCATGATCACCAGCATCGTAAAGATGCGCGGTGAGAGAATCCCCAGGTCATAGCCTATATTTAGTGCAATCAATTCCATCAAGCCGCGGGTGTTCATCAGCGCGCCGAGTTGCAGCGACTCGCGCCACTTCATGCCGGTGATACGTGCAGCGATCGTGCTGCCGCCCATCTTGCCCAGCGTGGCGACGGCAATGATGGCGAGGCAGATCAGCCAGTCTTGCATGCCGTTCAGCAGGCCGATTTCCGTGCGCAGACCGGTGAACGCAAAGAACAGCGGTAGCAATAACACTGAGCTGAATTTCTCCAGCAGGGCGGTGATGCGTTGGCGGAACTGACCGACGTCCGGCATTACCGTGCCGGCCAGAAAGGCGCCGAACAGCGCGTGAATACCGATGGTCTCGGTGCATAGTGCGGCTGAGATTACGACAAAGAGAATAATTCCCAGCGTGCCGCTGCTGGGTTCATCGCGATGCAGTTGCTCCTTACCGATCCACTTGGGCAAGCCGCGACGCACCAACAAGATCATGATGGCGATGAAGCCCAATGCCAGCAGCAAGGTGAGGCCCGAAGCAAGCAAGCTGCTGGCTTTGACCACGGCCACCACCACGGCCAGGATGCTCCATGCAGTGACGTCATCTACTGCGGCGCAGGTAATGGCGGTGCTGCCCAGCGCGGTGCGCGAGATCTTGCGCTCTTGCAGAATGCGAGCGAGTACAGGAAAGGCAGTGATGCTCATGGAGATGCCCATGAACAAGGCGAAGCCAACGAAGTTGGCCTTGGGCCCGGCGAGATCGGTGAATAAGAAGTACGCCAGCACCACGCCCAGCAAGAATGGAAACACGATGCTGGCATGGCTGACCGCCACCGCAGTGGTCGCCTTGCTGCGTACATGACTCAAGTCCAACTCCATGCCCACCGTGAACATGAAAAGGCAGATGCCGATCTGACTCAATAGCCGAAGTGTGCCCAGCGACGTAGTGGGGAACACGAAGCTGAAAGTCTCCGGCGCGAGCAGGCCGAACAACGAGGGGCCGAGCACGATACCTGCAACCATTTCGCCCACCACCGCAGGCAGGCCAATACGCACGAACAACTTACCGACCAAACGACAGGCCGCAATGATCACCAGTAATTGAATGAAGAGATGGCTGAGTGGTTCGGCGAGATTGCCTTGCAGGTTCTGCAGCATCGCCTCCAGGGTGGAGGTGGTGTCCGAGGCGATTAACTGTGTCGACGCCGCAGACGGCAGTGAATTGCCAACCTCGACGATGCCCACAACGACACCGACGGCGATGAGCAGGGTTGCAAGATAGAGAAGCGCCTGTCTGAAAGGTTTCATAGTCTGGTGCACCAAAGGTGCACCATTTTGGGAAAAAATCCCCCGGAAGCCAAGCGCTTGCTAAATGTTTTAGCGGGCGTGCTGTTTACTGACGCCCCCGGCTCAATCGCTGCATCTTGCGCAGCTACTCATTGTTTTTGAATACAGGGTCTCGGCGTCCGATGCCGCTTCAACGACCATGGTCAAAAACTCCATGTGTTCTACCTTGCCATTCCCGGCCATGGCGAACTCCCACACCGCAGCACCATTGGCGAATGCACCGTAGTAAATATCGGCTCCCAAGTTATTAACGCGCACAAATTTCAGCGACTTCAATTCGCCCAGGGGCGCGAAGGCCTGTTGAATCGCGGCTGCGGGCATTTGCTTCATCCGCGCCTCCAGATTCGCGGTCATCGCCTCGTATGCGGGTCTGCCAGCTTGTGCCGTAAGAATCTGTTGGCGTAACGCTGCTTCGCCGCCAGCCATAGGTTTCTGCTGCTTGATTCTTTCTTGTGCGGCCTTTTCCTGGGTTTGTGCCAGGACATCGTCAACTCGGGTGGCCAGTTGCTGCTCCTCTACATTTTTACGCAAAGTCAGGCTGCCTGATTGTGTCTTTCCGGGGTCTGCGAAGGTGATCGTCATCGGCTGGTCTTTATAGGCGAAGGTGCTGTCGTTCTGTGGCACTAACTCGCTTGCGGGCGAGCCCGCACGTGCGATGAACAGGCTGGCATTTTTTCGGGTCACTCTTACAAAGGTATTGATCGAAAGTTGGTATGTGCCCACATACTTGTCCAATGTTTCAATGCTGACCTTTACTTGAGGCGTCGTCGTCTCTGCTAGAACGTCAACGTTGAGACAAGCTGTGCCAGCAATGAGCATGGCTAGCAGGATTAAACGCGTGCTTATCGCGATCGGTAACATCACTGTTTCTCCTTTTTGGACCGGCCGAGCCGCAATGGATGAGTCATATTCGGCTGAGCAGCGAATAAATTACTCCGACGCGATGTGCGTCATCAAGTGCAACTGATTCCTTAAGAACATTAGAGATTTTTAGCGGCGTTCGGCGGCGGCAAATTTGATTTCTCGGTTCGTTCATCAACAGCAGTTTGACCGGCTCAAAATTGCCAAGAGTTGCGCAACTGCCTTTCTGGCGCTGCGCCGGTCAGGCTCAAATTGACCGCTTAGGGTGCGGCGCATATCTTGTCGGCACTGCTGTGATGCAAAAACCTATTGCATTTTTGATTCATAAAATTTGCGCAAAATAAAATTTCGCCGCGTGTCTGTATGACGAAAAGAGTCGATATTTGCCGTAAAAAAATCAAAATTTAAGGCAGCGGCTTCTTCCCTATATTCGCAACGCCATCGGCGTTTTGGTTGCCGATGCAGTTCCACTGCGTTCGTAATCTGGGGAGTCATTATGAAAATTGTGTTGCAACGGGATATCGACTCGCGTCGGTACGACAGGAGTTTATATCTTGGTTTTGGCCTTGTGGCGTTCGGTATGCTGGCGCTGTCCACGCCGCAGCTGGCGCGTGCGCAGGCTGCGGTTGACGATGGAAATGAATTGGAAGAAATCATCGTGACCTCGCGCAAGAAGGAAGAAACCATCATCGATGCGCCGCAGGCCATCACGGCTTTCTCCGAAGCGACATTGACCGACTACAACGTGCAGAGCTTCGCGGACTATGGCAACAAGGTGCCGAACATGTCGTTCAACGACGGTTCCATCGGTCGCGCACGCGTCTCTGCGTCGCGTGGTATCTCGATTCGCGGCATGGTGGGTGGCAATACCACCTCCATGTACATCGACGACACGCCGATCCCCGTGACGCAGAACCCGCGCATTGCCGACGTGGCGCGCATCGAAGTGCTGAAAGGCCCACAGGGCACACTGTATGGTTCGGCGGCCATCGGCGGTACGGTGCGTATCATCACCAAGCAACCGTCTTTTAGCGAAGAGGAAACGCGTTACACCTTGTCGGCGGGGCAGACCAATCACGGCGGCTCGCAAGATTTCGGCGGCAGCGCCATTGCCAATTTCGTGCTGTCGCCTGAAACCCTGGCGGTGCGTGTCATGGGCTTCTTGAATCATGATTCCGGTTATGTCACGCGTATTGCGCCCAGCACGGACCGTTCCTCGATCATGTCCGAGTACAAGAACACCGGCGAGGTTTATCAATCCGGTGCGTCGCTATCGGCGCTGCTCAAACTGAGCGATAGCTTCGATGCCACTTTCAAATTGTTGGGTCAGCGCGAAAGCATGCCCAACGGTTTTCCGCTGGTGTATCGCGGCAATCCGGGTTATGACCCGACTACGCTGACCATTCAGCGCGATTACAACGCACCGGAATCGGCCACCAATAGTTGGTGGCTGCCGGCGTTGACTTTGGACTATCACGCCGACAAGTGGGGCGTGGTGTCGTCAACCAGCCTTTACAAGCAGGATTCCTGGGACAACATCGATTCCAGCGAAGCCATGCACGAGTTCCTGGAGAATCGTCCGGATGCCGGTGCTGCGACTTTCTATCAACCGGGCTATGTATCGGGCACGCCGATTGGATACAGCAACTTCGGCGCCAGCTATGGCGGTGGCGGCGGTCGCACCGAGAACTTCCAACAGGAGCTGCGCGTATCCATCACGCCATTCGATAGCTTGAGTGGTCTGGTGGGTGCGTACTACCAACATGCGGCGAGCACCAACGCCAGCAATGTGCGCAACATGCCGGGCATCGCTGCTTCGGGTTGGTCGATCTACGGTCCAACCAATGACATTGGCACCGATGTGTATTTCAATACTTTCGGCAGCTCGTTGACCACGCAGACGGCGTTCTTTACCGATTGGTCGTACACACTGTTCGACAAGTTGACCATCGATGCCGGTCTGCGCAAGTACAAAATGGAAACCACAGGTACGACCACTTCACAGGGCTTCGCGATCGGCTTGACCAATCCCGTTACCTCGAAAACCACGCCGCAAAAATCCGATGGTTATAGCCCGAAGCTCAGTATCTCCTTTGAGCCTGACAAAGATACCAACGTATACGTGACTGCTGCCAAGGGCTTCCGCCCAGGTGGCGGCGCGACGACTACGCCGCCGTTAGTGCAATGCCAGGATGAGATATTTAATCAGCTGGGTATTTCCCTGGCTGATTACTTGGCCGGTTACAAGTCCGACAGTGTTTGGACTTACGAATTGGGCGCCAAGAAAGCGATTGGCGGTTTCACTGTGATGACTGATGTATTCCAAACCGATTGGAAGGACATTCAGCAGAACATCTCGCTGAAGTGCGGTACCAACTTCACAGGCAATGCCGGCGCGGCGCGCATTCGTGGCTTCGAGTTCGAACTGAGCGGCAACCTGTTCAAGGATCTGTCGATGCGTCTGGGTTATGGCTACAACTCGGGTGAGATCACCGACGATGCCGGTGGTCGCACGGCGCAGAAGGTGGGTGACAAGTTGGCCAATGCGCCGAAGAGCAATGCCACCGTGGGCCTGGTGTATACCCATGGTCTGACCGACACGCTGCAGGGCGTGGTCTCTGCCGACTGGTCGTATGTGGGCAGCAGTCTGTCGATCAACAACAGCAGCACCAGTCCGGCGCAGCGCAGTGCCTACTCCATCACCAATCTGCGCTTCGGCGTGCGTAGCGGTCAGAACGAGACCACCTTGTATATCAACAATGTGTTCGACGAACTGGCCAACTACGGCGATTCTATTCCGGATCGTTCGGAGAACTTCCTGGTGAATGGCGCCTATGTGCCACATACCCGTGTCTCGGTATCGCGTCCCTTGAATGTGGGGTTGCAATACCGTCACGGCTTCTGATTCCTATCCCTCTTCATAACAGCCACCCGGCTGTCTTGACCCCGGATTACATGATCCGGGGTCTTTTTTTGCGCATTGAAAAATGAAAATCTATTGAGCTTCCTAACGCGTGGTCTTGCTAGGCTTGTCCGGCATCATGCGCTGATAGAGCAGATATGCAGTTTGGAATAAGTTGGTCGGTACGTGTCAACTGGATAAACCTTCATTCAAAGGGCGAATAGTGATGGCCGTAAAGAGAATGGATAATGTCCTGATTGTGGTTGACGATCTCGAAGCCGTGAAGGCGTTCTTCATCGAACTTGGTCTGGTGCTGGAGGGCGAGACCACAGTTGAAGGGCCCTTGATTGGCAAATTGATTGGACTCACCGATGTTCGAGCCACGCTGGCGATGTTGCGAACACCTGATGGTCTGGGCATCGAGTTGGATAAGTTTCACACGCCCGATCCACTCAGGTTCGGTCCTGAAAAAGCGCCGGTCAACACCCTGGGTCTGCGCCGCATCATGTTCGATGTGCAAGACATCGACGCTATTGTTGCCCGCATGCGAGCGCATGGCGCAGAAGTCATTGGCGAAATGCAGTACGAGAACTCGTATCGCTTGGCCTACATCCGCGGGCCGGAGGGCATCATCGTTGCATTGGCTGAGCAGCTGACGAACTCGGCTGGGGTCAGTCCCTGAAATCTTCCGGCAGGGAGACAATTGGGTGTATATATTCCGTTCGTCGATTGGCCCTAACTAAACAGCTGCCGTTTGTCACTAGAACCTTCGGCTAAGGAGAAGCATGGATACTTCTGCGACGGAGACCTATGTGGAGAAAAAGCAAATCGGCAAATTTGCTCGTGGCTGTGCCTATGTTGGCTTTCTTTTCGGCGCAACCTTCGCTGCAATTGGTTTGGTTTGCCTTCTAAGTGATGTGCGCGATAGTCACGCATTGGTAAGCGATGCATTTGGGTGCGTGGCATGTTCTTTTCTTGCAAGATACTTTTGGTACATACACAGGCATGGCCGCCTGCCAGGAGGTCGCGTAATCACCGATCTTTTACATAAAGAAACACGAACATAGCGGCGGCTCCCGGAATACAAAAGTCGAGTCGTACCGTGGCTGCTGTAGTATCTTGCCCGCTGAGGTTTCGGTGGCAGGTGATCGACAGATGGATGAGATACTTTCCCGCGTGCTGCAATTCATAACGCCGACGCGTCCGCAGGCGGCGCTCATTGCGCTGGTGCTGGCGAGCATCTTGGTGATGATGATCTGGGAACGTCGTCGTCCTGCCTACCCGATGGACCACCGCAAGACCTGGAAACGCGATGTCATGGCCACCATTGCCTATATCGCGGTGATCGCGCCGCTGGCCGAGTTCATCGATAGTTACCTGACCTTCAGGCCGGTGCTGCCCCAGAAGATCTTTGAACTGCCCTTCGCGTTGCGCTTCTTTATGTTCGTGGTGATTGCCGACTTTGGCTTCTACTGGGTGCATCGGGCGATGCATACCAAGTGGCTGTGGAATCTGCATCGCTGGCATCACTCGCCCACCTATATGTATTGGTTGATGGGCGTGCGCGGCTCGCTACTGCAGCAGGTGCTGGTGAACATTCCCTACTTCTTCGCGCAGTCGCTGCTGGCGGTGTCGCCGTGGTGGACAGTGCTCGCGATCTATTTCAAGACAGCGTTTCAGAACAATTGGATGCACTTGAACGTGCGCTGGGGTTCGCGCTTCGTGGAGTGGTTCATCATCACGCCTCGCTACCATCACATTCACCACAGCGATAACCCGGAATATTACGGCTCGAACATCGCCGCCATCTTTCCCATCTGGGATCGTCTGTTCGGCACCTATATCGATCCCGACACCGTGCCTGCCGACATGCACTTCGGCACCAATGAGAAGACGTCGCGGTGGCGCCTTGTGTTGGGAATCTAATTGTTTTTGTAGGCCGGGTGCCGCACCCGGCATCCGATGGTGGGTGCGGCACCCACCCTGCGAAGCAATGTGCTTAACACAATAAAAAAGAGCCCCGTACCAAGGGGGCAGGTACGGGGCGCGGGGATTGAGAAGAACTCAAGCCGAGCAGCCGATAGTTAGTACGCGACCATCAGTGCCGGATCGCGTAGCTCCAGCACTGCACCGTCAACATCAACCGTGCACACCGCGCGCGCCACGGTGCTGTTGTCGCGTGAGTTGCGGCCGACGATCATGAATTCCTTGCCGGTCTTGGTATCGTGATCGACGTACTGCGCTTCACGCATGCGCACCGAAGCGGGCAGCTTGGTCGACAGTACGTTCTTGAAAGCACGAATGCAGTTGCCGGCAGAGAGGCTGTTATCGGCAGCCTGTGCGAAGGCGGGCATCAAGCAGGCGGTAGCCATTAAAGTGGTGAGACGTAGAGAGAGGGTGTTCATCGCAGACTCCAGAGAGATTGGGCGGGCAACCCAAACTTATTGCTGCAGTGCACGATGCTCAAGCGATGAAATATTGGTCTAGGCTTAGTAAAACTATTGCTGAAAGACTAAGCCTGCATGAACTCTTCCAGCAGCCAGTGCGACAGCGCGCGCACGGCGTTGTGTTTGTCGTTGCTGTTGCTGATGGTTAGAAAGTAAGCCTCGCCGGTAGTCAGTTCGGCATCGAGGATTCTTAGTAGCCGACCTTGCGAAAATTGACGCGCAGCCAGAGGTGCCGAGACCAATGCGATGCCGACGCCTTGTTCTGCTGCTTGCACCACCGCCGACATGGAATCGAAACGAATCAGCTGTTTGGCCTGTAACGGTTCGATGCCCTGTGCGCCTGCCCACTGTTGCCATAGATCGACGCGGCCTTTGTGCACGATCAAGGGTTTGTCGTTGAGGTCGTTGGCATGGTGGATGTGATCGGCATGAATAAAGCCGGGTGCACAGGCGGGCACGAAGATTTGTGGAAACAGAAAGTTGGATTGCAGCTCGGGCCAATGTCCGGAGCCGACCAGGATGGCGACATCGGCATCGGCGGCCTGTTCGCTGCTGATGTTGTCGGTCACGATCTGCAAATCGGTATTGGGCTGTGCCGCACTGAAGGCGGCCAGCCTGGGCAGCAGCAACTCGCTGGCAAATAGTGGCGGTGCCTGCAAGCGGATGACATTGCGGGTGAAGCGGGTGCGTACCTGTTCGGTCACCAGCTCCAATCGCGAGAATAGTGAGTCAAGCTGCTCGCGGTAGAACGCACCGGCGTCAGTCAGCGTCAGTGAATGCGGGCCGCGCACGAATAATTGCAGGCCCAATTGTTCTTCCAGCGCTTTTACTTGATGGCTCACCGCCGAAGCGGTGATGTACAACTCATCGGCGGCCGCCTTGAAACCCTGACGCTTGGCGGCCAGCAGGAAGGTCTTGATGAACTTGAGTGAAGGTGTGCGCATCATTCAATCGAACCTGTCAATCGGCTCTGCCAGTCTGTCCAATAAGTCAGTGCAATCAGTCGACCAGCGTTATCGGGTCATCCAGCGCTACATTGCTGTTATGTTGTTCAAGATAGAAACGTTGGTCCTCGCTGAGGTTTTTCACCGAAGTGGTGGTCAGCCGGCGTGCGCGCGACTTGTTGGTGGCGGCTTCCGAAATATCCTGGTTACGCATGCGGCGCCAGGCATGTTGTGAACTACGTTTTCTGTTCAAGACCGGGTCCTCGCAGGAATGAAATATATATGCAGCCAAACCGATTCATGGCCGCTTTGACGGGCAGCTCAGTTAGTTGCAGCTTCCATGCCTTGCTTTGCTCAAAAAAATCTTTGGCCATGATTTCTGAAATAAGCAAAACAGATTCGGTGCCGACGATCAGGACGCAAGGATCTTCTTTTGCCTGCGATGAGTGAGCGATGAATATCATTCGGTGCGCACCATGCTGTGCATGCGGTGTGATGCGATGTGCGTTTATTGTGCGGCGTGCACTGAGGCTCTGCTGGCGAGAGCCTGGAAGGTTTAGGGGAATAGGCCGCGAGTGTGCTTGGCGTCGCGCACACGTTCGATGCCCAGCGTCATGGCGGCAGTGCGGTGATAAAGACGATCCCGCGTCGAGCGCGCCATGACTCGGTCATAGGCGCCATCGAGTACTGCGCGCAGGCGTGACATGACTTCTTCACGATCCCAGAAAAGTTGTTGCAGGTCCTGTACCCACTCAAAGTAGCTGACGATGACGCCGCCGGCGTTGCACAGAATGTCCGGGATAACGAACACATCCTTGCGCTGCTGTAATACCAAGTCGGCATCCGGCGTGGTGGGGCCGTTGGCCGCTTCAGCCAGCACTCGACATTGCAACTGCTGGGCAATTTCGCCATCAATGACGCGTTCGACTGCGGCCGGTACCAACACCGTGCAGGGATGAGTCAACAACTGTTGTGGATCGAATAGCAACTCCTTGGAGAAGCCGGCCAGCGAACCGGTGCGCGTCACGTAATCCGCCATCAAGGTGATCGGCAGTCCGGTGCGTTGGTAGTAGCAAGCGGCGTGATCGGAAACTGCGATCACCTTGCAACCATGTCGCTCCAACTCCAGTGCAGTGATCGAACCGACATTGCCGAAGCCTTGTACGATGGCGGTGGCGGAGCCGGGCGTAATGTTCGAGTTGCTGGAAGGCGCGCAAGATCAAGTGCACCACGCCCATGCCAGTGGCTTCGCGACGGCCCACAGTACCGCCACAGGAAACGGGTTTGCCGGTGACGATTTCACCGACGGCGCGTCCTTGATGCATGGAATAGGTGTCCATGAACCACGCCATGATCTGTTCGTTGGTGCCCATGTCCGGCGCCATCACATCTACATGCGGACCGACGAAGGGAATCATCTCCTGCATGTAGCGTCGCGATAACGCTTCCAATTCGCGTGGCGATAGTGAGTGCGGATCGACGGCGATGCCGCCCTTGGCGCCGCCATAGGGAAGACCAGCCAGTGCGCACTTCCAACTCATCCAGATCGCCAGCGCTGCGACTTCGCTCAAGTCGACGCTGGGCGCGAAGCGTGTGCCGCCCTTGGTGGGGCCGAGACTTAAGTGATGCTGCACGCGAAAGCCTTGAAACACTGCGGTCTCGCCGTTGTCGCGATGAATCGGCACCGACACGGCGATGGCGCGCTTGGGGTAAAGCAGTCGATCGCGTTGATCGGCTGGAATGTCCAGATAGTCGGCTATGCCGTGAAACTGTTGCCGTGCCATGTCGAACACGGGGCCTGCGTAGATCGTCATCGTCTCAATCCAGATTGATCAAGCTGGTGTTGCCGCCGGCGGCGGTGGTGTCGATGGATACAGTGCGTTCGGTGCAGAAGCGCAATAAATAATGCGGACCACCGGCCTTCGGCCCGGTGCCGGATAAACCTTCGCCACCGAAGGGCTGCGAGCCGACCACCGCGCCGATCATCGAGCGATTGATATACAGGTTGCCGACGCGCGCACGAGTGCGCACCAATTGCGCAGCGGAATCGAGTCGACTATGCAGACCCATCGTCAATCCATAGCCACTGGCATTGATCTGTTCGATCAATTCCTCCAGATGACCGGCGCGCCACTTCACTACATGCAGCACCGGACCGAATACTTCCTGTTGCAAGTCCTGCGGTTTATCAATTTGCAGAATGGTCGGTGCGATGAACCAGCCATGTTGAGTAGTTGCATCCAGTGGTGTGCGATATAGCACCTGCGGTTGGTGTTCTTTGATATAGGCATCGATGCGGGTTTGCGCCTGTGCGTCGATCAAGGGGCCGACATCGGTATGTTCCAGTGCGGGGTCACCAATGCGTAGTTCGGCCATCGCACCCTTGAGCATCTCCAGGGTGCTGTCATAGATATCTTCTTGCAGACAGAGCAGGCGCAGTGCCGAGCAACGCTGGCCGGCGCTTTGAAAGGCGGAGGTGATGACATCGGCCACCACTTGTTCGGGCAAGGCAGTGGAGTCGACGATCATGGCGTTGATGCCGCCGGTCTCAGCGATCAATGCAGTCAATGGTCGTTGCTCGTCTTCCAATGTACAGCGTGCAATGCGACGTGCGGTGGCCGTGGAGCCCGTGAAGGCAATGCCGGCGATACGACGGTCGCGCACCATGGCTTCGCCGACTTTGGGTCCGCCTGGCAGCAGCGTCACGATGTGCTGTGGCACACCGGCTTGATGCAACAGCTGTAGGGCGCGCAGGGCAATCAACGGCGTTTGTGGTGCGGGCTTGGCCAGCACGCCATTGCCGGTGACCACTGCAGCCACAATTTGTCCAAGAAAAATCGCCAGCGGAAAGTTCCAGGGGCTGATGCAGGCGAACAGACCGCGCGGTTGCAGCGTCAAGGCATTGAACTCGCCGCTGGGCCCCGGCAGTACCGTCTCTTGCATAAGCTGCCGCGCTTGCGCGGCGTAGTAACGACAGAAGTCGATGGCCTCGCGTACTTCGGCCAAGGCGTCGGCGCGTGTTTTTCCGGCTTCGCGAATCAGCAAGGCAATCAGTGCTTCGCTTTCGGCTTGCAGCAGATCGGCCATGCGCTCCAGACAGGCGGCGCGTTCGCTCACCGGTCGTGCAGCCCATGCCGGCGCGGTTTGCTGTGCAGTGGCGATGGCGCGTACGACTTCCTGTACCGACACTTCATTGACCTGTCCAACGATCTGACGCGTATCGGCGGGATTAAGGATGGCTCTGTCTTGTTCTGAGGTGCTGCTGTTCATGAGGGATTGACGTTGCGAGAAATGGATGTGCGACTAATCGACAGTTGCCGATCGAAACCTTGCAGCTCAGCGTTGAGTGCATCCAATGTGGGGCGATCTGCCAGATCCATGCCGGACGAGTTGCGATGCGTGGCGAATAGCTGCGCCGGCGATTGAATGGCCGGATGCTGGTCGTAGCCATGCTGTTGCAGTTGTTGTATTGGATCGTGCACCAAGGCGTCGACGCCGATCGAGGGATTGCCCAGCTGTTGGATAAAGCCGCTATTGCTGCTGTTCTCCAGCATGCGTCGTATCAGGTAGGGCAACAGCTCATGATGTTGGCCCACCGGCGCATACACACGGCAGGGCAGGTCGTGATCGCGCCGCACAGCTGCGTACATGCCGGCCGCCATGCCATGCAGACGTTGAAATTCAATAGCGCGATCATCGGCCCGATCGCGACGCGATACGCCAATCCATGACAGCAGCGTCGCCACCGTCAATGCATTATGCGTGGCGAAAGCCGGGACGAGATGTTGACTGGCCAGCAGTTCACGTGCGCAAGCCAGATAGCTGACATCGGTGGAAGTCTTGCGAGTAAACACGGGAAAGTCGCTCAGGCCACGTTCCTGACAACGTTTGATTTCCATATCCCAGTACGCACCCTTGACCAGACGCACGCCGATGCGTCGGCCATGATCGCGCGCCAATACATTGAGCCACTTGATCACCGGCAGCGCACGTTTCTGATAAGCCTGCACCGCCAGACTCAAGCCCTGCCAATCGCGTAACGTCGGTACTTGCAGCAGACCGGCGATGATATCCAGCGACATTTCCAGACGATCGCATTCTTCGGCATCAATGGTCAGGCCCACGCCATGGCTCATCGCACGTTCGGCCAGCAGTCCCAGGTGTGCGACCAGCTCCGGCATCGCACGATCGGCTTGCAAGGCTTCATAGCGTGGATGCAGCGCCGATAGTTTGATGGAGATCGAATGTTGTCCCGGCGCGATGCCGCCGGCGTGCATCTGTTGACCGAGAGTGGTGATCGCATGCGCATAGGCTTGGTAGTAGCGTTCGGCATCGGCGGCAGTGCGTGCCGCCTCACCGAGCATGTCGAACGAACAACTGGCAGATCGTGCGCGTTGCAAAGCGGCTTCGATGTCAGTGGCGAATACGAACTGATCACCGATCAGACGCATGGCGCGCAGGCAGCTGTTGCGGATGATGGGTTGCGCAAGGTGGCCCAGTAGACGACGCGATGCGCCGGCTCGCGGGTCCAGCAAGTACCGGCCAAATTGCAATGCGCGTGCGCTGCTACGCACCAGCCAGGATTTATCCGCCTGGTTGTTTCGTTGCCAATCTCCTTGCAGCAGCTTGTCGCGGATCAGCAGGTTCAAGGTCAGCCGATCCGGTACGCGCAAGGAGCATTCGGCCAGGCCCATCAACGCCAGGCCTTCACGCGAGTTGAGTGGATATTCGCGCAACAGCTCGGCCACCCAGGGGCGGCTGTCGTTGTCGTTGCCGGAACGCGCGGCAGCGATGAGTTGTCGCGCCCGTTGTTGAATGACGCGCCATTCCTCAGGCGTGCTGCCGGCCAGTTGCATCAGGCGTGGCAGCAGCTGGGTCTCGGCAACACGATGACTGACAGCAATCTCGGTACGCAGTGCCTTAAGTTCGCTGGATATATTCATCATGGCGGGAGGTGAACAACATGCCGGCAGCTTAGGTCAGGCTCTGAAAAATAAGCTTTCGATGTGTGCAGTGTTGGCCGTTGCGATGTGCGGTGATGTAGCAACAAACCGAAGAATCTTTGTCATAAATCGCTGCCGGTTGAATTACTGCACAGGGCCGTGCTCAACTGCGCACAGCAATCGTGCATGTCTTGCCGAACGGGTATGGACTTCAAGCGACTCCATTATTTTGTAGCGGTGGGCGAGGAACTGAACCTGCGCCGCGCCGCGCAGCGCCTGGGCGTTTCGCAACCGGCGGTGTCCATTCAAATCAATACTCTGGAGACCGAGTTGGGGCTGGACCTGGTTATTCGCGATCAGCAACGCATTGTCGGGTTGACTGCAGCAGGCAAGCATTACCTGGCCGATGCGCAGCGTCTGTTGGCGGCGCTGGATGGTGCAACACAGGCTGCGCAGGCCGTGGCGCGCGGCAAGCAGGGCGTGTTGCGCCTGGCGCTATGCGAAGAAGTCAGCAGTGTGCGCTGTCTTAATCTGTTGCGCGATTGTCGTACCGCCATGCCCGATGTGGCATTTCAATTTGCCGAGATGGTGCCTGCCGAGCTACCGCAGGCATTGAGTAACGGCGACGTGAATGCAGCACTGGTATTTAAACCGCTGGAGATTGCCCAGGTGCAATACCTGCCGTTATGGCAGGAAGGCTGGTTGGCAGCCGTGCCTTTGGAGCATGAGCTCGCCCAGCGCAGTGAATTGCATTGCCATGACCTGCAAGGTGTGGGTTTGATTCTCAGCAAGCAGGCCGTCGAGGGTATTGATGCCGATCCGGTGCGTGCAGCCTTGATCGCGCGCGGCGTCATGCCCAAGGTGGTAATGAGTGCGTTGCGACGTTCCACCATGCTTACCTTTGCCATGTCCGGTCTGGGTGTGGCGTTCGTGCCGGCATCCCTGCGTGACATTCACCTGCCCAATCTGAGGTTGATTCCAGTTCAGGATGCGGTGATGCAGGTGTCACTGGCGTACTTGCCTGCGCATGCATCCATCGAGTTGCAGCGATTGCTGCAAATAATTACTGCTGTACCCGCTGCATGAATTTATTCAAGCCTTCTCAGCACTCATGCTGCGCATGATGCGTAGAAACTGCATGGCCACACCGGCAGGATTGCTTTGATGATAGGCCGCAGCAATCACCATCGGTGGCGCAGCGAAGCTGTGCATGGTGGGGAATTGTTCGCCGGGTGTGGCGGAGATATTGAAGGAGCTGGGTACGAAGGTGGCGCCTACGCCGGCGTTGGTCAGTGTCAACATGGTGGCGCGACCCAGCACCAGGGCCGCAACTTGCGGTGTGACCTGCGCATCGCGAAAGGCCTGTCGAATCAGATCATGACCGCAGGGCGAGAGTTGCGGATGCGATAGCACCAGGTTGCAATCCTGCAGATCATGGCAGTCGAGATGAGCCTTGCCGGCCAGCGCATGACCGGGTGGCAACACCACCTGCCAGGATTCCTGCCACAGCGGTTCGACCGTGATGCCTTGTTGATCAATGTCCGGTAGCAACAAGGCCAGATCCAATTGATGCTGACGCAGGGCCGTGGCCAGTGCCGTGGAAGACTGTTCCATGATTTCGAACTGGATGTCCGGCAAGCGGGCATGACATTCGCGCACCACTTGTGCCAGTCGTAATGTGGCTAATTCTTCGCAGATGCCCAGACGCAGCATGCCGCTGCGGCCTTCAGCGATCTGGCGTGCGTTCTGGGTGGCGGTGGCCGCTGTCTGTAACAATCGCTGTGCATGTTGCATGAAGGTGGCGCCGGCGGCAGTCAGCTTGAGCGGCTGATCGTTGCCTTCAGCGAGGTCTTCAAAAAAGCGGAAGCCCAGTTCCTGTTCGGTGCTGCTGACCTGTTGGCGCAATATGGCCGGTGTCTTGCCCAGCTGCGCCGCCGCCGCGGCGAGGTTGCCGTGACGACTGATGCAGTCGATACCGGTCAGCCATTCGGTTTTCAATTTATGCAGCCCTATCCGCCATGCGGCAAGGATACTGGCAGTGGTAGTGGCATTAGTAGTGCCATTGGTCATGCCAGGGCCAGCGTCCGGTTCGGAGTCAGAGTGGTAGGGCAAGGGAGCTCTTGACCTCTTCCAGCACTGCGTAGGTGCGTGTTTCGCGCACGCCCTTGATAGCCATGATGGTTTCACCGAGAAAGTGGCGGTACGCGCTCATGTCTTTCATGCGCACCTTGATCAAGTAGTCGAAGCCACCGGCCACCATGTGGCATTCCTGGATCTCCGGCACCAAGCGTACTGCGGAGGCGAAGTCTTTGAACACGTCGCCATTGGTGCGATCCAGCAGCACTTCAATGAATACCAGCAGCGACCAGCCGGTCTTAAGTGGATCTATCGCCGCGGTATAGCCGGTGACGTAGCCGAGCTTCTTCAGCCGACGATGGCGTTGCAGGCACGCGGCTGCCGATAGATGCACCGCCGTGGCCAGCTCTTGATTGCTGATACGGCCATTGTTTTGCAGGGCGCGCAGGATGCGCCGATCAATGTCATCGAGCATGAAACAACCTTTCGCTGACAGTGCTGAAGTACGTGCTTCGTTTTGTGGAAGAACTTCCCTGCCAAACAAATGTGCAGTGTCGGACTGCCTTGCCTCAACTTATCAACTCATAAGTTGCCCGGCTGAAACCGGCGGCGCATATATGCGCTCGCAACGGCGCTGGATGGTCTCCATGTAGAGCATCGACGTCTGCATGCATCCCCATTCTTTATAAGGCCTGTTGCGTCGCTATGGCATCACAAGGTTCGGCTCCGACACGCGTATTGCTCGCCAGTCTGGTGGGCAGCAGCATCGAATGGTTCGACTACTTTCTGTACGGCACGGTGGCGGCCTTGGTGTTCACCAAGCTGTACTTCCCGGCGCACGATCCGGTGGTGTCGTTACTGCTGACCTATCTCACCTTCGCCCTGCCGTTCTTCATTCGGCCGCTGGGCGGCGCAGTGTTTGCGCATATTGGCGATCGCATCGGTCGCAAGAAGTCATTGATCTACACCTTGATGTTGATGGGCGTGGGCACGGCATTGATCGGCGTGCTGCCCACCTATCAAAGCGTGGGTGTGTGGGCGCCGGCGATGTTGATCACGCTGCGTCTGATTCAGGGACTGGGTATCGGCGGTGAGTGGGGCGCGGCAGTGCTGCTTGCTTATGAATATGCGCCGCCGCATCGGCGTGGCCTGTACGGCAGCATTCCGCAGATGGGCGTTACGGTGGGCATGTTGCTGTCGACACTGTGCATCGGTGCAGTGTCGCTGCTGCCGGATGCAGCCTTTATGCAATGGGGCTGGCGTGTGCCTTTCCTGCTGAGCTTTGCGTTGGTGGCGCTGGGTTTATGGATACGTCTTGGCATCAATGAGACGCCGGCCTTCGCGCAGGCCAAGGCCGAAGGCAGGCAAGTGAAGCTGCCGCTGGTATCGGTCTTCAAGTGGCATTGGCGCGAAGTATTGATTGCCGTATTCGCCAAGATGGTGGAGACCGGACCGTTCTACATCTTCACCGTGTTTGTGATTGGGTATGCCACGCAGACCTTGGGCTACACACGTTCGGCTGCATTGAATGCGGTGGCCATCGGCGCTTTGACCTCGACGCTCACCATTCCACTGGCGGGCCGACTTTCCGATCGAGTCGGTCGTGCGACCTTATTCCTGATTGGCTGTGCGGTGATGGCCTTATTCGCACCGCTGTATTTCATGGTGCTCGAACAACGCAGCAACTTGCTGTTGATCGTGGCCACGGTGCTGGCGATGGCGGTGGTGTGGCCGATGGTCACGGCCACGCTTAGCACGCTGATGTCGGAACTGTTTCGCACCGAGGTGCGCTACACCGGTATCAGTCTCGGTTATCAGATCGGCGCCGCGTTGGTGGGCGGCACTGCGCCGCTGTTGGCGACCTGGATTTTGGCGGTCGATAGCGGCAGCTGGCGCTGGATTGCTGGTTACATGGTGTTGACTGCTTTGCTCTCTGCAATCGCGGTGCTGTGCGCCGGTCGGCGTCACGCGGCACAGCAGGCTGCGGCTGTACAAGCCATTAAAGCTTGAGGCGCATGCGCAGAATTTTTCAACGAGGGGTGACGATGAAGCTTGCAAGAATTGCGTTGGCTCGTATGTGGTGGGCGTGCGCGGGTGTATTACTCACTCATGCTGCATCTGCCGCGCCCGATCTCAGCGGTGTGTACAACATCGCCGGTGGTTTCGGTCCAGCGGCCAATACGCTGGGAGATTTGAAGCCACTCAATCCTAATCACGGCGCCGAAGCAACCAAACATCTACAACCCTGGGCACGCGCCAAGATGGAAGCCTCGGCTCAGTACAGCGCCATCGACGACAACGGCGCCATCTGCGGTCCCACCAGTTTCTTCCGTCATCCCACCACGGTGGTGGGTTACATGGTGTTGCAGACAGCAGATCGCGTGTACCTGGTATCGGAAGATATGTCGCAGGTGGGTGTGCGGCGTGTATATCTAAACCAGCCGCATCCACGCAATCTGCGTCCCAGCTGGAACGGTCACTCCATCGGCCATTGGGAGGGCGACACGCTGGTGGTGGATACCATTGGCTTCAACGACAAATCGTGGCTGGGTTCGGAGCTGCAGCCGCATACCGAAGAGCTGCATGTGGTGGAGCGTATTCGCACAGTGAAGGAAGGCGCGTTCCTGGAAATCCATTCCACCATCGACGATCGCAAGGCGCTTACCGGTGCGTATTCCTACTCGCGCTACTACAAGCGCACCGATCAGGAATTCGAATCCGTCGATTCTTCCTGCAATCCCGAAATCAACGATCAACAGATGTGGGTGTACATGCGTCAGCAAGCCATCGAGCAGTTCGAGAAGAACCGCAAGGCGGCGCAGTGAGCAATACCCTGGTCATTGATAAGCAGGTTTACAAGCAATCATGAAAAATTCCATGCAAGCGAAACGCGCCGGTCGTATCAAGTTCTCTGTGCTCAGTGGTTTGCTGATGGCGGTGCAGATGGCCTCGGCGGCAGAGCCGCAACTGGCTGGCATCTATCAAGCCATTGCCGATGGTCGCGTGTTGCCCGGTGGTTTGAGGAACGCGGGTTCACCGGATGCGATCGCTGTGCTACCGGCTGCGTTGCAAGCGGCGGCCCAGGCGACAACAGGAGTAGAAGAAAAGCCTGCCGATCCCTACAAGTTATGTCAGTCGGTAGGACCGTTTCGCATGATGTCGTTGCCGACGGTGAAGTTTGAATTTGTGCCGGCACAGGGCCGGGTGGTGATGCTGTTTGAGGATCTGTCGCGTGGCTACATGCGCAGCTTTTATATGCAGCGACCGCATCCAGCCCAGATTACACCCGACTATGCCTATCAAGGTGATTCCATCGCCAAGTGGCAGGGCGACACGCTGGTGATCGACACCATCGGCTTCAACGATCGCACCTGGTTGAATGCGATCACGCAGGCCAGCGATGCGCTGCACTTGGTTGAGCGTATCCGACCAATTCAAAACGGTCGGTACCTTGAATACAAAGTCACGGCCAGCGACAGCAAGGTGCTGAGCAAGCCTTACTCCTATGTGCGTTATTTCGAGAAGACCTCGGTGGAGATCGAGGAAGACCTGTGCGAGCCGGACAGCAACTGGCGTCCCGATTTGTGAGGCGTTCAGCAGGGTCGATGAATTCAATTGCAGATTTTTACAAGGTGATACTCATGAAATCTTTGAGCACTGCATTCACTATCGGCATTGCGGCTCTCATGTCGGGCAGCGTGACACACGCGCATCATTCCACCGCCATGTACGATATGGGCAAGACGGTGGAGCTGGAAGGCACGCTGCGCAAGGTGCAGATCAGCAACCCGCATTCCTGGTTCTTCGTAGTGGTGACCAATGCCAGTGGCGTCGAAGAGACCTGGGCATTGGAAGGCGCCAGTGCGGCTGAAACCGGTCGGCGCACCGGCGGCGGCAATACCAAGGAATATTTCGCGGCGGGTCAGAAAGTGAAGATCAGTCTGCATCCGGTGCGCGATGGTCGCACCACCGGCGAGTTGCTGCGCATGAGCTTTGCCGATGGCCGCAACTTCGGCGGCGGCAGTAATCCCTAGCTTTTGCTAAACGCCGGGTACGGCTATTTCTTGCCGTACTCGGCAGCGACTTCGCGTATCGCCCGCGCCGGATCGAAGCCCAGTGCTTGAGAGAGGGTGATCAGTTCCACCACATCGACGCGGCGTTCGCCGCCCTCGTACTTGGCGACAAAGCTTTGGGGCTTGCCCAGCTTGTCCGCCAATTGTTGCTGAGTCATGCCGGCCTTCTCCCGGGCAGTGGTCAGCAGCGCAATCAGCTTCTTATGTTCAGGGGTACGTAGGGACTTCATCGCCAGGGCATCGTTTTGCAATGCCCTTGCATATAATCCCGCTTTAGGATTATCCCAAAAAGGAATAATATCCTACCGACGGTTCATGGAACTGACATTCGGTGGGAAGTTGTCATGCAGGATGCAGCCACGTTTCTAGCGCAAGAAGCAGTCGCGTCGATCGTCGATGCGTTCGAGCGGAACAAGGGATTCTTTATCAGTCGTATTCCGGCGCTATGTCAGCAGTTGGAATACCTGGTGCGGCGTTGCCGCCAGTTGCGCCATACCGGTCTTCAGCTGCAGGGACAGTCCTTGTTGACCGAGCAGTTGTTCTGCCTGTTCGGAGTGCGGGTGGAGGTGCCCGCAAATCGGCAGCTATCGGTCTTGGCGGCGCTGCTGCGTCATACGCTGATGGTGGGCGTGTCGTTGCGTCAACCGCCGCCGCCGCACTCGATGCGGTCAACTTCTATGTTGGATTGGCAGGACGATGGCGACCTGACAATGCTGGCGCTCGATGGCAAATTGAACGAACTGTCGCATTGCTTTCCGGCGTGTGTGCGTATTGTGGAGCTGCGCTACTTCGCTCGCTTGAAGTTGCGGGATATTGCTGCGGAACTGGAGCAGCCCGTTATTGCCGTGACCCGCGACTTACGTTTTGCCGAAGCCTGGTTACTAAGCCGGATGGAGCCAGAGCAGGTGTGGGTGTGATGTGGAGATTTTGTTGGGTAGAACCCGCCTGACGATTCATCACCGGCCACATATTCCCGTCCAGGGTAATAGGTTGTAGCCTATGATCTTCAATAGCTTGGGGGGATGTATGCATAAATCCGCTGCGTGGCGTTGCGCTTTGTGGTTGGCGCTGGGCTGGTTAAGCCTGCAGGTGGCGCATGCCGTTCCCAATACGCAGTCGGTGAATACCACCTGGATCGAGGTTAATGGCGTTACGCTGCGCTACGAGTTGAGCGGCACCGGCAACAACACCTTGGTGTTGTTGCACGAAATGGGCATGAGCCTGGAGACCTGGGATCTCATCATGCCCGAGCTCACCAAGAACTACCGCGTGCTGCGTTACGATCTACGCGGCTTTGGACTGTCGGAAAAAATTCGTGGCGCCGTGACCTTTAGCGATGAGGTGGAAGATCTGCACGCGCTACTCAAGGCTTTGCAGATCGACGGTAAGGTTACTTTGATCGGCGGCGCCATCGGTGGCGCTACCGCCTTGGCCTATGCAGCAACTTATCCGGATGAGGTGCGTGGCGTGGTGGCCATGTCGCCGGCTGCGGGCGTGGCGCCTGCGGGCCGTGCCGGTGTCATGGCCCGGGCTGCGTTGGTGCAGAATCAGCCCATGCGTCCCATTGTCGATAACGATCTGTTGGATATTTATCCTAAGAGCATTCAAGGCGATCCGGCGCGCGTGGCGCGCTTTCGTCATATTCAATTGGCCACCGACAGCGACAGCATGGCCGCTTCGCTGCGCATGATCGGCATCACTGATTTTTATGCCGACTATTTTCCGAAGATCAAATCGCCGGCGTTGATTATCGCGGCCAGTCTGTATGCGGCGCGACCGGTCGAATCGGTGAAGGCGATTGCCGATGCGATCAAGGGTGCGCAGTTTGAAGTGCTGCCTACCGGGCATTTCATTGCGCTGCAGTCGCCGGAGATGTTGATGCCGGTGTTGAATCGGTTTTTGGGTAAGTTGCCGAAGTGATGGGCATCTCGATGTGAGTGCCTAAGAGTAAGAAATTTCAGAGCGAGCGTGCCCCCACCCTAACCCTCCCCCGTAGGAACAGGGGAGGGGATCGGAGGCTTCTGCCTTTAGGTGAGGATCAGAGGTTCTCCGTGAGGGAGTGGGAGGATTGGAACCGCTCTTCTTTCTGTGAGAAGGGCAAGATTGAAGTTTCCTTCGCTGCATCGGGAAGAGATCGAAACTCTTTCAGTCTATGAGAGATGCATTGAAATTCCCTCCCCCGCGAGCGGGGGAGGGTTAGGGTGGGGGCAATCGGGAACATATGATGAAACAAATAACATCGAAGCTATTTCTATTGAAATTATTGACGGGCACGACATTGCTCCTGCTGAGCCTGTCAGCTGCGAACGCAGTAGCACCCAATACCAAATCCGTCGGCACCAATTGGGTGGATGCCAATGGCGTGAGTCTGCGTTACGAACTCACCGGCAATGGTGACGACACCTTGGTGTTGATTCATGAGATGGCGATGAGTCTGGAGTCCTGGGATCTGGTGATGCCCGAACTCACCAAGAATCATCGTGTGCTGCGTTACGACCTGCGTGGCTTTGGTTTGTCGGAAAAGATTCGCGGCGCTATGACCTTCACCGATGAAGTGGAGGATCTGCGCGGCTTGCTGGATGTGCTGGAGATCAAGGGCAAGGTGACTTTGATCGGTGGGGCCATCGGCGGCGCGATCTCCCTGGCGTTTGCGGCAACCTATCCGGATCGTGTGAAAGGCCTGATCGCCATGTCGCCCGCCACCAGCGTGACGCCGCAGCGGCGCGTGGCAGTGATGGCGGATGCCGCGTTGTCCGATCGCACCGGCATGCGCACCATTTTGGCCGGGCAAATGCCGGGTCTGTATCCGCCGGACATTCGCGTCAGCGATGAACGCACCAACTGGTTTCTCAATCAGGAACGGATTACCGATACCACCAGTATGGCGGCCTGTCTGCGCATGATTGCCAGCACGGATTTCAGCGATTACTACCCCAAGATAACGGCGCCGACGTTGGTCATCGCAGTGGGTCTGTATCCGCAACGGCCGGTGGAGACGGTGAAACTGGTGGCCGATGCCATCAAGGGCGCGCAATTCCAGGTGTTGCAGACCGGGCACTTCATTGCCGCACAGTCTCCGGAGTTGTTGTTGCCGGTGTTAAATAAGTTCCTGGCGACATTGCCGCGTTGATGGCCTGAGGTTTCGCTGCGACGCGCGACATTCGCGCGCATAATCCCGTGCATTCCATGGTGGCGTCGCAGCAGGTTCAAACCTGCCCGACGGATAACTCGGGTTGAGAAAAATAATGTCGTCTGGGAGCGATGCATCTCACTACGCGCGCTGGATACGGCAGGTGGCATGGGCCACTGGCTTGATCATGACCTGCGCATTCGTCATGGCGAAATTCAGTGCGACTCCGTCACGACAAGTCTTCTTCGACAATCTGCAATGGACCGTAGCGAATCTAGGGTCTGCATTGTTGGCGTGGTTCGGTTATCGCTGGCAGCGCGATGCGGATCGCGTCACTCGTTTATGGTTCGTCTGGGGTTTTGCTTTTTACTTTCTGGGGCAGTTGCTTTGGGATGTGCAGGCCTGGTTGGGATGGACAGTGGTACCGGCGCCTTCCGATCTGTTGTATGTGCTGTGCGGACCCTCGCTGGCTATTGGTTTCTGGTTGAGTCTGCGCCGCCGAGTTTCTGCAGAGCGCCTGCGCTTTCTGGCATTGGACGTGGCCATCCTGCTCATCGGTGTACTGGCCATCGTTCTCATGGTGTACATCGACAACACCGTGGATATCTCGGCGCTGCAGTTGGCGCAATTGGCGGTATATCCCATTGTCATGTTCGGCAGCGCGATCATTGGTTTGTTGGTGGCTTTGGTGCTGGGGTTACGTGCCGATTGGCGTTGGCAATTGCTGCCTGCGGGCTTGGTGCTGACCGGTCTGGCCTGGATGCGCTGGAATAGCATCGACTTGAGCGCCGAGCCTGCCAGCGGCAGCTGGTTGAATTTCAGTTTCGCCGCTGCCGCATTAATGCGTGGCCTGGGTGCTGCGTACTGGCGTGTCGATGCGGATCCTGATTCAAGGAGTTCGGCGCAATCGGCTGATCGTTACGCCGCATTCTTTATGTTGATGCCGCTGGTGCTGGTGATTGCCGCAGTGGCTACCGTGTTCTTTGCCTGGGATGCCAGCCACCTGCCGCGCTTGCTGCAAGTGGCGGTGTTGATAGGCGCTGCAATGGTCATCGTGTTGGCGGTGATCCGGCAAATTCTATTTCTGGCCGAGCGTGAGCGCCTGTTGCGTATCGAACGCGGCATCGTCGAAAAGGAACGGCAACATCGCGCGACCGCGCAGCGTCTTGAGTTGGCCACTGCGGCGGCGCGCAGCGGCATATGGGAGATTGATCTGCTCAGCGATGAGAGCATCTGGGATGCACGCATGTACGCGCTGTTCGGTTTCGATCCGGAGACCCCGGTGAGTTGTCGTACGCTATGGCGACAAAGCGTGCATCCGGATGATCAGTCGGTGGCAGTGCTGGCCCGGCAACGTGCGATTGCCGAGGGCACCGATTGCAACTTCGAATTCCGCATTATTCGACCCGACGGTGAGCTGCGCTACCTGGATTCTTACGGCGCCGTTCAATATGACGGCGAGGGGCGAGCCATCAGCGTAACGGGTGTGACTCGCGACATTACCGAACGGGTGCTGGCGCGTCGTGCCTTGAGTGAAAGCGAGGCCGAACTCAGCGCGATTTTCGAGAACTCGGTGCTGGGTGTGGTGCTTATCGATCAGCAGCGCCATATCCTGCGTAGCAACCGCGCGGTGCGGGCATTGATGGGTTACAGCGTTGCCCAGGCGGCGCAGATCAAGGTGGAAGACATCCTGCATCCCGACGATCGCGAGCAGAGCCTGCAAATGTTCAATGCGTTGTTGTCGGGCGAGCTGGGCGATTACCAGATTGAGCGGCGTTACCGGCACCACAATGGCGACTATCTTTGGGTGCGTGCCACGGTGTATCCAGTGGTGCTGAAAGACCTGCGAAATTTCGTTTGCCTGATCGAAGACATCTCGCAGCGCAAGCATGCCGAGGCGCAATTGCAGGAAGTGCAGCGTAACGAGTTGCGCATGCACCAGGAGTTTGCCTTTCAACTGCTCAATGCGCAGGAACGCGAGCGGCAGCGTATTGCCAACGAATTGCATGACAGTCTCGGGCAAAGCCTGTCGGTGATCAAAAATCGTGCACAGCTGGCGCTGGAGCAAGTGTCGTCCGGCACGCCTATCGCGAGCGAGCTGCAGGGTATTTCACGTGTGACCACCGATGCCATCGCTGAAGTGCGTGGTCTGGCGCATAATTTGCGCCCGTTACATCTTGAGCAACTGGGGTTGACCGCTGCCCTGGGGCAACTGGTCGAGCAATTTGCGCAGGCCAACCGGCTGCAGGTGGAAACCCGGCTGGAGCCGATTGACGATGTCTTTCCGCCGCAACAGATCACCCACATCTATCGTTTGTTGCAGGAAGGGCTGAATAACATTGGCAAACACGCGCAGGCTACGCGCGTACGTATCGGAATTGAACGTGACGTGAGTGCGGTGCGTATCACCATTATCGACAATGGCTGCGGTTTCGATGCGGGCGCCGCATTGCAAAGCGGTGGCATCGGTTTGCACAGCATGACCGAACGGGCCGGTATGTTGGGTGGACGCATGCACATCGACAGCGGCGTGTCGGGTACTGCGGTGTTGATAGAGTTGCCGATTATTGATGAACCGGCGTTAGTAGTATCTAACGACTAGTGTGGGTAATTATTAGGCTGAGGACGGCTATGAGTACGCGAGTACGAGTCATGATTGTCGATGATCATCCCCTGTATCGTCAGGGGCTGCGTCAGGTCATCGAAGCGGAACCGAACTTCGAATTGATCGCGGAAGCTTCGCGCGGCGAAGAAGCATTGCAGTTGGCTGACTCGCTGCGTCCCGCGCTGGCCATTCTCGATGTGGGTCTGCCCGATGTCACCGGCCTGCAAGTGGCCGAGCAGATACAGAGCAAGGGCTGGCCGGTGGCGGTGGTGATTCTCACCATGCTCAAGGATGAGTTGGCTTTCAATAAGGCGATGTCGTTGGGCGTGCAGGGCTATGTGCTCAAGGAAAACGCCGTGACCGAGATCATCGCCTGCATGTCCGCAGTGGCCGCGGGTAGGCCATACATCAGTCCTTCCATGTCGGCCTTTCTGTTGCGTCGTCACGAGCGCGTCGGCGGCTTGGCTGAGAACAAGCCGGGGCTTAACGATCTCACCATGGCCGAGCGGCGTATCCTGAAACGCATTGCCGAAAAGAAAACCAGCAAGGAAATTGCCACCGAGTTGTTCATCAGCCCCCGCACCGTGGAGACTCATCGCGCCAATATCTGCACCAAGCTGGCGTTGAAGGGCAGTAACAGCCTGTTGCAATTTGCCCTGGAGAATCGCGAGCTACTCGGAGATTTGCAGTAGGACCGCCTCAGGCATCGACCCAGCGTTCGATAAGCTCTCTACGTGGCACCACTTAGGCGGTCTACGTAGTCATACCTGTCTATAAATGCCGGCCCCCCGGCATGCTCATTACCTGGCTGCTTGTCGATACTGCCGAATACGGAAATTCGGAGTTGTGGGTAATGAAGCTGCTGATTGTCGATGACCATGCCGATGCGCGCGAAGTTATTCGCAGCTATCTGACCCCGCTCGCTGACGAAATTCATGAATGCGACAGTGGCGCCGCAGTTATCAGCCACTGCATGCAGCAGCCGCCGGATGTCATCACCCTGGATTTGCGTCTGGGTCAGGAAGACGGTGTGCCAGTGCTGGAGTTCGTGCGGGCGCACTTTCCACAGATACATGTCGTAGTGGTCACACAGTTCGGAGACGCCCATATCTCTGCGTTGGTGTTGCGTCTGGGCGCTGTAGCCTGTTTCGCCAAGGCCGACCTGGTTGGATTGCGCGCCTATCTATTGCATCGCAAGGGAGCACAGCATGGTTGATCTTTCATACGGTAATGAGAGTCGCAGGACGATCATTCGCAGCATCCTCAACGCCGATGCCTGGCCTGTCGATTTGCAGCGCCGAATTTATCGACGCCAGGCGCAATTGCTGTTACTGATCGCATTGCCGCTGTTGCTGTGGCAGGTCTATGAGCTGGCGGTTGGTGCGCAATGGTGGCTTGCCATGGCGCTGGCATTGGCTGCTTTGGTGTTCTGTCCCAGTCGTCAGATGCATCGACTCATTCCGTTGGCCATGTGCGTGTATCTGGGGCTGCAGGTGGCGCTACGGCTGCACACCGGTGCGGGTCTGGATGCAGTGGCGGCATGCTGTCTGTTGTTGATGGTGTTGGTGGCGCTGCCGGCCGGTGTGGTGTTCAGTGGCCTATTGCTGTTCGGCTGGGCGGTGTTGCTGATCCTGTCTTTGTGGCGGCCCGAATCGGTTTGGCAGGATGTGCTGGCTGCCAATCTGCCTTTATTTGGTGTGGCGCTGATGTTGTCGGCGATCTCGGCATTGATACGCCATACCTTGGTGGATTTGCAGCGGCACAACGCCCTGCAAACCAATCAACTGCAGCAGTCGACGCTTAACTTGAACGAATGCCATAAGCAGAATCGAGGCTTGCTGCAGCGTCTTGAAGAGCGCGTCGAGCAACGCACCGCGCAATTGCAGCTGGCCAATCGTGAATTGGTTGAAGCCAATGTGCAGCTGGAAGGATTCAACTATCTGGTGTCGCACGATATGCGTGCCTCGCTGCGAGTGATGGACGGCTTTGCCAAAGTGTTGCTGGATGATCTCGGTCATCATGCCTCTGCGGCAGTGCGCCAGGATCTTGATCGCATCCAAACGGCCATTCGCCATATGCACGGTATGGTGGTGCAATTGTTGAAGCTCTCCAAGGCGGGCAATACTCAATTGTCGCGGCGTACAACGGATTTAAGTTCGATGGCGCGCGAGCTATTGAATGAGCTGCATATGGTGGAACCGCAGCGCGACGTGGAAGTAGCGATTGCCGAGGGCGTGCAGGTCGAAGCAGAGCCGGTGCTGATGCGCGAGGTATTGCAGAATCTACTGGCCAATGCCTGGAAGTTCACTGCGTTGCGTAACAATGCACTCATCGAGTTTGGCACCTGCGAAGGTGCGCAGGGTACAACTTACTATGTGCGTGACAACGGTGTGGGTTTCGACATGCAGCGTGTGTCGGAGTTGTTCAAGCCTTTCAGCCGTCTACATGCGGCACAGGGATTTGAAGGTACCGGCGTGGGCTTGGTGGCAGTGAAACGAATAGTCGAGCGTCACGGTGGCCAGGTTTGGGCCGTAGGTGCGCCTAATCGCGGCGCCAAGTTGTGCTTTACCTTGGGTGAAGCTGCCGATGTGGCCAGTATCGCCAGCGCTGGCTGAGTAAGTCTTGAGCCATCTGTCCCCTCCCCCGCAAGCGGGGGAGGGTTAGGGTGGGGGCATCCTTAGCCGGTTAACGATTGATGCCAATGGTGAGTGCGGCGACATAACCGGCACTGGTGCTGCCACTCATGCTGCACATCTGGTAGGTCGTGCCATCGCTGAACACATTGTCCGCGGCGAAGCTGCTCACCGAAGTATTCTGCCCCTTGGTATACAAGCTGGTGTTGTACACCGCGGTGGTGATGTCCTGCGGAAAGCATAACTGCGAGGTGGCTTCCAGCGTGCTGCTGAGAAATACCCGGAAGTGAATGTGCGTGATGCGTCCTGCATACCAGCCCGGGAAGATGGTTTTGAAACGCGCCTGTCCGTTGCTGTCGGTGGTCTGCACACCACGTAGATACACCAAGCCCGCCTGCCCTTGGTTCTGACTGTTGCTGTAACCCGAGTACAGACCATCCTTGTCGCAGTGCCAGATGTAAATGTCGTGACCGCTCAATGGCGCGCAGCCGTTGCCGACGTTCTGCAAGGTAAGCACGACTTCCAAAGGAATGCCGGTCTTACCGTCGGTAATGTCCTGACGCCATAACGCTGAGTTGCTGACTACCGAGCTGTACAGCGGATAAGGTCCCTGTGTCTCTGTAGGTGTGAGCACGCAGCTGCCGACACTGCTGCTGGTAGCGCTGGAGGAACTCGATGCAGCTGATGAGCTGGATGAACTTGACGAACGCGAACTTGAACTAGAAGAGCGCGATGAACTGGAGGAGCTGGAAGAGCTGCTGCCAGGTCGGCCACGTCGGTTGGGTGCGGACAGCGCTGCATCGGCGCCATAGCCAAGCAAAGTCAGAGAGCCCAAGCCTAAAGCTTTGCGACGCGAAACAGATGAGGGTGGTTTGATGCTCATGATCGACAGTCCCGTTTGTTGAACATGAGCGCAGAATAATTGCGCTGACTAAATGCCCACTGAATGCGATTTTTATGTTGCCGAATGGAAACGATCGCCTGTGTGCTCTCAATGGAAATGAGTATTCGGTATGCGCATGGGAAACAAGCGGAGCGCATGGCTCCGCTGTTAAATCTTCTTGAGGACAACAGTGGGTGACTGGCAGGTTAGATGGAAATGCCTAGCACCCATTGCGAGTGATAGCCGGCGGAAATACTGCCGGTGGTGGTGGCTATCTGGCCGCTATTGCCTAAGAACACATTATCGCCCGAGAAGCTCGTGGTGTTCTGGCCATGTGCGGTGTAGTAACTGGAGTTGCCATAGACATTGGTGATGATGTCTGCCGGCCAGGTCATTTGTGTTACTGCTTCCTGGGTGGAGCCCAGCGCAACTGCAATATGTAGATGAGCATAGCGGCCGGTGTACCAGCCCGGAAAAATTGTGTTGAACGTCACTTCACCGCATGAATTGCTGGTCTGTGCTGCACGCAGGAAGTAACCGTTGGGGTAACTCTTCGTGCCCAGGTAGCCGGGCTGACCCGAATAATACGAGTAGTAACCATCGGCATCGCAATGCCAAACATACACGTCATAACCCACTAAAGGTGCGCAGTTGTTGTTGGTATTGACGATCTTGATGTCCATGATCAACGGTACGCCGGTGCGCTGCGAATAGTTGCCGCTGGGGTCGGTAGTCATGTCCTGGCGGAAAATCGAACTTAGCGTAACGATGCCGTTGGTGAAGGCTGGATAGGGTCCGATGGTTTCCGTCGGCGCCACAACGCAGGAGGGGGTGCTTATCAAGCAGGTGCCGGTGCTGCTACTGGTGGAGCTGCTGCTGGATGCATTGCTGGATGTGCTGCTAGAGCTGTTAGCGGAAGAGCTGCTTGCGCTGGATGAGCTGAGCGACGAACTACTTGCGCTGCTTGAATTGGCGGAAGAGCTGGATGAATTGGAGCTGGATGAACTTGACGAGCTCGATGAATTCGATGAGCTTGAGTTACTTGATGTAGAGCCGCCGCCACAGCCTGCCACGGTGAGCGCGCTCAACGCGCTTAAGGCATGGCGGCGGTTAAAATAATTCGTTCTAAAGCGTGTGGTGGACATATCGCGATCTCCGCTGGCAACCGATAAATTATTTCTGAGCAGAATTGTTTTGACGTTTTTGTAAGTCCTGTCAGCGAGGTCATCATGCGAATTGCTCGTGAATTGGAACTGAATCTCTGTAATTGTTGGTTTTTGACGTCAGTTTTAGATGAATATCAGTTCATGTCGGCGCCGGCGGCTACTCGGGGGAATCGATTTATTTGATGTCGCTCCAGCAGAATTTTTGCATCCGATAATTGTTCAGATGCATTGCGGCGAGTGGATAAAACATAGTTAACCCATAGTTAATCCAGAGCGCTGGTCGATAGCGTAGTAAAGCTGGCGTTGGATTGAGTAACATGGGGCTCGCGTTGGAATAAGAATTAACATTGGAGGACATGATGTTGCCCAAGACTTTGCGATGGATATTGTTGGTCTGCATGTCACTAGGGACGACGTGGACATTTGCCAAACCCACCACCGAGGCTTTGTTGCACCCCACTGAAGTGGAGGACGTGCAGTTGTCGCCGTCCGGAAAACGCTTTGCCTTTTTTCGGCGCGGTAGGAAAAGCGAGCGTGACTTCGTAGTCGTCGAGCGCCAGGAGGGTGGTGGTTTCAAAGCCGTGTTCGTTACGCAACTGGCCGCCAATCAGTCTTTCAAAAACTATCGTTGGTTATCCGATGATTTTCTGGCGCTGCGTTTTGCCGCCGGCGATGAAACGTTGGAGCAACTATCCATTGCCAGTATTCCCAAACAGACCGTGACGGTGATGGAGCCGGCTGCGTATGTGGTGAAGACTCGTTGGCGCGACGACGATCATGTGTTGGTGTCCACATTGATCGGTTGCTCGGTGGCGGAAGCCGTGTCGGCAGGACGTTGTCTGGTATCGCTCAATCTGCGCACCAGTGGTCGTACTACGGTGGCGCCGTATGTGCGTTTGTTGCCGATCAGTTTCGATGTCGTTTCCGAGGCTGAGATTTATGCCGATGGTTACGATGCGCAGCGCGTCGAGCACGCCATGAAGTTCAATGTCGATAAGGCTGTTTGGAATGAGATACAGCTGTCGGAATACAGAGCCGCATTGACCGAGCAGCGCGGCGACAAAGTAGAGCAGGCACGTGCTGCGCGTATGCCTGCGGGGAGTCGCTTGATGGGTCCCGAAGGTAAGCCGGCCATCGGCTACATCAGTCCTGCGCCTAATCGGGGGTTTACTTCTTTGTCACCGGACTTCGATCAATTGGAAGTGGCCTTGGAGACTCGCTTCAATGGTCAGCATGCATTGCTTAAAGAGGTGAGCGACGATCTGTGCTATGGCTTGGTCGAAGTAACCGGCGCGGATACGCCGACTCAGTATGTTCTGTGGGAACGCGATCAAGGCTTGCTGAGTCTGGACTTGTTTGCGTCGAAGCTGGCCGGGCAAACCTTGGGCAGCACGCGCGTGGAGACGCGTTGGCTATCCGGCGTCGCGCTGACTATTACAGTGCCGCCGGCGGGCACGCCGATTACCGGCGTAGTGATTGCGCCCGTGACTGCTGCTCCGCAGGCAGTTGCATTGCAGCCCGATGCCTACAACGGCACGGCACAGGCATTTGCCCTGGCCGGTGTGGTGCATGTGGTGCTGCCGTTGGCCATACCTAATTGATTCGCCGGTGGTCAGCAGGCCGAGAATTGGCGGCAGCGCACGCATACATCAATACAAACCGTCATTGATGCCGCCAGTCAGGAGTTCCTGAAAGGCGGCTCGGTATGCTTGTTGGGCGAGAACTATGTGGGTTCGTTGTTGCTCACGGGTGCTGGCTTTAATCGTCAGATCTGTGCGGCCGCTGTGGATGCCCCGCTGTTGCCGGAACGGCTTTCCGAACGTATCCAGCTTTCCAATAACGCGGCCATGAAGTTATCGAATGTCACGTTGGAGCGGCAGGTGCGTGGGGTCTTCGCGCGCAGTGATGACAGCTTGTTGCAGCCTGAGTCGCAGGTGAGCAATCTGCCCGGCAAGGTCATGCTGGCTTATGAAATGACCGAACCGCTTAGTGTGGTGTTTGCGCGGCAATCATCGGCTTTTCGTACCGCAGCCAAGAAGGCGGGCAAGAGTGTGGTGTACCAGGCGGCGTTGCAGGAAGGAGATGATGACTCGGCTTATCACGCGCAGTTGCTCAATGAAGTCATTGGCTTCATCAGCGGCGTCGGATCGGGTGCCTTGGCGGCAGCGCCTTGAGATTATTTAAGTAAACGATCGTTACATGCGTTGAGATTGCAAAAAAAAGCCCGCGCAAGTTTGTCTGCGCGGGCTTTTTGTTTCAGTGTCGAGAACTTAGTTCTTGGCAATAAACGCCAGTACTGTGCGATTGAAGTCGTCCGGGTTCTCCCAGAAAGAAGAATGGCCGGTTTCCGGAACGATGTGATATTCGGCCTGCTTCATGCGCGCTACGAACATGCGCAACACCGAAGGGGGGGTGTACAGATCGGCATCGCCGGTCATCAACAGGGTTGGCACTTTGAAGGCTTCGAGATTGGCCCAGGTCACTGCGTATGGATTGTTGGCTTGAGCACCGCCACCAGGACCGCCTGCGCCGCCGCCGGGAGCCGGAGGACTGCCCGGGCCACCGGGACCATTTGCGGCTGCACCCTCTGCACCGCCCGCACCCATACCGCCACCTGCGCCCATGCCGCCACCGGCTGCTGCCGCTGTCGTTGCAGCGCCGGGCCCTGCTGCGCCCGGTTGGCCTTCATTGCCCAATGCCAGCCAGCGCTTCACGCCTTCGGGATTGGCGGCGCGATAGGAGGGGCCCAGTTCGCGCATGTCCAGCGGCAATTGATTGAACTCTTTCGGGCGAATGCGATTGCCCATCTCGGTGTATTCCTTGTCCTGCACATTGCCGATGCTGTTGGCGACGGTGATGCTGCGCAGCTTTTCGCGATTGGCTAATGCATATTGCAGCGCTTGGCCGCCACCGGCTGCGGTGCCTACCAAGTGAAATTTGCCCAGGCCTAGTTTGGCCACCAGGTCGTTGACCAGGTTGTTAGTGTTGCTGCCGCCGGGGCCAGTGGTAGTGCCGCTGCTGACGCCGCGATAGTCGATGGCAATAAAGCGATAACCCGCAGCCGTGAAGGCCGGGATCTGGTATTCCCACAGCATGCTGTTGCCCGAACCGGCGTGGAAGAAAATAACCGGAATGCCCTTGCCGCCGGAATCGCGATAGAACACCTTGCCGCTGGGCAATTGCACGGTGGTATCGGTGACTTTGGCTGCGGCGTTTTGCGCATACGCAGGCAGGCAGCTCAGGCCAATGCTCAACGTGGCCAACAAGGCGCGAGTCCGGATCAGCTTCATGACAATCCCCTATGGTTCTTCAACGCAGGAATTGTCGCATCAAGCCCGTGTGGGGCTCTACAACATAAATGACAAAAAGCATCAAGGCAGTGCAGTCATGAATCGCATGGCTGCACCGAATTGCGAGCGTCACTAGAAAGAATCAGACTCGCAGTGAACTAGTCGAAGGAGAGTAGTGCCGGTTCAGGTGCGTGTAGCACGTACCACATCAATACGGCGATGACGATCGCCAGCACCGCAATGGCCAACCACAAACGCGACGAACGGATTTCTTCTTCCGGTTTAACACTGTCAGCGGGTTTGCGGCCGGTGAACATGGCTTGCACCAGGTTTTCACCCTTGAAAATGCGATGCGCGATCACTGCGATGATGTGCAGCGCCACAGCGCCCATGATCCAGTAGAACAGCTGTCGATGTAGCGAAGTCAGCTGCAGGCTGAGTTCGTTGGTGATGTATCCATACAACGGACCGAAGTTAAGAATTTCATCGTTGCCGAACAGGCCGGTGATGCCTTGCACCAGTAATGCTCCCAGCAGCACGATCACCATGATCGCGCCCAGCGGATTATGACCGGCGTAGTGAGCTTCCTTGCCGCGCAAGGTAGCGAGGGCATAACGCAGGGTGTGAATCGGTCCGCGTATGAAATTCCAGAAACGCGCGTGGTAAGTGCCGACCAGGCCCCACAGAATGCGGAAACTCACCAGCACTACTACCGTGTAGCCGCACCACAGATGGTATTTGAAGTAGGCGATGCCGGCCTGGTAACTGACATAGGCGCCGATGATGGCCAGCACCAGCAACCAGTGAAAGATACGCACCGGCAAGTCCCAGACTTTGCGACTTTGTTGTGTTGGTTCGGCTGACATGGTGGTCTCTAAGGAGTTGAAGACGCAAATCTTACCGATGGATCGCCATCGATAAATTCCGAACTCGTATGCTCATATAAAAAAACACCCCGCAAACGCACTGGCGCAGGCGGGGTGTGGGTCCATGATGAGTTTTCGCGAGACTTAGCGTGCGCGGAAATTCTTATGGCAGGTTTGGCAATCCTGTGCGACTGCGGTAGCAGCTGCCTTGAATTCTGCCGAATTGGTTTTGTCCTTCTTAAGTACAGCAGCCAGTGCGGCAGTGTGATCGACGAAGTCCTTGCTCAACTTGTCGAACTCGGCGCGCTTGGTCCAGATGTCTTCCAGGGACTTGGTGTTACCGGTCTTGGAAATATCCGGGAAGGCATCGTCCAACATCACCGCCAGTTGTGCGAGGCGTTCGGCGCGCTTGGCGGCATCGGCGCCATTGAACTCGGCACGGCCTTGCAGCACGCCGCCGATCGGGCTGAAGTTGCCGCTGATCACATCGAATAGGGCCTTGCGATAGCTGATGGCTTGTTCGGCAGGTGAAGGCATTTGCATGCCGCCACCAGGTGCGCCGCCAGCGCCCATGCCGGCACCGGGACCGCCTGCGCCGCCAGGAGCAGCGCCTGCGGGTGGTGCTTGTGCAATGGCTGTGGCAGAAACGATGGCGCTAAGCAGCAATGCGCCGCCAGCGGCCTGCAGGCCGCGTAACATTTTGGAACTCATGAACCCTCCGAAAATAAGGCCGACTTTGTCATTCGGCATTTCGATTTGAATTGTGCTGTACCCCGAATACAGCGCTTCGAATCTAGCCGATTGCCGTTGCACTTGTCATGTCAAGTTGTGTATCGGTGTTGAATTGCAGTGCTGCCAGACGTTCGTACAAGGGACAGGTGGTCAGCAGCTCGGCATGCGAGCCGATGGCGATCAAGTGGCCGTGGTCCAGTACTGCAATGCGGTCGGCCTTTAGTACCGTTGCCAGGCGATGTGCGATGACCAAAGTGGTGCGTCGCTCCATGAGTTTTTCCAAGGCGTTCTGTACCAGGCGTTCGCTCTCGGCATCCAGCGCGCTGGTGGCTTCGTCCAATAACAGAATGGGCGGGTCACGCAGAATGGCGCGTGCGATGGCGATGCGTTGGCGTTGTCCGCCGGACAGGCGCGTGCCGCGTTCGCCCAAGTAGGTGTCATAGCCCTGTGGTAGTTGCGTGATGAAATCATGGGCGGCGGCAGCGCGCGCCGCTTGTTCGATTTCCGCATCGCTGGCATCGGGGCGACCGTAGCGGATGTTTTCGCGGGCAGTGGCGCCGAATAACACCGTGTCCTGCGGCACCAGGGCAATACGGGCGCGTACATCGGCTGGATCCGCTTGACCTAAATCCACGCCATCGATCAATACCCGGCCTTGTTGCGGATCGTAAAAACGCAGCAGTAATTGCATAACGGTGCTCTTGCCGGCGCCGGATGGGCCGACCAAGGCAACGGTTTCGCCGGGTTGAACCTGTAAATTGAAATCGCGTAACGCGGCCTGTTCCGGTCGCGACGGATAGTGAAATGCAGTGTGTTCGAAGGCGATTTGACCACGACCCATTGCAGGTAACGGAGTGGGGTGCGCGGGAGCGCGAATCTGCGGTTCGGCGTGATGCAGCTCCATCAGTCGTTCCATCGCACCCGCAGCGCGTTGCACATCGCCCCATACCTCGCTGAGCATGGCGGCAGACCCGGCCATGTATACCGAGTACATCAAAAACTGGCTGAGTTCACCGAAGCTCATGCTGCCTGCCAGGACTTTGTGCGCGCCCATCCACAGCACCAGCGTCACTGCGGCGAACACCAGAATGGTGCCTTGCGCAGTGAGAAACGAACGGGCGCGAATGCGACGTAGTGCAGTGATGAAAGAGTCTTGTACGGCCTGGTCGTAACGACTGCTGTGCAGGGGTTCCAATTGAAAGGCCTGCACGGTTTGCATGGCGTTCAAAGTTTCGTCGGCCATGGCGCTGGTGTCGGCAATGCGATCCTGCGAAGCTCGCGACAGTGCGCGCACCTTGCGACCCATCAACAGCATGGGCGCAATGATCAACGGTAGTAGCAATAGGAACACCATGGTCAGTGACGGGCTGGTGATGATCAATAAAGCCAGCGAGCCAATGAGTGTCACTAGCGAACGCAGGGCCATCGACACACTGGAGCCCACTAGCGATTGCACTAATGTGGTGTCGGTGGTTAGCCGTGATAGCACTTCCCCGGTACGCGTCACTTCAAAGAAGGTGGGGTCCATGCGAATAACGCGTGCGTAGACACTGCTGCGCATATCAGCGACCACGCGTTCGCCCAGACGCGAGACCATGTAGAAGCGCATGGCTGCGAACGCGCCGAATATCACTGCCGCTAACAAGAACAATACGAAATAAAAATTGATCGTAGCGGCATCACGTACCGCCATGCCGTCATCAATGAGATGTTTGAAGGCCACCGGCAGCGCCAGTTGTGCGCCGGCGGCAATCAGCAGAAACAAACCAGCCCAGATCAACGTGCCCGAGTACGGCTTGACGAAGGGCCAGATGCTGCGCAGTGGCTTGAGCGATTTGGCCTTGGGGCGATCTGGATGCAGCGGTGGGGGCATGGCGATTAATGGACAATTGATAATTGACAGTTGATAACGTGAGGCTTTGCGCCGTGCGGTTCACGTTGGTAGTGCATCTCTGCACATGGAGATGTTTTGAGCACTGGCGGCATGGATAGTAGCTCCCATCGTCGCAGTCTTCCTTGTGCTTTTTGTTCCGGTGGTAGTCGTGCGCTACAGGTTACTCGCCACGACCCCATGGACCGCAACGACCGCGTAGGCCGGAGCGCAATTTTTCGCGTTCTTCGGGCGTCATCTTCTCCCAACGTTCGTGCATGCGTTGCCGCCAGCGCATGCTGCGACCGAAGCCGCCGGGACCGCGCAGGCCACCGAATAAAATACGACTCAGCACTAACAGTCCCAGCGCTTGAATGAAGCTGATGCTGGGTAGGCCGAACAAACCGGGCAGGAGACCGTTCCACAGACTCATCACTACCCAGCTCACGCCGGCGATGACTACGGCCACAATGACTACGCACTTCAAAGCACGCAACCACCAGAAATATTTCATACCGAAGTTCCTCCGAATTCTTGATAGATATCTTGCAGGCGGGCGCGCAAGGCGGTTACCGCTGCATGTTTGCGTGACAACAAGGTGTTGACGCTGACGCCCAGTTCAACGGACAGCTCCTTGAAGCTGCGGCCGTCGAATTCATGGGCTATGAAAGTCTCGCGTTGCAGTGCCGGCAGATCGGCAATGGCGCTTTCGATCTGTTCCATCATGACTCGCCGGGCAAATAGCGCATCCGGACCGGCATCGCTGGCTGGCAGTAGTTCGTCCCAGTTCAAGGTCTCGCCATCGGCATCGACAAATGACGATTCCGGCAAGGCCTCATGCTTCTTCCTGCGGAAGCGGTCGATGATGCGGTTGCGCGCCACCCGCATCATCCATGCGCCCACTTGTTCGATGGGCTGCATCAACCGGTAGGCGTCTACCAATTCGTAAAATACATCCTGCAGGATGTCTTCTGCTTCGCCGCGATCCACCACGTGCCGACGAATGAAACGCCGCAGGCGCGCCTGTTCCTTGCTCACGGCATGGATAATGCCCTGATCCTGTCCGGCGTTCATTGCGGGGTTGTCTGCCATCGTCACCATAGTGGGGTAGACGCATGGAATTTGGAAATATTGTTGGGCTTAGACTTTATAAGTCTGCCGGGCCTCTCTGTAGGACAAATAACGACTACTGCTTAGGAGGTTTCGAGCTGAATTAACGCCGGCGGCTGCGGTAGCGTGAGGTTGCTGCCAGGGGAAGAGCCCGTGAGAAATTGATCATGCCCAAGCCGCATACCCAAGTTTGTTGCCTGATGGCTGTGGCCATAATGCTTGCCGGTTGTATGCATTCTGCAACCAAGAGTAATGCGGACTTGAGCAAGCAGCGGCTGATGCTGAGCGAAGGGTACAGCATGCTTTATAAGGATGCGGCCAATCTCGATATGGCCGAGCTGATTCTTTATGTGAAGGCCGAATCGGACCAAATGCACAAATTGGTTACCGAGGTCAGTGATTTTGGCGGTGATTTGAAGAAGGACTTGGAGCGCATTGCCAAGGATTATCCGGGCGTGCGCATTGATCTGGATCCGCTGCCCGAAATCGAAAAACTCAAGCGTTCGGCCATCAGCAAGGATCGCGCCCGCTACTTCGCGCCCGTGGTGGGGCGAGGTGGCCGTGAGTATGAGAGGACGGTATTGATTGGCTATGCCAATGGGCTCAATCACGAACGGCATCTGTGCCAGGTGATGGCCGAGCGCGAGCCCGATATGGGCTTAAAGAAGTTCCTACTGGATACCGAGAAGGGCTATGACGCGCTGTATGACCGCACCATGAAGTTGTTGGAAAAAGAATACTTCAAAGACCCGAACGGTAAGAGCCGGGATTAATGCTTGTGGCTTGAACGGTGGCTTGAATTGGAGCAATGAGGTTGTATTTGTCGCTACTCAATGTCGGCGTATGCATAAGACATTGCTCATGTTTTGCCGCTTATGTTACGGTTTCACGGTAATGCTCAAACAGCGAACCTTGAAAAACTCCATCAGCGCCCGTGGCGTCGGTCTGCACTCCGGGAAGAAAGTGCTGATGATGTTGCGCCCTGCTGCGCCCAATACCGGCATCGTATTCCGTCGTACTGATCTCGATCAGCCTGCCGATGTGCCGGCGCGCGCCGAATTGGTGGGCGAAACTTCCTTCGGCACCAGCATCGTCAATGGCGCTGCCAAGGTGTCCACAGTGGAGCATTTGTTGTCCGCGATTGCCGGACTGGGCATCGACAATGCCTATGTGGACTTGTCTGCCGCCGAAGTGCCCATCATGGATGGCAGCGCTGCGCCCTTCGTGTTCCTGCTGCAGGCTGCGGGTATTGAGGAGCAGTCGGCGCCCAAGAAGTTCGTTCGCGTGCTCAAGAGTGTGCGCGTCACCGAGGGCGACAAGTGGGCTGAGTTCAAACCCTTCGATGGTTTCAAGCTCAATATTGAAATCGAATTCGATCATCCGGTTTTCAAGAAGCGCGGCCAGCATGGTGTTATGGAGTTTTCCACTACGGCGTTCTTGAAAGAAATCAGCCGTGCTCGCACCTTCGGTTTTGTTAAGGACCTGGAATTTCTACGCTCGCGCAATCTGGCACTGGGCGGCACGCTGGAGAATGCCATCGTGCTCGATGATTACCGTATCCTCAATGAAGACGGTCTGCGTTACGAAGACGAATTCGTGAAACACAAGATCCTCGATGCCATCGGTGATCTGTACTTGATCGGTGGCCCGGTGTTGGGTGAATTCACCGGTTTCAAATCCGGACATGGCCTGAATAACAAGCTATTGCGGGCCTTGCTGGCCGATGCCGAGGCCACTGAGGTGGTCAGTTTTGGTGAGGCGCAGGCGGCGCCGATCTCTTTTGCACCATTGGCAGCGACGGCTTGATTTAGAAGATCTGATTCAGAAGAAGTGAGCCGCTGTTCGGATGGCTGTTTATAAAGCTTCGCCGCCATGGCCCACGCGCACTTTCAAGTGAATGAAGGTCTTCTCGCCCAAGGCACTTAATTGCTGTCGCAATTCGTCCTGCGCAAAGCGTATCTGTGCGGTCCATGCCGCCGAATCTGTGGTGATGACCAAGTTGTCGTCGTGATAAGCCGCAGCCAGTACATGCTGACCCTCTACACCTTGCAAAATCTTGCGCACCTTGCTGGTCAGTGTCATCACCGCATTGGCGCGCTGTTCCAAGTGAGTCAGCAAGCCGCCGGCATCGGCTGAAAAGGATTTAAGGGAGTTACTCATGCGTTATGCAAAAAGATATCGTGGGTCAAAGGTGCGTATGCGGACTGGTTCATAGCTTGCGTCGCATTATGGCGTCCAGGCTTGCTTGTTGCCGCGCGCATTTGCATAGTGACGTCACTTCTCATGTAAGGGCAAATCCGTCGAAAGGCGGAGACGCAAAGCCACCGGTCTAAGGGCCGTCGCACGACGGTTACGATAGCGGGGTTGCCGGAGTCAGTGTCTGCCACTGTCGCTGTCAATTTGCCTATCGAATACCCGCGCCGGCTCGCAATGCGCCTCCATCTTGCTGGAGTCGCATGAATATCGTCATTTTTTCCAAACGCTGGGCACGTGCCCGTCACTTTGAACTGGGGCACCCGCTTGCTGTGGGTGTCGGTGTGGTTGCGGCCGCACTGTTGTTCGGCGGCGCCTTCCTCGCCGGCATTCGTTGGGGCGCGCAGTCGCAGCCAGTTGCATACAGCGTGGCCGCTGCCAGCACTACGGCGTCCGCCTCGAATCCAGCCAATGTCCAATTGGGTGAACAACTTGAAGATCTGGCAGCACGAGTAGGCCAGGTGAATGCGCAGATGCTGCGTCTCAATGCCTTGGGCAAGCGTCTGACTGAAATGGCGCACCTGGATAAGGGCGAATTCAATTTCGATGCCCCACCTGCTCAGGGCGGTCCCGAGGAAGTTGATGAGCCGGCCGAATTGGCCGACGGCCTGGACGGCATCCTGGCCAAGCTGGAAGACCAGTTGATTGACCGCGAGCGGCAGTTGGTCATTTTGGAGACCTTCATTTCCGCGCGCCAATTAACGCAATTGACCGTTCCGGATGGCAGCCCGGTACCCGGTGCCTGGATTTCCTCCACTTTTGGCCGTCGTACCGATCCTTTTACCGGCAAGATGGCCTATCACAGCGGCATCGACTTTGCCGCTCCCGCAGGCGCTCAGGCCCGCGCTGTGGCGCCGGGGGTGGTGACTTGGGCTGGCAACCGCTCCGGTTATGGCCAGCTGGTGGAAATCAATCATGGCAATGGTTACGTCACTCGCTATGCCCACAATTCCAGTCTTTTGGTCAAGGTGGGCGATAAAGTGAGCAAGGGGCAGGGTGTGTCGCGAGTCGGCTCTACAGGTCGTTCCACCGGTCCACACCTGCACTTCGAGGTGCTGCGCAATGGCCAGGCCATCGAATCCAGCCAAGTTTGTCGGCTAGTAAACTGATTAAGCTTTTTTCATCGGCCGCGATCACTGCATAACTTCACCGGCCGATAGGCGGCGGGCCGCTCATGCCCGTGTACAATACCGGGCTTTTACGTGGCCCGGAGTTTCGCGTGGCGAATTGGATTACGTCCCTGTTTGGCAGTCGCAATCAGCGGCTTGTAACTGGCTATAGCAAGCTGGTAGCGCGCGTCAATGCATTGGAAGCCTCCATCCAGGCATTGAGCGACGAGCAACTGCGCGATAAGACCCAGGAATTCCGTCAACGCCTGTCGGCAGGCGAAACCGTAGACGATCTGCTGCCTGAGGCTTTTGCCGCCGTACGCGAGGCCGGCCGGCGTTCCTTGGGAATGCGCCACTTTGATGTGCAGCTGATCGGCGGCATGACGCTGCATCAGGGCAAGATTGCTGAAATGCGCACCGGCGAAGGCAAGACCTTGATGGCTACGCTGCCGGTATACCTGAATGCCCTGCCCGCCAAGGGCGTGCATGTGGTGACGGTGAACGAATACCTGGCGCAGCGCGACGCCGACTGGATGCGTCCGGTATATGCCTTCCTGGGCATGACTGTGGGCGTGATCAAGAGCGGTCAAAACCAGGAAGAAAAGCAGGCTGCCTATGCGGCCGACATCACCTACGGCACCAATAACGAATTCGGCTTCGATTACCTGCGCGACAACCTGGCCTTCCGTCTGGAGGACCGGGTGCAGCGTGGTCTGGCCTATGCCATCGTCGACGAAGTCGACTCGATCTTGATCGACGAAGCGCGTACGCCGCTGATCATTTCCGGCCCGGCCGAAGAAAGCACCGAGCTGTACGTGAAGATCAACGCCTTGGTGCCACAGTTGAAACGTCAGGAAGGCGAAGAGACGGAAGGCGATTACTGGGCCGATGAAAAGGGCCGTCAGGTACATCTTTCGGACGCTGGCCATGAGCGCGCTGAAGAGTTGTTCACTCAGGCTGGTTTGCTGCAACCCGATCAAAGCCTGTACGACGCAGCGAACATCCGTTTGATGCATCACTTGAACGCCGCCCTGCGTGCCCATGCCTTGTACCAACGCGACGTGGCGTACATCGTGCGCAATGGCGAAGTGGTGATCGTCGACGAATTCACCGGTCGTACCATGCCGGGCCGTCGTTGGTCCGAAGGTTTGCATCAAGCCATCGAAGCCAAAGAACGCGTCAATGTGCGCGAAGAAAACCAGACGGTGGCGTCGATCACCTTCCAGAATTTCTTCCGCATGTACACCAAGCTGTCCGGCATGACCGGCACAGCCGATACCGAAGCCTTCGAGTTCCAGCAGATCTACGGCCTGGAAGTGGTGGTGATTCCGACGCATCGGCCCATGGTTCGTAAGGATCATCCCGATTTCGTGTATCTCACTCAGAAGGACAAGTTCGACGCCATCATTGCCGACATCAAGGAGTGCGCGGCAAAGCAGCAGCCGGCCTTGGTGGGCACCACGTCCATTGAGACTTCCGAATATTTGGCGAGCCTGTTGAAGGCGCAGAACATTCCGCATGAAGTGTTGAACGCCAAGCAACACGAGCGCGAAGCCTTGATCGTGTCCCAGGCTGGTCGTCCGGGTGCCGTAACCATTGCCACCAACATGGCGGGCCGTGGTACCGACATCGTGCTCGGCGGTAGTCTGGAGGCCGAGCTGCATGCGTTGGGTGATGCGGATGACGCCACCAAGGCGCAGGTGCGTGCTGAGTGGCAGAAGCGTCACGACGCTGTATTGGCTTCGGGTGGCTTGCACATCATCGGTACCGAGCGTCATGAGTCGCGTCGTATCGATAACCAGCTGCGCGGTCGTTCCGGTCGCCAGGGCGATGCCGGTTCCAGTCGTTTCTATCTGTCGATCGAAGACAACTTGATGCGCATCTTCGGTGATCCCGAACGTACCAAGCGTTGGCTGCAGACTGCCGGTATGAAGGAAGGTGAAGTCATCGAAAGCCGCATGCTCAGCAAGCAGATCGAACGTGCGCAGCGCAAGGTGGAGGCGCATAACTTCGATGCCCGCAAGAATTTGCTGGAATACGATGACGTGGCCAACGATCAACGCAAGGTGATCTATCACCAGCGCTCGGAAATCATGGCGGCAGACGATATGGCCGAGTCCATTGCGGCCATTCGCGCCGAAGTGCTCACCGATCTTACTGCGCGTTATGCGGCGCAGCAGAGCGTCGAAGATCAATGGGATCTGGATGGGTTGAGCGAACAATTGGCTCGCGACTTCTCCGTGCAACTGGATATCAAGGGTTGGGTAACGGCGCAGAAGGCGCCGAGTCCTGATGATGTGGCCGAGTTCGTCGTGCAGGAAATCGCCAAGGTTTACGCCACCAAGGTTGAAGCCTATGGCGAGCCGGTGATGCGTCATCTGGAAAAGGCGTTGATGATGCAGAACCTGGACTCGCACTGGCGCGAGCATCTGGCGGCGATGGATTATCTGCGCCAGGGTATCCACCTGCGCAGCTATGCGCAGAAAAACCCCAAGCAGGAATACAAGCGCGAAGCTTTCGAGCTGTTCACCAGTATGCTGGATCGCATCAAGCACGACACCGTGTCCATGCTGTCGCGTCTGCAGGTGCGCAGCGAGGCAGAGATTCAAGCCGAGGCGGAAGAGCGTCAGCGTCGTCTGGAAGCCGCCATGCAAACTCAGCATGCCGCTCCCGAATCCATTGTGGCGCCACCTTCTCAAGAGGTGACGGATAGTTCAGCAGCAATGAATGAGCAGGTCACGCGTACTGGGCCTAAGGTGGGACGCAATGAGCCCTGCCCCTGTGGTTCGGGCAAGAAGTACAAGCATTGCCACGGTGCCTTGGAAACCTGAGTTGCAAGGCTGTGTGGCGGTAAGTGACGGATAGCAGAATGCAGAGACCTTCTGTTGGCGAGTATTCGGTGTCCGATGCGCAGCTTGTAAGTGAGCTCCCGATCATCCATGTGGTCGCGGGAGCCTTGCTCGATGGTCAGGGACGAGTCTTGATCGCCCAGCGTCCGGCCGGCAAGCACATGGCTGGAGAGTGGGAATTTCCCGGCGGCAAACTCATGAAGGATGAGCAGCCAAGGGATGGGCTACTGCGTGAGTTACAGGAAGAGTTGGGTATACAAGTGCAGCAGGCCGAATGGGTGGCCAGTTGCCAACATGACTATCCGGATCGGCGTGTGGTGCTGGAGTTATGGATGGTGCCTGGATTTAGTGGCGAACCCCAGTCGCTGGATGACCAAGCGCTGCGTTGGGTGCCGTCTTCCCAACTTGAAGCTGCGGGTTTGTTACCCGCCGACAAACCGTTGGTAACAGCCTTGCTTGCCAAGCTGGCGGCTTAGTTATCGCGAGTATCGGGTTCACCGAGCTCTGCAGATTCAACGTCACTCTGTATGGAAATGACGTGTTTTTCCGCAGCCCATTCACCGAGATCGATCAGCTTGCAGCGTTCGCTACAAAACGGTCGCCACTTGTTCTCAAGCGAATATTCGATCAGACGCTGACAGGTCGGACAGGGGGTGTGCTTCATCAGCTACAGGTGGTGAGCAGGAAGGGAACGTCATGTTCGACTTGTATGGGACGTGTGTTCACGCCTTGCCACTTGAGGAAGCGAATGCTGCAACGGTAATGGCTGCCGCTGATTTCCGGAAACCATTCGGTGCCGGCGGGCAGCGTGATGCGCAACAGCTGGCAATGCGAGTCCCGATCCAGGTTGAGCTGAAAGTTGCCGGCCACTGCGGTCTCGCGCCGCGGGCGTGAATTCTGGCGGGTGACCCAAAGCAGATAGATGACGGCTTCGCAAAGGATGCGAATGTGGCCCATCCACTCGTCGAAAGCCTGCTGGCGCACTTCAAACGGTTCATTCAGCCAGTGAAAATAATCGCGTAAGTCGAACTCGCAGGTGCCACCCGGGATGGCGCTGCGATGCCTGATGGCGCTGAGAAATTCAGAATCGCGCAGGTTCTGCATGAACATACCGCCGATCGAATTGAGCTCGCCACGGTGATGTGCCAGTTGCGCCATGATGTCGTGCAGGCGGTCGCCATCGACGCCTTGCTTGGCGCGGAATTCATTCAACACGGCCAGTTGCCGCTCCAATTCCTTCAAAGCATCGGTGCGACAATCGCCACGCGCGGTAATAGCCAGTATTTCCAGCATGGAAGACATGGCCGCCCGGGTGGCCCAGCTGCCCGTATGCTGCTGGTGGTACTGCGTCTGGCGATACAGAAATTCCAGACGCAGATACGTACGCAGGCGCTCGCTAAGCGGCTGCTCGTAATCGATGGTGGCGGCTTGAGGGTCGCTGCCGCTCTGCGGTTCTGGCGAGATCATCGCTGTATTGTGCTGCACGCGACCCACATAGGCCAAGTGTTGCTCGCATCTATCTACTCTGACCGTGCGGGCTAATACGTTATAAGTTTATTGCCGGTCTGCAAGTTGCAGATAACGTTGGTGCAAAAAGGCTATTTTCTTCGGCAATTCAGCGAGGCTGTCGCTGTTATTGATCACGTCGTCGGCCTGTGCCAGACGTTGTTCGCGACTGGCTTGCGCGGCCAGTATGCGCTCGGCCAACTGCGGTGTAATGCCATCGCGAAGTAATAGACGCGCTAACTGAGTTGCTGCCGGACAATCAATTACCAATATGCGGTCGTACAGCGACTGACTTTGGGTTTCGATCAGCAGCGGCATGACATGGATTTGATATGGGCTGTTTGCGCGGGCTGCATGTGCCTGTTGGGCGGCGCGGATGGTGGGATGCAGTATGGCCTCCAACGCCAGTTTGTCCGCAGGATTGGCAAATATTCGCTCGCGCATTCGAGGACGATCGAGTTGTCCTGAAGCATCCAGCGCGGTGGCGCCGAAGCGTTCGACGATGGCCTGCAGTGCCGGCTGGCCAGGGAGCACAACCTCGCGTGCCAGCATGTCGCCGTCAATGATGGCAATACCCAGCCTGGCGAATTCGGCGGCCACGACGCTCTTACCGCTGGCAATACCACCGGTAAGACCAATCCAAGGCGGACGCGGTGCCATATTTATGACTGTAGTGACTGCAGGTACGCCGTCACGATCTGGTCACCCCAGAGCATGGCAATCCAACCGGCAGAGGCCAGGTACGGGCCGAAAGGGATGGGGATATTACGATCGCGGCCGCGGATCAAAATCATGCCAATTCCCACCAGGGCGCCTACGCAGGCGGAAAGCAGAATGATGAGCGGCAACATCTGCCAGCCCAGCCATGCGCCCAGCGCGGCAAGCAATTTGAAATCACCGTAGCCCATGCCTTCTTTGCCGGTCAGTGCTTTGAACAAGTGAAATACCAGCCACAGGCTGAGATAGCCGGCCGCCGCGCCGATGATGGCTGCTTGAGATGTAATAGGCAGGACTGCACCGTTAAACAGGCTTAGTACCAGCCCCAGCCATAGTAATGACAGAGTTAAGTCATCGGGCAACAGCTGGTGATCGCAATCAATCATGGTCAGTGCGATCAGTGTCCAGGTGCAGCACAATGCTGCAGCCATGTGCGCCGTGAATTCGAAGTGCCAGGCTACGATTGCGGACAGCAGTGCAGTGCCCAGTTCTACTAGCGGATAACGCACTGATATGCGAGCGCTGCAATTGGCGCAGCGACCTTTCAGCATCAACCAGCTAATCACGGGAATGTTCTGCAAGGCGGTGATCTGCGCGCCGCAATGAGGGCAGGCTGAGCGGGGCACTGACAGGTTGTACTTCTGTGCTGCGGAGTCGGCTGTGGTTTCGAGCGCCAGTAACTCCTGGGCCTGCTTGCGCCAATCGCGCTCCATCATGATGGGCAGGCGATGAATAACCACGTTGAGAAAACTGCCGACGAGCAGGCTCAAGATGAAAACGCTTGCTATGAGCCATGCGGGTTCACTGGCGTATAACTCGGAAAGCGTCATGGTGATTGGTTGCTAGTCGACAATGAATTGGCAGTTATCTATGAAAAACGCCGCATCCTGTTACAGAGGCGGCGTCTTTTGATTGCGGCAGGCGAGTGGGCTTAGACCACAGCGCCCAGCTTGAAGATGGGTAGATACATGGCGATCACCATGCCGCCCACCAGCACGCCTAGTATGGCCATGATCAAGGGTTCCAACAGGCTGCTCATCGCATCCACGGCGGCGTCCACGTCGGCTTCATAGAAGTCGGCAACCTTGCCCGACATGGCGTCCAGTGAGCCGGACTCTTCACCCACGGCGATCATCTGTACCACCATGTTGGGGAACAGGCCGGTATTTTCCATACTGCGTTGCAGTCGTTGTCCAGTGGAGACTTCATCGCGAATTCTCAGGGTGGCGTCTTGATAGACAATATTGCCAGTAGCGCCAGATACCGAAACCAATGCTTCCACCAGCGGTACGCCGGCAGCGAACATGGTGGACAGCGTACGCGCAAAACGAGCGATGGCCGCTTTGACGAGAATAGGACCCAGTACCGGCATCTTGAGCAATATTCTATCGATAGCCTGGCGCATGGGTCTGGAGCGTTTGTAAAAATAGAAGAAAGCGTAAATGCCGCCGGCAGCTATCACGCCCATGTAAATACCGGTTGCTTGCACGAATTTTGAGAGGCTGATTACCATCATGGTGAAGGCAGGCAGATCGGCGCCAAAGTCTTTAAAGATGCTTTCGAACTGCGGGATCACAAAGATCAGCAAGACCAGCGTTACTATCACGGCGACAACCAGCACAGCTGCCGGATAGAACATGGCTTTCTTGATCTTTTTCTTCAGTGCCTCGGTCTTTTCCTTGTAACTGGCAACTTTGTCCAACAAGGTTTCAAGCGCACCGGCGTGTTCACCGGCCTCAACCAGATTGACGAACAGATCGTCAAAGTAAAGTGGATGCTTGGCCAGTGCCTCATGCAATGTGGTGCCGGCTTCCACATCGCCCTTGATGGCCAAGATCAACCTCTGCATGGCGGGCTTTTCATGGCCATTGCCGACGATTTCGAAGGCTTGCACCATCGGAATACCAGCCTGCAGCATGGTGGCCAGTTGACGTGCGAACAGGGCGATATCCCCAGCTTCAATCTTCTTGTCGCTTTTGAATAGCTTGGATTCCTTGCGAATCTTTCTTGCTACCACGCCTTGCTTGCGCAGGTCGGCCTTGACCGCTGCTTCAGAGGCAGCCATGAGCCGGCCCTTTACCTTCTGGCCTTTGCGGTCTACACCTTCGTAGGTGTAGGGAAATTGTTGGGTGGCGATGACTTGAGCCATGTTGTCGTTCCTGGCAAACAGGTAATGATGTTTACACTGCAGGAAGTAAGGTTGCGAGTCTCATTGTCTTTATATTCCTACAGTCGGCTTAACAGAAGCAGCCGCTCACTCCACGGTGCACTGATGCATTTCATCAAGACTGGTGAGTCCATTCTTGACTTTTTCTCGTGCCGAACGCCGCAGATCCCAAACGCCTTCCTTATCGGCTTGTTCGGCGATTTCCATGGCATCTCCGCCACGCAAAATTATGCGGCTGATTGTTTCGGTGATTGGCATGACTTGGTAAATGCCCAAGCGTCCTTTGTAACCGTCGGAACATTGACTGCAGCCGACGGGTTTGAATAGTTTAAGTCCTGCAGCAATTTCCGCATCCGTAAAACCTTCTTTGCGTAACGCTTCAGGCGGCAAATCGAGTGGCGCCTTGCAGTTCGAGCACAGCTTGCGCGCGAGGCGTTGCGCGATAATCAATGCCACCGATGTGGCGATGGCATAGGGCTGCACGCCCATATCGACCATGCGCGAAAGAGTCTTGGGTGCGTCATTGGTATGCAGTGTGGAGAGCACCAAGTGTCCTGTCTGCGATGCCTTGATGGCGATCTCTGCTGTTTCCAGGTCGCGAATTTCACCCACCATGATCACGTCTGGATCTTGACGAAGAAACGCGCGCAGAGCGGACGCGAAAGTTAAACCGACCTTCGGATTGACATTGACTTGATTGACGCCCGGCAAATTGATTTCCGCTGGATCTTCCGCCGTCGAAATATTGGTGTCTTCCTTGTTGAGAATGTTCAGGCCGGTATACAGCGATACGGTTTTACCACTGCCTGTAGGGCCGGTGACCAAAATCATGCCATGTGGCCGGGCCAGGGCTTGCATGTATAGATCTTTTTGAAAGGGCTCATAACCCAGCGCATCAATGCCCAGCATGGCACTGGACGGGTCGAGAATACGCGCCACGATCTTTTCGCCGAAAAGGGTCGGGCAGGTGCTGACGCGGAAGTCGATAGCGCGCGTCTTGGATATGCGCATCTTGATGCGGCCGTCTTGCGGCACGCGTCGTTCAGCGATATCGAGGCGCGACATCACTTTCACACGGGCGGCCAGTTTGTAAGCCAGTGCTACGGGCGGTGCGGCGATTTCCTTCAAGTACCCGTCAATGCGAAACCGGATTCGATAAATTTTTTCATAAGGTTCGAAATGGATGTCGGAAGCGCCCTTTTTGATGGCGTCCAACAAAATCTTGTTGACGAAGCGGACGATGGGCGCATCTTCCACATCGTCGCGGCCAACGGCTTGGCCTAGGTCATCTTCATCACCGCCGGTGACGTCCAGACCTTCCAGGTCGACGTCGTCCTCCGTCAGGTTCGGCATCTGGGTGTCGACTTGTTCAATCGCCTTGCCGGCGACTTTTTGCAACTTGTCCTCTTCCACCACCACGGCTTCTACAGTCATGGAGGTTTGGAATTTGATCTCATCCAGGGCGTGGGTATTGGTCGGGTCGGACACCGCTAGGAATAGTCTTTTACCGCGGCGGGCCAGCGGCAACACTCGATGTTTCTGCAACAGCTTGTCTGACACCAGGCGCACCACATCCAGGTCCGGCTGAATGGAGTCCAGGTCGAGCAGCGGTACACCGAATTCTTGAGAGGCGGCAATGGCAATTTCCCGAGCATCCGCCAGCCCCTTGGCTACCAGATGGGCGACCAGGTTGGTATTGGCCGTCTTCGCGTCCTCAATGGCTTGCAGCGCGGTTTTTTCGTCCAGCAACCCATCCTGGATCAGACGCTGCGGCAAGCCCTGCAGGGCCATGCGTTGCGCCGGATTGATGGACAGGGAGGAGGGGTCGATCATGGGAATGATCCGCGAGTAGGACGGAACCTAAGTTTCGCCGGAAGTGGAGTATGGATCAATTGTCAAATTAGGCTGGATTGTGCCTAAGGGACACAGGGGGTATGTGGATGCACATCACGGATTACAGCATCCGGAATGGGTTGGGTCCGCGATCAGCCCTGCAGCTGCTTCATGATCTTTTCCTTGTAAGCTTTTATTAAATTAATGTCCGTTTGATTGGCAGGTAGCTTTTCCTTGGGCAGTCCGGCCGAATCCAGGGAAAGCGTAAAGAATTGCTGGGCAAAATTGGAAAAGTAAGTGACGCGATCCGGGCACCGCAGGCCAAAATCTTTAATGCTTGCCAGTTCTGGGAGTCGCGTTTCCCGAATACGTAAGCGGCCCAATTTATCAATTTCGTAATAGGAGGCCGAGCTTTGGGCCACCACGGCAGGATCTAAAGACCGGTAGTCTTCGGCAGCACTGAAGCGCAAATCGGTTTCGGTGTAAATGCAATCTGTCGTAGGGGCGATTGTCGTTGTGCCTTCTGCAAGGAAACGTGTGATGGCTCCGCGCAAATCAAGCAACGATACTTGGCGGCTATCTGAATTTTTATTTGCAACAGGTGAGCCGTCGCGAAACCGATTGACTGCTAGAACGATATGGTTTTGATGGTCGCTGACCACGCTCGTGCCGTGCCCGTAGCTCTGTATCTCATTGGGATCTTCGGGGAAGGCCAGCGTTGATTCCGGGTAGCCAAGCGCTTCGCCATGGTCGGACAGCAGGATGACCAGCGCGTTGCGCAGTTGTCCTTGTTCCTTCAGGCCTTGCAGAAGTTGCTCAATCTGGCGATCGACCACCGTGAGGGCGGCTGCGTGCTTGTTCCAGAAATCGTTCTCGGTGTTGAACTTTATTTTGGCGTGACGGGTTTCAAAGGGGAAATGCGCTGATTCAAAGTGAATTGCCAGGAACAGCGGTTTCGAATCCTTGGCTGCATCCATGGTGTTTTGCACAAATGCACTGGCGTCATAGTTGGCTGGCGACTCGGTGTTGGTGTACGAGTAAGGCAGCAGCCACTTGGCTACCTTGGTCTGAAGCAATACATTGGTCAGTGGTGTGTCATTGATCTGCTGAAGTGCGAAATCCAGTGCGCCCACCTCTGGTCCCACTATTTCATCGAAGCCAAACGATTCGTCGATATTGTTGAAGCGGCGCTCATCCATGGCGAACACCGTGTGAAAGCCGCGTTGTTGCAGTTCGGTGGATATCAGATCTGATTTCTCGACAAAATCCATGTTACGCAGGTTGAACAGGCCGCCGTTGTCTGCGGCTTGCTTGCCGGACAGGATGGACATCCAGGCGGGAAAAGTTCTGCCAATCGGTGTGTACGCCCGTTCGTAGGACGTGCCGCTGGTCATCAGTTGGCTAATGGTGGGCAGGTTATTTGCCAGTCGTGCGTAGGCGTTGTGCGAGAAGGAATCAACCCCAATTAAAATTACATTGGGCTGATCTTGTCCGGGCGCTCCGACCGCCGTGCTTATGCTGAATTGAGTCAGTGGGGTCAGCGCGAGAATGCCGCCGACTAATACTGCGCAGCGGCGTAAAGCTCTTGAGGTCAGTATTATCCAGAGCGAGCCTGAGGAAATGATTGCGGCGGTAGTTACCGCAAGCAACGGGTTGTTCAAGAATGGAAATGCAAACGTATAGGTCGTTTGTTCGAAAACGGCGGCATTACCTGATATTAGGAAAACCCATCCTATTATCAGTGTCAAAGCGATGCACAGTCTGGGTTCTATGCGCCAAGTGCGTGCGGCTTTGTGTGCAATTCCCCAAAGCAGCGAAAAGAAGCCTATCAACAGTAGAAAATGCGCGAGCCCATTTACGAGTAGGTGTAGTTTGACATGCGGGGAGGCTAATACATCTTTGAAAAGCGATTGCACCCTGTCATCGTCGATGGCGGTGTCCAGACCGTACATCACGCTGGGCAAGTAGTACAAAAAAATGAAGCAGAGGAATGAGCTGGGAAGAAGCCACCAATCTTTGCGGGAGACGGGCGAAATCTCAGCTGTTGAACGCGGCGTCTGTTCGGTGGACATGGTGCAGTGGCGGCAGTTTATTTATCAGTCGAGAATATCAGTTCCGACAATCAAAAAAGCGGGACACGCTGCCGTGCCCCGCCTTGTGCATTTCGATGAGGTCTCGAAATTATTTCTTACAAATATTGTTGGTCAAGCAAGTGGAGCTATCGTCCACAACCCAGGTGACTTTACCCTTCGATGCAGTGTATGAGCCTTGCAGAACGTAGGTTTCGCCACCGAGACCATTTGTTGATACTGCGGAAGCTTCGATCTTTCCGTTGGTTGTGGTGACCAAGTTCACATACTTAGTACCGGGGTCATCCGAAGTAATGTTCGCTGCAACGCCGTTGCTGCCGCCGCTGCAACCAGTAAGCGTGCCGATATCCTGTGCGCACACTTCCACGTCAGTCTTAACGCCGGCGGTGGCTTGCACAACTTCAGAGAACTTGGCCTTCTTGGTGTACTGGTTATAAGCAGGCAGCGCGATGGCGGCCAGGATGCCGATAATGGCAACCACGATCATCAATTCGATCAGGGTGAAACCCTTTTGCACGTTCTTCATGGAATCTCCTCAAGCGGATGGCAGTGTTGAAATCAGTGACGGCGTTGCCGTTGCTGTTGCCTGATTGCAAGGCCGGTGCCAACTTGGTGTCGGTTTGCTAAGTGCTTGATTTACAGCGCTAAACGATTTCGTGGGGTTGAAGTCAATGACGGGGACTGCCGACAAGACTGGTCAGGCTTTGGCACAACCTGACAAAAAGTGTCAGGTTGTGCGCCTCTACTTGCTCTCGTGATAGTCCTCTTCGCTATTAATGGACCACAGTGCTTGTTTGTCGATGTGTCCTGCGACAAGACCATCCACCGCCGCCTTCGCGGCCAGCATGGAGTGGTCCTGATTGTTGTAGCGATGCATGCCGTTACGGCCGATGGCAAACAGATTGTCGAAGCCATCCAGATAGTCACGAACCTGGCTTATTTGGCGGTATTCACCGAAGTAGGCTGGATAGGCCTTGGGGACTCGCACGACCGTGCCGTCGAGTACGTCGGCTCGATCTATGAGGCCAATTTTAGCGAGCTCTGTTGCGGCGAAAACCAGGAAAGCCGCGTCGTCCATACGCCATAGTTCGTCGCCTTCATTACAGAAATACTCCAGACCCAACCAGATAGTGTCCGGGTCTTTAACCAAGTGCGGCGACCAATTATTGAAGATCTGCAGGCGTCCTAACTTCACGTCCGGTTCTTGTATGTAGATCCAGTTATCGGGTGGCATATTGTTGCCGCCGTTCCGCTCCATGTCCGGGGACAACATGCGTTTGACCAACAGGCCGGCAGTCATGAAGTCGCGATAGGGTAGTGCGGCCGCAATGCGCGCAATTTCCGGATCCTCCGGCTGCAGAAACTCGGTCAGTTGCTTGATGGGCAGGGTGGAAAGAAAAATGTCACAGGTCTGAATTCGTCGTTCGCCAGTGAGGCAATTCTCAACTTCCACCCCCGTGATCCTTTTGCCTTGACGCCGTACGCCAATCACGCGGTGCTGCAAATGTATTTGACCACCTTGAGCGGCCACCTTTTCGGCCACTGCTTCCCACATCTGGCCCGGGCCGAATTTGGGATAGAGGAAACGTTCGATCAGACTGGTTTCAGTATTTTTTTGCGCGGTGTCCTGATGCTGAAAGGGTTTGGATAGCGCATGCAGCACCGCCTTGGTAATCGATAGTCCCTTGATGCGTTGTGCACCCCATTCGGCGGAGATCTGCGAGCACGGTACGCCCCAGACTTTCTCTGTGTAATCTTTAAAGAAGGTCCGATACAGCTTGTCGCCAAAGCGATTGATAAAAAAATCTTCCAGCGTCGTTTCCGGGTTGCGCCTGGAAACACGCGCCGCGGCATAGCTTAGGCCGATGCTCAAGGTGTACAGCGAGCCGAGATTGATCAAGGTTTTCAGGCTGAGCTTGAGTGGGTAGTCGAAGAATTTACGGCGATAGTAAATGCGCGATAAGCGCGAGCGGATCAGCATGATGCGCTCCGGATCTTCAGCCGGTTGCGCGGCGCCGGCAAAGTTGCGTTGCTGACCTTGATAGTGAAGCTGGGTTTCCGGGAAGCGCGCCAAATCCTCAGGCGATACCGGCAAAATAGTTTGCCACCACTGCATTACCCAATCGGATTTCGAGAAGAAGCGGTGTCCGCCTAAATCCATGCGGTTGCCTCGATAATTGATGGTCTTGGAGATGCCCCCTACTTGCACATCGGATTCGAATACGATGGGTGTGATGTCCGAACGCTGCAGCAATTCGTACGCCGCAGTTAACCCGGCTGGGCCAGCGCCCGCAATGACGGCAATTTTTCTCATGCTGTGGTGACTGAAAGAGCTTTGCTGTCTGCAACTAGTAAGAGTTACCTACACACAACAAAATTTCTGGTTAATTACGTTGGCCAATATCTTGGCAAGAGTCAGGGAGGCCATTGCACGACAGCGATGGGATGGGTGATGCCTAGACATCGCTGGCTAGAATACCCGTAGAAGGCTATCAGTTCGCTGAATAAGCCAACCCAAGCCTTTGATGAGTCGGCGTCCCTATTCCAGCCCCAGCTTCTTAATCCGATAGCGCAGCGATCTGAAGCTCATGCCCAGCAATGCCGCTGCCTTGGTCTTGTTATAGCGAGTCTGTTCCAGTGCCTTCATGATGGCATCGCGCTCGATGTCTTCCAGTGCGTCGCCCAGCGCTTCGCCTGGCATGACTTCCGGGGCATGAGGGACATGCTCTGCCGTTTGATGGTTCGATTTCGGTCTCAATTGCAGATCATTGAGGTCGATGCTGTTCTGGCTGCACAGCGTGGCGGCGCGTTCCAGGATGTTTTCCAGTTCGCGCACATTGCCGGGAAAGTGGTAGTGACGCAGTGCGTCCAGAGCTGCGGGGGTGATGTGCAGGGTGTGGCCGAGCTGTTTGCTTTGCCGTTTCAGAATTGATTCGGCCAGTTCGGTGATGTCGTTGCCGCGCTCGCGTAGCGGCGGTACGCGCATTTCGATGACATTGACCCGGTAATATAAGTCTTCGCGAAACTTGCCTTCGCCAACCATGCTGGCGAGATTTTTATGCGTGGCGGAGAGAATGCGCACATCAATGGGATATTCACGCGACTCGCCCACGGGGCGCACGCTTTTCTGCTGAATCACGCGTAGCAGCTTCACCTGCATGTGCAAGGGCAGATCGGCGATTTCGTCGAGGAATAAAGTGCCGCCTTCGGCGCTTTGTACCAGGCCTTGCTTATCCGAGACCGCGCCGGTGAAGCTGCCTTTCTTATGGCCGAACAATTCGCTTTCCATCAATTCGCTGGGGATGGCGCCGCAGTTCACCGGTACAAAGGGCGCATCGCGTCGTGCGCTGGATTCATGGATGAGTTGCGCCACCAATTCCTTGCCGGTACCGGATTCGCCATAAATATGTACCGGTGCCTGACTGCGCGACACCTTGTCGATCATGTCGCGCAAGTTGTCCATGGCTGTTGACTGTCCCAACAGTCGCACCTGCGATAGCACGCCGGTGGTTTCCAGATTGTCAGACAGTCTCAATGTCGCGGCGATCAGCTTGCGCAATGCCGCCAGATCCAATGGCTTGGAAATGAAATCGAACGCGCCCAGCTTCAAAGCACGGACTGCCGATTCCACATTGCCGTGAGCGGTGATAACGGCCACCGGCAATTGTGGACGATGGCTTTGTATCCACTCCACCAATCCCAGCCCATCGCCATCGGGCAGATGCATGTCGGTGAGGCACAGCTCGAATTGCATATTGCGCAGATGCTTGGTGGCGGTGGCCAGATCCGGCGCAGCCACCACGTCGATATCCATCCGTTCAAGCGTGATGGTCAGCAGCTCGCGGATATCGGCTTCGTCATCGACAATGAGGGCGCGTGCGTTGCCCATCAGGCGGCTTCCATTGTTTATATTTCCCAGCGTTGCGGATCGGAGAACACAATTCTGAAAATGCTACCACCGCCGTGGCGTGGCTCGTAGATCAACACGGCGCGATTGCAATGCGCCAGTTCGCGGGCGATAAACAGGCCGAGCCCGGTGCCGCCTTCGCCGCCGGTAAAGAACGGCTCAAAAATACGCTCGGCTTCTTCCGGCGTGATGCCCGGTCCGCGATCGGCAATTTCCAGATACGGACGATTGGTGTTGCTGATGCGCCCGAAGCGCAGTTCCAGTAACTCTGCAGCTGAGCCTCGTCCATACTTGAGTGCGTTTTCGCAGAGGTTCCACAGAATCTGGTGCAGGTGCGAGGCATCGACGCGTACATCCACCGCATAGCCGGGGCGGTGCAGCGCCATTTGCTCGGGGCGTAGCTGCAAGGTTTGCTGGAACTGCGAACTGAATTCATCCAACCATTCATTTAACGACAGACGTTCGGCATGAGTGGCTTCGCGGCGCGATAGCTGCAGAATGTTGTTGATGATGGTGCTTACCCGATCAGCATTGTTGGTGATGATCTGAGTGAGGCGCTGATCCTGCGGGCCGAGCTTGGGAGATTCGGTGAGCAGTTGTGCGGCATGACTCATGGCGCCGACGGGGTTGCGAATTTCATGAGCAATACTGGCGCTTAAGCGTCCCAGGGCTGCCAGCTTCGATTGCTGTACCCGTTCGGCAATGATGCTGGTGTCTTCCAGAAAGATCAGTGTCGGGCCTGGGTTCTGATTGGCCAGTGCTACAAAGTGCGGTTGTATCAAGGTGCCGCCATTGGCCGAGACCAGGGTCACGGTGCTGTCGTGCGGATTGCCTTGTTGGCGGCGCCAGGTGTCCAGTAGGTATAGCAAGCGCGGCGAAATTTCGCCCAGCAGCGTATGCGTTGCCACCGGACCATCTTTGAGCAGCTGCGCTGCGGATTCATTGATCAACCGCACCCGGTCTTGTTCGTCGATAACCAGGATGCTTTCACGCAGGTGCTGGACGATGAATTCATTCAGCTCGGCCAGATTGGCCAGATCCACCTCGCGCTGCTTAATGACGGCTTCGCTTTCCTGCAGCTTCTTGGCTGCGTAGCCCGCGCCCAGGCTGAGCGAAAACAACAGCGCACCCACCAAGCCGGCTGCCGTTACCTCGCCGGAATCGCTGCCACCCTTGAAGATGTTCAGCACCTGTTGAAACAGCAGCGCCAAGGTTGCGGTGGCGGCCAGCAGCAAGCCGAGACGCGGCGCGATGATCATGCTCGCGGCGGCCACCGGGAGCACCAGCAAGGCCGCCAGGCCGCTGCTCATGCCGCCGCTGGCGTAGGTCAGCACGCTGATCGCGATGATGTCGACCAATACGTGCGCGCAGGTCTGTAGCGACAGATTCGGCCAGCGATGTTTCAAGGTAATGAAACAGCTCAGCGCAAACAGACAGTAAGCGAATAGGGTGGCGCCGAACAAAGATGGGTATGGCGCGCCCACCGGAGTGGGTTTGATGGCAATAAACAGAGCGCCCAGCACCAGCGGAATCAGCACCCGAAAGAAATTCAGCAACAACAGAATGCGCCAGCCGGAAGTGCCTTCTGCCGAGTTCGATTCGTTTTTGTTCGGTAACGATGCAGAGGCATCAAATGAGGGGTTCATATCGCACCAAGGTAGCACAGGGCATCAATTGTCCATCCCGAGTCCATCCCGAGACGGCTTGTATCTGTGCATTGAAGCGCCTGAGTTCTTTGCTTCTGCAAGCAATTGGCCCAGAATACGCCGCCCTGTGCGCCGGGCCTACGCCCGGCCGTTAATTAACCCCTCAATGTGAGACGCATCGCGCATGAACCTGCACGAATATCAGTCGAAACAGCTGTTCGCCCGCTATGGCATTCCCGTGCCGGCAGGTCATGTGGCTGCTACTCCGGAAGAAGCCGCCGATGCGGCCCGCAAAATTGGCGGCGCCAAGTGGGTGGTCAAGGCCCAGGTACATGCAGGTGGTCGCGGTAAGGCCGGCGGTGTGAAGCTGGTCGATTCGCCGGAAAAAGCCGCTGAAGCGGCTCAGGCCATGTTCGGCAAGTACCTGCATACCCACCAGACCGGTCCGGAAGGTTTGCCGATTCACCAGGTGTATGTCGAACCCGCCAGCAAGATCGAGCGCGAGTTGTACGTCAGCATGGTGCTGAATCGCGAGCTTGGCCACATCGCCTTCATCGTCTCGCCTGCGGGCGGCATGGACATCGAAGAAGTGGCCGAACACACTCCCGAAAAACTGATCCGCGTTGACGTGCATCCGGCCGCTGGTCTGCAGCCCTCGCAGTGCAAGCTGATGGCTTTCGCGCTGGGTCTGTCCGGCAAGCAGGTTGAAGAGTTCAGCAACATCGCCCAGGCGCTGTACAAGCTGTACCTGGAAAAAGATGCCTCGTTGGTGGAAATCAATCCGCTGATCGTCACCGGTGAAGGCCGCCTGGTCGCTTTGGATGCCAAGCTCAACATCGAAGACAACGCCCTGTTCCGTCAGAAAGAACTGGCCGGTTGGCGCGACCCTTCTCAGGAAGATGCCACCGAAAACGAAGCCGCCAAGCATGAGCTGAACTACGTTTCGCTCGATGGCGATATCGCCTGCATGGTGAACGGCGCCGGTCTGGCGATGGCCACCATGGACGTGATCAAGCTGCACGGCGGCGCGCCTGCCAACTTCCTGGATGTGGGCGGCGGCGCCACCAAGGAGCGCGTCACGGCGGCGTTCAATCTGATTCTCTCCAACAAGAAGGTGAAGGCCATCCTGGTCAACATCTTCGGCGGCATCGTTCGTTGCGACATGATTGCCGAAGGCATCATCGCTGCGGTGAAGGATGTGGGTGTGCAAGTGCCGGTGGTGGTGCGTATCGAAGGCACCAATGCCGAAGCCGGTCGCAAGCTGCTGGGCAGCAGTGGCCTGGCGCTGATTGCGGCGACGGATCTGACCGATGCGGCCAAGAAGGTCGTGGCGGCAGTGAAGAAAGCCAAGTAATTAGCCACCTCATTAACGAACACTAGAGCGATCTTCCATGAGCATCCTCGTCAACAAAAACACCAAGGTCATCTGCCAAGGTTTTACCGGCAAGCAGGGTACCTTCCATTCCGAACAGTGCCTGGCTTACGGCACCAAGCTGGTCGGCGGCGTCACGCCGGGCCGCGCCGGTGAAAAGCATCTCGGCCTGCCGGTGTTCAACACCGTGCGCGATGCCGTCGCCGGTACCGGCGCCACCGTCAGCATGATCTATGTGCCAGCTCCTTATGCCGCTGACGCCATCCTCGAAGCGGCTGATGCCGGCGTCGAGCTGATCGTATGCATCACCGAAGGCATCCCGGTGAACGACATGGTTAAAGTGAAGTCGGCATTGAAGGACTACGGCAGCCTGCTGATCGGTCCGAACTGCCCCGGCATCATCACCCCTGGCGAATGCAAGATTGGCATCATGCCGGGCTTCATTCACAAGCCGGGCAAGGTGGGCATCGTGTCGCGCTCCGGCACGCTCACGTACGAAGCCGTGTTCCAGACCACGAATATTGGTTTGGGTCAGAGCACCTGCGTGGGCATCGGCGGCGATCCCGTGCGCGGCATGAACTTCGTCGACGTGCTGGCACGCTTTGAAGAAGATCCCAAGACCGAAGCCATCATCATGGTGGGCGAAATCGGCGGCAGCGATGAAGAAGCCGGTGCGCGCTTCATCAAGGAAAACGTGACCAAGCCTGTTGTCTCGTACATCGCTGGCGTGACTGCACCTCCGGGCAAGCGCATGGGCCATGCCGGCGCGATCGTGGCAGGCGGCAAGGGCACGGCAGCTGACAAGTTTGCCGCGCTGGAAGATGCCGGTGTTCGCACCGTGCGTTCGCCTGCGGAACTGGGCGCAGCAATCGCTGAAGAATATGCCAAGCATGGCAAGAAGAAGGCGAAGTCCAAGGCTAAGCCTGCTGCTAAACCCAAGGCTGCTCCGGCGAAGACGAAGACCAGCAAGAGCAAGCCCGCTCAGTCAGCCAAGAAGGCAGCCAAGAAGCCAACTAAGAAAGTTGCGCCAAAAGCTGCTAAGAAGCCCGCAAAGAAAGTCGCCAAGGTGAAGAAGCCTGCGGCGAAGAAAGCCAAGAAGGCTGCGAAGAAGAAATAAGCTTCTGCTTAAGAAAGGGGCCGCTCTTCAAGTTTGGTTTTGAGTGGCGGCTTCCTGAAGTATAAGGTGTGATTCTTATTGAAAAGCCCCGGTCCTGCGATGCAAGACCGGGGCTTTATCTTTTAGTTGTTAACGGTGACGGTTACCAGCGCTGTTGCAAAGCCGCCATGACCGTCTGAAATGGTGTAGGTGAATTGGTCCTTGCCATGGAAGGTGTTCTTGGGGTTGTAGCGAATCTTCTTGCCTTCATTGACGATCGTTGCGACGCCATTTGACGGAGCGGAAACGGCGACAATGGTAAGTGCGTCGCCATCCGGATCGAGGTCGTTCTTAAGCACCGGAATCGTGGTGGTCGTATTGCAGGCGGTTGTCACCGAATCCGCCGTTGCGACCGGCAATGCGTTCTGCGGTTTCCCATAGCGCACCATTAAAGCGCCTGGAATATGAGCAAACGCAATGTCAGTCAGTCCATCGCCATTGATGTCGTCGAGCACCATTCCCATCTGGAAATGACTGACATAGGAAGTAACGGCTAATGAATTGTCTTCGGCTGCCAGCGTGCCGTTGCTGTTCTGCAGTAGGGCGCCAATGCTGGATTGATGCAAGATGACGATGTCATTGCGACCATCGTTGTTGAGGTCGGCCACTTCGATCGGGCCTACTGCATCGAGAGTCGAAAGCGATTCCGGCGCTGCGAACGAGCCATCTGCGTTCTGACGGAAGATGGCAAGGTGTGCATCCGAATAATAACCGCCATAGGAAACCACGATGTCCCTGCGTCCGTCGTTATTGATATCGCCAACGCCAAGCGCATGAGCAATCTGATTCTGACCGATGTTAATCAACACCGGGGCAGCCAGCGCACCGTTTGCTGCTTGATATAGAACGGAGATATTGGGTTGAGCGGTGTAGCCATTCATGACCACGACATCGGTACGGCCATCGCCGTTAACATCGGCAAGTTCCACGTCATCGTTGACGCCGTGAGGTGCGGCAACCGTAACCGGACTGGCGAACGTTCCGCTGCCGGTTTGATAGAGCACACCGCCATCAGCTGTGTTGTCGATGCCGTTAATGCTATCGGTCAGCCCGAATACGTCGAGCCTGCCATCATTGTTCAAGTCACCCAGGCGGTGAAAGTTGTAATAGTTGGTGGAGTAGAAAATCGGCGCGCCGAGGTTGCCATTGTTATCTTGTGGATAGACTTCGATGCCGTGGGGCGCAACCAGCACGACGTCTTTGCGGATGTCTCCCGTAACATCGCCAATGGCAACGCTTCCCGAGCCATGGGTCAAATAGGTGATCGGCGCGTTACTTAGTGAGCCGTCGGGTTGACCCAGAAAAACATATAACTCACTGGAGATATTCGGGCCGCATCCGCAGCCGGAGACCACCACGTCGGTTCTACCGTCGCCATTCACATCGCCACTGGCAATGCCCTGTGCCTGTAGATGGGTTGGCAAGGTGAGGGCAGGCTGGAACAGGTCGTTAACCTGCGCCGCAAATGAGTTGGGCCCGACGCCCAGTCCAAGTGCACAAACCGCCCAAGTGAAGTAATGCCGCTTTTTCATAGTTAGAGTTCCCTGGTCAATCGAATTGTTCTTCGTTTTTAGCAAGCAATGGTGGCTTGGGCATGACCCGATGCGCCATCCCCAGCATCCGATCAAATATACTATGTTTAGTAATATGGGAATCGGTGTTGCGGTTGTCGTTCGTTGCTTATGTAATGAGCGGTGCCGCGCCTACTTGCTGCTTTTGCCTTGAACCTCTCTAAGGTCTGTCCATGCCCGCTACCCTGCGTATTGCGCTTGCTCAACTGAACATCCCGGTGGGAGATGTCGATGGCAACACCGAAAAAGTGTTGCAGGCCTCGGCCGACGCGCGCGATCGCCTGGCTGCCGATCTAGTTCTGTTTCCGGAGCTCACTCTTACCGGCTATCCGCCTGAAGATCTGCTGTTTCACGCCGGCGTGCGTCAGCAAGTGGTCGCCGGGTTGGAGCGTTTGCGTGCCGAGATATCGGGAATCACCGCTGTAGTGGGTTATCCCGAATACGTCGACAAGACCATCTACAACGCCTGTGCGGTGCTGCGCGATGGCGAGCAGTTGCTCAACTACCGCAAGCGCGAACTGCCCAACTACAAGGTGTTCGATGAGAAGCGCTACTTCAAGCCGGGCAATGAAGTGGGCTTGATCGAGATCAAGGGCATCCGTATCGCTACGTTGATCTGCGAAGACATCTGGGAGCACGGCCCGGCTCGTGCAGCCAAAGATGCCGGAGCGCAATTGCTGGTGGTGATCAACGGTTCGCCGTACTCGCTTAACTATCAGCAGCGTCGCGAGTCCGTGTTGCGTGAACGTATTGCCGAAGTGGGTCTGCCCATTGTGTATCTCAATCTGCTGGGCGGTCAGGACGAATTGGTGTTCGACGGCAATTCCTTCGTGATGAATGCGCGCGGTGAAGTGGTGCAGCGTCTGCCGCCGTACAAGGAAGGACTGTGTCCGGTCGATATCGACTTGATCAACGGTGTGGTCGAGCCGCGTGCTGCCTACATCGAGCCGCTGCCTTCGGAAGAAGCCAGCGTGTATGGCGCGTTGGTGCTGGGTGTGCGCGATTACGTGGAAAAACATGGTTTTCCTGGCGTGGTGCTGGGGTTGTCCGGCGGTATTGATTCGGCGCTGACGCTGGCCATTGCCGTGGATGCCATCGGCGCCGAACGCGTACACGCGGTGATGATGCCCTCGAAGTACACCTCGCAATTATCGCTGGACGAAGCAGCAGCGCAGGCGCGCAATCTCGGCGTGCGCTACGACATCATTTCCATCGAGAACATGTTTGCGTCGGTGCAGGATGCCTTGAAGGATGTATTCGCCGGCGCCAAGCCGGATGCCACTGAAGAAAATATTCAAGCACGTTGCCGCGGCATCCTGCTCATGGCCATCTCTAACAAGCAGGGCAAGATGGTGCTGACCACCGGCAACAAGAGCGAAATGTCGGTGGGCTATGCCACGCTATATGGCGACATGGCCGGAGGTTTCGCGCCGATCAAGGATTGCAGCAAGATGATGGTTTATCGTCTGTCGCGCTATCGCAATGCCAAGTCGCCGGTGATTCCGCAGAAGGTCATCGATCGTCCGCCCTCGGCTGAATTGCGCCCGGATCAGAAGGACACCGATTCGCTGCCGCCGTATGAAATCCTCGACGCCATTCTCGAGCTATTCATCGAGTCTGATTTGTCTGTAGATGAAATCGCCTCGCGTGGTTACGACCGTGCTGTAGTCGGTCGTGTATTGCAGATGGTAAAGCGCAATGAATACAAGCGTCGGCAAGCACCGCCCGGCATTCGCGTCAGCAATCGCGCCTTCGGTCGCGATTGGCGCTATCCGATTACATCGGGATATAAATCGGAGTGACTTCGTACGGTGGGTGCCTCACCCACCATTTTTGGATCGGTCGTCGGTTGTTGCAAGCAAGGTGGATGCGGCATCCACCCTACAACTATCCCGGAAAATTCTGTTTGAGCACTGCTTCGCTCTTGTCGGATAGATCCTTCAATCCCAGTTTGGCGTAGGCATCGCGCGAGATCTCCAGCGCTTCCTTGATGGCCGGTGCGCCGTCGTAATTTTCGATGGTGTACTTGCTGCGGTTCAACGCCGCCACATAGGCGCCGCGCTTCATGTAGTAACGCGCCACATACACTTCATAGCTGGCCAGGCGATTACGCAGGAACACCATGCGTTGCCGTGCATCGGGCGCGTACTGGCTGTTGGGGAAGCGTTGAATCAAAACCTGGAATGCCTGGAAGGAAGTGCGTGAATCCACCGGCGGACGCTTGCTTAAATCGACGCGGAACCAGCGTTCCAGAAAATTGCGGTCACGATCGAAATTGGCCAGACCCTTCATGTAGTAGGCGTAATCGACACGCGGATGCGTGGGGTTTTCGCGAATGAATTGATCGGCCTGATCAATCACGTTTTCCTTGTCGCCGTTTTCGTAATAGGCGTACATCAGATCGAGCTGCGACTGACGCGTGACATTGCTGAACGGAAAGCGCGCTTCCAGCAATTCGAAATTCTTGATGGCGATGGCGTAGTCGCCGTTATCCAAATCCTTCTTGGCCTTGTCGTACAACTGGTCCGCATTGGTAATGGGCTTGGAGCGGAAGCTGCTGCATCCGGTCATGGTCAGGACGGCCAGGGACAGGCACAGGGCGGCCAGAAGCGGCTTGCGGGTAATGCTCATGAAGCGATCGGTTCTTATGAGAAGAGTAGTACGGCAGTATAACGGGTTATTTCCGCCCATCGGTGGCGCCTGACGCCGATGTAATGACATTGACGACAGCCTCCCGGCGGCTCCGTGTAGACTCAGCGCCCGCTATTTGGTTCTCGCTGCATGCTTAACGACCTTACCCCCCCTTCGAATGATCAGCCCATCGACCTGGTCATTCCCATGGAATACGCCGGCCAGCGGCTCGATCAGGTGCTGGCCGAGCTGTTGCCCGACTATTCGCGCACCCGCCTGAAAGCCTGGATCGAGGGCGGGCAGGTGCAGATCAGTGGCCGCACATTGCGTCCCAAAGACCCGGTGCTGGGTGGCGAACGGGTGCAGGTGACTCCAGTGTTCGAGGTCGACACTCGGGTCAAGGCCGAAGCCATTCAGCTGGACATCGTTCATGAAGACAAACACCTGATAGTGGTGAACAAGCCGGCCGGTCTGGTGGTACACCCGGGCGCCGGCAATCCAGACGGCACGCTGCAAAACGCGCTGCTGCACCACGACCCCAAGCTGGCAGTCCTGCCCCGATCGGGCATCGTGCATCGCATCGACAAGGACACTAGCGGCGTGCTGGTAGTCGCCCGCACGCTGGAAGCTCACACCGCGCTCACTGAGATGATCGAAGCGCATGACGTGCAGCGTCACTACGAAGCGGTGTGCGTGGGGGTCATGACCGCCGGCGGCACCATCGACAAGCCTATCGACCGTCATCCCACCGACCGCGTGAAAATGGCGATTCGTTCCAGCGGCCGCGATGCCGTCACTCACTATCGTGTGATCACGCGGTTTCGCGCTCATACCCATGTGCGGCTGCAACTGGAAACCGGACGCACGCACCAGATCCGCGTACACATGTCGCATGCCGGCTATCCGCTGGTGGGCGACGGCGTGTACGGCAAGCGTCTGGTTATTCCCAAAGCGGCCAGTCCGGCGTTTGCCGATATGCTGCGCAACTTCGGCAGACAGGCTCTGCATGCGGCGCAACTGGAATTCACCCATCCCATTACCGGCAAGCCGGTCAGTGCCAGCGCGCCCTTGCCGACGGATATGAAGCAGCTGTTGAAAGCGCTCGCGGCCGATGTGAAGGCCATCGAGAAAGCCAATGCGGCGGACCCGCGCAAGCGTTAGTCCATGAGCGGCAGTTTCACCCGTATGAATTTTGAATGGTTGCAGGCCGATTGGCCGGCGCCGGCTAATGTTCGCACTGCATCCACCTTGCGCATTGGCGGTGTGAGTCAGCCGCCCTTCGATACTTTGAATCTGGGCTCCCATGTGGGCGATAGCGCCGAAGCCGTATTGACCAATCGCGCGCGCCTGGCCGATGCGCTGCGTCTGCCGGGCGAGCCATGCTGGTTGAATCAAGTACATGGCACTGCCGTTGTTGAGGCGGCTGTACGGAGCACGCCCGCCACTGCCGATGCCTGTGTCACCCGCTCGCCGGGCAAGGTGTGCGCCATCATGACTGCCGACTGCCTGCCGGTGTTGTTCTGCAGTCGCGATGGCGATCGGGTGGCTGCAGCACATGCGGGTTGGCGTGGCCTAGCTGGTGGCGTGTTGGAATCCACCGTCAGTGCACTAAATCTGCCGGGTTCGCAGTTGTTGGCCTGGCTGGGGCCGGCCATCGGTCCACAGGCTTTCGAAGTGGGCGATGAGGTACGCATTGCCTTCACGTCGCAGGATGTCGCGGCCGCGCAGGCCTTTCAGCCCAGCCATCGTCCAGGTCACTGGCTGGCCGATTTGTATTTATTGGCCCGCCAACATCTGGCCCGCCTGGGCGTGACGGCTGTCTATGGCGGCGGCTTTTGTACCTATACCGACGAGGCGCGTTTCTTTTCCTATCGCCGCGATGGCCGTACCGGTCGGATGGCCAGTCTCATTTGGATGTCCTAAGGGTCCGGAGTCCCTTGACAGCCATGCTAGGCTGCCAAGCCAATCAAAAACGACTAATTCATGACCACGCTTCTTTGGATCATTGCTGCTACGGCTCTTGGCGGCGCGCTTAGCGCGCTGGCGGCTTCGTTGTTCTTATTGGTGCCGGAAGCGCGGCGTGTGCACTGGGTGCCGCATCTCGTCAGCGTGGCTATTGGCGCCTTGCTGGCGGCGGCTTTGCTCGATCTGTTGCCGGAGGCCATTGAAAGCGCAGGCGTGGAGCGCGCCGGGCAAGTAGGAATGACGCTGTTGATCGGCCTGATGGCGTTCTTCGTGTTGGAAAAGCTGGTGCTATGGCGCCACTGTCATCACGACAGTTGCGAAGCCCATCCCGTCGAAGAGCCGTTGAAGCTGGCGCGAATTCAACCGCTATCGGCGACCTCGGCCGCATCGACGGCGCATCCGCTGCTAACGCCGCATGCGCATAGTCATGCTTCCGGATGGATGATCCTGTTCGGTGATGGCTTTCATAATTTCCTGGATGGGGTGCTGATTGCCGCTGCGTTCATGACCGACACGCATCTCGGCGTGGTGACCGCCGCAGCGGTGATCGTTCATGAGATTCCGCAGGAAGTCGGCGATCTGGCCATCCTCCTGCACGGTGGCATGGCGCGTGGCAAGGCTCTATGGCTTAACCTGGCTGCCAGTCTCACGTCGGTGTTTGGCGGCCTGCTGGCCTATTTCGCACTGGGTACGGTGATGGCCTTGCTGCCGTACGCCATCACGCTGGCTGCGGCCAGCTTCATCTACATCGCAGTGGCCGATCTTATTCCAGGTCTGCATAAGCGTGTTGATGCGCAGTCGGCCATTCAACAGTTCTCGTTGATCTCGCTGGGCGTATTGCTGATCTGGGGCATGGAGCAGGTGCTGCATCATTGATCTCTGTGTAGGGGCGTGATTCATCACGCCCTCCGCATGCATCCTTCCGTATGCATCGAAGACGGGTTCGATGAATCGAACCCCTATAGCGACCGTAATTACCAGTATTTGATTTACGGTTGAATTCCGCAGCATCAGCCCTAGATAAGCTGCAATTCAATTTTCGATCCAGGTAACTCCGATGCGAATGGACAAACTCACCAGCAAATTCCAGATGGCGCTGGCCGATGCGCAGTCGCTGGCGGTGGGGCGCGATAATCAATTCATCGAGCCCGCACATGTGTTGCAGGCCTTGCTGGAACAGCAGGGCGGGTCGGTGCGGCCGTTGCTGGATAAGGCGGGCGCCAATCTCAATCAATTGCGCACCCAGCTCAATGAAGTGCTGGAGCGTCTGCCCAAGGTCGAGGGCAATGCCGGCGAAGTGCATATCTCCAATGACACCAATCGTCTGCTGAATCTCACCGACAAGCTGGCGCAGAAGCGCGGCGATCAGTACATCTCCAGCGAGCTGTTCGTGCTGGCTGCTGTGGAGGACAAGGGCGCGCTGGGTGCGGCGCTGCGTGCTGCCGGCATCAACAAAGCCGTGCTGGAAAAAACCATCGATGAGTTACGCGGCGGAGACAGGGTGGACGATCCCAATGCCGAAGAGTCGCGTCAGGCCCTGGAAAAATACTGCGTCGATCTCACCGCGCGCGCCGCGCAGGGCAAGCTCGATCCGGTGATCGGTCGTGATGATGAGATCCGCCGCACTGTGCAGGTGCTGCAACGTCGTACCAAGAACAATCCGGTGTTGATCGGTGAGCCCGGCGTGGGCAAGACCGCGATTGTCGAAGGTCTGGCACTGCGCATCATTAATGGCGAAGTACCGGAAGGCATTCGCAACAAGAAGATTCTGGCGCTGGATATGGGCGCGCTGATTGCAGGCGCCAAGTACCGCGGCGAGTTCGAAGAGCGGTTAAAGGCTGTTTTGAATGATCTCAAGAAGCAGGAAGGTCAGATCATTCTGTTCATCGACGAGTTGCACACCATGGTTGGCGCCGGCAAGGCCGAAGGCGCCATGGATGCCGGCAACATGCTCAAGCCGGCGCTGGCGCGCGGCGAGCTGCATTGTGTGGGTGCAACCACGCTGGATGAGTACCGCAAGTACATCGAGAAGGATGCGGCATTGGAGCGCCGTTTCCAGAAGGTGCTGGTGGATGAGCCCTCGGTGGAAGACACCATCGCCATCCTGCGTGGTTTGAAAGAACGTTACGAAGTGCATCACGGTGTGGATATCACCGATCCGGCCATTGTCGCGGCCGCCACGCTCTCGCATCGCTACATCACCGATCGTCAGTTGCCCGATAAGGCCATCGATCTGATCGACGAAGCTGCGTCGCGCATTCGTATGGAAATCGATTCCAAACCGGAGTCGATGGATAAGCTGGAGCGTCGCATCATTCAGTTGAAGATCGAACGCGAAGCCTTGAAGAAAGAATCGGATGAGGCCTCCAAGAAACGCTTGGGCGTGCTTGAAGAGCAGCTCAAAAGTTTGGAGAAGGAATACGCCGACCTGGAAGAAGTGTGGAAGGCCGAGAAAGCCGCAGTGCAAAGCTCTGCGGGCATCAAGGAAGAATTGGAGAAGGCCAGGCTGGAAGTGGAGTCGGCGCGTCGTGCCCAGAATCTGCATCGCATGTCCGAGTTACAGTACGGCAAGATTCCTGAGCTGGAGAAGCGCTTGGCGCAGGCGGCCGTTGCCGAACAGCAGGAAACACAGTTGCTGCGTAACAAGGTGACCGAGGAGGAGATTGCCGAAGTCGTGTCGAAGTGGACCGGCATTCCGGTATCGAAGATGCTGGAAGGCGAGAAAGACAAGTTGCTGCGCATGGAAGAAGCGCTGGGCAAGCGCGTGGTCGGTCAACACGAAGCGGTCAGTGCAGTGTCCGATGCCATTCGTCGCTCGCGCGCGGGTATTGCCGATCCCAATCGCCCCAATGGTTCGTTCCTGTTCCTCGGTCCTACCGGCGTAGGCAAGACCGAATTGTGCAAGGCCTTGGCGGAATTCCTGTTCGATACGGAAGAGGCCATGGTGCGCATCAATATGTCCGAGTTCATGGAGAAGCACTCGGTGGCGCGTTTGATCGGCGCGCCTCCCGGCTATGTCGGCTACGAAGAGGGTGGCTATCTCACTGAGGCGGTGCGGCGTCGGCCGTACTCGGTAATCCTGCTCGATGAAGTCGAGAAGGCACATCCGGATGTGTTCAACGTGCTGTTGCAGGTGCTGGACGATGGTCGTCTCACAGATGGTCAAGGTCGCACGGTGGACTTCCGCAATACCGTGATCATCATGACTTCCAATCTTGGTTCGCAGGTCATTCAAGAGCTGACGGGCGAGGCCAACTACGACAAGATGAAGCAGGCGGTGATGGCCATTGTAGGACAGCACTTCCGTCCCGAATTCATCAATCGCGTCGACGACATCGTGGTCTTCCACCCGCTGGCGCGCGAGCAGTTGCGGGCGATTGTCGATATCCAGCTGGGTCAGTTACGCAAGCGCCTACAGGAACGAGATCTGCGTCTGACATTGGATGAGGCGGCACGCGATCTATTGGGCGAAGCCGGTTTCGATCCCGTGTACGGCGCACGCCCACTTAAGCGCGCGATTCAATCCCAGTTGGAGAACCCGCTGGCGCAGCGCATCCTGCGTGGCGAGTTTGCGCCGGGCGATGCGATCTCGGTGGTCGCACAAGACGGTCATCTGCAATTCAAAAGATAAATGTGCGAAGTTCGCGCTGCGGTGCTGGTGCGCCGCAGCGAGTCGCCACACAATTTCTTCGAATAGATAAATTTTCAGGACGTCGTATTTCTGCACTCATTCGCATCGACGGGTGCTTATCAATGGCATGTCATGGTGCAAAAATAAATAACTCTGCACCAATCGCTGTCCCTTAACTGAATCTCAGTTAAACACTGTCGCCAGATTAAAACATCATTAATAAATAAGGCTTTTTGAGCTTGTAAGACTGATGTAAGTCATAACCCACAGGCGCTTGAGTTGATAGCCGCTCAACAAAAAAAACTGACGATGTTGAAGTGCGCGCCAACGGTGAACTTGCTGAGGCGGTTATGAAGCTTACAAACGTAGTGATGTGCTTGTTGCTTGGCGCAGTTACAGTAACAAGTGCACAGGCGAAAGAATCCGCTACCGCCACCAATGCCATGCTGGTTGTTGCTGTAACACCTGCTGTCGGTTCGGTTGATACACATTCAGTCGGCAATAAAAATTTCTCTAATGCACTGACCAACACATTGGTTCGCGGTGAAGCACGTCTCGCTGCGGCGACGCCATTTGGTGACGCCCTGCTGATGCGTCCACTCATGCCAAGCGCTACCGACTCGGCCGATAGTCAGACAGCTGTCGCTTCGCAAAGCGACGCCTGGTTGATGTTGTTGGTGGCCTCGGGGCTGGTGGTGCTGCAACTGCGACGTAAGCAGAAGAGCCTGCCGCAACGACCGTTAATCGGCTGAGTTGCTCAGACCGATGGCTGATTGCAGCGACTGACTTTCAATAGATTGCTTCCAATAAAGAATCGCGCGGGGATAGGCCGGCGTAGATGATTCGACCATCGGCGCCCGACTCGTTGCTCATTGTGATGTAGGAGTGGTTTGTGAGTGACAATCCCAAAACAGGCGCAACGACGTTGCGTTCTCACCCCGTTTCAAACGATGTCAACTCCTGCGATTCGGCCTTCATATTCATTATCAAGGCGTTGCTCTATCCCGTCACTGCGGTGGCGTTCCTGGCGCTGTGCCTGTGGTGCTGGAACCGGCCTTTGGCGGGTTCGTACTTCTTGGTTGCGGTGATCGCTTTCGCGGGCGTCGGTGAGTTACTGGATCTTTCCAAACTTGAATATCTGAAGTCGAGCTTGCGCGCTTTCAAATACATTCTGGCGCGCTGGTACGCTTTAAGTCTGTGCATTCTGTTGCTGCTGTATCTATCGAAGGTCGGCGTGCGTTGGGACGATCCGCCACTGCTGACCTGGATGTTATTGGCACCGTTGATGTTGTGGAGTGTGCACCTGGCCACCTGGGGCTTGTTGCTGAAGGTGGGTGTCAAGCATATGCAATCGCGTAGCGCTGTGATTGTCGGTGTTACCGATCATGGCCTGCATCTGGCGCACATGCTGAAGAGTCAGCCGCTGCTGGGGATTCGCTGTCAGGGGTTTTTCGAAGATCAACAGGCCGAGAAGCCGGTGCAACACAACTTGAGTGAATTGCCCGAGTTGTCGGTGCTGGGCGGTAGCGAAGAGCTGTCGCAATATGTCCGGCAGCACAACATCCAAATGGTGTTTGTCACCCTGCCTATTTCGCGCAATCCGCGGCTGCTCAAGCTGCTGGATGAGCTGCATGATTCGGTGGCATCGGTGTACTTCGTGCCGGATATGTTCGCCTTAAGTCTGATCGAAGCGCGCGTGGAAGTGGTGCATGGCGTGCCGTTGATCGCCGTATGCGAATCGCCTTTCTACGGCGTGCGCGGCATGGTCAAGCGTTGCAGCGACGTGCTGCTGTCGTCGCTGATACTTATCGCGATTTCACCCATCCTGATGGCGGTGGCCATCGGCGTGAAGTGGAGTTCGCCGGGGCCCGTCATTTTCAAGCAGCGTCGCTACGGGCTCGATGGTCGCGAGATCATGGTCTATAAGTTCCGCTCCATGACCGTCACCGAGGATGGTCAGAAACAATATACGCAGGTGACTCGCGGCGACGCGCGCGTCACCAAATTCGGCGCTTTCATTCGCCGCACCTCCTTAGATGAGCTGCCGCAGTTTCTCAATGTATTGGAAGGCACCATGAGTGTCGTAGGACCGCGCCCACATGCGGTGGCGGTCAATGAGCGTTACCGCGCCCAGATCAACAGCTACATGATTCGACACAAGGTGAAGCCGGGCATCACCGGCTGGGCGCAGGTTAATGGCTATCGGGGCGGCGACGATCTACCGACCATGACCAAGCGCATCGAATTCGATCTCAAGTATCTGGCCAACTGGTCTCTTTGGCTGGATCTGCAAATCATTTTGCGAACTTTGATTGTGGTTGTTAAGGATCGTCATGCGTTTTGAATCACGCGCATTGCTTGCGACTGTATGGTTGATATTGGGCCTGATGCTGGTCTTGAGTGCCGCGCACGCCGAAGACTATCGAGTCGGTGAGGGCGACTTGCTACGCATCAGCGTATTCGATCATCCCGAATTGGCCTTGGAAGCGCGTGTCAGTCAGTCGGGCAGCATCAGTTATCCCTTGATCGGGCTGGTACAGATAGCCGGCATGTCGACTCGCCAGGTTGAATTGTTGATCGCGCAGAAACTCACCGAAGGCAACTTCATCAAGCAGCCGCAGGTGTCGATCATTGTCGGCGAGTTTCAAAGCCAGAAGATCGGTGTCATCGGCCAGGTTACCAAGCCCGGGCAGTACTCGTTGACCGGCACGACGCTGGTGCTCGATGCCTTATCCATGTCCGGCGGCGTGCTCAATGATTCCGCTGCCGATGAGGCGACTTTGATTCGCAAGGATGGCGCCAGTCAAGCCATCGATCTACGCAAGTTGTTCGATGGCGATGCCAGCATGAACGTGCAGGTACGTAATGGCGACACGCTGTCGGTACCCAAGGCGCCGCAGTTCTATATCTATGGCGAAGTACAGAAGCCGGGCACTTACCGGTTGAGTCGCGGCATGACTTTGTCACAGGCCATTTCGGCAGGCGGCGGCTTGACCAATCACGGTACGGAGCGTCGCGCGGTGGTGAAGCGTCGCGATGCCAAAGGCAAGGAGCAAGAGTACTCACTGAAGAGTAACGGCGTGTTGCAGGCCGACGATGTGGTGATGATCAAGCAGAGCTGGTTCTGAACTAATTGCATACCAGCGGAGAGACGCATGAGTCTTAAACAATTATTTCAGGTGCTATGGGCTCGCAAGCTGTTATTCCTGACGGTGTGCGCCTTGACGCTGGCTGCCGCTTTGGCCGCCGGCGTGCTGTTGCCTAAAAAATATGTGGCTGAAGCGGCCGTAGTGGTGGATGTCAACGGCAACGATCCGTTAAGCGAGAAGTCTACGACGCCCCTGCAACTGCAGCCGGCCTATATCGCCACGCAGATGGATGTGATCGCCAGTCGCAATGTGGCCATGCGTGTGGTGGAGCAACAGAAGCTGATGGACGATCCTGACTTCGAACGCGCCTATCAGGCGGACATGCATGGTCAAGGTTCCAAACAAAACTGGCTGGCGGATAGATTGCTCGATTCGCTGACGGTGCGTTCTTCGCGCAGCGGCAACGTTATCTATCTGCAGTACGCCAGCGCCAGCCCGGAACGCGCCGCCAGGATTGTCGATGCCTTTGCCGATGGCTATATCCAGGCCAGCCTGGATTTGAAAGTAGACCCGGCGCGTCGTCAGTCCGGTTGGTTCGATACCCAGGTCGATTCACTGCGCACTGCCTTGGAAGAGGCGCAGAAAAAGCTCTCCGCCTATCAATCGCAGCGTGGCGTCATCGGTACCGACGATGCACGTCTCAATGTTGAGAATGCGCGTTTGGAGGAACTGTCCAATCAGTTGGTCGCGGCGCAGTCCACCATGTTCGAAACCAATGCTCGTGCCGAGCAGATGAGCGAAGCGGGTCTGGCCAATCGCCCGGATGAAATGTCCGATGTGTTGAAGAGTCCGTTATTGCAGAACCTCAAGACCGAACTGGCGCGCGCCGAAGCCAAGTTTGCCGATGTCTCGCAACGCTTTGATCGCAACCATCCGCAGTACATGAGTGCTGCCGCCGAGCTCACTGCCTTGCAGAAAAAGGTGGCGGCGGAAGTCGAGAACGCGCGCGGCACGGTCAGCAGAGAGGCCACCATTGCCAGTCAGCGCGTTAACAATTTGAAGCAGGCGCTGGAGCAGCAACGCGGCCGCATCCTGGCGTTACAACACACGCAGGACGATTACGCGGTGTTGAAGCGCGATGTGGATAGTGCGCGCGCCGCCTATGACACAGCCTTGCAACGCAGCGGTCAGACGCGTCTGGAGAGTCGCATTGATCACACCAACATCGCCATTCTCAATCGTGCCGTGGTGCCCATGCAGCCGGCTTCGCCCAAGCCATTACTCAACTTGATTCTTGCTGCCTTGCTCGGCCCCCTGCTGGGGGCGGCCTTGTGCATGTTGGCGGAGATGTTCGGTCGCCGCGTGCATACCCGCGACGATCTATTGGACACCGGAATTGCTCCCATTCTTGCCGAGGTGCCTGCCGGCGGCCTGGGTTGGGGCGGGCGTAGTCGCAGCCGATCATCGTCCACGCGGCTGCATGCCGAGCCCATTGTCTGACCAGTGTCTGAAGGGGCATACCATGGTTATTGCAACCGACATCAATCCTACTGAACTCAATACCGTTCCGCCCAAGGCTGCGGCAAATAGAGCGGCAGAACGCCGACCCTATCCCACCTCGGCCGCGCCGGTGCGCGATCATCGACTGGCCAAGTTGTGGCGCGACAATGGCACGCTCACCGAACAGGATTTCAAGCGTGTCATCGCTGCACAACGCGAACATGGCGGACAGTTCGGTGATACCGCACTGCGCCTGGGATTGGTCACTGAGTTGGATGTGCGGCGCGCGCTGGCCCGGCAGTGCGATCTGCCTACCATGGTGCCGGACACCGATACCTTCAGTCGTCAGTTGGTGGCGGCGCATCAACCCTTCAGTGCACGCACCGAAGCGCTGCGCGGTTTGCGCAGCGAGTTGTTGCTGCGTTGGTTCGGTCAGGGGCATAGCGTGCTGGCGGTGGCTGAGGCACGCCGGCAGCAGGGCGCCGAACAACTGGCAGCCAATCTTGCCTGGCTGTATGCGCAACTGGGACAACGTACCTTGCTGATCGATTGCAATCTGCGTCAGCCGCAACAACAGCAGTTGTTCAAATTGTCGGTGCGTGCCGGACTGAGCGATTTCCTCAATGGTCGCTGCGATCTGGAACAGGCCATCACGCAGGTGCCCGGCTTCAATCAGTTGTCGATCATGTTTGCCGGCGCTGCTCCCGGTAATCCCCAGGAGTTACTGAGTCTGGAGTCGTTTCGCTATCTGTTAGCCACCGTCTCTGAAGGTTTCGACGTGGTGATACTTGCAGGCCCACCGCTGCTGGAATGCGCCGACATGCAGATGATCGCTGCGCGCGCCGGCGGCTGTGTGTTGAGTGTGCGTCGGCATCGCACCCATGTCAGCGATATTGAAGCGGCGAAGCTCAGGCTCGCGCCCAGTGCCGCCACTCTACTGGGCATGGTGCTCGAAGGTTGACATGAGATGGCTGCAAAAAAATCCTTGTTTGGACACTTGTATGGGCACTTCTATGGGGGGGCGCTGCTGGTCGTTATCGGCATGTTCGGCGCGCAGCTGACGCAGGCGCAGCAGGTCAACCAGCTGCTCGATTCGGATGAATCGTTTCTATGCGTGTCCGAACAGATCTTGTACGACGACAATCTATTCCGACTGAACGACAACGCCGATGTACAGCAGCGTCTGGGTCCTGAGGCCAGCCGCGATGATCGCATTCTGCGCACCTCGGCCTGCGCCAATGGCAATTGGCGCCTGGCCAGTCAGCAATTCGTGTTGACGGCCTGGATCGACGACAACCGTTATCAAAAAAATAAGATGCTGGATTACGTCTCCGGCAATGGCAAGTTCACCTGGGATTGGCGCAGTGGCCGCGATTGGTATGGCAAGTTGGGCGGTAACTATCAACATACCCTGGGCAGCTTTCTCAACGATCGCGCCCTGGTCAAAGATCTGGTCGACGCCGCTCAATATTTTGGTGAAATCAATCATGACATCGGCGCGCATGTCAGCGTGCGCCTGGCCGGTTCGCAAACCGATACCACACACGATGCCGAGTCCAGGCAGGTCGATAACTATCGCAGCAGCACCGGCGAAGCGGGTTTGACTCTGACCAGTCGCGCCGAGAATTACATTGGCGCCACCTATAAATTCACCAGCGCCCGCTATCCGCAGGAATTGATCGTCAACAATGTGGCGATCGAGCGTGACTATGAAGAAAACACGGTGTCCGGACGTTTTCGCTATGGTCTGGGCAGTCGCACCGTCTTGCGTGGTTCCGGCGGTTATCTGCAACGCAAGTATGTGCACAGCTCGGACAACGACTATGCCGATACGGTGTGGCGCGCCATCCTGAGCTGGCAACCCAGCAACGCAGTGCAGTTCGACTTTGCCGGCTGGAAAGAATTGGGCTCTTACTTCGACTCCGAGTCGGATTACTTCGTGTCGCGCGGCGCCAGCATTACACCGCAATGGTCGCCGCGTTCCTCATTCAAGCTGTCGGCAACGGCGGCTTATGCGAAGCAGAAGTATCTGGAGCGCAGTCTCACGGTGCTGGAAGCCACTGCACGTGAAGACGAAGTGCTTAGCGGTACGCTGGAAGCCGTCTACAAGGCTTTCGAATTTCTCGATGTCGATCTCAGTTATCGCTATGAGCAGCGCGATTCCACATTGCCTGCCTATGGCTATGACGATCGTATTGCCGCCTTGTTAGTGCGCGCGCGTTTCTGGTGACAGGCATGTCCACTTCCACCTCAGCATTGCCACTGTTAGCGTCGGATCTATCGGCGGCGATGCCTGATGAAGCGTCGGCGCAGGCGCGTACTAGTGGCAATTGGTTGCGTACGACCTTGTGGGTGGTGCCCATTCTTACCGCGACATTGTTCGCCAAGATTGCCGTGCCGCCGCTGGGTGCACAGGGCATTGGCATTGCCTTGCCCATACTGCTGGCGCTCACCCTCATGGGCTGCATCACTCAGCAATTCACTATTGCTGCCGGACGCTTCGCCTTCGGCGCGCTGGTGCTGGGCTTGCTGGGCACAGTGCAATTGCTCAAGAACGATGTGTACTCACTGTCTTCGCTTCTGTTGTTGAGTGCCTTGCATATGCCGTTCCTTCTGCGCCTGCGCGGTGAGCCCTGGGATATCGATCGTGCGGTGCGCTTCTTTCTGGCCGTATGTACGGTGTGCGCCTGCTGCGGCATCGCGCAAGCTGCATTGCGAGGTCTGGTTGAGACGCAGTGGTTGTTTCCCATCGATAGCTTCATTCCGGAACAGTTCCTGATACAGAACTTCAATGAAGTGGCGCCGTTGGAATACGGCTCTACGGTGATCCGCGCCAACGGCGTATTCATGATGGAGCCTTCCTATCTCAGTCAACTGCTGGCTGTGGCCATCATCGTTGAATTGGTGACACGTAATCGCTGGTGGCTGTGGTCGCTGTATGGCATCGCCATGTTGGTGTCGTATTCGGGCACGGGCTTCATGGTGTTGGGACTGTGCGTGCCCGTGGTGTTGTTGACACAGCAGCGCTGGGGCTTGCTGGTGGCAATGGTGGTGGGGGGCTTGCTGTTCGGCGTGATCGTCGAAAACTTCGGACAGTATCTGTATCTGGACACCTTCATGGCGCGCACCGGTGAATTCAATTCCACCGGCTCCAGCGGCTTCGCACGTTTCGTTGGCGGCTTTTACCTGTTCGATCAATTTCTATGGGATCAGCCGCTGCGTGCCTTGATCGGCACCGGCGCCGGCACCTTCAAGGAATACGCACCGCTGGCGCACTTCCCCGTGGCGGAAATGCCGTTATTCAAGATGGTGCTTGAATTCGGCTTGTTGGGCGCATTGCTGTATTTCAGCTTCCTGTTCTTCTGCCTGTCCTCTTCGGCACTGCCGGGACCGGTGGCCCTGGCGGTGGGTGCGACCTTCTTGTTGAACGGCCTGTATGTGCCGTTCTCGCATGCGCTGGCATTGACGCTGTTGGTGTGGACTTCGTTGCCATCCGGTGTGCGCCGCAGCCAGTTCATTCGTGCTCGTGAAACAACAGAACGCATTGCAGCCAGGGCGCCGGCTATTGCAGAGGAAGTACCTGTATGACGCTTACTGCCGTGTTTCTGATATTGGCTGTCATTGCGCTGGCATTGGCCCTGCATTCCTTCATCACCTATCCGCTGTCCTTGGCGGTGCTGAAATATCTGCGGCCAAAGCAAAAGATCATGCCGACAGCACCCAGTGCCGAGCGTTTCGCCATCTGCATGTGCGCTTACAACGAAGAGCAGGTGATCGAGGATAAGATTCAGAATCTACTTGCCCTGCGCGAGCAAGAGCCGGACCTGGAGATCCGCGTATATGTAGATGCTGCCAGTGATCGCACTGCACAGCTGCTGCAGCCCTATGCCGATCGAATTCATCTGCATGTTGCCACTCGCCGTCATGGCAAGACGCATGGCATGAATCTGCTGGTGGCGCAGTGCGAAGCGCCGTTGATCGTGTTCACTGACGCCAATGTCATGTTGGCCACAGATGCCTTGCAGCGTCTGCGTCATTACTTTGCCGATCCGCAGATCGGTTGCGTATGCGGCAATCTCACCTATACCAATGGCGAAGAGTCAGTCACTGCCGCGACCGGTTCGCTGTACTGGCGTCTGGAAGAGGCCATCAAGTTGCTGGAGCAGGCCAGTGGTTCGGTGATGGGCGCTGATGGTTCGTTGTTTGCCATTCGTCGCGAGCTGCATCATGCGCCGCCGGATCACATCATTGACGACATGTATGTGTCGTTCCGCATTTTATGTGACGGCTATCGCCTGGTGCAGGCGCGCGATGTCAAAGCCTTCGAGCGTTCGGGCACTTCATCGCCGGAAGAGTTTCAACGCAAGATTCGCATCGCCTGCCAGGCCTTCAATGTGCATCGTCTGTTATGGCCGCTGATCCGCAAGACCGATGCGCTCACCATCTACAAGTATGTGTCGCACAAGTTGCTGCGCTGGCTGAGCATTTACTTCCTGGCCTTGGCTGGTGTGTTTGCCGAACTTAGTTTGATTGCAGCGGAACTGTTTACGGCCGCCATTGTGCTGCCGCTGCTGGCAGTGTTGGTGATATGGCTGGGTTGGCGCTGGCGGCTGACGCCGTTTGCGCAAGTTACCGAACTGTTGAGCAGCCTGGCTGGTGCGGGCCTGGGCTTGTGGAAATCATGGATGGGTGAACGTTTCCAGACCTGGCAGCCCTCTGCTTCGGTGCGCAAGGCGGGATAGCGTATGAGCGCACTCTCTTCAAGCTCGGCAATGCGCAAGCCTGGATTCAATCCGGGCATCAATGGTTTTCGCGGTATCTGCGTGTTGCTGGTGTTTGCCTATCACGTGGCGCATTCAGGCTTGCTCGATTGGCAGGGTTTGCCGGCTGCGATCAGAGGCGGTGCCGAATACTTCGCGGACTCGTGGCGTTATGGCGTCGAGCTGTTCTTCATGATCAGCGGCTTCGTCATCGTGGCCAGTCTGCGCCGCCACGGCAATGTCGCTGCCTTCCTGCGCGATCGTTGCCTTCGCATCTTTCCGGCTTGGCTGCCGGTGCATCTCACCTTGTTCTTTGTCGGTTCCGCGATTGGCTGGAAGTTTCTGGCCAGTCATGACGTGGTGCAAAACGTGGTGGTGTTCACTGCCAATCTATTGTTGTTGCCGCCGTTGATTCCGGTCGCGGTAATGCATCCAGCTTCATGGTCATTGAGCTATGAATGGCTGTTCTACCTACTGGCTGCCGCAGCGTGGTCGTTGGCGGGTTATTCAGCCTCCAGGTATTCGATATTGCGTGCAGCCCTGTGGCTGGCGTGGGGCGCTGCTGTATTGAGCTTGCTGGGCTGGTTGCCACGCGCAGTATTTTTCATTCCCGGTGTGATCATTGCCTTGGGTTGGTTGCCGTTAGAGAGGTGGCGTCCCGTGTTGCGCTGGCCGTTGCTGAGTTTGCTGATGTTCCTGCTGGCCTGGCGCATGGTGAATCTTGATCAGGCAGAGCCCGGCGCCTATCCCATGGATGTGCTGTTGACCGATGCTCGGCCTATCTATGCCGCGATTGCATTCATGGCCGGACTGCATTTGTTCGCCTGTCTATGCGCCACTCGCGTCGAGTGGTTGCAGCGCGCGTCGCTGCAATTCCTCGGCAACATCAGCTATAGCTTCTATCTCTGGCATCCCTTGGTGATGTTCGGCGTGAAGAAGCTGGTTAAGGCGACCGCCTTGCCCGAACTCAATGCAGCGCTGGCCGTTACGGTATTTGCGCTGGTGTCGTTTGGGTTGGCGTTGTTGGTGTCGTGGTTGTCGTATCGCTACTGCGAGCAACGTCTGGCCAAGTGGCTGCATGCGATGTCGCATAAGCCGGTATCTCCTGTGCCGGCCGTGCCAATAGTCGTATCGGGGGTCGTATCAGAGGCCGTGCCGGCGAGTGCGGAAGGAAGTCGCATATGAGTGCAGCTCAGGCTCAACGTAATGAGAGCGAAGCTCACATCGCACGCCGACATGGCGGCATGAAGGCGCGCCGTTGTTTATGGATATCGCGCGATATCCCGTTTCCGCAAGACGCTGGCGATCGCATTTACTCGGCGAATCTCGCGGCATCTTTGGCGCGTGCTGGTGTCGATGTGCGCTTTCTAGGTTACTTGCAGGGCGATGCCAGGCAGGTGCCCGATGACTGGGTGACCGAATGGCTGCCGGTGAGCGACGCCAAACGCAATGCGCATCTGGCCTTATTCAGTCGCTACCCGCGCATCGCGGCCATGCATGCCACGCCGTCCTACCGAAAATTGTTGCAACAGCAACTCAGTGAATCATGGGATGCCATCGTGCTGGATGGTTATGGTTCCGGATGGGCGTTATCGCAGTGCCTGGCGGCGCGACGGCATACCGCCGGCAAGCCGGCCTTGATTTATGTGTCGCACAATCATGAGGCAACGGTGTGGCGCGCCATGCTGGATGCCACCGGTCCGGCTCTGAATAGGTCATTGAATCGTTCATTGAAGCGTTTGGGTATCTGGCAGAACTATCGCAAGACCTGTGTGCTGGAGCGCGAGCTGGCGGAGAGCGCCGACTTGGTGACCACCATCACCGAAGAAGATGCGCGTGCCTATGCAGCGCAGCATTCCAGTCCTGCGGAGTTGCAGCGCCTGGTGCTGACGCCCGGTTACAGCGGGCGCAGCCGCATACAGCGACGCATCACCGAGGCCACGCCGCGCCATGTATTGATGATGGGTTCGTTCCGCTGGCTGATCAAACAGGAAAATTTGCGTCAGTTATTGACAGTGGCCGATTCTATTTTTGCTTTGCATGGCATCACGCTGGATGTGATCGGAGATATGCCGCAGGCATTGCTGAGTGAGTTGCAATCGCAGAGCAAGTCGGCGCGTTTTCATGGTTTCGTGGACGATCCCTCCAGCTTGTTGGATCAGGCGCGTATTGCGCTGGTGCCGGAGGCAGTGGGCGGCGGTTTCAAACTTAAGCTACTCGACTATGTGTTCAATCGCATTCCCGTGGCGACATTAACCGCAGCTGCTGCCGGATTACCCGCCGGCTTGCAGCACTACACCATCAGCTGTCCCGATCTGGAATCGCTCACCCGGGCAGTGGTGCATGACATCGACAGCATCGACAAATTGAATCATCTCCAGGATCAGGCCTACAACCACGCACTGCCATTGTTCCGCTGGGATGCGCGCGGCGAGCGCCTGGCTGGCGTCATCGAACAATTGAGGACGTTCCCATGACCAAGCCCACGAATGGATCATTGAGCAAGCCACGCTGGTTATTCGTCGATGCCGCCCCCGACTTTGGCGGTCATGAAGTGATGCTACTGCGCTGGTTGCAGGAGTTGAATCAACAGCAACGTATTACGCCGGTGTTGTTGGCGCGTCTTGGCACGCGCCTGTATCAGCAGGCCGCTGCACAATCCGGACAACATCTATACGTTGCCGAATTGCCGGCGATACGCGCGGTCACTTCATGGCGTCGTGTGCGCACTAGCCTCGATAAATTAGGCGATGTATTGGCCTTGATGAAAGCGCTACTGCGGGTGAGGCCGACGCTTGCTGTGGTGGCGGAAGGTTGTTTGCTGTCGCAGGCCTGGGTCACTGTGTTGCTGCGTTTGTTGGGCATCAAGACCGTCGTGTATGTGCCGCTGGTGGAGCCCGGCGTGGCTATGGGTTTCGGGCGTGGCCTGCTGCGCGATCGCATCATGCGTATTTTTTATCGCCATGTGCCGCATGCCTGGATTACCTTGACGACTGGACAGGCGCAACAGCTGCGCGCCTGGAGCGGCATTACTACGCCTGTTTTCACCTTGCCTAACACCGTAGCCACGCATATCGAAAATACCAGCATGGCCATTGCGCCGCCGCATCGGCCCCTGCGGGTGTTGGTGTTGGGTCGGCTCGATGCTCATCAAAAAGGCTTGAATGGCCTGTTGGACTTTCTGTGCGAGCAATTGCGTATCGCCGGTTCGATTGCCGGACATCGCGCACCGGATCCCGATAGCCTGGCCTTGTTGGATCGCATGCACATCACCTTGGTAGGCGATGGTCCTTACGGTGCGGAAATAAAGCAGCGGCTGCATGACTACTCGCCATTGCGCCAGCTGTTATCGCTGCGCGCTTGGGCGCCCACCGTGGAAGTGATGCGCGAGCACGATGTGCTATTGCTGGTGTCGCGTTATGAAGGCGTGCCACTGGTGATGTTGGAGGCCATGGCGCTGGGTCTGCCGATAGCAGCCAGCGATCTGCCCGGCACACGCAGTCTGTTGCCTGCTGAAGCGCTGTTTCCGGTCGGTGACTATCCGCGCGCATTACAGCGACTGTTTCAAGTCACGCATCCCACGCGCATGGTTGAGCTGGTTCAACGTAACCGGCAGAGCTTCAACCTGCATGCTTCTGCTGCTGCCTTCGCCGGCAATGTCAGCAATCTCACCGATGAGCTGCTGCAGCTGAGCACCGGTGTGCCGCCTGCAACCGAGTCGCATAGGCTGGCAACGCAGCTGTCCGGTTCATCCAAAGATTTGTAATGACACTGTATTGAAAGTCCAGTTCTGAAAGTATTGAGGAGTCCATCATGCAATCAGCCACTCATTCGGTCGTAACGCCGCTCAGGCCGGAGTACCTGGAGCATGGCCAGCTGCAGTCGTTGCACTCTGTAGAACAGGGCGTGCACAAGATTGCCGTGCTGGATACCAGCGTCACCAGCATGAATCTGGGTGATCAGATCATCATGGATGCCTCGCGCGGTATCTTGAATGAATTATTTCCCAACGCCTTCTATGTGAATCTGCCCACGCATGAGTTCTTTCTGTGGGAGTCGTATCGCGTCATTAAAGACTGCGACTATGTATTCGTCGGCGGTTCGAATCTGCTCAAGTCGAAAATGGCCTGGAACAATCAATGGAAGATCTCGCCGCTGGATTTGCTGATGCGACGCAACTGCATTCTGCTGGGCTGCGGCTGGTGGCATTATCAAAAGGCGCCGGATTGGTACTCGCGTCAACTGCTGCGCCGGATACTCTCCGGCAAGTACACGCATTCGTTGCGCGATCACTATTCGGCGGCACAACTGCATGCCGCCGGCATTGCCAATGCCCGCAACACTTCCTGCGTCACCATGTGGAAGCTGGATGAAGCGCATTGCGAACGTATTCCCTTGCAACGTGCGCCGCGAGTGATGACCACGCTCACCGGTTACAACGCCGATCCGGTGGCGGACAAGGCGGTGCTGGAGTTATTGCTCAAGCACTATGAAGAGGTGGTGCTGTGGGTGCAGCAACCGGAAGACTTTGCCTACGCTTCAACCCTGGCCGGTGGGCGTATCAAGTTCATTGCGCCGAATCTGGCCAGCTACACCGATTTTCTACGCAACAACCATGTGGACTATGTGGGCTCGCGTCTGCATGGCGGCATTCGCGCCCTGCAAACCGGCAAGCGCAGTTTGATTCTGGCAGTGGACAATCGTGCCGTGGAGATTGCACGCGACACGCAGCTGCCAGTGGTCAAGCGCGACGACATCGCTGCGGTGGAGCGCTGGATCGCCACGCCTGCGCCGACACGCATTCGTTTACCGACGCAAGCCATTGATGCCTGGATGGCGCAGTTTCGACATTGACTGGGTTCAAGGAGTAACCGGGAATGGGTGCAGCACGGGATCATGCCTCTAAATCATTGCTATGGAGCGGCATCGATACTTTCAGCCAGACGGGGTTTTCCATCCTGGCGCTGGTGTTACTTGCGCGCGTGCTCAGCGTGGAAGACATGGGCGAGGGCGCATTGGTCATCATGATCGTGCAGTTGGTGGCCATGCCCTTCGAGCTGTTGTTTCACGATGCGCTGATTCAACGTCAGGATTTGCAGGAGCGGCATCTCAGTTCGGCGTTCGCAGCCACCTTGCTCGGTGCGCTATGCGCGGCTTTGGTGTTGGCGCTGGCTGCGCCGTGGCTGGCGGCGTTGTACAACAAGCCTGCTCTGGAAGTGTTGTTGCCGGCGGCGGTTATTGCCATTCCTGCTTCGGGTATCACTGCAGTGTTGGGCGCCATCCTGCGGCGCAATCTGGCTTTCGCACCGCTGGCGCGGCGCACGCTCATCGGCCGGTTGTCGGGTGTGGTCCTGGGTGTTGTGGTCGCTTTGATGGGTGGCGGTGCCTGGGCATTGGTGGTGATGTACGTGGCGTCGTTGGTGTTATCAACGGCGGTGTTGATGGTGGTAAGCGATGGTATGCCCAAGTTGCGTTGTGAGTTCACTGCTCTGCGCGAGCTCCTGAGTTTCGGCGCACCCAACATGTTGGCGCAGTTGTTCCTGTTGGGTAATGGACGCCTGTTCGTCACGCTGTCCGGTTTCTATCTCAGCGAAGCGGCCTTGGGTCAATTGAGTCTGGCATTTCGTGTGGTGGAGGAATTGCGTAACACGCTGAGCAGCGCTGCCGCACAGTTGGCCTTGCCACTATTGACGCGTCGCGCGCAATTGCCCGCTCAATTCGCCATGGTGTTCGGTGAGGCCACCTGTTTTACCGCCGGTGTGTTGCTGCCTCTGTATGCTGGTGTGGCGGTGACCGCCGATGATTTGATGGCCGTAGTGTTCGGCGTGAAGTGGCAGGCTGCCGCGCCTATCGTGCAGGTGTTCGCGCTGGCGGCCATGCTGCTGACGCTGCGTCAGTATTCGAGCATCGCCATCAATGCCCTGGGTCGACCGGGTGTTAATGCCGTGATCAATAGTGTGGCGTTTGCCTTCAGTCTGATTCTGCTGGTGGATGGGCTGGGCGAAAGCGTGGAAATGACGGCGCAGATATGGATCTGGCGCGCAGTGTTGCTGCTGGTCGGCTCGTTCATCGGCATGCGCATGGTGGCGGCGTTCTCGGTGCGGGCGCAGCTGCAGCCGGTGGCGGCGCCGTTGCTGGCTGCGCTGGTGATGGCGGTCAGTTTGATACTGCTGCGGCACACCCCGTTGATGGCTGGTTCGCTGGCCGATCTCAATGAAGTGCGCTTGTTGCTAAGCATTGGCATTGGCGTAGTGGTCTACTTTCTGGCCCTGTTGGCGGTGTCGCCACAATTGCTACGGCGTGCCTTTGAGTTCGCTCGAGCTGCGCTGATGCGCAATCACGGGCAATTGACGCCACAAAACACTCAATGACAATGACGCCGCGTGCCGCGACACAAATTCGCGCCCCTTGAACAATCCGTGCCGGTCCCTATGATGCGGATAATCGCCCGCTCATACGACTCGATCGGATAAACCGACATGCCTTTCTACGAATACGAATGTTCCGACTGCAAGTTCTACGTTGAAGCCCTGCAAAAGATCACCGAACCGCCGCTGACCAAGTGCCCGAGCTGCGGCAAGGAGACCTTGCAGCGCCTGATTTCGGCGCCGGTGTTCCGCCTGAAGGGGGCGGGCTGGTACGAAACCGATTTCAAGTCGGATAAGGAGAACAAGCGCAATCTGGCCGACGACAAGGAGCCGAGCGCCAGCAGCGATAGCGACGACAGCAAGACCAAGGTGCGCGCCAGCAAGGCCTTGAAGAAGGCTGCTGCCAAGAAATCTCCGGGCAAGAAAACCGTCGGCAAGAAAGTGCCTGCCAAGAAGTCTGCCGGCAAAACGTCCAGTAAGACGGTGAAACCGGCTGGCAAAGCCAAAGTGGCCAAGAAACCCGGCAAGCTTGCTGCCAAGCCGGCGACAAAAAAGGCTGCCAAGAAAGTCGCCAAAAAGCCGGCCAAAAAGGTCGCGAAGAAGAAGTGATCTGCGGCGGCCGGGCGGATTCGCCGCTGCGCCGCCATTCGCCTTGCTAGGGTATAGGGGCGTGCGTAACATTCGCGCTCTTTCTTAACTGCCCTCCGGGGCGAGAGCCTTAGCAATGCGTACTCATTATTGCGGCCAGGTGAACGAGACCCTGGCCGGTCAGGAAGTGTCGGTGGCCGGTTGGGTGCACCGTCGTCGTGACCACGGTGGCGTGATTTTCATCGATCTGCGCGACCGCGAAGGTCTGCTGCAGCTGGTGTTCGATCCGGATCGTGCCGAGGTCTTCGCCAATGCCGAGCGCCTGCGCAGCGAATTCTGCATCCGCGTCACCGGCAAGGTGCGGCCGCGTCCGGCCGGTACCGCCAATGCCAATCTGGCTTCGGGCCAGGTGGAGCTGCTGGGCACCGATCTGGAAATCCTCAACCGCTCCGAGACGCCACCCTTCCATCACGACGAGCAGACCAACGAAGAGCTGCGTCTGAAGTATCGCTACCTCGACCTGCGTCGCGAGGTCATGCAGCAGCGTCTGCGTCTGCGGCATCGCGTGACCCAGGCGATGCGGGTGTGGATGGACGCGAACGGCTTCCTCGATATGGAAACGCCGATGCTGACCAATTCCACGCCCGGCGGCGCACGCGACTACCTGGTGCCCAGCCGTGTGCATCCCGGTCATTTCTTTGCTTTGCCGCAATCGCCGCAGGTGTTTAAACAATTGCTGATGGTGTCGGGCTTTGACCGCTATTACCAGATCGTGCGTTGTTTCCGCGATGAAGATCTGCGTGCCGATCGTCAACCCGAATTCACCCAGCTCGATATCGAGACATCGTTCCTGACCGAACGGCAGATCACCGATTTGATGGAAGATCTGATTCGCGATGTCTTCAGGAACGTGCTGAGTGTTGAACTGCCGAACCCGCTGCCGCGCATGACTTACGCCGAAGCCATGCGTCGTTATGGCTCCGACAAGCCGGATCTGCGTATCGCGCTTGAGTTCAAGGATGTGGCCGATCTGGTGAAGGACTGCGAATTCAAGGTATTTGCCGGTCCGGCGCAGAATCCCAAGGGTCGCGTGGTTGCCTTGAACGTACCGGGCGGCGGTGCCATGCCGCGCTCGCAAATAGATGAATACACCAGCTTCGTGGGTCGTTACGGCGCCAAAGGTCTGGCCTATGTGAAGGTGAATGAAATCGCCAAGGGCCGCGATGGCCTGCAGTCGCCGATTCTGAAGTTCCTTAGCGATGCTGCTGTGCAAGGCATTCTGGAACGCACCGGCGCTAAAGATGGCGATCTGATTTTCTTCGGCGCCGATCGCGCCAAGGTAGTGAACGATGCCATCGGCGCGCTGCGCCTGAAGGTGGGTCATGACCTGGGGCTGGTCAAGCAAGGCTGGGCGCCGCTGTGGGTGGTGGACTTCCCCATGTTCGAATGGGATGAAGGCACCAAGCGTTGGTGCGCGCAGCATCATCCGTTCACCGCGCCGAAGAATGACGATCCGGAGGCGCTCAAGGCGGATCCTGAGTCGGCGCTGTCCAAGGGCTATGACATGGTTCTGAACGGTTCGGAAATCGGTGGTGGTTCGGTGCGTATCCATCGTTCCGACCTGCAGGCCACCATTTTCGATCTGCTCGGCATGGGTCATGAGGAGCAGCAGCAGAAATTCGGTTTCTTGCTGGAAGGCTTGAAATACGGCACTCCGCCACACGGTGGTCTGGCTTTCGGCCTGGATCGTCTGGTGATGTTGATGGCCGGCGCCGACAGCATCCGCGATGTGATTGCCTTCCCGAAGAATCAGGCGGCGATCTGTCCGTTGACCAGCGCGCCCACCGAAGTCAGCGAAGCGCAGCTCAACGAATTGCACATTCGCGTCAAGCTGCCGGTGAAGGCGGAGTGATAGATCAATGTAGGCTGGGTTAGGCATCTTCGCCGTAACCCAGCATTCAGATGCTGGGATTGCATCCCAGCCTACCCAAGCTGTTGTTATGCGACGATCCTTCCATGCCCTCTGAAACCATCATCCTCGTACACGGCCTATGGATGACGGGTATGGAAATGACGATGCTCAAGCATCGTCTGGAAACCGATCACGGTTACCGCTGCGTGATGTTCTCCTATGCCTCGGTCACCGGTCATATGATCGATCATGTGACCAAGCTGCGCGAACTGGCCCAGCAGCAACAGTGCGAACGTCTGCACTTCATCGGTCACTCGCTGGGCGGTGTCATTACTTACAAATTGCTCGAATCCACCAACGATCTGATTCCCGGTCGTGCGGTATTCATGGGCTCGCCCTTGCAGGGTAGTCGCGCGGTGCAGGCCATGTCGCAATGGACCTTGGGACGCGTTGCGGTGGGCGATGCGGTGTGCCAGGAGTTGGGCGCCAGCACGGTGCGTCATTGGGATGGTCGGCGCGACATCGGTATCGTCGCAGGCTCGGCCAACATGGGCTTAGGTCGTTTCTTCTCCAGTGATCTGGCCAATAACAGCGATGGCACCGTGATGATCGAGGAAACCAGGCTGGAGGGCGCGGCCGATCACATCGTGTTGCCGGTCAGCCATACCACCATGGTGTTCTCGCCCCTGGCTACCCGTCAGGTTGCCAAATTTTTAAGAGACGGCAAGTTCGATCATCAAGATATGAACTGATGTGTTCCGCGCTCGACAGCCCTCGGTAATTACTGCTGATGGTGTTCTGCGACAGCTTTTACCGATTCAGCTGTGCTTCAGATGCTGGCTAACATTGTGCGCAGACTTCGGCGTGATGCCGGGCTGCGTTCACTTGTTCAAGTCACTTGCTGGAGCCGAGCATGTTGCACTCTCTGCCGAAGTTGAAATCATTGCTGCTGGTCGGCGCGTTGGGCGTAACGCTGGTGTTGACCGGTTGCGGTGGCGGTGACGATAACTCAAGTAGCAGTTCTAGCAGCTCCAGCGTTAGTTCGAGTTCTAATTCAAGCTCAAGTCAATCGAGTTCAAGTCAATCCAACTCAAGTCAATCAAGCTCCGCTGCTAGCAGTGCATCGAGTGCCTCCGGCACTTCAAGTAACTCAAGTGCTGCCAGTAGCTCAAGCAGCAGCGCCAGCGCCGAAGTATGGGATATCAGTACCGGCGCTAATGCCGACGATCTGGTGGAGAACTATAGTTTCCCTTATACGGTGTCGATCGACCTAGGCACGATGGGTATTACTACCTCGAGTGCGCGCCTGTTAGTCGGTGCTGCCAGTGGCAGCGTTACACCCATTACGCTGGATGGCACCACCGTCATCACGGTCACCCAGGAATCGTTGGGTGTCAGTATCGATGCCAATATGCCCAGTGGCGAGTATCTGGAGTTGGCGCTCACGGGTTCCTACACCAAAACTGTAACGCTCTATAGCAACAACAAGTTCAAGCTGACCTTGAATGGCGTAAACATCGCCAGCACCAATGGCCCGGCGATCAATGTGCAATCGGGCAAGCGTGCTTTCGTAACCCTGGCGAATGGCACTAGCAATGTATTGTCGGCGCCTTCGACCTGGACGGCGCGTACCTTATCCGACGGTTCGGCAATGGATATGAAGTCGGCACTGTTTGCCGAAGGTGCGTTGATCTTCAGCGGCACCGGCAGTTTGAGTGTGACCTCTACCGCCAAACATGGCATCGCCAGTGACGATCACATTCGCTTACGCAGTGGCACCATCACAGTGAGTGCCACTGCTAAAGATGGCGTGCGTGCCAACGACTCATTCGTCATGGATGGTGGTTCGCTTGCCGTGACTGCGGCTGCAGGCAAGGGCGTGAAAGTAGAAGGCAAGGAAGATGACGTTCAACCGCTGGGTTTCATTGCCATCAATGCCGGCACATTGACTGTCAACTCTTACGACAAGGCAGTCACCGCGTCCTGGGAGTCTGCCGAGGATGGTGACACAACTACTTTGACTGATGATCCCGATCCGCGCGTAACGGTTAACGGTGGCACCATCACCTTGACGACTACCGCCACGCCAACCAGCGATCTCGCGCCTGAAGGACTGGAAAGCAAGTCCACGCTCACCATCAATGACGGTACGCTGATCATCAATACCACCGACGATGCCATCAATGCCGCCAACGCAATCGTTGTCAACGGCGGCAGAATCTATGCACATGCCACCAAGAATGATGCCATCGATTCGAACGGCACCATGACCATTACCGGCGGCATTATCGTGGCTGATGGTGCCTCCGGCGCCGAAGGTGGATTGGACTGCGATAACAATACCTTCAAAGTCACTGGCGGCACATTCATCGGCATTGGCGGTCGCAACAGCAGCGTGACCGCTTCTGTGTCGACTCAAAATGTGGTGACGTTAACCAATGGCGTGGCGAATTCGTTGCTGGTGATCAAGGACGGTAGCGGCAATGTGGCGTTTGCTTACACGATTCCCAAAGCCAGCAGCGCCATGTTGCTGAGTTCGCCGTTGCTGACCACAGGCACCAGCTATACGGTCTATACCGGCGGCACGATTGGTTCGTATGGCGAGAATTTCAATGGACTGTATATGCCAACCATCACGCATAGTGGCGGCACGGCAAGTAAGACTTTCACGATTGCATCGCGAGTGACCAATCCCTGAGGGCGACGCATGCGTCGCCTCTGCGTAAATGCGCTATTTGTTGAGGGCGAGATATGCCTCGCCCTGTTAGGCCTGTTACTTCGTCAACGCTTTCAACTTGTACAGCGCTTCCAATGCCTGTTTCGGCGTCATCTCATCTGGTTCTATCTTCTGCAATTCCGTCACTGCCGCATGATCTTCAACAACGGTGACTGGCGGTGGATCCAGCTGCAGCTCATGCTGCTTGCGCGGTGCATGCGCTTCGATGGAGTGGCGCTCAAGATCTTGTAAGTACTTGCGTGCGGCGATGATCACCTTCGGCGGTACGCCGGCCAGTGCTGCCACCTGCAGGCCATAGCTCTGGTTGGCCGGGCCTTCTTTCACGGTATGCAGGAAGATCAGCTGTTCGCCATGTTCGGTGGCGTCCAGATGAACGTTCACGCAAGCGTCCAGATCATTCGCCAATGAAGTCAGTTCAAAGTAGTGCGTGGCGAACAAGGTAAATGCGCGTACTTGTTTAGCGATATGCGTGGCGCAGGCCCAGGCCAGCGACAGACCGTCATAAGTGCTGGTGCCGCGACCGATCTCATCCATCAACACCAGGCTATGTGCTGTAGCGTTGTTCAAGATGTTGGCAGCCTCGGTCATTTCCAACATGAAAGTGGAGCGGCCGCCAGCCAGATCGTCGGATGCGCCAATACGAGTGAAGATGCGGTCAATCGGGCCGACGCTGGCAAAGTTGGCGGGCACGAAACTGCCGATGCGCGCCATCAATACGATCAGCGCCGTCTGACGCATGAAAGTGGATTTACCGCCCATGTTCGGGCCGGTGATGATCAGCATGCGACGCGCATCGTCGAATCTCAGATCGTTGGGGACGAAGGCATTATCGATGAAGCGCTCCACTACCGGGTGTCGTCCGGCGTGAATCTCGATGACAGCATCATCGCTGAGTTGCGGTTTGGTATATCCCAACGTCACGGCGCGCTCGGCTAGGTTACACAGCACATCGATGGCGGCCAGTGCGGCGGCGCTGTTCTGCAGCGCCGCCAATTGCGTGATCAATTGCTCCAACACGACATCGTAGAGTTCCTTCTCGCGAGCCAGGGATTTGTCGCGTGCGCCCAGTACTTTGTCTTCGAAGGACTTCAGTTCCGGTGTGATGTAGCGCTCGGCATTGCGCACCGTTTGGCGGCGCACGTAATCCACCGGCACCTTGGCGGCTTGGCTGTTGCTGATTTCGATGAAGTAACCTTGCACGCGGTTGTAGCCCAGCTTCAAAGTGCTGATGCCGGTGCGTTCCCGTTCGCGAGTTTCCAGATCCAGCAGATACTGATCGCTGTGTTGGCTGATTTGGCGTAGCTCGTCCAGTTCGGCATCGAAGCCCGGTGCAATGACGCCGCCTTCACGCAGTAATGCCGGTGGCGATTCAATGATGGCTCTGCCTAGCAGCGATTGTGCATCCGGATGCGTGCCGGCCTGTTGTTTCAAGCTTTGCAGCAAGGGTGAGTCTTGATCGTCCAGCAAGCGTTGCAATTCGGGTAAGCGACCCAGTGCATCGCGTAGCTGAGCCAGATCGCGTGGTCGTGCTGACTTTAATGCCACGCGCGCCAGGCCGCGTTCGATATCGCCCACCGATTTCAGCAGTTCAGTGATGGCCTCGTCGCGACGCGAGTCAATCAGTGTCGAGATGGCATGCAAACGTTGTTCGAGCGGCTCGCGGATGCGTAGCGGCCTGTGAATCCATCTACGCAGCTCACGACCGCCCATGGCCGTCGCAGTGCGATCCAATATTCCGGCCAGCGTGCATTCGGGGCGGTCTGCGAGACTGATATCCAGTTCCAGATTGCGGCGTGTGGCTGCATCCAGCAATACAGCCTCACCACGCGCCTCAGTGGCCACGCCGCGGATGTGTGGCAGTGCGGCTTTCTGTGTGTCGCGTACATAGTGCAATAGCGCGCCGGCAGCGCGAATGGCCAGCGACATGGACTCGCAGCCGAAACCGGCCAGGTCGCGAGTGGCGAACTGTTCGCACAAGGTGCGTGTTGCGGCATCGACATCGAAATGCCAGATGGGGCGTTCACGGCTGTTGATATTGAGGTTCGGCAGCTTGACTCCCTCACTGGTTAGCAATTCTGCCGGGCGCAGGCGTTCCAGTTCGCTCAGCAGTGCTTCTTCACCCTGTGCTTCCAGCACCAGAAAGCGACCGCTGGATAATTCCAGCCAGGCCAGGCCGAACTTGTCGTCGTGCTGGAATAGTGCGGCCAGCAGGGAGGAGCGGCGCTCCTCCAGCAAAGCTTCATCAGTGAGCGTGCCGGGCGTGACTACGCGCACCACCTTGCGTTCAACTGGGCCTTTGCTCTTGGCCGGGTCACCGACCTGTTCGCAGATGGCCACTGACTCGCCCTTGCGCACCAGGCGCGCCAGATAGGGCTCCATACTGTGGAAGGGCACGCCGGCCATGGGGATGGGGGCGCCGCCAGACTGGCCGCGCGCAGTGAGCGTGATATCGAGCAGTCGCGCGGCGCGTTTGGCATCGTCGAAGAACAACTCGTAGAAGTCGCCCATGCGATAGAACAGCAGCACATCCGGATGCTGCGCCTTGAGGCGCAGGTACTGCTGCATGGCGGGCGTATGACTCGAAAAATCCTGGTTATCCACGTTGGTCTGGCTCTGAGCGTATGCCCGCGAAACGAAAGTTCGCGATGCTAGAGGGAACGTTGTAACGGAGCAATTCTGTTTATGACTTGACGGCGGCGCGGCGCGCGCGCAAGGCTAACGGTCCGCTCAAAGGAATCCCATGATCAGTGACGACGACCTTTTCAAGCTAGCCGTGCAAGTCGGCCACCATCTCAGTCAGTCCGGGCGTCAGCTGGTCACGGCCGAGTCCTGCACGGGCGGTTGGGTGGGCAAGGCATTGACGGATATTGCGGGCAGCTCGCGTTGGTACTGCGGCGGCGTAGTGAGTTACAGCAACGAATTGAAACAGGGACTGTTGCATGTGGGCGAAGAGACATTGGCGATGCATGGAGCGGTCAGTGAGGCTACGGTGCGCGAAATGGCCAGCGGTGCATTGGAATTGTTGGGTGGACAGATTGCGCTGGCGGTGAGCGGCATTGCCGGTCCGGAGGGCGCGCAGCCGGGTAAGCCGGTGGGCACCGTATGGTTTGCCTGGGCTTGGCGGCATGGACAATCGGTGCACGCTAATGCCCGTCTGAAGCTGTTCAGTGGTGATCGGGAAGAGGTTCGGCGCCGCAGCGTGCACATGGCTTTGCAAGGCGTACTTGAGTTGTAATCGCTGGCGCTGCGAATAGGGCTGGCGTATTGATTGATACTGTACAATAATACAGTGGTGTAAGGCGCGGCTTGTCCAGCGCCTCCGTTTGACGGTTAGTCCAATATTCATCGCTCGCCCAGGCACGGCGCGGGCGCATTTCAGGCTTTTATTGAGGCACACGACAATGGAAGAGAATCGCAAAAAGGCGCTGGTCGCAGCGCTGGGTCAGATCGAAAAGCAGTTCGGCAAGGGCTCGGTCATGCGTCTGGGCGATGCCACCGAAAGTTATGAGGTGGATGCCGTGTCCACCGGTTCGTTGGGCTTGGACATTGCGCTGGGCGTGGGCGGTTTGCCGCGTGGCCGTGTGATCGAAATCTACGGTCCGGAATCCTCGGGTAAGACCACGCTCACGTTGCAGGTGATTGCCGAGGCGCAGCGTCTGGGCGGCACCGCCGCCTTCGTCGATGCCGAACATGCGCTGGACCCGGTGTATGCCGAAAAGCTGGGAGTGAACGTGAAGGATCTGCTGGTATCGCAGCCGGATACCGGCGAACAGGCATTGGAAATCACCGACATGCTGGTGCGTTCCGGTGCCGTGGACGTGGTGGTGGTCGACTCGGTGGCGGCGCTGACGCCCAAGGCCGAAATCGAAGGCGAGATGGGCGATTCGCACATGGGTCTGCAGGCGCGTCTGATGTCGCAGGCATTGCGCAAGCTCACTGGCAACATCAAGCGCTCCAACACTATTGTCATTTTCATCAACCAGATCCGTATGAAGATCGGCGTGATGTTCGGCAATCCCGAGACCACTACCGGCGGTAATGCGCTGAAGTTCTACGCCTCGGTGCGCCTGGACATCCGTCGTACCGGCGCGATCAAGAATGGCGAAGAAGTGGTGGGTAACCAGACCCGCGTGAAGGTCGTAAAGAACAAGGTGGCGCCGCCATTCCGCGAAGCCGAGTTCGAAATCATGTACGGCCAGGGTATTTCGCGTAATGGCGAAATCATCGACATGGGCGTGGCGCAGAATCTGATCGAGAAATCCGGTTCGTGGTACTCCTACAACGGTGAGCGCATTGGTCAGGGTAAGGAAAACGCCAAATCCTTCCTGGAACAGCGTCCGGAAGTCGCTCGTGAAATTGAAGGCAAGTTGCGCGAGAAGCTGCTGCCGGCCAAGCGCGGCGATGCCGGCCGCGAAGCGGCGCAGGGCTAAAGACGCTTTAGGCGAGTCGAACCATGCGCAGGCAAGGTAGGTTCGGCTCGCACGGACGTTCAGGATTTGCCGATGGTCGCCAGGAGGGCGGCCGAAACTCTCGAGTTAGTCCCCGAGAAAATCCCGAAGGGAGTATGGATGCTACCCCGGCTGACGCGCCCGCCGTGACGCGCAGCCGGGCACGCAACACCGCCATCGGTCTGCTGGCGCGTCGCGAACATGCCCAGTCTGAAATTCAGCGTAAATTGCGTGACCGAGGGTATGATGCGGAAATCACTCATGAGGTGGTGGACGAGCTAACGCAGCAGCGTTTGCTGTCAGACGAGCGTTTTGCTGCGGTTTTTATCCGCTCTCGTGCTGAACGCGGCCAAGGGCCGGTGCGATTACGTGCCGAGTTACGCCAGTTACGGCTACCCAATGAATTGATTGAGCAGCGTCTGCGTGAGGCCGAAGTGGAGTGGAGTGATCTGGCATGCGCCATTCGCCTACGCAAATTCGGCAAGGCGCAGCCTAAGTCCCTGAGCGAGCGTGCAAAACAGGTGCGTTTCCTGCAATATCGCGGCTTCACTGCGGAGCACATCCGTGCCGCGATGGATTCGTTCGACGTAGACGACCTGCTTGAGGCCGACGCCGATGATCCGGCTGCGGACGATCCGCAGAACCTCGATCCGGATCTCTAACCTAAGTTACACATGTCCAGTCAATCTCGACCCAAGTTTCTGTCGAGCGCCGAGTTGCGTGCGCTCTTTCTGGAATATTTCCGCCAGCAGGGCCACCAAGTCGTGGCTAGCAGCTCGCTAGTGCCGGGTAATGATCCGACATTGTTGTTTACCAATGCCGGCATGGTGCAGTTCAAGGACGTGTTTCTGGGCAAGGATAAGCGCAGTTATGCGCGCGCCGCCTCCTCGCAACGCTGTGTGCGTGCCGGCGGCAAGCACAACGATCTGGAGAATGTGGGGTATACCGCGCGGCATCACACCTTCTTCGAAATGCTCGGTAACTTCAGCTTTGGCGATTACTTCAAGCGCGAGGCAATCAAGTTCGCGTGGGAATTTGTGACTGGCCAAGATTGGTTGGGGATCGATCCGCAACGCCTGATGGTTACGGTGTATCACACCGATGATGAGGCTTTCGATATCTGGAAGTCGGTGGGTGTGCCAGCCGAGCGTATTGCGCGTATCGGTGACAAGAAGGGCGGCGGTTCCGACAATTTCTGGCAGATGGGCGATACCGGTCCGTGCGGTCCGTGCACGGAAATTTTCTACGATCACGGCGCGCATATTCCGGGTGGCCCTCCGGGTTCGCCCGACGAAGATGGCGACCGTTGGATCGAAATCTGGAATGTGGTGTTCATGCAGTACGAGCGCGACACCAGCGGTACGCTGACACCGCTGCCCAAGCCTTCGGTGGATACTGGCATGGGCTTGGAGCGCGTTGCGGCAGTGATGCAAGGCGTGCATTCCAATTACGAGATCGACACTTTCCAAGGTTTGATTCGTGCTGCTGCAGAAGCAACGGGCGCAAAGGATCTGACATCCAGTTCGTTGCGCGTGATTGCAGATCATATTCGCGCCTGCTCATTCCTGATTGCCGATGGCGTGTTGCCTTCGAATGAAGGTCGCGGCTATGTGCTGCGACGAATCATTCGTCGCGCAATTCGTCATGGTTACAAGCTGGGTTGCACTCAAGTTTTCTTTTACACGCTGGTTGCGGCGCTGGAAAAAGAAATGGGCGTGGCTTATCCGGAGCTGGTGCAGCAGCGCGCGCATATCGAGCGAGTGCTGAAGCAGGAAGAAGAGCGTTTTGCTGAAACTTTGGCACAGGGAATGGGGCTTTTGGAGCAGAGCATTGCGGCGCTCACCGATAAAGTGATTCCGGGTGATGCGGTATTCAAGCTTTACGACACCTACGGCTTCCCGGTTGATCTTACCAATGACATTGCGCGTGAGCGTGGTCTGAGTATTGATGAGGCTGGCTTTGAAGTGGCGATGGAGGCGCAGCGTGAGCGCGCGCGCGCTGCCAGTAAATTCGGCGTGGATTTGCGCGCCGCAGTAAAGCTGGAAGACAAGACCCAGTTTAGTGGTTACGAGCTGGAGCAAGACAAGGGCAAGGTTGTTGCCTTGATCAAAGATGGGCAACAGGTTGAGCGTTTACAAGCCGGTGACGCGGGGCAGGTGATTTTGGATCGCACGCCGTTTTACGCCGAGAGCGGTGGCCAGGTTGGCGATGCCGGTGCGTTGAGTTCGCAAAGCGCGCGATTCGCTGTGGCCGATACGCAAAAGCTCGGTGCTGCGCATGCACATGTCGGTCGTGTTGATAGCGGCGAAATCAAGTTGGGCGATGTGCTTGCTGCGCATGTCGATCGGGTGCGACGCAATGCTATTCGTCTGAATCATTCGGCAACGCACTTGTTGCACGCTGCGCTGCGTGCAGTGCTAGGTACGCATGTCACGCAGAAGGGTTCGTTGGTCACTCCCGACCGTCTGCGTTTTGACTTCTCGCATTACTCCGGTGTAACTGCTGAAGAGCTTCTAAAGATTGAACAGCTGGTTAATGCTCAGGTGCGCGCCAATGCTCCGGCAGAGACTCAGCTAATGAATCAAGAGACCGCAGTGGCCGCTGGCGCCATGGCGTTGTTCGGCGAAAAATATGATGACGAAGTGCGTGTTCTGCGCATTGGCGAATTCTCCATGGAGTTGTGCGGTGGTACGCATGTGAGTCGCGCTGGCGATATCGGCTTGTTCAAGATTGTTAGCGAGTCCGGTGTGGCTGCAGGTGTGCGCCGCATCGAAGCGGTAACCGGTCAGGGTGCATTGGATTGGGTTGCCAATTCGGATGAATTGCTGCGTGGCGTGGCGGGCATGGTCAAAGCCAGTCGCGACGATGTCGAAGAAAAGGTGCGTCAGTTACTTGAGCGCAGCCGCAAGCTGGAAAAAGAAGTTGCGCAACTGAAGTCCAAGCTGGCCAGCGGCCAGGGTAACGACTTGTCCGCAACTGCATTGGATATTGCGGGTATTAAACTAGTGACCAGCATTGTTGAGGGCGCGGATGTTCCCGCTTTGCGTGAAGCGGTGGATCAGCTGAAAAACAAGCTCAAGTCAGGCGTGGTGGTGCTTGCGTCTGCCGGGCAGGACGGTAAGGTTGGCTTAATCGCAGGTGTGACCACCGATCAGGTTGCGCGCGTCAAGGCCGGCGATCTGGCCAATTTTGTTGCGCAGCAACTGGGTGGGCGCGGTGGCGGCAGACCGGATATGGCGCAGGGCGGCGGTGTCGATGCATCGAAATTATCCGAGGCATTGGCTTCAGTGGCGGAATGGTTGCAGACGCGTCTGCATTAATACGGAAATTACGCAGCGATAGCTGCGCCGCTGAACCGCTTTGCTGCATATTTGTCTGGCAATAAGGTGGTGCATCGCCTTTTATTGACGCTTTATGTGATGCGCCACCCCTGAATCGGGCGTGAATCAGGGAATTGCCGATCTACTGACTATGCGGTCTTTTCTAATCTCCACACGCGTGGTGCTTATGCGAGTAGCAAATACGTAGCGTAAGGAGCAAGTGACCTCTACAATCACGCCCACCTTTTGGCAAGGAGCAGACATGCTAATTCTGACTAGACGCGTTGGTGAAACTATAATGATCGGCGACGATGTTGCCGTGACTGTACTGGGTGTCAAAGGCAACCAGGTTCGAGTGGGTGTAAATGCCCCCAAAGAAACGTCGGTGCATCGTGAAGAAATTTACGAGCGTATCAAACGAGAAGAACAATCCGGGGTTGCTCCCCGCCGCTCATCCGAAGCGGGTTCTTGATCCGTCAATAGCTGCCGCGCTCGCTACTATCGGTGAGCGTGGCAGTTTCCTGTATTTGATGTGCAATTTCGTTGTTTCAGGCCTTTACGGATGTCCTCTCGGCAAGTATTCTTGCCGCCCTCTTGCGGTAGCCCTTTAAGCGCACAGTTGCGTTGCAGGACTACTGGCTTCCATCTGCATCGCGGAGTTAGCGGGAAGTCATAGGCTAGAGATGCTGATCCTCAATATTTGTTGACTGCGCGACTGTCTTGCGTGGTTGACTTAACAATAGAGTGGACAGTGGTAGGTTTCGTGCGCCGGAGAGATGGCCGAGTGGTCGAAGGCGCGCCCCTGCTAAGGGCGTATGGGTCAAAAGCCCATCGAGGGTTCGAATCCCTCTCTCTCCGCCAGTTATTTCAGTGCGACCGTAGCTCAGTTGGATAGAGCGCCTGGCTACGAACCAGGAGGTCGGGAGTTCGAATCTCTCCGGTCGCACCATTTGATCGATGTAAACAAAAGGCCACCTGAGAAGGTGGCCTTTTGTTTTTCGCTGTGTGCGCTACTTGCCTGGCGGCGCTGGGCCGATAGTCGGCAGGTTGATTGGTTTGGTCATGGCGATAGGCGCTGGAGCTGCCGTCGGTGCTGGGGCTGCTGCGGGGCGTGGGGTGGATGCAGTAGGTTGAGCAGGGGTCACAGGCTGCGCAGCAGCGGGTTGTGTTGATGCGATAGGTTTATTTGCGGCAACAGGTGGCGCAGCGGCGGCGGGTGTTGCCGCAGGTGCTGCAGTGGGTGGGGTATTGCTCTCAACGGTATTAGGCACAACTAAACTGGCCGTAGGTGCTGGGTTGGTTGTGGCGCTTGATGAGGAACTATCTTGCACACTGAATAATGATGCGCTTTCCTGTTTGATGGCTTGTTCGGTACGCGCATTCATCACGATGATGGAGATGCGACGATTGATAGGGTTTTGCGGATTGTTCGCATCCAGCAGTGCACTTGAAGCCAGGCCCACCACTCGACCGATTTTGTCTTCAGGTAGGCCGCCGGCGATAAGGGCGCGTCGTGCTGCATTGGCACGATCAACTGAAAGCTCCCAATTGCCGTAGTTCTGTCGGACATATTTCGATTGATCGGTGTGACCGCTGATGCTGACGCGGTTCGGTACCTTCTGAATGGCCTTGGCCAGTTCCAGTAGCACGCTCAGACTGTAGTCTTTGAGTGAGGCGCCGCCGAGATCGAACATTGATCGGTTTTCCTTGTCGACGATTTGAATGCGCAGGCCTTCAGGTGTCAGATCCATCATGATCTGATCCTTGAAGGGCTTCAGCGAACTTTCTTCGTCGATGGCTTTATCCAGTTCTTCCTTGAGGTTTTCCAAGCGCTGTGTCTCGACCCGCTCAGCGATTTTTCCAGCGTCCTCCTTGGTTGGATCCTGATTGGTGTCGTCTTCGACTTTGGCCGGTTCTGGATTCTTGAAGCGCTCGGTCGAACCGCCCAGATCGATCATCGCTGAACTTGGCCCGCCAGGACCTTGCACGGCAGTTGGTGAAGGCGTGGTGCTTACGCCCTGAGCCACTGACGGGTTTTTGAAGTACTGCGAGATACCGCCCTTCTGTTCGGCAGAGGTGCTACCCATCAGCCACATCAATAAGAAGAACGCCATCATGGCGGTAGCGAAGTCGGCAAACGCCACCTTCCAGCCGCCGCCGTGGTGGCCGTGGCCGGCGACAATGCGTTTGATAATAATGGGTTGTGGTGAATCTTCCACGATCAGGCTGCCTTCTTGCCTTTCACGTGTTCTTCCAATTCCTTGAAGCTGGGGCGGAACTCAGTAGGGGTCACTTTGCGGCCGAACTCAACGGCAACCTGCGGTGCATAGCCTTGCACCATGGCGACAATGCAGGTCTTGATTACGGTGTAGAACTTGCCTTCTTCGTTTACCTTGCCTTCCATAGCGGTCGCCATCGGGCCAATAAAGCCATAGGCCAGCAGAATGCCCAGGAAGGTACCTACCAGTGCGGCGGCAACTTTGTGACCAATCTCAGTAACGGGGCCGCCTAAGGCACCCATGGTGTTCACAATGCCCAATACCGCCGCGACAATGCCGAAGCCAGGCAGAGCGTCCGAAACACGATTAATCGCCTGAGCGACGGCTTCACCTTCGTGGTGGTGAGTTTGTAACTCGATGTCCATTAGGTTTTCGAGTTGGAAGGGATTCATTTCGCCGCTGACCATCATACGCAGATAGTCTTGGATGAATTCGACGGCGTGGTGGTCCTTCATCACCTTTTCATGCTTAGTAAAGACTGCGCTCTTATGCGGATCTTCGATCTCGCGTTCCAGTCCCAGTACGCCATCCTTGCGGGCGATGTTGAACAGGTCATACATCAAGCCGAACAGGTCCAAATAGTCTTCCTTTTTGTACTTGGGGCCTTTCAATAGACCGCCGATGCCTGCGCCTGCCTTTTTGGCCATTCCCAGGCCATTGGCGATGATGAATGCGCCGAGCGCAGCGCCACCGATGATGACTACTTCTGATGGCTGATTGAGGGACATCACGTTGCCGCCGTGGACAACGAAGCCGCCAATGACGCATCCCAAAACTACAACGATGCCGATGATCAAATTCACAACTGCGTGTTCCTGTTCTTGTGTCCACGTAAGTGACCTTCTCCGTCATCGGCAGGTATGGGCGGGATTTGAGTGCAATTTCTTAAGAAATTTAGCGATTGTGTGCTGTGCGCAGCAGGGTGGATGAGCCGTCTTGCCTGGGCGCGTCGCGGTATTCGGCGGATTCGTTGAAATCCATAAGGTGCATTGGCAACCGCATCTGAGGCGGGGGCTGGAGGGTGGCTGCGGGATGTAATTCGGCTTTCTAAATCGGTGCTGAGCATTACCACTGCGCCGAAGTGCCGTCCTCAAGCTCGTTATCGGCTAACGCGGCAAACATAAAACCTCTTTTGCCCTGGTTTCGTGCTTAAGCCGGTGGTTCGGTGTCTTTTTGGTGCGCTAATGGTGCGGTGCACAGTCAATTTGCGCGTTTCCTCTCCTGTTTTCCTGAATTGTGACCCCTGGCATGGATGCTGCATTTCATGCACATAGCAGATCATGACTGATCGCTAACAAAAGATTTTTCACGCCAAAGTCGGCGTGTTGTTTTTGCACCACAGAGAGGGTTGTTATGAAGTCAGTGAAAATTCTTTCGGCACTAAGTTTGTTGGCGATTGCAGGCGCTGCAAACGCCGAAGTGTCGGGGTCTATGGGCATTGCCAGCTCCTACCTCTGGCGCGGTTATGACCTGGGTGCAGGTGCTGGCGTTCCGGCAGTATCGGGCGACCTGCATGTCAGCGCAGCAGGCTTCTACAGCGGCATCTGGGGTTCTTCGGGTGACCACACTCTTGGTACCGAATATGACCTGTATGCGGGCTATGGTGGTTCGGCTGGTGCGTTCACTTATGACATCAGCTATTGGACGTATTCGTATCCTGCTATCAAGCTGCGTCCGGCTAATTTGTCTGAATTGGTCGTGTCGTTGGGTGTGGGTCCAGTCAGCGCGTTCATTAACTACAACGTTAATGCGCCTGGTCTCAATTCTGATGGCGATCCTGCCAACGGTGACTATCAATACTATGGCGTTAAGGCCAAGTTGAGTGCTTTCACCGTTCTGGTGGGGCACCACAATGACGGCGGTGCGAAGTTGACGCATGCTGATCTCAGCTATGCATACAACGATAACTTGTCCTTCACTGTCAGCGTGCCGGTAGATGTTGCGGCAGGTTACGACAAGCCCGCTGATCCTACTTTCGTCGCTTCGTACAGCGTGCCATTCGGCAAGTAAGGTGCATTGAGGCACAAGTTCTTTGTGTCTTTGCTCAAAAACAGCCCTGGTCATAGCCCGGGGCTTGTTTTTTTGATGGTTGGCGATTGCAGTATTACTTCAGGCCACCGCAGTCGCCAATTATCAACACTCCCGGTTTTCTCTCTGGTCTTTGATAGCTTGCTTACGTAAAGTGAGCCGCGGTAGCCATCGTGTGTGGCTTTCGTACAACAGAGAGGTGTTATGAAGCAAGTCAGAGTCTTGTCGGCTTTGGGTCTGCTGGCGGTGGCCGGCGCTGCCAATGCGGGGATTTCATCCACGATTACGCTGACGAACGATTACGACTTCCGTGGTGTATCTCAATCCGCTGAAGATCCAGCGCTCCAGGCAAGCGTTGATTATGCCGATGAAAAGAGCGGTTGGTATGTGGGGGCGTGGGGCAGCAATGTAGATTTTGGTAATGCCGACTTGGAGCTGGATTTGTATACCGGCTTTACCGGCAAAACGGACGCTGGCTTGGGTTGGGATACGGGCTTTGTTTACTACACCTATGACGAAGATCGTTATAACTATCCGGAAATCTACGCGGGGCTGAGTTACAGCTTTTTCAAGGGCAAGCTGAGCTACACCAACGATTGGGGTGGTCGCGATAGTGATGGCCACGCTTCGGCTTTCTATCTGTCGGCTGACGCCAATGTGCCACTGCCAGTCACTAACCTGTCAGCGCTTGGTCACATCGGTCGCACCGTGGGTGGCCATCGCTTTGATGATTACACCGGTTTCGGTGATTACACAGACTTCTCTGCAGGCGTGAGTTACAAGGTACAGAAGTTTGATCTGGGGTTGAAGGTGGTGACAACCGACGCAGATCCCAAGGCGAGAACCGATGTGGGCAACATGGAAACACGTTTCGTATTTACTGTTGCCACAACTCTGCCTTGGTAAGAATAAGTCGATGAGATGTAGGGGGCGAGGTTGCTTCGCCCCCTGCTGAAAATGCTGACACGTTAATCCGATAGGTGCAGCAGCTCGCCTCATGCAACATGCTAAATACTTGATCGATTCCTATCTTCCTTAATGACTGCTGTGTCAATGGCACAATCATGTCGTTGGCTCTGCGTAGTCATCTTGCGGGGCGTTCGACGAATATTTCATAGCCGCACCGAATGAATTGACATGCTTCGCAAGGCAGGCGCAAATTCTGATTAATGCGTCGTTAAGAGATAATCATGGCTACCCCTCCTACTCAATCTATCGATTGGCATGCTCGTGCTGCGACGTTGGAGGTCCGCAATCAGGCATTCATCAGTGGTCGCTATTTGGATGCGCGTAGTGGCACGCAATTCGATTGCATCAGTCCCGTGGATGGTCGCTTGATTACGCGCGTGGCGGCTTGCGACGAAGCTGACATCAATCAAGCTGTTATAGCGGCACGTGGAGTTTTCGAACGGGGCAGTTGGTCACATGCTTCACCGGCCCATCGCAAGCAAGTCCTGCTGAAGTTTGCCGATCTGATTGAGTCGAATTGCGAAGAATTGGCGTTGCTGGAAACGCTGAATATGGGCAAGCCTATTCGCTATAGCCAAAGTGTTGATTTGCCATCGACCGTGCGTTGCATACGTTGGTATGCAGAATCCATCGATAAGTTGTACGACCAAGTGGCGCCTACCGAGCGCAATGTGCTGGCGACGATTACGCGCGAACCTCTGGGAGTGGTGGGCGCGATCGTGCCTTGGAATTTTCCGCTCATCATGGCTGCATGGAAGTTCGCGCCAGCACTGGCTGCTGGTAACTCCATCATCATCAAACCTTCCGAGAAGTCGCCACTGAGTGCGCTGCGGATTGCAGAGCTGGCAACGCAGGCTGGTTTGCCGGACGGTGTGTTTAATGTTGTGCCGGGATATGGCCACACTGCAGGCAAGGCTCTTGCATTGCACATGGATGTGGATTGCATTGTGTTTACCGGCTCGACTGCTACCGGCAAGTTGATGCTCCAGTACGCGGGTCAATCCAATTTAAAACGTGTCTGGTTGGAATGCGGCGGCAAGTCCCCCAACATCATCATGGCTGATGCCGATTTGGATCAGGCGGCTGAGGCTGCTGCGGCTGCGATTTGTTTCAATCAGGGCGAGATGTGCACGGCTGGGTCGCGCTTGCTGGTTCAGGCCTCCATCAAGGAGGATTTTGTCGAACGAGTGCTACGGCAAATGGTTACCTACCAGCCTGCCGATCCCTTGCTGCTCGATACGCGCCTTGGCAGCTTGGTTGATGCCGCGCAATTGCAACGCGTACTAGGTTATATCGACAGCGGTCGTCGGCAAGGCGCTGCTCTGCGTGCGGGTGGCTTGCAAACCCTGCAGCACACGGGGGGCTTTTACCTGCAGCCAGCGTTGTTCGACGCGGTACGGTCGGATATGCAGATTGCTCAGGAAGAAATTTTTGGCCCAGTGCTGTCGGTGCTCAGTTTTACAGACGAGGCTGAGGCACTGCACATTGCCAATGATGTCATGTACGGTCTTGCCGCTGCGGTATGGACTCGAGATCTGAATACGGCGGCGCGTGTCTCGCGAGCATTACGTGCCGGCATGGTGTATGTGAATTGCTACGACGATGACGACATCACGGTGCCGTTCGGTGGCTACAAGCAATCGGGCAATGGCCGCGACAAATCATTGCATGCTTTCGACAAGTACACGGAGTTGAAGACGACTTGGATGAGGTTGGGATAGGCGTGGCCCAAATCAAGCGAGCAGGTGCGCCGCTTAATACATGTGTAGCCCGCCATTCATCGAGAAATCCGCGCCGGTAGTGAAGCCTGCACCTTCCGAAGCAAGCCAATTTACCAGAGAGGCAATTTCCTCGGGTTCGCCCAGGCGCTTCATGGGAATGGTTTCTATGATTTTCTCAAGCACATCCTGGCGAATCGCGCGCACCATCTGCGTACCGATATATCCAGGTGAAACAGTGTTGACAGTCACGCCCAGGCTGGCAACTTCCAATGCCAGCGCCATGCTGAATCCATGGATGCCCGCCTTGGCGGTGGCGTAATTGGTTTGACCGAACTGACCTTTCTGGCCATTCACCGATGAAATATTGATGATGCGTCCCCAGCGGCGTTGCACCATGTCTTCGATCACCTGTTGTGTGACATTGAACATGCTGTTGAGGTTGGTATTGATGACCTGATCCCATTGGTCCTTGTTCATCTTGCGAAACACCGCGTCGCGAGTGATGCCGGCGTTGTTCACCAGAATGTCGATGGAGCCGAATTCGGCTTTGACCTTATCGAAAGCAGTCTTGGTGGAGTCCCAGTCAGCGACATTGCCTTCCGATGCAATGACTTCGAAGCCTTGCGCACGCATATCCAGCAGCCAGTTGTCCTTGCGTACTGAATTCGGTCCGCAACCGGCAATGACTGTGTAACCCTGACGGCAGAATTGCTTACAGATAGCTGTGCCGATGCCGCCCATGCCGCCGGTCACGTATGCCACTCTCTTGATGCTCACTACTAACCTTGCCTCTACGGACCTACTAGGTTGTGCAAATTAAAGATCTCAAAGTTGGCGTCATCATACCGTCAGTGATCATCTCGTGGTGAAGCTTTGTGACGTGCAAAGCCGCTGCAAGTTGTTTTGTTTATGCGATTAACTATGGATCTTTAGTGTTCGATGCATGACGCCTTGCATGCGCTTGTCACTTTTTCGTTAATGGCGACAGTTGCGTCTTGAGTGTTTTTCAATAAATGGCGGAGGTGCATGCCGAATATGTGTTTGGGTATTGTTGGCATGCGTCTTTGTCTTGTCTCGGTCATTTAATCATCAAAGGCGTTGTCGCAGAGTTCACCGACCTCGGTGGTCATTGGCGACAAGTGAAATCCGGGGTATGTGGGGTGAGCGGCTCGTTGTTGTGATTTGTTTGGTTTCGCCTGGCATTGAGGATCGGGCCATTTCGATCGGAGTTCTGGCGCCAACACAGTCAATGTAAGCGACTGTGAATAGCGGCAGAACCGGGGGGATTAACTAAATATCAGCATTCGTCGGAAACTAGGGGCTTGCAATACAAATACGAATCATTATCATTTGCACACATGAAGCCTGTTGTCTCGCCCAGTTCCGGAATGTCCCCACTTGCCGAAGCGGTATTCCCGGCCGCGTCCTCGGTTAGTGTTGGTTCAGTTGCTTCGGGTATGGCATCGGTTGCGCAGAAACCCTCCCGTGCGCAACGGGTGCTGCAATCCCAGCAGTTGTTTGGCATTGGCAATGAGGTGTTGATCGAGCATGCAGGCTTCACCTATCGCTTACGCATTACTCAGGCGAACAAGTTGATCCTCACCAAGTAATCGCTTTGTAAGAGACTGCAAGGGAATGCAATGAGTAAAAGTTGATGTAAAGGACGATTTGTCTTGGGCGTAAGCCCTTCCAGCCAGCCACTCTGAATCATCCGTTTGGATTTTTATTGCCGACGGAACAGGGCAGCCAGCCATGTCATTGCCACGTTTATAGCTATGTCAGGCTGGAGACCCGCATGCGCGATGTACCTGCACAATGCTGCATCACCCGCTTGGTGGACGGCGACAATCACGATCTGCAATTGGCGCAATTGCAGGCTGTCATGCAGCGTATTCAGCTGGCGTTGCGCGATGTGCCGCTGGCTCAGCGCGCCTATCTAGGCAATGCACTGCTGAATCTGGCAATCAATCGAATTCTTAGCGAAGAAGGCTCGCAACGAACAGCCAGCATTCTGCTGCGCTTGAGCGACGTGCTGCATACGCATTCCTCGCCGCCTGGTCCGGCGCAGGTCATCAACCTGATGGAATTACATGGATAAGTTGCCAATCACGTCGCATTGCGCGAGCGCCGCCGGTTCAGTGCTGGAATTGCCTTGGTTGGAGCGCACCTTGCTCTGGTCGATCCGTACCTGGGCGGCCTATCACGATGCGCCGCAATCCATCTGGTGGCATCTGGAGCGTGTATTTACCGAAGCGGGGATACGGCCTGCGCTCGAACCTTTTTCCCAGCTGATGCACGGCCTGTTTGGCGGATTGAAACGCTTGCCTGACATTCGTTGCGTGCGTTGCCTGCGTTTGGGCAAGGATGAGAAAGAGTTACTGGCCATTCTTGCGCAAGCCACGCAGCAATCTGCGCACGCCACCACAGTACGGCTGGGCAGATTGATGTCGTTCAGCGCGGCACGTGGCGCTGCGGCTGCGGCACTAGAAATCATGCGCGTAGTGCACGGCGCCGGACTGAGCATGCAAATCACTACAGCCGAGCTCGATTCAACTGAGCGTGCGCCCACACGACCGTTTGATGTCGCCTTGCATTGAATTTTTCCTTCCGATCATCAGAGCCAACCCATGTTTCACCAGCAAGCCATAAGTAAGCAAGCCATGTTCAAGAGAAGCACCGCAAAGTCACTTAAGTACAGCGCCATCGCATTGTTCCTCGGTCTGAGCAGCACTGCTCAGGCGCAGTCTACGGGAGATGATGACGCTCAACTTGAAACCATATTGATCACGGCACAACGCGAGGCGCGTACCAGTAAGGGCGCCACCGGATTGCCGCTGGAAATCAAAGAGACGCCACAGACCATCAGCGTGATCGATGCGGAAGACATTGAAAATTTTGGTGCGACGGGTTCCAACGACGCGTTGCGCCTCGGTACCGGAATCAATGTTGAGCAATACGAAACCAACCGCGCCACCTACAACGCACGCGGCTTCGACGTCATGCTGACACAGGTCGACGGCCTGGGAATGACCAACGACTGGGGTACGGTGGAGGGGCAGCTTGACACCTACCTGTTCGAAAAAATTGAATTGATTCGCGGCGCAAACGGCCTGTTAACGGGTGTGGGCAATGCTTCCGGCACGATCAATTACGTGCGCAAACGTCCTAAAAACGAGGATGGCGGCGAGATCGAGTTGAGCGCGGGTGCTTATGGTCTTACTCGTGATGCCTTGGACTACAACAAGGTCTTTACGGAGAGCGGCTCGTGGGCGGGCAGATTGGTGGTGGCGCGTGAAGATAAGGATTCGTACCTGCGTGCGCTGCATGATAAGCGCACCTCGGCATATGGTGTGGTCGATGGCCAGATCGGCGCCGAGGGCGTGTTGACCTTGGGGTTCACTTACCAGGATGCCAAGCAGCGCTCACCGATGTGGGGCTCGCTGACGTTGCCTTATGCCGATGGCACCTTGGCGGATTTTCCGCGCTCTGCTTCGCCATCACAGGATTGGACGCGCTGGACAAACCGCTCTTACAACGCCTTCGTGGAATACACGCAGCAATTGTTTGGCGACTGGCAAGCCAAGTTCACCTACAACCACGTTCGGGGTGAAAGCAGCACTAAACTGTTCTACGCCTATACATTCACCGGCTACCTGAATGACGACAACACCGGCCTGTACGGCTGGCCCTATCGTAGCGAGGGCGAATCCACCAGCAACATTTTCGATGTCAATTTTGCAGGGCATTTCGATGCGTTCGGTCGTCAGCATGAGGCTGTTATCGGCTTGAGTCACTCAAGACAGACGAACTTCAGCGAGTACTACAGCATCATCAGTGCGCCTTCCTCGGTGTTGCCGGCGTTCCCATATGCGGGGGATGTTTATGCGGAACCGGTTTGGGGTGATCGTCTCGTCGGTGCGGATGGCAACCAGAAGATCACGCGTGCATATGGAGCGGCGCGACTCGCGTTGACCGACAGTCTGAAAGGTATCATTGGTTTCAACGCGATCAAGCTACAGCGGGATGGTACTTCAATCTATGGCGGTGGGGTCGCGCTCGACAATGAAACGACCGACGAAGTCAGTCCCTACGTCGGTGTGACATATGACATCACGCCAAACGTACTTGCTTACGCATCGTATTCCGACATCTTCCAGGCTCAGGACCAGCGCAATATCAATGGCGAGTTTCTGGCACCGATGAAGGGGGTCAATGCCGAGATCGGTGCAAAGGCGGAGTGGTTTGATCGCAAGTTGTTGACCACCGCCTCGGTATTCAGTGCGCAGCAAAAAGGGTTGGCAACCGAGGCTGGTTTCGACGTCGTGGCTCAGCAGTCCTACTACGAGCCCAAGGATGTGAAGTCGCGCGGCTTCGAGATCGAAGCCACAGGCCGCCTTACGACCAACACCAAGTTGACCGTCGGCTACACACAGCTGCATCTCACCGGTCCGGATGGCAAGGACATCTACGAATGGATACCGGAGAAGACGCTCAACCTGCGCGTCGATACGCGCCTGCCGGCGCTGCCGAAGTTGCGTCTCGGCGCTGCGCTGCGCTGGCAGTCCGATGTCTCCAAGATAGGCGGTGCGTGGCAGGATGCCTATGCCGTCGCCAACGGCTTCACCAGCTATGCGCTGACTGATAAGGCCACTCTGCGGCTGAACGTCGATAACCTGACCGACAAGAAGTATGTGAAGACGGTGGCGTACGGAGCCATTTACGGCGCACCTCGTACTACATCGCTCTCATTTGAATACAAGCTTTGACGCTGCAGAGCCGTGGCGCTGTCGCAGGCGGACATCGGCAGATGGCACTGTTCCAGAAGTGGACCAGTGCCATCGCATACAGTTTTCGTTGTTAGGCCTCACCGGTTTGATTTTTCACACGGAAATCGACGCGGTAACGCATGTGTCCGCGCTAGCCAAAGTGCGCGCTGCGGCTGATGCCCAGGTCGGGCATATCTCAGTCGAATTTTCGATTTGCGCTGGTTATATAAAAGGATGATTCATGTCGATTGTCAGTAAAAGGTTGATCATCGGAGTGACGGTAGGTGCAATGTATGTCGGTGCATCGCCTTTGCGTGCTCAAGAAGCCACGGAAGTTATCCAGACAAGAACATTGAACAAATTGGTCGCGGTGGACGATGCGAATGAACCGGGCGTAACGCCGGTGGGCAACGCGGCCAGCAGCAAATCCGACATCCCATTGATCGAATCGCCGCAGGCGATTTCTGTGGTGACAGAGCAGACCATCAAGGAGCAGGGCATCACCAACTTGGCCGACGCGCTGCGGAATGTGGCGGGCGTGTCGCGCAGTAGCACCTATGGCTACTACGATTCGTACACGATTCGCGGTTACGATGCGGCGTATAGCAGCTTGTTCGTGGACGGCCTGCAGTTCAACAGCCTGTCCGGGACTAATCATGAGCTGGCAGGGTTGGAGCAGGTAGAGGTCATCAAGGGCGCGGCTTCCATTCTGTATGGCGCAACGCCGCTGGGCGGTATTGTTAACTTGGTGAGCAAGCGGCCACGTGCGGAAAATTTCTTGGAAACCAGCGTCGCTACTGGCTCGTACAATCTGATCGAGAGCAGTGTCGATGCCAACGCGATGTTCAACGACAATGGTTCGGTACTGGGTCGCATGAACATTGTCTATCGCGATGCGGACGACTTTGTCGACTACTCGGGTGAGAACCGTTTGTATGTGGCGCCGGCACTGACCTGGCAATTGGCCGATACTACTTCGCTTACCTTGCTGGGGCGTTATCAGCGTGACCGCGACAATCCGTGGTCGCCACTGATTGCCTATGGCACCGTACTGCCCAGCGCTTATGGCCAATTGCCGCTCAGTTTTTCGGTGGGACGCGACGGTGCCTACATCGCCATACAAAATCAGGACCGTCAGCAGATTGGTTATGCCTTCCAGCATGCTTTTAATGACAGCGTGAAGTTCGAGCAAAACCTACACTATAGCAAGAGCAAGGCTTACTGGAACAATTGGGCGTTTTCGGATGACGTCATCAACTCCAGTTTCGTGAATGGCGTGCAGCAAAGCCACATTTGGGGGTTGGATGTCTATGGTCCCTTCACGGAGAACGACACCGACTTCGCGGTGGATAGCCGAGTGCAAATGCAGTGGGCGACCGGTGGCGTAACGCAAAAAGTCATGGCGGGCGTGGACTTCAAGCGCAATGGCTTCGATTATCACGAGGATGGCGGTAACTACGACACGACCGTCAACACTCTCGACATCCTCAATCCGAATTACAACGCGCCATTGATTCATGATCCAGCCGCAGCCTATGCGGCCGACGGCAAGTCGCGTCAGACCGGTTACTACCTGCAGGATCACATCGGTTTCGGTGAGTCATTTTTTCTGACATTGAATGGTCGCTGGGACGACGTACTGCGCGATGAAATCAAGGACACCGCCTTCAGTCCCAATGTCGGTATCAATTACTTCATCGTGCCCGATATATCTCTCTATGCCAGCTGGTCAAAGTCATTTACGCCACAGTACAGCTGGATGGTGGATATCAATGGCAACACACTGCCACCCGAGAAGGGGCGGAACATTGAAGCCGGCGTAAAATTCGGCGATGCCGCCCAGCCCTTCAATGGCATGATTTCGCTGTTCGAACTGACGCGACAGAACGTGGCCAATGAAGATCCGGCCAATCCGTTCTTTTATGTGGTGACGGGCGAGCAGCGCAGTCGCGGTATTGAAGTGGAAGGTGCATGGATGCCCGCGGCTGCCTGGAAGCTGTCACTGGCCTACAGCTACTTGGATGCAGTGATCACGCGCGACTATGTGTTTCCCACCGGCGTGCAACTCAGTAACGTGCCCAGGCACAATCTATATGTGACTGGAAAATATGAAGTGCAGGATGGTCCTCTGGCGCGGCTCACTGCCAATCTGGCCGTGTTGTATAACAGCCGTAAGAACAGCAGCCTGTACACTTACGATTATGATGGCGACGGCAATGACGAGCCGGCCATTCCCTTGCCGGGCTACACCTTGGTGGATGCGGGTCTTGCGTACCCGATTGCCGGCTGGAAAACCCAGTTGAATGTCAGCAATATATTCAACAAACGTTACTATCCCGACGCGGGTTACTTCACACGTGTGACGCCGGGCGAGCCGCGTAATTGGCAGCTGACGCTGTCGCATAGGTTTGAGTAACCCAGGAGCAAGGTGATGCGTACTGCGCTGGTTTTGTTACATCGATGGTTCGGTTTGGCGGTGGCGTTGTTCCTGTTCATCGCGGGTGTGACTGGCGCAGTGATTTCCTGGGATCACGAGCTGGATGCCTGGCTCAATCCCACTCTGTATGAAGCCAAGTCCAGCGGCACGCCCAAGCCCTCGCTGGAGCTGGCGGCCATCGTTGAAGCGGCCGATCCACGTGTGCGTGTGACCTACCTGCCGTTAGGCGTGGAGCCTAACGAAGCTCTGCAGATGTCGGTATCACCGCGTGTCGATCCCGCCACCGGCAAGTTGTACGACGTTAACTACAATCAGGTGGCTATCGACCCGGTCAGCGGTGAGATTCAAGGCCAGCGTTACTGGGGCAAGGTCTCGCTGACACGCGAAAACCTGCTGCCGTTTCTTTACAAGCTGCACTACAGCATGCACATCCCGGATATGTCGGGCATTGAAATTGGCGTGCTGTTCATGGGCATCATCGGCATTGTCTGGGTGGTTGATTGTTTTATCGCCCTGTACCTGTCGTTTCCAAATTTCTCCTCATGGCGCAAGTCGTTCGCGTTTCGCTGGAAGCAGGGTGGGCACAAACTGAACTTCGATCTGCATCGTTCCGGCGGCGTGTGGGTATGGCTGCTGTTGTTGTTGTTGGCGGTGACTTCGGTGTCGATGAATCTCAACACCGAGGTGATGCGTCCGGTGGTGTCATGGTTCTCGACCTTATCGCCGTCGCCATTCGCCAGTCGTACGCCGGTGCTCGCCGAGAAGGCGCCCGAGCCCAAGATGACGGCGCCGCAGATTATTACGCTGGCGCAACAGGAAGCCGTACGTCGCGGTTGGAGTGATCCTGCCGGTGGTCTGTTCTACTCGGCTGAGTTCGATTTATTCGGCGTCGGTTTCTTCAAGCCGGGCAACGATCATGGTGATGGCGGCTTGGGTAATCCCTGGCTGTACTTCGATGCGCAGAACGGCAGCGCCGCCGGTGCCGAAGTGCCGGGTACTGGAACAGCCGGCGATATTTTCATGCAGGCGCAATTCCCGCTGCACTCGGGCCGTATTCTTGGCATAACGGGTCGCGTGCTGATTTCTCTGATGGGTGCAGTGGTGGCCATGTTGTCGGTGACCGGCATCGTGATCTGGGTGCGCAAGCGGCGTGCGCGTGTTCTGCAGCAGCGTCGCGATGACTTGCCGCAGGGTGTTGTCTCGGATGCGATTTGATATTTTGTGAGCGATGCGGCGCGGTGCATCCTCTGGTCTCTAACGTAAGGCGCGAATCATCACGCCCGTGCTCAACTACAGCGAGCCAGCATGTTGAAGAATCTACTATGGGGCATGCTGATTGCCGTCATCACGGCTACCGCATTTGCCGCTGACGCTCAGCGTTATACATTCTCATGGCCCTTGGATAATTCGGCCCCCGCGCCTCGCGGCGGCACCACGCGCGGTGCGCCCGTAGATCTGGATCAGCAGCCCTCTCAAGCATGGCTGGCGTTGCAACAGCAGAACCTCTCTACCTTCGAACGCGATCGTCGCGCGATTCTCGCGATGGCCGGCGCCTACCGATCCACCTTCGATTTTCTGGAAGTGTTGAGCTTTAGTACTGCTGCCACGCAACGTCCATATCAATCCTGGGGCACGGAAAAAGTTTATGTGGATAGCGACACCGGCAAAGCCATCAGCCTGGTTCACATTCTGGAAATGCGCATCGTGATGGGCGATGGCTCCCTCAGTGAGCCTATTGTCACCAAGCATTGGCGTCAGGATTGGCAGTATGAGCCGGATAGCATGGTGGAGTATCGCGGTAACGCAACATGGCAACGACGTGCACTAAGCGGCAGTGAACGCAAAGGACGTTGGTTGCAAACTGTGTATCAAGTCGATGAGTCGCCGCGTTACGGCAGCTTAGGCGCATGGCAGCACAACAGCGCTTTCTCCACCTGGATCAGCGGCGACACCTGGCGACCGCTGCCACGACGTGAATGGAGCGCGCGTAAAGACTACGATGTACTGATTGGCACCAATCGTCACACCATTACCTCTACGGGTTGGGTGCAGGAAGAAAACAATCTCAAGACCAGGCTCGATAATGGCGCGCAACGTTATCTTGCGCGTGAATATGGTGTGGCGCGTTATGAGCGCATCAAGGATTTCAGTTTTGCCGAAGCCGACGAGTATTACAGCCAGACCAAGCTATTTTGGGATGAGGTGCGCGTTGCATGGAATGATTGGTTCAAGCGTGAGGGAACTGTGCATCTACGCGGTCAGGTCGATCAATTGGAATTGTTCGCGCCTTTGTTCGAACATGCTGATGAATTGGCGAGTGGTAAGATTGGCGACGCTAACAATCAAGCGGTGATAACACGAGCATTACAAGACATGCGCTGATGTGGCGCGTTGAGATGCTCCTGTTCTGATTGCCCCCACCCTAACCCTCCCCCGTCGAACGGGGGAGGGGATGAGACGTACTACTTAGTTGCGGGTGCGGGTGTACTGCCTGGCATCGGGCCTTTCAGGCCGCCCATGATCCATTCCGCCATGCCGGCGGGTTTATCTTTGAACGAAATGGCTTTGGCGGGCGAGGCATCCCAGTGATCGGTGATCTTACCGTTGACCACGCGGAAGATGTCGACACCTTCGCCATACATGGTGACGTGGTCGGCGTTCACCGAGCTTTGCAGCGGGAACTCCAGTTTGTCGGTGTCCTTCAAGGGCGTGCCGCCCATGCGTACGAACATTGCAATGGATTCTTCCACGGTGCCGCAGCGATCCGCGCCCTTGGTGACGATGTGGCCGTGATCGCACCAATCCTTGGATACATATTTTTCAAACGCTGCTTTGGCATTGCGCTCCACCATGGTCATGCAATTCCATTGGAATACGACTTTCTTGGCGGCGGTTTCCCTGGGGTGCTCGCCATAAGGCGTGATCGGTCCGGTGTCGCCCTTGGCGCAGATTTCCTTGGCTTGTTTGCCGGTGATCATATCGGCATGCGCCGCTGTGGTCATGGCAACGCTGGTCAGGATCAAGGCCGCTAACAGCTTGTAGCTCGGATGCAGTTTCATGTGTCCCCCGTTATATGGTTTGAATCGGTTCGGCAGCGCCGAACCTGCATATTACGCAGCTGTTTTACGCTGTCGATGCGTTACAGCGGTGTGCGCTTTAACCAAGTAGTTACCAGCATGATCGAGAACTAACAAACATCCATGTCCATCAATGCTGGTATTTCTTTTCGCCAGCCTCAATGCTCAAGCTCAGACGATTTTGCTTGGGGGGCAACGGGCAGGTGGCGAACTCCGTGAAGGCGCAGGGTGGGTTGTAAGCCTTGTTGAAGTCCAGCCAGATAGGTTCGTTGCCGGGTTTGGGAATGTACAGGTAACGTCCCGCGCCATAGCTCTCGCGGCCGCTGCTGCCGTCGGTGAGCATTACAAACAATTGATCGTCCGATGGGGATTCCAGAATGGCATCCAATCGCCACGAGTGACCCTCCTTGTTGAACACCAGTGCGCCCGGTGATTCCATCGCTTCGGTCATGCCCAGTATGTTGATGATGTTGATGCGCTTGCTTGGCACATAAGGCTCGAAGCGTGCCTCGATGCGCCAGTCCATGCTGATGGGGAAATACTCCAAGCCGGCGAATTGCTTTCGTGCCGGATGTTCAATATCGCGCACACGAATGCCGTACTTGCCGCCGCGCTCAATTGCGTGAAAGCGTAATGAACCCACCGCGAGCAAGGTGGGGTCATCGGCGTTGTCGGCCACCAGATCGAATATGCGTAACCGCGTCGCCATCGTGAGTGACGCCACTGCGCGGGGCGGCAGTGAAACTGACCTTGCCCTCATGCAACTCAAATGTGCCCACGGTGTTCTGCAATGCGGGATGATCCAACACCAATTGATTCTGCGTGCTGCGTCCGAAGCGATTGTCGCCTTCCTGCAACCAGAACAGACCGGCCAGCGTCAGCCAGCCATCTTCACTGGTGAGGTTGGTCACGCGTTGCTCTCGCCAGGCTTCAATGGCGCGGGTTTCGTCTTCCAGTGAATCAATGCTGCGATTGCAGCCGCCCAGCATTGTCAGCAATAAAACAACAGGCAAGGCTTTGCGAATGAGCATGACGGGACTCCAATGGCGGGCAGCACCGAGACTCCCCGAAATGTTAGTTTGTGTAAAGCTCTACACGCCAAGAAATAATGGCTTTATCGTTCGACGCTGCTGCGCATCAATCAATAAATCTAACGTTCGGGGGTAGGTATGACGTATTCGACGCTGAAGTTGCCGAAGAGTTTATGGATGGCAGGCTTGCTGGGCCTGTTCGCGACCGGTTCGGCGTTGGCCGAAGTCACTTATCTCAAGTGCGAAGTGCAGACCACTTTCCGCAAGCCCTATGTGCACGACACCGAATGGGTGCATGCGGAGAACAAGTACACCAAGTATTTCAAGCTTGATAGCACGGCCAAGATGGTGTCGCACTACGATTGGCGTAAGGATGCCTATACACCGGTATGCAGCGACAAGAATACCTCCTGCGCTAAAGACTGGCAGGCGGGCGGCATCAATATCGACGCCACCAAGGCGGCCGACAATCCGATCGCGCCCTATATCGACTTTCGTCGTTCGGTGAAGATCAGCGACAAGCAAAGCAAGATCAGCTACGTGATCGCAGACTATGGCCAGAGCAAGACTGGCAAACCCAATATGACCTGGACCTACGACGGTTCCTGTCAGGCCAGTGCCGCACCTACGCCGGTGAAGCGCAGTGCCGGTGGTGCCGGTGCGGTGCGTCCGCCGGAGAATCCCAACTACGAAAAGCCCACCGGCAACGCCATGCCGGTTAGCCAGGCCGAAGCCGATAAGGCATTGGCGGGTTATTACGGTAACACCATGACCGGTTACAGCGGCGGCGGTCATTGGTTCCACATGTGGTTCCTCGACAAGGGCCTGGCCTATACCAGCGATGACGAAGACATCAGCAGCGAAGGCAAGCCCCGTCAGTGGTATGTGGGCAAGGATTCCACCGGTTATCGCCTGTGCAGCCAGCCCATTCCTGAGAAGGGCATTTCCGGTTGCTATCCACTACCGGTGCGCAAGGTGGGTGAAAGCTGGGTGCAGCAGGACATGGATGGCGCAGCCTACTTCTCACTGCTGCCAGGTAGGCAGTAACAGCCCAGAGCCGGGCGCAGGTTGAGTGTAATGCTCAACCTGCGCGACAAACATCCAGTAAGGATGCCAGATGATACGTGTGCAACATTGGGATGCATTCACCATACAACCCGGTACCGGCAACCCCGCGGGTATTGTTCTGGCAGCGCAGGGACTGTCCGACGATGACATGCAGGCGACCGCGGCAGCGGTCGGGTTCAACGATACGGCCTTTGTCCTACCCTCCAAGCATGCGGATTTTTGCATTCGTTATTTTGCGCCGCGTCGCGAAGTAGAGTTATGCGGTCACGCCACCATTGCCACTTTCGCTGCGTTGTATCACGCGGGTTTATTGCCGCAGGACAAGTTGCGCGATGGCTTTACGCTGGAAACCCGTGCCGGCATCCTGCCTATTGAAGTTCAAGTCACCGATGTGGCGCCGCTCATCATCATGAATCAAGGCGTGGCTAGCTTTGTTGAGTTCAACGGCGATCATCAAGCATTGGCAAATGCCATGGGCATCGATGCGCGCGATTTTCATCCGCGCCTACCAATCATTTATGGCAGCACCGGCAGATGGACGCTCCTGGTGCCGGTGACCGATTTGAGGGTGATGCAAGCTATGCGGCCCGCGCCGGAGCAGTTTGCCGCAGTATTGGCCGATATGTCTGGCGCCTCCATTCACCCTTTCTGTTTACAGACGCATGATCCACGCGCGCAGCCTCATGCCAGGCACTTCTCGTCGCCTGCTTCCGGGATCTTGGAAGATGCGGTGACCGGCACGGCATCAGGTGTGCTGGGTGCTTACTATCGTCGTTTCATTGCGCAGGATCCTAGCTACAACAGCGACAAGCCGTTAGTTATGGAGCAGGGCTACGAAGTTGATCGTCCCGGCAGCGTGCAGGTATGGACGCAGCAGCGAGGTGAAGAGTGCCTGGTGCGTATTGCTGGCCATGCGGTGTTTGTCAGAGAAATGCAGATGCCTGCGGCTTGAAACAGTAAAGCTGTGACTCAGAACAATGATTGCGGTCGCTCAGCCTCTGCCGCAGAGTTTCTCTGGTTTGCGCAGCATTACCAGTCTTGCCGCGCTTTTATTTATGCCCGTGCAGCTTAGCCTGGATATTCTCCAGCAAATTCAAGTTGGCAGTATCCAAAGTAACCGCATCGGCGGCGGCTTCTTTCAATAGCGCTTCAGTGCCGCCCGTGGCGTACTTCTGCGAATTGGCCAGAGCATCGCGCAGCGTCACCACCATCTGATCGATATATAACGTATCAAAATTGCTGCCGGCCTTCTCCAACTGATCGAACATGGTCTTCTGCTCGGGGCGCAAGGTCTTGTCGGTTGCTTTCGCCACGGCGCGATCGGTGCCGAAGCCGTCATAGCCCTTCACGTGGTCGCGTACGATTTGTTGCGCAATCTGCTTCACTTCAGCGTTGTTCGACTTCCTCAGCGCCAGATTGCCGGCTTTGACAATGAAGGTATTGTTCGCGGTAGCTGAGTTGAGAAATTCGCGGGTGGTGTCGGAATAACTTTGCGGCACTGAGGCTGCGGTGGCGGCGGGCGCCTGAGGTTCGGGGGGTAGCTTTTGCTTATCGGCTGCCATGCTGATTGAAGCGAAGCCCAAACTGGTAATCACAACGAAGCGTACAGCGTGGTTCCGGTTCATGGCAGTGACTCCTGGCAATGAGGCGATATTCTTTGGGCTTCATGCTAGCGAAGCCCGCCGAGCGGACGATCAGCTGCCTGCGTGCCGGATCGTAGGATTGTGCTGACCCGAGCGCATTAACCGATTGCGTCATGTTCTTGTAACTTGCGACGGGTCTGATTTATTGTCGTTGCGACGTAAGTGTCGCTGAAGAATCGTAGGCAGCCGCCGACAAGGAATTATCATTATGTGCACACGATGGGCTCTGCGGTGGTGTTTATTGGGCACCCTGCTGTCGGTAATGACGCCTGCGTCGGCACAGTTTCAGCGTGGTTGGGGCGGCGGCAATGGCAGCGATGTTGAATTGGTTGAGCGCTTTGACGCCAACAAGAACGGTTACCTGGATAAAGCAGAGCGCTACATCGCCTACGAAACAATCATCGGTGCAAAGCGCGGCAAGGTCGAGGCGCAGCCCATCATTAATGGCAAGTTAACGCCTGTACAGGTCAAAGTTTTTCCTCAGGACAAGCCACTTTACGATCCACTGACGCTGCGCACGGTGTTCCTCACTTTCGAGGACAACGATTGGGAAGCGCAGATGATTGCCTTCAAGGGCACAGACATCGACGTGCTGGCCACGGCAGTGGTCGATGGCAAGACTTACAAGAATGTGGGCGTGCATTTTCGCGGCAATACTTCCTTCCGCGAGGTGGACGAGGGCTACAAGCACTCGATGAAAGTGTCCTTCGATCTGGTCGACGGAAAACAAACCGTGCTGGGCTACAAGGCGTTGGAGTTGATGAATGCTGCCGCAGATGCCACCTTCCTGCGCAGCGTGTTGTATCTACAGCTCACGCGTGATTACTTGCCCGCACCCAAGGCCAACTACATGCGTGTGGTCATCAATGGCGAGAACTGGGGCATCTATATCAACTCCCAGCCGTTCGGCAGTGACTTCGTTAAAGAGGCCACCGGCGCCAATGGTGCGCGTTGGAAGGTGCATGGCTCGCCCAGCGGTCATGGCGGGTTGGAATATCTGGGCGACAATCTGGACTACTACCGTTACGCCTATCAGATCACCAGCAAGGACAAGCCAGAGTCCTGGGCGGCGCTGATGAATCTATGCAAGGTGTTGAATCAAACGCCGGCCAATAAGTTGGAAGCTGCACTCAAGCCGCTATTGGATGTCGACGGCGTGCTGCGTTTTCTGGCCATCGACAATACCCTGGTGAATAACGATGGCTACTGGGTGCGCGGCAGCGACTACAGCATCTACCAAGATAAGGCCGGCATTTTTCATGTTACGCCGCATGATGTGAACGAAAGCATGCGTCCCATCGAACGACGTGGCTGGGGGAGTAACGGCAGCAATAGCGCGGTGGGTCTTGATCCGTTGATCAGTGTTGCCGACTCTTCCAAGCCGTTGCTGAGCAAGCTGCTGGCCGTGCCTGCTTTGAAGCAGCGTTATCTTGGCTATGTGCGCGACATCACTAACAAGTGGCTGGACTGGAACAAAGTCGGGCCGATTGCCATGCAATACCAGGCACTGATCGCGCAGGACATAAAGGCTGATCGTCGCAAGTTGTATTCCAATGAAGGTTTTACCGCCGGTCTGACCCAGGACACCGGTGGCGAAGGCTTCGGCGCCATCAGCACTTCGGAGATCAGCATTAAGACCTTCTTGGAGCAGCGACGTGCTTATTTACTGAATTATTTTGCCGGCAGTGCTGCCAAGCGCGGTGGCGCTTAATTCCCGCTTCAGGTTTTCTGAACACTGCCGTTACTAGGGGTATCCCCGATTCGGGGCCGGCAGCAGGGTGGCCGCTATAACAATCGCACTTCAGGGGCAGGCTTTCCGCCACCAAGGCAGATGGCCGCAACTTGTTGCGCGAGTACCCGAACTCACAAAGCTACGGACAGATTGTAAGTCCGGGCCTGTTTAGGTTTAGTGCTTTGAGGTCTGCACGCTGTGCAAGCGGAATACGATTCGATCATTGTCGCTCTGTCTTACCTAGTCGCCGTCGTGGCGTCCTATGTGGCATTGGACCTGGCATCGCGGGTTTCCGCGGGTAAGGGCACGGACTCTGCGAAGTACTGGTTGCTGGGCGGTTCGGTGGCCATGGGCTCGGGGATCTGGTCCATGCACTTCGTCGGCATGTTGGCGGTGAGTCTGCCCATCCCCATGCCCTACAACGTACCGATCACGTTGCTGTCGCTGTTGTTCGCCATCATTGCTTCCTACATCGCGCTGCACACCATCAATTACGGCACGATGAGCGCCAAACGCCTGCTCACCGCCGGCGTTGCCATGGGCATCGGCATTGTGTTGATGCATTACACGGGCATGGCAGCATTGGAAGTACTGCCGCGGCCTACTTACAAGCCGGGTTTGTTTGCACTGTCGGTGGTCATTGCCATAGGCGCCTCTATGGCGGCGTTGTGGATTTCTTTCCAGCTTAAGACTGAAACCATTATCTCTGCGTTCTGGAAGAAATTCGGTAGTGCCTTGGTGATGGGCGTGGCCATTTGGGGTATGCATTTCACCGCCATGGCTGCCGCCGATTTCGCCACCGATTCTTACTGTCTCGGCAATCCCAGCACTATCAATCATCGTTGGCTGGCGTTTGCGGTGGGCATTTCTGCATTTCTATTTCTCGCCACCACCATGATGATCTCGGTGTTCGACACCCGTATGGCCGAACGCAATGCGGTGTTGAAGGCGACGCAGGCGATGAACGAGAATCTGGAAGTGCGTATTAAGGAACGCACCAGCGATCTGCAGGACAGCAATGCTCAACTGGAATCGCGCAATGCTCAGTTGATCGAGGCTACGCAGCGCGCCAACGATCTGGCGCAGGCAGCTTCGGTTGCCAATCAGGCCAAGAGCGAATTTCTGGCGAACATGAGTCATGAAATCCGTACGCCGATGAATGGCGTGATCGGCATGGCGGAACTGCTGCTGGATTCGGATCTCAGCGAAACCCAGCGCGACTACGCCGATACCATTCGTGACAGTGCGCGTGCGTTGCTGACGGTGATTAATGACATTCTCGATTTCTCCAAGATCGAAGCAGGCAAGTTGGACCTGGAGATCACCGAGTTCAATGTGGTCGATCTCACCGAAGATGTGGCACGTCTGATTTCCATCCAGGCACATGCCAAACAGCTGGAGGTTACTGCCCATCTCGATGCGGGGGTGCCGGAAATGTTGCGCGGCGATCCTGGCAGGTTGCGCCAAGTGCTGCTTAATCTCTGCGGCAACGCGGTCAAGTTCACCAGCCAGGGCGAGGTCAGCCTGAACATCAAGGTGGTGACGCACGACAATCAAGGTACGTTGCTGCACTTCGAAGTACGCGATACCGGCATTGGCATTACCAAGGAACAGTCGCATGTGTTGTTCCAGCCGTTTTCACAGGCTGATGCTTCCACCACTCGCAAGTTCGGCGGTACCGGCCTGGGTCTGTCGATTGTGAAGCAGCTGGTGGGGTTGATGGGCGGCACGGTGGGCTTCGAGTCGCAGCCCGGCGTGGGTTCCACTTTCTGGTTTACGGCGCGGCTCATGCCGGCGGCGAGTGCGGTGGAACCACGCAAGTTGCCACCGAAGGCCTTGCTCAACAAACGGGTATTGGTGGTGGACGACAACGCCACCAATCGCAAAGTGCTCAAGGGGCAGCTGCAACGTTGCGGCATCGATGCGGTGTGTGTGACTTCGGCTGTGGAAGCGCTGACGGCCATGCGGGCTGCCAAGCAGGCTGGCCAGCCCTTTGACGTGGCATTGCTCGATCATCAAATGCCGGAATGCGCCGGTGACGAGTTGGGTCAGCGCATCAATGCCGATCTGACCTTGCGAGCTACTCGTCTGGTATTGCTGACCTCTTCAGGTCAACGTGGCGACGATGGTCGTTTTGCACGCCTGGGATTTGCCGGCTACCTGCACAAGCCGGTATCGCAACGCGATCTGACGGCCTGTCTGCAGCTGGTGTTGTCTACGGGTTCGGAACAATGGCGCACGCAGTCGCAGCCCATCATCACCGATGGCAGTCTGCTGGCCGAACGCGGTCGTGAGCGGCATCGCATCCTGCTGGCCGAAGACAACATCGTTAACGAGAAGGTGGCCTGCCATACCCTTTCCAAATTGGGTTATCGCGTCGACGTGGCTAGAAACGGCAGCGAAGCCGTTACTGCCTGGGAAAGCGGTCGTTACGATTTGATTCTGATGGATTGCCAGATGCCGGTGCTGGACGGTTATGACGCCGCTCGGGAAATCCGTCGCCGCGAAACACCCGGCAAGCGTATACACATCGTGGCCCTGACGGCGCATGCCATGAAGGACGACGATTTGAAGTGCAAGCAGGCCGGCATGGATGACTACCTGACCAAGCCTATCGATAGAGCCAAGCTGGAAGCTTGTTTGGAACGTTTCTTGAGTGATGACGCTGCCTAGTCAATCGAGCTAGCAGCTCAAGCAATGGCGGGTTTCAAACCCGCCCGCTCGCGAACTAGAATGAACGCTGGTCAGTCCGGTCCCAGCGTCATGACAAATCCCTATATCGGTTCGGTAATTGAACAACGCCTGAGTCGGCGCGAATTGCTGCAGTCGGCGTTACTGACCACGGCGCTACCGTTTACCTCATGGTCTGCTGAAGCAACTGCCGGTGGATTGAATTTCAAAGCCATTGCCGGCAGCAAGGAAGATCGCATCATCGTCGCTCCTGGCTACACCCATGATGTGGTGATTCGCTGGGGCGATAGCTTGAATACGCAAGTGCCCAACATGGACGCGGCTGGCGTTCCCAAAGGTAGTTTGTTCGCGCCCAAGGCTGCTCAGCAACAGCTGCAGCAGTTCGGTTCCAACTGCGATGCCATTCAATTCTTTCAATTGAATGCCGGCAACAAGAGCACGCAGGGCGTGCTATGCGTGAACAACGAATACGTTAACGACTGGCTGATGTTTCCCGGTCGCAAGATGGTGTTCGGCACCGATCCGCAGCATGTGCGCGAACAGATCGGGCGGTACCCGAGCATCGTTGCGATGAGCAAGGCCGCACATGGTATCTCGTTGGTGGAGGTGCAGAAGTCGGCCAGTAGTAAGTGGGGTTACAGCAAGAGCTCCAAGCACAATCGTCGCGTCACCGCCGATACGCCCTTCGAGATCAAGGGACCGGCGCGCGGCAATGCCTGGATGCAGACCAAGGCCGATCCCACGGGCACACGTGTGCTGGGCACCTTTGGCAATTGCGCCGGCGGTCGTACGCCGTGGGGAACCTATCTATCCGCCGAAGAAAATATTCAGGATTACTTTGGCAATTTTGCTGCTTTATATGGCGACGCCAATGTGCCGGCCGCCATCAAGCTGGCGCATCGCCGCTGGCGCATGTGGTCGGACACCTCGGCCTATGGTTGGGATGTGGTGGATAAGCGCTTCGATGCGGCAACGGAGCCGAATGAAGCATTCCGCTTCGGTTGGATTGTCGAAGTCGATCCATTAGACGCCAGCAGGACACCGGTGAAGCGCACCGCACTGGGTCGTTTTGCGCATGAATCTGCCAGTCCCATCGTCGCCGGTAATGGTCAGTTGGCGGTGTACATGGGCGACGACGATAAGTTCGAGTATGTCTATAAGTTTGTCAGCAACAAACGCTTCGATGCTAAGCAGCCGCAGGCCAATGGCGATCTGTTGGATGAAGGTACGTTGTATGCGGCGCGTTTCGACGCTACTGGTCGTGGCGAGTGGTTGCCATTGGTGTACGACCCGAAAGGACCATTGAATGAGAGCAATGGTTTTCGCAATCAAGCGGAAGTGTTGATCAAGGCCCGTGCTGCTGCAGATGTGCTGGGCGCTACCATGATGGATCGCCCGGAGGATGTGGAGCCCAACCCGCTCACTGGCAAGGTTTATATCGCCTGCACGCGCAATGAATCGCGCACCGATGTCAGTCGTCAAGGAACCTATGGTAATCGCAGCATCGACATCGGTCCGAATCCAGCCAATCCACGTGGCAGAAATCTATGGGGCCATATCATCGAGATCAGCGAAGACGGTGGCGATCATACCGCGCGCAAGTTTCAATGGGAGGTCATGTTGATGGGCGGCGATCCTGCCAATGGTCGTTTGCTATCCCAACAGGCCGCGCTCAAACCCGGTGAAGTCACCGACAAGCATTCGTATTATGGTGGCCAGCGCGATGCCAAACAGCTGAGTGGCTTGGGTTCGCCGGACAATATCGGCTTCGATTCGGCGGGCAATTTGTGGATGGTGACCGATGGCGATCAACCGCAGGGCGGCAACAATGGCTGTTTCGCCTGTGCCACTTCGGGAGCCGAGCGCGGCTTGGTCAAGCAATTCATGAGTGGACCGGTCGGTGCGGAAATCTGCGGCTGCATTTTTACGCCGGATAACGAAACCTTGTTCCTCAGCATCCAGCATCCAGGTGAGAACAGCACAGTGGCTGATCCCAATAGTCATTGGCCGGATGGTGGTAATTCAACGCCACGCTCCAGCGTGATTGCCATTCGCAAAGAGGGCGGCGGCGTAGTGGGCAGCTAAGCTCACACGGCGTGTTTGCATGCTTCGTATAGGTCTCATCGCGGATACTCATAATCTGTTGCGCCCGGAAGCGGAGGCGTTCTTGCAGGGTTGCGATCGCATCATTCATGCCGGCGATATTTGTGATGCAAAGATTCTCGATAAGCTGAATCTAATTGCGCCAGTGACTGCTGTACGTGGCAACAATGACAAAGGCGCATGGGCTGAGCAACTTGCGGAGACCGAGCGAATGCAGCTTGATGAACGCTGCATCTATATCATCCACGATGTTGCTCAGTTGGAGCTGGATACTTTAACGACGGATGTGAAAGTTGTGATTTTCGGTCACTCGCATAAACCAAGCATCGAAAATCGTAATGGCGTGTTGTTCGTCAATCCGGGCAGCGCGGGGCCGAGAAGATTTTCGCTGCCTGTTTCCGTCGGTGAACTGATTGTCGAAAACGGCTTGATCTCGGCGCGAACCGTGCAGTTGAAGATTTAGAAACTTAAAAGCAAAAAGGCCAGGATTCAATCCCGGCCCATGTTTGTCTGCGGTGGGGCTCGCTCGTAACAAAGCGTTGTGGCGCCAACCTTATTTCGCCCTGCGCGTTATGGCGGTTTCAGCGAGCTTCTTTAAATCCGCCAATTGCTCATCGCTGACTCTGGAGTTGGTGTGGAGCTGCATCACCAAATGCCGATTTTCTTTACTAATGCTGGCTTGAGCGCATTTGTCGCTTTCACATTTGGAAGTGAGATAAGCAAAGACGCCCAGCGCCGGTAGTTGACTCCGTTGTTTGGCCGAGTAGGCCCGATTCATTTGCATTTCTATTGGGAGGATATTGGGCAATGTCGCGACTGAGCCGTAGTACCCATTGCCATACAGCAACGACTCAGATGACTGAGACAGTCTTTCTAATGTGCGCTCATAGTTTCTTCTGTCGTCATCATAAGCAAAGACGGAGGGGGTTAGGTTGAGAGTGCTGTTGCTGGCTATTCTGATATTCAACAGAGCCAGCTGCTGCTCACCTGAAGACCACATGCAGGATGGCCCTTGCTGCTGCGTGTTCACCTGGCCGCCGAGTAAGGTCTCGACTTCCGCTTTTTCCAATAGCGCACAGGGATTGGGGCGCGCTACCGCTGCGCGAATGGGGGTGGCCGCTAACATTGCCAAGCCGAAAACAGAAAACCACGATCGTGCTTTCATAAGCCTTGCTCCTTGTGGCGAATGGACCTGGAACGAGCAGCGCGAATCTGCTAATTCCATGGTGAGCAGATGTACGCCTTCTTGGGAGGTACTGTCAACTATGAATATAGTAGGTTGCGGTGTTTTGCAAAACTTGTCTGAGCCAAAGCCGCCGATTGCAGATCGGCGGCCAGTTTCACTGGCTCACTGCTATTCCAGTTTAAGTTCCATGCGCACGGTATCGGCAGGCGACTGCGCCTCATTGCTGCGTGCAGTCAGGAACACGCGCTCCGCCGACAACTCGGTGTTGGCCAGCAGCGTTGCCTGCACGGCATCGGCGCGATTGCGGGTCAGCACATCGCGGTCCGCTGCGCTGATGGCGAACAGTGGTTTCAATTGAGCTTCCAGATAGGCGATACGCGCGGCAAGTGTCTCTGGGGTCGCAGGATCGGTAGCGGTCGGGAACGTCGGTGCCGCGCTCAGGCGACGTTGATAGAGCGTGGTGAGTGCGGTCAGACGTTGTGTCTGCGTGGCGGTGTTGGCGCTTGGCAGTATGGCGTTCAACGCATTGTTGAATGCGGCTTCATTCATGGCGGCCGCGTCGGTATCGTTCACCACAGTGAGTGGCACATTCAATTTCAATTGCGGGCGTTCCACCATGGCCTTGGCCAGCTTGTTGAGCTTGTCGGTTTCAGCCGCACTGAGCGCTGCGGAACCTGGAGTGAAGTCCACATAGGCCAGTTCGTCGCCACCGCCAAATAACGCGCCCAATGCCGAGAATGGCGCGGTAACGATCTTGGTCAGCAATCCCACAAAGGCCTTCCAGATGATGGGTCCGACCTTGAACTTGGGATCGTCGATGCTGCCGTTCACCGGCAGATTCAAGTCGATCACGCCATTGCGATCCTTGAGTAAGGATACGGCCAGTTTGATCGGCAGCGGTACCGCATCCTTGCTATCGGTGGCGGCGCCGAATTCGAGTTGGTCGATGACGATGTGATGTTGCGCATCCAGCTTGCGATCGCGAATCTGGTAACGAATTTCCGTAGCCAGCTTGCCCTTGGCAATGCTGTAGCCGGCGAACTTGCCCGAATACGGATTGAAAGTAGTCAGCTCCATATTGCGGAAGTTCAAGGCGATGTCGCTGTAGGTATCGGCAGCCAGGAAGTTGGCCTCGCCGGTAATCGCCACCGGCGCATAGTTGTCCACCGCGCCGTCGAGTTTGATCTTGGCGCGCGAGTCATTGGCCGATGACAGTCCGGTGACCGTGCCGTTCAAACGCTGCATGCCGGTGGAGAAAATCGGTTGCACGCTGTTATCGGTGAAGTTGGCGGAGCCGTCCTGGACGATGACTTTGGCAATGCGCGTGCGCATGCCGGGAGTGGCTGCAGGCTTGGCGGTGGACGTTTCCTTATTGGAGGTCTCTTCAGTTTCAGGTTGCACACGCAGCACATGTTGAATATTGGTGCTGCCGTCGGAATTGATGATCACGCGCCCGTAGGGTTTGCGTGTCACGATCTGTTCCACTTCCAGCACATCGGGTGCGAGGCTGAAGTTCATGTTCTTCAGTTGCACCGACTGCCACTTGATGAAGTCCTTGCCTTCGGCCTTGTCCTGGGTGCTGAGGTTGGTCACCTCGACATTGCCGGTAAATTTGATGTCCGGATTTTTGTTGGTGGCCTTGCCCTTGTAGTACGCATCGCCTTCCGCGTTGAGTGCGCCATCGCTAACCAGCATGTCGGTGCTGGCTGCCGCGTAATTCTGTGCGTCTTTCAGCGCGAAATTGTTCAAGCGAATCTTCAGCTGCGAACTCAGCGTATCGAGATCGACATTGCCGCTGGCATTGAAGTCGGCGCGGTCGTTTATCTTAAGCGTCGTGTCCAGCGTGATCTGAGTGCCGGGCGCGGTGCTGAAATTCTGTACGCGCAAACTAGCCGGGCTCAGCTTGAAATCGGCAGCGGGTGTAATCGAGCGATCTTGTACCTGCACTGTGGCATTGTCGGCGACGATCTCGGCTACCGTGCTGCTCCAGGGTTCATCGCTGGGTTCATCCGGACCCAGCAATTCCAGAAGGTTGAGGTTGTAGTTGGCATCGAGCCAGGCGGTGATGTTGGCATCGGTGAGTTTCACCTGCTGCATCTTCACTGAGCGGTCACGCAACGACACCTGTGTGTTGGCGATGACCAGTTGTGGAATGGTCACCCAGGGAGTATTGCCATCGGTCAATGGCGCAATCTGGGTATCGGCGGCATTGATCGTCGCCAGATCCAGTTTGAGATCCATGTTCTCGTTCACGGCCAGCTGGTAGTCGCCTTGCATCGACAGTGCGCCATTCAGTAAACGGAAGGGCAGCGCATCCTGCAGATAGTTTTGCAACGTTGTGGCTTGCAATCCGGCGATCTGCAATTTGCCCGTTGAGCCCAACGGTTGCACGGTGAAGTCGCCCTGCCAATCGAAGCTTTCGCCCGCTTCCGAAGCGCCGCTGAAGTGGAAGGCATTGCCGTAATCGGGCTGGGTTCTAAAATCTTTGAGCGTGAATTGAATCGGCGTGAAATCGGTCCTGAAGGGCCGTGGGCGAGTGTGGTCTTCAACGTGAATGAAGCCGCTGGCCAATTGCAGCTCATCGATGCGCACCGCAGGCAATTGTGTGGTCGTTGCAGCTTCCACCGGTGCATTGGGGTCGCTGAAGTCGAGATTGAGCTTGCCCTGTACATCCACGATCACCTGCACGCTGGGCGAATTCAGCTGAATCTTTTTAAAGTTGTAACTGCCGGTGAACAGCGAGCTGAGTTCGGCATTGACCAGCAGGTAGTTGAAGCGACCGATGGGATCGCCATTGGCTTCAGACAACTGTGCCTGAGTGATCTGTACGGTCAATGTAAAGGGATTGAATTGCACCTGGCCCAGCGTCAGTTGCCGTTGCATGTTGTCGCGCACATATTCGGTGGCGTACTTGCCGATCAAGTAGGGCACCAGCAGAAATCCCAGTAGCGAATAAATCACCAACGCCACGCCGAAGACGCCGAGCAGGCGCCAGCGGCGCGCCAGCCAGGGCAAGGGATGATTGATAGTACGGGCGGTAGAGGCGGCGTTCGGCATGATCGACTGACTAACCGGTGCGAGGGCGTGGAATGGAACGGCCATTTTGCCCGGGCGGCTGGGCGAAGGCGAGCGCAGCGGCTGGACAACCGGTTCAGTTTTATAGATACACTCCGGGCAACGGGAACTGAACGAAGCGGGAGGCCAGTTGCAGATAGAAAAAGTGACCTTGACCGGTACGCGGGTCAAACTTGAGCCGCTCTCATCCGCACATCTGCCCAGCCTGGCCTCGGCCATTGCCGATGGTGCGCTCTGGGAATTGCCGGTCACCACGGTGCCGCATCCAGCCGAGTTGCCGCAGTTTTTCGAAGCAGCGGAAGCCGCTTTTGTCGCGCAGCGCGAACTGGCCTTTGCCACCGTCGATCTGCACACCGGCGCCATTGCAGGTAGCACGCGCTTCCGTTGCATCGACATCGCACATCGCCGCGTCGAGATCGGCTTCACCTTCATTGCGCAATCCTGGCAACGCACCTATGTCAACACCGAGGCGAAGTATCTGATGCTGCGCCATGCCTTCGAGCATTGGCGCGTCAATCGGGTGGAGCTGCTCACCGATGTACTGAACAGTAAGTCGCGTAATGCCATTGCGCGCATCGGCGCACGCGAGGAGGGGGTGCTGCGCAGTCACATGGTGATGCGCAACGGGCGTATTCGCGATTCGGTGATCTTCAGCATCACGGCAACAGAATGGCCGGCGGTCAAGACCCTGCTGCAAGACAGGCAGCGAGATTTCGCTTGATCCTGGTTTGCTGATTAGAAAACCCGTTCATTGCGTCTGCCGATGGCATGCATCACGCGTCATCATGACGGGCGGTGCGCGATCCTGACAAACTGATGTCTTATACCGAGTCGCTGAGTCATAAGCGCGACTTAAGAACATGGGCTGGGGAATCAATGCGCAATCTGCATCGTTGGGTGATGACCGTATTTGCGGTAATGCTGGTTTATTGGACGGCCTCGGGTTTGTTGATGGCGATTTATGACGCTACCGATGGCAAGCAGGTATGGGCCATCGAAGGCGGCGGGCCAGGCGCACGTCTGACTGATTTTGCAACCAATGCAGCACCGCTGCCCGATCCCGAATCACTGACTACCGGAATCGCCACGGCGGTGGCGGCGATGGGCGAACGCTCCATTGCCAGCGCCAATCTACGCGTCGTGCCGGCGGGCATCCGACTACAGCTTGCCGAGGCCAGCGGCGATCGCGACACCATGGGGCGCTTCTTTGCCGATAGCGGCGCAGCTATGACGGCGCTACAAGCAGATGGCGATCCCGACGCCAACGTGCCGGCGTATGTTACGCAGCGCAATACCTTGAAAGCCTGGCATCGCGGCAACATTGTCGGGTTCCCTGGTCAGTTCCTGGGATTGTTTACCGGGCTGGCGTTGATCACGCTGACGATTACCGGTGCGATCGTGTACCTGCAGTTATGGAAGTCACGCCGAAAATTCGGTAAGCCCGGATTTTTCTGGAACACCCGCGACAGTTTGTGGCGGCGTCTGCATCGCTGGATCTCCATTGTCGCAGCGGCCTTTATTCTTAACATCGCCATCTCCGGCAGCATCCTGGCCTACAGCGAGATTCAATTGAATCTGTTCCTGCAGAAGGGCATCGGTGCGCCGCCGTATCCGCGTCCCAGTCCGATGCCGGCTGTTTCTGCAGCTGCTTTGCCAAAGGATGTTGGCCTGTTATTACAAACCACTTATCGCGCTGCATTGGCTGATCATCCGGCTAGTAGCATTGTCGATCTGCAAATCGTCATGCGTGATGGTCTTGCCAAAGGGCTGGTGACCATCGGTGGCGCCATGCCATCGATACTGGCCTTCGATGCACAAACGGGTGCGTCCATAAGCGATTGGGCTGTTACCGGTAAACAAGTCGGTAATGGCTACTACGCCGATTGGCATCAAGCGATGAAGCGCATTCATCGCGGCGACATCATCGGCAGCTACGTCGGTCGTTATATCGACATCATCGCCGGTGTCGCGTTGTTGTATTTGGTTATCTCCGGCGTCGTGATGTATGTACAGATGTTGCAGAAGCGCAAGCAGTTGCAGCGTGGTGGGTGGTTTTGGAAATAGCTTGGTGAGGGGGCCGACTCGAGGCATGCCCCCACCCTAACCCTCCCCGTCGAACGGGGAGGGGACAAAGACGCTGCTTGCGATGAACGCGCCACTTGTAACGAGTCCACACTCCAGTCCCCTCCCTCGCTTGCGGGGGAGGGTTAGGGTGGGGGCAACAGCGCGTGCACTTCTAATGTAGCCAGCTAACCTGCAACAGGCACCGCCAACACCTTCCCCGGATTCATGATCCCCTGCGGGTCCAGAGCCTGCTTGATGCTCTGCATCACCGCCAAGGCAACCGGATCTTTGTAACGCGCCAACTCCTCACGCTTCAACTGACCGATGCCGTGTTCGGCGCTGATGCTGCCGCGATAACGCGCGACCAGCTCATGCATGGCGCGATGGATGGCTCCGGCCTTGGCGAGAAATTCACTACGGCCGCTGCCGCCGGCCAGCTGTGGCGGCGTGTTGATGTTGAAATGCAGACTGCCATCACCGAGATGACCGTACACCACCAGCACGCCTTCCGGCGCTAACTGCTTGCACAGTTGCATGCCTTCTTCGATGAGGCGTGGTAATTCGCTGATAGTGACCGAGATGTCGTGTTTGATGCTGCCGCCGGCGCGGGTCTGTGCCTCCGGAATGCTTTCGCGGATACGCCAGAAGGCTTCGCGCTGACTTTCGCTCTGCGCCAACAAGGCATCACGGATCAGATCTTGTTGTTGAGCTTCTTCCAGCAGTGCAGCGAGTTCATCTTGCAGATGCTCGCCAACTTTGGCGCTGGTAGCTTCCAGCAATACATACCAGGGATGCGTTGCATCGAATGGATCGTGGCTGCCGTTGATGTGTGCGAACACCAACTCCAGTGCAGTGCGGGGCATCAGTTCAAAAGTGGTGAGACTGTCGCTGCCGCCGTTACGCAAGTGCGCCAGTAGCGTTACCGCGGCTTGCGGATCATTCACTGCCACCAGTGCTGTCGCATAGGTGCGTGGCAAGGGAAACAGCTTGAGCGTGGCGGCGGTGATGATGCCCAGCGTGCCTTCTGCGCCCATGAACAGATCGCGCAGGTCATAGCCCATGTTGTTCTTGCGCAGTCCGGTCAGGTCATCGAGCACGCGACCGTCGGGCAGCACTACTTCCAATCCCAATACCAGTTCGCGCGCCATGCCATAGCGCAGCACCGCCGTGCCGCCGGCGTTGGTGCTGAGATTGCCGCCGATCTGGCACGAGCCTTCCGAACCCAGACTTAAGGGAAACAGACGCTCAACGCCGGCTGCAGCTTGTTGAACTTCGGCCAGTACGCAACCGGCTTCCACCGTCAATGTGTAGTTGAATGGATCGATATGACGAATGCGTTTCAAGCGCGCCAACGACACCACCACTTCATTGCCTGCAGCGCTGGGCGTTGCGCCACCGCAGTAACCGGTATTGCCGCCCACCGGCACTACACCGATGCGATGTGCGTGACACAGTTTGAGAATCTGTGCGGCCTGCTCGGTGGATTCCGGACGCAGCACCACCGGCGTGATGCCGCGGTATAGCCGACGATGGTCGACCAGGTAGGGTTCGAGGTCGACTGCTTGATCGAGAAAGCCCTGCGGGCCGAGCAAGGTGCGCAGCGGTTGCAGAGCGTCAAGCAATGAGGTGGACGATGGGGGATTCATCGGCTGATCTTAACGTGCCAGTGTCATTCGTGCTGTACCGGCTCGACAGGCGCCTGCAAGTTAAGCAGGCAAGCCAAGCAGGCAAGGCTGCCGGAACGGCTTGCGGGGTTCAGTTGCTTGCCCGGGAGAAGGTAAGATGCGGAAGTTTTCCATCGGGCGCACTGAGCATGCTTTCCTACCTAATCCCTATTCTTATTTCTCTGGGCTTGATCGTTCACGCCATCAAAACCGGCCGTAATACCATCTGGGTATTCCTGTTCGTATTCACCGCGTTGAATCCGATTACGTCACTGCTGTGCTGGGCGGCCTACTTCATCGTGGAGATCGTGCCCGACCTGCTGAAAAGCCGCACCGCGCGTCGTGCCGCTTCGGGGCTGCGTGCCACCGTCGATCCGCATCGCGATCTGCGTGAAGCCAATCAGCAACTGGCGGTGAACAACAGTGTCGACAGTCGCCGCAAAGTGGCGGATCAATTGCTGGAACGCGGCCGTTACGATGAGGCCATCGAGCACTATCGCGCCGCCATGACTGGCATCTACACGCATGAGCCCTTGTTGATGCTGGGGCTGGCCAAGGCGCAGTTCGCCAAGAATCAAATTGGCGAAGCGCGCAAGACCCTGGATGAGTTGATTGCCAATAATCCCGACTTTAAATCGCCGGAGGGGCATCTGCTGTATGCGCGCGCACTGGAAAGCGAGGGCAATCTCGATAAGGCGCTGGCTGAGTACAAGGCGCTATCCAAGTATTACTCGGGTGCGGAAGCGGTGTATCGCTATGCCTCGTTGCTTAAGCGGCAGGGACAATCGGATAAGGCGAATGTCTTGTTCAAAGAGCTGCTGGCCAATGCCGAGCTGGCCGGCGTCGTGTTTCGCAAGGAAAACCGCGAGTGGATTGATGCTGCGAAGCGGGAACTGGGTTGATGTCTAGGGAGTAGGCTTAGACCGTTTTGACAGACGTGTCCAGAAGACTGCTTCCAGCAAGATGCCGACACCAAACAAAAAGCCACCGAGCGTAGGTGCAAGAAAGCTGGCGAAAATTGCGGCGATAAGTATTGCCACTGTGACTGCGTGATATTCCCATTTCATAAGGATGTCCTCTAGATCAACGGCTGCCATGCGCGATAGATTCGAGGTAGATAGTAGTGCTCCGGGTTGAACGACATCAATACGTGATGCGCGCGTCCGACGAAACGATCGCGCGGCACCAGTCCAATGTAGCGCGAGTCTTCGCTGTTATCCCGATTGTCGCCCAGCATCAGGTATTGATCGGCGGGAATGGTTACCGGTGCAAAATTGCGGCGCGCAAACGCAGTGGGCAGAAGCATGACGGCGTGTGCCGTATCGCCCAATTGTTCGGTGACGAATTCCGGTTGGGTTAGCTGTGTGCTGCGCAGTATTTCCTGTGAAGCTTCTCTGGCGCTGTAGTTCAGCTGGCTGCCATTGATGAATAACACTTCGTCGCGCATCTCGATGGTGTCGCCGGGCACGCCGATGACGCGCTTGACCAGACGCGTGCCATCCTTGGGTGAATAGAAGATGGCGATCTCGCCGCGCTGTGGATCGTTACCCTGCGTCAGTCTGGTGGTGGTGAACGGAATGCGCCAGCCGTAGGCACGCTTGTCGGCAAAAATATAATCGCCTTCGACGATGGTGGGATTCATCGAGCCGGTGGGCACCAGCATCCAGTCGGCATAGGAGGAGCGGAACATCAGCATTAGAGCGATGAACAGCAGCGTGCTGCGGTTGTCGTGCAAGAGAGCTTTGAAACGTTGAAATCCGTGCATGGATATATCTCCGTTTTAGTTCGCCTTCTTGTGAAGAAGGGGTGAGGACTTCCGGCAACTTGAGTTTGATCAGTGTAGCCAGCGCGCCAGAGGACGAACATTAAGAGTTAGTCACTTCCTTCATTTCACCGTAAGCTGCCAACGCCTGTTCGCGACTGACCGATAAATCGACAATGGGCTTAGGATAAATTTTACCCAGTGTGATTTTTGCCCGTAGCAATTCCGTCTCGGGTGCGGTCCAGGGTTTGGCGATCCACTTGTCAGGCAAGGCGGCGAGTTCCGGCACCCAATTGCGAATGTAGGCGCACTGTGGATCGAAGCGTTCGGCCTGCAGCACGGGATTGAAGACGCGGAAGTAGGGCGCGGCATCGGCGCCGCAACCGGCAGTCCATTGCCAACCCAGTGTGTTGGCGGCCAGGTCGGCATCCACCAGCGTATCCCAGAACCAACGCGCGCCTTCCAGCCAGTGAATGCGCAGGTTCTTGGTGAGAAAGGAAGCGACGATCATGCGTACGCGATTGTGCATCCAGCCGGTGTGCCACAGCTCGCGCATACCGGCATCGACCAGCGGGATGCCGGTCATGCCGCGTTGCCAGGCTTTGAGGCCGGCCTTATTTTTTTGCCACTGAAAATTTTCAAAGCGCGCATCCAGTGGTTTATCGACGGTATGCGGAAAGTGATAGAGCAGATGGTGAGCGAACTCGCGCCAGCCAATTTCACGTACATAGCTTTCCGCAGTCGATGATTCTGCCAGTGCGGTGACAATTTGCCGTGGGCTTATTTCACCGAAGTGCAGATGCGGCGACAGGCAGGAAGTGCCGTGGTGATCCGGGCGATCGCGTTCGCTGCTGTAGTCTTGCACGCCCTGATCGACAAAACGTTGCAGGTGTTGTTGTGCGCCGGCCTCGCCAGGCCGCCACTGCTGCTTGAAACCACTGTCCCACGGAATGCTGGGCAGCAGTTGCAGTTTGACAATGGGTTGTGAGGCCAGCGTTGCTGGAACTTGGGGCAAACGTTTCGGTGCCGCTAGCAGAGCCGGTTGTTGCGCCAGTTGCTTCTGGCAATGACGCCAGAAGGGAGTAAATACGCGAAAAGGTTTGTCCTGTTGATTGCGTATCGTCCAGGGTTCGAATAGCAACGCTGCATTGTGACTGCTGACGGTCAGTCCTTGATCTTTCAGCACCTGCTTGATGTGCGTGTCGCGGGCAATGACTGCCGGCTCATATAGGCGGTTCCAGCAAACTAGTGTCGCGCCGGTTTCTTTGATGAGTTGCTGCAATACCTTGAGGCTGTCGCCACTGCGAACTAACAGCCGACTGCCGCGCTTTTCGATACTTTCACTTAAAGCCGTCAGGCTGTGATGCAGCCACCACTGCGATGCCGCGCCGAGTACCCAAGGCGCTTCTTCTTCCGGTGCGTGGATGTACACCGGGATGACTTGTTGTGCTTCGCTGAGCGCATGACGCAGCGCAGGGTTGTCGGCCAGCCGCAGGTCGCGGCGAACCCAGAGCAGGGCAGTGTGGTGAGTGTTCGGCATCAGTGAATCATGCCTGAGGAAAATCGAAGTTGAGAAGGATTGAGTATGGGGCAGAGAGATCTAGAGTGAGGAGCTCAACTGCCACTAAGCGGCACTGTAGAATTGGCGATGTGCCCATAAGGGCAATGCCGGCAACCATTACCGCAGCAATAGCCACGGCGTAGATGATAGGCGGCGGTAAACACCATGGCTGTCTCTTCATAGTAGAAGTCACGGTGTTCCACCAGCGCACTACTGCTTGGCTTACCCAATTCGCGGCCTTGTTTAGGTGAAGGCTTCATACGACCAACGTATCCAGCTTGCAGAACGCATCGGCGGGTCCGTGCCAGGTGAAGTGTTCGGGATGAAACAGATGCGCGAGCAATTCTACGCCCTCTATCAAACGTGGGCCGGGACGCGCGAAGTAGGAATTGGCATCCACCACGTACACGCGGTTGTTCCGCACTGCAGGTAACTGCAACCAGCCGGGATAGCTGCAAGCTGCTTGAGCGTGTTCCATGGCTTTGTCCATAGCAAAGCCACAGGGCATGATCACCAGCACTTCCGGTTGCCATTCCAATACCTGTTGCCATTCGATGCGCTGCGAATCCTGATGCTTGCGCCCCAGTGCATCCACACCGCCGGCCAGTTCCGCCACCTCCGGTATCCAGTGGCCGCTGCAGTAGACAGGATCGATCCATTCCATGCAGAACACGCGTGGCCTGTATTCAATGGTGTGAGTGATGCTGCTGATATGTTGCAGCCGCCTTCGATTGGCGGCGATGATCGAATTCGGCCTGAGCAAGCCGGTCAGTGGCTGCGCCCAATTGCCGCAGGTTGTCATCGACGTCAGCCAATGACTTGGGTGTCATCCATACGATCTCGGGTTGGTGCGGTAGTGAGCCCAATAGCTGTGTGATCTCGTTGCCGGAAGGTGCGCACACCTGACAAAGATTCTGAGTAAGGATCAAATCCGGTTCGAGCTCGCGTACGGCTACTTCGTCGACCGCATACAAGCTCAAACCCTGTCGCAAGCGTTCGCTCACCGCTGCATTGATCTCCCGCTCGCTCATGGTTTCTACCGGCAGTGCATTGCGTACCACTGCGCGCTTGCTGCGTACATCCGCCGGGAAATCGCATTCATGCGTCACGCCGACTAGCAGTTCTTGCAGGCCCAAGGCATAGGCCATTTCGGTGGCGGAGGGCAGGAGGGAGATGATGCGTGGGTTAGCCATCGAAAAAAATCGGGGGAAGCCAATACAAAAGGAAGATTATTGAGGTGGCGCCGGTCTACATTGAGGGGTGCTGTACGCTTCACGATAGCTCTTTTCGAAGCAGTTGATCAGCCCTTCAACAACATCAATATTCGGCGGCCAGCGCATCTTGAATGATTTACCTGTATTGGTGGGTATCTCGAATACGCCATCTTTTAACTGCATATCTGCTGGCGCTTTGACGGCGGACAATTCCTCGCGTGCCCTCAGCAGTGCTGCTTTGTCTTTTTTCAGAAATGCAATTGATGCATCGACGTATGGATTCCAGCCCGTGCCATCTGATTCCTTGGGGCCTCTGGATTTTTCGAAGAGCGCTATCGCGGCTGGGTAATCATCGCCTTCTGCGCGCAATTGTCCCTCATGCCAGTAAATAATGGTTTCTGCTGAAGAGTGGCGCTCTCGATAGTCTCGAATCAGGTCGGCGGCGGCAAGCGTGCAACCGGTTTTTGCGGCAATGGCGCGCCAGCCGCCGCCGTTGCCGGAGAGGTCTTGGTCGAAAGCTTTTTGATCGAGGGCAAGTAACCTTTCTCGCTCTACTGCTGTAATGCATGGGTCCTTTGGCGGTGAGACGTTTTGTGCCTCGACGCAAGTGCCGATGATGCAGGTTATAAGCAGTAGTGCAGTGCGTGCCATGCTGTTTCCTTGCGTATCCTTGTTCTGGCCGAAATTATTATGCAGTTCCTGCTGAGATGCATCGAAAAATGCTGCTGGCTCTACGATGCGGCAAATTCTGCGAGCACTCCTTTCTCAAACGCCAATAGCTTCTGCACGCTGGCTCGCTGCTGCATGCGTTCGAAATGCGCCAGGCAATTCTTGAAGGGCGACACATCGACTTTGAAAATCGTGCCGCGACGGAAGCACCAGAAGAAGTAAATATCGGCTGTGGTGAAGTGATCGAAGAACCATTCACGGCCGGCTAATAAATCGTCTGCGACTTGATAATTTTCCAGCAGCAATTTCTGTGCACAGCGACGCACGCTATCGGCCGAGTCGGGCAAGTCGCAGTAGCGTTGCGGCAGTGCGTTGGGCGTGAGCGTGGGATGAATGCCCGACGCACACCAGGCAAGGAACGAGATGGCTTTTATCTCTTGCATTGGATCGGTGGGCAGCAGTTTTGCCTGTGGAAAATTGCGTGCGATCCAGATTTGAATGGCGACATTTTCGGTGAGCGGTTCACCGTCGATCACCAACACCGGCACGCGATGTTTAGGGTTAAGTCGTAGGTATTCTTGGGTGAGATGCTGTCCATTTTGCATATTGATGGGTTTTACCCCGAATCTTACGTCAGCTTCCGTAAGGGCAATGTATGGGACAAGTGAGCAAGCGATGGGCGTGTAATAAAGAGTGAGATTCATGTCCGGACTCCACCGATAGATGATGGCAGTTTAGCGACTGAGGCAAAGAATCCGAAATGTGAGCGTATGAAACGTCGCGACTTATTGCGAGCGGGGATATTAACTGCAGCGAGTATGGCAACGTCCCGTGCCTGGGCGGTTGGCCTGCGCTTCGAACGTGATCCGTTTTCGCTGGGCGTAGCCTCAGGATATCCCAGTGCCGATGGTTTTGTTTTATGGACTCGGCTTGCGCCGGAGCCATTGAGTCCAAATGGCGGCATGGATCCTGTGACAGTTCCTGTTGTCTGGGAAGTTGCCAGTGACTCGAACATGCGCAACGTGGTGCGATGTGGCGTGGCGTATGCCGCGCCTGATTGGGCGCATTCGGTGCATGTGGAAGTGGATTATCTTGAGGCGGGGCGTCCTTATTGGTATCGCTTCACCGCAGGCGACGCTCGCAGCCCGATTGGACGTGCAGTCACCGCGCCGCCCGTCAATGCACCAGTGGAGCGTTTGCGTTTGGCACTGGCCAGCTGCCAGAACTACGAGCATGGCTATTTCGTTGCCTATGAGCGTATGTTGCAAGATGCGCCGGATCTGGTCGTGCATGTGGGCGACTACATCTACGAGACCGGTTCGTGCAAGCAACCGTCCGTGCGTCAGCATGGATCGGGCGAAGCGAACACCTTGGACGACTATCGTACCCGTTACGCCTTGTATAAATCGGATCCGAATCTGCAGGCCATACATGCTGCCTGTCCCTGGGTGGTGACCTGGGACGATCATGAAGTCGACAACGATTATGCGGGTGATGTATCGGAGCACGACGACGATCCGGTGTTGTTCCTGCAGCGTCGCACGGCCGCTTATCGTGCTTACTACGAACATATGCCCTTGCCGCGGAAAGCGGTGCCGTTCGGCAACGTCATGCGTGTTCACCTGCAGCAGACCTATGGTGATCTGGTGAACTTATGCATGCTGGATGGACGGCAATATCGCACACCGCAAGCCTGTCCCCAGCCCGGACGGCGCGGCAGTAATCATATGGTCGACTGCGCGGAGCGATTGGACGCAACGCGAACCATGTTGGGCCAGTATCAGGAGGCCTGGCTGAGAATGCGCTTGTGCGAATCCAAGGCGCGTTGGAACCTGCTGGCGCAAGGCGTGGTGATGGCGCACCTTGACGAATTGCCCGGCGAAGGCGAGCGTTATAGTACGGATAGCTGGAATGGTTATCCTGCGGCGCGCCAGCGATTGATAGACAGTCTGGTTCAGACGCGCGCCAGCAATCCGGTGATTTTAAGCGGTGACATTCATGCCTTTGCTGCCAGCGATATATCCAGGGTGCCCGAGCGCGCCGATACGCCGATTGTCACCAGCGAACTGGTGACTACTTCCATCAGCACCGATACCGCCCCAGAGAGGCGCTTCGAGCGCTTAAAGCTCGAAAATCCCAATACCAAACTGATTACGGGTTTATATCGCGGTTATACGCGACTGGATATCACGCCCAAGCAACTGCGTGCCGATCTGATTGCGATGGACACGGTATCTAAGCCGCATTCCGATTCGCGAGTATTGCGCTCTTTCACGCTAGAAGCGGGGCGCCCAGGACTGTTGGAGTCCTGAGCGAAGGCACAACGTTTTATTGGGCGTTCTGCAACGCCGCGATGCGTTCTTCCAGCGGCGGGTGGGTCATGAACAGACGGTTGATGCCCTTGCCGCCACCCGAGATACCGAAGGCTGCCATTTTTTCCGGCAGCGGACCGGCGTGGCGATTCTGCAGTCGTTGCAATGCGGCGATCATGTTGCTGCGGCCGGCCAGGTGCGCACCGCCGGCATCGGCGCGAAACTCGCGCAGACGCGAGAACCACATGACGATCATGCTGGCGAGGATGCCCAGCACCAGCTGGCTGACGATGATGCTGATGGTGTACGCCGGACCATAGCCGCGTTCGGTTCTGAAGATCACCTTGTCCACGGTGTGGCCGATGACGCGCGACAGGAAGATCACGAAGGTGTTCACCACGCCTTGAATCAAGGTCAGGGTCACCATGTCGCCGTTGGCGACGTGACTGATTTCATGACCGATCACTGCTTCGGCTTCGGCCTGGGTCATGCTGTTGAGCAGGCCGGTGCTCACTGCAACCAGGGCATTGTTGCGGCGCGCGCCGGTGGCAAAGGCATTCATATCGGGTGAATCGAAGATGCCCACCTCCGGCATGCCGATGCCGGCTTGCTGGGCATGGCGTTGCACCGTGTTGAGCAGCCAGATTTCGCGCGGGGTGCGCGCCTGCTGGATGACTTCCACGCCCATCATGCGCTTGGCCGACCATTTGGAAATGGCCAGCGACAACAGTGAGCCGGCGAAGCCGAATACGGCGGAGAAAATCAGCAGGTTGTTGATGTTTAAGTCGCTGCCATTGGCGGCCAGCAGCTGATCCGCGCCCAGCAGGTGCAGGACGATGCCCAATACGAGCACGATCGCCAGATTGGTAACGATAAACAGGAAAATGCGTTTCATGGATGGTCCGAAAAAGCTTCGCGGGAACCGCCGCGACCGGGTCAGTATGGGGGTGTGACCGGGCAATTCAAGTTCAGGTTCCGGGCCTCAGCCTGCGGCGGGAGCATCTTTACTCTCCCTGACAATGTCATCTGCCGGTAGTTTTCAGCGCTCAGTCCCCTACAATGTCCACCTGTCCTTATTGGGATTTATGCCATGTCTGCCAGTTCTTCATCGTCATTGCAGGTAAACGACTCGCCTAATCAAGTTGGTGCGTTGATGGAGCCGCTGGGTCGTGCGGCTGTGGAAGCGGCGCGACTGCTGGCGCAGACCGATGCCGCTACCAAGAATCGTGCCCTGCAAGGCGCCGTAGATGCGTTGCGTGCACGTAGCGCCGAGATTCTCGCTGCGAACGCCAGGGACATGACCTCGGCGCGTGAGCGCAATCTCAGCAACGCGCTGCTGGATCGTCTGCTGCTCGATCCCAAGCGGGTCGAGGCGATGGCCAAGGGCATCGAGGACATCATGCAGTTGGCCGATCCCATCGGTACCGTCATTGCCGAATGGACGCGGCCTAATGGCATGACCATTCAACGTGTGCGTGTACCGTTGGGTGTGATCGGCATCATTTACGAAAGCCGTCCCAATGTCACCGCGGACGCCGGTGCGTTGTGCCTGAAGTCGGGCAACGCGGTGATTTTGCGTGGTGGTTCCGAAAGCCAGCATTCTAGTCGCGCCATTCATGCCTGTCTGGTCGAGGGTTTGAAAGTAGCTGGTCTTCCCGAGGCGGCAATTCAATTGGTGCCTACGACTGACCGTGCTGCCGTGGGCTATATGTTGGCCGGCATGACTGACTACATCGATGTCATCGTGCCTCGTGGCGGTAAGAGCTTGATCCAACGTGTGCAGCAGGATGCGCGTGTGCCGGTGATCGGCCACTTGGAAGGAAACTGCCATGTGTATGTGGATCGCGATGCCGATGTGAACATGGCGCTGGAGATCGTCAAGAACGCCAAGCTGCGCCGTACCGGGATTTGCGGTTCGGCAGAGACCTTGTTGCTGGACAACGCCGGTATAAAGACGCTGGGCGTGCCAGTGGTGAAGATGTTGTTGGACAATGGCTGCGAAGTGCGTGGCGACCGTACCGTGCAGGATTTGGATGCGCGCGTAAAAGCCGCCACCGAGGAAGATTGGTACACCGAGTACCTGGACTCCATCATCGCTGCACGAGTGGTGGATAACGTCGATGCGGCCATCGAGCACATTGCCAAGTATGGTTCGGCGCACACCGAAGCCATCGTCACCGGCAATCAGCAGACGGCCGATCGTTTTCTTAATGGCGTGGACAGTGCCATCGTCTTGCACAACGCTTCTACGCAATTTGCCGATGGCGGTGAGTTTGGTATGGGCGCCGAGATCGGGATTTCCACTGACAAATTCCATGCGCGCGGGCCGGTGGGTGTGGAGCAGCTCACCAGCTATAAATACAAGGTGCGTGGTTCGGGCCAAGTGCGGTCTTAGAAGCAATACCTATGCAGGAACGAGGCATGCCTCTCCCTGTGGCAAACGAATTCGGGTCAGGCATGCTTGACTCCTACAGGCAAGGGTTTAAGTCAGTGAGCGAGACAAGTAATCGGCCAGGTAAGCGAGCAAGTGGTTTAAGCGCATGCATCGGCATGTTGTTGGCCAATCTGGCGTTGGCGCAATCTGCCGATGTCCTGCCGCCATTACAAAGCTCATTGGAGCAAGCCAAAACGGCGCGCGCTGAATTGTTGGCGCCGCGTACCTATGTGAAAGCCAGCGATGCGTTGAAAGATCTGACCAAGGATGTCAGCGGCAATGCCAAGGCCGATCGCATTCAGAAAAAGCGCACTGAAACTCAGCAGGCCATCGACAAGACCCAGCAGGTGGTTGCCCAGAGCAACAAAACCTTGTTGACCGTCATCAAGGCTTACGACGATGCCGTTACTGCTGGTGCGCCCAAATCGCAGGGTGAGGCCTGGAGCAAGGCCGAGCAACGTTTCAAACAGGCCGTGTCTGAAGTCGAAGGCAATGATCTGGACGATGCGCGTAGCAAGGGTGCGGAAGCCGAAGTGTTGTTGCGCGATGTCGAGTTGCAGGCCATCAAGGTCAACATATTGGGCGAGGCGCGCGATGTGATCGGCAAGGCGCAAGTCGCCAAAGTGCCGGAGTTTGCACCACGCAGTTTTGCCGTGGCGCAGCAGCAATTGGCGTTGGCCGATCAACAGCTGGCGCGCAATCGCTATGAATTAACCGAGCCGAAGCGCCTTGCGGCGCAGGCTGCCTATGAAGCTCGGCATGCGCAATACCTTGCCGAATTGATTGGCCGTGCGCAGGCTAAGGACGGGGTCAAGCAGCAAGTGGCGGAAGAACAATTGCTGGCCATCGAAGATCCTATTCGTCAGTTGGTGACGGAATTGGAAGTGGCGCCTACTTTCGATCAGGGTTATAGCAGTGCGCTACAACAGGCGCGCGCCAAGGTACAGCAACAGCAACAGGATTTGATCAATGCACGCCAGAGCGTGCGCGACCGTGAACAGCAGATCGCAGATCTTAAAGGTCAGCTCACCGATACCAATGCAGCCATCCAAAAGCTGGAGACCCGTCTGGGCGGTGAATCGGAAGAACGTCAGGCCTTGCTAAAGCGCCTAAGTGCACAGGAACGTTTGCGCGACAACATCAGTCAGGTTGAGAAGTTGTTTACTGCGGAGGAAGGTCGTGTCTATCGTCAGGGCAATCAAATGGTCATGTCCTTGAATGCCATCGCCTTCCGCAGCGCCAAGAGCACCATCGAGCCTTCCAGCTTTCCGGTGTTGGCCAAGGTCGATACCGCTATGAAGCTGTTTCCTACTGCCAGCCTGGTTATAGAAGGACATACCGATAGCGAGGGCTCCGATTCGGCCAATCTGTTGCTGTCGCAGGATCGCGCCGATGCGGTGCGGCAGTATTTGATTTCCAATCTGGGCGTCAATGCCGAGAAAGTCAGTTCAGTGGGCTATGGCGAAAGCAAGCCTATCGCCAGCAATGAAACCGAATCCGGTCGCGCGCGCAATCGTCGCATCGACATTGTCATGGATATCGGCGCTCAGTAGCAGGAACCGTGATGCCCTTAGTGCCGCGTAGAGGTTTATTTGGTGCACTGTTGCTGCTGGCAGGCGGTGTGCTGCTAGTTGTGGCAATGTTTTCCAGAGTGCGTGTGTTGGCCTACGCATCCTATGGTTTGTTGGCCGTGGGTGTCTGGATGATCGCGCGGCGTAGTGCGCGATAATGAAATGATGATTCTGCCTGGTAGTCTTATTTCCGCGGTGCTTCGCAATTGATCCAGCCCGAATCGCCGCTGGCATAGTGTTCTTTCTTCCAGATCGGTACGCGTTGTTTTACTTCGTCGATGATGTAACGACAGGCATCGAATGCAGCGCCGCGATGCGCGGCGGCAACGCCCACCCACACGGCCATGTCGCCAATCTCCAATAAACCAACGCGATGCACACAGACGGCGCCGGTGATGCCGAACTTTTTCAACGCCTCGTCGACGATACGTTGGCCTTCTTTAACGGCCAATTCAGCGAATGCTTCGTATTCCAGACGCAGTACTGGCTGTCCTTCGTTGTGATTGCGCACCCAGCCCTCGAAGGCAACGAAACCGCCGGCGGTGGGGTGATTCAGCGTGACTTGCAGCGCCTGATTGTCGATGCGCACGTCGGTGAAGTTGAAAGTGTTCATGCCTAGCCGCCTGCCACGGGTGGAATGAAGGCGATGCTGTCACCGGATTTGAGCGGCTGCTGCCATTCACAGAATTCGTTGTTGACGGCCACCTTGAGTTGTTCGCGGTTCAATTTAAAGCCATAGCGTTGTTGTAGCTCGGCATAGATCTCTGCTGGCGTGGTCGCTTGCGTGCTCCATGATTCGCTGCGCTTGCCGGCCTGCTCGCGGAAGATGGCGAAGTATTGCAGTTGTAGTGTCAACATTGAATTCAAGGTGGTATTGGCTTGCCGGTACTCGTCTGTCGTATTGACGTTACTCAGCGTCGCCGGGTCGAGAGGATCGACGAGTAGGGTAGCGCAACTTTGCAGCAGGCGGCGTGGTGAGTATTGGCCAGCTGCAATGGCGTTGCGCACTAACGATGCCGAGGTCGGTTCCCATAGAGCGCATAGCGGCTCGGGTTGCTGTTCGGCGTCACGGAAGGCAATGGCAATGTGTGTGGCATCACGTTGTTGTAGCAGGCGCTGCAATGTTTGTGGATTCAACAGCGGTAAATCGCAGGCAATAACCAGCCACGCCACATCTGAATGCGCCGCTTGCGCAGCGGCTATGCCGGCAAGGGGGCCTAGTTCTTGTTGCTGATCGACAATCAGCGGCCAGCGCTTGCGCAGCTCATCCTGCTGTTGATCGGCGCGTGCCGAAACGAATACACGGGTGCAGCAAGTGGCCAGTAATTCGCAGGCTCGTTGCAGCTGCGGCACATCTTGGTAGGGCAGTGCAGCCTTGTCGTGCTGCATTCGGCGGCTGGCGCCGCCGCTTAGCACCAGGCCGTAAACATTTGCCGACTTCACGGTGGGGCGGGGTGACTGGAAATGAAGTGCCCGGTCTTATGGTCGCTCTTGCCGCCCTGCTTTTCGATTAGATGCGTGTGGGTGATGACGATGTCGTGCGACAGCGCCTTGCACATATCGTAAATGGTCAGTGCCGCAATGCTGGCGCCTGTCAGAGCTTCCATCTCCACGCCGGTCTTGTGATGAACCGAGACCGTGCAATGAATGATGGCCTCGTCACCGACCATGTTGATATGCAGCTTGCAGCTTTCTATACCCAGCGGATGACAGAACGGAATCAGCTCGTGGGTGCGTTTGGCGGCCTGCGTGCCGGCAATGATGGCGGTGTGAAATACCGGACCCTTGCTGGTGGTGAAATTTTGGTCGCGCAATGCCGCGGCGACGGCTGCAGGAAAATGTACACGCGCTTCTGCGGTGGCGACGCGCTGGGTAACGGTCTTGCCACTCACATCGACCATGGTGGGCGCACCGTCTTCGACATGCGATAACGAATTCACGCTCAGCCTCCGATGTAGTACATCTCGATCTTACGCAGCGGTTGTTCGCCGTGGCCAAGCTTGGCGCGCAACTCGCTGTAACGGTCGTCGCGCTGTTCCCAGGCGTTGCGAATCAGCTGGCGCAATTCATCGTCGCTGGCGCCGCTGCGTAATGGTTGTTTAAGGTCCACGCCGTGCGTGGCGAACAGGCAGGTGTACAGCACGCCTTCCGAAGAGAGTCGCGCACGACTGCAGGTGCCGCAGAAGGCCTGCGTGACCGAAGAGATGAAACCGATTTCTCCGGCGCCATCATCGTAGGCATAGCGTTCGGCCACTTCACCGCGATAATTGCCGGGTAATGCATGCACCGGCCAACGCGCTTGCACGCGGCTCAGTAATTCCTGCGATGGCACCACGCGTTGCATCTCCCAGTGATTGCGATTGCCCACATCCATGTACTCGATGAAGCGCACGATGACGCCGGTGCCGCGGAAGTACTCCAGCATGTCCAGCGCCGCATGATCGTTGACGCCGCGTTGCACTACGGCATTGATCTTGATGGGTGTCAGTCCCACCTGCTGTGCGGCGCGAATGCCGGCTAACACTTGATCGCGTCCTTTGAATCCGCCGCTCATCTTTTCGAAGATTGTCTCGTCCAGCGAATCGAGACTGACGGTGATGCGATTGAGACCGCTAGCCTGCAATTCGGTGGCGTATTTTTCCAGCAGTACGCCGTTGGTGGTTAAGGCGATGTCTTGTACGCCGTCAATCGCGCCCAACTCGGCAATCAATTCGGTGAGGTTGGGGCGCAGCAAGGGCTCGCCACCGGTGAGACGCAGTTTGCTGACTCCCATCTCCACGAACAGATGCGCTAGTCGCGAGATCTCTTCAAAGGACAGGCGCTCGGTAGGCTTCAGGAACTGATAATGCTCATGAAAAGTTTCGCGCGGCATGCAGTAGGGGCAACGGAAATTGCAGCGGTCCATCACCGAGATACGCAGATCGTGCATCGGACGATGCAGGCGATCGCGCGGCGCGGCGGCAGGCAGGGGCAGAACGTTGCTCATGTGGCGTTTACCAGCGGAATAGCGGCACAACCGTGCCGGCTGCAATCATACTCTGTGCCGGCGCCAGCTCGACGAAGCCATCGGTATCCAGCAGTGAAATGAAGTCGCCGGAGCCACGCGTGGGGCAGGGCATGGCGCGCGTGAAGCCCTGTGTATCGCTTTGTAGTTTGACTGGCACGAACAGCGTTAATTCATCGTGGGCCTTGCAGGCGTCGGCCAGTGCAATCTGAGTGACGGGTTGCTCCTGCATACCCATGGCACGTAACAGGCCGGGCAGTACGAAACGATGCAGACAGATCAGAGTCGAGACCGGATTACCCGGTAGGGCATAGACGGCCTTGCCGTCGTCACGCACGCCAAACCACATGGGTTTGCCGGGTCGTTGTGCGATCTTGTGAAACACGCATTGCACGCCCAGCTCGCTCAATACTTGCGGTACGAAATCGAAACGTCCCATCGAGACGCCGCCGCTCAGAATCAATACATCGTTGGCAGCCAATAGCGCTTGCAGCTGTGGCCGGAGCACTGACAGGTCATCGGCAATATGCGCATCCACCAGGTGGGTATGGCCATGTTGCTGCAGCGCGGCTAGCAGCGCATAGGTGTTGGAACGGCGCACCTGCCAGGTTTGTATAGGCAAGCCGGGCTCCACTAGTTCATCGCCGGTTGAAATCACCGCAATACGCGGTGAGCGACGCACCTGTGCCTGTGCGTAGCCGGCAGATGCCAGCACCGCGACTTCGGTGGCGGTCAAGCGTTGTCCTGGATGCAGCAGGTTGCTATTGGCGCGTGCATCGCTGCCGCGACGATGCACATTCATTCCCGCTTCGATGGCCATGCCGGCTTCCACTTGCGCATGGCTATCGACTATCTGGATGCGTTCGACGGGAATAACGGCATCGCAACCGGCGGGCAATTCAGCGCCGGTCATCACTTCGATACAGTCACCTGGATTTTGCAGAGCCAGCGGCGGGGTTCCGGCGGCCTGGGTGCCGGCGATGCGCCAGCGGCGATTTACGTTGGGCGTTTGACTGGAAAGCGCAATACCGTCCATGGTGACCCGATCGAACGGCGGCTGATCGCGCTCCATGCAGATGTCTTCAGCCAGCACGCTGCCGGTGAGTTCACGCAGTGCCAGGCGGGTGGGCGGGAGCGCGGGAACCTGTGTCTGGATGGCCGTGTACGCTGCGGCGACGCTCAAAATGGGCACTCAATGTTTCTCGCGTTGTTTGCCAGACCAAATAAAAAAGCCGCTCTGGTGTGACCAGAACGGCTTGAGAGTGTCGCACGGCAGGGGAGGGGTTGCTACGCCGTGTCGAGACAGTGCTCAGCAAAAGCCAGACTTCGTCTGGCTTTGTATTAGGACTTGCGAGCCTTGAAGGTACGAACCTGTTCATTGAAGGTGTTTACCTTGGCCTGACGTTCATCGGTGGCCGAGGACTTCTTCTTGGCCTGCATGGCCTTGATCTGCATGATCGCGCCCGCAGCGCCGGCTTCCTTGATCTTGGCGTCGGTCTCGGTATCGAGGCAGGCAACGTAGGTGTCAACGTCGGTGTTGTACTGCTTGAATGCAGTCATGGCGCTGATCATTTCCGGTTCAGAGGCGCTCTTACCATCCGGAATGCTTTCCGGAGCCTTAGGGAAAGCGCAATCGGCATACGCGCTGGTGCTCAGGGCCACGGCGAACATGCCGACGAGGGAGATAAGTGAAACCTTCATGTGTTGGTACCAATAAGCTGGGTGAATAAACTGGGGTAACACACGGCACAGCCGTATGCGTCGTTATCTATATCGGCGGGCTTTGTGGCTGCTTGAGCAGCCTCTACCGAGAATTACTGTGCAATCCATCACCAGCGCAGTAGGTACCGCTGAGGGAAGGTCTTAGCCTCAGCGGTCTGATCTGAAATTTCTTTAGCCCTTGGCCTTAAATTCCCGAACGGTCTTGTTGAAGGCATCGATCTTCGCTTGGCGTTCGTCAGTGGCGGCAGACTTTTTCTTGGCCTGCATGGCCTTGATCTGCATGATCGCGCCTGCTGCGCCGGCTTCTTTGATCTTGTCGGCTGTTTCTGCATCCAGGCATGCAACATAAGCATCGACGTCAGTGTTGTACTGCTTGAAGGCGCTCATGGCGGTGATCATGTCCGCCTGGGTGGCAGTACTTACGCTCGCCACGCCATCCGGTGCTTTGGGATAGGCGCACTCGGCCAGTGCCGCTTTGCCAGTCATGCACAGCAGGGTGACGCTCAGAATAGTCAGATTCTTTTTCATCGCTTCGCTCCGGAGGTACAACAGTAGATCGGTCTCCATGACCCAGCAGGGGGCGATCACAGATTCCGTGGATGTCCGTCTAGATCGGCGCGGCCGACCCGGACTTTAAGCGGCGAAGGTCTGATACCAGTGAGGCAGCTCACAAATTGAGCGGCAAAAGAAAAACCGGCAGCGCCCACATTGACGCTACCGGTTCTTATGTCACTAAACTCAATCCGGACTGGCTGATTGAGTTGCCGGCTGAGAATGGGCCGGCCAGAAGTCGCTGTTACTTCGCCTTGTAAGCGCGCAATTGTACGTTGAAGGCTTCAGCGTACTTTTGGGCATCTTCGTAAGCAGAGTTGAATTTCAGATCCTGCTTGTCCTTGACGCGCTTGATGTCCTCGGCGCTGGCTTTGTCGCCCAGAGCGGAAATCATGCTTTCGGTTTCGGTGCTCAGGCAGCTTTGATAAGTCTTCACATCTGCGTCAAATTGCTTGGTGGCCTTCTGTGCAGCAATCATTTCCTTCAAGCCTTCGTCGCCACGCTTGGCGGCTTCTGCACCCTTGGGTGGATCCGAAGGTTTTTTGGGATAAGTGCACTCGGCCATTGCGGGTGCGGCAGCAATCAGGCTAAACGCTGCAATCATGCAGAGTTTGTTGGCAACTTTCATCGTCAATACCCCCAGTCGTACGTAGGTTCAGAGTCGTTGTGGCGTCGATTATGGCCGATAAATACCGCCTATATTAGGGGGTATTCGTTTCGCATGCACCTGCCAATCATCTATGCCGACGGTAAGTGTGTACATGATGCTCAGCAATGGGCTGAGCTGAAACTGAACATGCCGCTCTTCGTTGTGACAATGCTGCGGGCTATAGGTTTCTTAACATTGATGGGCCGCCCAAGCGCGCCATTTGCCGAGAAATCCAGGCTTGTCGGGCGCGCACAAATCCAGAGGGTTTGCTCACCAGCAAACGTTTGGGAGCGGGGAGAACCGCAGCCAATAGCGCGCTTTCTTCAGTGCTTAACTTGGCTGCTGGCTTTCTGAAATAGCGATGACTGGCGGCTTCTACGCCAAACACGCCTGGTCCGAATTCCGCACTGTTAAGATAAATTTCAAGAATGCGTTGTTTGGGCCACAACGCTTCAATCAAAACGGTTAGATAAGCTTCAATGCCTTTGCGTATGTAGCTCTGTCCCGGCCAGAGATACAGGTTCTTTGCTACTTGCTGGCTGATGGTGCTGCCACCGCGCACCTTGCGGCCGCGTTGGTTTTGTTGCCAGGCCTTTTCCATAGACTCGAAGTCGAAACCGGAGTGATCCGGAAACTTCTGATCTTCTGAAGCAATGACGGCCACCTTCACATTGGCGGAGATATCGCGCCAGTCGGCCCATTGATGAGCGAACCGATAGTCCTTGGTGTCATTGACCAAAGCTACCGTGCGGTCACGTAGCATGAAAGTCGACGTGACCGGATTGACCCAGCGCATTAACAACACGCTGCCTACGGTAAACACCAGAAAGCCTGTGATTAGCAGGCCCAGCCAGCGCAGCAGGCGGCTACCGAAGGAGCGTGATTGCGCCACGGTTAGATCAGTACTCAGGCAGTAGTCTTGGCCGAATGCACCACAATCGGTTCTACGGGTACATCATCGTGATGGCCATGACGACCGGTCTTGGTCTTGGCGATCACATCGATCACGTCCATGCCCGACACAACTTTGCCGAACACGGCATAGCCGTAATTGCCCGGTTTGTTGTCGAGGAAATCGTTGTCGACCAGATTCACGAAGAACTGCGAAGTGGCGCTATTGATGTCGTTGGTGCGCGCCATCGATAACGTGCCGCGCTTGTTTTTCACACCATTGGTGGCTTCGTTCTTGATAGGTGCATTGGTCTTCTTCTGCTGCATGTCCGCAGTAAAGCCGCCGCCTTGCAACACAAAGCCCGGAATGACGCGGTGGAAGATGGTGCCGTCGAAAAAGCCGGCGTCGACATAGGCCTGGAAGTTGTCGCTACTGATGGGCGCTTCTTCGGTGAACAGTTCAACGGTGAAATCGCCCAGGGAGGTTTTGAATTCGATCATGTCTTGCTCGGTTTGCTTGCTAAGGAAGTAAATCAGGCGGCCTGCGCTTCAGTAACGCGTTCGTGGCCAGCCAAATCGGCGTGCGAGGCTACGCTAGAGAAGCCCGCCGACTCAAGCAGCTGTCGTACTGCGCTGGCCTGTTGCCAGCCATGTTCCAGGATCAGCCATCCTTTAGGGCTGAGAAAATTCGGCGCCGTTTGGACAATACGACGAATGGCATCTAGACCATCACTGCCCGAAAGCAGGGCCTGGCGGGGTTCATGTGCCAGGACTGCGGGTTCGAGGTGCGGGTCGTTTTCGGCTATGTAAGGAGGATTGCTCAAAATTAGCTGGAATCGACGATTGGCAATGGCTGAAAACCAGTCGCTGCGTAGAAAGTCCACGTTGCCGATCTTGTTCAATTGGGCGTTTCCTGTGGCGACGCATAGAGCCTCGGATGATTGATCCACCGCCAGGAGCCGGGTACTAGGCCGTTCCTGAGCTACGGCCAGGGCGATGGCGCCGCTACCCGTTCCTAAGTCCAGCACATCTGCCGCCATCTGTTTTGGAAGGTGATGTAGGGCGCGTTCCACCACCAATTCCGTTTCCGACCGGGGGATGAGGACAGCGGGGGTGACTTTAAGGCGTAGTGTCCAGAAGTGCTGTTCGCCCAATAGGTAGGCCAATGGTCGGCCCTCGGTGCGCTGTTTGGTCAGCTCATTAAGCGCCTGGAGCTGGGCTTGGCTAAGTGTCGCGGCGTCCTGGCGCTGCTGCTGCCGATTTAGCCCGGTGACATGCTCTACCAGCCATTCGGCTTCCCGCGCGGGGGCGTCACTCACTGCGGCGAGCTGCTTTTGAATGGCGCGGAGCGCGGCAGGAACAGAAAGGCTCATGGGGTAACTGCTAGGGGTAAAAACGGGAGTCTTGCGGGCTGTGACCGGCTCGTCAATTACGCCAAGGTATGGTTTTGATTAAGTCAAAACCTAATTGACAATCATTCTTATTAACATCTAGAGTGTCTGCCACTGGTTGGCGATATTCCCGCTCCCATTGGTTACTTGAGGTACGCATGTACGTCTGTATTTGTCACGGCATCACCGATCGTCAGATTCGCGAGACTCTGGACCGTGGTGCTGCGTCGCTGACAGAAGTACAGATGCAAGTGCCCGTCGGCGGTTGCTGCGGCCGTTGCCTGCCCACCGCCCAGCAAGTGGTCGAAGAACATCTCACTGCACAGCCACCACGTCGGTCTTGTCGCGCGGCCTAATCTTCAGGCTAATTCGTTAGCATTCGTATTCGTGATTAATTTAGCTTTCTGTTGCAACGTCAAAGCGGTTGCAGCACTCCGCTGACTCGCCCAAGATTGCGGCTTAACCTGGATTCGGAGTTAAGCGATGCAAGGCGATCCCATCATCATTCGGCACCTCAACGCGGTGCTCAAGAACGAGCTCACCGCCATCAACCAGTACTTCCTGCATGCGCGCATGTTCGGCAACTGGGGCTTGAAGGAGCTGGAAAAGCACGAGATGCACGAGTCCATCGATGAGATGAAGCATGCCGACAAGCTCATTGCCCGCATCCTGTTCCTTGAAGGGCTGCCGAACCTGCAAGACCTTGGCAAGCTGATGATTGGTGAAGATGTACAGGAGTGCCTCTCCTGCGATCTCAAGCTGGAACAAGCGGCACATGTCGATTTGAAGAAAGCCATTGCCGATAGCGAACAGCGTGGCGACTATGTCTCGCGCGACCTCTTTGAATCCATTCTCGAAGCAGAAGAAGAGCACATCGACTTTCTTGAAACTCAGCTGGCCTTGATCGAGCGAGTGGGTATTCAGAACTACTGCCAGTCGCAGATGGGCGAGCAGGGCGAGTAAATTTCGCATACCGTTTGGCGCGGACTTGATGCGGGTAGATATTCAAGTCCGTCGCGAATTGATCCATCAAACGACGGTGCAAGAAAATACATACCGTCCTTCCAGATGTATTCACGGTTTACATCGACCAAGCGACAATACCTTGTTGCAATGATTATTAGTTTGATGAGGTATTGATGGGGCCGCTGCTGACTCTGAATGTGCATGAGCAACTGCGTGCGGCGGCGCGTGCGGGCGCGGCCATGCTCGAGTGCACGCTGGATCTACAACGTTCGATCAGCACGGTTGAACTAAGTCAGGAGCATTGGCGTTGGCAGGGTAGGTCCTACCCCTACCTGGAAACCTGTAAGGATCGAACCATCTACCACTGGGATGGTGAGCACTTCCAACCGATAGCACGTTTCACAAATTCCTTGATCAAGCTGGTGCCCACCGAGTGGGGTGCGCCGACTTTCGAGATCGACGGCATCAAGATGCTGCCGACGATGAAGATTTCGCCCTATGAGGATGCGAAAAACAAAGTGGCGCTAATTCAACCGCGCGGTAAGGTCGTTCTGGATACCTGCGGTGGTTTGGGTTACTTCGCTGCATGGTGCCTCGAGGGGCAGGCTGTGCGCGTCATGTCGCATGAGAAAAATGCCGATGTCATTTGGTTACGCAGTTTGAACCCTTGGTCCCCAACAGTCGGCGGTGCACTGTCTCTGACTCATGGCGATATCTCTGAGCAGATCGTCTCATTGCCCAGTGATTCGATGGATGCTGCTCTGCACGATCCACCGCGTTTCGGCATCGCCGGCGAACTGTATTCACAGGTGTTCTACGATCACTTGGCGCGCGTGCTCAAGCGCGGTGGCCGACTGTTCCACTACACTGGCACGCCCAATAAACTCACCAGCGGTCGTGATGTGCCCAACGAGGTGGCGCAGCGATTACGTCATGCTGGCTTCACCACCGCTTTGCATGGCGATGGGGTGCTCGCAACTAATAAGAAGAAAAAGTAACTATGGATTCGCAATCCCCAACAGAGATTGATGCGCTGGATAATCGCAAACGCATCAAGGCCATCATCGCCAGCTCATCGGGTAATTTGGTCGAATGGTACGACTTCTATGTGTACTCCTTCGGTGCGCTGTACTTTGCCTCGGCCTTTTTTCCCAAGGGCGATCAAACCACGCAATTGCTAAGCGCGGCGGGAGTGTTTGCCGTGGGCTTTCTCATGCGTCCCGTGGGTAGTTGGATTTTTGGCCGGCTTGCAGATCGTAAGGGTCGCAAGACCTCCATGGTGACCTCGGTATTGATCATGTGCCTCGGCTCGCTGTTGGTGGCGATGTTGCCTACCTATGAGCAAATCGGTCTCTGGGCGCCATTATTGCTGACGCTCGCCCGCATGCTGCAGGGCATATCCGTTGGTGGCGAATATGGCACCAGTGCCACCTACATGAGCGAAGTTGCTTTGAGCGGGCGCCGTGGCTTTCTCGCTTCCTTTCAATACGTAACTCTGATCGGTGGGCAGTTGCTGGCGCTGTTGGTGATGCTGGTGTTGCAAGCCTTGTTGCCGGCGGAAGCCATCAAAGCCTGGGCTTGGCGCGTGCCGTTCCTGATTGGTGCGGTGGCAGCATTGATTGCTTTGTATCTGCGTAGAGGGCTGCATGAAACTGCCATTGCCAGCGTGCGCGCCAGCAAGCAGGCTGGCACGTTAAGCGAGCTCTGGCACCACAAACGCGCCCTGTTCACGGTCATCGGCTTTACAGCGGGCGGCTCGTTGTCCTTCTATACCTTCACCACATACATGCAAAAGTATCTGGTCAATACTGCCGGCATGGCTACCGAGGTGGCCAGCCGCGTAATGACCGGCGCACTGGTGGTTTACATGTTGTTGCAGCCGGTGTTCGGTGCACTGTCCGATCGTATTGGGCGCCGCAACAACATGTTGGCGTTCGGCGCATTGATGACCTTGTGCACCGTGCCGTTACTGACTGCCTTGGGATCGCTTACCACGCCGTTGACTTCATTCATGTTGATCGTCGTTGCCCTGGCCGTCATCAGCTTCTACACCTCTATCAGTGGTTTGGTGAAAGCGGAGTTGTTTCCTATGGAAGTGCGTGCGCTGGGTGTGGGGTTGTCGTATGCGATTGGCAATGCCTTATTCGGCGGCACTGCCGAAGCGGTAGCGCTGTGGTTCAAGCAACAGGGAATGGAGTCGGCGTTCTTTTGGTATGTCACCGTCATGGTGGCGATTGCTTTTATCACTTCTCTAAGCATGCCACATATCAAGAAGAACAATGCCGCGGGCATTGCAGAAGACCTACGCACTTAGTGCCCTAATAAGATTTCAATCGATCTGTCTAAGCGCCCCGCCATTGGGGTCGCCTATCACACCATTGGCAGCCATGTGAGTGAGCGAAGCGGCGCGCACTTCAAGCAGCGGTAAGCGCGCCAAAGCATTAATGATGGGATATTGAAACGGCATGTCTTCCCAACGTGCCGAATGAAACTGAAAGCGTCCCGTGCCAGAGAACTTACTGGTGACGCTCAGCGGCGCATAACCGGCCACGTTCTCGCCGGGCGCCGCATATTCAAGATAGGCCACATCCGCTTCCTGCAGCGCTCCGGTGCGCGGTATGTACTTGTAGTGGAAGTGACCAGTGGGTGCCGGTGGTGTGATACTGGTTTCTACGAGATCGGTGAGTTGAATGTCGAAAAATTTGAAGCCCTGCCACAGTGCTCTGGCGGCATAGCGATTCCCGAGCATCAGCGGATCGGGCAGATCCGCATACAATTTCGACCAGCCCAATTCCTCACGGCCGGTCAGAATCGGATCGGCAAGGTTCTCCCATAACGCGGGAATGAAATTGCCGCTCAGCCAGCCTCGGGTGGGGGAGTGATGCTTGATGCGTAGATTGACCGACAACATGGCATAGCCATGTCCGGCCAGCCAGCCAATATTGCTCATGAAGTTGAGATTGATCGTTAGCAGCGGCTCGCCATCCAGTTCGCAATCCGGTGGCAAGATTTCGCTGAGCAGGGCCGCGTCTGTCAGCGTGGTGACCGACAGCACCAGGTTGCGCTGATTGTTTGGTAGCTGTTGCTTATCGCTGGGTACATTGCGTGGACCTGGCAGGGCGCCGAATACGCGTGGCATGCGGTACTGCGGCTTCAGTGTTGGGTCGTCATGCATCATGAGCGGGTCTCGGTGCGCCTGTGAAATCAACGTCTATCACGCCAATGTACCTCGTTGCGTTCGCCCTGTAACGACTGTTGCAGCCGCAAAGCTACTGTGTAGGGCGGAAAGAAGATCACATATAGCAATCGATCCGAGAGCGTTCCTGGATTGCTGCCATAGTAGAAGTAGCGCAGGTTGGCCATGGGGTGCACCAAGCCTGCTTCGTGCCGGAAATGCCACAGCGCTGCGTAAGCGGTGAATATCGCCAGGACGATCCAGTGGCGGAGGCGTATAACTTTGCTTCTGACGGTGATTGATGGGGTTTCGTCAAACGAGAAATATTGAAGGCAAGTATTTGCGTGCCGGGCTGCCGGTGTACATCTCCTGGCTCGCTTGCTTATACGCTCATCGCTTGGAATGATGCGTCATCTGATGCTGGCTACACTAATCCGGGGAGTCATCTTATGAAGATCCTGTTTGGCGGTGCGCGTGGCGGATTGGCCGCCATGTTGTTGGTGCTTATGTGCGGTTCGGTATCTGCCGAAGACGTCAATCGGACTTTCGAGCAGATGCTCACCGCTTCGCAGCAGGATAAGCGTGGCGTCAATCTCTATGTCGACGGCCAGGTGATAGCAGGCATCGTCGTGAAGGTCGAGGCGGGCCAATGGGTTGAGCTGCGCAGCCAGCAGTATTCGCGCATCGTGGTGCGGCTGGATCGCATCGATGCCATCACGCAACCGTGACGCCGGATAGGGCGCATGCAGTTTCGGACGCTTTGCATAAGCAGTGCATGCGCACTCACGATGCTGCTGCTGGCCGGGTCAGTGAGTGCGGCAGCAAAGCAAGTCACATCGAAATCGGTGCTTGAAGTAAGTTTCAAATTGGTGGATCAGGACGATCGACCGGTGCCTTCGGCCCAGGTGCGTTTGGTATTGGATGCGCAAAGTGATTGGCAGGCGTCGAATGCGGGTCAGGTGTTCGTCACCGACAGCCTGGGGCAAGTACGATTTTCAAGCGTCAATGTAGTGAAGGGAGGTTCACACAAACGCCCCACCAACTTCGTCGACAGCCTGTTCAGTCGTGCCGAGCCGGTCGACTCCGTGCAAGTGGCGGCCGGGCTTGAATATGCAGGACGGTCGCGCTTGATCGTCATCAGGCTGCATCGCTTTCGCAGCGATGTGGCCATGCTGCTCGATGGGTTCGAGGTTTATACGCCGGATACTCGTGGCCGGTTTACGCGGCAAGGCCATAAAGTCGATGGCTATAGCTGGAAGATTCCCGAGCCGGATGGACTTCAGTCGGGGCACCCGGGATTTGAAGTGGTGGAATTCAATCTTGAGCCGATGCTTCTCGGGTCAGAGGTCGATGCTAAGAGTGCTGGCGATAACAAGATTGCCAGCGATACGCAGCGCTGGTTATTGAAGCTGGTGTTGCGCCGATTGGCTCCGCCCGTGCAGCGATAAAACGCTGCAATGACCGATGCTTGCTCGCGTTCTTATTGTTCCGTCAACTGTGCCAGCTGCTCGGCCTGGTACTCGTTCTGCAACGGTTCGATCACATCATCCAGATCGCCGTTCATCACCATGTCCAGTTTATAAATGGTCAGGTTGATACGGTGATCGGTAAGCCGTCCCTGCGGAAAATTGTAAGTGCGAATGCGTTCGGAGCGATCGCCCGAGCCTACCTGCAATTTGCGCGATGCAGCTTCCGCCTGGGTGCGTTTGTTTTGCTCGGCTGCCAACAATCGCGATTTCAATAACGACATGGCGCGCGAACGATTCTTGTGTTGCGAACGTTCGTCCTGGCATTCCACGACTGTGCCGGTGGGAATGTGCGTAATGCGGATTGCCGAGTCGGTCTTGTTAACGTGCTGACCGCCGGCGCCCGAGGCGCGATAGGTGTCGATCTTCAAGTCGGCAGGATTAATTTCGATCTCATCCACTTCATCCACTTCCGGCAGGATGGCCACCGTACAAGCGGAGGTATGGATACGACCCTGTGCTTCGGTGGCGGGTACGCGCTGCACGCGATGCGTGCCGGCTTCGAACTTCAAGCGCGAAAATGCGCCGCTGCCGATCACACGTGCAATCACTTCCTTATAGCCGCCATGTTCGCCATCACTCTCCGACATGGTTTCCACCTGCCAGCCTTGATTGGCGGCGTAGCGTGAATACATGCGGAATAAATCGCCGGCAAAAATCGCCGCTTCATCGCCGCCGGTGCCGGCGCGCACTTCCAGATAGATGTTGCTGTTGTCGCGCGGGTCTTTCGGAATGAGCAGTTTGGAAAGTTCTGCCTCTTCTACTTCGATGCGTGCGTCCAGCGCCTTGACTTCTTCACGGCCAAGATCGCGCATGTCGAGATCGCTGCCTTCCGCCATGTCCAAGGCGGCCACGCGCTCAGCTAACAGCTGTTGGAATTCTTGATAACGTGTGACCACCGGTTCGAGCTTGGCGTACTCCATCGACAACTCACGAAACTTGTTGTTGTCGTTGATGACGCCGGCATCCGACAGCAGCGCACTCACTTCAGTGTGGCGCTCAGCGAGACGGTCGAGTTTGAATTTGATCGATTCTTTCATTCTTTACTTGGCGGGTCTTTGCCGGGCGGGTTCAATGCAAACAATTCCTGCGCGGCATGAATCAGTTCGGTTTCGCCCTGTTCGCCGGCTTCACGCAGGCGTTGGCTGGGGGCGTGCAGTAAGCGGTGTGTCAGCGTGTCTGCGAGAAATTCCAACACTTCCGTGGCGGGCCGGCCATTGTTTAGCATACGCTGCGCTTGCTCAATGGTTTGTTTGCGCACCGTCTCGCCTTCATCACGCAATTGGCGGATGGTGGGTACGGCATCCAGTGTGCGCAGCTGTTGCGCAAAGTGCTGCACTTCTTCGCCCAGTAACTCCTGCGCATCCACCGCCGCTTCCTGGCGTGCCGCCATGTTCTCGCTGACCACGTTCTGCAAGTGATCGACGGTGAACAGGTACACATCGTCCAGTTCACCGACTTCTGCTTCGATGTCGCGCGGTACAGCGATGTCCACCATGAAGATGGGCCGGCGTTTGCGCGCGCGAAGAGCTGCCTTCACGGCTGCCAGGGTGATGATGGGGGTCGGGCTGGCGGTAGAGCTCACCACAATGTCCGCTTCGGCCAGATGCGCGTGCAGCTGATCGAAGGTAATGGCGTAGCCGTTGAACTCCAGCGCCAGTTGTTGCGCCCGCTCCAAAGTGCGATTGGCAACCACAATGCGGCGCGCACCATTGGCGTACAGATGTTTGGCCGCCAGCGCAATAGTTTCGCCCGCACCCACTAACAGAATGGTGCGTTCTGCAAAGCTTTCGAACACGGTGCGCGCCATGCTCACTGCGGCAGAGGCCACCGACACCGCATGCGCGCCGATGCGGGTTTCGGTGCGCACCCGCTTGGCGGCGGAGAAGGCGGCTTGAAACAGGCGATTGAGATAAGGGCCGGTGCTGCCGTTCTGCTGTGCCAGGCGGTAGGCGTCCTTCAATTGGCCAAGGATCTGTGCCTCACCCAGCATCATCGAGTCCAGACCGGCAGCGACGGCGAAGGCGTGCTTCACGGCGCTGGCTTCGCTGTGCTGGTACAGGCATTGATGGATGTCGGTGGCTTCCAGTTCGTGCCAGTGCGCCAGCCACTCGATCATCGGGGCGGCGTGGTCGTCCAGCGACTGCGCCGGGTCGACCTCGGTGTAGCAGTACAGCTCGGTGCGGTTGCACGTGGAGACGATCAGCGACTCGCACACCTGCGGCACCTTGCCCAGCTCATCCAGCGCAGACGGCAGTTCGGGATCCGCGAACACAACTTTCTCGCGGATGGCCACTGGCGCGGTGCGGTGATTGATTCCTATAACGATGAACGGCATTACGCGGTGGCGGGTAGTTGCGGATAAACCCTGGAAATTTTGAACCGGCGCGGATTGTCAGGGATGCGTGCGGGCAAAACAAGGAAACCACTGTGCCGGATACATGTCGCAGATAGTTACAGTACAAAACACTCCCGCCGCTGATGCGGCCTTGCATCGCCGCCCTGTATAGTGACTCGCCTATGCCATCACATTTCTTGCGTTCCATCGCGGCCGCTCCGGTCTCCGGGCGAAATTCCAGTATGCATCCTGCTTTGCTCGCCTTACTGGTCAGTATGGCGCTGACTGGTTGTGCTGCTACCAGGCCTGTTGGCGATGCAGCAGTCGTCGCGACAGGCGGCAAAGCCACCTTGCAGGCGCCGGCCGAGGGCGATGTCACGCAGCTGCTGGCTGCTGCGGAACAGGCGCAGCAGGCGGGACGCTACCCCGAATCGGCACGCCGCTACCTTCAGGTTGCGCAGCTTTCGTCGGATGAGCAGGTGATCGAGCAAGCCGCGCGCGCCTGCTACGACAATCAGCAGTTGCAGGCAACGGCCCAGATTGCAGCACGCTGGCTGGAGATCAATCCCACTAATCAACAGGCGCGCGAACTGGCCGCGCTATCGGCATTGAAGCTGTATCGCGTCGACGCCGCGCGCGAACAATTGCAGGTGTTGTTGGAGTCGGCGTTCATCACGCCGGCCGCAGGCTTTATTGAATTGCTGCCCAAGTTGGAGTCGGCCGATTCCAACGCGGCCACGGCCGTACTCAAGCAGCTGGTGGAGCGCATGCCGGATGTGGCCGAGGCGCACTACGTGCTGGCGCAGCTCGCGGGTCAGACCGCCGATTGGAATTTGATGTTGAATGAAGCGCAGCGCGCCCAGCAGCTGGCGCCGTACTGGTCGCCGGCTGGTCTGTTGCTGGCGCGTGCGCAATTGGCGAGTGGACAGGATGAGCTGGCGCTGAAAACCGCGCAGGCAGTAGTGAAGGAAGACGACAGCATCGCGACGCGCTCCGAGTATGCCGGCCTGTTGTTATCCAGCAATCACGCCAATGAAGCGGTGCAGCTATGGCGTGAACTGGAACAGACCCAGGGCGATAACAGTTCGGCGGTGCGTGCTCTGGCGCAGTTGGATTTTCAACTGGGCAACTATCAATCCGCCTTTACGCGTTTCAATCAATTGCTCAACACCGGCAAGAACCTCAGTGAATCTATTTTCTATCTGGCCGGCATCGCTGAGCGCACCGGCGCCAACGATGAGGCGCGCCAGCTATACGAACGCGTGCAGGAAGGTGAGTTTGCTTCGGCGGCGCAGTTGCGCGTCGCCAAGCTCATTCAAGACAGTGAAGGTCAGGCTGCGGCGCTGACTTTTCTGCAAGCTTTTGGCGAAGCCAATCCCGATGAATTGTTGCTGAGTTTGAAAGCACGCGCCGAAATGCTGGCGCAGGCGGGTGATGATGCCGCAGCGTTGGCAGTATACGATCAAGCGGTGAAGGATTATCCGGATGTGGCCGAGCTGCGTTTGTCGCGCGCTTTTCAATTGGTGAAGATGGGCAAGGTCAATCCAGCTTTACAGGCCATGCGCCAATTGGTGGCGGAACGCCCGCAGGACCCCACCGTGTTGAACGCACTGGGTTACACCTTGGTGGATCAAGGCAAGCAAGCACAGGCTGGTCGTGACTACATTGCCGATGCGCTTAAGTACTCGCCCGACAGCGGCGCGGTGCTCGATAGCATGGGCTGGGCCATGTTCAAGCTGGGTAAGTACGATGAGGCGTTGAGCTATCTGCAGCGCGCTGCTGCGCGCTTGGTCGATGCCGATGTCGATCTGCATACCGGTGAAGTGCTGTGGGCCATGAAGCGTCGCGACGAAGCGGTGCAGACCTGGCAGAAAGGTTTGGAACGCGCGCCGGATAACAAGGCACTGCAAGAGCGTTTGAAGCGCGCCAAGTAGGCGCGTTAATACCTTCAATCCATGAAACCGCTGCGCTTAATTGCATGTTGTTCGTTGCTGTTGCTCAGCGCCTGCGTCACTCAGACTCCGCGCATCAGCGGTGGCAGCACTGCGCGTAGTGTCAGCGAATTACGTGACTGGACCGCCACTGGCCGCATCGGCGTCAGCAGTCCCGAGCAATCCGGATCGGGCGGTTTCACTTGGACGCAACAAGCGTCAGCCAGCAAGGTGCAACTACGCGGGCCAGTCGGTGTGGGCTCATTGGTGATCACCAGCGATGGTAAGAACTTAAGCATTCAATCCAGCGACGGTACGCAGTACGACGCCGATGCGGCGTTGGCCGAATTACAGGCGCGTTTGGGCGCGGCTATTCCGGTGCAACAACTGCGTTACTGGATATTGGGTATTGCTGCGCCGGGTGCAGCCAGCAATGCCGATGCGTCGGGCAACGTGTTGCAACAGGCAGGCTGGCGCATCGAATACGGCGACTGGTTGCAGCGTGATGGTTTGCGCCTGCCGGCCAAGCTCACCTTGACCCGCGAACAGCTGCGCATCGTGATGGTGGTGCAAAGCTGGCAGTTGGAATCATGACGCTGTGAGTGCCGGTGAAGAAATGCTGGATCGGGCGGGGCAGGCGCTACCCTGGCCTGCACCCGCCAAACTCAATCTCTGTCTGCACATCGTCGGTCGGCGCGCCGATGGTTATCACTTGCTGCAAACGGCCTTTCAATTCATCGATCTGATGGATGAGCTGCGTTTCTACAAAAGACCGGCTGGTGTCATCGAACGAATTGCCGGTCCGGCGGATGTGCCTGCCGACAAAGATCTGGTGGTACGCGCAGCACGGTTGTTGGCAGCAAATGCATCTGTGCAGCAAGGTGTGGCCATCGAACTCGCCAAGCGCATTCCCATGCAGGCGGGATTGGGTGGCGGCAGCTCCGATGCGGCGACTACCTTGGTGGCGCTGAATCATCTATGGGGCTGCGGATTATCCCTGGATCAGTTGGCCGAGCTGGGTCTGCAGCTGGGTGCTGATGTGCCGGTATTCGTTCGCGGCCAGGCCGCCTGGGCCGAGGGTGTGGGTGAGCAACTGACGCCGGTAGATTTCCCAGAATTAAGTTACTTGGTGGTGCAACCGCCGGTTTCGGTGAGCACGGCGGAAATCTTTCAAGCTTCTGAATTGACACGGGATACCCCCCTCACCACAATACGCGCCTTTCTCGCCGGGGGCGGTCATAACGATTGCACGTCCACGGTTCGAGCTCGGTATCCGGCTGTGGCGCAAGTGCTTGATTGGCTGGGTGCTCTCGGTGAGGCGAAATTGACGGGAACCGGCGCGTGTGTATTCGCGGGCTGGCCCGAACGCGGTGCTGCCGAGCGCGCCGCCGCGCAGTTGCCCGCGCAGTGGCGCGGATTTGTAGTGCAAGGGTGTAATCGATCGCCCCTGCTGCGGCGCTTAGGCGTAGCACCTGCTTAAGCGGGCTGGATAATCGAACGACTTGAATTGGTTTGCGGTTGGGGTGTCGCCAAGTGGTAAGGCAGCGGGTTTTGATCCCGCCATTCGGAGGTTCGAATCCTTCCACCCCAGCCAATTCTGCAGAATGGCTGTGGCCTGTGGGTTGTGCATGATGAGTGCAATGTTTGCACCGCTGCACCGCCTGTAGTCCACAGCCTTTTTGATCTGTTGTTTTTGATTCTTGCGATTGTCTTGGAGCGTCTTCATGGACCAGTCCAGCATGGCGGTCTTCACCGGTAATGCCAATCCAGGCCTCGCGGCCGAGATTGCGCGTCACCTCAATTTGCCGCTGGGTCGCGCCGCGGTCGGCCGCTTCAGTGACGGCGAGATCACCGTCGAGCTGATGGACAATGTGCGTGGTCGCGATGTGTTCATCGTGCAATCCACCTGCACGCCCACCAACGATCACCTGATGGAATTGCTGATCATGGTCGATGCCTGCCGCCGCGCGTCGGCCGCTCGCATTACCGCCGTGATGCCGTACTTCGGTTACTCGCGCCAGGATCGCCGCCCACGCGCGCAGCGCTCCGCCATCACCGCCAAACTGGTCGCCAACATGATCATGCGCGCCGGTGTGGACCGTTTGCTGACCGTTGATCTGCACGCCGACCAGATTCAAGGCTTCTTCGATATTCCGGTGGACAATGTGTATTCGTCGCCGGTGCTGCTGGGCGATGTGTGGAAGCGCAAGTACGACAATTTGGTGGTGGTGTCGCCGGACGTGGGCGGTGTGGTGCGCGCTCGTGCACTGGCCAAGCGTCTCGACGATGCCGATCTGGCCATCATCGACAAGCGTCGTCCACGCGCCAATGTGTCGGAAGTGATGAACATCATCGGTGAAGTGAAGGGCAAGAGCTGCGTGCTCATCGATGACCTGGTGGATACCGCCGGTACGCTGTGCCATGCCGCCACCGCCTTGAAGAAGGAAGGTGCGCAGCGCGTGGTGGCGTACATCACTCACCCGGTGCTGTCCGGTCCTGCCATCGAACGCTTGGCCAAGTCGGATCTGGATGAGCTGGTGGTCACCGATACCATTCCGCTGCGTCAGGCTGCCAAAGAGTGCGCCAAGATTCGCCAGCTGTCGGTAGCCGGTTTGCTGGCCGAGACCATGCGTCGTATTCGTGATGAAGAGAGCGTGAGCTCTCTTTATGTGGATTGATTATTGATGAATTAAGACGGGCGTGATGAATCACGCCCCTACGGTATGGTGTATAGGTCCTGTAGGTTGTTAATAGACATCGTCGATGTAGGGGTTCGATTCATCGAACCTGTCCGATTTTCGGCAGCACACATGGGTGTGTCGTCGATGGAGCGAAGTGATGCGCCTTTGGTCGCGAAGTGCATCGCTTCTTGTTGGTAAATAGTTGGAGATAGACATGAAGACTTCATTTGAATTAGTCGCCGAAGCGCGCGCTGATAAGCAGGGGAAGGGTGCGAGCCGCCGCCTGCGTCATGCCGGCCGCGTTCCTGCGATCCTGTACGGTGGCCATGAAGCCCCGGCAAACCTGTCGTTCGATCACCAGAAGCTGACGGTGGCGTTGCAGAACGAACGCTTCTTCACCACCTTGCTGTCGATCAAGATCGGTGACAAGACCCAGGCTGCGATTCTGAAAGACATCCAGCGTCATCCGGCCAAGCCCACTGTGTTGCACCTTGACTTGCAGCGCGTGATGGATAACGAGCCGATCCGCATGACCATTCCGCTGCACTTCAAGAACGCCAGCGTTGCTCCCGGCGTGAAGACCGGTGGCGGTCAGGTATCGCACCTGCTCAACGAAGTGGCCGTAGTGTGCTTGCCGAAGGATCTGCCGGAATATCTGGAAGTCGACATGATCGCCATGGAGATCAACGACACCAAGCATCTGTCCGACATCCCGCTGCCTGCCGGTGTTGAACTGGTATTGCTGTCGCATGGTCGCGATGAAGCCGTGGTGTCCGTGCATCACCCACGTGTGGAAGAGGAAGCTGCTGCTCCTGCGGCCGATGCAGCACCTGCTGCTGCGGCCAAGCCTGCTGCCGGCGCCAAACCCGCTGCAGCGCCTGCTGCCGGTGCCAAGCCTGCCGCTGCGCCTGCCAAGGGCGGCAAGAAGTAAGCTATTGGCTCTACGCACGGGGCTGTCCACACGGGCAGCCCCGTTTCGCTTTTCAGAGCCATCGCTTATCAGCCGCTTATTAGCAAGATCGGTTAAGTCATGCCCGGCACGCCACTACAAGTCATCGTTGGTCTGGGGAACCCCGGCAACGAACATCTGCAGACCCGACACAATGCGGGCTTCTGGTTCGTCGATGCGTTGGCGCGTCACTACGGCGGACAATTTCGCGGCCACAATCGCTATCACGGCGATGTCTGTCGCATCGAGATCGGCGGTCATGAGATCTCCTTGTTGAAACCGGATACTTACATGAATCGCAGCGGCCTGGCGATTCGCGCCCTCTCCGATTACATGAAGATCGCCCCGGAACAGATTCTGGTGGCGCATGATGAATTGGATCTGCCGCCCGGCGTGGCGCGTTTCAAACTCGGTGGCGGTCATGGCGGACACAACGGTCTGCGCGACACCATCACGCATATCGGTCAGAACTTCTGGCGACTGCGTTTAGGCATCGGTCATCCCGGCGATAAGTCGCAGGTGATCGATTTCGTGTTACAGCGTGCTTCTGCGAAGGAAGAAGACTTGATCATGGATTCGCTGGTGGCTGCGGCCGATCAATTGCCTACCTTCCTCGATCAAGGAGCAGAGAAGGCGATGCATCAGTTGCATAGCGTGAAAACAGGTTGAATGAATCGTAACGGTTGCTCTTGGGTGAGACCGTTTGCTTTGATGGAATGTTGAGTGACTTTTATATCCGTCATCCCCGCGCAGGCGGGGATCCAGTAGAGAAAATAATTCAACTGGGTTCTCGCCTACGCGAGAACGACGCGAATACAGTCATTGCGTATTAACTGAAGGTTCTTAAGTCAGGATTTTATGGGTATCAAATGCGGCATCGTCGGTCTGCCCAACGTGGGCAAGTCAACGCTCTTCAACGCGTTGACGCGCGCGCAGATCGCGGCTGAAAACTATCCCTTCTGCACCATCGAACCCAATGTCGGCGTGGTGCCGGTGCCGGACCCGCGCCTGGATGCGCTGGCCGCCATCGTCAGCCCGGAAAAAATCCTGCCCACCATGGTGGAGTTCGTGGACATCGCCGGCTTGGTGGCGGGCGCATCCACTGGCGAAGGTCTGGGCAACAAGTTCCTCGCGCACATCCGCGAAACCGATGCGATTGCTCATGTGGTGCGCTGCTTCGAGAACGACGATGTGATTCACGTCGCCGGCAAGGTCAGTCCACTGGACGACATCGCCGTGATCAACACCGAACTGGCGCTGGCCGATCTCGATGGCGTGGAGCGTGCCTTGCGTCGCGCCGAAAAATCCGCCAAGACCGGCGACAAGGATGCGGTGAAGTTGCAAGCCGTGCTCAAGCGCCTGCATGAGCATCTGGATGCCGGTGAACCGGCGCGTTCCTGCCCGATTGAACCCGAAGAACACAAGCTATTGCATGAGCTGCACCTGATCACCATCAAGCCGTTGATGTACGTGGCCAACGTCGCTGAGGATGGCTTTGAAAACAATTCGCGCCTGGATCAAGTACGCGCGCTGGCTGAAAAAGAAAAAGCCCAGGTGGTGCCGGTATGCGCTTCGATGGAAGCGGAAATCTCGCAACTCGAAGAGGCTGACCGCGCGGACTTCCTGAAAGAGATGGGCCTGACTGAGCCCGGTTTGAACCGCGTCATTCGCGCCGGTTACGCGCTGCTGGGTTTGCAAACCTACTTCACCGCCGGCGTGAAGGAAGTGCGCGCCTGGACCGTGCGCGCCGGCTCCACCGCCCCGCAAGCCGCTGGCGTCATCCACACCGATTTCGAGAAAGGCTTCATCCGCGCCGAAGTCATCGCCTACGACGACTACATCGCCCTGAAAGGCGAACAAGGCGCCAAGGAAGCCGGCAAGCTGCGCCTGGAAGGCAAGGAATACCTGGTCAAGGAAGGCGACGTCATGCACTTCCGCTTCAACGTCTAATTTCCTATTCCCTCTCCCGCTTGCGGGAGAGGGCTAGGGAGAGGGAGCGAAAGTCTCGTAAACCCTCGGCAACCCGGGGTTTTCAGCTTGACAGTCGCCACCCCGACCAACAGAATTCGCGCCCCTGCCGGCCCTCTCAATCGGCCCGCAGCGCGGCCGCTTCTAACGGCCAGGCCCAAATAATGGTGATGTAGCTCAGACGGTTAGAGCGAGGGATTCATAACCCCTAGGTCGGCAGTTCGATTCTGCCCATCACCACCATCTCTCCCTTCTCCAATTGCAAGTCATTCGCATTTGTAATTAAATCATTTCACCAGCCAGGCCTGTGTCCGAGCCCTAGCCAGAAATCGATTTCCGCGCTGCGCTCAGGAATCGAGATGCCTGTCCCCTTACTCAATCGTTCGTATTTGGATGCCGAGCTACCTGCTCGCGTCTCGCGTCTTCCACTGTCCATTCCACTTTCGCGAATGGTCACATTGGGAGATCGACCACCATGCTGATCGCTCTCTATTCGCTGTGCATTCAATCGCCGCGCAGAGGGCTAGGCTGGCTGATTGCACTGGGTGGCGCATTGATTCTTCTGCACGACGCCTGGCAGTGGTTGATTGAATGCGATCCCCGTATCCGCCAAGCCCTGCTTAGCGGTTGCATTGCCGCAGCGGCCACGGCAGCCGGCTGTATTCCCCTGCTATTTGCGCGCGGCTTGAACGCACGGCTGGCCGATACGCTGCAGGGTTTCGGCGCCGGTGTCATGTTGGCAGCCTCGGCTTTCTCGCTGTTGCTGCCCGGTCTGCAAGCGGCTCGCGGCCACGGGCTGAGTGCCCTCCAGGCCAGCAGCTTGATCGGTGCCGGGGTGCTATTGGGTGCGGGCTTGTTGTTATTGCTCGAACGCTATCTGCCGCATGAGCATTTCATCAAAGGCCAAGACCATGTGCGGCAATCAGCCCACCGACTGAAACGCATCTGGCTGTTTGTCTTCGCCATCTACTTGCACAACCTGCCCGAAGGTCTGGCGATTGGCGTGGCCTGGGGCGGCAGCGAGCCCGCCAGCGCGATGGCCTTAGGCACCGGCATTGCCATTCAAGACATTCCCGAAGGCATGGTCATCGCCACCGCCTTGCTCAGCGCGGGCTATGCACGACGCGTTGCCATCGGCTGGGCGATGGCCTCGGGTTTGATCGAACCCATTGGCGCCTTGCTAGGCGCGGCCGTGGTCACGCTGAGCAATGTGCTGCTGCCCTGGGGCATGGCCTTCGCGGCCGGCGCCATGTTGTTTGTGATCAGTCACGAAATCATTCCCGAGTCGCATCGACAGGGGCATGAAGCCTCGGCCACCACCGGCCTGATGCTCGGCTTCGTGCTGATGATGATGCTCGACACCATCTTTGCTTAAGCGAATCCCATGCAACACCCGCCACTGCATCGACGCCTACCGCTGATCGCCCTGATTGCCACGATGCTATGCGCCGTGCTGGCGCTTGTCAGGAATGAAGAGTCTGCTGCAACGAATTGGCATGCGCACCTGCCCATGTCGAAAGGCACCCATCATGAGCGCGCGATGCCTACCGCCGCGGCCACCATTGACACGGCAACCACTCGCCGCAACTCAGCTGTTGAGGATGCAACGGAACAGCCTCGATGGACCATCGACATATTGATCAGCACATGAACACATCGCCAGCCACGCTGGATTCCACACCATCGCTGATGCAGTTAAACCTGCTGATGCATCAGATCAGCACCGGACTGCCACGACTATCGCCGCAACATGATCCGTTGCTGGGACAGGCCTTGCTCAACCTGGCGGTGACTACGCTCATCAACGCACTGGGCAAGGAAGCGACGGCCAGCTTGATGGCGGCTACCACGGAGCAGCTGTGGAGCGATGAGTACACAACTCCTTCAGCCTGTGCGTGACCCCGCGACCAGGCTCTGTCCACTTACAAAGCACCCCACCTCTCGTTACCAAGAAGACTGCACGCTCTTTGAGGATGAGGTGAGGCGCATTGATGCACGTATGCGCTCCGGCTACACATCGGCTGAAGGTGAGTGGTTCAGGAATCAACGTCGGAGAGGGGCGGGTGATGGGGATGACTGTCAGCGACGGAACTGAATGCGGTGAACTGTATAAGGTGGCTTTTCAATAGTCATACTTTTAACGAGATGGCTCGCCCTGTCGGGAAAGTTAGAGAGCCCTTCTAAAAACGTTCGCGGGGTGTATGCTACTCAAAGTCTGTAGAGTCAAAGGAATCTAATCGGAGACTCTGCCTAAAGGATACGCATTTGGGCAAGGATGAATGTCGTCAACGAAACTGAGAAAACCAAGTAAGTCTCTCGTCACGACGTGCGCCGAGAACATCCGGCGTTTGCGCTATGACCGCAATTTTTCGCAAGAAGAGCTGGCGGACATCTGCGGACTTCACAGGACATATGTTGGCTCTATCGAGCGGGGCGAGCGAAACGTGACGCTTAGCTCCCTTGAACTTTTTGCTGATGCTCTTGGCGTATCGGTCATTCAACTTTTGACACCGATAAAAGATGGTAGCAAATCAAAAAAACAGTCCTGAATCCTACGTTAAGAATATTCGCAAAAGCGGCCTGAGCATTTACGACCCTATTATGCTCGGCGATCTGGCCTTGTGGATTCCTACGCCAGAATTGCAAGTGCTGCTGGATGATGGTCTGCGCGGCCTGTCACTTGCCGGACTGCCATTGCGGACACGCTCCAAAGTGGTCAAGGAACGTGTTTGCCATGTTCTTGGTTATCCCGTTCCAAAATCATTCAAGAAAACACAGCCCAGATTTCAGGGGCAGATGTTTGATACTTACACGCAAAAATCCAACAATCTTCAAGTCTGGAATGAAGAACTCTCGGCCACGCGCCGCTACGTCATCATCCGTGTGTCTGATGCGGACGTGATTGTTCGCGTTAAAGTCGTGACTGGCGACACACTTGCTTTGCTGGACACGACAGGAACGCTAACCCGTAAATATCAGGCGCGCTGCATTCCAGGACTGCAAGCCACAGAACTCATTGTCGCCAAAGACACAAATCGACTGTTACCGTTCGTTGCTTCCAATATTGATCTTGGTTGTGTCGCCACGCCGGTGCGCCATCCTGCCGCTGGTGAAATCTTGCCGATTGAGAAAGTCTTTACACTCCTGTCTGCTTTGGTCGGAAAAACATTTTCCGATTCGGGTGCTGATCAGGAACGCAATCGCGGAGCGAATTTGCACAGGCTTGTATGCCGGGCCCTCGGATACAAAAGCTATCAGGACGATGGCCAGTTTCCCGATGTGCGGCATCAATTGCTCGAAGTGAAGTTGCAAACATCGCCAACCGTTGATCTTGGCCTCGTCACGCCTGAAAGCACCGAGCCGCTTGACGTACCGATGATCAGCGGCAAACAAATCCGCCATTGCGATGTGCGCTATGGGATTTTTTACGGCAAGATCGAAAGTGGCATGGTCGTCCTTACTCACTTCTTCCTGTCAACCGGCGAAGCGTTCTTCACCCGCTTTCCGCAATTTCAGGGAAAAGTGTTGAACGCTAAATTGCAGATTCCCCTACCTGCCGATTTCTTCGACACCTAAGCCAAAGGATTTCCAGACCATCGCGTCCAGCCTCTCTTCCAGGCCCGCTACTGCGTCTGAATGATTGGCCGCGTAGATAGCTTTTGCGTTGGCAATAATGTCTTGTGATAAGGGCAGTGCAGGATCGGGCAGCGGAAACTGTTCGACATACTGCGTGATAAAGCGCCGTCGTCCAGCATAGAGTTTGTTGTTGAAGCGGTGATCGTAGAACGCTTCGATGAATGTCGAATTCGCCACGGCCGCTGCAAGCCATAGAAGCTCGTCATTATCATGACGATCAGTGATCAGCCAGTAACAATCTCCATTGACGATGCTGCCTTCAAGGTCAACCCAGAATGTTGGCCTCTCGGAAATATCACGAAAGACCAGCTTATGGGCTGCCCATGCTTGCGGGTCTTGCGGTACCCAAAGTTCATACCATTTCCGCCCCGCCTCGATCACATAAGACCTGCTCTCAAGCGCGGCGCGGTGTATCTCCAGATAGGACTTGCTCTTCGGGTAATCATCAAGATTGATCGTGCGGCGCTGCCCCTCCACGACTTCATGCGGATAGAGAATGGCGCGGTTTTTTTTTGGCGGCAATGCACGAAATCTTCCTGCGCCGTGATGTGTGGATAGCGGGCGCAAGAGTTCAGGCTTTTCATTGCCAAATTCCGCATCCCAGTCATGCCGGATAAAAATTTTATCGGCACAGGTTTTTACGCCGACACGAATTTTTCCGATATCACCAAAACGATTCCAGGCGTGACGTTCTACAGTGGCCAGCCATGCATCGCCGTTCTGCGTTGTAATGCGCCAGATGTCATCGTTACCGCCTGATGAATCAAGGGTGCCATGACGTACGCGAAACCGTCGCCCGTCGCTGATTTGCACCACGCCCTCAAAACCAAGGGCGGTCATAGGGTCAGTCGCGTGGGTCTCCGGCTCATCATTCACTTCATAGATGGTGGAGAATGCAATAACGTTGCCGGAAGCGGACTGCGCACCTTTGGCAACGATGACGGCCGGAAGAACAGCGGCGGAGAAGAGTTTTGTATCGCCCAAGTCCCACACTTGGCGAATATCAAATCTGCGCCTTAACTCCGAGCGTAATACGCCGCCGCCGCGTGTCGTCATAAAGCGGTTGGAAACGATGATACCGGCAACGCCTTCGCTGGTCAGGACTTGCGACATGGCGAGCAGGAACGCCTGATATAAATCGACGCGTCCCGATAATCCGAAAGAGGATGCCAAACGCTGTGCCCGCTCTGCCCCCATAATCTGGGTACGGACATAGGGTGGATTGGCAATGATCAGATCAAATTTTTCTCCGTCCTGAGGGGCAAACAGGGAGGGTGTATGGGGATCGTTTTGCGTCTCCAATACGTAGTCCAGAAAATTTTCTTGCGACAGTTCCAAAATGACTTGCGGGTATGCGGCCTGAATTCGGCTTGCGGCTGTGGCCAGCGCCTCGGCATTGGTATCAAAGCCGCGCACCTTGATGCGCGCTCGTACTTTGCCACTTAAGCGTTGGAGCAAAGCAAGGATAAGTTCTCCGTCCCCTATGGCAGGATCAAGAAGAGACAACGATGCCCGGTTTGAAAGAGCGGCGTGCTCGACAATCTTGTCGGCAACGAACAAGGCTAGCCTTTCGGGCGTATACGTTGCACCGTCTGCCTTCTCTTGCGCGACGGTCTGGTAACGCTTGGAGGTGTCTTGAACGATGGCTTGTGGCATTTGTGTCTCGTCTCTTATTCGCAACTCATAGTCTTTTTTTCTGGCTGGTAGTCTATCATCAAGAAAATTATCTCTGCGTCGATGTGTGAATGCATTGGCATTACTAGGTAAGTCAAGATGTACGTGGCGCCTGCGGGCTTATTCCCTTGAGCACGCCAACGAAAACTTAATTTTTCCGGCCAATCATCCCGCCTCAACCAACGGCCGGATATAAACCGAATCCAACCGATTAACCGACTCCCGAACGATGGTCATGGCAACCTCGACCACATCCGGAAAATACCCCTGATCCTTCGGGTCGCTGTCATCGGCGTATTCAAGCGCTACATGCAGGCATTGCAGCAGCGATTGCGCTTTTGAAAGCTGGGTTCGTTCGGCTTCAATCGCTTCGTGCAAAGCTTGGTGACGGGAGTTATGAACAGAATTTCGAGAAAGACATCCTTTCGAAGTAGAATTTCGCTTAGCCATGGTGACCTCTAACTCAGGTGACTTTGGTTAGGCGTCCGTTTCGGTTACAGCCGGGACGGGCGCCGCTTTTTGTGGGCCGTTCTACCGCCGTGAATTCCCAATATGCCTGGAGCAATCCGTGTCGGCGGCATGAGCAAATCCCCACCCAAGTATGCCAGAGGGCTGTATATATGACCAGCCTAATGCGTGTGTGCATCATCAGATAAATGTCAGTGACGCGCTGATAAAAAGTAACAAGCCGCTGTCACTCACGACGAGCTGAAAGCACGCATACAGCTTCAACAACATTGACAGTTGCATCAGTCGCACAGACACTGGGTAACAGAGCGCGTTGGGGCGCCTCCTGTCCGCGGCAAGGGAATCTCCCACCCAATCGGTTGAACGCCCTCGTTCCAACCTTCTTCCAGCCTGATCTTCAGCGGACGCCAGGCGATTACGGAAGGAAGGTTTTATGTCTGAGTCATCCCGTATCGAATCGCTTCGCAAGCAGGCGAAGCAATGGCTGAAGTCGCTACGCGCGGCCGATGCACAAGCCATCGCGCGATTGCGAGCCGCATTACCCAATCATCCCAACGACGCGCCACCGACTTTGCGTGCGGTGCAACTGGCGCTGGCGCGTGAGCGTGGCTTCGATGGCTGGAGTGCGTTGCTGGCCGCGCCGACTGACAATCCCGCACTGCGCGAGCTGGCTGACGAAATGCTGCGTCACGCGATCTTTCGTGGTGAGCATGACATCGCGGCGCGATTGTTCACGCAGCATCCTGAGCTGGCGCGCGTCGATCTCTACACCGTCATCGCAGCGGGAGATCTTGAAGAAGTCGAGCGTCGTCTCGCGGCCGATCCCGCTGCGGCGACGCGTGCCGGTGGGCCGCATCAATGGCCGCCGATTCTGTATTTGGCGTTCATGCGTTTGCCGGGAGGCGCGACGCATGCGGTGGAGATTGCGCGGCGATTGCTCGATCTGGGCGCCGATCCGAATTCATCGTGGAAAGACGATTGGGGTAATCGCTTCACAGTCATCACCGGCGTGATCGGCTTGGGCGAGGGTGTGAAGCCGCCGCACGAACAGGCCGACGAACTGGTCGCGCTGTTGGTGGAGCGGGGCGCCGATCCCGTCGATACCCAGTCGTTCTATGACATCTCCATCGTTGACGATGACACGCACTGGCTGGATGTGTTGTGGCAGCACGCGCTTGTGCGCGGCGTGACGGAGTATTGGCAGGGGATTGCCGATAAGTCTATTGGCGGACCGCTTGCCGCGAATCCACTCGACTTCATGCTGAGCCTCGCGGTGAGTTATCGACATCCGCGCCGTGCCCAGTGGTTGCTGACGCATGGTGCAAATCCCAACAGTCGTCATGCTTATAGCCAGCGCACGCAGCGCGAGGAAGCGCTGGTGTATGGCGCTGATGAAGTCTTGGCATTGCTGGAGCAGCATGGCGCCACCCGCGCGCCACTCGATGGACCCGTGGGGTTCATCGTCGCCTGTCGCCAGGGTGATCTCGAAGAGATGCGACGGCTGGCTTTGTTGCATCCCGAGGTGTTGTTGGATAGCGAGCCGATGCACACCGCGGCGCGTGAAGGTCGATTCGCCACCGTCAAGCAGCTGCTCGATCTCGGCATGGATGTTGATATTGCCGATCACGCAGGCGTGCGTGCATTGAACACCGCTGCGAGCAACAACCGGCTGGATGTGATGCAGCTGCTCATTGATCGCGGTGCCGATATCGACCGGCCCACACAGTATTACGATGGTTCGATGGGATTCGCGTCGGAATTCGGTCATCGGCAAGCGGCGGCATTGCTCGCGCCCTACAGTAGCGACGTTCACAACATGGTTTTTAGTGAGCTGAAGGACCGGCTAACCGAACTGTTTGCGGCCGATCCCGAGTTGGTCAACTCGAAGCATCATCGTTTTGGCGTCACGCCCTTGTATTGTTTGCCGCGCGATGAGATAGCGGCACTCGAGATGGCGCGCTTCTTACTACAGCATGGTGCTGATAAAAACTTTCGGAATAAAGAGGGTGAAACGGCCGCTGAAGCGTGGCGGAAGTACGGTTTTAATGCGGTCGCGGAACTGCTGTCGTAGATAGATTGTTATCACTGGGTTGAAGTGAAGTCCGCAATGGGCTCGTGCCATTGCGGATTCCAGCGTACCAGCCCAAAGCAGCGATATTCACTATCACGCACAACCAGAATTCGATTCGAAACGACATCTTTCTGGATTTGTGACGAAACAGTTGTTGCGCAATCCATGCGCCGGGCCAGCCACCCAGCAACTCCATCAAGTGCAGAGTTTGTTCCGGCGTACGCTGGTGATCGTTCATCGCGGCGCTCTTATCGAATGCATAAGCAAAAATAGTTAAGCCGCTCATGACGATGTAGATCAGTGGAACAAAAAATGGCACGCGCCCGGCAACTGCAAGCGCAACGACTGCACTGAGATAGATCAAGATCGCTATACAGGTGGCTATCAATGAAATGAGCGCTGATGCGGAACGCGTGGACGAAGTGTGTCCCGCCTTTGGGTTGCGGCGCGAGCCAATATTCGATTGGTATCGCGCCTCTTCAAACCCCGCTGGGCGAACCTTGGTGGCGCTCACCCGACTTTGTGCATCCTTGCCAACCTCGTAAGTCACTCTGTCCCCGGCCATCGGCCGACGCACACGTACTTCAAATGCATTTAAGTGGCAAAAGATTCGCTGACCTCCCTCGGCTGGCTCGATAAAGCCAAAGCCACGATCATCCTTCCAGTCGATCAGTGTTCCCTTGAAGCGCATTTGCAAGCCTTAAGCGTATTCGATGCAAGATTGTTATAGGGGGCATGTGGCCCCTTTCTATGGTCTCTCTGTTGCACCCCATTGTATCCATCAGACGGCTCATCGGTTTCTTTTTCCGGTGAGCCGTCTGCTGACAATTCAAAAACAATCAAACCATGCACGGAGACGGAGATGAATCGAGAGGTCATACAGACTTCCGCCGCCCCAAAACCTATCGGACCTTATTCGCAAGCGATTCGAGTGGGCAACCTGGTGTTCATCTCTGGGCAAATCGCTTTCGATCCGGTGGCGATGAAGCTAGTGAACGATGATGTTGAATCCGAAGTTCGCCAAGTTTTTGAAAACCTGCAAGCCGTCGCACGCGCCGCAGGCGGTTCGCTGGCGCAAGCCTGCAAGCTCAATGTCTATCTCACGGATATGGGCTATCTCCCCAAGGTGAACGAAGCCATCCCAAAATACTGTGCTGAACCGTATGCAGCGCGGACCTCAATTGGTGTTGCTGCTTTGCCTCGTGGTGCTCGGGTGGAGGTTGAGGCGGTTTTGCAGCTTGGCTGAAGTGATGGCGAGATAAGTCTTGCTAAACAGTTTCTTGGCATTCGCATGGGGCATGGTGCACCCCTTGGTTATAGCCATTTCTCCACGAGCAACGCTTTCCAATATAGCAATAGCCAGTTTTGGTCTACGGCGTGCCAGTGGTTTCCGTGTCGCCTACTGCTAAGTGAAAGAGCATGAGACAATTAAAAGTCTGTTGCGGCGGCTTTTCGCCGCTGCTTTCACTAAGGAGATATGGAATGGCTATGGGTGATCCAGTTGATAACGGGCCAGCTCAGACAAATCGTTCTCTCGGCGAAAAAATTACGCTTCTAATTGGAGTTTCCACTCTCATTAGCTTGGGGCTGGCGCTAATTGGGTTGGGGGTGGCGCTATCAGCCGAAATCCAATTTGGCATACCTCATACGACTATTTTTGGTTCATCGTTTGAGTTGTTACAGCTTGCGGTATGGGGCGTGGCGAATCTCTTTTCTGGAGTGGGCGAGCTACTTAAGAATCCACTCGATTATGTGCGAATCGGATTTAGTTCGATGTGGATGATCGCTGCGGTAACTGTGTTGTTGGCAGTTATTGCTACCGTCGCAAGGTTTGTTGGGCTGGCGCGAATACGTGCAATAAGAAGGAAGAGATATGCTGCATGTATTTTTCGCAAGCCCTCAATGAAAAGAGATTCCTACCCAATCGTGTGGGCGCGTATAGGTCTTATTGGGGTATTGGCGGCGGTAGTTAGCTTTATCTCTCCTATTCTCGTGGCTGCAGTCATTATCGTGTTTTGTGTCGCTCTGGCGCTGGTGCCGGTATTGTCCATTGCGACAGGAGAGGTGCATATAAAAAAATACGTGGTCGGTCCGGATATATGTTTCCCTGCGCAAAATCGAGCCGAACGTATGAAGGAATGGAACTCGCCAAAGACAAAATCCGGCTCCACCGCTTCAAGCAAAAAAATACCTGTGGCTACGTGCGTATCAATTCTTGATGGTGAGGTGGTGTTATTTAGTGGACGAGTTGTTTGGGCGACTACTGACTCAATCCTTTTGTTCGAGCCTGATTCTGGAGAAGTGAGGCGAATGTCTCTGAAAGATAGGGATGTGAAGTTGATCGATGCTTTGCCGGTCTTACCTGTGCGTGGCGCTACAGTTCCTGATTCATCTGAACCAAAATCAGCTGACGCGGATGCTGTGTTTCGTGCAGGGTCATCTAATTGATGTCCTGCTGAAGCTGAAAGATCGTTAAACCCGGTACTGTACCTTCGATTCTATGGTTGCTGCATGGGTGAGTTACGCCATTTGTGGCGTCAATTTCACTCCCAGCGTCTTCATCACTTTCAGCACGGTGCCAAAGCTGGGATTGCTGTTCTTGCCAAGCGCCTTGTACAGGCCTTCGCGGCTGATGCCGGTATCTTTGGCGAGTTGCGCCATGCCACGCGTGCGGGCGATGTTGCCTAAAGCTTGCGCGATGAACGCCGCATCGTCGCCGGCTTCTTCCATGCATGCCTTCAGATACGCCACCATTTCTTTTTTGGACCTCAAATAGTCCACGGTGTCGTAACGGGAAAAGGTTTCCTCCGCTCGTTTCTTGGCAGGCATGATCAATCTTTCCACTCTTTAGTCATTGCGATTGCACGCTTGATGCCGCTAGGCTGAGTGCGCTTGTTGCCTTCGCATAGCAGTAACACGATGCATGAAATGTAAACTATAGATTACACGCACTTCGCTATTGGTTCAGTTATGAGCCATCGCCATCCACGTTTCAAACGAGAATGGTTTGCAATTAGAGTCATTCGCTGATAAAAATACTTACCTGTCTTCTAACGACAGCTCGCGCTTCTCGCGCCTGTGCTATTCAGCCAGCCACCTTCATTGCATTCATTGCAATCGGCCGCCAGCTAACTCTCTGCCACTTGTGGTGCTATCTCTAAAGAGGTTGGTATGCGGCTGCCCGAGCGTTCCGTGTCACGGACATATTGTCGATTCTCAACTGCGCGCTCACGCCATTCCGTCGCCGGATCATTTATCGACGCTTCAAGCCTGTGTCATCAGGGCATTTGTCGGCGCATTGCCGACGCCGAAGTCTATGGCGCTCAAGCAACGGCCATAGCCAATCCTATCTCCGCCTAGCGGAGGCAATCAGTTTCTGTCTGTGCCAGTTGCTCGTTCATTCGAGGCAACGTTGTTTTCACTTTTAACTTTTTGTTGGCCTTTGTGGCCCCTGCTTAACGAGGAATGTCGATGTCGTCTCGCGCTTTGTTCGCTTTATTAACTGCCAACGCGGTGCTGTCGTTCACTGCTCATGCCCAGACTGCCGATGCGGATGGGGAGTTGGAAGAGGTGGTTGTCACGGGTAGTTACACCGCGCAATCCATGAACAGCGCGACCGGTCTCACCATGACGCTGCGCGAAACGCCGCAGACAGTCACGGTCATTACCGAGCAGATGATCGAGGACAAGGGCTTAGTGGACATGGGGCAGGTTCTTGAGCACGTGCCAGGCATCAGTCAGGTGGGCGATGCCTCTGAAGATGCCATGATCTTCATTCGCGGCTTCCAGTTGGATAGCGCTGTGCAAGTCGACGGCATGATCACCACACCCGCCAATGTGACTTACTCCGGTGCGCTCAGTCAGGGCATCGATACCGCAGTGGTTGAACGCGTGGAAGTGTTGAAGGGCGCGGCCGGTATTCTCGGCGGCCTGGGTGAGCCCTCGGCCACGGTGAACATGATTCGCAAGCGTCCGACGGATACTTTTCAGTCCAGCTTGTCGTTGAGCGGCGGTAGTTGGAATGCCTGGCGCGCCGAGGGCGATGTTGCGGGTCCGATCAGCAAGGACGGCAGTTTGCGTGGTCGCTTCGTGGCGGCGGGATTGGATCAAGATTACTTCATCGATCGCTATCATCGCCGCGGCAATGTGGTTTACGGCATCGTCGACAAGAGTTTCGAGCAAGGCACCAAGCTGTCGTTGATTGTGGATCGCGTCGCCTCGCACTACACCGGTGTCTACAACTGGAGTTCGAACCCAGCCTATTACACCAACGGCCAATTAATCGATCACGATGTTTCCTATTCGACCGGGCAGAAATGGGCTTATCGCAAGGTAAACGAGTGGAGCGTGATGCCCGAGTTGGAACATAAGTTCGATAGTGGCTGGACGTTGCGCAGCTCGTATCGCTACGCCAAGGGCAAGATCAATGTGTTGAACGCCACTTTGGGTTCTTACGTCGATCCGGTCTCTTTGAATCTATTTAGTCCGTGGGGCCAGCCTAACGCTCTGAAATCCGATCGTGAGTCGGACACACAGAGCTTCAACGTTGTAACAACCGGCCAGTTCCCATTGTTCGGACGGGAGCACGATCTGGTATTTGGTTACAACTATGCGCGCAACACCTTCGTGCTGCGCGGCAATAGTTACTACCTGCAGACTGCCACACTGAATCAACCGATTGTGCCGGCTCCGAATCTGTCGGCGTCATACAGTTATTACGCCAATCGCGATGTCTCTGCCCAGGGCGGTGTGTACGGCACTGTGCGGTTCAGCCTCATGGATCGCCTGAAGCTGATGGCCGGCGGCCGCGTCAGTCACTGGAAGCTGGATTCGTCGGATGCAGATACCGGTGTGCTGGGCAGCACGGCTAAGAAGAGCAATGTGGTGACGCCATACTTCGGCGTTGTCTTCGACTTGAATAGCTTTGCTTCTTTATATGCCAGTCACACCGGCATCTTTCTGCCGAACAGCGTCTATGGCGCTGACGGCAATATCCTCGATCCCACCGAAGGCACCAACAATGAGTTGGGTGTGAAGCTGGCGTTTTACGACAATCGCTTGAACATCTCCGCGGCAGTCTACGAGGCCACTAAGGACAACGTTGCCCAATGGCTTGACGTGCCTCAGCTACCCAACGGCGAGTGGGTCTACGAAAGCATCGATGGCGTCAAGACGAAGGGCTATGAAATCGAAGCGGCAGGTACACTCACGCCCAATTGGGAAATCAGCGGCGGCTATACGCACAATACGGCGGAGGACAAGTACGGCGAGCCGCGTACGACCTACATTCCCGACGATGTCTTCAAATTCACTACCAGCTACAAGCTCAGTAGTCTGGTGCCTGGTCTCACTGTGGGCGGTAGTACTCGTTGGCAGAGCTACACCTACAGTGACAACTCGGTTTATTCATCGACCACTACGTCCGTGAATGTACGTCAGGAACAACCTGCGTACTGGCTGCTGGACCTGATGGCTCGTTATCCCATCACTGACTCACTGGCGGTTTCGGTCAACGTCAACAATGTGCTGGACAAACGCTACAACCGTTCGATGTGGGGTTATTCGGACTTCGGCGAGCCACGCAACTTTACGGTTGCGGCGCGCTTGAAGTTTTAACTGACGCGGCCATTGCTGCGTACTTCAGCGAGGCGATAACCCATGGTTGTCGCCTCGCCTGACTATTTGCTTCCTTCCAATCATTCTTACAATCAAAGTTCTGACGATTAATTAATGAAAGACGGTTTTCGACAATGCATGGCCTGGCTGCACACCTGGAGTGGCTTGGTGGTCGGCTGGGTGCTGTTCTTCGTATTCGTGACCGGCACGGCCGGTTACTACAATACCGAGATCACTCGCTGGATGAAGCCGGAACTGCCGTTGCCCGCTCGCGTTACGGCGTCTACCGACCAGATGTTGGATAGAGCGCTCAATCGTCTGGAAAAGAACGCGCCCAGCGCGGAGTTCTGGTCGATCACCCTGCCGCATGAATCGCTGTCGTCGCGCAGCTGGCAGGACTTGTACATTGCCTGGGAAACCATGCCCCAGGAAGGTCATGAATATGGCGTGTATCACAGCGAAACGCTGGATGCGCACACCGGTCAGCGCTTGCAAACACCGGAAGCACGCGACACCAATGGCGGTTCGCAGCTGTATCGCATGCATTACTCGCTGCACTACATGCCTTATGAAGCGGCGATTCGCATCGTCGGCGCCTGCACCATGCTGATGTTGCTGGCCATCGTCACCGGTGTGATTACGCACAAAAAAATCTTCAAAGATTTTTTCACTTTCCGTCCGCGCAAAGGCCAACGTTCGTGGCTGGACGCGCACAACCTTATCAGCGTGATGGCGCTACCGTTCTTCCTGTTGATCACCTACAGCGGCTTGGTGTTCTACACCAGCGATTACATGCCGGCGGGTGTGGCGGCTATCTATGGCACCGATGACAAGGCCATCGATCGTTACTACGACGATTTGTATCCGGAAGACGGCGAGCATATTGCGGTTAGTCGCCCTGCCGCGTCGCTGGCCGATATGGTCGCCAAGGCGGAAGCGGTATGGGGCGCAGGTCAGGCCGTGTACTTCACCATCGAACATCATGAAGGCGGTCCCGCCTATGTTGAGGTGGGTAAGAAGCGCGGTAATCAGGTGTTGTTCTACGAGAACCCTACCTTGCGTTTCGATGCGAACACCGGTGCGGCGCTGCCGGACAAAAAGCCGGATGGCCTGACAATGAACACCGGTAATACCTTGTATGCACTGCATGAAGGTCACTTCGCCGACACGGGACTGCGCTGGTTGTACTTCCTTTCCGGTCTGCTGGGCTGCGCGATGGTGGGCACCGGCCTGGTGTTGTGGACGGTGAAGCGTCGCAAGGATCATGCCTCGTTGCCGGGTGATGCGCATTTTGGTTTGTGCTTGGTGGAGGCATTGAACGTCGCCACCATCGCCGGTCTGCCCGTAGCAGTAGCTGCTTACTTTTGGGCGAATCGCTTGCTGCCGCTTGAGCTTGCAGATCGCGCCGAGTGGGAAGTGCACTGCCTGTTCATCGTGTGGGCGGAAATATTGTTGTATGCCTTTGTACGCGACACGCGCCGTGCATGGGTGGAGGTGTTATGGCTGGCAGTGGCGGCCTTCGGACTGTTGCCGGTTATCAATTTGCTCACCACCGATAAGCATCTGGGCGTCACGCTGCCTGCCGGTGATTGGGTATTGGCCGGTTTCGATCTCACCATGCTGGCGTTGGCCGGTGTGTTCGCCATCATGGCGAGCAAGGTGCAACGCAAATGGGCGGCTGTGCCATCCGCGGCAGCGCATGCAATGCCCGCCACCCTTTCGGAGGGCGCGTGATGCGTAGCTGGCTTGCCAATGCCAAGACCAATGAAGATATTCGTTATCGCCTTAGCGTGGCTTCGCGCGTGTTGGCCGCTTTCGTCGGCGGTTATGCATTTACGTCGGCGGTAACCGTGCTGCTGGCGTTGCTCTGGCCGCTACCCAAAGCCGAAGCCATTTATGCGGCAGACATGCTGAGCTTCACGCTGTATGTGTTGGTGCTGATCTGGGCCTTCAGCGTGCGGCGCGTCAGAGTTGTTTGGTTGGGTATGTTCGGCGGTGCCGCGGTGTTCGCCTTGCTGGCTCTGGCCTTGTTGCCTACGGGAGCAGTCGCATGAGCATCAACATCATTGTGTGGCTGTGCTGCATAGTTGGCTTTACTACCTTGGCGCTGGCAATGGAACGTCATGCGCGGCAATTGCTGGCGAATGGCTTGTCGCCCGTTCGACGTTTGACCTTGCGTATCAGCGGCTGGCTGCTGTTGAGTTCTGCCTTGCTATTGGCGGCGCGTCAGTGGCACTACGATGTGGGCATGGTGGTATGGGTTGGCTGGCTGGCGGTAGCGGGGCTGGTGTTGGTGTTTACTTTGCCGCGTTTCTCGCGCGAGTCCGAACGCAAGCCACATAAGAAGCAACGCAAAACTCATGTCGCCGCTGACATCGCTGTTGTCGTGACTGCATCGACGACACCACCTCCTGCACATCGAGCCGTGACGGCGCTGCTGGTTATCGCACCCTTGGTTTTCTTTTCATGGCAGTTGTTCACTGCGCCACCTGCACCACTGAAACGTGCGGATGCCTTGCAGGGCAGCATCGGCCCGTGGAGTTTCGTGCTGGCCGAGCGCGATCAGAAAACGCCGCACATCGAAGCGATGAATACGCCTATCAAGGAGTTCGTCATTCGCTTCTGCGAAGCCTGCGACGATGAAATCAACATGGCGTATTTGAAAATACGTCAGCCGCGTTCGTTGCGCGCATCAGGCAATGGCTTCGAAGGAACGCGAGATCGCACGGCAGCGATTGTCATTCCACCGGCGGCGACGGTGCAGGATGGCCTGTGGCTGACCGTGCAGGGCAAGAACGGCGAAGTGCATCACCTGCAATTGGATATCGAACGCGTGTCGCCGGTGACGGCGCAATTCATTCGGGAGCGTTCATGAAGCCGCTTGTTAAAACCACGCTGGTTAAAACATCACTGGCACTGACTTTGATGTACGCGTCATTCGCTCAGGCACACACGCCGGTATGTGTGTGCAAGCAGCAGGCGGGACAGATCACCTGCGAAGGCGGCTACCACGATGGTTCGCGCGCGCAAGGCGTGCGCATCGACGTGATTGCCTACGATGAAACCATTTTGTTCACCGGCAAGCTGGATGCACGCTCGCGCTTTGCCTTCGCAATGCCCAGCCAGCCCTTCTATGTGTTGATGGACGTGGGGCCGGGTGAAATGGCCGAGATCGACTGGAAAGACATCGTCGGCATCGACGCCACTGCATGGAAGAAGTCGGCTGACGTAACGCCGGTCCCCAAGTAGTTTCGATTGCTGAGTTCGAGGTTGGTCTGATGTCAGTGAGTTTGCGTAGTACGTCCCTGCGTCTGTCGATAGGGTTGGTGTTGGCTGTCGCAATCGCCGCGATGTGGTGGCTGGGGCGCTCGCGTGTGCTGTTCGAAACCCTGCCGGTGACGCGCGCCAATGTGGAATCCACTGTCACCGCTATCGGTACCTTGCAGCCGCGTCGCTATGTGGATGTGGGCGCTCAGGTGTCGGGCCAGATCAATCGTTTGCTGGTAACGCCGGGCAGCGAAGTCAAAGCCGGCGATTTGCTGGTGGAGATCGATCCCAGCGTGCAACGCGCCACGGTGGATGCCGGTCGCGCGCAACTGGCCAGCCTGCGTGCGCAATTGGCCGAGCAAACGGCACAGCATCGCCTGGCCGAACAACAGTTCGTGCGCATGAACAAGTTGATCAACGTGGCGGTGACGCTGGACGATCTGCAAACCGCACAGGCCAATGTTGAATCGGCTGCTGCACGCATCGAAAACATCAAGGCGCAGATCGAGCAGACTCAAGCGACATTGAAAGCCGATGAAGCCCGCCTGGGTTACACGCGCATCTATGCACCCATGGCCGGCACGGTGGTGTCGGTTGAAGCCCGCGAAGGTCAGACGCTCAATGCCACTTATCAAACGCCGAACATTCTGCGCATCGCTGATTTAAGCGGCATGACGGTGTGGACCGATGTTTCCGAAGCGGATGTGCGGCGCATACGCTCCGGCATGCCGGTGTACTTCACCACGTTGGGTAGTAATGGCGAAGGTGTATCTCGCCGTTGGCAGAGCACGGTAAGACAGGTGTTGCCGGCGCCGGCGATGGCGTTGAACAGCGAGAGTGCAACGCCGGCAACCGCGACTAAAGCTGTTACCTATACCGTGTTGTTCGATGTGCAGAACCACGATGGTGAGTTGATGCCGCAGATGACCGCACAGGTGGTGTTCGTCGCGGCGCGTGTCGATGATGCGATTGCCGTGCCGTTGAATACGCTTGCCGCCAACGATGAATCGGGCGACTACACCGCGCGCATTATTGGACGCAATGGCAAGCCGGAAACGCGCGCTCTACGCCTGGGTGTGCGTAGTCGACACTCGGCAGAAGTGCTGGAGGGCCTGGTGGAAGGCGAATCGTTGATCATCGGTGAGAGTCACGTGGGCGGCGGTCCGAAGTGGCTGCAATGGTGAGCGATGAGTTGTCTGCGGTCACTACGTCATTGATCGTGCCCTTGATCGAACTGCAGGGCATTCGCAAACGCTATGGCGGTGGTGACACCGGCCAGCCCGAAGTGGAAGTACTGCATGGCATTGATCTCGCCATTCACGCGGGTGAATTCGTCGCCATCGTCGGTCAATCGGGTTCCGGTAAATCGACCTTGATGAACTTGCTGGGTTGCCTGGATCGACCCAGTGAAGGCAGCTATCGTTTCAATGGTCGAGATGTAACCGGGCTGGCAGCGGACGAGTTGTCGTGGTTACGTCGCGAAGCCTTTGGCTTTGTGTTCCAGGGCTATCACCTGATCGCCACCGAGTCCGCGCACGAGAATGTGGAAGTGCCGGCCATCTATGCCGGTGTTTCGGAACAGGAACGCAATGAACGTGCTGTGGCCTTATTAAGTAGGCTGGGCATGGGCGAAAAATTACACAATCGCCCCACGCAGTTGTCCGGCGGTCAGCAGCAACGTGTGTCCATCGCACGTGCGCTGATGAATGGCGGTCGCATCATTCTGGCCGACGAACCCACCGGTGCGCTGGATAGCAAGAGTGGCGCTGAAGTCATGGTGTTGCTGCATGAGCTGGCCGATGCCGGTCACACCATCATCTTGATCACGCATGATCGCAAGGTAGCCGAGCAGGCGCGGCGTGTCATCGAGATTCACGATGGCAACATCGTCGCGGACAGCGCAACCACCAAGACGAGTAACGCATCGAATGTCTTGCCTGCGCTGGATGTCGCTGCAGCCAGCAAAGATTCCAGCGTGCCCTTCTGGGAAGAGCTACGTGAAGCCATGCGTACCGCTTGGCGTGGCATGCGCTTGAATCGTTCGCGCACGGGCTTGACGCTGCTGGGCATTGTCATCGGCGTGGCCTCGGTGATCGTGATGCTGGCCATTGGCGAAGGCACGCGCCGGCAGGTGATGAGCCAGATGGGCACCATGGGTACGGCGATTCTGTACCTGGGCAGCGATGCGCCGGTCAGCGGTGGGCCGAGGGGCACGCTGACGCCCGAAGATCTGGAGGCCATCGCTGAATTGCCGGAGATTCGCCATGTGATGTCGGTGATCGGCGATCCCATCACAGTGCGGCGTGGCGGTGCGGATAAGCAGGTGTATGTGTTTGCCTCCAGCAAGGACATGCCCATCGTGCATCGCTGGCAGATAGCCACCGGACGTTACTTCACCGACGCGGAAGATCGCGACCTGGTGCCTTTAGTAGTGTTGGGGTACAAGGCCAAGGAGCGTTTCTTTCCCGAGATGCGCAATCCCATCGGTGAACAATTGTTGATCGGCACCTCACCCTTTGAAGTGGTCGGTGTGCTCACCGAGCGCGGCGCCGATTCGGGCGCGCAGGATTACGACGATATGGTGTTCATTCCCTACCAAGCCGGTCGTGCGCGCGTCTATCAAGCGCAGACGCAACCGGACTACGTGGTGATTGAAGCTGCGTCGTCGGCGCTGGTGCAGCAAGCAGAAGCTGCCATGAAGCAATTGCTGTTGGCGCGTCATGGTCGCGACGACTTCAGCATCAGCAATGCCGCAGCACGCATTCAAGCCGAGTCCGCTACACGTCGCAGCATGACCACGATGCTGGGTTTGATTGCCGCGGTGTCGTTGGTGGTGGGTGGCATCGGCGTGATGAATGTGATGCTGATGACGGTGAAAGAGCGCACCCGCGAGATTGGTATTCGTGTCGCCACCGGCGCCCGACAGCGCGACATCCTGCGTCAGTTTCTCACCGAGTCGGTGTTGCTGACGGTGACGGGTGGCACGATAGGTGTGTTGATCGGACTGACCATCGGCGCACTGTTGATTGCAGCGGGCGTGCCGGTGGTGTTCTCGGTGACAGCGATGCTGGGCGCTTTTACCTGCGCGGTAGCAACAGGCTTGGTGTTCGGTTTCATGCCGGCCAGAACGGCGGCGCGACTCGATCCGGTGGTGGCGTTGACTGCAGCTTGAATTGGGTTGCTGGTTTTCTCGCAGCCTTTCACGGTTGCGAGAAGGGCTGCGAGAATTGCTCCGCTGTCGAATTAAAAATCAGTTTCTCGACGGTGGTTCACTGACCGTAACCTCGGCGCTGCCTTGATTGTTCTTTTCGAAGAAATCGGTTAGCCAGGGAATGGCTACAACCGCATCGTTCAAATACAAAAACAGCTCGCCGGTAGTGCGCGCTTCGATGTCACTTATCAATACGCCCGGCGTATTTGCTGGGTCTTTTGCATTTTTGGTAACCGAATCGAGTATGTATTCGTCGTTGCCCAATTCACCGATGCGCGCGATGGGTTTCAGCCAATTCTGCTGCCACCACCGCTTCAGCGGTGTAAACGCCCGAAATTTAGTGGAGGGCGCTGGAAAACCCTCCACGTCCGTGTCGACTGAAACATCGGTCCAGCCACTTGTTACCTTTAAGGTGATGCGATAACGGTTGCCTTGTTGCAGCACCAGTCCGGAGTTCCAGCACATGCTGTTCGTGGAAAACTCACCCACAGCCGACCTGGACTTCTCCTGACGAGTGTCGGGGTTTTTGCTTCCAGTACAGAACGCCCCGGCCGAGTTGGCCACGTCGAATAGGGCTCGATTCGCCAGCAACAGGCCGGCGATGACAATCACTGCTGCAAATAAATAGGGAATGATCTTTTTTGTCAGCAACTCATAAAGCCATTCCAGCGGTCGATTGTCGCGCAGTTTGCGGGCGATCGTTAACGCCAGGGTGCTGCGAATTTTTCGGCTGTTGGAGTCGCTGACTTCGCGTCGCCCCAACTTCTGCAGCAGCAGCACCAGCAACAGCACGGCAACAGCGATCAGATAGCCTTGAACCGTTCCTTCGCGGTGGTCGAACCACGCCACCAGCAATCCCAGCAGCGTCAGTGCCAGTACCGCGAACGTCCCGTTGCGAAAGCCCTTGCCGCTTTCGATCATCCATTTCTCATATTCGTCTCGATAACCGTGGTGCCACGCCACCCGGGCGCGATCGTGGATGCGGTGTTCGAGTACGGTACTGCCTGCCATGCAGGCAACAATGGATAGCACCAGTATGAAAAACTCCAGCGGGTGCTGAATAAGCGCTTCTTTCCAGGGTCGCGCGAACTCGGGAATGAGTCCGCTGAAAGTATTCACCGCAGTGGTGACCGACCAGCGAGCCGTGTCATTTATCGTGGTCACATCTTTAGCGGCAAACTTACCGATAAACGGTAGGTGTTCAACCATGTTGCTGGACTTGGGGAAGGCCAGCAGCATCACCGTCAACACCACAGTGAGTACATACAGGCAGCGTCGCCAGAATACGGTGTCCCATACCAGGCGTATGGCCGGACGATCGGGACGCGCCAGCACAGCGATAGCCTTGTCCAGTTGCTCACTTTGCTGGCTGACTGAGTCTGCCGGTTTGCCGGTAGTTGCTTGTTGGCTTTTTGATTGGTCGATGTTGAGCGACGTGGCCGGCGCGGCCATGGGCAATAATTTTCCATCCGGCGCCAGTACCCAGAATTCATGCGGCAGGGTGATCGGCGCATAGCCATCCGAGCCATAGGCCATGCGCATCAGCACGCTGCTATGAACGATCGGCAGGATGGGCACCTGGTGCTGATCGAAAATGGGTTCGATGCGACGCGGCGAGTATCGATAATAAGCGGCAATGCCCGAGCGTGAGTCGTAGAGTTTGGCGAAGCTGGATTTCGCGGCGGCAACTTGTTCCACTGCATGCGGCGCCAGTTCAACGTCATTGGCTATCGCTTCACCCATCATCCAGTCGAGCGTCACTAGAGCAAGCTGATCTTCCGGATAGCCGCCGCCCACATTCGAGTGCACTCCGGCAAACCATACCTGCGTAATGCGGCCTGGCTCGACCAGCTTTGCCTCCACCATGCGCGCTTCAGCGACCTGATCCCATAACAGTGGATGAAATGTGGTGCGTTGATCGTCCAATGACAGGGCATGGCAGGCGCGCCGAACGCGCGGTGACAGCACCATGTCGCCAAACACCATGGGCCACAGTACTTTGTCGATGCCGCGCTTTAATTCCTCCACCGGCAGACCATAGGCCTCGACCGTATCCCACAGGCCGAGAAAATGGATGGGGATGATGTGGCGATCGAGCTTCTTGGTGTCTTCGGCCACCTGGTCGTAAGGGCGATAGCCTTTGATGCGATCCTTAAGCCATAGCAACGCATTGCGTAGCTTGCGGCAGCCCCACACGATGGGGCTATGCGAGGGGAAACTCTTGGTGCGGTATTGCCGATAGGCCGCCACCGAGTTGCGGATGAGTTCTTCTTCGGAACGGAATGAAACCAATCCCTCGCGCGCGATGAGCCCTACCAATACGCGAATAGTGAATGCTCCGCGGCTGAAGCCAAAGCCGTAGATGCGATCGCCCGGTTCATAGGTACGGCATACGAATCGGTACAGATCGATAACGTTGCGTTTAAGCCCCCAGCCGAACGCGCCGCCCAATGCCGCAAGATATTTGTTGGACGAGGTGCCAACGCCATCGTCGTACATGGCCAGCTGGTCTGTTTGTGTCTGATCGAGTGCTTGAAACAGACGCCAGACATTGGTTTTTTCCGCTTTGGCCGAGCTGTTTCCGGTGCCGTCGGAAAACAGGAGGATGTTCTTGGGCATGTCGCGCTCCTTACGATTCCCAGGGTAAGCACTCAGTACCGTGATCGATGCTTATTCGTTGTTGATTGTTATGGGGAGGAAGATACCCCTGCTTCTCACTGATGGCCAGCGTTAAGTCCGGCTCAGCCTCCATCCTGGGAAAGGCTGAGGCACTTGGCGACTGGGTCAATCCCCCTCAGGAGATGCACTACTGCAGCGGAGTCGTTTATGCAGGTGGAACAAGAATAGGGGCGAGTGGTTTACTCAAACACACTCAAAATACTCTGATATTTCTCGATATAGCCGCGGTTCTCATTGTTGTACTTCGGAATCGACATGGGTAAAACGCCGGTCAACGTTTCCCTCCAAAGACAGGGGCAGGTGACCTTCTTGCCTTCAGGCATTTCTCCCGGTCGGGTCAGCTCTTCAAGTTTGACCTTCATTTTCTTCATCACATTGTAGAGCTTGTTAACGTTCTTGGGGCCGCCGTTGTAGGCGGCCACGGGGAAGATGCCCATCACTTGCAGGTTCGAACGATAGGCATCGCGAATGTCGGCGCGCATCTGCGATAGCTCGATGTCGAACAGGCAGATGGCTGCCTTCATGGCGTTCAATAGATTGGTGGCGCCACGTTCGAAGTTCGGATCGATGTTGGCGGCGGGGCAGCGCCTGACAGTTAACGCATAGGTGCCGTTGCCTCTGCGGTTGGTGAACTGCATCGGGCCGAGTGCAGCTGCAGTCGAGACGCTGTAGCGGAAGGCTTCTTCGCGCTTCAGGCCGTAGTGATTCAGCACCTCATCGACTGCATCCTGTTTCTTTTTGATGAAATCCGAATCGTCCGTCTGCTCGATGACCGCCAGTGTGGTCAACACTTCGGCGGGCACGATGTCCGAGAGCAGCTCGCCCTTGAAGGCCATGCTGGGCGCATTGGCCTGACGTAATTCATCGAGGGCTTTGCGCGCCGTGCTCAGCAGGAATTCCTTGCCGCCGCTGACAAACTGCGGATCGAGTGTGTCTTCGGTGAAGGGTAGATAGATGATGGGCCGGGCGGTCGCGGCTACGGCGCGCCATTGCTTCTTCTTGATCAACGCATCGTCGAAGGCCGGGAATTTTCTGCCGTAGACTTTTAGATCCTCGCCGTCTTTCGTGAAGGCAAACATCAGACGTTCGGCCCCGGTGCCCTTGATATGTCGCGCCTGGATGCCCGGTGTGCGCACGAGGAAGGCAATGGGTTTGCCGCCGGGCGTCCATTTGACGGGCGGACGCGGGATCTCGATGTGGGCGATGGTCCACGAGTTATTCTTTTCGCTCCACAGCGCAAACGCCACCGGGCGGCCGCGCAGCACTTCCTTCTTGCCCTTGCCGGTGAATACATACTCAAGTTCGACATCGCGCAGCTGGGTTCTGGCTTCGGCGACCAGACTGCTGATCACTTCGGAGCGCTGCAAGGGGCGGCCTTCGACGATCATTTCCTGAAGTGTCTTGGAATCGGTATGCGCGGCAGGTTCCGGCTCGGGGACATTGAGTGGGACTTCGCCCTCGGCCATGGTTGAGGCTGTTTCCTCGGCCGGCTGCGAGTCCTGCACTAAGGCCTGTTGTTCTTCAGGGGTAAGCGTGGGTTCTTCGATAAGGAAGGGCTCTGCTTCATCGTAAACGCCGCCAGTGGTCGCACAGCCTGCGGACAACAGGAGCAGGGCGGTGAGGGCGGCTGTGGCAGCCGGACGTATGAAGCGCATGGTCATACGACAGCGTATCGGACGTTGATCATTGATTTGTAGGGTTCCAGTTCAAGTCGGTGGCTGCTGCAGTGGCAAACCATGGAAAGTATGTGTTGTGGGCGGTGATTGCAATTGCTCCGTTCCGGGTCGGCCACTGATGGCAAATGACCCGATAACCGGCTATATAGTTCTACCTATCGCATGGTCGAAGCTCTTTTTACGGATGGATATCACATGAACATTTATCGAAGCACATTGATCGCAGCGGCCATGCTGCTCGCGGCGGGTATGGCGCAAGCTGATGTGGGCACGCTGCAAGGCGTGGTCAGCGGTGTGCCGGCGGGCACGGTGCTGGAGGTCTTTAAGGGCGATGCCAAAGTCGCAGACCTCAAAGTCGAGGCGGGCGGCAAGTATTCATTGGCGTTAAATACCGGCGTATACACGGTGAAGTGCCCGAATGGCAGCACACCGAAGATTGCCGCGCTGAACGGTTCGGCCACCGTCAACATCAGCTGCCAATAACAGGTTCGGTAGGGAAGTATGGCGAATAAAGAAGCGACGGAAGGCGAAAGCAAGGCTGAGGTAAAGACGCGCCGCGATGTCCAGTTCTGGCTGGACGTGGTGATGAAGTTGACGGTGCCGTTGAGCGCCGTAGTTGCGGCCATGCTGGCACAATCATTTGAGGCGAATCGCGCCCGTCTGGAGTTGATCAATCAACGCGAGCAGGCCGAGAGTTCATTGCGAGCGACCATGTTCGGTCAGCTCATCAGTCCGGTGGCGGGCAAGGAAGGCAATGCAGACATTGATCCGATTCGTTATGCCGTGCTGGCGCAATTGCTGACACTCAACTTCCATGAGCACTTCGAGCTGAAGCCCTTGCTGCAGGACGCGGATGATCGTCTTACCGCGTATCGCGGCACGATCGCTCCGGCATCCATCCAGCAGGCGCGTGCCAATCTGCATCAAGCGGCGCATCGCGTCATTCAGCGGCAGATTGCCCAGCTTTGGGAAGATCCAGTGGTCGAGTGCAAACCGGCCGCCACCATGGAGACCACCTTCCAATTTGTGAGCGATGCGGATCTGGAAGAGGCTTTCGGTCAGAGTACCGACGCTGCAACCTTCCTGGTGCCGAGTAAAGAACTCAAGACCTTCGTGGTCAGTTCGCCGGATTGCCGGGATAAGCTGTCGATTGTGTTCGACAAGGCTGACTTTTCAGCTGAGCGTGTGCATGTGTTGATCACGCCCGTGGCTACTGAAAAACCCGAAGCGGATTATCGTTTCGATTTCGATCTGACTGCGTTTGCCTTCCCCTTTACCGACAATGCCTTGTTGCCCGATGGCAATCGCTTTGCTTTCTTCATCCGCGATGTGAGCCTGCTCGATGAGAGCACCAACTCGAAGATCATGCGGGTGGGGTTACGCTGGTTCCCGCAGAACTACTATCCGCCGACTGAAAGACCGACTGACTATAAAGAGTTCAAGCAAGCGCTGGGTGGGTCGGCGAAGTAGAAAGCACGAAAATTCGTCATGCCCGCTAAGGCGGGCATCCAGTAGAAAGTTGTTTTCGCTGGATGCCCGCCTTCGCGGGCATGACGGTTGGTTACTCGTCTATCTCTGCGCCATTTTTGAGATCGGTTCTAATAACTCTCTGACACTACTTCCAAGAAACGTTTGAGTGTCGGTGTGCTGTCATCGCGCCGCCAAACAATTCCCGTATCCAGATTGGGCACCTCGCCTTGCAAATCCAGATAGCGCACGCCGGTGCGCGCCATATGCCGCAACGATTGCGGCACGATGGCAATGCCCATGCCCGCTGAGACCAAGCTGATGATGGTCTGCATCTGGATGGCGTGTTGCACGATGCGAGCATGGCCGCCGCTGGCGGTGTAGTAACCCATCACCAAATCATAGAAGGCTGGTGCAAGGTGTCGTGGGAAGACAATCAAGGGCGAGTCGATCACGGCGCTGGCGGATAACTGGTTGCCTGCCAGCATAAGTCGTTTCTCTTCAACCCAGGCTTCGGGCACTGCGGCAATCAGCGGTTCAGAGGTGAGCGGTCGATAAGTCAGCACCTCAGGCAAAGGTGTGTGCGTCGGAGGAATAATAATGCCCGCATGACCCTTGCCATCGGCCAGCGCGGCGATCTGGATGTCGCTGGTGGACTCGGTCAACACCAGATCGACATCGGGATGCGCCGAGCGATAGCGGCGCACCAGGGTCGGCACTACGGTGTAATCGGCGGTGGTAACGAAGGACAGTTCCAATCGACCGGCTTCACCGAAGCGCAGACGCCGGGCGGTTTCCGGCAGCGCCGCAACCGCCGCCATCGCGCTGCGCACCTGCACCAGCCACTGCTCGGCGAAGGGCGTCAGCTTCACGCTGCGCTTGGTGCGGATGAACAGGGCCGCGCCCAGTTCTCGCTCCAGCGCCATGATCGACTGGCTGAGCGGCGGCTGGGAAATGCCCAGCTGCTCGGCGGCCTTGCCGAAATGCAGCGAGTCGGCCACGGCGAGGAAGTGTTTCAGCTGCCTGGTATCCAAATACATATCTCAAATGAATTAATCGGGCGCGAATAATATATTTCACAATGGTTCGCCAAGGAACTACCTTGCGCGCTCCGAAAAACCACAAACATTTCCCCAAATATTTCAGAGACAAGCCCTATGCCAGTCTATCGCTCCCGCACCAGCACCCACGGCCGCAACATGGCCGGCGCCCGCGCCCTGTGGCGCGCCACGGGTATGAAGGATGGCGACTTCGGTAAGCCCATCATCGCCATTGCCAACAGCTTCACCCAGTTTGTGCCGGGGCATGTGCATCTGAAGGACCTGGGTCAGCTAGTGGCGCGCGAAGTCGAAGCCGCCGGCGGCATTGCCAAGGAGTTCAACACCATTGCTGTCGACGATGGCATCGCCATGGGCCACGACGGCATGTTGTATTCGCTGCCCAGTCGCGAACTGATCGCCGACAGCGTCGAGTACATGGCCAACGCGCATTGCGCCGATGCGCTGGTGTGCATTTCCAACTGCGACAAGATCACTCCTGGAATGTTGATGGCCGCGCTGCGTATCAACATCCCGACGATCTTCGTATCGGGCGGTCCGATGGAAGCCGGCAAGGTCGTGGTGAAGGGCAGCACGCGCGCGCTGGACTTGATCGACGCCATGGTGATCGCCGCAGACGATAGCTACTCCGATGAAGATGTGGCCGCGATTGAACGTTCTGCCTGCCCCACCTGCGGTTCGTGCTCGGGCATGTTCACCGCCAACTCCATGAACTGTCTTACCGAAGCACTGGGCCTGGCATTGCCGGGCAATGGTTCGGTACTGGCCACGCACTCGGATCGCGAACAGTTGTTCCGCAAGGCTGGCCGTCAAGTCGTTGAACTGGCGCGTCGTTGGTATGAGCAAGATGATGCGACTGCTCTGCCACGCGGCATCGCCACACGTGCTGCCTTCGAGAATGCGATGAGCTTGGATATTGCGATGGGTGGTTCCACCAACACCGTGTTGCACTTGCTGGCTGCAGCTCAGGAAGGCGAAGTCGATTTCACCATGGCGGATATCGATCGTCTGTCACGTCGCGTGCCCTGCCTGTGCAAAGTGGCGCCCGCGAAGAATGATGTGCATATGGAAGACGTGCATCGCGCCGGTGGCATCATGTCCATTCTGGGCGAACTGAATCGCGCCAAGCTGCTGGATGTCACGACTTCTACCGTACATACGCCAACCTTGGGTGAAGCCTTGGCGAAGTGGGATGTCACCACTTCGCAGGATGAAGAAGTCCGCAAGTTCTTCCGCGCCGGTCCCGGTGGCGTGCCCACGCAGCAGGCTTTCAGTCAGTCTGCACGTTGGACTGAACTCGATACCGATCGTCAGCAAGGTGTTATTCGCTCTGCAGAACATCCCTTCTCCAAGGATGGTGGTCTTGCTGTGTTGTTCGGCAACATCGCGCCTGAAGGCTGCATCGTTAAAACCGCCGGCGTGGATGATTCACTGCTGACCTTCTCGGGCAAGGCCAAAGTGTTTGAAAGTCAGGAAAGCGCAGTAGCCGGCATTCTCGGCAATGCTGTGGTGCCAGGCGATGTCGTGATCGTGCGTTACGAAGGCCCCAAGGGCGGCCCCGGCATGCAGGAAATGCTGTATCCCACCAGCTATCTCAAGTCCAAGGGCCTGGGCAAGCAATGCGCATTGCTTACCGATGGTCGCTTCTCCGGCGGCAGCTCGGGTCTGTCCATCGGCCATGTTTCTCCGGAAGCGGCGGAAGGCGGTTTGATCGGCTTGATCGAAACCGGCGATCCGATTGTTATCGACATTCCCAAGCGTTTGATCAGTCTCAATGTTGCCGATGAAGTGATCGAACAACGTCGTGCCGCGATGAATGCCAAGGGCAAAGATGCCTGGAAGCCTGCCTATCATCGCGAGCGCAAGGTATCGACCGCGTTGAAGGCTTATGCCGCGCTGACGACTAATGCGGCGCGCGGTGCGGTCCGTGAATTGAAGTAGGACGATTGATTGTGAAGTAGGAAGACTCATTCCCTCCTCCGTTCGGCGGGGGAGGGCAGGGAGGGGGCATCTCTTATCCATCGAATGTCTACGCAAGTTCGAGCGTCGATAATTCGGCTCAGGTCATGACAATCAACGCGCATTCGAGTGTTCGGATGCGCGTTTTTATTTGTGCGGCATCAAATGGCTTGCCCCCACCCTAACCCTCCCCCGTCGAACGGGGGATTGTTCTTTCACACTTGGGAGAAGTTCATTGCCATTAGACGAGAAAGATTCATTCCCGATAGGCAAGGAGGATTTGTTTTCTCGCTTGCGAGCAAGGAGTGCGGTCTGCAATGAAGCGGTGTATCTGTTCTTATTCCCTCCCCCGTTCGACGGGGGAGGGTTAAGGTGGGGGCGTTCCCATGCGTTCAACGCTTCACAGCGCCGAACTCACCACCAATGAACCACCCCCAGACAACTTGCGATTGCTGAGCGTACTGCCCTCGGCTGGCACCACAGTCACCGTCACACCGCTGGCTGCACTGATACGCGCCACATCTTCATTGTTGGTCAACACTACACTCGAGTTGGCAGTAGCAGTCCACTTGCTGGACTTATCTATCGCAATGCTGACGCCGCGAATGGCGCCCTTCAAAGTGCTGCCATTCAACGTAACTGCCATGCGCCGCTGGTTATCTTCATTGAGTATGTCGCCGCTCAAACGTGCATCGCGCACCAGCGCGCGAATGCCGGGAGCACGGCCAGTCACCTTGGTAGCGAACGAATCCGGATTCACCACGGCCTGCAACAGCACACCTTTCTTCGATACCAGCTTGGCTTGGTCGATGGTGATATCGGCATTGGCGCTGCGCACCAGAATGACGGCGTCATCGGCGGTATGTGTGCCGCCATGCAGGGTGAGTAGGCCGATGTCGGTGACCTTGCCCATCACGCTATGCAACATCACTGCACTGCGGCCTGATTGCGAATCCACATTGTTCAACTCCATGCGCGCCGCACCGGCGACGATGCCGCCGAACACACCCGAGCTGAGTTTGGAGTTGTTGATCACCACATGGCCGCCCCAGTCTGCATACAGGCCATAGCCCTTGCCGGTGACGCGGATGTCGCAGTCATTGGCTTCCAGGTACAGATAGTCGTTCGACATGTCGGTGGACAGCGCGCCCCAGCCATCGGCGAAAATCTTTGAGTTGTAGAAATAACTTTCCGACTTGTTGAGTGTGATGGTGGCGCGCGCCGTTCCGCCAATCGACAGGCCATCCGGCGGCGTCATCATGCCCGCTCCAATCTTCGGCACGTAGTCGGCGGGCAATGGGCCGCCTGTGGACACCAACGTGGAGTTGTACACCTTGAGCGTGCCGCCATTGGTGTTCACGACGGCAGGTGAGATAACCCCTGTGGTTTTGATGTTGACGTTCTTGAGAATCAACGTCGCGCCACCATCGGCCATTGCGCCTGCAGCCAAGCCCACAAAGTCGTTACTGCCATTGCCGCTTAACTCGATGTTGGAATCGGACAGCGTGTAAGTGGAGTTCGCACCTTTGACGATCAGACCATTGAAATCCTTCGCCGTGGAGACGATGCGCAAGTTGGAAGCGGACTTGTTACCGGCGGTGCCGGTCACCGTAGCAGGCGTAGAACTGCCGGCCACATATTGACCATTCACCACTGTCACGCCGGTGGTGTACTTGGTGTTATCCGTCACCACCATGGCCGCTGCCGCTGCTGCGACTTGTTCCGGAGTGGGTGCGGCCTGTTGCGCCATTGCACTGCCCAGCGTCAATGTCTGCACCACACATAACGCCACCAATGAATTGAATCGAATCTGCATACCGCCCCCGTTCTTGGAAAAATTTCGCGCCAAGTAAATGCCGGGATCGTAGCGAAGCGGTGAGGCCGGCAGAAGTAGTTACACCGTGCTCACCGCACGCTTGGTCCGCATTCGAGGTTGCGTCGGTCGGTTGACGCTGACAGCGACACGCACGCCCGTCCGACTGCACAGCTGGGTGGCTTGGGCGAAAACAAAGACGCGAACTAATAAGTCCGTTGGTGAGCCAGTCGAAACGTTCTTGAATAGTCATGCCTAAGATCACCCCAAGCAATATTCCACTCGCCACTTCCTGGTGGCTGAGCGATGGCGATGAAGAATGTCCGCACTGCGGCAGCCTGTATGTCTACGAGTTGGAGTTTCGCTGCACCGAATGCGATGGCCCGGGCTGCCCACACTGCAAGCTTGTGCATGCGGAAGGTCACTTCGTCTGTCCCGACTGCGTGCCAAGCCAGGCCAAGTCGAAAGGCGCTCGTCATGGCTAGGGCAATATGGAAGGGCGCGCTCACGCTGGGCAAGCACACCGTGGCGGTGAAAATGTATTCCGCGGTGGAAGATCGCTCCATCCGCTTTCACATGCTGCATAAGAAAGATCATGCGCCGGTGGAACAGCACATCGTGCGCAAGGACACCGGCAAGGAGGTGGGCCGAGAAGATATTCGCAAGGCCTTCTCCGTGAACAATCACACGGCAGTGATCTTGCAGCCCGAGGACTTGGAAAAACTGGTTCCACCTGAGTCGCGCGATATCGAGTTGAGTCGCTTCGTGACTTATGAAGTGATGGGCGATCAATGGTATGACCGGCCTTACTACCTGGGGCCGGATGGCGATGACGACAGTTACTTCGCACTGGCGCAGGCGCTTGAACAGAAACGCATGGCAGGCATTTCGCGCTGGACCATGCGTAAGAAGCGCTACGTGGGCGCGTTGACGGCGATGAATGGTTATCTGGTGTTGTCGACGCTACGCCGAGCCGATCAAGTGTTGAAGTTCTCGGGCATTAAGCCCGCCGCCGGCATGAAGCCACAAGCCAATGAATTGAAACTGGCCGAGCAGTTGGTGAATTCGATTGCAGCAGATTTCGATCCGCAGCAATGGCATGACGAATATCGAGAACGCCTGCTCAAGCTCATTGAAGCGAAGGCGCGCGGTCGGAAGTTGCCCACTGTGCGGCCGATCAAGAAAGCGCCAAAGGCTAGTCTGGCAGCCAGCTTGAAGGCCAGCATTGCCGCAGCCAAGAACAACACTGGCAGGGGCAATGACAAGGCTCGCGATAAGCCCAAGGAGAGAAAAGTTGCCTAAGGCCAGGAAAAAAACCAAGGCAGCTAAGTCGAAGGCTGTACCCGAGAAATTCAGCGGCCCCGGCGTCCGCCCGCTGTGGTCGGGCACGATCACTTTTGGTCTGGTCAGCATTCCCGTCGATCTGATGGCCGCGATTCGTCCGCGACAAACCGCGATGAAGTTGATCGATGCGGAAGGCCATGCGCTGGGTCGGCAATATCATTGTTCCAAGGAGGGCAGGAAGTTAAACAACGACGATTTGGTGCGCGGCTATCAAGCCGATGACGGCAAGATGGTGGTGATCACAGATGCGGAGTTCGAGTCGGTGGCGCCAGAGATGTCAGCCGACATCAACTTGCAAAGCTTCGTGCCCACCGAACAGATTCCGCCGCTGTACTTCCAGAAACCCTACTATCTCGCGCCGGCTGGTAAGTCCAGCAAGGCTTACAACCTGTTGGTCGCCATCATGGAGAGCACCAAACATGTTGGCATCGGTAACTTTGTGATGCGTGGTCATGAATACCTGGTGGCGATAGTTTCCGACAATGGCGTGTTGCGAGCAGATACCCTGCGCTATGCCGACGAAATCAGAACGCCGGAAAGTCTTGAATTACCCAAGTTCACCAAGCCCTCTGCAAAGTTGGTAGATCAGTTCGGCAAAGAGATCGTCGAGCTGAAGCGTGATGCACTCAGCATGACCGAGCTAGAAGATAAAGAAGCCGACGAGCTGCACGCGTTGGTTAAGTCCAAGCAGAGAGGCAAGGATAACGTCATTCACCAAACGGACTTGGAGGCCGATGACGATGAAGTTCCCGAAACCAGTGCCAAGATCATCGATCTGATGGCGGTGTTGCGACGCAGTTTATCCAAGCGTGCGGTGGTAACCAGTGCCGGTGGTGGCGAGCCGATTTCTTTGGAAGAGCGGCGGGCGATGCGGCAGGTTGCGGCAAAATCGTCTGCAAAGAAAAAGACCAAAACTTCTAAAAAGAAGCGCAGTGGGCCGCGGTGATTTGAAAATAGCGGGCAGGCCTTAACCGTCATAGTCTATTGTCGAATTAGGCATGGTAACCACTCTGGTTGTTTACATTCTTCAGCCTGTAGCGATGCGGTGCTGGTATCTTGGCTCGACGTCATTAGCTCCGATCCGTAGAATTAACAAAAAATAGGATGCAGGTATCCTGCGTTGGTGAGCTGCGACGACCACCAATCACGCAAATATATTCTTTGAATAACAGAAGGAATTGATAGTGCAACAACAAAACATACCCATCGGTACTCTGGTCGACATGTATAAGCGCGGGGAGATGCGTCTTCCGGAGATTCAGCGCCACTATGTCTGGCGCGCGACACGTGTTCGAGATCTGCTCGATTCTCTCTATCGTGGCTATCCGAGTGGCTCAATTCTGATGTGGGAGACTGATGAGCCAATCCCTACCCGTGATTTTGCAATTGCCCAAGACTCGAACGCCTTTGCCGGTAGGAAGCTGCTGTTAGATGGTCAACAGCGGTTGACTTCGCTGACTGCTGTACTAAGCGGCGAGTTATTGTCCGTAAGGAATCGTAAGCGAAAAATAGATATTTTGTTCAATCTCGATCATCTGGAAGGGCCGCCTGTCGAGGTGCTGGAAGTGCAAAGTGACGAAGATGCCTTGGTGACCTCTGATGACGAAGTGCCGGACGAGGAAGATGGTGCGGAAGATGAGCAGGGGTTTCACGAGAAACTAAATCTGCGTACCTTTGTGGTATCCAGCCGCAGCTTGCTGTCCCAGCCGAACTGGGTGTCGGTGACGGAAGTATTTAAGACCTTGAATGATGCGGAGATTCTGAAGAAGGCTGGCATCAAGTCGTTCGAAGATGAGCGATTCCAGAAATATTCAGACAGACTCAAGAAGCTGCGCGCCATAAAGCAATATAGCTACGTAGTGCATGTGCTTGAGCGATCGATGTCATATGAGGAGGTGACGGAGATTTTTGTTCGGGTGAATTCTCTAGGGGCAAAGCTGCGTTCCTCCGATCTTGCATTGGCGCAAATGACTTCTAGGTGGCCTAACTTACTCAAACAGTTGGAGGAGTTTCAGGAGGAGTGCGAGCAGAGCTGGTTTACCATTGATCTAGGTCAGATGGTTCGTGCCATCGTGGTGTTTGCTACCCAGCAATGTCTGTTTAGGAGTGTGGCCAGTACACCGGTGGCGGAACTTAAAGAGGGGTGGGAACGGGCCAAGGAAGGGTTGCGATTCGCAATCAATTTCCTGCGTACTAATGCCGGTATTGAGGATGAGTCTTTGCTGTCTTCGCCTATGTTCATTCATTCGTTGGCGGCGATCAGCTATGTGAAGGACAACCGGTTGACAAAAGCCGATCAGGATTCGTTGCTGTATTGGTTATTGATTGCCAATGCCCGTGGGCGCTACTCACGTGGTTCGACTGAAACATTGTTGAACGAAGATTTGGCCATCATTTTTCGTAGCGGCGATATTGCTGCTTTACTGGAGCCTGTCAAAAGGCAGTTTGGTCGGTTGCATGTCGAGCCGTCTGATCTGGCGAGCCGTGGAGTAAACAGTCCGCTCTTTTCGCTCACTTATCTGGCGTTAAAGGCCGCTGGTGCTAAGGATTGGTACAGTGGTCTTGGCTTATCGCTTACACATCAAGGGCGGCTGCATTTTATTCAGTGGCATCACATCATTCCGAAATCTCTGCTAAAAACGAAGGGGTACGAAACCGGCGAAATTAACGAGATCGCCAATATGGCCTTTATTACCGGACAGACGAATCGACGTATCAGCAACAAGGATGCGGTCGGGTATCTGGCGGACATTGTGAATAAGCAGGGCGAGGCGGCGTTGATTAGCCAGTGTGTGCCTGGCGAACGGGAGTTATGGTCCGTTGATCGTTATCGAGATTTCTTGACCTACCGTCGAGAACATTTGGCGGCGCGGATGAACGAGTTTCTCCGAGAAAAGTCTGGGTCGCCAAACTAGAAAATGGGACGCGTGTTGTTTTAGGAATCGACGTCATCCTAAATGAGCGAACCTTCTTGGTTGGGTTCGCGGATGGATGGACGTTTATGTTTGGTGGGTACGATATTAGGCGATATGTTCGACACTCTACGTCCTTATTGGCTAATACCTGTCACTTGCTCCACCCCCACCAAAGTCTCCACCTGCACCCTGATATTCCGGCTTGGCATCAACAGCCGGCGGAGCCAATGAACTCACGCCCACCAGTTCCACCAGATCCAGCACCTGCGTCCCCGAAGCCACTTCATCCGAGGTGATGCCATCACGTGGCTTGCGTAGGTAAGCAATCAATCCCAGCGTGATTATTAAAGCCACGCTCCCCCACAGAATCAGACGCAGCTCCAGCGTCAGGCCGGTGAGTTTGCGCAATTCATAGGCTACGCAAGCAACGGAAAGCAGGGCGGCGAGTATCGGTGCATGGCGGCGGCGTTGCAGGCCGACTATCAATGCGGTGCTGCCGAACGCGCCAATCATGATCAGCGGTGCGGCAGCTAAAGCGTTATCGCGTAGCAGCAGCCAGGTCAGTCCATTTAAATTGTAATTGAGCAACCAGCCATAGCCGGCGATGGGCATGGCGATCACCAGCCAATCCAGCATGCGGTCGATGGAAGGGCGTTGAAATGATTTCGCGCCGGCTGCCAGTGCGCATGCCGCGACGATGAAGCAGAAGACGCTGGCTGCGATTCTGGCGGCACGGTATTCATAGATGCCGCTGTTCATGGAATACACCGTGAAGGACAGCGCCAGAGCGGCGGTAGTGATGAAGAAGGCATTCAACATGCGAATTCCTACCAGTAGCAAGCCGATGGCGATGAATACAAAGATACTGGTTTCATCGTTGATGCTGGTTGCAGCCACGATCTGCGCAATGATCAGCAGCACACCGGTCATTTCCAATGCTTCTTCAATGCCTGCACCAAACAACTTGCGTTGTGCGATCAAGGTTTCGGCCACGCAGATGGCGGCAATGCCGGCGGCCAGCATGGGGCCGGGGATGCCCAGTATCGAGAAGATGCCGGCAGCCAGTACCGCAGCGATGATGCCTAGGATGAAGAATGCGCAGCGAGTGAGCAGTGAGACGGTTTTCCAGCCGCCGCTGCGTTCCTGCAGCCAAGGCGTATCGGTTGCAACGCCAGTACGCAGAGCAGCCGTTATCCAGCGTTCCTCTTGAGGTGCGGGACGGTTCATGGTGTCGCTTTCAGTTGGGCATGAAAGCGCCACAACAATGATGCGGCGGTGATGATGGTGATGAGCGCCAGTAATAACACGGCTAACTCTTCTCTAACCACATTCGCCTCAAATACGCACAGTCCCAATGCGCCGTAGCAGATGCCGTAGACGACGAAGGCTTCCTTTCGCTTGTTCAATCCCATGATGATGCTGATGCCGGCCAGAGCGATGACCATGAGGATGCCGGCCCAACGCGTGATGTTGTCGAAGCTCAAGGCCAGCGTGCCCCAGAAGGCGAGGTTGGCGGCGAAGTGTTCCAATACTTCGACAAAAGGTTGTGCTCTGAGCGTGCGTAAATGGATTTCGCGCCAGACCATGATTACGCCGGCACATAGCAAGGCATTGATGCCGGAGCGCCGCAGCGTGGCGTCGTAGGCAAACAGATCATTGAAATTCGGTTGAACGCCAAACCAGCCGGCCAATGCAGCGAGAGAGGTCGATAGCACCAGGCGGCTGTTGAAGTAGTAGGCCGTGGCGGCGTGCAACACGGCCAGCATCAATAGATGCCAAGACCAGCGCTCGCCCAGCCAGTGAAAGTACGATTCGGCATAGCCCAGATCGGCGCTAAGGATTAACGCACCGAGTAACAACACATAGTCGCCACCGATGGAGCGCGGCTCGCTGCGGCGTCGTATACGTTCGGCGCTGGCATAGCACAGCAGGGCTATAAGCAGCAGGCCGGCCATCAAGGTCACTGGACCAATGCGATCCAGATTGTTCTTGATCAATAAACCGACGCCGGTGGTGATGGCGGCTACGGATGCATACAGCGCCAGACGCAGCGGGCTATGCAGCGAGAAAATGCGGCCACGGTCCAGTGCAACGGCGCGCAGCGTAGCGGCTTCGTCCAGGACGCCGGCTGCGTGGAGTTGTTGGTATTCCGTTTCCAGTCTGTGCATGTGCGGCAGTATAGGCGAGCCGATGCGTTAGTGGCGTTCTGCTGAGTGGACGTTTGTCTATATTGCGTGAGCCTGTTGTACAGTCGGCTTTGCTTTAACGGCCTGAGAATGAGGAATGGTCATGATCAATCAACAACGTCGCAACTTGCTCGCCGCTGCGCTGGTGTCGGGTGTGGCATCGAGCGTCGCAGGTTGCGTGACCGGTTCCCAATCGCGAAGTGATGCGAATGCCCTGATCACCAAACCCATTCCCGTCAGTGGCGAACGCCTGCCAGTGATTGGTATCGGCACCAACTCCTTCACCAAAAAAGAACTCGAGCCGTTGCACTCGGTGCTGAGTCGCATGGTGGAATTGAGCGGTGTGTGGATAGATACCGCTGCGGCCTATGGCGAAAGCGAAGCCGTGATCGGTCAGTTGCTATCCGATTTGAAAATTCGTAATCGCGTATTCCTGGCGACCAAGTTGGTGGGCGATGGCACGCAGCGCGTTGAAGGTCCTGGCGCCTTGGGTTCGGAGTGGGATGGCGTGACAGGTTTGGCCAGCTTTGAGCGCTCCTTGCGCTTGCTGCGCACCGATCATGTCGATCTGTTGCAGGTGCATAGCCTCAAGGGGATCGATACTGCCATTCCGCAAATGCTGGAGTGGAAGAAGGCCGGTAAGCTACGTTACATCGGCATCACGACATCCAGTGGCGCGGAGCATGCGCAATTGCTGGAAGCTATGCAGCGCTGGCCAGTGGACTTCATTCAAGTGGATTACTCGTTAGCCAATCGTGCCGCTGCGGAGGAAGTGTTGCCGCTGGCGCAGCAACGGCGCATCGGTGTGTCGATCAACTTGCCCTTGGGCGGTAAGCGGCGCACTTTGATTCAAGAAGCCGGTGACCGTGCCTTGCCGGCTTGGGCGGCGGAATTCGATGCCGGTACCTGGGCGCAATTCTTTCTGAAGTATGTGGTTTCGCATCCGGTCGTTAGCTGTGCGGTGCCGGGATCAACCAAGGTAAATCATTTGGAAGACAATCAAGCCGCTGCGCGTGGACGCCTGCCGGATGCTGCAATGCGCAAGCGGATGGAGGTTTTTTGGGATGCGGGTTAACGACTGACAACGGTAACGCTTACTTTAAAAGCGCGTTTCGACAGGCTTAGCGACCGGAGGAATTCCGGTCGCTGAGCCTGTCGAAGTGTCTCACTCAAGCCTTGTAATAATTCCTTCTCATTAGCTGTGAAAGCAGCTTTGTCCTTGTTCTGCAATCGTTACAAGCGCTGCATATCGCGTTTCAAGTTTCGCCTATCGTCATGATCGACACGGCCGATCACTCGGCTGAAAACCCGCGAGTATATTTCCAGCTTCCAACAAGCCCGGCTACACAGGGGAAAGCGCATATGAACGCAGCAGTCGAATCGAAGTGTCCGTTCGGTCATACAGCGGGTGGTGGCACCACCAATCGGGATTGGTGGCCGAATCAACTGGCCGTTGAGTTGTTGGCGGCACACTCTGCCAAGTCCAATCCGATGGATAAGGATTTCAACTATGCCAAGGAATTCAAAAGCCTCGATCTCAAGGCGCTCAAGCAAGATCTCGAAAAAGTGATGACCGATTCCAAGCCGTGGTGGCCGGCGGATTTCGGTCACTATGGGCCTTTGTTCATTCGCATGGCCTGGCATAGCGCGGGTACCTACCGCGTCGGTGATGGCCGTGGCGGTGGCGGCCGGGGTCAGCAGCGTTTCGCGCCGTTGAACAGTTGGCCAGATAACGTCAGCCTGGATAAGGCGCGACGTTTGTTGTGGCCGGTGAAGCAGAAATACGGTCGCAAGATTTCCTGGGCAGATCTGATGATTCTGGCCGGCAATGTGGCTTTAGAGTCGATGGGCTTCAAGACCTTCGGTTTCGCGGGCGGTCGCGAGGATGTGTGGGAGCCTGATCTCGATGTGTACTGGGGCAAGGAAAAGAAGTGGCTGGACGATGAGCGCTATAGCGGCGACCGCGATCTTGAGAATCCGCTGGGCGCGGTGCAGATGGGGCTTATCTATGTGAATCCGGAAGGTCCCAATGGCAATCCCGATCCGGTGAAGGCGGCGCGCGATATTCGTGAAACTTTTGCGCGTATGGCGATGAACGATGAAGAAACCGTGGCGTTGATTGCCGGTGGTCATACCTTCGGCAAGACGCATGGTGCGGGTGATGCTTCGCATGTGGGTGCCAATCCCGGTGCGGCCGATCTGGAAGCGCAGGGCCTGGGTTGGAGCAGCAAGTACGGTACCGGCATTGCGGGTGACGCCATCACCAGTGGTCTGGAAGTGACCTGGACCACCACGCCCACTAAATGGGGCAATGATTTCTTCAAGCATCTATTCGGTTTCGAATGGGAACTGACCAAGAGCCCGGCAGGCGCGCAGCAATGGCGACCGAAGAATGGCGCGGGCGCGGGTACGGTGCCGAGCGCACACGATAAGTCGAAGAAGATTGCACCCAATATGCTGACCACCGATCTGTCACTGCGCTTCGATCCGGCGTACGAAAAGATTTCGCGACGCTTCATGGAACATCCGGATCAATTTGCCGATGCCTTCGCGCGTGCGTGGTTCAAGTTGACCCATCGCGACATGGGGCCGCGTGTGCGTTACCTCGGTCCGGAAGTGCCTAAGGAAGAGTTGATCTGGCAGGACCCAATTCCTGCGGCTGACTACAAAGCGATCGATGCACAGGACATCACGGCGTTGAAGGCCAAGTTGCTGGCGTCGGGATTGAGTGTGTCTGAACTGGTTTCGACTGCCTGGGCTTCGGCTTCAACTTTCCGCGGTTCCGATAAGCGCGGCGGTGCCAATGGTGCGCGTATTCGCCTGGCGCCGCAGAAAGATTGGGCGGTGAATGAGCCGGCAAAGTTGGCTAAGGCGCTGACGATGTTGGAGGGCATTCAGAAGGAGTTTAACGGTGCGGCTACTGGCGGTAAGAAAGTATCGCTGGCTGATCTGATTGTGCTGGGTGGTTGTGCGGCAGTTGAGAAGGCTGCGAAGGACGGCGGCGTGAATGTGACCGTGCCGTTCTTGCCTGGACGCACCGATGCTTCGCAGGCCCAAACCGATGTCGAATCGTTCAATCATTTGGAGCCGAAGGCCGATGGCTTCCGCAATTACCAGAAAGCCAAGTTCATCGCTTCCGCCGAAGAATTGCTGATCGATAAAGCGCAGTTGCTGACCTTGACTGCGCCGGAGATGACCGCACTAGTTGGCGGCTTGCGTGTATTGAACACGAACTTTGGCGGCACCAAGCATGGTGTGTTGACCAAGCGGCCGGGGGTGTTGACGAATGACTTCTTCGTCAACTTGCTCGACATGCGCACATCATGGAAGGCGACTTCGGAGGCGCGAGATTTATTTGAAGCGCGTGATGCCGCAACCGGTCAAGTTGAATGGACCGGCACGCGTGCTGACTTGGTGTTTGGTTCCAATGCGCAGCTGCGAGCGATTGGTGAGGTATATGGCTGCACCGATGCGCAGGAGAAGTTTGTGCGTGATTTCGTAGCTGCCTGGAGCAAGGTGATGAATTTGGATCGGTTTGATCTGGTGTGATGATGAATGTGTTCTTCGCTAGGGGCCTCGGTTGAGGGCTTGAGCTGATATCTAAAGTGGATCTTCCCATCCTAACCCTCCCCCGCTTGCGGGAGAGGGTTAGGGAGGGGGTTCTTCAATCTCACCATCTCTGCAAAATTTGATAGTAAAAGCATCGAGAAATGCTTTGTGCCAAAGCAATGGCCTTATTGAGCTGCGGTTGCATTGCGCCATTCAAAAAGCTAGATTTCCGGCCCGCGAATGAGCGGCTTGTCCGCTCCCACTACATAAAAACTTCGCTGCGTTGATGCAGCCCGGGATCAGCATGACCACGTTGAATGTTATTGATCGTGACGGTGCCGAGCACCAGGTGAAGGCGCCCAAGGGTGCAACACTGATGGAGGTGTTGCGCGATCAGGATCTGGGTGTGGCGGCGCTCTGCGGTGGTATGTGCTCTTGCGCTACCTGTCACGTGTATGTGGATGAGGCTTGGTTGGGTAAATTGCCGGCGGTGCAATCCGACGAAAATGAAGTGCTGAGCGATTTGCCGGATCGCCTGCCTAATTCGCGCCTTAGTTGCCAGATTGTGGTGGTGCCTGCTTACGAGGGGCTGAAGGTAACGGTTGCGCCGGAAGAATAGGCGCTGGTTGTATTAGAGGCCGTAGTAAAAAAGGCATGTCGTCGACATGCCTTTTTTGTTTTGCGCTGAGTTAGTAGCGTAATTGCTAACGCTTGCTCGCTGCTTGGTATAACGGCGTCACCTTGGGCAGATTGCTCTGCAACTCGGCAATGCGGTTACTGCTGCTGGGATGGGTGCTAAGAAAATCCGAGCCGTTGTTGCCGGATTGCTGCGCCATCTTTTGCCAGAGAGTAATGGCGGAATTTGGGTCGTAACCGGCGCGCGCCATCAATTCCAGACCGATCTGATCCGCTTCGCTTTCCTGTTCGCGGCTATGCGGTAGGCCAAAGGTCACCTGCGTAACGGTGGAGGCGAGTTGCATTGCACCTTCGCCGGCGCCGGTCACCGCAGCCAAAATGCCTAGACCCACTTGTTGGGCATAGGCGCGTGAAACTCGTTCGCGAGTGTGCTCGCGCAACGCATGGGCAATTTCGTGGCCGATGACTGCGGAGAGTTCGGCGTCGCTGAGTTGCAGTTTTTCGATGATGCCCGAGTACACCATGATCTTGCCGCCGGGCATGCAGTAGGCATTGAGCTCATCGGTCTTTTGCACATTGATTTCCCACTTCCAAGCGGTGGCATCGGGGCGGAACGCAGCGGTCTGTGGTATCAGCCGGTTGGCGATATCGCGTACGCGCTTTACCTGGGTTGCGTCGGCATTCAATGCATTCTTTTTCTGTGCGCCGGCGAGTTCTTGTTGATAGGCCTCCAAAGCACCTGCTTCAACCTGCTGTTCCGACACCAGCATGTACTGCTTGCGGTCCACGCCAATGGCGCCCTGCTGGGTAGTAGGCGAGGTACTGCAGCTAATGAGCGCAGCGCTCAAAAGCAGTGGGGCGAGAAGTGAGCGGTATTGCATGGCAAGACCTCGTGCATGAAGGAGTGCCGATTGTAATAAGGATGACGGTTTAGGTCACAGGTTTAGCTCAAGGTGCTGCACTGCGTCTTTCACTCGCGCAGCATCCGATTTAGGCTGCGTCGTCGAATGGATGTTCGTACCTCAGTAATCAATAACTAAATGAAGGTGTCAATCATGGGGAAGCTAGCAGTGAGGAAGTTGATTTTAGGCATGGCCTCTATGGTCTTGTTGGCAGCCTGCAATAGCCAGAAACAGCCGGCGGAAGCGGCTTTTGCGCAGATAGAGGCATCGGTGACGCCCGTGGCTGCCGACCTTGAGAAATATGCGCCGGAAGAGTTTGCTCAATTGAGCGCGTTGATCGAGGCAATGAAAGCTAAATTGAACGCCAAGGATTATGCCAATGCCCTGGCTGCTCGCGAGCAGATCATGAAGCAATTGGTTGCGGTTTCGAGCGCTGCAGGCAAGCGGAAAAACGAATTGCAGCAGCAACTGGCCGCTCAATGGAAAGAGTTGGCTGTCTCAATGCCCGGGTTGTTGTCGCAGTTCAATGCGCGTGTAGGTTATCTGCAAGGCGTCGGTAAGTTGCCGGCCAATATCAGCGCCAGCGTTTTGCAGCGGGCGGTGCAGACCATGCAAGAAGTCAATGTTGAATGGACGGCAGCCAGCACAGCAGCAGATAGGCGTGATGTGGTCACTGCGGTGGATAAGGCGCAGGCAATTAAAAAGCGTATTGCCGAAGTGGGGGCAGCGATAGGATTGAAACCGGCTGCGTAAGTGGTGGTGTTTAAAAGCGCGGACACCGCGGTTCGTTGTGAAACCGCGGTGCATTGTTAAACAGAGATGAGGATTAGCGAGTGCCGGTCAGGCTTTCCATCATCAGGCCGGTGCCGCCGCGGGTAATGTGCGCGACGATCGCAGTGCGGCGATGAATCTTGGTGACCACGCCCAGGTTGATGGCGAAGGCCAGCTGCACCGTGGCGCCTTTCTTCAATCCCATGTTGCTGGTTTCGATAAACACCCCATTCGCGCTGAGGTTTTTTGCACGACACAATCTGCCGGGACGTCCGGGCAGAGAAATAAACACAATGGTACGAGCCTTGTGACGGTTGTGGAGACGACGCTCCATGGGCAACCTCTGCTATGTTTGGGTTATTTGACGAAGCTTGGTCGGGTGCGCCAACCATAAAGTGACGTAGGGATTATGCCGGATGTTTTTTTGCGCGCGAAGTGGTTGGGCGTAATTTAAAATGACTTATGTCGTGCCCGGCGCGAATATTGCCCGACATGGGAATTTATGTCGTTGTCGTTAACTGAACGGCGCGATTACTGCGGCGGATTCTTTAATTCTGAATGAATGTTGGTTTTGATGAGCGTGCAATCAACAGGGCGGGATCTGCCCATTGGCGTATTCGATTCAGGCGTGGGTGGGTTGACTGTGCTGCGCGCCCTGCAATCGAGCTTGCCTCAAGAGCGATTTCTCTATCTAGGCGATACAGCTCGCTTGCCATACGGCACTAAGAGCGCGGAAACCATCATCAAGTACGCCACACAGGCGGCCACTTACTTAGTGGCGCGCGGCATTAAGTGTCTGGTGGTGGCGTGCAACACGGCGTCCGCGGCGGCCTTGGATATGTTGCAGCAGCAGTTTGCTACTTTGCCCATTGTGGGGGTGGTGGAACCCGGAGCGGAGGCTGCGTGCAAGACTTCATCCAACGGCCAGATTGTGGTCATTGCCACCGAGGGGACGGTTCAGGGCGGCGCCTACCAGCGGGCCATCGCGCGCAACAATCCGGCGGCCAAGGTCGTGGCGCGTGCTTGCCCGTTGTTCGTCCCGCTGGCGGAAGAGGGTTGGGTAAATGGTCCTATCGTTGAAGCCATTGCTCGTCGCTATCTCGACGATCTATTCGATGGCGGTGTCACTGCCGATACGTTGTTGTTGGGTTGTACGCACTTCCCGGTACTGAGCGATTCATTAAGGTCGGTGGTAGGGGCGGGCGTAAATATTGTCGATTCGGCTGATACCACGGCGGCGGCAGTCGTAAAGCTGCTGGCCGAGCGGAATTTGCTCAGAAGTGATTCCGGGCGTGCCGGTGAGGTTCAGTTCTTGGCCACCGATGGGCGAGAGCGCTTCGCGCGTGTCGCAGCCTATTTCCTTGAGCGGCCGATTCCACCGCAGTCGGTGGAATTGATGAATCCGGCCTTCTCCGCTAAGGCGATACGTCCCTAGGCGCTGAGGCTGGTGGCGTCGGGTGTGCCCAAATCGGAAATCGGAGCATCAAAACGCTCCACTCGGTTGCGACCGCTAAGCTTGGCGCGGTACAGCGCATGGTCTGCGGCTTGTAGCAACTCGCTGGCATTGGTGAAGCGATGTCGGGGCGTGTAAGTGGCGATGCCGGCCGATGCGGTAATTTTCAGTGTTTCCTGGTTGGTGGCATGCGGTAGCTCTTTAATGGCGCTCAGCATGCGAGTGCATACCTGGCTGGCCAGCGCTTCATCAGTACCCGGCAAAATGACCAGGAAGGTATCGCCGCTATAGCGGCCCAGCATGTCGCTACCGCGTATATTGGCCTGCAGTGTGTCGGCACAAGACTTTAAGACTCGGTCGCCGCCTTCATGGCCGGTCTTTTCGTTGATGCGCTTGAAATGATCAAGATTGACGAAGGCAATGCTCAGCGAGCGGCTGAACATGACGGCCTGGGTGTATTCGCGTTCCAGCATGCGTTCCAGCCACATGCGATTGAGCGTGCCGGTGAGTGGATCGCGCCGTGCCGTGTCTTCCAATTCTTCGGTGCGGCTCATCAATACAGCGGCGGTTTCCTGCAATGCCTGCACGTCGCGCAGGGCGGTCAGGTTGCGCACCGTCATTAGTTCGCGCGCCTGCGCCAGAAGAGTTTCGGCGTCTCCGGCGTCCAGGATGCTGGTTTCGTAAAGCTCCTCCGCTTCCGGAATCAATTTAAGTACGCGGGTGACGACTTCTGTAAATTGTTCGCCGCGCAGCGATAGCAATTTGGCGGCTTGGCCGGCCAGCTGGGGCAATAACCCGCTGCGATCTTCGGCAAGCGCCACTTCGGCCAATTCGCTGCCCAGCGCTACACAGCGGGCAACTTTGCCCTCATCGCTGTTGAAGTCGGCTTTATCCGGTCGATGGCTGTGTTCCACCCCATAGCAAAGCGGCGCCGGCAGATTCCAGGCTTTGAGCAGGATGCCGCCGTAATGAGCGTGGTCTTTGCCGTCCAGGCGTTCCTGTTCGTACTTGATTTGCACGCTGTGTGAGGCGCCTTTGGGCAGTTGCTCATAAAAATCGGCTGAGGTGCGGTCGATGGCCAGGATGGCAACGTCCTGCAACAGGCCGGTCAGGAAGGCGTCTTCATCGCGGCCCTTGCAGACGCGTTCCGCGAAGGCTCGGCTGGCGGTGGCGGCCAGCAATGTTCTGCGCCAGTAGCGTCGATAGTCGATGCCGTTGGGTTTGCAGCCACGCAGTGTTGAAACCAGTGAGAAGCTGAGTGCCAGAGTCAGGGCCGCGTTCAGCCCAATAATGACCAGCGACTGGCGGATGTTTTGGCTGGGGCGGCGTTGTGCATAGAAAGCCGAATTGGCGATGCGTAGCAGTTTGGCGGCCATCGCTGGGTCCTTGCCGATAGCGGTGGCCACCTTGCCAATTTCAATGTCGGGATCGCGGGCAAGGCCAATCACTTCCATGGCCACCTTGGAGGGGCTGGGGAAATCGACCTGCGCGCTCAGGCGTGCTTCAAACTCGGCATTCATTGTTTAGCGTTGCTACGGGTAGCTATTCAGAGGTGAACCACTACAAGTATCGGACGCAGCAGGGAAAGCTTTACTTAAAATGAGGGTGTTGGCGGGCTCTTTCACAGAGCGGTATGGGGTCGAAGCCATCGTCACGAGGTTTTATTTACGTCCGCCCCTGAAAATGACCCGTGATCTCTGTTGACATGGGCCGGGACGATACAGAGAATACCCGGCTCTTATGTCCTTGGGAGGGGTACTCAAGCGGCCAACGAGGGCAGACTGTAAATCTGCTGGCTTATGCCTACGTAGGTTCGAATCCTACCCCCTCCACCATGATGGTTGCCATGATGGTTGATTGCCCGGACAAAACGGTTTGTCGGGCGCACTGCGCGTCGAGACTGGTTTGCGTTGCGGGTGTAGTTCAATGGTAGAACCTCAGCCTTCCAAGCTGATGGTGTGGGTTCGATTCCCATCACCCGCTCCATTGGTTGGCCATTGGCAGGGAGTTGTGGCGGACATTGTGCTTGAGTGTTTTTTTGATTGGCCGGGTTTGGTTGCAAGACTTCCAGGGCCCACGTAGCTCAGTCGGCAGAGCACGTCCTTGGTAAGGACGAGGTCATCGGTTCGATTCCGATCGTGGGCTCCAGTATTTATGTGCCGGCAGGGTTTGATGAGATAGGCGAGCCATGGCTCGCTGCGTTGTTGAGCGTGGTTTGTCTGGTTCCTGATTCGCATTCACATAGTTACCCGTTATTTAGAGGACCGCCGCTGTGGCAAAAGAGAAATTTGAGCGTACGAAGCCGCACGTAAACGTCGGCACGATTGGTCACGTGGACCATGGCAAGACGACCCTGACTGCGGCGTTGACCAAGGTGATGGCCGAGAAGCACGGCGGCGAATTCAAGGCCTACGACCAGATCGACAAGGCGCCTGAAGAAAAGGCCCGTGGTATTACGATTTCGACGGCGCACGTGGAATACACGTCTGACAACCGTCACTACGCGCACGTGGACTGCCCCGGACACGCTGACTATGTGAAGAACATGATCACCGGCGCGGCGCAGATGGACGGCGCGATCCTGGTGTGCTCGGCCGCCGACGGCCCGATGCCTCAGACCCGCGAACACATCCTGCTGGCCCGCCAGGTAGGCGTTCCTTACATCGTCGTGTTCCTGAACAAGGCCGACATGGTGGACGACGCCGAGCTGCTGGAACTGGTGGAAATGGAAGTGCGCGAACTGCTGAGCAAGTACGACTTCCCTGGCGACGACACCCCGATCGTGAAGGGTTCGGCCCTCAAAGCCCTCGAAGGCGACCAGAGCGAAATCGGCGTGCCTGCCGTGATCAAGCTGGTGGAAGAAATGGACAAGTACATCCCGGTTCCTGAGCGCGCCATCGACGGCGCCTTCCTGATGCCGGTGGAAGACGTGTTCTCGATCTCGGGCCGCGGCACCGTGGTGACCGGTCGTATCGAGCGCGGCATCGTCAAGGTGAACGAAGAAGTCGAAATCGTCGGCATCAAGGACACCGTGAAGACCACCTGCACGGGCGTGGAAATGTTCCGCAAGCTGCTGGATCAAGGTCAGGCCGGCGACAACGTGGGCGTGCTGCTGCGTGGCACCAAGCGCGAAGACGTGGAGCGCGGCCAAGTGCTGTGCAAGCCTGGTTCGATCAAGCCGCACACCAAGTTCGAAGCCGAAGTGTACGTGTTGACCAAGGAAGAAGGCGGTCGTCATACCCCGTTCTTCAAGGGCTACCGTCCGCAGTTCTACTTCCGCACCACTGACGTGACCGGCGCATGCGAGCTGCCAGAAGGCGTTGAAATGGTGATGCCTGGCGACAACATCAAGATGGTGGTTGAGCTGATCAACCCGATCGCGATGGAAGACGGTCTGCGCTTCGCGATCCGCGAAGGTGGCCGTACGGTCGGCGCCGGCGTCGTGGCGAAGATCATTAAGTAATTGAAACCCTAAGCGGCGAGATGCGCAGGCATCTCGCCTGTTTGGCTTGAGCGATAACGTTCGGGAAATAGGCCAGTAGCTCAATTGGCAGAGCGGCGGTCTCCAAAACCGCAGGTTGGGGGTTCGATTCCCTCCTGGCCTGCCACTTCCCGGATGGTGGTTTGAAAGTTCAAGCCCAGAGGTGCAAGGTCACATGACTGAACAAGTGCAAGAAGTCCCGCGTGGTGGGGATGTCTTCAAGCTGGTAGCTGCGGCAGTGGTCGTGGTCGCCGGCTTTGTTGCGTACTACTACTTTAGCGACCTGCCTGCTGCGGTGCGTTGGCTGATGGTGCTGGCCGGTTTGGTTGGCGGCGTCTTTGTCGCGCTGCAATCAGCGCAGGGCGCGCAGTTCTGGCAATTCGTGCAGAGCTCGCGTGGTGAATTGCGCAAGGTGGTATGGCCGAGCAAGGATGAGTCCTGGAAGTTGACCTTGTTGGTATTCGTGGTGGTCATCATCCTGGGATTGTTCTTCTGGATGCTGGATGGTCTGCTGGGCATGTTGACGCGCTGGCTAACGAGCGGAGCTGCATAAGATGGCATTGCGTTGGTACGTCGTTCACGCCTATTCGAATTTTGAGCACCGGGTGACCGAGGGCTTGAAAGAGGCCGTAAGGCGCGCGGGTCTCGAGCATAAATTTGGCGAGATTCTGGTGCCCACTGAAGAAGTGGTGGAAATGCGCGACGGCCACAAGCGTAAGAGCGATCGCAAGTTCTTCCCCGGCTACGTGCTGGTGCAGATGGAAATGGATGAGGACACCTGGCATCTCGTGAAAGAAGTGCCGAAGGTCTTGGGTTTCATTGGTGGTACGCCGGAAAAGCCAGCTGCTATCACTGAAAAAGAAGCGAATACGATTCTGCGCCGCGTTGAAGAAGGCGCCGACAAGCCCAAGCCCAAGGTGCTGTTCGAGCCGGGTGAAGTGGTGCGCGTGACCGACGGTCCGTTCAACGACTTCAACGGCATTGTCGAATCGGTGAACTACGAAAAGAGTCGCCTGCAGGTTGCGGTGCAGATTCTGGGGCGTTCCACACCGGTGGAGCTCGAGTTCGGTCAGGTAGAGAAGGCTTAAGCGGAGCCGGTTGCTTCGGTAACGGTTCAATGTCGCAGACGGGACGCTGCGATTTATCAACGAAGGGATTATTGGGGAGCTTCTTAGGAAGCGTTTGTACCCGGAGAGTAAATCATGGCCAAGAAAGTTACTGGCTATATCAAACTGCAGATCCCTGCAGGCCAGGCCAATCCAAGTCCGCCTGTCGGCCCAGCACTGGGTCAGCAGGGCGTGAATATCATGGAATTCTGCAAAGCCTTCAATGCCCAGACCCAGAGTCTGGAAAAAGGCTTGGCGACTCCCGTGGTGATCACGGTTTATAGCGATCGCAGCTTCACCTTCATTCTCAAGACGCCGCCAGCCTCCGTGCTGATTTGCAAGGCGCTGGGCATTCCCAAGGGCAGCGGCACGCCGAACACTGCAAAGGTCGGCAAGCTGAGCAAGAAGCAGTGTGAAGACATCGCCAAGGTGAAGCAGCCGGATCTGACCGCTGCCGATCTGACGGCTGCCATGCGTACCGTTGCCGGTACTGCACGCAGCATGGGCGTTGACGTGGAGGCTTTCTAAAATGGCTACAGTTGCAAAACGTATTAAGGCTTGGTCCGGCAAGATTCAGCCCGGCAAGACCTATCCGATCGAAGCAGCGCTGTCGCTGGTTCAAGAGTTCGCCAAGGCGAAGTTCAAGGAATCGGTGGACGTTGCTGTGAATCTCGGCATCAATGCTTCCAAGTCGGATCAGCAGGTGCGTGGTTCTACCGTGATGCCGAACGGCATCGGTAAGACCGTGCGCGTGGCCGTGTTCACTGCCGGTAAGAATCAGGACGCCGCTAAAGCAGCGGGCGCCGATCTGGTCGGTATGGAAGATCTGGCTGAGAAAGTGAAGGCCGGCGAAATCAATTTCGACGTGGTCGTGGCCAGCCCGGACGCGATGCGCGTAGTGGGTCAGTTGGGTCAGATCCTCGGTCCTCGTGGTTTGATGCCCAACCCAAAGGTAGGCACGGTAACCCCGAACGTGGCTGAAGCCGTGAAGAACGCCAAGTCGGGTCAGGTGCGTTACCGCGCCGACAAGGCTGGTGTGGTTCATTGCACCATCGGCAAGGCTGAGTTCGAAGCCGGCAAGTTGAAAGAAAACCTGCAAGCGCTGTTGGCCGATCTGCAGAAGGTCAAGCCAGCCACCGCCAAGGGTATCTATCTGCGCAAGATCTCCGTGTCTTCAACGATGGGCCCTGGCGTGCCGGTAGACATTTCGAGTCTGTAATTGATTCATGCTTTAGCGAACGGGCGTGACCATATGAATTTATTTGGCACGTCCCTACGTTAGATGAAAAAAGGTTTTGTAGGGGTTCGATTCATCGAACCCGCTCTTGAAATTTATGTAACGAATTGATGCAGGGCCGGCGAGCTTTGAATTAAGCAAGCCGGTTCATCATCGAAGACCGCAGGCGAGCATGCTTTCACAAGAAGTCGCTGCTCTTAATCGCTGAAGCCTGCGCAGATGGTGTTACCCGAGTCAGTGCTGCACTGGTAAAGGTCACACCGAAGCATGGCTGCTTCGTGAGCCAGATTGGAATGCGAAGTAGCGATTGCGTAAGCAATCGCGCAAGTCATGCAAAGGGTGGGTGCTTACGGACGAGTGCCTTAGGTTAGGTTGATCTTCAAGCCAGGAGGAATTCATGGCACTTAATTTTGAAGACAAGCAGGCGTTGGTCGCCGAAGTGCACGCTGTAGCCGCCAAGGCGCAGTCGGTTGTGGCCGCGGAATACCGTGGTTTGACCGTTGCGAAATTGACGGACCTGCGCGCCAAGGCACGCAACTCCGGTGTGTATCTGCGCGTAGTCAAGAACACGCTGGCCCGCAAGGCCGTCGAAGGTACTCAATTTGAGTCCATCGGCAGCAAGCTGAAGGGTCCGCTGGTTTTGGCTTTCTCGAAGGACGATCCGGGTGCAGCTGCACGCTTGGTCAAGGCCTTTGCCAAAGACAACGACAAGCTGGTGACGACCCTCGTGTCGCTCGGCGGTGCGGTGTTGTCGGCCAAGGATCTGGACCGCGTGGCATCGCTGCCAACCCGCGATCAGGCTCTCTCTCAGTTGCTCGGCGTGCTCAAAGCCCCGATCACTAAGTTTGTTGCCACCGTCGCGGCGCCGCACGCCAAGCTGGTTCGCACCATCGCTGCTGTCAAAGACAAGAAGCAGGCAAGCGCCTGATCTTGAGCTGATGCACTGATTTTTGGGTAATTTTGTAACTTATTTTTGGAGACTCACATGGCTGCTACTAAGGAAGAAATCCTTGATGCAATTTCGAACATGACCGTTCTCGAGATCGTTGATCTCGTGAAGCTCATGGAAGACAAGTTCGGCGTCACCGCCGCTGCTCCAGTCGCTGTTGCTGCTGCCGGCCCTGCCGCTGCCGCTGCTCCTGCTGCTGAAGAGAAGACCGAATTCACCGTGACCATGACCAGCTTCGGCGCCAACAAGGTCGGCGTGATCAAGGTCATCCGCGAAATCACCGGTCTGGGCTTGAAAGAAGCGAAAGACATGGTTGAAGGCGTGCCTGCCGTTGTTAAGGATGGCATTCCTAAGGCCGACGCTGACGGCATCAAGAAGAAGTTGGAAGAAGCTGGCGCTGCTGCGGACATCAAGTAACTTTGGTTCTTGTCCGTCACGGGGTCTGCAAGCAGGACAGATTCTGTTCTGATTTGAGTGGGAAACGGTCGTGGGGCAACTCACGACCGCTTCCCTTTTCGCGTTTTGATTTGTGCCTTTACTTAAACATCAGGCGCATCGGTTCGGCAGCCACATTCGCTACGAGCGCTCTCGTGCGAGTGTCTCTGCCAAACCGTAATGCCGTATCCAGAGGTGACCACCATGGCTTATTCGTTCACCGAGAAAAAGCGAATCCGTAAGGATTTCGGCAAGCAGGAGAGCATCCTTGATGTTCCTTACCTGCTCGCTATCCAACTCGATTCCTATCGGAAATTTTTGCAGGCGGAAATCGTCGACAGTCGTCGTACCGATATCGGTTTGCATGCTGCATTCAAATCGGTTTTCCCGATTACCAGTTACTCGGGCAATGCCATCCTTGAATACGTGAGTTATCGCCTCGGCGATCCAGTATTCGACGTCAAGGAATGCCAGATCCGTGGCCTGACCTATGCCGCGCCGCTGCGCGTCAAAGTGCGCCTGGTGGTGTATGACAAAGAAGCGTCGACCGCTTCCAAGAAAGTAGTGAAGGACATTCGCGAACAGGAAGTGTATCTGGGCGAAATGCCGCTCATGACCGATAACGGCACCTTCGTTGTTAACGGTACCGAGCGCGTCATCGTGTCGCAGCTGCATCGTTCGCCTGGTGTGTTCTTCGATCACGACCGCGGCAAGACGCACAGCTCCGGTAAGTTGCTGTTCTCCGCTCGCATCATTCCTTACCGCGGTTCGTGGTTGGACTTCGAGTTCGATCCTAAGGACTGCGTGTTCGCGCGTATCGACCGTCGCCGCAAACTGCCGGTGACCATCATCCTGCGTGCGCTGGGTTATAACGAAGAGCAGATGCTGGATCTGTTCTTCGACAAGACCGTGTACCACCTGTCTGCGAAGAAGATCGAGTTCGAATTGATCCCTGCGCGTCTGCGTGGCGAGACTGCGGCATTCACCATTCGCGTTGGCGAAGAAGTGATCGTCGAAGAAGGCCGTCGTATCACTGCACGCCACGTGCGTACCTTGGAGCAGAAGGGCGTCAATCGTCTGGAAGTGCCCAAGGATTACCTGGTGGGCAAGGTGCTGGCGCATGATATTTTCAATGCCGATACCGGCGAAATTCTGGCCAAGGCCAACGACATCCTGAGCCTGGTCACAGCAGAAAAATTGATTGAAGCCGGCGTGAATGAAATCCGCGTGCTGTACGTCAACGATCTGGATCGCGGTCCGTACATCTCTGACACACTGCGTATCGATCCATCGCGCACCCGTCTGGAAGCGCTGGTGGAAATCTATCGCATGATGCGTCCGGGCGAACCGCCGACCAAGGACGCCGCAGAAAATCTGTTCCAGAATCTGTTCTTCAATCAGGAACGCTACGACCTGTCGGCCGTGGGCCGTATGAAGTTCAACCGTCGCGTCAAGCGCGATGGCGATACCGGTCCAGGCGTGTTGTATGACACCGCTTATTTTGCCAAGCGCACCGATGAGTTCTCCAAGCAGCTGGTTGCCGATCTAGGCGAGAGCTCAGACATCATCAATGTGATCCGTACGCTGTGCGACATCCGCAACGGCAACGGCAACGTCGATGACATCGATCACCTCGGTAATCGTCGTGTGCGTTCGGTCGGTGAAATGGCCGAGAACGCCTTCCGCATCGGCTTGGTTCGCGTTGAACGTGCCGTGAAGGAGCGTTTGACGTTGGCCGAATCTGAAGGCTTGATGCCGCAGGAAATGATCAACGCCAAGCCAGTGGCTGCGGCGGTGAAGGAATTCTTCGGCTCTTCGCAGCTGTCGCAGTTCATGGACCAGAACAATCCGCTGTCGGAAGTGACGCATAAGCGTCGCGTTTCGGCCTTGGGACCTGGTGGTTTGACCCGCGAACGTGCCGGCTTCGAAGTCCGCGACGTGCACCCGACTCACTACGGTCGCGTCTGCCCGATCGAAACGCCTGAAGGTCCGAACATCGGTTTGATCAACTCGCTGGCCGTGTACGCACGCACCAATGATTACGGCTTCCTGGAAACGCCGTATCGTCGCGTCGAGAACGGTCGCGTCACCGAGCACATCGACTATCTGTCGGCCATCGAAGAAAGCCAGTTCGTGATTGCGCAGGCCAATGCCGTGCTCGATAACGACGGCGCCTTCGTTGACGACTTGGTGTCTTCGCGTCATTTGAACGAATTCACGCTGTCCACTCCCGACAAGCTGCAGTACATGGACGTCAGTCCGAAGCAGATCGTGTCGGTGGCCGCTTCGTTGATTCCGTTCCTGGAGCACGACGACGCGAACCGCGCCTTGATGGGTTCGAACATGCAACGCCAGGCCGTGCCGACGCTGCGTTCCGAAGTGCCGCTGGTGGGCACGGGTATGGAACGCGCCGTGGCCATCGACTCGGGCGTGACTGTGGTGGCTCGTCGTGGTGGTGTGGTCGACTCAGTTGACGCTGGCCGAATTGTTGTACGCGTCAATGACGCGGAAACCTCGGCAGGCGAAGCCGGTGTCGATATCTACAACCTGACCAAGTACACCCGTTCCAACCAGAACACCTGTATCAACCAGCGTCCGCTGGTGCATGCCGGTGATGTTATTGCGCGCGGCGACGTGCTGGCCGACGGTCCTTCGACCGACCTCGGTGAGCTGGCGCTGGGCCAGAACATGCTGGTGGCGTTCATGCCCTGGAATGGTTACAACTTCGAAGACTCGATCCTGTTGTCGGAACGCGTGGTTCAAGACGATCGTTTCACCACCATCCACATCGAAGAACTGAGCTGCGTCGCCCGCGACACCAAGCTCGGTCCTGAAGAAATCACGGCCGATATCCCGAACGTGGGTGACACCGCGTTGGCCAAGCTGGATGAAGCGGGTATCGCCTTCATCGGTGCCGAAGTGAAGGCCGGCGACATTCTGGTAGGCAAGGTGACGCCGAAGGGCGAAACCCAGCTGACACCGGAAGAAAAATTGCTGCGCGCCATCTTCGGTGAAAAGGCCAGCGACGTGAAGGACACCGGTCTGCGCGTACCTCCAGGTATGGACGGCACCGTGATCGACGTGCGCGTGTTTACGCGCGACGGCGTGCAGAAAGATTCGCGCGCCCTGTCGATCGAAAAGGCCGAACTGGATCGCGTGCGTAAGGACCTGGAAGACCAGCGCCGCATTCTGGAAGACGACTTGTTCCAGCGTATGAACACCCTGTTGGTGGGCAAGACCGCTGAAGCCGGTCCGAAGAAGCTCAAGGGTGTGGTCACCGCCGAGTACCTGGCCGATCTGCCACGCGAACAGTGGTTGGAAATTCGCATGAAGGACGATGCTGCGAATAGCGACATCGAAGCCTCTGCCGAACGTCTGAAAGTTCAGCGTACTGAGTTCGAACGCCGCTTCGAAGAGAAGCGCGCCAAGATCACTCAGGGCGACGATCTCGCTCCAGGCGTGTTGAAGATGGTCAAGGTATACCTCGCCGTTAAGCGTCGTATCCAACCCGGTGACAAGATGGCCGGTCGTCACGGTAACAAGGGTGTGGTGTCAACCATTCAGGCAGTCGAAGACATGCCTTATCTGGAAGACGGTACTCCAGTCGATATCGTGTTGAACCCGCTGGGCGTGCCTTCGCGTATGAACATCGGTCAGATTCTCGAAACTCACTTGGGCTGGGCGGCCAAGGGCATCGGTCTGAAGATCGGTCGCATGTTGGACGAACAGCGCAAGCTGGCTGAAGTGCGCGCCTTCATCGACGAGGTGTACAACACCACCGGCGGTCAGAAGGAAGACATCGCCTCGTTCAGCGACGATGAAGTGTTGAAGTTGGCCGGCAATCTGCGCAAGGGCGTACCGACGGCAACGCCGGTATTCGACGGCGCGGCGGAAAGCGAAATCAAGCATCTGTTGCAGCTGGCGGATCTGCCGCTGTCTGGACAGACCACGCTTTACGATGGTCGCACCGGCGAGAAATTCGAACGTCCGGTTACCGTGGGCTACATGTACATGTTGAAGTTGAACCACTTGGTCGACGACAAGATGCATGCCCGCTCCACCGGTCCGTACTCGCTGGTCACGCAGCAGCCGCTGGGTGGTAAGGCGCAGTTCGGTGGCCAGCGCTTCGGTGAAATGGAAGTGTGGGCGCTCGAGGCCTACGGCGCTTCCTACACCTTGCAGGAAATGCTGACCGTCAAGTCCGACGACGTAAACGGTCGTACCAAGATGTACAAGAACATCGTGGACGGCAATCACCAGATGGATGCCGGTATGCCGGAATCCTTCAACGTGCTGTTGAAGGAAATCCGCTCGCTGGGCATCAACATGGAGTTGGACCAGGACAGTTGATGAGCGGTAGTCGGGGCGGGACATGCCCGCCCATTACCCTCTCACAGCTACAGATTCAGGTGAACACATGAAAGATTTAATGAAGTTATTCAAGCCATCGGCCCCGGTTGAGAATTTCGATTCGATCCGCATCGGTCTGGCCTCGCCGGAAATGATCCGCTCCTGGTCGTTCGGTGAAGTAAAGAAGCCGGAGACCATCAACTACCGCACGTTCAAACCGGAACGTGACGGTTTGTTCTGCGCCAAGATCTTTGGACCGATCAAGGACTACGAATGCTTGTGCGGCAAGTACAAGCGTTTGAAGCATCGCGGCGTGATCTGCGAAAAGTGCGGCGTGGAAGTGACGCAGGCCAAGGTGCGTCGCGAACGCATGGGCCACATTGAGCTGGCCAGCCCGACAGCGCATATCTGGTTCTTGAAGTCGCTGCCCTCGCGTATCGGCTTGATGCTGGACATGACGCTGCGCGAAATCGAACGCGTGCTGTACTTCGAAGCCTTCGTGGTGATCGATCCAGGCATGACGCCGCTGACCCGCGGTCAGTTGCTGTCCGATGAAATGTATCTGGAAGCCATCGAAGCGCATGGCGATGAATTCGATGCCCGCATGGGCGCCGAAGCCGTGCATGAATTGCTGAGCTCGCTGGACCTGCCGGCCGAAATGGTCAAGGTGCGCGAAGACATCGGCAACACCAATTCGGAAACCAAGATCAAGCGTCTGAGCAAGCGCCTGAAGCTGATCGAGTCCTTCCTCGATTCCGGCAACAAGCCGGAATGGATGGTGCTGACTGTGCTGCCCGTGTTGCCACCGGATCTGCGTCCGTTGGTGCCGCTGGATGGCGGTCGCTTTGCGACTTCGGACTTGAACGATCTGTATCGTCGCGTCATCAACCGTAACAACCGTCTGCGTCGTCTGTTGGAACTCAACGCGCCGGACATCATCGTGCGTAACGAAAAGCGCATGCTGCAGGAATCGGTGGATGCGCTGTTGGATAACGGCCGTCGCGGTCGTGCCATCACCGGCACCAACAAGCGTCCGTTGAAGTCGTTGGCCGACATGATCAAGGGCAAGCAGGGTCGCTTCCGTCAGAACCTGCTGGGTAAGCGCGTCGACTACTCCGGTCGTTCGGTGATCGTGGTGGGTCCGACGCTGCGTCTGCACCAGTGCGGTCTGCCCAAGAAGATGGCCTTGGAATTGTTCAAGCCGTTTATTTTCCAGAAGCTGCAATTGCGCGGCGAAGCTTCGACCATCAAGGCTGCCAAGCGCATGGTGGAACGCGAAGGTCCCGAGGTGTGGGACATCCTTGAAGACGTGATTCGCGAACATCCCGTGATGCTCAACCGTGCGCCAACGCTGCACCGCTTGGGTATTCAAGCGTTCGAGCCGGTGTTGATTGAAGGCAAGGCCATTCAATTACATCCGCTGGTGTGTACCGCGTTCAACGCCGACTTCGACGGTGACCAGATGGCCGTACACGTGCCGCTGTCGCTGGAAGCCCAGTTGGAAGCGCGCGCGCTGATGATGTCTTCGAACAACATCCTGTCTCCCGCCAACGGCGATCCCATCATCGTACCGTCGCAGGACGTGGTGTTGGGTCTGTACTGCATGACCCGTGAGCGCATCAATGCCAAGGGCGAAGGCATGGTGTTTTCGGATCGCGCCGAAGTGCATCGCGCCTATGAAAGCCGTGCTGCCGATCTGCAAGCCAAGGTGAAGGTGCGTATCACTGAAAAAGTGTTCACCACCCCGGGTAATCTCGAAACCCGCACGCGCGTGGTGGATACCACCATCGGTCGTGCGCTGTTGTCGGAAATCCTGCCCGATGGCTTGAGCTTCGACCTGGTGAATCGTGACATGACCAAGAAGGTCATCTCCGGCACCATCAATGCCTGCTACCGCATCGTCGGTCTGAAAGAGACCGTGGTGTTTGCCGACCAGCTGATGTACACCGGCTACGCCTATGCAACACGTTCATCCGTGTCCATCGGTGTGGACGACATGGTCGTGCCGCAGCAGAAGGACAAGATCCTGGCCGGCGCCGAACGCGAAGTGAAGGAAATCCAGGAGCAGTACGCTTCGGGTCTGGTCACCAACGGCGAGCGCTACAACAAGGTGGTGGACATCTGGTCGCGTACCAACGATCAAGTGGCCAAGGCCATGATGGAAAAGTTGGGTGTTGAAGATGCCACCAACGCCAAGGGCGAAAAGGTTCAGCAGAAGTCCTTCAACTCCATTTACATGATGGCCGACTCCGGCGCCCGCGGTAGCGCAGCGCAGATTCGTCAGCTGGCCGGTATGCGCGGCCTGATGGCCAAGCCCGACGGCTCCATCATTGAAACGCCGATTACGGCGAACTTCCGTGAAGGTCTGAACATCCACCAATACTTCATCTCGACTCACGGTGCGCGTAAAGGCTTGGCCGATACCGCATTGAAGACCGCTAACTCGGGTTACCTGACCCGTCGTCTGGTAGACGTCGCTCAAGACTTGGTCGTGACCGAAGTGGATTGCGGCACCGAGCATGGCGTGACCATGGTGCCGATCGTTGAAGGTGGTGACGTGGTGGAAGGTCTGGGCGAGCGCGTGCTGGGCCGTGTGGCCGCACTCGACGTGCTCAAGCCGGGCCACGACAGCATCGTGCTGGTTGCCGCCGGCACCATGATCGATGAAAAGCTGGTCAAGCTGCTGGAAACTGAAAGCGTTGACGAAGTGAAGGTGCGTTCGCCGATCACCTGCGAAACCCGCTACGGCGTGTGCTCGCAGTGCTACGGCCGCGACTTGGCACGTGGTCATCGCATTAACGACGGCGAAGCGGTGGGCGTGATCGCTGCGCAGTCCATCGGTGAACCCGGTACTCAGCTGACGATGCGTACCTTCCACATCGGTGGTGCTGCATCGCGAGCCGCTGCCGTGAACTCGGTGGAAATCAAGAGTAAGGGTACGGTGCGTCTGCATACCCTCAAGACCGTGCATCACGAAAAGGGGCACTGGGTCGCGGTGTCGCGTTCCGGTGAACTGGGTGTAGTGGATGAGTTCGGTCGTGAGCGCGAGCGCTATAAGATTCCGTACGGCGCCATGATTACCGTGAAGGATGGCGATGCCGTGGAAGCCGGACAGATTCTGGCAACCTGGGATCCGCATACTCACCCGGTGGTTACCGAAGTGGCCGGTCTGCTCAAGTTCCAGGACTTCTTCGATGGCATTACCGTGTCGTCGCAGGTGGACGAAGTCACCGGTCTGTCCAGCACGGTGGTGATGGATCCGAAGCAGCGCAGCTCGTCCGGTAAGGACATGCGCCCGATGGTGCGTCTATTGAACGCCAAGGGTAAGGAAGTCACCTTCGCGAATACTGATATCCCTGCAGCGTACGCACTGCCGGCTGGCGCGATTGTTAGTCTTGAAGACGGAGCGAAAGTGTCCGTCGGCGATATTATTGCGCGTATCCCGCAAGAGTCTTCCAAGACCCGCGACATCACCGGTGGTCTGCCGCGCGTGGCTGACTTGTTCGAAGCTCGTAAGCCCAAGGATTCGGCGATCCTCGCTGAATTCACCGGCACGGTGAGCTTCGGTAAGGAAACCAAGGGCAAGCGTCGTCTGGTGATCATCGACGAGAATGGCGAGAAGTACGAAGAGCTGATTCCGAAATGGCGTCACCTCAACGTGTTCGAAGGTGAAAAGGTCACCCGCGGCGAAGTGATCGCCGACGGCGAGCCCAACCCGCATGACATCCTGCGCTTGCAGGGCGTGCAGGCCCTGGCCAACTACCACGTGCGCGAAATTCAGGACGTTTACCGTCTGCAGGGCGTGAAGATCAACGACAAGCACATTGAAGTGATCATCCGTCAGATGCTGCGCAAGGTTGAGGTCACGGAAGTGGGCGATACCGGTTTGCTGAAGGGCGAACACATCGATCGCGCCCGTCTGGCCGAGATCAACCAGATCGTCATGAAGCAGGAAAAGGCGCCGGCTCGTTTCGAACCGATGCTGCTGGGTATCACCAAGGCGTCTCTGGCGACCGAGTCGTTCATTTCGGCGGCTTCGTTCCAGGAAACCACTCGCGTGCTTACCGAAGCTTCGGTGCGTGGCCTGAAGGACGGTCTGCGCGGCTTGAAGGAAAACGTGATCGTGGGCCGCCTGATTCCAGCCGGTACCGGTTCGTACTTCCATCAGCGTCGTCGTCGCAACAAGGGCACGGAAGATCCGCGCGCCGGTCGCGGCTTCATGGACATGGGCGGTGGCGTAGTCGAGGCGGACGATTCCGTTTCCGACGAGGCCGACGCTTCAGCCTGAGATCAGGATCACCTGCGCAGTGACCCTTCAACCTTGAGTTGACACTGCGCAGGCCGGTTCCTACAATCGCGCCCCTTTTATTTGGAACTCTGCGTGTACACCGCGCGGCGTTTTTACTAGACCCCTCCGGACAATGAGTCTTGCAGGTCAAGACTGTGCCGGCGATGCCGCAGCTGCTTAAGGCTGCACCTGAGGAATTTAAGTTTTATGGCAACCGTAAGTCAGCTGGTCCGCAAGCCGCGCAGAGCCCCCACCTTCAAGACCAAGGTGCCGGCGCTGGCCGCCTGCCCGCAGAAGCGCGGCGTGTGCACCCGCGTGTACACCACTACGCCTAAGAAGCCGAACTCGGCACTGCGCAAAGTGGCCAAGGTACGCCTGACCAACGGCTTCGAAGTGATTAGCTACATCGGTGGCGAAGGTCACAACCTGCAGGAGCACTCGGTGGTGCTGATCCGCGGCGGTCGTGTAAAGGATCTGCCCGGTGTGCGTTACCACACGGTTCGCGGTTCGCTGGACTGCGCCGGCGTCAATGCTCGCCGTCAGGGCCGTTCCAAGTACGGTGCGAAGCGTCCGAAAGCCGGCGCCAGCGCTGCCAAGAAATAATTGGCGCGCCTAGCAAGCACCACCGATCAACACAGACGAAATACTGAGTCGAAATAACTATGTCCCGTAGAGCTGCAGCGCCCACGCGCACCATCCTGCCCGATCCGCGTTTCAACAGCCTGTTGCTGTCGAAGTTCATGAACATGGTCATGGACAGCGGCAAGAAGGCGGCGGCTGAGCGCATCGTGTACGGCGCTGTGGATCGCATTGCCGAAAAGACCGGCAAGCCTGCCGAAGCCTCGATCGAGCTGCTGACTCAGGCGCTGGACAACGTAAAGCCCGCTGTGGAAGTGAAGAGCCGTCGCGTCGGTGGCGCCACGTACCAGGTGCCGGTTGAAGTGCGTGCGCCGCGTCGTCAAACCCTGGCCATGCGCTGGGTGATTGAAGCCGCTGTGAATCGCAGCGAAAAGACCATGGCGCACCGCCTCGCTGCTGAGCTGCTGGATGCTTCTGAAAATCGCGGTACTGCCGTGCGTAAGCGTGAAGACACGCACCGCATGGCCGATGCCAATAAGGCATTCGCTCACTACCGTTGGTAATTTTGTAGGTCGGGTGCCGCACCCGACATCGGATTGCCGGGTGTGGTACCCGGCCTACGGAAAGACAATTTTCTATGTAAGGGAACGCGCTGCTGAGCCATTGCGTTCCGGGTTGTCGAATCGCTCATGCAAATGGGAAGGATTCGGGAATCTTTATAAATCAGGTCGCACCGCAATACCCCGTCTCTTATAGGCGGGGTCTTTGCTTGTATGGAATCTCGTAGAGGTAAATGATCCGTGGCACGCACGACACCAATTGAGCGCTACCGAAACATCGGTATTTCCGCGCACATTGATGCCGGCAAAACCACTACCACGGAGCGCATTCTGTTCTACACGGGCGTCTCGCATAAAATCGGCGAGGTGCACGACGGTGCGGCCGTGATGGACTACATGGAGCAGGAGCAGGAGCGCGGTATTACCATTACCGCCGCAGCGACCACCTGCTTCTGGAAGGGGATGGATAAGAACTTCCCCGAACATCGCATCAATATCATCGATACCCCTGGACACGTGGACTTCACCATCGAAGTCGAACGCTCGTTGCGCGTGCTCGATAGCGCGGTAGCGGTTTTCTGCGCCGTGGCGGGTGTGCAGCCGCAATCGGAAACGGTATGGCGGCAGATGAACAAGTACCACGTGCCGCGCATCGCCTTCGTCAACAAGATGGACCGCGCTGGCGCCAACTTCCTGCGCTGTGTTGAACAGATCAACGCGCGCCTGCGCGGCAATGCCGTGCCTATTCAATTGCCCATCGGCGCTGAAGACGGTTTCGTCGGCGTAGTGGATCTGATTCGCATGCAGGAAATCTGGTGGGACGACTCCACGCAGGGTACCAAGTTCGAATATCGCGAGATCCCTGCCGAGATGCTGGAGTTGTGCAAGGAGTGGCGCACCAAGATGGTGGAGGCGGCTGCCGAAGCCAACGAAACGCTGACGAACAAATATCTCGAAGGCGAAGAGCTTAGTGTCGAAGAAATCAAAGCGGGTCTGCGCGAGCGCGCGCTGCGCAATGAAATCTGCCTGACCTTGTGCGGCTCTGCTTTCAAGAACAAAGGCGTGCAGGCCATGCTCGATGCCATCATCGAATTCATGCCTGCGCCGACGGAGATGCCGGCAGTTAAAGGTTTGTTGCCGGATGGCAGCGAAGGGCATCGTCAAGCCAGCGATGAAGAAAAGTTTTCATCCCTGGCGTTCAAGATTCTCAACGACCCCTTTGTCGGCAATCTAACCTTCTTCCGCGTTTACTCTGGCGTGATGAACTCGGGCGATACCGTGTTCATTCCGGGTAAGGACAAGAAGGAGCGCATCGGGCGTCTGTTGCAGATGCACGCCTCCGAGCGCAATGAAATTAAAGAAGTGCGCGCCGGCGATATCGCTGCTGCGGTGGGCCTGAAAGATGTGATAACCGGCGATACGCTGTGCGATCCGACTGCGCCCATTCAATTGGAAAAGATGGACTTCCCTGAGCCGGTGATTTCCGTATCGGTGGAACCGCGTACCAATGTCGATCAGGAAAAGATGGGCTTGGCTCTACAGCGTCTGGCAAAGGAAGATCCATCGTTCCGTCTGCATACGGATAAGGAATCGGGTCAGACCATTATTTCCGGTATGGGCGAGCTGCACCTGGAAATCATCGTCGATCGCATGAAGCGCGAGTTCAAAGTCGACGCCAATGTCGGTAAGCCGATGGTGGCCTATCGCGAAACCATTCGCGGCAAAGTCGACCAGGAAGGCAAGTTTATTCGCCAGTCCGGCGGACGCGGTCAGTACGGCCATGTCTGGATCACCTTGGAACCCACTGAGCCGGGTAAGGGCTTTGAGTTTGTCAACGGCGTGGTCGGCGGTGCGGTACCGCGTGAATACATTCCTGCCGTTGAAAAAGGTATTCGCGAAGCCACCGAGAGCGGTGTGCTCGCCGGCTATCCAGTAGTGGATGTCAAAGCCACCTTGTTCGATGGTTCGTACCATGATGTCGACTCGAACGAAATGGCTTTCAAGGTCGCGGGTTCGATGGCTTTCAGAGAAGCCATGTCCAATGCCAAGCCGGTGATTCTCGAACCCATCATGAAAGTTGAGGTGGTGACGCCCGAGGATTACTACGGCGATATCGTCGGTGATTTGAATCGTCGTCGTGGCCAGATCGTCGGTATGGAAGATTCCGTGTCCGGCAAGATCGTCACCGCCGAAGTGCCGCTCGCGGAAATGTTTCAGTACTCCACGTCGATGCGTTCCATGAGCCAGGGTCGCGCGACCTACACCATGGAATTTGCCAAGTACCAGGAAGTGCCGAACAACGTGGCCAATGTAATGACCAAGCAGATTTGATTTAACCCCTAGATCATTAAACAGTTTATTAAACACAACTGGGCGAAAGCCCACGAATAGAGGACCGCCGCTGTGGCAAAAGAGAAATTTGAGCGTACGAAGCCGCACGTAAACGTCGGCACGATTGGTCACGTGGACCATGGCAAGACGACCCTGACTGCGGCGTTGACCAAGGTGATGGCCGAGAAGCACGGCGGCGAATTCAAGGCCTACGACCAGATCGACAAGGCGCCTGAAGAAAAGGCCCGTGGTATTACGATTTCGACGGCGCACGTGGAATACACGTCTGACAACCGTCACTACGCGCACGTGGACTGCCCCGGACACGCTGACTATGTGAAGAACATGATCACCGGCGCGGCGCAGATGGACGGCGCGATCCTGGTGTGCTCGGCCGCCGACGGCCCGATGCCTCAGACCCGCGAACACATCCTGCTGGCCCGCCAGGTAGGCGTTCCTTACATCGTCGTGTTCCTGAACAAGGCCGACATGGTGGACGACGCCGAGCTGCTGGAACTGGTGGAAATGGAAGTGCGCGAACTGCTGAGCAAGTACGACTTCCCTGGCGACGACACCCCGATCGTGAAGGGTTCGGCCCTCAAAGCCCTCGAAGGCGACCAGAGCGAAATCGGCGTGCCTGCCGTGATCAAGCTGGTGGAAGAAATGGACAAGTACATCCCGGTTCCTGAGCGCGCCATCGACGGCGCCTTCCTGATGCCGGTGGAAGACGTGTTCTCGATCTCGGGCCGCGGCACCGTGGTGACCGGTCGTATCGAGCGCGGCATCGTCAAGGTGAACGAAGAAGTCGAAATCGTCGGCATCAAGGACACCGTGAAGACCACCTGCACGGGCGTGGAAATGTTCCGCAAGCTGCTGGATCAAGGTCAGGCCGGCGACAACGTGGGCGTGCTGCTGCGTGGCACCAAGCGCGAAGACGTGGAGCGCGGCCAAGTGCTGTGCAAGCCTGGTTCGATCAAGCCGCACACCAAGTTCGAAGCCGAAGTGTACGTGTTGACCAAGGAAGAAGGCGGTCGTCATACCCCGTTCTTCAAGGGCTACCGTCCGCAGTTCTACTTCCGCACCACTGACGTGACCGGCGCATGCGAGCTGCCAGAAGGCGTTGAAATGGTGATGCCTGGCGACAACATCAAGATGGTGGTTGAGCTGATCAACCCGATCGCGATGGAAGACGGTCTGCGCTTCGCGATCCGCGAAGGTGGCCGTACGGTCGGCGCCGGCGTCGTGGCGAAGATCATTAAGTAATTGTTCCAAGACCGGCCGCAATGCGTGGCCGGTCTCTACCTAAGAGTTAACTATGGCTAATCAAAACATCCGTATCCGCCTGAAGGCTTTCGATCATCGTCTGATCGATACCTCGGCCAAGGAAATCGTGGATACCGCCAAGCGCACCGGCGCCACCGTCAAGGGTCCAGTGCCGCTGCCCACCAAGCAGGAGCGTTTCACCGTCCTGACTGCGCCGCACGGCGATAAGGACGCGCGTGATCAGTTTGAACTGCGTACCCACAAGCGTCTGATGGATATCTTGAATCCAACCGACAAAACCGTGGATGCACTGATGAAGCTGGAATTGCCGGCTGGTGTAGACGTTCAGATCAAGTTGAACTGATTGGTAGGGCGGGCCATATCCAAGATATGTGACCCGCTCTCTCGATCATGCGGAAGGGTGAGTTCAATCCGCCCCTTCGCTGAAAGAAATATTGGTTTTTAGCGTATTTTTTTCCTGCCAGGGCTTGCAAACACACCCGGCATCACTAGAATACGCGCCTCTTTACGCCGAGGCCTGGCCCTGACGGGGTACCGCTTGAGCGATGTGCGCAAATTCTAAGCGCGCCTCCTCGAAGGTATACGTAGCTGGGTTCTTGAGCGGGGTCGGTGATTTCACTGGCTTTGAATTGCCGTCGGCTTTGTGCTGCGGCGTGGATGTTTCAGCGTTAGCCAATCGTAGCTGACGTGAGATGAGGAATTACAGATGAGCACTGTCAAGACCTTAGGTCTGGTCGGTCGCAAGGCCGGCATGACGCGCGTGTTCACGGAAGCTGGTGAATCGGTACCAGTGACTGTGATCGAAGCGCTGCCGAATCGCGTAACTCAGGTCAAAACGGCCGAGAGCGATGGCTATCGCGCCGTGCAGGTTGCCTATGGCAATCGCAAGGCTTCGCATACCAGCAAGCCGCAAGCCGGTCACTACGCCAAAGTTAAAGTCGCTCCTGGTCTGTCGCAGGTTGAGTTCCGCTTGTCCGAAGGCGAAACCACTGATGTGCAGCCCGGCTCTGAATTGACCGTCAGCCTGTTCGAGGCTGGTCAAGCGGTAGACGTTGCTGGCACCACGATTGGTAAAGGTTTTGCCGGCACCATGAAGCGTCACAACTTCGGTGGCGGTCCTGCTTCGCATGGTCACTCGGTGACGCATCGCGCTCCCGGTTCGATCGGTCAGCGTCAGACGCCGGGCCGCGTATTCCTGGGTAAGCGCATGTCCGGTCACATGGGTGTGGATCGCGTCACTATCGAGAATCTGCAGGTGGTGCGCGTCGATGCCGAGCGCAACCTGTTGTTGATTCGCGGCGCCGTACCCGGCGCGCCAGGCGGCGAAGTGTTTGTTCGTCATTCCGTGAAAGCAGCTCGTCGCGCCGCACGCGTCAAGCTGGTTCCCACCAAGAAATAAGTAGTAGACCATCATGAAGCTCAAGCTGGTCAACAAGACTGCGCAGGCTGGAGAGTTGCAGGTTTCCGATGCAACCTTCGCCCGTGAATTTAACGAAGACTTGGTTCACCAAGTGGTCGTGGCCTATATGGCTGCCGGCCGTGCGGGTACCAAGCGTCAATTAAGCAAGGCTGAAGTCCGCGGTGGCGGTAAGAAGCCGTGGAATCAGAAGGGCACCGGCGGTGCGCGTGCTGGTTCCATCCGTAGCCCGATCTGGGTGGGTGGCGGTCGTGCTTTCGCAGCACGTCCACGCGACTACTCGCAGAAGGTGAATCGCAAGATGTATCGCGCTGCTCTGCAGGTGATGCTGTCGCAGCTGGCTCGCACCGATCGTCTGTCGGTGGTTGAGTCGCTGGAGATCGAAGCGCCCAAGACCAAGCTGCTGCACACCAAGCTCAAGGAGTTTGGTCTGGAGAAGGTGCTGGTGTTGATCGAGGGCTTCGATGAGAAGTTGGAATTGGCGGCTCGCAATCTTCCCTATGTGGAAGTGTTGCCCGCGGCTTCCGTGGACCCGCTGAGCTTGGTTAGCTACGACAACGTGCTGGCTACCGTGGGTGCGGTGCGTGTACTCGAGGAGAAGCTGGCATGAGCAGCAAAGAACGTTTGTTGAGCGTCCTGCTGGCGCCGCATGTGTCTGAGAAGACCGCGCGCGCTACTCAAGACGGCAACCAGGTGGTGTTTCGCGTGCGTCGCGATGCCACCAAGCCTGAAATCAAGGCTGCCGTGGAGATGCTGTTTGAGGTGAAGGTGTCTGGCGTAAACGTCGTCAACGCACTCGGCAAGCAGAAGCGTTTTGGTCAGCGTTTGGGTTGGCGTTCGGATTTCAAGAAGGCCTATGTGCGTCTTGCTCCGGGTCAGACCATCGAATTCGCCGGCACTGAAGCCTGATCGGGGTTGGAATAATCATGGCTCTTATCAAAGCTAAACCGACATCGCCTGGACGTCGCTTCCAGGTAAAGATTGATCGCTCGCACCTGCACAAGGGTGAGCCGGTTGCCTCGCTGTTGGAATCCAAGAATTCCACCGGTGCGCGTAACCACTTCGGTCGCATCACCACTCGTCATAAGGGTGGCGGTCACAAGCAGAAATATCGCATTGTCGATTTCCTGCGTGACAAAGACGGCATCGAAGGTAAGGTCGAACGTCTGGAATATGATCCGAACCGCAGTGCGCACTTGGCGCTGGTGGTGTACGCCGACGGCGAACGTCGCTACATCATTGCACCCAAGGGTGTGGCCGCTGGCGATGTGATCAATTCCGGTCCGGAAGCGCCTATCAAGGCCGGCAACTCCATGCAGTTGCGTCACATTCCGGTGGGTTCGACCATTCACTGCGTCGAATTGAAGCCTGGCAAGGGCGCGCAGTTGGCGCGCAGCGCCGGTGGTTCGGCTCAGTTGGCGGCGCGCGAAGGTTCGTATGCAACCATTCGTCTGCGTTCCACAGAGACCCGTAAAATTCATGTCGATTGCCGCGCCACCATCGGTGAAGTGGGTAATGGCGAACACAATCTGCGCAGCTTCGGTAAGGCCGGTGCCAAGCGTTGGTTGGGTATTCGTCCCACCGTCCGTGGCGTGGTGATGAACCCGGTCGACCACCCACACGGTGGTGGTGAAGGTAAGTCCGGCCAGGGTAACCCGCATCCTGTCAGCCCATGGGGCTGGAAGACCAAGGGTAAGAAGACTCGTACGAACAAGCGCACCGCCGGCATGATCGTGCGGCGCCGTAACTGATCTTGAAGAGGAAGTAGCAAGTGCCTCGTTCGATCAAAAAAGGTCCCTTTGTGGATCTGCACCTGGCTAAGAAGGTGCGTACTGCAGCCGAGAAAAACGACCGTCGTCCGATTAAGACGTGGTCGCGCCGCTCGATGATTCTGCCCGACATGGTCGGGTTGACGATTGCCGTGCATAACGGTCGTCAGCACCTGCCGGTGCTGGTGTCCGAGAACATGGTTGGTCACAAGTTGGGTGAATTTGCGCCAACGCGCACCTTCAAGTCCCACTCTGGCGATAAGAAGGCCTAACTATGCAAGTAGCTGCCAAATTGAAGAATGCGCGCATCTCGCCGCAGAAGTGCCGTCTGGTTGCGGACATGGTCCGTGGCAAGCCGGTGGGTCAGGCGTTATCGACGCTGCGTTTCACCCCTAAGAAGGGTGCGGAGCTCATATTGAAAGTGCTGGAGTCGGCCATTGCCAATGCCGAAAACAATCTCAGCGCCGACATCGATGAGTTGAAGGTCGAGTACATCACGGTGGATATCGCGCCGGTTCTGAAGCGGTTTCATGCTCGCGCAAAAGGTCGCGGCGCCCGCATCTGGAAGCGTAATAGCCATATTTCTGTCACGGTAGGGGATGGTAAGCAGGCCTAAGGCGCAAGCCTTAGTAGTGCGAACTTCAGCGAGTTCTATCCATGGGTCAAAAAGTCAATCCGGTTGGCATCCGCCTTGGTATCACACGCGACTGGACGTCGAAGTGGTACGCACCAACGCGTAGCTTTCCGTCGTTCGTGTATTCGGATTTCCAGGTTCGCGAGCTTCTCAAGAAGAAGTTGAGCGAAGCCTCGGTAAGCCGCATTCAAATCGAGCGCGCCGCACGCAAGGTCAACATCACCATTAACACGGCGCGTCCGGGTGTGGTGATCGGTAAGAAGGGCGAGGACATCGAAAAGCTGCGCGCACAGGCTGCCAAGCTGATGAAGATGCCGGTGGCCGATGTACGCATCAACATCGCTGAAATCCGCAAGCCGGAGCTTGACGCACAGTTGGTTGCCGAAAGCATTGCGCAACAGCTGGAACGTCGCGTGATGTTCCGCCGCGCCATGAAGCGTTCGGTGATGAACACCATGCGTATCGGCGCGCTGGGCATCAAGATTCGTTTGTCAGGTCGTTTGAACGGCGCTGAAATTGCCCGTACCGAATGGGTTCGTGAAGGCCGCATTCCGCTGCACACTTTCCGCGCCGAGATCGATTACGGTCTGGCCGAAGCGAAGACCACTTACGGCATCATTGGTGTTAAGTGCTGGATCTTCAAGGGCGAAGTGTTCACTGGCGCGGACGCCAAGTTTGCTGCTGAAGCGCAGGCTCCTGCTGCTGAAGCAACGGCTTGAGTCGGCACCAAGCGATATAGAGCCAGTTAAATAGAGACAGTCGATCATGATGCAACCAAAGCGAACCAAGTTCCGCAAGCAGTTCAAGGGCACCCTGGGTGGCCTGGCTCAGCGTGGCAGCACTGTGGCGTTCGGTGAGTTCGGTCTGAAGACCACTGAGCGCGCCCGCATGACGGCACGCGAAATCGAAGCGGCGCGTCGTGCCATGACCCGTTACGTGAAGCGTGGTGGTCAGGTGTGGATTCGCGTGTTCCCGGACGTGCCAATTTCCAAGAAGCCCTTGGAAGTTCGAATGGGTAGCGGTAAGGGCAACGTGGAGTACTACGTAGCCAAGGTGTTGCCCGGTAAGGTGTTGTTTGAGATGGAAGGCGTGACCGAAGAAGTGGCTCGTGAGGCATTTCGTCTGGCCGCTTCCAAGCTGTCCGTTGATACCCAGTTTGTTACACGCCAAGTGCGCTAAGAGTTAGGTGCGTTAATGGACACCAAAGAATTACGTCAAAAGTCGAGCAACGAACTGCGCACCGAGCTGCTGCAGTTGCGTCGCGAGCAATTCAACCTGCGCATGGCGCAGGCGACGGGTCAGGCTGTGAAGCCGGATCAGATTGCCAAAGTGCGCAAGAACGTTGCGCGACTCAAGACAGTGATGGGCGAACAAACCCGCGCTGCTCAAGTTGCTACCAAGCAGAGTGCTAAGTAATGAGCGAACCAGTTGTGAATGAAGCCGGCGCCGCTACCGAACAGAAGACCATCCGTCTGCTGACCGGCAAAGTGGTCAGCAACAAGATGCAAAAGACCATCACCGTTGCGGTGGAGCGTTTGGTCAAGCACCCGCAATATGGCAAGTACGTACGCCGTACTACCAAGTTGTTGGCACATGACGAAGCCAGCGAGTCGAAAGAAGGCGATGTGGTTGAAATCGTCGAGTGCCGTCCGCTGTCGCGCCGCAAGGCTTGGCGTCTGGCCCGTGTGGTCACCCGCGCGCAGGCTTGAGCCTGCGAGTTCAGAGTTAGAGTGGAAGCTTAAACATGATTCAGATGCGGACATTGCTCAAGGCAGCCGACAACAGCGGAGCACGCAGCTTGATGTGCATCAAGGTGCTGGGTGGCTCCAAGCGTCGCTATGCCACCGTCGGTGATGTCATCAAGGTGAGCGTTAAAGATGCGATCCCACGCGGCAAAGTCAAGAAGGGCGAAGTGTATGACGCCGTCGTGGTGCGCACTCGTCACGGCGTGCGTCGCGCCGACGGTTCATTGATCCGTTTCGATGGTAACGCTGCGGTGTTGCTGACTTCCAAGTTGGAGCCGATTGGTACGCGTATTTTCGGACCAGTGACTCGCGAGCTGCGCAATGTGCAGTTCATGAAGATCATTTCCCTGGCGCCCGAAGTGCTCTAATCAGTTGAATTAGGCGCTGCGGCGAACGAGACAAGAGTTATGAACAAGATTCGTAAAGGTGATGAAGTCGTGATCACAGTGGGTAAGGACAAGGGCCGTCGTGGCACTGTCTCTGCCGTACTGGAAGGTCGCGTCATTGTCGAAAATTTGAACTTGGTGAAGCGTCACACCAAGCCGAACCCGCAGCGCAATGTGCCCGGCGGTATCGTGCAAAAGGAAGCGTCGATCCACCTGTCGAATGTGGCGTTGTGGAATGCGGCTGCCAACAAGGGCGACCGCGTCGGCTTCAAGGTTTTGTCTGACGGCCGCAAGGTGCGTTATTTCAAGTCCAACAACGAGGTCGTTGACCGTTAGTTTGTTTGGCCTCCACGGCTAATAAAACAGAGTCAACGTTCATTGCTGGTGCAGGTATAAAGATATGGCAAGGCTGGAACAGGTTTACAAAGAGAAGTTGGTGTCGGAGCTGAAGCAGAAGCTTGAGCTTGCCAACGTCATGCAAGTGCCGAAGATCACCAAGATCACGGTCAACATGGGCGTGGGCGAGGCCGTGGCCGACAAAAAGATCATGGACAACGCCGTAGGCGATTTGACCAAGATCACCGGCCAGAAGCCTTTGGTTACGCGCGCTCGCAAGTCGGTTGCTACCTTCAAGGTACGCGATGGCCAGGCCATCGGTTGCAAGGTCACCCTGCGCGGCGCTCGCATGTACGAATTTCTGGATCGTCTGATCACGATCGCACTGCCACGCGTACGCGACTTTCGCGGCGTCAGCGCGCGTGCCTTCGATGGTCGCGGCAACTACAACTTCGGTGTGAAGGAACAGATCATCTTCCCGGAAATCGCTTACGACCAGATCGATGCGATTCGCGGTATGGATATCACCATCACCACCACGGCAACCGACGACAAACAAGGTCGTGCGTTGCTTGAAGCGTTCAATTTTCCGTTCCGTAAGTAAACGGTAGGGGTTAGCAGGCAATGGCTAAAACATTGATGATCAACCGTGAGACCAAGCGCGCTGCGCTGGTCAAGCGCTATGCCGCCAAGCGCGCCGAGTTGAAAGAAATCATCCGCCAACCGAAGACGAGCGATGCGGACCGCGAAGCCGCTGTGGCCAAGCTGCAAGCTCTGCCGCGCGACTCGAGCGCCAGCAGAATGCGCAATCGCTGCCAGATCACGGGTCGCCCACGTGGCGTCTATCGGAAATTTGGCTTGTCCCGAACCAAACTGCGTGAAGCCACCATGCGTGGTGACATCCCCGGCCTCGGAAAGGCCAGCTGGTAACAGCTGGAACCACTGGAGCAATACATAGATGAGCATGACGGATCCTATTGCGGACTTTTTCACCCGCATTCGCAACGGCCAGTCTTCCGGTAAAACGGAGATCAGCTGTCCTTCTTCGAAAGTCAAACAGGCCCTTGCTGGCGTGTTGAAAAATGAAGGCTATATCGAAGACTTTTCGGTCAGCACCGACGAAGGCAAGTCGACGCTGCGCGTGCAATTGAAGTATTACGAAGGCCGCCCGGTGATCGACCGCCTCGAGCGCGTCAGCAAGCCCGGCCTGCGTGTGTACAAGGGTAAGGACGAACTGCCGACCATTCTCGGTGGCTTGGGTATCGTGATTGTCTCCACCTCCAAGGGTGTGATGACTGGACGCCAGGCCCGTCAAGACGGGCACGGTGGCGAAGTGTTGGGCATTGTCTCCTAAGACTTTGCGCATCATTAGAAATAGAGAGCTGCAAATATGTCTCGTATAGCCAAACAAGCCATCTCGCTGCCCAAGGGCGTGACGGCGACGATTACCGCCGAATCGGTTGCCTTAAAAGGCGCCAAGGCCTCCATGACGCTGACTCTGCTGCCCGGCGTGGCTGTGGTGCAGGAAGGCGATCAACTGAAGGTGCAGCAGACTGCCGAAACCCGTGAATCCAACATGGCTGCCGGTACGACCCGTGCGCATCTGGCCAACTATGTGGTCGGTGTCAGCACCGGTTTCGAGCGCAAGCTGGAGCTGGTTGGCGTGGGTTATCGCGCAGCCGCTCAGGGCAAGAATCTGAATCTGACCTTGGGTTTCTCGCATCCCGTTGTGTATGCGGCGCCCGAAGGCATCACCATCGAAACGCCCAGCCAGACCGAAATTTTGGTGAAGGGCAGCGACCGCCAAAAAGTCGGTCAGGTAGCTTCGGATATTCGCAGCTATCGTCCGCCAGAGCCTTACAAGGGCAAGGGTGTACGTTACGCCGGCGAGAAGATCGAAATTAAGGAAGCGAAGAAGAAGTAATTGACGCAGCAGTTTTACTGTTGGGTTGGTTACATCGGATGAACAGTTTTTGAATGTGTTGCCGGTACATGCAGTTGTCCCGGTGCACGCAAAGCTAGGCAAGAGATCATGAGCAAGAAAGTGCAACGTTTGCGTCGAGCTACCCGCTCACGCGCCAAGATCCGCGAACTGAAGGCCCTGCGCCTGTCGGTGCATCGCACCGCGCAGCACATTTATGCCCAAATTCTCGACACCGATTCGAAGGTGTTGGCAGTCGCCTCGACGGTGCAGAAGACCGTGCGCGACGGCGTCAAGTACACCGGTAACAGCGATGCAGCTGCTGCTGTAGGCAAGGCTATTGCTGAAGCAGCCAAGGCCAAGGGCATTACCGAAGTGGCTTTCGATCGTTCCGGCTTCAAGTATCACGGTCGTGTTAAAGCGCTGGCAGATGCCGCGCGCGAACACGGTCTCCAGTTCTAAGCGCTACGGCATAGCTAGTAGGCCCAGAAGTAGGCATTGAGGAATCGCAATGGCACGAGTTGAAAAAACCAACGCACCCGCTGATGAGTTCATCGAGAAACTCATTGCGGTGAATCGCGTCGCCAAGACCGTCAAGGGCGGTCGTCAGATGAGCTTCACCGCGTTGACCGTGGTGGGCGATGGCAATGGCAAGGTCGGCTTCGGTTATGGCAAGGCTAAAGAAGTGCCGGTCGCCATTCAGAAGGCGATGCAGCAGGCGCGCAAGCGCATGATCACGGTGAGCCTGAAGGGCAACACCCTGTTCTACGCCGCCAACGGTCGTCACGGTACATCCAATGTGTACATGCAGCCGGCTTCTGACGGTACTGGCTTGATCGCCGGTGGCAGCATGCGTGCGGTGTTCGAAGCTGCAGGTGTGCGTAACGTGCTGGCCAAGAGCTACGGCTCGCGCAATCCGATCAACGTGGTGCGCGCCACTGTCGCTGCCTTGGAATCTCTGCGTTCTCCGGACGAAATTGCTGCCAAGCGCGGCAAGCGTCTCGAAGAAATCGTCGGTTAATCGGTCGAGTTTTTGATCATGACCCAGTCAAAGCAAGTCAAAGTCACGCTCGTTAAGAGCCTGTTCGGACAGATCAAGGCCCACCAGGAAACGGTGCGTGGTCTGGGTCTGCGCAAGATCCATGACAGCCGTGTGCTGGTGGATACGCGCGAAGTGCGCGGCATGATTGTCGCAGCTCGTCACATGTTGCAGGTTGAAGAGCTCTAAGCCGTTACGGCTGCCAGCTTTGAAACATTGAGGTTGATATGAAACTGAATTCCATTACCCGTGCTCCAGGCGCTCGTAAGAGCCCACTGCGTGTCGGTCGCGGCGCTTCCGCCGGCCAGGGCAAGACCTGCGGTCGCGGCGTGAAAGGTCAGCGTGCTCGCAAGGGCGGCTACCATAAAGTCGGTTTCGAAGGCGGCCAGATGCCCTTGCAGCGTCGTCTGCCGAAGGTGGGCTTCCGTTCCAAGATGGCCACCACCGTTGCCGAAGTCCGTTTGAGTGAGCTGCACAAGCTGGCCGGCGATGTGGTGACCGTGGAAACGTTGAAAGAAGCCAATCTGATTCCACAGCACGTACTGCGTGCTCGCATCGTGTCTTCGGGTGAAGTGGCCAAGGCTTACACCGTGCGCGGTGTGCACCTGACCAAGGGCGCACTGGCTGCTGTAGAAGGTGCCGGCGGCAAGTTCGAAGCCGAGGTTGCGGCGTAATCGCCGTAATCTTACGAGCTGAAATAACGTGGCCACCAAGTCGCAAAACCCCGGTTCTCTGGCAGGCCTCGGCGATATCACCCGATTCGCTGAGTTGCGCCAGCGCCTGTTTTTCCTGCTTGGTTGCTTGATTGTTTATCGCATCGGCACCTTCGTTTCGGTACCGGGCATCGATCGCGATGCACTGACTGCCTTATTCAACGATAAGTCGGGCACCTTGCTGGACATGTTCAACATGTTCTCGGGCGGTGCCCTGTCGCGTCTGTCAATCTTCGCGCTGGGCGTCATGCCCTACATTTCCGCTTCCATCATTGTGCAGATGATGGGGGTGGTCATGCCGCAGTTTGCCTCCCTGAAAAAGGAAGGCGAGGCTGGGCGTCGTAAGATGACCCAATGGACTCGTTACGGCGCAGTGGCCTTGGCCATTCTGCAAGGTGCCAGTGCTGCAGCCGGTTTCCAGAAATCCGATGTGGTGATCAATCCTGGTCCGCAATTCATTATCATTGCCACGGCAACTTTGACCGCCGGCACCATGTTCCTGATGTGGCTGGGCGAACAAATCACCGAGCGCGGACTGGGTAATGGTATTTCGATGATCATTCTGTCCGGCATCGTTGCCGGTCTGCCTACCGCCATCGGTTCTACGTTGCAGCAAGTTAGCAATGGCGAGCTCAATGCATTGGCGGCGTTTGTTATTTTTGCGATGGTGATTGCGGTAACGTACTGTGTGGTGTTCGTCGAACGCGGGCAGCGTCGCATCCAGGTCAACTACGCCAAGCGCCAGCAAGGCCGGCGCATGATGATGGGCCAGAGCACTCACCTGCCGTTCAAATTGAATATGTCGGGTGTGATTCCGCCTATTTTTGCCTCAAGTCTGTTGTTGTTCCCGGCCACTATCGCTAGCTGGTTCGGTAATGCAGCCGAACCCGGCGCTGTACAGAATTTCCTGCAGCAGGCCGCTGCCGCGCTGACCACTGGCCAGCCGGTACACATGTTGTTGTACGGACTGTTGATCATTTTCTTCTGCTTCTTCTACACCGCGCTGGTGTTTAACTCGAAAGAGACGGCCGAAAATCTGAAGAAGTCGGGCGCGTTTATTCCAGGTATTCGTCCAGGCCAGCAGACCGGCGATTACATCGATAAAGTGCTGACCCGTTTGACCGTGTGGGGCGCGTTGTATGTGGCGCTGGTGTGCTTGCTACCGGAATTCCTGGTGGCGAAATACAGCGTACCGTTCTACTTCGGCGGCACCTCGTTGATGATCATGGTGGTGGTGATCATGGACTTCCAGGCGCAAGTGGCGGCCCATCTGATGTCGCATCAGTACGAAGGTCTGATGAAGAAAGCCAATTTGCGTGGTTACGGCAAACAGGACTGATTCGAGTAGACCTGGGTCGTAACAGAGAACCTTTATTGAGTGGCACGACGCTGATCCGGCGGGGCGTGCCGGAGAGTGGAGAAAGTCATGAAAGTACGTGCATCGGTCAAGAAGATCTGCAAGAACTGCAAGATCGTGCGTCGTCGGCGCATTGTTTATGTCATTTGCTCGGACGCTCGTCACAAGCAGCGTCAGGGCTAATCGGTTTTTGGGTGGGGTTCGTGACCAATCTTGAGATTGAGTTCACGCCTTTTTTAGTTTAGAGTTCCGCGCTTTTCGAGCCGGGAGAGGTCAAGATGGCCCGCATTGCTGGCGTCAATATTCCTGTAAACAAGCATGTCTGGATCGGTCTGACCAGCATCTATGGTGTGGGTCGTACGCAGTCCAAAAAGGCCTGCGAAGTGGCTGGCGTGAAGCCGGAAACACTGGTTAAGAACCTTACCGATGCGGAAGTGACCGCGCTGCGTGCCCAGGTCGCTAAGCTGACCGTCGAAGGTGACCTGCGCCGTGAAGTTTCCATGAACATCAAGCGTTTGATGGATCTGGGTTGCTATCGCGGTGTGCGTCATCGTCGTGGTCTGCCCATGCACGGCCAGCGTACTCGCACCAATGCTCGTACTCGCAAGGGTCCGCGCAAGGCCGCGATCAAGATGAACGCGCCTCCGGGCAAGTAAGACTTAGAGCGCAATACGGTTCCGATTTGATTGGGACCGGTTGACAGTAATGGTTTGCATACGAGTTCAAGGCTAATGGCTGACAACAAGCAACAGGCGTCCGGCGCCGCTGCGGGCAAAGCCCGTAAGAAAGTGAAGAAGCACGTGACCGATGGCATCGCCCATGTGCACGCTTCGTTCAACAACACCATCGTGACGATCACCGATCGTCAGGGTAACGCTCTGTCCTGGGCGACCTCGGGTGGTTCCGGCTTCCGCGGTTCGCGTAAGAGCACGCCATTCGCTGCCCAGGTTGCCGCCGAAAAGGCAGGAACTGCTGCTCAAGAACATGGCTTGAAGAATGTTGAAGTGCGCGTCAAAGGCCCTGGTCCCGGTCGTGAGTCGGCCGTGCGTGCGCTGCATGCCTGTGGTTTGAAGATTTCCAATATCGCGGATGTCACACCGATTCCGCACAACGGCTGCCGCCCGTCCAAGAAGCGTCGCGTCTAAGGCCGTTGTTTAGGGTGTGAGGAATTAGAAATGGCTCGTTATCTCGGTCCGAAGTGCAAACTGTCCCGTCGTGAAGGCACCGATCTGTTCTTGAAGAGCGGCGTTAAGTCGCTGGAATCCAAGTGCAAATTGGAAGTGCCTCCTGGTGGCGTGAAAGGCGAACGCAAACAGCGTCTGTCCGACTACGGTTTGCAGCTGCGCGAAAAGCAAAAGCTGCGTCGTATGTACGGCGTGCTGGAACGTCAGTTCCGCGGTTACTACACTCGCGCTGCCGGTCGTCCGGGCGCTACCGGCGAAAACCTGTTGAAGCTGCTGGAAGGCCGCTTGGATAACGTGGTGTATCGCATGGGCTTTGCCGCCACCCGTTCCGAAGCTCGTCAGTTGGTCAGCCACAAAGGCGTAACCGTCAATGGCGACGTGGTCAATGTACCTTCTTATCAGTGCTCGGCCGGTGATGTGATCACCGTACGCGAAGGCGCGCAGAAGCAGGGCCGTATTCAGAACGCTCTGCAGATCAAGGGCCAGGTTGGCTTCCCCGAGTGGGTTGAAGTGGACGAAAAGAAGTTCACCGGCGTGTTGAAGCAGCTGCCTGACCGTAGCGACATCCTGCCAGATATCAACGAAAACCTCGTGGTTGAGTTGTACTCGAAGTAATTCGCGGTTCGTCGCTCTGGCCATGGGCCGGAGCGGCTGTTGCTCCTCTAAATATAGGTGAATGTTCATGCAGGCATTCGGTGCTGAACTCCTGAAGCCACGCGTTGTGAAGGTGACCCCCACCACACCGCGTCATGCCAAGGTGACGATTGAACCGTTCGAACGTGGATTTGGCCACACGCTGGGCAACGCCCTGCGTCGTGTGCTGCTGTCGTCCATGCCGGGCGCAGCGATTACGGAAGTGGAAATCGACGGTGTGCTGCACGAGTACACCAGTGTGGAAGGCGTGCAGGAAGATGTGGTCGACATCCTGCTCAATCTGAAGCAAGTCGCCGTGCGCTTGAATGCGCGCGATGCCGCCGAACTGCGTCTGCACAAGAAGGGTCCGGGCCCGGTGACCGCTGGTGATATCCAGCTGGATCATGATGTGGAAATCATCAACCCGAATCTGGTGATTGCCAACCTGACCAAGGCCGGCGAATTGAGCATGACCTTGAAGATTGAAAAAGGTCGCGGCTATCGTCCGGCTACGCAAGCCAGCGCTGAAGGCGCCAGCAATGCCATTGGTCGTCTGCAGCTGGATGCGTCTTTCAGTCCTGTGCGTCGCGTTACCTATACCGTGGAAAGCGCGCGTGTGGAACAGCGCACCAACCTCGACAAGCTGATTCTGGACATCGAGACCAACGGTACCATCGATCCGGAAGAAGCCATCCGCCGCGCCGGTTCGATCCTCAAGGATCAGCTGTCGGTGTTCGTCGATCTGCAGGGCCAGGAAGAAGGCGCCAGCAAGACTGCCGAAGAATTGTTCGATCCTATCCTGCTGCGTCCAGTGGACGAGCTGGAGCTCACCGTACGTAGCGCCAACTGCCTCAAGGCAGAAAACATTCACTACATCGGTGATTTGGTGCAGCGTACCGAAGTGGAACTGCTGCGTACGCCGAACCTGGGCAAGAAGTCGCTTACCGAAATCAAGGAAGTGCTGGAAAGCCACGGTCTGAGCTTGGGTATGCGTCTGGACAGCTGGCCGCCCGTGAGCCTGCGTCGCGAAGACGAACGCAACATCATTTGATTGATTCTCGTTTGATTATTGGGATGACTGCCGAATGCGGCAGTCATGGATAGCTAGAGTAATAACATGCGTCACCAACTTTCCGGTCGGCAACTGAGCCGCAATGCCCCGCACCGCGCCGCCATGCTGAAGAACATGGCTGCTTCGCTGCTGCAGCACGAAACCATCCGCACCACCGTGCCGAAGGCCAAGGAGCTGCGTCGCGTGGTTGAACCTCTGATCACGCTCGGCAAGACCGACAGCGCTGCCAATCGTCGCTTGGCGTTCTCCCGCCTGCGTGACGAGAACGTGGTGACCAAGCTGTTTGAAGACCTCGGTCCTCGCTTCAAGGCACGTGCTGGTGGTTACACCCGCATTCTGAAGATGGATCCTCGTCCCGGTGACTCTGCACCGATGGCGTTGATGCAGTTGGTGGACAAGCCCGTCGTGGCCGAAGCCCCTGCAGCAGATGCGCCTGCCAAGAAAGCCAAGCGTGCCAAGAAGGCCGATGCCGTTGTTGAGGCCAGTGCTGAAGCTGCACCGGCCAAGAAGCCACGCGCTCGTAAGAAGCAAGCCGAAGGCTGATCTTCTTAGCGACTTTGAGTTGTAAAAGGCCGGGCAATGCCCGGCCTTTTTTATTGCGTTGGATTAATGATCGGCGCATCAACACCATTTGTTTTGCGCAGGTGTTGCGCATGTTTGAATCTTTCTAATGATTGGCGGCGGTGTATGTGATCTCAAATGTAAAAATTGCATGAAGGTTTTGCTTGTTTCGCATAGAAAATCGCCATTGCCGTGTTGTGTGTAGATTTGTTGTTCAAAACCAAAATAAAACTTACTAGAATCGCCGCCGCGCGATGTTTGGGGACATCTCTCATTGATGGGTCAACAATGCATCGCCAGTTCTAGAACCTGGTTCAACTCTTTTATTGGATGATCTACACATGAACACCAAGCTCGTTGTCAGCGCCCTGGTTGCCGCTCTCGCCCTGTCTGCCTGCGCTAAGGAAGAAGCTGCTCCTGCTCCTGAAGCCGCTCCTGCTGCTGCTCCTGCCGAAGCGCCTGCTGCTCCTGCTGAAGCCGCTCCAGCTCCTGCTGAAGCCGCTCCTGCCGCTGAAGCCGCTCCTGCTGCTCCTGCCGAAGGCGCTGCCAAGTAATCGAACTGCCTAGCAGTTTGATTCGTCGATACTTGTTATCAATATAAGAGGGCGGATGAGCGCAAGTTCATCCGCCCTTTTGATTTTTGGCTTGGTCAGTTGTCGGAAGGAATACCATCGTGCCAGTTAGTTTGCGTGATGCCCGTCATTTCGCCGAAGGCAGACGTTGGATAGAAGGCGTCTTTCCCGAGTATCTGGATTCGCTAGTAGCTGTGTCCATGAATACGGGGATCTTTCCCGTGCGTGGCGATTTCGGTGATCGTGAGCCGGATATGTTGGCGCGCTGGTTCGGTGACGACAGTTCGTATCCGCTGGTTATCCTCAAGAACGACAAGTTCGTCGGCTTTGCCGTGGTCAGCAAGCCGTCACCGTTGCAACGTGGGCAGATCGATTTCCGCATGGCTGAGTTTTTTGTCACAGCCAATCAACGTCGATTGGGCGTCGGCCGTGAAGCTGTTCAATTGATCTTCAGTCGTTTCGCCGGTCGCTGGGAAGTGACCGAGAATCAATCTAATAAAAATGCCATTGCCTTCTGGCGCGCCGTGGTTCGTGAATATTCATCCGGCCAGTATCGTGAGCGTCTGGAGAATGGCGAAGTGAAGCAGTACTTCGATTCCAAGCTGGCGCGTGGTAGTGGCGGGCATCAATCGCCTTGAGCCGGTTGCGCCATGTCGGCACAGCAATTCAGTCCAGGCTCAATTACTGAATAAATAACTCAATAATTTGATGGATCTATTCGCATGGAATCGGAAAGCGCAGCCAAAGAAACATTAGGGCAGTGGACTTGGCAATGGACCGTGATCGGCGCGCTATATGGCGTCGTTGTTCGACTGCTGTTCGGGATCATTCCACGTTCGTTTGGAAGCCCCATGTCGGTGGCATTCCTTGTTGCTACGCCTATTGTGGTGGGGGCCATCTCAATATACGGACGACGTTCACTAGACATTTCCATCAGCTCGATGATTTTTCGTCCGTGGATTGCAATTGCCTGCATGCTGCTTGGATGTTTTGTTTCGTTGCTCGAAGGCTCCATTTGTCTTTTTATAATGGCACCGCTGTTTCTAGTTGGCGGCAGTATTGGTGGGCTTGCAATGGGGTTGCTGCTGCGACTTGTGCGGCCAACTACGACTCATATTAGCGTGTTCGCCTTGCTGCCGGCGTTAGTCTTGCTGGGTGAACAAAAATTGCCACTGCACAATGAGAATCAGGAAATCCGGCAAACAATAGAAATCAACGCACCACCGCCCATCATCTGGAGTCAGATACTGAATGCCCGCAATATAAAAGCTGAGGAACTGCCGCTGAACGTCGCTCATTTGATAGGCGTTCCGAAACCCCTAGAAGGCATCAATATCGAAACTACTGGCGGTGAAGTTCGCTTCTCCAAATGGGAGCGCGGCGTCAATTTTCGCGGCGTGGTGACGGCCAGAGTGGAGAGCCAGTCGATTACGTGGCGCTATTCGTTCGACGCGCACTCATTCCCGCCGGGTTCAATGGATGAGCATGTGGAAATCGGTGGTCGATACTTCGATCTTAAGGACACGACATTCAACTTGCGTCCTGCCGAAGGCGGCAAGACGCAGCTCGAAATTGTCGCGCACTATCGGATAACGTCCAGCATCAATGCCTACGCTGTTCCGATGGCTGACTATCTGGGACAGAGTTTTATCAATGCGATATTGACTCTATACAAGCACCGAAGCGAGCGTGCAGGCGCAGTTTAGAAAATCAGATTACCTGGTTTTCTTCAGTTGCTTCGCACGCGCCAACACCGGTGCCAAGTAATGGCCGGTATGCGAGTTCTTCAGCTTGGCAATCTGCTCCGGCGTACCGCAGGCGATAATTTCACCGCCACCACTGCCGCCCTCCGGACCCAGATCGATGATCCAGTCGGCGGTCTTGATGACATCCAGATTGTGTTCGATCACCACCACCGTATTGCCTTCATCGCGCAGGCGATGCAGCACTTTTAACAACTGTTCGATGTCGTGGAAGTGCAGGCCAGTGGTGGGTTCGTCGAGAATGTAGATCGTGCGGCCAGTGGAACGTTTGGAGAGTTCCTTGGCCAGCTTCACGCGCTGCGCTTCGCCACCGGATAGCGTGGTGGCGTTCTGTCCCAGGCGCACGTAGGACAGGCCTACGTCCATTAGCGTCTGCAGTTTGCTGGCGATGCTCGGTACCGCGCTGAAGAACGTCAGGGCATCTTCCACCGTCATATCCAGTACTTCGTGGATGCTCTTGCCCTTGTAGTGAATGTCCAGCGTCTCGCGGTTATAGCGCTTGCCCTTACATACATCGCAGGGCACGTACATATCGGGCAGGAAGTGCATCTCCACCTTGATGACGCCATCACCTTCGCAGGCTTCGCAACGACCGCCTTTCACATTGAAGCTGAAGCGGCCCATTTCGTAGCCGCGCGAGCGCGCTTCGGAAGTCTGCGCATAGATTTCGCGAATCGGCGTGAATACGCCGGTATAGGTTGCCGGATTGGAACGTGGCGTGCGGCCGATGGGGCTTTGGTCGATATCGACAATGCGGTCGATGTGCTCCAGACCTTGGATGTCATCGCAGGGCGCCGCATCGACGCTGCTGTCGTTGAGTTGACGCGCCAGGTGCTGCAACAGCGTATCGTTCACTAGCGTCGACTTGCCCGAGCCGGACACGCCGGTGACGCAGGTCATCACGCCAATCGGGAAGTCCACCGTCACGCCGCGCAGATTGTTGCCGGTGGCATTTACCACGCGCAAGTGACGATCTTTCTGTACCGGCGTGCGCAATGCCGGCACGGCAATCGAGCGCTTGCCGGACAGATATTGACCCGTTATCGAGTTGGGGTCGTTGACGATGTGTTTAGGCGTGCCCTGCGAAATGATTTCGCCGCCATGCACGCCGGCGCCGGGGCCGAGATCAACCACATGATCGGCATGCAGAATCGCATCCTCATCGTGTTCGACCACGATGACGGTGTTGCCCAGGTTGCGCAGATGGATCAATGTCTTCAGCAGGCGATCGTTATCGCGTTGATGCAGACCGATGGAAGGCTCATCGAGAATGTACATCACGCCGACCAGGCCCGAACCGATCTGGCTGGCCAGGCGAATGCGTTGCGCTTCGCCGCCGGAGAGTGTTTCGGCGCTGCGATCCAGCGTCAGATATTCCAGACCCACGTTGTTCAAGAAGCGCAGACGGTCGGCAATTTCCTTGCGGATCTTGCTGGCGATTTCGCCGCGCCAGCCGGGCAGGTTCAGCGCATCGAAGAAGGCCAGCGCCTTGGCGACACTCATGGAAGTGATTTGCGGCACGGCGTGATTCGACACAAACACATTGGAAGCTGCGCGATTCAAACGCGTGCCATTGCATTCAGTGCAAGGACGAGTACTCAAGTACTTGCGTAGTTCTTCGCGCACCGCCATGGATTCGGTTTCGCGGTAACGACGTTCCATGTTGGGCAGGATGCCTTCCCACTGATGGGTTTTACGCGTCAGTCCACCCTTGGCATCGACGTAGCGAAACTCCACTTTATCGGTGCTGCCGTTCAGCAGCATCTTCTTCACGCTGGCCGGTAGCGATTTGTAAGTTGCTTCCACATCGAACTTGAAATGCTTGGCCAGCGATTGAATCAACTGGAAGTAATAACCATTGCGACGATCCCAGCCGCGCACTGCGCCGCCGGCCAGCGATAATTCGGGGTGATGCACGATGCGTGCAGGATCGAAGAATTCCTGTACGCCCAGGCCATCGCAGGATGGGCAGGCACCCGAGGGGTTGTTGAATGAGAACAGACGCGGTTCGAGTTCGGCCAGCGAGTAGCCGCACTCGGGACAGGCGAAACGATTGGAAAACACCCATTCCTGTGGCGTCTTCTTGCTGCCTTCGTCCAACAGCTGGACCACGCGTGCGCTACCGTCAGCAAGGCGTAACGCAGTCTCGAAGGATTCGGCCAGTCGTTGTGCCAGATCGGCACGCACTTTGAAGCGATCCACCACGGCTTCGACCGTATGCTTCTTTTTCGGATCGAGTTTGGGTAAGGCATCCAATTCGTACACGCGGTTATCGACGCGTGCGCGTACAAAGCCCTGCGCCTTGAGTTCATCGAATATCTGCTGATGTTCGCCCTTGCGCTCCTGGATCATCGGCGCCAGCAACAGCAGCGCCGTGCCTTCGGGCTGCTGTAACACCTGATCCACCATTTGACTCACGGTCTGAGCGGTGAGATCAATGTGATGGTCGGGGCAGCGCGGCGTACCGGCGCGTGCATACAGCAGACGCAGGTAGTCATAAATTTCCGTAACCGTGCCCACCGTGGAGCGCGGGTTGTGCGAAGTGGATTTCTGTTCGATGGCGATCGCCGGGGACAGACCTTCGATGGTGTCCACATCTGGCTTCTCCATCATCGACAGAAACTGTCGCGCATAGGCCGACAGCGATTCCACATAGCGACGCTGGCCTTCGGCGTAGATGGTGTCGAAGGCCAATGACGACTTGCCCGAACCGGACAAGCCGGTCAGCACGATCAATTTGTCGCGCGGCAGGTCGAGGTCGATATTGCGAAGGTTGTGGGTGCGCGCACCCCGGATGCGAATCTCGGACATGTAGGAATGGCGGCTCTTGCGGGAGTGGAAGATGGCGCGGTGGCGGAGGCCTTTTGCGCGACCGAGCTTGGTACTATACGCAGCTGTCGCTTTGAGAGGCAAAGGCCATTCGTACTCCAGCAGAAAAACTGTCACCAGCCGACCGTACGCCGGGCCAGACAGCGGGCAAGGCAGCGGGCGCGACCGCCAAAGTCAGTCTGACTGCGTTGGAGCGGCGCATTGTCGCGGCGCTGGCCGGCATCTACGCCACGCGCATGCTGGGTCTGTTTCTGCTGCTGCCGGTGCTGGCTATTTATGCATCGCAGCTACCGGATGCCAATTCCCGTCTAATCGGTTTGGCGATGGGCGCCTATGGCCTGACCCAGGCCCTACTACAGATTCCTTTCGGTCGTTGGTCGGATCGTTACGGTCGGCGTCCAGTGATCGCTATTGGCCTGCTGCTATTCCTGGTGGGCTCGATTGTCGGCGCACTGGCGCATTCCCTATGGATGATTGTGCTGGCGCGCGCCTTACAGGGCGCCGGCGCCATGTCGGCAGCGGTGACGGCGCTATTGGCGGATTTCACCCGTGAAACGGTGCGCACTCGCGCCATGGCCTTCATCGGCATCAGCATTGGCGCGTCGTTTGTTATTTCGCTGATCACTGCGCCGGTGCTCGAGGCACTGGTAGGCGTGCCGGGTATTTTCTGGGTAATGGCTCTGCTGGCGATCCTCGGTCTGGCATTGCTCAGATTCGCAGTGCCGGCGCGCGGTGAACAGGTCATCGATCCTGCGGCCGCGCGCATTCCCACGCTGCGGGTGGCGGCCCTGCCGGCTCTACGCAGTTACTTCGTGGGCGTGTTTGCGCTGCACTTTATTCTCACCGCGACCTTTCTGTCCGTGCCGCTGGTGCTGCTCAATCAATTGGGCATCTCCGAAGCGCAGCATTGGAAGATCTATTTGAGCGTGTTTCTCGCTTCTTTCCTGGGTACCGTGCCGTTGATTCTGGCGGCGGAACGGGTGGCTCAGCCGCAGCGTATCGTCGCCGTGGGCGTGCTGGTGGGCGCCTTGGCGCAAGCGGCACTGGCGCTGTATTTCACCCATGCCTGGCCGGTGTTTATCGCGTTCACCCTGTTTTTCGCGGTGTTCAATTTTCTGGAAGCGCGGTTGCCGGCAGGCCTGTCTAAAGCGGCGCCCGCTGCGGATCGCGGCGCGGCCATGGGCGTGTTCGCCACCTGCCAGTTTCTGGGGGCGGCGGCCGGCGGAGTGCTGGGCGGGCAATTGCTGGCGCGGTTCGGCGTGGCCGGTGTGTTCTGGGGCAGTGCGCTGGTGGCGTTGATCTGGGCCGTGGTGGCTGCCGCCGCGCCGGCAGAGAATTTGTCTGTCGACACCTCAGAAACTCAGCTTTGAACCCGGCTCGCCTGGCTTACAATTCTCAATTAATTTTTCGGCTAACGCTTTACGGAGCACTCCATGGCACGCGGCATTAACAAAGTCATTCTGGTTGGCAATATCGGCAAGGACCCGGAGACCCGCTACATGCCCAACGGCAAGGCGGTAACCAATTTCAGCGTGGCCACATCCGAAGGCTGGACCGACAAACAATCGGGCGATAAGCAGGAACGCACCGAATGGCACAACGTGGTGCTGTTCGAGAAGCTGGCCGAGATCGCCGCCGAGTATCTGCGCAAGGGTTCGCAGGTGTACATCGAAGGCAGCCTGCGCACGCGCAAGTGGCAGGACAAAGAAGGCAAGGATCGTTACACCACTGAGATCGTCGGTCGCGACATGCAGATGCTCGGTGGCCGCGGTGGCGCCGGTGGTGGTGGCGGTGACTATGCAAGTGGTGGTGCAAGCAGTGGCGGTGCATCGCGCGGCGCATCAGAGCGTGCTTCGACTCCGCCGCCTGCCGACGAAGGCGAGTTCGACGACGACATCCCTTTCTAAGCTTGTCCAGTCTGTGTTTATCGAACCCCGGATACACAATATCCGGGGTTTTTTCTTGTTAGATAGATTGAATGATCTTTGAAATCGCTTAGCGGCACTGGTATATACAGACGAGCATTGAGCTGCATGTTGCGTGGCTGCGATGCAATAAGGGTGTGGGGTTGGTATTCAAGCGTTCATAAAAACCAATGACAGCAACGTACGCAGGACAACGTATGCAGGAAATGGATTTTGCGTCAGATGAGTTGCCGCACTTCAGCGCCAGCTCGTATCACATACTCGATGCCCTACCTGGGCAGCCTTACGACGACATCGTGCATCTGGCCACATTGGTATGCGATGCACCGATGGCCACCATCACCTTGGTAGACAGCCAGCGTATCTGGCGCAAGTCCAGTATCGGTCTGCCGCCCATTGCCGCGCAGTTGTCCAAGGAACAGGCCTTTGCGGCGCAGGTGGTGCTCAATCCGCAGGCTATCTTGGTGATTGAAGATACCGTGCAACATGCGCGCTTCGCCAAGCATCCCTATGTGCAGGGTGAGCATGCGGTGCGTTTCTATGCCGGTGTACCCATCGTCACGGCGCAGGGTGAGGCGCTGGGCGCGCTAGGGGTTATGGATGTACGCGCGCGCACGCTGTCTGCTGCGCAAGGTACGGCATTGCAGCGGCTGGCGCGCCAGGTGGCGGCTCTGCTGGAGGTGCGTCAGCGCACCGAGCTCGAAGCCGAACGAGTGTTTCGTGAAAATCAATATTTGCAGGCGCTGACTTTTACCGGACTGGATTTGCAGTCGGTGGTCGATCGCGATTACCGCTATCGGTACGTCAATCAGGTGTACCTCGAATACTGGCGGAAGAGTCGCGAGGAAATCGAAGGTCGCACCGTTGCAGATCTGATTGGTCAACAGCAGTTTGACGAATACGTCAAAGGCTATCTGGATCGCGCCATGGAAGGTGAGCAGGTGACTGTGGATGCCAATGTTCGCTATCCCTTGCTGGGCGATCGCTATGTGCGCAGCAGTTTTCTACCGGCTCGTAACAAACAGGGACATATCATCGGCGCCGTACTGCGCGTCGAGGACATCTCCGACTTGCGTGAAGTGGAGTTGTCGCTGCGGCATACGGTGCATTTGTTGGAGGAAAAAAAGCTCGATCTGCAGCGCTTTATTTACATCCTGTCGCACGACCTGCGTGAGCCGGTCAATACCATCATGAATTTCAGCGGTCTGTTGCGCGAGCAGTTTGTCGATCACGAGGATGAGCAGGTGCATCGCTTCCTGGACTTCGTTTACAAGGGCGGCGATCGCATGCGCAACCTGCTGGAAGATCTGCTCAAATATGTGCGCGTCGACAGTAATCAGCCGGCCCGCGTAGCGGTATCGCTGGACGCAATGTTTCAGGAAGTCAGTCAGGATTTGAGCGCCATCCTGCAGCGTACCGGCACGCAGCTGAGCTGCGAGCCCCTGCCTGTTGTGCACGGTGATCCGATTATGTTGAGGGTGCTGTTGCAAAACTTGATCGAAAATGCGATCAAGTTCGTGGCGCCGGATGTTGTTCCCAGGATACAAATAACCGCAATGATCGAGGCCGATGCTTGGCGGCTCACGGTCACGGACAATGGCGTTGGCGTTCGCGACGAACATCGCGAATTGATTTTCGAGTTGTTCAAACGCCTGCACTCGCGCAAACACTACGAAGGGACTGGCCTGGGACTGGCCACCTGCCGACGTATTGCCGAATTGCATGGCGGTCGTATTTGGGTGACGTCGGCACCGCACCAGGGAAGTTGCTTTCACGTGCAATTGCCGAGACGCAATAATAATTAGGCAATTGGATACTGCTGGAAAGCTCGATGATTATTTCCCAACGCATCTTGCTCGTTGACGATAACGAGGCCGACAACGTTTATCACGAAATCATGTTGCGGCGCGCCGGCTTCGGCGGCGAGGTGATTGTGTGCGAATCCGGTGAAGCCGCAATCGACTACCTGCGCACGCATCCCGATAAGTTGCCGGAGCTGGTGTTGTTGGACATCAATATGCCGGGCATGGATGGGTTTGAATTTGCCAGATTGGCGACGCCCTATCTGGATGGTGACGCCACAGCTACCATTGTTATGTTGACCTCCTCGGCTTCCGAAGCCGACCGCCGCAAGGCCAAACAGTTGCCGGTGATTCGTGGCTATATCATCAAGCCGCTGACCGAAGGCACCGCGGTGGAGTTGTTGGCGGGGCACTTCGATTCAAGTTTCTAAGCTGCTATATAGCTACAGATGGAGGGCGTATGACTTTATTACCCGCCGTCGCCGTTGCCGCTACCATGGTTTATTGGCTGAGCGGTTTCATTGGACAGTATTTTTCTGAACTGGTCACGCAGATCATCGATCTGCTGCTGTTCGTGGCCATCATGGTGACGATCCATACACTGCTGAAAAAACTGAAAGGCGATTGACTGCTTGCCTGGACGGCAAGCCTGGTCGCTTTACATCGTTGCAGCCGCGCTATAGCTTGATCGCAATTCATCTCAGATCGTTTCCAAAGATATGAGCAATCAAATAGAGACAGCTATTCATCGCATGGTGGCTGAATGCCGCGCCAACACCTACGCACCGTTGATTGCGCATATGCAATCCGGTTGGGCGGTGTTGGGTAATGCACAATTCTTGCGCGGTTACAGTTTGTTGTTGCCCGATCCGGTGGTGCCGCATTTGAATGCCATGGGTGCGGCGCATCGTGAGCAGTTTCTCAAGGATATGGCGCGGCTTGGCGATGCGGTGTTTCAGGTGACGGGGGCACTACGCATCAATTACGCCATGTTCGGCAATGTCGAGCCGGCCTTGCATGCGCATGTAGTGCCGCGCTTCACCGATGAAGCGCCGGCGTTGGCTACGGCGCATCCCTGGGCGTATGACTGGACTAAAGCGCCGCCTTACGAATTTGAAGTGCATGGTGTGTTGCAGCAGCAGTTGCGGCATGCATTGGTGGAAAGTGTTTAAGCCAATCAGATTCGTGCGTCCGTTATAGCCGAGGCTTGCAGAGGTTTACTTGGCTACGCTTTTCAGGACCGCTGTCCCCCCGTCGGGGATGACGAGGCGCCTTGAATACGTCCATGTAGGCTCCGAGCGCAACATCCTGTTGCTCACGGTCCTCAAAAGCGTAGCCAAGCAAACCTCTGCTGATACGGTGGTGACTCAAGATGCAGCGTCAGCGAGTCAGCGCAATCAACGCTTCCAAAGTATTCACCGGCGCGCTGCACTGAGTGCCTTGACATACATAGGCTACGGTCGTGGCTTGTGCAGCCTTGCTTTGAAGAGCTGCAGGCAACTCGGCTTCATTCGGAATGGCGAACACCAGGCGATTGGGTTGATATAGCGTGTTGAGCTTCTGCTGCCATTCATTGGCTTCGGGTGCGGGGCCGCGAATGATCACCAGCTGCGGCGGCGTGAGATGCTGTTCCAGTGCGACCAGCAATGTGGCGTGTGCTGCAGGATGATCTTCCAGCGCTGACCAGTCGGCGCGCAGTGTTTGTTCGGCGGCTTGCAGGTAACGGCTTTCTCCCAGCAGCCATCCCAGGCGCTGCAAGCTGATGGCAGCCAGCGCATTGCCGGCAGGTGTGGCGTCATCGGCGAAGGTCTTGGGTCGATGGATGAGTGTTTCGTGATCGTCGGCGGTGAAATAAAAGCCACCGCGTTCCCTGTCCACGAAGTGTCTCAGCAAAACCTCGGCAAGTTGTGTTGCGAAGTTCAGATCGGTGCTGCGCCAACGTGTTTGCAGCAACTCTATTAATGCGTCCAGTAAGTAGGCGTAATCATCCAGGTAAGCGGGGAATTGTGTCTGGCCGCCGGCCTGTACGGCATACAGACGACCCTCGCGCCAGGCCTGCGTACGCAGTTGATCTGCGGTCTGGCAGGCGGCATCGATAAATGCAGGTTCGTGCAGGGCGCGAGCGGCCTGTGCCAGCGCGCTGATGGCCAGGCCATTCCATGCGGTAAGGATTTTGTTATCCAGGCCCGGCGCTATGCGTTGCCGGCGTGCAGCCAGTAGCTTTTGTCGAGCATGTTGTAACTCGTGTTCGACTGTTTCGGTGCCCAGATTGAGTTCTTTGGCGATATCTTCATGGCTGCGATAACAGTGCAGATGCCATTGCCCTTCGAAATTGACTGCGCTGTCGAGACCGAAGCGCCGCGCAAAGATGGCTTGTTCCTCGCTGTTCAACAGAGCTGCTACCTGTTCGGGTTGCCAGACGTAGTAGCGACCTTCATGGCCTTCCGAATCGGCATCCAGCGTTGACCAGAATGCGCCTTCGGGAGCGCGCATATCACGCAGCATCCACTGAGCGATTTCACCGGCGACACGTTTGAATAGGGGTTCGCCGGTAGCCACTGCGGCCTGTGCATAGACACGCAATAGTTCGGCGTTGTCGTACAGCATTTTTTCGAAATGCGGAATCATCCAGTATTGGTCTACCGAATAGCGGAAAAAGCCGCCGCCCAATTGGTCATACACACCGCCCTCGGCCATGCGCGTCAGTGTCAGCGCGGATATGTATAAGGCGTGCAAATCCGGCTGAGCATCGCCACTGCTGGCATGCCAGCGACGTAGCAACAAATCGAGCATGCGTGCCTGTGGAAATTTGGGAGCGGTACCAAAGCCGCCGAACTGCGTATCGAAACGCTCCTGCAACGTCGTGCGTGCTTTCTGCAAGGGTTGCGCATGCAGTTCACCCTGCGTATGCGGTGGCGACTGCAGATCGGCGAATACTTGTTGCAACGCACCCTGCTGCGCTTCGACGTCGGTGTGGTGTTCGCGATAGTACTGGGCTACGCGTGTCAGCAGATCGGCAAAGCCCGGCAGCCCATGTCGAGCTTGCGGCGGGAAGTAAGTGCCGCCGAAAAAGGGTTGTTGTGTCTCATGGCTGAGAAACATGGTGAGCGGCCAGCCGCCGGCATGTTGTGTCAGTACCTGTTGCGCCAGTTGGTAGACCTTATCCAGGTCGGGCCGCTCTTCGCGATCCACTTTGATGTTGATGAAGTGCTCATTCATCAGCGCCGCAATAGCCGGATCTTCGAAGGATTCGTGCGCCATGACGTGACACCAGTGGCATGCCGAATAGCCGATGGACAGCAGAATGGGTTTGTTTTCCGCCCTGGCGCGTTGTAGCGCCGTCTCTCCCCAGGGATACCAGTCCACCGGATTATCGGCATGTTGCAGCAGGTAAGGACTGGTGGCGTTGGCGAGCAGATTGGGCATGGACAGGGTTCTGAATCGGTATGGATCGGTCGGTACAGACTTGTGACTATAGCGGAATGAGGACTACGCTTGATCGCGTTCAACCCACGGATCGTTTACCGAATTCGATGACCGAATATGGGGGAATCATGAAAATGCTACTGCCGTCACGGGTCATGCTGGCTGCAATGATGCTGCTGATTTCCGGCAGTGTGCTTGCGGCCGACGATGCGCAGACCAAGGTGCTGGGCAACTGGTTGACCGAACCCAAGGACGGCATCATCCAGATCACGCAGGCCGGCGATGGCAGCTTGCAGGGCCGTATTGTCGGTGGCAACGAGCCGGGCAAACTCGACAGCAACAATCCCGATCCGGCCAAACGCAATCAAGTGCTGCGCGGCCAGGTGATCATGAGTGGTTTGAAGTACGACGGCGACGGCAAATGGTCGGGCGGCAGCATCTATGACCCAAAAGGTGGCAGCACTTACAAGTGCAAACTGGAGCTGCGCGCCGATGGCAGCTTGAAGGTGCGTGGTTTCATCGGGTTTGCATTGCTGGGCAAGACGCAGGTATGGAGTCGCTATACCGGCACGTCGATGGATTTGCCGAAGGTGCCGTGATCGGTGTTGCGTGGTACGTCGTGGGTCTGGATCGAGCTCTGTTTGTAGGTCGGGTATAAAACCCGACCTACAAAAATTTGAATGCACTGCACTGCATTGCATGTAGATACTCAATGCAAAGTTTTATTGATGCGGCGGTAATCGAGCACGATTGTCGAGTGTAAACAATTTGTGCCTGTGTTTCGGCCATTGCAGCATGGCATTGGCATGGAGTAAAACGCCTGCGTTCACGCAGCAGCGCATAACGATGACCGGTCGGGGGATCGCTGTCACTTATCCATCTGCAACGATAGTCGGTCATCGGCGCTGCGCATCCAGATTCGAATCAATAACAGGAGCACAACAATGCAATTCCTATCCATGCTGATGCGGCTGCATCGCAAGGCGTTATCCATTGCCAGTCTTGGCTTGCTGGCGTTGGGCAGCCACACAGCGCTGGCGCAGACACCTACGCTGCAAGTGTTTCCGGACGCGCCTAAGATGGGTTCGTTCGTCGGCGCGGCGACGCGCGATCCGTTGGAAAACTACTATGGCAACACCGTGGTGTGCGCCGCGGCGCAGACCGGTCAGGATCTATGTCATCTGTGGCTGTACCCAGATGGCACCTTCATCAACTTCGACTCAAACGGCGCCAAGACCGGCCACTACACCGTCGGTCCAGTGCGCGCCGATGGCAAGGTGCCGGTATGCCAGTACTGGGATACGCCGGACATGATCATTCCTAAGGAATTACAAGTGACGATGGGCGGTCCAGCGCCAGCTGCTGCACCCGCAGCGGCCGGTGGCATGGCAGCAGGTGCGGCGGGTCCGGCACCCGGTGGTGCGCCTTCAGCGGCGGCTGGCATGGGGGCGGGCGCTCCCGGCGGCATGATCTGCAAGAACGAAAATCATCGCACCACCTGCTATCGCGGTGTCGATACCAATACGCTGTCGGATGATGACAAGAAGCTGGTCAACCTCACCATGGGCGAACGTTTCTATCGCGGCATGTGCTATCCGCTCGGTCCGCACAACGTCGGTGACGTGTGGTTCGAGTTCGACGATCCGCTGCCCGGTCAGCTCGGTCTCGACAAGATGTTCATGCTGCCCGGTCATCAATAACGCATCGCACGAGGAGTATTACTATGAAAACTTATATGAAGCGTGCGCTGGGTTTGCTGGTTGCAATGGGCGCCATGTCGTTGACCAGCATGCAGGTGCGTGCGGCCGATGCCGATCCCTTGGAAAGCTACTACGGCAACACCGTGGCCTGTCAGAACCAGGTGACCAAGGCCACCTGTCGTCTGTGGTTGAATCGCGATGGCAAGTATTTTTCTTTCTATGATGTGGGTACGCAGGCCAAGATGCCGGACAGCAATGGTCCGTTCAAGATCAACGGCCGCGAAGGCACTTTCACGCTGCGTAAGGAGAACGGCAACTACAAGCTATGCCTGTGGGTGGCTGCACCGCGCATCAAGATCACCGCTGAACAACAGCGCGAAATCTATTCCGAAGGCGCCTGCTATCCGTTCACACCCAAGAAGGTCGGCGACAGCTGGACCGAGAAGGATCTGATGGGTCGCGATGTGAAGATGTGGTTGATGCAGGGACGATAATTTCACAGTCCCAATGAGAGAAAGGCACGCAGTGTTTGCTGCGTGCCTTTTTTATTTGTAGATGCTGGCGACGCTGATATTTTCGGAGCTGCTCTCCGTTGTAGGTCGGGTTAAAACCCGACCTACAAAATCCGAAAGATCCTATTTCAAAACCGCCTGCGGCCGATAACGCTTCACTGCTTCATGGTGCGTGGAGTCCGCGCCCATATACACGCCGCGCTCCCAGGTGCGCTTCAACGGATCTTCAACCGTGAGTTGCATGCGGCCGATGCCATGAATGCAGATCTCCACCGTCTCGCCATCTTGCACGAAACCAAGGCCTTCGTGATTGGTGCCGCAGGACAGCACATCGCCGGAGTTCAACGTCATGATGGTGGAGGCGAACTCGATGATTTCCGGCACGCGATGCTCCATGTCGTCGGTGTTGTAGTTGTGGCGCAGTTCGCCATTGTTCCAGAACTGTACGTGCAGATTATTGGGCTCGGGAATCTCATCGGCGGTAACGATGCAGGGGCCCAACGGACCGAAGGTGTCGAAGGACTTGCCCAGCCAACTGCCTTTCTTCCAGGTGACGCGGCCTTCACCGCGTGCAGTGACATCGATCAAACAGGTGTAACCGAACACCGCACTGCGCCAGTTGTCTTGTTTGACGTTTTTGACTGGTCCCTTGATCACCACTGCCAACTCGGCTTCATGCATAAAGGCCCAGGGCTCAGTGAATTCCGGCAAACGAATCACATCGCCCGGTCCCACGACCGATTCCGAGTTTTTCAGAAACATGTTCAACGGACGTGCCGCGCGTTGTTCGTGCTCCCAGTAGTTGGCAATGCAATTGAGCATCTTGCCTGGACGGGGCAGCGGTGGTCCTAGCTTTACTTGATTCAACGGAAGAGCACTGCCATTGCGTTCCAATTCCTGCAATGCAGGGCGCAGCGATTCGAAGTTATCAATGATGCCCTGTATGGTCAGCTGCGGTGTGTAGCTGAGCTGCACGGCCTTGCTGATGTCGACCACGCCGCGTTCGGTGAGCAGGCCGGGTAGCAGGCCGTCGGTCGATTTGTAGAGGACGAGCTTCATGAGACACCTCGCGAAACAGAAGAATGTTTGTGTGATTTTTTATCGAGCGTATGTCAGGCACTCGGCAGCGCATCCGGATGGATGTTCGATCTGCGATAACGCCAGAAGGCAGGCAGGCGCGCACACAGACGCTGACGCCCGCTACGCTGATAGTGCCGCCTCAGATGATGGAGCGCGCCGCCCCACAGCGCAGTGATGGCCAGCGGTACCGGTCGCACGATGCCCAGCAAGCCAACTGTCGCTGACGAGCCGGTCAGTTGATAAATCTGCACCGGCAACGCCACCATGCTGAAGAAACTGCCAACGGTGCTCACCAACTGGCCAATGAAGACCAGTCGGAAATCGCGGTGATTACGCAGCGGCGAGATATCCAGCAGCACGATGGCTTGGTAGTCGATTTATCAGTCGATGATTTCCTGCGCGGCCAGATCGGCTATGCCGGACATCTTCAAGACACGCGCACTACGGAATTCGCGCAATGGCAAAGAGGCCATCGCATTGATGAAGGTGTACTGCGTCGGCATGTCTTCCCAGCGCGCCGGATGAAATGCAAAGCTGCCGCTGCCCACCAGATGTTCGTGAATCTTCGGTGCGGGCGCCGCGCCCTTGCGGGCAATGGTCATCTGCGCAATGTCGGCCTTCTGCCAGTCACCGGTGCGCGCGTGATAGCGATACAACATGTTGGGCAGTGAAGGTTGCAGCGGTGTAGTGGCCGGCTTGAGTTGCCCAAGTTGCATGTCGAAGAAGCGGAAGCCTTCCCAGTCGGCGCTGGCTGCATAGCTGTCGCCCATGCCCACTGGATTGGGAAGATTGGCGAACAACTTCGGTGAGCCCAATTCATCGCGACCGGTAATGATCGGGTCGGCCATGTTTTCCCATAGCACTGGACAGTAGTTACCTTGCACTTCACCGTTCTTGCCCTCGAACACTGCGGGAATGCGCATAGTCAGGAAGTTGTAGCCGCGACCGGCCAGCCAACCGAGGTTGTGCTGCATCATGAAGTGCGCTTCCAGTATGGGCTCACCCAGCAAGCGACAGCGTGGTGGCAGCACGCGAGTCAAGGCATCGGCATCCGACAGCGCCACTACGCATAGCGCCACCACGTCGCCGGTGAAGCGCAGATGTTCCTTGCTGGTCGGCATATTGCGCGGCCCGGCGGCTGCGCCCAGCGTGGCGGGCATGCGATAAATGGGTTGCAGTTCCGGATCGTCATGCTGGCTCATAACGCGGCTCCAAATAAATTCACTTACTAATTATTTAAAAAAAGAAATATAGCACGTGGACACCGGGTCGCAGCGATGCGCGTACCTAACTGCCACCGACTGGAATTACGCGGTTATCTGCCGGCCAGTTTGAAGGTCACTGCCAGTGAGGTGATCGCCGCTACACCATGCCCATCCTGCTCTGCAGGATAGTAACTGGCGTTATCGAACCACGCTAAGGCGGCTGCATCCAGTGCGGTTGAGCCGGATGACACCAGAACCGCCGCTGCCGTTGCGCAGCCGGAGTCGCTGATTTTCAGACTGAGCACGACCGAGCCTTCAATGTCATTGCGCCGGGCACTGGCAGGATAAAATTCATCAATATTACGGCTGGAACTGGCCAAGCGCGGCATCCTGTTTTCCGAGGTGCGTTGCGCCGCCGCACCGCAGGCGCTGTTGCGGTCGGTGTAGGTCAATGTGCTGCGATCAATGGGGGCTTGAGCACGATCCCGTGCCAGCTGGTTGCGTTCAGTGACATAGGCTTTGCGCAGTTGTTCCAGCCGAAATGCGGCCACGCGAAAATTTTCCTGCCGCAAGTCGTTGAGCGCCGCTGCTTCCAGTTTTTCAGTATCGACACTGCGAATCAGCGACCGCGGCAAGCGATTGGCACTGACGAAGCTTTGCCACAGTTGTGCATTGCTATTGGTGCTGCGCACCTGTCGCCAATACAGAGATAGATCGGTCAATAGTTTGAATCGCAGTCCCGCGCGTACCTGCGCCACGCCCAATGCAGCACGCGCACCCTCGGTATCGCCACGCGCCAGAAGTTCACTAGCGCTGCGCCGTTGTGCGGCAAACAGCTCCACAGTATCGGCATCCAGAATGTAATCGTCGATATCGTCGCGCAGTTTGCGACGGCGGAGATCGGCACCGTATTCCTCGCTGTTGGTGAGCGCTTGCAACGCTGCGGCGCGTAACAGATTCTCCTGTCTGTCCCACTCGTTCAGCAGGGACGTCTGTGATGTGGATGTTTGTGATGTGAGTGCAGGAGTGGATTCATCGGTCGGTATCTGCGCAATCGCCGGCAATGGATTTAGCAACGGCAACCAGCAAAGCCAACTCCAGATAGGTCCGGCGATCGTATGTCCGGTCAGCGATGCCGCAGCGCCTGGATGGTGAGCAAATAAACCGGGGTTCTTTCGTGTAAACCAGATTTCCGCCCGGGCCAGAACGATACGCACGCTCATATTTGAAGTTCGCATATCCAGATGCTCCTGATTGAAGGCGGCGGCTCGATCTGATTCTCTTACATGAGTCGATCGTTGACCAAGCGATTCGGCAGGCAGATCGTTGCGTGGCCGGAGCAGGGCGGGTTCGGCTGGGTCGAATAAAATACACATAATTCCCTGCCGCGGGGATTGAATGCACCGCGGTCGCACGGTAAGGTCCGACGTGCTCAGACATCCGCAGGGCAGCGTGAGATTGGACAATAAAGTTTAATCGCTCAAACCGGTAGACCGGTCCTGCGTAGATTTTATAAATCAAGCAAGTCGTGCCACGCCCCAGTTCGGCCACATGACGCGGTGCCGATCGAGGCGAGCGCGGCAACCATTCAAGAGGTTGTTGCATGCAGCAAAAGAAATTCTATTACGGCTGGTTCGTGGCCATGGCCAGTGCCTTGGGCATTGCCAGCAGCATCGGTGCTTTTGTGGCGGCCACCATCGGTTTGCTGATCGGTCCGCTTGGCGCGGAATACGGTTGGACCAAAACACAAATCGTACTGGCGCCCAGTTGGGCCACCGGTGCGACCATTTTAGTCGCGCCTTTCCTGGGCAGCCTGGTCGATAAGTTTGGCGCACGCCGCATCATCGGCATTTCCTTCGTTATCGAAGCCATCATCATCGCTTCGTTCTACTTCATCAACGACAGCCTGCCGCAGTTCTATGCGCGCTACTTCCTGTTCGCCATTCTGGCCACCGGCACCACCGCAATTGCCTTCGCCAAGCTGATTGCGCGCTGGTTCGATAAGCGGCGCGGTCTGGCCATGGGCATTGTGCTGGCCGGACAAGGGTTGGGTAGTTTCGTCTGGCTGCGCGCCACGCAATGGCTGATCGACATGCATGGCTGGCGCGAAACCTGTCTGTATCTCGCCGCTTATGTGGCCTTGGTGGCACTGCCCATCATCATGTTGGTGGTGCGTGAATCGCCGCAATCCATCGGCTTGAACGTGGATGGCGTTAGCGATGTCGATGCGGCTATCAACACGCCTGCCGCGCGCGAACTCACCGGGCAAACCCGTGCCGAAGCGATGCGTATTCCACAGTTCTGGTTGATCGCCATCACCAATCTATTGCTGGGCTTCGGCATGAATGCGGTGATCATCAATGCCGTGCCCATTATGACCACGCAGGGCGCTACGGTGCAGACGGCGGCAGCGGTGGTCAGCACCCTGTTCCTGGCCTTGGTGGTGGGGCGCATTTCCTCCGGCTGGTTTATGGATCGATTCTTTGCGCCGCATGTGGCCATTGGTTATTTGCTGCTGCCCATCATTGGCGTAACGGTGCTGAGTCAGAACGCGTCGGGCCTCAATGCCTACATTGGGGTGATGCTGGTGGGCCTGGCCACCGGTGCCGAGGTGGATGTCATTGCCTATGTCACCAGTCGTTACTTCGGCTTGAAGCAGTACAGCGCTATCTATGCCGTGTACTACTCGATGTTCAATATCGGTTCGGCGGTGGGGCCGGTGGTGGTGTCGGGTATGGCTGAATCCCAGGGCAGCTATGCTCAGCCCCTGTACCTGGTGGTTGGCATCATTGCCGTTTGCTGTGTGCTGTTCTACAGCTTCAGGCCCTTCCCCGCACAGTACGTTGCAGCAGAAAAATAGCTGGCTCGCAGCGCTGTTGATGGTTTTTATGAAGGCGGGGCGTCATCGCGTCCCGCCTTCATTTTTTATGCAAGTGTTGCTCGGCGGTGCTCAAGCGCATTGTCTCGTTCTGTTATCCGGTTATCATGCCCCGGAATTGCATTGCGCCTACACTGAGGCAAACAACTCGCATCGGGAAATCACATGCGTAAAAACGCTGGATTCTGCGGGCAGGAAGCAATCGCACCGGGGATGAGCAAATTGCGCGGCGACTGGGTGGTCGCTTTTGGGGTGGTCGCTTTATCGCTGAGTACTTCGGTGCTCGCTGCGCCCTTGACGGTGCAGGTATTGGACCGTTCCGGTAAACCCGTTCCGGAAGTGGTGGTGACTTTTAACGATGGTCGCAGCACTGCGGTGACGCCGACCAATCTCAGCATGACCATGGATCAGATGAGCATGCGTTTCGTGCCGCAGGTGTTGGTGGTGCCGACGGGCGCCAGCGTCAAATTTCCCAACTCCGATTCGGTCAGTCACCAGGTGTATTCGTTCTCGCCTGCGAAAACTTTCCAGATCTCGCTGTATAAAAATAATTCGACCAGTCCTGCCGTATTGTTCGATAAACCCGGGCTGGTGGTAGTGGGCTGCAACATCCACGACTCCATGGTGGGCTATGTGTATGTCACGGATGCGGCGGGATACGGCAAAACCGATGCGCGCGGTGCAGTGAATTGGAATGTGCCAAATAATGGGTCGGTATCTATTACCTTGTGGAGTCCATTACTGGCGGAGCCGGAGGGCAATCTCAAGCGTACTGTGCAAATCACCGCCAACACGGCGCAGCAAGTGGAATTCAAATTGAGCAAGGCGCTGCGCACCAATCCTCAACCTCAGCCGCGTCATACCGATTGGGATTATTGAGTTGCTAAATGGGGGCCAACTTAGGATGAAGTGCATGCAGCATGGTCTGCAACTTGTAATCGCATTGACGGCCTTCGTTGGCGCTGCGGCAAGCGCCGGTGAGCCGTTGGATGTGCGAGTGGGAGTGGACTTGCGCGCAGTAGCCGCCGACAGTCCGCAGTCTTTCTTACAGGGCGGTTTGGGACGCACTCGATTCGATGAGGATCACCAAGGTCTGCGTTTTGGCAGTGCTTATCTGGCGGCCCGCTACCGCTTAGGCGATACCGTCACGATGAATGCCGATGCGCTGTCCTATGCCGATGGCAATGGTGCGGGCGTCGATGTCACCGAGGCTTATTTGCAGTGGCGACCCTTTCCCAGCGGACCCTGGCGAGTCAGTGCCAAACTGGGCGCGTTCTATCCCGGCGTTTCAATGGAACATCGTGGTCCGGCCTGGACGCCGGTGTACACACTCACGCCCTCGGCATTGAATGCCTGGATCGGTGAGGAGCTGCGCGCCATCGGTGTGGAAGCCGAGCTGCGCTGGCTGGGCGCCAGCAGTGGTTATCAGGGCGATGTGGCGTTGATTGGTGGCGTGTACGGCTGGAACGATCCCATCGGTGTGGTGATCGCCGCGCGCGGTTGGGCGCCGCATGAACGACAGACGGGGCTGTTCGGTTACCTGCCCACGCCTGGCTATCCCCAAGAACACATCCATGAATTCCGTGAGATAGACGGTCGCCCCGGTTACTACGCGGGCCTGTCCTGGCGGCATGCCGATGCTTTGGAATTGCGCGGCTATCACTATGACAATCGTGCCGATCCGGGGGCGAAGGAACAGGTGTATGCCTGGTTGACGCGCTTCGACGCCGTGGGCGCGCGCTGGCAGCCCGATGCGCACTGGACGGCATTGGCACAGGTGTTGCGCGGCGATACTTACATCGGCCCGCAGGCCACCTGGGGACAGGGTTGGGATATGGACGCGTGGTTCGTGCTTGGCAGTTACGAGTGGGGTGCTTGGCGTGCTTCGCTGCGCTATGAAGAGTTTGGCCTGGAACAGTTCAAGGGCGCGGGCGCGCCTCTGTATGACGATGATGGCCATGCCCTAACCCTCGGTGCTGCCTGGCAGTTGGCGGACAGCTGGCAATTGGCTGCGGAATGGCTGCAGGTGCACAGCACTTTCGGCGCGCGCCAGGATTTGGGGCTGGCGCCTCGGCAGGATGAGCGGCAGCTGCAGTTATCCCTCAGTCATCAGTGGCATTGGTGATGGTTCTGGGTTGAATGCAACTGTTTGATTGCCATAACTAAAATTGGGGTTTTGGCGAGGCTGCAGCCGAGCCTGCTACCGGGTCCATTGCGGTTATCCGGTTGGAAAACACGGTGCCGGCCCGTATCCTTGTCGCCCCGTTCCCGCTTGGCTCAAATCCGTCGATGCCCCGTCTGTTTATCCGTACCTTTGGCTGCCAGATGAATGAATACGATTCAGCGAAGATGCTGGATGTGCTCAACGCGGCCGCCGGTTATGAGCTGACCGAAGATCCTGCCGCCGCCGATGTGTTGCTGCTCAACACCTGTTCCATCCGCGAGAAGGCTCAAGAGAAAGTGTTCTCGGAACTGGGTAGATGGCGGCCATTCAAGCAACGCAAGCCCGGCACGATTATCGGCGTGGGCGGTTGCGTAGCCAGTCAGGAAGGCGCGGCCATTACCGAACGCGCGCCCTTCGTTGACCTAGTGTTCGGCCCGCAAACCTTGCATCGCCTGCCGGAGATGATCGCGGCGTTACGCAACACCGGCAAATCGCAGGTGGATGTCAGCTTCCCCGAAGTCGAAAAATTCGATCGCATGCCCGAGCCGCGTGCCGAAGGCGCCACGGCTTTCGTATCCATCATCGAAGGCTGCAGCAAGTTCTGTACTTTCTGTGTGGTGCCCTATACGCGCGGCGAAGAAGTCAGTCGTCCTTTCAATCAGGTGATGCAGGAAGTGCGCAGCCTCGCGGCGCAGGGCGTCAAAGAAATCAATTTGCTCGGTCAGACCGTGAATGCTTACGCGGGTGAGTTTGAAGATGGTGAGGAGTGCGATCTGGCGACCTTGATTCGTCATGTGGCCGAGGTAGAAGGCATCGAGCGCATTCGCTTCACCACTTCGCATCCCGTGGAATTCAACGACGCCTTGATCGCTGCCTATCGCGACGTGCCCAAGCTGGCCAATTACCTGCATCTGCCGGTGCAGAGCGGTTCGGATCGCGTGCTGTCGCTGATGGGTCGTCGCCACATGGCGCTGGAATACAAGCAGAAGATCCGTAAGCTGCGTGATGTGCGGCCTGGTATCAGTATCTCGTCGGACTTTATTGTTGGTTTCCCCGGTGAGACCGAGAAAGACTTTGAAGACACCATGAACTTGGTGGCCTCGGTGGGCTTCGATCAATCTTTCAGCTTCATCTACAGTCGTCGTCCCGGTACGCCGGCGGCGTCATTACTGGATGAAGTGACCCATGAAGAAAAGCAGCAACGTTTGGAGCGCTTGCAAGCGCGCTTGAACAGCCAGGCCTTCGCTATCAGCCAGAAGATGGTGGGCAGCGTGCAGCGCGTGATGGTGACCGGCTATTCCAAGAAGAATGAGCAGGCACTCTCCGGTCGTACCGAGAATCAACGCTGGGTGCATTTCGATGGACCCGCAACCGTCATCAATCAGTTTGTCGATGTGTTGATCACCGACGCCATGCCCAATTCGCTGCGTGGACGTTGGTTGCCGGAAGGCGCTGGCGTCTTGGTCAATGACGGCGCTGCGCAAGTGGCGGCAGGTTGATTTGTGTATTTATTTAAACGAGTGATCAAAACACTTTTGTGAACGCACCCCTTACCAAGACTGCAGCCACTACGCGTGAGCTGACACTGGAATCCTCGGACAACAGCCGGCTGGCCAACTTGGTCGGTCCCATGGATGAAAATCTGCGCCAGGTGGAAGCCCGTCTGGGTGTGGAGATACGCCGACGTGGCGCGGCGCTCAAAGTCATCGGCGCTGAGCCGAAGCTCGACCAGGCATTGCAGGTCCTGAAGCATCTGGATCAATTGTCGGCGCAGGAAGATCTCACGCCGGACCGCGTGCATCTGTGCATACAGGATGTCAGCGGCAGTGCCGAGGCGCTGTACGATCCGGCAGAGCTGCAACAAGATCCGGTGATTCACACGCTGCGTGGTGGCGTGCGTGGCCGCGGCGCCAATCAGCGCCAGTACCTGAGCAACATCCGTAGTCACGATCTCACTTTCGGCATCGGCCCGGCCGGTACCGGCAAGACTTATCTGGCCGTGGCCTGTGCGGTGGATGCGCTGCAATCGGATCGCGTGCGTCGCATCGTGCTGGTACGACCGGCGGTGGAAGCAGGCGAACGTTTGGGTTTCTTGCCCGGCGATTTGACGCAGAAGGTCGATCCGTATTTGCGTCCCATGTACGACGCGCTCTACGACATGATGGGTTTCGATCGCGTCGGCAAGGCCATCGAACGCAATGTCATTGAAGTGGCGCCGTTGGCCTTCATGCGCGGTCGCTCGCTCAACGACTCCTTCATCATTCTCGATGAAGCGCAGAACACTACCGTGGAACAGATGAAGATGTTCCTCACCCGCATTGGGTTTGGTTCCAAAGCAGTGGTGACCGGCGACATCACGCAGACCGATTTGCCACGCCATCAAACCTCGGGCCTGCGCCATGTGATGGATATTCTGCCCGGCGTGGAAGGTGTGGCCTTTACTAACTTCCATTCCAAAGATGTGGTGCGTCATCCATTGGTGCAGCGCATTGTGCAGGCTTACGAACGGCGACAGCGCGAGATCGATGCGCGTATTGCTCGCAGTGACGATCAACAAGATGGCAACCAGAACTAAAACCTCATCAGCAACCAAGGCGAAGCCGCGCCGCGCGCCAGCGAAATCTGCGCGAACGCCTGCAAGCCGCCGTAAAGTGGTAACGCGCGCGCCTTCGCTGCTGCTCGATGTGCAAAAGGCAGTCACTGCCGACGGCATTCCCAGCAATAAACGTTTGCAGACCTGGGCACAGGCTGCTTACGAAGTGCATCACGCCGCGCATGCGCAAGGTCGCATGCGCAACGTGCCGCCGGTACAGGTATCGCTGCGCATTGTGGGCGCCGCCGAAAGCCGTAAGTTGAATCGCGAATGGCGCGATGAAGATCATGCCACCAATGTGCTGTCGTTCCCGGTGGGCGAGATGCCCGATCTCGATGGACAGACACCGACGCTGGGCGATCTGGCCGTCTGTCTGCCCATCGTCAAACGCGAAGCCAAGGCGCAGGGTATTTCGTTGGATGCGCATTGGGCGCATCTGATGATTCACGGCGTACTGCATCTGCTCGGTTACGATCATGAAGTCGAACGCGACGCGTTGGTGATGGAGGCGTGTGAAATCGCCATTCTGGATAGTTTTGGTTATGCCAATCCTTACGAACTGGCCTTATAAATTGGCTTGAGCTCATATGAATAGGAACATGAACGACGAATCGGAACGCGACACAGGCATGACCGGCCGCTGGATTCGGCGCCTGGCAGACTCATTGAGCGGCGAGCCGCGCGATCGCGATGAGTTGCTGGAAGTATTGGAAGAGGCCAAGGAGCGCGGCATCGTCGATGAAGATGCCTTTGCCATGTTGCAGGGTGTGCTGGATGTGAGTGAACAGCAGGTGCGCGACATCATGGTGCCGCGTTCGCAGATGGTGGTGATCAGCCACGAGGCGGCATTGGAGGATATTCTGCCCGCGGTGATCGAATCCGGTCACTCGCGTTTCCCGGTGGTGGATGAAGATCGCGAGAAAGTGCTGGGCATCATGCTGGCCAAAGATTTACTGCGGCTGGTGCATGAAGACGAAGAGCACTTCGACATCAAGGAATGCCTGCGCAATGCGGTGTTCATTCCCGAAAGCAAGCGTCTGAATGTGTTGCTCAAGGAGTTTCGCGCCAATCATCATCACATGGCGATTGTGGTGGACGAGTACGGCGGCGTGGCGGGCCTGGTGACCATTGAAGACGTGCTCGAACAAATCGTCGGTGACATCGGTGACGAATACGACATCGACGATGAATTGGATATTGCACGTGAAGATGCGCGCCACTTCACCGTGCGTGCTCATACTCGTATTGCCGAATTTAATGAGTACTTCAGTACGGATTACAGCGATGAAGAATTCGACACCGTAGGCGGCTTGCTGCTTAATCACCTGGGGCGCCTGCCGCGCCGCGGCGAGATCGTGGTGATCGACGATTTCGAATACAAAATGCTGCGTGGCGATCGTCGTCGCATCGAATTGTTGCGGGTCAGCGCGCCGCGCGACATCGCCGCGCCGGAAGCGGAATAATTCTGTCTATATAGTCGCCGCGGCAATCGTGGCGACTGGTCTTGCAATGGCACGACACGATTTGTCGTTGAATAATCATTGCATCCAACGCCATTGTTATACGCCCCAGCGTCGATTTCATATCTAAGCGCATCGGAAAGCATGCGATAGTTTCTTGTCGCTGCGATTCAGCGGCTCCCATCCATTCGTTCGATGGGGATCCAATATTTTGGCTCGTGCGCAACCGGCAGGTGTGATGGCTGCTGCGTAGTTTCGTGGGTGTTAGTCATGCCTGATCGCCGCGTGACGGGCGGCAGCTGTTATTTCGAAAGGGGAGAGGTAATGCATAAGTATCTGATTGGCTCATCTGCAATGGCGATTGCCATGTCTTTGTTTCCGGCTGCGGCTGGTCTGGCGCAAACCGCGCAAGCCGATGTCGGCGATGACAGCGCACTCGAAGAAATCGTGGTGACCGGCACGCGTTTGGCGAGCCCTAATTTCACTTCGCCAACACCGGTTCAAGTGTTGAGTCAGGAAACGATTCAACAGCGTGCGCCCACCGCCATTGCCGATGTCATCAATGAAATCCCTGCATTCCGTATCTCACGCAGCGCTGCCGGCAGTGGCCGTATTGCCGATCAGCAGGCCGGTGTGTCGGCGCTGCTCGATTTGCGTGGCTTGGATGCGGTGCGTTCATTAATTCTGATTAACGGCAATCGCACCGTGGGTACAACCGCAGCGGGCACCTTCGATACCAACATGATTCCGGTTGGCCTGATTGATCGCGTCGATGTGGTGACGGGCGGCGCCTCGGCTGCTTATGGTTCGGATGCCGTGGCCGGTGTGGTGAACTTCGTTCTAAAGAACAAGATGGAAGGCTTCACCGGCAATATCCAAACCGGCGCGACAACGCATGGCGATGGCCGGCAGACCTCCGGCAGTCTCGCCGGCGGCATGAGTTTCGCTGAAGATCGCGGCCACTTTGTCATTGGCGTGGATGCGGCCAAGACCGAGGGTGTGGGTAATATTTATTCGCGTGACTGGGGTCGCTCAAATCCAGGCTTGCTTTCCGTGTCCGCCGCGCAGCGCTCTTCGTTGAATTTGCCGGCGCAATACTTCACTAATGGCGCCGTGCTGGCCAATGTCACGCCGGGCGGCTTGATCCAGACCGCCGCATCCAACGGCAATTACTATTCATTCGACGCCGCGGGAAATCCGACGGTATTCAACCGCGGTACAGTCTATGGTTCGGGCACTACAGCAGTCATGACCGGTACCAGCGCCAATGCCGGCTACAATCCGAACAGCTTCTTCCAACTGCAGAATCGCAATGAACGCCAGGTGGCGTATGGCCGCGCTCAATTCGAAGTGAACGATGCGCTGACTTTGTTTGCCGAAGCGAATTACGGTCGCACGCATCTGCCGCAGCAACTGACTAGTAGTTATACCATGACTTACTTGGTGCCCACTGCGTCGTTGCCGGGTGGGCTTAGTGCTTTGTACAGCACGCCCACGGTCACCATCGGTCGGCTTAACACCGAAATGGGCGGCGGCAACACGACGTTCCAGACCAATAACATCACGCGTTATGTGGTCGGTGCCGATGGCAAGCTGTTCAACGATTGGAGCTGGAATGTGGCCTATGAGCGTGGTCGCACTCATCAGGACTTCAATGCCTCGGGTATCGTTACTGCAGCCATGTACCGAGCTGTATACGGTTGCGGTTCAGATGCCACCAATCCCAACATCGGCTCGAACACGGCGCTAACGAATGCAGCCAATCTGTATGAGCAGATTACCGGCAAGACCTGCTCGCCCTTCAATCCGTTTGGCGTGAGCAACGATAACAATGCCGGAATCAACTATTTCTATAACACCCAGCATCAGGACAATTACTTCGGCCAGGATGCCGCCAGCGCCAGTCTTTCCGGTTCGCCGTTCGCGTTGTGGGCGGGCGATGTGTCATTGGCGGCCGGTATCGAATGGCGTCGCGACACTTTGCGCGTAGTGGGCACGGCACTGGGGACTGCCAACGTGTATTCGGCGGGCAATTTCGGCAGCTATAGCGGTTCCAATAGCGTGAAGGAAGGCTTCGTTGAAGTCGGCATTCCAATGTTGCGTGACGTTACGGCGGTCAAGGCTTTAGATTTCAATGCTGCTGTACGTCGTACTGACTACAAGCTGAGCGGTGCAGTGAGTACCTGGAAAGCGGGCGTTACTTATGAAATCGTCGATGGTCTGCGTCTGCGCGCTACACAATCACGCGATATTCGCGCACCCAATCTGCAGGAACTGTACTTCGTCGGCGGTTCGATCAGCACTTCATTGACCAATAACATTCCTGGCACATTCGGTTTTGGCAACAGTGGCACCAGCATCACTGCTGGTACGGGCAATCCGGCATTGCTGCCTGAAAAGGCCGATACTTTTACTACGGGTGTGACGGTGGAGCCAAGCAGTGGCGCACTGGCTGGGTTCAGGGGAGCAGTGGACTACTATCGTATCAAGGTGAATGGCGCCATTACCCGGCCGAGCACCGCACAAACTCAGAACATTTGCTCGGCGTTGTTGGCTGCCGGCGCTACCAGCTGTCCCGGCATTACTTTCTCTAACACGGGTAACGGTATTGCTTCGTTGTACAACATGTCGCAGAACCTCAATGCGTTGAAGGTGGATGGCATTGACATCGAACTGGGCTACAGACTTGCCAGTCTGCCCTTCGGTATGCCGGGAGCTTTTGAGGTACGCGCCCTGGCCAATCGCACTTTTCACAATCAGCAGGTTCTGTTGACGGGTACATTTGAGAACGCGGGATCGATGAACGGTGTACCCAAGTGGAATGGCAATGTTAATTTCGCCTACGACTTGAACAAGTTTGGAGCCGAGCTGCAGGTGACCGGTTTCAGTGGGGTGAAGTACGACACCACCTCGCTGCTGGCCTTAACCACGGCGACTAACTCAGCTACGGCATTGGTGGTGGATCCTTCGGACCAGGGTTATCTCAACACCAACGGCAACTCCATCAATCGCAATCACTTCCCTGGTGCTGTCTATGAAAATCTCTCGGCGCACTATGCAGTGAACGACAATGTGACCTTGTACGGCGTGGTGAACAACCTGTTCGATGTGAAAGCGCCTGAGTTCGCGGCGATTGCCGTCACCAATGGCTCGCGCAATCTCAACTACGATCTGCTGGGCCGCGCTTACAAGGCGGGCGTACGCGTTAGTTTTCAGTAACGCCTGTTAACTACTGACTGTAAGCCTCGGACTGCCCATCCCTGTGATGGGCAGTTTTTTTCGAATGGCTAACTCCGGCTGCAGGTTGCGGCTTTCGGGAATCATTCGTTAAAGCGCTTCCCACATCACCGGCGCCTTGCCTGCCGCAGCGCGTTGCAACAGGTCGATCAATGGTGCTGCGCGTGTTGCCAGCGTGATGGGCGGTTCGCGTTTCTCGTGCTCGTCTTTATCTTCACTGGGTTGGTCGAAATTGGCTTGGTCGAATGAGAGCGCTTGTGCAGCTGTGTTCTGCAGCTGCTGGCGCAGACGTTGCAGAGCGGCTGGGACGTCTTCGGCGCTGATGGCGCCGGGTACGTTGCCGGTGGCGCCCAGCATTTTGATGAGTTGCGTGGCCACATCGCCAAACATGGTGATGGGGTCGGTTTCGATGGATTTGAAGCGCACCAGCATGATGTTTCCTCAATCTGGTCGGTATCGTTAAATTAATTTAGCGGGTTGTCTCGTGCAGCACTCGTAGTCCGCGTCTAAGCCATCGGATATGAAACGATCCATCCGGCTCGGATGTGTGTATCTCAGCATAGTCTGCGTGACAAAGTAACGGTGACGCTGCCGATGTGATGGGTAAATTTGTCTTACAACTCTCGACGATGTGCCGGGCTAATCAGAGTGCGGAAGTTACGCCTCTGTATCAACTTGGGCCAAGTTGGCCTGTAGACAAGTGCAGAATTCTCACGCACGCTTGTTAAAGATCGCATCGACAACTTCGATAGCTTCCATCTCGTACACAACCAACTACTCACCAGGGATCGGGTGCGCTTCAGAGCAGTTTCAACTGTAATGGCGCAGGGGGAATCATGCGCACTCTGCATCGCTGGGTCATGACGGTGTTTGCCGTCCTGTTCGTTTACTGGGCCGGCTCTGGGATCACTCTGGCCGTCTTCGACTTAACCGATGACAAGCAGCAATGGACGGATGGCGGTGGGCCGGGTTTGCGCCCCAAGTTGAATAACGATCTACCGGTGTTGCCGGCGGCGCAGGTGGGCAAACAAGTTGCGACTGCCATACAGGCTGCACATGCGGCTGCACCGGGCGAAACGTTGACGGCCGTTGAATTGCGTATGACGGCTGCCGGCGAACAAGTGACGGTGGATGTTGGCGGTGCTCAGCCGCGCACGCTGATGTTTGACGTGTCGAGCGGTGCATTGCTAAGCACTACACCCATCGCCATGGCTGCGGATATGGCGTCGGGCATGGCAGCCAATCCCGTGACGTCGCGCAACTGGCATGTGGTGCTGAAGAACTGGCATCGCGGCAACATCGTCGGCACCTGGGGCGTCGGCGTGGCGATGTTCACCGGCATTGCCTTGCTACTCATGACGCTCAGCGGCATCTACTTGTATTTCAGTTTGTGGCGACGCCAACGTGCATCAGGCCGCAACAGTTTCTTCTGGAGCTGATCATGTGGCGCAAATTACATCGCTGGATTTCCATCCTGGCTGCCGTCTACCTGCTCAACATGGCCATCACCGGCTCGTTGCTGGCGTGGAACGAATGGTCGCTGCGTTTGCCCGGCGGCAATTTGTCGCCGGAGAAACTGCGTGCGGCAGCTACACCGCAGGCGCTGCCCGATATTGATATGGCGGCAGCCGCGCAGTCTGCGTATCTGGCCGCGCAAGTGCTGGCGCCGGATGCGCCGATGAGTGCGTTGCGCATGAGCATGGCCAATGGTCGCTTGCAGGGCGCGGCCGATTTCAGTGGTCCCTATCCCGGGCGCATCGTGGTGCGCGCTGCCGATGGCAAGCGTTTGAGCAGTCCACCGGGTCCGACTACACCGCAATCGCAGGTGGCCTATCACCAGTTGCTCAAGCGCTTTCATCGCGGTGATTTCATCGGTAGTTTTTCCGGACGCTACATGTCCATCACGGCGGGTTTCTGCCTGCTGTTCCTGTCGATCTCCGGTATCGTCATGTATTTCGATTTGCGGCGTGCGCGCAGTCAGCGCGGCAAACGACAGTGGTTCTGGTCCTAGCGTTCGATTCGTAAACAAATGATCGATAACAACAATAAAAGCGATGTTTAAATCAAGGGGAGTGCAATGCGTAATTTTCATCAATGGGTCAGCACAGCGGCCATGCTGTTGCTGGCATGGGTAGCCGTCACTGGCGTAGTGCTGGCAATCGATAGCCTGTTTCCGCCGGCCGGGTTGGGTGGTGAAGGCGGTGGTCCGGGCAGTGCTCAAGGCGCGGGTCCAAGTATGAGTCCAGGCATAGGCATGGATGCTGCGCAATCATTGAATACATCGGGTGCGGCGCTATCGCGAGCCGATCTCGAACGCTATGTGGCCAATACGGTTCATGCCGCCGTGGCGAATAATCCCGATGACGTTTCAGCGTTGCAGTTGCAGCTCAATATGCGTGGCGATGAGGCACAAGGCGAAGTGCAGTTGACTGGCGCGGGCGCAGAGAATCGCACACTGAATCTGGTCTTCAATGCGGCAACGGGTGAAATGCGTACCGCAAATACCGTGCTGGTGGTCAAGGCTGCCGCAAAGACGCCCTGGTACAACGATCTGCAAACGCGTCTGCGTTTGCACGATCTGATTCAGGATCTGCATCGCGGTAACATCATCGGCATCAGCGGTCAGGTCATGGACATTCTCACCGGTCTGTCCTTCATCGTGCTCAGTGTCACCGGCACACTCATGTACTTCCAGATGCGTACGCGTCGCAAGCAAATGCAACGCGACGGCTGGTTCTGGAAATAAGGGGGCTGAATCATGATGCGCAAATTACATCGTTGGATCAGCACTGCCGGCATGGTGGTGTTGTTTTATCTGGTGGTAACCGGCACCGTGCTTGCCGTTGAGGAGTTCTTCGATCCCAGCAGCTTTGCGGTGCGTTTTGCCGATGCTGCGGCTGGGCCAGGCAATGCGCAGGGTATGGGCGGACAGCCGGTGGCGAAGTTGCCGGCTGCACAGCTTGAAGCAATGACAGTCACTGTGCTCAATGCAGCGCTCGCTGCATTGCCCGATACGCCGGTGCAGGCGTTGCGTATCAACTTGCAGCGACAGGGCGAGCAGGTGCGCGGCTTGGTCACGGTTGCCGGTGCACAAACTCGGACATTGGCCTTCGATGCCCTGACGGGTGCGGTGTTGCCACTACCAGCTGGTATGCAAGCGGGTATGGCGGGCGGTATGCAAGCCGGCGAGGGCGGTGGGCAGTCACTTTCATTGAATGCGCTACTCCAGCGCATTCACTCCGGCGCCATCGTCGGTAGCGTGGGGCAGTGGCTGATTCTTGCCACCGGTTGCGCGCTGATCATGTTGTCGGTCACCGGCATCTGGATGTTCTTTCAGCTGCTGGCCGCGCGCAGCAAGCGCGGTAAGAAGGCCTGGTTCTGGCGTTAGCGCTTTTCAGAGGGCAAGAGGCGGCGCTCTGGACGTCGATGCACTATGATGTGGGCATCGACTGTCTTGCGGGAATCGGGCCATGAACAATGAGCTGCTCGAACGTCTTGAATTGAAGATCGCTTATCTGGAACGGGCCAATCACGAGTTGAGCGATGTGGTGTATCGCCAGCAGCGCGAGCTGGAAGAGTTACGCATTCGGGTTACTAACCTGGGCAGCCGGTTCAGCGAACTGGCTGGGCAGCAGCGGCCTTACACCGAAGAGGAAGAGCGGCCGCCGCATTACTGACCGCGTTTGTCATTGCTAATTACTTTCGAGAATCCGCTTGGCGCTTAAATCTACTGTGTTCAAAGCTGATCTGCAGATCAGCGATATGGATCGCAACTACTATCAAAGCCATGCCCTGACGCTGGCGCAGCATCCCTCCGAAACCGAAGAACGTGTGATGGTGCGTTTGTTGGTGTTTGCCTTGCACGCCGATGAGCTATTGGAATTCGGCAAGGGCTTGAGTTCCGAGGAGCCGGATCTGTGGCGTAAGGATCTGACCGGACAGATAGAGCAGTGGATAGAAATCGGTCAGCCCGATGAACAGGCTATTCGTCGTGCCTGTGGACGTGCCGGCGAAGTGTTCGTCTACAGCTATAGCGGCAATAGCGCCCAGGTGTGGTGGGATAAGCTGGGTTCGACGCTGCAGCGATGTAAGAATCTCACCGTTATCGACATAGGCCAGGCCAGCGCCAAGGCATTGGCGACGTTGGCACAACGTGGCTTGCAGGTGCAATGTCTGATTCAGGATGGACAGGTGCAGGTGCTGACTGATGCTGAGATGGTGCCTGTTGAGCTGACGACACGTATGTCGCCCATTCGCAAGTAGTCGCAGTGCAATTGCCTTGTTTTAAGGAATAGCCATGACCGCCATTATTGCTTTTAGCGCCCAGAGCACTCAGCCCGAATACGATCATCCACGCTCGGAGCGTTTGCTGCGTAGTAATCCGCAACGCACCACTTGGAATCACTACACCAATGCCAGCGGCGAAGTATTCGCCGGTGTCTGGGCCTGTGAGGTGGGCAGTTGGCGCATTGAAATGGGACCGACCGAAGATGAGTTCTTCTTCGTCACTGCGGGTCGTTGTCGATTGATAGATGAAGCGGGGGTGGTGGTGGAAGTGCAGGCGGGAGAGTCGTTAGTCATTCCCGCGGGTTTCAAGGGCGTGTTCGATGTGATCGAGCCGATGCAGAAGCATTACATGATTGTTGAGCGTAAGAGTTGAGCGGATCGATGCCGAGATTCTTGTAGGTCGGGTTAGCTGTCTTCAGCGTTACCCGACTCCTAGATTCTTAAGAGTCGGGTAACGCTGAAGACAGCTAACCCGACCTACGAAAGCAAAGACTGATATTCCGGGTGCCGTCTAATGTAAATGGCAACAAACGGGCAGGACGGAATCACCTTCTCCTCCCGCTCACGCACAATATCCAATGCACCTTTAACCATGGCAGTGCCCAGGCCGCGGCCGTTCATTTCATGCGGCACTTCGGCGTGAGTCATCACCAGCACCTTGCCTTGGCGATAGTAGTCGATGAAGGAAATGTCGCCTTCTGCTTCCATCTCAAAGCGTTGGCGCGCGGTATTGTCGATGACCTTGTACATGTCGTTGTGAGTGTTCAGGCAGCAGGCTGGTTCAATACTTTCTCGATATCGCCGGCCAGGCTTTCCGGTGCATCGTTGGGTGCGTAGCGTTTGACCACTTCACCCTGACGGTTCACTAAAAATTTGGTGAAGTTCCACTTGATGGCTTCTGAGCCCAGTATGCCGGGGCGTGCTGCTTTCAGGTGTTGATACAGCGGATGCGCATTGGCGCCGTTGACATTGATCTTGGTAAATAGAGGGAAACTCACGTCGTAATTCAAGCTGCAGAAGTTCTTGATCTCGGCTTCATCGCCGGGCTCCTGGTGGCCGAATTGATCGCAGGGAAAGCCCAGCACGGTGAAGCCCTGTTCGCGATAGCGACGATACAGCGCTTCCAGCCCGGTGTACTGCGGTGTGAAGCCGCACTTGCTGGCGACATTAACGATCAATAACACCTGGCCCTGGTATCCGGCCAGCGTAGTGCTCTGTCCATCGATGTCGCGTACTTCAATTGTGTACAGGCTCATGAGGATTCCTTGTCGATAATGCTGTCGATGCGGCTAACCGCAGCAGGGAAGACAGCGACGATGAAAAATAGTTTAAGCCCGACAGACCCGCTGTGGTTGTTGCGATGACCGTACCGATGTGTCAAACGCCTGCGCCGCCATGTGATAATCCCAGCGTTTTGGACTAGCCCGCTAATCATGGCAATCGCCAATGAGAGTCGATCCAGTGAGTTCGATTGTGCCCCCCAAGCTGCAAATTTGGTTTGATCGCTTCGCGGTGCCTCTGGCGTTGCCGGTAGGCGCCGCTGTGGCACTGGCATTTGCGCCGTTTGGCCTCTGGCCGCTGGCCATTCTATGTCCGGCCTGGTTGTTTTTTGCCTGGCAGGGCGCCAGCCCACGTCGTGCTGCGGCGATTGGCTTCTGGTTTCACGGCGGCACTTTTCTGGCCGGCACTTACTGGCTGTATCACAGCGTACATACCATCGGCGCTGCGCCCATCTGGGTGGCACTGCTGTTGATGCTGAGCCTGGCGGCCATCATGGGCGGCTATCTCGCCCTGCTGGGGTATGCCCAGGCGCGTTTGCTGCCGAAAACCGGGGCGCTGCGCTGGCTGGTCGGGCTGCCTGCCTGCTGGGTGTTGCTGGAGTGGTGGCGCGGTTGGTTTTTAAGCGGCTTCCCGTGGTTGTCGCTGGGCTATGCGCAGATCGACTCGCCGCTGGCAGGGTTCGCGCCGGTATTGGGTGTGTACGGCATTGGGTTGGTGTGTGCGTTGTGCGCCGGTGCTCTGATCGCGGCGGTGTTGGGTAGTAAGCATGAACGTTCTATCGCGGCCATCGTATTGGTAACGCCTTGGGCGATCGGCGCAGCGTTAAAGCCAGTCAGCTGGACCAAGCCGGTGGATGGTCCAATCAGCGTTGCCATCGTACAAGGCGCCATCGCGCAGGATCAGAAGTGGAGCAAGGAGTGGAGCGAAACCATTCTGGCGCGCTATCGCCAACTGACTGATCAATATCTCGGTCAGCGCTTGATCATCTGGCCGGAAGCGGCCTTGCCTGATTACGCGCACTACTACACCAGCTATCTCGGCAGCCTGTGGACCGATGCGCATGCGCGCGGTTCGGATGTGGTGCTGGGTGCCTTGCACTACGATCAGCAGAACCGCACCAGCTACAACGGTGTGCTGGCCTTGAGCGATGAGGTCGAGTGGTATCACAAGCGCCATCTGGTGCCTTATGGCGAATACTTTCCGGTGCCGCAGTTCGTTCGCGATTTGCTGGGCATGATGAATCTGCCCAATCGCGACTTCGATGCCGGTGCGAAGGATCAGCCCGCCTTGCATGCGGCAGGTCAGCGCATCGGTTTGACCATTTGTTACGAAGATGGCTTTGGCGCCGAACAGTTGGCCGTGCTGCGCGATGCCACCTTGCTGGTGAATGTCACCAACGACGCCTGGTTCGGTGATTCCACCGCGGCGCCCCAGCATCTGGAGATCAGCCGTATGCGTGCGTTGGAAGCAGGGCGTGATCTGGCGCGCGCCGCCAACGACGGTATTTCTGCTTTAATCGCTGCCGATGGCAGCATCATGACGACCTTGCCGCGCTTCAAGGCGGCGGTGCTCACCGGTGAATTGCAGCCACGTACAGGTTTGACGCCTTACGCGCGAATTGGCAATTGGCCGGTGATTGTTGTGTGCGTGTTGGCCATTGTATTGGTCGTGCTGCGCCGTCGTCAGTCGGCAAAAGTTTTGTAGGAGCGAGGGCTGCCTCGCGCTTCTCGTTTGAAGTGTATGGGTGATGCATGCGTCGCCCATTCCGGAAATCTCGTTCCTAAAGTCATTGAGTAACCATGGATCATCTACTGTCCACCATTCTGCTCGGCATCATCGAAGGCATCACCGAGTTTTTGCCCATCTCCAGCACGGGGCATTTATTGATCGCTGAACACTGGCTGGGTCAGCGCAGCGAGCTGTTCAACGTGGCCATTCAAGCCGGCGCCATCATGGCGGTGGTGTTTATTTACTGGCAGCGTCTGTGGGGGCTGCTGCTGGGCGTCGCCAAGCCGGAGAATCGCGACTATCTCATCAAGTTGGGCGTGTCATTCCTGATCACTGCGGTGGGTGGTTTCATCGCCAAGCAACTGGGCCTGGAATTGCCGGAGACCGTGGCGCCCGTTGCATGGGCCTTGATCATTGGGGGCTTGGCTATATTTTGGGTGGAGCGTTACGTCAGTCATCATGGAGTTAACGAGACGGTGACTTGGAAGGTCGCGATCGTAGTGGGCCTGGGGCAGATCCTGGCCGCAGTGTTTCCCGGTACTTCGCGCTCCGCTGCAACCATTTTTGCCGCGATGCTGGCCGGTCTGACTTCGCGTGCGGCAGCTACTGAGTTTGCCTTCCTGGTGGGTATCCCTACCATGTTCGCCGCTACCGGCTATGAATTGCTGAAGGTCATCAAGAGCGGCGCGACAGCCAATGAAGATTGGACCGCACTAGGCGTCGGTTTTGTTGTCTCTGCCATTGTCGCCTTCATCGCCGTGAAATGGTTGTTGCGCTATATCCAGTCGCACAAGTTCACGGTGTTCGCCTGGTATCGCCTGGCGGCGGGTGCCTTCTTGTTGCTGTTTGTTTAATTCTTTCATGTAAGTGCTCTCTCTCTCCTGCTGGAGGAGAGAGACAAGAGGGTCGCAAGATGCATGTCACTGTCGCTGCCACCCAATTCGCCTGCGCCGACGATCGTCGGCATAACCTGCAAACTGCTGAGCGTATGGTGCGTGCGGCGCATGAACGCGGCGCACAAGTGATCTTGTTGCAAGAGCTGTTCGAGACGCCGTACTTCTGCAAGGATCACGACACCCGGTATTTCGACCTTGCGCTGCCGATTGCAGAGAATCCGGCGGTACAGCGTTTGCAGATTGTCGCGAAGGAATTGCAGGTGGTATTGCCGGTCAGCGTGTTCGAGCGCAGCGGCAATGTGTTCTACAACAGCCTGGCCATGATCGATGCCGATGGATCGCTGCTGGGCGTCTATCGCAAGTCGCATATCCCCGAAAGTCCGGGCTATCACGAGAAGTTTTATTTCGCGCCCGGCGATACCGGCTTCAAGGTATGGCAGACCCGCTACGGCAATATCGGTGTCGGTATTTGTTGGGATCAATGGTTTCCCGAATGTGCGAGAGCGATGGCGTTGATGGGCGCTGAGCTATTGTTGTATCCCACCGCCATCGGCGCTGAACCGCAGGATCTCAGTATAGATTCGCAGGCGCATTGGCAGCGCACGATGCAAGGTCACTCTGCTGCCAACATCATGCCGGTGATTGCTTCCAACCGGATTGGCGTGGAAAAGGGCCGGCAATGGACGGTGCAGTACTACGGCTCATCGTTTATCACCGATCACACCGGTGCAGTGCTGCAGCAAGCAGATCGCACCAGTGAAACCATGCTGATCCAGAGTTTCGATCTGAATGCGATTCGTGAGTACCGCCGCTCATGGGGAGTGTTCAGAGACAGAAGGCCGGAGCTGTACGGTGCGATGCTGACACTCGGCAGTTAACGTATGCGGCTTGATTGTGGCTTGTGCGTCATCCGCGAATGGAGCCTGGCCGATAAGCCGGCGTTGCTGCGCTATGCCAACAACGCCGACATTGCGCGTCATCTGACCAGGATGCCGCATCCTTATACCGAAGCGCATGCCGATGAGTTTCTGGCGCAACATTGCGGCGATGAAGCCGTTCCAGGGTGGGCTATTGATGTTGAGGGTGTTGTGGTGGGTGGCATCGGCATCACGTTACGCGAAGGTGTGCTCGTCAAGAATGCACTGCTCGGTTATTGGCTTGCGGAGCCTTTCTGGGGGCGAGGGATTATGTCCGCAGCTGTCCATGGCGTAGTCAACTACTCGCTGGATAAATTTGACCTCAACCGATTGGAAGCCCATGTCTTCGAGGAGAATCCCGCTTCGATGCGCGTGCTGCAGAAGTGCGGTTTTGTGCGTGAAGGCTTGTTGCGCAACAACGTCTTCAAAGATGGACGATTGATCAGTACGGTTTTGTACGCGCTGGTGAAGCTGTAGGTTGGGCTGCGCGGAGCCGCTCCTGCGCATCCATGCGCTCGCGGCATTAGGGCATCCTGCCCGGCATCAGCTCAACCTACAAGAAACAGTGACGTAGGCTGGGATGAAATCCCAGCATCTTGATAGTACAAAGCAGACGCTGGGATTTCATCCCAGCCTACATGGGCTGCCGACGCATTCAGGCACACGCCCGCCCGCCGACTTCTGTATAACGCCCGGCCGCCCTGCCGCTCGCGTACACTGCCCGAATCATGACCGACTCGACTCCCGCCAAAAACCAATCCTTCTTCGCCACCTGTCCCTTGGGTGTGGCTGATCTGCTCGCGGCTGAATTGAAGGCTTGCGGCGCTACCCGCGCGCGCGAAATGAAGGCGGGCGTCGAGTTCGATGGCACGCTGGAGACGGCCTACCGTGCTTGTTTATGGTCACGCACGGCCAGTCGCATCTTGATGCCCATCGCGCAGGTGCCGGCGCATGACGCCAATGCCATGTATCAAAGTTTGCGGCGCATCGACTGGTCGCAACATCTGGCTGCCAATGGTTCTCTGATCGTTGATTTCCAAGGCACGTCGTTAGGCATTAATAACTCGCAATTCGGCGCATTGAAAACCAAGGATGCGATTGTCGATCAAATGCGTGAGAAATTCGGTGAGCGTCCCTCCGTGAATGCCGATACGCCGGATATACGCATCAATGTGCATGCGCATCGCGAGCAGGCAACGGTGAGTATCGATCTGTCCGGCGATTCGCTGCATCGTCGTGGTTATCGCGCACGCGGCGTTGCGGCGCCACTAAAAGAAAATCTTGCCGCTGCGATTCTGTTGCGCGCCGGTTGGCCGGCCATGGCTGCACAAGACGCAACCTTGGTCGATCCCATGTGCGGTTCGGGCACGTTGGTGATTGAGGCGGCGTTGTTGGCCTGCGATATTGCACCCGGTTGGTTGCGTGCACAGAGCGCACATTGGGGCATGGTCAATTGGCGCGGCCATGATCGCTTTTTGTGGCAGCGTTTGTTGGCCGAGATTGAGCAACGTGCCGAAACAGGTAAGCAGGCCTTCAAGTCGAGTGGCCGCGTACTACGTGGTTTCGATCAGGATGCCTTTGCAGTGCGTGCTGCTATTGAGAATGGCGAGCGGGCCGGTCTGCAAGGCATTGTGCATTTTGAGAAGAAAGTTTTGAGCGAGTTGCAGAATCCTCAGCCCAGCCCTGTCCCTCAGGGAGAAGTGGCGGAACTGGTTGCTGCACCTGGCTTGCTGGTCTCTAATCCGCCTTACGGCGAGCGCATAGGCGATCAGGAAAACCTGAAAACCCTGTATGCATTGCTCGGCCAAAAGCTGCGTGAAGAATTCATCGGTTGGAAAGCTGCGGTCTTCACTGGCAATCCGCCCTTGGCTAAGGAACTGGGGATTAATGCCAAGCGCAGTCACACCTTGTTCAACGGTGCGTTGGAATGCCGCTTGTTGCGCTTCGATGTCGATGCGACGCATTTCAATACCAAGGAATCACGACCCAGCGCCGAAGAGAAGTTTGCCGACCTGCGCAACACGCCGGGCGCTGAAATGTTTGCCAATCGTCTGCGCAAGAATTTTAAGAGCGCGCGCGGCTGGGCCAACAAGAACAACATCCGTTGCTATCGCGTGTACGACGCCGATATGCCGGAGTATTCATTTGCCATCAATTTATACGGCTCGGCCGAAGAGCCCACCGTTAATTGGGCTTACGTGCAGGAATACGCGGCGCCCGACAGTGTCAACCGCGATGCCGCACGGATGCGACGCATGCAGGTGCTGTCGGTATTGCCGGAAGTATTGGAATTGCCGCGTGAACGGATATTGGTACGTACGCGTCGGCAGCAAAGCGATCATTCGCAGTACGAAAAATTGGATGCGCAACGCGAGTTTCAAATCGTTGCAGAGGGTGCACATCGTTTCTATGTGAATTTCAGCGACTATCTGGATACCGGATTGTTTTTGGATCACCGTATCACCCGACAGCGCTTGGCTGAGTTATCCGGCGGCAAGCGCTTCCTGAATTTGTTTGCTTATACGGGGACAGCCACTGTGCACGCCATTGGCGGGGGCGCCAGCGCCTCAACCACTGTTGATATGTCGTATACCTATCTTGAGTGGGCAGAGAAGAATCTGCAGCTGAACAATATGGATGCACCTCAGCATGAATTGATTCAGGCCGATTGCCTGCATTGGCTGGAGCATGAAGCCAAAGCCAAGCAGCGCCAGTACGATGTGATCTTTATCGATCCACCGACGTTTTCACGCTCCAAGCGTATGGCGCGCGATTTCGAAGTACAGGCCGATCACGTGCAGCTGATCCAGTGGGCCAGTGAATTGTTGGCGCCTGGCGGAACAATCGTGTTCTCTAACAATTACACGCGTTTTAAGTTGGATCAGCATGGCTTAAGGGATTTTCAGATCAAGGATTGGACCCGTGAGACTTTGCCAAAGGATTTCGAGCGTAACCCTAAAATCCATTGTTGCTTTGCCATAAGTCGCTCCTAATCGGGGCGTGCTGTACTTAAATCGACGCTGCTGCGCAGCAAAAAGTGGCAAAGCGCGTCAATTTGCCCCGTTAATCTATATTTTTGGCCTCTGTGCCGGCTTGCCGCATTGCCATGACAGCCGGGTTGCCGCAAAATTGCAGCTTCTTTACACCCCATCCCCCCGATTCCCCAGGCTGGTTTCCCATGAGCGGCGATTCGTTCCAGGTGCGCTTTCATCAAAAACTGGGTGTGGTCATTTATGACCCCCTGGCGCAGATGGGCATCGACAAGGAACAGATGCGTCTCTTCAAGATCAGCAGCATGTCTATGACCACCTTCCGTCGTGACATCGTCAACAAGGATTTGGGTGCTGGCGAACCGGATGTCATTCAAGAATCCGCCAATGCCGTGGATGCCTATCGCACTGCACGCATCAACAAGATCAAGCCTTACTGCGCCAACTGCCGCCGTCATTTCGGTTCGGTGGATTTTTCCGTTTGCACCGATTGCAGTGCGGTGCGTTGCACCTGCGGTACGTGCAGCTGTGTCGCGCGCAAGCGTAAGGCTGCGTAAGTCATTGTAGGGACGAGTTTTGCCCTACTTCATTTGAATTAAATAAGGGCGGGTTTCATTCGCCCCCATATAAAGAATCTCGTGGATATCTTCCGAATCTTCACCATCGAAGCTGCGCATCGGCTGCCCAATGTGCCTGCCGGGCACAAGTGCTCGCGCCTGCATGGTCATTCGTTTCGCATCGAGTTGCACCTCTCCGGCGAAGTGAATGCGCAGACCGGTTGGATCATGGACTTTGCTGAAGTGAAAAAGATTTTTCAGCCCACCTATGATCGCCTGGATCATCACTATCTGAATGATATTGCCGGTTTGGAAAATCCCACCAGCGAAAATCTGGCGCGCTGGATCTGGAACGCGATCAAACCGCAACTGCCGCTGCTGAGCAAGGTGGTGGTGCATGAAACCTGCACCAGCGGTTGCGTCTATACGGGCGCATAACTCACCCGCTTATATCTCTGACTTAGCCTTCGGTTGCTAAGCGGTAGACGCGTTGAAACTTGGCATTCTCGACAATGCCATGATCGCCTGGCGCGTACTGCATCAGCCAATCGCCTGCGGCGCCATGGATAACATCGCCACCTGCCGAACGTTCCACATCGAAGGCTTGAGTTTGCTGAATTGCCAGAATGGGCAAGGGACGATTTTGATACTGCCCGTCCTCACCATGAGCAATGCCGTTTAGCGGTAAATATTTGGCATCGAAACGATCTCGGGTCACGCTCCAATGATCGCCTGTAGAGCCCGTGATCAGCGCGTCGCCCGTGCTATAACGATTCAATCCCTCGCGACTTTGAATTCCGCCGTCGCTGCGTGCAAAGCTGACTGAGACGATTTCTCGCTTCACATACGCACGTGCCCGCGGGTCAAGTTGTAGATCGAGATCGGCGGGAATGAATAGCGTGTCAGTGGTCATCATCTTCTCAAAGCAAATTTCTCAAAGTTAGTTTTTCAAATTAAGTCGCGCAGCCGGTACCAAAGCATGGCCAGCACCAATGCAGGTGTGCGCAACCATGGACCGCCGGGGAAGTGACGATGTTGTAGCTTCGCATAGAGATCGAAGCGTTCCATTTGACCTGCTATCGCTTCGGCTGCCAATTTGCCGGCCATTCCTGCCAGCGCCATGCCGTGACCCGAGAAGCCTTGCAGGTAGTAAAGATTGGGTTGTATCCGGCCGAAATCCGGGGCGCGATTGAAAGTAATGTCGATCAAGCCACCCCAGCTGTAATTGATGCGTGCATCTGCAAGTTGTGGAAATACTTGCAACATGCGTCGCCGCGTCGCTGCAGCGGTGTTGCCTATGTCATGCCCCGAATAACTGACGCGGCCGCCGAACAGCAGACGATGATCGGTGGAACGGCGGAAGTAATCGAGAATGAAATTGTTGTCCGCCACCGCGACATTGTTGGGCATCAAGGCTTGTATGCGTCCGGCGCCTAAAGCTTCAGTGGCCACGATATAAGTGGCCACCGGCATGATGCGTTGCGCCAGCGGTTTAGATAAAGCCTCCACATAGGCGTTACAGCACAGCACGGCCTGCTTTGCCGTCACCGTGCCGGTTGCTGTTTTGATTTGCAGAGTCTGCTCGCCGCTGATATTGATCACTCTTGAATGTTCATGCAGGCTGGCGCCGGCATTGGCTGCGGCACCTGCCAATCCCAGTGTGTAGTTAAGCGGATGCACATGCGCAGCGGCGCTGTCATATAGAGCTGCGCAATACCGATCGGTGCTCAGCCACTGACGTACCTCATCCCGTTCCAAAAATTGCAGGTGGGCGTACTGATGGCGTTCTGCGAGTTCTGCTTGATGGCGTTGCAATGCAATGCGTTGTCTTGGCTTGATCGCGACTTCCAGATGGCCGCAATGCAAGTCGCAGTCGATGGTGTGCGTGTCGATCAACTGCGTGGCCAGTTGCACGGCTTCAACCGACAGATCCCATAACTGCCGGGCAAGCGATTCGCCCAGCTGCGCAACTAACGCTGCCTGACCGCAGGAATAGCCAGGCAGTAGTTGACCGCCGCTGCGTCCGGAGGCGCCGAAGCCGATGCGTTCCGCTTCCAGCAGAATCACCCGGTAACCACGTTGCGCCAGATGTAAAGCCGTTGCACAGCCGGCCACGCCACCGCCAATCACGCAAACATCGGCGTGTTGTGCGCCTTGCAACACGGGATAGGCGGGTGCGGCGTTGGCCGTGGCCTGGTAATAGTTCGAGATGGCTAAGTGCGGGCTGGATGTCATAAGTGCATCGTAACGGTTGACCGCCATTGGCAACTACCCATATCGGTGCGGTGGGTTTGTCGCACTGCTGTTAACGCGGCCATCTGTGCTTAAATGTCGCTCACAAATTCACTTTTCCTGTTTATGTCGCAGCACAAACCCCTTATCGGCGTACCGGCCGATCGCAAGCTACTCGGCCAGCATTACTTCCATTGCGTCGGTGAGAAATATCTGTTGGCGATTGTGGAAGGCGCCGACTGCGTGCCGGTGGTGATTCCTTCATTGGGTGCGGGAGAAAGACTGGACGCCTTGGTTGCACAGCTGGATGGCATTTTGTTGCCAGGCAGTCGTTCCAATGTCGAGCCACACCATTATGGCCAGCCCAGTGAGCCGGATACTTTGCACGATCCGCAACGTGACGCCACTACACTGCCCTTGATTCCCAAGATTGTGGCGGCCGGCGTGCCCTTACTGGCGATCTGTCGCGGTTTTCAGGAAATGAACGTGGCCTATGGCGGCAGCCTGTGGTCCAAGCTGCATGAAGTACCCGGTTTGAGCGATCACCGCGAGAACGAAGAGGATACGCTGGATGTGCAGTATGGCCCCTCGCATCCGGTGCAACTGATGCAGGGTGGGCTGCTGCATGGCATAGCCGGCGGCGACACCATTACGGTGAACTCCTTGCACTGGCAGGGCGTGCGCGAGCTGGCGCCGGGTCTGCAGGTTGAGGCGCGCGCGCCGGACGGTGTGGTAGAAGCCTTCAGTGTGCGCAATGCGCAGCGCTTTGCCGTGGGGGTGCAATGGCATCCGGAGTGGAAGGCCATGACCAATCCCTTCTCGCAGGCGTTGTTCGCCGCCTTCGGTCGCGCGGCCTATGATCATGCGGCGCAGAATCGCTAGACAGCCAGTTTACGGACGACAGTAAAACAAACGAACGAGCCAGAACGAGTTAGAACGAGCTAGGGCCCAAATGAGCAAGATCCACACCTTCTTCAAAGAGCATGGCATTTCCGAAGTCGAGGCGGTGATTCCGGATATGGCGGGCGTGGCGCGCGGCAAGATCATGCCTGCCGAAAAATTTGCTGAAGACGAGGGTATGCGCCTGCCGGAAAGCATCTTCCTGCAAACCGTAACCGGCGATTACCCGGCGGATGAACGCGCCATCAATCCGGCGGAAATCGACATCGTGTTGAAGGGCGATCCCAATGCCGTGCACGTGGTGCCCTGGGCCGCTGAACCGACGGCACAGGTGATTCATGACAGTTTCTATTCCGACGGCGCGCCGGTGTCCATGGCGCCGCGCTACGTGCTCCAGAAAATTTTGCGCTTGTATGACGAGCGGGGCTGGCAGCCGGTGGTGGCGCCGGAGCTGGAGTTCTACCTGGTCGAACCGAACACCGATGCCGACTATCCGCTGAAGCCGCCGATGGGGCGTTCCGGTCGGCCGGAGATCGGTCGTCAGTCCTATTCCATCGCGGCGGTGAACGAGTTCGATCCGCTGTTCGACGACATGTACGCCTTCTGCGAAGCGCAGGGCATCGAAATCGACACCTTGATTCATGAAGACGGCGCGGCGCAGATGGAGATCAACCTGATTCACGGCAATGCGCTGTCGCTGGCCGATCAGGTGTTCCTGTTCAAGCGCACCGCGCGCGAAGCGGCCATGCGCCACAAGATGTACGCCACCTTCATGGCCAAACCGATGGCGCGCGAGCCTGGCAGCGCCATGCATATTCACCAAAGCGTGGTCGACAAGTCCGGCCGTAATATTTTCAGCAACGAAGACGGCAGCGCCTCGCAGTTGTTCTTTGCGCATATCGCCGGCTTGCAGAAGTACCTGCCGGCCGCGATGTCCTTGTTTGCACCAAATGTGAACTCGTATCGCCGCATCCAGCGCCATCTCGCAGCACCGATCAATACCCAGTGGGGTTACGACAACCGCACCGCTGGGTTACGTGTACCCGTCTCGGGGCCGGATGGTCGGCGTATCGAGAATCGCGTCGGCGGCGCGGATGCCAATGGCTACCTGGCTATCGCTGCTTCGCTGGCCTGCGGTTATCTGGGCATGGTGGAGGCATTGAAGCCTTCCGAGCCGGTGTCCGGCAGTGCCTACGACCTGCCGTATTCGCTGCCGAGAAATCTCGAAGAATCGCTGCGTTTATTGCGCGACAGCCAGCCCTTGATCGAACTCTTGGGCGAGCGTTTCGTGCTGGCCTACACCGCAGTAAAGGAAACCGAATACGAAACCTTCCTGCGCGTGATCAGTTCCTGGGAGCGCGAGCATCTGTTGTTGAACGTGTAGCGACAGCGACCTGTCGGTAGGGGCGGGTAACGCTGGGGACAGCTAAACCCGCCGTCTGAATAAAACGGCCTGTGTAATCGTTGGCGATGTCGCCAACCTCTTGGCCCGCCGATTGCACTGCGTTACGCTCCCGCTTATCCATTACCCCTCAAGAGGCCGCCATGTCCGCCCAGTCTTTGACTCCGTCTCTAGCCGTTAAGCTTGCCTGTATGGGCGTGACCGCTTTGATGCTGGCGGCCTGCAGCAAGAAGGAAGAAGCCGCTGCGCCGGTGGCCGCCGCTGCCGGTCCGGCAACGGATGATGAAAAGGTGCTCAATGTTTACAACTGGTCGGATTACATCGCTGAAGACACGGTAAAGAATTTCGAAGATAAGTACGGCATCAAGGTGAACTACGACACCTTCGATTCCAACGAACTGGTGGAAAGCAAGATGCTGACCGGCAGCACCGGCTACGACATCGTGGTGCCCTCGTCGCAGTTCATGGAGCGTCAGGTCAAAGTCGGCGTGTTCCAGAAATTGGACAAGTCGCTGTTGCCCAATCTGAGCAATCTGGATTCCACCACCGTCAAGCAGGTGGCCATGTACGATCCGGGCAATGAACATGCCGTGCCCTACATGTGGAGCACCGACGGCATCGGTTACAACGTCGACAAGGTGAAGAAGTTGGTGCCCGATGCGCCGCTGGATAGCTGGGCGTTGTTGCTCGATCCGAAGTACGCCGCCAAGCTCAAGGGCTGCGGTATTTCCATTCTTGACGCCGCCTCCGACATTCGCAGCATCGTGCTGATCTATCTGGGCAAGGATCCCAACAGTCAGGACCCCAACGATCTCAAGGCCGTGGAAGACACGCTGATGAAGATTCGTCCCTATGTGCGCAAGATCAACTCTTCGCAGTACATCAATGATCTGGCCAACGGCGACCTGTGCATCGCCGTGGGTTACAACGGCGATGTGTTGCAGGCACGCGATCGTGCCAAGGAAGCGGGCAAGGGTGTCAACGTGGCGTACGTGATTCCCAAGGAAGGCAGCATCGTGACCATCAATACCATGGTGATTCCGGCCGATGCCAAGCATCCGAAGAATGCGCATCTGTTCATGAACTACCTGATGGAACCGCAGGTTGCCGCCGCCAATTCCAATGCGGTGAACTATGCCAACGGCAATACCGCTTCCGAACAGTTCATCAAAGAGGAAGTGAAGAGCGATCCGGGCGTGTATCCGACTGCTGAGATCAAGGCCAAACTGGTGCCTGAATTGTCGGTGGCCGATGATTACAACCGTCTGTTGAATCGCACTTGGACCCGCTTCCAGACGGGCAAGTGAGCGTGTCGGGAACCCTCTTGTCAGTCGGGCGCGATTTGCCGTGCCCCCTGCAAGGTGGTTCCAACCAAATACAGGGGCGTGCCATAAAAGTTAAATGGTCACGCCCTTTTTGTTGCTCTCAGAAAAATAAAATGTCGCAGAGACTTTAATATGGCCGCTGCCCTCGATTCCGCCTCTATCCGCAAACCCTGGAACGACCCGCAGGCCCAGCCCTATATCCGCATCGAGCGCGTCACCAAGCGCTTCGGCGATTTCGTCGCGGTCAATGATGTGTCTTTGAGCATCTATCGCACCGAGTTGTTCTGTCTGCTGGGCGGTTCCGGCTGCGGCAAGACCACGCTGTTGCGCATGCTGGCCGGCTTCGAAGAGCCCAGCGCCGGCAAGATCTTCATCGATGGCATGGACATGAGCGGCATTCCGCCCTACGAGCGGCCGGTGAACATGATGTTCCAGTCGTATGCCTTGTTTCCGCATATGACGGTCGAACAGAACGTGGGCTTCGGCTTGAAGATGGAAGGCATGGCCAAGTCGGAGATCGCCGATCGTGTGGCCAACATGCTCAAGCTGGTGCGTCTGGGTGATTTCGGCAAACGTAAGCCGCATCAATTATCCGGTGGGCAACGGCAGCGTGTGGCGCTGGCGCGTGCCTTAATCAAACAGCCGAAGTTGCTGCTGCTCGATGAACCTCTGGGCGCCTTGGACAAGAAACTGCGCGAACACACCCAATTCGAATTGGTGAATCTACAGGAACAGTTGGGTGTGACCTTCGTGGTGGTGACGCACGATCAGGAAGAAGCCATGACGCTGGCTTCGCGCATCGGTGTGATGGATCACGGCAAGATCGTGCAGGTGGGTACGCCCAAGGATATTTACGAATTCCCCAACTGCAAGCTCGTTGCCGAGTTCATCGGCTCGGTGAATCTGTTCGAAGGGCAGCTCACTGCTGACGAACCGGATCATGTGCGCATAGCCTGCGCCGAGTTGGAACGTCCCGTGTACGTGGCGCATGGCATCAGTTCGGCGCCACAGGCCAAGGTGTGGGTTGCGATTCGTCCCGAGAAAATCCAGCTGACACTGCAGCAACCCGCAGGTAATGAAAATTGGACGCGCGGTGTGGTCAAAGAAATTGCCTACATGGGCGACATGTCGGTGTTCCTGGTCAAGCTGGCATCCGGTCGTTTGCTGCGGGTGACGCGGCCGAACATGTGGCGTCACGACGATGAGCAGATTACCTGGGAGCAGGAAGTGTACCTGCACTGGCATGACACCAGTCCGGTGGTGGTCAGCGCATGAGTCCGCAGCCGCATCGCGCCGAACCACCGCAGGGAACCGGCCTGAGCGCCGGTGTGCAATTGATGTTGCGTGCGTTGAGGGAGCTGCCGCCGTATCGCTGGACGCAGGCGCGCCTGGCGCGCTGGGGCGTGCGTGGCCGCACCGCGGTAATCGCACTGCCCTATCTATGGCTGGTGCTGTTCTTCCTGATTCCGTTCGTGATCGTGCTCAAGATTGCGTTCTCGGAAACGCAGACTTCAATGCCGCCTTACGAACCCTTGTTGCAGTGGGTGGGCGATAAGCTCACTGACCTGCGTTTCAACATCAATCCCGGCAACTTTCTCTATCTATGGGAAGATAGTCTGTATGCGCGTGCCTTCCTCAATTCGTTGCAGGTGGCGGCCATCTCGACTATATGTGCCTTATTGATCGGCTATCCCATTGCCTATGCGATTGCGCGCGCCAATCCCAAGCTGCGCGGTCTGTTCATGATGATGGTGATTCTGCCGTTCTGGACCTCTTTCCTGCTGCGCGTATATGCCTGGATCGGCATTCTTAAAAACAACGGGCTACTCAATAATTTTCTGATCTGGTTGGGCGTGATTGATGAGCCCATCGTGATGTTGCAGACCAACTTCGCCACCTATCTTGGCATCGTCTACTGCTACTTACCTTTCATGATCATGCCGCTGTATGCCAACCTGGAAAAAATGGATCTGACTTTGTTGGAGGCCGCTGAAGATCTGGGCTGTAAACCATTTCGCGCCTTTGTATTGATCACTCTACCTTTGTCCATGCCGGGCATCGTCGCAGGCTGCATGCTGGTGTTCATCCCGGCCGTGGGTGAGTACGTCATTCCGGCGCTGCTGGGTCCGCCGGATTCCTTGATGATTGGTAAGGTGTTGTGGACTGAGTTCTTCAACAATCGCGACTGGCCGGTGGCCAGCGCGGTGGCGATTGCCCTGCTGTTGTTGCTGGTGGCGCCCATTGTCTACTTTCAGCGTGCCCAGTTACGCGATCAAACGCGTGAGGCGCAAGCAGGGCACACATGAAGCAGAAAACCTCCATGGTACGACTGTCGGCGCTGGTGTTCGGCTTTGCATTTTTGTACATCCCAATTCTGTCGTTAGTGTTTTATTCCTTCAACAAGTCGCGTCTGGTGACGGTGTGGGGCGGCTTCTCCACCGAGTGGTACGGCAAGCTATTCGAAAATCGCCAGGTTCTTGAGGCAGCCTGGCTGTCATTGCGCATTGCGGCAATGAATGCCACTGGCGCCACTATCTTGGGCACTTTGGCGGGTTTGTCGCTGGCGCGCTTCGGCCAGTTTCGCGGTCGCACGCTGTTATCGGGTATGACCACTGCGCCGCTGGTGATGCCGGAAGTGATCACCGGTCTGTCGTTGTTACTGCTGTTTGTGGCGATGGAAGATGTTTTCGGTTGGCCGGCAGGTCGAGGTATCACCACGATAACTATTGCTCATATCACGCTGACGTTGGCCTATGTCACCGTGATTGTGCAGTCGCGTCTGGCCACGCTGGATGGTTCCTTGGAGGAAGCGGCCATGGATCTGGGCGCGCGTCCAGCCAAGGTGTTTTTGTTGGTGACACTGCCGATTATTGCGCCGGCGCTGGTTTCCGGCTGGTTGCTGGCCTTTACGATTTCCCTGGATGATCTGGTGATCGCCAGCTTCGTGTCCGGTCCGGGGTCGAGCACGCTGCCCATCGTGATTTTTTCCAAGGTGCGTCTGGGCGTCAGCCCTGATATCAATGCGTTGGCCACCATCATGGTATCGCTGGTCAGTCTGGGCGTGATCGTGGCTGGCTTCGTCATGCTGCGCCGCGAGCGCATGCGGCAGCGCGATATTCAGATGGCGCTGAGCAGCGCGCAATCTTGAGCGCGGGTTTGCGCACGAGCGCGGGCAAAGGTGCAAATTTGCGGTGGCTTCGAATATCGGTAAACAGGGGTTTCACTCCGACCCCGACAGCGCTAGCCTAGCGTCGGTCGAACCTTCTTGCAGCCAGCATTGACAACGTGCCGGCTGCGGCGTGCAAGAACAATTAGGAGCACGGAAGTCGATGGGGTGGTTAATTGCCCGTATGAAATCCTCAGGCCACGCTGCCACGTGGACCTATGCGTTTGCCCTGGTTGTTACCGTGCTGGTGGTTTTTTGCGTTGCGCTCACGCAGGGCGGGCGCTACTTCCCTTTGACGCTGCTGGTGTTGTTGCCGGTCATGCTCAGTGCTTACGTGGGCGGACTGTGGCCGGGACTGTTCTCCATGCTGTTGGTGCCATTCTTGGTGCAGGTGGAATTGCCGGGCATGGATCGCGCCTTCATCTCGCCTAACGGTGCCAATGCGTTGGGGATTGCACAGTGGAATTTCTCGTTCATTGTGACCGCAGCGATCATCTGCATTCTCAATGAAGGCCTGCACCGCATGCGTCAGCGTGCTGAAGCTCGCCAGCGCCTGCATCTGTCGACCCTGAGTCATATTTGCGATGCGGTGGTCACTACCGACCCGGCTGGTCGTATCGACTATGTCAATCCTGCTGCTTGTCGCCTGCTTGGCTGTGCCGCTGAGCAAATCATCAATCAACCGTTCAGTGACGTCTTCGTCATTCTTGACGAACAGTCGGAAGCCGCTGCGCCGGTTTGGTCCATGCCGTTGCTCGGTGAAAGTCGCACGATTCAAACCAGTACTGCGCAGGTGCTGTTACGTGGCGATGGTACGCGCATCGCCGTCGAGCCCAGCATTGCGCCGGTGCGCGACGCCAATGGCAGAGTGCAGAGCGTGGTCATCACCATTCGCGATAACACCGATCGGCGTCAGGTGGAAAAAGTATTGCGTGAACGCCTGGAGCTGCAATCGCGTGTGGAACGGATTGCCGCCATGTCGCCGGGTGTGGTGCATGAAATGCGCTTCTATGCGGATGGCACCCAGGAGCTTTCCTACGCCAGTCCATCGTTCAAGGATGTGTTCGGCATTGATCCCACCCTGCTGCGCGCCAGTGTGATACCGCTGCGCAAGTTGATCCATCCCGACGATGTGGATTGGGTGTTCAGCAACATCGAGGCTGGCGCCCGAGAACTCAAGCCGGTGCATCTTGAGCATCGTCTTATCACGCCGCATCGCGGCCTACGCTGGGTGATGTTGCATTCCATTCCCACACGCGAAGACGACGGCACCATCGTCTGGCATGGCATCTTCATGGATGTCACGAATCAGAAGTTGTCGGAAGAACGCTTGCGTACTTCGCAGCTGCAACTACGGGCCGCGTTGGAAGCGGGCGAGATGGGCATGATCAGCATCGATCTACAAGCCGGCTCGGTAGAGCTCGATCCGACGGCACGGCGACTTTGGGATTTGCAAAACGAAGCGGGCGCGATTGGCATATCGCATCTGTTAAGCAAGCTGCATGCTGCGGAACGCGAGGTAGTGGCGGAAGAGCTGTGCAAAATGGCCGGCGGTTCGCAGTCGCAGCATCATGACTATCACTTGCTGCTGGCCGATGGTGAAGAGCGGTGGCTGGCTTGTCGTGGCCGCACTTATCAGCATGAGGTCACCGGCCGCATCATCATGCACGGCATCATTGCCGACACCACCAGTAGCCGGCGCATGGAAGAGCAGCGGCTGCATTCGCAGAAGCTGGAGGCGCTGGGTGTGTTGGCCGGAGGCATCGCGCACGACTTCAACAACTTGCTACTGGCGATTTCCGGTAATGCCAAGTTATTGCTAAGCGATCTCTCGACCGGTGATCCATTGCGCGCGAGCGTGCAGGAGATTGACAAGGCGGCATTACGTGCCGCGGAACTGGTGCGGCGTATTCTCAGCTTCAGCAGCGCGCAGGATTTAGCACAACGCGGTCATCCCACACAGGTGCGTCCGATACTCGATGAAGTATTGGGGCTGGCGCGCGCCGTGTTGCCGGCGACGGTGCGCATCACGACTAGCATTCCCGAGCAATTGCCGAATGTGCTGGCGGATAGCAGTCAGATTCATCAGACCGTTATCAACCTGTTAACCAATGCCGCGGATGCTGCAGGCAATGCCGACGGTTTGATCAACGTCGATGTTGGAGTTGTGGATGTCGACGAATCGTTGCAGCAGTTGTCGCCTGACTTGCATCGACAGCGTTACCTGCGCATCAGTGTTGTCGATCAGGGCAAGGGTATCGACGATAGCGTTCTGCAACGTATCTTCGATCCCTTTTTCACAACCAAGCCGACGGGACGGGGTACGGGGTTGGGATTGGCCATTGTGCACGGCATCATGAAAAGTCTTGATGGTGCGGTGACTGTGCACAGTGTGGCGGGCAAGGGGTCGCGCTTTTCCTTGTACTTTCCGGTGCAGAACCGTATGCCGGTGGCTGCTGCTCCCGTGCACAAGGCGCAACCCACAGGCCGTACTGCGCACATACTGTATGTAGACGACGAAGAGTCATTGGTGTTTTTAATGACGCGCACACTGGAGCGCATGGGGCATCGCGTCACTGCCTACACTTCGCCCGAACAGGCGTTGCATGAGATCGAAATGGGCAATGACGATTTCGATTTGATCGTCAGCGACATGACCATGCCGGGCATGTCCGGTATCGAGCTGGCGGAACGTGCACTCTCCCTCAGGCCGGATGTGCCCTTCATCATTACCAGTGGCTATCTGGACGCGGCAGACATAGAGCGCGCTCGCGCCCTGGGGGTGCGGCAGATGATCATGAAACCGAATACGGTGGACGAACTCAGCATCGCGTTGGCCACTATTCTGCAGGAAGAGGTTGCTAGCGCTTAGCGGCGGATCGTATGAGTGCAGTGCAAGATTGCCCCCACCCTAAGCCTCCCCCGCAAGCGAGGGAGGGGACGGATTGATTCCCTCCCCTGTTCGACGGGGGAGGGTTAGGGTGGGGGCATCTGCAAGTCCAATCATGAGCCTTGCTTGCAGCACCCAACTCAACCCAGCGTCACCTGCTCCGGCTGATTCACAAAGTAGCCCTGGATGTACTCCAGGCCCAATTGCCACAGCACTGCCATGGTGTTGGCATCTTCAACGCGTTCGGCAATGGTGCTGATATTTTTCTCTTTGGCGGCATCGACCAAGATGCGCAATTGTTCTTGCACGGCCAGATCCACTGCCAGGCCCTGCATCAGCGAGCCATCGATCTTCAAATAATCCAGCGGCAGACTGTGCATCAATTGCACGGGATCGCGGGCGTTGCCGGCATGCTCCAGCGCAAATTTGAAGCCGGCCTTGTGTAACACCGCCGCCAGCTCTTGAGTGTTGGTCAGGTAGTTGGTGGCCACCTGTTCGCTGATTTCAAAGACGATACGTGATGGATCGATGCGCGTGGCCTTGAGTTGATTTTCCAGCCAGGTGGACAGCGAGCGGTCCATTACTGAATCTTTGGAGAGACGTACGAACAGCCTCTGTACCTTGCGGGTGGCGCAGAAGGAAATGGCGGCGCCGACGATCCAGCGATCGATGTTCTTCATTAGATCGTTGCGTTCGGCGGCGGCAAGAAATTCAGAGGGAATGACTTCCTGACCCTGCTCATCGAGCATGCGCACCAGTACATCGCACATGCCTTTGTCTTCACCGCTCATGGTAACGATGGGTTGTTGCAGCAGGCGGAAGCGATTCTCCATCAAAGCCGACTTGATCAAGCGCACCCAAACCTTGTCGTTGGCCTGGCGGCGCGTGTCGTCTTCGACATGATCGACGGTGGCGGTGCGATTGCCGCCGTCCTGCTGCGCTTTTTGCACGCCTTGCAAGGCATCTTTGATCACTACATTGAGATCGGCGCCTTGAGTGCTTACCAAACCGATGCCGATGGTGGCGGTGCAATGCAGCGACTTATCGCCGGCGCTGAACACATGCGCGGCCACCTTGCGAGTGATGCTGGCGCACCAGGCCTCTATATCGCTGTGATTGCCGCGTTCCAACAAGGCGAAGATCTGGCAATCGCCAAAGCGGCCGCATAGATCGTTGGGTTGCAGATACTCCTTAACCACAGCGGCGAATTCTGCGATGAAGTCTTCCTGATGGATCGCGCCTAGCTCATCGCACAGGGCAGCGAATTTGTCCGGCTGTATGCACACCACTTCACGCACGCCGCCTCGCAAGGGGTGCTGTAGCGTGGTTTGCAAGCGTTCGATAAAGAAACGTCGTTGTAGAAAACCGGTGGCGGCATCGCGCTCCAACGCGTCGTGCATCTGTTCGTCCAGTGCGCGCGTATCCGATTTATGGGCCGGCACGCGCATCTGTACGGCGGGATCACCTTCGACTTCCACGGCTTGCAACTGCAATTCCAGGGGCAGGGTGCCGCCATCGGCCAGCAAGGCCACGACTTTCAAATCATGATTGGCCCACTTGCCCTGCAGGCAGGCCACCAGCGCACCTTTGAGTACGGCATGGCTGTCGGCATCGAAGAAATCCATCATGGGTTGGCCGTTCATGGCATCGGCATCGCTGTAGCCGAGCAAGCTCAGCCAGGCTGGATTGGCATCCATCAAGATGCCCTCCTGCACATGCGCAATGGCATCGGCGGAACCGGACATCAGATGCTTGAGCTGGCTGCGGTATTCGTGCGCCGCACTGATGGTGGTGGTCAGTTTGTGTTGCACGCGAAAGGCATTCAGTTCGCGTGTGACCACAGCTTGTAAGCGTTGTGGTTGACCCAGGGTGACGACATCGTAAGCGCCCAATTGCATGGCCTGCGCAATGATGGCTTCGTCGAGTTGTTCGCGTACCAGCAGTGCCGGTATGTTGGGTGCGAATTGCTTGATGGCCTGCAGCACGCGCTTGGTTTCATCGGCCTCGCTGCCGACCATGGCCATGATCATGTGGGTGTTGATTTGCCCCAGGGTATCGCTCAGGTCGTTGAGTTCACTGACCCAGTGGCAGTGCACAGCATGACCGGCATTGCGCAGCGTGCGGTTGATGAATTCAACCTGCTCCTGCTGGCGGGCCAGGATGACCATGGGTACGGCGCTGTTCTCTGACACATCCAACACGGCAAACCTCAAGGTATTCGCAGACGGGTCACTAGGGTCTGTTAACAACCATCCGATCACTGCGACGGAGGTCAGAATGACTCAGGACACGGCGCACCGAGCGCAGTGTACTTAACGTACTCAAGCGAGGTGCAACACCGTCCTGAGTCATTCTGGCCCCGTCCCTTCGGGTTGGGCCCCCAAAAGCGCCATGCCGCGTTACTCGTCGTTTATTTGGAATGACCAAACTGCACTCCTCGTGCCTTGCCTGGCGCTTTTGGGGACACCAACGCAGTGATCGGATGGTTGTTAACAGACCCTAGCCCGGTTCAAACGTGTTCGATACTAGCAGTTACTTTTTTTTCAAAATGGGACGGGCGTCTTGGATGCGCGACCGGGAATCTCGCGAACCAAGCGGGGCACCAGGTAACCGGGCAGCATGGTAAGCAACTCCTGCATCAGTTGCTGTGCGTGTATTTCCTCTACCTCGAAGTGCGCCGCACCTTGTACACGGTCGAGCAGGTGCAGGTAGTACGGTTGAATGCCGGCGGCAAACAAGGCTTCGCTTAAGTTCGCCAAGACCGGGGCCGTATCATTGACGCCCTTTAACAGTACCGACTGATTGAGCAGCGTAACGCCGCTATCGCGCAGCGCCAGGCAGGCACGTATCACCTCATCATTCACTTCCTGGGCATGATTGGCATGTAGCACCATGACCGTTTGCAGGCGGGTCGCGTTCAGCCAGGCCAGCAACTCCGCATCGACTCGCTCGGGCAGCACGATGGGTTGGCGGCTATGAATGCGCAGCCGGCGCACGTGAGCGATCGGTTCCAGTTGCTGAGTCACCTCGCGCAACCGGCGGTCGTTCAGACTCAGCGGATCGCCGCCGCTCAATATCACCTCGTGAATGGAGCGATCGGCGCGAATGGCGGCGATGGCCTGCTGCCAATGGCCGGTGCTGGCGTTTTCCTCGCCATAGTCGAAGTGACGACGAAAGCAGTAGCGGCAGTGCACGCCACAGGCGCCGGTGGCGATCAGCAGCGCCCGGCCCGAGTATTTGTGCAGCACCCCGGGTGCGATGCGACTGGCCATGTCGCCCACCGGATCGGTGCCGAATCCGGCGTTTTCCTGTAATTCGGCGTCCAGCGGCAGGATCTGGCGTAGCAAGGGATCATTGGGATTGCCCGCTTGCATGCGCGCTACGAAGCCGCGGGGTACGCGCAGCGGAAACAGGCGGGCAGCCGCCTGGGCGGCGGGCAGCAAGGCCGGGTCCAGCTTAAGGAGGGTCAATAATTCCGCAGGATCGGTGACAGCTTGGGCCAGGGCATGCTGCCAGCGCGGCAGGTTGGCCGGCGGCGCAGCCGGGTTTTGCTGGTCTGATGGTGGGCTAGCGGCTATCATCGGCGGCCTTTTTACCAGATCACCGCTCCTTATTTTTTGGTTTTCCTACCTACGGTGCCGAGATGGCTAGCTACAGCACAAACGAATTCAAGTCCGGGCTCAAGATCATCCTGGACAACGATCCCTACACCATCGTGGAAAACGAGATGGTCAAGCCGGGCAAAGGCCAGGCCTTCAACCGCGTCAAAGTGCGCAATTTGAAGACCGGTCGCACCGTTGAGCGCACCTTCAAGTCGGGTGACTCGGTGGAGGGCGCCGACGTGCAGGAAACCGAAATGCAGTACCTGTACAGCGACGGCGAGTTCTGGACCTTCATGATTCCCGAGAACTTCGAGCAGTACACCGCCGGTAAAGAAGCCATGGGCGACAACGCGCAGTGGATCAAGGACGGTATGGAATGCACCGTGATGCTGTGGAACGGCCAGCCCTTGACCGTCACCCCACCGGCGCATGTGGAATTGAAGATCGTCGAAACCGATCCGGGCGTGCGCGGCGACACCGCCACCGGCGGCTCCAAGCCTGCCAAGCTGGAAACCGGTGCTTCGGTGCGCGTACCGCTGTTCATCAGCGAAGGCGAAGTGATCCGCGTCGACACCCGCACCGGCGAATACCTGGCGCGCGGCAAGGGTTGATTGATATTTGACCGTTGAGTGCCCGGCATTCGACGGCAGAACTTGTGGGGGTCAGGCATGCCTGACCCTTTCTTGTTTGATGTGTCGTAATTTCTAATGCAGGTCTGGCATGCCCAGCCGCTACATCTGGTGTCTGTATGTCCACTGCTGAACTCCCCATCCTGCGTCTTAAGCGCAATGAAGACCGTCGCCTGTCGGCAGGACATCAATGGGTGTTCTCCAATGAGGTGGATACCGCACAGACGCCGCTCACTGCTTTCAAGCCGGGCGATCTCTGCCAGGTGATGTCGGCGCGCGATAAGTTCATGGGCTTTGCCTACGTGAATCCAAGAGCATTGATCTGCGCACGTATTCTCGGCCGCGATCCGCAGCATCCACCGGGTGACAAGGGATTGATCGTGCATCGTTTGCAAGTGGCGTTGTCATTGCGCGAACGTGTGTATGCGCAGCCGTTCTATCGCTTGGTGTATGGCGAATCGGATCAACTGCCTGGCTTGGTGCTGGATCGTTTTGGCGATGTGGTGGTGGGCCAGATCGGCACTGCCGGTATGGAAGCCATGAAGGAACATATCGTCGCCGCCGTGAAACAGGTCATCAAACCCAAGGCCATGCTGTGGAAGAACGATAGCGGCGCACGCGAGCTGGAAGGTTTGGAGTCCTATGTGGAAACCGCTTTCGGTGAAGTACCCGAAGTACTGCAGCTGGAAGAGAGCGGAGTAACTTTCAGTGTGCCGGTGCATGAAGGTCAGAAAACCGGTTGGTTCTACGATCAGGCGCTCAATCGTCAGTCATTGCTCAAGTATGTGAAGGGTTTGAAGGTGCTGGATGTATTCAGTTACCTCGGCGCCTGGGGACTGTCGGCCGCCAAAGCCGGTGCGACTGAAGTGACCTGTGTGGATTCATCGGCCAAGGCGCTGGAATTCGTGCAGCAGAGTGCGCAGGCCAATGGCTTGAATGTCGAGACGTTGAAAGGTGATGCCTTCGATGTGCTGGAAAAGCTGCACACAGACAAACGTAAGTTCGATGTGGTGATTATCGATCCACCGGCCTTCATCAAGCGTAAGAAAGACATTCCCAAGGGCGAAGCGGCTTATAAGAAGCTCAATCAATTGGCCATGCAATTGGTGGCGCGCGATGGTCTGCTGGTGTCCTGTTCTTGTTCATACCACTTGCATGGCGATGTGTTGATCGACGCGGTGCAACGCGCTGCGCGGCACTTGAACAAGCATGCGCAGATCATCGAAGTCGGTGGTCAGGCGCCGGATCATCCCATTCATCCGGGCATTGAAGAGACGCGTTATCTGAAGGCGTTGATCGCGCGCGTGGTCAGCGAGTAGGAGCGAGACCTGCCTCGCCCTGCCATGCTCGCAACTGACAAATAAAAAGGGTCAGGCATGCCTGACCCCTATAAAAGATACGCTGGTCCCTGCCCTCTCGCATGTGCGAGAGGGCAGGGTAAGCGGCTTACTGCACCAACCGCGAATTGCTGACCGTATTCAGATCATTCCACGGATTCAGCTCGCGGCCCTTGCCGGTGGGATAACCGGAGAACCACCACTCGACGATCTTGCCGTTCTTCACGCGCACCAGGTTCTGACCATACCAGGCGCCGGGATCGCCATAGCGAGGCGAAGGCCAGCCGATATCCACCAGCTCACCATCGGCCAGCAGGAACAGCACCTGATCGGTTTTCGGTGCGGTCACTTTGTCCTGGTTCTTCTGCGCATAGGCGGCGAAGTCCTTGCCGGCAGGCTGATTCTCGGAATGGTTGATCAAGTTGTCCGCCAGATACTTGCTGGCCACGGCGTAATTCTTCTTGTTGAAGAATTCGTCGAAGAACTCGCTGACCAGTTTCTTGTTGGCATCGCGTTCGGCGCGGCTGGCCTTGCCGTTGTTGATCACCATGGGCATGCCGACGATAGTGATGCCCTTTTCCGGATAGAACTTGGTGAAGTCGGTAGGCGTGCTGGCCGGTGCGCCTGCAGCCATGCCACCTGCAGCGCCAGGAGCTGCACCGCCGGGTGCTGCGCCCGGAGCGCCACCGGGAGCTGCCCCTGGTGCTGCACCGGGGGCGCCACCAGCCGCCATCCCGCCCGCTGCGGCGCCGGCATTCATGCCTTCCGTCATGGCGGGCATGTCGGTATTGGTCGGACCCGACCACCACCACTGCGTCACTCGACCCTGCTTGGTCTCGAACATGTTGGAACCGAAGCGTGCGCCAGGATCACCGGCGCCCATACCGGCGTAACCCATCATGGTGATGTCGCCATCAGTCACCGAGTATAGACGCGTCAGTGCATTGGCATCGGCGGTATGCGGACCCGAACTGCGGTTCGGCGTGGGGTTCTTGAACTTCTCGGGATTCAGGAAGAACTGTGCGAAGTTCTCGCCGCCTGCAGCTTCATCTTTGTCGTGATTGATGAAGTTGGCTGACATGATTAGATCGGCCGCCAGCTGCGGATCGCCTTCCGAGAACAGGGTGCGATGGAACAATAGGCCCAGGGCCTTGTTGGCGTATTCCTCGCGCTCGCTGCGGCCCGGTCCATTGGACAGAATCGGCGTCATATCGGCGGCCACGGCACTGCCGCCGGCCAGCAACGCCAGCAGCGCTGCAATCTTGATGTTCATGGTAAGTCCCCTATGTTGATTAAGCTGAGAGGCGAAGCAGCGGTGGCCAGCATCGCGTCCCCCATCAGCAGGCCGCACCATATCCTGAAACCTTTAAACCGGGGATAGCTTGCAGCAGTCGAGGCGGTGAAGAATTGTTGAGTCAGTTATGCGCTTGTCACCTGCCGAATTGGCGGTTTGAACTGCTAAGATCACGCGTTCATGCTCACCTATCCCGAAATCAGTCCCATCATCTTCAGCATCGGTCCGTTGGCCATTCGTTGGTACGGACTGATGTACGTCATCGGCATCTTCGGCGGCTGGTATCTGGCGCGCCGGCGCGCAGCGCAGCCGGGCTCGACTTGGAAGCCCATTGACGTGGATGACATGGTGTTCTTTGCCGCCATCGGTTTGATCATCGGCGGGCGTCTGGGCTGGGTTTTGTTCTATGGTATTGAAGACATGGTGAGTAATCCCCTGCGCTCACTGCGTATCTGGGAAGGCGGTATGTCCTTTCATGGCGGGATTATTGGTGGCATGTGCGGCGTGGGGTTATTCGCGCGGAGTCGTGGTCGTCAAGTCGCCGACGTCTGGGACTTTGCCGCCCCGTTGCCGGCACTGGGTTTGCTGACCGGCCGCATCGGCAATTTCATCAACGGCGAGTTGTGGGGCAAGCCCACCGATGTGCCTTGGGCGTTTATCGTCAATGGCACACCCTTGCATCCTTCGCAGTTATACGAAGCCTTTTTGGAAGGCGTGGTGTTGTTCACGATTGTCTGGGTTTACACCCGCAAACCGCGTCCGCAGTTGGCGCCCACCAGCCTGTGGTTGATGTGCTACGGCATTTTTCGTTTCGCTGTGGAGTTCGTCCGTGTGCCGGATGCCAATCGCGGCTATTTGCTATGGGGTTGGGTCACCGAAGGGCAGCTGCTGTGTCTGCCGATGATTCTCGGCGGCCTGTATTTCTTGCTGCGCGCTTATTGATTGAATCGTCCCAGCGGCAATTACGTGGGGGTTACGTGATGCGGTTATCCGCTTGTAGGTCGGCCGAGCAATGTTCCGGACGAGCTCGGCATTCCCTACGTCCACGTAGGTCAGGTTTTGACCCGGCTCTTGCAAAAGTCGGGTTAAAACCCGACCTACAAGAGTTGTTGTAAGTCATGCGTCAGTATCTCGACTTAATGCGTCTGGTGCGCGATCAAGGCGTCGAAAAAACCGATCGCACCGGCACCGGTACGCGTTCGATCTTCGGTCATCAGATGCGCTTCAATCTGGCCGATGGCTTTCCCATGGTCACCACCAAGAAGCTGCACCTACGCTCGATCGTGTACGAACTGCTGTGGTTTCTGCGCGGCGATACCAATATCAAGTATCTCAAGGACCACAACGTTTCCATCTGGGATGAGTGGGCCGACGAGCAGGGCGAATTGGGGCCGGTCTATGGTCGTCAATGGCGCGCCTGGCCCATGCCCAATGGCGGGTATGTCGATCAGATAAGTCGCACGGTGGACTTGATTCGTCGCAATCCAGATTCGCGCCGCATCATTGTTAATGCTTGGAACGTCGCTGAATTGGAGCAGATGGCGCTCACGCCCTGCCACGCGCTATTCCAGTTCTGGGTGGGCGACGGCAAATTGTCCTGTCAGCTGTATCAACGCAGCGCCGACATTTTCCTGGGCGTGCCCTTTAACATTGCTTCGTATGCTTTGCTGACGCATATGTTTGCGCAGCAATGCGATCTGCAGGTGGGCGATTTTGTCTGGAGCGGCGGCGATTGCCACTTGTATCTGAATCATCTGGAGCAGACCGAGCTGCAGCTGTCGCGCGAACCGCGTGCGCTACCCACATTGCAAATCAAGCGTCGGCCCGCGTCCATATTCGAATATCAGTTCGAAGATTTCGAATTGCTCAATTACGACCCGCATCCGCATATCAAAGCGGCGGTGGCGGTTTAAATTTTCGGCAATAGTTTTATTTGGAATTCATTCAAGCGTAATCATGGCCAGTAAACAAAAACGTAGTACCACCACCGCCAAGAAAAAAACCGCAGCTAAACCCAATCTGGTTCATTCCGAACTGGTGGAAGTGCGTAATTCTCCGATCCATGGTCGCGGCGTGTATGCAGTGCAGCCGATCAAGAAAGGCACCCGTGTTTACGAATATGTGGGTGAACGTATCTCGCACGCCGAAGCCGATCGACGCTTCTGGAAAAAGCAGCAGGACGATGGTCACACCTTCCTGTTTGTGGTCAATCGCAAGACTGTGATCGACGGCACGCGCCTGGGTAACGATGCGCGTTACATCAATCATCGCTGCGACGCCAATTGCGAAACCGTCACCGAAGACAATCGCATCTTCATCGAAGCCACCGCCGACATTAAGAAGGGCGAGGAGCTGGGCTACGACTACCAGCTGACCTGGAGCAGTGAAGACACGCCGGAAGATCTGGCCTTGTATAACTGCCGCTGCGGTTCCAAGAATTGCCGCGGCACCATGCTCGATAAGCAATCCATTGAGGATCACCTCGCAGAAGACCGCGCCAAGCGTAAGCGCGCCAAGGCACGCGCCAAAGCGGCCGGTAAGGTCGGCGGTAAAGCCGCCACAAAGTCCACCAAGAAGAAAGCAGCCAAGAAAAAATCCGCTGCCAAGAAGGGCGGCAAGCGGAGCAAGAAGTGATGCTGTCGCTGATCCTCGCCGTTGCCGACAACGGCGTCATCGGTCAGCAGAACGGTTTGCCCTGGCGCTTGCCCGAGGATTTGAAGCGCTTCAAGCAAGTAACGCTGGGCAAGCCGGTGATCATGGGTCGCAAGACCTTCGATTCCATCGGCAAGCCGCTGCCGGGGCGCACCAACATCGTGATTACGCGGCAGCCGGATTTGCAGTTGCCAGGTTGTACCGTGGTGCCGTCTTTGCCCACAGCACTGGTCGCCGCTGGCGCAGTTGAAGAAGCCATGATCATGGGTGGTGCAGAGATTTATCGTCAGGCGTTGCCGCTGGCGCAGCGCATCTATTTGACGCAGGTGCATGCGCAAATCGAGGGCGATGCGTATTTCGAGGCGCTGGATGCAAAACAGTGGCAAGAGATCGCGCGTGAAGACTATTCTGCCGATGCGCGACATGCGCATGCTTACAGTTTCGTAGTGCTGGAGCGAATCGCAGGTTAGACAGGTTTGAGGGCTGTACCGGCGCATTGAGATGCCGGGCAGATCAGGAGAGCAGTTTGGTCACTCCGAATGAACGAACAATATTGCTGGGTGTTATGAGCGCTAAGGCCCGATGGAGTGAAGCCAATTGCGCAGGTCCGGGGGTGTCCTCGCTGCCAATGTTCAACGGCGCTTTCCCGGATCGTGACAATAAAACAATCTTCAACAGGTTCTCACTATGACTTCGCTGCTGCAGATGCCCGAATGGCAAGCCTTGAATGCGTTGTTGTTGACCGACGGTACGCGTCATCTACGCGACTTGTTTGCCGAGAATCCACAACGCTTCCAGCAATTCTCGCGTTGCGAAATGGACCTGTTGTTCGATTTCTCGCGGCAGCGGGTGACGCAGCCGGTGCTTGCAGCGTTGTGCAAGCTGGCCGAAGCACGCGGCCTCAAGCAGCAGATCGCTGCCATGTTCAATGGCGAGCTCATCAATAACACCGAGCAGCGGGCGGTATTGCACACCGCGCTGCGTGCCGGCGCCGAGCGCAGCATCATGGTCAGCGGCAAGGATGTGATGCCGGAGGTGCGCGCCAATCTGGAGCGCATGCGCAATTTTGTCGACGGCGTGCATACCGGTCGTGTGCAGGGCTTTACCGGCAAGCACTTTACCGACATCGTCAACATCGGCATCGGCGGTTCGGATCTGGGCATCGTGATGGCTACCGAAGCGCTGGCGCGCTATGGACACAGCAATATCACGCTGCACTGTATTTCCAACATCGATGGTTCACAACTGGCCGATGTGCTGCAAAAGCTCGATGCTGCGCGTACTTTATTCGTGGTGTGTTCCAAGACTTTCACAACATTGGAAACGCTCAGTAATGCCAAGATTGCCCGGCAATGGATTGTGGATCGTTTGGGTGCCGGCGCGGTATCGCGGCATTTCGCCGCAGTTTCCACCAATGCCAAAGCCTTGGATGCCTTTCTGATTGCGCCGCAGAATCGTTTCACCATGTGGGATTGGGTGGGCGGGCGTTACTCGCTGTGGTCGGCGGTGGGCTTGTCGATTGCCTTGACCGTCGGCATGGATAATTTCGAGTTGATGCTCGAAGGCGCGCGCTTGATGGATGATCATTTTCAAAAAACACCTTTCGAAAATAATTATCCGGTGCTGATGGGCATGCTGGGAATATGGAATCGCAACTTCCTGGGGATGGATTCGCACGCCGTGCTGCCTTACGACCAGCGTTTGCATCGCTTTCCGGCTTACCTGCAACAGTTGGACATGGAGAGTAACGGCAAGCGTGTCACTCGCGACGGTGAGGCGGTGGAATGCGATACCGGACCCGTGCTGTGGGGTGAGCCCGGCTCCAATGCCCAACATTCGTTCTTTCAGTTGTTGCATCAGGGAACCGCGCGGGTGGCTTTGGATTTCATCGCGCCGGTGAATGCTTCCAGTGATTATCAGGGGCAACAGAATCTGGCGCTGGCCAACTGCTTTGCCCAGGCGCAGGCTTTTGCGCTCGGTTATAGCGAAACAGAGGTTGTCAGCGAATTAACAGGGCGCGGTATGGATGAGGCGACCATTGCGCGTCTGACGCCGCACAAGATTCATCCGGGTAATCGACCCAGTTCGCTGTTGTTGTTTCCACGGTTGGGGCCCAAGACCTTGGGCAAACTGATCGCACTGTATGAGCATAAGGTGTTCGTGCAAAGCGTCATCTGGGGTATCAATGCCTTCGATCAATGGGGCGTTGAGCTGGGCAAGAAGATGGCGGAATCGCTAGTGCCTGTGCTTGAAAAGCCAGAGACGGCTGCCCAATCTGCGCCGGCGCTGCAAGGGGCGCTGGGTTATGTAGGAAAGTGGCGGAAATAAGCGGGTCATCCTTCATCCGCCGGCTATTTAAATGCGCCTAATATCCATCGGTGGTCTATATAATTGCCGGCGGAATTATCTCCCTTGACGATTTGATTGATCAGCAGAGAAGCGCATGAAAGGAATTATCCTCGCCGGTGGGTCGGGCACGCGCCTGCATCCGGTAACTCTAGGGGTTAGCAAACAACTGTTGCCGGTGTATGACAAACCGATGGTGTACTACCCGTTGTCGACGCTGATGCTGGCGGGTATTCGCGACATCCTGTTGATCTCTACTCCCTTCGATCTGCCCTTGTATCGTCGCCTGTTGGGCGATGGTCAGCAATGGGGTATTAATCTTCATTATGCCGAACAGCCCACTCCGGACGGATTGGCGCAGGCCTTCGTCATTGGCCGTTCCTTTATCGGTAACGAGCGTTGTGCATTAGTGCTGGGCGACAATATTTTTTACGGTCATGGTCTGCCGGAGCAATTGCAGAAAGCGGCCGCAGCGCCGGGGGCAACGGTGTTTGCCTATCGCGTTAAAGATCCGGAGCGTTACGGCGTGGTGCATTTCGATGCGCAGGGCAAGGCGCTGGGCATCGAAGAAAAACCCAAGCAACCCAAATCCCACTATGCGGTTACCGGGCTTTATTTCTACGACAACGATGTGGTGAAGATTGCAGCCGACATTCGACCTTCTGCGCGCGGCGAGTATGAAATCACCGATGTGAACAAAGCCTATCTCGAACGTGGCGACTTGAATGTGGAGTTGTTCGGCCGCGGTGTTGCCTGGTTGGATACCGGCACGCATGAGTCGCTGATGCAAGCCGGTATGTTCATCGAAGCCATCGAAGCGCGACAGGGCTTGAAAGTATCCTGCCCTGAGGAGATTGCCTATCGCGCCGGCTACATCGATGCATCGCAGCTTGAGCGATTAGCCGGAGCTCTGGGTAAGACCGGGTACGGCGCTTACTTGCTGGAGCTGCTGAAAGAGCAACGCTAATCAAATGGACAATTGATAATTGACAATGGACAGCGTCAAGGCGTGATCCGGTTCTGTCGTTATCCATTGTCAATTCTCAACTATCAATTGTAGTAATCATGGAATTCATTCCCACACGTTTGCCGGAAGTCGTGTTGATCAAACCCAAAGTGTTTGGCGATGCGCGCGGTTACTTTCTGGAAAGCTGGCAGCAGAAAAAATTTGCCGATGCGGGCATAAATGCTCAGTTCGTGCAGGACAACCATAGCCATTCCTCGCAGTGGATTCTGCGCGGCATGCATTATCAGATCCAAAACACGCAGGGAAAGCTGGTGCGGGTTTCGCGCGGCGCCGTATTCGATGTGGCTATCGATGTGCGTCGCAGTTCGCCCAACTTCGGCCAGTGGGTGGGCGTGGAGCTCAATGACACCAATCACCACATGCTGTGGGTGCCGCCAGGTTTTGCTCACGGCTTTCTTGCGTTGAGTGAGACTGTGGATTTTCTATACAAGTGCACCGATGTTTATGCGCCGCAGTTCGAGCGCACCATTCGTTGGGATGATCCGGATGTGGGCATCGAGTGGCCGTTGCCCGCGGGTGTGGCGCCGCAATTGGCTGCCCGTGATGCGCAGGCTGCAGGCATCAATGACGCCGAGGTTTTTCCGTGAGCACGGATAAAGCGTCTCAGAAAGTTTTGATTACTGGCGCTACCGGCCAGTTGGGCCGGGCACTATTAGCCGCTGTGCCTGGAAACATAGTGGCGCGTGGCGTCACTCATGCGGAATTGAATATTGCCGATCAGGGCAGTGTGCAATCACTGGTGTCGGAGTTTGCGCCCGACTTGATCATCAATGCGGCGGCCTATACCGCTGTCGACAAGGCGGAGACCGACGCGTCAGCTGCGGAGCAAGTCAATGTGTTGGGGCCGCGCAATCTCGCATTGGCGGCGCGTGCCTTATCCAGTCAAGGCAATACGGCTGTACGCCTGTTGCACGTGTCCACTGATTTTGTCTTCGATGGTGCGGCTTCAAGGGCCTATCAGCCTGGTGATCCCTGTGCTCCATTGGGAGTGTATGGCCAGACCAAGCAGGCTGGCGAACGGGCAGTATTGGACATCCTGGGTAAGCAGGCCAGCATTGTCCGTACCGCTTGGGTGTATGACGCGACGGGCAAAAACTTTCTGCGCACCATGTTGCGTCTGATGAATGAACGTGGCGCGGTGCGTGTGGTGAGCGATCAAATCGGCACGCCGACGGCCGCGCACTCATTAGCCGAGATGCTATGGCGGTGTGCGACTACATCGGTAGCGGGCATCTATCACTGGACCGATGCCGGCGTGGCCAGTTGGTATGACTTTGCAGTAGCCATCGCAGAAGAGGCTGTGGTGATGGGGCTATTGCCGGCTATGCCGCAGATTTTGCCTATTGCCACAACGGAATATCCGACGCCGGCACGACGTCCTGCTTTTAGCGTGCTGGATAAATCTGCGAGCTATGCTGCCCTGGGTTTAACGCCAGTGCATTGGCGCGTGCGCCTGCGCGAAGTGATGACGCAGGTGCGGCTGTAATTTCATGATTTAAAGGCGGGCACGCGCTGCCTGCGGAGATGGGTGTGAAAAGATTGCTGGTTACCGGCGGCGCCGGGTTCATCGGTTCGAACTTCGTGCATCATTGGTTGCAGCAGCATCCGGGCGATCGTGTGGTGGTGCTCGATGCGCTGACCTATGCGGGTAATCTCGGCAATTTGGCTGCTTTGAAACAGCGAGCCGAACTGCGATTCGTGCAGGGTGACATCGCTGACACCGCCCTGGTTGAAGACCTGCTGCGCGAGGAGCGTATCGACACGCTGGTGCATTTCGCCGCCGAATCGCATGTGGATCGTTCAATTCACGGGCCGGATGCCTTCGTGCAGACCAATGTCATCGGCACGCATTCATTGCTCAAGGCCGCGCGCAAGGTCTGGCTGGATGAGCAACGATTGACCGACCACCGTTTCCACCATGTGTCCACCGATGAGGTGTATGGCTCGCTGAGTCCCACCGACCCGGCTTTTACCGAGACCACGCCGTACGCGCCCAATTCGCCCTATTCGGCCAGCAAAGCGGCTTCCGACCATCTGGTGCGCGCTTATCACCATACCTATGGCCTCAACGTCACTACCAGCAATTGTTCCAATAACTACGGGCCGTTTCATTTTCCCGAAAAACTCATCCCATTGATGATCGTCAACATTCTGGAAGGCAAGCCGCTGCCTATTTATGGGGATGGCAAGAATGTGCGCGATTGGTTGCACGTTAGCGACCATTGTCGCGGTATCGAACTGGTGTTGCAAAAAGGGCTGGTAGGCGAGGTGTACAACATCGGTGGCGGTGCAGAGGCCGAGAATATCTATCTGGTGCAAAAGCTATGTGCCATTGCCGATGAGTTGTTTGCCGCCGATGCCACACTGAAAGCCAGATTCCCCAATGCTCCGGCTGCTGCCGGTAAAGAGAGCGGCTCGCTGATTACTTATGTGAAAGATCGGCCGGGCCATGACCGTCGTTACGCAATAGATTGCCGCAAAATCGACAGCAGCCTGGGCTATCGCGCCCGGGTTACGCTGGTCGATGGGCTGCGCGATACATTCAGCTGGTATCTGCAGAATGAAGCTTGGTGGCGCGCTGTGATGGACGGCAGTTATCGGCAGTGGTTGGCAACGCAGTACGTGGGGTAGACGGGCAGGGAGGTCCGTGCTCCGTTCTCAGGGCCTCTCGGGTTGCTTTAAAAAGATTGTCCGATTGGCTTAAAAAGCCGGTTTTTCAGCCAATACTCACGTGGCATGCAGCGGCGAATGCGCCGGGCACTATTTTACCGGCACGCATTGCGGTAACCCGCTACGGTCCCTAGAATCCCCGCCAATTTATCGCTGGGTATTAGGGATCTATTGAGTGAACGCGACGCCAATCGAACAAGGCACTTTGTCCCGGGTAACTTGGGCGCGCTTCATAGCCGGCTTAAGCTTTTTCCTACTGTCATTCCTGGCCTTTGCTCAGAACACGACACCTACTGCTGAGCAGCTGGAGATTTTCAATAATCTCGATGCCTCACAGCAGCAGTCCATATTGCAGACTTTGGGGCAAGGCGGTACCGGCAGCTCCAACTCCTCGCAAATGTCGACACGCGGCAGTCAGAGCAGCCGTGGCAGCGATACGACGAACACGTCGCGTCAGCGAGCCTTCACTACTCAAAATGCTCTTCCGAAAATTCCAGTGCTCAAGGCAGATGACGTTTTAATTGTCGAGTTGAGCTTTCCTCAGCCTAAGACGACAGTAACGCCCGCCACTTCCGGTCAGGGAACGCAGTCGGTAATTACTCCTGCGCCTGAGCTGGAGACTCCGCTCACAGAGGCAGAGAAGAATCGCTTGCGGCAATTGATGGACCTGGTGCGCTCAAAGAACACATACACTCTGTCACGTACCGGTGAGCTGCAGTTGCCTGGTTTTGCTCCCATGCCATTACTGGGATTGACGGTGGAGCAGGCAACGTCAAGAGTGGCTGCGGAGCCGGCGTTTTTCAATTTACAAGTCAAGCTGACTTTATTACCTCTGGAGAAATCGGGGGTGATGGGCTTAAAACCCTACGGCTACGATTTATTCGATGAAGAGCTCTCCACTTTTGCGCCCGTGACGGATGTGCCGGTGCCCTCGGATTACATCATGGGGCCGGGAGATGAGTTGAGCATCCAGCTCTACGGCAATCAGAATCGCACGGTCAAGTTGACGGTGGGACGCGATGGCCGCATCAACTTCCCGGAATTGGGTCCGATTACCGTCAGCGGACAAACCTTCTCTGCCTTACAAACCAGCATTGAGGAGCGAGTGAGCAGGCAGCTTCTCGGTGTACGTGCCAGCGTCTCCATGAGTGAAATTCGATCGATCCGAGTGTTCGTATCGGGCGAAGCAAAATATCCGGGTTCGTATACGGTGAGCGGCTTGTCGACAATGACGGGGGCAATATTTGCTTCGGGTGGTGTCAAGCCAATTGGTTCGTTACGCAATATCCAGCTCAGGCGCAACGGCAGTTTGATTCGTACGCTGGATCTATACGATCTTTTACTGCGGGGCGACACCAGTGAAGACGCGAAGTTGCTGCCGGGTGATGTGATCTTTATTCCGCCAGTAGGAGCTACCGTTGCGATCGATGGCGAGGTGCGGCGCCCGGCCATTTATGAATTGAAGGGCAATCAGTCGGCAGGCGATCTGATAACACTCGCCGGTGGTTTAACCCCTGATGCTGATACCAGTAAGACGTCGTTGACGCGTATTGAAGGGCAGCGCCAACGTGCAGTGGCACCGGTTAGCCTGTTGGATGCCGCCGGTCGGAATCAGTTATTGCGTAATGGCGATTCCCTGGTTGTTGCGCGTATTCCGCCAACTCTTGATTCCGGCGTTGTGGTTTCCGGGCATGTGTATGCGCCTCGCGCCATTGCCTGGCGTCAAGGCTTGCGGCTCAGTGAAGTGCTGAGTTCAGTAGACGAGCTCAAGCCAAATGCTGATTTGCATTACTTGCTGATCCGTCGGGAGCTGGCGCCCGATCGCCGCGTTGCGGTGCTGTCCGCCGATTTGTCCAAGGCTTTGGCCGCTCCCGGTAGCGACGCCGATTTGCTGATGCAGCCGCGCGATCAAATCACGGTTTTCGATTTCGAGATGGATCGGGCGCGTATCATCAAGCCGATATTGGATGAGTTGCGTCTTCAGTCGCAGTCGAAGAATCCGACAGAGGTGGTTCGCGTTGTGGGGCGTATCAAGGTCCCGGGCGAATATCCTTTGGAACCGAATATGCGGATCGGCGATCTTTTACGCGCCGGCGGCGATCTGGAGGATGCGGCATACTCTTCGACGGCTGAACTTACTCGTTTCGTGGAGCGCGATGGGCAACGTGCAACCGAACTGATTCAAGTGGATCTGGCAGCGGTGATTCGCGGTGACGCCGGCGCCAATCTGGCATTACGATCCGCCGACTCGCTTAATATCAAAGAAATTCCGCAATGGTCTGATCAGGAAAAAATCACTCTCAGGGGGGAGGTGCGTTTTCCGGGCGAATACTCCATCAAGCGCGGCGAAACGCTGCGCTCTGTCATTGATCGTGCCGGTGGTCTTACCGATTTGGCATTCGCGGCGGGTAGCGTTTTTACCCGTGAAGATCTGAAAGAACGTGAGCAGCAGCAGCTTGACATGCTGGCGACCCGAATGCAGGGCGATCTTGCATCGCTGGCCCTGCAGGGTGCTCAGGCAAATCAGGCTCAGGCAACGCAAGCACTGAGTGTGGGGCAGTCGCTACTGGCTCAACTTAAGTCATCCAAAGCCGTGGGCCGCCTGGTTATCGATCTGGGCCGGATAGTTGCTTCAGCCGCCGGTTCGGAGGGCGACGTCATCCTGCGCAATGGCGATACTTTGATTGTGCCGAAGCAGCGCCAGGAAGTGACTGTGATTGGTGAGGTCCAGACCACTACCTCGCATCTCTATCGATCAGGATTGTCGCGCGACGACTATGTGGAACAAAGCGGTGGCGTCACCCGCAAAGCCGATCGTAAGCAAATGTATGTCGTGCATGCCAATGGCAGCGTGGTCGCCAATAACAGCAGTCGCTGGTTCCGCGCCGGTAGCAGCGTAAAGATGCAGCCGGGAGACACGGTCGTTGTGCCTCTGGACACCGAGCGCATGCCGGCTTTGCCGCTATGGCAGGCTGTTACACAGATTGTTTACAACATTGCAATCGCAGCAGCTGCGGTTAATTCGTTCTGATTCCAGTTGGATCTGGCTTGTGAATAAAAACACTCATGATAGGGAAGAAGACGGCGCAATTGATCTGCAATGGATGTTCGTTCTTCTTTGGCAGAAGCGTTGGTGGGTGGTTGTCAGCGTTATTGCGTTTTTAGCGCTATTCACTACCGCCGCCTTTACCATCACTCCTACATATCGCGCTGAGACGGTGTTGATATCCGCCAGTGCGGAACGTAGTTCCAACGGCTTGTTGGGTTCTGCTCTAAGCCAGTTGGGCGGTCTCGCTTCGCTTGCCGGTATTACCGTGGGTTCGAGTGATTCTGAAACTGAAGAATCGTTGGCAGTACTTCGATCTCGTCAATTTACCGAGCGATTCATCAGCGAAAATAATCTGATGCCGAAGTTGTACGCACAGATATGGGATGCTGCGGCGGGAAAATGGACGGTTCCCGATGAAGAACGTCCCACGTTGGCAAAGGCCAGCGGCTATTTCAACAGGCGTATTCGCACCATAGCCCAGGATAAAAAAACCGGGTTGGTGATATTGCAGATTGATTGGAAGGATCGACTTGATGCGGCTGCCTGGGCAAATGAGTTGGTGCGGCGCTTGAACATGGAAATGCGCGACCGCGCGATCGCCAAGGCCGATGCCTCCATCGGCTATCTTGAAAAAGAATTGAATACAACCTCCTTGGTCGGCACTCAGGAGGCGATAAATCGCCTCATAGAGGCGCAAATCAAACAAAGGATGCTGGCCAATGTGAGTCAGGAGTACTCATTCCGGGTGGTTGATAAAGCACTGCCGGCTGACTCTGACGATCCCGTCAAACCAAAGAAATTATATTTGATAGCCAGTGGGCCATTTGTCGGCTTTGTTTTCGGCGCGACTGTGATTTTTTTGGTGGGGCTGTTGCGACGTTGGAAGTGAAATCAGGCTGGATCGGGATATGTGCTTATCATTGCTGACCAAAAAAACCGGCCGCTTGTCAGGCGCATTGGATTTCTGTGATGCGGCAATCGCTGCATTTGCAAATTAAACGGATTGCGGATTCTGGAGATGATGTTGTTGGGATTCTCACGGATAAGTCTGCTCAGGCAAAGTAGATCTTGATTAATATTCCTAATGCTTTTGTGAGATGTTTGCCGAAGGCAGTTCGGGACCGAATTGAGCATCGTCCAAATCTTATAAAGGTCCTTGAGAATGTTGGCTGGCTGTTCGTGGATAAGATTCTGCGAATGGGAGTGGGTCTGGTCGTGGGTGTTTGGGTGGCGCGCTATCTGGGGCCCGAGCAGTTTGGCTTGTTCAACTATGCTACGGCGCTTGTTGCCATATTTGGTGCGGTAGCAACATTAGGGTTCAATGGCATCGTTGTTCGCGATTTGATCAGGCAGCCGCCCACTGCCGCTCCGGTCACTCTCGGGACCGCCTTCACCCTGCAGCTGCTGGGTGGCTTCGTGGCGGCTTTACTCATTGTGGTCACCGCTATTGGGTTGCGACCTGACAGCGAGCAGATGAAGGTTCTGGTTGCCATTCTCGGTTTCAGTCTGGTTTTCAAGGCCAGTGAGGTAATTCGATACTGGTTCGAATCCCGAGTGCAGTCGCGCTATACGGTGTGGGTGGAGAACGGCATCTTTTTAATGATGTCCGTCGTCAGGATTGTCTTGATCTTGCGGCAGGCGTCGTTGGTGAGTTTCGTATGGCTGGTGTTGTTTGAGACGATTCTTGTGGCATTTGGTTTTGCCGGAGTCTATTTAATTACGCAAGGCGGTTTGAATAAATGGACGTTCCAGGCCCAGCGAGCGCGAGCGCTGATCAGGGATTCATGGCCGCTGATTCTTTCAGGCCTTTCCGTGATGATCTACATGCGCATTGATCAGGTAATGCTTGGCAAGATGGTGGGCGAAGGTGCGGTTGGAATTTACTCTGCCGCGCTGCGAATAAGTGAAATCTGGTACATGATTCCGCAGGTTATTGTCGTTTCGCTGTTTCCCGCAATTATCGAGGCAAAAAAAAACGACGAGGACTTGTACAAAAAGAGGATGCAGAGGCTGCTCAACCTGATGGCGCTGCTGTCTCTGGCAATTTCAATCATCATGACGTTCCTGGCCGATCCGCTTGTTCTGCTGCTGTTTGGGAATGGGTACGCTGAGGCGGGGGGCGTACTTAAGATTCATATTTGGGCTTCGGTGTTTGTTTTTTTTGGAGTGGCCGGCAGCAATTGGTATCTCGCGGAAAATCTGCAGCGATTGAGCTTGTATCGAACCGTGGCCGGCGGCGTGTTGAATGTGTTGTTGAACCTTGTTCTGATCCCAAAATATGGAGTGATTGGCGCGGCGCTGGCGACGGTTGTCGGTCAAGGCATGGCTGCCTACTTGATGGATGCCTCCTCAGTCAGATCGCGTAGTTTGTTTTTTGCAAAGACCAGGGCAATAGTGAGTCCTTTCCTGGTTTTGAAAGGCTTTCTACGTCGAGTGTCCAGCGAATAAATGCGCGATTCCGGAGTTTGTTGATGAAGTTCTGCAATGGGTCGAAAGTATGAGTCTTATTCACCGCCTGTACCTCATGTTTTTTGGGCGACGGTATTTCGCCAGATTTAACCGTTTGCTATTCATGCTGGGCCTGCGCGGCATGGGTGTTTACAATTACCAAGGGGCGAGTAGTGGCGAAAGATGGTTCGTGGGCAACCTGATTGCAACGGACGAAGTCGTCACGGTATTTGATGTTGGTGCGAACGTAGGGTCTTATTCGAGCCAAATTCTGGAGTTCTGCAGGAATGCCAAGGTTCATGCTTTTGAACCGCATCCGCTGAATTTTGCGAAACTCGCGCAAGTAAGAGGCATAGAGTCTTACAACTTGGCGTTGGGTAATGAAGAGGCCTCGCTTAGTCTGTTTGATTATCAGGGAGCCGCAGATGGCTCTCAGCATGCTTCGGTTTTTAAGGAGGTCATTGAGGGGCTTCACAAAGGGGCAAGCACTGCGCACAAAGTCAGATGTGTGCGACTGGATGAGTTTTGCAAGAGTAAAGACATTGACTCAATCGATTTCTTGAAGATAGATACGGAAGGTAACGAATTGGATGTCCTGCGCGGAGCGGGGGCGCTGCTTCAGGACGGGCGCATCAAGGTCATTCAATTTGAGTTCAACGAAATGAATGTTGTGAGCCGCGTTTACATGCGCGATTTTGTTAACCTGCTGTCTGACTATGAATTATTCAGGTTGTTGCCATCGGGCTTGTTGCCATTGACGTATTCGCCATTGTTGTGCGAGTTGTTTGCTTTCCAGAATATCGTTGCGGTAGCGAAGTCCGCGTCTTTGGCTCCATTCGGAGCCAATTTGCGGCGCTGGAAAAAGTAAGCCATAAGAAGTTTTTATAACAAGGCTGCTGCATACCTCTGTTTGTTTTGAGGTGCTGATTGTTTCCGGTTTAGATGGCGGCAGGGTTGCAGATGAGCTGATGCCGATGATGGATGGCGGATACTGGTCAATTTTCTACTTTTGATGGATGTTCAATATGAAGCGGATACTTGTTACAGGTGGGGCGGGATTTCTGGGTTCACATCTGTGTGATCGCCTGATAAAGGACGGCGCAGATTTGTTATGCGTCGATAATTTTTTTACCGGGTCCAAGCAGAACGTTGCCCACCTGCTCGGACATCCTTATTTCGAACTGATGCGTCATGATGTGACATTTCCTTTATATGTGGAAGTGGACGAAATTTACAATCTCGCTTGTCCGGCAAGCCCCATTCATTACCAGCACGATCCCGTACAGACCACCAAGACCAGTGTGCACGGTGCCATCAACATGCTCGGCCTGGCTAAGCGAGTCAAGGCGCGGATATTTCAAGCGTCGACGAGTGAGGTGTACGGAGATCCTGAGATACATCCACAGCAGGAAGGTTATTGGGGGCGCGTCAATCCAATAGGTCCGCGAGCTTGCTACGATGAGGGTAAGCGGTGTGCCGAAACGCTTTTCTTCGACTATCACCGACAGCACGATCTGGACATCAAGGTGGTGCGTATTTTCAATACTTATGGACCGCGAATGCATCCCAACGACGGACGGGTGGTCAGTAACTTTATTGTCCAGGCGCTCAAGGGTGAGGACATAACGATTTACGGAGAGGGGCAACAGACGCGATCGTTTTGCTATGTTGATGATTTGATCGAAGGATTCGTTCGGATGATGAGTAGCGACGGTGGGTTGACCGGACCTGTGAATCTGGGCAATCCGCGTGAATTCACCATGCTGGAGCTGGCCGAGCATGTGCTGCGACTTGTCGGTGGCAAGTCGGCACTGTCCTTTCATCCTCTGCCGATGGACGATCCCAAGCAACGGCAGCCGGACATTTCGCTGGCAAAATCGAAATTGAATTGGGAGCCCAAGATTTCCTTGGAAGACGGATTGAAAGAAACCATTTCGTATTTCAGGAAGGTACTTGATAAGTAAACGATGATGCGTAGCCCTATTCTTTTTCTGGTGTTCAACCGCCCGGACACCACAAAGCGTGTATTTGATGCTATCCGCGCTGCGCGGCCGCCTCGCCTGTATATAGCTGCGGACGGTCCTCGTCCTGACAGAGCAGGAGAGGCGGAGCTTTGCGAATCCGCCCGTCGCATCGCCAGCAACGTCGATTGGCCATGTGAGGTGCGTACCTTGCTGCGTTCGGAGAACCTCGGATGCAAGCGAGCGGTCAGCTCCGCAGTGACCTGGTTTTTCGAGTGTGAGCCCGAGGGAATCGTTTTGGAAGACGATTGCCTCCCGCATCATTCATTCTTCGAATATTGCGATGAGCTGCTGGAGCGCTACCGAGATAATCCGCATGTCATGTGTATCAGTGGCGATAATTTCATCTCGGCCGACTGGGTTCCATCGGCAAGCTATTATTTTTCCCGCTATATGCATATCTGGGGTTGGGCGAGTTGGCGTAGAGCCTGGCGGTACTACGATGTCGACATGTCTGATTGGAAAGATAATCGGACAAATGCTCAGTTCTGGGCGCGCTGTATTTCGCATGCGCCGCAATCGATTGGTTATTGGCAAAATATCTTCGACAAGGTGTTTTCGGGTCAGCTTGACACCTGGGATTACCAGTGGACTTACGCGTGTTTCAAGCAGCAGGGCTTGAGTTGCATGCCTGGTAATAATCTTATCTCCAACATCGGCTTCGGTAAGAACGCCACCCACACTACCAGTCCGGAGGGCAAGTTGGCCGATCTTGCGGCGGTTCCAATCGCCATGCCGTTAAAGCATCCCGAGTCGGTCGAGGCTGCAGATATCGCTGACACTCTGACCAATGATCATGTGTTTGAAATCGGTAATATGAATTGGACATTTGCGCGCATTCGCCGCGCAATAAACAACCGAATCGGCTGGCTATGGGGCAATGGCGGATGAGTGATGTCAGTCCAGGATGTCGTGTGTGCGGAAATCCATGCCATCCATTGCATGAGGGCGATTTGCTCGGTAAGAAAATAAATTACTTCGAGTGTTCGGCCTGCGGGTACGTCCAGACTGAAGCGCCATACTGGCTGGGCAAGGCCTATTCTGAAGCAATTAATGCCTGCGATACCGGCATCATGGTGCGCAACCTTCTGAATGCTCGCATCGTCCTGGCAACATTGCTGGTATTGGGAAAGCTGGATGGCCGCGTGGTCGACTATGCCGGCGGCTATGGAATACTGGTGCGTTTGTTGCGTGACTATGGCGTTGATGCTTACTGGATCGACCGTTACTGCCAGAATGAGCTGGCGCGTGGTTTTGAGTACGCCAACGATAAGGCCGATCTGGTCACGGCTTTTGAGGCATTCGAGCATTTCGAAAATCCATCGGAAGAGCTCGAAAGCATGTTGAATATTGCGCCGAATGTTTTGTTATCGACGGAGCTGGTCGCCACTCCTGCGCCGGCACAGAAAGACTGGTGGTATTACGGTCCCGATCACGGTCAGCACATTGGCTTTTTCAGAGTTCGTACATTGCAAACTCTGGCGAAGCGCTACGGAAAATTTTTGCTGACGAATGGTACTTCGTATCATCTGTTTCTGGAGCATCCCGGTAGAGCAAACATGTGGAAGCTTGGCTTGAAATTCAATCGCCTCATTCCCCTGCTTTTGCGCGGCCGGTTGATATCAAAAACCTGGCCGGATCATCGGTTGCTTTCGTCAAGAGTAAGATGATGCGGATTGCGTTTGACTATCAAACTTTTTCGCTGCAGACGTACGGAGGAATATCCCGGTATTTTGTTCGTCTGGCCGAGCGGCTTCTGATGAAGCAGCAGGAAGTGGGAATTTTCGCGCCGCTGTACCGCAATCGGTACGCCAATGATTTACCTCCCGAGGTCATTCATGGGCGTCGCGTTGAGCGCTATCCGCCCAAGTCAACCCGGCTTTTTGTGCAGCTGAATCGGATGATAGCCAAGCCGATGATCCGGCATTGGCGTCCGCATCTCGTTCACGAAACATACTACGCACGATCCGCTTCAGCGCCGGCATCCTGTCCCTCTGTGGTTACAGTCTATGACATGATCCACGAACTGTTCCCAATGGACTTCCCGGCTACGGACCGAACTTCGACGGCGAAGCGCATTGCAATCGAACGCGCCGCTCACGTCATATGTATTTCAAAAAGTACTCGAAACGATTTGCTTAACTTGTTTGATGTAAGCGAGGATAAAGTTTCCGTCGTTTATTTGGGGTTTGAGCGGTTTCCTGTGCGTCATCAGCACGCGGACACAACGTCACGCGGACCAAGACCGTTCCTGCTTTACGTTGGGAATCGTGTTGGGTATAAGAATTTTTCCGGCTTATTAGCTGCTGTGGCTTCGTCGCATAAACTGATTGCGGATGTCGATATCGTTGCGTTCGGTGGCGGGAAATTTAGCGCAAATGAGGAATCGATTATTGCCAAGTTAGGCTTCAGGGATGGTCAGGTCAGGCAGGTGGAGGGCGACGATCGCGCTCTCGGGATGCTTTATGATCAGGCTTTGGCCTTTGTCTATCCATCCTTATACGAGGGATTTGGCTTGCCGCCTCTGGAAGCCATGGCGCATGGGTGTCCCGTGATCAGCAGTAATACCAGTTCGATGCCGGAAGTGATTGGCGATGCTGGGGTGTATTTCGAGCCTTCTTCCATAGAAGAAATGGCCATGGCGATTGAGCGAGTGGTTTATTCAAGCGAACTCGCCGGGGAATTGATAGAAAGAGGCAGCCGACGACTGGACCTGTTTACGTGGGAAGGTTGTGCCGATCGCACCCTGGACATATATCAAAAGTTGGTTGGAAAAAGATGAGCAAAACTGCACTTATCTGTGGTGTCAGCGGCCAGGATGGGGCGTGGCTTGCTCAGCTGTTGCTGAATAAAGGCTATGAAGTATGGGGCACTTCTCGTGATGCACAGGGTGGCGGTTTTGCCAATCTTGTGAAGTTGGGTATTCGTAATCAATTGAAGTTGTTGACGATGGTCCCAGAGGATTTTCGCAGCGTTTTTATTGCGCTAAAGCAAAGTAGGCCGGATGAGGTCTATTTTCTTGCGGGGCAGTCTTCGGTTGGATTGTCTTTCGAGCAGCCCGCTGAAACCATACAAAGCATCGCTCTGGGCACCTTGAACATCTTGGAAGCCTGCCGCCTGATTGAATATCCGGTCAAGTTGTATCATGCCGGGTCCAGCGAATGCTTCGGTGATACCGAAGGGCAGCCGGCGAATGAGAAAACGCCGTTTCACCCACGTAGCCCGTACGCAGTGGCAAAAGCCTCCGCATTCTGGTTGGTCGACAACTATCGTGAGGCTTATCGGCTGTTTGCCTGCACTGGAATACTGTTCAATCACGAGTCGCCATTGCGACAGGATCGTTTCGTGACGCAAAAGATAATCAGTGCGGCACGCAGGATTGCCAATGGCTCCAAGGAGGTTCTTCGTCTCGGGCGTCTCGATATCGCTCGAGATTGGGGCTGGGCTCCTGAGTACGTTGAGGCAATGTGGCTGATGCTGCAGCAGGACAGTCCGGAAGATTATGTTGTGGCTACAGGAAAGACCTATACGCTCGAATCCTTTGTGGCGGAGGCGTTTGCGGCCTTCGACCTGGACTGGCGTAAGTACACGGAACAGGATCCGTCCCTGTTTCGGCCAACTGATTTGTTGCTCAGTCGCGCCAACCCAACCAAGGCTCAGTTGAAATTGGGTTGGCGCGCAACAATCGAATACGCCCAATGTCGTTAAAAAAATGATTGAGGGTCTATGAGCGAGGTTGCTCTGGTGGGCAATCATAGATTACTCACGCTAATTGCGATGTACGCCTCATGTATGTAGCGATTCTCAACAACAAATTTCTGACATTTGTTATCGCTATTGGCTTGATGACTGTTCTGTCGATAGGCCTGCGTAAGCGGAGCTCGGCTGTGCGTGCAATGCTATTCAGCCAGGCACCGGCGTTTGCAGTTGCTTTCTATGTGTTGGCCTTATTGGTGAGCGACTATGCCAACGTTTGGGATTTGATTGCGTGCGGTCTCTTTGAGTTGCTCATTCTATGCATATATCTGCGCCTTTTCGTCAACTTGATTGACTGCGCTTCCGCTCTCAATCCGCATGCAGTCACTAGAATGTTGTATGTGAGCACTGCCATGCAGGTCATAACCATATGGCCACTGTTGACGTCGGTTGGCTTCGGGATATTTTCCGAGGGATCGAGAGTTGCCTATCTATATGACTCTTCTTTGGCGAAATACCTGACTTACACCCAGGTGATAACGGGTGCAGTTCAAGCTGGATTGCTGGCCAGCAGAATCAATAGTCAGAACGGCATCGGCTTGCTGGGGTTGGCTGTCGTATTGATCAATTTCGGATCTTCGCTGGCCTCTGGATCGAAGGGCGCGGTGTTTCTATGGTTGGCAGCCATTCTTTCCTTGGTGAGTTTTAAAGTGCTGAAGGCCAGGCCTGTTTGGTTGACGCTGTCGCTCCTCATTTGTGTCTCAGGATTGGTGGTGACGGCCTATTTTGTCGGCTCGGTCTTGGGGTTGACCATGGCGGAATTCGCGGAGCTCGCTTTGAGTCGATTTTTTCTCGTCAACGATGCCAGGGCATTGGCGGTTGATCTCAGGGGCTTCACAAACGGCGTCGATTTCTTCTCGGAAGCTTTTCGTTCGCTTGGAAATATGTTGAGTTTGTCGCCTCAGAATCAGAATCTGGGGTCGTTCTTATATGACACCTATTTCGGGCCCAGCGGTGGCAGCGGCGCAAATGCATCGCTGACTGCTCTGATTACTGCTTATAGCCAGCCTGGAATGGCATTTCTTCCGGCGCTGCTGTTTTCATGCATCCTGGCATTCTCTGCAATCGCTATTCGCGATATCAGAAGAAATATGCAGGTTGTTTCGGACAAATACATAGTAACTATCATGTCGATGAATCTTCTGTTGCTTTTTTCGCAGGACTTTCTGGCGTTCCAGGTTGCACTGCCTCTTTCATTTGTTATCGCCCCGATATTGATGTTTTCGGGCAGAGGGTTCGTTCGTGAATCCAGAAATGCCATTGCCTGACCCGTCTGTTTCCATGCCGACTCTCAGCATCATAATTCCGTCCCTTGAGCCGGACTTGGAGTTGAGGCGGTGTATCAATTCGGTATGGCTGGCGTTTGGTCTGGATAAATCCGATCGCATTGAAGTAATTGTCGTGACGCCCGGTAAGCATGTGGAAGCCACCGCCGGACAGAACGCCGGAGTGCGAGTGATATCGGAGAGTCATCCCAGTATTTATGGGGCGATGAATGATGGTGCTTTAGCTGCGAAAGGCAAATACCTGCTCTTTCTGGGTAAGGACGACATACTGTTGCCCTATGCTGCAGAGGCGCTGCTACTGCTCGAAAATGAAAAGCCTGATGCTTTGTTTTGCGATGTCTACTTTGGCAAGAGCGGGATCTATTCCGGCTTGCCGTCGCGCTTGCGCCTTCTTGTAAGAAACCTGTGTCATCAGGGAATAATTTATAGCCGTGCGACATTTGCATTGCATGGCCCTTACGTCAGGCGAATGAAAGTCCAGGCTGACCATCTCTTGAATATAAAAGTGCTATGGCATAAGCCCGGGCACAAGATTGCATATCTTGCGTTTCCATTGGTGTGGTACTCGAATGCCGGATTTTCTCTCTATCAGCGGGACAAGGTTTTCTGGCGGCTTTATCCTCTCATAATACGGAAGTACGTTGGCTTGACAGCCGCCGGTGTCCTTTCGTTATACCGTGCTCTACGTTTTAAGTGACTGATAAGCAGATGAATCCTTTTGCGATCTACTTTCCTCAATACTATCCAACGGATACCAATGACGCCGCGTGGGGTAAGGGGTTTACCGATTGGGCATTAGTTGCCAATGCAAACCTTCGCAATCTGTGGAATCGGCGTGCGCCTGCACGCGGATTTTACGATGGCGCATCTGCCGCAGTTCATAGCAGACAAATCGAGGAGGCGAGGGCAGCGGGTATGGGTGGTTTTGGCGTGTATCACTATTGGTTTTACACCCATCAAGAGTTGTCGGCTTTCGAAAATACCTTGATTCATTCGGGTGAGGGAGCGACTGACTTTCCCTGGTTTTTGATATGGGCCACGGAAGGGTGGAGCAAGCGATGGTTGGGCGACTCGACGCCGCTCGTGAATCTAACCAGAGAACCTTCGGATACTGAAGTTCAGCTACATTGCGATTATCTAGTGAAGTGTTTCGAGCGGCCGAACTATTGGAGATGGGAGGGGAAGCCTTTATTTGTTTGGTATAACCTGGCGCATTTTCTCCATCCGGAGCGGGTGGTATCAACTTATAGAGAGCAGCTTTTCAGGCGCGGATTCGATGTGGCTACCGCTCATTTCGTAAAACATCCCTTTGATATTCAATATTCCAAGTTTACGGATGCGAGCTATCTATTTGAGCCCAGGCTTTTCTTTGGCACACGGAGCGCGGTTCGTGGCAATCGAATCCAAATGGGTAAAAGACATGCTCCAGAAATGGCTGGGGGAGGACGCTCTCGGTAAATTGTTTGTGTGGCTGGATCGCGTGCAGAAAAATGGAACCACGTTCAGTGCGGCCGACTTTCTCGACTATATGTCATCGGAAGCGCGTAAGCAGTGGGTCATGAGTATCGGCAAACAAGTCCAGGAGGTTGTCAGTCCCGGTTGGAATAACACACCCAGATATGGGAACCGATTTACCGCTTTGGAGTGTTTAACTCCGGAAAGTTTTGCGGCGTTGGTTGGCGATGCTTTAAGCAATGCAGTATTGCCGCCTCTCGTTAATGCATGGAACGAGTGGTCAGAGGGGGCGGCTATCGAACCTTGTGCCTATTTTGGGACTCGGTATCTGGATGCGCTTGATGCGAATAGAGCGAAGCTCAAATAGTTGGAATGCCTGCATAATCTGTGGCAACTCTTTTGGGTGACTTGGAGATGGCGAATGAACCTCTGTGGCGCTGGCTTCTCGATTACAACTGTAGCGACGATGTGTCGGCGGTGAGTTTTACAAGCTCTTAACTATGCACTCACCACTCTCCGTTTCGATTGTTTTGTACAAGACACCCTTGGCCCAGCTGCAGCGCTGCCTGGGGTCGTTGCAACAGGTGTTTCCAGCGCCTCATGTGCATTTGGTCGACAATTCGCCTACCGACGCTTTGCGGGTTGCGCAAAGCTTGTATGCAGGTGCGAATTACACTCATCTGCCCGCCAATCCCGGATTCGGCAGTGCTCACAATGTTGCCATCCGTTCTGTGCAAGACGCAGGTTTTAGTTACCACCTGGTATTGAACGCCGATGTCTATTTTGATGGCGACGTGCTCTCGCCCATGATCGAATTTCTGGAGCAGCACCCTGGGGTGGGACAAATTATGCCTAAGGTGCTGAATCCGGATGGCAGTATCCAGCGCTTGTGTAAATTGTTGCCGACGCCCTCTGATCTGCTATGGCGGCGTTTTCTCAGTGGCAAGGCAAAGGCGAGAAGTAATTTTCGATTTGAGCTGCACGAGTCAGGATACGACAAGGTGATGTTTGTACCTTACCTGTCGGGATGCTTCATGCTGTTGCGTCATGGCGCGCTTAAGGATGTGGGGTTGTTCGATGAGCGATTCTTTATGTATCCGGAAGACATAGATCTGACCCGTCGTATGGCGCAGAGATATGAAACGCTATTCTTTCCGATGGTGAGTGTGTATCACGAGCACGGCGCGGCTTCTCACAAATCGCTGCGCATGTTCTGGGTCCATGCTTCCAACATGATTAAATATTTCAATAAGTGGGGGTGGGTCCACGACCCGATTCGCTCCGCACTAAATAGAAAGGCCCTTGCGGGCATCCGTTCTGACTAATACGTCACTCAACGACTCGCTACGTTTTTGTTGTTTCGAGTGTCGTCTTAAGTGTCTATTTAATGCGGCAACTGCCGATATGCTGCAGGGCAGGTTTCCTTATGTGCCTATTTTGGCTCGTGGTGTGTTTTCTGTAGTAATGGTGGCTCTCTTCCTGACTACCAATTGCGTTACCTTCGCCTGTGCTCGCTTGTTGTATGGCGCGGATAATTTTACGGGTTGTGGTTTGTTTGCCGACAGACACCATTTGAATTGCGTAAGCCGTAAGTAAATGATGCGATAAAGAACGGCGGAGGCCGCAAACCCCAGAATCAGTGCTGGCGTGTGCTTATACAAGGCTATTGAAGTTGCGGCTGGGATGGCGGCAAACAACCATGCAAAAAGACTGGTCACACTATTTTGAAGGCTGGGAGGCAGATCGGAAAAAACTCTCCTGGATATGCGCTGATAGATAAGCATGTGCAGGTGAACGCGATCAGGCTGGCCGGGGGTCGAACCCACTCTGAAGTACTTGCGCACAATGCTGAAAAGCACTTCAAGAACTGGATAACCGCAAGCCAGCAGCGCTGCCCAAACCGATACGCCAGGGTTGCGCATGGGCAACAAAACGGCTGTCCATGCAACCAGAAATCCCATCAGGTAGGCGCCACCGTCTCCCAGGAAAATTTTTCCAAAAGGGAAATTTAAAAGATAGAAGCCTGCGACTGCGGCTACCAGAACAATACATACCTGGGCGAGGGCCATGTCACCGACGTCATAGGCGATGTAGCCAATTGCTGTCGATGAAATGGCAATTGCCCCGGCGGCAAGCCCGTTAAACCCGTCGATGATATTGAAGGCGTTTGCCACTCCGCCTGTGGCGAAGGCGGTAAAGGCTACGGACAGTGGCAGAAACGTCAGCATCGTGTCGATGCCGGCAATATCCAAATGGGTAATGCTTGTGTTCGTCAGCCACCAGCCAAGAACGCCGCTGCCAATGGTCGCTAAAAGTCGAGCGCGAACTCCCACCCGCTTGGTTAGATCTTCGAGTATGCCGAATACAAAAGCAGGTGAGCCTGCCAGCAGCATAAGGCCGAGAAGCTTTTCCAGTTCGCGAGTCGTGCTGAGTTCGGGTGAAGTCGTTGAGGCATACCGTAGGCCCATCCAGCACACAAGCAGCCCTGCTGCGATAGCTGCACCTCCTATTCGGGGTGTGGGGGCGGTATGAAACTTATGCACCCCGGCCATGGTGTCCAAAGTAAGCCGTCCGTGCAGATTTTTTGTCGCTATAAGCAGCAAACTAAACAGGAAGCTCGTTGCTCCGCCGAGAAAAATCCACTGCATAGGGAGATTAAATAGCTGGCTTGCCATTGATCAATTTCCATCCCGAATCCGAATTCAAAGCCTAAATCCAAGTCCAACGCATCATCTTCCAACTGTCCGGATCTGAGCGGGCGAATGCTCGCTATCGCATTGAACGTACGACTGCGCACGTCATCCATCAGATCAAGAACAATTCACGTCCATCAGCGCGACAGTGTCCTACATGTCACGCTTCGGCTTACGAACCAATAAGCTGCTACAACCAGAAAATCAATAATCGGCAGTCTAGGGTATCCATTTGTGTTTTTCCATAATTGTTTTGTTGCTGCCGGCCTTGTAGGTGCTTGATTTAGCGCTAATGTTTACCAAGGAAATTGCACGAGTGAGGCGGCGGCGGTTGTTCCATCGGCGCCATGTTTAGCCATTGATTTTACGTTCTCGGTTTTTTTCTGCACCGCTGAGCGACCGCCTTCATGGCATCACTCTAGTCTCTGTCCGAAATCTATCGCATCGAGCTTTGCGGCGAAGCAATTGTTGCAGAAGTATGAAGTTGTTTTCCACTTGGGAGGCGTTTCAAGCACAGAACTTCTGTTGTCTTCTCTAACAACTTCGCTGGCTAAAATGGTTGGCTGCCTGGGGAGCGCGCCGGTGGCAAGCAAGAAAACTTAAAGTGTGTCGACCTTGCTCGGGAAGTTATGGTCGCGTCCCGTGTTCCAACTCAGATGATGTGCGACTTTTTGTAATGGAAAGAGGCGCGCTCGGATTTCAAAGTATCTGGGGCGATGATTTTCGAGTGACTCAATTGAAAACGCGTGGGTGGATATTCGACAGCTGCGTTTTAAGGAGGATTGGGCATTTGAATAGCGGCAGGCCAATGCGGCCCGAGTGAGGTGACCCGAGGGCGGCCGCCTGAGGTTTGGGGGAGTTTTGGGATGCCCGAGCTATGGCCCCGAAATTCATAGGGCTATTCGTGCTCCAACTCACTTTCTGAACAATCAGTTACTGCGCTTTATTGCCCCACCAGATTATGGCACCTAGAATCCCGTCACTTTATGTTTAAGTGACGGGTACCTGCGTGTTCAAACCAGCTGAAATCAAGCCTTCCAGCGTGCTTTTATGGGCAAAGCGTGCGGGGTTGGCATTGCTGGCGTCCCTGTCTTTGAGCCAGGCTGTTCTCGCCCAAACCACGCCCACCGCTCAACAACTGGAAACTTTCCGCAGTTTGCCGGCCGATCAGCAGCAGGCAATTCTCAATTCCTTGTCGAACTCCAATGGCGCCGGTACGGGCGTCAACCAGGCCCCGCTAAGCAATCCGGTCACCACTACCACGGATAACAGCAGCTCCGCCGCTGCGGCCAGCAAACTTGCGACCGATCTGGGGCCACCTAAAATTACCGGCGCCTCGACATTGATTCTGTCGGTGGAGGTGGTCAAGGCCGATGATCTCGGCGCCACCCAGAAGGACATTCTGAGCGATCGGCAGGCGCGCATTCTGGCCGCCAACCCCTATCTGTTGGATTCTCAGGGACGGTTGACCCTGCCGTTCCTGCCGGCCATTGCGCTTAAAGGCTTGAAGGTCGAAGAGGCGGCGCAACGTCTGAATGCCGATCCGCGCCTGGCCGGGCTGGCATTCAAGGTCAGTTTGCTGCCGCTGGAGCCGGTGGGTGTCGAAGCGCTCAAGCCCTATGGCTACGATCTGTTTTCGGAAGTGCCCACCACCTTTGCACCGGCTACCGACATTCCCGTTTCCGCCGACTACATCGTCGGCCCGGGCGACACTTTCATCATCAATACCTTCGGCAAGACCACCGGCCATTACTCGTTGGTGGTGTCGCGCGAAGGCCAGCTGCAGTTGCCCGGCATCGGCCCCATGCAGGTGGCCGGCCTGAGATTTGAGAACGCCCGGGATCAGATCGAACAGCGCATCACGCAACAAAGCATCGGTGTGCAGGTTTCGGTGACCATGGGTGAGCTGCGTTCGATCCGCGTGTTCATCACCGGCGATGTTAAACGACCGGGTTCGTACACCGTCAGCGGTCTGTCCACCATGACCAACGCCCTGTTCGCCAGTGGCGGCATTTCCAACGTGGGCTCGCTGCGCAATATTCAGCTCAAGCGCAACGGCGCCAATGCGGGCCGCCTGGACTTGTACGATCTGCTGTTGAGCGGCGACAGCTCCGATGACCGCCGCTTGTTGCCGGGCGATGTGCTGTTTGTGCCGCCGGTGGGCGTGACGGCCGGCATCACCGGGCAAATCCTGCGTCCCGCGCTGTATGAATTGAAAGAAGGTCAGACCATTGCCGATTTACTGGCGCTGTCCGGCGGTCTGGTGGCCGATGCCGATCCACGGGTGGCGCGCCTTGAGCGCATCGATGCGCAACGGCAGCGCACGGTGCTCAATCTCGATCTCACGCAACCGGCCGGCCGCGCCACCGCGCTGCGTGCCGGCGATGTGCTCACCGTGCCCAAGGTGCTGGAAGAGCGCGTCGGCACCGTCTCGCTGGAAGGCTATGTGCAGCGCCCCGGCCAGTCCGCCTGGCGGCAAGGCATGCGCCTCACCGACCTGGTCGGCAGCCTGGATGCGCTCAAATTGAATGCCGATCAGCGCTATGTGTTGATTCGCCGCGAACATTTGCCCGACCGTCGCGTTGAGGTGCTGTCGGCCGATCTCAGCCGCGCCTTTAATGCGCGTGGCACTCAATACGATCCTGCCCTGCAAAGCGGCGACCGCGTGTTTGTTTTCAGCCTGCAGAAAGATCGCGGCACCGAACTCGGCAGTGTGCTCAATGAAGTGAAAATGCAGGTGCGCGACAACCAGGCCATGCCCACTGTCTTCATCAACGGTCGCGTGCGCTCCGCCGGCGAGTATCCGCTGCAAACCGACATGAAGGTCAGCGATCTATTACGTGCCGGTGGTGGTCTCGACGACTCCGCTTTCGCCGGCACGGCCGAATTGACCCGCTTCGAAATCATCAATGGCGAAAAGCGCCAGACCGAAGTATTGCAGCTGGATCTTTCCGCCGTCATTGCCGGCAATGTTGCTGCGGATCGCGAACTCAAGCCCTACGACGTGCTGACGGTGCAACGCACGCCCGAGTGGTACGAACAGGGCTCGGTGGTGCTGCGCGGCGAAGTGAAGTTCCCCGGTACCTATCCGCTGCGCAAGGGCGAGACCCTGCGTTCGGTGATCGAACGCGCCGGCGGCTTGACCGACGACGCCTATGCCGAAGGTACGGTCTTTACCCGCGTCGACGTGCAACAGCAGCAGCAACAACAGATCGACACGTTGACCGCGCGCATGCAGACCGATATGTCATTGCTGGCGCTGCAAACCGCACAATCCGCCACCACCCAGAATCAGAACAACACCACGACCTTATCGCTGGGTCAGTCGCTGCTATCGCAATTGCGCAGCAGCAAGGCCTCCGGCCGCTTGGTGGTGGATTTGAAAGGCGCCATGCAGGCATCGCCCGGATCGGATGCCGATCTGCGCATGGAAGACGGCGACACCATCAGCGTTCCCAAGCTCAAGCAATTCGTAGCCGTGGTGGGTGAAGTGCAGAACCCCACCGCGCATGTATGGCGCAAGGGCGAAAGCCGCGACGACTACGTCAATTTGAGCGGCGGCACCACCCGCAATGCCGACAAGAAGCGCATTTACGTGGTGCGCGCCGACGGCAGCGTATCCACGCCCTCTGGCAGGTGGTTCGGTCGTGGCAATGTCGAGATGAAACCGGGCGACACCGTAGTGGCGCCGCTGGACGCCGAGCGCATGCGGCCTTTACCGTTGTGGACCTCGGTCACCCAGATCATTTACAACCTGGCGATTGCTGCGGCGGCGGTGGCTTCTTTCTGACCGGGCCCGTTGCCGAAGGCGCATAAAACAAGCGGTATCGCTACCTGCGCCGGCGACCGTCGCCGGTGATTGAATTTAAGAAAATGGAAGAGTGGAGACGACGTGAGTAAGAAAGTTGCATTGATCACCGGAATCACCGGTCAGGATGGTTCGTACCTGGCGGAATTCCTGCTGCAGAAAGGCTATGAAGTGCATGGCCTCAAGCGCCGTGCCTCGTCGTTCAATACCGAGCGCATCGATCATCTGTATCAGGACCCGCATGTGTCGCATCGCAACTTCGTGCTGCACTACGGCGATCTGTCCGACAGCACCAACCTGATCCGTATCGTGCAGCAAACCCAGCCGGACGAAATCTACAACCTCGGTGCGCAGAGCCATGTCGCGGTCAGCTTCGAATCCCCCGAATACACCGCCGATGTCGATGCACTGGGCACGCTGCGTCTGCTCGAAGCGATTCGCATCCTGGGTCTCGAAAAGAAAACCCGTTTCTATCAAGCCAGCACCAGCGAACTGTATGGCCTGGTGCAGGAAGTGCCGCAGCGCGAGACCACGCCGTTCTACCCGCGCAGTCCCTACGCGGTGGCCAAGCTGTATGCCTACTGGATCGTGGTCAACTATCGCGAGGCCTATGGCATCTACGCCTGCAACGGCATCCTGTTCAATCACGAAAGCCCGCGTCGCGGCGAAACCTTCGTCACGCGCAAGGTCACGCGCGCCCTGGCCAACATTGCCCAGGGTCTCGAAGACTGTCTGTTCATGGGCAACATGGATGCATTGCGCGACTGGGGCCATGCCCGCGACTACGTGCGCATGCAATGGATGATGCTGCAGCAGCAAGCGCCCGAAGACTTCGTCATTGCCACCGGCGTGCAGTACTCGGTGCGCGAATTCATTACGCGCAGTGCCGCGCAGCTGGGCATCACCCTGCGTTTCGAAGGTGAGGGCGTTAACGAGCAAGCGGTGGTGGCTGCGGTGTCCGGCGATAAAGCGCCCGCCGTCAAACCAGGCGATGTGCTGGTGAAGGTCGATCCACGCTACTTCCGTCCCACTGAAGTGGAAACATTGCTGGGCGATCCCACCAAGGCGCGCGAAAAACTCGGCTGGGTGCCGGAGGTCAAGATCGAAGAGCTGATCAGCGAAATGGTCGCGGAAGATCTGGACAAGGCGCGCCGTCATGCCCTGCTCAAGAAGCATGGCTATGAAGTGACCGTGGGCAAGGAAGCCTGAGTTACCGCAGCCGACAATGAATGCAGCGCTGAGTCTGAACCCCGTGCGTGCCCTGCTCAGCAAGCTGCTTGATAACCGCCGGTTGCTGACCGCGTTTGGTGTCAGTGTGTTGAACCAGGCCGTCAGCAGCGGCATGAACTTCCTGTTCAGTCTCTACCTGGTTCGTCAGCTGGTGCCGCAGCAGTTTGGTCTGTACGGCATCTGCTTCTCCTGCATGCTGTTTTACGGCGGTTTGATCGGCGCCTTCTTTCTGTTGCAAATGGTGCTGCACTCGCCGGATAAAGCCGGCGACGATCAGGACGGATACGCGTTCCGTGTGCTGCTGATGTTGACCGGCTTCTGCGCGGGCACAGTGTTGCTGGGCATCGTATTGCATATGTTTGGCTGGTGGTTGTTGCCGACATGGCGTGACTATCAAGAGCTGTTCTGGGCAACGATTGCCGCCAGCATTGCCTATGCGCTGAAGGAATACTGCACTCGCTACGCCTATAACCGCCATCGCGAACATCTGGCGTTGCTGGTCAACAGCGTCATTGCGGTCGCGCTGTTGTTGTACCTGCTGTTGATTATGTCGATGCAACGTGAATTGAATGTCGAGCAGGCGGTGTGGGCTTACGCCTTTGCGCATGCCTGCGGCGCCCTCTACATGCTGCGGCGGATCTTCCCCAAGTGGCATGCCACCGATGCCGCGCAACTATGGAGTGAATTTGTCGAGATGCGCGGCGGCAGCGGGTGGGCCTGTGTCAGCTTCATTGTGTACTTCGTCAGAATTCAAGCGCACACCATCGTGACTACCTCGACGCTGGGTCCGGTCGGCGTAGCCAGCTTGAATGCCTCGCGCATCTACGTCACGCCGGCCATGGTACTGACGCCCACGCTCAGCCAAATGGCCGTGCCACGCATGGTGACTGCCGTGCGTAAGAACGGACTGCGGGTAACGCGCGCCAGCGCGATGATCTCTTCGCTGCTGGTATCGGTGGCGGTGGGGTATGGCCTGTTGCTGTGGGGCGCCTTCGACTTCATTGCCAAGTGGGTGACTGCTTCCCGCTATGGCGAGATAGGCACCTTGGTATTTCTTTGGTCGATCTATGTAGTGGTGCTCGCTCTACGAAATGGAGTTGAGATGGGAGTGCAGGTGCTAAGGCGTCAGCGCCTACTTGCCTTAATGAATGGAATATCTATGGTGGTCACTTTGACCTGCGCTTTTCTGTTTTCGATGTGGTGGGGGCTCAAGGGGGCTGCGCTGGGGCCGATTGTGGGCGAGATGTTATTAGTGTTGCTCTTGTGGGTTGTATTACTCCGAGAACGGGCGACACCAGAATCGGATGTGTGGTGATGGAGCCGACATTTGGCGTTTACTTCGCGATAGCGTTAGTGGGGAGTGTGGTGCTCTTCGCTTTGACGATGGCTACGCCTGTTCGTCATCTGTTGCATTCGTTTTCTCGTAACTCGTTCGCCACGATTGGCATCCTCGGTGTGTTTTTTCTGCTGTTCTGGCCGGGTAGTTCTACTGAAGTACACAAGCAAGGCGATTCTCTAGATCTGATACGAATCCTCAGAGTTGTCTTTTTTCTAACGCTTTCCGCTTGGTGTACTTTCTATTTATATAGATTCAGAGCATGGCCGCGCGATACAAGGCTGCATTGGTACGTTCTTTACATTGCAGTATGCGCATTTTCAGTTTTTTATTCGCCCAATCGCCTTGAGACGCTGTGGAAAACTTTTGAATTGGTTGGCTTGGTGCTTTTTGCCGTAGTCCTGAGGAATAAAATCAGTAAACAGCAGCTTGGGACTGGTTTCTTGATGGAGATGTTTTCGTATTTGTTTTTTGGGATTTGTGTTTTTTCAATGGTCGGATGGTTAATGTTCCCGGACTTTGCGTATGCGATTTCTGAGGATGGAGTTGAATTAAATAAAGATTCCGCTTGGGGGATATTTCCACGAGTTAATCCAAACATGCTTAGTCAGATAGGTGCAATGACGGCCTATGTGGGGTTTGCATATGCCATGGTTAGGCGACGTTTCGGCCTTCGCGATTTGATATTCATCATCGTCGGCTGCGCTGTGCTGGTTATGGCGCATTCAAGAACATCCTTTCTTGCTCTCGCGTTGGCGGTTTTGTTGATGCCAGTGTTGCTTGGCAATAAGCGAATTTTGCTGATTGCTATTACTGGCTTTGTTCTTCTGGTGATTTCCTCGGGAAGCTTGTTGATTGAGTATCTTTCCAGAGGGCAAAGCCAAGATCAGATACTGTCTCTTACTGGCCGAGTGTATATGTGGGCGATTGCGTGGAAATCATTCCTGGCTCATCTCTGGCTTGGCCTGGGGTTTTATGCTGGGCATAAGACCCTCACGATGGAGGGTGTCATGATGGCTTATTCAACCGTCGATAACACATATCTTGAGTCGCTAGTCGATGTGGGATTGATCGGAACATTTTTCTTGGTTTCTTTTATGGCGCTTACCGTTGCCGGCTGTGCTCGTATGACCAGGACATGCAAGGTGAGGGGCGCGACTGAGTTGCTGACCTCGATAGTTTCGACTGGAATGATCTTTATTGTCTTGCTCCGATCATTCTTGGGTCCTTCAATTCAATTTTTTCATGTTAATGCATTGCTCGTATTGATGATTGTTTTGGTGATTGAAGATTATGCGCAAGGCTTGAGAGAGACCAAGGTTGCGCTGCAGCCGGATTTGCCTGACGGCTTCGCCCTAAAGTCTGGGTGATTTGCGTCTGAAAGCTGCTTATTGATTGGAGTCGTTTGCGATGAAAACCGTCATTACCTATGGAACCTTCGACCTATTCCACATCGGTCATCTGCGCCTGTTGGAAAGGCTGAAAGAGAAGGGCGATCGCCTGATCGTCGCCGTCTCCACCGATGAGTTCAATCAGAAGAAGAACAAGCGTTCCTTCCTGCCCTACCAGCAGCGGGCGCAGATCGTGTCGGCCATCCGTTGCGTCGATCAAGTGATTCCGGAGGAGTCCTGGGATCAGAAGCTGGAAGACGTCAGGAAGTACAACATCAATGTATTCGGTATCGGCGATGACTGGGCGGGCAAGTTCGATTTCCTGAAGCCGCATTGCGAAGTCGTGTATCTGCCGCGCACCGCCGGCATTTCTTCGACCTCGTTGAAACGGCTGGCGCGCGCTTTCGACAAGGAAACCATCGAGCGTCTGGCCGAGGCGCAGATCATCATCAATGAACTGATGCATGACTTTAACGGCCCCGAGTAACTGGCTTACCTTGGATGCATGATGTCGAAGTGGATCAAAAAGAAAGTAGAGCGACTGTGTGCCGGCATCTGGTGGCTGTTAGGCAGAGTGATTCCCAAGCAATCGCGCCTGGTGGTGTTGAACACCTTTCCGGATTTTGACGATACGGCGCGCGCCATGGTGCCGGCCACGCGGGCGCTGGGTTATCGCCTGGTGATTCTCACCCTGCACAAGCAGGCGCCGCAGCCCGAGTGGGTGATTGCGGCGGGTGTCACCACCTATTACCGCTACAGCTTGCAAGGCGTGTGGTGGTATCACCGCGCGCGCTTCGTGTTCTACACCCATGGTCTGTTCTCGGCGTGGCCACTGTCGCCCCGGCAATGCGTGGTGAATGTATGGCATGGCATGCCCATCAAGCGCATCGGTCTGCTGGATGGTAAGAGCCCGGATCAAATTCCACGTTTTCATTACACCATTGCCAGCGACAGCTTGTTTCAAGGGATTGTGCGCGATGCCTTCGGTGTGACCCTGGATCAGGTGTTGCTGGCGGACCATCCGCGTATCAATATTCTCAAGGGGCGGGGTCGCAAGCCGGCGGGTTTGCCCGAGCATCGTCAGTTGGCGGTATGGCTGCCCACTTATCGCGCCGCCAAGGTGGGCGATGTACGCATGGATGGTTCCAGTCGCGGCGACATCTTTGCCGGTGCGACTCAGTTGCAGGCAATGGACGAGTTTTTCGCCAGCCGCGGCGTGGTGTGCATCGTCAAGCCGCATCCCATGACCAAGGCGACGGCGGAACTGTTCAAGTCCTGCAAGGCGCTGGTGTTCTTCGACGAACAAACGCTGCTCAAAAACGACATGACCCTGTACCAACTGTTGTCGGTATCGGATTTCATGATCACCGATGTGTCGTCGGTGTATGTCGACTATGCCGTGCTGCAACGTCCCACCGTGGTGTTCTGTCAGGACCTGGAAGAGTATCGGCGCTCGCGCGGCTTTACCGCGCCCATCGAATCGCTGGTAAAGGAACAGATTGCCGTTACCGAAGAACAGCTGTGTCAGCGAATTGATGACGCACTGCTTGGGCGCGCGCCTCATGCAACGGCTAACGAAGTAACTGATACTTCGTTGCAATGCACGCGCGATTTGTTTGCTCAATTGGAAGCGCGTTGGTCGAAACGCGCGTCATGATGGAAACAGGCTGAACAGTTATGTAACGAGAGCTGGGTGGTCCAGCTAAAAAGCGTTAATCTCTTCACAGATAATAAAACTTCAGGGAATTTAAAGGGTTTTGCGCCTGGCGATGAGATTGAAGTCCGGGGTTTCTTGATGATCCTGGGTTTTACTCGTAACCGCCTTGGAAGCAATAACAAATCGGTTTCCCGATAGCATAATCAGGTGGGTGGGATGCGTTCTTTCTTCGTTCGCGCGTGTTCCGGCATGTTGGCCGCTCTGCTGTGCGCTTGTCAGGGCGGCGGTGCGGCGCAATCGCCTGAGAAGGCGACCGCCTCCGCTCAGTCTTCATCTGATTCTTCGGTCAAAAAAAATTCGTCTTACTCTGGCCGTCTTGCGCTCAACTCTACTCAAAAGTTACCGCTGATTACGGCCCACCGTGGCGGCGGCGCTTATGCGCCTGAGAACACCTTGTCTGCCTTCACCAATGCTGCGCGCCTGGGCGTCGATTACATCGAAATGGATGTGTGGTTGCATCCCAGCGGCAATTTCATGGTGATTCATGACCTGGATCTGGCCAGAACCACCGATTGTGCCGGTTCGTTTTCAGCGCTTTCGTTAGCCAACCTGGCGCTCTGTGACGATGCACATTGGTGGCAACCGGGCGTTGCCATTTCGAGTAGCGGCATCGTGGGGCCGTTGGCCGGTATGGGGATCAAGATTCCTTCGCTGGAAGATGTGCTGGTCGGTTTGAATGCAGTGGGCAGCAAGCAATCGCTGCTGGTGGAGATCAAGTATCCGGCCGGCTACACCCGCGCGACGGTCGATCAGTCGGTAACGGTAATGATTAATCTGCTGGCGCGACTCGATCCCCAGCATAAAGTGATCATGGAGAGCTTCGATTCTTATCTTTTGTCGAAAATAAGAACCGCCAATCCATTGATCAAGACCATGCAGCTGGGCGGCATTGCTTCCTATACGACGACTTCTTGTTTGAAGTCAGTAAACGATACGGTAATGCGCGGCTTTGATTTTTTTGCAGTGGATTCCGGATCGATTGACGCTGCTACGTTGGCGGCCTGTGTGGCCGGCGCTCAGGCAAGTGGCCTTAAATTTCAGATGTGGAATGTGAATTCACCCGAGGTGTTGCAACGTGCCGTCAATGCCGGCGTGGATGCAGTGATGACCGATTTTCCGGCCTGCATGATGGAGAACCTGGGGCTGTCCGCTCCTGATAATCCTTACACCATGGAGCTGGAAGATGGAGAGACCTATCCCAAGTGCCATGAGTAAACGCGGGGCTTGGTGATATGCTGATGGCGATTATGGTTGTCACTTTGTGCTGTATCGCCACGCATGAGAATTCTGTTCGTCCACAATTTTTACGGGTCGGAAGCCCCTTCGGGTGAGAACCAGGTCGTCAAGGCCGAAATCGAGTTGTTGACCCAGCGCGGGCATCAGGTTGAGTTGTTTGCCCGGTATAGCGACGACATACGCGGCAAGGGCGTGCGTGGCGTCATTCAAGGTGCGCTGGCCACGCCGTGGAATCCGTTCTCGGTGTCGGCATTGCGCAAGAAAGTGGCTGATTTCCAGCCCGATGTGGTGCACGCCCACAATACCTTTCCGTTGATTTCGCCGGCCATCTTTCCGGCGCTGCGTGGCCGCACTGCGCGCGTGCTGACCTTGCACAACTATCGGTTGTTCTGTGCTGCAGGTGTGCCGCTGCGCGATGGCCTGGTGTGCACCGAGTGTCTCGATAAGCATCATCCGGGTCCCGCGCTGTTGCATGGTTGCTATCGCGGCAGCCGCATTGCCACGCTGCCGCTGGCAGCCAGTATCGGTTTGCATCGCCTGCGGGGCACCTGGACGCAGGATGTCGATGCCTTCATCGCGCTCACGGAGTTTCAACGCGCTACGATGAGTCGCGCCGGACTGCCGGCGGACAAGGTGCACATCAAGCCGAATTTTTATCCGGGCTATCCGGAAGTGGTGCCCTGGGAGGCGCGTGCCGACAAGGTGGTATTCGTCGGCAGATTGTCCGACGAAAAAGGCGTGCGTGACTTGATCAAGGCCTGGCGGCAGTGGGGCGCCGCAGCACCGCTACTACGCATCGTCGGCGATGGGCCACTGCGCGCCGAGTTGCAGAACATGGCGGCAGATGGTTCGGTGCAGTTTATGGGGCAGTTGGACAGTGCTGCGGCTCAGGCTGAGATTGCCAATGCTCGCTTGTTGATCCTGCCCTCGGTTTGTTTTGAGGGATTTCCCATGGTGGTTCGTGAGGCCTTTGCGTACGGCACGCCAGTGGCGGTGTCGCGCCTCGGTGCGCTGCCCAGCATCGTGCGCGACGGGGCCTGCGGCGCGCTATTTAATCCCGCAGATTATGTGTCATTGTTGACGGAAGTCCGGTTACTTTGGGAGCGTCCCAATACACTGCATACCTTGGCGGCCGCCGCGCGCAGTGAGTTTGAGTCATGCTACACCGAGGCAATGAATTACCGGATTTTGATGGACATCTATCAGCGGGCAATCAGCACCAGCAGCACGTCGCCGGCCGCGTCCGCAGTCAGTCAACAGAGATGATGCTGGGCTATGACCTCACGACGCAGTCGCTGTCCCAGTGCGTCGATGAAATCGTCACTCATATCAGCTCCAGCAGGCGCGCCAGTTGGCTGGCCTGCCTCAATCCGCATTCGTACGCTGTGGCCTGTCAGGACGCCCGCTTCCGTCAGTCATTGCGTTCGGCGGACTGGTTGATCCCCGATGGCGTCGGCATCGTTCTAGCCTCGATGATCATGCGCGGCACGATTCGTCAGCGCATCACCGGGGCCGATATCTTCATGACGCTGCATGCCCGTCTGAATGACCTGGGCGGCAAGAGTGTTTTCTTCCTCGGCGCGAGTGAGGCAACGCTGGCCGATATCCGCGTGCGGATGGCCGAGCAGTTTCCGAATGTCCGTGTGGCCGGCACCTATTCGCCGCCTTTCAAAGCCAATTACACCGAAGCCGAACTGCAGGATATGGCGATGGCGATCAATGCCAGCGGCGCCGATGTGCTGTGGGTGGGCATGACGGCACCCAAGCAGGAAAAATGGATTATGGATAATCTACCGGCTTTAAATGTTCGCTTTGCCGGCGCGATAGGTGCGGTGTTCGACTTCTTCACGGGGCGGGTGCCGCGTTCTTCGCCGCTGTTTCAGAAACTCGGTTTGGAGTGGCTGCCGCGCTTGATGCGTCAACCGCGACGCTTATGGCGTCGTACCTTTGTCTCGGCGCCGGTGTTTCTGAGCCATGTCTTGGTTGCGGCGGTGCGCGGCCGATAGCGAATTGAGTTTGAGGTTGGTATGGAGCAGTCCGTCAGTCAAAAAAACGCGCAGGCCTATCCGGACGATATCGACCTGGGGCAGTTCTTCAGCCGCATCTTCCAGCACTGGATCACGATCGGCGCCATTGTGGTGGCTGCCATCGCGCTGGCTATCGGCTACCTGCATGCGGCGACTTATGAGTACACCGCCGAGTTGAAGGTCACGCCGGTGGATAGTGGCGCTTCCGGACTCGCCGGTAGTCTCAGCGGGCTGGGCGGTCTGGCTTCGATGGTAGGCGTGAATATCTCCACGGGGCAGGGCGTGGCGCCGTCGCAGCTGTATGTGGAAAGTCTGCAGTCGCGCGATGCCGCACGGTTGTTGATCGACCACGAATCGTTGATGCATGTGGCTTTTGCCAAAGAGTGGAACGCCAGCACAGGCAAGTGGCAGGAGCCTTCCGGTGTGCTGCGTTCGATAAAGCGCGGCGTGTTGTCGGCGCTGGGTGTGCCGGTCTCGCCCTGGCATGCGCCCGATGAAGCGGACCTGCAGGCCTATCTGGAAAAGAATGTTTCGGTGGATCAGGACACTAAGACCAAGGTCATCACCCTCTCGACCAGCCATGCCGATCCACAGTTCGCTGTACAGTTGATCTCTGCGCTGGATCGCGCAGTGGATAACGACCTGCGGCGCCGTGCGCTGGAACGCGCCCAGGCCAACATCGAGTATCTATCGCAGAAGCTCGGTTCGGTCAGCATTGCGGAACATCGTCAGGCCATTGCCGAAGCGTTGAGCGAACAAGAAAAGCAGATCATGATGGCCAGCTCGGGTGCGCCGTTTGCGGCCGAGCCTTTCGGCATGGCGGCAGCGTCATCCGAACCTACCAACCCCAAGCCGGTGTTGGTGTTGATGTTGGGCGCGGTGCTGGGGTTTCTGCTGGCCTGTGCGCTGGTGTTGGTGGCCTTCCCGGCTACGCCGACCGGTAAGAATTAAGGAGCTTTGGTGAAGTCTGCGGATAAGGTCTTTGTTGCCGGCCACAATGGGCTGGTGGGCTCAGCGATTGTGCGGCGTCTGGCGCAGGATGGATTTGCCAATCTGTTGCTGCGTTCGCGCGCTGAGTTGAATTTGCTCGATCAGGCGGCGGTGACGCGCTTCTTCGCCAGCGAGCGTCCCGACTATGTGTTTCTGTCGGCGGCCAAGGTGGGCGGCATTCACGCCAACAACAGCTATCCGGCCGAGTTTCTTTACGAGAATCTCGCCATCCAGAATCACATCATTGATGCGGCGTATCGCCATGGCGTGAAGAAGCTGTTGTTCCTCGGCTCCAGCTGCATCTATCCCAAGTTTGCGCCGCAGCCGATGCCGGAAGATTGTCTGTTGACCGGCTCGCTGGAGCCCACCAATGAGTGGTATGCGATCGCCAAGATCGCCGGTTTGAAAATGTGTCAGGCTTATCGCCGTCAATATGGCTTCAATGCCATCTCCTTGATGCCCACCAACCTGTATGGTCCCGGCGATAATTTCAATTTGCAGAATTCGCATGTATTGCCCGCGCTGATCCGCAAGTTTCACGATGCGAAGTTAGCCGGGGCCGACTCGGTTGAAGTATGGGGGACGGGCACGCCGCGTCGTGAGTTCCTGCATGTGGACGATCTGGCGGATGCCTGCGTATTCCTGATGCGTAACTATGAAAACGAACAGCTGGTCAATGTCGGCTGGGGGCAGGACGTTACCATCGCTGAGTTGGCGCAGACCATTCAACGCGTGGTGGGCTTCAATGGTCGTCTGAGTTTCGATTCGACCAAGCCGGATGGCACGCCCCGCAAGTTGCTGGATACCACGCGCTTGAGCTCACTGGGTTGGCAGCCGCGCATCACGCTGGAAGAAGGCATCAGAACCACTTATGCCTGGTATCTCGACAGCATCGGCCACGTGCGCGCTTGAGTTCATCGCTGTGCCTGGCCGGTGAATACCGGCCGGGCGCTCAATACAAATAAGTCTTCAAACCCGATTCACGCCAGCTCTGCATCCGGGCTCGCCAGCTCTTCTTCCTTCGGCTTGGGCTGTGCTGCAGGCGGCACGTCGCGGCGCAGCTTGATCGGCACGAAGCGGATGATCCAGTGCAGTCGATACATCGACACGACGATGGTAAAGCCGGTGAGCATCAGCAGCAGGAACGATACCGGTTCGGGCACATGGGCTTCTTCCACGGCGATGCCGATCATCGCCAGCGCGATGGACAGCAGCGCAAACATGATGAAGGCCGCGCGCACGCTGAGGCCGGCGCGGATCATGAGGTGGTGGAAATGCTCGGCATCGGCCTGCAGCGGCGATTGACCGCGTAACAAGCGGCGCACAGAACTCCACACCAGTTCGAACATGGGCAGAGCCACCAGCCACATTGCGGTGACCGGCGAGACGCTGCGCTCGCCCGCGCCTTGACTGACGCGCAGGCAGATCCATGCCATGGCCAATCCCAGGAAAGTGCTGCCGGCATCGCCCATGAAGCAACGGATTTTGTTGTTGCGCACTAGCGGCGCATTGAAGACCAAGAAAGCCAGTACGGCGGCAATCACGATCAAGGCAATGCGTGGTGAGTTCGGCAGGCCAATTTGCGCGGCGGTATAGCCCAGCGCTGCAAAACCAATTGCAGCGGCCATGCCGGCCAGTCCATCCATGCCATCGAGCATGTTGAAGGCATTGATGGTGGCTACCATCAGAAAGATGGTGGCGAATTTGCTGACAGCGCCGCTCAATAAGATTTCACCGAAACCGAAGGGATCACCGAGTGTGGTGATGAAGGTGTCCGTGCCGTAAGCGGCAATCGCAGCGGCGGTGATTTGTACGGGCAGTCGTGTCCAGGGCGACAAGCTGAAACGATCGTCCGCCAACCCCAGTAGCACCATCAGTGTGATGGCTGCCAACAGTGGTGGAGCGGCGCTGACCGGTTGCTGCAGCAGGCCCATGCCCACCACGATGCCGAAGAACATGCCCAGACCGCCGATGATCGGTACTTCACCATGATGGGTCTTGCGGCCGCCCGGGCGATCCACCAGATTGATCTTGATTGCCAGCGGTCGCAGCAGCGCGATGGCAACCAGAGTAACAACGAAACACGCCAGTGCGGCGGTAATATTGTTCATGGGCGTACTGAAGGAATGGGTAAGGCGTCAGGCAAACTACTAAACCATGTCGCAGTTGAACGAGGACCTAACGCGATCAGTTGCCGATCCTGGCGAGCTATCTACTGATGGCTACCGAAGTCGAGTCGGGAGTAACGATCGAAAATGAACGTCAGGATTTGAGTCGGCATTCTGCGGGAATAATTAAGCGTGCAACTGTGCCCAGGATCACAAAAAAACGGCTGCTGATTCGGCTGTTTGGATGGTGGCTGCTGCGTGAGGAACTGCTCACTTGGTAAGGGTTAAATTGTGTCGTTGGTATGCGTCATATGGACCTCTGCATGTCTTGCAGGCGGCGCTGCGACGACATGACGATGCGTGCTTTGTTGGGCTTGCTTGCCGTAACTTTGCTGAAATAAGACTTTCATCAAAGCTTTTTGCAGCAATGCACTTCGTCAATTAAGCTTGCCACCGCTTTTCATTCCCATTCGAGGCTATTCGTGCGTCTTACTATCTTCGGTTCCGGCTATGTCGGCCTGGTAACGGGTGCTTGCTTTGCCGAAGTCGGCAACCACGTGCTATGCGTAGATGTGGACGAGCGCAAGGTGGAAATGCTCAAGCGTGGCGAGTCGCCTATTCATGAGCCGGGTTTGGAAGCGCTTCTGAAAAAAAATCTGGCCGCAGGCCGCATTGCCTTTACCACCAGCGCCGAGGAAGGCGTCAAGCATGGTCTGTTCCAGTTCATTGCGGTGGGCACGCCGCCGGATGAGGATGGTTCTGCCGATCTTCAGTATGTATTGGCGGTGGCGGAGTCCATCGGCAGGCATGTGGCCGATTATCGCATCGTGGTCAACAAGTCGACGGTGCCGGTGGGCACCGCTGACAAGGTCAGGACAAAAATACTGGAGACACTCAAGGCGCGTGGCGCCAGCGTCGAGTTCGATGTGGTGTCCAATCCTGAGTTCTTGAAAGAAGGCGCCGCGCTGGCCGACTTCATGAAGCCCGATCGCGTGGTGGTGGGCACGGATAACCCGCGCACCGCCGAGTTGCTGAAAGCCTTATACGATCCTTTCACGCGCAATCACGATCGCATGATCATGATGGATGTACGCTCTTCGGAACTGACCAAGTACGCAGCCAATGCCATGTTGGCGACCAAGATCAGCTTCATGAATGAGCTGGCCAATCTGGCCGAGCGTCTCGGTGCGGATATCGAAAAGGTGCGACGTGGCATCGGTTCCGATCCGCGCATCGGCTATCAATTTATTTATCCGGGTTGCGGTTATGGCGGTTCGTGTTTTCCCAAGGATGTGCAGGCGTTGGCGCGTTCGGCCAACGATAACGACTACCAGGCCGACATTCTTACTGCAGTTGAGAGAGTCAATAACCGTCAGAAAGAAGTGCTGTTCAATAAGATCAAACAGTATTTCGATGGCAATTTGCAGGGCAAGACGGTGGCGTTGTGGGGCTTGGCTTTCAAGCCCAACACCGACGACATGCGAGCTGCGCCCAGCCGCACCTTGATGGAGGCGCTATGGAACGCAGGCGCCAAAGTGCAGGCTTACGATCCCATTGCGATAAAAGAAGCCCGGCGCATTTATGGCGAGCGCAGTGATCTGCGTTTGACCGATTCCGCAGCAGAAGCCTTGGTCGGTGCGGATGTGCTGGCCATTGTCACTGAGTGGCAGGAATTCCGTAGTCCGGATTTCGATGCGATCAAATCGACCTTGAAGCAGCCAGTGATTTTCGACGGTCGCAATCTCTACGATCCGAGCTTCGTGAAGCAATTCGGCTTGAAGTATCTGGCTATCGGCCGTAGCAACTGATCGCCGTAGGTTGGGCTGTAAAGCCCAACATCCGCGACCGAGCCGGCCAATTGATAAAGGTTGCAGACCAGTCGTTTAAGACATGTTGGGCTGGACAGCCCAACCTACGAGACGCGAACACACTCATGAAAGTTTTGCTCACCGGCGCGGCTGGCTTCATCGGCATGCATACAGCAAAGTTGTTGCTGGCGCGTGGCGATGAGGTGGTGGGCCTCGATAACCTCAATGACTACTACGAAGTGTCGCTGAAGGAGGCGCGACTCCAGCAGCTGCAGGCTTATGCGAATTTTCGTTTCGTAAAAATGGATCTGGCAGATCGCGCGGGTATTGCCGGGCTATTCGCGCAGGAAAAATTTCAGCGTGTGATCAATCTGGCCGCACAGGCCGGTGTGCGCTATTCCATCCAAAACCCACTGGCCTATATCGATAGCAATGTGCTGGGCTTTGCCAATATTCTGGAAGGTTGCCGTCACCACGGCGTGGAGCACCTGGTGTATGCCTCCACCAGTTCGGTATACGGCGCCAACACGCAGATGCCATTCGTGGTGACGCAGAACGTCGATCATCCGCTGTCGTTTTACGCGGCGACCAAGAAGGCCAACGAGTTGATGGCGCATACCTATGCGCATCTCTATCAATTGCCGGTGACCGGCCTGCGCTTCTTTACGGTGTACGGTCCCTGGGGGCGGCCGGATATGGCGCTATTCCTGTTCACCAAGAACATCCTGGCCGGCAAGCCGATTGATGTCTTCAACCATGGTCATCACCGGCGCGATTTCACCTATGTGGCGGATATCGCCAATGGCGTGGTGCGTGCGCTGGATCGTATCGCGCAACCTAATCCGGATTGGGATGGCAAGCAGCCCGATCCGAGTACCAGCAGTGCTCCTTATCGTCTCTATAACATCGGCAACAATGCGCCGGTGGAGCTGATGCAGTACATCCAGGTGCTGGAGCAATGTCTGGGCAAGAAGGCCGAATTGAATCTGGTGCCGCTACAGGCCGGTGACGTACCTGATACTTATGCCGACGTGGAGGCGCTGGTGCGTGATGTGGGATACAGGCCGGCTACGTCGGTGCAAGAGGGAATCAAGCGCTTCGTGGACTGGTATCTGGCTTACCACCAGTAGGGAGCGGGCTACGCGGCAGGCCGCCAAACCCGCCTCGACAGAAATGATCGAAGACACGGCCGATCTCGACCTCATAACCATATAGCCATTCGCTTGGGCTTCGGGGGCGCCCGGGCGTCACAATTCGAGTCTGTAACCGTATTGTGACCTAGCCATGTCCCCAGCCACGTCATCAGTCCTCAAGAGTCGCCTGACTCAGCTTGAAGAGCTCGAAGCCGAGAGCATCTTCATCATGCGCGAAGTGGTCGCCGAGTTTGAAAACCCGGTGATGCTGTATTCCATTGGTAAGGACTCCTCGGTGCTGCTGCATCTGGCGATGAAGGCCTTTCATCCGGCCAAGCCGCCATTCCCGTTGCTGCACGTCAATACCACCTGGAAATTCCGCGAGATGATTCAGTTCCGTGATGAGCGGATCAAAACCCTGGGGCTGGATTTCATCGAGCACATCAACCAGGAAGGCGTGAAAAACGGCGTGACGCCGTTTACGCATGGCAGCAGCAAGTACACCGACATCATGAAGACCGAGGCGCTGAAGCAGGCGCTCAACAAGTACAAGTTCGACGCCGCCTTCGGTGGTGCGCGCCGCGATGAAGAGAAATCGCGCGCCAAGGAGCGCGTGTTCTCGTTCCGTGACGCCAACCATCGCTGGGACCCGCGTAATCAGCGCCCCGAGCTGTGGAAGGTGTACAACAGCCGCATCAACAAGGGTGAAAGCATCCGCGTGTTTCCGCTGTCCAACTGGACCGAGCTGGATATCTGGATGTACATCCATAAGGAAAGCATTCCCATCGTGCCGCTGTACTACGCCAAGCAACGGCCGGTGGTGCGCCGCGACGGCATGATCATCATGATCGACGACGATCGTTACCCGTTGAATCCGGGCGAAACACCCACCATGGAGCAGGTGCGTTTCCGTACGTTGGGTTGCTATCCGCTCACCGGCGCCATGCATTCGGACGCCGATTCGCTGGAAGCCATCATTGGTGAGATGTTGGAAAGCCGTACTTCCGAGCGCCAGGGCCGCGCCATCGACCACGATCAATCGGGTTCGATGGAGAAGAAGAAGAAAGAGGGTTACTTCTGATGTCTGCCCAAGTGAACGAAAAGACCGCGCAGGTTGGCCAGGTACGCCAATTCATCAGCCGCCAGGAAACCAAGGGCCTGTTGCGTTTCATTACCTGCGGCAGCGTCGACGACGGCAAGAGCTCGTTGATCGGCCGCCTGCTGCACGACTCGCAGAAGATTCTCGAAGACCACATGGCGGCGGTGAAGGCCGACAGCCAGCGTTGGGGCACGCAGGGCGAGCAGGTCGATCTGGCCTTGCTGGTGGATGGTCTGCAGGCCGAGCGCGAGCAGGGCATCACCATCGACGTGGCGTATCGCTACTTCGATACCGAACGCCGCAAATTCATCATTGCCGATACGCCGGGACATGAGCAGTACACCCGCAACATGGCCACCGGTGCATCGACCGCCGATCTGGCGGTGATCCTGGTCGACGCCGCACGCGGTGTGCAGGTGCAGACCCGTCGTCATAGCTTCATCGTGTCGCTGTTGGGCATTCGTCACGTGGTGGTGGCGGTGAACAAGATGGACCTGGTGAACTATGACCAGAAGGTGTTCCAGAACATCGCCGCCGAGTGCCGTCACTTCATGCGTTCGCTGGGCATTCAAGATCTGCGCGTGGTGCCGGTGTCGGCGCTCAAGGGCGACAATGTGGTGAAGCCCTCGCAGAACATGCCTTGGTACGAAGGCCAGCCGTTGCTGGAAATCCTCGACACCGTGGATGTCAGCGACGACTTTGCCGAAGACCTGCGTTTCCCCGTGCAATTGGTCAGTCGTCCCAATGCGGAATTCCGCGGCTATCAGGGCACGCTGGTGGCGGGCCATGTGCGTGTGGGCGATCAGATCATGTCGCTGCCCTCGCGCAAGACCAGCAAGGTCAAAGAAATTGTCACCTATGACGGCAAGCTATCCGAAGCGGCCGCGCCCATGGCGGTGACGCTGACGCTGGAAGATGAAATCGACATCGCCCGCGGCGACCTTCTGGCCCATCCGGATCGGGCGCCCACCGTGGCGCGCGAGTTCGATGCGCACATCATCTGGATGGCCGAGCAGCCCTTGCTGCCGGGCAAGCAGTACGACTTCAAGATCGCCAGCCAGTATGTGCGTGGCACCATCCAGGAAATCGAATATCGCGTCGATGTGAACGATCTGTCGCGCCATGCCGCCGGTGAGTTGAAGCTCAACGAAATCGCGGTGTGCAAGATCGCGCTGAATCATGCCGTGGCCTACGACGTGTACGACGTGTGCCGCGAGACCGGCAGCTTCATCGTGGTCGATCGTTTGAATAACGCCACGGCCGGCGCCGGCATGATCCGGCGCAGCGCCGCGGTGAAGGCGCATGAAGTGCACGGCAATGTGTACTCGGAAAAGCTGGAAGTGACGCGCCAGATGCGCGCCAACCAGAAGAGCCAGCAACCCTGCATTCTGTGGTTCACCGGTCTGTCCGGTTCCGGCAAGTCGACCGTTGCCAATGCGGTGGAACAGGAGCTGTTCCGTCGTGGTTATCACAGCTACCTGCTGGATGGCGACAATGTGCGCCATGGCTTGAACCGCGATCTGGGTTTCACCGACGACGAGCGGGTGGAGAACATCCGTCGCATCGGTGAAGTGTCGCGCTTGTTTGTGGATGCCGGTTTGATTGTGCTGACGGCCTTCATTTCGCCGTTCCGCAGCGATCGCAAGCTGGTGCGCGAACTGGTGGAGGCCGGCGAGTTCATCGAGGTGTATGTCAGCACTTCGCTGGAAGTGTGCGAAAGTCGCGATCCCAAGGGCCTGTACAACCGGGCGCGCCAGGGCCAGATCAAGAACTTCACCGGCATCAGTTCGCCCTACGAGGCGCCCGAGAGCGCCGAGATTGTGCTCGACACCTCAAAGCTGCACGTCGATGATTGCGTTGCCAAGATCATCGAGTATCTTGAAGCGTCCGGTCGCCTGAAGCTGTAATGCGGGTTTAACCCGCTTACTTTTCAATGTTGGGGCGGGTCTATGACCCGCTCGCTCCCATTGCAGGCAAGATCAAAACGGGTGGGTCACAGACCCGCCCCTGCGTTTTTGTAAGGATGTGCTCATGTTGATTCCCGTCGTCCTGTCCGGTGGTTCGGGTACCCGCCTGTGGCCCCTGTCGCGCGAGCTTTACCCCAAGCAGCTGCTATCGCTGGTGGGCAAGGGCACCATGTTGCAGGAGACCTTGGCGCGTATTGGCGGCGGCAGCGATGTGGCCGCGCCCATCGTGGTTTGTAATGAAAGCCATCGTTTCCTGGTGGCCGAGCAGTTGCGCCAGGTTAAGACCAGTGCCAGCGCGATTCTGTTGGAACCGGTGGGTCGCAACACCGCCCCTGCCGTAGCCGTGGCGGCGTTGATGGCCATCGCCAAAGCCAAGAGCGGCGAAGACCCGGTGTTGCTGGTGCTGCCCGCCGATCATGTGATTCGCGATGTGAAGGCCTTCCAGACCGCGGTGCAGTTGGGTTTGAAAGCCGCCGAAGCCGGTCAGTTGGTGACCTTTGGTGTGGTGCCGGCCAAACCTGAAACCGGTTATGGCTACATTCGTCGCGGCGAGGGCGCAGGTCCCAGCTATCCGGTGGCTCAGTTCGTTGAGAAGCCCAATCTCGCTACTGCTCAGGAGTATGTGGCCTCGGGTCGCTACTACTGGAATAGCGGCATGTTTATGTTCCGCGCGCGCGCTGTATTGGATGAGCTGCGTCAGTTTGCACCGGCGATTCACGATGCCTGTGTGGCCGCTCTTAAAGCCAGCAAGCACGATCTGGATTTCACTCGCCTGCCCAAGGACGAGTTCACCGCCTGCCCCAGCGATTCCATCGACTACGCCGTGATGGAAAAAACCAGCAAGGCCGTGGTGGTGCCGTTGGATGCCGGCTGGAGCGATGTGGGTTCCTGGTCGGCGCTGCACGAAGCCATTCCGGCGGATGCCGACGGCAACGTCAATATTGGCGACGTGCTCACCAGCGATTCGCAGGGTAACTATCTGCACTCCACCAGTCGCTTGGTGGCCACTGTGGGTCTCAAGGACCACGTAGTGATCGAGACCAAGGATGCGGTGATGGTGGCGCCCAAGGATCGCGTGCAGGACGTCAAGAACCTGGTTAATGAACTCAAGAAGCAGGGGCGTTACGAGACTTCGCTGCATCGTGAAGTGTTTCGTCCCTGGGGTAGCTACGACAGCATCGATAATGGCGAGCGCTTCCAGGTGAAGCGCTTGATCGTCAACCCGGGCGCGACGCTGTCGCTGCAGCTGCATCATCACCGCGCCGAGCATTGGGTGGTGGTGTCGGGCACGGCGCGCATCACCTGCGACGACAAGGTGTTCCTGCTGGAAGAAAATCAGTCCACCTATATTCCCATCGGCTCGAAGCACCGCGTCGATAACCCGGGCAAGATTCCGCTGCACATCATCGAAGTGCAGTCCGGCTCGTACCTGGGCGAAGATGACATCGTGCGATTTGAAGATGTGTACGGTCGTCAGGGTGATAAGCCGACCAATCTGGGTTGAGCTTAAGCTCGCTTTGCCGTCTATCTGGTCGATCCATGCAAGGCGCACGAATTTCGTGCGCCTTGTTTTTTGGCGACTCATTTGCCCGCTGAATTTGCGCCAACTCACAGCGCGGCTGATTTGTAGGACGTTCTGCATTGCTTGCGACTGTGTCAGTCGCCACAATCAGGCTTTCGCCAGACCCTGAGGGAGTTTTCCGCAATGCCATCACCCATCGCCGGATTTAAAGCCTACGACCTGCGCGGTCGGATTCCTTCGGAACTCAATCCCGATGTGGCGTATCGCGTCGGGCGCGCTTATGCCGAATGGTTGAAGCCGAAGAAAGTGGTGGTGGGACGCGATATCCGTCTGTCCAGCGCGCAGCTGTGCGAAGCCTTGGTGCGTGGCCTGTTGGATTCTGGCGTGGATGTTTACGACATCGGTCTGTGCGGCACCGAGGGTGTGTACTTCGCCACCTTTGCCGAGAAGATGGATGGCGGCATCATGGTCACGGCCAGCCACAATCCGCCGGACTATAACGGCATGAAGTTCGTGCGTGAGCAGTCCAGACCCATCAGTGGCGATACCGGTCTGTTCGACATCAAGAAGATTGCCGATGCCGACGTGTACAGCACGCCGGCGAAGAAGGGTGAGCTGCACCAGCTCAATACCTGGGACAAGTACATCGAGCATCTGCGTTCCTATCTCGATGTCAGCAAGTTGAAGAAGCTCAAGATCGTGGTCAATGCCGGCAATGGCGGTGCCGGCGCAGTGGTGGATAGTCTCGAAAAGTATCTGCCCTTCGAGTTCATCAAGATTCATCACAATCCCGATGGCACTTTTCCGAACGGCGTCCCTAATCCGATGTTGGAAGAGAATCGTGCTTCCACCATCAATGCGATCAAAGAGCACAAGGCCGATCTGGGCATTGCCTGGGATGGTGACTATGACCGTTGTTTCTTCTTCGATGAGCGTGGTGAGTTTATTGAGGGCTACTACATCGTTGGCCTGTTGGCCTCGATGTTCCTCAAGCGTGAAAAAGGCGCGCGTATCGTTTATGACCCGCGTCTGACCTGGGCGACGGTGGAGATCGTGAAATCATTGGGTGGCGTGCCGGTGCAGTCTAAGTCCGGTCACGCTTTCATCAAGGATGTGATGCGTCACAACGATGCGCTCTATGGCGGCGAGATGAGCGCGCATCACTACTTTCGCGCCTTCGGTTACTGCGACAGCGGCCAGGTGCCCTGGTTGTTGGTGACGCAGCTGCTGTGCGAAACCGGCAAGCCGTTGTCGGCTTTGGTTAACGAGCGCATCGCGGCCTTCCCGGCCAGCGGCGAAATCAATCGTCGCGTGGCCGATGCCAAGGCGGTGATCAAGCAAGTCGAAGATCATTACAAGCCGGGCGCATTGAATGTCGATTACACCGATGGTTTGTCGGTCGAGTACGCCGATTGGCGTTTCAATCTGCGCTCTTCGAACACTGAACCTTTGCTGCGCTTGAATGTGGAGAGCCGGGCCAATGTGGCCTTGATGCAAGCCAAGACGGCCGAGTTGCTGGCCATGATTGGCGGCGAGGCGGCGCATTAAGAGGTAAGAGGGTGGGTAACGCGGAGGACCGCTAAGCCCGCCCTTATCTGGCTTCTTTATTTGGTAGGGGCGGGTGGCGCTGAAGACAGCTAACCCGCCCGTCCGGCTCTTAATTTGTTTCCGTCGCGATTGACCCGAACTAATCGCATCCCTACACTACGCACCCCTTCAAAAGGGCGGTTAGCTCAGCGGTAGAGCACTGCTTTCACACGGCAGGGGTCACAGGTTCAAACCCTGTACCGCCCACCATCTTCTTCTGGCTGCTTCTTCTCTGATCTGGCAAGGAAGAAGTAGTGACCCACTGGCCATTCGGCTGCACGGGTCGTGCTTCTCTTGGGCCTGCAGGCATGAAACGGCCGACCTGCTTCTGGTGGCCCGAATGACCGTTCGCACCCGCTTCGCTCCCAGTCCCACCGGCATGCTGCACATCGGCGGCGTGCGTACCGCGTTGTTCTCCTGGCTGTATGCCAAGCGTCATGGCGGCAAATTCATTCTGCGTATTGAAGATACGGATCGCGAGCGTTCCACCGATGAAGCGACGCAGGTCATTCTTGATGGTATGAAATGGCTGGGTCTGGTTGAGGACGAAGGCCCGTACTATCAGACCAAGCGTATGGATCGTTATAAAGAAGTGATCGAGCAATGGCTGCGCGAAGGCAAGGCCTATCGCTGCTATTGCACCAAGGAAGAGCTTGAAGAACTGCGCGCATCGCAAATGGCCGCCAAGCAGAACCCGCGCTATGACGGTCGTTGGCGCGAACGCACAGATGCGCGTCCTGGCGTCGATCCGGTGATTCGTTTCAAGAATCCTCTGGACGGCACGGTGATCGTCGACGATCAGGTGCATGGCCGGGTGGCCTTTGAAAATACTCAACTCGACGATCTCATCATTGCGCGTTCCGATGGTACCCCCACTTATAACTTCTGTGTGGTGGTGGACGATTGGGATATGGGGGTGACGCATGTGGTGCGTGGCGACGATCATCTCAACAACACGCCGCGCCAGATCAACATGCTGCGTGCGCTGGGTGCGACGCCGCCGGTGTATGCGCATTTGCCCATGATTCTCGGTGCGGATGGCGCCAAGTTGTCCAAGCGCCATGGTGCAGTGAGTGTGTTGCAGTACCAGGAAGAGGGCTACTTGCCCGCTGCATTGCTCAACTACCTGGTGCGTCTGGGTTGGTCGCATGGTGATCAGGAGGTCTTCACCATCGAAGAAATGATTCAGTTCTTCGATATCAAGGACGTCAATAAATCCGCGTCGGCCTTCAACCCGGAAAAATTGTTGTGGCTGAATCAACAGCACATCATGAAAGCTCCGGTAAGCGTGCTGGCGGCAGGCTTGCGCGAGCAGTTGGCGCGACTCGATGTGCAATGCGACGATCAAGTCTTGCTGGAAGGCGTGGCCAATGTGCTGCGCGAACGCGCCAAGACCTTCAAGGACATGGCGCAGACCGGTCTGTACTTCTTCCGTGAATTCGAGCAGTACGACGACAAGTCCGCCAAGAAGAATCTCACCGCCGAGGCCATGCCTATTCTTGCGGCATTGGAATCCGGTCTGGCCGCGTTGCCGGAATGGCAGGCCGCTCCCATCCACGAAGTCATTCATGCAGTGGCGGCGCAGTTCAATGTGGGGCTGGGCAAGGTGGCACAACCCCTGCGTGTGGCTGCCTGTGGCAGCGCCGTGTCGCCGCCTATTGATGCGACTCTGGCCGTGCTTGGCAAGGCGAATACGGTGGCGCGTCTGCAGCGGGCGCAGCGTTATCCGGGATGAGTTCAGTGCTGCTTTTCGTGGTCATATTTTTTCGAATGTTCGCGGGGTTTTAACCGGGAATTTTCTTGACACAGATAGGGCGCTTAAATACAGTACGCGCCCTTGCTGTGGGGCCATAGCTCAGCTGGGAGAGCGCTTGCATGGCATGCAAGAGGTCGGCGGTTCGATCCCGCCTGGCTCCACCAGACCTACAGTAAGTTTCAAGTTCGAGGCTAGTGTCCCCATCGTCTAGAGGCCCAGGACACCGCCCTTTCACGGCAGTAACAGGGGTTCGAATCCCCTTGGGGACGCCATTTTTTCGACGCCATTCCTGGGCGGCGTCGATAAGCCTTCACTGGCATTCCACTTCATTGCGTTGCATGCAGCCTTGCATAAACCCATGTCTGACTTGGGGCAGGGGTTGGCAGTTTGTTTGCGTCTATTGATCATGGGTGATCAGTAAGTCGTTGCCCCGCACGCATGATGGTTTTTCTCGGTCTTGAGAAATTAATAAAAGATCGTCATGGTACTGGTGAACTTTTAAGGGTTTGCCTTACTCTTCTTCTCTTCGAGGTTTTCTATCACAGCGCTTGTCGGGTTCAAGACAGGGGCTTTGACTGGATCTGCGCCTTCGGCCCATGGTGGGTCGTAAAAGCAACAGCAAACAAAAATCACCAGCACCCGATTGATCGATGGAATCTGAAACTGATTACTACCTGACTCGCTATGTAGCCACACGCAACGAGCATGGAACGCTCAGTCACTATGTTGAAGAATTGCGGGACATTATCCGCCAGGCAGCTTTGCATGATCGGCTGAGTGGCGTGCAGCGCGATGAGTTGCTGGCCCTGGTCGAAGCCATTGATCGTGAGCGGCAGAGTTTGGAAGGTGGGGTTTAGCCCAGTACTCCTGACTAGGTTTTCAAGCCGATTCTCAGCACCCAATCCAACTTTGCGGTGCGTCAACTCGTGTGCGCGCTGTCGATGCCAAACATCTTTTGATCGCAAGATGTAGCCCTGCCTGCAGCATTCCAACCAGCCAATCGTCGTCAAACCTTCATCTGCTGCGTACGCCGTTGCAATGCCTGCAGCAGAGACTGGCCATGCCCGCCTTCGCTGCGGGAGCTACCTTAGCCATTGTCGTGGTAGCGCTTTGGGGTCGCTGTCGGATTCCGGTGTTTTGCCGCCGGCAGCGCCCCTGGCGCATTGCTCCGTGTCAGCACTTGTTGCCTGCGTCACAAATAACAACAAATGTCTTAATTAATGGCCAAGTCTCGTGTTGGCGTTTGTTGCTGACATAATTGGGCGGCTTTCCAATGAGCTAGCAAAATTTTTCCGGATGTGGATAGTGTGCTGTTTCACAAATGGGCCCATCGCTTCGGCAGCACTGTGTTGCTGATGGTTATGCGGCCGGCTGCAGCGCGGCAAGCGCTGCAAAAGCAGATCGGAATTCACCTGAAAAACCAGGCATTAAATGTGAACTGTGCATTCTGTCGCTGTTGGAACACAGTTCAGAGTCGATATCGCAGTACTTAGTATCGTTGCCGCCAAAGAGTTATTCGAAACAAGAATTTTCGAATGCCTGCGGCGCAATAGATAGATGTGATGTCTGAGTTGGAGAAGTTTATGTTGGCGTTGTGGTTGCGAATGGGAGCTGTGCTGACGCTGGGCGGACTGATGTCAGCCTGTGGCGGCGGCGCCGCTGAAGTCGATTCGCAAGCCACTACTGCCGCTGCGTTGGTGAGCAGCAGTTCGAGTAGTTCGGTGAGCTTGTCGAGCAGTGCAAGTTCGGCCACCAGCAGCGTGAGCAACTCTTCAGCGACGTCTGCCGCTTCATCCAGTGTTAGCTCGTCTTCGCGCTCTTCGAGCAATTCGTCGTCGGTAGTTTCGAGCGCGTCATCTTCTGTTTCCTCTTCTGCCTCCTCCAGCAGTGTGGCAAGCAGCACCAGCAGCAGTGCTGGCAGCGGTACCTTGAGTCGCATCGGTTTCAAAGCACTGCCCACTTGGTCCGGTGGTCCGGGCAGCGAATGGGTGAATGGTGAAACTCGTCTGGTCAAGGACAACAGCAGCCAGGGCTCCGGTGAAATCTTCGGTTTCGTCTGGGCCGACTCCGGTTCGAATCTGTACCTGCTGACCAGTGCCGATAACGGCCAGACCTGGACCAACGTGGGCAGCAAATCATTGACGCCGTATCACTTGGTGGCGTTGACGCAGGACTCCAGCGGCAAGGTGCATGCGATCAGCTGGGCCACCATCAGCGATTCCGGTTACTACCTGCGCATGACTCTGAGTTATACCAATGCGCGCATTTCCGGCTTTACGCTGGACACGCCGTCGGGCATCGCTCTGCCAAGCCATGGTCGACTGGGCAATGAACTGCGCGCCGACATCAAGATGGTGAAGGACTTCAATAACAACGAGACGCTGGTTTATGCCGTCAACATGCCAACGCTCTCCTGCACCTACGTTTGCGATATCAAGGTATACATGGGCAAGGCCACCAGCTTGACGCCTACCAGTAGTAGTCAGCTGGTCAGTCTGGCGGGCGCTGCCGGCGATACCAAGGTGTTTGACTCCTGCACGCTGTCGGCTTGTTCGATCTGGGGCTTTTCGACCCACGTGCATACTGCATTGTTTGCCCAGAACGGCATGTCACGCGATCTCTACCTGTTCCAGGGCCCGATTGACGGCGACTATGGCTTGGCCTATGCCAGCGCCAGCTTCAATACCCTGTATGCCACGCGTCTGCCTAGCAACAGCAGCGGTTGGACGGTGGGTGCCACCACCACCATCTCGGCCAATGTTCAAAACAATGTCACGCCGGAATTGATGAGCGTCTCGAGTGGCGGCAACTACGCTTGGGTGATGTACGTCGATCCGAAGAATGGCGTGAAATTCGGCCGCTTCGATAGTAATGGCGTGTACGACGAAAGCACGGTGTCCAGCCCGGACACCACCGTGAACCGCAATGGTTGGGGTGTGTTCTCGGTCTCTGCCGATGACTCCAAGATCTGGGCAATCTGGGACACCCTGGGGCCGATTACCGGCGGTAGTGCGGCGGCCTATCAAGGTTATTGGAATGGTTCCACCTGGACCAAGTACAGCGACACCGGCGCCAGCGACTCCATGGGCATGGCGGGCATTGCCGGTTGGACCAATGGCACGGCGGCCATCCTGTTCAATGGCAATGTTCTGGCTCAGACTTACAGGCAGCCTACTGCGGCGAGTATCTGGTCGCAGTGAGTTAAATCCCAATCAAGCTTCTTAAGCAACGCCGCGAGCTGGTTAGCTCGCGGCGTTTTGTTTTGAGTGGCTCGCTATGACTTAGCGTATGCGGGCAAATGGATTGACCGGCATTCTCGCTGCGGCGGCAGCCGGTGCTCGACGTGGCGCCGATGCATTCCGGGCATCCAGTTGCAATTGTAAGCAGCGGCTCAGGCACATGGTGGTCAGCGTCACGATGATGAACAATACGCCGCGCACATTGAACCACACCGCTTCAGTCAAGTTGGTAATCAACTGATGGAACAACAACACCAGGAACAAAGCCCCCTGCGCACGATCCAGGCCATACAGGCGCAAGGCCTGGCGCAGGAACAGAATGATGTAGCCAATCAATAGAAATTCGCCCACCCAACCCAGATCATTGAGCACATCGAGATAGCCGTTATGTGCCTCGGTGGGATAGAACTCCAGCTTCACCATCATGATATGCGAGGGCGATTCGGGCACATCGCCTATCCAGTAAGCGCCATAGCCGCTGCCCAGTAATTTGCCGACTAGCGGCCGGGCCGACATGTACTCGTTGAGAATGTCCCAGATATCCGTGCGGCCGGAGAAGGTCAGGTCTTTGCCGGTGATCGAAGTGATGGGCGTGAGCAGAAAATCCAGACCCGAAACAATGTGCAGAATGGCCATCGAATACAGCAGGATGATGGAGACGAAGATGCCGACCAGGTAGGGCATGAAGCGCTTCAGCGATCCCGGCGAGCGCATCAGCATCAACATCAACACCGCAGCGAACACAGTAGAGATGATGGAGGTGGAGCTGCGCGAATTGACCAGGCAAGTCACTGAGACGCCTATGCCGACCAGCGACAGCATCATCCCGGACTGGCGCGATATCAATGCGTGCATCCATAACAAGGTGGCCAGAGAGGCTAGCGTGCCCAGCGCATTCTTTTGCGTCGTCATGCCTTTCCAGGCGCCGGCGAGTTCAAACAAGTCCAGCTGTTCGATGCCATATTCCGGCAGGGTCAATGCGAAAACAATCGAGCCGATCAGCAACACCGTGAGCACGGGCCGTAGTGCCGACTGGAAGCTGCGCGGATTGAACATCGATGCTGCATAAGCGGCGCAAATCGCCGTGATGGCCAGGATGCGAATCATGCGGCGCATGGTCACGCCCGGCTCGATGGACCACAGGTAACTCATGCCGGAGAGAATCACCAGCCCCACCAGGTAACGGTTGTCGTACAGCACCTTCTTCACGGCTGGCTTGACGCTGTTCATCTTGATGACGCCAATGCCTAGGAAGCACAGCCACAGCAGTTTCGTTAACGTACTGCCGCTGGCCGGCATGCCGTTCTTGGTGGCTTCATAATCAAGGCCTTCCGGCACCACCATGAATACGATCACGAAGGCGATCACCAGGGACAGCAGCAGCAGCTTGTCCTTGCCGCGGCTCTGCGGCCGGGGCGCGCTGGCGGCAGGAACGGCAGTGGCGGTACGCAACATTTTCATTGAAAGTACCCGATGGATTGGTGCATCAATTTATCGGACGCCATCGGCGTTAAAACACGCCCACGCTTCATGCGGGACGAGCTGCGGCGCGCGGTCCGACTCTCATCGTACGCAACAGCCAGAAAATTCTGGGTCCACGTACCAAGTAGCGATGAGCAAGACGTTTAGGATCTTGGAGTAAACGATACAGCCATTCAAGGCCGGTACGTTGCATCCAACGCGGAGCGCGGCGCTCTTCGCCCGTCAGAAAATTGATGGACGCGCCGATACACAGCGCCAGGCCTTTGGCCTTGCCGCGCTGTTTCAATTTCTGGGCGAGAATTTCCTGTTGTGGACAGCCCACGGCCAGAAAGCAGAAACGGAATGGACTGTGTTGTTCGATGAACTGCAGGCAGGTTTCCACCGCTTCCGGGTTTTTGATGAAGCCCATGGGTGGGTTGTAGTGATGCAATTGTTTCAGTCCCAGCATGGTGCGCAGTCGCTGTGCCTGATCCTCGGTGGCGCCGATCAGCACTAATTCGTCATCGGCTTTGATGACTTGATTGAACAGGGCAGCGGTCAGATCGCTGCCGGCGCATACGCTCATACGCGGCTGGCCGCCCAGCAGGTAGGACAGAAAGCGGCTGTCCAGCAGCACATAGCCTGCAGATGCGTAGAGGTCCCGAAAGATAGGATCGTCGTAATAGCGGATCATGTGGTCCGCGTTGGGCGTGACTACATAGTCATAGCTGCTCTGGCCAAAGTTGGCGGCCACTGCCACGAAGTCCTGTAGATCATAGTTGTCCAGTTCCAGTTTGACGAGGTCAGTCGGCATCTGTCGTTACCATGTAGGGAAAGAATGGAATCACAGTTCGGCAGCCAATAAAACGGCTCCACTAGCATACGAAAAGCCGTATGCCCATAGTGCTACTCATTCCGCAATCTGGGCATTCAAGCAGATTCCGCGCAGTCGCTCCAGGTGCGCCATGCGGCGACGGATCAGTGGTCGCATCGCGTCATGGCGGTCGCTTGATGTGATGCCAGGGTACGGATGAGCGCCAGATTCCACTTTTCGCTGGCGTTATGGCACTTTAGTGGACTGGCGGGACCGCACATTTTAATTTCGTCACTTGCCTGCTCATTCTGTGTAGGGCTGGCCATGTGTAGGACTGGCCTGCGTGCCGTTTCAGAACGCTAAAAAGTTGAGATCTTCATGGCTGAGCGCCCAAGCGGAAAAGTAGAAGAACTGGAAAGCATCCGTGGCGTGGCGGCGGTGTTGGTGGTGTTTTTTCACATGCCGGCCTGGAACCCGGCCCTGTATGACATCCACATCATCCGCAACAGCTACTACATGGTGGATCTGTTCTTTGTGCTGTCCGGCTTCGTCATGTACATCAACTATGGCGAGCGTCTGCGCACCTTCAGAGATCTGGCCAAGTTTCAGTTGCTGCGAATAGGGCGACTGTACCCGGTGCACCTGCTATTCCTGTTGGTGGCATTGGGCATGGCGTTGAGCAAGTGGTTGGCGGCGGCTCGCCTGGGCATGACCTTGCCGAATGGCGGCGCGTTCAAGGATGCCGGTGTGGCGGCATTTTTCGAGCACCTGTTCCTGGTGCAATCGCTGGGCTTCACGCCTGAAAGTTCTCACGCCTACAACACGGCCAGTTGGTCCATCAGTGTTGAGTTCTTCACGTACATAGTCTTCGGTCTGCTCACCCTGATTACGCTGCGCTCATTGCGTCTGTGGATTTTCGCGCTGATCACCGTGTTCGCGATGAGTCTGCTGCACTTCTTCCACTACCAGGTCGAAAACTTCTCACCCATTCTGCAATGTCTCGCCGGTTACTTCCTGGGCTGTCTGACCGCGGTGGTGGGCGAGAAAAAGGCGGCGAGCCTGCCTTCGCTGGTGGGCTTCGCGGTGTTGGTGGCGTTGACTGTGTTTACCTATCTGGCCGATGCGCCGGAATTCAACATCGCCATCTTCTTCCTGTCGGCGGCTTTGATTCTGTCGGTGATACTGGGCAAGGAGGGCATCTTCCGCTCCATGCTGCGTAACAAGGTACTGGTTTTCCTGGGGCTGATCTCCTACTCGGTTTATATGTCCCACTTCTGTGTGCTGTGGGCATTCAACATTTTCATACGCGTGATTTTCAAGCGCCCTGAAGCGATGACCTCGGGAGTGAGTTATCCGCAGCTAACGGTATGGGAAGCGAGCCTGGCCAGCCTGCTCGCAGTGGCGGCGACCTTGATACTAAGCACCATCGTGTTCAAGACCATCGAAGACCCCATGCGACGCAAGAGCCGCGATTGGGTACGCAAGTTGTTCCCCTAGTTATTTCCCTGGTGCAAAGCCTTTGCATGAAAATTCCATCAACACTTTTCTTTAATCATCGGGAACGCTAAATCATGATCATTGATCTTAATGATCTGGAAAAGGGACAGCAGCTTGCCGCTGACGTATGCATCGTCGGCGCCGGCGCCGCAGGCATCACCCTGGCCATGGAATTGATTGGCAGTGGTCTGGATGTGCTGCTGCTGGAGTCGGGTGGGCTAGAGGAAGAACCTGCATCGCAGGCTTTGTACGATGGCGAAGTCACCGATACTCGTCTGCATAGTCCGCCCAATACCTATCGTCAGCGCCGTTTCGGCGGCACGACTACGATTTGGGGCGGTCGCTGTATGCCCTTCGATGCCATCGATTTCGAGGCACGCAACTATGTGCCGCATAGCGGCTGGCCGATCAAGCTCGATGATCTATCGCCCTACTATCCACGCGCCAATCATCTATGCGAAGCCGGTGAGTTTGCTTACACGGTAGGAGAGGCCTTTCCCACGCCACGCCGGCCGATGATCGCCGGTTACGAGAGCGACTATTTTTCTACGGATACCCTGGAGCGCTTCAGCTGTCCGACGAATTTCGGTGCTCGCTACGGCCAACGTCTGCGTCGTGCCGCCAATGTACGTGTGGTGCTGCACGCCAATGTCACTGCCATCACCAGGAATGAAGCAGGGGGTGCCATCACCGGCATGACGGTTAAATCACTGCAGGGCGCCAGCCACGCCGTGGTCGCACGTCGCTATGTGCTGGCGATGGGCGGTTTGGAAAATGCCCGTGTCATGTTGGCGAATCGTATTGGCACGGATTACGACGTAGTCGGACGCTACTACATGTGTCACTTGGCCGGCACGGTGGGGGCGGTGAAAATCAATCGTTCTCTGTCCGACATCTGGCATGGCTACGATGTGTCGGATGATGGCGTGTATTGCCGCCGTCGTCTGGCGTTGCGACCGCAGGTTCAACGCGAACAGGGCATCGGTAATTTCGTGGCGCGTCTGCATCATCCGCGCATCACGCTGCCCGACCATAAAAGCTCGGTGCTGTCGTTGCTGTTTCTTGCCAAGCCTTTCATTCCCTATGAGTATGCCAAGCGCCTGCATGGCGACGAGGGCACGCGTTTCGTCGATTGGTGCAAGCATGTGCGCAATGTCGCTGTGCGGCCATTCGATGCAGTGGGCTTCGCCTGGCACATGCTGCGCGACCGCAAGCTGTCGGATCGCAAGTTTCCTTCCATCATCGTGCGGCCGCGTGCGCCGCTTTTCAGTCTGGATTTCCACGCTGAGCAGGAACCGAATCCGGATAGTCGCATCAGCCTGGCGGATGGCGTTGATGCCTTGGGAATTCCACAAATCAAAGTGGATTGGCGCTACACACAGGGCGATGTGGTCACCGTGACCAAATCGATCCAGTTGCTCGCAGACGATCTGCGTCAACGACAGGTAGGCGTGCTTGAGTACGAGCCTGAGAGCCTTGAATTCGAAATGACGCGTTACGGCGCTTATGGCGGTCATCACATCGGCACGGCGCGTATGGGCACCGATGTGCGCAGCAGCGTAGTCGATACCGACTGCAAGGTGCATGGCCTGGATAATTTGTACGTGGCGGGGGCGGCCGTGTTTCCGACTTCCAGTCAAGCCAATCCCACGCTGACGGTGGTGGCCATGTCACTGCGTCTTGCAGCGCATCTGCGCGAGGGATTGCAATGAAGCGAGTATTGATAGTCGGCGGTGCGGATTTTATCGGTGGTCGCCTTGCCGCGCGTTTATCGCAATCCGCAAGTTTGCGGCCGGCGCTGGCCGACAAAGCATTCAATGCTTCTGCGGCTGCCAGCGGTGTGGAGCGGCTGAGCTGGGATCTCGCTGATGTCGAAGCGTTGTTCAAGTTGCTCGACAAGGTAGATGTCATCGTCAACTGCGTGGCGGGCGATGCCAACACCATGCGGCGTGCAGCACAGGCTCTGTTTGCTGCTGCGGCTCGCGCGGGGTTGCCGGTGCTGCAACTCAGCACTCTGGCTGCCTATGGTTCGGCAGAGGGCGTGATCAATGAAGCTTCACCCTTGCTGGGCGATGTCGATGACTACGCTGCGGCGCGTGCTGAGATCGATCGTATGGCCGAAGCCTATGGCGCCACACGCCTGCGGCCCGGCATCATCTATGGACCGGGCAGCATTCGTTGGACGACGCAGGTCGGAAACCTGTTGCTGGCAAAACGTTTAGGTGATCTGGGCGCAGCGGGCGATGGTTGTTGCAACTTGATTTTGATCGACGACCTCGTCGAGATCATGGTGCAGGTGCTCGAAACACCGGGCATCGCTTCGGGTGCGGTCAATCTATGCAATAGCGAGCGTGTGACCTGGAATGAATTCTTCATTCGTTATGCCAAGGCGTTGGGTGCTGTGCCGGTACGCCGTATCACTGGCCGAGGCCTGCGCATCGAAACCAAGTTATTGGCGCCACCTATAAAAATCGTCGAGATGTTGCTGGGCGCACAACGCGCGCAACAGTGGCGCTTGCCTGCGTTGCTTTCGCCTTCTTTGCTGCGGGTATGCAGCCAGGAGATTCACCTGGATAATAGCAAGGCCGAAGGTTTGTTCGGCAGGCAATGGACGCCGCTTGATATTGGTCTGCGCCGGGCGGCGGATTGGTATCTGAAGACTCGCTAACCGAGGCGGATAGCCATCCGCCTTTGGTTTTTATCGGTCTTTACCGCTCTGCTATTGATACTTCGCAGTCAGCGTCGCACCGATGATTCGGCTTCTGTAGTTATATCCCGGTGCGTCGGAACTGCGCTCCTGGAAGGTGTAGTAGGGCGAGATGCTTAACCATTTCAGCACATCGTAGTTCATTCTGACCTGGGAGGTTTTGATCTTGTCCTTACGCGTATCGCCGAATACGCCGAACACGCCCGCCGCGAAGCCGGCCTGCACTTCGGCATCGGTCACCGCATAATCTCCCGAAAAAGCCAGACGCCGCGTGGCCTGCCAGGTCAGACCGGCGGTGGTGGTGCTGTTGACCTGGAAGCCCTGGGTGACGGTGTAGAAGTCGTAGGTGCGGTCATAGCGAATGAAGTACTTGGTCTTGTCGGTCAGCTGCTGATTGAAACTGGCGTTACCGATGTTCGATTTGGATTCAAGACCGAATTGCTTGTACTTGCCGATACCCCACGAACCGCCGAACGAGGTGCGCGGACTGAAGGTGTAATCTATTAAGCCGGTGTACTGGGTGCTGGTGATGGTGGGCGCATCGCCGCCTTGAATATACTTGCCCTTGTTGGTGGCGGCGCTGGCGCCCAGCGTCAACTTGGTGAGCACGCCATATCTAAGGCTAAAAGAGGCGGGCGCTTGTTGCAGATCGTAACGCTGGCTAGTGTTCAGCGGACCGCTCTTGCGCGAATAACCGAGATTCAACGTCGCCAGCAACTTGCTGGTCATTCGGTAATTGGTGGCCAGGCCCACATCACGCTCCACATCGCGGAAATCGATTTGCACCAGATTGGAATTACCTGACTGCTGATTGGGATTATTGAACACGTCGATGATCTCGGTATACGGCGTCTGATGCTCGTCATAGCGGCCGGTGAGCTGGCCGAATATCTTGCCGGTGGCCACCCAGTCCAGCGCCAGACCGAATAACTTATCGTCGCGGTTGAGTTGGATGAAGTGATCGTAGCGATAACGGCGTATCTCGCTGGTGATGCCAAGTTTTTCTTCGCCGAATGTGCCCGTCAGATCCAGGCCGCCGCTGTAGTAGCGATAGGTGTCGCCAAAGCGCGGTTGTCCATCCGGATCGTTGCGCGGCACCTGGTCGGCAGCAAACAAATTGCTGTTGTCTTCGTAATTGACAGCGACATGCGGAATGAACTTGACGGTTGCTTGCGCGCTGCTGAAACAGAAGGGCAGTGCAGCCGCAGCCGCTAACGCGTACTTGATTGCAAAACTGACCGTTCGAGTATTCATGAGAAGTTTGCTGCTGATACGAGTGATGGGTTTCATGATGCCATTGTATGCGTGATGTTATCGAGTGGACTCTTGCTCAAGGACAGTTGCCCTTGCCGCCGGCAACGCAGGCCAGATGTTGCTTGAAGTACTGACCGTAGCCATCGGTGGGCGTGCCGCCCACATCTTTCAATAGAACATGTTCGGAATTATCCGGCCAGACATTAAAAGTCCAGCCCAGGTATGAAATGTTATTGCGATCCGCCCATGGCAGAACTTTGGAGACAAACGGCGAGCCCTTGGTGCCGTTGGCATTGCGATCACCGATTTCGGTGATGATGACCGGAATGTTGGCGGCAACGATGTCCTCCACCCAGGTAAAGGCATCGTTACCGTAATTGGGTAGTGTGTAGGCGTCCGTTCCCCACTTGGTGCCCCACGCGGAATAGGCATGCCAGACTGCGGCGATCTGCTTGAGCGGATCGGTGGGCTTGTTGAGCAGCCAGCCGTCCAGGCGTTTGGCCCAATCTGGACCGCTGAGTAATAGCACATTGGTAGCGCCGGTCTGACGCACGGTATTGATCAGTGCTTGGAAGCCGATGGCCTTCCAGGGATTTTTTTCCATGCCCTGACCGGTGACATAGCCGGAGAAAGTGCCGCCATCGCGCAACACCGACCAGTCGCTCTTCAGTCCCGATTTCCAATCGAAGAAAGGTTCGTTGAACAGTTCGAACATCACATTGGGATAGTCTTTGAAAGTTTTGGCGATGCTGGTCCAGAACGCTTCGGAGTGGTCTGCATCCGGCATGGGATTTTGTCCCATGGGACACATGGCTTTGACATTGCCCACGGCGCGCGCTGCATCGTCGGGAGCGGTCCAGTGCAGATCGACAATGATGTACAGGCCGGCGCTGGTGGCTCTATCGACGATTTTTTTGACGGTGTCCTGATAGTTGCGGCCGGGATCCGGATTGACGACTTTGCCCAGACCATCGACGCATTGATAGCCCAGCCAGGAAGCTTGATTGAGTGGTAGTCGTACGACATTGGCTTTCCACGAAACCAGTGTGTCCAGCACCTTGGCGCTGTAGCGATTGTCTGATGGATCGTTGGCGCTCCAGCCCTGCACGGCGATGTATTCCAGGCCACTGATATTGGCACCGCGCAACTGGATGGTCTTGCCCTGTCCGTCGACGAAGTTCTTGCCGCTTACTGTGATGCGCGGTGTCTTGTCGGTGACTGCGTTATCGGCTGCATGCGTGGCCGTGGCGGCTAGCGTCATGATTGCTACTAACGGCATGGCTGCCAATCGTGCCGATAATTTTCTTACGCTCATCGCAAATCCTCTTCCGGAGTGACGACCATCAGGCGGTGTTAACGACGCTATCAACGATGCAAAACGATACGAGTGCAGATCGGCGGCTAAGCGATGACCGTATTGGTTTCTCGCAGGGATAAAACGATGAGCGTGGCCACACTGGCAATTTCGCCCAGCAACAAGCCATACAGCGCACCGGCTTCACCGAGCTTGCGCATGGCGAAATAACTGGCGGATAACGACAGCACGGCACAGACCAGGGTCAACGCTGAGAGTACTCGGAATCTTGCCCTGGCAACGACGATGTACATTAGTTGATCGCGCAGCAGCATTGCAATGCTGACCACACACCACAGTGCCAATAACAGATTCTGCTGGTCGAAGTGTTTTTTCAGAACAGTGGCGAACAACCAGTCGCGGCATAACCACACCACCAGCAGGTAGAGAGAAGTTGCCAGGACCAGGCCGAGGGCCAGCAACAGCATGCGTTTCATTACCGCAGTGGCGCTCAGACGTTGCAGCCACGCAGCCACGGTGGGCAGCATGAAGCTGCTGATACCGGTTGAGACCAAATTAACCGGCATGATCAAGGTGCGTGTGGCGGCGATGGCCGCTACCGAGGTAATGCTCAAGGTGCCTGCGATGAGGTAGTTGTATCCCTGCGCAAAAGCCCAGTGGATGGCGGCGCCCATCATTGCCCACGCGCCTACTTTATAGATTTGCTTCAAAACGTCGGGAGCGGCATGGGCATTCCACATCTCATGTCGGGCAAGATATTTCTGTTGTTGACCACCACCGAGAAATGCCGCCAGTGCCAATGCCGTGGCCGCCAGCGCTGCAGGTGCGGACGAGAGAGTCGCGGCGAAGGCGCCGGCCACCAATATCAGGGCATACAGTGCATCGCCGCGCAGCACATCATTGGGGCGTCGATAGGCCAGCAACACCACACGAAAGAATTCTCGGTATAGCGTGAAGAGTGCGGCCAGAGTGCCGGCTGCCACTATCATCAAAATGTGCAGGCCTAATACATCAAGGGCGGCCAGCACGCTGGTAATGGCTAATAGAACGAATGCCAAACGAGTCAGCAGCACGCGCTGCTCGCGATACATTCCACCGACGAAATTGCCGCGTGCGACCGCATCGTTGCCGCTGTCGGTTAGGAAGCGCACCAGCGATGGATTGATATAGGAGCCTTGCAGCGCACTGATCAGTAACACCGCATTGGTGATCAACACGTAGTAGCCATATTCGCTATCGCTGGTTCTACGAATCAGCAACAAGCCCACGCACAGGCTGGCTGCAGACAACAGTGCCTGCATGAGAATGGCACTGCTGAACAGGCGCACGAACAAACCGTGACGCCTGACATCGATCACGTTTTTTCTCTTTCGGTGCGCACCCATTCGCTGGAATCGCGACGGCGCAACATCAACAACACTTTCCAGATCAAAAAGCCGGGCGCGCGCGCCAGGTCCAGCAATCCTTGCAAGCCCATGCCGCTGAGTTGCCAGCCACGCATGATGTGTATCAGCAAGGCGACCAGGCAACCTATGCCCAGCCACAACATGGGAGTCAGCGACGGCGACCACCACGCACAGGCGGCTGCAGCGACGATCAGCAGTACGATATTCACCACCACATACGACAGTGGCAGCACCATCAGATCCAAGGCCAGATCAAGGCAGATGGCGCTGCGCTGACGGATGGCTTGCGACAGCAGCGGCAGGGTCTTGTCACGAATCAATTGAAAGCGACCGGCTTCCCAGCGTTGACGTTGCTTGCTGGCGGCTTGTTCGCCGGACACCATGTCGGCATCCGAGTGCGCTTCATCGGCGTAGAACACGCGATAGCCGGCCTGGCCCAAGGTGATGCCGTATTCCACATCTTCGGTGAGCGAGAAGGCGCCGTATGGCACGGTGCGCAATAGTTCGTGGGTGACGCACCAACCGTTGCCGCGAATGCCGCATGAGACTTTTAAACGTTCGCGTGCGCGCGAGCGAATGATGTGAAAGGCTGCTTTGGCGATGGTGATCAGGCGCGTACGCCAGGATGCCCAGGGATTGAGGATGCCGTAGTGCACTTGTACTGCGTGTGCGCCGGCTTCAATGCGTGCGGCAAAAGCCTCCAGCAGATTGGTGGAGACTTCGGCATCGGCGTCGATCACCACCACGGCATCGGCAAAGCCGGCGGCGGCGCTATGCTGGAAGCCATGTTGCAATGCATAGCCTTTGCCGCGGCGTGTGGTGTCGGTGCGCTCCAATACGGTTGCGCCATGTTGACGGGCAATGTCGGCCGTGTCATCGCTGCAGTTGTCGGCCACCACCAGCATGCGGAAACGATCGGCAGGCCAGTCCAGTTTGCTTAAGCTGGTAACCGTGCGGGCAATGATGCTGGACTCGTTATGCGCCGGCACGATCACATCGAATTTCACGGTGCGATTGGTGCGGCGGGGCACCGGCATGGTGGCGGATAAGCAAGTCAGAACCAATAAATAGAAGCACGCCAGTAAGGCCGGCAGTGCAATCAATATCAGTACGATGAAGGCAATGGTCTGCATCGGTCCTCACGCATATTCGCGGTAGTGCGAGCCCCAGAAGGCGGATAGCTTGCCCATGTTGGCAGCTGCTTTGAATAACCAGTAAGCGCCGCGGTGCTTACCCAGCGGCAGAGAGATCACGCCCAGTACGGCAGCGACCCCTAACTGAAAAACGCTGCGACCGGCGAACACCAGTCCCTTACTCATGTTGTACTGGCCATAGCGACCGGCTTGTGTGTGATAGGCGAAGTCCTGTCCGCCACGCAGTGAGCGCATGAATAACCATTTGAGATTGAGGCGCGAAGGTTCAACGGGTTCGTCGACGATGGCTTCATCGGACCAGTGGATCCTGGCGCCGTTCTGTGCCAGGCGCGACAACATGTCGCCGTCCTCGCCACCGGTGAGCCCGAACTCCGGATCGAAAGGACCTTCCAATCGGCGCAATGCTGCGGCTTCAATCAAGGCATTGCCGATGCGAAACATATTGGCCGGCACGATGCTGCCCGTGCTCAATCGCGGCAAGGTATAGAAGCCGCCTTTTTTTATCCATTCGGGTGCATCTGCGGGCACCTGAGCCACTACCGGCGCCAGGATACCGGTGGCCGAATACTTGGTTTGTGCAGCCAGCAATTGTTCCAGCCACACGGTGTAAGGACGTTCGTCGTCATCGATAAAGGCCAGCCATTCGCCGCGTGCCAGTTCGATGGTCTTGTTGCGTGTCAGCGAGATGTTTTTCTTCGGTTGGATCGCATATTGCAGCGTAAAGCCGGGCACGCACTCGCGTTGGAAACTCTCCACCACGGCACGTGCACTACCTGCGGCGTCGTTGTCGACGATGACCACTTCGTTGGGCTGGACGGTTTGTTGCAACAAATCCTTGAGCAGCGCCATCAGCCGCTCCGGCCGGCGATAAGTGGCAATGCAAACGCTGATATCCGGCATCCGCTGAGTTTCCCAAGAAAAACTAGGACAATTGTAGCCGCCTGCTAAGGGTGTACCCGATACCCATTCCACATTAATGACAGTTGCACCTGCTCAGGCATGGCAGCGCATACTGGATCGAGCGAGAGGCAATGCAGGAGTTGGATCGACAGCCATGCGTCCGGCTGCCGATCCATCAGGGTTAGAAATTGTTGAGTACCGCACCGAGAATCTCGGAGTGAGTAATTGATAAGCGGCGCAGCATTTCCTTGGCATCACCGATCTTGGAGTGATGGGTGCGGGTGGTGAGTAGTACTCGTTTTACCAACGTCGACACTGTTAATGCATCTGCGAAAGCGGCCACCGGCGGCGTATCGAAAATTACGATGTCGTACTGTTGGCGCCAAGTACTGACCAACTGTTCGAAACGCTTGGTGGACAGCATTTCGATGGGATTGGAAGGGACCGGGCCTGCTGCCAGAAAATGCATCAGCTTCAGTCCGGCCACACCATGCAGATAGGGCAGCGTGCCTTCGCTGATGGCCTGCGACAAGCCGATTTCATTGTCGCAACCGAATAACTTATGCAGGCCGGGGCTGCGCAGGTCTGCATCCACCAGCAGGGTGCGACGTTCCAATTGTGCAAAGGCAATGGCCAGTTCCGCGGCCAGTTGCGTGCGGCCTTCGCCGTGCCCCGGGCTGACGATGGCCATCATGGCGGCTTCATTGCCATTGTTGAGGCGCAGGGTCAGCTCGGTACGCAGACCGCGCAATTTTTCGCTGCGTTCGCTGTAAGGGTCGTGCGCAATGGTCAAGCTGTTATTGGGCGTGCAAATGCCTTCCGGCTCGCGCGTCTCGATAATGTTGCGTCGATTGAGAAACTTGCGTCGTGCCGCTTCGATGATGCTCATGTTGCCGGCACGCAGGCGCGCGGCATTGGACATGATTTCATTGACCTGCTCGTTGGTCAGCAATTGCAGACTGAGCGCAGCTTCGATGAAGCTGGCTCCGGTGTCCTGCATGTTTTGCCGGATGTCGCTGACCGTTTGTTCCGAAAACTGCAGTTGCGAAATCAGATCTTCAACAAAACTATTGGCATCCAGTTCGCTGGCGTTTTTCATCGCTTCCTGATTCATCGGGAGGCCTCGGCTGCCAGACTTGGATTAATACCGAACTCGGCTAGCACAGGCATGCCCAGCTCCTTCTCTACATCGTCTTTGCAACGCACGCGGCGACGCAGGAAGAAATCGAATGCAAATGGGCCGGCCAGGCCGAAGAACATGGCGGCGCCCAGGGCCAGTATCATCAGCTTCGCCTTGTTGGGTTTGGTCGATTTAATCGGCACTTCGGCGCTGTTCATCAGGCGCAGGTTGCTGGATTGTCCGCCGGCGGCGGCAATCACCTTGTCGTAGCCTTCCAGGGCGCGTTTGTATACCGACTGAGCCGAGTCCAATTCCAGCAGCAGCTTGCCGCCTTCATCCTGCTGGCGACGCAGTGACAGCACTTTGGCGCGCTGTGCATCGACGGCGGGCTTGAGTTTGGCAGCCAGCTCGCGCGTGGCGGAGATGTCGATGGAAGAGGTCTTGCCCAGCGCCTGCATCTCGGTGTCGATCGACTTCTTGGTGGAATCGATCTGCGATTGCAGATTGACCACCTTGGGATGATTGGCGCCGTAAGTGGCCTGGTATTCGGCCAGCTGAGCTTGCAGCGTGGCCAGCGATGAACGCAGACCTTGCACCACGGTCGACTGCGATGCGGCCCGGGTCATGTCCTGTTGATTTTCCTTGGCAACCAAGGCGGCGCGCTCGCTATTGACGGCATCTTGATAGCGTTGTTCAAGATTGTTCAACAGACTGACTTCGACATCGTCTTTGTTGGCGACGATGTCGGTCAGGCCGTAGCGTTGCCGGAATTCGGTAACACGTTCCTGCGCCGCAGCGACCTTGTCTTTCAGACTGTTCAATTGCTCGGAGTATTTTGCGGCTTTTTCAGTGGCCGGCGTGTTCAAGCGTTCCTGCTGCTGACCCAGATAAACCTTGGCAACCGTATTGGCCAGTAGCGCTGCCTCGGTCGCCGAGCGCGACTGCGCGGTCACATAGATCAACTGCGTATAGCCGGGGTGGCCCAGGCTTATTGCCTTCGCCAACTGCGCCTTGGCCCAGTCGGTCTGGGTGCCTGCGCCGTTATAGCCGGCAATGAATTCTTCCTTCTTGGTCAGTTCCAGTTCCTGTACTACCGGGACCAGCACCGCCGAACTTTGGATCAGTTGAATCTGCGTGGCTATATAGCTTTCCATGTAGCCGGTGGGGAACGCCTGTTCGCCCAGCAACGGATCATTAGCCTCGTAGTTGACCATGATGGTGGCCGTGGCGTTGTACGACTTGGGCAGCAGTTTGATCGCGCCCGCAAACACAACGGCCAGCGAAGCGGCAATGATCAGCGAGATTTTGCGATGCGCCCAAACGATGGCGAAGATTTGCGCCATCGACAGGCCGGCGCCTTCCTGATGCTCGGCCGGCAGGAAGGGCGGCTCAGGCTCGGCGCGCGAGGCGATGGTTAGCATCGGCAATTTGCCTTGCGGATTCAAAATATGCTCTCCTTGATCTGGATAACATCATCGGCCTGGACTACTTCAGTCACGCTGGCGGAAAAGGTTTTGTATTTCTTTTCACCGATACGCCGCTTGATCTCGACACGATTCAAGCTGCCGCGCTGACTGATGCCGCCGGCTTTGGCGATGGCTTGCAAAACATTCATATCGGGCTCAATGCTGTACTGGCCGGCCTTGCCGACTTCACCGAAGATATAAAACTGATCGGCTTTGGGCACATACACCGAGTCGCCCGACTTGAGCGAATCGACCGGCATGTCGAACTTGTTGTTGGACAGGCCACGTAAATTGATGGGAAAGCGGCTGATCTTGCCGGTCTCGTCGGGTCTGATCAGATAGATGGTCGTTGCGCCATCGGCGTTGACGCCGCCGGCCTGTGCCAACAAGTCGAACAGTGTGGTGCTGGAATCAACCGTATAACGGCCGGGCGATTTCACCTCTCCCAATACCGAGACGCGCTGGCTGCGGCTCTGCAATACGGTAAGCGTGACGTGGGGATTCAATAGAAAGTTGCCGTTGCGCAGCGCCGTTTCCAGGCGGATGCCGGCTTCCTGAAGCGAAAGCCCGGTGATCTTGACGTTGCCTGCCAGCGGAATGGTGACCGAACCATCGTCAGCGATATACAAGGTCGCGTCCATGTCCGGCTGACCGAATACCTGGAATTTGAGTTCGTCGCCTGTGCCCAACTGCATCAACGGCGCGTCTGTTGCCGCAGGCAGGGCGGCAGTTTGCGCGCCTGCAGTATCGACTCTGGCGAACAGGAGCATCAGAGCAACCGCGGCGACACCCAGCCATTCCAGTAGCCGCGCCATGGGGGTTGTCGGAATCATGAGGCTTGCTGCTGACCTCAAAGACATATTCATCCATCCTCCGGTTGTGACCAAACGGATTGACCGTTTGATGGGCGGCCTGCGCCGCGCGAGCTGGCTTGTGGTCGATAAAACACGCAGCCAGCGTGGGTTCAGAGTGAGCCTGATGCTGAAAAGCGCCGTATTTTTACCATAGGCTTTATAGCCTCGTCAGGCTGTTTGTCGACACACTTCACATTCCTGAAAGACGCTGGGCTAATTGCGACCGGTCAGTGACAGGGACGGTTTGCGATGGAATGAAATAAGCAGGGAAGGTGACCTGCTTCCGTGCGGCCGATGTGGCGAGAGGTTATGGCGGGTAATCCGGCGCGATGACCGGGTAGATATCGGATGTAGGACAGGCTACTTGCCTGATTGCCCATGTCAGGGGTGCAGCCGGCAAGCCGACTGCAATGCCTGACTTCAATGGGGTATTACGGACAGCTGGTGGTGCCGGCGGCTCTGCAGAGGTAGTGGGCTTTGACATAGGTGCCATAGCCATCGGTAGGCGTGCCGTTGTTGTCCTTGATCAGCTGATTGTCGGTCAGTCCGGCGGCGGTGAAGGTCCAGCCGAGGTAGGAGATGCCCATGGTGTCGAGGCGTGGCAACAGGGCCGAAGCAAACGGTGCTCCAACGGTGCCAGTGGTGTTCTGGTCGCCATATTCGGTGACGATGACCGGGATGTTACTGTCGAGGATGTTCTGCGCCCAGGTGTAAGCGCTCTCACCCCACTTGGGTAGCGTATAGGACTGTGAACCCCAGGTCGCGCCATAGGTGTGATAGGCATGCCAGGCGGCGGCCAACTGATTAATCGGATCATTCGGACGATAGGTGTACCAGTACTGCAGCTGACCGGCCCAATCCATGCCTGAGGTCAGTACTATGTTGGTGGCGCCGGTGTTCCGCACCGCATCGAGCATGGCCTGGTAACCGGCCGACTGCCATAGTCGACCCGTAGCATAGCGCGGTACATAGGAGTCGATGGTGGCGCCATCACGCAATGCCATCCAGGCCTGCGCTTCAGTGCCGGTCAAGGTCCACTGCGTCAGATACGGCTCGTTGTAAAGCTCGAACATGACATTGGGATAGCTCTTATAGATCGTTGCCACTTCGCTCCAGAACTGGATGGAGCCATCGGCATCGGCCATGACGTTCTGATCCATAGCGCACTGCGCCGAGATGCCGCTGACGGTACTCAAGGTATCGCGCGGCGCCGACCAGTGCAGATCCAGGATCACATACAGGCCTTCGCTGGTGGCGCGATCCACCACTGACTTGAGCTTGGTTTTGTAGTTGTCACCCGGGTCCGGATCCATGACCGAGCTGCCGTTGACGCAGCTGGTGTTGAACCAGGAGCTTTGATTGAGCGGGATGCGCACCACATTGATGCCCCAGCTCTTCAAGGCCGCCCAATTGGACTCGACCAACTGTGGGAAGGGATTGCTGGGGCTCCAGCCGCCGACGGCGGTGTATTCCATGCCCATCAGATTGGCGCCGCGCAATTGCACCACGGTGCCGGCGCCGTTCTTGAGCTTGTTGCCATCGACGTGAATCGACAGCCCGCTGGTGGCGCTGGAGCTGGAACTTGAGCTCGACGAAGAGCTGGAGCTGCTCGATATGCTCGAACTGGAAGAGCTGCTTGAAGAAGTGGAAACGCTTGATGAGGAGCTGGAACTCGAGCGCGAGCTGGAAGAAGAACTTGATCGTGAGCTTGAGGAAGCGCTGGACGCGCTGCTGGAGCTAACGGAAATGCTTGAGCTGCTGGAAGTGTTTGAACTCACGCTGGCGCTCGAAGAAGCCGTGCTGGATTGCACGCTTGAAGTCGACGAGTTTGCCACGCTGCTGATGCTTGAGGCGGAGCTTATCGAGCTACCGGAACTGGTGGCCGCATTGGCAGAGGTTGGGCTTGCCGAACCATCGCTAGCCGCTTCGCCGCTACAACCGGCAGCTGCCATTGCCAGCAGCAGCACAGAGCCAAGATTGAATGTTTTTCCAACAACCATGTGGGGTCTCAAATTGAAGGTTCGTCGCTTGGGTGGTTGCCCGGCGCTAAATTCGAATTCACGGTTTGTCAGCGCCAAAGAATCGAATCGGAGAACTACATTGAGGCCAGTTTTTCAGCCTTCTCAATGCCTAACAAATGTCTCTCGCTACCGACTGAAATGTTGTGTCTGAGTAATACGATCGCTGCAGCAACGTGGGTATAAAGTCGCAAAAAAGCGGCAACGATGCGTGTTATGTTCTGCCGCAGTTTCTGATGACGTCGACATCAGGTAACGCCTTTGTGCAAAACGACATTCAAGTTGCAATGCTTTCATGCTTGGGCGCAGGTCGGCAGCGATTGATAGTTCGAATAACGCTGCGTAGCGGACAGTACCGGGTTTGCTTGCGGGCGGCATTAGAAAGGAAGCTTGCAATTTTGTCGAGTGGTTCTCGGTTTGGCTGTGCTGACCTATGTATTCGGTCTATTGAAAAACACTGGGATGCCGTCGTTGGCTAGTGGCCCGCCCGCCATGAACGTTCTTTAGACCGTTCTGTGACAGAAGCAGCTAAGTGATTGCTTTTTTTATGCGACGCTGCGCGAAGCTATGGTTATTATTGGTAAGTAGGATTCAAGCATCGCGCGCGGGGTGGTGCATCCACGCCGTCCGGGCGGTAACCAAGGAGCATTTCCATTGCAATATGGGTGCGGGAATTGGCACGCATGCAGCGCGACGCAGGCGCTCATGTCATGAAAAACAGGCAATAAGGTTATTCGATGAGCGATTTTATTATTGGCCGTGTGCAGTCGTTGGAAGAATTGACGACGCTGGAAGCGGAGTGGCGGGCACTGGAGCCGCGCATGGTGCAGCTGCCATTCTTCTGTTTCGATTGGTTGGCCGCATGGTGGCAACACCTGCGTTCCGATCGTTCGGCCATCAAGGATGAGTTGTGCGTGTTTACCTTTAGACGACCCGACAAGACGCTGTGCGGCGTTGCACCCATGATGGTCACCTGTCGGCCCGGCAAGGGTCCACTGCGTTTGCGTCAGCTGCAATTTTTTGGCGCCGATACCAATATCACCGAAGTACGCGGTATTGCGGCGGCGGCTGAAGACATGCAACCGCTTTATCACGCCTTGCTGGAACATCTACGCAAGGCGCCGGTGGCCTGCGACTGGATGAAGTTGACCGGCATCCCGGGTACATCCGATATTTTCAAGAAGGTGGAGGCCGATTTCGGTGCAATCACCTGGACGCGCGATGTGCCGAATTTTTATCTCAATATGCTGCCGACCTGGGCCGAGTTCAAAACCAGCCTGTCGCGGAATATCAAAGAATCGCTGCGCAAATGCTACAACGCACCCAAGCGTGAAGGCTTGGAGTTCGACTTCACGACTATTGACGATGCAAGTCAGGCCGATGCGGCGGTGGCCGAGTTTCTGCGTTTACACAATCAACGCTCGCAGGCCACCGACACCATCAGTCATGCCGATGTGTTTCGCAACGAATCATCGCAACAGTTTTTGTTTGATGTCTGCCGGCGCTTCGCCAAGCGCGGCCACCTGCGCGTATTCCAGTTGAAGCATCAAGGTGCAGTGATCGCCTGCCGCATTGGTTTTGTGATGGGCGATTCCTTGTACCTTTATTACTCGGGTTATAACCCCGACTATTCCAAGTACAGTGTGATGACCACCACCGTCGCTGAGGCTATTCAGTATGCGATCGGCCAGGGCTTCAAGACCGTCAATCTATCCACCGGCAGAGATGTTTCCAAGGAGCGCTGGAGTCCTGAAGAAATCATGTATCAGGAATTGGAAGTGGCTTCGCCTTCGGCTTGGGGGGCTTTCAAGTACCGCGCCTACAACACTGCCAGTCGTAATTTGAAATCGGGGCCCTTGGCTGGTTTGGTGGGCAAGCTGGTGGCGCGCAACGCGCCTTGAAGGCAGAGATGTCTTTTGATGCGAGTGCTATGTTTGCTTAAGGCATGTTCGAGTAACATGCCGAGCCGGTTGCACATGTATCAGTATGAACAGAAGAAAAAAATGGCTGGCGGCGCTGTTTTGCACGGCGCTCACTTTGACTTTGTTGGGACGCATTGCCTGGAATAGCTATCGCAGCGCGCTGGCTGATTTTGCGCCCAATCCTGAATCGAGCATTTTGTTGCATTCTGAACAGGTCGGCATTGCCGGACTGGAAGAAGTTTCATTCATCAATAACGCCTTGAAGGTACGCGGCTGGTATGTGCCGTCGACGAATCGAGCCGCCGTGATTGTCACGCACGGCACCAATGCCGATCGCTCCTCCATGCTGGCCGAAATCCGTTTGCTGGCTGCCGCCGGTTTTGGCGTGCTGGCTTTCGATTGGCCGGGAACCGGTCAAAGTCAGGGAGCCATTAAATGGGGAGTGAACGAACAGCAGGCGTTGCGCGAGGCGCTCGATTGGCTGAGTCAGCGTCCTGACGTTGATGTTGAAAAGATCGGTGCACTGGGTTTTTCGTGCGGCGGCATCATCGTGGCGCAGGTGGCGGCAGTAGATACCCGATTGCGTGCCGTAGTGCTGGAGGCCACGCCGACCAGCTTCAAAGACTATGTGCTATGGGATCATCGTCGCTGGGGATGGTTGAGTGAAAAGCCCGCCGAATGGGCTTTGCGTACCGCAGGGTTACGTTTGGACTTACCGGCACCCAGTCAGGTCATCAAAAAAGTCGCGCCACGCCCGGTGTTATTGATTGCCGGCGATCAGGATGAAGTGGTGCCAACGGCAATGGTGCGTGACTTGTTTGATGCGACCGGAGAGCCTAAACAATTGTGGATTGCTTCCGGCGCACGCCATGGTCTGTATGCCGAGGCGCAGCCGGCCGAATACGGTCGAGTGCTGCGTCAGTTTTACACTGATAGTTTGCTGTCGCGTCTGGATTGACCCTGCCTTGATGGGGCGGACTCAGTGACTGCCGGCGCCGAAGAAGCTATGCGCTGCCGCTGCCTTTAAAGTCATGATGGGCACTTGCGATTGCTGCAAGGCGCGCAGCGTAAATTCAATCATCGCCGCAGTTGAGCCATAAGGCGTGGGCGAATTGGAGATATCGTGAGTCAGGAATACCAGCCAGCTGTTATTGCGGCAGGCATCGGCAATGGTGTTGGTAATGTCCTGCTCATTCCAATGTCTTGATTCAAGACTGACGATGCGAATCTGCGCTACATCCACCGAGCCGGTATTGAGTCGTTGATAGACGCCGCGACATAGCGCGAAACGTTGTGTCATGGCGCGTTTGACGCTGGGCGAAACATCGCCAAAGGGATAGGCGAAGCTGGTCATCATGAATTGCTCGCCCAGAATGCCACGCATCAGCTCGCTGTTTTTTTCGCAAGTGTTGCGGGCAAAGTCGGCACCCTTGCGACTGAGATGTACATGGTTGAAGGCGTGGCAGCCGATTTCATGGCCATTTTCATGCACGGTCTTGAGCAGCTCGGCGTTGTAGTACTCGATGCCATCGACGGATGTATTCAAGAATTCACCGGCAGCGAAGTAGGTGCCGCGCACGCCGGCGTCTTCCAGCATCTTGCCGGCAATGGTGTAGGCGCTGGCTGGGAAGTCATCGAAGGTAAAGCTGGCGACCGGTGCGTTCAAGCGCAACTTCATCGACTGTGTGGTGTCGAGTCGGGCCAGTCGATTGCTGATTTTCGCCATCATGGGAGTAGGGGATTTACGCGCGCTGTTTGACAGCGTCGTTGCTCGGTGTGGTGGCATTGATGCGAACGATGTCCGTATCCTGCCATGGGTTGGATAGGGCGCGAGTGAAGCTGCCTTCACCGGGGCGGATTCTTCAAGCACAAAACCTAGATCGGCAAACATGCGCACCGAGGCGCCGTTCTTGGCGGTCTTGCGATAGTTGATGGTCAACGAATCGGCGCCGGAGGCAATCAGACTTTCGGACAACCACGCGAAGAACGCCTGCTCCACGCGCTTACGTTGCACGCGGCAGCTCATGAAGAAGGCATTGATGCGATGTTGCTCGCGATTGAGCACGCAGAAGCCGATGATGCCGTAGTCACCGAAGGTGTCGCGGCAACGCAGTACAAAGCCCTCGTCGCTGGTGGTGCCATCGACAAACTGCCGCACTTCTTCGCGAGTAAAGCGCGCGCCGGTGACATTCAGCTGATTGGTGCGCTGGGTGAGTTCGTAGATTCTTTCCGCAGAGTCCTTGGTAACCGGCAGCACATCCAGCTCGATATTGCAGGAGCGCAGGAAGCCAAGGTAATCCGTGCCGGAGGACGTTGCAGCACGCTGGCGTTTTTCTTCGTCGCGATACAACAGACGCCGTTTCTTGCTCTCTTCGGTTACCGGCACATCGAACAGTGCATGAGTAGCGAAGCCGGCAACGTCTTCGGGCGTCATGAGGGTGACGCTGGGATGCGCTGCGCCTACCTCGCCACGTTCGAAGGGCTGATCGTCGACAAACACGAAGGTGTCGATGCCGATATCGATGGACTCGGCAATGCGTCGTAACGCATCGCTCTTCGGTCCCCAGCTGACCTGCGGGAACAGGATGTACTCGCTCAAGCCGAAGTGCTTCAACGCGGCCAGCGCCAGATCTTCATCGTTCTTAGACGCCACGGAATTGAGAATGCCGCGTGAATCGAGCATGCGCATGGTTTCGGCCACACCGGGCTTCAGCTGCACGCCTTCGATGCCGTCTTCAACCAGGGTGCCGGTCCAAACGGTATCGTCGAGATCCCATACCACGCACTTGGCGGTTTTAGCTTTGCCAGTCTTCGCTACAGGTGCGGCGGTGGCTGAGGTGAGTGTCTTGCCTGCGGCCACCTCGGCAAAATCGACCAGACCAAAAATGACGGGCTGATTGGGCGGGTCACCCACTACTTCGATCTGGATGGCGAAGGGCTGGTCGATCGACATCGACTGCTTGATGGTCTGGCAGGAAATGACTTCGCGGTTGTAGCCCTTGCGGAAAGTAAATTGTTTTTGGAACAGGCCATCGATGCTCTTATCCCAGGGCATCATCGACACCGTCATGTTGATCGCCGTGTCGTGCTCCAACCAGCCTTCAATAACGAAGACATTGGCAGAGCTGGATGATTGCAGCGGGCCTTCGGTGACCGCTTGCTGTTTGCGTTGCGCATTCATTCGATTGGCGATGCCATTGCCGATACGTTTAGGCAGAGGCAGGGCAGCGAAGAATTTGTCGGTGGAGTTTGCCGACGCCTCTTTGCGATAGGCCGCGTCGGTCGGATACAGCGTGGCTGGGCCGGAGCCTTCCAGTTTGCCCCAGCGACGAAATTGAATGCGCGTCAGGTTCTTGATGTCGGGCGCGCCGGGGATGACCACTTCTTCAATGCCATTGGCGAAGCGGCGGCAGTGCATGTCGCTGCGTGGCGTATAGAACTCGCAGGAGGCGTAGCACGATGGAAAGGCACATTCCGAGCAATGCTCTCCCCAGACCACGGTGCTTCTTTGTGCAAGCAGCGCTCGCACCTCGCGGAAACCGGCCAATTCTGTTGCGGGGATGTTGAGGCTGAGATGTCGTGCTTCGCGAAGTACGATCTCTTTCATTGGGCTCTCGGTGCGTGAGGGGAAATATAACGAAGTTTCCCGATTATCAAGGCGCTGTTCAGGCCGTGCAAGGCTGGAGGTCTGAATACTGCTATTCGGATGTTACAAAACGTGACGTTTGCACGTATCGAGGCTGTAGCTGCCTGATGTTGGATTGCGAAGTTGTTTGGTTCGACTCGTCGGGGCCGAAAAACAAGCGGCCCAGCATAGGCTGGGCCGCTATTCGTCTGATGACGGATCTTCCCGTAAGGGAGAGACGGGTTATTTAAGGGACATATCCCTGCACGGTCTGGTTAGAAGGCTTCTTGCAGAGAGCTGGGTTGAAGCTGGAGAACTGCGAGGGGATATCGATCTTGTCGGAATGAGCAACCACATCCCACACGCGGGTGTTGGCGATGGGGGTGTTCAACTGAGCCTGATACATCTGCGGATCCTTGTTGACCGGGCCGTCGGACAGTTCGGTCCATTCGATGCCCGAGTGATACAGCAGATCGCCGTAGCCGATCATGGCGTACTTCATGGTCAACTGGATGTCGGACATGTCGACGCAGAAGCCCTGACGACCGTTGATGAATACCACCAAGCGATCCTTGCGCACGAACACATCGTAGTGCACCAGTGGCGCGAGTTGATCGAAGGGTTCCAGCATCGGGCCGGTGCGGTTGCCATTGGCATCCACCTTGAAGCGGAAGCCCAGGCTCTTCATGCCCAAGCCCAAGCCCAAGGTATCGCTGCTGGTGTTGCCCAGAGCGATGATGCCGTGGCTCTTGTTGGCCGGATGAATCTGCGCACGCAGCACGGCACTGGTCTGGACGTCGCCAACATTCATAGCGATCAGGCCGTTTTCTGGGCGTGCTTCTTCAGTGAAGGACAGGCATTCCTTGGCAATGCCTATCTTGTCGTCAGCCGTGCTGCTGCTGAACAGCGTGCCGCCGTCAGGAACAGAAGGATTGTTGCCGCCCGGACCGAAGGTGGTTTCGTACACCAGCGGACGCAAATTGTAACGGTTGGTGGTGGTATCGAAGATCTCGGCGCTGGTGGCGGCACCGCACAGGTACCAGTACCAGTAGCGACGATGCGTAGCATCGGAATTGATGCGGAACATGGAGTGGATATATTTCTGACTATCCATTTCCACGACCGGGGCGCGTAGCGAAGAGAAGTTCAACGAACCGCCCACGTCCTGATCAGTATCCCCGAAGGTGGTGTATAGGCGGCCATGGCGCGTGAAGGCCTGGACGCCTAACAAGGCCTGCGCATTCGGACCGCTGGCGTTATGCGTGCCAGGGGTGGCATCGGCAGCCTGCATGTAGCGACCCCAGAACTGCCACTCATCGCTGTTGGTAGTAGGGTTCTTCAGTACGAACAACGGATTGATGCGGAAGCCGTTGTAGGCTGCATAGTCTGGGTTATTGCCAATAGCGGCCGGCAGCACCTTGGCGTCGACGGCGAAGTCTTCAAAGATCGAATCGGCACCGACGTCGAAGATGGGTGCGTTCAAGCTTTCGTCGAACATCGGCATGCGCACTGCGACGGTACTGCGGGCAACGACCTGCGGATCGCTGGGGATGGTGGCATCGTTAGGGAGCACTACGTCGCCGAGCTTGGCAGCAGAAGTGCGGGTAGCCCAGGAGATCGGCGAGCCCTGGCCGTTGATGATTTCGTTACCGTACAGGCTCTTGATCGTTTCAAAGGAGCGCAACTTGGCAATCGGAATGCCTTGGAATTTGTAGCTGTCGGCGTTACTGGTATGCGCGTCCGTAGTCGTGCCATTGTTGGGCATGGAAATCTGCGCATCGGTATGCGCCGGCATGCCGACGAATGGGCAGGGCGAAGCCGTGGCTTCCACCACGATGGTGTAATCACCGGGGTTGACGAAGCCGGGCAGCTCGATGGCCTGCAGCAGTTCGCGGGTGTGATAGCCACTGACCACAGGCGAGCGATAGGTGTGCTGGCGGAAGCCAGCGCAAGCGATCACTGCGCCGCGCGGTTGCTTGCCGTTGCCATTGCTGGCTGTGGTAAAGGAAACGCCGCTGGTGACGGCATAAGCGCGGTAATCGCCAGCGCCGGCCACGGCGGGGAAGTACAGAATGATGGCATCGCCGCGAGCGAGGATCTTTACATTAGGAATGTAAGGCTTGGTTTCGCCGCTGAGGCCCGAGGGCAGCGCGGCGGCGGCCGCGGCTACTGCGTGAGCGGGGGTATGGGCGAAGGGATCAACGACGGTTTTCAAGCCATTGAAGATAGTAGAGGTGGGAGAGCCCAAGGTTGCAGCGGTGCCGGACTGAGTGGCGCTACCGTCCGGCAGACTGATGCCCGCCTGGCCGCCGTCAGCCGAGCAGGCCGTGAAGCAGTAAGGATGGCTGCTTGCGCTTGTGCTCGTGCTTGAGGTGGCACTGGATGTCGAACTGTTCGAGGTGGTGGAGGTGGTGCTTGAGCTGCTGGCGCTGGAGCCGCCGCCGGTATTGCCTGTGCTGCTGGCACTGGATGCATTAGATGTACTTGAGCTGTTACCCGAGCTGCTGCTCGAACCGGCCGACGCGGCTGCAGTTGCGGCTGGAGCTTCTGAGTCACTCCCGCCACTGCATCCGGCTGCGAGTGAAGCCATCGCGAAAAGCGCCAGCAACTGTTGCTGTTTCATCTAACTTTCCTTACCTGCGTACAAGCGAAAATTTTCGGGGCAAATGTTTTCAGGGCGAGCGAATTCTATTGGGCAACCTTGCATCGACAATTGTCGCGAAACGGCTACCTTGCCCACTTACGCTTAGCACCCGTTGACTGATTTGTGCCTTGAGAAATAAGGCAGCACCTCACAGCACGTGAGATACGTCACGAGCGAAAGTTAAATAAGCCGGGAATATGCAAAACGGTAAAAAGGAAAATCGGAGTCAAAACAAAAAATCGATCGTTATTCGATGTGGGTCGCGCGGCGCGATTTTACTGAATTTGTGAACGAATGCATGTTTGCGAATGCTTGGCCAATCGGAATTTTGAGGTGTTGTGGCAATTCGCCGTTGCTTGAGCGGCTGCTCCACAAAGTTGCGGTCATGAGTTGCTAATTAGAAGACCGACTTACGTTATTGCTTTGCCTGATTAAGCGATGTTCGCGGGCGTCTCTTGGAAAATGCGTGGCCGGTCGTGAGTGAGGAATGGCGTCGACAGACGAGGCTTTATTTGTAGATATTTAACATCCGGTTTTCGGCCAAACCGGGTTGCTGCAGACTTATGTTGCGCAGCAGGAATGACGGATAGTTGTAATTTTGCCGCAAACAGTCGTAATCAAACAACGCCGATTTGCAGTTACCAACCAGCAGAGTGGGTGCTGTGATGCAGAGAACGATGACATGTTGCAAATGCGGCTCGCCGCCAAGCGAGCCGGATCAATTAGCTACCTTGCGAGTGCAATTAGTAGGCTTGTTCGTCGCGGAAAATCTTGAAAGCCGTGAGGAACAGAATTTTGATATCCAGGCTTAAAGACCAGTGGCGCAGATATTCGATGTCGTATTTGACGCGGGCTTCCATGTCTTCAAGCCGTGCGGTTTCGCCTCGGCAGCCGCTGATTTGAGCCAATCCCGTGATGCCGGGCGGCACTTTGTGACGCACCATGTAACCGGTAATCAGCTTGCGATACTCCTCGTTATGCGCCACTGCGTGCGGGCGAGGGCCGACCAGGCTCATCTTGCCTTGCAGCACATTGAACAGCTGCGGCAATTCATCCAGGGATGATCTGCGCAGAAATCCGCCTACCGGAGTGATGCGGCTATCGGTCTTGGAGGCTTGTTTAATCGTGCCGCCGTCTTCGGTGACTTTCATGGAGCGGAATTTGTAAACCGCGATCTCGCCGCCATCCAGGCCATAACGGCGTTGCTTGAAAATGATCGGACCGGGTGAAGATAGCTTCACTGCCAGTGCTACCAGCAACAGCACGGGCGATAGCAAAGTGATGGCGAGGATTGATACCGCAATATCCAGCAGTCGCTTGGCAATGCCGCGATAGCCATAAAAAGGCGTCTCGCACATGGCTACTACCGGAATGCCGCTGATCTCGGTGGAGCGCGCCTGGATCAGGTCGAAGACAAATACATCCGGCACGTAGTAAATCGAGGAGGTGGTGTCGCGCAGGTCTTCAAGCAGATCCATGACCCGTTTGAGATGGCGAATCGGCAGTGAGATGAAAATGACATCCACGCCGTTCTTTTTCACAAACTTGATCAAGTCTTGTAGCGTGCCGGTCAGTTGCGCTTCGCCGGTCATGCCCAGCCGATCCGGACTGCGATCATCGAAGAAACCTACTGGTTTGAGGCACAGCGACGCTTCTCGGTTCAGGCGTTCTGCAAGCGCAATGCTGTTTTCGTTATAGCCGGCGAACACGGCGGTACGATTGCTGGCTGCAGCCAGCAATAGGCGTTGTGTAATGCCGGAAATCGCCAGCGTCAGCAGCACCAGGGCTGGTGCGGTAATGGCTGCCCAATAGTAGAACATGCGCGTGGCAACCAACTGGGTACGGGTCTCCATACCGATCAGATACAGCAGGATCACCGCCAATAGAAAACGTAGAAACACAGAAAGCGCCGCTTTGGCAGGTTGAATGGTCAGCTGTGAGCCGGCATCTTGCGGGCGGCGGATCAGGCAAAGGCACAGGATGACCGACGCGACCAGCAGTGACGAAGACAATTCGCCCATGTCCAGCCCGCCGAGATAGGCCGCGGTATACAGGCTGAAAACAGCGGCCACGCTCGAGACGGCAGCTTCCGCAGCAGCCAGCAATGCAATGGAAATGCTGTTTTTGAAGAGTATGGGTTGGGTCATCTGACTATTTTTCCGATGCGGTCGTCGCTGAAAAATCCCTTGAAGACCAGGGTTAGGCCTGTATAGCAGCGAGAATTATCGTCACTCTCGGTGCTGGGCTGCGTGATCCATCTCTACAATTCAGCGGAATATGTCATGTTTTGCCGACGCGCCGATAGTTAAGTTAAGGCTATGGCGGTAATCGTCAAAGGCGGATGCCGCGGGATGCGTGGCGATACCGGCTGATGCGGTAAGGGATATTCGGCCGCAGATGTCGATGGATATTATGCTACGTCCTGGTACTTCGGCGCTGTGCCGAGACCGGCGTGTAGCAAAGCTACACGCCGTTTCGTCCTTCGGTCAGCTCGCACTATTCGCTGCGGTTTTGTTCCGAGCCGCTGGCTGGTGGTGACCAGCTGTCACTCACAGATGGGGCTTCTGTGTGGGTGTGACTGGTCGATGGCGTATGCATGGGTTCGTGGCGCTGCTCTGGGGCATGGTTCTCACGTGTCTCATTACCGCCTGTATGCGATTCAAAGTGGGTGTCGGAGGAGGTGTCGGCACCATGCGGATTCGTCGCTCCATTTGCGCCACCCTGATTGGCATCGCCACCTGCGGCGAAACCACGGTTTTCACCACCGCGGCCTCGGCCACCACGGCGACGGCGGTTGCGTCGACCACGACGTTCGCCATGCGCACCCTGACCTTCTGCGGCGAAGGCATCCGCCTGTGTGCTTACCGCATCGGCGGTAGTGGCATCGGCAACGGGCGCGGGTGTCTGCTGAGCGCGTTGCGCGTCGCGTTCCCGACGACGTTCCTGCTGTTCGCGTTGGCGTTGTGCCTGTTGATCGCGGCGATGGTCGTCGCGGCGTGGTTCATGGCGTGCTTCCTGGCGCGACTCGTTGCGTGGCTCCGTGCGTGCTTCGTCGCGACGCGCTTCGCGTTTGTCGTCGCGCTTGTCATCGCGTCCGTCGTTACGATTTTCACCACGATTGTCGCCACGATTACGGCCACGGCCATAACGATCGCCGCGTTCATTGCGGCCGCGTGAGCGGTCATTGCGTTCCTGGCGACGCGGTGCGGCAGCGGCAGGTTTTTCTGCGGCTTCTGTCTTGCCGGCGCCGCCAAAAAAGAAGCGCCACATTGCGACAAAAATGCCTACTTTTTCTGCTTCTATAGCCGGTGCTGGTTCGGTAGCCAGTGGGGCGGGCGCTGCCGGCAGCATCGTAGTCACTGCGGCTTGCTGTGTGACTGGCTTCTGTTCGGCACGATTGGCGATGGCATCGACATCGACGGTGGGCTGTTGCGCCAACTGGTAACTGCTTGGACGGTTTTCGTCGGCGTGCACTTCATCGTCACGCAACCGGCGAATTTCATAGGCCGGTGTTTCGATGTACTTATTGGGCACCAGCACGATGTCGGTCTTGGTCTTGGTTTCCAACTCGTGCAGCGCGTCGCGCTTCTCATTGATGAGGAACGTCGCCACATCCACCGGTAATTGTGCAATTACTTTGGCAGTGCGGTCTTTGCGTGCTTCTTCACCGATCAGACGCAGCAAGGTCAGTGCCAGGGATTCGACACTGCGGATCTTGCCCATGCCGCTGCAACGCGGACAGGCGTGATGTGTGGCTTCGGCAATCGAGGGACGCAGACGCTGACGTGACAATTCCAGCAGACCAAAACGCGAAATGCGGCCGATCTGGATGCGGGCGCGATCCTGTTTCACTGCATCGCGCAGGCGATCTTCCACGGCGCGCTGGTTCTTGGTCGACTCCATGTCGATGAAGTCGATGACGATCAGGCCGCCGATATCGCGTAGACGCAATTGACGCGCGATTTCGTCCGCCGCTTCCAGATTGGTATTGGTCGCGGTGGTTTCGATGTCGCCGCCACGAGTGGCACGTGCCGAGTTGATGTCGATCGACACCAGTGCTTCGGTGTGATCAATAACAATCGAACCGCCGGAGGGCAGGTTCAGTGCATGCGCATGTGCGGACTCGATCTGGTTTTCGATTTGGAAGCGGGTGAACAGCGGCACTTCGTCTTCATACAGTTTCAATTTGCGCAGGCTGTTGGGCATGAAGCGCTGCATGTAGTCCTGGCCTTCAGCGAATACTGCAGGGCTGTCGACCAGCACTTCGCCCACGTCGTCGGCCAGGTAATCGCGTAGCGCGCGGATCATCGGCTTGGATTCCTGATAGATCAGGAAGGGGCTGGGGCGTGCGGCAGCGGCATCTTGAATGGCTTGCCACACTGCCTGCAGGTTGCTGACATCCCATTGCAGTTCTTCTGCTGAACGGCCCACACCAGCGGTACGCACGATGGCGCCCATGCCTTCGGGCAGTTGCACACTGTCCAGTGCTTCGCGCAGTTGTTCGCGGTCTTCGCCCTCGATGCGACGCGAGACGCCGCCGGCACGCGGATTGTTGGGCATCAACACCAGGAAGCGACCGGCCAGACTGATGAAGGTGGTCAGGGCGGCGCCCTTGTTGCCGCGCTCTTCTTTCTCAACCTGCACCATGATTTCCTGGCCTTCGCTGACCAGGTCACGGATGTTGCGGTTGTTCTGGTTAGAGCCCGGTTTGAAGTATTCGCGGGAGATTTCTTTCAGTGGCAGAAAGCCGTGGCGGTCGGCGCCGTAATCGACGAAACAGGCTTCAAGGCTGGCTTCGACGCGGGTGATGCGACCCTTGTAGATATTGGCTTTTTTCTGCTCGCGAGAAGGGATTTCAATGGCGAGGTCATAAATACGTTGTCCATCAACTAGAGCAACGCGCAACTCTTCTTCTTGAGTTGCATTCACTAACATTCTTTTCATAGGCCCCTACTTTTAGGTAGATGGGGGGCCGTGGAAGGGGCGCCAGACGGGTGCGTGGGTACGGAGGATGGTTGTCCGCTCGCGGTGCGGCCCGGTGCCTGGCGTGGAACAAGCAATTGCTCGGTTCTATCGCAAACAAGGGGTCCAACCCGAAGCGCTCGACGCTGGCGTCGGAAGGGCGGCTGTGAGCCGGGTAATCCTTCCGTCGCCTCAAAATCCTGCCGAATCTTGCGGCCCGCCCGAAACGCTTGTGTCACCGACCCAAAGCCCGAGTTGCGAGTTTGGCATCGGCGTTCCAATCGGCCGAGCGATGATTCTGATTGGCCTTAGGATTCGATCCACATGGCCTGTCATGTCAGAACCAACTAAGATGCGACCCCCGTTTGCTTAGCCCATGATTATTAAGTCGGGCTGGTAGTAGCCGGAGGTAGCGTTTGATCGTTCAGAGCGGCGCTGTATGGCGCTGGCCAGTCAGTCACCGGAGAACGAAAGCGCCGCGACTATAACAGTGCAACTACGTGTAATCAATGGCTTACGTAAACTTGGATGAGCGCTTTATGAGTTGCTCGATGCATTGCAAGGTTGCCGCCATCAGTGTTTGTTTCTTTAGGTATGGGTAATGAATGATCCTCAGCGGCCCGAGGCTGCGCAAATGGCTGCGGTCGCCAATTCGCCAGGTAAGGGCGTAAGTTATGCCGAGGCTGGCGAGGGTGATGTCGGCCAGCGACTCGATAACTATTTGATGCGGGTGCTGAAAACCATCCCGAAAAGCCATGTTTACCGGGTGCTGCGTAAAGGCGAGGTTCGGGTAAATGGTAAGCGCGCCAAGCCGGAGACCCGATTGGCGTTAGGTGATCGGGTGCGCATTCCGCCCGTGCGTTTGGATGAGAAGCCGGCACAGGCCAAGCCCTCCAGTTCGCTGCAGCAGTTCATCACCGATGCCATCCTGCATGAAGACAAGGATCTGCTGATTATTAACAAGCCGGCAGGTGTGGCTGTGCATGGGGGCAGCGGACTGGCCTTCGGCGTCATCGAAGCTTTACGGGCTGCGCGCCCCGAATTGCCCGAATTGGAACTGGTGCATCGCTTGGATCGCGATACCAGTGGGGTGTTGTTAATCGCCAAGCGTCGCGCCGCCCTGCGTGAATTGCATGCGGCCTTGCGCGAACGCGAGATGACCAAGCGCTATTTGGCGTTGGTATGGGGTAAGTGGGAGTTGGGCAGGAAAAAGATAGATCTGCCGCTGCTCACCAATCAGAAGCAGGGGGGCGAGCGCATGGTCCGGGTTCATCCTGATGGCCAGTCGGCGCTCAGTACCTTTGTGCCCCAGCAACACTTCGGCAAACTGGCCACATTGATGGCCATTGAGATCGGCACCGGCCGTACTCACCAAATACGCGTGCACGCCGCCTATGCCGGGCATCCCGTCGCTGGCGATGAGAAGTATGGTAATAAGGAAGGTAATGATTCGCTGCGTTCGTTTGGGTTGAAGCGCATGTTCTTGCATGCGCATTCGTTGGAGTTTGCCCGCCCCGGTACTGGCGAGAAATTTAGTATTACTGCGCCGCTGAGCGAAGAGCTGAATGCCGTATTGGCTAGTCTCAAGCAGAGCGGCGAGAAAAAGTCCGGGCGGGTAAACGCGGAGGATCGTTAAGCCCGCTCCTTAATAGTAAGTCAGCGCAATCTCAGGGCAATGAAAAACCTGCTCGCCTCAGTGCCCCCGCCAGCCAGATGAGGGGCAGGCCCGTTAGCGCTGTCGGGTCCTGTGAGTCGATGCGCTCGAACAGAGTGATGCCCAGCGCTTCGGCTTTGAAGGAGCCGGCGCAATCCAGCGGATTTTCAGCAGCAATGTAGCGGACAATTTCCTCGTCGCTGAGGCTGCGGAATTTGACGATGGTGGTATCGATATGGGCTTCGTGCCGGCGCGGTTGTGGCGTAATGACGTGCACGGCCGTGTGAAAAACGATTTGGGTGCCGCTGGCTGCTTTCAGCTGGGCGGTGGCTGCCTCGCCGCTGCCGGGCTTGCCTAGAATAACTGCCCCGCGGACTGCGGCTTGGTCTGAGCCGATCACCACGCTATCGGGATAGCGGGCGGCCGCAGCCTCTGCCTTGGCTTTGGCCAGCCGGTACACCAGGCTGGTGACATCTTCCCCGGGTAGCAGTGCTTCATCCACGCCTGGCGAGTGCACTGCAAAAGGCAGGCGCAGGCGTTCCAGCAGTTGCCGCCGGTAAATAGAGGTGGAGGCCAGTACCAGGCTGTGGGGGCTGGTTGAAGAGGGGCGGGGGGAATTCACCTGAATGGATACCTTCTAATGTGTTGATTGGTTTCGGGTCGGTGGGCCGATCCCTTTGCAAATACAAGGGCTTAAGGTCGTGGAAGTTTTTGACAGGGCAAAAACACGCCCCTATGATACGCGCCCCATGTCGCGACCCCCGGCCGAACCCCCTTTCCAAACCACCCAGTGGGTGGTGGATGCGACGGTGCTGGCTCATGGTGGGCTGACCTGGGAACACGAGTTTAGTGATACGCGTTTCGAGCGCTTGACCGATGTGGCGGTGTCCAACAAGCCTGCTGTGGCGGTCGAGTTGCAGTTTGACACGTTGGACAAGCGACCGGTGATTCACGGTGAGTTGCAGGGCAAGGTGGAGCTGATATGTCAGCGTTGCTTGACCTCAATGCAGTATCCCGTACACGAATCGTTTGACTTGATGTTGATCGACAGCGAAGCGGAACTGGCGTTAGTGCCAGAGTCGCACGAGCCGTGGATTGCTAATGCCTCGCGTTTGGATGCATTCGATCTGGTAGAGGAACAGCTATTGCTGGCCTTGCCATTGATCGCCAAGCATGAAGACGAGCGCGAATGTGCTAGCAATATTGCTGCATCTTCAGCGATGGATGATGCGGTTGAACAGCATGCTGCAGAGCATGCTTCTGCCGAGGTACAGCGACCGTTTGGTAATTTGCGCGATTTGTTACGCAAGCAATAAGCCAGTCGCTATGGATTGAATTCGATTAAGAAGGGGCTGAGTGGTCCCGCTTTGGTCCCTGTTGAAGTTTTTAGAGAGTAACGATCATGCCAGTTCAAAAAAGCCGTCGAACCCCATCTACCCGCGGCATGCGCCGCGCTCACGATAAACTGACCGCTCCGACCTTGTCGGTGGATGCGACTTCGGGCGAAACCCATACCCGTCATCGCATCACGCCGGATGGTTTCTATCGCGGTAAGAAAGTCATCGAGACCCGCGAAGACAAACAGGCCGAGTAATCTGCCGGCCGCGCCGGTGTTTTTCGGCGCAGCCAAGTCTTTGCCCTTAGGACCTTCAGTCCATTGAGCACGCAGTCGTCGCCACCGCTGGGCAAGCAGCTGACAATCGCGATCGATGCAATGGGAGGCGACCACGGGCCGCCGACAGCGGTGCCCGCTGTATTGGAAGTGCTCGCCCAACAGCCGGATATCAAATTCATTCTGGTTGGTCAGCAGGAAGTATTGACGCCCCTGCTGGCTAAGCGCGGTCGTGCCTTTGCCGAGCGTTTGCAAGTACATCATGCCAGCCAGGTCGTGGAGATGGGCGAGCGTCCGCAAGATGCGCTACGTAAGAAAAAAGATTCTTCAATGCGCATTGCCATCGATCTCGTCAAAGAGGGCGTGGCCGATGCCTGTGTCAGTGCCGGTAATACCGGTGCCTTAATGGCTACGGCGCGGTTTGTGCTCAAGACCATTCCGGGTATCGATCGCCCCGCCATCCTTGGGCGTATTCCCGCGCATCATGGCCACACTTACATGCTGGATCTGGGTGCGAATGCCGATGCTTCGCCGGAGCATCTATTGCAGTTTGCAGTGATGGGCAGCGTGGTGGCCACCGACCTGCATGGCACGCCGCGTCCGCGTATCGGGCTGTTGAATATTGGTTCTGAAGACATCAAGGGCAATGAGCTGGTGCAGGAAGCCGCCAAGCTGCTGCAAAAAAGCACGCTCAACTACATTGGTTTTGTCGAAGGCAATGACATCTTCGGTGGTGAAGTGGATGTGGTCGTAACCGATGGCTTCACCGGTAATGTGGCGCTTAAAAGTATGGAAGGCGTGGCGCGCATGTTTGGCGCGGCGCTGAAGAGTGAATACACTCGGTCGCCACTGCGATGGTTGAGTTTGGTGACGTCGTTGCCCGTATTAAATTCATTTAAGAAGCGTTTTGATCCAGGCCGGCACAATGGCGCCAGCATGGTAGGCTTGAACGGCGTAGTGATTAAGAGTCACGGCAGTGCGGATGCGCCGTCGTTCGCCAATGCCATCCGGGTGGCGATTGTCGAGGCGCGCAAGGGAGTGCCTTCGCAGGTCAGCCAGTTGTTGCAGGAACAGGTGCAATGAAGTATTCGAAGATTGTCGGCACAGGCTCCTATCTGCCGGAAAAAGTGTTGACCAATGCCGACTTGGAAAAGTTGGTCGAGACCAGCGATGAATGGATTCGTAGCCGCACCGGCATCGAACGCCGGCATGTAGTGGCGGAGAATGAAACCACCTGCGACATGGCTGAGCATGCAGCGCGTCGTGCCATGGAAGCTGCTGGTGTCACGGCAGCAGAAATCGATTTGATCGTGATCGGTACAACCACCCCTGATCAAATTTTTCCGAATACCGGCTGTCTATTGCAGCAGCGATTGGGTGTGTTCGGTCCGCCGGCTATTCAATTGGAGGCCGCGTGTTCCAGTTTCATTTACGCGCTGAGTGTGGCTGATAAGTTCGTTCGCCTGGGGGATGCCAAGTGTGCGTTGGTGGTCGGTGCCGAGTGTTTGACGCGTTTGGTCGATTGGAACGATCGCAACACCTGTGTGTTATTCGGTGATGGTGCGGGGGCGGTGATTCTCAAACCGTCCGAGGAGCCCGGAATCTTGTCTACGCATCTGCATGCCAGCGGCGATTATGCGGATTTGTTGTACTACCCCACGGGGCCTTCGAAGCGTTACAACACCAGCGTGCCGCAGGGTAGTCAGTGTGTGATTCAGATGAAAGGCAGTGAGGTATTCAAGGTGGCCGTCAATAAGTTGGGCGGCATTGTCGATGAAACTTTGGCTGCCAACAATTTGGATAAGAGCGCAATCGACTGGCTGGTGCCACATCAGGCGAATATGCGCATTATCCAAGGTATCGCCAAGAAACTGGATCTGCCGATGGAGCGAGTGATCGTTACCATTGCCGATCAGGGCAATACTTCGGCGGCGTCGGTACCGCTGGCGCTGGACACCGGCATTCGCGATGGTCGAATCAAGCCGGGGTCGTTGGTGTTGCTGGAAGCATTCGGCGGTGGTTTTACCTGGGGTTCGGCTTTGGTGCGCATTTAATTACGCATGGCTGTAAGTAGCATGATGGGCCAGATGTCGATCAAGAAATTACTTGTTGCGATGTTTTTGCTGGGTGGGTACGTCGAAGCGGCGGAGTATCCACTGCCTGCGGGTAACGATGCAGTAGTCGGTGAAGTAACTTACGTCACCACTCGCTACGAAGACACCCTGCTGGACATCGGTCGCAAGTACAGCATTGGTTATGAAGAAATGGTTGCCGCCAATCCGGGCGTCGATCCTTGGGTGCCGGGTGCCGATAAGCGCATCATGATTCCATCGCGCTACATCCTGCCGGATGCGCCGCGTGTCGGCATTGTGATCAATGTGTCCGAGCATCGCATTTACTACTATCCCAAACCCGCGCCGGGTAAAACCGAGGCCACGGTGCAGACTTATCCAGTCAGCATCGGCAAGATGGATTGGAAGACGCCGCTGGGTCAAACCCGCATTGCCGATAAGCGGATGAATCCGACCTGGTATCCGCCGGCATCGGTGCGACAAGAACATGCAGCACGTGGCGACTATCTACCTGCTGCTGTGAAACCCGGTAAAGATAACCCCTTGGGTGAATTTGCCATGCGCCTGGCTATTCCTGGTGGTGCCTACTTGATACATGGCACCAACAAGCCCACTGCCATTGGCATGGATGTCACGCATGGTTGTATTCGTATGTTCCCGGAAGACATCGAGCATTTCTTCAAAGAGGTGCCGGTCGGGACACCGGTGCTGATCATTGATCAGCCTTATAAAATGGGTTGGTCGGGTGAAGAGTTATATATGGAAGTGCACTCGCCGCTGGAAGGCGGTGAGGTTAAGTGGGATCAAAGCCTGACGAATATCACTCGCATGTTTGTCGCTGCAACGCGTGAACGTCCGGCGAGTTTGGATTGGCAAGATGCTGAAGGCGTGTTCCAGCGCAATTTAGGTGTGCCGTCTGCAGTCAAAGTTGTGCGCCAATAATTCGGCTAAGATTGCTTTAGATATGGATTTATTTTTGGTGTCGCAGGAGCGTAGGACAATTCTTTCATCAGTATTGGTCGATAACTGACAAGCGGGTCGCCTTACTGTCATCGCCACACTAAACTTTTAACTCAATAAAAAAGGCCGCAGTTTCTGCGGCCTTTTTGCATCGAGCTAGTGGCGATCGAATTACTTCGATACCGACTGCTTGAACATGCGATCCAGCTTCTGGTTGGTCGCATCGACGCCGGCTTGGGCGGTCTGAGCGGCTTGCAGAGCTTGATTTGCAGTGCTTTGTGCATTGTCGGCAGCCGACTTTGCAGCAGCGGCAGCGCTGTTGGCAGCAGTTGCGCTGCTGGCGGCGGAGTTGGCAGTGGCTTGTGCGGCAGCAGCATCCTGCTGTGCTTTTTGAGCCATTGCGCGTACTTCGTCGATAGCCTTGGTCTGGCAACCGGCAGCGGACAACAACACCAATGCAGCGGCACCGGCTTTCAAAGTGTTGGAAAAGGTCTTGTTCATGGGGTTATCCCTCTTAAAACGGCGGTAAGGAAACAACAAACATGTCACTCGATTCAAGGCTTGGTCTTGAACGCCTGCACCAGATATTCAAATCCAGTCAAGCTTGAGCCCTCAAAAGAATACAGGAATGTGACATACCGCAAAAGAATTTGTTCAATGAAGTCGGCCACTTGCGACAGCGTATCTCGTCTTTATGGAGTTTGCAGATGATGGATCTGCAGCATTGCAATGCAGGAATAGGCCGAGTCTTACATCATAAAAAGTGAGTTGTGACTACCAACAGTCGGTGGTGGTCGGCGTTCTACTCCCCGATTGAGTAAGTGTATAGGTGCCGCATGAATCGCTTACCTGTCCACCTTGTGGAGTGGCTCTGGCAGTGAAGGTTGTCGCAGTCTGTACACTTAAGTCAATTTTGTAGTACCCATTCGCCGTGACAAAGTCGCCACCCGAAGCCTTCAGCCCAAACGATGTTGGTGTAAGTTGGTTAAGGGTGCCGTAGCTATTTTGCTGTAAGAAATATTTTTCTTGAGCCACTTGTATTTGTACTAGTGCGGCTTTGGCTTCGGAGCGATGCGATCTGCGAAGTTGGCTCTGGTAGCTTGGATAAGCAATTGCCGCAAGAATGCCGACGATTGCAATCACAATCAACAACTCGACCAATGTCACGCCACGCTGTTCGGATTTCATGAATGCCTCTTGTGTTTGGGAACGGAGCTAGTTTGCTCCGTTCTCCCTCCAGAAAGTTTTGGACCGCTGCGGAGCATCGGGACAATTAAGTAAGACTTTTCCATTAGGACCAATACATGAGCCGCCGGAGCTTGCGGATGAAGAGGAGCTCGTTCCACCGCCGCCTAGTCCCGGTGATCCGGACGATGTAGAGCCAGACGATCCGGATGATCCAGATGATCCGGCCGACCCGGATGATCCCGATGATCCTGCTGATGCAGAGCTGGAGGAGGTGCTGGTGGCTATCAATGCAGCGTTATTGATTATCTGTGTCGTGGAGGGCAGTCCACTTACAATGTATTCCTCATAGGCGGAGCTAAATTTGTTGGTGCCGGTTTGTACATTCACGGCATAGGACCTGGCCTTGCCTGCAGCAGGATTACAGGAGGCGGTAGAAGAAGAAGGAATATAGCTGGTGAACAGAACTGCGCCGCTTACCGTGACAGAGCTGGAAAGCATTTTCTCACCAGTGCCATTCAGGATGATCTTCCAACCCGGTGTGCCGGCAGCAATAGTTGGGGTGGTGCTTGAATAGACATTGCTGGTGATGTCCGTAAGAGCACTATCAGTCACCTTTGTATAAGTGTTGTAGATGCTTTGGGTTAGCTTGGTGTAGGGGTTGTAGTCACGAATGGTGTAGAAGCGGTCGGCAATGGCGGTGCTAAGCGGATGGCCGCGGTAGCCGGAACCGATGGCAATGTTGTAATAGCTCGCGCCTTTCTTCGGGTTAAACAAAGCAACATCGGGTGCATTATAAAAACGTCGATTGTTGGCCAGTATATGTGTGGTTTCATCATGCGAGCCCAGTGATGCAATGACGCCGCCAGCTACCAATGAAGAGGCGGTACTGCCGTTGGTGATGTCGAAACGCCACAGTTGGCCGGCCATGTCACCCACATACATACGATCGGTATAGCCGTCGCCATCTGTGTCAACAATGGTGATGTCGCTGGGGATCGCATGATCCATGCCGGCGAAATTTTGCGATGCGGTGGTGCCGCCGCTGGTGGCAATGCCCGGATAGCCGCCACTCCACAGTACCGTGCCGCGCACCGCGTCGACCATGTAAAGCGCCCGTCCGGATGTGTCGGCGGCCGTATAAGTGGGCGTCTCTTCGGTAAGGTCATAGCCGCCACCGAAGATCAATACCAGCCGCTGATTGTTTTGAGTCGAGCCATCGTTGATTTTGACTCTGCCAACCGCCGGTGTGGACCAGGACTTGCCGATGTCCGGCAGACTTTCGGCGCCGAGCCGCCACGCGAATTTCGGCGCGTTCTTGTCGGTAATATCCAGTGCGTAGTAGCTGGAGCCACCGCGTCCCTGACTGAAGTACAGGAAGACACGGTCACCGTCTGCGGTATCGACCACGCCGTCGCCATCGACATCGTACTTGTAGGTGCGCAGATTGCCGTCAAGGATGTATTGCTTGGTGTCGCCGGCTTCATCGTCGTACAGATTTATCAAATTGCCCAGCGCATCCTGAGGTATGAATGCCCATTTTTCGACACCGGTCGAAACATCGATGGCGTGCAGGTAGCCATCGTTGGTGGCAAGGTAGATAAGAGCATCGTTGATCTTGGCCGTTGTTGTAGTGGCGGAGGAGTCGTTGCCGTAAATAACAATGGTTGGCTGCGAATGGATGGGGTCACCCATTGCGTGGCGCGCATCGGTGGTGTCGCCATCCGCATCTTCGTCTTGCACGTCAACACCGCGTGCCCAGTTGATCAGTGTGTCGCGCATGGCGCTTGAAACGCCCAGCATGGTGGATGTGATGCTGCTATTCGCAGTGTTGAAGCTTTGCATGCTGGCAACATACGGGCTGCTGCTCGGATTGCTGCCGATGTAAGTGTAAACAGTGCGGCTGGCCGGTGCGGGAATCAAATTCGCCGCGCCGCCTACCGTAACCAAGTTATTTTGCGTGGCCGAGCTTGACCAGAAGTCCGGTGAGGTGGCTTTAAAAAAGCCGGCCGTGCTGTCGACGGCAGGAGCATAGTTTTTATCGACTACTGCGCCGCCAACAAACTTATATTTTTTGACATTGCCTGGCCAGTGCCGGTTGGCAGAGGGTTGGAATACCGAGTAGTACAGATCTTCCAGCACCTGGGTTTTATTGAATGCGTTTACCGCCACGGAGGGTGAGGTAAAGGTACTGGCATCGGTTTTAATCGAATTGAATATCTTGTTGAACACGGCGCTGAGCGAGTTCAGGTCGTCCGCACTGTAAGCGGTGCCACCACCGGCTTTGCCGGCTGTTTCAAGATAGGTGAAGGCGCTGGTGGCGGAACTGCTGCTACCGGTGAAATCGGAGCCCAGACCAATAAAATACGTCGTTACATTCTGAGTTTCAGCGACACTGCTGTTGAGATCATTGCCATACATGTAAGTGGTCAGTGTGCTGAGACATGCGCCGCTGGTGCCGGTGTTGCAACTGCTGATGGAGCTGCTGGCCGAAGTTCTCATTGAATTGATCAGCGTATTGGCTGAAGTGTCGGCATTAGGTTCACCGTCGGTCAGGAAAACCGCATAATTTTTCTGACAGGAATAATCCATTGGGCTGTCGTACTTGCTGGCACTTGATGAACTGCTCACGCGCGCTGCAGCGACGCTGGGTTTGGAGCAATAGTAGCCACCCGCTGTGGCGCTGTATGTGCAGCCGGCACTGCTGCTTGATTTAAAGAAGGTATAAGAGTCTCTGCCGAAATAAACGTCCTTACCTGCGAAGTATAGATAAGCCTCATAAAGTGATTCTGTCAGCGGCGTATTGCCTTCCGCTTCCCAGCTGTTCACTTCAGTGCTAATGGCGCTTTTTACCGAACTGATCGGCCCCATGGCTTGCGTGACCATGCCACCATTGCCCTTTGCGTCGTAGCGCATCAAGCCGACGTTGATGCCCGAAGAGGAGTTAAGCAGCGTACTTATCGCGCTTTGCATGATCTTCAAGCGAGTTTGCGTGATGGTGGTGTTGCCGCCTTTGAAGTAGTTGATGTAGTTGGCCGTGTAGAAGTAGTAGGTCGTGGTTTTCGACCCGCCATTGTTCCAGTAGGAGTTGGCGCTGGTAGAGGTCCATTGGTTGGCGGAAGTAGGACTGACGCCATTGGGGTAGCCGGTACTGGCTGGCGATGCTCCTGCGGTATTGGGCTCATCGGTAAAGCACGCGACGTTGCTCATGGTGTAGCTGGTATTGCTACTGGTAACGTTAGTAGTGGTGGTGGTTACAGTGGTGGTCGTGGTGGTGACTTCCGTTTTCCAAGTTCTGGACGGACTGCTGGTGCTTACGTTAATGCTACTGGTGGAGCTGGATACCGATGAGGTCGAACCGACACTTGAAGCAGTGGAGCTGGAGCTGGACGCGCTCTTGCTAAAGGCCGCCTGCCAAGTGTAGGTGGCGGTAGAGGCGGTTGAGCTGGTAGCGCTGCCCGTGCTGGTGCTGCTGCTACTGCTGGATGAATAGGTGCTGCTGGCAGAGCTGCCGGCGGTATAACGTTTGACCACCGTACTGACGGCGGTCTTCACCGTGGGCGTGGAGGTTACCGTTGAGGTGGTCGTGCTGGTCATCCAGCGAGTTGCATAGTCGGAGTAATAGCCCACTGTGCCGAATGCACCGACGCCACTGGCGCTGCTGCTACTGCTACTACTGCTCGCAGACCACCCGGTGGTTGCGGGGCTGCAATAAAACTGTGTGGCTAGTACGCGATTGGTGGTGCTGCAGGTGGGTACGGTGCTGTTAGTGGCATAGTAAACATACGAGCTGTCGCATGAACCGGCTGACCATGTGTAGGTCGTGCCAGCATCGTAGGCCACAGCGGTGGTTACATTAGTATCCATACTGCCCGAGGTATCCAAGATCAACATGATGTTGGGGGCGCTGGCGGTAGCTGTGGAGCCGTAGAAAATCTCCGTATCGTCGGCCATAGCCGCCACGCCGCCGAACGTCGTGATCAGTGTTGCCAATAACAAAATCCAAGCCTTAAGTTGGCGATGTATGGCGGTCAGGTGAAGAAATTTCATGGCCAATCCTCGATATCGATCAAATCGACTGGGTCTGTCTATGTTGATCAAATGAATGCTTATCTGTACTTGCGATCAGAGTCCGGGGCCCGGGCAATCTGTGCATCCGCCCGGAGTTGAATCCATGATGGGGAACATCATTTCCTGTACATGCGTGGCGGTAGTGCCCCGGGTGGAGTTACTTGAGTTAATCGTGAAGTACGAGGCCTTCCAAGTACCGACGCTGTTTTCAGCAGGCACTTCGTATGGGCCGCCTGGCACTAAGGTCACCGAGTAGTTATAGGTTTCACCCGTAGTGGTGGTGCCGCTGCCGCTATAGACAGCGCCGGAAGTGTCGTAATTGGTACGATTTTGGTCGGCCTGCTCAATGCCGGCTTCAGAAGCGGCAAAAGCGCGGCTGCGAAATTGTTCGTTGCCGGCCATGATCAAATCCAGGCTGGCGGTATTCATGCTGGCCAGCGCCAATAAGGTCAGTGCAACCAGCAAAATCAATCCGACCACGAGTGCGGCGCCTGATTGATGGGGGTGTTTGGGTTTGGTGAGCATGGCGTCAGGTTGTTCCAGCTGCGTTTCTAATAAAGAAGGTGCGTGATACCAGCAGGCGCTGGAAATTATCATTGGGTGCGTAGGGTCTTCCAGCCGTCAACGTGCCGGTGGCGGTGCCGGCGCGATCGGCATAGGTATAGGTTTTGGTGTCGGTGTAAGTGAAATCCTGGGTTTCGGCGCGCACCAATAACCACAGTCTCACAGCGACCACTTGACCATTGGCCACTGCAGTGCCGGGTTGTAGATATTGCACCGCTGCTGCTGAATTGCTTGCGTCATTACTCCATCCCAGTTCGATCTGCATATCTTCGATACCTGGAATGATCTCCTGATCCTGAAATGCCGGACCATTGATCAGGCTCTTGCGGCGTAGCGAGGGTAGCGTGGCGCTCTGAGCCGAGCCTTGAGCGACGTAGTAGATATTGGTCATGAGATCGAACACCTGACTGGCGCAGGTGCCGTTAGAAATAATTGTGCTGCTCTGCCGAGTGGCGCATACCTGCAGAGTGCCTGCAGTGGCGGTTCCTGTGGTGGAGGCGCGGCGCACCGTGAGGGTGTCAGCCGAAGCTTGTGCGTTATTGACGGCGGCACAAGTTGTGTTACTAAAGGGGTAGCTATTGTTGGTTGCGACAATAGGATTAATAGCATCCAACGGATAATTAGCGCCGCAGTTGTCGGCATTGGTGCCGGTAGTCAATGTGCTGGTGGGGTTAATATTTTGCAACCGATTCGTCACATTGCTGCCGTCCTTGACCAAGCCCCAGAAGTTAGCCATGCGTATGTCGGTTTCCAGAATACTCAGCGCATAACGAGAGGTTTCCTGCAGGCGGGCAATGGAGTCATCCACATCCGCGGATTTTTTGCTGTTGATGTAGAGGGTTGTTGCGCCGAGCACCAGGAAGAGACCGATCACCATGGAAACCATGATTTCGATCAGGTTGATACCGCGTTGTAAATGCGCCGATCGTAATTGCATGCGGTGCAACGAGTTCATATCTGCACCTCCAACGTATAGCTAAGATTGCCGGAGGTGGGTTCGGACCAGCCTAGGGTGATGGTATAGGTGGTTGGATTCACGCCGTTGACGGCAATGCTGCGTGTCACGGTGCCGGGAAGCGTGGCGGTTACCAATGTGGTCCAATCATTCAGGTCGGCGGCCACCATTTGTTGAGCGGTGCACTGAACAGCCGTAACTGCGGCGGTTGTCTGAATACAAATCACTGCAGGCGCAGTAGCGGCGGTGCCTTGTGTGATGGCCCAGGCGGTGGTGGCCGGATTGGCGCGAATCCGTTCTGCCACGTCGGTTGCCAGATTAACGGCCTGCATGCGCGACTGAGAGGTTGTCTTGGCCTGCAGGGTCACCACGTACAGTGAGGCAATGCCAAGCATGCCTACGCCAATGACAACCAGGGCAACCAGCACCTCGACCAGACCGGCGCCGGCAGCATGTTTGTGTTTTAAAGATTGAGTTATGCGCAACATAGTCTGTTGAACTGATTTAGGTGGGGCAGCTCGCGCCGATTACATTGAGTAGATCGGCAATATCAGAAGTATCCGCGGTGGTGTCGCGAACCTTGGTGATGCGAGTTCGACCGGTATTGCCAATTACAATGCCGCGGGCAGCCGAGTTCATTTCGGCACTGCCGCCGCTGGTATCCGTATTGCCGCGGCTATCGCAGATCACGACGGCCGTACTACGGGCTTGCGAGGCGGTGGATCCATCTACGGCAAAGAAACCGGTGGCCAAGTATTTAAAACGTCTGCCGTTGTTGATTAGCAATGCAATTTTGCTGCTATCGAAAGAACGAACTTCAATGAGTGCTTCAGTGGCTGCGTGCTGCCAATCGCTATTGGTGTCAGCAAATACGATCCAGCCTTGAGGCGTGCCAAATCGATTGCAAACCGGGCTTGCCGCAGTAGGGTCGTTGGTGGCGCATATCACAACGTCACTTTGACGCTTGATTGCTTCGGAACGCGCAGTTTGGAGACTTCTATACAAATCCTGAGTGGTGCTATTGATCCGGCTGTTCAGCACGTAGGTGCGCACGCTGGGTAGGGCAATACTCGCCAATACCGATACCAGCGCCAGCGTGATCATCAGCTCGATGATCGTGAATCCTCTCTGTCGTAGAGGATTGGAAAAAAGAGGGTGGGCCTTTTTCATGGGGGAGGACTTTAGGCAACTCGGCCGGTCGAGGGGCGGAGAACCGACCGGCGGCTTTTGATCACGGACGAGTGGTGTCTGGGGAATGTTCTGTCAAGTTATGTCGGCGGCGGCGCGCAGTGCTGACTCACAAGAAGATTGCCAAGCCATGCCAAAGACTGTATATAAAGCCAGCCTGTGTATTTCGCCAAGAAGCTGGCCAAGTCACCTGATCATCAAAGGTTAATGCCATGTCCGAAGACCTGACTCCCCGCCAAGCGCAGATCCTCCGCTTCATCCAGGATTCCCTAGGTGAATCTGGCATGCCGCCCACTCGCGCCGAAATCGCACAGGCCTTCAAGTTCAAATCGGCCAATGCGGCGGAGGAGCACTTGCGGGCCATGGCGCGCAAGGGGGTGCTGGAACTGCTGCCGGGCGCTTCGCGCGGCATTCAGCTTAAAGATGAGCTACGTGAAGAGACCGGGCTGCCCTTGATCGGTCGAGTGGCTGCGGGTAAGCCCATCCTGGCTGAAGAAAACATCGAGGCGCATTACCAGATCGATCGCAAGCTGTTCCGGCCACGGCCGCACTACCTGCTCAAGGTGCACGGCATGAGCATGAAGAACATCGGCATCATGGACGGCGATCTGGTGGCCGTGCATCGCACGCCCGAAGTGCGTAATCGCCAAGTGGTGGTGGCGCGGCTGGAGGAAGATGTAACCGTCAAGCGTTACAAGCAAGTGGGGTCGACGGTATGGCTCATGCCGGAGAATGAGGACTTCGAGCCCATTAAAGTAGACATGCGCGAGCAATCGCTGGTGATAGAAGGCGTAGTGGTCGGCGTACTGCGTGGTGGTGGTTCGCGTAGCTTGTTGCAGTAAGTAGGTATCCATAAGGGTAAGGACTTATGTCTTAAAGCCCTCAGAAACGGCGTAAAACCGCTCTCATTGCGGGGATGTCTGCTTGCGGATACAGCGGCATGACGCCAAACTCTCGCGCCAATGAAGAACTAAAGGGCGCAGGGCTGTTGACCATGGCGAATAACCATTGCGTGGCGTTGGCGACGAGTAAGCCGACCCGCGACCTGATCCTTGGCTGGCTGGGGCAGCTGGGTCAGGAAGTTACTTTTGTAAGTAGTGATGCCGAACTGCTCGCGCACACGCAGTTGGCCGCTTGCCCCTTGGTGGTGGTGCATGTGGAGCAGCGCCATACCTTGGAGACCTGCCAAGCCCTGCGTTCGCGGCCAGACACCGCGTTGCTGCCTCAGGTGGTATTGGCGGACAGCGAGGCTGGGCGTCAATCGGCTTATGAGGCAGGGGTGGAAGCCGTGTTCATGCGCACCACCTTGTACACAGAAATTCTCGCGCGCTTACAAGCTTTGTTGAAGCAACACCAGTTCCTCAAGCAATGGGCGGCTCAGCAAGTACAGGCAGCCGAACGCGGTCGCGAACAATTGCGTCTGGCATTTCGCCGTTATGTATCCGCGCAGCTGGCGGATCAAATCATGAACCGTCTGGATCCAGAGATGGCGGGACTGACAGCGGGGTCGCGAGTGCAGGCCGCAGTGATGTTCGCTGACATGCGCGGCTTTACCGGCGTGGCCGAAAAGTTGGCGCCGGCGCAGGTGGTGGAGTTGTTGAATGAGTTTTTCTCAACGCTTACTGCAGCGGCTTTTCGACACGATGGCACGGTATTCAATATGGCGGGCGATTCGCTGATGGTGGGTTTCGGCGTACCTATTGCGCAGACCGACGGCGGTATTCGTGCGCTGCGTGCGGCTCGTGAAATGTTGGCGGGGTTTAATGAACTCGCTCAGCGTTGGCAGCAACGTTATGGCATTGATACGGGCTTGGGCATCGGCATCAATGAAGGTGAAGTAATTGCCGGCAACATCGGGTCCGAGCAATACATGAACTACACCTTGATCGGTGACACGGTCAACGTGGCGGCGCGTTTGAGTCAACGCGCCCGCGCCGGCGAAGTACTGTTTTCCAATGCGCTCAAGCTGTCGCTGCAGGAGGCGCAGGCCTTGTCGGTGCCGATGCTGGCGTTACCACCCTTGATTCTGCGCGGGCGTTCCAGTCCGATCAATATTTACTGCGTGCCCATCGATCAGCGTGTCGATCTGCGTCATTGATTGCACTCGACGATACGCTCGAACACATTGCGGCGTTCGCATTGATCATGGGTCAAGGGCCAGTGATTGGTCAGCGGCAGGAAGAACCAGAACGATAGAAAGATCGCTGCCGCCGCAGTGCCCAGTATCCGGCCGCGATTACGCGCCAATACGGGACGGATCTCGCACAGGTACTGCCACATCAACGCCACCAGCACGTAGCTGATCACTAGCCCAAGGAAGTAGTGATACAGATACATCACGCGCTGGGTGATGATCCACAGATGTAGCAGCATGAACACCACATACAGGCCGGTGAACACTTCGATCAGGTGGTAGGTTCGCGGACTGCCTTGAATGGGTTGGCCGAAAATGCGATGACTGCTGATCAATTGGAATGACAGCAGCACCGCCAGCAGGCCTAAACACCAAGACACTTGATTACCGGTCAACTGCACGTAGCTGGTCTTGCCGTCGGCCGAGTCCCATCAATAGTTGATGGTCTTGTCATGCACCGGCCAATGCAATGGGTGTGATCCATTCTCGCCCGGCTTGGTGCTATCCAGCTTGGGTACGCCCTTGTGATCCTTATCCATGAATTTGAAATAGTCGCTGACAATGGTCACGACCATGCCTGGCGTCAGGCTGCCATGTTGCTCAAGGAAGGTGCGGTACTCGGGCGACATGTTTTCCATGTCCTGACGACCTGAGGCGGTGTCCGGCGAAGGCGCAGTACGGGCGATGGCCGCGTGTACATAAAAGGTAACAAAGATGACCATCAACATTGCACCCATGGCGGCGCCGCTCTTGCTGGCGAAGTCCGCCAGCAGATTCGTGGGTTTGTTGTGTGCGGCGTCCTTGAAATAAAGAATAGGAAACAATACCAACAACAGTACCGCGTTGATCTTGGCCATCATCGCCAGTCCACACCAAACGGCCAGTAGGGCGTACTGCCACCATTTTGGCGATGCCGATTGACGCCACAGCCGCACGAAGTGCCAGAAAGTAGCCAGACTGAAAAACATCTGGAAGCTATCCAGATGCACGGCGCGGAAGTGCACCACGAAAGCGTTTTCGAATACGTACAGTGAGGTGAACAGCAGCGCGTACAGTCGATTTTCCAGCAGCTCGTACATCAGGCCGAAAAACAGCAGCGCCCCCAGAGCGGCAAACAAGCTGGGCACCAGGCGCATACCGGCAAAGGAAAAACCCTTGGGTAGATCGTCGCCGCCAATCTGCTTGACGGTGGTCATGACATGTTTGTCGATGCCCTCATTGGGGTTGACCAAGGCTTCGCCGGCGGCGATCAGCATCAGCCCCAACGGTGGATGCGGTTCAAACTGGGCAATGCCTTCGATATAGCGCTCCGCCGAAGTGACGTGATAGTTCTCGTCCCAGAACAGGTAGGGCGGTTGTGCCAGATTGGCGACGTAGCAGAACAGGGCGACGATCAGCACGCCCAGATGACACAGCGCGGTGCGTCGCCAGGCGCGCGGTTCAGCCGTTGTAGTGGTCTGATTGAGTTCGGTGGCAATAGCCGGTGTGGCCGACGCGATGGATTGCGGTTGATTGGCGTTCTTCGACTTGCGTGTGCTCATGATTGACTTGCGATCGTTGCAGCCTTGGGCAGTGTGAGTGGCGCTCGCAGGGGTGTCAATTGTTGCCCGCAAGCGGCTTGCAAGACTGAATGCACTGAACCAGACCATCTCAATTTTCAAGTCTTGTTGGTGCCGATAGCTTTATGCATAGTGCGCGTCCCTCGCCCAGAGTCTGTTCACGATCTCGCTGAAGGGCGCATTGCGGCGTCAAAATGCCGTAAAAAATACTCACGTACTGAAGTGTACGCTGCGTTTTTTTACGGCATTTTTCCTTGCACTGCATCCCTTGATCGAGGTCGTGAGCAGACTCTAAACCCCCGAAAGATTAACCAGCAGGTTGATGATGTTGCCTTCGATTGAGTCGCGTATTGCCAAAGAGTTAACGGTCAAGCCCACGCAGGTGGTGGCAGCGGTGGCGCTGCTGGATGAGGGCGCCACCGTGCCGTTCATCGCGCGCTATCGTAAGGAAGTAACCGACGGACTTGACGATGCGCAATTGCGTACCTTGCAGGAACGCTTGTTGTACCTGCGCGAACTGGAAGAGCGCCGTGCTGCCATCCTGAAAAGCATTGACGAGCAGGGCAAGCTGACCCCGGAACTCAAGGCCAGCATTGAATCGTCCGAGACCAAGCAAACGCTGGAAGACTTATATCTGCCGTACAAGCCCAAGCGTCGTACCAAGGCGCAGATTGCGCGCGAGGCCGGCTTGGATGTGCTGGCGCAGGCATTGCTCGCCGACCCGAAGCTAAGCCCCGAAACGGAAGCCGCCAAGTATCTGAAACCTGAGTTTACCAATGACTTGGGCGACAAGAATCCCGGTGTGCCGGATGTGAAAGCCGCGCTGGAAGGCGCGCGCCAGATTCTCATGGAGCAATTTGCTGAAGACGCAACTTTGCTCGGCAATCTGCGTGAACACATGCAGAGCAATGGCGTGATGGTGTCCAAGCTGGCCGAAGGTAAGGAACAGGAAGGCGCCAAGTTCCGCGACTACTTCGACTACAGCGAGGCCATCAAGGATATTCCCTCACATCGCGCGCTGGCTCTGTTCCGTGGCCGCACCGAAGAAGTGTTGCGCCTGGCGTTGAAGTTGCCGGAAGAGTTGGCCGAAGGTGCGAAGACCACTGATGTGCACGCCTGCGAACGCAAGATCGCCGCTCGTTTCGGTATTGTCGATCAAAGTCGCGCCGCCGATGCCTGGCTGGCGCAGACCGTACGTTGGACCTGGCAGATCAAAGTCTCCTGGCAGATCGAAAGCGAACTGTTCACCACCTTGCGTGAAGCCGCGGAAGAAGAGGCCATCCGCGTGTTCGCGCTCAATCTGCATGACTTGCTGCTGGCCGCCCCGGCTGGCCAGCATGTCACCATGGGGCTCGATCCCGGCATTCGTACCGGTGTGAAAGTGGCGGTGGTGGATCACACCGGCAAGGTGCTCGATATCAATACCGTCTATCCGCACCAGCCGCGCAATGATTGGGATGGTGCATTGCATACCCTGGCGCTGCTCATCATCAAACACAAAGTCAGTCTGATTAGCATCGGCAACGGCACCGCCTCGCGCGAGACCGACAAGCTGGCGCAGGAGCTGATCAAGAAGCTGCCTGATCTCAAGCTCACCAAACTGGTGGTGTCCGAAGCGGGTGCCTCTGTGTATTCCGCTTCCGAATTGGCATCGAAAGAATTGCCTGAACTGGATGTCAGTATTCGCGGCGCCGTCTCCATCGCACGCCGTTTGCAAGACCCGTTGGCCGAACTGGTGAAGATTGACCCGAAATCCATCGGTGTGGGCCAGTACCAGCATGATGTCAGTCAAACCAAATTGGCGCGTTCGCTGGATGCCGTGGTGGAAGACTGCGTGAACGCCGTGGGCGTGGATGTGAACACCGCATCGCCGGCCTTGCTGGCGCGCATTTCCGGTCTGTCGGCATCGATTGCCGAGAATGTGGTGAGTTATCGCAATCAGAACGGTGCGTTCAAGTCGCGCGCCGAGTTGCTCAAGGTGCCGCGTCTGGGTGCGAAGACCTATGAACAAGCGGCGGGTTTCTTGCGCGTAGTGGGCGGCGACAATCCATTGGACTCTTCATCGGTGCATCCGGAAGCGTATCCGGTGGTGGAACGCATCCTTGCCGATCTGCAGAAGCCGATGAAGCAGGTGATGGGCGATGCGACAACGCTTAAAGCGGTGAACGCTGCCAAGTACACCGATGACAAATTCGGTTTGCCTACGGTGCGTGACATTCTCAAGGAATTGGAAAAGCCCGGTCGCGATCCACGTCCCGAGTTCAAGACAGCCGAGTTCAAGGAAGGCGTGGAAGAGATTGCCGACCTCAAACCGGACATGGTGCTGGAAGGCGTGATCACCAACGTCACCAACTTCGGCGCCTTCGTCGATATCGGCGTACACCAGGATGGCTTGGTGCACATCTCGATGATGTCTAACAAGTTCATCAAGGACCCGCGCGAAGTGGTGAAGGCGGGCGATGTGGTGAAAGTGAAGGTGCTGGAAGTGGATGCGGCACGTAAGCGCATTGCCTTGACCATGCGTCTCGATGACAGCGCGCCGCGTATGCCGGCAAGCGGCGAGGGTAATAAGCCTTCATTCCGTAATGATCGTACGCAAGGCGGTCAACGTAATCAGCCGCAGCGCCCACGTACTCCCGAGCCTGCCGCCAGTGTCGGTAGTGGTTTGATGGCCGACGCCTTGGCGCAGGCACTCAAGCGCAAGTAACGCGTCTCGCAATGACACGCCGCTCCAATATTGGAGCGGTTCTTCAATGCGGGTGCGCAACCCGCCAATGCGCGGGTGCAATGTGCTTACCCATCGCAATTAGGCTGCGGTATAAAGGTCTGAGAACGGCTGTACCGATCAAGCCTTGCACATTGCTCAGGAGTCGCCGGTGTCGAATTCCCCTGTTGTTGCTGAAGTTCAAACCAGTGACTCGGCCATCTGGCGCTTGCGTCCGTTTGTCATCGGCCTGTTTTTTTGTTGGGGATTTTCCACCGTGCTGGTGGATACGCTCATCCCGCGTCTCAAGGCTTTATTCACGCTCAGCTATGTCGAGGTGATGCTCACGCAGTTTTGCTTTTTTCTGGCGTACTGCCTGGTCTCCATGCCGGCGGGCGCGCTTATTTCGCGAGTGGGTTATGTGCGCGGCATTGTCATTGGACTCAGTACCATGACTGTGGGTTGTTTGCTGTTCATTCCGGCCTCCTCGGTGGCGCAGTACGAATTGTTTCTATTGGCTCTGTTCGTGCTCGCCTCTGGTATCACCATCTTGCAAGTGGCCGCCAATCCCTTGATCGCCGCCCTGGGTACATCGGAAACTGCATCGAGTCGGCTCAATCTGGCGCAGGCCTTCAATTCATTCGGTACTTTCATCGGGCCGTTCTTCGGTGCCTGGCTGATTCTCGGCGCAGTCAGTTCGAGCACAGATGTCGGTGCCCAAGTCGCCATTGAGGCTGGTCACCTCAAATTACCTTTCTTATATATCGCAGCCGGTCTGGCATTGCTGACCGCTGTATTCGCTGCGTTCTGGCGCACGCCGCCCCTGGGTGCGGCAGTGCAGAGCGATGCCGGTGTCTTATCGGCATTGGCGCTGTTGCAACGGCGGCGCTGCCGGCTGGGCGCGTTGTCGATCTTTTTATATGTCGGCGCCGAAGTGTCCATCGGCAGCTTGTTGACCAACTATTTGATGTCGCAACACACACTGGGATTGGTTGCCGCAGCTGCAGGACGTTTAGTGGCCTTTTATTGGGGCGGCGCTATGGTGGGGCGATTGCTGGGCTCGCTGATTATGCAGCGCGTGTCTCCGAGTATCGTGTTGGCGGTATGTGCCTTGAGTGCGGCTGGGCTGGCAACGCTGTCGGCATTGTCTGCCGGTGCATTAGCGGGTTACTCAGCCATCGCCATCGGTCTGTGTAATTCAATCATGTTTCCTACCGTCTTCACGCTGTCCATTTTCGGACTCAACGAACGCACGCCACAGGGCGCAGCCTTGCTGTGTTTGGCGATTGTTGGTGGCGCCATCGTACCGTTACTGACCGGATTGACCGCCGATCACCTGGGTTTGTCGTTGTGGTTGTTTGTGCCGGTGTTGTGCTACCTGTGGATCGCCACTTTTGGTTGGCTGTGTTATTCCGGGCGAGTTGATGCTTAGGTAAGCCTTAGTAAAGTTTAATGTGGCACATATAAAAGCGGTTGGTAATAGCGGCTGGCATGGCTACAATGCGCGCCGTCATTGGGGAGTACGCTTCCGCATCTTGAGTGCCGACTTAAGTTAGCGGAGCCTGCGTCAACAGACTTGCTCATTCGGGCATGGCGCAGGCGATCTCCGGATTTGCCGAGACCTTTGACCGCATGCCCCCGTCATGGCCGGGGAGGCCTGCGGTCATTGGGTATGAAACCGGCCGGAGTGTTTTTTGTGATTCATCCCTTCTTCGTTTCCGCCGGTATCGTCGCGCTCGCTGAGATGGGTGATAAAACCCAGTTGCTGGCTTTATTGCTCACCACGCAATTTCGCCGTCCGATGCCCATCATTCTGGGCATCCTGGTGGCCACACTGTTCAATCATGCTTTTGCCGGCGCCATCGGTCAGTGGCTGGCCAGCGTGATCAGCCCGTCGGTATTGCGTTGGATTCTCGGCCTGTCATTCATTGCCATGGCGGTGTGGATATTGATTCCGGACAAACTGGATGACGATGCATCGACCCGCTCACAAGCAGGGGTGTTCGCAGCTACGTTGATTGCGTTTTTTCTCGCAGAAATGGGCGACAAAACGCAGGTGGCTACCGTGGCATTGGCAGCGCAATATCAATCGCTGGTATGGGTGGTGCTGGGTACTACCGCGGGCATGATGCTGGCCAATGTACCGGTAGTGATATTCGGTGAATGGCTGACCAAGCGCATTCCAGTACGCAAGCTGCACATCGTGTGTGCAGTTGTGTTTGCGGTGTTGGGAGTATTGGCTTTGCTGAATGTGGTGACCTGACGTAAGTTGTTTCAGACGGCGCACACTCGCGTGCGCCCTACGAAAGCCTTACGTGCCTAGCTGATTCATCACCCACATACCGACCATGCTGCCGGCGAACAGGCCGCCGGTTTGCAAGTGCGAGTTCAGTTTGCGGCTTTCGGGCAGCATCTCGTGCAGCACCACGAACAGCATCGCGCCGGCGGCGAATGCCAAGGCCAGCGGCGTGGCGGCAGGCATAGCGGTTACCACCTTTGCGCCGATCACGGCGCCGATGGGCTCAATCATGCCGGTGAGTAAAGCCATGATGCTGGCGGTGAATTTGTTCACGCCTAATGCCCACAGGCCAGTGGCGACAATCAAGCCTTCCGGCACGTTCTGCAGTGCGATGGCCAGTGTGGTGCTATTGGCCTGTGCATCGCCAATGCCGGCAGTGGCGCCGACGGCGAAACCTTCCGGAAGGTTGTGTAGTGAGATGGCGGCGATCATCAACCACAAGGTGCGGACGCTTGCTTGTGCAACGCGCGGTGCCGCAGATTCCTGATGCTGGTGTGGCACTACGCGGTCAAGTAGCAACATCAAACTCGCGCCGCCCGCTGCGGCTAGCAGCAGCAGCCCATGAGCCTCTGGCATGCTCTGCCACGCTGGCAAACCAAGAGAGAACACTGCTGCTGACAACATCGCGCCTGCTGCCAGGGTGATGAACTGGGTCAAGTGCCCGGCGTTCATCTGGCGCATGAACAGCAGCGCCAGCGCACCCAAACCGGTTGCGCCCCCTGCCAGCAATGATCGTTCAATGGCTGTCCATTGAGCGGAGTTCATGTCTAACCCAGCCGTAGTGACTAAACTCGTGAGGTCGCGGCCAAAATGCTGCGCCAGGAATTGAAAGCCGCTGTTACCGGCGGCGATGGCGGCCAAGCCGACCAGTATCTTGGTCAGCAATTTTTCCGCGCTGGATTTGCTATTCCAGACCGGTTGAGCGGTTTGCGTCAGTTGTCTCATAGTCATGGCGGGGTCACGGTGCGGGTGATCGGCGGTGGCTTAAGTGACTGACAGCTTCGCGATAAACCCCGCAACGGTCTAACTGAGCGTGTCTAGCGCGACGATTCATGGTTTCTATGGCCTATCCATGGTCTGACCTGGGAGAACGAGACTCGCCAATAGGTGTTCTCAGGTCTTCCCTCAATTTACGGCCGCGTGGCAGGATGGATTGGCCGGTAATGCGTGACTTTTGCAGTGCAACAGCGTAGAAGTCGCCCCCTTTTTCATTGCGCGCCGCCCCAGCTCGCACAAGGCTTGTTATGTCCGATCAAGAAACCGCCGCCAGTTCCATCACCTTCGCGGATCTGGATCTGCCTGCCGCGCTGCTGCAAGCGACGCAAGCTGTAGGTTACGAAACCCCTTCGCCCATCCAGGCACAGACCATTCCCCACCTGCTGGGTGGCCGCGACGTGTTGGGCCAGGCCCAGACCGGCACCGGCAAGACGGCTGCGTTCGCGCTGCCGACTTTGGCAAAGATCGATGTGAATCAGCGTGCGGTGCAAGCCTTGGTGCTGGCGCCGACGCGCGAGCTGGCCATCCAGGTGGCTGAGGCTTTCCAGAAATACGCTTCGCATATGCCCGGCTTCCATGTGCTACCAATTTACGGTGGTCAGTCCTACCAGCCACAGCTGAGCGCACTCAAGCGCGGTGCGCATGTTGTGGTGGGCACGCCGGGTCGCGTAATGGATCATTTGAAGCGTGGCACGCTGAATCTCAGCAATGTGCGTATGGTGGTGCTGGATGAAGCCGACGAAATGCTCAACATGGGCTTCCTCGAAGATGTCGAGTGGATTTTGCAGCAGATGCCCAAGCAGCGTCAGGTGGCGTTGTTCTCGGCCACCATGCCGAATCAGATCAAGCGTATTGCGCAGACTTATTTGAACGAACCGGCGGAAGTGTTGATCCGTAGCAAAACCACTACGGCCACCAATATTCGTCAGCGTTACTGGATGGTCAGCGGCCTGCACAAGCTGGATGCGCTCACTCGTATGCTCGAAGTGGAAACCTTCGACGCGATGATTATCTTCGCGCGCACCAAGGTGATGACCGAGGAATTGGCAGAGAAGCTCGAAGCGCGCGGCTATGCCGTGGCGCCTTTGAATGGCGATGTGCCGCAGCAGGTGCGTGAGCGCACCGTGCAGCGTCTGCGCGATGGTCAGCTGGATATCATCGTTGCCACTGATGTGGCGGCGCGCGGTTTGAACGTCGAACGCATCAGCCATGTGGTGAATTACGACATCCCGTTGGATATCGAATCCTACGTGCATCGTATTGGCCGCACCGGTCGTGCCGGTCGCAGTGGCGAGGCTATTCTGTTTGTCTCGCCGCGCGAGCGGCGCATGCTGGCGGCGATCGAGCGCGCCACTCGGCAGCCCATCGAACACATGACGATGCCGACGGTGGAGGATGTGAACAATCAGCGCATCGTGCGTTTCAAGGCGCGTATTACCGAGACCATCGAGAACGGCGAATTGGAGCTGTTCCGCGAAGTGATCGAGCAGTTTGAGCAAGAACAGAATGTGCCGGCCATTGAGATCGCCGCTGCATTGGCCAGGATGGCGCAGGGCAAGACGCCGCTGCTATTGCGCACTGGTCCGCGTGAGCGATTCGGTGATCGTAGTAACGATCGCGAAGCGCCGCGTGGCGAAAGACCCGTTGCGCCACGCACCAAGCCGGTGTTTGAGGGGCATGTATCGAACGATGCAGAACGTGCGCCACGCCAATCGCGTGATGAATTTGTCGCGTCGGAATCAAGCGAACGTCCGGCCAAGGAATTTAAGAAGCCAGAATTCAAGAAAGCGGAATTCAAGAAGCCGTTTGCCGATGAGGCAGGTGGCGAGCCGGCGCGCGAGCGTCCTGCCAATCGTATTCAGCGCTTTGAGCCTGAAGAAACAGCGGGTGAGCGGCGTGAGCGCGCGCCCGAGGGCAACGACTTCGCTGCCAAGCGACCGAAACGCGGTGACGGCGAGGTTGGCATGGAAACTTATCGTGTTGCCGTGGGTGAAGAGCATCAAGTAAAGCCGGGCAATATTGTCGGCGCGATTGCCAACGAAGCAGGCATCGACAGCAAGTTCATCGGCCGCATCCAGATTTTCGACAACTATTCCTTGGTTGACTTGCCCGAAGGCATGCCCAAGGAAGTGCTGCAGCATCTGAAGAAAGTGTGGGTGGCCGGTCAGGAACTGCGCATTTCGCTGCAACGCCCGGGCGGGTCGGAACGAGGTATGTCCGAACGTACCGAGAACAGCGGCTACCCTGCGCGTAGCAGTCGCCCGGCGGCAGGCGGTGCCAAACGTTTTGATCGCGATCAAGAGCGTCCGCGCCGCACGTTGAATATGGAAGGACGTGGGCCTGCGCGCGAGCGTTCTGATCGCAAGCCCGGCCCGGGCGCCAAGCGCCCGTTCAATAAGGGCGCTCCGCGCGGTCGCAAATAGTCCGCGCCTCAGAGTTCTAAACAAGTTCAACTCTGACTCTAACTCTGAGTCCAACTGTGAGCACAGGTGCAGACGGGTTTAGTCTGCACCGGCTTAGCAATCGTTAATGTTGTCTTTAATTTCTTACATCCCGATTAGGATGTGGAGATGCCGCGGCGTGGAACGAATCGCGCTAATAACCGGTCTTGCTAAGATAAATGCGGCGCGTATTGGACTGTTGTGAGGTGAGGTATGTTGAACCGAGTAAGCCTAGTGAGTGTGGCAGTGCTGGCCGGTACGCTGAGCGCATGCAACAGCACGCCGCCTGTACGCTCCGACTACGATTCCAAAACCAATATCGCCAACTACCACAGCTATGTGTGGGAAGATCCACAGGCCGACGCCTCTCCCGGCGGACAGGCATTCAAAAATCCCATCAATGAACAGCGCCTGCGCGATGCGGTACAGGACCAATTGGCGAATCGCGGCCTGCAACTGGCCGGTGACAGCGATGTGCCGGACAGCTATGTGACGGTGGCGGTGGGGACACGCCAGAACGCTGATCCGGACGATCGCTTTCCGGTTCGGATAGGGTTTGGTTTCGGCACCTATCGTCCCGGCTTCGGCAGCTCCGTCTATATGTCCAACGATGATCTCTACAATTATCGGGAAGGACGTATCTCCATCGATTTCTATGACGCCGCAACGCGCAAGCCCATCTGGCATGCAACTGTGGAACAGGATCTGACCTATATGACCGGCGCCAACGCCGAGAAGCGTATCAATGCTTTGGTGGCGGCGATGTTTGCCAAGTTTCCGGGCGCGGCAAAATCTTCATCGAAGTGATGATGGCTTGCTTAAAGCACATCGCTAAGCTTGCTGCTGCGCTTTGAAGATTTAGATATCGCTGCTTGTTTCACTGCAGCGTTCAGTACTTTATGAGTGATGCGCAGCAGTGGCTGCGCATGTCTAATAACAATCCGTTGCTGCCATGCAAATATGCCGTCTGTGGCACCGATTTTCCATGGCGTTGACCGTGACAGAGACGAATTAATTTTCACGGAATATACCGATGCTCGTCACGATGGCAACGCGCACATTAACTACGCGTTGATCTCGCAGGATGCGTTTGAATCCCAACCACAACTGGGTACCGTGGCGACTTGGCATCATCATAAATTTACATCGGGTGTGATACCTGTGGGTCGTAGTATGGCCTCTCAGATCATCAATTCAACCGCCTATTCTGAGCTTGGCGATGAAGCGACAGTACGATTGTCGCGCTGGTCCTCGCATACCGACGAAGATCGTTTTCCGATTTTTAATCCTGCTACCGGTCGCGTCATTGCCTTGGTTCAGGGCTGTGGTCTGGCGGAAGTCGACACGGCCGTGCGTGCTTCCAGAATGGCCTTTGAGCGCGATTGGCGTCACCGTTTGGTCAGTGAGCGCAGTCATCTGTTGAGCGAGGCGGCGCGAGTCATTCGTCAACATGGCGAAGAGTTGGCACAGCTCATCGCAGCGCAAAATGGCACGTTGATAGGCGAGGCGCTCAACATTGATGTCGATCAATGCGCCAAGGCATTTCGCTACTTCGGCAGTGCTGCCGTGGTGCTGCCGAATGGGTTTACCGATGGCGGCAGCTATCACGATCATGTGCTGGCCGAACCCTATGGTGTCATCGGTGTTCTGACGCCCACTGCTTCGCCGTTGTTGTATGTGGGTGCCAAGCTTGCGCCGGCCTTGGTGGCCGGCAATACCGTGGTGCTCAAGCCCAGTTGCGGCAGCACTCTGGCGGTAACGCGTTTGATTGAATTGATTGCGCCTATTTTTCCCAGCGGCGTGCTACAGCTGGTATTGGGTCCGGGTGCAACAGTGGGGCGCGCGCTGGTCGATCATCCGCTGGTGAGTAAGATTTCTTTCACCGGAAATACTGAAGTCGGCAAAGATATCTTGCGCCGCGCGGCGGATAAGGTGATGCCGGCCATTGTGCAACTGGGCAGCCAGAATGCGGTGATTGTTTGTGACGATGCCAATCCGATGTTGGCGTTGCGCGCCATCATCGAAGGTGTGTATGCCAATCATGGTGAAACTCGTACTGCGTTGCGCAGAGTGTTTTTGCAGCGGCGTATTCACGATCGCATCCTGGCTCAGCTCGCGCTGGCTGTGTCGCGCTTCAAAGTGGGTGATGGCCTGCGCGCGGACACGCAGTTGGGGCCGATGAGTTCGCTTGATCGTCAGCAATCGGCCCTGCAACAGATTGCCGCTGCGCGTGCTGCCGGTGCACGCCTGGTTGCGCAGGCGGATTTGTCCAAAGACGAGGCATTGCAGGAAGGCTACTTTGTGCCGCCCACTGTGTTGGCTGATGTCAGGCAGAATATGAGCATCATGCAGGAGGCTTTCTCCGGTCCCATTGCCTGTGTTGCGGCATTCAATTCGGTGGATGAGGCCATCGCCATGGCCAACGATTCACAATACGGCCTGTTGGCGGTGGTGTTTACCGGTAACAACGAAGCGGCCGCGCGCTTCGGCAGTCGCCTCGAAGTCAGCATGGTTTATTTGAATAATTTTCAACGTATCGGCCATGCCACTGTTGCACCCAGTGGCGGCAGTAAAGCCTCTGGTTGCGGACGGGAAGATTGCAGTCTCGATACCTTGCGTGAATACACGCAGCAACGCATCGTTAGAACGCCTACGCAAATTGCCAGCGAGCATTATTGGTCAGTGGTCGACGATGTTCTGAGCGGTTGACCATTTGCTGCTGCAGGTCTTAAGGTGCGGCTCCTATCGTTGGAGCCGATCTTGCTGGATATTTATTCCCGTTTGCCTTGCTGGTGCATCGCCGCGCACTCCCGATCGGCGTCGGGGGTTGAAGTTTGACGAACTTTACCTTGGCGTCGGCCATACCCTATGTGTTGGCGATGCTGGCGGCCGGTGCTATTTCAGGTGTCATTGCCGGCATGCTCGGAGTGGGCGGCGGCATCGTACTGGTGCCGGTATTGGAATGGGCGCTGGCGGTGGCTGGCGTATCTGCCGAACTTAGTATCAAGATCGCGGTGGCGACGTCACTGGCCACGATTATTCCCACGGCAATTTCTTCTTCCAAGGCGCACGCGCGTCGCGATGCCATTGATCGTCCGTTGATACGAGCCTGGGCAGTGCCGATTGTATTGGGTGCCATCGTGGGTGCCTGGGCGGCGACGCGACTGAACGGCACGGCGCTACGTTTGGTGTTTGCCGGTGTCGCTTCGTTGGTGGCGCTGAAGATGTTACTGCCGCTGGATCATGTCACCCTGCGCAAGGATCTGCCTACAGGCTGGCGGGCAGCGTGGCTGCCTTTCAGCATTGGCGGTATTTCCACCTTGATGGGCATCGGTGGCGGTTCATTGAGCGTGCCGGCCATGACGCTGTGCAATCAGCCCATGCATCGCGCAGTGGGTACGGCTTCATTGTTGGGCTTGTGGATTGCTGTGCCGGCTACCTTGGGATTCATCGCTGCCGATGTAAGCGGGTTGCCGTTGCCGCCGTTCAACCTCGGCTACGTCAATTACCTGGGCTTTGCATTGATCGCACCGGCCACCTGGGCGGCCGCACCCTTGGGTGCACATCTGGCGCATCGCATGAGTCGTCGGCATCTCAGTCTGGCATTCGGTGGTTTTTTGTTGTTGGTGGCGGTACGCATGGTGCTGCGTAGTTTGAGCTGAGGGCCGGGCGCTTGGTCGGCCGCACTGCCGGCCGCGGTGAGGCTGGCATATAATTCTGCGCTACCGGGAATTTCCGGGAGCCGATAATTCCTATTCTTCCAATCGCATCATGAATGTCAGGGGCGCAGGTTCGCCTCTTAAGTTCGAGGAGCTGCAGTGTCGAGTTCAAAACCGTTTTCGCTGGGTACGTTCTCGGTAGCCGGCTCGCCGGCCTTCGCCGGTATTGTGGTCGATGAGCGTGTGCTTGCGCTCAATGGTCTGAAAACGCTGGCGGCCAAACTCGGTCACCCGCTGCAGGGCGATACCACGCAGGATCTGTTGGTCCACTGGGAGAGCAATTTCGCAGCGCTGCAGGCTGTGGTCGCTGCACTGGATACACCTGCTGGAGCCAGTGTTGCCAAGAACGCCGTCCCAGTGACGCAGTTGCATGTGAATGCACCCTGGCAGCCGCGCACGGTTTATTGCGCCAGCGCCAACTATCGCAAGCACGTGATTGACTTGATTCTGGATCAGCCGGTGTCGGTGGATTCCAGTGTGCCGAAGGAAGAGCGCCGCAAGCATGCCGAGGCGTTGATGGATCATCGCGCCACCAAGGGCAAGCCGTTCGGTTTCGTCAAACCGAGCTCCTGTGTGATCGGTCCTTATGACAATGTGGTGTTGCCGTTCGACATGACGCAACCAGACTGGGAGCTGGAGCTGGGTGTGGTGATTGGCAAGACTGCGCGTCGTGTGTCCAAGGAAAAGGCGCTGGAGTACGTGGCGGGTTATACGATTGGCAACGATCTCACTGCCCGTGAAATGCTGGGTCGTCCCGACATTCCATCATTGGGCCATGACTGGATTGCCGGCAAGAGCGCGCCGACATTTCAGACGTTGGGTCCGTATATCGTTCCCTCGGCCTTCGTGCCGAATCCTCAGGATGTATTGATCACACTGAAGCTCAATGGTCAGGTGATGCAGAACGAATCCTCTTCGGACATGATTTATCCGATTGCGCGCTTGATCGAATGGCTATCGACGCATGTGGAATTGCAACCGGGCGATGTGCTGCTCACCGGCTCGCCGTCCGGTAACGGTACGCACTATCACCGCTTCCTGAAGCCGGGCGATGTGATGGAAGCCAGCATCGCGGGTCTGGGCATGCAGCGTAATGCCTGCGTGGCCGAAGAAGTGACCGAAGAGCAGAAGAAGGTACAGTTCCAGAAGGCAGAAAAGTACGTCAGCAATATCAAGCCGGCGCATTAAGGGGTGGCTTGAACGTTTGCAACCAAGGATGAGATAGGTAACGGAGTGGCTGCAATGCAGTCACTCCGTTTTTCCTTTAGCTGACGGGTTTAAGAACGGCTTCGATGTTGAGGGGTTTTATCATGTCGACTTCAAACACCATTCCTGCGCCGTTCCCGGCCCGCATCGGTCTGGGTACTTGGAAAATGGGTGAATCGCGCGCTGCGCGTGCTCAAGAAGTCACCGTGGTAAGCGAAGCGCTGCAACTGGGTTATCGCTTGATCAATACCGCCGAGATGTATGGTGATGGCGGTGCCGAGGAAGTCGTGGGTGCTGCACTGAAAGAAGCGCAGGCGCCGCGTGAACAGCTATGCATAGTCAGCAAGGTGCTGCCGAACAATGCCTCGCGACGCGGCACGATCAAAGCCTGCGAGGCTTCGCTCAAACGTTTGCAGTGCGGGTATCTCGATATCTACTTGTTGCATTGGCGTGGTTCGTTTGAATTCACGGAAACCTTGGATGCATTTGCCGAGTTGCAGCAGCGTGGTCTGATCCGTCGCTTCGGCGTCAGTAATCTGGATGTACGTTCGCTGCAGCGCTGGAAGACTGCGGAGCAGCAGCTGGGTTTGCGGGATACGCTGTGTACCAACCAAGTGCATTACTGCATCAGCGAACGCGGCATCGAATTCGATTTGCTTCCCTGGCAACGTGAGCAGGGCATCAGCACGATGGCGTATTCGCCACTGGGCTTGGGTGATCTGGCACAGCATCCCTTGCTGAAGAAAATTGGCGCGGCTCATGCCGGCGGCGCCATTACTGCGGCACAGGTGGCGCTGGCGTGGGTGTTGCGCTATCCCGAAGTGGTGGCAATTCCCAAGACCGCGAAGACACAGCGCTTGCTGGAAAATTTGCAGGCGGCGCAGCTACAGTTGAGTGAGGCCGAGTTGGCGCAGATAGATGCGGTGTTTCCGCCGCCAACACGCAAGCAGCCGTTGGCGATGATTTAGACGCTACGATTACCCTCCGACTGTAGGGGCGGGTTTGTAACCCGCCCTGCTGGATTTTAGGGAATTTAAGAGGGTGGGTTACAAACCCGCCCCTACAGCGGTCGAAGATCTAACGGGGTTAACTCAGTTAGTATCGCCTTTTAAGCGCGCTGCTGTGTTTGCAGTGGCATTGATTCGAATTATTAACGGAGATGGTCATGCTCGAACTTTATAACGCGGCTGCTTCTACCTGTTCGCAGCGCGTTCGTCAGGCGCTGTTCGAAAAAGGTTTGCAGTACACCGACAAGGTGCTGGATTTCGCCAAAGGCGAACACATCTCGCCCGAGTTTCTCAAGCTCAATCCGAACGGTACCGTGCCTGCTCTGGTGCATGACGGCAAAGCCATTCCCGACTCATCGGTGATCATGGAATATCTGGAAGACGTATTTCCGGATACACCGGCATTGCGCCCGCGCGATCATCATGAAGCCTCACGCATGCGTGCCTGGATTCAATACATCGACGAGATTCAAACGCCGGCCATTCGTTATCCTTCGTTTCAATTGGTGTTCCGCCACGGCTTTAGCAAGATGCCGCGCGACAAGTACGAAGCGATGGCGGCGCGGCGGCCGATTCGCAAACACTTCTTCCTGGTGCAGGGACCGGATGGTTTTCCGAAGGATCAACTCGATGCGGCCATGGAGTTGATCGATCAAAGTCTGGATCGTATGGAAGAAGCGTTGGCATCGGGGCCATGGATTCTCGGCAATATGTTCAGCATCGTCGATATCAGCTGTCTGCCATCCATTGTGCGTCTGGAAGATCTGGAGATGATGGATCTGATCAACTCGCGTCCACGTTTGGCGGATTGGTATGCGCGTTGTCAGGAGCGCCCATCGTTTGCCGCTGCGTACTATCCTGGCAGTCGAGTGGCGTTAAAGCGCTGAGTCATGCGGCAGCGGTATTGGCCGCTGTTTGCTGTTGTTCGTGATGGCAGACAAGCAGGCAAAATGCTTGTCTGCAGAAATGCAAAGTTCGTTACGATGCGTGCGTACTCGTGTAGCCTGCGCGCCGTTCAAAACTTCGGAAGTTCTTGGCTTTTCAGTTACATATGCGTAACAGCGATGTGTGCTACGACTGTTAGAAGTGCAACCGAGTAATGAATCAGATCATGAGTTGTTTGTTACTTTCGCATCGAGGCTCACGATGAAATCGAGTTTGAAACAGGCGTTGCTATGCGCCGGTTTGATGCTGTCGGCCACTGCTGCTTTTGCGCACCATTCTGCCGCAGCCTTTGATCGCACCAAGCCCGTGGTGTTGATCGGCACGGTCAAAAAGTTTTTATGGTCTAACCCGCATACCTGGATTTATCTCACCGTGCCGGATGGCAAGGGCGGCAATGATGAGTGGACACTGGAAGGTCCGCCGCTGGGCATGATGATGCAGGCCGGCTGGAACGGTAAGACCGTCAGGACCGGCGACAAGCTGCGTGTGCTGATTGCCCCCTATCGCGATGGCACTAAGCATGGCGAATTCATGGTGGTGCGTGATTCCACCGGTAAGCAACTCAAGTTCTAACGGCTCGGTCGGCGCACCGCGCCGGCCATGCTTGAATCGCACATCGATTCGAGCGCACAAAATTAATCGATACCGCTCAACTTCGTGGGAGTAGTTCTGATGAAACGCATGGCGACATGGTTGACCTGCACCGCGCTGATCGCTGGCGGCCAGGTGCTGGCACAGGTGGTCGCGCCTGACGAGGAAGATCTCGCCGGTGTGCAAGCGCAGTTCCAGGATCTGGTGCGCGGCAAGTCCGACAAAATCGATCAGTCCAGGGGCATGGGCGCCGGTGGTCCTCCAGGCGGCATGCGCCAAGGGCCAAAAGCCATTGCCAACCCCGCAACCGATCCGCGCGATCTGCGCGGCCAATGGTCGGCAGGTATGGGCGGGGGGGCGCCGGCTCCTGCGGCCGCTGACGCAATGGGTGCGGGCGGTCCGCCGGCAGGTGGCCCACCCGGAGCAGGTCCCAATTCGGCTCCTGCGGCAGCGCCTGGCGCTGCGCCTGCGGGTGGTATGGCCGCTGCAGCTGCCGGCATGGGCGCCGGTGGTTTGGGTTTGATCACTGATCGCCCAGGTCCTCAAGCCAACACCAAGATCGATGCCAATCGCATTTGCCTGGTCACGCCCGGCAGCGAGATCGCCGCTGGCAAGTACTACCAGAATGACAAAGAACTGGTGATTGTCATGGACAACGAGTTGCGCGTGCGCCGCATTCGTTTCAATGCCGAGCATGCCAATCCCGTCGTGCCTTCTTATAACGGCGACTCGGTGGGCAAGTGGGATGGCAATACCTTGGTGGTGGATACCGTTGGTTTGAAGGGCGCATTCGGTAAGACCGCCGGTAATGTCGAAGATGGTTATTTCAAATTGTTGCTGACCACGCCTACCTTGCATGTGGTGGAGCGCTTCACCAAGAGCGCCGATGGTTCGCAGTTGACCATCGAACGTACTTTTGAAGATGCGGCTACCAAGATGCAGCCGTATACGCGCAGCGCCACACTGAGCTTCACTGAAGATAACTTCGGCACCGAAGGCGAGTGCGAAGACTTCGGTGATGCTTTCGGTCCGGCATACAAAGCGCAGTACACCTTCTAAGTTCCACCTTCAGATGCATGCAGGAATCACGATGACAACTATGACTAACCGTGCCGCGCTCTGCCTGAAGGCGATGGTGGCCCTGGGTTGTGCCACCGCTCTATTGAGTGGCTGCAAGAAGATCGACGATACACAAACTGCTGCGCCCGCTGCCAGTACAGGTCCCGGCGATATTTCCGGCGTATGGCAGTTGGCTCAGCCGGTAACCAATTTGTTGACTGCCGATGGCAAGGCGCCGCCGTTGTTGGCCGATGCGCAGAAGATCTATGACGAGCGCATTGCCAAGCGTGCGGCAGGCAAGCTGGATGAAGATCCGGCTGCCCATTGCAAGCCCTTGGGCGAACCGCGCGCCATGCTGGAAATGGCCTGGCCCTTCCAGGTGCTGCAATCGGAAGGCCGTATCGACATCGCCTATCAATACAACCGTCTGGTGCACACCATTCCCATCCAAGCCGAACATGGCACCATCAAAGGTCCGTTCTACTTCGGTGAATCCATCGGCAAGTGGGAAGGCGATATGCTGGTGGTGGATGTCATTAACATTCGCGACGAATCCTGGCTGGATGTTGCGGGTCTGCCGCATTCCGATGAGCTGCATGTGGTCGAGCGTTTCCGCAGCCTCAATGGCGGCAAACAATTGGAAGTGCGCTTTCACTTCGAAGATGCCAAGACCTATGCGCAGTCGTGGGATGCGGTGCTGACTTTCGAAAAGAAGCCCGATCTATTGATCAGCGAAGACGTGTGTTTCGAGCGTTTGAAGATCAACGATTACGCCACGCTGGATAATTCGTTGAAATAATTTTCGTAGCGGTTGAAAAGTCGAGCTCCTACTATTGCGTCGTAGGAGTTCGATTCACCAAGTCTCTTGCCAATGAGGCGCTGGTTAGCCGCTGCAGCCGATACTCGCGCCAGAAAATAATCAAACCCGACGCCATTACCAACGGCGCGCCCACCCAGGTAGACCAGCTGGGTAGCTCACTAAAGAACAAATAGCCCAGCAACACCGACATGATCATGGCGGTGTAGTCCAACGGTGCAATGGTCGATGCTTCGGCATAACGGTAAGAGAAGGTCATCAGCAGCTGACCGCTGACGCCGAAGGCACCGGTCAGCAACAGCACCAACATCTGTTCGCGGTTCGGCACTATCCAACCCCAGGGCAGGGTCAGCAGCGAGCAGAGCATGGATGTCAGCATGAAGTAGAAAGTGATGGTGATGGCGTGCTCGCCGCCGCTCATCTTGCGCAGGAACATCATCGCGAAGGCCGAGAAGATAGCGGCGCCAAAGGCAATGCCGATGCCCAGCTGCTGATTGCCCGGCAGATCGGCTCGTTCCCCCAGGTGCGGTGCCAGCATGACGATCACGCCCGCCAGGCCGATGCCCAAGGCCGTCCACCGAAACGCATGAATGCGCTCGCCCAGGAACAACATGGCCAAGATGGTCACGAACATGGGGGAGGTGAAGCTGATGGCTGTGACATCGGCCAAGGGAATCATGGTCAGGGCGGCGAACAGGCAGAACATGCTGATGGTGCCGGACAGGGAGCGCCGCGCATGGCGCTGCCAATTGTCGGTTTTCAGTACCCGCAGACCCACGGTTTGGTGTGCAATCAGCGCCAGAGCCAGTACGGCGATCAGGCCGCGCACAAAGATGGTCTCGCCCATGGGTACGCCCTTGCCCAGGTATTTCACACAGGCGGACATGCTGGACAGCAGCACCACGGCAGCGAGTTTGAGTAGGACGCCCAGAATAGGGCGATGGAGGGGGGCGTTAGCAGGCAAGGGATCGAACCAGTAAGCGGGGGCGGCATTTTAGCAGGCGAGCAACCCTGGACTGGGGCCTAATAGGTGGCACCTATTGCCCTGCCAGTATTTATCAATTGGCAGTCACTGCTTAGGCTCGATATTGTGCCATCCCACAAGGCCCGTACACCTTGTCTGTTTTATCCATGGAGAAATTTCGAATGAGCTCGTTGATTAATTCCCAAGTGCAACCCTTCAAGACCCAGGCCTTCCACAACGGCAAGTTCGTCGAAGTGAGCGATGCCACGCTGAAGGGCAAGTGGTCGGTGCTGATTTTCATGCCGGCTGCCTTCACCTTTAACTGCCCCACCGAAATCGAAGACGCGGCCGACAACTATGCCGAATTCCAGAAGGCTGGCGCGGAAGTCTACATCGTCACCACCGACACCCATTTCTCGCACAAGGTATGGCACGAAACCAGCCCAGCCGTGGGCAAGGCCAAGTTCCCGCTGGTGGGCGATCCCACCCATGCGTTGACCAATGCCTTCGGCGTACACATTCCTTCGGAAGGTCTGGCGTTGCGCGGCACCTTCGTCATCAATCCCGATGGCGTGATCAAGACCGCCGAAGTTCACTCCAACGAGATTGCTCGCGATGTGAAAGAAACCGTGCGCAAGCTCAAGGCTGCTCAGTACACCGCTGCTCATCCTGGTCAAGTGTGCCCAGCCAAGTGGAACGAAGGCGCCAAGACCATTACGCCGTCGCTGGATCTGGTCGGCAAGATCTGACGAATTGATCGGAAGGGCGATGCATGCGTCGCCCCTACGATAGATGCATTGTGTAAGGGCGAGGCGAGCCTCGCCCCCTTAGTCACCACAAGGTAAATCATGCTCGACGCCACGCTTAAACAGCAGTTACAAGCTTACTTGCAGCGAGTCACGCAGCCGATTGAGATCGTCGCTTCCCTCGACGACAGCGATGCTGGGCGTGAGATGCTGGCGTTGCTGCAGGATATCGCCTCGCTATCTACATACATCGTGGTGCAAGAGCAGCACAACGATAACGAACGCAAACCTTCGTTTGCGATCAATCGCCCAGGCGAGAACACCGGCATTCGTTTCGCGGGCATTCCGATGGGGCATGAATTCACATCGCTGGTGTTGGCGCTATTGCAGGTGGGCGGTCATCCGCCCAAGGTTGATGCTGCAGTGATCGAGCAGATCAAAGCACTGCCAGGCTCATTCAAATTTGAGACCTATATTTCGCTCACCTGTCAGAACTGTCCGGATGTGGTGCAGGCATTGAATGTCATGGCGCTGCTCAATCCGAATATCAGCAACACCATGATCGATGGCGCGCTATTTCAACAGGAAGTCGAAGCCAAGCAGATCATGGCGGTGCCCAGCATTTACTTGAACGGTGAAGCGTTCGGTCAAGGGCGCATGACTGTAGAAGAAGTGCTGGCCAAACTCGATACCAATGCCGGCGCACGCCAGGCCGAAGCCATCAATGCCAAACAGGCTTTCGATGTATTGGTTGTCGGTGGTGGTCCCGCCGGTGCTGCTGCTGCGATTTATGCAGCGCGCAAAGGCATTCGCACCGGCGTGGTAGCCGAACGTTTCGGTGGTCAGGTGCTGGACACCATGGGCATCGAAAATTTCATCTCCGTGCAGGAGACTGAAGGACCCAAACTGGCTGCTGCCTTGGAGCAACACGTTAAGAGCTATGAAGTAGACATCATGAATGTGCAGCGCGCCGAAGCGCTGTTGCCGGCCGATGGTAATGGTCTGTTCACCGTGAAGCTGGCCAGTGGCGCAAGTTTGCAAAGCAAGACGGTGGTGATCGCGACTGGCGCACGCTGGCGCGAAATGAATGTGCCGGGCGAGCGCGAATATCGTGGTCGCGGTGTGGCTTACTGTCCGCATTGCGATGGTCCGTTGTTCAAGGGCAAGCGCGTGGCGGTGATCGGTGGCGGCAACTCCGGCGTGGAAGCTGCGATTGATCTCGCTGGTATCGTCAGTCACGTCACCCTGATCGAATTCGATAGCAAGCTGCGCGCCGACGAAGTGTTGCAACGCAAGTTGCGTAGCCTGGCCAATGTGCGCGTGATCCTGTCAGCACAGACCACCGAAGTGCATGGTGCGGACGGCAAGGTGAATGCCCTGTCTTACAAAGATCGCAGCAGTGGCGAATTGCACAAGGTGGGGCTGGAAGGTGTGTTCGTGCAGATCGGTTTGCTGCCCAACACCGACTGGTTGAAGGGCTCAATCAATCTCAGTCCACGCGGCGAGATTGAAGTCGATGTGAAGGGGCAGACTTCCTTGCCCGGCGTGTTTGCTGCGGGTGATGCAACCACGACTCCTTACAAGCAGATCGTCATCGCCATGGGCGAGGGTTCCAAGGCTGCACTCAGCGCTTTCGACCATCTGATCCGTACTTCGGCGCCCGCGGAGAAAGCCAACGCGGCTTGATCGCTAGGCCGATCTGCTTGATTGTCCAATAACGGCCGCAGGATGGATTCCTGTGGCCGTTTTTCTTTGGCGTTATGGTGCCGGTTTTCGAAGCGCTGGCATTTGTGGTTCAGCTGCAGTATGTTTCTCATTGATAGTTGTGCGTTTAATTATTCGTGAGATAAATGTATGGTGGTGGGATATTCATGCCCGCCGACCTCGCGAATCACTAGCTGAGGGCGACGACCCCGCAGCCCGGGGGAACGATGAAAAACTTAGCTTCGGTGGACCTGAATCTATTGGTCGCTTTCGATGCCTTGATTACCGAAAGGCATGTCACGCGTGCGGCGGAAAAGGTGGGGTTGACCCAGCCGGCGCTCAGTCATGCGCTGCGTCGCCTGCGCGAATTGTTCGATGACGACCTGCTGGTGCGCGGCCCGGACGGCATGAAGCCCACCGAGCGCGCCCAGGCCATCCATTTAGAAGTCAGCTCGGCGCTAATGCGCATCCGCACCACGCTGTCGGGACCGGACACCTTCGATCCCTCCACCGCAGAGCGCACCTTTCATCTGGCGATGTCGGATTCGGTGGGCCACTTGGTCTTGCCGCGCTTGCTGCGACGGCTGCGCATTGAAGCGCCCAAGGTGCAATTGACGGTAGCGCGTTCTGCTTCGATGGAAGGCTGGCAGCGCGTGCTGGATGGCGATGCCGAGCTGGGTATCGGCGTGTACACCAATGCCACTGCGGGTTTGCAATCGCAGGATCTCACGCTGGCCGAGCATCGTTACGCCGTGGTGGACATCAACAACCCTAAATTGCACGACGGCAAGTTGAATATGGATGACTACATCAACTCGCCACATGTGGCGGTGTCGGTGGACGCCGGGCCGGGACGCCCCATGGATACAGTGCTGCCGGTTCTAGGTTTTCAGCGTCGCATCGTGGTGGTGTTGCCCAGTTTCTCGCTGGTGCCCGCGGTGATTCGCGGTACGGACATGGTGGGCCACTGCAGCCGCTTCATGGTCGAGCATCTTGACTATCGCAATGAGCTGGTACTGTTCGATCCGCCCGTGCCTTTACCGCGCGATACGGTGCGCGCCATCTGGCGGCGTTCGCGTTCCGATGATGCGGGTCTGCGATGGTTGATCGATCTGATCGCCAACAGCTTGGTACATTGAGCAGTCCATGCTTATAGAATTCGTATCGCTGCGACCGCCTTTGCATTAGTGAGAATATTGAGGCGGCTTATAAAGGACCAGGCAGGTCAACTATGAAAAAAATCATTGCGTTAGTTCTTATCTCAACGGTATTCACGAGCCGAATCGCCGCAGCGGCAGCAGCGGAACAAAAAGACTGCACGCTCAAGCAGTATGCATCGGTTGATTTTTTGCCGATGTCCAAAGACTTGCTGCTGATCCCTATTACCGTCAATGGTAAGAATGCTGCCGTGGTCCTGAATCTTGGACTTGGCCTTTCCATGGTTGCCAAGGATGCACCGAACTCATTTGGCTTAAAGGTCAAGAATTGGCCCAATAATTTTCGGCCGCTGAATATCGGTTCCGAGAGAGTTAAAAGGATCGCGACTGCGGATTCAATTGCAATCGGACAATTGTCGTTTGGGGCGAATGAGTTCGTCGTCGATGAGCGGCGGGAAATTGGTGGGCCTATAGATTCAACGCCGGTGATTGGCATGATAGGCATGAGCTTTTTTGCCAATGTTGATTTCGAGTTGGATTTTGTCAATCGCAGGCTGAACCTGTATTCACAGGAGCATTGTGTGGGGCAAGTGGTCTACTGGGCGAATAACTATGCGGCGGTGCCCATACGAGAGGGCGATATCGGTGATCGTTATCTGCTGATGGAGCTGGAGGGGAAGAAAATGCAGACGGCATTATCTACGGTTGCAGCCACGACGATCTTGAACACCGACGCATCCAAGACACTTTTTGGTTTTGACGAAAAATCTGACGGCGTTGTTTCCGAATCGAACGCAGCTGGTGATACTGTCAGTCACTATCAAGCAATGGCGCTGACGACGGATGGATTGGAGATAATGAATGCGAAAATAAAACTCAGCGCTCCTAGCCTTAAGTACTGCAGATTCAATGAAGCCGCAGATAAGGAAAGCAAGGCAGCCGGCTACAGTAGTTGTAGCGGCATATATCCGTTATCGCTGGGTATGAACGTTCTGCAGAAAATGCATCTCTACTTTGCGATGCGCGAAAAGGTTATGTACTTCACTGCTGCCGAAGCCAATAAAAGCAATCCATGAGCCGGGTGTCATGAGCCGCTCACTTCCTTGCGGAAATCTGTGTTTGGTTTGATTGTCACAAGGCTGGAGCATTGGAAGTCGATTGGCGTTACAAATTCAACCGACTTTCAAACTGCAAAGAATCACCGCTGATCGGGTCGATGAAGGCCAGTTTCTTGGCCAGCAATTTCAGCGGTCGCGAGAAATCATCTGCAGCTCGCTGTTCTAGCGTCGGATAGAAATCATCGTTGAGGATGCCGGCGCCCAATGCCGCCATATGCACGCGTAGTTGGTGTTTCTTGCCGGTAATCGGTGACAGCACATAACGCCAATTCACTGCGCCACGCTCCAACACGTCGATATGCGTTTCGCTATTAGCGGGGCCTTCTGCTTCCTGCATGCGAAAGAACGGTTCGCCTGCCACCAAACGACTGCGATGGATCAGTGGAAAATTAAAGTGAGGCAGAGCGGGGGCAATGGCCTGGTACTGCTTGTTGATTTTGCGTTCACTGAACAGCGCGTGATAACGGGCGCGATGTTGCGCATGGGTCGAAAACATTACTAAGCCCGCAGTGCCGCGATCGATGCGATGCAGGGGGGCTAGTTCTGGATTGTCGAGTTTATTGATCAGGCGGGCCAACAAAGTTTGTTCGACGTAGTTGCCCTTGGGTGTGACGGGCAGGAAGTGCGGCTTGTCCGCCACCACGATGTTTTTATCGGCATACAGAATGGTGGCTTCGAAGGGAATCGGTTGCTCCTGAGCAAGCTCGCGAAAGTAGCGAACTGTCATGCCGACTCGATAAGCGCTGGCTGCGCTCAGCGGTTCACCTGTTTGGTTCAACACCAGGCCGCGCGCCATGCGGCTCAGCCATTGCTCGCGCTCGATATGGGGGAAGTGCGCGCACAGACAGTCGAGTACGGTATGCCAGGAGCCCGGCGGTAGTTGTAACGTGCTGGCGGCGCGATGTTTGAGCGGAGCAGGTGCTGACATGGCGCTGTTATAACAGTTTGACTGCCAGGAGTTGTGCTGTGTCAGCTGCCGCTGCGAACTTTTACCTGCAGTTCATCGCGTTTGTAGTCGATGATCAATGTATCCAGCAATCCCAGTGCATCCATGCCGATTAAGATGGCGGGCTGATCGGTGAGCTTCCAGTGTTCGAAGATATGCATGTCTCCGAAGGTCATATGTGAGCTGCGAATGATGATATCGCCAAGTTCCAACGGTGGTGTGGCATAACCTTCGCCCATCTGCTCATCGGCGGTGGCGCCGACAATGGTGTCGATGCTGGGTGTTTGCTTGGTCGGTTTGCGAAATAGCGCATCGCGTGTGGCCAGGTTTGCGATAGTGGCCTGACCGCCGGTGTCGATAATGGCCTTCACCTTTACCGAACCCATGCGCGCGTCGACGGTCAGCAATTTGCCATTGGCGTACTTCACCGGAATGGTAACAAAGCCGGGTTCGGCGCGTTCATTGTGCGAGCGGCCGATGATGATCAGGTCGCGACGAAAATCGATGTAGATGCGTCTATCCGCCAGACCTTCGGTGCCGAGTATGCCTTCGGCGCCGCCCAGTGCATCGGTAATGATGGGTAGGCGTTTGCCATTCAGCAGTAGATCGCCCACCGTCAAGGAGTTCACTTTCACGGTGGGCACCACCGCGCTGCCGGTGACGCCGCGCAGCCGCACATTGCCGGATTGATTGAGCGGCAGTTCAAGCGCTTCGGCTACGGCAGCGGTAATACCGGAGTGACTGGCGCCGGTGTCGAGCACCAATCGAAACGGGCCTTTTTCGTTGATGTATACCGGCGCCCAGATGCGGCCGATCTTGTCGCGGCGTGTCGGCGCCACGTAGCGTGGTTCCGGCGCGGTGATGATCACTTCTTGCAGGTCGTCTGCAGTAACCGGATCGGATGCCGGTGTTTCATCGGCATGAACTGAAATCAGCATCATCAGCAAGCAAAGGCCGATGAGTTTGCGCAGGAAAAGAAGTTGTCCCCTGGGCATGGTCAATCTCTGGAGCGTATCGCTGTTGAAGATCAAGCTGCTGAAGGAATGTTACACCTTTGCAGGCTTGGGCTAACGAGCAAGCGAGAAAAGAACTCAGTGATACGGCCGAAGCGCAATAACAGACGTGGATTATTATCGTCATGCCCGCGCAGGCGGGCATGACAGTTTTTGCTTGATGGCTCAGTTGGAAATACGGCTCAAGTTTTCCTGAGCGAATTCCCAATTGATCAGCTTGTCGAGCACCGCAGCGGCGTAATCGGCGCGACGGTTCTGATAGTCCAGGTAGTACGCGTGTTCCCAGACATCCAGAACCAACAATGGATGCAGATCTTGTGTCCAGGGGGTGTCGGCGTTGGAGGTGCGCACCACTTTCAGATTGGTGGTGCTGCCGTTCTTGGCCCAACCGGCGCCATTCGCAACCAACCATACCCAGCCGCTGCCGAACTGCGCAGCTGAGGCTGCTGCGATTTCTTTTTTCAATGCATCGACACTGCCGAACGACGTCTCGATCAACTTCTTGGTGGCTGCTGGCGGTTCGCCGCCGCCCTTGGCGCGCATGCTCATCCAGTAATAAGTGTGATTCAGACTTTGTGCGGCGTTGTTATAGATGGCCAGCTTGTCGGCCTTGCCGTAAGTGTCCACGACGATCTGTCGCAGCGACATCTCCGCATAGGGCGTACCCGCCACCAGCTTGTTGAGATTGTCGAGGTAGCCCTTGTGATGCTTGCCGTAGTGGAAGCCGAGCGTGTTGGAAGAAATCGTCGGTGCCAGGGCATTATCCGCGTACGGCAATTCGGGCAACAGGAAGGCATCTTCGGCGTGAGCGATGTAGGGCGCACCGATGCTGGCCACCGCCAAGGCACTACCGGCTTTGAGTAAAGCGCGACGGCTGTAATTGACCGATGGTGTTGACAGTTCTTTACGAATCGCAGGCATCATGGCTCCCCCGATGATGTTTAGTAATGGCTCTTGCAAGAACAAAAGGTTCGGCATTGATGCGGCGGGTGATGGCCTGCTCGAGGCTGAGGTAATGTTGCGATCATGCAGTGCACCCGCAGCGCGATCAAGCCCGGCGATGACTACAAACTCGATTGTTAAATATTCAACATGACTTACCGTCAGTTGCCTGTGCGTATAAACATGGGCGTATGATCTTGAGCTCAGCCAGTGTGGTCGTTGCCGCCAGCCAATCATTGTTATTTGGAGACCGACTATGAAGAAGCCGATGTTTCTTGCCTTGATAACCGCCGCAGCTAGTCTTGCTCAGCTGACCGTGGCATCGGCGCAGATGCCACCCCAGGCCACAGCACCGGCTGGCACCGAGGTGTACATCATCGCTCCGGCCGATGGCGCCAAGGTGACCAATCCCGTGGTGGTGCGTTTCGGTTTGAAAGGCATGGGCATCGCCCCGGCCGGCATTCAGATGGAAGCCACCGGTCATCATCATTTGTTTGTCGATACCGATCTGCCCACCGACATGACCAAGCCCATCGGTACGGTGGATAACAAGATCATTCACTTCGGTAAAGGTCAGACTGAAACCACGTTAACGTTGGCGCCGGGCAAGCACACGTTGCAATTGCTGCTGGGCGATTATCTGCACGTGCCAAACAGCACGCCGGTGTCTTCGAAGAAGATCACGATTACAGTGACGAAATAATTAACAATTGACAATTGATAACGACGGAGAGGAGCTGTTCTGCTCCGGCGTTGTCAATTGTCCATTATCAACTATCAATTGCTTTAAGCGCGTTCGTGCGGAAACGCCAGCACTTCGTCGATGTGTGTCGCGCTAATGGCGCACATCATGACGCGATCGAAGCCAACGGCGACACCGGCGCAATCCGGCAATTCATGAGCCAGCGCGGCTAGAAAATTTTCGTCGATGGGGGCGATCGACAGGCCGCGTTGTGTGCGTTGTTGCAGGTCTAGAGAAAAACGCGTGCGTTGTTCGCTGGCGTTGCCTAATTCGTGAAAACCATTGGCCAATTCCAGGCCGTCCAGGTACAGCTCGAAACGTGATGCCACCGGTCCGCGAATGCGTGCCAGTGCCGCCTGCGAAGCCGGGTAGTCGTAGACAAAGGTAAGTCGCTGGCGTCCCAGTTGCGGTCCCACCATCACTGCCATGATCAAGTCCAGCAGGCCATCACGATCTTGATGGATGTCGAGCGGTACATCAATGCCGGCCTGCTGCAGCGCGGCCAGCAATAGTGAAGCGGGGTCATTTAAAGCATCGACCTGTGCATACAACTGCATGGCATCTTGATAACTAATGCGCTCGCTGCGATCCATGCAACGCGCCGGCAATAGATTGCCCATGAGATGTTCCACATCGTCCATTAATTGATGATGGTCGTAGCCGAGGCGATACCACTCAATCATGGTGAATTCGGGATTGTGATAACGGCCGCTTTCACCATCGCGATAGACGCGCGCAATCTGAAAGATATCGCCGCTGCCGGCTGCGAGCAGACGTTTCATCGCATATTCGGGCGAGGTATGCAGGTAGGCCGGCTTGCCGCACACCTGGGTCTGCACACTGGCCAAATGTATGTCGCTGACCGCAGCGGCGGAGAGCGTCGGCGTTTCGACTTCCAATGCGCGCGTCACTGCAAAATAGTCACGTACTGCGCGCAACATGCGCGCGCGTTTTTGTAGCGTGGTGAAGCTCGCCGTCGGTCGCCAGCTATTCGTCGGGTTTTCGCTCATATGCAGATTTCAAACCAATACATCAACGGCGGCATGCGCTACATGAGTCTGCAGCGTGCCGATGCGCTGGCCCATACGCAGCGTGGCGCCGGCTTGCATGTTGGCATCCCATTGCATGTGGCCGGGTTCGAACACCAGTACTACTGTCGAGCCCATGTTGAAGCGGCCTGCTTCCGCGCCCTTTACTAAGTTCAGCCCGCGACCCTGGTTGATGCGAATGGCTGCACCCTGTCGACGTGGTAGCGGGTTGATTTCGCCCGCCCATACGGTTTCGATGCTGCCGACGAACAGAGCGCCGACGAATACCATGGCAAACTGTCGCTGTGTCGTTTCGCTTGTTCCTGAGGTCATTGCAAAATTGCAGACCACGCGCTCATTGCGTGCGAACAATCCGGGTACGGTGCGTGCGGTGGCCGCATTCACGCTGAACAACTCGCCCGGTACATAAATCGTGTCATCGACGCTGCCTGTCAGAGGCATGTGCATGCGGTGATAATTGTACGGCGCCAGATAAATGCAGGCGAAATGGCCGCCTTGGTAGCGCCGTGCCAGTTGCGCATCGCCGCCCAGCATGGCCAACAGTGAGTATTGATGGCCCTTGGCCTGGATCAGCAAATCGCCGTCGATGGGGCCGCACTGACTCACGGTACCGTCCACTGGGCTGACCACCGCGAGCTCGTCTTGATCGACAGGACGTGCCTGCGGTTTGAGTGCGCGGGTGAAGAAGGCATTGAAGCTTTCATACGCCAACGGGTTGCTCTGCAAGGCTTCGCTCATGTCGACGCGATAGTTGCGCAGAAAGGTTTTAATGCTCTGGGTGCGTAACCAATGGCCGCGTTGCCGCATCAATGCATACATCCAGCGCGACAGCAGATGCTTGGGCAACAGGCCTTGAGCGATGGCGAACAACTGATCGCTCAGGCTGGCTGCGGGCGCAGAATTGGAATCGTTGGGATTCATGTTGTTTTTGTTGTTGTAGACAGAATGACGGTGCGCAGATCTTTAGCCAGTGCTTCCACGGCATGCGGTGGCGAGAATACGGCGGTCATGCGTGCCTGTGGATCCAGCAGAAACAATGTGGCGGCATGATCGACTGTATACGCGCCATCTCCCGAGTCATGGATGGCCACCGGTACGCCCATGGCGCGCGTGAGCGATTCGATTTGCGTCGATTCTCCGGTCAGGCCAATAAAGCTTGGGCTGAAAAAGCGGGTGTAGTTACCGACCTGCGCCGGAGTGTCGCGCTTGGGGTCCACGGAAACAAAGACCATCTGCGGGCGTTGTGCCGTCGGCAGGTCGGACAGCAGTTTCTCTACCTGCGCCAGTGTGCTCAAGGTGGTGGGGCAGATATCCGGACAGCTGGTATAGCCGAAAAACACGACATTCCAGCGCGCACGCAATTGCTGCAGTGTGATGGCGCTGCCGTTGCTATCCACCAATTGAAAATCCGGTACGGCGCGCGGTGACGATAGTACGGTGCCATTCAATAGCGTCGGCGCCGGAGGGGTGCGTTCCCGCCACAATTGGGCGGCCATGACACCGGCCAGGATCGCTACAATGGCGACTCCGGCAAACAGTGGCGCGCGTGATTTCGGCATGAACATATCCAGGAACGAATTGAACCGGGATTATGGCATGAGCGCCGCTTCATGGTTGGCCGATACCCAAGGCTGCGTGGCGAGATGACCCATTTGAATGTTGAACAATTGATCGATGAATTGGCGGCGCAGCTGCAGCAGGCCGAGCTGAGTTACGGCCACGGTAGCGACAATCCCGTCGACGAAGCGGCCGAGCTGGTTTTTTTTGCTGCCGATCTGCGTCACGAACAAGCCCCCGAGTGTTACGGCCAAGTGCTCACGACGGCACAGGAACAGAAGGCCCGGCAACTGGTTGCGCGTCGCATCAATGAACGCTTGCCGGCGGCCTATCTAACCCGGCGTATGTGGTTTGCCGGCCACGAGTTCTACGTGGACGAGCGAGTGCTAGTGCCCCGTTCGCCCATTGCCGAGTTGATTCATGCGCAATTTCAGCCATGGATTGAGCCTGCAGCCGTGAAGCGCGTGCTGGATATCGGCACCGGTTCGGGATGTATTGCCATTGCCTGTGCCCTGGCTTTTCCGGAAGCGCGGGTCGATGCGGCCGACATTTCACCGGATGCACTCGCCGTTACGCGTATCAATATTGAAAAGCACCAGGTGCAGGCACGCATGCGCGCCGTGCAATCCGATGTGTTCAGTGGTCTGACGGGTGAGCGCTATGATCTGATCGTTTCCAATCCGCCCTATGTCAGTCACGTGGAAATGGATGAGCTGCCCACCGAGTATTTGCGCGAACCGGAACTGGGTCTGCGTGCCGGCGTGGACGGCCTGGATATCGTGCGCCGCATTCTTGCTGAGGCGGAAGCTCATTTGGAGCCGCACGGTGCGCTGGTGGTGGAGGTGGGCGATTCCGAATTCAATCTGGCCGAAGCCTTTTCCAGCGTGCCCTTCATCTGGCTGGAGTTCGAGTTCGGTGGCGGTGGGGTATTTGTGCTGACGGCGCAGCAGTTGCGCGAACATCGTGCCGCGTTAAGCGCGTGATGGTCTAAACTGTCAATTATCAATTATCAATTGTTCATTAGCACACATGTCCGGCAACACCTTCGGCAAATTGTTCACTGTCACCAGCTTCGGCGAGAGTCATGGCCCGGGCCTGGGCTGCATCATCGACGGCTGTCCGCCGGGGCTGGCAATCAGCGAAGAAGATATTCAGGCCGATGTAGAGCGGCGTCGCACCGGCACTTCGCGCTTTACTTCGCAGCGTAAGGAACCGGATGTGGTGCGCATCATGTCGGGTGTGTTCGAGGGCAAGACCACCGGCACACCGATTGGTCTGATCGTCGAGAATACCGACCAGCGCTCGCGCGACTACGACAAGATCAAGGACCGCTTCCGTCCCGGTCATGCCGATTACACCTATCAGCAAAAGTATGGTTTTCGCGATTATCGCGGCGGTGGTCGCTCTTCGGCGCGTGAGACTGTCATGCGTGTGGCTGCCGGCGCCATTGCGCGCAAGTACCTGCTGCAGCGCTATGGCGTGAAGATTCGCGGCTACCTGGCGCAGCTCGGTCCGATCAAGCTGGATGCATCCAATATCGACTTTGCTTACGACAATCCATTCTTCTGCGCCGATCCCTCGCGTATCGAGGAGCTTGAGCAGTACATGATCGACATTCGCCGCGAAGAAGATTCAATCGGCGCGCGAGTGAATGTCGTTGCTACGGGTCTGCCACCCGGTTGGGGCGAGCCCATCTTCGATCGTCTCGATGCCGAGATTGCCTATGCCATGATGAGTATCAATGCGGTGAAGGGTGTGGAGATCGGCGCCGGCTTTGCCAGCGTCGAACAGAAGGGCAGCCAGCATCGCGATGAGCTCACGCCCACTGGCTTCAAGTCGAACCATGCCGGCGGCGTTCTTGGCGGCATCTCCACCGGTCAAGATCTCTTGGTGAGCATGGCGCTGAAGCCGACTTCCAGCATCAGTCTGCCCGGCATGACCATCAATCTTGAAGGCCAACCCATCGAAGTGGTCACCACCGGTCGTCACGATCCCTGCGTCGGTTTACGCGCCACGCCCATTGCCGAGGCCATGCTGGCATTGGTGTTGATGGATCACGCGTTGCGGCATCGCGCGCAGAATGCCGATGTGGCCTGCAGCACGCTGGTGATTACGCGCAGGTAGTCAATCGAACAGGGATGATTGAGGTCAGGAACATCAGCAAGCCAAGCATGCCTACCATCCTGATCATCGAAGATGAGGCCGCAATAGCCGACACGCTGTTGTTTGCGTTACAGGCGGAGGGCTTCGCCGCCATCTGGAAGTCATTGGCGGGTGAAGGCCTTGACTATCTACGTCAACACGCCGTTGATCTGGTGGTGCTGGATGTGGGCCTGCCTGACATCAGCGGTTTTGAAGCCTGTCGACAATTGCGGCGTTTCTCCGATATCCCGGTGTTGTTTCTGACCGCGCGCGGCGCCGAGGTGGATCGCATCGTCGGTCTGGAGATTGGTGCCGACGACTACGTGGTTAAGCCCTTCAGTCCGCGCGAAGTGGCGGTACGGGTGCGCGCCATTCTCAAGCGCACGCGACGTGAAGAAGCGACGTCGATTACTGCTACCCATGTCGATATCAAGGCCGTCGGCGCGTTTCGCGTCGATGCGGAACGGCTGCAGATTCACTATCACAATCAGGCATTGAATCTCACGCGCGCCGAGTTCCGATTGTTGCAGAGTCTGTTGGCGCAGCCGCAGCGCGTGCTCAGTCGCGAGCAATTATTGGCAGCCATGGGAATTGCGCTTGAAGCGGGTTATGAGCGCAACATCGACGGTCACATCAAGAGCCTGCGCGCCAAGTTGCGGCAGATCAATGCCACCGGCGAACCCATCCAGACGCATCGAGGCTTCGGCTATAGCTATCAACCGGAGCAAGGTTGATGCCGCGGCATGTCTCGTTGAGCCTGCGCATCTTTTTGGTTTATCTACTATTCGTTGGATTAAGCGGTTACTTCGTATTCAGTACGGTGATGAACGAGATTCGTCCCGGCGTGCGTCAGTCTGCCGAAGAAACTTTGGTGGATACCGCTAACCTGTTGGCGGAGATACTGCGCGACGAGGTTAAGAACGGCACCTTACAGCAAAGCCGCTTTACCGAATTGCTCGAAGCCTATGGGCGACGCCGACCACAGGCGCGCATCTGGGGTATCGATAAAACCGGTGTTAATCATCGTATCTATGTCACGGATCGCAATGGCGTCGTGCTGCTCGACTCCACGGGCAGGGCGGTGGGTCAGGACTATTCGCACTGGAACGATGTGTACCTGACCTTGAAGGGGCAGTACGGCGCGCGTACTACACAGGATATTCCAGGGGATGAGTCTTCTACGGTCATGTATGTGGCGGCACCGATTCTCGATGCAGATCAGATCATCGGTGTGGTGACCGTGGCCAAGCCCAATCGCAATGTACAGCCGTACATCGATCGCACGCAGCGCCGTCTCGGCTGGATCGGTGGTGGCTTGGTGCTGGCGGGGCTGGTGGTGGGCGGCTTTCTATCTTGGTGGGTGAGTGCGTCGATTCGCAATCTCACTCGTTATGCGCAGGCAGTCAGTGCCGGGCAGCGCGCCGAATTGCCTAGGTCGCCGGGAGGCGAGTTGAATCAACTCGCACAAGCCCTTGCCAGCATGCGCACACAGTTGGATGGCAAAACTTATGTGGAGCGTTACGTGCAGACGCTCACGCACGAATTGAAAAGTCCGCTGGCCGCGATTCGTGGCGCATCCGAACTGCTGCGTCGAGATATGAGCGCCGAACAGCACGAGCGCTTTGTTGCCAACATCGAAAGCGAAGCGTTGCGCATGCAGCAATTGATTGAGCGCCTGCTGAATCTGGCTATGGTTGAACATCGACAGGTACTGGAGTCGCCGGGGCAAATCGAGGTGCGCGCTTTGTTCGATGAGTTGTTGGCGGCGCAGGCAGGACGCATAGAGGCGGCAGGATTGACGGTCATCAATGAGGTGACGGCACAGGTTGTCGTGCGCGGCGAACGATTTTTGTTGCGTCAGGCATTGGGCAATCTGCTGGAGAACGCACTCGAGTTCACGCCACCGGGTGGTTGGATTCGCTGTTCGGCACAGGCGCAGGAGCCTGGCTGGCTACTGTTAATTGCCAATCAAGGTGAAGCCATTCCAGAGTTTGCGTTGCCGCGACTGGGCGAGCGTTTCTATTCTTTGCCGCGCCCGGCCACCGGGCGTAAGAGCACGGGCCTGGGGCTCAGCTTTGTTCAAGAAGTGGCGCAGCTGCATGGCGGCTCATTGCAGGTGCTCAATATCCCTGGAGGCGTCGAAGCACGTCTGAGTTTGCGGGCTGGCTAAGTTCAGCCGGCCACGTTCATACATACAATCTCCACACAATCTCCATCTTGCGCCCACCTGCCTCGGCGTGTGGCTCGCCAGACTGCGCTCCACTACTGCAACTGTTCTGGAGTTCTGTATGCAGCGTTCATTGATATTTAAACTGGCGGCTATTGGCTTTCTATGCTTTGTGCTGTTGATCGCCTTGGTGCGTATAGGTGGTGTGATTGGCGAGCGTCAGGCGCTACGCGATAAGGTGGTGCAGGATATCGCGCGCAGTTCCAGTTACAGCCAGCGATTGACCGGACCTTTGTTGGTGGTGCCGTACACCAAGACCGAATACGAATGGAAGGAAGATACACAAACCAAGCAGCGTTATCGGGATAGTCACGAGGTATCCGGTCAGCTGTACTTTTTGCCGGAAGTATTCCGAGTCGATGGGAAAATTCAGAGCGAGACCCGCAGTCGGGGCATCTACGAAGCGCGTCTGTATCACGCCAATAATAAAATCAGCGGTCGCTTCGATTTGCCGACGCAGTTGGGCTTGGGCAGCACCATCGCCGACTATCGTTTTGAACCGGCATTCCTGGCTATGGGCATCAGTGACATACGCGGCATTGAAAATGCGCTGACTCTGGTGTTCGATGGCCAAACGATAAAATTTGAACCGGGTGCGCGCACTACCTTACTGGGCGCGGGAGTGCACGCCATGTTGGGGCAGTTGAACAATGCCGGCGCTAGTCTTGAGTTCAGCTTCGATCTGCGACTGCAAGGCACCGAGCAATTCGATGTAACGCCGGTGGGGCGCGACACTCAGGTGAACTTGAGTTCGGATTGGCCGCATCCCAGCTTTGTCGGTGAATATTTGCCGGTGGAACGTAGCGTCGATGCCAAGGGATTCAGTGCGCGTTGGCAGACCTCGTTCTTTGCTACCAATCTGGAAGAGGCATTACAAACTTGTCTGAATAAAGCCAGTTGCGAGCAATTCAATGCGCGCCACTTCGGCGTCAGCTTGATCGATCCAGTGGATCAATATCTTAAAAGTGAACGCGCCATCAAGTATTCGTTGTTGTTCATCGCGCTGACTTTTGCCGGATTCTTTTTGTTTGAAGTGTTGAAGAAGCTGGCGGTGCATCCGATTCAATATGGCTTGGTGGGATTGGCATTGGCGCTGTTCTATCTGTTGCTGCTGTCGCTGGCTGAACATGTGGGCTTTGCTCTGGCCTATGCCATGTCTGCGACAGGTTGCGTGGTGTTGATCGGCTTCTACATTGTGTACGTGTTGCATAGCCTGGCGCGTGGCGCCGGATTTGCGACCGGTCTCGCGGCGCTGTACGGCCTTTTGTACTGCCTGCTCAACGCCGAGGACTATGCCTTGTTGATGGGGGCGATACTGTTATTCGGTTTGCTCACGGTCGTGATGGTGCTGACCCGCAACGTCAACTGGTTCAATCTGGGCGGACAGAAAGAGTTGTCCGAGTAATCGCTGCAAATGGACAACGGTTGTATGCAGCCGTTGTCCGCTTATTTTTTGTCATGCTGGAACCAAGTGGCGACTGCACAGTCCGAATGCCGCAGTATCGGATTCAAGGAATGACCCCTTGCAGTCAACGCAACTCACGCCGCATCATATTGCGCTTGCTTCGTTGGTGCTGCTGGCTCACTACGTTTGGTTGCGCTATTTGGACGATGCCATGCGCATCATCGTGACGCGCGCCGAATCGAAACAAATGACGCTGGTGTTTTTGCCGGGGACTGAGCCGGATGCGCCGAAATCTGCGTTGGCGATTAAACAAGCTGAGCTTTCGCCGTCACTTGCTACTACTCAATCTGAGTCGCAATCTGGCAGTAATGCGATTAGGCAACCAGTTACGCAGCAAGAATCGCCATCGAACGAGCCGGCTGGTCCGATCTCGCAAAAAACGGATATCGAAACTGAAGCTATTGCCGATGAGGCGATGGCGAACGATCGGCCGGCGGTCGATTGGCAAGTTGAATCTGAGCAAGCATCGCGGAGTTTTGTGCAACGCAGGCTCGCTGAAAAAGCCGCAACGCCACGCGCCATGGGCAGTCGTAAAGCTGCTGTCGAGTCGAAAAAATCTAAATCCGATTCCTTCGAATGGCGGCCTCAGGAAAAACGTGCCGGGTTTACCGGCGGCTTGCCCTATGTGCGTCTGGGTAAGAACTGTATGTTGGTGTTGGTTTTCATAGGTTGTGGTTTTGGCGGTTCGCCCGAGGCCAACGCGGCCAATGGTGATCTGTTCAAGGATATGCGCGACGAAGAATCTATCGATGCACAAGATTTTCAGGGGGAACCAGCCGGCGATGTTTCATCTGCAGCGGATGTGCCCCAGGCCCCCTAGCTCTATGGTCTAGTATTCGCAATGAGATCCTCGGAGACCGACCATGAGTTTCGATTTTGATCTGTTCGTCATCGGCGCCGGTTCGGCCGGTGTTAGAGCTGCGCGAATTGCGGCGGGATTTGGTGCAAGGGTGGCGATTGCAGAAAGTCGTTACCTGGGTGGCACCTGTGTCAATGTGGGCTGCATTCCGAAGAAGCTGCTGGCGTATGGCGCGCACTATCAGGAAGATTTCGAACAGGCTGAGGGTTTCGGTTGGACGACGCAGCAACTGCAATTCGACTGGCCGACGTTGATCGCCAATAAGAATCGCGAAATCGAAAGATTGAATGGCATCTATCGTGACTTGTTGGTGAATAGCGGCGTTACGATCCTGAATGGTCATGCGCGCTTTGTCGATGCGCATACGCTGGAAATCAATGGTCAGCGTGTCACTGCCAAATTCATTCTGATCGCAACCGGTAGTTGGCCGCAGCACCCGGATATTCCAGGCGCCGAACATGCCATCACTTCTAATGAAGTATTTTTTCTCAAGTCCTTGCCTAAACGCGTGTTGATAGTGGGTGGTGGTTACATCGCCGTGGAATTTGCCTCGATATTCCATGGCATGGGTGCGCAGGTCGCGCAGCTGTATCGTGGCGAGTTGTTCCTGCGTGGCTTCGATCATGATCTGCGCACGCATCTACGCGATGAGTTATTGAAGAAAGGTTTGGATCTGCAATTCAACGCCGAGGTGGCGCGTGTCGACAAGCAAGCAGATGGCTCACTCTGCGTTACTTTGAAAGATCGGCGGCGCTACGAAACCGATTGCGTGTTGTTTGCCACAGGCCGGCGTCCCATGCTGGATAACCTTGGGCTGGAGAATTTGCGTGTTGCACGAGACGACAAAGGCTATATCAAGGTCGATGCTGCCTATCGAACCGACGAGCCATCCGTTTTTGCCATTGGTGATGTGATCGGTGGTGTGCAATTGACGCCGGTGGCGCTGGCCGAGGGCATGGCGGTGGCGCGTCATCTATTTCGTCCCGATGAGTATCGGCCGGTTGACTATCAATTAATTCCCACCGCCATATTCAGTCTGCCGAATGTCGGTACTGTTGGCTGGACTGAAGAGAAGGCGTGTGCGGCACGGTTGGCGGTAAAGGTCTATATCGGTCGCTTTCGTTCGCTGCGTTTGACGCTGGGTGATTCGCAGGAGCGAACTCTGGTCAAGGTTGTGGTGGATGCTGCAACGGATAAGGTGCTGGGCTGCCATATGGTTGGACCCGATGCCGGTGAAATCCTGCAGGGCTTTGCCGTGGCCATGAAAGCCGGTGCCACCAAGCGCATGTTCGATGAAACCATCGGCATTCATCCCACCATTGCCGAAGAGTTCGTTACCTTGCGCAAGGCGGTGGGCGAATAGGCGGCAAAGCAAGACCGATCCGCAAAACAGTGCAAAGCCATGAATTCCGAGACGGCAAACAGGTAAGATAACTGCCCGTTTTCTTTTCCAGTTCAGGCATTCCGACAATGGCACTCGTAGGTTTGGTGGGTTGGCGCGGTATGGTGGGCTCCGTATTGATGGAGCGCATGCAGGCCGAGAATGATTTTGCGTTGATCGAACCGCTGTTCTTTTCCACCTCGAACGCAGGTGGCGCGGCGCCGGCTATGGCGAAAAACGAAACCAAGTTGCAAGACGCTTACAACCTCGAGCAGTTGAAGCGTTGCGACATCATCATTACCGCCCAGGGTGGCGACTATACCAGCGATGTGTTCCCGCGCCTGCGTGCGGCCGGCTGGAACGGTCATTGGATCGATGCTGCTTCGACGTTGCGTATGAAAGATGACGCCGTGATCATTCTCGATCCGGTCAATCTGCCGGTGATCAAGAACTCGCTGGCCAAGGGCGGCAAGAACTGGGTCGGCGGCAATTGCACCGTGAGCTGCATGCTCATGGGCGTTGGCGCACTGTACAAGGCCGGTCTGGTTGAATGGATGAGCACGCAGACTTATCAGGCCGCTTCCGGCGGCGGCGCGCAGCACATGCGCGAACTGCTGACGCAGTACGGCACGCTTAACGCGGAAGTGAAGGCGCTGCTGGCCGATCCTAAGAGCGCCATTCTGGAAATCGACCGTAAGGTCATTGCCAGGCAGCGTGCGCTGACCGGCGAAGAAACGGCCAACTTCGGTGTGCCGCTGGGTGGTTCGTTGATTCCCTGGATCGACAAAGATTTGGGTAACGGCCAATCCAAGGAAGAGTGGAAGGGCATGGCCGAGACCAACAAGATCCTCGGCCAGGGTGAAGGTTTCGGTACTGCCGCAGTACCGGTCGACGGCTTCTGCGTGCGTGTCGGCGCCATGCGTTGCCATTCGCAGGCGCTGACCTTCAAGCTGAAAAAGGATGTGCCCGTGGCCGACCTCGAGGCCATGATCGCCGCCGATAATCAGTGGGTGAAGGTGGTGCCCAATACCCGCGAAGCCACCATCAAGGACCTGACCCCGGTGGCAGTGACCGGCACCATGAACATCCCGGTGGGGCGTATCCGCAAACTGGCCATGGGGCCGGAGTACGTGGGTGCCTTCACCATCGGTGATCAGCTGCTGTGGGGTGCGGCCGAGCCATTGCGCCGTATGTTGCGCATCCTGCTGGAAGCCTGAACGAGGTTCCTGATGCCAGCCGCTCGGCGTTTGGCGCCGGGCATGCAGGGCGGGCGCATATCGAAATGCGTCGCAAAATCAGCGTCGAGCGATGAGGGGAATTATTGTCACATCTGGCAGTTGTGATACTTATGCATGGGCATAAGCTGGGCAATTGTCTCGATGGACTCCAATCAATCGACATTCGCTCGGCATATGGGCAATCGGCTGTCACTCCTGGGGAGGGCGGCTGATCATGGGCAATGTGCGTGAGGGCGCGGCTGAAAACAGCGTCCAGAGCGCTGAAATCTTGGTGAAAAATTACGGGTAGGCTATAGTCGCTTGCGTTAAGTCAAGTCGTGCGATAAACGACTCTCGGTTGCCGGTGCCATGTGGGATGGGCCGATGACTGGCTGGCCTAGCAAGCACCGCGGCTATTGTTCTAGGAGAGCTGATGAATAAGAACGCCTTGCGCTTCCTCGTTGCGAGCGCACTGCTGTCGCCTGCCACTCTGTACGCCTTGGGCTTGGGTGAAATTCGCCTGAACTCGGCGTTGAATCAGCCCTTCGATGCCGATATCGAAGTGGTGAGTGCCAGCGCGGACGAATTGAGCAGCCTGAAAGTGGCGCTCGCCAGCGAAGACATGTTCCGTCGTTACGGTCTGGATCGTCCCAACTTCCTGTCGAATTTTAGCGTGCGAGTGGATTCGGCTAATGCCGGCCGCCCCATCATCAAGCTGCGTTCGCCGAATGCAGTGACCGAGCCTTTCCTGAGTCTGTTGGTGGAAGTCAGCTGGACCGGTGGCCGCGTACTGCGCGAATACACGGTGCTGCTCGATCCGCCGGTGTTTGCGCCGGCTGCTTCGCAACAACAGGTGCTGACTCCGCGTGGTGGTGTAGAAACACCGGCGGTGGGTAGCGGCACGATTGAGCGTACGCCGGCGCCTGCTGCCGCGCCGGCAGCGCCTGCCTCGCCAGCGCCCAGCGCGCCGGCGCGTGCTGCCACACCCGCTGCTACTGCTGCGGGTGATAGCTACACGGTAAAGCCAGCCGATACGCTCTCCAAAATCGCCAAGGCCATCGGCAATGGGCGCGTAACTGATCGTCAGACCATGGTGGCGCTATATCGCGCCAATCCGCAGGCTTTCGATGGCAATGTAAATTTGCTGCGTTCCGGCAGCATTCTGCGTATTCCCGCCAGCGCCGAGATTGAAGCCATTTCCAATGCCGAAGCAGCGGCAGAACTCAGTCGTCAATATGGCGCGTGGCGCGCAACGCAAGGCACGAGTGGCGGCGCGGCTGAGAACACCGAACGTTTACGTTTAGTACCGCCTGCACAGGGCGGTGCAGGATCGGCACAGACACCTGCTGGCGGCACCGCTACCAATGGCCAGGTGCAGTCATTGCAGGCGCAGTTGGCTGAAGCGCGTCGTCTGTTGGATCTACGTAATGCCGAACTGGCGCAGATGCAGCAACGATTGGCTGGAGCCACCGGCATGGCCGCTGAAACTCCACCTGCGACGGCTAATACCTCGAGTAGTTCGGTTGCTGCTGAGCCGGCACCTGAAGTGGAAGCCGCTACTCCGGCTGTGGCTGCGGAACCTCCTGTAGATCAAGAGGCGGCTTCTTCCGTTTCATCGGCAGCGCCTGTCGCTGCGCCAACGCCGGCTCCTGCCGCAGCTGAGCCCGGGTTATTCGAGCGTATTTCGCAATACGGTCTGTGGTTGATCATTGCCGGCTTGGTGTTGATTGTTGCTTTGATTGCTTACTTCCGTCGTCGCCAGCAATTGGCTGACGAAGATTCCGGCGCCACGCTGACTGCGGGCGACTTTGAAGACCATATCTCGCGTAGTTCCACACGTCTGCGCGCCATGGATGAAGTAGAGCCCGATTTGGATACGGAGCAGGCATTCGATGCGGGCGCGACGCACGCGCCGACCTTTGCCGCTGAATCTCTACCGGAAATGTCGGAAGACACGCTGAGCAGCGAAACCGCGATTCATGTGGATCAGCAGGACGCCCTCGCCGAAGCCGATTTCCACATGGCTTATGGCCTGTACGACCAGGCTGCCGACATCGTCAAGCTGGCGGTGGAGCGTCAACCCGAGCGCCGCGATCTCAAGTTGAAACTGGCGGAAATCTATTTCGTATGGGGCAACCGGGATGCGTTCCTGGAAACCGCCCGCCAGTTGCACGACACGCAGGATCAGGCAACGCCGGGCGAATGGGACAAGGTGTTGATCATGGGCAAGCAGATTTGCCCGGATGAGTCGCTGTTTGCCGGCAGTATTTCCGGCTCGGGCGCCGCCGATAATGTCGATGTGAATCTGGAAGGCGGCGAACATCACGTCGATATCAATTTGTACGATGCGCCTTCGGGCGATCAACCGAAGTCCAATGTCGATTTCGAACTGGCTGCAACCGGCGCCCGCATTGGCGGGGTTGATTCCGGTCTGGACTTCCTGCTGGATGAGCCGCAACGCGGCGTGGACGACGAGCCAACCCGCGAGGTCGATACTGCGCGCACCCAGGAAATGCCGACCATCGAGTCGCCATTCCTCAATGACCCGGGTTCGGCCACCATTGCGGAGAAATTCGATCAGGGACGTTTCGATCGCAACGAATTGAATATCGACCAGACCGCCGAGCTGTCGCTGGATGAAATAGGCCTGGATGTTTCCGAGCTGGAAAAAACCGGCACGGTGGATGATGACGAAGGTCATCCCATTGGCGACGACGAGTTAACTCGCCTGGCTTCTTCGCTGGATCGTAATTTCGACCCCACCAGCGAAACCAAGACCATGCTGGCGCCGCATATGGACGACTTGATGGAGGGCGACTCGGAACTGAGTGGCAACACCATTACCGTTGAGGAAGTCGACTTCGGTGGTGACACCATTGAGCAGGCGCGACCGTCGGTGGACAGCACTGGCTTCACTGCCACGCAAAAGGTTGACGAGGACAGCTTCGATTTAAGTTCGGGTGACACCGCAGAGCAGCCGCGGCCGGGCACCAGCGAAACCGGCATTTTCCGCGCGACCCAGAAGATCGACATGGATCTCGACTATCTGTCGAACAGTCACGCAGCGGATGAAGGCGATACGCTGAAGAGCGAAGGTCGTGGCGAAACTGAAACCGACTTGTTCTCTGAAGAAGTATTCGGCGGTGCGTTAGGCGGCGAAGAAACCGAGGCGGATCGCGGCCTGCACGACACCAACGTCACCGAAGTCAATGCGCCTGAATTTGCCAGTGGCGAATTCGAATTGCCGGAGATGGAACCGGCTACCATGAGTGAAGTAGGCACCAAGCTGGATCTTGCCCGCGCCTACATGGACATGGGCGATCCCGATGGCGCGCGCAGCATTCTGCAAGAAGTGCTTGAAGAGGGCAGCGGCAGTCAGAAACAGGAAGCGCAGCGCTTGCTGGATTCGATTGGATGATGAGCCAATACTAGACATCGGTCTTGTTATCGAAGGAGCCGCTGTAGCGGCTCCTTTTTTATTGCTTCTGCTTTTTTTAAGTGCCGGTTTTAAAATGCCGGTTCATTCACTGTAGCCGGTTGCTCATGCCACGCATTGCCCTGGGATTGGAATACGACGGTAGCGCCTTCGCCGGCTGGCAGGCGCAGCTGCATGCGCCGAGCATTCAATCCTCTGTGCAATCGGCGTTGTCGTATGTGGCCAATCATCCGGTCAATATCATTTGCGCGGGTCGTACCGATGCCGGTGTGCATGCGACCATGCAAGTGGTGCACTTCGATACGCCGGCGGTGCGTTCCGAACGCGCCTGGGTAAGGGGTGTCAGCACCAATATGCCCGACAGCATCAGTGTCCTGTGGACTCGCGAAGTGAATGAGGATTTCCACGCGCGTTACTCGGCGCTGGCGCGCAGTTATCGCTACGTCATTCTGAATCGCACGCCGCGGCCTGCGTTGCTGCGCGAGCGGGTTTGTTGGTTGCGCGAACCGTTGGATGCCGAGCGCATGCACTTGGCGGCGCAGGCCTTGGTGGGCGAGCATGACTTCAGTTCATTGCGTGCGGCGGAATGCCAGTCCAAATCGCCTATTCGCCGTTTGTATCGCATTGCCGTGACGCGCGTGCATGAATACGTGGTCATCAATGTGACCGCCAATGCCTTTCTGCATCACATGGTGCGCAACATTGCCGGGGTGTTGCTGGCGGTGGGCTGTGGTGATCAACCGGTGGAGTGGCCGGCTGCGGTGCTGCGTCTGCGCGATCGCGCCCAGGCCGGAATCACCGCGCCGGCATCAGGGTTGTACCTGTTTGGGGTGCACTATCCAGCCCTGTTTTCCTTGCCCAGTACCGCTGGCGCCACGGCCTGGCCGCCCGGCCCGGTGTTAACCGAGGCCGAGAGCCGGGCGGCAGTGCCGGCTGAAAGACCGGTTTTTAACCGTCCCTAAATGGCCAAATTGAAAAATGCAAGGCTTGCTCCCGGGTGCACAAGCAGTGATCATCGCCGCCACGATTAATTCGAGACGTACCCATGACCTGGTTTGAAAAGATCATTCCCTCGCGTATCAAGACCGAGCGCCGTACTCGTTCGGTCCCCGAGGGCCTGTGGATCAAGTGTTCGGCCTGCGATGCCGTGCTGTATCGCGCCGAGCTGGAGCGCAATCTGCACGTCTGCCCGAAATGCAGCCACCACATGCGTATCGGTGCACGCGAACGTCTGGAACGTTTTCTCGATACCGATACCGGTGTGGAACTGGCCGACAAGGTGCAGCCGGAAGATCCGATGAAGTTTCGCGATACCAAGAAATATCGTGATCGTCTCACTCAGGCGCAGAAGGCCACCGAAGAAACCGATGCGTTGGTGGTATTGGCCGGTAAGTTGCTGGACAGCGATGTAGTGGCCTGCGCCTTCGAATTCGAATTTCTCGGCGGTTCGATGGGCTCGGTGGTGGGCGAACGTTTTGTGCGTGCCGTGGATTACTGCCTCGAGCATCGTCAGCCGTTGATCTGCTTCTCGGCCAGTGGTGGCGCGCGTATGCAGGAAGCCATGTTCTCGCTGATGCAAATGGCCAAGACCAGTGCGGCGTTGGCGCGTATGGCGCAGGCGCGTTTACCGTTTGTGTCGGTGTTGACCGATCCCACCATGGGTGGTGTGTCTGCCAGTCTGGCCATGTTGGGCGATGTAAACATTGCCGAACCGCGCGCACTGATCGGCTTTGCCGGCCAGCGCGTAATTCAGCAGACGGTGCGCGAGACTTTGCCTGAAGGTTTTCAGCGCAGCGAGTTTTTGCTGGAGCATGGCGCAGTGGACATGATTGTCGATCGTCGCGACATGCGCGAGCGTGTGGCGCAATTGCTCAGTGCATTCATGGGGCAGCCGACACCGGTGTTGCCTACCGCCTGACCTACGGCTTACATAGCGTAAACGGGCCGGTCTTGTACCGGCCTTTTGTTTTGGCGGCGATCGCGCGTTGCGCGGCGTTTCATGTAGGCGATTTGTTTGATTCGGGAATGAACATGCGTTTCACGCAGTTGGCAGAGTGGTTGGCTTGGCAGGAGGGGCTGCATCCCAGCGCCATCGATATGGGGCTGGAGCGCATTCGCGTCGTGCTGCAACGTCTGCAAGTCGCGCCGCCGCGCTGTCCGGTGATTACCATTGCCGGCACCAAGGGCAAGGGTTCGTGTGCGGCATTGCTGGATAGCATGCTGCGCGCTGCGGGCTACCAGGTAGGCCTGTTTACCTCGCCACACCTGCGTCAATACAACGAACGCATTCGCATCAATGGGGTCATGGTCACCGATGCTGAGTTATGCGCCGCATTCGAACGCATCGATCAGGCGCGCGGTGAAATTTCGCTGACCTATTTCGAGTTCAACACCTTGGCGGCCTTGCTGTGCTTCGACGCTGCAGCGTTGGATGTCTGGATACTTGAAGTAGGCATGGGTGGGCGCTTGGATGCGGTGAACGTGGTCGATGCCGATGTGGCTATCGTGACCTCTATCGGTTTGGATCACACCGAATGGTTGGGTAGTGACCTGAACAGCATTGCCCGTGAAAAGGCCGGCATTTTTCGCGCGGGTCGTCCGGCTTTATTCGGCAGTTCGGATATGCCGGAAGCCATTCAGCAGGTGGCGGAACAAGTTGGCGCAGTGTTGCTGCGCGCCGGCCAAGATTTCAGCTATGCGCAGCAGTCATCGCAATGGAGTTGGCAGATGCAGCAGCAACGCCTGGAGGACCTGCCTTTACCGGCACTCTCGGGCGAGGTGCAATTGGCCAATGCCAGTTGTGTGCTGGCTGCGCTGTATCTATTGCGCGACCGGCTGCCCATCGACCGCAAAGCTATTGAGCAAGGTTTGCGCCAGGTGCAATTGCTGGGGCGTTTGCAGCGCATCCAGCATGCTGGAGCCGAGTGGATTTTGGATGTGGCGCACAACGCCTTGTCGGCCAGCGTGCTGGCGCAACATCTTGCTAGCTTGCCGCGGCTACGCACTTTGGCAGTGATGGGCATCATGGCCGATAAGGACATTGATGGCATGGTGCAGGTGTTGAGTTCTCACATTGATGCATGGTTGCCAGTGGCGCTGCCCGGTACGCGCGCGTTGTCCGTTACCGCGCTGACGGAGCATTTGCGTAGCGCCAAAGTAAATGTACTGCCAGCCTGTTCGACATTGCCTGCTGCTTTTGCCGTTGCCGAATCCTGCTGTGCCGATGAGCAGTATCAACGCGTGTTGGTGTTCGGCTCATTCCTGACAGTTGGGCCGGCGCTCGATTGGCTGGCGCTTTGATCTGTCGGTCTCGCTATACTCCCGCGCCGTGGAACGTCAACTTAAAGAACGCTTGATTGGTGCAGCCGTAATCGTGGCGGCGGCTGTGATCATTTTGCCTTCAATGTTTGAAGGCTCGGGTTCGCGGCCGGCACCCGTTGTTGCAACCGATTCGGCCAGCTCGGGCCAGATAAAGACTTATCGCGTTGAACTACAGGCGCCTGCTACCGCGCAGCCCGCTGCAGTGGCGCAAGCGGCGCCCATCGAAGTTCCGGCGGAACGGCCGCAGGATGAGCTGCCTGCATCTGATGTTGATCAGTCGAATGTGGCGGTTGCCAGTAGCAGCGCCATATCGCAGTCAGTCGCTTCAGTCGCAGCGGTGGTAACGCCTAAGCCCACAGTCGTGGCTCCGCCAGCGCCGGTCAAAGTGGAATCACCCAAGCAAGTGGAATCAAGCAAGCAAGTGGAGCCGCAAGTCAAACCCACGGCCGGTAACTGGGTGGTGCAAGTCGGCAGCTTCAGCGCCGAAGATCGTGCCCAGCAGATCGTCAGTCAGTTAAAAGGGCAGGGATATCCCGCCTTCGCCGGGTCAGTCAAAGTGGGTGGCAAGACTTTGTATCGAGTGCGGGTCGGCGCAGTGGCCGAGCGCGCGGCGGCGGAATCAATCCTCCAAAAGCTGAAAGCAACCTATCCCGGCGCATCGGTGGTGCCGGCCAATCGCTAAGGTGGCTACGTTCTGTCACCAAAGTTATGGTCGATGTGCAATTTTCTGCATACGCCCTCGATAACGCAGCCGATTGCGGGAATGACTTTGCTAGAATGGCGCGCCTTGCAGAAGCCACCCGAAAATTTGCCAGTTACCGGTGCATCTGAGCGCTCGTCTAATGCCTATGCCGGACCAATGGGTTGTTAAAGCCGCATGAATTTCATTGATTACCTGATCCTCGCAGTCTTGGTGGTTTCGCTGCTGCTGGGTTTTTTTCGCGGCTTTCTGGGCGAGGCAATCAGCTTGATCAGTTGGCTGGGTGGCTTGTGGCTGGCTTGGCATTACGCCTACCTGATTGAACCGCATTTGACGGGACTGATTGCCAAGCCACCCTTGAATACCTGGGCAGCACGCACAATTATGCTGCTGGCGGTGTTGGTAATTGGTTGGCTCACTGGCGCCGTCGTGACTTACTTCGTCCATCAGTCGGGCATCAGCCTGATGCTGGATCGTTTGCTGGGCATGTTGTTTGGATTCATTCGCGGCGTGGTGTTGGTGTCGGTGGCCGTGATGTTAGGGATGCAGGTGCGACTGGAAAGCGCTGATTGGTGGCAGGGCTCGCGTTTCATGCCGATCGCCGTCGAGGTGTCGGGTTGGGTCAAGGGCTTTGCCGATTCTGCTGTATCAGATCGGCGGCAAACGCAGTCCACGACTGCAGAGGCTTAGGTTCCAGTATGTGTGGCATCGTCGGTTTCGTCGGCAATACTCCCGCCAATCAGCTCATTTATGATGCGCTGAGCGCCTTGCAGCATCGCGGCCAGGATGCGGCCGGCATGATGACCAGCTATGACGGCGAATTGTTTATGCGTAAGGCCACGGGCCTGGTGCGCGATGTGTTTCAACAGCGGCACATGCTGGCGCTGCAAGGCAACGTAGGTATCGGTCATACCCGTTATCCCACTGCCGGCTGCGACAGCTCCTCTGAAGCTCAACCTTTCTATGTGAATTCGCCCTACGGCATTGGTCTCGCTCATAACGGCAATCTCACCAATGCGCAGGAACTGGCCGAGGTCTTGATTCGCGAAGACCGCCGTCATCTGAATACCAGCTCCGATTCCGAAGTCTTACTGAATGTGTTCGCCAGCGAGTTGTCGCGAGTGGGCACGCCGCGTGCCTCAGCCGCAGAGATCTTCACGGCATTGAATGCGGTGTATCGTCGTTGCCGCGGTGGTTTCGCCGTGGTGGCGTTGATCGTCGGTCATGGCCTGGTGGGCTTCCGCGATCCACATGGCATTCGTCCATTGGTGATCGGTAAGCGCGAGACGGGGCGCGGCACCGAGTACATGCTGGCCTCGGAAAGTGTGGCCCTGGATCTTGCTGGCTTCAAATTGTTACGCGATGTGGGGCCGGGCGAGGCCGTGTTCATCGATGAGATGGGCCGTTTTTATTCGCGCCAGTGTGTGCCTGCGACGGTGCATACCCCATGTATTTTCGAATACGTTTACTTCGCCCGTCCTGATTCGATCATCGACAATATCTCCGTGCACAAGGCGCGCTTGCGCATGGGTGAGTTGCTGGCTGAGAAACTGCGGCGTGTGCATCCCAATCACGATATCGACGTGGTGATCCCCATTCCCGATACCAGCCGTACGGCGGCGGTGCAGATTGCGCAGTTGCTGGGCATCAAGTTCCGCGAAGGCTTCGTGAAGAACCGCTATATCGGTCGCACCTTCATCATGCCGGGACAGGAGCAGCGCGCCAAATCGGTACGTTCCAAGCTCAATCCCATCGATCTGGAATTCCGCGGCAAGAATGTGTTGCTGGTGGACGATTCCATCGTGCGTGGTACCACCTCGGCACAGATCATTGATCTGGCGCGTGAGAGTGGCGCGCGCAAGGTGTACTTCGCTTCGGCAGCACCGGCCGTGCGTTATCCCAATGTGTATGGCATCGACATGCCCACCGCCAGCGAGTTGGTGGCGCACAACCGTAGTGAAGAGGAAGTGGCGGCTGAGATCGGTGCCGACTGGTTGCTCTATCAGGATATCGATGATCTGGTGCGTGCCTGTCAGCACCATGACTCCAGTATCCAGAGCTTCGATACCTCGTGTTTCTCCGGCGAATACGTTACCGGCGATGTCACGCCGGAATATCTCACCCGTCTGCAGGAAGAGCGTTCCGATGCGGCCAAGGCCAAGCGCCGGCAAACGCATAAGGGCGATTTAAAGGCGATCCGCGCGGTTTGATGCCGCGCAACGTGGCGCGGTTAGGGAGTTGGCATGCCGGTCAGGGTGTTGAGCATTACCGATCAAGCTGAGTTCGGACGCTTGCTGGAACACCATCTAAGCACCTTCATGAACGATGTGGAGCTGGTGGCGCATTCGCCCACTCAGCAGGGTAGGTTGCACGAGTCCTTTGTCGCAGCCGGTTACGAATTGGTGTTTGTGGATGGACCGGCGCTGGCTGAGCAAGCAGAAGCTTGGCTGCGCGATCTCACGGCTCGTCCTGGTTTCCCACCGGTATTGTTTTTTGTGGGTCCGGGGCAGGATGTGCCTCATGGTCTGCAGGCATCGTTGAGTGCTTTGCCGCGCGAGCGCTTTGCCAACCGTGAATTCGCCAGTGCTGTGCGCGCCGGGCTGGAGCGCCGCAAGCGGGAAACTTCGCCTCTGTCGGTGCGTCAGGAATTGGAGAAGCGTTATCGCTTCGGTGATGTGACCATTCGCGGTCAGCGCTTCATCAAAGATCTCGGTGCGGGCGGTACTTCAAAGGTGTATCTCGCGGAGAGCGAGCGTGCCGGCGCCATCGTGGTGTTGAAGGTGCTTAGTCACAACCCGGATACCGCGGCCTCTACCGAAGGTTACGACCGTTTCTTGCAAGAATACGAATTGTTGGCGGATTTGCGGCATCCCAATGTGGTACGCATTTACGATTTTGGTGTGGCTGATGATCATGCCTACATTGCCATGGAATACTTTCCCAGCGGCGATCTGCGGCGGCGTATGAGCGCGCCGCTGACTGTGCAAGACGCGCTTAACTATGTGGATCAGATTGCGCGCGCGTTGTCTGCAGTTCATCAGTTGGGTGTGATGCATCGCGATCTCAAGCCCGGCAACATCATGCTGCGTGCCGATGATTCACTGGCGTTGATTGATTTCGGCGTGGCTAAGGAGCTATTGGGCGACAACGATCTGACTGCTGCCGGCACCATTTTCGGTACGCCGTACTATATGAGCCCGGAACAAGGGCATGGCGAGGAAATGGATGAGCGCAGTGATCTGTATAGCCTGGGAGTCATGTTCTACGAGATGCTGACGTTGAAGCGACCCTATTCGGGCACCACGCCGATGGGCGTGATTTATCTGCATCGCAATGCGCCGTTGCCCGAATTGCCGGCGCAGCTCTCTTGGTTGGAGCCGGTGGTGCATCGTTTGATGGCCAAGCAACCGAAGCATCGCTATCAGTCCGCCGCTGAGTTGATTTCTTCGCTCAGCCTGATGCGCTTGATGGCTGCCTCTGCGGTGCAGTGATGACTGATAGCGTAAGCGTGCCTGCCGCATTTGCCGGTACTCTTTCGGTGTCGACGCCAGAGGCCTGGTTCGTACACGCGGCCGAATGTTGGCGTGAGCTGTTGATCGATCATGCCAATTGCGAGAAGAAGGCTGCGTCTACCGCGTTATCAATTATTTTTACTTATCCGGAAGATCTTGAATTAACCGAGCGCATGTCTCGTCTAGCACGTGAAGAGTTGCGGCACTTTGAACAAGTGCAGCGTTTGCTACGCGAATTGCATGTGCCATGGCAACGCATGTCGCCTTCGCGTTACGCCGAAGGTATGCGTAAAAACATTCGACGCAACGAGCCGGAGCGGTTGTTGGATTTATTGATCTGCGGTGCCTTGATTGAAGCGCGCTCTTGCGAGCGTTTCTTGGGATTGGCGCCGCGGCTTGATGAGCCATTGCAATCGTTCTACGCCGGCTTGGCAGCGTCGGAAGCGCGGCATCATAGTTTGTATTTACGTCTGGCTGAACGGCGTTATCCCAATGAATGGCGCGCCACGCTGGCGAAGCTGAGCGCGGTGGAGGCGGAATTGGTCGCCACTCCCGATCCGCAGTTCCGCTTTCATTCGGGTGTGCCGGTTGCGCTTAGCGCGGCAAGCTAACCAAATCGTAACCCGCTTGCGACCAGCGCAATACGCTGCCCTGTAAATGCCAGTCGCCCAGTACGATGCGCGTGCACTCGCCCAAGCGGGTTATGTGCTGATGAATGGCGGGGCGATGGGTATGGCCGTGCACCAGCAGCTGTGTGCTCGACTGTTCGAAGGCGCGAGTCACTGCGTTTGAATTCACATCCATGATGGTCATGGCGGATCGCTGCGTATGCATCTGGCTGCCGGCGCGAATCCGCGCGGCGATGCGCTGGCGCCGCGTCAGCGACAGGCTTTTGAACAGCCATTGCACCAATGGATTGCGCACGATGCGGCGCAGGCGTTGGTAAGAATGATCGTCGGTACACAGCGTATCGCCGTGCATCAATAAGACGCGTTGGCCGTACAGCTCAATTATTGTGCCGTCGGCAATTAGGTGGCAGCCAGTGCGCTTGCAGAATTGGGTACCCATTAGAAAGTCGCGATTGCCGTACATGACGCTGCAGGGTACGCCTGCCGCAGTGAGCATCTGCAATTCATGCTGGATCTGTGCGTAGGTGGGGTCGGGATCGTCGTCCCCAATCCAAAATTCGAACAAATCACCGAGAATGTACACATGCTCAGCGCGCCGCGCTTCGCCACGCAAAAAGTCGACGAGCTGCGCGGTGATCTCTGGCTGAGCGCCATTCAGATGGATGTCGGAAACGAATAGGGTGGTCACCACGCCAGTGTAGTAAGCGCGACAGCGTTACTCAAATATGGGCTATTCCGCTACCATGCCTGATCTCGTTTCGAATCCGCCCGCGGCTCTATACGGTCGCTGTGGTCTTTGCCACAGAGACAGGGCGCGGGTCCGGCGGGATTCTGCTGGGCGGCGATGGTGGGAATTAAAGCCATCGGCCCGGTACTTGAGGCAAACTATCGGCTGTAAGCCGGTTTTAGTCGGGCTTATTTGCTGTTGGTCAACTGTTGAAATTCAAGCATGCTGCATATTCATAACTCGCTAAGCGGGCAGAAAGAACCTTTCAAGTCATTGGTGCCGGGCGTGGTGCGCATGTATGCCTGCGGTATCACCGTTTACGACTACTGCCACTTGGGCCACGCGCGCATGTTGATCGTGTTCGACATGGTGCGAAAGTATCTGCGCACGCGCGGTTACCAAGTGACTTTCGTACGCAATATCACCGACATCGACGACAAGATCATCGCGCGCGCCGCTGAGAACCGTGAACCCATCAGTGAACTGACTGCGCGTTTTATTCGCGCCATGTGGGACGACTATGCGGCGTTGGGTGTGGAGCGTGGCGATCACGAGCCGCGCGCCACGGAATATGTGCCGGCGATTGTGTCGATGGTGAATCGCCTGGTACGTAAGGGCTATGCCTATCCAGCCGACAATGGCGATGTGTATTTCTCGGTCGCCAAGTTTGGCGACTATGGCCAGCTATCCGGCAAGAAGCTTGAAGACTTGCGCGCCGGCGCGCGCGTGGATGTAAACGAAGCCAAGCAGGATCCGCTGGATTTCGTGCTGTGGAAGGCCTCCAAGCCGGGCGAGCCTTCCTGGGATTCGCCCTGGGGGCAGGGTCGTCCGGGCTGGCATATCGAATGCTCGGTGATGTCCACACAGATACTTGGACCGCACTTCGATATTCATTGCGGCGGTATGGATCTGATGTTTCCGCATCATGAGAACGAGATTGCTCAGTCGCGCTGCGCTTGTGATGCACCCTTCGTGAATTTCTGGATGCATAACGGTTTCGTGCGCGTCGATAACGAGAAGATGTCCAAGTCGTTGGGTAATTTTTTTACGATTCGCGAAGTGCTTGCATGGGTGCGCGATCCGGAGGTGATTCGCTTCTTCATGTTGTCCAGCCACTATCGGGGTCCGATCAATTACTCGGTGGACAATCTCGATCAAGCGGATGCGGGGTTGGAGCGCATCTATCTGGCTTTACGTGGTCTTGATCTGCCTAAGGAAGTAACGCGCACTGCGGCCAGTGAGCGTTTTGAAGCAGCGATGGATGATGACTTCAATACGCCGCTGGCATTGTCGGAGCTGCAGCAGCTGGCGAAGGAAATCAATGTGGCTAAAGCGGCCGGTAATACGGCGCATGCCGCGGCGCTTGCCGGTGAATTAGTCGCGCTGGCTGGCGTGTTGGGCATTGCGCAACAAGTGCCAGATGTTTTGTTGCGCAAAGCTGCACCTAAGCGCGGTCCTGAAGCGTATTCGACTAAGGCGGCGCGCGCTGCGGCACAGGTTGAGGGTACGGCGCTTAGCGATGCGCAAATCGACGAGCTGATCAACATGCGTACTGCGGCCCGTAAGTCGAAAGATTGGAAAGAATCTGACCGTATTCGCGATGAGCTTTCTGCGCATGGCGTGTTGTTGGAGGATGGTGCGCAGGGAACGACTTGGCGGCGGCGTTAAAGCCGCGAAATAATTGCAAAATTGGTTTGACGCAAACAGGCTCGATCCGTAATATTCCGCGTCCCGTGCGGGGCCGCTCCTCACACGTATGCGATGGGCACTTCTGGCGGGGCATGGCGCAGTCTGGTAGCGCATCTGCTTTGGGAGCAGAGGGTCGCAGGTTCAAATCCTGCTGCCCCGACCACTTAAGTGGCTTGTTGCAGTTAGTGATGGGTATCGAACTTCGAGCGCCCGTAGCTCAGCTGGATAGAGCATCGGCCTTCTAAGCCGAGGGTCGCAGGTTCGAGTCCTGCCGGGCGCGCCAACGCGCAAGGCAGGCAGCAGGCGATGTGGTTCGACACTGTGCCGACCGATGGTGGACGTAGCTCAGTTGGTAGAGCCCCGGATTGTGATTCCGGCCGTCGTGGGTTCGAGTCCCATCGTCCACCCCACCTCTTGGTGGCGTGACGCAAAGTCACAGTTGAATGGCTTCGTCATTCAACACGAAGATCGCGTGATCTTCATTGATGCTTGTTACAAGCATCTTCCTCAGCGCAACGCTGGGCCGTTAGCTCAATTGGTAGAGCAGGAGACTCTTAATCTCTTGGTTCTCGGTTCGAGTCCGAGGCGGCCCACCACTTTCTTCGTTGTTGCTTTCCAAAGATCTCTTGGTTGAAGTTGATATGGCCAAATCGACGCTGTTACGGCTGTTTCAATGTCGATCTATGCGTGAATCAAAGCTGATTAAAGGCTGCCAAAGCCTATCTCGGGATGCGTGTCAGGGAAGTCAGCCGTTCCATCTATGGTGGGGCTGTTAGTGATGGCGCGCTGGATAAGTTAATGAGCCGGAAGAGGGCTCGCTCAAGCGCTGCGAGCAGGGCGGCAATGACTGCCGTCTGTGCTTCGCAAAATTCGAAAACTTCAGCTAGGTGCTTAGCCCTCTGCGGTCGCTTGCAGAGACAGGAACAGGGCAACGCCAACAATGAAAACAACTGCGATAAGACTCATGATTTTTAACCTCTAAAGTGACAACGGGCGAAATTGCTTCGTTGTGCGGTGCAATATATTGCTGCTTGGGCTGCAATGCAATATGGAACATTCATTTGCCTACAGCCCATGAGAGGTATTTAGCCCGTTTGGCGGGTAAATGAGTTTCGGTAAGTTATTGTTTGTAAGTGGGTTTCTGAAGTTATGTCAGCGGTTTTTAGTAAACCACAGGGCGTGCAAAGGAATGCGGGAACTGTGAGGGAATACTCACCATAATTCAGAGGGATCGAATCGAAGGTGGGTGCGCAGGGTACCGGCTGTGAGTTGAAACTGAAGTGCCTATCCATTAGCTGTTAGGCATCTTCCGGAGTGTTGTGATGCCTTGGGGGTGTTTTGGGCTGATTGTCTTGAGTCGCTGAAGCGCTAACGATGAATTCTCTCCATGCCCCTAAAGGCCATGTCATTCATCACTGGCTGAGCGTTGCTGGTGTGACGGGCGGTGTAGACGATAGGTTTGTTATCAAGGCCATTTGCGCATCAATATTGAATGCGGCGTCTGATTCTTGAGTAGATGTCTGCAGTAAATACGTCAAATCACTCCAGCTGCGTGTGGCCAATGTTAGGTGTGGTGCTGGCTGTGGCGTAAGCAAAGCCATTGCAATTTATTCCTCGGTGTTGATGGCCGTCCTGTTCCGAGATGTCTATGCAAATTGTGCCGCGGCCTTCAATAACAATACTGGGCGGCAATTTCGGTCGCGTTCTAATTGTGTTTATTGCTTTTGATTTGTTGGGCGCTTGCGCGATTGAATTTGATTTTTGCGCTTACAAGCGACAAGTGTGTGGTTGCTTCGCGATAGAGGTTTATAAGGCGTTTTTCAATCTGTTCTGCAATGGGGTTGACGACTAAAAATATTGTGATTGCTGTTTGTAATGTGGGATTCGACATTGAAATGAGTTGTTTTATTGCCAACGCCTTTCGTGGTTGTTGTGACAACGTAAAGAGTGATTGTGTTAGTTCATGAGTTTCGAATGATCGGTTTCCGTCTTGTGTTATCGCTCTTAAGTCGTGTGGGGCTCAGTAAGATTTCATCAGGTGCTGAAATGAGCTTCAACACTTTTCTACAACCAACGTTCTGTTGCTGTTACTTGATTGCGCGAATGTTGTTCAGGATTCGATTGTTGTTTGTCAGCCAGCGTAAAGATCGTTGCTTGCGGCTGGTGGCGGCAGCACACTGATTGTTATCGCCATCTGATACAGATGTGTGAAGTTAAGATTTAAGTCATTCTGAGGGGAGCAATTTATGTCGAAGATGCTAAAGGTTTGTGTGGCAGCGGCATTGGTAGTCAGTGCCATGTCCATCGCCTCTGCTGAAGACAAGTACAGCGAAAAAGAAACTCATGTGGCGCGCGGTTTGTCCGAGCGCATGAATACCATGAGTCGCTGGAGCAAGCTGGCCATGGAAAAAGGCAGCACCGATCTCATTCGGACTTTTGCCAAGCGTGATATCGAAGAGCACGAAAAAATGAGTGCTGAGCTGACTGCTTTATCCAAGTCGTTAGGTATTGCCGGTGTGGGCGGTGGCGGTGCACCGGGTGGTGCGCCACCTAGTGGTGGGCAGGGTGCTCCTCAGGGGGCGGCTCCTCAAGGCGCTGGCCCCCAAGGTGCTGGTGGTCCTCCTGCTGGAGCTGCTCCGGGTGGGGCTCCCGGTGGCGCGCCTAATGGTGCGGCAGGCATGGGGGCTGGCGGCGGGGGTGGTGGTCCCAGCAGTTACGGTAATCGTTACTACACGCAGTTGCAGGGGCTGAGTGGCGAGGCTTTCGACGAAATGTACATGCTGCGCGTGCTGCAGTATCACGAAGACATGGAGCGCACCTTGAATGAGGAAATCCGTGGCGGTTTCAGAAGGAATCTGATGGCTTGGTCAAAGTCCGAAAGTTGAGGACGTGGAAGCCCATGCTCAGCTGATCCAGCGCATTCTGTACGGCGAACAGATAGATTTGCCGGCTTCGGGTTTGAAGGCCACCATGCCGGCGCGTCCAGAAGGTGCGGCAGCGGCACCTGCGGCGGCCAAAAGTAACTAGTCTGCTTGATGGCATCCTGACGGGGTACGTGCTTCGGCGTGTGCCCCTTTTTGTTGCGGATCGTCGATTCAACAGAATTGGCGTTAATAAAGTTGTTGTTTGGGTGGAGGGGCGCGCCACTCCTCTCTATAATGCCGGCTCCCTGAGGCCAGCGGCACTGTCCGTTGGATCTGAGTGGGCGCTGAATTGCGAAAGTGGCGGAATTGGTAGACGCACTGGATTTAGGTTCCAGCGGGTAACCCCGTGAGAGTTCGAATCTCTCCTTTCGCACCAAATTAATTGATGCTGCAGATGGGCTGCGGCACTGATCGAGGTTTCTGAGTTATGCAGATTTAGGTAGAAAGCACCGGCGCGCTTGAGCGGCGCATGAATATCCAGGTACCGGCCGAGCGCGAACAAGGCGATCAATGAGCGCCTGCAATCGCTGAGTCGTACCGTGCGTATCAATGGCTTCCGCCCAGGCAAAGTGCCGGTGACGGTAGTGCGCCAGCAATATGGTGCTGCCGTTCGCCAGGAAGTGATCGAAGGTCTGGTACAGAGCACTTTCTCCGGAGCCGTAACCGGCCAGAAGCTGAATCCTGCAGGCGGTCCACGCATTGAAGAATTCAAGGCCGACGAAGGTCAGGACTTGAGCTACCGCGCGGTGTTCGAGGTTTATCCCGAATTTGAAGTGAAGGGTATTGAAGGTTTGGCCATCAATCGCCCAGTGGTCGAAGCGAGTGAGGCTGACATCGACGCGATGATCGACAATCTGCGTCGTCAGCAGGCTACCTATGTGAAGGTAGACCGCCCTGCTAAGGATACCGATCGCGTCACCATTGATTTCGAAGAGGTGCTGTTCGGATTCTATCGTGTTTCCCTATTAACCTT
>JASGLD010000006.1:0-251658 GCA_049840395.1 Steroidobacteraceae bacterium
TTGCTAAGGTTAATAGGGAAACACGATAGAATCCGAACAGCACCTAACCGACTCCAGCGGCAGCGTGAACCAGAAAGTCGAACCCTTGCCGAGCTCGCTTTCCAGCGCCGACGGCGCCGCCCATCATTTCGACCAAGCGGCGCACGATAGACAAGCCAAGGCCCGTGCCGCCGAAATGGCGCGTGGTCGACGAGTCGGCCTGGACGAACGGCTGGAACAGAGTCTGTAAGCGTATCGGTGGCAATGCCGATGCCGGTGTCGCGTACTTCGAACAATGCACCGACCTGCCGTTACGATTACCGATCGTGCAAACCGTCGAGCACGATTTCGCCAGTGCGAGTGAACTTGATGGCGTTGCCGACCAGATTGATCAAGCACTGACGAATGCGCTGCGGATCGCCGATGACGCGATTCGGCACTTCCGGATGATGTTGACGATCAATTCCAGATTCTTCGCCGCCGCCTGGAAGGCCATCATGCTGGCGATGTCCTCGACACTGCCACGCAGATCCATGTCGATGTAGTCGATATCCAGCTTGCCGGCTTCGATCTTGGAGAAATCCAGAATGTCGTTGATTACCGTCAGCAAGCGAATCGGCGCTGGAACGGATGGTTTCCACATAGTCGCGCTGTGTGCGTTCCATCTTGGTGTCCAGCAGCAATCCGGTCATGCCGATGATGCCGTTCATGGGCGTACGAATTTCGTGACTGACATTGGCCAGAAAAGCACTCTTGGCTTTGTTAGCCGCCGAGGCTGCTTCGCTGGCCTCGATCAACGATTGTTGATAGTGCTTCTGTTCGGTGATGTCTTCGACGGTGCCTTCATAGCACTGCACCTGACCTTGTTCGTTCAATATCACCCGCGCATTTTCGGAAATCCAGATGACCTGCCCGTCCTTGCGATACACCTCGGATTCGAAATGACTGACCAATCCATAGGTCTGGATCTGGTACATGAACTCGGCACGGCGCTGCGGATCGACATACAACTGCTTGCGGATATCGCGCAGGCCATTCATAAGCTCGTCCGGAGATTCGTATCCGTAGATACGCGCCAGCGCCGGATTGGCATCAATATATCTGCCATCCACCGTGGTGCGGAAAATGCCTTCCAAGGCGTTATCGAACAGACTGCGATAGCGATGCTCGGCTTCGCGCGCACTTTGTTCGGCGCGCTTCAAGCGCGTGATATCGCTGATGATGCCCTCCAGCGCCAGCACTCTGCCGCTGCGATCCAGCACCGCGGCGCCACGCTCCAATACCCAACGTTCGTAACCCACGGCGTCAACGATGCGATATTCCAATTCATAACGCTGCCGCGCAGTAATGGCCGTGCGAATGATGGACCGGACCCGCTCACGATCTTCGGGATGGGTAATGGCTTCATAGGAAATGCGATTGTTGAACAACAGATCGCTGGGCTGATAACCGGTCAGACGCGTGCAGCCGTCGCTGACGAACTCCATGGTCCATTCGCCGTCGTCGCGGCAGCGATACACCATGCCATCCAGGTTATCCAGCAGGGTATTGAATAGTTGTTCACCCTGCTCTCCCGATATTTCGGTAGCGCGTGGACGAGTGATGAATGCTGGGTGGGATGCCATTTATGTGTACAGCTTACAGACACGACGTTGTGTTGCTGCAACTGCCTGTAACGGCTGCTATGGATTCATCTTTAGCCTTAATCACTGCTTGCGAGGGCCACTCACCGTGCGCTGCTTAACACTTTACCCATGTGACGTGGATCACATTCGCTTGTCAGGTTTGCGCAAAGGCGATACGCCCGCCGCGACCGATGCGCAGCACATGACTCACGGCCGGCAGAATGTCCGACGCATCGTGTACCGCCATGATGATTTGCGTGCCCGATTCAGACAGACGCTGCAAGGTTGCCATGACGTGCGCATGCATATCCGGATCGAGCCCGGTGAAGGGCTCATCCAACAACAATAGCTGCGGACGATTGACCATGGCGCGCGCCAGCAACGCCAGGCGCATCTGGCCATACGACAACTGGCGCGGCGTGCGATCGCGCAGGGCCTCGATACCAAAGAACTTCAGCCAGGGCGCGGCAGCGCGACGATCCGCAGCACTAAGCACCTGGTTCAAACCAATGCTGGCATGACGTCCTGAAGCAACGATCTGCTCGACAGTACCTGAAGCAAAGTGATCGGCCTGCAATTCAGGAGAGACATAGCCCACACGCTGTTTCCATGTCTTGATCGGCGTGCCCTGCACATGACCAGCGCGCTGTACCACACCGCCCAGTGCCGGATGTAAATCGCCATAGATCAACATCAACAAGGTGGACTTACCCGAACCGTTGGCGCCGAGAATGGCCCAGTGTTCGCCGGGTGCGATATCCCAATCGAATTTGCGCAGCACCGGGCGATAGTCGCGATACAACTCTACTTGTCGCAGCTGCAGCAGAAAGTCGCCACTCACCGGCGTGGCCGGCGCGTGCGGCGTCACTGTGACGGCACGACGCGCTCGCTGATGACGAGTTCGCGCATCGCGCTTCAGCGCGGCAATATCCTCAGAACGAATGGGTCCGGCATACACCAACTTGCCGTGCTGCAGCCGCGCCAGGTGTGTGGCGCGTTCGGGAATGTCTTCAGCGGAATGCGCCGCCAGTATCCAGGTACGGGCACGACGCGGATCGTTGAGCAGCTGCAACAATGTCTGACGACTGGCCGCATCGATGCCATTGAATACTTCATCCAATAACAACACTTCAGGCTGACTCAACAACAGACGCGCCAACAACACCCGTCGCCGCTGCCCATAGGACAAACTGAGAATGCTACGTTCGCGCAACGACCATAACTTGAAGCGCTTGAGCATGTGCTGCACCTTGGTCTGTTGCGCAGCAGTAGGCTTGGTCAGGGGAATGTCTTCGTCAAACAACCCGGTGGTCGCCACCTGGGTGACGCTCAACTTCCAGTCATAGCGCACATATTTATCCTGACGCTCCGGCGCCAGATAGGCCATGCGCTGCTTGATCTCCACCGGGTCGCTATAGGATTCACCATCGAAATAATATTGACGACGTGCGCGACCACTGGGCATGGGTGTCGGCCACATGTCACCGCGCAACAGACGCAGCAACACCGACTTGCCCGAACCATTGGCGCCCACCAGCACCCAACGCTGGCCGGCCTTTAGATCGAAATTCACAGCGTCGAGGGCCAGATGCGTTCCCAAAACAACCGAACAATGCTGGAGGTATATCAAGGAATGCGAATCGGGCATTACATTCTCTAAGAAACTGGAGCGAGAGCGAGCATTCTGACATTGCCGCAAGCTCACGGCCATGTCGGACTCAGGCTAATGCTTTTAAGACCCTCTGTCTCACTCTAAAATGATACGTCGTAACGAGATTGGGACATGCACAGCGACATCACTCGGCGGCATCTGGATTTTCACGACACGACCAGCGCGATGACGGCGATGGAGGTCGATTATCCCCATGGCGCATCTACCGGCTGGCACTCACATCCGCGGGCGCAGCTGCTTTATGCCATTGAAGGCGTAATGATCGTTCGCTCTACGGCCGGCTCGTGGGTGGTGCCATCGAATCGTGCGGCATGGCTGGTCGCCGGCGTAGAGCACGATGTCAGAATGTGCGGCGCCGTAAAAATAAGAACGCTGTTCATTGATTCCACCATCGCACCGCATCTGCCCGCCAGCTGCGTCATGGAAGTATCGCCGTTGTTGCGCGAACTGGTGATCGCAGCGATGCAAGTTCCTATCGACTATCAAACAGACAGCCGCGATGGCCGACTCATGCGTCTGCTGCTCGACGAACTGAGAATCTGCGATCAACTACCGCTGCATTTACCGCTACCGCAGGATCCACGACTGCGCTCGATCTGTGAGGCCTTCATCGAGAATCCGGAAATCACACAAACTGCAGAGCAATGGGCCGAACAGCTTGGTATTACCGCCAAGACCATTCATCGTCTGTTCGGACAACAAACCGGCATGACCTTCGCGGATTGGCGGCAAACGGCGAGGCTACTGGCAGCGCTGCAAAAAATCACCAGCGGCAAACGACTGGTGGACGTGGCATTGGAATGCGGCTATGCCAGTCAGAGCGCCTTCACCGCCATGTTCAAGCGGCACTTCGGCATGCCGCCATCGGAGTTCTATCGTTAGCCGCGGTCGATTGAAAAAATCAGCTACTACTGCGACGCAGGCACATCACCCACCACCACCGACAGCATGCTGATCGAACCGATCGACACATCGTCAATGGGAATCCGCACTGATTCATCGGCATGACTGGCGCCCAGTACATACAATAAGGGTAAATAGTGTTCGGGCGTTGGCACCGACAGTTTGGCGTCATCACCAAAACGCTGATAGTCGATCAATGCTTCATGGTCATGTTGTTCGATACCGGCGCGTACTTGGCGATTGAAACTTTCCGCCCAGGCATGGGCTGGCGCATCACCCGCTCGGCGCATCTGGCGCAGGTTGTGCACCACATTGCCGCTGCCCATAAGCAACACACCTTGCTCGCGTAACACAGAAAGGCGTCGGCCCAAGTCATAGTGCCATTGCGGCGGCTGAGTACCATCGATACTGAGTTGCAGCACCGGAATGTCCGCCTGCGGATACATGTGTTTGAGCACGGTCCAGCTGCCGTGATCCAAGCCCCACTGCTGATCTTCAACTACTGGCAGTGGCGCTAATAACTGCGCAACTTCATGAGCCAGATGCGGGTCGCCGGCAGCACGATAGTGATACTGATACAGCTCGTCGGGGAAACCGTAGAAATCGTGAATGGTGCGTGGCTGCGCCATGGCCGTCACACCTGTGCCCTGCGTGTACCAGTGCGCGGAGACACACACGATGGCACGCGGCCGCGGCAAGCGAGCTGCGATATCGGCCCAGCCGCGCGTGTATTGATTGTCTTCGAAGGCGGCCATCGGGCTGCCATGTCCGATGAATATCGCCGGTAGACGGGATGAAGTATTCATGGCTGTAGTTATAACAACTTCAGCACAAGGCTACGAATCAATGATTCGATGACAATGATCTAATTCATTGTCGCTGTACTCCCTCCCCCGCTTGCGGAGAAGGCTGGGGTAAGGGCTTTCTAGAAACCGCCCCTGCCAAATCCACCCATACCGCCAAAGCCACCCATGCCGCCGCCGGAACCCGCGCCGGTCACCATGCCATTCACGGTAAAGCGTGTTATTTCCGTGGCACCGGCATAACTCTCGGCAGGATACAGGCCATCGACTGCCTTACCTTTAGGCGTACCGCCCACAGTAACAATGTAGGTCTTGTCCTGTTCCAACGCTGGCGATGACAGCACCAGCGATTGATACGACTTGGTAGGTACGAAGCTCAACAAGACCTTGCCGCTTTCTTCGGCAATGCCTACCGGCACGCCACCCGCCTGAGTGCTCGGCAAAATAATGCGCACCGAACGTTGCGTGGAAGTATTGCCCGGCGCCTGCGCCATACCGGCACTACCCGCCGCCACCAAGAAGCCACCGGTGATTTTGAAACTGCCGTCGTAATCCAACGGACCATTCATGTTGGCAGTGGGACCATTCACCACTACAACGCCTCCAGTCATTTCAATACTTGTGTTTGCATCGATGCCATCGCCACCGGCATCGACATACAAGTAGCCGCCATGAATGGCGAGATAGGAATTGCCGGCACTAGCACTGCCGCCCGCACCACCCGATCCGGGTCTGCCGCCGCCAAAGGGACCGAAGCCCTGCCCCTGCTCGCCATTGGTGACATTAACGCCGTCGTCCGATGACACCAGGCGCACATTGCCGCCATTCATGACGATGATGGTGCTCTCCATGCCTTCGTACGAACGCACGATGCGAATGTCGCCGCCATTGATCTGCAGATTCTTATCGGCGTGGATGCCATCATCGCCCGAAGTAATTTGTATGCTGCCGCCATTGATGCGCACTGCATCGTTCGAATGCAACGCGTCGCTGGCAGCATCGATCTCGATGCTGCCAGCTTTGATATTGAGTGCCTGCCCGGCCTTCAAGCCCTTGGTGCTGGGTGTATCAGTGGCAGTGGCAGTCGGGTAACGACCACCGCGATCACCCCAGCCATTACTGCGACGCGTGCCCTTGGCACTGCCACCGCCTGCAGCAATCACCATGGAACCGCCGGCAATTTCCAAGTTACTTGCCGCTTGAATACCGTCGCCGCCGGCAGTGATATTGAGCTGCCCGCCTTCGATGCTGACCTTGCCCTTGGTGGCGTCTTTGTCGTTATCGGCTTGTAGACCATCGCCACCGGCAACGATGGTGAGTGAACCATTTTTTATCGTCAGCGAGTCCTTGCCTTTCAGACCATCGTTGGCGGCCTGCACGCTGATGCGCCCGCCCGTAATCTTGAGACTGTCCTTGCTGACAATGCCATTCCTGGCATTGGCTTGCACGGTCAACGTACCCTTGCCGCCGATGGTTAGATCTTCTTTGCTGTACAGCGCAGCGTTGGCTGCGTCTTTGGCATCATTCGCTCTCGCCGTATCGGTCAACTGATTGTTACTGCCTTCAGCCAAATCGATTTCGACCTTCTCGGCTTTGCGAATATCTACGGGCGCGGCAGTGCTGGCGATGGAGACATTGTTGAAGATCAGCTTGACCGGCTGAGTATCGCTGGTATCGACAATGATCTGTCCATCATCGAGTCGCCCGCTCACCACGTAGGTGCCTGCAGCACCGATGGTCAGTCGACTACCATTTGCCATCGCGCCCTTGCCGCTTACTGCAATGGATTTTCCAGATAGCTTGATGACCGTCTGCTGGTTGGTCGCCGCTTCGGCATTGCCGGTGTTGTTCAATACACACCAGGCTGTACCCACCACAGCAACGGCTGCCAGCATGGATGGCGCGACTGCAGAAATTTTCATGATGCCCCCTACTTAGTCAGGCTGCAGGATGACAGATCAGCCTGTGTTGAAGCGTATTCAACTGTTTATGCGAACCATAGTTCGGTAAAGAAATGCGAAGCGCAAGATATGGCGAAAGATGAATTAAGGGACTCTTAAAAATAAATTTGGCACACCCTATCAACCCTTGGCTGGGTCAGTGAACCCTTTCCAGGAGCGTGCGAGGCAGGAAGCCGAGCCGCAGCCTCCGGGGATGGATTGACGGCGATCCTGGAAAGGGTTCACTGACCCAGCCAAGGGTAAGCACTTCAGCATCAATAGTGCTCTTTGCAATGCTCAAGAAACGGCTTTAGTGCCCGCAGCATTCTCCAATGGCTGCACCGTCACCCCCACCGACACCGTGTGCTCACCGCCGCCCACAATCACACCCCGCACCGGCGACACATCGCTGAAATCACGCCCCCAGCCCAGCGTGATGTGATCGGTGTTGATACGCACGCCATTGGTGGGATCGAGATCGATCCAATCGAAAGGTGGCGCATATACCGACACCCAGGCATGCGAAGCATCCGCCCCGGTTAATGCCACACCACCCTCCGGCACAATGGTGCGGATGTAGCCGCTGACATAGCGCGCCGATAAACCACGCGAACGCAGACAGGCAATCATCAAGTGCGCAAAGTCCTGACATACACCACGCCGCGTTTCCAACACCGACGCCAGCGGCGTGCCGACAATCGTGGCATTGGGATCGTAGGTCAGTTCTTCATACAGCTTGTGCATCAGGGCATCGGCGCAGGCCAGAATGGGCTGACCGCGTGGAAAACATTCGGCGGCAAACTCGCCATAGGCATTCTTCACGCGTGCGTGCGGCGATTCGGCCCGATAAGTCGCCACCTCAAGCTCTTTAGCAGTGCGCGGCCTGCCGCAATAGGTCAATTCATCGCGCACACGTTCCCACGGCAACGATTCCGCAGCGGCATGCTGCGGACGCGCGGTGAGTTCCACCTGGGTATGCCCAACGATCTGCAATTGACGATGCGGTCGCGCCAATTCGATACGGGTCAATCGATTGCCGAAGGCATCCACGTCGTCACTGTAATTGCCCGCCTGCGGCTGCAGTTCCAGCCGATGCGCGATGATTTTCTGATAAGGCACTTCACGCGGTGAGAGATGCAACAAGTGATGCGCATGCACCACGGGCGCGCTGTATTCGTAGCGCGTCTCATGGCGCACCTGATATGTCACTGCATTGCTCGCCGCAATGACGGGGACGGGCTTGGCGCTCGCGTCGCTCATGTTTCCACCATGTGCTGTTCGCGCTCGACATGCGAGAAGTGTCGCAGCGATAAATCGTCGGAGACGCGACGTACTACCGTACTGAGTTCCTGCAGACGCGCCGACAAACTTTGACGTGCATAGCTGGCGCCCTGGCCATCGCCTTCCAAAGCACCGAAGTCGGCATCGAGCACCGCAGCGATGGGTTGATTGAGTCGGGCATCCACCGACAGATCGAATACTTCAGCCAGCTGCAGCAACTCCTGACGAATGGCGCGGCGCTGGTAGCTGACCGAACGCGGATTCGCCGGTTCGCGCAATAACAAGTCCAACACCAGACCTAAGCGCGGTGAAGTGAGATAGCGACTGCGATAGGCGATGGTGCAACCGTTCACATCCAATAACCATTCCAATTCACCCTGTGTCAACGGCACGCCGCTTTGCAGCTTGCCGCTGAGCAACTCGCTCAAGAATTGCAGACGTTCCAGACGGCGACCAAGCAACATCAAACGCCAGCCATCGTCCTGCGTGAGATCATCCATGGAAAAGCCGCTCAACGCGGCCAGCGTCAACAACAACCAGTCCAGTGTTTCACGCACATCACCCTTGGCATGCGCCGCCTCCTGGATTTGTCGACGCAACAAACTGATGGTGCGCCAATGCTCCACCGACAAACGACCACGCACCTGCGTAGCACACCAATGCAGACGATTGCTGTCGGCAGCCAGGCTGGAGAAACGCGTGGGATCGAACAGCGTGGAGCGCAGTTCCACTTTCTCGGTAAACAAACCGAATTGGCGACAGGCCAGCAAGGCCGAATACCACACCGATCGATCCGAACGTGCGCTGAGCGCGGCGCGCACCAGACGAATCTTGTTCTCGCAACGTTCCTTGTAACGTCCCATCCAGAACAGACTTTCGCCCAGACTGGAAGGTACCTCTACCTGCTTCACCGACATGCGCGGCAGCAGACGGCGATCTTCTTCAACTACATCGACATGATTGGCGGACAGCACCCACACATCCTTGCTGCCCCCCCCATGCTGATTGGAAATCACCTTGGTGCTGGTCTCGCCGGCAATGCGCGCCAGCCCACCGGGCAAGACGCGATACCCTTGCTTGGTGGCAACGGCATAGACACGAATGCTGACCGCACGCGCAGTCAGACGCAGCGGCTCACGGTGATGCCATACCGGCACCTGCGACAAGCCGAAACGTTCCTGCGCCACGAAGGCCTGCGGACGCTTGCGCATGCGTTCGAATAATTCTTCGCGTTGTTGTGGCTCCAACTCGTGACCGAAGATCAACTCCGAACGTTGATTGGGGAAGGCCGGTTTGATCACCAACTGATCGATGTGTTTGAACACATACTCCAGCGCCGGGCGTTCGCCGCACCACCAGGTCGCCACCGAAGGCAGTTGCAATTTCTCACCCAGCAACCAATCGGCCACACTGGGCATGAAGCCCAACCACGCCGGTGACTCCAGTACACCCGAACCCAAGGGATTGACCAACATGACACGCTGGGCGCGCACCGCTTTCAACAAGCCTGGCACGCCTAACGCAGAATCGCTGCGTAATTCCAGCGGATCGCAGAAGTCATCATCCAGGCGACGCAAGATGGCATGCACACGCCGCAGACCCACCAATGTCTTCAAGTAAACCGTGTCGTCACGCACCGTGAGATCATGGCCCTGCACCAACTGCAAACCCAACTGACGCGCCAGATAGGCGTGCTCGAAGTAAGTTTCGTTGAGACTGCCCGGCGTCAGCACCACGGCCAACGGCGACTCTTCATCGGGGAACGCGCCCAGCAGTTGCTCACGCAGCGCCATGAAAAACGGCTGCACGTTGCACACGCCGGATTCACGAATCAGTTCGGGAAAGACGCGCGCAATGATCTGACGATTCTCCAGTGCATAACCTGCACCGGACGGCGCTTGCGTGCGATCGCCCAACACCCACCAACGACCATCGGGAGCACGTGCCAGATCCACTGCATACAACGATAGCCAGTGTCCGCCCACCGGCTTGATACCACGACAGGGCCATAGATAATTGGGATGACCGAAGGCCAGCTCCGGTGGAATGATGCCCTCGGCCATCATGCGCTGTGGGCCGTACAAATCGGCCAGCAGCGCATCGAATAACTGCGCGCGCTGCTGCACACCGCGTTCGATGTCCTGCCACTCGGCAGCGGTCAACACCACCGGCAAGGGATCGAGCACCCAGGGACGATCGGCGCCCTTGGGATCGGCATATACGTTGTAAGTGACGCCGTTCTCGGCAATCAGCGAGCGCGCCAGTTGCACGCCATGCGCCGCTGCTTCCACGCCTTCATTGGCAAGATGATCGACCAACGGACGCCAGTGCTCCCGCACCTGCCCCTCGGCATCGCGTAGCTCGTCATAGCGTCGCGCTCGCGCGCGATAAGTCTTCAACCAATCTTTAACCATCGCGTCATTGTGACATGTTGCAGGGACGGACTTGAGCGTCCGTCCCGCTTATTGTTCGCGCTTATGTGTAACGCAAATCCAAGGTGAACGGGAAGTCTACATTGGCCGCTACCGGCGCCACCGACACCTTGCCCGGCGTATGGCCGATGCGGAAGAAGCGCGCCAGACGCCGGCTCTCCGCCTCGAACGAATTCACCGGGAATACCGCGTAGTTGCGACCGCCGGGATGCGCCACATGGTACTGGCAGCCGCCCAGGGACCGTCCGGCCCAGGTATCGATGAGGTCGAAGGTAAGCGGCGAATGCACGCCGATGCCCGGATGCAGGGCCGAGGCCGGCTGCCAGGCGCGATAACGGACGCCAGCTACATACTCGCCCACTGTGCCGGTGGGCCGCAGTGGCATAGCATGGCCGTTGCAAGCCATCACATAGCGATCGGGCGCCAGGCCGCTGACTTTGACCTGCATGCGCTCCACCGAAGAGTCCACATAGCGCACCGTGCCGCCGACCATGCCCTCCTCGCCCATTACATGCCAGGGCTCGAGCGCATGGCGCAATTCGACATTGATGCCGCGTGTGGCGTAGTCGCCATACTTGGGGAAACGGAATTCGAAATGCGGTGCGAACCAGGAAGCATCGAAGGCATAACCGGTGTCATTCATTTCCGTCATCACATCGTTGAAGTCCTGCTCAACGAAGTACGGCAGCATGAAACGATCATGCAGCTCGGTACCCCAACGCGCCAGGCGTGTGGGTTCGTACGGCTGCTTCCAGAAACGACTCAACAGCGACCGAATCAACAATTGCTGCGCCAGGCTCATACGTGCATGCGGCGGCATTTCAAAGGCCCGCATTTCCACCAAGCCTAAACGTCCGGTGGGTCCATCGGGCGAATACAGCTTGTCGATGCAGAATTCGGCGCGATGCGTATTACCGGTGACATTGATCAACAGATTGCGCAGCGTGCGATCCACCAACCACGGCGGTGTTTCCACGCCCTGCTTCGGCAATTGCTTGAACGCCAATTCCAATTCGTACAGCGAATCGTTGCGCGCTTCATCGACGCGCGGCGCTTGTGACGTCGGTCCGATGAATAGACCCGAAAACAGATACGACAGCGAGGGATGGTTGTGCCAGTAACCGATCAGGCTGCGCAACAAGTCGGGTCGACGCAGGAAGGGCGAATCGTTGGGTGTCGCACCGCCGAGTGTGAAGTGATTACCGCCACCCGTGCCGGTATGCCGACCATCGAGCATGAACTTCTCGGTGGTCAAACGCGACAGATGTGCGGCTTCATACAAATGTTCGGTGCGCTCCACCATGTCATCCCAACTATCGGCGGGATGCACGTTCACTTCGATCACACCCGGATCGGGTGTGACACGGTAGCTCTGCAGACGCTGATCCTTGGGTGGTTCATAGCCTTCGAGAATGACGGGACTGCCGAGGCTTTCCGCAGTGGCTTCCACCGCAGCCACCAACTCCAGATAGTTTTCCAGGTACTGGGTGGGCGGCATGAAGATGTACAACACGCCATCGCGCGGTTCGGCGCTCATGGCCGTGCGTGTGATCCACGCCGCCGATTCCGACAAGGCGGGACGACGTGCAGTGGCTTCCTTTTGCCAGGCAGCGTTGGCATCGAGAGCAAGCGACTCTTCTTCGGCCGCCTCATTCGGTATGCCACGTAGCTGCTGACGAATGCCGGCATAAGTGGGCAACGGTGCCTGCTGCACCAGCGGATCGACCGGATGCAGATAGGGATAGTCGCCCTTGGTCACCCAGGGCTGCGAATCCAGTGGCAATCGATAACCCAGTGCTGAATCGCCGGGCACGAGATAGCAACGCTCGGCACGCAGGAACCAGGGACCGCTCTGCCACTCTGTGTTGGCCACATCGCGCGCGATCGGTAACACATGCCCGACGGCCTTATCCAAGCCATAGTCGAACACCTTCATCAGGCGTGCGCGTTCCAGCGGATCTTCCAGACGCGAATCGAAGGGATCGACGTTACCCGGTAAGCGTCGTTCGCGCCACAGGTAGTAGAACACGTCTTCGTAAGCTGGAAACACATGCGTACCGGCCAGTCCCAACCGTCGCGCCACTTCAATGAGAAAGCGCTTCGCCTTGAGTTCATCGACACCGTAGTTACGACGCTCATCCGCATACCACTGCGCATCGCGCCATAACGGTTCGCCATCCTTGCGCCAGAAACAATTCAACGACCAGCGCGGCAATTGCTCGCCCGGATACCACTTGCCCTGGCCGAAGTGCATCAAGCCCTGCGGCGCGTACTTGGCGCGCATGCGATGGAATAGATCCGCTGCCAGCTTGCGCTTGGTGGGACCCAATGCCGCAGTATTCCACTCTGCGCCATCCGGATCGTCTGCCGAAACGAAAGTAGGTTCGCCGCCCATGGTCAGACGCATATCGGCCGCTTTGATCTCGGCATTGATGGCGTGACCCAGCTGTTCAATATCCTGCCACTGCGCTTCGGTATAAGGCTTGGTCACGCGCGGCGCTTCCCAGATGCGCTGCACTTCCATGCGATGTTCGAACTCGACTTCGCACTTGTCGATGGCGCCACTCACCGGCGCGGCGGACGACGGCTCGGGACTGCAGGCCAATGGAATATGGCCTTCGCCAGCCAACAAGCCTGAGGTGGGATCGAAACCGATCCAGCCTGCGCCCGGCAAGTACACCTCGCACCAGGCATGTAGATCGGTGAAGTCTTTCTCAGGTCCCGATGGGCCATCCAGAGACTTCACATCGGCAGTCAGCTGGATCAGATAGCCCGACACGAAGCGTGCGGCGAAACCGAGGTGCCGCAGCAAATTCACCAGCAAGGCTGCCGAGTCGCGGCAGGAACCGGACTTCTTGGTCAGCGTTTCCTCAGGACTTTGTACGCCCGGTTCGAGACGAATCAGGTAACTCACATCCTCGGCCAGCTTGCGATTCAAGCCCACCAGGAAGTCGATGGTGCGTTGTGGAGTGCGTTCTACCTGAGCGAGATATTCGGCCACCAGCGGTGTTGCCGGTGGCTTGACGAAGTACGACACCAATTCGCGACGCTCTTCATCCTGGTACTTGAAGGGGAAGTTCTCGGCATGCGGCGCCAGGAAGAAATCGAAGGGATTAAGCACTGCCATTTCGGCAACCAGATCCACCTCGATACGGAAGTGATCGGTCTTGTCCGGGAAGGTCAATCGGGCCAGATAGTTGGATTGCGCGTCCTGCTGCCAGTTGATGAAGTGCTCCTTGGGACTGATGCGCAGCGAGTACGACAGAATTCGGGTACGACAATGCGGCGCCGGTCGCAGGCGTATGACCTGCGGACCCAAGTTAATGAGTTTGTCGTAGCGGTAATCCGTTACATGATTCAAGGCGACATGAATGGACACGGGACTCCTCTGGCGATGCGTCAGCCCATCATTAATTAACTGGCAATATCTAGCTGGCGATAACTAGCCGGCCGATCTGTTCTGCACAATGCAAGAGGCGCTCCAGTCAGGCAAGTAGCGGCTTGTGGCTCGCCGGGTGCACTGCCCGGGTGCGCAATTTTTTCGGCCGTGCACCAGCTGTGTTCAACGGTGTGGATTTATGGCCTTGCAGGCTGCCATTGTTCATTGTCGGCCGACGTGTGTGCGCTCAAGAAATTTAAAAATGGGGATTAACGCGTCTACTAAAGTGAGGTGCCATATTCATTGCCCCCACCCCAACCCTCCCCCGTCGAACAAGGGAGGGAGAAGATAACGAATGGCGCCGCGTATGGATCGTTCCCCTCCCTCGCTTGCGGGGGAGGGTTAGGGTGGGGGCCAATCAACCTTGCAATCAATCAAATACTAGTAACCCACCGTAAATCGCTTGCCGATCTGCTGCGGCTTCTCCACCTCATCGATAATCGCCACGGCAAAATCTTCAATCGAAATCTTGCTCTCGCCGTTGGCATCCTTAAGCAGTTGATCACCGCCGATGCGGAACTTGCCCGTACGTTGGCCGGGACGAATCTCCATGGAGGGACTGACGAAAGTCCACTTCACATCTTTAAGCGTGCGGAAATAATCCAACACCTGAGTGTGACCGACACGCGAGCCGCCGGAACCCGGTGTCACGACCGGATCGGTATCGAGCAGACGCTTGCCAGGTGCAACTTCCAAGCTGCTGGCGCCGCCAATCCAGATAAGACGCGGCGCCTTTGGGCCGACATTGCTCATAGCCGTGATGGCCGACTTGGCGGCATTCATGAAGAACTCGGTTTCGCGACTATTGATGACACTGATGAACACATCTTTGCCGGCAATTTTCTTGGTGACATCGGCGGTATCGAGTAGATCGCCCTTTTCCATCGTCATTTTGCCGGTCGAATCTTTTTGTTCCTTGGCAGAGCGCGCCACCACCGTAACGGTGTGACCACGGTTCAATGCTTCCGTCGTAATGCGAGAACCAAAATTGCCGGTACCGCCATAAATAATGATGTTCGCAGCCAGCGCCGGACCGGCACCCATGCCGAGCAAAATTAGGCCCGCTGCGCAGCGCCGCATACCGCCGGCCACAGTGGCGAATACCTTTGAATTCTTCATGATGCTCCCCCGCAATGTTGCGTCGAAAATTGTACCGGCCGTACTGACTGGCGGTATCCGATTGAAGATACCCCAGCTGTCGACAAGTTCATACCATGGCAACTCTCTCATTCGCGCTTGAGGCACAAATAAGTGGTCTTTTTGGCTTTGCCAAACTTTTCAATAAAGTTTAATGATGCGACCTCACAGCACTTCCCAAGCGCTTTAGAAAGTGGCGAAATGCGTCCCTGATGGTGCACCCACGCTTTGACTGCGTAGCCTTTCGCCAAGCGGTAAAAACAATTTTGTGCCAGGCGCACCGATCGATTGTGATTTAACTGAAGAGGGGAATCGTATGAAACTTCCAAGTCACCGGCCGCTGGTACTGGGCGTCGTGATTGCTGCAGCGCTGGGCACCGCCATGACCTGCATGGCTGCCGCGCAGACCAAGACCGCTACTACTGCCGGTAAGTATGCCGCGCTGGACAAGTTGCCCGACTGGACTGGCTTCTGGGCCACCGACAATGAGTCTTTCGGCAAGATCCGTCAGACCACCGACTCGCCCGACCCCAACAATGCCAACGTCGCCAAGCTCAAGCAGAAGTATTGGGACTATCGCATGGTCAACAAGGTGCAGAACAAGGGCGTGGATGGCAAGGGTGCTTATAACAACGCCATGGAGTGCATTCCCGACGGCATGCCCAGCCTGATGAGCCTGCCCATCGAGTACGAATTCGTGATGGCGCCCAACATGGTCATCATCCACTCGTCCAATGGTTCGATCCGCCGCATCTATACCGACGGCCGCAAACCCAACGATGATGTACCGGCAAGCTTCAACGGCTACTCAATCGGCAAGTGGGAAGGCGATACGCTGGTGGTGGAAACCACGCACATCCTCAACAAGTCGGAGATGTTCGTTGGCCTGCGCCTGGAAGGTGATACTCGTGTGACAGAACGCATGAAGCTGTTGAACAAGGACAAGTTCCAGATTGAAACCGTGGTGTACAACGACACCATGCTCAATGAGCCGTTCAAGTATTCGCGCACCTATCAGCGCATTCAAGAAATGTACGAAGCACTGTGTCTGGAAAACAATCGCGACGATAACGCGACGATCGATCTGACGCCGCCGCCGCTGTAATTTCTCGCAGCCATAGCCGTGCCTCATACGAGGCACGGCTATTCACACTCTTACTTAAATCTCTCTACGGCTTAACGCCCAAAAATTCGGTTAGCTACGCCTGCCGGAGCGAGCCTTAATCAAGAGGTTCCAATACGAGCTCTGCCGGCCCGCTGCGCACGACGACAATCAAGCGCGAACCGTGACAAGGAAATCTTAACCTTGTCGACGCCACCTCAACACGCAAAACAATTCCTATGCGTACCCGCAGGTGAACATGGAATCATGTCTGCCCGTTTCGCTGCGATAGGCGCCGACTTATCTCGTCTTCCATGACAACCTTGCTTGGCATTCCTACGCCGAACTCCAGCACCCAGAGAATTGCGTTTTGTCCTACATGACATTCAGATCAGTTGTGATGATGAGTGTTACTAACCAAGCGAAAATAGTGATTGCAGAGTTGGCTCCGCGTCGGCGGCAGGAGGAATCGTGGATATACCAAGCCATGATAAAGCGATCCGAGAACTGGCCTATTCAATATGGGAAGAACGCGGCCGGCAGGAAGGTCATGATCTGGAATATTGGCTGGAAGCCGAAATCAAAATCACCGGCACGCGACTGACTCATACCTCCGGTGAACAGGCAGCAAAGAAGTTGGACGAAAGCGCCAAACAGTCGTTTCCTGCCAGCGATCCACCGGCCAGCCATCTTCCCGATGTGCCACCGAGCAATTCATCTGCGAAGTGGGCCGCCTACGCTACACAAGGTGAAAAGCAGCAAGATAAGACACCGACCGCAACCCATGAAGTAAAAGAAACAAATCGCAAGCGCCACTGATTGGCGGTGACCGCATCTATTAATACCGCATCGACTCATTCAGAACTTATTGGCGACTTAAGGATTGTCGGCCTTTTAATTCTTCCATCCCCCACCCAGTCACCTAACAAATCCCGCCCCTAAGCGGTAACGATTCCTGACACTTATTAATTACCTCCGAAAAGAATAAGGTGCTATGGTCGCCCAGGATAGGCTGCTATGCGGCATCAAACAGAACAACGTCCAAAATTATTCGCTTTGCATTTTTCTCAGACGAGGGATACACATGAAAAACTCCATCAAGAATGTAGTTGGTTTAATTCTAGTGAGCGCAGCGATGCTGCCGCTGTCGGGCTTTGCAGCCGGCAAATTACAGGAAACCGAACTGCACTATGTGCGCAACGATCTGGAACGCATGAATACCTGCTCCGGGTTTGCAGAGATTGCTTTGCAACGCAGCACCAATCCACTGGTGAAGGCTTTCGCACAACGAGTTATCGATAATCACAACACCTGGGTCGCCAGCCTGAACGCTGCCATGGCGCCTTATGACGACGAGATTCACCCCAGCAAGAATGGCGGCGGCGCAGCCGCACCGGCTGCAAGCACTGGCATGGCAGCGGGCGCCGCACCTGCAGGTGGCATGGCTGCAGCTGGGGCACCTCCGGCAGGCGGCATGGCTGCTGGCGGCGCGGCCGCAACTGAAGCAACCGGTCCTGCTGTATTCGCCAAAGCTATCAAGGCCGAACTCGGCGGCTTGAGCGGCGATGCGCTGGATAAGATGTTCCTATTGCGCGTGATTCAGTATCACGAAGATATTCAGCGCCGCACCAGCACTGAAATGCGAGTGCCTGGCGCGAACGCCGACATCCTGAAATGGATCAATGAGAATCTGCCCAAGATCGAAGCCGACACGGCAATTGCGCAACGCATCGTGCTGGGTCAGATGACTACCTTGGAGCAGTTGGCAAAAGGGCGTTGATAGAAGTTGCTGATCATGAATAAGCCCGGCATTCGGATGAATGCCGGGCTTATTCTTTCTATCCCCTCCCCCGTTCGACGGGGGACGACTGCATGGATGCAGGAGGTAGAGCAACGCAGGGAGCAGTTGCCGAGGGTTAGGGTGGGGGCAACAAGCTGGCACGTATACATACCGAAGCGCCCCCATCCTGTCCTTCCCCCGTCGAACGGGGGAAGGAACGTACCAACGATCTGTGTGACCGTGCGTCAGTTCGTCCTTACTTAAACAACTTCAAGCGTTCGACGCAGACATCTTCTTCAATCTGTCCGCCAGGCACCTTGTCGAATACCAACAACGCATCCCATGGCTTGCTGAAAGTAGCGGGATCGTTGAAGGTAATGCGCACCTCCATCTGCTTGCCGCCATTCTTCAAGCTGTAGCGTTCGGTCAACAGCATGTCTTCGCTATGCGGCATGCCCGAAGCATCCAGCAAGGTATCGCCGTGCAGGCCCTGCACTTCCGCCACCAAGGTATTGCCATCCCACTTGCCTTCCGAACCGCCGAAGTACAAAGGGATCAGCACTTTCTGCGGCTTACCTATGTGGATGTAACGCATCAAGCGATTCCACTGATAACCGAAGAACACTTCCTTTTCGGTTTGCTGGATTTCAAAAGGAAACTCGCGTGAGTCGTACATGATGCGCGGATGCCCCATGGGCTTGCAGGTCACCGTCGAGGCATCGTACGAGGTATCCTTTTTCTGATACTGCGCCTTACGTTGCTCGTAGAGCTGTTTGGCTTCCGGCAACAACGGCGGCTCCTTGCCATCCGCTGTGCGCAACTGCGTAACCGCGTTGGTGATACGCCATACACCGTTAAAATCCGTCGGCAGTTTGTCGGCCGCTTCACTATTACCGGCAAACAACCCGGCAGCGATCAGCATCATCGCAGCGACAGTGACACGCCGCCCGCTCAAAATCGTATTCATGCAAACCTCAATGCACCAATGAATGAGCCAGTCATCAAGCTATTTGTAATCTTCAGCGAAAAACTCATCGGTATAGTCTTCGCAGATCCATTCGGCAATCTGCTTGCCATTCCAGCCAAGGATGGTGAGCTTGCCGTTGCCGCTATCGCCCTTGTTAACTGTGGCGACTTCCAGTGCCGTGCCGTTATTGATCTTGCGAATACGATCGATGGTGCCGGTAGATGAGCTACGCAAACCAATGGTATCCACCACCAAGGTATCGCCCTCCCAATGACCCACCGAATGTCCCATGTAGCTGGGCTTCACGGTCTTGGGATGTTCGGCATTCAAGTAGATGCGACGGATACGATGATTCTCTTCAGCCACCAAGGTGATCTGGTTGGCCGTCTGGATGACTTCCAAGCCACCATCACCACCGCCGAAAATATTTTTATCGGGGATACACAGCAGACCGGACGATTTGCCATTGGCATTGATTTGCCCGCCACCGCCCGCCGCCATACCGGATGCAACACCTGCGCTCATGCCAGTAGCCGCAGCCATGCCATTCGGCGTCGCCCCCGCATTCATGCCTGCCGCCACCGGTGCGGCGGCAGCCATACCACCCGCAGCGGCATTCGCTGCTGCAGTAAGGGTGTTATCGACTTTCCAGATGCCGCTGAAATTAACCGGATCGGCCGCCAGCGCGGCATCGGGCAATGCCACCTGCTGATTGCGTCCACCACCCATGCCGGCGCCACCCGCTGCATTGGCGGCACCCATTGCATTCGGGGTATTCGCCGGAACCGCATTGGTTGCAGGACGTTCCACTTGAGCTTGAGCAAAAGTGGCAAGACCTAACGTCACAGCGCAGGCACACCAGCCTGTCGTGCGCAGTGTGCTGCGATGAGCCTCTGAACGGCCAGAGATGATTTGTTTCATAGCCTCTCTCTCACTTCAAAACTTCGCTCAATCGGTGCCCAAACTCACACCAAGACGATTGAGCGAAGCGATGAATCAACTTACTTCTTGTTGGCTTCCGCAGCGTTAACGATCAGTGCGATTTTGCCTTCAGTGCCGCCATTACGATTTTCTTCCTGAGCATCGAACGCCTTTTCCAATGGGAATGAAGCATCCACATTGACGTTTAACTTGCCATCGCTGGCCAGCTTGGCGACTTCATCGACCACGTTCACATCGGTAGGACCACCGGTCAGCGAGCAATCCACACCCGCAGCCGTGCAAGCATCGGCAGAGGCACGACCACCCACAGTCACCAGCGTGCCACCCTTCTTCAAGGTCTTGATGGCCAGAGTTGCGTTCTCGCCGCTGACGGTATCGATGACGATGTCGACGTTCTTGATCTTGTCCTGCCAGTCGCCCTGGGTGTAATCCACCGCTTCATCCACGCCCAGCTTCTTCAGATAAGCATTGTGCTTGGCCGATGCGGTACCGATGACGTATGCACCGCGCGCCTTGGCAGCCTGTGCTGCAGCACTACCCACACCACCGGACACGCCGGTAACTAGCACGCGTTGACCTTTAGCCACTTTGGCAACGATGACACGGCCAACACCCGTGGTCGTGGCAGTGCCCAGACCTGCGGCCTGCGTGTAAGTCAGCTGCTTGGGTTTGGCGCCGGTGCGATCGACACCCGCAATGGCGTATTCGGCATAGGCGCCGTTAGCGCCATTGACCGTGGTCTGACCCAACTGTGCAAACACCGCATCGCCCACTTTGAATTTGGTCACGCCGGGACCGACTTTCTCAACTACACCGGCCACATCCGAACCGGGGATTTTCAGCGTGGCTGCAGCGGCACCGCCGCCCATACCGCCTGCTTGGCCTGCCATCTGCATAGCACCGCCCATTCCACCCGCAGCGCCGCCTGGTGCTGCACCTGCAGCCATGCCCTCGCCACCCGCGCCCATGCCTTCACCACCAGCAGCCATACCACCCGCTGCAGCACCGCCACCACCCATATTGCCGACACGGCCTTTCCAATCCACCGGATTGACAGCAGCAGCGTAAACCTTGATCAATACCTGGCCTTCAGCCGGTTCCAATACCGGCACATTCTGCAACTTCATGACTTCGGCGCCGCCAGTGCCGGTTTGCACGATGGCCTTCTGTTCGGCAGGCGTTGCGGCGATGGCAAGCGAAGCGAAGGCGGTTAATACGGCAGCACGCACCAGCATGCCGGCCCCTGACGAGATCGATTTCATGAGTGACTCCTATGTTTCAACTTGCAACGAAGGGCAAATAGCGAAGCGCAAATAAAGTTGCGAAATACCTAAGCAAAAAACGGCCGATGCATACGCATCGGCCGTGCAATCACAGAACACATTCAAGCTTCATGCGAATCAGAAGTTCGCCTGTACGCTCACTGCATATGTACGCGGCGCCGCCAATGTGACCGTGCCACCGGTTACGTAAGTGGACAGATCATTAGTGGCAATGGAACCGGTGGTGATACCGCCCACGCTGCTGGAGTTCTGCATGACGGCCTTGTTCTGCAGGTTCTTCACGAAGGCATTCACGCTGTAAGTGCGGTTGGGCGACTGCCATGAAGTATAGAAGTCATACATCGTGTAGCCCTTCTGCACCAGCGGATTCTGCTTGCCGTTGTTCATCGCCCACTCGGCTTCCTGCAACGGGTTGCTGGTGACGCCAGGTGTGCCCGCAGCATTGCCGCCACGAGTCCAGTACTGCGACTTGTAATAAGCAATGAAGCGCGGAATCAAGGTGCTGCCGCCCCACAATTTGAACTGGTGTTGGTAGGTCATGTTGACACTCCAACGCGGTGCATTCTGCAAGGTCTTGCCTTCAGCACCGGCCACCCAGTTGTTGTAGTTGTTGGCGATTTCCGTCGCCAAGGCGCGCTTCGACTGATCGGCGCCCACGGCATTGAGAATCGCATCTGGAGTCATCACACCAATATCCGGCACCTTGGTGAAAGTGGTGCGTAGATATTCCACTGCCAGATCCAGACGATCGGAACTGGTGGGCAGGAAGGTGACATCCACGTCAACGCCACGCGATACGAGATCGGCGGTGAAGCCGTTGTTATTGGTCATGAAGCAGCTATCCGCCAAGCTGGTATTCAAGATCGCATTCAACGGCATGGCAGTCGTCGCAGCGCAGCTGGTACCGGTGCCGGCATTGCTGAAGTTGTACAACGTCAACACTTCCGTCAAACGACGATTGTGGTAGGCATTGTTGAAGGCTTCCAAGTTGACTTGCAGCTTGCTGTCGAACCAACGGCTCTTAAAGCCCAAGGCAGTTGATTCCACAAACAGCGGCTTGCTGACGCCAGGCTTCGTAACAGTGGTGGTGTACTGAGTACCGTCCCCCAGACGCAAGTCCTGCAAGGTAATTTGCGTCGTTTCGGATGCCGGGCTATTGGCTCGACTATCCACCGCACCGGCACGCGATGCCGTCTTGTAGGTGAGATACGCCATAAAGTCCGACATGACATCGTATTCAACACCGAAGCTGTAATTGAAGCGGTTGGTTTTGTTGGTACGAGTCAGCGCATTTGACCAGATATTGATATCCCGCTGAGTCAGATAGGTCTTTCTCGGTACCACGAATAACGAATTCTCATTCGCGGTCGTGATCCCAGTGTAATTGGTGACAGGATACGTCCAAACGTAAGGATTACTGCCGTTCTGGTCTTCGGTCAGGTAGTCAGGCGAATTTTTGCTGGTGACTTCATTCCAGTCCTGGCGCAGGCCGGCAGAGACTCGCAGGCTATCCAGCACAGGGTAGGTAAAGTTGGCCAAAGCAGCATAGCTAGTATTTCTGCCGCCAAGATTTGGCGTACCCGCATAGCAATAGCCACTGACTGTACCTCTTGCGGTAGGGTTCGCATCAGGAATCACCGAGTAGCAGGCCGTCTGATTGATCGTCTGGAACCCAGAAGTACCGGTGGCAGCATTCATGCCGCCTGCCGTACCTGCAGTCCAACCCGAGGTTGGCGCGATGACATCCATGGTACGGCCTTTAGAACCGCCGGTGGTGGTGTAATAAAGACCACTGGTCCAGATCAACTTGGAATCCTGGTTCGAGGCCCAGTTGACGGTCAGCTGACTGGTATCGCTCTTGTTCGCAGAAGCCATCCAACCACCGGTCTGATTGACCGACTCACGAGTCAAACTACGCGAATGCGTTAGGACGGGAATAACACTTAACGTGCCGTAGTCTGTTTTCCAATTGATATCCAACTGCGCAGCCGTTGTCTTGTTATCGCGGATTGGATTGTTGGGGAAGGCATTCTTCGGCAAACCGTCATCCCATGGGTTGGCACGGTCATACCAATTCACACCGTCGCGTACGGCGATATAAGTCGCTGGACAACCGTTAGGCTTGATAAAAATCTGATTGGGGGTGTTGGTACCAATCGTAGTGGGCAGCGCAGTGATGTAAGTCGAACTGCCAAAGCAAAACGGTGCGTACTCGTACTGTCTATTCGGCGCCGTTCCCGATGCAAGGGCATTAGCTGCATTGAGTGCGCCTGGATAGACGAGGTTCGGATTAATAGTGGATGGCGCCCCGTTAGGCGCCACACCGGTTATGGGCGAACCATTCAGCGCAACCCAGTGACCGGTATACAACAACGAACTGGCGCTCGCTCCATTACCGCCGACATGAGTGGAGGTGCCGGTGGCAACGATGTCCAGATTGTCGGACACAGCCCAACGGTACTTCAGACGCAGCACTTCCTGATCGGAGTTACCGGCATTGCTGGAGTAGTAACCATCGCGCTCATTGGAGCTGTAGGCAAGACGAATGGCCTGGTTATCGGTCAGCGGTAAATTCAACACGGCATCGGCATTACGCATGGCGTAATTGCCCACTTCCAAAGAGCCACTGCCTTGAAATTCGAAAACCGGCTTGTTGGTGACCAAGCTAACGGCACCGGTCAATGCACCCGCGCTCATGGTCGTGCTCTGTGCACCGCGCATCACTTCAGCTTGTGCCAAGTCCAGCGTAGCGCTGCGTACCGTGGCGCCGCTGGCTGCCACACCGTCCACCAACAACGTCACCGAGCTTTGCGTGCTGTTCATGTTGCCGGCACCGCGCATGAATACCACCACGTCCCCGCCCGCATCGGGCTGCATGGTCACGCCCGTCACGCCGGCTAGAATTTCGTCGACACGACGCTTGCCTTCTTTCGCCAGCTGGTCGCCACCGTAAACTACGATGGATTGGGATGTTTTCTGCAGATCGCGAGGACGCGACTCGGCAGTGATGGTGATTTCTTCAAGCTGATCGAAGGATTCAATCAATTCCCCCTCTCCAGCTGTGGTTTGCGCCATCGCGGGCGCAGCGGTCCATGCCATTAAAGCGCTGGATAAACAGACAAGTTTCTTATTCATGACCCCTCGCAACCTTGTAAATACTTATTCGATAGTCGTCACAACCCGTACGTGCACTGACGGCAGATACAGCAGCTGCTTACGCTTCGATTTACTTGCTAACGATGCTTCGTCGGTTATTAGCTGAAATGCCAGTTTGAAATCAGACGAATGTGCTTAGCGGGATTATTCTTATCAGTGGTAATTATTATTCGTCAACGAAAGAATATGTACTGCGTTATGCACCCACCTCTCCTCCCTTCTGAGACTCATTTACCCAACGATGCCGTCTTCAGAAAAACTTGATCTACAAAACATCCAGCTTCCGTTCAGTTACATCTAAATAACTCAGGTAATTAAGAGCAATTAATGTCAAGAACCCGGAGAGTTCCCCCTGGGTTTGCCAAGCTCGATTGAACATAGGTGTTACGGCAAATTTGCTGCGGACAGGCCTCGTCCGCTATGCAAAGTTTTATCAAAGGGACCGAGCCATGCTGCAAATGTCATCCATTTGCGCAAAGTCAGTGCAAGGGATTACCGGCACTATTAATGGCATTCCGAGAAGCAAAGACCGGATTCAGGCTCTATCGAAACCCAGGATCGCTTGACAGTACACCATCGCCCGCTAGGCTTGCCGGCATCCCAATCATGACACTTACGTGATGCTCGATTGCTATTCCGCGGAATTCAACGCCGCGCTGGTGCAGGCCAGCGATGAATACGGCTTACAGGACTACTACCAACCCTGCGTGCGTCCCTTGTTTGCCATGCCCATGGATCAATGGCCCATGTGCTGCGGCGGACGTTGCGAACCCTGTGCACAGATCCTGGTGCTGGTCGCAGGCCGCATGTGCGAGCTACTAGGTATCAATCCGGACACCTTGCCTTAACGATTGGCTGCCTTAACGATTGGCCAACAACCACAACTTGTTCACCTGCCCAGCTGTGTTGTTCTGCATCCAGATGTCACCGACACTGCGCTGAACAATCTCATAGCAACCCGCCACGGCGAATAACTCTTTGCGCTGCTCCGAAACGTACACTTTCCCCTTGGGCGGCTTGTCCGGCGTAATGCAGACCTGATACGAGCCCGGCCTGCCTTTGAGTTTGTAGCTGCCATCACGACCTTCGATGCGATAGGGTCCATCTATTTCCAAAGGACGATCCTGCACGCCCAGGTCGTACACCAACAGGTAGCGACCATCGGGATTCAACCACAGATGACACACCGCCTTGGTGACCTGATTCTGGCAGACCAGCGAGTTCCAGTAGTAAACATACAGCGGGTCATGTGCATCGCGCGTGGCTGCAGCCAGTAAGTGAGTGGCCAACAGACCCAGCACGGCAACCAACATTCTCTTCATCGACATGGCAATTTCTCCGCAAATGGATTGGCGTTAGCAACGCGCTACTGATGTCCGGGGATCAATATCTCCCGATCCATGCCCAGTTGCCCCGGCAGCGGTGTGCCATATTCAAACCAGGCCGTGCCCACTTCGTGTTCGCCATGCGGATAGCACACACCCTCTTCCTGAAAACGCTGTGCCATGTCGCGCATACCCTTGCGTTGCGTATCGGCGGACTCCTTGCTCAGATCGTCGTAGTTACGACAAACCGTCTTGTAGTTTTCGGTAGTGCATACATTACCGGCGGGCCAGCGCAGTCCGGTGTAAGCACGCAATTCAGCGGGCATGACAATACGTCCGGTATCCCAGTACTGGCAGATGGGCACGCGGCCATCGGCCAACACCGGACCCACCACCCAGTGCGCGGTATGCGCACCATTGCTGTCGATCTGAATCATGCGACCGTCTTCATACATCCAGGTATGACACAGATCGTTGCTGGTACCCGCCGCAGCACAGATCAAAGTGTTGCCGAAGTACTTGTACAAATATAAAGGCACGCCGCGATCATCGACCGGCACCTGCGCCGTACCGCCTTCGAACACTTGAAACACCACACGCAGATGATTGAGCTTGATCTCTTGAACATCCGGCGCAACCAGTGCGCCGCCCTTGCCCTTGTATGCATCCATCAAGCGTTCCAGCTCGGGTGCAATCAAACTGCCGGACACTTCGCGACCAATTTGCAACTGCACCAGCTTGCGCAGTTCGTTGCTGGAGATCTTGGTGTTGCCTTTGAAAGTAATTTCATCCACCACGGGTCGAGCGGTCGCACCTGCAGGCGCTTCGACACCGGTGGAAGGTTTGCTCGCAGTCTGAGCGAATAAATCGCCAGCATGCAGAGCGATCAAACCACTCATAAACCATGGTAAGTAACGCAGCATCATGTTCCCCTGCATAGGCGGACATACTGAGAATGTATCGCTATACGATTTACTATTATTTTCAATCGGTACAACTCTAACCGCAGCATGAAGCACAAGGAAAATCAGGCTTTGCAATACCTGCTATCAGCACCGGTAATAACGCTCGCCATGCAATACGAGCAAGACTTCAGGTATTCATGGAGAAATTTAGAACAAGGTATTTATTGATGGCTTTGCGACACAAACCATCTTCGAAGAATCATTGCGATAGCGATGGCTTAGCCGAAGCGCACGAAAGCTACTTAGCCTTACGCCTTGAATACACGCGCCGCCGTATCGTGCAATACCTTGCGTTGTTCTCCGATGCTTAGACGTGCAGCCATGGCTTTACCCAGCTGTACCAGCTCTGCATACGTACCATTGGACTGACCGATATCAGAGCCCCACATCACTCGATCCGCACCGTACAAGTCCACTGCATGACGCACAAATGCCGCAGGATCAATACCTCTGTCCACCAATCCTTTAGTGCCCGCTGCAGGCACGCCTTCGGCATTGATGGTGGAGTATTTGAAATAAATACTCGGATGCTCCCGCAAAGGCTGCCAGGCATCGCTCAAACCATAGTTAGGCGCGCCTTCGGGTGGCGGAAAACCAAGATGATCCAACACCACTGGCACATCAGGTATACGTTCCAATAATTTTAATAGACGCGTAAAGCCGTCGATGACATTGGCTTGATAGAACTCGATCACCACCGGAATACGCAGCTCCTTTGCAGCCCTCCACACTTCCAATGATTGCGCTGAATCCAGCCAATCCAATGCGCCATCTTCGCGATTGCTCATCAACCGAATACCGAACACGCCTTCACGGCTTACGTACTCACGCATGCGCTTGGGTGTAGCGTCACTAGTCGCATCGACCACCACAATGGCGCGCAGACGCTTGGGATAGCGCCGCACAGAATCGGTGATGTAACGATTGTCGTAGCCATAGATCCGCGCACGCTGCACCGCGCAGGCTTGAGCAACACCATTGGCATCCATGGCCTCGATCAAGCGTTCAACGGTGATGGGATTGATGAAGGCCGACTCACGCACCGGCTCATTCACCAAAGATTTGGCCGGATATTTAATACGATCCGGCGAAATCAAGTGAGCATGCGAATCGAATAGCTTGAATGCCTGACCTTTCGCTACATTATCGGCCGCATCACTCAAAGCCGGCGCCGCACACAGTGCGGCGATAGCCTTCAGTGCATCACGGCGCTTGAAATACTGCTGGGTCATTGGCAATCCGCTATCCGTGTCGTTATTGCTTGCCGCCGCGCACGAATACGCTCTTGCCCGTGTCGTGAAATACCTTGCGCTTCTCGGCATCGGTCAGTTTCGCAGAGGCGGCCACCGCGCGACTGATCATCTGATCGTACGTGCCTGCAGAGTTGCCGATATCCGAGCCCCACATCACATGATCGGCGCCATACACATCCACCACACGACGCAGGAACTCGGCCGGCGCAATCTTGCCTTCATCGAGCAGATCGATGTTGATGGTGGTGAACTTGTAGTAGATGTTCTTCTGCTTGGCCAACGCCTGGTGAATCGCATCGATGCCATAATCCGGCGCGCCTTTAACATCCGGCCAGGCCACGTGATCCAGCACCATGCGCACCTTGGGGAAACGCTGCGCCAGTTTGATGTATTCGGTAATAATCGCGGGCGACTTACCGGGTGGCACGTTCATCAAATCGACGACCAGTCCCGCATCGTTGGCGACCTGCCAGGTTTTCAATGCCTGTTCGGAATTCAACCAGGGGAAACTGCCATCATCCGCTGGGTTGCCGGTCAGGCGCACACCGGCCACACCATGCGACTTGATGATTTCACGCAAATAAGCCGGCGTTTTCACATCCTGTGCATCCAGCACCACCACGGGGGCAAGACGTGTTTTGTTCTGATCTGCCGAATCCAGAATGTAGCTATTGTCGTAGCCATAAGTGCCGCGCTTCTGCACCGCAGCGCCGGCTTCCACGCCATGCTCAGTCCACCAGCTCAACAGACGATCCGCTTGCGGCGAGGCATTGGCCGAAGCCACGGGTGTGAAGTTGGCAGCGGAAGGCGCCGCATTCATGCCTGCACCGGGCATCGCAGCCCCCATAGTATCGGTTCCCATACCACTCGCCGGGCCACTCGCCGGTGTGGCTGCCACGCGCGGATACTTCTTAGTGTCGTCGGATATCAAGTGCGTATGCGTATCGAAGGCCTTAAAGGGAAAGGCATCGGCAGCCTGCGCGATATGCATAACGCAAGGCGTGGCCATAGCAATCAACATCGCTGACAGCAATTTTCTCTTAGTCACGATACCCCCAATCGATTTGATCGATTCGTGTGAAACGTTAGCGCAGCAGCGCAAGGTCACAGGATGATGCCAGCGCTTTCACTCGAAACGGATATCAAATATCGCAAGCCAGCTATAAAGAAGCCGGCTATCTCCGCATGCACTCAGACTGCGACGCCCTGTACCACCAGGTGCTGCACGTACTCACGCAGCAGCTTGATGAAGATTTCGGTACTGCGCGATTGCTTGGTATCGCGCCGAGTGATCAGACCATAGGGGCGGCCGCCCGACACCGGCAGGGAAGTTACCTCACGTACCGCACCACGCAGGATATCGCCGGCCATCATCAAGCGCGGCACCAGGGTGATCATATCGGTGGCCAGCAGCAGTTCACGAATCAACGGCAACGAGTTCGACTCCAGGTAAGTTGCCTGCTGCAGTTTGAGTCGCTGGATCAATTGTTCGATTTCAGTGGCGGCATAAGGCGTCTTGGCAGTCAACGCCAGTTCGTACTTCGCCAACGACTCCAACGATAGCGGTTGCTGTAAAAATATCGGATGATCTGCACGCGCCAACAAGGCCACGGTATCCTGGTACAGCTCGACACGTTCAAGATTGTCAGGCGCTACCGGCGGATACAGCCGGCCAATCACCACATCCACCGCGCCATTGCTTAGTGCCGTAATCATCTCCTCTGTCTGTCCCTGCACGATGCGCACACGCAGACTCGGATGATCTTTCTGCAAGCGCGCAACCACGCCAGGCAAAATACCGACTGCCGCGGAAGGCAGCGCGCCAATGGCGATGGACTCCGCCTCACTGGAGATACGCGTATCGATCTCTCGTTCCAGACTATTGAGATCGGCCAGCACTCGCAGCGCGCTCTCCGACATCAACTTGCCCAACTGATTGGGCACCATGCCCTTGGCGTGGCGTTCGAACAGCCGCGCGCCGATGATCATTTCCATTTCATGCAGGGCGCGCGTCAATGCCGGCTGCGTCAGGCCCAACGCCGCCGAGGCTTTCAACAGGCTGCCCTTACTGCTGATCGCGGCAATGATGCGCAGGTGATGCAGCTTCAGTCTTCGCGCCAGATCTCTTTTCATAGCAACCAGCTTAGCAGAGGCCGCCATGCCGGCAACCGCTGCAAACCGTAACACCTATTTCAATTTGGCTATTTCAATTTACTCTGTAATTTAGCCACGGCTTCACTGGCGCAGGCTTCGTCGATTTCATGCGTGGTGGCGCCACTGATGCCGATGCCGCCGATCACTTCACCGCCCACTTTCAAAGGCAATGAGCCGGCATGGTCGTTATAGTCGTTGGGATTGGCGGCAATTTTAGCGGCGAATTCTTTGTCGGTTTTTTCGCGCGCCTCCATCTCCGATCCGGAAGCTTTGAAGGCAACTGCCGTCGCAGCCTTACGCACTGAAGTACTGGTCTTGCCAGGACTGCCATCGGCCGCCAAGGTCACCTTCGCCTGACCCGCTGCATCCACCACGCTGACGCTGATCGCAGCATCGCGTGACTTACACGCAGCCAATGCTGCCTGCGCCATGGCCAACGCCACATCCAGCGAGGGACCACGCACCGCCTTCGCAGCGGGCGCACCGGCAGGTGGAGCAGCCGGTGGCGCTTGCGCCACTGTCGTGGCCGCATAACCGACGCTTAAAACGATCATCGATAACCAGTCATAGCGCTTCATAAATCCCCCACAGGCATCATTGCTGTTACTACTTAGCGGCACGCTAGCACGGGCTCAAAGTGCGTCCCTATTAGAAATTCGCTCAGCCTTATACGCACCGCGTATACCTCGCGCATGAAGCCGCTAATGATCGCCGTTAGGCGACCACTTACTGGTGTACTGCATCAGAAAGGTCTGCGAAGTGTCCTGATTGGCCGGGATGTAGCGTGGCTGCCAGCTATCGTCATGCACGTCCATGTCGGCATCGAACTCGATCAAGCCACCGAAAGGACTGTTGAAATACCAAAAATAATTCGAGCCCAGGATATGCCGTCCCGGCCCCCAGGAGGATTTGTAGCCCTTTTGTACAAACTCCCAACCCGCCTTCAGCACTTCATTAGCGCCGGCAAAATGAAAGGTGAAATGCTGCAGCCCGACCAGCGGCGCTTCGATGAAAAACAAGGTGTGATGTTCATGCGTACCCGCAGGTCGCATGAAGGGTCCCAGATTGGTAAACACATCCACCGTGCGAAAACCGAGGCGTTCGGCATAAAACTTTTCCGACTTCAGCTTATCGCGAGTGAACAACACCACATGCGATAAGGAGCGCGCCTGTATCTGCTCATCGTCAATCGCGGCAATCGCATTCAACGGTCGACCGTATTCTTGACCCGGCACATTCACGCCATAGTGCGGTGCATTGATCTTGCGACGCGTAGTGACCTGGAAGCCGATGGGGTAGCCATCATCGTCGAGCGAGTGCAACACGCCATTGCGCAACACCACCTCACGATCCTTGGAGAGTTCCGCGCCGATGTTTTCCAGCGTGCTTTTATCCGCCACGCCATACAGGGTTTCGCGAATATTGGGCGCAGCCGCTATCGCCGGCGCCAGGCTGCTATCCGAGGTTTTTCGAATGATGACTCCCGTACCATCCATCGCTTCATAGGTGGCGCCGGCGGCGCTGCGCTCCACCTTCACCAAGCCATAGTCTTCAACGCATTGCACGCAGGCATCGAGATCATCCACGCCGAATATCAAGAAATCTGGACCCAATATGTTCACTGCCAACCTCTAATCGAAATCAATCCAGCTATTGCAGCAGATCGATTCGGATTCAAGGATGGAGATTGGCGATGGTCGGTATCGTATGGCCACATATAACGATTCACACTTTCTTCTGGATAGCTAACAAATGAGTTACTGCTAAGGGTCTGTGTTTTGAAGTCCTTTCCAGGATCGTCGAAAACAGGATGTTTTCGTCGGAGCCTCCAGGGACGGATTCAAGGCGCATCGTCATCCCCGACGGGGGACGGCGGTCCTGGAAAGGACTTCAAAACACAGACCACACTACAGACAGTAACGCCTTATATAATCCTCTTAGCTTTTAACGAATTGGCTCACTACCATCGAGACAACAAAATGCCCCACCCACACGCCTTCGAACTGAAACACCATCACGGCGCCATGAGTGTGCCCAGCCTGGATGCCGCCATCGACTGGTACGACCGCATGTTGGGTTTCACCGTGGAAAAACGCTTCCACATTCCGCAGATTCCCGCCGACGTCGCCATGCTCAAACGCGACGAGCTGCGCATCGAACTTTTCGAAGTGCCCAACGCCAATCCGCTGCCCGAAGACCGTCGCTTCCCGGATCGCGACAATCGCACCCATGGTAACAAGCATGTGTCCTTCGTGGTTCGTGACGCCAAGGCGGTGGCAGAACTATTGCGCGCTCGCGGCGGCGACATCGCCATGGTGGTGAACGCGCCACATGGTTCTGGCTTTTTCATCCGTGACAATGCCGGCAATCTCATTGAATTTGTCGAAGAAGCCAGCATGTGGCAACCAGCTTGATAGATGGCGTGCAGTAGATACCGCTTCTATCTATTCATACATCTGCCCCCTTTAGCCCACCCGAGACAGCCATCAGTTTAACTACTGGGTGGTATCGCCAATGGCGATTACCACTGGCTGCCCCCGGACGTACTCAGTAGACTGGTTGCAGATTCGATTAATTCTTACAAGCTCTTAGCTCGCCGCAACCATGCGCCATAACAAACTCGATCTGAATCTGCTTACCGCGCTGAAAGCTCTGCTCAAGGAAAAAAGCGTGACGCGCGCCGGCGAAACGCTGCATCTGACACAGTCGGCCATGAGCGGCATTCTCGGTCGATTACGCGATTACTTCGATGACCCGTTGATCGTACCCGTCGGACGCAAAATGGAATTGACGCCACTGGCGGAGAGCTTAGTGGGTCCGGTGAATGATCTGCTGCTGCGCATCGACGCCACCATCACCACGCGCCCGGATTTCAATCCGCAAACCACGCGCCGGCACTTTTCCATTGTCGCCTCCGATTACAGCGTCAATGTGTTGTTGCTGGCAGTAATGCAACGCCTGCATCGCGAGGCGCCGGGCATTACGCTGGAATTTCTCTCGCCCAGCGAACACGCTGCATCCGAGTTAGAGTCGGGCGAAGTGGACTTCATCATCGAGCCCGAGCAATTCACTTCGCGTTCGCAGACGGGACAGGTGCTGTTCGAAGATGGCTATTCGATATTGGTGGCCGCCGATCATCCGCACTTAAGCGACGAAATCACACTGGAACAATATCTGGAACTGGGCCATGTCTCGTACCAGACCAGCAATACCGGCCTGCCGATGTTCGAGAACTGGTTCAATCGCGAGCATGGCGAAATTCGTCGCGTAGAAGTTGCCGTGCACTGCTTTGAATTGCTGCCCAAACTGATTCTAGGCACTACACGCCTGGCCACCATGCATACCCGTATGGCGCTGCCCTATCTCGAACAGCTGCCGATTCGACGCGTCAAGCCTCTATTCGCCCTACCCAAGCTGGTGGAGGTCCTGCAATGGCATCGCTATCGCGAACAGGACATGGGCAATCAATGGTTACGCGAACGCATCATCGAAATGGCACAGACCCTGCCAGCCAGCGTGTAGCGCGATCTATCCATCGATAATTCAGCGAATTATCCGACGTATTCCCAAACCCAATGAGCCGCATTGAGATATTTCATAGCTCAATCCACACCTATTCATCTGTTGTTTAGTCGCTGAATCATTGAATGCCGCCCAGGTAACACGGGGCGGCATCATGATTGAACTCACTCGGCATTCACGACAACAGTCTGTAGGCAGCACAGCACGGCTGATTTCCTTTGCAGTGATTCCAACGCTATTTCTCGCAGGTTGCGGTGGCGGGTCAAGCGATTCCGCTTCTTCCAGCAGTGCAGCCAGCAGCACCAGCTCTTCCAGTGTCAGCAGCAGTAGCACCAGCTCGGTGAGTTCATCCAGCACTTCCAGCGCCACCAGTTCGACCAGTTCCAGCAACAGCTCGAGCAGTACAAGTAGCATCAGCAGCGACTGCAGCAGCGGCAGCTACGCGCAAAATGTAGTCTGTGCAGCCAGCGCATTCGAAAGCACCTTGACCTCAACGCAATTGGCGCAGGCGCAGTACAGCACTTCCAGCTATACCAACAGCCAACTGAATGTCTACAAAACACTGTGGTCGAATCTACCTGGCGTCAATCGCGCCGGTATTGCGCTTTCAAGCCTGACCACCTCGGATCAAGTTGCCGCCTTCTATGCATTGGCCGATGCCGCATTGACCGATGCTGGCTATGCGGATTTCAAAGGCGTGCTGGCCGCGGATGACTACCTGGGCACCAAACAGGGCGGCTATGGATCTTCATATGCACACATCGCCATCATCGGCACGCCTTCAACCACAGGCCTGTGGACCTTGCAGCTCGGCAATCACCACCTGGCCTTCAATGTCACTTTCGACAATGGCGCGGCCTATCCCACACCACATCACATTGGCGTCGAACCCAAGGCCTCCTTCACCTATGGCGGCAGCACTTATCAAGTGCTTGCCGACAAAGCAGCGGCAGTGCTGGGCATTTTCTACGGTCAGACCGATAGTTTGAGTCCAACCACTTCAGGCTCCACTGCATTAACCGCAGCGCGCCTGTCGGCAACCTACACCGATGTACTCATCGGCCCGGTGGAATACAACACCGGTTCTTACGCAAACGTATCGGCCAAGTTTCCCACCAGTAATCGCGGCACATTGGTGTCCTCGCTCACTACCGCACAACAAGCGTTAGTGACGGCAGCCATCACCAAGTACGTCAGCGACTACGACTCCACAGTGGCTGCCGATCTGGTTGCGGCGTACACCTCAGCGACTGCTTATGCCAGCACCTATGTTGCCTGGAGCGGCTCGTCCAGTCTGAGCTATCCCAATGTGGACACGTCCAACACGTATCTGCGTATCGATGGTCCGCGCGTCTGGATTGAAATCGCCTGCCAGGGTGGCGTGGTCATACAGGGCGCCACGCATTACCACATGATGTTCCGCGACAAGGTGTTCGACTATTACAACGAGCTGAGCACTTGAATAACGGCAGGCACACGATGCGTCGTTTCATTACATCTCTGTGGATCACGTTGATTGGGGCATTGCTTGGCGCACCTTACGCGCAAGCCCATGACGTACCTCCCAGCGCCCTGCTGCTCGATATTGGCACGAACCAGCTAAACATCGAGTTGCAGCTACCACTGAGCGAACTCGGCACAGCACTGGAATTGCCTTTGTCGGAACAGCCGCAGCAAGCGCTGACGCGATATCACGACTTGCTGCGTGACTATGTGCTGGCGCATTTGCGAGTCACCGGCGACGCACAGGCTCAAGCGTTGCCCTACTCGATTACGCTCAAGTCACTCACGCTTAACAAAACCAGCAATAGCAACTGGAGCAGTAATGATTGGCTGGTGGCGCAATTGCAACTACAGGCACCAGCGGGTAACGATACGCAACGCTTCACTATCGACTATGACGGCATCGTGCAACGCGTGGTCACGCACAACACCTTCGTCTCGGTGCGTCGCGACTTTCGCAACGGCATGCTGGGGGAACAACCGCAATTACTGGGACTGATAGGCTTTCAACAAACCCGCCTGGTCGTGGATCGCTCAAACGGCAGCTGGTGGCAAGGGTTCAAAGCAGTGTTTCACATGGGCCTGCAACACATTGCCGAAGGCACCGATCACCTGATGTTCCTGCTGGTGCTGCTACTACCTGCACCATTGCTGGCCGGCGCACATCGATGGCAACAGGCTGACCGTGCCCGCCATAGTACGTGGCGTATCATCAAAACCGTCAGCGGCTTTACGCTGGGTCATTCGTTGACGCTGGCATTGGCGGCCAGCAATATGCTGCGCGTACCCACCCAACCTGTTGAAGTATTGATCGCGCTGTCGATCATCGTTTCAGCGATGCACGCCTGGCGGCCGTTGTTCGCCGGCCGGGAAAGCTGGATCGCCACCGGCTTCGGCTTGATTCACGGTCTGGCCTTTGCCAGCGCACTCAGCGGCTTCAACTACGATCACTGGGTATTGGTCAGCAGCTTGCTGGCTTTCAATCTCGGCATCGAGGCCATGCAATTGCTGGTCGTTGCCGCCGTACTACCCTGGTTGTTATTACTGAGCCGCAGCCGAGCCTATGCCTGGTTGCGTTGTACGGTTGCTATCGCGGCCGTACTGGCCGCTGCAGGCTGGATATGTGAGCGCGCCATCGGCGTGAACAATCCTCTGCAGCCCTATATCGACTTCACTACTCAGCATGCTGCGATGGGTCTGATGTTATTAATGATGCTGGCATTGTTGTTGGAAGCTCAGCGACGTCTGCTACTACGCGAAGCCCCCTCACCCCGCACCTCTTCTTGAACGCGAGAAAGCCAGCATACCGACAAAGAATTATCGCTACTGTTGTGCGCCACTCGTCCACGCCTTGCGAATCAATCGTCCGCAATTCACCGAGTCAACAGCCACGGAGTCGCCAATCAAACCGGGCACTGCGTAACGCGCCACGATGCCGTAGTAAGTTTTGCCGGCATCGATCCATGGATAAAAACCAAAGGCGCCAGGACTACTGAATGCGCCATCGCCCACACTGGCATCGTCCTCCACCCAATGTCCCAAGGAGTAATGCCAGCTCTCAGTAGTGGGAATAGGCGTAGACACCGCTGCAGTCGGACAAACGGTGGGATTGGTGCACACGGCATTGCTGCCCAGCGCGCTGTACATTCGCAATTGATTGTTCAATATCTTGCGCAGAAAGAAAGCGTAATCGGCAGCACTGGTGGAAATGCCCGCCGCCAGTTGTGGCGAATCGTAGGCAAACGAAAAATCCAGACCGATCTGATTGGCGATGCTGGTCTTCAGCGTCGCATTGATATTGCCTGCCAGTCCTAAAGTCGATGCGGCATATTTCTGGAAATGACCGCCGTTGTAATAGAACTTGCCTACATAGTTGGGCTCAAGACTGTCATTGCTGTAAGCATCCAACAAATGCGCGGCGCTGGAACACTCGCCCACCGTGGCGGTGGTAAGACAGCGGGAGTAATTCAAATGGGTGTAGCCGGTACGCATGGTCAAGGCAGCAATATCATCGGCTGTGAGTTGTCCGGCGCGAAGCTCGACCACGTACGCACCGAACATCCACTTGGATGCCGAAGCGATCAACATGGTGGTGTTAGCGTTGGGCGTGTTGCCCCCCACTGAAGCAGAAGCCAACGCGCCTGCTTTATCGCCCACTTCCCAGTAAAAGGGTTGAATAGCCGAACAGGCAGCATTGTTTTGCGCAGTGGCCGTCGCCGCTTGCACGCGTTGTGCAGAACTGATTGAACTCGATGATGAGGCAGATGACGCACTCAGCGAGTCGTCATCGGAGCCGCCACAGCCGCTCAGTACAGTCATCATCAGCAGACCACCCACATAGGGCCGCACTCGTAGATGATGAATACCTGCCATCAGCGAATGTTTCATGGTCTGCATCCGCATAAGGCCTTACATGCTCAGCCCATATTCGGCTTGTTGGTCTTGAACACTTCCATGGTCAACGACACGCTGCGTTCATCGCCTGAATGCAAAGCACCCACGCCAATGACCTGACGATTGATTTCTTCACCGCGCTCATTGCGCACCGAAATCACCAGCGAATATTCCCAGGGCGCTTCATTGGCCGGATGCTTGACCGCGCCCTCCACCTTCAGTGCTGTGAAGCTGGCGACGGTACGCACCGCCTGCTGGCCCATGTTGAATTGCAGATGATGCTGGCAAGCTGGACAGACGGTGGCGCTGTCCAGAATAGTAGACTTGCAGTGCGGGCAGATGCGCGTCTTGCCCGCACTGCTGGCGGTGGTGCGTCCCGGTAACAAGAGAGCTCCTCAGCGAGGGTTGGCTGAAACTTCAGTGTCCAGTAAAGTGAAACTTACTATTCAAGCTTACTTGGGCGCCTTATCGTTCCAACCAAACTCGGCGCGACCGCGCATACGCGAACCTGCAGCCACGGTGAGCGAACCCGCCTTTAGATCGCCATTCAACAAACCGGTGGTCAACAGTTCAACGCGATTGCTGGCGTCGACATTGCCATCCAGTTGTCCGGCAATGATCACCACTTCGGCTTTCACTTCACCAGTAACGGTAGCGCCCTGTTCAATGGTTACATTGCCTTGCACCTGGATGTCGCCCTTGAAGCGACCGGCAATACGTACGTGACCCGCGCCTTCGATCTTGCCCTCAATGGTCAGCTCGGCGGATAGCACCGACTCCTTAAGCGCGGGGCGCGCCGGAGGAACAGAGGATGCAGCAGCTGGAGTGGGATTCACGGCGGCGGGAGATGCTGACATGGGAGCCTCGGGTTTAGCGGGTGATGGGGTAGGCGCTTTTTCGGCTGCGCGTTGATTGTCCGCCGCGGAATCTTTAGCGGCGTTATCTCGGAATAACATTACAACCCCTCCGTCAGATGGTTAGTGCACGAAGTCCGTACTAGACCGCGATTACGTCACGCTGTCAAAGCCTGTCGGCGCAGTCCGACATGCGTGTAAGCAATCGAAAATACGCAGCGAATTGACTAGCGACCGAGCCTTAGGTTTCGTTGCACAGGCGCTACCGATCTGAATTTTCACAGCAACTTATCGAATACGTTCTGATTCTTGGTGACTACAAAGGCGAGCTTTTCGTAGAACTGTCGCGCCTCAACCCGCATTGAATTGCTGCGTACACGTATTTTCCCGTATGCCCTGGCAACAGCCCATTGTTCGGCTGCGCTCACCAAGGCTCTGCCTCTGCCGGCGCCGCGCTGACCTTCGGCCACTACCAACCCGCCAATCACCGCAAACGGAGCGCTTTCCAGTGACAGCACCTCACCAACATGCAACCAGCCGACAACATTCTGTGCATGCTCGACAACAAACACCGCGTGATCGGTGCGCGCAAGCAAAGCCGAGAGGCGTGTCGTCATCTCCGTAACCGAAGCGGGATATCCCAGCTCTGCCGTCAGCGAGCTTAAAGCAGCCACATCACCCAGCTTGGCAAGACGTACCTGCATTGATACGTCCAGCTCAACCTCGCGCTGCTTTCCCATAAAGGCCGCCTATTCCTCGTTATCCCTTATCAATTGTCCATTATCAATTGCTAAGCCACATCCTGCGCATCAGGATCGAAGCCCAGATTGGGCGCCAACCAACGAGCGGCTTCAGCAAAGCTCATACCCTTGCGCTTGGCATAGTCCACTACTTGGTCGCGATCGATCTGTCCCAACGGGAAGTAGTGCGAACCCGGATGCGAGAAGTACCAACCACTCACCGCTGCCGTGGGCAACATGGCAAACGATTCGGTGATGGTAATGCCGGTGTTCTTCTCCACATCGAGTAACGACCACAACGTCGCCTTCTCAGTGTGATCGGGGCAGGCCGGATAACCCGGCGCAGGACGAATGCCGCGATAATCTTCGTTGATCAGCTCATCGTTGCTCTTGCGCTCGTCCGGCGCATAACCCCAACCCTCGCGACGAATCTTTTCATGTAGACGCTCGGCAAAGGCTTCAGCGAAACGATCCGCAATGGCCTTGAGCAGAATCGACGAGTAATCGTCATGTGCGGCTTCGAAGCGTTTCACATGTTCATCAATACCGAAGCCAGCCGACACGGCAAAAGCGCCAACGTAGTCCGGCACACCGCTATCCTTGGGCGCGACGAAATCAGCGAGACAGCTATGCGCCTGCCCCTCGGGTTTATTGCGCTGCTGACGCAGGAAGTGCAACGTGGTCAGCACCTGTGAGCGTGATTCGTCGGTATATACCTCCACGTCATCGCCAACACGATTAGCAGGGAACAAACCCACCACCGCACGCGCATGCAACCAGTGCTCGCGCAGAATCTTCGCCAACATGGCCTGCGCGTCCTGATACAACTTGCTGGCCTCAACACCGACAACGGGATCGGTGAGAATCGCCGGGAACTTGCCGGCAAACTCCCAGGCATTGAAGAACGGCATCCAGTCGATGTAGTTCACCAGATCCTGCAAGGGATAATCTTCGTACACCTTGATGCCAAGATGGCGCGGCACCGGCGGCGCGTACTGCGTCCAGTCGGTCTTGAAGTCGTTGGCGCGCACTTGTTCGATGGTGAACTGCGGCGCCTTGGACTTCTTACCTGCATGTTGCTCGCGACGACGCGCGTGATCTTCCTTGGTCTTGGCATGGAAGTCGGCACGCAGGTTGGGCGTGATCAGGTTGCGGCACACACCCACCGATCGCGACGCATCCTTCACATACACCACCGAACCCTTGTAGCCGGGATCGATCTTGATCGAAGTATGCGCTGGCGAAGTGGTCGCACCACCGATCAATAGCGGTTGCTCGAATCCCTGGCGTTGCATTTCCTTGGCGACATGCACCATTTCATCCAAGGAGGGCGTGATCAGGCCGGAAAGACCGATGATGTCGGCCTTCTCCTTGCGTGCGGTTTCCAGAATCCTGTCGCAGGACACCATCACGCCGAGATCGACTACCTCGAAGTTATTACATTGCAGCACCACGCCCACAATGTTCTTGCCGATGTCGTGCACATCGCCCTTCACCGTGGCCAGCACGATCTTGGCATCGGCCTGACGCTTGCCGCCTTCGCCCAAGGTCGCTTCGATGAAGGGAATCAAGTGCGCCACGGCCTTCTTCATCACACGCGCCGACTTCACCACCTGCGGCAGGAACATCTTGCCCGCACCGAACAGATCGCCCACCACGTTCATGCCGTCCATCAATGGGCCTTCGATTACCGATAGCGGCCTATCTGCTTCGAGACGTGCGGCTTCGGTGTCTTCGATCACGTACTGATCGATGCCCTTCACCAGCGCATGTTCAAGACGCTTGGTCACCGGCCATTCGCGCCAGGCCAGATCCTCGGCCTTCTTCATCGCCGCTTCGCCCTTGAACTGACCGGCAATCTCCAGCAGACGTTCGGTGGCATCATCGCGACGATTGAGGATTACATCTTCAACGCGTTCCTTAAGCTCGGGAGCGATGTCTTCATAGATCGCCAACTGACCGGCATTGACGATGCCCATGGTCAGACCATTCTTGATGGCGTAGTACAGGAACACCGAGTGCATGGCTTCGCGCACCGGCTCGTTACCACGGAACGAGAACGACACATTGCTGATGCCACCGCTGATGCCGGCGTGCGGACAGGCCTCACGAATCAGCCTGCAAGCTTCGATGAAGTCCAGCGCGTAACGATTGTGCTCTTCGATACCCGTGGCCACTGCGAACACATTCGGATCGAAGATGATGTCTTCGGGTGGGAAACCCACTTCTTCGGTGAGCAGCTGGTAGGAACGCTTGCAGATCTCCACCTTGCGTTGCACGGTGTCGGCCTGGCCTTTCTCATCGAAGGCCATCACGATCACCGCCGCACCGTACTGGCGAATCTTGCGTGCGTATGCCAGGAAGGGCTCGATGCCCTCCTTCATGCTGATGGAATTGACGATGCCCTTGCCCTGAATGCATTTCAGACCGGCTTCGATCACTTCCCACTTGGACGAGTCGATCATCACCGGCACGCGTGCGATGTCGGGTTCTGCGGCAACCAGGTTCAGGAACTTCACCATCGCCGCCTTGGAATCGAGCATGCCCTCGTCCATGTTGACGTCGATGATCTGCGCACCGTTGGCCACCTGCTGCTTGGCGATGTCCAGCGCTTCGTTGTAGTTATCGGCTTCGATCAACTTACGGAACTTGGCCGAGCCGGTGACGTTGGTACGTTCACCCACGTTAACAAACAACGAGTCGGCCGCAATGTTGAACGCTTCCAGACCACTGAGACGCGACTTGACTTCCACTTGCGGTAACTTGCGCGGCGCAATGCTGGCCACCACTTCGTGCATATGGTGAATATGATCCGGCGTGGTGCCGCAGCAACCGCCGACGATGTTCACGAAGCCGCTCTGCGCAAACTCCTTGATGTAGTCGGCGGTCTCGCAGGCATGCTCATCATACTCACCGAAGGCATTGGGCAGACCGGCATTGGGATAGGCGCAGATATAGGTCTCAGCGATCTGCGCTAACTCTTCGATATACGGGCGCAGTTGCTTGGCGCCCAACGCGCAGTTGAAACCGATGGTGATCGGCTTGGCATGCCGCACCGAGTTCCAGAATGCCTCGGCAGTCTGACCGGAGAGCGTACGACCCGAGGCATCAGTAATCGTACCGGAAATCATGATGGGCAGATCGAGCTTGAGCTCATCCAGCACATTGCGCACTGCGAATAGCGCAGCCTTCGCATTCAAGGTGTCGAAGATGGTTTCCACCAACATGATGTCGGCGCCACCGGCGATCAGGCCGCGCGCTGCCTCGCTGTAAGCCTCAACCAGTTGATCGAAGGTCACAGCGCGATAGCCTGGATCGTTCACATCAGGTGACAGCGATGCGGTGCGATTGGTTGGACCCAGCGCGCCCGCCACCAGACGCACACGACCATCGCGCGCTTCAAACACATCGGCTTCATCGCGCGCCAGTTTTGCCGCCGCCACATTCATTTCATAGGCCAGCGATTCCATGTGGTAATCGGCCTGGGCAATGCAGTTGGCACCGAAGCTGTTGGTTTCCAGAATGTCCGCACCGGCCTCAAGATATTGGCGATGAATCTCGCTGACGATGTCGGCACGACTCAGCACCAGCGCGTCGTTATTGCCCTTGAGGTCGTGCGCGTAATCTTTGAAACGCTCGCCGCGATAGCCGGCTTCATCCAGCTTGTAACGCTGCACCATGGTGCCGAAGGCGCCATCCAAGGTAAGGATGCGCTGCTCCAGCAGGCGTTTGAATTCGACAATGCGTTCGGTGCGGTTCATATCAATATCTCGTAGGCCGGGTGCCTCACCCGGCATCAAACAATCATGTTGGGTGCGGCACCCAACCTACATCAGATTTCGTAGGCCGGGATTGCATCCCAGCCTACATGTATGAATTACAGGCCTTTCGGCAGCATGCCCAGAATGCGGCAGGCTGCATACGTGAGATTGGCCTGATTCAAGGTATAGAAGTGGAACTGGCCAAAGCCCAAGGTCCGCAACTCACGCACCTGCTCGGTGAGCACCGAGGCCGCCAATATACGCCGTGTTTCCACATCCTCATCCAGCCCTTGATAGGCCCGCGCCAGACTTTCAGGAATGGTCGCGCCAATCTTGCCGGCCATACGTTGCACGCCATTGAAGTTGGTGGCGGGCATCAAACCGGGAATCACGGGAATGTTGACTCCCGCCTGCGCCGCCGCATCACGGAAGCGTGCAGTGATGGTGTTGTCGAAACAGAACTGCCCCAACGCACGCGTGGCGCCGGCATCCACCTTTTGTTTGAGCAGATCGATGTCGTGCTGCAGCGAGGCCGAGTCCGGATGTTTTTCCGGATAGAACGATACGCTCACTTCAAACGGCGCAATGCGCTGAATGCCCGCGATCAATTCCGGCGTGGATTGATAGCCCTGCGCATGCGCTTGATACGGACCGCTCATACCGGGCATGTCGCCACGCAAGGCAACGATGTGGCGAATGCCGGCATCCCAATAGGCACGCACGATGTCGTCGATCTCGCCGCGCGACGCCGCCACGCAGGTGAGATGCGCCGCAGGCTTGAGCGTGGTTTCCTCAACGATGCGCTTCACCGTCGCGTGGGTGCGTTCACGCGTCGAACCACCGGCGCCATAGGTCACCGAGACAAAGGTAGGGGCAAGCGGCTCCAGGCGACGAATGGCAGACCACAACGCGACTTCAGCTTCATCGTTTTTGGGCGGCGAAAATTCAAAGGACACCTGCACGGGTGCCGATGCAGGTGCCCCGATATTGGAAACAGTTGATAACGAATTCGCTGACATGAAATTTCCGAGGATTTATTTATTCATTGGAGTCGGTCAAGACTCATCGCAAACCTAAGCCCAGCAGCAATTGACGCCCACCGCTGCGTAGAGCCTTCATCTTTTCGCATTGCATGCCGGCGCGTTCCAACCAACGACGTAGCGCTTGCTGCGGCTTATCGTCGGCAGCAGCGGCCAGACGCTCGCTGTCTTCGACCACGATCACGCGGCCACCGCGACGCAGCACGCGCGCCGCTTCGCGCAAGGCCTGGCCGGGCTTATCCGCCACCGACAGCACTTGATCGAAACTCACCGCATCGAAGCTGCCGGCATCGAAGGGCAACTCATACATATCGCCATGCTTGAACACGCAATGATTCAAGCCCGCGCCATGCACCTTGGCGCGCGCCACGCGCAAGGCCTGGGTGGACAGATCCAAGCCCACGGCATGCCGAGCATGACCGCCCAACACACGCAGCATGCTGCCGCTACCGGTACCCACATCCAACAGTTCACCCAATTGCGACTCACCGAGCGGCGAGACGCCCACTTCTTTGAGCACGGCGCTGACAAACTGCTTATCGCCATAGGTGAACTCGGCCGAACGCCGCACATCTTCCCACTGTGCGCTGGCGTGGCGTACGCGCTGATCGCGCACCACGACTAACTGTCGGCGGTCTGCCTGCAATACCGCATCGGCTGGCTCCAGGTGCGCCAATGCCTGCGCCACCAGAGTCGCAGCTCGAGTACCGCTGGTCAGGCGATAGTAAATTCGCTGCTCTTCGCGAAACCTCTCCAGCGCCGCCACATCGCTCAACACCTTCAAATGCCGGGAAATACGCGGCTGGCTCTGCTCCACCACATCGGCAATCTCGCCCACGGTGAGCTCGCCATGACTCAGCAACGCCAGCAGCCGATACCGGGTCGGTTCAGCCAGCGCGCGTAGCAATTCGACGGTTTGGTCGAGCGTGGTCATGACTCTAAATTCAATAAGTCTTTATATAAAGGAATCTTTATATACGATGACGCGACTTTACCCAGCTGCCGGGGCAAATACAAGCCGTAGCGCACGGCAAGCGGCTCATGACATCTGTCATGACCAAGTCCTGATTTCGGCCACTGCCCGACGGCAGCCGCTCCTTCTAGGCTGTACTCAGGAGGAAATCATGACGACACAAATCCCCGCAGCGGCACTGGAACAGGCCGTCAAACGCTACGGCGCGCATTTAGCGCTCGATCAAGTCAGCCTGCGCATTGAACGCGGTCGGGTCACCGCACTGCTGGGACCCAACGGCGCGGGCAAGAGCACTGTCATCAACCTGCTTCTTGGCCTGCTGGAATCGGATAGCGGCCATGCCCAATTGTTTGGCGAATCGCCCAGCAACCTGTCGGCACGACGCCGTGTCGGGCTCATGCTGCAATCCACCGCACTACCCGACACCCTGCGCGTGCGCGAACTGTTGCAACTCACCTGCAGTTACTACCCACGACCGCTCACGCTTGCCGACGTCGCGTCGCTGGCGGGCATCGAAAAACTCTTGTCACGTTTCTACGGTCGGCTGTCCGGCGGCGAACAACGGCGAGTGCAATTCGCGCTGGCGCTATGCGGCGATCCCGAGCTGCTATTCCTGGATGAACCCACCACCGGCATGGACATCGAAGCGCGTACTGCGCTGTGGCACGCCATCCGTAAGTTAGTTGAACAGGGCCGCACGGTGCTACTCACCACTCATTACCTGGAAGAAGCTGAAGCGCTGGCCGATCACGTAGCCGTGTTGGCGCGCGGTCGCATCGTGGCGCAGGACAGCGTCGATGTCCTGCGCGCTCGGCATACCTCGCAACAGGTTCGCTGCATCAGCACGCTGTCGCTCACACATATCGAAAACTGGCCCGAAGTGCTCGACGCTCGCCGCGAAGAGCAATGGCTGGAGATCGACACATCTGCAGTCGAGAACTTGGTACGACGTCTATTGAATGACGACCCTGCACTACGCGAACTGCAGGTAACCCGCGCCACGCTCGCGGAAGCTTTTCTACAAATCACACAAGCAGCCGCCGCATGAATACGCTCACCGCATCGAACGACTTTACGCGTCATTCTCAATCCGTTTCATTCGTAAGAATGCTGGCATTGGAAACACGCATGGAAACGTTACGTCTGTTGCGCAATCCATCGTTCGCAATTCCGACCATGGCTTTTCCCGTCATGTTCTACCTGTTATTCGGGGTCTTCCTGCTGGGCACGCGCATGCGCGGCACCAACATGGCGGCACATCTATTCGGCGCATTCCTAGCCTTCGGCGTGGTCGCCCCAGGCCTATTCGGTCTTGGCGTGGGTTTAGCCATGGATCGCGAACGTGGCTTGCTGCAATTGAAACGCGCGCTGCCCATACCCGCAGGCCTATATCTCACGGCCAAACTGCTGGTAGCAGCGTTACTGTCCAGCACCATCTCACTGGCGCTCATGTTGTGTGCAGCGACGCTGGGCAAGGTAAGCCTTGATGTCACGCAATGGCTCAATCTGTTTGCGGTCTCGCTGCTGGGCTGCCTGCCGTTCTGCGGTCTGGGGTGTTTAATCGGCAGTATGGTCAAGGGTCAGGCAGCGCCTGCCATCATCAATTTGCTGTACCTACCGATGAATTTTCTATCGGGTGTGCTGCTGCCCTTGGCTGCACTACCGGAAGTATTAAGGCAGTGGGCGCCCATCTGGCCGACTTATCACCTGACAAAATTGACCGCAAATATCATTGATCGTCAAAACGAGGGAGCGCCGCCACACGTAGTCATGCTGCTCAGTACGACTGTTCTGTGCTTCGCCTTCGCCCAGCGTCGATTACGTACGCGCCTATGAACCGCAACGAGTCATCTACTACTGACCACCATCCATTTCCGCCATCGAGCCTGACAAAAACATCATGAACCACACACACCACACCGATGTCGGTCCAAGTATGACTCCTGGCGCTGCTTACCCGATGCGCAAAGCGGGCGGGCTATTCCTAATTTTCATTGGCCTGGGTTTGGTCGGTGCAATTGCGTTCAGCGGCAACGCACTGGTTAATTACAACCTCTTCTTCGTTGGTTTAGGCGTCGGAGTACTGTCGATATTCTTGACGAGATGTCGGTCACGCACCCGGCCGTCAAAACTTCAGATCGTGGCGCTGAGCGGCGCCCTCTTGCTCCAAGCCTTATTACTTATAGTCCTGCGTCGCAGGCTGCCGCCCGGCACTGAAGAATCAGTTCAATGGCTATGGGTTCTAATGATTGTCGGCGTGCACTTCCTGCCGATGTCACTTGCCTTCGGCCCATTGTTTTTCCTGCTGGGCCTCCTATGTATCGGCAATGCCGGCACCGGCTTGCTGGCAAGCAACCTTCCCTATGAATTGTTCGGTATTGCCGATGGAATACTGAAAATCAGCTTTGGCGTCTGGGCGCTCAGGACCGGCAGCGATGTTCCAGTCAACCCGGCCGCGCCTGCACAAGCTAATCAAGCCGGGCTTAGGTAAGCTGCATACATGAAAATAATAACCGCATTGAAGCGACACTATATAAAGCGGCTGCCGAATCTTGCAGGTCGGGGTGCAGAGCATTTTTTATGGTTGATCTACCTCGGCATGTTATTCATACCCTTCGCATGGCGTGGCGCGGAACGCAGCTGGCTATTACCCACCCTGCTCACGATCCCCGTTTTTCTGATGCTGTATTTCCGACACCACGGCTTACGCGAAGGCACAGGACTGCGCGGACTGCTGCTGATGGCTTCGCTGGGATACATACTGATGCCGGTCAATCCCTATGCAATCGTCTACCTGACATTTGCCGTAGCCCTTGCGCCGCTCATCATGAATGGCCTGTTGCGCCCCATACTACTCACCTTGGCATTGAACGCAGCATTGGCATTTGAAATTTTGTTGCTCGACGGACCGTACTTTCTGATCAGCCTGTCAACGCTGATTTGCCTGGTCACCTGCCTCGGCAATGCCATTCAAATAGAAAAATATCGCAAGCAAGCCGCGCTGAAACTATCTCAGGATGAAATCCGCCGGCTAGCCGCACTGGTAGAGCGCGAACGCATCGGCCGCGATCTGCACGACTTGCTGGGACACACACTGTCGCTGATCGCGATTAAAAGCGAATTGGCCGGCCGGTTGCTGCAACGCGACGCTGAAGCCGCTGCGCGCGAAATTCACGATGTCACCGATGTGGCACGCCAGGCATTGAAACAAGTGCGTACTGCGGTCAGCGGCATTCGCGCCGCTGCATTGGAAGTGGAATTGCTATCGGCACGCGCCCTGCTCGAATCCTCCGGCATTCAATTGCTGATACAGCACGACGAGCGAGCCCTGCCGCCGGATATTGAAACGCATCTAGCCATGATGCTGCGCGAGGCAGTTACCAACATCCACAAGCACGCCCATGCAACTCAGGCTCGGGTTGAAATAAATTTCACTGCCGAACAGGCAACGCTGCTGGTTGCCGACAACGGTCGCGGTGGCCTCACTCGCCATGGCAATGGCCTGCGCGGCATCGAAGAGCGCGCCCGTGCAGTTGGCGGCCAAGTACAATTCGATTCCTCTACCGCAGGCACCACGCTCAACATTCGCCTGCCATTGAAGGCAGCTGCAACAGCCATAAGCGAAGACACAAAGCAGATCCCGTCGATCACACACGAATTCGAGCAAGGCATGGCGTCATTATGATTCGAGTACTGCTGGCAGAAGATCAGGCCATGGTGCGCGGCGCGTTATCCGCACTACTCGGCATGGAAGCAGACATTGAAATTGTTGCCAGCTGTGCCGATGGCACAAGTGCCTGGCAGGAGACGCAACGTCTACGACCCGATGTGATCGTCGCAGATATAGAGATGCCGCAGCTCACCGGTCTCGAATTGGCGCTGCGCGTGCGCGAACAGGCACTGCCCTGCAAGCTGGTGATACTCACCACCTTCGCACGCTCAGGCTATCTACGCCGCGCACTCGATGCCGGCGTGGCTGGTTACCTATTAAAGGACGCGCCCGCCGAGCAATTGGCCGATGCCATCCGCACCGCGCATCGCGGCGGCCGCAGCATCGATCCGCAATTGGCAGTAGAAGCCTGGACCGAAGCCGATCCGCTCAACGACCGCGAACGACAGGTGTTGCGACTGGCCGGCGATGGCCTCTCTGCCGGCGACATTGCACAACGCATCAATCTGTCGCAGGGAACGGTGCGCAACTATTTGTCCGAAGCCATCGGCAAACTGGGCGCGGGCAATCGCATTGAAGCCTATCGACTGGCCAGACAAAAAGGCTGGCTGTAAGCATGAGGCCATTCCGCGAATCAACGCTTGACCCTCACGCAACGTCAGGCCCTAACCTGCTCCGCGTGCTGAAGAAAGGAACCTATCGATGTTGTTAAAAGTGGGTGAGCTGGCCAAGCGTTCCGGATTGACGGTGCGCACGCTGCATCACTACGACAGCATTGATCTGGTCAAACCTTCGGCACGTTCCGATGCAGGCTATCGTTTGTACAACCGTGATGACATTGCCCGTCTGCACCAGGTGCAGGCCTTGCAGCGGCTGGGACTGACGTTAGCCGAGATCGGTACGGTGCTCACCGGTTCCGATGCACAGCTGCCGCAGATCATTGCGCGGCAATTGCAGATGTTGACTCAGCAGATCGAACAAGCCACGCAATTGCATGCGCGACTGTCACGAATGCAGGAGCAATTGCTGCAGGGCGACGAGCCGGAACTGGCGGACTGGCTTAAAACTCTGGAGCTGATGAACATGTACGACAAATATTTCACGCCCGAAGAACTCAAGCGTTTACCACCCCATCTGGCCAATCAGAGCGCGCGTCCTGAGTGGGCCGCGTTGGCACAACGTGTCGATCAATTGGTGGCCCATAACACGCCCACCGACGCACCCGCAGCGCGTGAAGCAGCTCGCGATTGGCTTACGCTGGCGGAACGCGACTTTCCAAACGATCCAATCTTGCTGGCCAAGCTCACGGACATGCATGCACGTGAACCTGAGTTTCAAGAACAATCCGGCCTGACACCCGCCACCTTGCACTACCTACAACAAGCCTCTAGCTACGACAAACTCGATATCTACGAAAAATATCTGTCCCCTGATGAACTGGCCTTCGTCCGGAACAACTACGGCAAACATATCGCCGCGTGGCCGCCATTGATTGCCGATGCCTATCAGGCGATGCAAAGTGGCCAGCCCCCCACTTCAACCGCGACACTCGGTATAGCGCAACGTTGGATCGAGTTGTCCAATTCTATTTATGGCTCCGATCCGGACACATCGTTTAAGGTTCGCCAAGCACATGAGCGGGAGCCGGCATTGCTCAAGGGCTCGTTGATCTCAAACGATCTGATGACATACATGCGCACGGCATTTGCAAAATTACACGCGCCCAAGTGATGCGCGCCCCAACCAGCAACTGCGACCGCACTACTCCGTTCGCCCTGAGTCCCGAACTTGTCGAAGGACCGAAGGGTTACGATTCCAAGAACCCTTCGACCAGCTCAAGGCGAACGGAAACTGCAACCCCTAGTGCTCCATTTTCCCAATATATGAATCCGAGGGAATACCTCAGAGGCTGGACAGTGTTCGATGCAATCTGAATGAGTTAGGCTTGGCCTTCTACCGCGACGATCTCACTCCGTTTCCAGGTAAGCGTATTCATGGCTTTGGATCAAAATGCATTAAACAGCCTGCGCATCGATCGCGGCCCCGCTCCCTCATCCGGAAATGGCGCCGATAGACCCGTTGGCAAATATCTGCTGTATGCATTTGTGGCCGTCGCCATGCTGGGTGCGGGCGCTTGGTGGTGGACCGGCAAGCAGACCATCGAAGTCAGCGTGGTCACGGCGACTTCGACGCGCAATGGCGGTCCCGCCACCGTGCTCGATGCCTCCGGCTATGTGGTGGCGCGTCGGCAGGCCACCGTCTCGGCCAAGATCACCGGCAAGGTCAATGAAGTGCTGGTCGAAGAAGGCATGAGCGTCAAAGCCGATCAGGTGCTGGCCACGCTGGATGCCAGCACCGCCACTCGGCAGTTGGATTTATCCCAGCAACAGGCCGCTGCAGCGCGTAGCGAACTGGCGCAGGTGAAAGTGCGTTTGGGTGAAGCCCAGCGCGCCGCCAAACGTGCCGAACAACTACGCACCGACAAGTTGATCAGCGAAGCCGATCTCGACACCGCTCAGTCTTCGGTGGCTGCATTGCAGGCACAACTCGATGCTCTGCAAAGCCAGGTGAATGTGGCCGACGCCAGCGTGCGTGTGCAACAACAGAATATGAGCGATCTCACTGTGCGTGCGCCCTTCGCCGGCGTGGTGATTTCCAAGGATGCGCAACCCGGCGAAATGGTCTCGCCTATTTCCGCAGGCGGCGGTTATACGCGCACCGGCATTGCCACCATCGTGGACATGGAATCACGCGAGGTCGAAGTGGATGTGAATGAAGCTTTCATCAATCGCGTGATGGATGGTCAAAAGACCGAAGCGATTCTGGATGCTTATCCGGATTGGACCATTCCCAGTCATGTCATCAGCATCGTACCCGCAGCCGATCGACAGAAAGCCACCGTCAAGGTACGCATCGGCTTCGACCAACTGGAGCCGCGCATCCTGCCCGACATGGGTGTGAAGGTGCGGTTCCTCGATAACGCCGCCGCCAATGCCGCCGCTCCGACGCGTGCAGTAGTCGAAGTACCGAGCAGCGCCGTCACCAGCATCAATGGCAAGCAGTATGTGTGGCGTGTGACAGATGAGCGTATCGAACGAATCGCAGTAAGCACCGGCAACACGCGCAGTGATCGCACTGAAATATTAAGTGGCATCAGCGATGGCGATTCGCTGGTTGCGATGCCCGGCGAGCAATTGCAGGATGGCGCCAAGGTGAAGGTTAAGACGCCATGATTCGTAGAGCGGGCATCCAGTCGAACACTTGATTCAACTGGATTCCCGCCTGCGCGGGAATGACGAATCGGAAATGCATTACCCGTAATGGGGGCATGATGAATCACGCCCTACGTTATCGAACAGCGCGATGATTTAAATAAAGACCAACAGGATCTAACCATGACCACACTGGTTCGCATCAACAACCTGACCAAGAACTATCAACGCGGCAGTGAAACCGTCGAAGTACTGCATCGCCTCGATCTGGAAATTCCGCAGGGTGACTTCCTGGCATTGATGGGTCCTTCCGGTTCGGGCAAATCCACGTTACTTAATTTGATAGGTGGACTGGATCGCCCTACTTCCGGCAGTCTCGAAGTGGCCGGCAATGACATCAGCAAGTTGAACGATACCGCATTGGGTCGTTGGCGCGCCGACAATGTCGGCTTCGTATTCCAGATGTACAACTTGTTGCCGGTGCTGACCGCACAGCGCAATGTGGAACTGCCGCTGTTGCTCACCAAACTTTCCGCCAACGACCGCAAGCAACGTGCTGCAGCGGCATTAAACCTGGTGGGTCTGGGCGATCGCGCCAATCACAAGCCACGCGAACTGTCCGGCGGTCAGGAACAACGTGTCGGCATTGCCCGTGCGATTGTTTCCGACCCCACCATCCTGCTCTGCGACGAACCCACCGGCGACCTGGATCGCAAGGCCGGCGATGAAATTCTGGATCTATTGCAGGCGCTCAACCAGCAACAGGGCAAGACCATCGTCATGGTCACGCACGATCCGCGCGCCGCCGAACGCGCCAAGCGCGTGTTGCATCTTGAAAAGGGTCAACTCGTTAAAGAGGTGGCGTGATGTGGTCCTTACTCTGGGCCAACCTCGGCCGCAAACGTTCGCGTCTGATTCTGACGCTGGCCTCGATCATCGTCGCCTTCGTGTTGTTCGCATTGGTTGAAGCCCTGCAACATGCGCTCACCGGCGGCGTGGAACTGGCCGGACAGGATCGCTTGATGACCATGCACAAGGTGTCGTTCACGCAGCCGCTGCCACGCAGCTATCTGGAACGCATTCGCGCGCTGGAGGGCGTGCGTTCGGCAGTATCGCTGAACTGGTTTGGCGGTTATTACAAGGACGAAAAAACGCAGATCTTCAGTTACCCCGTGCTGGGTGAAGAAGCGCTGGAAGATGTGTACCCGGAAATCACGGTGGATGCGACGCAACGCAAGAATTGGATGAGCGATCGCAGCGGTGCGCTGGTAGGTCGCGCCATGGCCGATGCGCAGGGCTGGAAGATCGGTGACACGGTGCCGATCCGTTCCGCCATTTATTTTCGTAAAGATGGCAACAACACCTGGGATATGAAGATCGACGGCATTTTCGACAATCCCAACGGCGACACCAACGGTCTGTATTTTCATTACGACTACTTCAATGAAGGCATCGTCCTGCAGGATTACATCGGCTGGGTGGGACTGCGCCTGAAGGACAAAAATCAGGCGAACCAGGTGGCGAAACAGATCGACGCCATGTTCGTTAACTCGTCGGCCGAAACCAAGACCGACACCGAAAAGGCCTTCATCCAAAGCTTCGCCAATCAGATGGGCAACATCAGCGCCATCGTCACGGTGATTGTGGTGGCGGTGTTCTTCACCATGTTGCTGGTCACCGCCAACAGCATGGCGCAGGCCGTGCGCGAACGCACCAATGAAATCGGCGTGATGAAGACATTGGGATTCAGCAGCGCGCAGGTTACCGGCCTGGTGCTGGCCGAATCGTTGCTCATCACCTTCCTCGGCGGGTTGATCGGCCTGCTGATCGGCACTTTATTCGTTGGCGGGATCGCGCAAGCGACCAAGCAAATGCTGCCCTTGATGTCGGTGCCGGCATCGGCCTACCTGCTAGGGTTTGGCTGTATGGCCTTGTTAGGTGTGTTGTCTGGTGCATTGCCGTGCTTACAAGCCTGGCAATTGAAGATCACCGATGCGCTGCGACGGGGCTGAGATTGATAAGTAAGGGCGACGCATGCCCTAGCCTCTTGAACGTATTGATGCAGGGCGAGACCTGTCTCGCCCCTACAAGATGGAAATCATCATGAGTAATTGGTTCTCACAAATCGTCACCATCACGCTGACCAACCTGCGCAGCATCAGCGAACGCAAGGCGGCCTCCATCGTGGCAGTGGTCGGCATCGCCGGCGTGGTCGCCATATTGGTCGGCGTGCTGTCGATGCGCGAGGGCTTTCGTGTCGCTCTGGATCAAGCCGGCAGCAAGGATGTGGCGATTGTCATGCGCAGCGGTTCGGCTACCGAACTATCCAGTGGACTCAGCCTGGATCAGACACGCATCATCTCCGGCGCAGGCAAGGTGATGAAGCAAGGCGATATGCCGATTGCTTCGCCCGAGCTGTATGTCATCGTCGATGTGCCCATGCGCAGCACCGGCACCGGTGCCAATGTGCCGCTACGCGGTGTGGGCGATCAGGCCGCCAAGGTGCGCAGCAAATTCAAGCTGGTGTCGGGTCGCATGTTCACGCCGGGTCGTTTTGAAGTCATCGTCGGTCTCGGCGCAGCCGCACAGTTCTCTGGACTTGAAGTGGGCAAGACCGTGCGCTGGGGCACCACCGACTGGCAAGTGGTCGGCCAGTTCGAAGATGGCGGCAGCGTGTCCGAATCGGAAATCTGGACCGATGCCACGGTGCTGCAAGGCGCCTATCGACGCGGCTCATCTTTCCAATCGGTGCGCGTGCAACTGGCTGCACCCGACGACATCAAGGCGCTCAAGGATGAACTCACTGCCGACCCGCGTTTGAACATCAGCGTGCGCAGCGAAGCCGATTATTACGCCGAGCAATCCAAGAGTCTCGCTACTTTGATCAATGTAGTCGGTTATACCGTGGCCTTCCTGATGGGCCTCGGCGCGGTATTCGGTGCACTCAACACCATGTACTCCGCCGTATCGGCACGCACTCGTGAAATTGCCACGCTGCGAGCGCTGGGCTTCGGCGCCTGGCCGGTGGTCAGCTCGGTTGTCACCGAATCGTTACTGCTCGGCTTGATCGGCGGCAGCATCGGTTGCGTGATCGCCCTGCTCGGCTTCAATGGCATTCGCGCTTCCACACTCAACTGGTCCAGCTTCAGTCAAATTACTTTCGCCTTTGCCGTGACACCGGCATTGTTGGGTAAAGGATTGTTATACGCCTTGGTACTGTCCTTTTTTGGCGGCATCATGCCAGGCATCCGCGCCGCCAAGTTGCCCATCGTCAGCGGCCTGCGCGAGCTTTGATAGACATGATCCGATATGTAGAAGGCGATTTTGTTTAAGGGGAACGCAATGAAGCAGCTGTCAGAGAACGCACATCGTTCAACCATCTCCTCCAAGATGCTCAGCGCCTGGGCTGCTGCGTTGATGACCGGGGCAATGGGACTGGCTGTCGCGCAAAGTCCACCGCCCGGCGGCATGGGCGCCGGCAGGGCCAGTGCCGGCAGCGACAATCCCAATGAAGCACGCAGCAATACACCCAATTATTTCCTAGCCTCGCAGGTGGACTGGGTGCCGTTGCTACCCGCACCGCCTAAGGCCGGCTCTCCCGAACAGCAACGCGACATTCAAGCAGTGCTCGATGCGCAGGCAGCGGCACGCAAGAATCCGGCGCGACGCCAGCAGGCCATCGAAGATTCCGACGGCGGTTGCTTCCACTATGCCGATGTACTGGGTAAGGAGTTCGATGAAAAGAAACTCACCAAGACCGCCGAGTTTTTAAAGAAAGCCAGCAGCGATGGCGGCAGCGCCGCCGGCTCGGTAAAAAATTACTGGCAGCGCCCACGTCCCTACGTGGTCAGTGACAAAGTCGAAAAGCTGGCCGACATGGACCCCGCGTATGTGAAGAAAAAAGCGGAAGAACGCAAAGCCAAAGAAGAACAAGAGAAAAAGGAAAAGGCAGCCAAGGATGCTGCTGAGGGCAAAGTCGCCAAAGCTGCTCCGCCTGCTGCCGAAGCCAAGCCAGTCGATCCTGAGGAAGAAAAGAAGGCCGCCGCAGAACGGCAGAAGAACCTGGACAACACTTCCTTCCCAAGCGGCCACTCCACCGCGGGTACGTTGTGCGCAATCTTCCTCACGCAAATGCTGCCGGAAAAACAAGCCGAGCTGTATGCGCGCGCCGAACTCTATCGCGAATCGCGTCTGATCGTTGGCGCGCACCATCGCACTGACGTTGAAGCGGGCAAGCTGCTCGCCACTGCGGTTGCCGCCGTGATGTCGCAGAACTTTGCTTTCCAGCGCGATGAAGCCGAAGCACGCGTCGAATTGCGTACTGCACTGGGTCTGCCTGCTGCGTTGCCGGAAAGAAAGAAGGAAGAAAAGAAAGAAGAAAGCGAGAAGAAGTAACTACGCTGGGGTTTACGATGAAGTGCGTTGCATGCAATTGCTTTGCATCGACTGAATTTATTATTAATTGCACACCAGAATTTAGGACGCTTCGGTCCTTAGATTCGGCTCAGCGACCGGAACAATGCATTCCGGTGGCTGAGCTGTGACCGAAAAGAATAGTTTACCGATCGAAACGTCCTGGCGCCTGCCAGCAAGCGCCTGAACACCTCAGGCCGCGTCCGCACCAGGAAGGTGATCCTTAATCTGCGCCAGCAAGGAAGCGAAGTCACCCTTCAACGAGTAACCCGTGGCGCCGTGCTTCAACGCCAATTGCACGCGTTCGCGACCGATGGTGCCGGACGAAAAGAAGAACGGCGTATTCGGCGCAAGGTTATTGGTGATTTTCAACGCTTCGAAGCCATCGAAACCGGGCAGGGAAAAATCGCAAATGATCACCTGCGGTTTGTACTCACTTAATGCGGTATGCAAGTCGGGAGCGGTAGCGACTCGACGCAACTGATGCGGCAGACCGTCGCTCTTGAGCGCATAGGCCAGCAATTCGGCATCGTAGAAGTCATCCTCGATCATCAAGATTCTCAGGGGTGAACTCATTTAAAAATCCCTCTGCAGCAACTTGGGATTATTCATAACAAGCTTTTATCGCAACGGAGTGTGATCCGCACCACGAAATTATCGAGACGTCGCAACTTTGACACAGCTCAACAATAGATCAGTAACAAAGCGAGCGTGTTTGTTACTTAGAGATGCATTCGACAAACAATTTGCAGGACCGACAGGTAAGACAACAAGTATCGGCCACGGTCATACGATGCAGAAAAACTTATCGGTGCCGCGCTGCTGCATGCTCATCTCTGTCAAGCGTCATCGCGCTGTACGGCACTGAAGCCGCTGACCGCATCCTTGGCAGCACGACGCGCACTTTCTGCTTGAGCTAACAACGCCAAAGCCGGGGGCGGCATGCCAACGCCGGCATTAAAAACTGTCGTGCCAAAACTCAACACAGGCGCTCCGCCCGATGCAGCTTTGCCGGCAGCCACAAAGGTGTTGCGAATGCTCTGCTCCAGAGTACGTATGTTGCCCTGCAGATTGGACAGCACAATCAGGAACCGATGTGTGCCATTTGCCTGATGCAACCAGGCCACCCAGTCGAATTTGGGACGCACTGCGCTTTTCAATGACCCCAGCACCGCGCTGAGCTGCTCTTCGCTGATGGCTTCGCGCGTACCACGCGCATTCTGCGCACCATGCACACCCAGCACGGCGACATTGATGGTGTCACCACGACTGCGCGCCAACATCAGCTCTGCGTTCAAGCGCCCCACCAAGTGCCGTGCCGTATGGGCGCCGGATTGCAGATCCACCGTAACAACACTGTCGTTGGCGATCTTGCGCACTGCGCCGCGGCGCAGACGCAACGCGGCAAATCCATCCACCACGCGCTGCGACAGGGAGCTTTCCCAGTTCTTTTGCACCACGTAGTGATCGACGCCGGCGCAGTAACCACGCTCCAATTCGGCACCCTCTATATTGGAAGTCAGCATGATGATGTAGGTGGGCTTGGCCGCCATCGCCCTTACGCGCTGCGTCAACTCGATGCCGTTCATCACCGGCAGATGATCGGCAGTCAGCACCAGCGGTATCCATTGACGCGCCAATAGCGTGAGTGCTTCCTCACCATTGGCAGCGCTGGATACTTCCATGTCTTGCTGAGTCAGGTGACTGGTCAGCTTGGTCAATAGATTAGGATCGTCATTCACTACCAGCACACGCCGTGGCACGCTGCGGGTGCTGGTCAAAATCGTAGTCTGTTCAAAAACGGTCGACATGATGCGCGCGAGCGGGATGTAAATGCGGAAGTTAGCGAGGGCTTGAATAAGCCGCCGTACGTGCTACTTCCGTGGGGTACTGGCCATTCCGACTGGATTCGATTGCCGAATCCTGATGTCGAACAATATCCTTAATCGTTATTAAGAGCCACCGTAATTTAGCGTAGTCGTTAAGTGATAGCCACATCATCTGTAATCAATTGATAGCCCACGCCGGTCTCAGTGAGCAAGTGTCGTGGTCGCATGGGATCTTCTTCCAACTTTTCACGCAGCTGCTTGATGTACACGCGCAGATAGTGCACCTGCTCCACACTATCCGGTCCCCATCCTTGCAGCAGCAGTTGGCGATGCGTCACCACCAGGCCCGCATGCTTGAGCAGCACCTCCAACAGACGAAATTCGATGGGTGTCAGATGCAGGGTCTCGCCATCATCATTCGATATCAGACGTTTTTGCAGATCGATACCCCACCTACCAATGCGAATACCAGCGATGGGCGCATCGCCGCTCTGCAGACTGCGTCGCAATGCCACGCGCACCCGGGCGATGAACTCCCTGCCACCGAAGGGTTTGGTCACATAGTCATCGGCGCCATTCTCCAAGGCCTGCACCTTCTGCTCTTCATCGGTGCGCGCCGAGAGAACCAGAATCGGCATCAGCGACCATTCGCGAATGCTTTTAATGACTCGCACGCCATCGATATCCGGCAAACCCAGATCGACAATCGCCAGATCCGGACGATGCGACTTGGCGGCAATGATGGCGCGTTCGCCGTTCTCTGCTTCGATGACGCGAAAAGCCTCGACCTCCAACATGGTGCGCAGCAGCTGTCGGATCTTGGCATCGTCCTCCACTATCAATACGGCGCGTGTTGCCTCCATGCTTACTCCTCAATCTCGGGTAACAAGGTCGGCAGCACAAAGTGCAACGCAGCTCCATGCGGCTGACGCTCTTCCGCCCAGATGCGACCGCGATGCAATTCGACAATGGCGCGACAAATGGCCAGTCCCAGGCCGATGCCATCCACCGCGCTTTCCTTCTTGCCGCGTTCGAATTTCTGAAACAGGTTCTCGGGGTCCATGCCTTCAAAACCGGGGCCGTTATCCGCCACGACAATCTCCACTTCACCATTACGAGGCAATGCCTGCACTTGGATCTCGGCCTGCGGGTGGGTGTACTTGATGGCGTTGTCGATAAGATTCTCGATCACCTGTTCAAGCAATTTACCGTCGACGCGCAGCAACGGCAGTGACACGGGGATGTCGAGCAACACCCTGCGACTTTGCAAGCGCTCGTTGAGTCGATGCAAGACGGTGCCGACAATGTCATCCAAGGCATAACGATCCAAGCGCAGGTTGATCGCACCCGACTCCAAGCGCACCAAGTCCAGCATGCTGGTCACATGTTCGCTCACATGTCGTGCAGCGCTGCGAACATTCAGGGCCAGTGTATGGCGCTCTTCGGATTTGAGCTTGTCCATATGATCGGCCAGCATCGAGGCGCCACCCAGCACGGTTGCCAGCGGTGTGCGCAGATCATGCGAAATGGAAGTCAGCAAGGAATTACGCACAGCTTCCGATTCAGCGCGCACCTTGGCGGCCTCAGCCTGCTCGGCCAGATCTATGCGTTCCAACGCCAGTGCAATCTGCGCCGCAAAGGTTTCGAGAAATCTGAATTGTTCGGGCAACATCACCCGTCTAGGATTCTGCGGCTTCACTGCCAGTACGCCGAAGGTACGCTGCGTGCCGGACATCGGCAGGTACAAAATGCTACTGCCCGCCAAGGTGTCCGTCCCCAAACCAGCGGGCTTGACGTTGTCGAAAGCCCACTGTGCCGCTCCCAAGTCGGCAGACATCAATGAATCTCGCGAGTGGCGTGTCTTGGCAAGCACCACCCGGCCGCTCGAATCCGGAAACAGCAATGTCGTTTCGCAATCGAACACTTCGCTGACATGACCGATGGCGGTATGTTCGATGGCCTTGCGATCGCGCGCCGTGCCCAGTTGCCGCGTCATGGCATAGAGTAAAGCGGTGCGCCGCTCGCGGTGCCCCGCCACCCGCGCCTGCAGACGCACGCTGGCATTCAAGTTACCGATGATCAGCGCCACAATCAGCATGATGGCGAAGGTCAACAGATACTGCGCATCGGTGATCGCCAATGAATAGCGTGGCGGCACGAATACGATATCGAAGGCCAACACATTCAACAGCGAAGTGAGAATGGCCGGTCCGCGTCCATAACGGAATGCAACCAATGACGCGGTCAATACATAAACCATGGCCAGATTGGCGCGTTCAAACGCTGGAAACATCAACCAACACAATACGGTCGCACCAACCGTGGCGCCGATTGCCGCAAGATAATCCTGCCAGCGCGGCTTGCTTGACGGCGGTGCGACGTTACGATCTGCAGGGTGCGTAGCACTGTCGTAACGCCTATCTCGACCGATCACCAGCACATCGAAATCGCCGCCTTCGACAATCAACTTATTCGTCGTGGAACCACGCCAGCCATCGCGCCAGTTACGACGGCCGGGCTTGCCGACCAGAATACGCGTGACATTGCGGGTGCGTGCATACGCCAGAATTTCTGTCACCGCCGATGAACCGCCCAACGTGACCGTCTCCGCACCCAGCGACTCAGCCAGTTTCATCAAGGCAATGCGGCGATTGCGTTCGACCTCCGACAAACGCAGCAGATCGGGTGTTTCGACATACACCACCAACCATTGCGCATCCAGGCCATCGGCCATACGTTTGCCGGCACGCACCAGGCGCTCGGCTTGTTCATCAGGGCCGATACATACCAGCAATCGCTCACGTGCAGCCCAGGGACGATGCACGGCGCGCTCTTTGCGATACTCGTGCATGGCGCGGTCAACACGATCCGCCGTCTTACGCAGCGCCAGTTCGCGCAGTGCAATCAAATTGCCCTTGCGGAAGAAACTCTCGACCGCTCGCTCCGCCTGGTCTGTCGTATAGACCTTGCCACTCCGCAGGCGACGCAGCAGATCGTCCGGCGGCAGATCGATCAATTCCACTTCGTAAGCTTGTTCAAAAATGCGATCGGGAAAAGTTTCACGTTGCTGCGTGCCGGTGATCTGCGCCACCACATCATTGAGACTTTCCAGATGCTGTACATTCACCGTGGTATAAACATCGATGCCCGCTTCGAGCACTTCTTCCACATCCTGCCAGCGCTTTTCATGCCGGGGCGGTTCGATGCCGCTTAAATTGGTATGCGCCAATTCATCGATGATCAGCAACTGTGGACTTCGCCGCAATGCCGCATCCAGATTGAACTCAGAGCGTCCGCTCAAGCCCTGCTCATCGGTCAACAAGGGTAACTGCTCCAGACCTTGTAGCAGACGCTCCGTTTCCACACGACCATGGGGTTCGACATAGCCCACCACCACATCCACGCCCTCTGCCTTACGGCGCTGCGCTTCTTCGAGCATGGTGAAGGTCTTGCCGACCCCGGCATTGGCGCCGAAAAAAATCTTCAGCTTGCCGCGCTGCGCGCGCGCCTCCTGCGCCTGTACTTCGGCAAGCAATCGATCTGGATCGGGCCGAGCGTTATTCATGCGGCCATCATGGCATGCCCCATCGAACTGGGCTAATTAAACTGGGCCAAGCAAGCACAGCCAGACTATGGAGTGACCAAGTCATCGAGCGCCACGTTCAGTTGCAGCACATTTACATGCGCTTCGCCCATAAAACCGAGCACGCTGTCGCTGGTAAACCGATCCATTAGCTTTTCAACCATGGCGTTATCCATGCCACGTTGCCGCGCCACTCGCGCGAGTTGGTAACGTGCGGCGGCACGACTGATATGCGGATCGAGACCACTGGCCGAAGCGGTCACCAGATCGACCGGGATGGGTAATGAATTGTCCGGATCGGCGGCGTGCAAAGTAGCGATGCGTGTTCTTACCGCATTGATCAACGCCGGATTGATCGGTCCCTGATTGGAACCTGATGAAGCTGCAGCGTTATATGGATAAGAACCGGTGGCCGAAGGTCGGCTCCAAAAATATTTTGGAGCGGTGAAGCTCTGACCGATGAGCGTCGAGCCCACCGCCTTGCCATCACGCTCCAATAAACTTCCCGCCGCTTGATGCGGGAAAGCAGCTTGCGCCACACCCGTTATCACCAGTGGATATATGAATCCGGTGACGATGGTCATTGCTGTAAGCAACACCAGTGCAGGACGAATAGTTTTAGACAACATTAGTTTCTCCTAAGAGGCCCCCACCCTGCCCTCCCCCGTCGAACAGGGGAGGGAAAGAGGACATCTCGTCTCACTCCCTCCCCTGTTCGACGGAGGACGACTGCAGGGATGCAGGAGGTAGAGCAACGCAGGGAGCGGTTGCCGAGGGTTGGGGTGGGGGCACGCAACATGGCACATCAATCATTCAACCAATGTCCAAGCACTAAGCCCAACGTCCCAACACCAACAACACATCAATCAACTTGATACCCACAAAGGGAATCAACATGCCACCCAGGCCATAAACCAATAAATTTCGACGCAATAACACTGCCGCCCCCAGAGCTCGATACCTCACGCCCTTCAACGCCAGAGGAATGAGCGCCACAATAATCAGCGCATTGAAGATGACCGCAGATAGGATCGCAGAAGAAGGGCTGGCCAGATGCATCACATTCAATGCATTCAACTGCGGATAGGTGGTCGCGAAGGCGGCCGGAATAATCGCAAAGTACTTGGCGATATCGTTGGCAATGCTGAAGGTGGTCAGCGAACCACGCGTCATCAACATCTGCTTGCCGGTCTCCACCACTTCAATCAGCTTGGTGGGATTGGAATCGAGATCGACCATATTCCCCGCCTCCTTCGCCGCCTGTGTACCGGAATTCATCGCCACCGCCACATCGGCCTGCGCAAGTGCGGGCGCATCATTGGTGCCATCGCCGGTCATGGCGACCAAGCGACCCTCAGCCTGATGGTCGCGAATAAGCTTGAGCTTGGCTTCCGGCGTTGCTTCAGCGAGGTAGTCATCCACGCCTGCTTCCGCGGCAATCGCTGCTGCAGTGAAGTGATTGTCGCCGGTGATCATCACCGTCTTGATACCCATGCGACGCAATTCGGCAAAGCGTTCCTTGATACCGCCTTTGACGATGTCCTTGAGCTCGATGACGCCCAGCACGCGCGCACCCTCGCAAACCACCAACGGCGTGCTGCCACGTCGCGCCACTTGCTCGGCACTGTCCTGTACAAACTTCGGCAAGGGCTGGCCCAGGCTTTCCACGTATTTCCGTATTGCGTCCAACGCACCCTTGCGAATGCTGCGCTGACTGCCGCCGGCATCCACCAGATCGACACCGCTCATACGCGTGTGTGCTGAGAACGGCACGAAGGTCGCGCCCAGCGAATGCAAATCGCGTTCGCGCAATTTGAATTTCTGTTTGGCGAACACCACGATGCTACGGCCCTCTGGCGTTTCATCGGCGAGCGACGCCAGTTGCGCCGCATCGGCCAACTCCTGTTCGGCAACGCCCGGCGCAGCAATAAAAGCCGAAGCCTGTCGATTCCCCAAGGTGATCGTGCCAGTCTTGTCGAGCAGCAACACATCGACATCGCCGGCCGCTTCCACCGCACGTCCGGAAGTGGCAATGACGTTGGCCTGCATCATGCGACTCATGCCGGCCACGCCCACCGCCGACAACAGGCCACCGATGGTGGTGGGTATCAAACAGACCAGTAACGCCACCAAGGCCGTGACGGAAATCGGTGTACCCAGCTTCGAGACTTCGACGCTGTAAATCGAGAACGGCAGGAGCGTGACCGTCGCAAATAGAAAAACCAGCGTCAGCGCCACCAGCAAAATGGTCAGGGCAATTTCATTGGGTGTCTTCTGCCGCTTGGCACTCTCAACCATCGCAATCATGCGATCAATAAACGCTTCACCCGGATTGGCAGTAACGCGCATGACGATCCAATCCGACAACACCCGTGTACCACCGGTAACAGATGAGAAATCGCCACCCGATTCACGAATCACCGGCGCCGATTCCCCGGTGATAGCGCTCTCATCAACAGAGGCGGCGCCATCGATCACCAAGCCATCCGCCGGAATGATGTCGCCCGCTTCCACCAGCACGCAATCATCACGGCGTAGCTCCGTTGCCGGAATAGTTTCTGGCAGACCACGCACTTTTGGATTGATCAGAAATTTCGCACTCACGGTTTGCTTCAAGCCGCGCAAGCTGGCGGCCTGCGCCTTGCTGCGGCCTTCGGCCAAGGCCTCGGCAAAGTTGGCAAACAACACCGTGAACCACAGCCACAGCGTTATGCTGAAGACGAAGGCTGCCGGCGCTTCACTGCTGCCCTGCAAGGCTTGCACCCACAACAACGTCGTGAGCAAGCTGCCGATATAGACGACGAACATAACCGGGTTGCGCCACTGCACGCGCGGATCGAGTTTGCGCAGGGCTACTATGCTGGCAGTGCCTAGCAACGCTCGATCGAACAGGGAAATTGTTTTGTGTGTCATAGATGAATTGATGCGAAAGCTTGAGATCGCCCCACGCGTTTAGTTGCCCCCACCCTGGCCCTCCCCCGTGGAACGAGGAAGGGAAAAGAGGAGCATCTCAATCTGCTCAGATGAGCGTTTGAATTCCCTCAAATGAAAACTCCAATCCCTTAGCAAGAAGTGAACATTCCGATCCCCTCCCCCGTTCGACGGGGGAGGGTTAGGGTGGGGGCAACAAGCTACTCACCATCAACAGATGTTCCGCGATAGGCCCCAACGCCAACGCCGGCACAAAAGTCAGCGAGCCCACCAACACCACCGTGCCAATCAACAAAGCAACAAACAACGGACCATGCGTCGGCAGCGTGCCCACTGTCACCGGAATGCGTTTCTTGGCAGCCAACGAACCGGCAATCGCCAGCACTGCAACGATGGGCCAGAAACGCCCCAGCCACATCACAATGCCCAGACTTAAGTTGTAGAACGGCGTGTTGGCCGACAGCCCGGCGAAGGCGCTGCCGTTGTTATTGGCGGCCGAAGAAAACGCATACAAGATTTCCGAGAAGCCATGCGCTCCAGGATTAGAGACGCCGGCCTTCCCGGACTCGAGCAGCACCGCAGTGGCTGTACCGACCAACACCAATAACGGCATTACCAATATCGCCAGCGAAGCCATCTTCATTTCAAAGGCTTCAATCTTCTTACCCACATACTCGGGAGTACGACCGATCATCAGGCCTGCAATGAACACGCCGATGAGGGCGAACACCAGCATCGAGTACAGCCCGGTGCCCACACCGCCCGGTGCCACTTCTCCCAGTTGCATCAGGAACAGCGGCACAAATCCGCCTAGCGGCGTGTACGAGTCGTGCATGGAATTGACGGCGCCGGTTGAGGTCCCAGTAGTTACCGTCGCGAACAAAGCCGAAGCACCGATACCGAAGCGCACCTCCTTGCCCTCCATGTTGCCGCCGGACTGAGTAAGACCGGCCTCTTGAGCGATGCCCAGCGCTGCCAGTTGCGGATTGCCGCTTTGTTCATTGAATTGTGCAACTACTGCCAGCGATACCAGCAAGATCAACATAGACGCCAACACCGCCCATCCCTGACGCCGATCACCCACCAGGTAGCCAAAGGTATAGGTCAACGCACAGGGAATCAGCATGATCGCCAGCATCTCGATCAAGTTCGAGAAAGCAGTGGGATTTTCAAAAGGATGAGCTGAGTTCGCATTCAAGAACCCGCCGCCATTGGTGCCCAGTTCCTTGATGGCCTCCTGCGAGGCAATCGGTCCCATCGGCAAGGTTTGTATCTGCGTGCTGACGCTCTGCATCAGAGCATTGCCATCGGCATCTTTAACAGCATTGCCCGCGACATCCACCTGTGCCTGCTGATAGACAACCGGCTCTAGCGTCGTCACCTCGCGATAGGCATGGAAGTTTTGAATCACGCCCTGCGACAGCAGTACGATGGCCAGCAAGGTAGACAAGGGCAGCAGGACGTACAGCGTGGCGCGGGTGGTATCGACCCAGAAGTTGCCGATGCCCTGAGCACTGTGTCGCATCAGACCACGAATCAAAGCGATGGCTACGGCAATGCCGGTGGCTGCAGAGAGAAAGTTCTGTACGGCAAGACCCGCCATCTGCACCAGATAACCCATGGTGCTTTCACCGGCATAACCCTGCCAATTGGTATTGGTGACGAAACTGATCGCGGTATTAAAAGCCGAGTCGGCGGCAACATTGCCGAAGCGCTGTGGATTGAGCGGCAACCATGCTTGCAGGCGTTGCAAGGCATAGACCACCAGCACGCCAAAGGCATTGAATAACAACAATGCCACTGCATATTGCCGCCAGTTCATCTCGGCTTGCACATCTATGCCGCAAGCCCGGTACAGCGAGGTTTCAAAGTATCGACCGACGCGCGCCGCAAAAACCGGCTTGCCCCTCATGACTTCAGCGATGTAAATGCCCAGGGGCTTTACACAGACCAGCACCAGTCCGAAGAACACCACCAACAATGCAATGCTTGCCCAGCTCATCAGAATTTCTCCGGCTTAAGCAAGGCAAACAGCAGATAGAAGAACAGCCCCGCAGCCAGCAGCAAACACAACCAGTACACCCAGTTCATGGCTTCGCTCCCGACATCACTTCGCAGCCGACGCTACTGGAGCCGACAAGCGCGCCATGGCCAGCGACAGATAGTGCGTGGCCGCATACAGCGCCAGGAAAATCAACAGGCAGTCAAGATCGCTCACGGACATCTCCTCAACCGATGAGGCGATGCTAGTGACAGGCATATAAAGATTTCGTAGATATTTTGGCAGCGCCATCTACAACGGATGCCGCGCCCAGACTTTTAGAGCAAAGCCCGACAGCTAGTAGCGCAGCGACAACACCAACAGCAGCGCCATGACGATGTTAAAAGCCCGACGATACAGCGCCTGCTGCAATACCGTCCGCAGGGCAGAACCGCATAATGCCCAGGCCGTCACGCAGGGCGCATTGATCATGGCGAACAAGCCCACCAACAGACAAATGGTCAATATGCCGCTACTGCCTTGCAGATAGGTACTGAAGGCGCCGATGGCCATCATCCACGCCTTGGGATTGACCCATTGGAAGGCCACTGCTGCGGTAAAACTCATCGGCTTACCGACAGCCCCCTGCTCATCATCCCCACTACGTAACGGCGCACCGGAGGTGGCTGTCTTCCAAGCGAGGAACAACAGATAGGCAGTGCCCAACCAGTGCATCAACCACTGTGCCGCAGGAATACGCTGCAACAATGCTCCCAAACCAAAGCCCACCGCCAGCAACAGCACCATAAAACCGATGCAGACACCTAGCAGATGCGGCAGCGTGGCCCGCACGCCGTGATTCATACCCGATGTCATCAACATCAGGTTGTTAGGCCCAGGCGTCACCGAAGCCGCGAAGGCAAACAGACAATAAGCCGGCAACCATTCCACATTGAGCATGTCCCACCCACCCCGCCGATTTCTTACCTGCTATGCAGGTCATCCGCGCAACGGCGCATCATTGAATCGCAATGAATCACATCGTTGCCGCGTGCTTTTAGTGTGCAGATACGGCACCATCCATAACAGATTCAGCAATTTCATATTCGAACCGATACAGATTCCAAGCTGTTAAAACTGTAATGGTCGCAATACCAGGCATCTGTACCGGTCGTGCATCGGGGTAATCATGACCACGCTCTACAACCAGCTGGCGCGCAACATCACCCAGGACATCAAGCGCGATATCTATCGGCCTGGTGAACGTCTACCGGGTGTGCGTAGGCTGGCTCAGCAATACCAGGTCAGCATTGCCACTGTGCTGGAAGCCTGTCGCCTGCTGGAAGATCAGGGGCAGCTTGAAGCCCGCTCACGTTCCGGATTCTTCGTGCGGATGCGTGCAACCCATACGATTGCCGAGCTGGATATTTCCAATCCTCCCAAACGGCCCAGTCTGGTGCGCGGCCAGGAGTTGGCGCTGCGTCTGGTAAAAGCCGCCAATGATCCGCACATGATTACGTTGGGTGCGGCCATTCCCCATACCAGCTATCTGCCGGTGCGTTCCGTCAAACAGGCCGTGATGCGCGTGCAGTCGGAACGCACCAGTCACTATGAATTTCCACCCGGCGAACCGTCGCTACTTAGACAGATCGCGCGCCGCATGAGCGAACTAGGTACGCCGGTGGCGCCGGATCAAATCGTCATCACCAATGGCTGTCAGGAGGCATTGCAACTGGCGCTGCGCGCCATCACGCAAGTTGGCGATGTGGTCGCGGTGGAATCGCCGGCTTATTACGGACTGCTGCAGGTCATCGAGTTTCTCGGTCTGAAAGCCTTGGAACTGCCCACTCATCCACGCGATGGCCTCAGTGTTGAAGCCCTTGAGTTTGCGCTTGAGCAATGGCCGATCAAGGCCGTCATCTGCACGCCCAATTTCAGCAATCCACTGGGTAGCCGCATGAGCGACTCACGCAAACGAGCGTTGGTGAAGCTGGCCGCACGCAAGCAGATCAAGATTATCGAAGACGATATTTATGGCGATCTGGGCTTCGACAATGAACGCCCCAGCACGCTGCTGAGCTTCGACACACGCCGTGACACCGTGCTTCACTGCAGCTCGTTTTCCAAAACTCTGGCGCCCGGCCTGCGTATCGGCTGGATCGTGCCGGGACAATTCCAGGCACAGATCGAATACCTGAAGTTCACCTTGAATCTCGCCACCGCAGGCACGCCACAACAAGCGGTGGCAGCCTTGCTGGAACACGGTCGCTATGATCGTTACCTGCGCCAGGCACGGCTGCAGTACCAACAGGCTGTGCATCGCATGGTGCATGCCGTCGATCGCTACTTTCCCGAAGGCACCAAGACCACGCAACCCCAGGGCGGCTTTGTGCTGTGGGTAGAGCTGGGCAGCCCTATCGACGCAGAGGCATTGTTCGAAAAAGCCCTGACCCAGAACATCTGTATCGCGCCCGGACCGATGTTCTCAGCCACTCGCAGGTATAGAAACTTCATCCGCCTTAACTGCGCCATCCCCTGGGATATCCGCATCGAAAAGGCGCTGAACAAGCTGGGGCAGCTTATTGCTCAGGCCTGAGCACCATCGACTGGCCACTCAGGTAATTAATCGCTGGCTATACAGAAATATGACTAATGGCCGATACGTAGGGCGACAATCGAATTTTTGTCACGTTTTTGGCCCTGGATGCACACTTTGTCATGTGCTCTGCTTCACATGAAATGACCGCGCCGGGTGTGTTGTAACTGAATAATTTGTACCAAGTCTCAGTTACGGCGCAGCTGCTAGGGACGTGCCCTAGCAAACGATTGTCGCAATGGCAGGCTGCAAATGGCGGAAGGGATGATCGCATTCGCTTTGCAGCAGCCACTATCTTAGAGGCGAAGCTGCTGCATTCCGCCTCGAACACAGGGAGGACTGCAGCAATAGTCGGAGAGGATCATGCAAAGACAATGGGCGTCACACAGGACAGGCGGCCTGCGGTTCAACCCGCAGCGGCCCGTCATGCGTTTGCCCGCCCCACTCGGCACTGATCGCACACGATGACTTATCAACAGACATGGCCGGCCGTAGCAGCAGTGCTGATTGCAGCACTGGGCGTAGTCATTTTCGCACTTAAACGCCGCCTGGCCCGTACCAACGAAGAAAAAACCAAGTTCGAGCTGCGCTATAGAACGGTGGTTGAACAGGCCGATGAAGGCATCTTCCTGATTGAGGTGCATACCGGGCAGATCCTCGAAACCAATCGCGCCCTGCAACGCCGCCTGGGCTACACCGAAACCGAACTGCTGCAGCTGAAGCTCGAGGACATACTGATCGAGACGATTCCCACCATGGATACCGGTGTACTGGAACGTCTGACCAACACCCGCTCGCACATCCGTTCGCTGAAGCATCGCTGCAAGAATGGCCAGATGCTGGATGTCGAAGTCACCGCCAGCCAGTTGGAAATCAACGGCCGCAAGGTGCTGTGCTACATCGCTCACGACATCACTGCACGTAAACGCATTCAAAAGAAACTGTTGCGCAACCAGCGCCGCATGGCCTATCTGGCGCATCACGACCCGCTGACCCGCTTGCCGAATCGCCTGTACCTGCGCTCGTATATCGAGCAGGCTTTGCAGGAGCGCACCCATGGCAAGGGCACCGGCTTTGCGGTGATGTTCCTGGATCTCGATGACTTCAAAGGCATCAACGACACACGCGGCCACGACACCGGCGATGCCTTGCTGGTTGAGGTGGCGCAACATCTGCGTGGCTATGTCGGTGATCGCGGTATCGTCGCCCGTCTGGGTGGCGATGAGTTCGTTCTGGTATTACGCGATGTCACCGATCCGGCCAATGCGATCATTGATGCCAATGCCATTCGTCAGTTGTTGAGCGGCACCTCGCTGGCCACACGACGCGAAGCCGGTGCCTCGGTCAGTATCGGCATCAGTCTCTGTCCACACGATGCACAGGATGTGGTGTCGTTGATGCGTCATGCCGACCTGGCCATGTACAAGGCCAAGGAAGCCGGACGCGGCAACGTGCAATTCTTCGAAGACAGGATGCATACGCAGGTGCGCCGCCGCGTGGCGGTGGAACGAGCCATCCGCCGCGCATTACGCGCCGGCGAATTCATCGTTCACTACCAACCCCTGGTGGCCGTGGCCAGCCGACGCATTGTCAGTCTGGAAGCGCTGGTACGTTGGCAACACCCGCGCCTGGGGTTGATTCCACCGGGCGAATTCATTCCCATCGCTGAAGAAACCGGCTTGATCTTGCAGATCGGTGAGCAGGTGTTACGTTCGGTATGCCAACAGTTAGTACAGTGGCAACAGGCCGGCATTCCGGTGGTGCCCGTGGCGGTCAACTGGTCTGCCATTCAATTACAACGCCAATCCATCGTTGAATTACTGCAACAGGTGCTTGCCGATACCGGCGTCGATCCGCGTCTGCTGGCCTTCGAAATTACTGAAGGCGCCTTGATGCACGACGTCAAACGCCATGCCGATACCTTGCAGGCGCTACGCGATTTGGGGGTGTGCATCCAGATCGACGACTTCGGCACCGGCTATTCCAGCCTGAGCTACCTGCGCCATCTGCCCATCGACACCTTGAAGATAGATCGCAGCTTCATCAGCCATGTGGATACCAATCCCGCGGATCAAGCCATCGTCAGCGCCGTGTTCGCCATGTCACGCGCCCTGGGCCTGCGCGTAGTGGCCGAAGGTGTGGAAACCGCCGCGCAATTGGAAGTATTGAATCTGCATCAATGCGAAATCGCTCAGGGCTATTTCTTCAGCAAACCGCTGCCCGCCCTGCAATGCGCGACGTTATTGCAAGAACTGGCTGTACGTAACTCATTTACTGAAACACTGCGACTACGCATCAAGGACGGTGTAGCAGTGATAGAGCCGTTCAAGATTTCGGCTTGATTCTCGACCGGCTCCAGGTTCGTTGCCGTAGCGCTATCGCGCTGTTACTCATGTTCGTTCGCCGCCCAATACACGAACACATGTTCCGCTATTTAGCCAATGAAGCTGTAAACGCGTGAATCTCACTCAGCACCTCTTCTTCATTGGAAAGGTACACATAGTGATTGGCGCCCGGAAGTAAAACCACACGGCCATTGGGCGCGGCGCGGAGAAAAGCATCGGCGCGCCCTTGCGCACGCGCCCGATAATTCTGCCAACGCCCCTCTGCAACAGAGTCTGCCGAAGCTTCTAGCGGCGCCACAGATCGAAGCATGAGCAATGCCGGCACCGGGATATTGTTGTAGCGGTGCATCCCCTGGTTAATTGCCGTTTCAATACGCGGATCTACACGATAGGAAAACATTGGCCGACCATCCGCTGTGGTCGCCAAAATCTGCCGCCATTCCGATTCCGGAACCTGCAACTTATTGTCAGCCCCGTAGGTACGCCGATACCACGCCAGAGCGGTAGGCCAGTCCTGCAAATCGGCTGCGGAGGGAACAGCAGATGACTTCGGTGGACTGCTCGGAGGAGCGGCCATCGTTTCCAGGTCTTTCTGCAACTGCGGCCACGCTCCCTGCAACAACTCTTGTGCCAGCGCTCTGGAATTGCGCGGCTCTTTGCTCAGCTCTGCAAGTTTTTGTTGCAGTTCATTCAAATGACGTCGCCACTGCGGATTCTCATACAGCAACTCATCACGATTGATCGAGTAAGCGTATTCATCGCAATCGAGATAAATGCCGCCAGCGATGCGCTCAGGATGTCGGGATGCGACCGAGCTGATATCCGAGCCGCCGAAAGAATGACCGATCAACACGGGTTTACGAATTTTAAGCGCATCCAGCACCGCCAGCACGTCATCGCCCATACGATCGGCGTCGTAACCATCCAGCGGCGCACTGGAGGCGCCATAGCCGCGGCGAGTAATACCGTAAACACGATACGTCTTGGCCAGCTTGAGCGCGAATTCGTCGAACACATGCGCGGTGTTGCTAAGACCGGCCAGCAGCACCACTGGCTGTCCCTTACCGCCCCAATCCAGTACTTCGAGCTGCACATCCTGGTCGACGGTCACGAATCGTACTTTGTGTGGCGATGGATCCTTCCATGCCACCGGGGTTTTATTCTGAGCCGAAGCGACCAGCGACCCCATGAACAGACACGCCATGATCGTCCCTAACAGTAGCTTCATAAGTGCCTCGTTTGACGCAACCCATTGCCGTCATAAGTAGGACACAAAGCATAGCGACAAGGCAATGACCGACACTAAACGTTTCTATCACTCACCGGCACCACCCTGCCCTCGCGCATGCGCACGCATTGCATCGTGATTCCCAGTTCTTCTTGATAACGGCGGACAACGCGGGATTCCATTTCCGTCACCAATGACACGGCCAGACCTTTTTCGCCCGCTCGCCCCGTGCGACCGACACGATGCAGGTAGGCCTTGCTCAAGGTCGGCACATCGAAGTTGAACACATGGGTCACGCCCTTGATGTCCAGGCCACGCGCCGCCACATCGGTAGCGATCAACACGCGCAACTCACCGCTGCGAAACCCATCCATGGCCTGCTTGCGAGCATGCTTGTCGAAGGCGCCGCTCAGGTCGCCCGCCGGGATCTGGTGATGCGCCAACTTCAACGCAATCTTCTCGGCCAATTCATTGCGATGTACGAATACGATGGCGCGCTCGGGTTGCAGTGCATGCAATAACTTACGCAACTCATCCGGCTTGTCGCGTTCTTCGCAGACGAGATAGAGATGCTCGATGTTCTCATTCACCGGTGCAGCGCCTGCCTGCAACATCGCCAGTTGCGGCGCCAGCGATTTGATCTCCGCCAGGCTTGCTGCTTCCTGCGTCGCGGAGGCAAACACCAGTTGGCGCGTTGCCGGCGCGGATTTGATGATGGTGCGTACACCGGCAAGACTCTCCTCACTCAACATGCGATCCGCTTCGTCCACCACCAGCGTGCGCAGATGTTGCACCTTTAACTTGCCCTTGCCGATCAGCTCACCGATGCGGCCTGGCGAGCCCACCACCAGGTGCGGCTTCTTCTTTAACTTGTCGAGTTGTCGATCCAACGAGGTGCCGCCGATCAATAACAAGGTGCGAATCGGCCAGCCGGCGTTCTGGGCCAGATCGGTACACTGACGCTGGATCTGAATGGCCAGTTCATGCGTGGGCGCAATGATGATGGCCTGCGTCGCCGCCAACTGTGCATCCAGTTTGCAAAAGATCGGCAGCAAGTAGGCCAGTGTTTTGCCTGTGCCGGTCTCGGCATGCAGGTAGGCATCTTGGCCAGCCAACAAGGCGGGCAATGCGATGGCTTGAATGGGTGTGGGTTCGGTGATGCCCTGCTTATCCAATGCGGCAACCAACTCGGATGGCACTTGCAAGTCAGCGAAGGTCATGGGCACACCGGCATGGGCAATTCGTGGTCAAGATTCATAGCTATACGCAACTGACGCTTACTGCAAAGGCGTCAGAGTTTAACTGAGTTAGCCCATGGACTTGCGAATAAAGCGGTGCCGCCAAGACCCATGGATGATTGGACAGGTCTTTGCCGGCTGAGGGCATCTCGGAGTCATCGGTGAAAACCTACACACGGATGGACTCACCACCGACGGAACGACAAGTCGGCATGCAGAGTATGGTTAGAATATCGCGCGCATCACCACCAAGAGCAAGATAAGGAGCAGACTGTGAGCAAGCCCATCCCCAAGAATCTCATCTGCCTCTGGTATGACCGTGATGCCGAAGCAGCGGCCAGGTTCTATGCAAGCGTGTTTCCCGATAGCTCGGTGGGTGACATACAAACCGCGCCCACCGATTTTCCCGGTGGTAAAGCAGGCATCCCACTCACCGTCGAGTTCACCGTGCTGGGCATTCCATGCCTGGGCCTCAACGGCGGCGACGCCTTCAAACAGAGCGAAGCCTTCTCGTTCCAGGTAGCCACCCAGGACCAAGCCGAAACCGATAAATACTGGAATGCCATCGTCGGCAACGGCGGTCAGGAAAGCGCCTGCGGCTGGTGCAAGGATAAATGGGGTATCTCTTGGCAGATCACACCGACCGTGCTCATCAATGCGATGAAAGACAAAGATCCGGCCGTTCGCAAACGCGTGTTCACGGCGATGATGGAGATGGGCAAGATTGATGTGGCGAAGATTGAGGCGGCACGGAAAGGATAAAAGCAATGATTTCCGGCGTAGGGCGCATTCGTGAATGCGCCTTAAACAATCCATCCATCAATCCTCATACTTCAACAAACAAGCCAAACCACCATCCGCCCAATTCATCGGATGAATACCCTTCTTAACCAACCCGGGAAACGTTGAATACGGCCAATCCATCACGCACCTAACCAACCCATGCTTTACCGGATTGATATGCACGTAATCCATGTGCGCACGGTAATCCGCCTCGTCTCGAATCAAATGTTCCCAATAACGTCGCTGCCAAATACCCCGCTCCTTGCGCCGGACACGCGACTCGTTACGAAAATCAGTTGCAGGCAAGGCATTTGAGAATCGGCGTTTGATTAGACGCCAGCGAGTTGCAAAGTCCATATCGTCTTGAGGCAACTCGATCACGCAGTGCAGATGATCTGGTAATACCACCCAGCCATGTATGGTGAAGGGATGCGCTCGCTTGGTAAGTCTCACCGACATTCTTAAGGCATCGAATGTACCGCACCAGCAGATCACTATCTATCCGCTGCAGTAGATTGACTGTGAAAAAGTATGTGCCGCCGGGGCTCCAGGCTCTTCGATAGTTTGGCATTCCTTGCCATCTTTGTTAGGTCTCTTGATGGTGCATTCGAGGACGAATGCACCCTACACGTTCTACGCCAGCTGTGGCAAATTCACATAGGTGGATTACTTGATCATATTAACGACCAAGTGCTTACTCATCTCTACCGAATCTTCCGACCACACACCGTCCCACGCAATCTTTACTCTTAGTGGCTTAGATTCACCTTCATGAGACACGGCGAGAAACTCCGCGATGAACATCTCTCCTGACTCTAGTTTCGAATTTAGATTGTTCGGAACGAACACTAAAGACAAAGTAAAGGACCGTTCTTCGTCACGAAACCTAAGTCCGCATTGTGTTCTGGACCAAAGGTAAGCTCCATAGGAAAGGAGTGGCTATGTTGCCAAGAGAGTGGTATCGGCCCGGTTAACTCGTTGGAAACGAACTCTCCATCGGCTCGTGGTCGCGAAAGCTTGGTGAGGAACACGCGGGTGTTAGTGGCAGGTGACGATCTACGGGAGTTACTGACCCTTAGATGATAGAAACGACTTGGCAAACTTCTATTATCGATGGCTATGTCGATGCGTTCACCTTCCGAGCTGATGAGTTCAAGCTTCAGCTTGGCTCCCACCCACCATGCACGAATGCTATTGCCCCAAATGGCAAGTATGGCTACAAAACAAGAAACGATCACGCCACTGATCTGGACCGCCATCTGGATATGGAATTGTTCGTTGGTCATTCTTCCCCCAAAATTCCTTGCGTTATTTCGCGTAGGGTGCATTCGCGAATGCACCTCAACAACCATCCTTGAACCACCCGTCCTTTATCATCGAGACGGTGCATTCGCAGACGAATGCACCCTACGAAACAAGATGGCGCGCCCGGAGGGATTCGAACCCCCGACCACTCGGTTCGAAGCCGAGTACTCTATCCAGCTGAGCTACGGACGCTTTGGGAAGTAAAGTGGATTGTAGCTATAATTTTTACGTCATGCCTAAAAGCTTTGGACATGATTGGGTAGCACAGCCTCTAATTGAACACTGCCAATTCGCCGGTTACAGTCTAATATCGCTTAGATATTGAGCCCAATTGGCTTGTTGTCTTTCCTGGATACCCGCCTTCGCGGGTATGACGCTAGCAGTGGTTTACTGCCGAGCCATACCAACCCGGAGTCATCATGGATTTCGCACTGACCGAAGAACAGCAGATGATTCAGCAGGCCGCGCGCGAGTTTGCGCAGGCGGAGATTGCGGCGGTGGCGGCCAAGCACGATGCTTCGGGTGAGTTTCCGCGCGACACCATTGCCCGTGCCGGTGAGCTGGGCTTCATGGGTGTGGAAGTACCGGAGGCCTATGGCGGTTCGGGGCTGGACACCATTTGCTATGCGTTGGTGATGGAAGAAATTGCCGCTGCCGATGCCGCCCACTCCACCATCGTCTCGGTGAACAATTCCTTATATAGCACCGGCATCCTTACCTATGGCACGGAAGAACAGAAGCAGAAGTTCGTTACGCCGGTGGCTACCGGTCAGGCCATCGGATGTTATGGCCTGACCGAACCGCAGTCGGGTTCGGATGCGGCGGCCATGCGCACACGTGCGGTGTTATCCGCCGATGGTTCGCACTATGTGATCAACGGCAAGAAGGCCTGGATCACTTCAGGACCGGTGGCCGACTACATGGTGATGTTTGCGGTGACCGATCCGGACAAGAAGGCCAAGGGCATCAGCGCTTTCATTCTGGATGCCAAGCAACCCGGCTTCGTACGCGGCAAGACCGAACCCAAGTTGGGCATTCGCGCCTCGGCTACCTGCGAGATCGAATTCGAAAACTATCGCTGCCCGGTGGAGAACCGTCTGGGCAAGGAAGGTCAGGGTTTTGCCATCGCCATGGACATTCTGGATTCGGGACGCATCGGCATTGCCGCGCAGTCGGTGGGCATTGCCCGGGCCGCCTATGAAGCATCTTTGCAGTACGCACGCGAACGCAAGGCCTTCGGCAGCGCCATCGGCAGCTTCGAGATGATTCAGCACAAGCTGGCCGATATGAAGTGCAAGCTGGAAGCAGCGCGCCTGCTCACCTTGCAAGCCGCGTGGAAACGCAGCCAGACCAAGGGCACCGGCGAGCGCTGCACGCTGGAAGGCTCCATGGCCAAACTGTTTGCGTCGGAAGCGGCGATGTTCTGCGCTCATGCTGCGGTACAGATTCACGGCGGCATGGGCTATTCCAAGGAGCTGCCCATCGAACGTTATTTCCGCGACGCCAAGATCACCGAAATCTACGAAGGCACCAGCGAAATTCAACGCATGGTGATTGCGCGCCAGGAAACGGGACTTCGCTAATAAACTGCTGCCGGATTTCTACAAGTCGATCCACGCCCCAATAAAGTGCCAATGAACTCGGTTATAAACCGGTTTGATCGAGTCATGATTTATAGTCTCGATATTCCAAGTCGTTTCTAACCGCAGCAAATGTAAAAAAGCGTGTTGAGGGATTTCCCGGCATCATTAACTAGTAGAAATAAGACGCCGTGTAATTGACTATCTGAAAAAAAACATTAACAGTTGTAGCTCAACATAGAGCTTCATTTTTAATAATCAATAATAACCATGCCGTTGCCGGACGACTTCTATTCCACTCGTGATGCTGCCGGCGAACTGGGCGTATCGATCAAGACAGTGCAGATGTGGGTGGAAAGCGGCGTGCTGCAGGCATGGAAGACGCCCGGCGGGCATCGACGCATCACACGCGACTCAGTGCGTAGCATGCTGGAACAACGCATACAGAAAACGACCACACCCACCACCACGCCTGTCGACAAAGCGACGCCTCGCTTCAATCTGTTGGTGGTCGAAGACGAAGCCCATTTACGTAAGCTGTATGAGCTGACCATAACGCACTGGGGTCTGCCCATGACGCTCAGCACCGTGTCGAATGGCTTCGAAGGCTTGATACGCATCGGCCAGACTAAGCCCGATGTATTGATCACCGACCTGCAAATGCCTGGCATGGACGGCTTCCGTCTCATCGAGACTTTACGCAACAATCCCGCCTATCGCTCCATCCGCATCATTGTCGTGTCCGGTTTGCCGGCCGCTGACATCCAGAGTCGCGGTCTCATCGGCAGCGACATTCCACTATTTTCAAAGCCCATCCCCTTCGCTAGCTTGCGCAGCACCATTGAACGATATCTCGTCGATGCATAAAGCATAGCGAGCAAGAAGGCTGGAGACATGAAGGTCGCTGCCAAGCCGAAAAATGAAACCGTTCGTCTAGAAGCGTTAAGACGCCTGGCCATTCTAGATACGCCCCCTGAGGAGCGCTTCGACCGCGTCACCTCGCTGGTGGCCAAGATATTCGATGTACCGATGGTGCTGATCAGCCTAGTCGATGCCGATCGACAGTGGTTCAAATCCCGCTATGGATTGTCGGAGCGGGAAACCTCGCGCGACATCTCCTTCTGCTCGCATGTGGTGTTGCAGGGCGAAGCATTGGTGGTCACCAACACCTTGCAAGACGAGCGTTTCGCCGATCATCCAGCGGTATTGAAGGCACCGAATGTCCGCTTCTATGCCGGCTATCCGCTATACACACCGGAACACTTGATCGCCGGCACGCTGTGCATTATCAATAGTAAGCCGCGCGAGTTCGGCGACGATGCTCTGGAATTGCTTGGCGACTACGCACAGTGGGCGCAACATGAAATGAATTCGCTCGAACTGCAACGCTCGTTCAATATAATGAGTGAAAGCGAAGCTCGCTTTCGCAATGCCTTCAGTCATTCGCCCATCGGCATGGCCTTGGTCGGTCTCGATGACAACTGCCTGCAAGCCAATCATGCCCTGTGTCACATGATGGAATGTTCCGCACAGCAGCTGCTGCAACAAGGCTTGAGCAAGCTGGGGCATCCCGACGACGCGGCGCTGGATGACGAATACCGGCGTGATTTGCTCAGCGGCACAATCACTCATTACAACATTGAGAAACGTTACCGCCTGCCGGATGACCGCACGGTATGGACGCAGGCCAGCACTTCGCTGGTACGGGATCGCAACGATCAACCGGTTTATTACGTGTTGCAGCTGCAGGACATCGGTGAGCGTAAACAGCTGGAACAAATGAAGTCGGATTTCCTGGCAGCGGCGGCGCACGAACTGCGTTCGCCCATGGCCAGTGTCAGCGGCTTTACAGAATTATTGCTGGATCGCGAGTTCGACGCCACAGAACGCCGGGAAATGCTCGGCATTATTCATGCGCAATCGCAACGCATGACTCACCTCATCAACGAGCTGCTGGATCTGGCGCGTATCGAAGCGCAATCCGGTCGTCACTTCGACTTTAAGCAACAGGCCGTTGAGCCTGTGGTGCGCAGCGCCGTGCAAAGCTTTCTGCCACCTGAGGGACGTAATCCCGTCGAATTATGCATTGCCGATCAATTACCGCAGGTCGCCATGAATGCAGAAAAGATCCACGAAGTCATGACCAATCTGCTGAGTAATGCCTACCGATATTCGCACCAAGGCAACATCTGTGTGAATGTCACACAGGCCGGCGATGAGCTGCAGATTTCGGTAAGCGATCAGGGCATGGGCATCAGCCCTGATGAAATCAAACAATTGTTCGAACCGTTTTTCCGCTCAGCCAGCGCCCGCGGTGTACGCGGTACGGGCTTGGGGATGACCCTGGTGAGAGAGATCGTTAAAGCACATAACGGACACATCGATGTGCATAGCGAGATCGGCAAGGGCACGCAGATTATTGTCGCGCTGCCCTTAGCGTAGCTCTCCGTACTAGTGCAGCACTTATATATGTGTATCTAGGAGGGACGTGTTGGCTGACAAGACCATTCTTATTGTCGATGACCTACCCGACATGCGCACCCTGATCCGCGTGACATTGGAAGAAATAGGCGCACGGGTACTGGAAGCCGGAGACATCGCCACCGCACAGACCCTGCTGCACGCCCATCATCCGGACTTGGCGTTACTGGATATGATGGTGCAAGAAGACCTGGATGGGTATCGGCTCTGTCAGAGCATCAAGCTCGATCCGGAGCTACAGCAAACTCGGGTGCTGATGTTGTCGGCCCGCGGCCAAATGAACGAAGTCATGACCGGTTTTGAAGCGGGCGCCGACGACTACCTGATCAAACCTTTCAGCACCCAGGACTTGCTGGAACGAGTGCGCCGCTTGCTGACACAGCAAAATTGCCCTCTCTAACCCCGAAATTTCGTTTAGACATAATTCTGACCTTGCTAATCGGTCTGATGCCGACTGCAGTGCCCCTAGCCTCTTTCCCCTAGGCCCATACGCGTCAAGCACTTACACAGCCGAAACGAATGCGTGACTGGTGGCGCACCTAGCCGCATTGGCGGATTTTCGGTGACAGCTTTACCTCCCCAATATTGCTTAAACGATAAAAACGGAACCGTTTTTTCCATTTTTATTGCTTTAGATTGGTGGAGCTCTCATGAAAGCAGTATCTGCATTGACGATTGCCTTGGGCAGTCTACTTCTCGGCAACGCCGGGGCCGCAACGCCTCAAGCGGATGTCACGGTCCAACTGGTGGCACGGCGTGTTGAAACGCTGGCCAACGGCAAGGAGCAATTTAAAACCGCCGAACAGGCTCACCCCGGTGACCTGATCGAGTATCAAGCGACCTATACCAATCGCGGCAATGCCGCGGCGCGCAATATGGCCGCCACCCTGCCCGTGCCGGCCACCGGTCTGGAATATCTCACCGACAGCGCCGCCCCCAAGGCCGTGTTGGCCAGCGTGGATGGCAAGACCTTCAGCCCCATGCCGCTGACGCGAGTGATCAAGCAGGCCAATGGCCAATCGATCACGCAGGTCATTCCTACTACCGAATACCGTTATCTGCGTTGGAACGTCGGTGAACTGCCGGCCGGTTCCAGCATCACCGTGAGCGCTCGTATGCGAGTTAGCACGCAACCCATCATGGCCATTGCGGCCGCGCGCTAAGGAGAGCCTCATGAAAAACTTCAATCAACACACGCGACGCATGCCGCGTCATCCGATCACCACGCTGCTGTGTTTGCTGGCGGTGATCATTGCTTACTCGTTCGGCAACCTCACTCATGCTGCTGCGCCGCCTGCCGGCGCCACCATCGGCAATCAGGCATCCGCGACTTACTCGGATGCCTCGCAGGTGTCGCGCACCGTGACATCGAATGCCGTGGTCACCATCGTGCAACAGGTGGCCAGCTTCACGTTGACCGCCGGCGGCACCAAGACCGGCGCCATCGGTGGCCAGGTCGTGTATCCGCATACCATCACCAACACCGGCAATGGCACCGACACCTTCGGCTTGGCAGTGACCAGTAATACCGGCACCACCACCCTGGGTTCGGTGGCGTTCTATGCCGATGCCAACGGCGATGGCGTGCCCGATAACAGCACCGCCGTTACCAGCACCGGCGAATTGGCTGCGGGTGCGGTCTTCAAGTTTGTGGTGGCCGGCAATGTGTCGGGCACCGCAGTGGCCGGCAACACCAATGCGTTGATCATTACTGCCACCAGCGGCTACACCGGCTCAGTCACGGCCAGCAACACTGACAACACCACCGTCACGGGACAGGCCGTGATTCAAGTGACTCAGGCGTTGGATGTCACCAGTGGCGCATCGCCCGCCGGCCCACGCACCATCACCATCACTTACACCAACGTCGGCAACGCCACTGCGTCGAACGTGACCTTGGGCGAAATCATTCCCTCGGGCATGACCTATGTGGCCACCAGCGCACGCTGGAGCGTAACCGGCAGCGCCACAGTGCTGACCGATGCCAGCAACGCTGATAGTCAAAGCGGCATCATCTACGACTACAACGTTACGACCTCTACACGCGTCACTGCAGTCATCGCTTCAGTGGCTGCCGGCGCCAGCGGCACCCTGACCTTCCAGGTCAATATCAACTCGGGCCTGGCGCCCGGCGCCAACAGCGCCACCGCCGCAACGGCCACCTTTGCCTATAACGATGGCGCGTCCAACATCAGCGCGACCAACACCAACACGGTTCAATACGTGGTGGCGCAAACGGCTACGGTGTTGATGTCCTCTTCGACGGTGGCCAGCGCCGTGCAGGGCGGTACGGTGACATTCACCAACACCGTGACCAACAATGGCAACGGTACCGACAGCTTCAACATCAGCACGGGCACCTCGGTTACGCCGTTCCCCACCGGCACCACCTTCCAGTTCTATCAAGCCGATGGCGTAACGCCCTTGCTGGATAGCAATGCCGACGGCATTCCGGACACGGGTCCAGTGGCAGGCAGCGGCGGCACTTACAATGTAATCGTCAAAGCCATTCTGCCGAGCAACGCCACGGGCGGTGCGTTCACTGTGCCGGTCACGGCCACCTCGCGCGTCGATGGCAGCAAGAGTGCCACCGGCACCGATACCTTGACCGCAATCAGCACCAACACCGTTGATGTGACCAACAACAGCGCCGGCGCAGCAGCGCCCGGCTATGGCGCCGGTCCCGAACTCACTGCAGCAGTGACCAATGCGATCAACCCCGCTGCGACCACGCGCTTCACTTTAGTGATCGCTAATAACAGCACCACCGCCGACAGTTTCGATCTGGCAGCGAGCACGGATTCGAACTTCGCCAGCAACACCGTGCCCAGCGGTTGGACCGTAGTGTTCAAGGACAGCAACGGCACCGTGATCACCAACAGCGGTGTGATCAACGCCAGCAGCAACAAGACCATTTATGCGGACGTCACTCCCGCAACCAGCGCTGCAGCGGGCACCACCGACTTGTACTTCCGCGTACGTTCGCCCACCTCGGGCGCCACCGATAGATTGCATGACGCTGTGACAGTGAACACCGTACGCGGTGTGTCGTTGGCGCCGAATCAAAGCGGCCAGACCACCAGCGGCGGCGTAGTGGTGTACAGCCACACCATCATGAACACCGGCAATGTGTTGGAAGGCGCAACGGCAGGCACCATCACGCTGGCCGTCAGCAATAACATCACCGGCTTCACGTCGGTGATCTACTGGGACAAGAACAACAACGGCTTGCTGGATGTCACCGATCCGGTGATCAGCGATCTCAGCGCATTGACCGGCGGCAGCAATGGCGCCAGCACTGCAGCCGGCCTGTCGCCGGGCGAAAGCGCCTTGCTGCTGGTAAAAGTGATTGCACCGGCCGGCGCTGCCGTGGGTGCCATCGATACCAGCACCTTGACCGCCACCATCACCGGCACCATCAACAGCATTGCCGCACCTAGCGCAGTGCTGGTTACCGATAACACCACCGTGATTGCCTCGCAGGTGACACTGAGCAAGCTGCAGGCATTGGATGCCGCCTGCGACGGCACCGCCGACACCACCTTCAGTGCCGCCGGCATCACCAGCGGCGCCATTCCCGGTGCCTGCATACGCTATGAAATCACCGCCACCAATCTGGGTAGCAGCGATATCACCGGCTTGGTGATCAGCGACGCCACGCCATCCAGCACCACGTATCACGCCACCGTGGCTGCTGCCACCAGCAGCGGCAGCATCACCAGCGTGCCCAGCGGCGGCAGCGCCGGCACCGTGCAAGCCACGATCAGCACTTTAAGCGCCGGCCAATCAGTAACCCTGAGCTTCGGAGTACGCATCACCCCCTGACGCGCTCACATGTCGCCCCGCTCACTCGTTCTGTTCGCCGCCTCTCCACCTAAGCGACAGAACGAGTGGGCTTTTTTCTCCGGCATGACGTGAAGCCCATGTACAACTGCGGTCCAAACAAACTGCATCGCGCGCTGGCAGCACTGCTCACCTTATTGGTCATGTGTTTGTCGCTGAGCACAGCTCAGGCACAAGCCACAGGTGAAGTCACCAGTGACGATGTCGTTAATCAGGCCACTGCTGCGTTTAATTACGCCGGCAGCAACCTGGTTAATGAACTGCAATCCAACACCGTGCACGCCACAGTCGTACAACGCGCCCGTTCGATTCAGCCGCCCACCATCGCCTTCTTTCGCGATGCTCAATACCAGCATCAAACCACCGTGGCGGACTTCGGTGAGCAGGTATTCCTGCAAACCCATGCCACCGGCTGCGACTTCAGCGCCAACAGCCACGAAACCGCGACCATCACCATACATGCCGAGTTAAGCGGCGACACTGAAACCTTGAGTGCGCATGAGACCGCCGTCGGCTCCGGCATTTTCAATGTGGTACGCGAGCTATGGGTACTTAACGCCGACGAACAGCCGGTGGTTGCCGGCGATGGTTTGTTTCAAGTACATAAGGATGATGCGATCTCGGCCAGCATCGATGCCTGCGGCAGCGGCACGGCTGAAACCTGGCTGTTGATCGATCCCATGGGCACGGTGTTCGACAGTCGCACCAATGCGCCGGTGCCAGGTGCAGTGGTGCAACTCATTGATATTACCGGTGCAGGCAATGGCGGTCATGCGGGCGCGGCCGCCGTGGTATTTCAAGCCGATGGCGTAACGGCCGCACCCAGCACGGTAACCACCGATGCAGAGGGTCACTTCCAATTCCCGCTGGTCGCACCCAGTCAGTACCAACTCATCGTCGCGCCACCCAACGATTACAGCTTTCCGTCAAAACGCGCCGCCGGTGAGTTGCCCAATGGCCGCACCATTCATTTGTTCGGTTCGTATGGCGGTGAGTTTGTCGTTGACGCCACTACCGGGACGGTGACTCTGGATGTGCCGGCGGATGCCACACCCTCGGGTTTGTTCGTGCAAAAAACCGCCGCGCGCGACAACGTAGAAATTGCCGAGTCGGTCGAGTACTCGATTGAAGTGAAGAATGTCTCCGGCATGAAACTGGATGTATTGAATCTGCGCGACGATCTGCCGGCCGGCTTCGGCTACATCGCCGGCAGCGCTCGTCTCGATGGTAAGCGCATCAACGATCCGCAGGGTGGCAAGGGTCCGACGCTGAACTTCGATGTCGACGCATTGAATAACAATGAAAGCCACACTCTCACCTACCGCGCGCTGGTCGGCGCCGGTGCCTTGCAGGGCGATGGCATCAATCGCGCGCAGGCGACCAGCAGCTGGCCGGCGATCAAGATCAGCAATGTCGCCAGCGCCGCAGTGAAAGTGAGCGCCGGGGTATTCGACGACAAGGCCTATGTGCTCGGCCGAATCTACAATGACTGCAATGCCAATGGCGTGCAGGACGCAGGCGAAGCGGGCATCGCCGGCGTGCGTCTTTATATGGAAGATGGCAGCTTCGTCATCAGCGATGACAATGGTAGCTACAGTTTCTATGGCGTCTCGCCACGTACGCATGTACTGAAAGTCGATGGCAGCACACTGCCTGCCGGTGCGACGCTGGCGGCCATCTCGCATCGCAATGCCGGCGATGGCAACAGCGTATTCGTCGACGTGAAACGCGGTGAACTGCATCGCGCCGATTTCGCTACACAGAGTTGCGTAGCTGCCTCTGTCACGCAGCAGAAGCCAGTAAGCGCCATCGACAATGAATTGACCCTGGGCTTGAAAAGCGAATTGAAGTTCGAGGCTGCCAAGAGCGGCGATGTACGCGCCCTGCCCGCCAGCGGCGTGATCGGTGAAGCGCATCGCCAGACCGCCATTGCCGCAGTGAGCGACAAGCCCTGGTTTCACCTGGAAGAGACTTCTCTGAATGATGCCATTCGCAATGTAGAGCGTGGTCTCGGCTTCGTCAGCTTGCGCAACGACCAGGTGGTGGCTTCCAATCTGATCAACATACGCGTCACCAGTTGGCCGCGCGTTCGCACTGCGCTGCTGGTCAATGGCGTGGAAGTACCGGCACAACGCATCGGCGCGCGCGCCGTGCTGGAAGATCGCCAAATCGAATTGCGCGAATACATCGGCGTGGAACTGCGCAACGGCGACAACGAACTGACCTTAAGCGAGTACAGCGACGTCGGCATCATCCGCACCTCGCGGCAGATTCACATCACCGCGCCCGGCCCGCTGGCTCAAGTCACCATGAGCAACGTCACCGACACAGTCGATGCCGATGGCGAAGTGCATGCACGAGTGCGCGTGCAGCTGAAGGATGCGCAAGGCTTTCCGGTAACGCTGCGCACCCCGGTCACGCTGGAAAGCACGCTGGGCGAATGGCAGTTAGTGGACATGGATAGTCGCGAGCCGGGCGCACAGACCTACGTGGAAGGCGGCCAGATGGAATTCGCACTGCGCAGCCCCAAGACCCCGGGCCTGGCGCAACTACGCGTGACCAGCGGCGAACTTGCAGCACAGACACAGTTGAGCTTCGTACCAGCGTTGCGCCCGATGGTAGCCACCGGCATCGTCGAAGGCGCCATCAACTTGCGCAATCTTAAATTCAACTCGATGCAGCCTGCACAAGGCAGCGATGGCTTTGAACAGGAACTCACGCAATTCGCCAATGGCGATGACCTGACCGCCGGCGCACGTGCGGCGTTATTCCTGAAAGGCAAGGTCAAGGGCGACTACCTACTGACCCTGGCCTATGACTCGGACAAGGACAGCCGTGAACGTTTGTTCCGCGATATCGAACCGGATCGCTTTTATCCGGTATATGGCGACAGCTCGGTGAAAGGTTTCGATGCACAGTCCACTGGCAAGTTGTATGTACGCATTGATAAGAACCGCTCCTACTTCCTGGTGGGCGATCTGACCACACAGGCCATCGACTCGGCGCGCAGTCTTGGCGCTTACAATCGCTCGTTGAATGGCGTACGCGAACACTATGAACAAGGCCGTCTTACAGTCGATGCCTTCGCCAGCCAGGACAGCACGCGTCAGATCGTTGAAGAGATCGCCGCCAACGGCACCTCCGGTCCGTACGATCTGCGTACCACACAAGGTCTGCAGAACAGTGAACGCGTGGAAATCATCACGCGCGATCGCAATCAGCCCAGCGTGATCCTCAGCAGCGTGCCGCTGCAACGCTTTGCCGACTATGAAATCGAAACCTTCACCGGTCACTTGGTGTTGAACGCGCCCGTGCCCAGCGTCGATGCCAATCTCAACCCCATCTCGTTGCGCATCACCTATGAAGTGGAACAGGGCGGCGATAAGTTCTGGATCGGCGGAGTCGATACACGTGTCGCAGTGACCAAGCAGTGGAGCGTCGGCGCAGCCGTGATCAACGATCGCAATCCGCAGGACATGCTGCAGTTGAGCAGCGTCAACAGCACCCTGAAGTTCAGCGAACAAACCAGCCTGATTGCCGAAGTCGCACAAACCGAGCGCGATAGCAGCGGCACCGGCATGGGTGAACGCATGGAATTTCGTCACAACGGCAAGCAAGTGCAATTGCGCGCTTTCGCCGGCCGCACCGATGCCGAGTTCAACAATCCCTCAGCCAGCATGACGGCCAACCGCTCCGAAGGCGGCGCCAAGGCCAGCCTGTCGCTGACCGAGCGCACTCGTCTGCTGGGCGAAGCACTGCACACCGGCGATGTATCTACCGGCGCGGAACGCGATGGCGGCATGCTGTCACTGGAACATAGCTTCACCAATAAGTTGAAATTTGAAACCGGCGTGCGTCATGTCCAGGATTCGCCCGCCGACATTGCTACTGCAACAACACAAACCAATCACGTCGATACCAGCACCACCAGCGTGCGCACCAAGCTGACCACACCCGTGCCGTTCCTCTCTGCCGCCACGATGTACGGTGAATACGAGCAGGATGTGAGCGAGTCGGAACAACGCGTGGCGGCACTGGGCGGCGACTATCAAGTCGCGAAACGCACCCGCGTCTATGCGCGCCATGAGTTCATTTCGTCGTTGAACGGTCCCTACACACTGGATCTGAATCAGAAGCAGAACGTCACGGTGTTCGGCGTCGACACCAGTTACTTGCAGAACGATCATGTATTCAGCGAGTACCGCGTCAACAATGCTCTGGATGGTCGTCAAGCACAGGCTGCCATCGGCTTACGCAATCGCTGGCAATTGGCCGAAGGTCTGACCTTCAACACCAATCTGGAACGCGTCACCGCGCTGAGCGGTTCGGCCGATAGCGAGAACACCGCGCTGGCCGGCGGTTTGGAATACACACGCAATCCTCTGTGGAAGGGCACGGCTCGTCTGGAATGGCGCGATGGTCTCAACAGCCGCGGCATGTTCTCGACACTGGGCGTGGCGCGCAAACTCACCTCAGAATGGAGTGTGTTGGGCAAGAATGTATTCGCCATCGAGCGCAGCAAGACCAACGCGCCGCAACGCATGCAGGAACGTCTGCAGATTGGCCTGGCCTTCCGCGATCTCGACACCAATCGCATCGATGCCCTGATGCGTTACGAGTTCAAGATCGAAACCAACACTGCGGAAGCCGCGCTGCGTCGTAATGCACACATCGTTTCCGGCCACATCAATTACCAGCCCACCCAGGCCTGGACCTTGAGCGGTCAGTACGCCGCCAAGCTGGTAACGGAAACCACCTCGTATCTACGCATGCATAGCAACGCACAATTGATCGGCGGCCGCGTCACCCGCGACCTGGGCAAGCGCTGGGATGTGGGTGTGGCCACCCGCGTGTTGTTCAGCGACGGCTTCAGCGCCAACCAAAGCGCCACCGGCATCGAAGCCGGTTTCCTGGTACGTGAAAACCTGTGGATCTCCACTGGCTTTAATGTGACGGGCTTCCATGATCGCGATCTGTCCGCGGACGAATATACCGATCGTGGCGCCTACCTGCGTCTGCGCTACAAGTTCGATGAGACCCTGCTGAGTCACTAGGGATGAGTCACTAAGCAATGCGCCAGCCATTCACTCCAATTCGTTACCTCGCTGCCTGGCGGTGGTGGGCGCTATTACTGGTTGCGCTGCTTAGTTTCGGTCGCGCTCAAGCTTGCACCGCCACAGGCTGCGTCTCGGTAGGCCCACGTTTGGCCAGCATCACTCCGGCACGCGGCGCCTTGCTTAATGGCCTGCTGGGCAATCTCACCGGTACGACCCTGTCACTCACGGTGGGCGATTGGAATACGATTGCGCAGGGCGATATCAGCTTGCTCAGCATGCTAAGTGCACTACAAACCAGCGTTAATGCCTCGACGCCCACTGCTGCACTCAGCGCCAATGCCACGCTGGCTCAGATTGTTTCCGCAGCGGCTACCACTGCCTTGGGCGAGAATAATTCAACACTGTCTACTGCCTTGAATACTTTAAAAACACAGTTGGCGCTGCCCACCAGCACCATCAAGTTGGGCGACCTGCTATCGGTCACCGGCACAGTCGGCACCGCACGCGTGAATGTGCTGGATCTAGTCAGCGGCGTGATCCAGCTTTACAACAGCAAGAACGTCACCACCACGCCCTCACCAATTGGGGTCTCCACTACCTCACTGGGACTGACCGGCATTCTCACCGCCGTGCAGTTATCGGCACAGGTGGTGGAGCCGCCGGTGTATGTCTGCGGCCCGACCAGCAGTCAGTTTCATACCGCGACCATTCGCGTACTGCTGAACCTCAACCTGGTAACCCTGACGCCGAACCTGGCCGGCATCACTTCCATTCTCGGTATCAGCAGCGCCTCTGCGACCATCGCCAACCTGGATGTGTACCTGGAAATCGCGCGCGCCAACGGCAGCATCTATGCACTCGATGCCATCGCCAATTCGCTGTCGGTGAAAGTTACGCCCGGCGTTTCGGATATTTATCTCGGCTATATAGATCCAACGGTGTTTTTCAATCGTAGTCATTCGTTGATCAGCGGCGATCTCGACTACGCCACTATCGGTTCACTCAAGATCAACGGCGCAACCGTTGCCGATATTCAAGTCAAGAGTTACGCGCGCGGCCAGTCGCCGTCATTGACCCAATTGGATTTCACCGGCTCTTATCCGCAAACCCTCACCGCCAGCACCAACGCGCTGTTCGCATCCAACTTCGCAACTTCATTGATCAACAATTTGCAGATGCGTATGTCACCGGCGATCCCGGTAGTCGATGCCGCAGTGTTGCTGATTGTAAAACCCGCCACCACCTTGCTGCTCGGCCCGGTGCTCAGCACGGTGTTGTCCAGCCTCGCCAATCCCCTGCTTGAGTTGATAGGCGTGCGACTGGGCGAAGTCGATGTCACTGCAGATGGCGTGTACAACCTGTGTTCGATAGCCGGTGTGACCTACAACGACAGCAATCACAGTGGGCGCAAGGAGTATGGCGAAGCCGGCAGCGGTCTGACGCTGTACGCAAAATTGGTTTATGCCAGCACACCCAGTGGGCCCGCCACTCAGGCGGTCACCGTTGATACCAGCACCGGTATCTTCAGCTTCAGCAATGTCACGGGTTCGACTTACACAGTGCTGATCAGCACCAACAATACCTTGAGCGACGTTGCCGCCACCTTGACCAGCGGCTGGATCGCCACCGAAGTACCCAGCATGACGCGCAGCATTACCATCAGCAGCAGCGATAGCAGCGGGACCAGCTTCGGCATTTACAACGGCAGTAAACTCAGCGGCAATGTCTTCAAGGACGACGGCACTTCGAGCGGCACCGCCAACAATGGCACGCAGGATGGCGGCGAGACCGGCATCGCCGGCATCAGCATCAAAGTCACCGACAGCACCGGCAACACCAGCTACGACAGCGCCGTTACTGCAACGAATGGCACTTACAGCCTTTGGATTCCAGCCACAGCGGGCGCGAACACACTCAAGGTCGTTGAGACCAGCAGTAGTAATTCGTTCTCCACCGGCGGCAGTGCCGGCACTACCAGCGGCACCTACACACGCAGCACCGACACCACTGCGTTTACCCATGTCATCGGCAGCACTTATACGGGCGTGAACTTCGCGGACGTGCCCGCCAATCGTTTCGAACCCGATGGCCAACAAACCATTCTGCCCGGTAACGCCGCCTTCTATCGCCATAACTTCGTGGCCGGCAGCGCCGGGCAATTGACCTTGAGCGGCAGCGCGACTGCACTCAGCGGCTGGAACCATGCGCTGTATCTGGACAGCAATTGCAACGGCGTCATCGATAGTGGCGAAGTGGTGATCAGTAGTGCACTCAACGTCACCGCAGCGCAGACCACCTGCGTCATCGCGAAAGTGATGTCACCCACCTCCGCCCCCTTCAACACCGAGTACCCACTGACGCTGAGTGCAAGCTTCAGTTACGCCAACAGTGCACTTAACGACAGTCGCAGTCGCAATGACATGACCATGACCGGTGTGGCGCAGGATGCGGCGCTGGTGCTGGGCAAGACCGCCGACAAGAGTTCGGCCAAGACCGGCGATACCATTCTCTATACCATCACTTACACCAACCGGGGCAATGCCGCGTTGCAAACCTTGAAGGTGTACGACGACACACCTGCTTACACCACGTTCAACAGCGCGGCCTGCGGCACGCTGGGCACGGGACTGAGCGGCTGCAGCGTCACCACACAGCCTGCCGTAACGGGAACGGGCGCTGTAATCTGGCAGTTCACCGGCAACTTGGCGGCGAACGCCAGTGGCACTGTAACCTTCACGGTAACTGTGCAATGAGGCTGATGAAAATATTTATGCGACCGTTTTCGGATAAGCACTGCGCAAACGCATAGACATTCAATAGAATCGTCCCAACCGGCCTGCCAGATATTCAATTCAAATTAGGAAGGCCGGGTCGCATGCAATGCCGCCGGCACGATCATGCGATCGCATGATGAGGAGGGACATGAAGGATTCTGCCATGCGATTATCGCCACTGGTGCTGTGCTGTCTGGCCGCCACTTGGTTGGTGTGGGGCTCGACTTATCTAGCCATTCGACTGGCGCTGCCCGGCTTTCCGCCTTACTGGCAAATGAGTTCGCGCTTCCTGGTGGCAGGCACGGCACTGATGATCTGGTGCAAGCTGCGCGGCGGCGCCATGCCCACCTTGATGCAGTGGCGCAATGCGCTGATTGTCGGCGGATTGATGCTAGGCGTGGGCATCGGCAATACAGCGGTAGCCGAGATCACGATTGCATCGGGTTTGGTGGTGGCCTTCATCGCCATTACGCCCGCCATCATTACTCTATTGAACCTGTGCTATGGCATCAAACCGACACGCCTGGAAGTACTGGGCATTCTGATCGGCATTGCCGGCGTGTTGTTACTAACACAGGGCTCAGGCCTATCGGCTTCGCCCCAGGGCTTATTGGCCATCAGCATTGCCGTTATGGGTTGGGCACTGGGTAGCGTGCTCAGTCAGCAGCAATGCAAGCTGGCGCCAGGCGCCATGGGCTTTGCCAGCGAAATGCTGATGGGCGGCGCAGTGCTATTCATCATGTCGCGCATCAAGGGCGAGACACCGCAATGGCAACCTGGATGGATACCGTTTGCCGCGTGGCTGTACCTGGTGGTCTTCGGCTCCTTGATTGCCTTCAATGCCTATATGTTATTGCTGTCACGCGCCAGCGCAGCACTGGCGGCCAGTTATACTTTCGTCAATCCGATGATTGCCATGGCACTGGGCATCGCCATCGGTGGCGAGACCGTCACCGGCTTCGAATGGCTGGCCACCGGCGTTGTCATTGTGGCGGTGGTGTTATTGGTGATGGGGCGACGCAAATCACCAGCCAAAGTGGATTCTGGAACTCATCCGCCGTATGTCAAAGATAAACAATGACGCAAACCAAGTCGGCGCAGCCGTCGCATTGCGCTCTATAACGACTGATGGTCGTATCGACATGTGTTGGCCATGCCGAGTAGTCAGAGACACCGATAAAATTCTGGTGTTGTTCATTGCAGCCGGCAGTCCTTACAAAGCAGGACCGAAACAAACAGCAGCAAGCAAACGCCTGACAACTCGGCAACACCTGCCGCCGGACGAGTACATATGGAGGCATGATACGTTACGAATCATGCTTCCTGGTCAATCGCATTCCGTTTCTATATTCTGGAACAACATTACCGGCACACGGCAGCTTCTTAAATATTTTATCAATATGGAAGAGCCGTTTCGTCGCACCGCGGTTGGCTTCGACACGCAAGATCATACCCTCGATATCGAAGTTTCACCTGACCTCGCATGGCGTTGGCGCGATGAAGAGGAACTTGATAGTCACGTGATTGAAGGCTTTTACACACCTGCACTGGCTGCAGCTGCAAGGTCGGAAGGTGAAACGACGATACAAGCCATATTAAGTTCCAATCACGAATGCATGCAGGGATGGTCTAACTGGGCGCCGCCTCCGGAATGGGCCGTCCCTCAATTTCCACCACAATGGCACACTACGCCAGCCACCCTTTGGGAACGGCGCCAGTGGGCATATGCCGATGTTTAACGCTGTTCCAGGCATGGAGCCTATTTCTTATTTTAAAATGCCATGACAACTTACTCGGAACGACGCACCGCACTACTATTCGCCGCCGCGCAGGCCATGTATCAAACCGCTTCCGTCGCCATGGTGGCCGTGGGTGGCTTGGTGGGATTGCAGTTGGCGCCCGATCCGCGACTAGCGACACTGCCGCTGGGCATGGTGATGGTGGCAGCAACGGCGAGCATGATTCCCGCTGCACTATTCATGCAACGCTACGGACGGCGCATGGGTTTCCTGCTGGGCTGCGTGCTGGGCATGGCGTCAGGCGCAGTAGCCACAGCCAGTGTGTTGCTGCACAGCTTCAATCTGTTCTTGATCGCCAACGCATTACTCGGCGTGTACGGCGCCTTTGCCGGTTACTACCGTTTTGCCGCAGCGGATGCGGTGAGCCTCGATTTTCGCAGTCAAGCTCTGTCATGGGTGGTGGCGGGCGGCGTCGTAGCGGCCGTATTGGGTCCGGCCATCGTGCGCTATTCCAGCGGCGTTGCGCCCGAACTGACTTCTTTTCTGATTCCCTTCGTCGCGATGATTGTACTGGGCCTGATTGCACTGGCGTTGGTGTCGCGTCTGCACATACCCCATGCGACAGCCACTACCTCCGCCGACGCAGGCGAGGCACGTCCGCTGCAAACCATCATGCAACAGCCGGTATTTCTAGCTGCATTGGCCAGCACCACCATCGGTTTTGCTGTGATGGTCATGGTGATGACGGCCACACCGATTGCAATGAAGCTATGCGGACTGCCCTTGTCGGCATCCACCAATGTCATCCAGTGGCATGTGCTGGGTATGTTTGTGCCGTCGTTCTTCACCGGCAAGTTGATTCAACGTGTAGGAGTATTGCCGATCATCGTTACCGGCGCGCTGTTGTTCGCCGCACAAGTAGCCATCAATCTTTCCGGCGTTGCTTATGGGAATTTCGTGACGGCGTTGATTCTGCTGGGTGTAGGTTGGAACTTTCTATTTATCGGCGGCAGCACCTTACTTACACAAAATTATCGTCCTTCTGAACGCACCCGCACTCAGGCAGCGCATGATTTCATTGTCTATGGACTGAGCAGTGCCGCTTCGTTGGGTGCCGGTGGTTTGTTGACTGCACTAGGCTGGCATGCGGTTAATCTAGTTGCATTGCCTGCAGTACTATTGGTGCTGGTGGCTGTGGGCAATTTACTTTGGCAACGAAGAGTTAATGCTATGGCTGAGGTGGTCGGCTCTTAGCATCCTTGTACGTTGTTGATGCCCCCACCCTGCCCTCCCCCGTCGAACGGGGGAGGGATTAGAACAGCATGCGACAAACCATCTTGATTATTTCAGCCCTGTGCCTTCAATACTTTTCGCCCCTCGTTCGCAGAAAGGAAGCCAGATGCATCGCTAGATCATGCAGCCATCTTGATTCTTCTTCTCCCCTCCCGCGTTCGACGGGGGACGACTGTGATGCTTCGAAATCCCTGACGAGGGACATGGATGCAGGAGGTAGAGCAACGCAGGAGCGGTTGTCGAGGGTCAGGGTGGGGCGAAAAGGTGAGACAATCTGTTACGCAGGCACATCTCGTTTCCTAATTGCCCTGCGATTTTATGACGTGCTACAAGACGCGACCTGATGGACTGACGAAAGAATTAAATCGACATGAATGCCCGCATCGATCTCGACACCTACTTCGCACGCATCGGTTACCAAGGCGCACGCACGCCGACTTTAGACACGCTGCAACAGATATTGCAGCAGCACACCCACTCAATTGCTTTCGAAAATCTCAGCTCTTTTGCGGGTGAGACCGTGCCTCTTGACCTGCCCTCGTTACAAACAAAACTGCTACAGCAAGGTCGTGGCGGTTACTGTTTCGAGCACAACACCCTGCTGTGGAATGTACTGCAACAGTTAGGCTTTAGCGTCAGCGGGCTGGCCGCACGCGTGCGTTGGAATGTGCCGGAAGGCTTTGTGCCGCCTATCGGCCATATGCTGATGAAGATCGTCATTGACGATCATCCTTATGTCATCGATGCCGGTTTCGGCCGACTGACGCAAACCACACCACTGCGCTTGGATGTCGACACGCCGCAGGCCACCAAGCATGAAGACTTTCGCATTATCTATGAAGGACCCGAGTACATGCTAAGCGCCGACGTGGAAGGTGCTTTCAGAGTGCTCTACAGTTTTAGCCCGCAGGAATTTCACGCCTCCGACTACGAGGTCTGGAACTGGTTTACCTGCACTGCGCCCGCCTCACCCTTTACTCATATGTTGATGGCCGCACGTCCGGTTAAAGATGGCCGCCATGCGCTGATGAACAATCGCTACACCTGGCGCAGCACAACTGGCGAAGTCGATACACGCCTGCTAACCAGCGCAGCTGATATCCGTGCGGTACTGAGCGATGCTTTCAATATTCGCCTGCCTGAGTCGGCTGCGTTGAATGCCAAGCTGGAGCAATTAGCTGCATCCATCTCATGAACTAACGTCCTAGTCCCCTCCCCCGTTCGACGGGGGAGGGTTAGGGTGGGGGCAATCTGCAAGCAATACACACCCGACCCTAAGAACCCCTCTCTCTGTCTCTCGGTAACCGCTCCTGCGATAGGTCAGAATAATTTCTTATCCACTCGAAAACTCTCGATGCAATCCCGCATCGCAATGCATCATTCCACAAGCAGGAATTCTTCCAGAGAATTCCGATAAATTTCGTTCGTCTTGAGTGCCGACAGAATGTTTTTGATCTATCTGGTATGACCTACAAGGCATGAATTTAGCGGTATGCTCAGCCGCATCAACAACAGGCGGGGTGTCGAATGAGCATCAGCAAACGCGATTTTCTAACCGGCACGGCTGCCGCAGGTCTGGCTCTCTATGCCGGTGGCGAAACACAGGTTGCCGATGCCGCCACTCAGCGCGGCAAGTATCAACGCATCTCCTGCGAAGAATGTTTTTCCACACCGGAAATCGTCGAAGCGTCGTCCAAGATTCCCGTCAATCCTTACAGCTTGAAACCCATCAAGCGCCCCTACATGACAGACTTGATGGACATCGGCGCAGGCCGCATTCAAGGCATGGATCGCGATGGCGTCGACATCCAACTGCTATCGCTCAGTGCACCGGGCGTACAGCAATTCGATGCTCTAACTGGCGTATCCCTGGCTAAGACGGTCAATGATCGTATGGCGGCAGCGATCAAGGCCTATCCCAAACGTTTCGCCGGTCTCGCCACGGTGGCGCCACAAGATCCGCAAGCCGCCGCCAAGGAAATCGAACGCGCCGTGAGTTCACTGGGCTTGAAAGGCGCCATCATCAATTCGCACACCAACGGCGAATATCTATCGGATAAAAAGTACTGGGCGATCTTTGAATCGCTACAGGCACTGGATGTACCGCTGTACATCCATCCGCGCGAACCCGTGCCCGGCATGGTGGCGCCGCTGGATCTACCGGGCTATCGCGTCGGCTGGGCCTATGCCGTTGAAACCGGCACACATGCCTTGCACCTGATTGCCTCCGGTGTATTCGATCAATTCCCCAAGCTGCGCATCGTGCTGGGTCACATGGGCGAGAACATTCCTTACCTGTTGTCGCGCATCGACAATCGCTATCTATTCGAAGTGGAAATCTCCGGCGTGCCGAAGATGAAACGACTGCCCAGCGAATACTTTCTGGATCACTTTGTCATCACCACCAGTGGCATGAACTACGACGCGCCATTGCGCGCCGCCTTATCGGCAGTGGGCGCGGATCGCATTCTGTTTGCCGCCGATTACCCAATGGAAGTGCAAGCCGATGCCGTGCAAGGCCTGGAAGGCATCAAAATTTCTGCGGCAGAGAAGCAGAAGATTTTCGAAACCAATCCGAAGCGGGTATTCAAACTGTAAATGTTGTGCAGTCTGTAAGACGGGCGTAATAAATTACGCCCCTACATAGGCTATCGCATACGTTGTTATGTAGGGGCGTGATTCATCACGCCCGTTCCGCCCATCTCACTGCAATCACCTTCACACATATCATCCATTCCCAAAAAAGAAGGCCGCTGATTTCTCAGCGGCCTTCTACATCAACAAAGATCTCTCGATAACTTACTTCTTAGCCGAGTCCTTGGTGATGGAGATGGCCAGCTTGCCTTCGCGGCTGCCTTCACGACCGAAGGCCAGAGCGGCGTTGGTTTGCGCCAACGGGAACACCTTATCCACCTTGACGGTGAACTTGTTGGCTTCAGCCAGTTGCTTCAGTTCAGTCAGCAATTCCTTGATGGTGACGGTGCTACCATTCGGGCCACCCGACGAGCAGGTGAGGCTCTTGGCGGAACATGCAGCCGCATCTGCAGCACCGGCAATGGTCACCACGCGGCCACCATTCTTGGTGTAACCGATGCCATTGGCGTTTTCGCTACCGACGGTCACGATGGTCACGTCGATATTCTTGGCCTTGGCCGCCACATCTTCCTTGTCGTAGCTGATGATTTCATCGACGCCAATCGACTTCAGATACTTCTCATGCGTAGCCTTCGCAGAAGAAATCACCGTAGCGCCGCGTGCCTTGGCAGCCTGCACTGCCGTGCTGCCCACACCACCCGCTGCACCGATGACCAACACGCGGTCACCCTTCTTCACGTTGCCGATGATCACCATGCGCAAGCCGGTGAAACCTGCAGTAGGAATACCTGCCGCCTGTTCATAGGTGAAGTTCTTGGGCTTGAGCACCGTGGTGTCGACATTGGCTACGGCGTATTCGGCGTAAGCGCCACCGCCCGACTGCTGCAGTGCTGCGACCACTGAATCACCGACCTTGAATTCGGTCACGCCAGGGCCGACAGCCGCCACCACACCGGACACATCATTGCCAGGTGCGCGATTGGCCATACCACCGCCCATACCGGCACCACCGGGTGCGCCACCCGGAGCACCGCCCATACCCTCACCACCGGGAGGACCGCCGGCACCTTGAGGCGCGCCGCCCGGAGGACCACCTGCTCCACCTGGAGCAGCGCCAGCTGGTGCGCCGCCAGGCGCAGCGCCTGCCGCCATACCCGCAGCATTACCCGGATTGCCACCCCAGTCGGAAGGATTGGCGCTGGCCGCATAGGCCTGGATCAGAATCTGGCCTTCCTTCGGCGTCGGCACATCCACCGTCTGCAGCGTCATCGTGCTGGTGGCCGCATCGTTGCGAATTGCCTGCATTTTCGCAGGAATCGCCGCCGATACCGCAGTCGCCACAGCGACCGCACCCGCCACACCCAGCCAACGCATACGTTTAACGCCGGCATCCTTCATCATCGCGGTCATATGACCCCCTATTCAAAATGAGCGAATCAGTTAAGCAAACCATTTGCATCAATCGCTGCACGGCGAGTACCGCGTAGCGAGATACGCCAACGTTAACGCGTTGGTGGGGGACTGAGTAGTCGTGCCAGGGGATGAACAGCGTCTTCTTGAGTCAAGGATTGTTAACGGAACAAATTTGCGACCGCACCTCTTATTCATCCTTTGCAGCGGATTCGGCTTGCCAACTTTATTTCCTCAAAGTGACGTGATGTATGACACCCCTTGCCGAGGCTTGACTCCCGGTGTTATCTAGCATGCATTGCTTCATCCTGAAGCAAAACTTTATGAAGCTGGAGAACCTTCCGCACCAGACATTCGAATAACCAGGTACGCCCAAATTCTTCCATTCATGGAAAAGGAGTCAGCATGGAAAACAATGAAACCCGCTATGAGCAATCGCCTGATGCAGCGCCACTTTTAAAACATGGAGACCGGCTTATTACTGTGAGTGGCTACTTGCTCGTCGTCACATCAGTGATCTGCTTTGGAGCTGTGGCAGTAATCAAAGTCTGGGATTCCGTATATAACAAAGGACTGTTTTTCCAAGATTGGCTTTCCCTCGCCCAAAATGAAGTATCAACAATCAGTCTTTTGGTGATTGCCTTGGTCGCGGCATCGATTGGTAAAAGTCTGTTGACTACCGCAAGGATGGCTGACGCAAGAACAATACCTTACGAGGATCTACCGTTAATTCGTCAAGCGGTAATAGACGGAGTTGCGGAACCGATCGATCAATATGTTCGCCTGCGAAGCCTGACTGGCATGTCCGGAACTTTTACCAAACTGGGTATTACCGGCCTGCCGCTTACAACGGTTGCACTCACTCTCATCTTCTCTGCCATTTCTCTCCTGCCTTTGAGTCAGGCAGCCAGCTTCCTTGACTTGGCAAAGCTGACCTTAGGTGCATTCATAGGGTCCTTCGTGCAGCGTCAAGTTGAACAGCGAAGGCGAGAGTCATCGTCAGGCACTAACGATGTAAATAAACCGGAGTTATCTGTTTGATCCATTGAGGTCACAGAAAGCGGGCACAGCCCAATGATCAAATATTGTTGGGCCGTGTCGCACTTAACGCCAGCCTGCTCAAAAAAATCAAATGCAGGCGGTAGACGCAACTTGAAGACATGTTTTTCCAGAGCCACCGAACAAGGCAATGTTCATGGAAAATTTCATTGCCAGAACCGTTTTCTTTGAAGGACGCAGAGCGCTCGCTCACTTTCTACGCAGAAACGCTTGGCTTCCCGTTGGATTGGACACCCACGGAAAAAACACAGCAGCTTTAAGAAGGCACAGTATTCAACATACTGTGGGGCGCAATTCATCACGCCCATCTTTATCCGGCCATTCCCAATATCAGGCTAGTAACCCGTGATCCCCAACCGCTCCGTGCACACATCTTCCGGCACACGCGCACCCGGCTTGCGGTCGTAACTAACCACAGTCTCCCAAGCCTTGCTGAAAGTCTTGGGATCTTCGAAGCGAATGCGTTGCTCCAGGGTCTTGCCGGCGTTCTTCAAGGTGTAACGCTGCGTGATATGCAACTCATCGCTGTGCGGCATGCCTGCCGCATCCAGCAAGGTCTCTTCGTGGAAGCCTTGTGCATCGATCACCAGCGTCTTGCCTTCCCACCTGGCATTGGCCGTGCCGTAGTAAGCAGGACCGATGACATCCACCGGCTGATCGGTGATATAGACGAAGCGCACCATGCGATTCCAGGTATGGGTGAATAGCACCACCTTGGGATTGACCAGGATTTCGAACACGCCGCCTTGCGGATCGTAGGCAGTGCGTGGTTCGCCCATGGGTTTGCAGATGCTGATGGGATCGAAGGAATGATCGCCCTTCTTGAACTGCGCCATGCGCTCGGCGTAAAGCTTCTGCGCTTCGGGCAGCAGGGGCGGCGCCTTGCCATCGGCTGTCTTGAGTTGCGTGATCGGCGTATGTACCTGCCACACGCCATCGAATTGACTACTGGCTGAGTCGGCAGCATTGACAGCGCCGGCCAGCAGCACACCCACAACAGCAACCGACAACCGGATATTCGAAACCATCAATTTCATCTTGAGAGCATTCATGTACTGATTCTTCATGCGCTTACTTGCCCAGCTTCTGGCGATAACCGGCGCCGAAGGCTTCACCGAAGTCTTCGCAGATGTTTTCCACATAGGCGATATCCGGACGCCATACCAGCTTGCTGCCGCGCGATGACTTCGACTTGCCATCGGCATCCAAGGTGTCGGTGACGATGTCGATGGAGCCATCGGCCTGCTTGGTCCAACGTTCCAGCAGGTGCGTACCGTTCTGACCCTTGATGGCAATGGTGTCGATCACCAGCGTGTTGCCTTGCCAATGCGCAATGGAATCGGCTGCATAGGTAGGCTTTACATCCTTGGGATGCTGACCATGAATATAGATACGACGCAGACGATGATTCTCTTCGCCTACTACAGTAAGGCGTCCCGGCGAACTCACTAAGTGAGTTGAATAAGCACCGCTGCCGAACGATGGGATGCAGGCAATTTGTGTAGCCGCAAGATTAGCGCCCTGCGCCGCACCTGCCGCCATACCCGTCACGCCATTTGCAGGGCCACCTGGAGGTGCGCCACCCGGAGGTCCACCCGCACCAGGCGCACCGCCGGGGGGACCACCCGCACCACCGGGAGGAGCGCCGCCTGCCGGCGGACCGCTGCTACCCGTCACATAAGAACCGGTGAAATCGCGTGGATCGGGATTCGGCGTATAACCTTGTGGCGTGCCGCGTGGTGCAAATGCACTCGGGCCAGTGCGATTGTCCGGGCGAAATGCCGCCGGCACCTTGTCATTGTCTTCCGTAGTCGGGGCCAGCACCTGTGCATGGCTGCTCGATGCTGCGCTCAACACTGCGCTCAACAAACACAGCGATGCCAGATTCAACCGTGATGCAGCGTTCATCAGATCACACCGATGGTGTAGACAGTACCGTCATCCAAGGTCACGGTGAGAAAACCGCCACCCGGTGAACCATCGCGATTGGGATTCACATACACACGCACGTGATCGCCCACATTAAGCGACTTGGCGCGCCAACCATTGCGAGCCAGCACCGAGATGGAACCGCCTTCCAACGCCCACTCAACAGGCTGGCCTTTTTCATCCGGCACCAACACATACAACCAGCAATGCGGATTGGCCCAGCGGAACTCTTTGACTGTGCCACTGAGAATGACTTGTTTCTGCTTGTCGTAGGCGGATTCGGAGTGATGCGCCGACACTGCGCCGGCTATCAACAACGACAAACACACCAAGGCCGCATTGCGCAGCCGCCGTACCCATTCACCTTGCATCTCGCCCCCTCAACTCACAACTCAGTGCTCATGTCTTACACAGCACAACAAATCAGCTCATCGACCAAACAAGTTAGATCACACGCATTCAATAGAAGACATCGTTCTCTCTCCCGCTTGCGGGAGAGAGAATCAATCCTCATCGATTCAAATTATCGAACACCACCGAATCTTCCTTCAACGCTTCGTGAATGTCCCAGTGATCGGTGATCTTGCCGTTACGTACTCGCAGGATCATCACCAGCTGACGACCCAGGCCTTCTTTGGGAATGGCATGAATATGCGCAAACACCAGCGAGCCCTGCGACACCAACTGCTTGATCTCGAAGCGCGTGGTGGAAGCATTGGCGATCTTCACTTCAGCCGCCACTTCTTCATCGAAGCTGGGATGCACGCCTTTCTTGGCGCTGTACACCGCGTGGTTCTCGTAGTTTTCACGCGAGACATATTTTTCCCAGACAGCGGCGCCCTTCTTCTCGTTCCACCATTCGTTGATGAAGTTGTAGACCACTTTGCCGTTCTCGGTGGTCAGACCGATCATGTTGTCATCGGTTGATTTAGCCGCAGCGGGTTTGTCGGCAGCTTGGGCCAGGCCCATGGATGCAACCAGCAGAGCCGTTGCAATCAGTTGTTTGATTTTCATTTAGCGATCCCCTCGATCAAGTGCTTCTGGTTACTAAGCTCAGGAGATGCCCCCACCCTAACCCTCCCCCGCTGCGCAGGGGAGGGAATGAAGCCCTCGCAACGGAGGGAATTGAGTCCCCTCCCCCGTTTACGGGGTAAGGTTAGGGTGGGGGCATCAAACAAATCAGCTACATCAATCCTTACACTCGGCAGGCGGCACACTGTTCGGCCCCATGCCGAATACCAGCCACTTGCCTTCAGTGGTGCGGCCGCACAGATACAAACCACCCACCGTGCCATCGCGACGCGGCGCGGCCAAGACTTTCACCTTGTCGCCTTCCTTGAAGCTGGTCTTGCGGAAACCATCGCGGATCAGCGTATTCGGCGCACCGATTTCAAAGCCCTGCTCCACCACCGTACCCTTGCTGTCCGGCGCCATGATCTGCAGCCACACATGCGGATTGGTCCACTGGAATTCTTTCACCGTACCTTCCAGCATCACCTTCTTGGTCTGATCGAACATCGCCACCGAGTGATGCGCATGGCCGACCACGCCCACCATCAACAACGCCACGCCTGTCAGCGCGATACCTTTGTTTGTCATCGTCAATCTCCTCAACCGCGGCATGAGTTCACTCATGCCAAGTAAATTCAAATTCGAGCCGCTTATTTCGAAACCGTCTTGCCCTGGCCGGTGCGACCGAAGCAGTAATCTTCCTTGACGATGTAGCCGGGACGCTTGGTGAAAGTGATCACCGTACTCCAGGGCTTGCTGAAGATCTTCGGATCTTCAAAGGTGATGGTGCTTTCCAGCGTATTCGCATCCTTCAAGCGCAGACGCTCCACCGTGTGCAGATCTTCGCTATGCGGCAGGCCGGAATCATCCAGCCAGGTCAGATCGTTGAAGGTGTTGGTGTCGATCACCAGTGTGTCGCCTTCCCAATGCGCCACCGATTGACCCAAATAGGTCGGACCGATGTTTTCGAAGTGTTCCTTGTTCATATAGATGGGACGCGGCAAGTGATTCCACTCGATCAACATCACACCCAGCCCTTCGCCAACAACAACGCTGAAGGGAAAGCCTTTCTGCATCAGTGCGCGAGGAATGCCCGGCGGCAGACAGCTCTTATTAGGATCGCTATCCGGCTTGGCCTGATTCTGTTTGTAGAGCTTCTGTCCCTCGGCCGTGAGCGTGGGCGCCTTGCCCTCTTTAGTCTTCAATGCCTTGACTGGCGTGGTGATTTCCCAAGGACCGCTCAGATCGGGCGTGGCGGCCTGCACGGCGATGCTCATTGCCAGCGCGGCCAGGCCCAGTACGAATGCGTGCTTGTTAGATTTGATCATGATTAAGTAGGCCTTGTTATTTCTCGTCGCGGCTAGGCGGTGTATTGGGGTTGTCCAGCTTGCCGTCGATCACTTGATAGCGATCGAAGCCCTCTTCGCAGACGTTCTCGTTGAACTGCAAATCAGGACGCCACAACCAACGCTGTGCGGACTGACGCACGTTGCCGCTCTTGTCCGTGGTAGTGACTTCCGAGCGCAGCGTATCGCCGGTCTTGGTGAAACGTTCCACCACATGCGTGCCGTTGTCCTTACCGTCCTTGCCGGAGTAACCGATGGTATCCACCACCAGCGTATTGCCATCCCAGCTGCCGATGGAGTGACCATTGGGTTGCGGCACCAATTTGTCGGCCGCCGGATGTTGTCCGCCGATATAAACCTTGCGGGCAATGTCCATGTCTTCTTCGGAGACGATGATGAATTGAGTCGGGCTTTGCACCATCAGCGAAGTCATGCCACCACCGCTGCCGCTCATGCGCATGACGGGCGTGCATTGCAGTGTCGTGCCGGTCAATTCCACAGCGCGCTCACCGCCGCCGGGAGCACCACCACCCGGAGGACCACCCGCTCCTGGAGCACCACCGGGTGCACCGCCCGGCGCCCCACCAGGAGCACCACCCGCGCCCATGCCGCCGGCTTGACCACCTGCAGGACGTTCCTGCGATGGCCACCACACGCCTTCGAAGTTTCTCGGGCCGCTGGTGTTGGGCGGATACTTGGTATTGGACTCGGCGGCAGACTGTGCGTGACCGATAGACAGCAGGCCCACACTTAGCACCATGCCGAGACCGACAGTGCAAGCTAAGCGAACGCTAGCTGATCGGCCGCGCGGCATACCGGCGGCTCCGGAAGCAGATGATGTGTTCATAGTTTGATCTTCAACCCGAGGACTGAGTGCTACGACTTATTTACGGTTGTTTTAGCGAAATTCACTATGCCGACAGTATGGTGAAGCCCGCAAAGCGCTGCGAGGGCGCTCGTTTCATCCAAGTGCAACTCATACCGAATCATGTCAAGAATGAACAAGATCAATTGTTTAGCGGTGTCGTGCGGCGCGCTCTGTCGTCCACACGTGATTGAATCGTTGATTGACGCCGCGCTCACTTGGAGGGTGGCGCATCCCTGCGCCGAGGGGGATCACTCCATTTCTAAATCTGTTTTCTAAGCCAGTTCTCTCAGCCAATTCAATGGCCGGTTGGTCAGCAATGCGCCGGATGGCAATGCCCGGTTTTATCCAACCTTTCTCCAAGCATCTCTCCAACCCCGGATGACAACCAAGCGCCGACATCACCAACTGCACCCGCACGTTGCGAAACGTCCATCCATGGCGCTCGAAGTGGAATCGATGGCAAGCACCGGCGGCAAATCGCGACGTATATTCACAAAGCACAGGCCACCAACTCTTTTGGCAACACCTAAGTGCATTTGGTGACATCAACCGCGCGCCATGGCAGGGTTGAAAGTAAAAGCATGTTTCCGCAGGCAAGGTGCCGGTTGCAAAGCACCCGCGCCTCGTCAATTTGTCAGCACTAAGGGGGAAACAATGAATTTGAAGCATCCAATGATGAAAGTTACGTCGATCGCTGCATTAGCCTTGCTGGCGCTGCAGGCTCAAGCCGCCGATACTAAAACTGCCGCAGATAGAGCCGCCGCCAAACCCGACCCCAACGGCAATCTGATCGGCCTGACCACAGCGAACGGCAAGCTGGTCTATAACTTCATCAATATGTGGTTTAACGAACACAAGGCCGAAGCCGCCTGGGATCAATATGTGGCGCGCAAGGGTTACATGAATCACGCGGTGTACAACGCCACTAAGAGCACGATGAACAAAACCTTCGAACAAGAGAAGGCTGAAGAAGCACGCGCCGCCGGTCCCAACACCAAGTTCGACATCAAGCAGATCGTTGCGCAAGGCAATCTGGTGTTCGTACACATCGCCGCCACCAATGGCGAAGGCGGCGTGGGTCCGGCCACCGGCATGCCGCAAGGCGCCGCTCCTGCCGGTGCACCTGCAAACGCCGGTGCGGGCGGACCTGCTCCCGGTGGTATGGCGCCAGGCGGCGCACCGCCTGCGGGCGGCATGGGCGGCGGCGGACAATCCGGCGACGGCAAGGGCCCAGATGAAATGCTCATGATCCTGCGCGTAAAGGACGGCAAGATTGTCGATCATTGGGATGTGCATGTACCGACCAATTCGGATTCGGTGGTCTTTGAAGGCTTGGACCGTCAACTACCGTAACCCGATTCTTTAATAAGCTGCTTATCTCGGCCGAGCCATCCGGCTCGGCTGCCTTACTTTTCACATCGATCGATCCGCTGAGCCTATCGCAGCGGTAGCTTCTGCAAGAAAGACTGATAACCTTAATTCCCTTTTTGGAGAAATCTTATGAAGTATGCATCCATCGCCATAGCGGCCATGTCGCTGCTCATCGGCTCGGCCGGCGCCAGTCAACCGGGCGACCTCGATGGCAAGAACACGCCGTCGGGCAAGATCGTGTACGAATTCATCGAATTGATGTGGAACAAACGTCAGCCTGAAGAAGCCTTCGACAAGTACGTCAGCCAGACCAATTACACCAATCGTTACGGCGGCGGTCCGGAAGTCACCGCGCGCGCCATGAAGAATGGTTTTGCCGAAGAAAAGGTCAACGAAGCGAAAGTGGTCAAGGGCATGGCCGAAGGCCGTAAATTCGACATCCAAAAGCTGTTCGCACAGGGCGAACAAGTGTTTGTCGAAGTACACGGCGTCGGCGGCAAACCCGGTCCAGGCAGCCTGGTGTGGATGTTATTCCGGGTGAAGGACGGCAAGATCGTTGAACACGCCGATCTACATGGACAGATGGCCGACATGGCGATGGATGAGTACGTGTTCAAATAACCCGGCGAACCCCAACACAAAAAAGGCGCGATTCCTCGCGCCTTTTTTATGCCTGTGTTATCGGCACTTGTTCAATTCGGACCTGCCCTTGCTCGCGCGCGCCGCTTGTTCCTTCTTAAGTTTGGCATCCGACATCAGCTTCACGGTGTCCTCAGCCTGCGCATAGGCCTCGGCGGCGTCATCGCAACGCTTGGCTTGCACGTACACCTCGGCAATGTCATTCCAATACGCCGGATAGTCGGGCGACAACACGGTGCTGCGATTCAACATTTGCAGCGCTTCATCGGCCTTACCCAGCTTCACCAGTGCTTTAGCTTTTAATGCGAAGGCATCCGGCAATGTGCCTTCGGGCACGACGATGTTGCGACTGCCTTTAACCGCTTCCGACGGCAGCGCTGCGCCATTGAGCACACCGTCATCGGTGGACAGGTCTAGCGCACGCGCGCCGGTGGCGACATAGATTGCAGTCTCGGTCGCATCATGCGCCACAAACATGCGACGACCACGCGTGCCATAGCGATAGGCGTAGTAGTTGATGATGGGATTCGCGTATTGCTCGGCAATGACGTCGTACCTGCCCGCCGCCAACGCACGCTGGCCTTCAGCCAACAACTTGCCCGGGTTTAAATCAGCCGGCGGTACCGTGACAGGCTCTTCCTTGCCTGGCGGCGGACCACCTGCGCCCTGCGGTGGCGAACCTTCACCAGGCCCTTCGGCGGCAACAGCGACATTCATTGTCGACAGATACAGAGTTAAACATAGGCTGGATGCGAAGAGCCCAATCCTGAGATTCTTCATTGCTTCTCCTGACTCATCGTTTTCGACTTACTTTCCGAGTCATTGATCGCCACTGAAAATATCTGCGCAACCTGACGAGCGACATCCGGCCGCAGCGACCGGATGTCATGTGCATCAAATGTTATCCATCAAAACACGTTGGCATTCAACACCACACCATAGACTCGCGGCGCACTGGGCGTGACGGCGACCTGGAAGCCGCCATTGATCACGCCGGCCTTGTACACATTGTCGCCGGCATTGCGCACATAGCCGGTGACCGAATAACGATTGCTGGCGGAGGTCCAGGTGAGCTGCGCATTTGCGGTCAGTTCGCCGTCCACATGGATGTAGTCGGCCAATGTAGCCAGACGAGTGGGTGATAGCGATACCAGGTCATGTGCCGAAGCGTACTGCGCATCCACACCGGCGCCGATCGACGAGCCATTGTTCAGTACAAAGCGATGTTGGTAGTCAGCCTGTACGGTCAACGGCGCAATCCCAGGAATTGTGGTCTGAGCCACATAGGTCGAGAAGAACGCCGACTTATCCGTGAAGCGCGCCTGCACATAGCCCGCCGACAAGCCGATACGATCCGCATCGCTCAACTGCCATAGGCTCTCCAACTCAGCACCCAACATGCGTGCCGGGGTACCGGCGATAACAAAGGCCGGCGTACCCATGCCCACCGTTAGATTGATGGCCGTCTGGTAGTCGTGATAGGCGTAGTAGTAGGTCGAGGCATTGACTTGCAGCGTGTTGTCGAGGAAGCGGTTCTTGCTGCCCACTTCATAGGAGTTGAGTTTCTCCGCCTTGTAGCTGAAAGCGATCAGACCCGGCACACCGGTATTCGGATCGCGACTTTGACCCAGCGACAGATCGCCCGGTAGGAAGCCGTTGGAGGCCATCACATACACCATGTTGGTGTCGGTGAGATCGTGCTCCAGACGCAACTTGAAAGTGAAGTTGTTTTGCTTGCGCACGCCTTCCGCTGCGGACACCAGGTAGGTGTTGCGATTTTCCGGCAATGACCAGGTGGCGCTGGTGGGCGTACATGCGCCGGCAGCACCGCAAGTGCCTTCACTGAGATTGAAGGTGTAGGTAGAGCCGCGACTATCGGTACGGGTGCGATCGGTGCGCACACCGGCCGTCACGCGCCAGTCATCAGCAAAGTTCAAAGTGGCTTCGCCGAACAGCGCGCTGTTGGTGGTTTTCTTGATGGTATGCGCACCATGCGAGTAACCACCCGAGGGCTGCCAGCTCACATTCTGATCAAAGTCATAGTCACGGTCGTACAACCAGGCGCCGGCAATCCAGCGCAACGTGGCATCGTCATTGGAAGCCAGACGCAATTCTTGAGTCTGAATAGCATCCTTGTTGTATTGATTGGTGATCGATTGATAGAACGCCGGCAGCGCATTGATCACCGATGGCGAATTGTTGTGATAAGAACGCAGCGCCGGTAGATAGGTCAGCGTGCCGAAACCCAGATTCCAATCCAGCTGCCCCCAGTACTGGCGCAAGGTACTCTCTACCGGCTTGGCGCTGGGACCTTGAGTGATCTGCATAGTATTCGGCGCAGTCAAGGCAGCGGTCGCACCGCCCTGCCCAGCCATGTCACCCTGCAAAGCCGCAGCCAATAACACCGATACATCCTCGTTCGGTTGGTACAGCACCTTGATACGACCGGCATTGGTTTGACGAGAACCGCCATTGCGACCATTCGCGCCGCCCAGGAATGAATTCTGATAACGCGTATTGCCGGATACGCGCACAGCCACTTGTTCCCCCACCGGCACATTCACCGCCGCCGATGCGTGCTGCAACGCATAGCTGCCGTACTCCAGCATGCCGTTAGCGTTCCACTTACCCAATTCGGGATTGCGAGTATGCAGCGACACCACGCCACTGGTCGCACTACGACCATACAGCGTGCCCTGCGGACCACGCAGCACTTCCAAGCGTTCGATATCGTAATCACCACCAATGCCCTGATACACGCCATCGGCATACAAGGCCGTGGTGGCAACGCTGCTATCGCCGGGCAACACCACATTGGGCACCACACCGCGAATCACTATGCCACCACCGGGATTGTCATTAGGCGCTGCGCCGGCCACCGCAGCAGGTGTGGTCACACCGGGAATGTCTTCCAACATCTGCGCCAGCGTGGACTTACCTTGAACTAGCAAATCATCGCCGTTGCGCGCCGTTACCGAGATACCGGTCTTCTGCAAATCGCTGCTGTGGCGCTCTGCAGTCACGATCACTTCCTCCAATTGCGTCCCGCTTGTTGATTGAGCAAAACTCAATCCCGGTAACACTGTGCTGAGCACGGCCACACCAAACGTCACTGCTTGATATCTCATTACTCATACCCCTCTCGTGCTTTGTTATCAGGCCAACCAGCCTGTCGCATCACTATGAGTCTGGATTCACGATTTATCTATTTATATGTGGCGATGATTCACATACATAAACATTAATTCAGCCCAATGCCTTGGCCATTCACATACATAAACAAAACGGCAAAAACGTTCATGTAGAACAAGCGAGACGAGCTATTGATACGATGCTGTTGAGAACATGCTCGTTTCCAATAGATGTATGAGATACGGCGGATTAGCTATTGGGCAACCCCCTCTCATTGATGCCGGACAGTTCTGTCCGGCATCAATGAGCACAGCCGTTGCTCAAGCAAATTCGTTCCAGACGAATTTGGCACCCCGCGAGAGACGGATTGAATGCAAGTAGTCGGGCTACGTACGACTACTTGTTCATAGTTACTTGGTTTGCAGCGGCTGCACGCCGTTCTTATTGTTAGGCGCAATCTTGGTTTGCTTGGCAGCACGTCCCGGAAACGAACCGATCAACCACCAATCGGTAATCTTGCCGTTGAATACACGCACGATATTGCCGTGCACATCTTCGGTGAGATCGTCCTTGTTGCTGCCGGGATAGACGATCAATACCAAATCACCATCGGCCATCAGGAATAAACGGTCTTTTGATGGCGCCGCTTGCGGCTTAGCCCCCGGCGCGGGCGCACGCTCGTTGCCCTTCACGAATTTTGCAAAGGTTTCGCCACCCGAAGGTTCATAGGGATCGTGATTCACAAAATCCGGCGACAGCCATTTTTGCCATTGATCGGTCTGGCCGCTGAAGAAATTATTCCAGAAATCGAGCACCAGTGCGCGATTAGCCTCTTCCTTGGCGGAGTCTTTTTTACCGGAAGGGATCAGGATGGCGGCCTGAGCGGTACTTACCAACAACAAGCCCAGTACGATGGCACTCGATAGATAGCGATTCATTGCTCCCCCATGACAATTAATTAAAGACAACTCATTGAAACTTCATTTGACGCGAACCGCGATGGTCCGACATTGAAACTTGAAGACAGTCTTTGTGGATACCGCTAAACCCCGCGATCCTCAACCACGGTAGAGGCGAATCGCATTTTTACGATGTGAGTTGCACTGTTTACCAAACTGGATGAACGAAGCATCTGCAAACGCCCGCCTCATCGCAAAGGTGCCACGTACTTCGAATAGTCGGCATACTGCGCCGACGACTTGTTCTCGTCGTAACTGCAATACGGTGCCGGCACATACGGACCACGCACTGCCGTTTTGCCGTCGTAAATCCACAGCGGGTCCTTGGGCCCTTGCATGCTTGCCTGCGCATTACCGGGCGCAGCCCCCATGCCAGGCTGACCTTGGCGGGGACGACCATTGTTATTGCCGCCGGCCTGTGCGGTTTCGGTAATGCTCTTGTTATACGGTGTGTTAAAAATCGGGAACACCTGCAGGTGCCAAATCTTCCACTGATCATTTTCCTTGATGAAGTCCACGCCATACTTCACCCACAACCAATCGCCCAGCGCATCGCCATCCGTCACTAACGGCCCCCACGAATCCCATACGCCCTGAGCCGTTTTGCCATCTGCGGCAATTTCAATCACCGGGGTGAGCATGGAATGCACGAACATGCGGCCAGGCGTTAACGCCGGCGCTGTTTCGCCCGGCTTGAGAAACTTGGCCTTCATGGCGGCAATACCCACCGGTCCAGTGGCGGTTTTCCAGAACACGCCCTCGGTTTGCATGGCAAACAATTCTTCCAGAGTACTTTCGCCACGCAGCAACGCCAGATGCGAGTAACGGCCCATGAGATTGTTGATTTCATTCAGCGCCACTACCTTATCTGCGGCAGTCACTGTCGATTTGCAGTCCAAGGCGTGACTTGGCAGCGCCGTGCATGACAATAGCGCGGCCAGGATTGCAGTACTGAATCTATTCATCGCATGCTCCTATGTATTAACGACAAATAAAAATCCGATGCCGTGATAACACCTACCAACTTCAACCTCGTCATTCCCGCGAAAGCGGGAATCCAGTTGAATAGCAGTTTTACTGGATGCCCGCCTACGCGGGCATGACGTTAGCCGGCGGTTTTAGTCATTATTTTTTCGATCCGGCATCTTCACTCAACAAGGTGGACAAATAAGCACGCTGCTCACTGAGCAACGAAGCATCGCCGAATTCACCGTGATCGGGCAGCACATACAGTGGCTTTAATGCAGCAAGTTGCTCGAGGATGTCCATCCAGGTTTGCCAGCTGGAACCTTGTACATAGTTGCGCGGCCGAATGTTCTTCATCGCCAGATCGCCGGTAAACAGGGCGCGATCTTCTTCGACGAAGAACTCCTCATCGCCCTGGGTATGCGCCGCGCCCAGCCACATCATGCGCACATGCACGCCACCCAGGTTCAGGCGATAGTTCTTATCAAACAAGATATCAGGCTGCCGAAAGGTCACGCCCTCAAGATAAGGAGTAAAACTTGGATTGCGTGCGAAGTTGGCAACCGACCTGCCTTGATCCTGTTCCAGTTCTTGTTGCTGAATGCGCGCACGAATCAGAACGGTGCCCTTTGGAAAGCCGGCCTCACCCGCCGCATGTTCGGGATGAAAGTGTGTAGTAGCCAAGTACAGCTTGGATGACTTGGCCAGCTTTTTTACTTCCGCGGCAATCAATGCACCATTGCGTGGCCCAAGACCGGTATCAATCACCAGGCTACCCTGCGTACCGATCACGATGCCGATATTGGGGAAGCCACTGATGGCATACACGTGCTCGGAAATTTTCCGCACCGCATTGGCCGGCAGCTGCGGATCGGTATTGAACTGCTGCGCCTGTGCTTGTGCATACGCTAAGGCGCCACATGAACACAATAAGTAAGCGAGATACCTCAGTTTTAGTTGGCTACACATACGCACCCCCTATATTGGCACTTCAGGCCTCTGCGATTGTTCCGTTCGTGCTGAGTTCTGAGCTTGTCCCCTAGTGAGTACTCTTTGCACTAACACTACTTGCGAAACACCGGCATCATTCCGATCTCACCGGTCTGCATCAGCCAGGCATCCATTGCAAATTTACCCTGGGTGAACTTGGCCGCCTTAGCAATGGATAGCGAAGTCGGTTGCAGATAAAACACCGGCAGTTTCATATTCGCTTCAGCCGGCGGGCCATTACCCAACTGCGGGCTGGAGAAGTCTTCCATAAAATAGGATACGGCTACGCCTTTTTCCACGTCCACCAAGGGCACGCGCACATTGCGCGGATTACGCCCCGCGCCACGACAACCCGAACCGCCATCGGGCGACTCCCAGTTCTCATAGTGCAGGCAGGTTTCAGTACGGCTGACTGTGCCGCTATCCAACCCCCAGGCTACGCGCGCCGCCTTTAACAGCTCAGCACGTGTACTGCGTTCTGCGGCGGGAATCGTCGTATCAAGTGTTTTGTAGGACGCCGCCATCAGGTCCGGACGGAAATGCACGCCACCGATGCTTTCTGCAATGGTTTGAATTTCCGATTCGGAAATCTTGTTGTTTTCAATTTTCAAACGCAGCGAAAAGATGAATTGCTGTGGACCACGCATTTCGACCACTCCCAAGGCCATCACTTGTCCTGCAAACGGATCGGTGAGCACCACTTGTTCGGGGAGCATACGCTTGACCTGATTCCAACTATTGTCACCCAACGCCACCGCCTTACTGTTCTCACTGGCGCGCAGGGTGGGATTAACTTGTAACGTTGCAGGATCATGCTTGAGATAGGCTGCCAGGTATTGATCCATGTGTTTGCGCAAGCAGGTGCTATCGCATTCTTTGGAATGATCCACTTCCGGCACTACGGCTTGACCTGGACCCGGACCTGCACCGGGCGCCCCACCAGGGGGTGGCGCTGCTTGCGACCATGCCGCGCCGGTCGCGAACAACGCCGGCAATACAAGGCCGAGCATCCATCGCTTACTGAAAAGTGGCTGCTTAATCTGTTGATGAAAATGTTCCATTCGCCATTCCTCTCTCGTTGTTGTATGGCGCGCCAAGGCGGCTAACCAAACGATGCCGCCCCATAACATCGGCCATCGCTGGATGCGACAACCCTTTCCGGGAGCATGCGAGGCATAAGCCAGGCCCGCAGCCTTCAGGGAAGGGTTGAAAGCGCTCCCCCAGAAAGGGTTGTCGCATCCAAAGATAACCAGCACCAATCAAAATACCGACAACCACGTTTTCTCAGACACTCTTCGCGTGTCTTCGTAGATACATTTACTGCTCCGCTCACTACTCCACTCTAGGCGGCGCGCTTACTTATCCGCGCCCGGCGGAATGTATCCCCCACTCGGCGGCGTCAAATTCAGCGCGTCGTCAACCGTGGGCCGATCGCAGTAAGTAATCGGGCTTATCAATTCAGAACTGGCGCGACGTGCATACACATTGGTATAGGTCCAGGGTTGAGTCAGCGATTTTTTGCTGTCGATGGTTGTAACAATTTCCAGCTCGCGCGGATTCAGCAGGCGGAAGCGCTCCACGATATGCATGTCCGGATCTTCCAGCGACAGGCCATAGGTGATTTCGTTATCGGCTACCAGACCGATGGTATCGACGATCAAGGTATCGCCCTCCCAACGGCCGATAGACTCGCCTTGATAGCTTGGAAACAACTTGTTGTCCGGTGTGTGTTCGGTGCGATTCAACCACACTGGTCGCACCGTGCCGTAACCGCCATACACAACCAGATATTCGGCGGTCGCCCACAAATTGAAACCAAACACCATCATGTCCGGCAAACCGGCGGGAATACACTTGGCATTGCGGCCGGGAATCACCTCACCCGCTTTGTTCATACGCTCCAACTCAGCACGCCTGGCTTCAAGCGCCGGCACCAACGGCACCGAACCCTTGGGCGGCACAGGTCCGCTGGCCTTGGATGACTTGGACAAACCCCATACACCTACCAATGCATTCACCTTGGCAGGCGCGACCGCCGGTGGCCCCGACGCAGCAACGGTGGACTGACCAGGATTGGCGCCGGAAATCAGGGGCTGACCAGCACTGCGAACAGCGCTCTTTGTCTGCGCGAATGCAACGCCAGACATCGACAGCGATAATGCACATAGCGCAGTAGCAACAGCCTGCTTGGCAGTGAATGACTGCATGGCCTTCCTTATTGTGATTGCAGTTGTTAGTGATGTGGATAGATGCATGCGCATCATCAGGGCGCCTTCGCTGGTTCTTTCGACGCCTCATTTTCAGCAGCGGGCGCCCCACCCGCACCCAGCGAACGTCCATCGGCCAGCGTGAGCTTTACCAGGCTGCCGCCATTGCTACCGTTACGCAGTGGATTGATCACCACCGTCACTTTGTCGCCCGGCTTCACCGTGTTTTTATCCCAACCGCTACGCAGCAACTGTGTTGGGCCTGCCGCTTCCACCCCCCACAACACCGGCTTGCCCTGCGCATCGTTGATGTAAACCCACAAGGTCGCGTGCGGGTTGGTGAACTCCCAGATGCGCACGATGGCCTCGGAACTGACGGACTTACTGCGATCGAACATCGCGTAGCTGTGATGTGCAGTGGCTGCCAATGGCGCGAGCGACATGCACGCAATCCAGCTCGCCCTGAGCTTCGCATTGAGCAGCGCCGGAAACAACTTCATTACTTCACCCCTTCATCAAGCACCTGGTTGAGTTTTCAAATGCTGGGTGCTTGAACGCTAATGAAGTAGATACTGGTCAAACCGCCGGTGGTTCTCAATCGAGTTGCGGCTCAAGTGCATGGTTACGATGTGAACTGCACTTCGCGGTTGGAAGCTGAACACGGATAGGACCGGTGGAGTCGGTATCGGTGAAGTTACGTGACTGAGTAACTAGGTAGAGTGCTTCATCCAACATACTTCCTGACGTCGATTGGTTCCTACGTCTAAAGCTCGATCAGAGACGCGTTATTGAATGCTTAGTTATCCACCATCAGTTACGCCACCAAGTCATTCGCTTCTGGTTTTGATCCCAATATCTCTTAGAATCTCTGCCCGATAACCATCGAGCCCCACAGCATCTTCAAGCTTGAGACCTGAAACCGTCTCAACTTGGACCAAGCATCCATCCGGCCACACTGCGTCGCCTTTGAAGAAGAAAGTAGCAACCGATGAGGTCACGTCACTGATGCTGAGAGCTTCTGCTTCAAGCAGTCCGGAGAATGTCTTCCTCAGTGCCTGCGTAGATAGTTCGATCTCACGGGGTATCGGGTTAGGACTTGGCTTGATTTCCGGATGAAGGAAATCCACAGATATGCTTTCTACACCAAGCGACTTCCTTACTTGTCCCAGATGTGGATGCACATGGCAAAGACCGCTCATCGCATGATGTGCGATGCTGTGGACGACACTCCTTAGACGCTTCTTGCTACGCATGCTTTTCTGAGAAACAACAGGTAACGAACGAACCGTGTATAGCACCGGGGCATCGCTCAGTAGGTATTCCAAACACTTTCACAAAACACATCCGGATCTACTCACCGACAACATTCATTCTTCCGTCGCGAGGGAGGACGACTTGTTAGTTCTGTGCCTCACGAAGACTAACCAGAATGTCATACTCAATCTCTTTAGACGCTAATTTCGGTTCAGTTGTGCTGAGAAACTTGATATCTCTTTGCCTTCTGTCTCGGACATGGATGAGTACGGAGCCACAGCCGTCGGAATGGATCTCTCCCACGTATTTCACTGACCGAGGAGACAGAGAAAAAGCCTTGGTAATCGCTGGGTCGTAGCGACCATTAGAATCCGTTTCGTCCTTCGAATAAGTCATGAATGGGTTAATCGCCGACAAGGCGAAATCATATTCCCCAGGCGGCAAGACAGTTGCCCAAACCTTGCCATACTCGTCCTGAAAATCGCTCTTCACGAATTTGTTATTGAGCTGATACACAGCCACGTTCTTAGCCGGCGTCGAACCCTTCGCCGCCTCACGAAGCAGGATCGCAGAAGAGAAAGATACGCAAGTCTCGTCCGCCGCCGTCGAAAGAACTAACAAAGCCTGATCAGCACCAAGCTCGTTGATATCTACATCTCGTATGCCTTTCATGGGTGTAGCACAACCCGACAAACCGATCGCGCATGCGCACAGCGCCCACCCTCGCTTCATTCTCATCATCCTCCTGTCTCCAAAAATAGCTCTACAGTGTGATTGCGGCGCCGTGCAGGGTCCGCCTCAACTTCCTACAACGTGCGCAGTGCCAAGCTATCGCTCAGTAGGTACTCCAAACAGTTTCACAAAATACATGCAGATCAACGCACCGGCAAAATTCATTCTATCGCCTTACTACCAGCATGAGTTACAACTCTCATACAGAGGGCGAAAAAGTCTTCGTGTGATAGATCATTCTTAGCATCATTCGTGCGCCATGCGCAGATCTTGAAAGAGGCTTCAAGCGATGAAGCATGAATATGATCAACAGTTGGAAGCAACGCAAACCCAGCCTTGTAAAGGTGCCTTCCATCTTGCGAGTCAACGTTTCTATAACGACTGACCAGATGCCAGTGGAGTTCTTCGCCTGTATATGCATCTCGCCCTTGGCTTTGGATGACCGCGTGGTGAATTGCTTGCCGGTAGGCTGCTCCAGTGACACCAGACATACCACGTTTGCGGTCGCGCTTGACATGAGCCTGCGCTCGCCGGTGTAGCCAGCGCTCGCAGGCAACCTGCTCAAGATGACCATTGAGAAATTCAGGAACCGCGAACTTCCGCTGCTTCACTTTCCGTCGCCCGACTAGAAATAGTGCCCAGTAACACCAGGCCCAACAGCCGCTTTACAAAGCGGTCTTCGGTAATAACGCAGCATCTGCCTTCTCCCGCTTCCCTTGCCGACTTGATCGCCGTTTTATACGGCCAAACAGAAAAAGGCAAATGCGGTTTCAATGCAACGAGGGCGCGTTCTCAAGAGGCACGCGCCCTTCATAACCGTCACAACTAATCATGCCCCTTATTAGGCGACCACTTGTCCGCGTACTGCAGCAGGAAGATTTGCGAGGTATCGGCATCAGCCGGCACGTAGCGCGGTTTCCAGCTGTCGTCGTGGATATCCATATCGGCGTCGAATTCGATGCAGCCGCCGAAGGGACTGTTGAAGTACCAGAAGTAGTTGGAGCCCAGGATATGCCGACCCGGTCCCCAGAAAGAACGATAGCCTTTCTTAGAGAATTCCCAACCGGCCTTGAGCAGTTCATTGGCGCCGGCAAAGTGAAAGGTGAAGTGATTCAAGCCCAAGGTCGGCGCTTCAATCAGGAACAGCGTGTGATGTTCATAAGTACCCTGCGGCCGCATGAAGGGGCCGACATTGGTAAACACATCCACGGTGCGAAAGCCCAGGCGCTCAGCGTAGAACTTCTCCGACTTCACCTTATCCTGGGTGTACAACACCACATGCGACAGGGTGCGAACCAGATACTTCTCTTCATCCACTGACGCCACCACATTCAACGCCCGGCCGTAGTCCTGTCCAGGCACGTTGATGCCGTAGTGCGGCGCGATGATTTTGCGACGGGTAGTAACTTGAAAGCCGATGGCATACCCATCGTCGTCGATGGAACGCAGGCTACCATCTGCATGCTGCTGTACCTCGCGGTCCTTGCCGAGTTCAGCAGCAACGGCCTGCAGCGTCGCCTTGTCGGCCACACCGTAAATGGTCTCGCGAATATTGGGATCGGCAGCAATAGGTTTAGCCAGGCTGGTATCCGAGCCATTGCGCAGGATCACGCCCGTGCCATCCATCGCTTCGAAAACGGCGCCATTGCTGCCGCTTTCGACTTTGATCAGGCCATAGTCATGCAGACACTGCGTACAGGCATCGAGATCATCGACACCAAAGACCAGGTAGTCCGGACCGAGGATGTTCATAAGCTACTTCGCCTTCACCACAGTCTGCTCAATCGTGCCGAACATCGACAGACCATCCAGTCCATACATATCCATTTTTACGCTGTCGCCGAAGTGCATGAACTGGCTGGTGGGTTCGCCGTTATGAATGATTTCATAGCCGCGCACTTCGGCAATGCAGGAAGCACCTACAGTGGGCGGATCACCTTCCGAGATAGCGCCCGAGCCGATGATCACGCCGGGCAACAGGCGTCGATTGAAGGCCGCGCTCTGTACCAGTTCGGCAAAGCCATAGCTCATGCCGGCGGCGCTGGGCTTGCCCCAGTGCTTGCCGTTGTACCAGACCTGCGCGCGCAGATGCACACGCTCATCCTTCCACGCCTCGCCCAATTCATCCTGGGTGACCGCCACCGGTGCAAATGCCGTGGGTGCTTTTGAGCGCAGGAAGCCAAAGCCCGAACCGATTTCCACCGGCACCAACGCACGCAGGCTCCAGTCATTGAGATAGGTGATCAGCTTGATGCCAGCGCGTGCCTGTTCCAGCGTGGGCCGTGCCGGCACATGACCGGTGATGATGCCGATCTCGGCTTCGAAATCGATCAACTCGTCTTCAGCCACTACAGGTTCATCGTCATAGGGACCGAACAGTTCCGAGGGGTTGGCCTGCAGGATCAGGGGAAAAGGCGCCGAGGGTTGCTTTTCGATTTTCAGCGAGCGCTTCATCAGATTGCCATGCGATGAGAAGGTCGAACCATCCAGCCATTGATTGGCGCGCGGCAAGGGTGCGGCGGCCTCACGTGGATTGAAGGTAAAGGCACCGGCAGCTGTGCCGGCATTCAAGGCTGCGTATAGCTCATTGAGCTTGGGCGTCACTTCATCCCAACGCTCCAATGCTTCCATCATGGTCGCGGCAATGGCTGAGGCAGAGACCGCCTGCTTTAGATCGCGCGACACAACGACCAGGCGGCCGTCGCGCCCGCCTTTCAAGGTTGCCAATTTCATTGTTAGTCCTCAGAGATAATCAGGCAGCAGTCGCTGCTTTCAAACGAAATTCATAAGCCAGCGAACGCCAGGGCTTGTTCATCACCCGGCCATCCGGCGCTGCGCCCGGCGCATGATGTTCGAAATCGCGAATCAATGAATTCTTCACGCCGAACACCGCATCGCTATCGAGATATTGATCGCCATTGACGAATACATGCGTGGTCAGATCTTCATAGCCCTTCGCCAAAATCATGAAATGCACATGCGCAGGACGGTAGGGATGACGCTTGGTGGCCTGCAGCATGTCGCCCACCGGACCATCGTAGGGAATGGGATAGCAGCTGGGCAGAATAGTCCAGAAGTTGAAATTGCCCTGCGCATCGCTGCGAAATCCGCCGCGCAGATTCAATTCATCCGAACGTTGTACGTCGTAAAAGCCTTCGCTATCCGATTGCCATATCTCGATGAGCGCATTAGATAGTGGCGTGCCATCTGCAGAGCACACCTTGCCGCTTACATACAAAGGCTCGCCCTCAGCACTGCCCGAGATATCCGAGCCCAACGGCAGCCGCGGTGCATTGTTGACGAAGAATGGTCCCAGCACGGTGGTCTCGGTGGCGCCACCGCGTTTGCGATGATTAATGGCATCCACCAGCATCGACACGCCCAGCGTATCCGATAACAGAATGAACTCCTGGCGGGTATCGCTGCATTTCTGTCCGGTGCGAGTCAGAAAGCCAATGGCGGCCTGCCACTCTTCGAAACTCAAATCCACATCGCGCACGAAGTCATGCAGATGCGTCACCAGGCTTTGCAGGATCTGCTTCAAACGTGGATCGGGCGTGTTATCGAACCGCTCGATCACCGATTGGGTGATATTGAATTCATCGAAGTCACGCACGCGAATCCCCTCGTCTATTACTGACCTGTCACCGGTCTACGCCCATAGAAGGCATTTTCTAATAAGGTATGAATGGCTGCTTGTTCCAAGGAGCGTGGATTCCAGTAAGGATTGGCCACTGCCAGCTCGGCCGCTCGCCCCAGATCGGCTTGCTGCATACCGATGGCTTGCAAGGAGGTGGGCGCACCCAGTTGCGTAGCCAGATCGAATAATCCCTGCGCGGCATTTTCAACCTGCAATGCATGGGCAATCTGTTGCATGGCCTGCGGTGCGGCGACGGTGTTGTACGCCACCACATGCGGCAGCAATACCGTATGCGTCTGGGCATGCGGCAGATTGAATGAACCACCCAGCGTATGACACAGCTTGTGATGCATGGCCATGCCCACCTGGCTTAAACACATACCGCACAGCCATGCACCGTATAGCGCTGAGGCGCGCGCATCTGCATCCTGAGGATTCTGTTTTATCCTGGGCAACGCGGCACCCAATGCTTGAATAGCCTGCACTGCCTGCGATGAAGTCAATGGATTGGCATCGCGTGCATACAATGCTTCCACTGCATGGGCGATAGCATTCATGCCCGAAGCGGCTGAGATAGCCACCGGTAGCGTCAGCGTCAACTCGACATCGTAAATAATCACTTCAGGCAGGATGGCTGGGCTGCCTTGCGTAACCTTCACGCCGTTTTGCGTTTGACCTACGACGGGTGTGGCTTCCGATCCGGCATAAGTGGTGGGTATGACAATCTGCTTGACGTCGGTACGCAGCGCCAATGCCTTGCCCAGACCCGTTGTCGAGCCGCCGCCTAGTGCAACGGTGCAATCCGCCTTAGTTGTTTGCAGTACTTGCAAGGCACGTTCGGTCACTTCAATCGGCGTATGCATGGTGGCGTCACTGAACACACCGGCACACAACTCACCCAATTGCTCAGCCAGGCGCTGTGCAAAACCGGTTTGCCGTGGCGTGCACAACAGCAAAGCCCGCGAGCAACCCAGTGCGCGAATCTCTTCCGCCAACTTCGCTAATGTGCCGAAACCGAATACGACACGACTGGGCAGGCCTGTGTAAGTAAACGGCTGCATACATTAGCGCCAATGCACCATGGGCAAACCCGCTACCGGCGATTGGAAGTAAGGAATGGTGGTGCCGCGCAAGCTACCGAGATACACAGTTTTCAGATCTGGACCGCCAAATGTCACGCTGGCCATCAACGGCGCGATGGTGCCGGCGGTGGCGCCCATCACCGGCGGCGTCATGGTGCCGGCGAAGAAATGCTCTTCGAACACTTTGACTTTTTCCGGATCGCCATCGTCGAGCAATGTCAGCACATCACCCTCGGGCGTGATGGCGATCAAACGATCGTAGTGAACCAGCGTGGTCCACAGATTGCCGTAGCTATCGAAGGCAAAACCATCGGGAATGCCACCCAGATCCGAGGGACCATAAATCTCGCGATCGGTGAGCTTGCCATCGGCGTGCACGCGCAGGCGCGAGACGCGACGTGCATTGGTTTCTACTACATACAGCCATTCTTCCTTGGCGTCGAAACGAATCTCGTTGGTGCCGACAAAGCCATCGGCCATGATGTGAATGCCCTTGTCGTCGATCATGCCCACGTAGCCATCGGGCAGTTTTTCATTGATGGACTTGGTCCAGGGCACCGAACGCGTGGTGACGGTGAACCAGATGCGATTCTTGGAATCGCGCAGAATGAAGTTGGTCTTGCCCAGCGGCTGACCATCTATCTCGGTATACAAGTCGGTTGACCGGCCATCGCGAGTCATCAACTCGATGTGATCGGTGCCGAAGTTGGCAATCAAGATATTGCCGTCTTTATCAAAGGCCAGGCCGTTGGGTAGCGTGCCCTTGAGCATGTATTTTTCAGGCGAATCGGAATCGGCGAAACGCGTGTCCACCGTCTGCGCAATCAAGGTGTGCGTACCATCAGGATCAATGCGCATCACACCGCCGCGCGCATCCGCCGACCATAGCGTGCCATTGCGTTCGGCCAGAATGCATTCAGGACGCTGCAAGTCCTTGCCGATGGTCTTGATCTGCGTGCGATCGACTTGCCAGCCGTACAAGGGATTGTTGGTTTTGCTCATGATGATTTCTCAGACGCAAATAAATTAAAGCGCTGCACCGGCCAGCCAGTTACGACCGCGCGCATACAAGGCTTCCACTTCCGGTCCTTTCAAGCCCGGCATGTCGCTCTTGATGGGATAGCCGATGCCGGTCTGCAGATAGGCGAGATGACGATAGCCCTCTGGGAAGCGATTGAGCAACTCGGCATCCAGCACCAGCTTGGCGGCAGGATCGATGGGATCGATACGATCTTTTTCATAAATAGGCTGACGCAGCACCATGCCCCAGCGACCGTTGCGACGTTCGATGAAATCGTAGAAGCGGCCGGTGCACACCACATCGCAGGCGACGTCGTGCACCTTGGCGCGTTGCGAGATGGTCATCTTGGTTTGTGCGATGGCGCGATCGCCTTGCAAGTCGATGGAGGTGCCGCCCAGGAAGTGCAGAATGCTGACACCGCGATTCCAACCCTCAACGGTCACTCGAATGAACTCATCCGGACTGCCTTGAAACCAGGTGGCCATCATCTTGCCGTCGTCGTGCCACACCGTGCGAAAGCGCTGCCAGTCGCCAGCGTCGCGCCACACCACCCAGTTTTCGATCAATTCGCGAATAGTGAGCCGGTCTATCAATTCCTGATTCATTGGTGTTTCCGACCCTTTTATTAAGCTGATATTGACGCTGGAGTATGGCATCACAACAGATAAAGTTCTATTAGATGATTTTGTTCAATATATTGAACAAAACTCGCAGCATTGAATACGATCAAGACAACTATAGCTCGATACAGAGCAGCAGCCACTCCAGTATTAGCGCACCTGCATTTTCCTGGGCGGTCACGATTTTGTTAGCCAACACAATTCATCGCACGCTATTAAAAAAGTCGCTGCAGGCGATCACGCACCAGGTGGCGGCGGCAGATCCGCAGGTGGACTTAAGTCGAATCGTTGCAAGCCGGTAGCCGGATCAATGGAGCGATCATGATCGGCGCACAAATCCAGATCGCGATTGACATGGTTTTGATCGCGGCGATACACGGTGGTGAATTTCAGCGGTGACTTGAGCATGGCCGGCGCAATAATTTCGGTCTGCACCTCCAGCTTGCCCGGCGCAAGTAAACGAATCCGTTCATTCACGCTGGCGCCCTCACCCAGCAATGGACCTCCGGGAATCGGCGCAGGAAAAATCGCATCGCCATGCAAGCCAATGGTCTGCACCAGCAATGTATCTGCCTGCCACTGCCCCACCGAGGTGCCACCGTTGGAGGGCTCAGGATCGTCACGCAGCTTGCTGCCGTCCAGCGCGATACGTCGCAACAAGCCGCTTTCATTGGTAATCGTCAAACGTCCGGGTGTGAATAGAAACTCCACATCTTCGATGGCGCCGCCATTGTCGCCCACGAAACGGAATTGACGACAGTACAAGCCAGTGGCGCTGAGGTTGGCATTGGGCACCAACGCGGCATTCACCCGCTCGCGCGCCGCCGGCTGAAACAAATCGGCGTTATCGATCCACAGCTGGGCCGGCGATGAACCTTCAGCCGCCGTCCACCAACCACTCCAGTCCGGCAGTTCCGCCAGCGACGCATAGGTCATGCCCTTATCCTGTACAGCGGCTGCATCGGGCTGGCTGGATTGGTTACACGCAGCAAGCATTGCCAACATCAGCAACCAACAACCAATGCGGCCGCTTGGACTTAAGCCACTTAAACTTAGGGCATTGCGCACCAATAGGCTCACGGCTTGGCAGCCTGCTTCATCTGTTCGATCACCCGCTGGCCGAAGGGATCACCCTTAAAAACGCGGCCATCCGCATGCGTGATCTTCACCAGCGAGCCGCCGGGACGGCCATCACGCAACGGAAAATAATCAACACTGAGTTTGTCGCCGACACGCACGCTGTTGCGATCCCAGCCTTCACGCGCCATCACCACCATGCTGCCCGATTCGAATGCATGTAGCTGGTAACCGGATTTCTGCTGCTTATCCGGCACATACACCCAGATGAAGCTGTGTGGATTGATCCATTCGAACTTGGCGGCAACGCCGCTGACGCTGACCACTTTGCTGGTGTCGAACAAGGCGTAAGAATGATGTGCAGTGGACGGCATCAGCCACAACAAGGACAGCGCGGCTAACAACCCACGCGCTGCCGACCATCGCGACGTACCCCGCTGCATGATCCAACTCACTTCTTCGGATTGGCATCGCTACCCGGGCCATCGGCCGCACCGGGCGGTGGCTTGGTGCCTGCACAGGCCGGTGTCGCGGCACGCAAGGTCGTCTTGCCATCCGGCAATGCCAGCCAGGCCAGTGCACCCGCATTGCGACCATCCTTGGTGGGGCTGTACATCACCGTCACCTTGTCGCCCTTCTTGATGACATCGCGCTTCCAGCGCCCTTCGATCTCCACCATGTTGGCAGGCGCCGAGGCTTCAAAGCCCCATACATCTTCACCCGTACCGTTGGGCACATACACCCACAACCACGAATGCGGAAACTGAAACTGAAAGGTGCGCACCGTGCCCTGTACGGTCTTGCACTTGTTCATATCGAACATGGCCTGCGAGTGATGCGCATGAGCCGTGCCAGACAGCAGCAACGCGGCAGCGCAGGACAGTTGAAGCTTGGTGAATGTGTGCATGACTTATTCCTCAGGAGGCGGCGTCAAGTCCATTTCGGTGCCGGTGTCGCGATTGTTCTGCAGGCAAGTAGGCTCGGTGATCGGCAGCTCGGTGCGTTGATACTCACGATGCCGCGTATAGGGAGCGGTAAATATTTCCGGATCGGTTATCACCGTGTCGATCTGCATGCGACCGGCCTGATTGATCTGCAGCCGCTCCACCATGTGCGTATTGCGCGTGGCGCGTACACCGTAGTTGGTCCAGATCTCACCATTGGGGAAACCGATGGTGTCCACCACCAGGGTATTACCTTCCCAATGACCGATGGAATCGCCCATGAAACTATTACTCAGATCGGCAAGCGGCAGATGCTCGCGGCCATCGGTGTGAATGCGACGTATCTCGCCATCCTCGAACAACATGGTGACGCGTCCCGGCGTGAACAGGAACTCATACAGAATCGCATGCTGCAGCACGGCAGTCGGACCCGCCGGCAGACAGGTGGACAGATTGGCCTGATGCTTGTCGCGTTGCGCTGTCTCGACGATCTCTTTGTACTTTGGCGTCAGCGCCATATCGTCGGTTCTGCCGGCGTCGGGGCCACGATAATTGACCCAGACGCCGGACCAGTCCGGCAATTGCTTGATCGAATCCCAGCTACTTCCCGGTAGCGCAGCAACTTGCTGCTTGTTAGCCGCATCACCGCTCGCATCACTGCTTATCTTGGCGCAGCCTGCCAGCGCGCTGGCGCACAGCAACGCCGTCATCCAGCCATGTGATTTGCGAAACCTCATGCGACCCCCTGGGATTCTTTATCTAACTTAGAACTTGGCAGACAAGGTGACGCCGTAAGTGCGCGGATCACTCACGTAGATTGTACCGGCAGCACCCGGTGAAGAAATCTTGGCGATCTTATCTGTGAGATTCTTGCCATATAGCGTCACGCGATACTTGTCTTCAGCCGCGGCATAACCCAGCGAAGCATTCACCAGGGTATAAGCCTCCTGCACGAAACGCGCGTCCGGAATGCCTGAAACCGTGTATACCGCGTCTGCCGAGAAATCAGTGAAATGCTCACCTTGGTAACGGGCATCGGCCTGTGCCGTAATTGAATGCACCGGAACTGAAGTGGAAGTCATGTGCATAGTCCGCCGATACCGAGAACTTCGGCGTACGTGGTACCGCCTTGCCCTTGGTGTAAGTGGTGGTGACCACATTGGTGACCGGGTTGACGAACACGAAGTTGTCAGTGAACTCGGATTTGATATACGACGGCGACAGACTCAAACGATCGTTGGCCGAGAGCAATGCCGTCATTTCCGCTTCCACGCCGTAAAACTTGGCGGCTGCATTGATGATCACCGAGTCCATACCACCTGACAGATTGGTGTAGTTCTGCACTGCCTGGAAGTTATCGTAGTTGTAGTAATAACCCGAGACGTTGAACACCAGTCGCTCGCCCACGCGATTCTTCGAGCCGATTTCGTAAGCGATCAAAGTTTCCGGATCATAGGGCCGGCCATTCACCGCACCACCCGGCCGGTAACCGGTGGACACCGAGCCGTACAACAGGTTGTTATCGCTCAGATCGGTTTCCACACGTGCCTTCCAGTCGAACTGGCTGTAATCGTTCACCGTCAGGATATCCGCAGGAACGCGCACCGGTAGATCCTGGTGATCCAGGTGATACACATCGTCGTAGCTCTGGCGTACACCCAAGGTGAGACGCAATGCGTCCGTGAAGCTGTAAGTGGCCTCACCGAACAGACCTTTGGATTTGTTCTGGTAAGTCTGGGTGCGCTGCAGCGTCGGCGTAAAACTGCCATCGGTCTGCGGCCCGGCGTTCTCCAGCATGTACTTGTAGTCGTTATTCAAATAAAACGCGCCGGCGATCCAGCTCAATGCAGAATCATTGCTGCTGGCCAGGCGTAGCTCATGCGTCTGGGTGCGGTCGTAGGGCGAAGTGCTGGTCACGCGTTCGGAGGCAACCATGCCGCTGCCATAGGCCACGTTGTTGCTGTTATTGGTGGCATAGGCGGGAATGTAAGTCAGCTTGCCGAAGCCAAGATTCCAGTTGAGCTCTGCATAACCGCGCTTGTAAGTGACCTTGTTGCTGGCGCCGGAACGAAATGGCGTGACCAGCTTGTCGGGCATGGGTGTAGTGGTGGTGGCCAGCACAATCTGACCCGCGCCTGCCGCATCGTTGCGATAGAACACGCCGCCGAACAGCAGCGAAAAATCATCGCTGGGCTGGAACAGCAATTTCACACGCGCATTCGCATCGTTGGTATCGCTATAGCCATTATTGAACAGCGCATCGCGCTTGTTCACGTTGACGGCAACACGCGCCGCCACGGTATCGGTGATCGGCTGATTGGCCATCGCCGCCACGTGCAGCAGATTGTACGAACCGTATTCCAGCGTGACATCGCTTTCGGAGCGCTGCACTGGATTGTTGCTGATGATGTTGACCGCACCGCCGGTAGCGCCACGACCATACAACGTACCTTGCGGACCGCGCAGTACTTCCACACGATTGATGTCGTGGAAGAACGCACCGCCGCCGGTGATCAATACGCCGTTTTCATAAACCGCCGTCGATGAAGCCTTGTTGGGGCCATCGGTACCCAGACCGCGAATGGCGATACGGGGCGGACCACCGCCACCGGTAACCGACTGCCCCGATACACCGCCGGTAACCGCCTGCATGTTCACACCGGGCACATTGCGCAGTACCTGCGCCAGATCGGCATCGCCACGTTGTTCCAGCATATCGCCGTCGATGACGGTGATGGCCAATGCGGTTTTCTGCAAATCGGCATCGCGACGTTCTGCGGTCACGATGATCTCTTCGAGTTGCACGCCACCGCTGGCCGATGCTTGAGCTTGCGCCAGCATGGGCATCGCACAGCCCAATGCCAGCACCGGAATATTCCGCAATAAATCTCGAGTTTTCATTACTGAACCCCTGGACTGATAGTTGTTTGCACAGCTGTGCAATTCGCACTTAAAGAAAATGCTTTTTTGTTGAACTTGGCCGACAATAACCCAATTGTTTTATTCTTGGAAGTTGTTTATGTATGTGAACATACGACCGAATGATTCAAAGACGCGATTCAAACGGAACCCAGAGATCACCAGCCTATGAAACAGACAAAGCCAGTAGCGAAGATGCACAACGACGACCATGCGAACGCCAACACCAGTGCAGCGGTTAAATCTGCCGATCGTGTGCTGGATCTATTCGAACTGTTGGGACGTTGGGATCGCGAGATGTCGCACACCGAAATCGCCGCAGCCCTATCCATCCCGAAGAGCAGTCTGACGCTGTTACTGCGCAACCTGGTGACGCGTGGCTATGTGGAATTCTCCTCATCCAGTAAAAGCTATCGATTGGGCGCCGCGTTCGGCGTGCTGGCACAGCAGTCCTCGCGTGATTTCAACCTGATCGCCTGCACCGAACCGATACTGGCGAAGATCACCGCCACACTGGGCGAATCGTCGGCGCTCAATCGCCTTAAAGGTCAGAAGGTCGAAGTGGTGGCTACCGTATTGGGATCGCATCGACTGGTCTCGCACATGCGTCTGGGCGATATGGCGCCGTTGTACGCCACTTCGGGTGGCAAAGCGTTGCTGGCTAATTTGCCGGAGGAAATGCTGCAGGAATACTTGAGCAAGGTCAGCTTTGAAGCCATCACACCCAACACCATCAAATCCGTCGCCACATTGAAGCGCGAGATCGAAGCCATCAAACGCACCGGACTGGCTTATTCGCATGAAGAATTCACCTCGGGCATTGTCGGCCTGGCCACTGTCATCATGGGTAAGAATGCGCGCCCTATTGGCGCGTTGAACATTGCCATACCTGCCGTGCGTTCGAATCGCGAAGTGCTGGAACGCGCCGGGCAGATGCTGCTGCGCGCGGCGCAAGACGTCGTGCGGCAAATGAACAAAGCGGACACGAGCACCCGCAGCCAATAATTCATGCGTGGTCCCCATGATTTGCGGTCTCACCTAGCACATCATTCCCCTCTCCCCAGCCCTTTGTTGACGGACATTCCTGTCCGTCCCCCTTCGGGCGAGCTTCGCTCGACCAAATTCGCTCCCAGCGAATTTGTCCCGCATGCGGGAGAGGGAGTTGTCGCAGGTAATGATCAAGCGCCAAAGCGGCACAGCCGTGTGACTTTAAACTAGCCGCTGGAACACCGTGTATTTGTGATGTTTTGTCATGCGCGTCATGGATTGCATATGGGTGTTGCAGACGGCAACCTGCTTGAAATCAGAGCGCTTATGCTTCGCAAGTCTGATTCAGTTCAGTATCGAGCTGCACGCAAACTTGCGCGCCACTATAAAAATTCAGGCACGTAGCTGCCGCCTGATCATTGATGCGACAGGAAGTGGCCATCGAAATACTGGGGTTGATGGTGATTAGAAAAGCACTCTTCCAAGTTCATTGGCTGGTGGGAATCACTCTGGGCGCGGTGCTATGCATGTCCGGCATTACCGGCGGGTTGATGGCATTCGATAAAGAAATCGGCAACTACCTCCTGGGCGCCCATCGCTTGTTACCGTCACAGCCCAACCCACTCAGCATCCGTGAGTTGTATGCACGCATCCACGCCGACCATCCCGAACGGGTAGTCGCCGCATTAACGGTTACCGAGCAACATCCGACCATCGTGGAATTTGCAGAACCCTCATCGGTATTACGCGGCATCACCGAGCTTAACTTTGGCGATGACCGCAATGAACGCTGGCTGGTCGATCCACACACCGGCCAACTCCTGTCGCAGACTGCAGCTGCACAGAATTGGCAAAGATTCATGGCATGGCTGCGTCAGATCCATCAGGGGCATTGGTTTCCACGCACCACCATCGGCCAGGCCATTTATAACTCGGTGGGTATCGCCACTGCATTTCTATTCTTCATGGCGTTAAGCGGACTGTATCTACGCTGGCCACGCGGCAAGGCATTAAGCGGACGTGCCTGGTTCAAGATTCATTGGCGGCTGAAAGGCCGACCCTTTCTTTGGAATATCCATTCCGTACTGGGCACGCTGGCACTGGTGGCCTATCTCATCAGCGCGCATAGCGGTGCCTTCCAGAATGGTACGGTGTCCTGGTATGGCAAGACGGTACGCGCCTTGGTGGGGGCGCCACAGCCGACACCGCCCGGTGGCTCACCACCCGGCGGCGCCGGTATGGGCGCTGGCGGCATGAATGGCGCTGCGAATTTGAAGACCACAGTTGCCATACCAGCTGTAGCACCGGATATCTCGCCACTATGGAATAGCTTCTTCGCTGAAGTGCCTGCATTCCAGCATGCAGTATTGACTGTCAGTCGACCGCCACGGCTGGCACGTTTCACTTACACCCCCATTGATGATCTCGATGCAGCGGCCTATGTGGATATCGATATCGCGACGGCAACACTGGCAAAACATATCCATGCCGGTGAAGCGCCGTCAATGTCGGTCGCTGATTTTATCGTGACCAGGAATCAAGACTTGCATGAAGGCCGCGTATTCGGCATCGCAGGCGTGACCCTCATGATGCTGGCTTCATTCGCGATGCCAGTCTTCTACGTGACCGGTTGGATGATGTATCTCAAACGTCGCAAGCGACGTGCGCAAGTTTGACTGCAGACAAAACTTGATTGCATACGAACGGCTAAAACTCACAAGGGGCAAGACCATGAAACAGATCAACAAGAAGCTGGCAAACGCCATACATCCAGCAATGCCAGCCATCATTGCCGGCATTGCCGGACTGATCCATATCACGAGTAGTGCCGCTGCCGACAATGCAAGCTGTGATCGAACCTGCCTGGAAAGGCATGTGGGTCGGTATGCTGCGGCATTAGTCAAACACGACCCCACTGGTCTGCCACTGGCGGCGAATGTCAAAGTCAGCGAGAACGGTGTCGCCAGCAAACTTGGCGAAGGCATCAGTTGGAAGGGCATTACCAAATTCAAATCTCAGCCGCAGTACGTCGCCGATGTGACCCGGCAAGAGGTGGGCTATGTCGGCGTGGTGGATGACAATGGCAGTCCTGCTTTCCTGGGCTTGCGTCTGAAAGTAGTCAACAACCAGATCATCGAAGTGGAAAGCATCCTGACTCACGATGGCGAAGGCGGTCCGGCATTTGAACCCGAGGGCTTCATCTATCGCGAAGCGCCCTATATTCGCGACGTACCAAAGAAGATACGCAGCTCGCGCGATACGCTGGTCAAGGTAGCCAACATCTATTGGGATGTCTCCACCACCGGTTCGCATGTCGGTGACGAGATTCCCTACACGGTAGATTGCTGGCACTACGAGAATGGCATGAACACCAATTGGGAACGCTTCATGAATCCCAACGAGCAGGATCGTTTGTCGCGCCCGGAATACCAGCCTCAGGAATTCGATGGTCGCATCTGGCGCTGCGCGCGCGAAGCCTATCTATCCACCAGCAATTGGATCAAGGCACGCGATCGCCACTACCTGATGGATGAAGAACGCGGCCTGATCTTCAACATCGTCTATGTGGATGTCAAAGGTCGCAGTCCTTTAAGCGGCCCAACAACGACTACTCAACCCGCAATCGGCATGGCCGCCAGCAATCCTCTACCCGGCACGGCTACTGCACAAAACGATCCCATTGAAGGTCCAGGCGCAGCACCGCTGGGCATGTCGCCCATCGGCATGCAACGTTCCATGGCAGGTGAAGCTCATACCATGGTGCATTTCGAAGTCATGCGAATTGTCGACGGCAAGATTGCCCGCGAACAGGATGTGATGCGCATGCTGCCTGCCGAGATCAAGCGTATGTTTTAAGAATCCTCAACAAAATTGATGTCGATCATATTCGGACGGGCGCGATGAATCGCGCCCCTACGTGAGTGTGTGCCTCATGTAGGGGCGCAATTCATTGCGCCCGTCTTCATTACACAAGGGAAATTAGTCGGGGCATGCAATAAAATTAAGGACCGATGCAGCATTGCTACATCGGCCCTTATTCGTTAGGGAGTAAACCTCCTAACTTATTTGCCAAACCATCGCTAGAAATTGACCGTCATCACCACACCGAAGGTGCGTGGATCGCCCAACGACACATTGGGTGCACCACGCGGACCGGTGCCTTCGTAGTTGAGCAACACCGGCGTATTGTCGATGTTCTTCACGTAGGCATTAGTGGTGAACTTGCCGTCACCGCTGACCCAGGCCAGGTTGAAGTTATAGATGGCATAGGCATCCTGTTCGGCAGGCCCCGGGTTTAACGGGGTATAGGGAGCAGGCAGACCGAAGGCTGTCCAGTAACTCGACTTGTAAGCCACATTCAGCGAGGGCGACAGCTTCGCGCCATTGCCCAAGCCGAAGTCATGCTTGTAGGTGAGGTTGGCGCTGATCTTCGGTGTGTTCTGCAAAGTGGCGCCATCGAAGTCTTGCACGCGCGCTCTGAAACCCGATAGCAATGTCCCGGCAGCAGTCGGGTTATTGACACCGCCCACGCTGATCGCCGAGGCCGCAATCGTATCCACTGTAATAGGCGAAGTCTCCTCAGGCGCATCCTGCCGTGTCTTCAAGAACTCCAGTGTGAAATCCAAACGATCCGCCGAGGTCGGCAACCAGTTGAGCTCGATATCCGCACCCTGCGACTTAAGGTTCGGCACGTTCAAGCTGGACGCAATCAAGCAGGAGTAATCACTGGCGACCAGCAATGCCCCCATGCCTGAAGAAGCCGCCGTACAGGCAGCAGTGCCGGTATTACCCACGGAGATCGAACCGGAGTGGCCACGATCATGATAGGTGCTGTCGAACAGCTCGACATTGAATTGCAACCGATCATCCAGGAAGCGATTCTTGATACCCAGGGTAATTTGACTGAGTGTCTGTTCCTTGGTGGTGGTAAAGGTGCCAGTTGGGTTGTACTGCACATTACCCGGTTGGTAACCACTCGATAGTGTCGCGTACGCCATGGACTTCTGCGCCAGGTCATACTCAACACCCGCACGGTAAGTAACCTTGCTCCAATCAACTTTCAACACAGGACCCCAGGCGAAAGTACTGCCCGGCGCTTGTTGAGTGCCGAACACCTGATTGGCACCCTGCGCGCCCTTGGTGTCCTTGCTGTAGCGCAAACCGCCGATCACGCGGAAGGCATCGGTTACGCCAAACGAAGCATTGCCATACAACGAATTGGTGCGCTGCGAGCTTTCACCCACACCCAGCCAGAAGTAGCAGTTCGATACACCGGCTGCACAACCACCGCCAGGTCCCATTGCACCCGGCGAAATCACGAAGTGATTCAAGCCTGTGGTGTTGGTGTAGTAATAGTTGTAACCCGCCAACCAAGTCAGACGCGAGTTGCCCTTGGAGGCCAGGTTGATATCCAACTGATTGGTCTTGTAGTCGTTGTCTTCGATGAGATAGAAGTTCGAATCGCCGGCTTCCGCCGTCAACAACGATCCCGTCTGCACCGACGGCACAATCGACAGATGACCGATGGCGGTATCCACGTCGATGTTGGCACTGAAGTTCTGGCTGTTGTAATGCGCCATGGGCTCATGACCCCAGTCATAGGGCATGCCGTCATCCCATGGATTGGAGCGATCCTTGTACGTCACGCCATTTTCTACGTGAGCGTAGGTAATCGGATAGCCACGCGTGAACGCATCGCAGGTGGCCGTCATGCCGCAATTGCCGTAGGGAATCCAATAGCCCGAGTAAGCCAGGCCACCCAGCGTAACCGGTGCACCGCCCTGCCTTGATTTACCGGCGGTCAGCACGATGTCCAGGCTGTCGCTAACCTGCCAGCGATACTTCAAACGCGCGATGAATTGATCGGAGTTACCCACGCCACTGGAAAGATAGGCATCGCGCTTCTCGGTGGTGGCGGCCACACGCAGCGCTTGATTGTCGCTAAGCGGCGCATTCAACACACCTTCCAACGCCAGCTTGTTGTAATTGCCCGCTTCAACGGTGGCATAACCTTCATAGTTGAACACCGGCTTCTTGGAAACCAAGCTCACTGCACCGGCCAATGAACTACCACCCAGTGTAGTGCTCTGCGGACCGCGCATCACTTCGGCCTGCGCCAAGTCCAAGGTACCGGCAGCGACCGCTTCACGTGCGCCTTGATAAGAACCATCCACCATGATCGAAACCGCATTCTGCGATGGCGAAGTACCAAAGAAACCCGCCTGCCCGCGATCGGTGCCCACGCCGCGCATGAAGAAGCTGGCGCCCACTTCGGCGTTCTGTACTTGCACGCCCACCACACCATTCATGATTTCTTCAATGCGCTTTTTGCCTTCCGAGCGCAGCTGTTCGCCTGAGTAAGTTTGAATCGAGATCGAAGTCTTCTGCAGATCGACCTCGCGCTTTTCGGCGGTTACGACAATTTCTTCCAAGGTTTCGGTCGCGGCCGTACCTTGAGCAAAGCTGTTCGGCGCACAGCACAAGGCCAGCTGTATACCGGTAGCCAGTGATAACAATTTCGTACGCATAATTTCTATGCCCCCTGTTTCTAATAAATCGAATGCGCCGTAACGCGCTTACGGCAACCCCATTTCGCGCCTGTTTCCCTGGCTCATTGCTATAGATTGTTCTCGCCCCCTCCTTCACCGACCATGATCAATAGATTAATTAATAAAAATCTAAGTGGTTCCGCTCACCCACATCGCGACGATCTTGCCGTCCTTGAGCCGATACATATTGGTGTGGATGGTGCCCTTACCTTGCGCCTTATCTGCGCTCCAGCCTTCAGGGATAACCGTTATCACCAGGTCGCCATCGGCAAACACAGCCAGTATCGGCGGTCGCTCTTCGGCCTTCTTGGCAACATAGCCATTGCTTAAGAAAGCTTTCACGTAGTTGGCGCGACCTGAAGGCTCGCGCGGATCGTTCTGTTGAAAGTCCTCAGCCATGTACTTGTTGCAGGCTTCTTCGAAATGACCGAGATCGAAGAACTCGTAGTGCCATTGCATGACGACGCGTTTATTGGCTTCCTGCTGTGCCGCAGAGACCTTGGCGCTGACCGGCGGCACCACGCTGCGATTGCGGATTGCAGCGGATTCGGTGGTTGCGACAGCGGGTACGGGTAGCGCTTGTTGGCCTAAAGCAGTGGTGACCGATAGCAACAATGAACTGCACAGTAGCGAACGATTCATGAAGCACCTTAGATATAGCAACATCGAGCTAGACAACGACTGACCAGGTACTCCGTCATGCCCGCGAAGGCGGACATCCAGTGACAACACTTTGCTTACTGGATACCCGCCTTCGCGGGTATGACGAATTTCTAATGACCAGCAATCTCAATACATAACTTCAGCTAAAACGGCGCAGCCGTGCCCTTGGCCACATTCACCTGAAAGAACTGCTCACGATGAATCCGGCCATTGACGATGCGCATCAACGCCGCGTGATATAGCGATGGCGTTTCATTGGCAGCACCGACTTGCGTGGTGGCGGCAGGCGGTGGACCACCCGCCCCCTGCGACGGCCAGCCATCGGCGCCGCGCGAAGGCGGACCATATTCGGGCGAAGTACGCTTCACTCCGTTGAGCTCCTGCACCATGTTCAACTGCGTGCTGTTCTTGTCGACAATATTCCAGGCCAGCACCAGGCCGCGTTCTTCATCGACGAGATAACGCAGGCCGCGCACCGCATCGAAGGTGCGCGTGGTGAGATTGACTTCGCGCTCGCAGGTCCAGATACGACCGTCGAACATCGACTGCGGATTCTCCAGCGGCGTGATGGCTTCGATGCTGTCCAGCGGCCGCTCCCAATCGGTGTTCATGCCATTCTCGACATGAATGCAATCGACGCTGTAGGGCACTTCATTACCCTTGTGCGTGCTGGTGGCCACCGACCAATAAGCACTGGCCGTCTTCAATAGCTCCTGGCGTGAGGAACGAATAGGCATGGGAATGTCGCGCACGAACGGTGCTTCGCGCCACAGATATCCTTCCGGCTGGAAGGGACGCGCCAGGGTTTCCGGAGCGTACAGCGTTTCAATTTCGGTGATCTTGTTATTGACGACTTTCAAGCGCACCGCATGAAAGGCCGGCTTGCCGTCGACATCAATAATACCCATGCGCGCAATCTGTCCGGCTTCCACATCGGCTACATATTGAGTCGAAGACGGCGTGGAGAAAAATTTCCGGGCGTTTTTCCAGGAGCCTTCGCCCAGCTTGATAGCCACGGCGTTCTCGGTGACTTTGACATTGCTGCTCACCGGCACGGCTGCCACATCGTGTTTGAGCATGGCGGCAGCATAGTCGTCGGCAAACTTCTTCAGGCAGGCGCGGGCGCAACTATTATTGGCTGGAGAACCTTCCAGCGCGGAAGAACTTTGGGCAGTAGCACTCTGATTGACCGCTATTGCGCTCATTACAACCGTTACTAAAGCTGAGCGTAGGTTTATAAGCTGCATCTTGAGTCCCCGCTTTATCGAATCGTTTTAATCAACTACCGAAGGTCTTCTCTTCCGCGATAGGGAGAGAGACAGAGGGTTCGGTTCTTTCGTTACGCCCCACCCTAACCCTCCCCCGCTCGCGGGGGAGGGAACAGAACACTAATCGGCAAACCCACCGCTGGCATTCGGGCCACCTTCCCACTCGAAGTGATCGACGCGCACGATCTTGCCGTCCACCACTTTCATCAATGCAGCCATATAGGCAGCGCCACCGCCGCCTGCTTGTGGATTGGGATTGCTGCCAAACGAAGTGGCGCGCTCGTACACCACCGGTTCGCCGCTCTTGGCGGGAGTGCCGCCTTGGATGTGATAGAAGAACACCACTCCCTTCTCAACATCGACGATGGGATAGCGACGATCGCGCATCCACATCTGCGAGCCGAACAAGGCCGGTAGATTGATGCTGGGATCGGCGGCACGTTGTGTCGCTACTCGCCCTGGACCATTACCCTGGCCATTACCCCGGCCATTACCCTGGGGAGCAGCGCCCATGGCATCGCCGCCATTGCCTGATGGCGCACCCATGCCTTGATTTTGGCCTTGATTTTGTCCCTGGCCTTGCCGACTTTGATCAGTGCTGCTGTTGGGATTGGTGAACTTGCCGGTGCCGGCCACGCCATTCTTGCCACCGAACTCCAGCATGCCGCCGCAAGTGGGATCGGCCGGCGCCTGGGGATTGTTGGTCAGCTCGACGTTGTTCTCATAGAAACGACAATCGGCAGCGAACGCCGCGTAGTCTTCATTACGGTATTGCCAGGCATCGGTGAAGCCATCGGCCAATTTGATCAATTGCTCGCGTGTGGAACGCTGCTTGGCCGGCACTGCCTCGGTATAAGGCTTGTCGATGCGCTTGGCGACATCCGCCTCGAAGAACTGTGCATCGCCCTTGTGGATCAGCAGCATTTCACTTTGCGTGATCTGTCGATTCACCACTTTCAAACGCAGCGCGTAATAAGCATCGCGACCGCCGTGATCGAGAAAGCCTACCGCAGCAACCTGTCCCGACACTGCGTCGGCAAACACATTGCGATAATGAATCTTGCCGATGTTCTGCCAGTAGCCCGCGCCAGGCTGGATCGGCCGATAGTTTTCGGTCATGCGTAGATTGGCGGCAAAGGGTTGCGCCTTGGCATCATGCTTGATAACCGACTGCTCATAACGAGTAAGGATGTCATCCAGACATTGCCGATTACACGATGATTCGCTGGCTGCCTGCGCCTGGGTCATACCCAACAACAAGCCCGTCACGCACAACTTGGACAAGATTGCCTGCATGGCGACCCCTTACTTGTATTGATCCAGCTGCAGCCGCTCGACACAGACGTCTTCTTCGATCTGCGCATTCTTCAGACGCTTGAAGCTGACCTGTGTATCCCAGGCCTTGCTGAAGGTTTGCGGATCCTCAATGGTGATGCGCGCATCCAATTGCTGGCCATTCTTGCTGAGCGTGTAACGCTCGATGACATGCAGTTGATCGCTATGCGGCAGACCTTCGGCATCCAATAGCGTCATGTCGCCAAAGCCATTGGTGTCCACCACCAAGGTATTGCCTTCCCAACGCCCAACGGACTGTCCAAGGAAAGTCGGCCCCAACGGTTCGCTATGCGCCTTGTCGATATCGACGAAACGCGCCAGGCGATTCCATTGATACATCAACACGACCTGTTTCTTCTGCACCATGATCTCGAAGGGCATGGTTTCATAAGCCACACGAGGCACGCCCGGCGGCTGACATTGCGTGACCGAATCGAAACGATGATCGCCTTTCTTGAAAGCCTGACGATGCTGGTCATACTGCTGCTGCGCGGATGGCAACAAGGGTGGTGACTTGCCATCCACGGTTTGCAGATGCGTGATCTTTCCCATCACCTGCCAGACGCCATCGAACTCGGCATGCGGCAACGCCGCTGCACCAACCTGCGATGACCATGCCGCACAAACCAGCACGCCACTAATGAAAACGGATTTGATATTCATGTGGTATCGCTCAGCGCAAGGTGTCGTAGCCGCGACCGAAGTTGTCGCTGAACTCTTCGCAGATCACTTCCATCAGGGATAGATCCGGTCGCCATTGATAACGCACATGCATGGTGCCCGGCGTGGCCCATTGCTTGTCGTTGTAGTAGGTGACTTCGATATCCAGCGCCGAACCCTCGTCGACCTTCTTCATCTTTTCGACAACGCGAATATTGGGATCGCCCACCAATTGGTAGTCGATGGCGTGCTTCAAGCCGACGGTTTCCACTACCAAGGTATCGCCTTCCCAATGCCCCACCGAATGACCGAAGTGCGAAGGCGTGGGATTTTTCGGCAGCTTGCCGTCGATATAGATACGACGTGTGCGTCGATTCTCTTCAAAGATGAAATTGATCTGCTTATCCGTCTGCACGATCTGCATGGGATACGAGCTGGTGCCTTGAAAATACGGCGAAGGGTGGCATTTGCGCGATTCGATGTTGGGTGTGGCGAAACCGCTGGGTTGCGGTGTCTGCACCTTGCCAACCAACTCGGGTTTAACGGTTGGCACCACCTGCTGCTGCACCAGCTCCGACATCCACACACCCGCAAAATCATGTGGGTCGGTAGAAGGCGGCTCGGAACCGGCCGGCGCCTTTTTTACGCGCATGAAACTCTGCGGCGCGGCGGCCATACCGCCTGCTGCAGGCGCCAAATCCGGCCCCATACCGGCTGCAGGTCGCGATTGCAGCACCTGTGCCTGACTGGCGCCTGCCATCAAGCAACCGGTGACGAAGGCCAGCGCACACGGCCTGACCTGCAAATACATCTTGCTTCGCATGCTTCCCCCAATGACCGCCATCTGTGTGGCCGCCACTAATGACAGTTAGGGCATGCCCCATCCATAGGACTTGCCATCGGCTTTGACCACGGTACGGAATTCACCGCCGTTCTCACCACTGCGCAGCGGCGTCACCGTGACAGTGATCTTGTCACCCGCCTGCAAGAGCTTGGCACTCCAACCGGCGCGACCCAGAATGGATATAGAACCGCCTTCCAGCTGCCACTCTTCCATCTCACCTTTTTCGTTGGGCACCATCAGATACAACCAGACGTGTGGATTCACCCATTTGAATTCCTTCACCGTGCCTGCCACGGTCAACTCGCGGGTGTTATCGAAGGCGGTGCCGGCATGATGTGCGGATGCCGGTCGGACCGATAGCAAAGACATGCTCAACCAAGCGCCGGCTGCCAGCGCAAGCAATCTCGATTTCATAGATATCTCCAACGCAGTATTGCTTCCGTCCGGTGACATACATGCGGTATGAAAGCAACTTCCCCTCGAATTTGCATGCTACGGTTTTCCACATGAGTGGCTTGCTTCGACACCACCAAGTGCATCCGGATGTTGCGAGTTGCCGAGTTGCGTATCAGCACTTAAAAGTGCGTTACCGTCTGTCGATCGTCATGACAGCACCGTATCGCTGCGGTAACTTACGCAGCATAAAGTCACGTCGAATAGCCGCCTCAGGCGTTGGGACCATGCCACAGAAAAAAAAGCCACTCGATCAGGGCGCTCAACAAGGCACTCAGAAAAAACGCGCCAAACGACCGGCGCGTAACAAACCCGCCAGCGCGCACGACGTGGCACGCGTAGCCGGCGTATCGCGCTCGGCGGTGTCGCGTACTTTCACCGAGGGCGCCAGTGTGGCACCGGCCACCCGCAAGCGGGTGCTGGAAGCAGCCAAGACACTGAAATACCGTCCCAATCTATTTGCGCGTTCGCTGATCACCAATCGCTCCAACATCATCGGCGTGGCAGTCAGTCAGTTGGACAACCAGCACTACCCTGCCGTGGTGCAAATGCTGTCCGAGGAACTGGCCAAGGCCGGCTATCGGATACTGCTGTTCATTACCCGCGGCAGTCAGGGACATGACCCGGTGGTGGATGAATTGCTGCGCTACCGACTCGATGCGTTGATTCTTGCCTCCAGCAGCCTGTCTTCGGCCTTGGCCGAAGAATGCCGTGCCGCCGGCGTGCCGGTGATCATGTTCAACAATGTCGATACCGCCAGCGATGTCGCCAGTGTGGCCGGCACCAATGTACTGGGTGCCCGCACCATCGCCGCCTACTTTGCCGCCGCAGGACATCGACGCTTCGGTTACATCTCCGGTGTGGAAGGCGACTCCACCGATCAAGAACGACAGGCCGGCTTTACTTCCTATTTACTGGAGAAGGGAATGACCGCACCGATCTGTGTGTCCGGTCATTTCACTTTCGATGGAGCCCTGCAGGCCACACGGACACTATTGAATCGCCCCAAACCACCGAACGCGATTTTCTGCGTCAACGACCACACGGCCCTCGCCGCACTGCAAGTCGCCCGCACCGAATTCAATCTGGAGCCCGGCAAGGATATTTCCATCGTCGGTTTCGACAATGTGTCGGTGGCCGCCTGGCCGTGTTTCTCGCTGACCACTTACTCGCAGCCCACCGTGCTGATGGTGGCGCGAACCATCGAATTAATGCGGCGTGCACTGGAGCATCCGGAATCTGCCGTGGTTCATGCGCGTGTACGCGGGGAATTGATTGTGCGCAACTCTGCACGTGTGCCACGCAGCGGTATCGTGACCAAGAGTGACGGCACCAAGATTTGGCAGAGCGAAGATGATTGAAGCTTGCGACTAACCGCTTCGCCTAAATGATTCGCCAACTTGGTTCACCTGGGACATTACTCGACAAAGGGAGAAAGCTGTTATGCCTAAATAGCCATAGCATGTATCGTTGCTGCCGATGCACACCATCATGGCAACACATGAAATTCGTTTACCCCGCGCTGCAATCCACTCATCACCACACTTAGTCACGAACTGCACATCCATGTTGTGAAGCTCGTCATCAATGCGCTTTCACAACGCTATATTCCCCAATAAGAGAAAGGCTGCCGCCATATAGCGGCGACCGACAAATTCATACGTCACATTGGCCACTTGGGGATGGCCAGACTCAAACCATTTCTTGCACACGATTGCAGAAAGTTTTGTCACTACCAATTCGGGGATACAACGTGAAGAAAAAGTTTCTTGGGTCTGCGGGCCTCGCCCTCGGTTTGATTTCGATCTCCAACACCTATGCACAGGAAACCGAGACAGTCGGTCTGGAAGAAATCGTCGTCACTGCAGAAAAACGCACCGCCGATTCGCAGAAGACCGCTATCGCCATTACCACCATTACCGGCGAGGAAATGGCCAGAAAATCGCTGCAGACCATCAAGCAGGTGCTGGAGACGGTACCCAATCTGCAAGTAGCCAGCGCCGCACAGGGCGGAATCGTGTTTCTACGCGGCATCGGTTCCAACAGCGACAGTAACTATGTCGATTCCGATGTAGCTGTATCGGTGGACGGCGTTTATGGCGGCCGCTCCGAAGGCGTATTGAATGCTGCATACGATTTGCAACGCGTTGAAGTGTTGCGCGGTCCGCAGGGCACGCTATCGGGACGCAATGCGATTGGTGGCGCAGTCAACGTGCTCAGCGCCAATCCCACTCATGAATTCGAAGCCACTATGAATGCGCAGTTAGGCAATTACTCGCTGGCGCATCTGGACGCCTCGGTGAATCTGCCGGTAGGCGATTCACTGGCCTTCCGTGTATCAGGCATGCGCGAAACTCGCGATGGTTATGCCAGCAACGGCGGTTGGGCATCCAATCTGGCCGGCGGTCGCGTCAAGGCTCTATGGGAACCCTCAGACAAATTAAAAATCGTCGGCACTGCTGAACTCAATACCCAACTGGGCTATGCCGCAACCACTTACCCGAACGACTCATCACCGTTCTTTGCCAGCGCCGGCAGCTGTCCTTTGAATCTGGTTACACATGTACAAACCTGCGCGACTACTGGCGGCCTTAACGGCAGTGGCGGCTATGCGATTTTCAATCCGAACGGTACAGCAGCTATTTCTCCCAACGGCCAACCGGTTTATTTCAGCTGGCCCACCGATCCAAACGACCCTTGGTATGTCGATCCCTATCACCAGCCTGCCAAGCAGGACATGCGTTTCCGCACCTTCACCTTGAATGTCGATTGGGATGTGGGTTTCGCCAAAGCTACGATCATTCCGGCTTACAGCTACAGCCGTCGCATCTCCACTTCGAGCTTGGTAACAGGCGATATTCAAGGCAATGTCGTCAATACCCTGGTCAATCCACCAACGGGATCGCCATCAGGCACCTTGCCAACGGTGAGCACCACCATCTTGGTTCCTTACTATCCCATCGCTCAAGGCGCAGCCCAGACGCAGGACTTCACCGAGAAGCAAACGACTGTCGAAGCACGTCTGGCTTCCAACCCGGATTCAAAACTAATCTGGGTAGTGGGCGGCTTGTATCTCGACTCCACCAATCAACCCACGACGCTGGGCGCAGCCGCAACGTATCCCGGCTCAGGCACCGGTTATATTTCTTATCCGGCAGAACGCCCCACCAAGTCGAACTCGATCTTTGCACAAGCGACTTACCCTATCGTCGAAGCGCTACGCGTCACCGGCGGCATTCGCTATAACAAGGACTCGCGCAAGTATCCCAGCGGCCTGAAGACAGTGCGTCTGCCAGTGGTCAATGCGACCACCGGCGCGATCACCAACACGCCATTCGTAACGGGTTGCGGCGCCAACGTGAATACCGGCGGCCTGGCCACCTGTACAGCCACCTCGGTGCCGCTGGTTGACACCGGCGTCACTTATACCAATGCCAGTTACTCAGCGACGACTTGGAAGGCCGGCATCGAATACGATCTGGCGCCACAGTCCATGCTGTATGCCGATGTATCGACCGGTTATAAAGCAGGCGGCTTCTCGATCAGCGGTGCACAGATACCTTATAAACCCGAGTACCTGACTTCGTACGATCTGGGCATCAAGAATCGTTTCCTGGATAACACGTTGCAGGTCAATGCCAACGCGTATTACTACATTTTCGACGACTATCAGATCTCGGCAGGCAATGTAGTCGGCGCAAATGTTGTCTGCGATCCCGCCTTTACACCGGGCGTCGATTACGTAGCACTGGGACTTTGCCAACCGGGCGCCAACAATGTCACCGCCACGGCAATCCCTGCTCTCGCCACACAGCAATGGACCTTCAATGGCGGCACCGGCAAGACCTACGGTGTGGAAGTGGAAACCCAATGGCTGTTCACGCCCAACAACAAACTGGACCTGAGCGTGTCGTATCTGCACGCACGTTACGGAAAGATCGACACCAAGGTGTACTACGCGCTTGATGCCCTTTCCTATCAAGTAGCCAGCGATGCGCCTGAATGGAGCGGCAACATCGGTCTTGAACACTACTTCAATTTCAAGAACGGCGGCCAATTGACCTTACGCGGCGAATCCAAGATCTCCACCTGGTATTGGAACTCGGTAACCCGCTTCGATGAGAACAGCACCACGCAGATTCAGGCCAATGGTGTGTTGTATCCGCTGATGTCGACGGGTCGCTCCGCCAGTTCGTCGTATCAACCAGGCTACACACGCAGCAATGCGTACCTGACTTACGCCTTCCCGGATAAACAGTGGAGCCTCACCGGCTGGGTGAAAAATATCGAGAACAAAGCACAGAAAACCAACTCCTTCCCACGTAATCGCGTCTGGCTGAGCGATCCACAAACTTATGGAGTCAATATCTCGGCTAAGTTCTAACGTTATCACCCCTCGCCGGCCCTGCATGGGCCGGCTTTTATTTTTACCGGCTTACAGCTAATTACGGTTATCAGTCACGCATACATTGATTCAGTCGAACAGTTTCGCCGCCGCGAGCTATGCAACGAACCATCACGAACCATTAGCATTATTCATACCTGCCGCAATGCGCGCGCCATAGAATATCTGTCAGCAAAGCAGCATCAGCCCCCTCGCCGGCCCTTCTTGTGTATGGGGGCCGGCTTTTTTTATCCATTCTAAAAACCTTGCTGTCGACAAGGCTTGCTAACTAAAACATCAGACGATGTGATCGTATGAAGGTTCGCCACTAAAACAGCTATGCAGTAAGCCAATACTTACCATTGCGATTATTCATACCCGCCACCACTCGCGACCCATAAAATATCTCGCTCCTGATTTGCTCAATCTCTGAGCCCGCGACGCGACAAACCCAGTCAACACGTTGACCTTAAAATTCCATCTTTCATGGGGTAGCTGTATGAAAGTCACACACCTTGCACGGCATTCAAAATCTACAGTTCTATTGGCCGTAGCCATTGCACTAACGGCAGTGACTTCGATAAAGACGGCTCATTCTGCCGCCACCGCATTTAAGCTATTCGATGGACATCTGCATCCTATTTCAGACGACCAGCAACGCTATCCACGCAATGCCGCTGCTGCACCACCCACCAGCGGCGCCGGTTCATTGCCAGCGGGTGTAGGCGGCCAGGCCGGTGGCGTCAATAAATCGGAACGAGCCGAAACCGACTTCGACAAGCGCGCCTTGAAATGGATGGATGAAGAGGGCGTAGAAGCAGCCGCTGCCGTACAGAAGCGCGGCACCTATGGCACGGACAATAGTTACACGCTGGATATCGCCGAAGCACACAAAGATCGTCTGCGCAGCATCGTGATCCTGGACGCACAGGATGCCAAAGCGCCGGAACAACTACGCGACATGATCAACAAACGCGGTGCAGCAGGCATTCGCTTGACTGGCGCGCCAGAGAAAGACAACACGCTGCCGTGGTTGAGTTCGCCGCAGGCGCTCAAGGTATGGGATGTTGCCAATAAGGCGGGCGCGGTGGTGGACATCATGATCACCAATCAGGACAACACGCAGTACGTGCCTGAAATAATCAAGTTGGCGAAGACCTATCCCAATGTGCGTCTGGTGCTGGACCATGCGCTGTATCCGAAAACCGAAGGCGCTCCCGATTACGGCATCAATGCCACCTACGCCACCATGGCCAAGCAGAAGAACATCTATTACAAGTTCTCCACGATTAATCTGGATTTTATTCAAGAAGCCAAACTATCTGCGCCAGATTTTGTGCGCAAGCTGGTCGATGTGTATGGCGCCGATCATGTGCTATGGGGTTCGGATGCCGGCAACACCGCCGGCAGCTACCAGGAGTTAGTGGGCCGTATTGTTGGCGCCACGACCAAACTCACGGATGCCGAGAAGCATAAGGTGCTTCATGACACGGGCAAGGGTGTGTTCGTATCGGGTGGAAAACGGTAAAACAAATTCTTGTAGGTCGGGTTTTACACCCGACATTCTTAAGATGTCGGGTGTAAAACCCGACCTACAGGATTGGCGTCAATCATTTCTAACTAACTAGAACATCTAACCGGTATGGCAGTCATGCAAAATCACATTCGACTCGCACTGGCGGCAGTCCTAATCAGTTTCCCCTTGCTATCCCTTGCCGAAGGCATCACCAACAGCGAGGAAAGTTTCCTGCGTGGCTTCTTCGATCATCAATGGCTGGCCGTAAGTTACGACCAGCTGGCTTTAAAGAAAGGCAGCAAGGAAGAAGTACGCAAGTTTGCTCAGAGCGAACTGGATATGTATCGAGCGTTGGGCGACAAGGCCAGCGACCTCAACAAGCGTTATGGACTGATTGCACTATCGACTAACGCACCCAAGATCGGTGATGGCACGACGCGTGGCTTCACCGCGCTGCCTCAGGGCGCGCAATGGGCTGGCGTCACTATTCTCGGCTCGCTGGCCGGCGGCGGTAAGCTGGACACCAACACCAACGCCTTGGTGAACGACAGTGAGATGCTTGGCAAACTCAACGGTGAGCAGTTCGATCGCGAATATGCCGTGCGCATCATCATGCTGCATCAGCGTATGTTGCGGCACACGCTGCGCGAGATGCAGCCGGGCACTAATGCCGATGTGCTGGCCTTTGCCAAGGAAGCGCTGGAGAAACTCAATCAACAGAACGAAGCTGCTGAGAATATTTATAACGGACGTCCCACTCCATCAGGTCCACCACCCACGCCATGATCGGCGGCGTCATGGCGATCAATCGGCCGGATGATCGCCACTGGCCACCCACTTGAGCCAGGTACCATTAACTGCTTTCACCCAGGATAGTTCGCCGCCCAACGTGCCATCCTTGCGCGGGTGATAAACCACCTTGACCTTGTCGCCCGATTTGAAAGTGTCGAACTCATAACCATTACGCACCAACGTGTTGGGCGAACCCAGTTCGAAGCCCTGCTCTACCGTGCCGCCTTTGCCATCGGGCGTCACGATCTGTAGCCAGGCATGTGGGTTCTTCCACTGCCAGTCTTTCACCACGCCTTCAACGATCAGCGATTGAGTGGAGTCGAACATCGCTCCGGAATGATGTGCGTACGTCGTAGTCATGGCAGTAGCCAGCAGCAAAACACTCAAGCTCAATTGGATTTTCATCGCGGCGCTCTCAAAAAATAATTTCACGCATTCATCTCAAGATTACTTGGCGCTCATGGTGCCCTTGCCCGTGCGCCCCAGGCAGTAGTCTTCCTTGATCAGCACATCCTTTTTCTTCACGAAGATCAATCGCGCCGTCCAGGGCTTGGTAAAAGTCTTGGGATCTTCGAAGGTAATGAGATCTTCCAGCTGGCTGCCACCACGCAACAGACGTATGCGCTCCATGGTATGCAACGCCGTGCTATGCGGCAGGCCGCTGTCATCCAACCAAGTCTCATCGTTAAAGCTGTTGGTATCGACGACCAAGGTGTCGCTCTCCCAATGGCCAATCGACTGTCCCAGATAAATAGGACCGATGGTCTTGAAGTGCTCGCGATTCATATAGATAAGCCGAGTGAGATGATTCCACTCGAACATCATGGCGATGGTGCGCCTGCCCTGCACGATGTTGAATGGCCAGGGCTGCGTCATCAGCCTTGGCACACCCGGCGGCAGACAGGCCGCAACCGGGTCGACTTCGGCATTGGCCTTTTTCGCTGCCATATTGGTTTGATAGGCGGTCAATGCCGCAGGCAGTAAGGGAGGTAAATCGCCTTCAATGGTCTTGAGCAATTGACCAGGAGACTGCACCTGCCACGGACCGGTAATGTCCGGCGCCGCTTGCACATCCGCAAGTGGATAGCTCAAGGCACTCAATAACAACGCCGCCATTGTTCCGCGCAAATTCTTACTGAAGATCATCATCGATTATTCCGGCAGCGTGTTGAAGTTGACGACCTTGCCATCCTGAAGCCCGTAACGACGGTAGCCCTCTTCGCAAACGTTTTCTGAGAACGATAGATCTGGGCGCCAGTTGGAAGGCAGATCGATGGCGACGCTTTTGCCGCCCTCGGTCACGATGGCGTGATCCATCAATGCGCTGCCATTCTTCTCAAAGCGCTCGGCAACATGACGATCCGATAGCGATCCATCGGCTTTAGAAAAGCCAATGGTATCGACCACCAGGGTGTTGCCCTCCCAATGACCTATGGAATGTCCATTGGGTTGCGGCACCCATTTCTTCGGATGCGTTGCATTCATGTAAATCTTGCGTACTACATCCATGTCTTCTTCGCTGAGTAGCACGATTTCCTTGTCACCCATCACCCAGTAGTTGGACATGCCGCCACCGGCGCCGATCAAACGCCACACCGGCGTGCATTGCAGTGTCGAACCACTGAGTTCATTCGAAGCAGCACCGCCGAGAATGGGACCGGTGAGACCACCCGCTGCCGGCGCACCACGCACCGGTTCCGGCGCGCCTGCCAGTCGTGCGCGTCCCGGCAACCACAGCCCTTCGAAATCGCGTGGATCGGTATTGGGATTCTCGAACACCGGATCGGGCGGGCGTGTTGCACGCTGTGGCGTCTGCGCCGAAGGGTCGGTCTGTGCATGCACATTGCTCAGCAACATCGCAGCCATCAGACCGAGAGCGCTGCGCGTTGCAGAACGCATGATTCCATTGAGTACTTGCATGCCGTGCTCGATTACTTCTGCCAATCGGAGGTGAAAGGTCGTTGCGCAGGCAGATCCAGTTCGCGCTGAAACACCTGCTCGCGCTGAATGCGCCCCTTCACCACTCGCATGACGACGGCGTGATACATGGTGAAAGGTTCGATGCGACGATTGAAAGTCGGTGCGCCCGCCGCTGGACCACTCAGACCATTAGGACCAGGGCCGCCGGGCGGACCGTAGTACCAAGCAGGCCGCGGCAAGGCGCTGCCATCGGGATTGGTCGGTGCTTTGGAAGCTTTCGCTGGATCGGTATCGGCAAATGCCCAGGTCATCACCAGACCGCGTTCTTCATCGAACAGATGATGCACACCACGCGTCTGCGTCCACTTCATCGTGGTCAGATCGACCTCACGAGCGCAGGTCCAGATACGGCCGTCCGAAGGCTGCACATAGGCATCCTTCTCCCAACTATTCAATGGCCGTTCCCAATCGGTATTCATGCCATTCTGAAAATGCACGCAGTCCTGCGTATAGGGCACGCTGGAACCCTGGTGCGTGGTACCGCCAACACGCCAGTAAGTATCGGCAGCCTTGCGTAAGCCGGCACGTGAACTACGCACCGGCTTGGGCACATCGCGAATGTAGGGCGCTTCGCGATAGAGATAGCCTTCGGGCCAGAACGGCGAACCATCTTCACGGCGTGTCACCAGAGTTTCGATTTCGGTAATCGCGCCATCCATTACCTTCAGACGCAAAGCGTAGAACGCAGCTCCAGGTGCATCGAGGATACCCATGTAGCCAACTTCTCCTTGCTGAGTGTCCATCACATACTGCGTCTGATTTTCGCCGGAGAAGAATTTCTTGGCAGTGGCGAACACCCCTTCACCGAATTTGATCGAGCGTGTGTTCTCACTGACTACTACATTGGGCGACACCTTCACGACCTTAGTGTCGTGCTTGAACATGGCAGCGACATAGTTATCGGCAATGGCTTTCAGGCACCAGCGGTCGCAGTTGCTTTCTACTTGCTTGGCAGCATTGGCTGAACTAGCAATGAGCATCAGCGCTACCGCGATTAGTTCGCCGGCATGGCGTGATAAAATCATTTGCAACACCTATTCATTAGCCAGCCTCAGAACTCGGTTAAGAAAAATACAACTGACCTACATTCCGTCATTCCCGCGTAGGCGGGAATCCAGTGCAACCAGTATTCAACTGGATGCCCGCCTTCGCGGGCATGACGTTAAACAAAAACCACGGCACCTAAAACTTTGGGCCATCCGAAAAACCACCGCTGGCATTCGGCCCACCTTCCCACTCGAAGTGATCGATGCGCACCAACTTGCCGTCGATGATCTTGAACAAGCCGGCCATATAGGCCGCACCCGATCCGGGTGGCGGTCCACTTTGTGTACGCGCCTGGCCACTCTGTGTTTGCGGTCGTTGTATCGCCGCACTTTGTTCGGCAGTACGCCGCGTGCTTTGACTCGATGTCGTGAACGGTGTGGCTCTTTCATACACCACGGCTTCGCCGGGCCGCGCCGGTTCACCGCCTTGAATGTGATAGGCCAGCACCACGCCGTTTACTTCATCTACTAACGGCATACGCCGATCCCGCATCCATGGCTGACTGCCTTGCAAAGCCGGCCGACCGATAGAAGGATCAGCCGGACGTGAGGCGCGCGCCGGCGTATTGGGATCACCACGTCCGGGGCCAACGCCCTGTCCAGGGATGCCACGCTTGCCGCCGTACTCAAGCATGTCCCCACAGGTGGTGACGCCTGGATTCTGCAGCTGCACATTGTTTTCCAGGAACGCGCAATCGGCGCTGAAGCTCATCAAGTCTTCGTCCTTGTACTGCCAGGCATCGACAAAGCCTTCGGTGATCTTGAGTAATTGCTCGCGTGTGGCGCGCTGCCTGGCCGGCACCGGCTGCGTGTAGATCCTGTCGAGTTTTACATTGCGATCTTTCTGCAAGAAGCTGGTCTCACCATCGTGAATCAACAGCATCTCGCTCTGGGAAATCTTGCGATCCTTTTCCACCTTGAGGCGCAATACGAAGTAGGCATCACGACCAGCATCATCCAACGAACCTACTGCCGCAACCTGGCCGTTGACAGTATCCGCGACTTGCAGCTGATCGAGAATCTTGCTGATGCGAATCCAGTAACCCTCACCCAGTTTGATGGGACGATAGTTCTCGACGCTACGGAAGTCCTTCGCCACCGCAATGTCACTGGCATCATGTTTGAGCATCTTGGCCTGATAGGCATTCATTACACTCAACAGACAGGCTTTATCGCAACTTGCATTGCCGGATGCCGCGAAGGCCGCCGGCGTCAGCAACAGCGCCACTATTGCAGCGAGCTTAAGATTCATCGTTACCTCCACGACCGACCAGCAGCAGCTAGTGTTACGCAGTGCATGACTGCACCGCGCAACACCAGCCTCTGCTCAAGGTAAAAGCACCATCAGAAGTTCGCGCTTAATGAAACACCCAGCACCCGTGGCGCACCCAGCACTACGGTGCCACCGACCACCTGCACATTGCCCGGCGCAGCTACGGTACCAGTGATGGGAGCAACCGTCGGGCTGCCATTGAGCATCACCGGCGTCTTGCGGATGTTAGTGACATAGCCATTCACCGACCACTTGCCATCGGCCGAATCCCAACCAGCATAGGCATTCCACAATTTGTATGAGGGCTGCACGATGGGCCAGAACAAACCATTCTTGATGGCAATGGTTGAATTGGTGATATCGGCATTGCTGCCCGGAGGACCGGAGGGACGAGTCCAGTAGGCCGACTTGTATACCATGTTCAATCGCGGCGTGAAGCGACTGCCATTCGGCAGACGGAAGGCATGCGAGTAAGACGCGTCGATGCTCCACTTCGGTGACTGCTGCAGAATGCCGCCCAATGCCGCCGATTGCTGTGCATTGAACGCCGCTGCAATCGCTTCGGCATCGGCTTGCTGCTGTGCCGCAGTGCCGGTGCTGGTGGACGTTGGATTGGCAGCCGCTGCCGCCAACACATCGGCCGCCGTGATGCTTTCTGCACCCTTGATCGCCGTGAGCTTCGAAGTCGGCAAGTACTCCACCGTCAGATCAATTCGATCAGCTGCAGTCGGCAGGAAATTGATTTCCAGATCCGCCCCACGAGAGACAACATCGGCGGTGTTGTTAGCCGTCAACGGCTGATTGAAACAGGAATCGGCGCTGGTGCCGGTCGGTCCCAATACTGCCGTTGCTTTCAATGCATCCGAAGTCGGGCAGGTGAACGTCGTACCTGTCGCAGGCGTGATGGTGTAATTGGTGCCCAGCACCGAAGCCGCAGTACGACCGGTGATCTTGGAATCCCAAGCTTCGATATTGGCCTGCAGGCGTCGATCGAACCAACGGCTCTTCAAACCAACGGTGATCTGCTTCAGCTCCAACGGCAGACTCGGTACGAAACTGGGTGCTGCGACCGTAGGCGGCTGCGACGCCGTGCGATACGCCACATAGGTCATGGCCTCTTCAGTCAAATCGTACTCAACGCCGGCACTGAACTGGAATTCACCCGAGCGAGCCTTGGTATAAATGGTCTGACCGGTGGCGGCGTTGTAGATTTTAAACTGGCCATTCCACGATTGAGTGATGACGTTTTGATGCAGTAGCTCGGGTGGATAAGTGACATAGGAAACCAGGCAGGCATTAGCCGCAGTAGCGGTTGCGCAATTGGTGCCCGCTGGACCGGTGAACACAAAACCACCTGCAGTCGCAGGATCCAGATCACCCGAAATAAAATTATTGAGGTTGGCAACATTGTCAGTAAACGATTTCGCCTTGGTATAGCGAGCGCCACCGATGACACGCAAAGTGTCGATCACCGGCCAGGTGAAGTTGCCATACAGCGAAGCTTCATGACGCGCATTCTTGCCACTGTTGTTGGCCAGCACCGTGCAAGTCGTTTCGTTGAAGACGTAGCAAGAGTTAAGCAGCGTCGGCACTACGGTGGTAGAGGTTTGCGTCGTGCCGCCCATGCCCAGCGTCGGCGGTGCAGCCGTAGGCAATGAATAAGCTACACGCGTGCCACGAAAACCGGTTGAGTAGTGGTAGTACAAACCACCCTGCCAGATGAGCTTCGAGCTGGGCAGCGATGCCAGTCGCGCTTCAAGCTGCCAGGTATCCTGAGTGCGGGCAGTCAGTGAATTGGGTGGACCGCGTTCGTTGCTGTCTTCCTTGGTGTGTTGCAGACCCGGAGCAAATGTCAACGTACCGATGGCCGTGGTCCAGTCGATATCGGCAGAGAAATTATTGATGGTGGTTTCCCAATACGGCAGGTCGCGCCAACCGTATTTTGGAAAGCCATCGTCCCAGGGATTGGAGCGATCGAAGTAAGAAGTGTTATCGCGCAACGCCAGATAATTCGCCGGGCAACCGCGCGTGGCGACAAACGGCGCATTGGGTGCGGTGGCGCTGGTAAATAATGATGGCGTCGCAGTGGTGCAAGGCTGGTTGAACGACAAGGTGGTCGTAGCGGCCAACGGTGTACGTCCTGGACCCAGTACGCTGCCTGCAGCGAAGGTAAAAGTCGCTGGCGTCTGCGTATAAATCTGTCCGGGCTGATAGGTCTGCCCGGTAACCGGCGAATATACCGCCTGACCGCTATAAGGAATGAAATGGCCGGTGTACAACAGACCGCCGCCATCGCTTACACCTTGACCGCTGATCTTTTGATTGTTGGCCGTCAATATAATGTCGAGGTCGTCACTGGCCTTCCAACGATAACGCACGCGCGCACTGCGCAAATCCGAATCGCCGGCGTTGCTGGTGACGTAACCATCGCGTCGTTCGGATGAGAATGCCACGCGCAATGCCTGGTTATCCGTCACCGGCATGTTCAACACGCCCTGTATATTCAGCTTGTTGTAGTTGCCCAGCTCAAGCGTACCGCTGGCTTGATATACGCCCAGTGCGGGCGCGTTAGAGACCAGACTGATGGCGCCGGCGAAAGAGCCCGCACCCAAGTTGGAGTTCTGCGTACCGCGCGCCACTTCCACCTGCGCCACGTCCAAGGTGCCGCCACGTAAGGCGTCGGAACGATCCTGGGTAATGCCATCGATGACCAATGCCACGCCACCCGGATTGGGCGTACCGGGCGCTGCCGCCAGACCGGTATTGAGACCACGGAAGTTGAAGATCATGGCGCCACTGACATCGGTCTGTGTAGTCACGCCAACCACACCATTCATGATTTCGTCGATGCGGTTCTTACCCTGTTTTTTCAGCTCGTCGCCTGAGTAAACCTGGATGGAGATCGGTGTCTTCTGCAGGTTTACTTCACGCTTTTCAGCGGTCACCACAATCTCTTCCAACTGCAGCCCTTCATCGGCTGCACCCTGGGCATATGCACCCGGCGCCAGCCCAATGCTCAGCACGAGTCCTGTGGACCCAAGTAATGTTCTTATCATGATGTTCCCCTGCCTTTCGGTCTGGTTCTAATTTCTGCACAGCCCCATGGCGCAATGAGAACTCTTAGAGCTCTCATTCGCTTATTTCTTCTTGGCGTGAATATAGCTGCCGCCAGACATCATGAGCCGCCACCGACATCACGCAGGTGCAGTTCATAACAACTTCGAATGAGTGAGCGGTTCAAATCACCGACAGTTCATGGATGTGCACTGCGCTGGCGATGACCTGACAGTCATCGCTCATATAGGTGAGCCCGCTTACTGGTACATAGCGAGCACATCGTTGCGCGATGCAGGTCTCTTATTAATTTATGAAGACGCGCTACTTGGCCGCAGCGTTCTTGGCAGCCAATGCCGCCTGCACTTCAGCGGCTGAAGGTCCGTAGCTGAAAGTCTCGGCAAAAGTTTTATAAGGCACCGGCAAGGACACCTGCGCCGGCACTCGCCACGGACTCCACTCTGGATAGGGATTGATTGGCGCATTCGCTGCCGCTGCGGGCTTGGTCGTACCGGGTGGCGGCACTTGCTCGGCCAGGGTCTTACCCAATTGCAGGTATGACTCGGTGTAGGTGGCCATGTGCCAGAAACGCCACTGACCATCCTCCTTGATGAAATCGACTGCGTACTTTTCGAAGCCCAATGTGCCGCTGGCTTGACCATTGGCGAATGCCAATTGCGGACCGACCGATTGCCAGAAGCCTTTAGCGGTCTTGCCGTCTTCAGCCACTTCGATCAACGGCGATAACAGGGCATGTTCGCGAAACTCGCCAACACCATAGTTCTCCGGCTTGTTCTCGATGTCCGGATATAACTTGATCATGTTTTCCAGGTTACGCTGCGCGCGCGAATTGTCGGTTGGCACAAAGGTCGTCTTGATCTCCTCAAGACCGATGCGATACCGACCATTCATGTACCAGCTGACATCCGGCTGCTTCCTGGCATAAAGATCCACCCAGCCCTGGTTATTGTTGATGGATTGCAGATGCGCGCGCCGACTCATCAGATTCTGGATTTCGCGGGCATCCTGTTCACGCTGCACCATCGCCTGCAGTTTCTTGAGATCCACATCGGCCGCCACTGCGCTACCGCTGACCACCACCACGCACAACACAACACCGATCCACCCGGATAATTTTTTATTCATGGCATCTTTACTCTGATTACTTGGTAGCACGACCATCGGCAAATTTGAGTTCAACCAAACCGCCGCCCATGCGGCCGTCCTTCAAGGGATTGAGGGTGGCGGTTACGGCGGTGCCGACCACCAGATTGCTCTTGGTAAAACCCAGGCGAGTCATTGACGCAGGCGAAGTACCCTCCAATCCCCATAGATCGGTGCCGCCTTTCTTATTGCCGACTGCAATCCATATCCAGCTATGCGGGTTCTTCCATTCCACCGCGTACAGCGTGCCCTTGATGACCTGAGTTTTTTCCTTGTCGAACATGGCATAGGAATGATGCGCAGCCGCACCTTGCATCATTGAACCTGCCACCAACATGGCGGCGCCAATGCCTCTAAGCAATTGAATAGACATAGTCATACCTTGTAAGGAGAGATCACTTGCCGCCGACGTCTGGACCTTGACCGATACCAAGCCCCTTGGGTGGCGGCGTCAGATCGACACGCGCATTACCCGCTTCATCCAGTACTTCACGACCGAATCCCGGACGACAGCGCTGTGTCTCGATACGGAAAGCGCCTGCCGCGGTCTGAGTGATGCCCGGCGCCTTGCCGCTTAGATAATTACGTTTCAATACCCAGGGCTGGGTCAGCTTGTCCGGATCTTCAACCGTCAACGTGGTTTCCAGCGTCTGTGCATCTGCCAGACGATAACGCTCCACTACATGCATGCTGCCGCCATTCGGCACGTCGTAATACACCTCGTGATCGGGCGCAAAACCCACGGTGTCGATAACCAGTGTGTCGCCCTCCCACCAGCCCACCGAGTGGCCAAGATAGGCAATGGCCGTGTCGTTGGGATCGAAGGTCTTGGGATGCGCGCGGCCATCCATCCATACTTCGCGAGTTTCGCCAAAGCTGGTGATCAACAAACTGTTGCCCGGCCGGAACAAAAAACCGGGCGCATAGGAGTACCAGATCGAACGCGGCACTCCGTTGGGATAACAGGCACCGGCCTTGAATTCCGCCTTGCCTTCGATGGCGCGTTTCACGAATGCTTCCGAAGCGGCGAGGTACTCCGGCTTCAAGGGTGGAATCAAGGTCATGCGATTGATGTAGACAATCTCGTTGTCCCACTCGCGCGTCGATGACCAGCTCACGCCCCACAGCTTGGGTAGCTTGAACATCTCCTCCCAAGTGAGATTGGGCGTGAAACGCGCGCCCTTGGGCGCAGGCGATGAGTTGGCGCCATCCTGCTTGCCACCGCATGCAGCGATTAAACAAACCAGTAATGCGGTCAGCAGTCGTGACTTATGGCTGTTATTCATTGCGCGCCACTCTTTTTCTTGGGAAGACAGAATTGCGTTGCCCAGGGTTGTTCCGCTGCGCGGGTGTAGGTGCTGCGCAACTCCCAGGCCGTCTTGAAATAAGCAGGCGATTCGATGGTCACGCGACGTTCGAGCTTGTTCTTATCGAGCAACCGATAACGCTCAACCACGTGCAGGTCGCGATCGTTCGCCACACCGTAAAAGGTATCCATGTCTTCGCGGGTACCGCGGGTGTCGACCACCAGCGTGTCGCCCTCCCACACGCCCAGTTCATCGCCATAAGGATCGAAGCCCTGCAACTTGTCCTTATCCAGAATGGCAGGCGAATGTTCCAGGCTGCCCATGCGTACCGCACGAATCACGTCATGGGTTTGAATCATCACATTGCCGGGCGAGTACAGAAATTGAATGGTGTAGGGATACCACACGACACGCGGCATGCCATCGAACACGCAGGTCTTGGTAGGTAGCTCTTCATCGCCTTTCAAGATCGACTCGACGATGGTCCTCGCATCGGCCAAGGCCTCATCCTTAAGCGGCGGATAAGTAATCTGTTTCAGATAAGCCAGCTCATTTGCCGGCGCCGCATCCGGCACCCAGGCACTGCCGATTAATAGCGGCAGATCCTGCAGCGACTCCCAGGTCATGCCGGGCAGTGCTGGAGCCGGCACTGCAGATGTGGATGCCGCGTTAGACGCAGCTGTGTTGGGTGCCGGCGCTTGCTGCGCCTGCGAGGCCACAATGCACACCAGGAATGTGCACGCCATACCGGCGGTTATTAACTTTAGTTGCATTTTTATACTCGAAAATTATTCGACAAATACCGCCGGCATATTGGCTTCCTGAGCGTTCATGAACGCCTGATCGACCAACAGCTTGTTGCCTGCCTGGTACTTGCCAATGTGCATGAGATACAAGGTCAGCGGTCGCTGATAGAACAACGGCGTGCGTTCGTAATCGGGCGGGTTGGGATTGAGATAGGGCGTGGTGTCTTTCAAGACGAAGGTGATGATCACGCCGCGCTCTTCATCGATGACGCTGCGACGCACGGCGCGATGCGTATACGACAATCCACCCGGCTTGAACGCCTGACTGGCGCCGCACTTGAACAAGGCCAGACGGTCGCCATTCTCCCAATGGATGCAGCTGTCAGCGGCGGTCAATGCCGGCGTGAGCTTGCCGCTGTCGTACCACACGTTATTGAATACATCGGTCAATTGCGCACGCGTGAGACGCTGTTCCTTCGGTAACACCGCGAGGGTGATCGGATCGAACTCAGCCAGATTGTCCGGCCGAAAGTGTTGCGCCGCATTCACATCCGCCGTCACCATGGATTCGACTTCGGCAATCAAACGGTCTTCCACTTTAAGACGAAGTATAAAAATGAAGGGCTGATGCGCACTCTCTTCCAGCGTCGTCACCACCACAATTTGTCCGGCCACCGGATCGGTAAAGTAAGCCTTGCCGGCGTCGAGCTTCTCAATCACCTTCCACAAGCCATCGCCAATGCGGGTGGCGTGGCCATTCTCCGCAACCAACAAATTGGGCGAGACCGGCAAACCTTTATAGTCGCGTCGCACCAAGGCATCCAGATAACGCTCGGCCAGGCCGGTCAAACATTTTGCATCGCAATCCTTGGAGCGATCCTCCGCAGGTTTAGCTGCCGCAATCGGGCCGCTCTTGTTATCTGCAGCGCCCGGCAGGCGCTCGCTGCCGGTGGTGGCCTGCAAAGGCGGCGTCAATACGGCGGACATCGCCAGGGATGGCATCGCCAATAACACCATCATCAGCGCAGTGCTTGCATACAACTTCGGCGTGCTTGAATGCATCGCGTCCTCCCCGGATTTTTTCTTGATCAAACTTTTCTTGGTAAACCAATTTGGTTTTAGGTGGTGAATCATTGATCACGACCTCTTTCTATTTTTCATTCGGGCTCGACATACTTGTCCAGCGTTATCCGGGTCGGAAGTTGCGAACAGCACGCTGGGTGGTATGGATGGCCGAGCCATGGAATCACGCACGCAGCCAAGACAGATGAGAGCTGCTCGTTAAGCACCGCATCCCGAAAAAACACTTAAAACATCCGGATGCATCTCGTTTATGGAAATTTTATCCACAAAGGGAATTTTTGTTATTAAGACCCTGCTATGAAGACCCTATGTCACAGCCGCCCGATTGGACATCGGCAGCATGTCGACAACCAGGCAAACGGAACAGTCAACCACCCTGATGCGAGTTGCACCCAGATGTTACGAACGCCGAACAGACCACCGCAGTTGAAATGCCCACAGGTATTGCAGTACCAGAAAATTCAGCGCGTCGGGCGGTTCTTGCTCGTGACAGCGGCAAAGGCCAGGAGCGGCTTGATTGTTTGCCGATAACACCTATGCTGTGCGTCATGCATACTGCTCAAGAAAATCAGAAGCAGATCGAGGGGATTATCAGCAATCCGCCCAAATCCGCCGAGCTCACCGCGCCGGTATCCAGTTCGCTGCGTCGCATGGAATGGCTGTCCATTGCCATCTTCTGGAGCTTCATCGCCGCGCTGACGTTCATCAACGCGATGATCAACGATGCCAACACCACCGCCTACCGACTGCCCGCCGCAGCGCCGTTGATCGCCGCCATCGTCGACAGCTTGATCTGGGGCGCCATTACGCCGGTGGTTTTCTACCTGACCAGCCGCTACCACCTTGATCATCCCAAGTGGCCGGTGTCGCTGATAGTGCTGATCATCTCCGGCATTTTTCTATCCATGTTGGTGGCGCGCTTCATGGCCTATGTACGCTTTGAGCAGGCGGTGTACTACAGCCAGGTAGCCATCAACCAAGGCGAGAAGCTCGGCGTTTTCGATCCTTTGCCGATTCGAAACCGCTTCTGGTTCATGAATGAATTCATCATTTATCTACTGGTGCTGACCGCCGGCTTTGCCCACGATTACTTCGCTCGTTATCGCGCTCGTCAAGAACAGGCCCGACTGTTACAGACGCAGGCCATGCAACTACGCGCCGAACTTGCCGAAGCGCGTCTGGGATTGCTGCGTTCGCAACTGGACCCGCACTTTCTATTCAACACGCTCAACACCGTTTCATCGTTGATGGAGAAGGATGCACGCGGCGCACGACGCATGATCGCGCAGCTGTCGGCGTTGTTGCGCGATTCGCTGGAAGATAAAGATCTGGAAGTGCCGCTGGAACGCGAGCTGAGTTTTCTGCGACGTTACATCGACATCATGCAGACCCGTTTCCACGGACGGCTCAGCGTGGTTGAGAACATCGAACCGGAAACACTGTCCGCCATGGTGCCCACCCTGGTATTGCAACCGTTGGTGGAGAATGCCATCAAGCACGGCATTGCCAATCTGGATGGCATCGGCCGCATCGAAATTCGCGCCCAGCATATCGATGGGCAGTTGCTGTTGAGCGTTATCGACAATGGCACGGCTGCCGAAAAATGGCTGCATGCCGAACAAACCGGCACCGGCTTGGGGCTAAGCAATACCCGCGCACGATTAAGCCAATCGTACGGCGCGAATCAATCGCTGGATGTGCACAGCAATGTTGAGGGCGGCGTCATGGTGCGCGTCATGCTGCCCTTCCACACCAGCCCGCCCGCGCTTTCGGTGGCCTCATGAAACCTTATTCCGATTTGCGGGTGTTGGTGGTCGATGATGAATTGCCGGCGCGTGAACATCTGAGCACTTTGCTGTCGCGCATGTCCGGCATCAGCGTGGTGGGCACGGCGGATAATGGCGTCGATGCCGTTGCCGCCATACGCCGCCTGAATCCCGATCTGGTGTTCCTGGATATTCAAATGCCCGGCATGACCGGCCTGGAAGTGGTGCAGGAAATGGGCGCGGAACAGATGCCGGTCACCATCTTCGTCACTGCTTACGATCGCCATGCTCTCAAGGCCTTCGAACTGGCCGCCGTCGATTACCTGCTTAAGCCCTTTGACGACGAGCGCTTCGAACAGGCGGTGGCGCGCGTGCGCAAGCTGCATGAACTGAAGCAATCGGGCCAGCTGGCGCAGCGTATTCGTACCGCCTTCGAATCCATGGGCATGGATACACCGGCAGTGACCGCTGCGCCTCAGGGTCAGTACCTGGCGCGCATTGCGGTGGAGTCGCGCGGCCAGATACGTGTGGTGCCGGTGGATCACATCGACTACATCACCGCCAGCGGTGTGTACGCCGATTTGCATGTGGGCGATAAAACGCATGTGGTGCGCGAACGTATGCAAAGCCTGGAAGAACGCTTGAACCCTGCGCAATTTTTCCGCGTGCATCGCTCGGTGATCGTGCAGCTGGATCGCATCGATGTGCTGTTGCGTCAGGCCGGCGGCGATTACACCTTGAAACTGAAAAGCGGTGCGCAGGTCCCGGTCAGCCGCAACCGCATCGAACAACTCGAACATTGGATGGGCGTACCCAGTCCTGATTCTTAATTGGCCTGATTCTTAAATGACCAATGCTTAATCGGTCAGATTCTCGATCGATCTGATACTTGATCGCGCCGACTCATGATCGCCTAGAATACCCGCACCGAAAATTTTCAAGAGTGGGCGGGACAATGAACAACCAGCGACATGCGGGCAAAATCGTAGCAATTACCGGCGGCAGCAGCGGCATCGGTCAGGCCATGACCCTGCGTTTGGTGCGCGAAGGCGCCAAAGTAGCCGTCATCGACGTAGCCGACGCCAGCGAGACCATCGAGCTGGCCAAACAAGCCGGCGGCGAAGTACGCGGTTACAAATGTGATATCAGCAGCTGGGAACAAATGAGTGCTGTAGCCGACAAGGTGCGCAGCGAACTGGGCAATCCCCATATCCTGGTGCACTGCGCCGCCTATCAATTCATGCGCCCCTTCGATGACTTGAAAATCGAAGACTTCCACAAGGTGCAACAGGTTAACGTCAACGGCGGCTTTCACTTGGTGAAGGCATTCTTGTCGGCGCTGCGTCAGGCCAAGTGGGGACGTATTGTTATGGTCGTATCTTCTAGCTACTTCGCGCCGCCCAAGGGCATGAGCCACTACATCGCCAGCAAGGGCGCACTGATCGGCTTCGTGCGTGGCTTGGCTGCGGAACTTGGCGGCGACGGCATTACCGTCAATGCTCTGGCTCCCGGTCTAACCCGCACCAAGAATGCAGTGGCCACTGTTCCGCAGGCTCACTTCGATTACGTGGTTGCTCATCAGGCGGTGAAGCGCAGCGGCGAACCGGAAGATCAGGCTGCAGCATTGTCCTTCCTGGTGTCGGAAGATGCGGCATTCATGAGTGGCCAGACCCTGCTGATGGATGGCGGCGAAGGACACGTGTGATTCATTGCGCTGACGCAATGACATCGAAACAAGGCGGCCGACTGGCCGCCTTGTTGTTTTTGGCATCTACTAAACAATTAACCAGAACGAAGCGCCTTGCATACAAATTTTCCCACGTGCTAAAAGATTGAGGCTTACAAAAGGAAAACATTAGCGGCCATGCCCAATTCAGCGGAAGACTTCATGCGAATGGCACTGAACGAAGGTCGCAAGGCATTACCTGCGTGCCTGCCTAATCCACCCGTGGGTTGTGTCCTGGTTCGAGATGGACAGGTGGTAGCTAAAGGCTTTACTCAACCGCCCTACCAACCCCATGCCGAAGCCATGGCGCTCGCTCAAGTGAACGGCGTTCTCTCTGACGTCACCGCTTACGTCACCCTTGAACCATGCTCATTTCATGGCCGCACACCCGCCTGCGCGCCTGCTCTTGCAAACCACGGAATCAAGCAAGTTTTTGTTGCCTTGATCGATCCTGATCCACGCAATTCAGGCGCGGGGATTGCACTGCTTCGTTCTCAGGGAGTCGAAGTAACAGTGGGACTACTTGCTAATGAAGCTATACAAGACCTCGGACCGTATCTGACTACCGCCATCAACGTGATAACCAAGTGATGATGCAGACGTAGGATACAAATTGCATGAAAGCTCCCGTCATGGATTCAACGGAATATGAAATCTCCTCCGACACGGACCGCATCGATCTAGATCTCGTTCATGAATTTCTGAGTAAATCCTATTGGGCTCAGGGAAGATCACGAGACGCGGTTGCGAAATCGATCCAACACTCTCTGTGCTTCGGGGTGTATGGCTCTGGAAGACAAGTCGCCTTTGCCAGAGTGATCACCGATAGAACCGTGTTCGCCTATCTGGCAGACGTATTCGTGGTTACTGAGTTTCGTGGCCGGGGAATAGCCAAGATGTTGATGAGGGAGATACTTGAGCATCCCGATTTGCAAAACCTCAGGCTATTTTTTCTGGGTACGCGCGATGCGCACGGTTTGTATACTCAATTTGGCTTTAGCCCTTTCTCACAACCCGAGAGAATGATGGCCATCTACAATCCAAACAGTGACGTTAAGGAAATGCCATGTCCGATAAACTAATGCCAGACAACACCGCAGTGCGAACCGCATTATGGCGAGCACTGCATGTGGAAGCCGATGCACTGCCTCATGTGTTCGACGATACAGTGGGCTTGCAGTTGGCAGCCCCAGATGATGGCTGGCGCGAACGCCCGGATATGAGCCCGTTCACGCAACCCTTCCGCGCCTCCATCGTAGCTCGTGCGCGCTTCATCGAAGATCTGGTGATGGAACAAGTTGCTCATGGCGTTGGGCAGTACGTCATTCTCGGCGCGGGTCTGGATACCTTCGCTCAGCGTCGGCCGGAACTTTCTGCACGGTTGCGCGTATTCGAAATCGATCAACCCGGCACGCAAGCGTGGAAGCGTCAACGCCTTGTTGAACTCGGCTTCGGTATCCCAGCATCGCTACAATTGGTACCAGTCGATTTCGAAGCAGGCGAAACATGGTGGGAACGACTGGTAGCATCGGGATTCAATAACCAGCAGCCAGCGGTGATCGCCTCTACCGGCGTCAGCATGTATCTCACTAAAGAAGCGATCATGGCGACGCTACGGCAGATCGCAGCATTGGCTCCAGGCTCCACCTTCGCCATGTCGTTCATGCTGCCCATCGAGATGCTCGATCCTGAGGTGCGCATCGGCGTTGAACGAGCGGCAGCGGGCGCACGCGCCAGCGGCACGCCGTTCATTAGTTTCTTCAAGCCGGAGGAAATGCTGGAATTGGCACGCGCGGCTGGCTTTAAACAACTGCGGCATGTATCGGCAGCAATGCTGGCCGAACGCTACTTTGCGAACCGCACAGATGGTCTGCGTCCTCCGAACAACTCCGAGGAATTTCTGGTTGCCAGCACTTAGGGATCTTGCACAAGCTTGCCTCGATTAGCTCAAGTTGAACGGACTCAGCTGAAAACCATTAGAATTCAGACCCTTCAAGTTTTAATAAATCAGCTTCAATCAATCCGCGTCTCAACTAGCGTTTTGGACAATTTATGACTCACCTCGCCAAAGGCACCTTCGAAGTCGCCATCAAGCCGCTGGAAGGACCCGACTCCATCAATGGCATCTCGCTCGGTCGCATATCCATCGACAAAACCATCAGCGGCGATCTGGTCGCCACCACCAAGGGACAGATGTTGTCGGCCCTGACCAGCGTGCAAAACTCGGCCGGCTATGTCGCCATTGAAAGAGTTTCTGGCACGCTGCACGGCAACGAGGGCAGCTTCGTACTGCAACACAGTGGCACGATGAACCGTGGCGCCGCACAGTTGTCGGTAACCGTGGTGCCGGATTCAGGGACGGGCGAACTCACCGGCATACATGGTGAATTCAAAATCGTCATTGAAGGGGGCAAGCATTCCTTCGAGTTTGAATATTGGTTTGACGAAACAGGTACGACTTAATATCCACTTCCACTTGAGTAAATCAGTGTGAGCCAAGCCAATGCCGGCGGCTGGAAAACTTGTAGTCGCGGTCATAAATTCAGAGGTCCTGCGCCCTGCCCGGTGTGCTATCCGGGCAGTCGCAAATCCCCTGGTAGGGAACCAGCCGATAAACCACTAAAGAAATAAACTCAGCCCGGCGCAGAACGCGCACGTTGATTGTGTAACAGCTGAGTACGTCTAGCGGCTTCTTCCGGCGTCAATTTCGTTTCATCGCTTTGCGCACCGTCAGCGGTGAATTGCATGGCACGCTGTACGGCCGGTCGTTGTCCCACTGCTTCCAGCCAACGTTTGACATGCTTGAACTCGTTGATGTCCTGTCCCTGACGCTCCCAACCATTGGCCCAGGGATAGGCCACGATGTCGGCGATGGAATATTCATTGCCCGCCAGATAGGGACGATCGTACAAACGTATATTCATGACGCCGTATAAACGATTCACTTCATCGTCGAAACGCTTACGCGCATAAGCCAGATTGCCATTCTCGGGCTTGTCGGCGGCACGACGGAAATGACCGTTCTCGCCAAACTTCGGTCCTTGATTGGACATCTGCCACATGATCCATTGCGTCACTTCATATTTTTCGCGCGGCGTTTGCGGCCAGAAGCGGCCGTACTTCTCGGCCAGATACATGAGGATGGCGCCCGATTCGAAAATGGAAATCGGCGCGCCACCGCCCGTGTCATCACCCAGGGGTTCGGTATCGACAATCGCCGGCATGCGATTGTTGGGACTGATCTTCAGATATTCGGGCGCAAATTGATCGCCCTTGCCGATGTTCACCGGAATGATGCGGTAGGGAACCGCCAGCTCTTCCAAAAGAATCGCAACTTTTTTACCGTTGGGTGTAGGCCAGAAATAAAAATCGATCATCTGTCGGTCTCGTCATAGACAAGACCACAGACTACACCATCTGCAAGCCCTGCGAGGATAGCGGCAATGTACGTACCGGCTTGCCATATAGGGCATGCAAGGCATTGATCAATGCCGGCGCCAACGGTGGCACCCCGGGCTCGCCAATGCCTGTTGGCTTTTCAGCAGAGGGCACGATGTGCACCTCCACCTTGGGCATCTGATTGATACGCAACACCTGGTAGTTATGAAAGTTGCTCTGCTCCACCTCGCCGTCCTTGAAGGTGATGGCGCCATTCAGTACAGCCGATAGCGCAAAGGCCACGGCCGATTCCACCTGCATGGCAACAATGTTGGGATTGATAGCCAGACCGCAATCCACTGCACACACCACGCGATCGATTTTGAAACCGGCGCCGCTGCGCGACACCTCTACGACTTGCGCCACGTAGCTATTGAAGGATTCATGCACGGCAATGCCGCGCGCGCGATCCTTGCCCAATGGTTGAGTCCAATCGGCTTTGCTCGCCGCCAGCTCCAGCACCCCGAGATGACGTGGATGTTTACTCAATAATTGTCGCCGTAACTGCAGCGGGTCTTGCTTGCCGGCACGCGCCAGCTCATCGAAGAAAGCCTCCGTGGCATAGGCGGTATGCGATGAACCCACCGAACGCCACCACAGCACCGGAATACCCGGCGCAGGCGAATGCAAATCCACATGAATGTTGTCGATGGCATACGGCAGGTTGGCCGCACCTTCCACCGAGCTGGGATCGACGCCATCCTTCACCATCGCCGCCATCACCGGATTGGACATGATGGATTGACCGACAATACGATGCTGCCAGGCGGTGATATTGCCCTGCTTATCCAATGCAGCTTTGAAGCCATGCATATACGCGGGACGATAGTAACCACCGTGCATGTCATCTTCGCGTGCCCACACCAACTTCACCGGCACGCTTTGTTTCGAAGCCTGTGCAATCGCCACCGTCTCCAACACGTAATCGGATGTAGGATTGGCGCGCCGACCGAAGCTGCCGCCGGCATACAGCATGTTGATTTTCACTTTGTCGGGCGTGACGCCCAGCAACTTGGCTACCGCACCTTGATCGACGGTTTGAAACTGCTCGGCATTCCAGATCTCGCAGGCGCCATCTTTCAATTGCGCCACGCAGTTGAGCGGCTCCATCGGCGCATGCGCGAGATAGGGCACTTCATAACTCGCTTCAACGATACGTGCGGCTTGCTTGAAGGCCTCATCTACATTGCCTTCATTGCGCGCCACTGCACCGGGCTGCTTTAATAGCGCACGAAACTCATTGAGCAATGCGGTGCTATCCTGTTTGAAAGCCTTGCTGTCGTCCCACTCCACCACCAAGGCTTCACGGCCTTTTTTAGCGGACCAGAAATTGGTGGCCAGCACCGCCACGCCATGGGTCACGCCCGTGTCGAAACTCACCACCCCCACCACATTCTTGATGGCACGAGCCTTGGTATCGTCGACGCTTTTCACCTTGGCGCCAAAACGGGTTGGATGCAGCACCACTGCCGTTAACATGCCCGGCAGTTTGAAGTCCTGAGTAAACACCGCCGTGCCATTCGATTTGGCCACGACATCGGTGCGCGCTGCAGGCTTGCCGATCAACGTAAATTGATCGGCATTCTTGAGTTTGATACCCGTTGGTACTGGCAAGGTTGCCGCCACATCGATCAACTCGCCGAAACCGGCTTGCTTGCCTGAAACCGGATGCGTCACTTTGCCCTGCGCAACACGAATGTCATTGGCGCTGACTTTCCAGGTTTGTGCCGCGGCAGTCACCAACATGGCACGTGCGGCTGCGCCGGCCTGTCGATATTGTTCATAGGAATTGGCCAGCGAAGTGCTGCCGCCCGTTCCCTGCATACCGAAGGAAAGATTCTTGTAACGCTCGGTATCCGCGGGCGCACCTTCAGCATGCACCTGCGACCAATCGGCATCCAATTCTTCCGCTACCAAGGTAGCCAGTCCTGTGTAACTGCCCTGCCCCATTTCCAGATGCTTGGATAACACCGTTACCGCACCATCGCGGTCGATGCGCAGAAAGGCATTCGGTACGAAAGACGCAACCGCAGCTGCCTTCTGCTCGGCGCAACCACTCAACGGTAGATAGACGGCCAGAGTGAGCGCCATGCCGCCCTTGATCACATCGCGACGACTGGCATTGACGATGAGAATGTCATTCATGATGTTCTCCTTAAGCCAATGAAGTAGCGGCGCGTTTGATCGCAGCACGAATGCGCAGATAAGTGCCGCAACGACAGATATTGCCGGTCATGGCTGCATTGATATCGGCATCGCTGGGATTTTTATTGGTGGCGAGCAGCGCCGTGGCGCTCATGATTTGTCCGGACTGGCAGTAGCCGCATTGCGGCACGCCTTCGGCCACCCAGGCCGCCTGTACTTTCTGACCGATATCGGAAGTATTCAAACCCTCGATGGTGGTGATCTGCTTGCCAGCCATGGACTCCACCGTGACGCTGCAACTGCGCATGGGCGTGCCATCCACATGCACCGTACATGCGCCACATAACGCCATGCCACATCCAAACTTGGTGCCGGTCATCTGCAGGTAATCGCGCAGCACCCACAGCAACGGCGTATCGGCCTGAGCATCGACTTCACGTTGCTGACCATTGATATTCAAGGTAGCCATGATCCCCCGGATGCAGTGGATGTTTGCCCGCCACTATACGCCGGAGAGTAACCTGCGCGACAAGCGCGCAACTTACATGGATGTGCCTACCGCGCTTAAAGCATTCCCAGACTTCAATATCCTTAGAGAATGCTCAGGGCTCAGACGTGCATGACCACCTGGGGTAGACGCGCCAACTGCAAAGCCTGCATGACCGCCGGATGCACGATCTGTCCGCCCTCCACATTCAAACCATGGGCCAGATGCGGATCGCTATTTACCGCCGTCGCCACACCCAACTCGGCCAGCTGCTTGATATAGGGCAAGGTGGCATGGGTTAACGCCAGCGTCGAAGTACGCGCCACGGCACCGGGCATGTTGGCCACGCAGTAATGCACGATGCCGTCGACGATATAAGTCGGATCGGCATGCGTGGTGGCGTGACTGGTCTCGAAACAACCGCCCTGATCGATGGCGATATCCACCAGCACGCTGCCCGGCTGCATGAGTTTGAGCATGTCACGTGTCACCAGCTTGGGCGCCGCGCCGCCGGGCACCAGCACTGCGCCGATCACTACATCGGCCTGAGGCAGTAACGAGCGAATCGCCGAAGTGGTCGAATACACGGTTTTAATCGCTGCGCCGAATTGCACCGACAATTCACGCAGACGCTTGATAGAACGATCCACCACGGTGACATCGGCGCCCATGCCCACTGCCATGGTCGCGGCATTCGCACCTGCCACACCACCGCCGAGAATCACCACTTTAGCCGGCTCGACACCGGCAACACCGCCTAGCAACACACCGCGTCCGCCATGAGATTTTTCCAATGCAGTCGCGGCCACTTGCACCGACATGCGTCCGGCCACTTCACTCATGGGCGTCAGCAATGGCAGGCTGCCATCGGCGGCAGTAACGGTTTCATAGGCGATGGCCGTGACACCAGCACGCATTAAAGCCTGGGCTAACGAGGGGTTAGCTGCCAGATGCAAGTAGGTAAACAAGATCTGACCGGAACGCAGTAAGGGATATTCGACAGGAATCGGCTCTTTGACTTTGACGATCAACTCGGCGGCGTTGAATACCGCAGGAGCATTGGGCATGACTGTGGCGCCGGCTGCCTGATATTCCTCATCGGTGAAGCCGACACCCACGCCGGCGCCGGTCTCCACCAATACCTCATGACCCAGGTCCACCAGCTCGGCCACACCCGGAGGTGTCATGCCCACTCGATATTCGTGAACTTTGCTTTCTTTAGGGATGCCGATGTACATGGCCTGCTCCAAAAGAAGAATGTGGCTCTCAATGTAGATCGGGACGCCCGAGCGATCTTGCAAAAACCGCTTGCAGACCCCGGCTTTCTGGCAAAATCTGCCGCTATTCACCCCACATACGGTGGATTCTTGCGCATGAATACGGATCGCTTAAAGCTGGATCGTTTCGATCGCGCCATTCTGTTGGCCCTGCAACAGGAAGGCCGGATCGCCAATAGCACGCTGGCCGAACGTGTGAATCTGTCAGAGTCGGCCTGTCTACGCCGCATGCGTGCGCTGGAAGAAGCGGGGCTGATCGAAGGCTATACCGCGCTGATCAATCAAGAGCGGGCCGGCTGTCCGGTGAATGTGTTCGTCAACATCACGCTGGAGCGTCAGGATCAAACCGACTTGCACGCCTTCGAACAAGCGGTGCGCAAGCTTCCGGAAGTGATGGAGTGTTACCTGATGACCGGCGACTACGATTACCTGTTACGCGTGGTGGTGGCCGATACCGCGGACTTTGAGCGCGTGCATAGCCAGCACCTCACCCGTCTGCCGCATGTGGCGCGCGTGCATTCCAGTTTTGCATTGCGACCGGTGCAAAAGTCGCGCGAGTTGCCGATCAAATGATTTCTGATTCACGTAGGAACAGGTTACAAATCTGCGAGTGCACCAACCTTGAAACATGCCCGCTTATTTGTCGAAGAACTAAGCAACGTGGGTTACAGACTCGCCTCTACAATTGCATATGACCGCCAGCCCCATCATCGCCTTACAACATCTCACCGAGTTGTGGATCCACACCGGCACAGCATGCAATCTGGAATGCCCTTTCTGTCTGGAAGGCTCGCGCCCCGGCGATACCCGCTTGGAGCGCATCAAGCTCAACGAGATCAAACCGTACCTGGATGAAGCAGTGCAACTGGGTGTGCAACGCTTCTGCTTCACGGGCGGCGAACCGCTGATCGTCAAGGACATCGTCAAGATTCTGGAATACGCACTCAGCCTGAAACCTTGTTTGATCCTGAGTAATGGCACGGCACCACTGTTGAAACGCCTGCATCAATTGCAATTACTGAAACAGCAGACGTTTCCATTGTCGTTCCGCATCAGCATCGACTATCCAGATCAGCAACGTCACGATACCGCGCGCGGCTGGGGCAACTTCGAACGCGCCATCGAAGGCTTGCAACTGCTACATCAGCAGGGCTTCGTCATTTCCATTGCCAGACAGATGGATGCCGACGAAGACACGGCCAGCGTCACGGCGCAATATCGACAGCTACTACGCAAGGCACATCTGCCGGAAGATACGCGCGTCGTTGCCCTACCCGACTTCGGCAAGCTCGGCACCGACCCCCATCTTGATAAGGACGTCGCATTGCCGAACGACACCAGCAAGCTGATGTGCTCGCACAGTCGCATGCTGCTCAAACGCGAAGGACAATTACGCGTGTATGCCTGCGCACTCACCGACGACGATGCCCGCTTTGAACTGAGCGAGTCCCTGTCTGTGGCAACGCAGACACCCATTTGTCCGCAACATCAACGTTGCCGGCAATGCGTACGATTGGGTGCGACGTATAGCGAACACCTGAACTAAGGGTTAAATCGTCAGTCAGGATGTCTGCTCTAACCGCAGCGGAGCTTCTTCACGGGTAGACATCCACCGCGCCCGTAGCCACCGGTCACAGGGCATCGAATAAATACGTTGCACCATGTCGCCCAGCAGCCAGGACAACAGCACGCCAGGCAAGTACCACACAAAGCTGTAAGTCTTGCCCACATCAACTCTCGCGGCGATATCCACTAACGCAAACACCACAAACATATGCGTTAGGTAAATCTCATAGCTTTGCCTGCCCATGACGCACAACCAAGCCGTACCCGGCACAGGCCGCTTAGCCAGATACCATGATTGCCGCGCTGTATTGAACGGCGCATCAATAGCGCCAACATCGCTCACTCCGGATCGTAGCCCACGCCAGTAGCAGGCCACCACCAACAAGGCAGAGGCGCCGGTCAACACCAACATGCTGGCGTCACGCCACCATTTCCAAAGTACGTTGCTATAAAACAGGAATGACATTAATCCTATCGCGCCCGCCAACAAGAACAGCCACATCACGCGCGATCTTTTGTGCGCTTGCCAGCTGCGGCCATGTTGAGCAAACAACGCCGACAATATGCCAGTTGCTATCGCCGCCATGCCGGGAAGATAGGCCTTTTCCTGCCATATCTCATTGCCCGTCAATGCCGCGCGAGTAATGGGCAACGATAGCGCCAATATCGCCAACACGGCGATCAACGAACCGCGACTAGGCAGCAGCCAGCACAGAACTGGAAAACACAAATAGAAAAGCTCTTCTATGGACAACGACCACAACACATCCCAATTGCCGGGTAGATATCCCATGCTGCCCTCATACCAATTTAAATGCAGGCCAAACGCAGCAACCACGGCGCCGCTCAACGACTGACCTTCTCTCTTGATGACGTAGTGATTGACTCCCAGCAGATGCAGCGCGCTCAGGACAACGATCAACAAGGCCAGACAGGGCATGATTCGAGCAAAACGGCGCGCATAGAAGGCTTTGATGTCCATACGACTGAGCGCACCCCAGCGCAGCAGACAATTGGTGGCGATCAAGAACCCGGAGATGACGAAGAACACAAATACGGCTTCGTAGCCACTGTAAATCAAGGCGCTCCAAACGCGCTTAGGCAGCCAGTCGGCCACCCTTGTTTCCTTCAGCGGAAAACGCAGGCCGAGGTGATGCAGCACCACCAGCAAAACGGCCAGGCCGCGCAGGAAATCAATGCCGACATTGCGACTAAGCGCATCCGCTTCCGATGATTTTATTGTCACGCTCACCCTTCCCTGTTTTAAAGGTATCGCCGCCTTTCTTTTTAACTAATGAATCGTGAAAAAGCAAAAGCTCCGGGAGCGTCCGATATCTATGTCGACCAGCCCCTTACGCGTTCCACGCCCCCAGCCGAGTCTATATCTTGCGAGTGCTGCGCATGAATTTTGATGCCGAACAGCGAACGTAACACCGCGAAACGACGTAGCAGCAGCTGGTATAGCAGCACACAAATTAGAAGTGTGGCGCTCACTACCACGCCGAACTTAAGCCATGGCGACCATGATCTCTGGATAACGAAATACCCGATCACGATAATCACGCTCTGGTGCAGGATGTAGATGGGATAACTGGCGTCTCTCGCCCAGCGCAGTAATGGATTCTGGAACGAGAGATAGCGATGCCCGTACCCCAGGATCGCAATCAATGCCAGCCACGTAAACACATTGGCAAGAAACGCATCCACCGTGCCCCCGTGCGCAATGACTCCAGACACGAGCAGCGATATCACCACCGAGGCCGTGAGCAATGCGACGGCCAGTGCGCAGCGACGCTGAGCAGATAGCCAGTCCCAGCAACCCGGTATGGAAGCCAGCAGGAAGCCATAGACTGTCAGCAGTAGGTAGTGATCGAACACATACCAGTCCCTGACCAGATTGTGCGTCTCCGGAAATATGGATTTAAGCAAGGCTTCATTCACGCACAGCGGCAGCGCCAACAGATACAGCCAAGAGCCAGGTCGCAACTGCGGTTTTCGTGGCCACCAGCGGCACAACGGCAGCAGTAGCAACGCATAGACATACAGATAAGCAATAAACCAGAGATGGTGCCAGGCGAAATCTCCCTGCGGATAAAGACGGAACTGGAAAACGCGCTCCCACAGGAACGCCGCATAACCGCCCTGCCATTGCCCGTGGAAAACACGCTCGAAGTAGAGCTGCGGTGGCACGATCAGAAACATGCCCGCGACCAGCGGCAGTAACAGGCGCAAGCTGCGCTCGGCCGCCACCTGCGCCGCATTGCGACGCTGCAGTGCGAACCACATACCAGCGCCGGCAATCATGAATAGCAATGGCATGCGCAGACGGTGCGCGATATCCATGGGCCAGCCCAGCGCTGATATTGTTTCCGCGTTTTGGATGTGCCAGCCCCAGCCAACGAACAACATGCCGGTGTGATAGAACAGCAGCATGAAGACGGCAATGACGCGCAGCCAGTCAAGGAAGTCGTAACGGTTGGTTTGGGTTTGCATGCAGCACTCCTGTAGTGCACACATGCTCAATAGAAAGAGATTCTTGCTCCATTGATCCGTGGCCAGCGGGACAGCTGCGGGGTAAGCAGAGCTTTAACCGCCAATGCGTGTAAACAGCGCGTCTTTGTAGCGGCGGGAAAGACGCAAAACTGTACCACTGCGCATCAGCACTTCGTGATCGCCCTTGAACAGCGGCGATAGCGTTTTCACCTCGGCAAGATTCACTGCCGCAGATTTATGAATACGCACGAAGCGCTGCTCGCCCAACTGCAGCAGCAAGTCGGCAAGCGTACGCCGCAACAGATAACTCATCTGCGCCGTGTGAACGTGCACATAGTTGTCATCGGCTTCCAACCAGTGAATCGCCGCAGCATTGATAAGCTGCAACTGGTCGCCCTGCGGCACCAACAAGCGGTCACTTGAGCCCAACGCTCTTGCAGTGGCCACCGCAGCGCACATACTTGTACTCCGGCCTGCACTCTGGCTACAACGCTGGCACAGCCGCTCAAGGGTCTTGAGTAAGCGATCCTTGTCATAGGGCTTCAATAGATAGTCAACGACATTGAACTCAAATGCCTTGATCGCATGCTCATCGAAGGCCGTGACGAACACCAGCAGCGGCGCAGCTGACGCTTCGAGCTGCGCCGCAACTTCTAGACCGCTCAGACCCGGCATCTGGATGTCCAGGAATACGACATCGGGCCTAAGACTGATGATCGCGGCGGCGGCAGCGAGACCATCGCTGGATTCTCCGACGATTTCGCAAGCGCTATGTTCACCAAGCCATCGCCGTAGTTTGTCACGTGCCGGCGCCTCATCGTCAACAATCAGCACGCGCATCATGCCGCACTTCCTTTGAATGGGATAACGACACGCGCCGTGACCAGGCCGTTGGCGGCAAACAGATCGAGGCGCGCCTTCGCGCCGAACAGTAGTTCGAGCCGCTCGCGACAATTGCTGAGACCAATGCCGGATTTCGAAGCCAACGGCAACGCACCGGAATTACATATAGCAACAAGCAACTCGTCACCCATCCGCTGCACATTGATGTTTATTACCACCGACGTGCTTATGTTCTCCACACCATGCTTGAACGCATTCTCCAGCAAGGGTTGCAGCAGTAACGCCGGGATGGTTGCGTCGAGTGCATCATCGGCAATACTCCAACCCACATTGACACGCTCTATGAAGCGTTCCTGCATGATGAGCGCGTATAGCTCGAGCACTTTCAGTTCTTCGCGCAGCGTAGTCGTATGCTGTGCGTGCATCTGCAGACTCGCACGCAGTAGATCCGCCAGCTGCGTGAGCAACTTATCCGCGCGCGGCACATCGACCTGCATCAACGACGAAATCGTATTGAGCGTGTTGAACAGGAAGTGCGGTTGCAGCTGCGCACGCAGCTGTGCCAGTTGCGATTCGGCCAGGTGTTTCTGCAATGCGAGTAGGCGCTCACGCTCGCGGCGCCACAATACAAAACTGTCGAGCCCGAAGATGATGCACAGCCACAGACTCGTGAACAGCACCAACTTGATCGATTCATAGAAGAAGATAAACGCCCAGCCCGGGTGCTCGTACACCTCATTGGTAAGCGCATAAACACCATGACGAATTGCGTAGATGGCAACAATGAAGGTGAGGGCAACCACCGGCAGCCATATGAGTAACCGAGCGAACCAGCGAATGGGATTGGCTAAATCTTCAGTCCACCTGGCCGATGCGCGCCTGCCGATCACCAGCCATACCGTCGCGACCAGGCATGAACTGCCCTCCCATAACAGCGGCTCCCACCAGCGAATGCCGCTGTCGGTGCGATGATCTTCGACGGAGACCACAATCATCAGCAGCCAGAACAGCGCCCAGAGCGCGTACAACGCGCGGTTGGAAGCAAGCGTGGACGCGGTCTGATTCATGCCCGGATTGTAAGAGGCGGAACCGCTTGCCCCGCAACAAATGTGGCAAGCGGGACGGTCAATCAACAATAGAAAGACAAATAAAAAGGGCGAACCGAAGTTCGCCCTTTTCATGCAACCGAGTGATCCATCTACCGAATAGTGATCAGCCGTAGCGCAGCGCCTCGATCGGATCGAGTTTGGACGCGCGATACGCTGGATATAGACCGAAGGCCACACCCACGAATGCGGCGAAGCCCACCGAAATGATCATGGTGTTGGTGGACAGCGCGGTTTCTGTCTTGAAGAACACTTCCAGCAGGTAAGCACCGCCGACGCCGAACAATAGACCAAACAAGCCACCCATGACGCAGATCAGCACCGATTCCATCAGGAACTGCATCATGATGTCGCTGCCGCGTGCGCCCACGGCGATACGCAGACCGATTTCCTTGGTACGTTCGGTTACCGCCACCAGCATCATGTTCATAATGCCGATACCACCCACCAGCAAGCTGATGCCGGCGATGGCCGCCAACATCAAGGTCATGCTCTTGGTGGTCTCAGATGCCGTTTCCGCCATTTCCGACTGGTTACGGATGGTGAAATCGTCATCGGCATTAACATTCAAGCGATGCACGGCACGCAATGCATCGGATAGCTCCACCTGCAAGGTAGACATGCTTTGCTCATCAATGGCCTTGACCCAGATCTGATTCAAATTATCGGAACCTGCCAAACGCGACTGGGCGGTGGTGTAGGGAATCAACACCAGATCGTCGTTGTCGCCGCCGAACCCCGAACCCGCCGTGTTAAGCGTTCCGATAACGGTGAAGGGTACGCGACCGATGCGGATTTTCTGACCGACCGGATCTTCGCCACCGAACAATTCCGTGACCACCGTTTGTCCGACCACCGCTACCGTGGCGCGCGAACTTTGTTCCGCTTCGGTAAACATCACACCGGATTCGATCTTGCGATTACGCACATCGAGATAATCCGGGCTGACGCCGTTAACATTGCTGGAGTAATTGCTGGCATTCCAAATCAGCTGACCGCTGGCATTGACCACGGGGGTAATCCCCTCGGCCGAGCTCAATGTCTTGCTCAGATAAGCCAGGTCCTTGGTATACAGCGTGCTGCGGAAGCCACGGCCGAAATTAACGCCACCCGAACGCGATGCGTTCGAATTGACGATCAACAGGTTGCTGCCCATCGCAGCAAAGCGCGCCGCCACCGCATCCTGTGCGCCCTGACCTACTGCAGTCATGGCGATCACCGAACCCACGCCGATCACGATACCCAACAACGTGAGCAGCGTACGCAGCCAATTCAAGCGAATGCTCTGAATGGCGGTTTTAAATAATAGCCAGTAGGTCATGCTGCAACTCCGGGCTGCGCGATACGCGTATCACCGACGATGCGCCCGTCACTGATCTCGATCTTGCGATTGGTATTGGCGGCGATCTGCGGATCATGGGTAATGATCACCACAGTGGTGCCCTGAGAATTAAGTTCTTTGAACAGCCCGAGAATTTCCTTGGCAGTACTGCTGTCCAGGTTACCCGTGGGCTCGTCGGCCATCAGCAATGAAGGCTTGTTCACCAGCGCGCGCGCCACAGCCACGCGCTGCTGCTGACCGCCGGACATCTGCGTCGGCTTGTTCTGCAACTTGGAACCCAATCCCACACGTTGCAGAGCATCAACTGCCGCTTCGCGCATATCCGGATGCTTCTGCAAATGGTCGTAACCCAGCGGCAGCATCACATTTTCCAACGCGGTGAGGCGCGGCAACAGATGGAAGCTCTGAAACACGAAGCCCAGGATCTGGTTGCGCACGGCCGCCAGCTCGTCCGAACTCATGTTGTTGATGTGATGGCCGCCCAACCAGTAATCACCGCCGGTAGGACGATCCAGACACCCCAGGATGTTGAGCAGCGTCGACTTACCCGAACCCGACTGACCGATGATGGAAGTGAACTCGCCATCGTGCAGATCGAAGTCCACACCACGCAGCGCCCAGAACTCCTCACCAAGGTGGTACACCTTGGTGAGACCGCGCACGCGCAGCAAGGGCATTCCCGCTTCGCCGGCATCTTTGAAAACATTAGACATGTGTGCCTACCCGATTAATTAGCCAGGACCCATGCCGCCACCAAAGCCACCACCGCCACCGCCGATGCCCTGCATCATGTTCATCTGATTGCGGTTCTGGTTCTGATTGTTGCCGCTGGTAGCCGAGCTGGAGCTGTTCGGATCCACCACGCGAGTAACGATCTGATCGCCTTCCTTCAAGGCATCGGCTTCCATCGGTTCCACAGCCGTGTTGGTCAGATCGCTGCCCAGGATGCGCACGGAAACGCGATAGGCCTTGCCTTCGGCGTTAACCATCCACACCGCGTTGCGACGACCGCCGCCGGGCATACCGCCCATGCCGTTCTGCCCCATCATCATCATGCCGGCCATGCCGCTGCCATTCTGGCCGCCTTGACCACCTTGGCCGCCACCGGGGAAACCACCGCCAGGAGCGCCGCCGCCATTACCGCCAGGCATCATACCTTCGCCCTGCTGACCGGAACGCTGACTGCCATTCTGGCCTTGACGTTGGCCATTCGGACCACCCGCCTGCTGCTGATCCTTTTCGATACGCATTTCATTAGGAATGTTCACGCGCAGAGCCGAGGTCGGAATCAACAACACGTTATCCAGGCTGGATTGAATGAAGTCGATGGTGGCGGTCATGCCCGGGAACAGCAGCTTCTCGGGATTCTCGGCATCCAGCACTACGGTGTAAGTCACCACGTTCTGCGTGGTAGTGGACTTCAGACGCACCTGGCGAACGCTGGCGTTGAAAGTCTTGTTGGCGATGCCCGAAACGGTGAAGCGCGCCTTCATGCCTTCCTTGATGGAAGCAATCTGGGTTTCATCAACGCTGGCCAGAATCTTCATTTTGGTCAGATCCGAAGCCACCACGAACAAGGTAGGCGCAGTCATGCTCGACTGCACGGTGTTACCCGGATCGACGCTGCGGGTCATGATCACGCCATCGATGGGTGCGCGCACTTCGGCGTACTTCAACTGCACGTTCTGCTTGTTGAAATCCACCGTGGCCGATTCCAACTGTGCTTTGGAATTGCGTGCCGTCACTTCCAGCGCGCGCAGATCGCGCTCCGACAGATACTTCTGTTCGAACAGGCGCTTGCCTTCTTCCAACTGACGTTGCGCTTCGTCATACGACACCTGACGCTGCGCCAAGGTAGCGCGCGAGGTATCCACCTGGGCCTGCAAGGTTTGCGGATTCGATCACCGCCAGCAGATCGCCGGATTTCACATTGTCGTTAAAGTCCACCAGCACCTTGGTGACGATGCCGGACACCTGACTACCCACCGTCACTTCTTCCAACGCCGACAACGAACCGGTGGCAGCAATGGACTCGACCAGGTTACCGCGTGACACAGTCGACTTGTCCAAGGTGACAACAGCAGTCTTCTTAGCCTGCTTGGAGTAGTAGTAGCCACCGCCGGCCAACGCCAGAATGACTAGAACCCAAACGCCATAACGGCGGGGACGGGAGATTGCGTTCATGTGCTATTCGCTGTGAGGGAATCAAAAAAGATAAGGGATTCAACAGACTCAATGATCTCAAACTGAACACACCAGTAATCGCAATTAGTGCAAAGTTGAGTCAAGTCATGCGGAATATTCTGCGTGCGCAGTGCAACTCAAATGTTATAGCCGGGACCTGCAAAACAGAATCCATTGCGCGCTCAGCAAGGCAACCGGCGCACTTATACGCCGGTGGTCATAACGTCGGATCGCAACTCAAAACTTGACCTACTTCACTAACCGGATGACCGACTTACCGCGGGTTCGCCCGGCTTTACTGTATTCCCAAGCCTTACTGGTCTCCGTCAAGCCGGCATAGGTTTGATTCGATATTCACCTTGAACTTGCCCTCGCCGGCCCACTGCATCATCTGGGTCATCGCATCGTGGGCAGTGGTGCCCGACTGGTTACGGTTCTCGCAGCGCACACCCGCATCGGCACAGGCAGTGCCTTCCGGCAGGCCACCCACCGAAGCAAGAATGCCGCCCTTCTTCAATACCTTCACCGCGCCATTGGCGTTGTCGACATCGACCGTGTTGATGACCACATTGATGTTCTTAAGCTTGTCTTCGAATTTTTCCTTGGTGTAGTCGATGACTTCATCGGCGCCCAGCGATTTCATGAACTCTTGATTGCGGGTCGATGCGGTGGCGATGACATAGGCGCCTTTGTTCTTGGCGATCTGGATGGCGAAGGCACCGACGCCGCCCGAGCCGCCCAATATCAATACTTTCTTACCAGAGGCCACCTCACCAATCACCACCGCCAGATTCCAGGCCGTATAACCGGCATGCGGAATGGCCGAAGCATCGGCGAAAGACACATTAGCTGCCTTGGGGATGGCCGTTTCTGCCGGTATCACCACGTATTCGGCATAGGTGCCCAGATTGCGCGTCCAGCCCATCACGGCATCGCCGACCTTCAAACCGGTTACACCGGAACCCAGCGCATCCACCACACCCGCCGAGTCATAACCGGGAATGAAATCAGCGGCGGTGGCGCGCCGCTCGACGGTTTTGTAGTCCACCGGATTCACGCCCACCGAATACACCTTGATACGCACCTGCCCCGCGGCAGGTTCCGGCACCGGCTGGGTCTGCACCGAGATATTGCCCTTGCTCGCTACCACGGCTTGCATGGTGGCTGGCGCTGCCCACGGCGAATGCATCGCCAATACGCTTGTCAGCCCCAGGGCAACCGTTACCGATTTGTTGATTCTGCTTTGCATAAATGCTCCTGTCCCTGATTAAGCCCCTGACCCGATTAACCACCCATCAAGTTAACCACCCCATCAAGCCGCAGATACTTTGCAAACCCGTTCGTTGGAGAGCAGCTCACAAACTTGGTTCAATCAAGGCATAGACCTCAGGATCGCCGCTCGGAACACGGATCATGTGGAATCATGGCGGGATTCATTACCGACGCAACAGCGGAACAGCTCGACCATTCCGCTCAATCAAATCGACAAAAGTCAGTGCCGTCGTTGATCGGATGGCGGCACAGCCGCTTGGTTGAACAATTGCGCCACATCCACGGCATCGAAGGCATAGGCCCGATTGCAGAAATCGCAACGCACCTCGACCTGCCCCCGCTCGGCCAACACACTCTGCACCTCATCGCGGCCCAACGACTGCAACATGGTGCTGACACGTTCGCGCGAACAACGGCATTTGAAAAACACCGGCGCCGAATCGTACAAACGCAGATCATCTTCGTTGAACAGACGCCGCAAGATTTCGCGATCGGCCAGCTCGAGCAACTCTGCCGGTTTGAGCGTATCGCCGATCAATTGCACTCGTCGCCAGTCGTCATCCAGACGAATACGTTGTTGCGCCTGTCGCTGCGCCTCATCATCGCTGGCGCTGTCATCTAATAACTGTGGCGTGGGCAGACGCTGCAGCAACAGGCCGGCGACGCCATTTTCATCGGCGTGCAGCCATAGACGCGTGGGCAACTGCTCCGATTGCTCAAAATAGGTTTCCAGACACTGCGCAATTCGTGCGCCTTCAATCGGCACGATGCCTTGATAACGTTGTTTGAGATCTTCGTTTTCAATCGTAACGGTGAGATTGCCGCTGCCGGTCAATTGTTGAATGTCGGCGCTTAAATCGCGCGCCTCGGTGTTGTAACGCGACAGACCACGCACGCCCAACCCGGCCGTGCATTGCGCCAGCAGCAAGTGCATGGGACCGTCGCCCTTCATTTGCAGCGTCAATTGCCCGTCGAACTTGATAGTCGCCGCCAGTAAGACCGAGGCCACCACCGCTTCGCCCAAGGTGTCACGAATCACCGGCGGATAGTCGCGATGTTCCAGCAGGGCGCGCCAGGAAGCATCCATGTGAATCAGCAGGCCGCGAATGGGCAGGTGCTCAAAATCGAAACGGTGCAGGCAATCGGTATCGTGCATAGGATCATTCGTAGGTTGGGCTGAGTCTGCGAAGCCCAACCTTAAATTGATATCGGAATATTGGGCTTCGCGGACTCAGCCCAACCTACTAACCGGCTAACTTCGCTTTGAGCAGGTCGTTGACCTGATTCGGATTGGCTTTGCCGGCGGTGATCTTCATCACCTGGCCGACGAAAAAACCAAACAGCTTGTCTTTGCCCGAGCGATAGTCAGCCAACTGCTTCGGATTGGCGGCAATGACTTCGTCGATCACCTTCTCGATGGCGCTGCTGTCGGTAATCTGCTTAAGGCCCTTGGCTTCGATAATGTCATCGGCACCCTTGCCGTCCAGCCACATGGCCTCGAAGACTTCCTTGGCCAGCTTGCCGGAAATGGTTTCATCGTTGATGCGTGACAACAGCGACGCGAACTCTGCAGCGTTTACCTTGCTTTCAGTGATTTCCAAACCATCTTTGTTCAATGCGCCTGATAAATCGCCAATCACCCAATTGGCGGCGAGCTTGGCGTTTCGCTTGACGTCGCCACTCAAATTGCGCGTCACCGACTCGTAGTACTCGGCCATTTCACGCGATGCGGTCAACACACCGGCATCGTAAACGGGCAGTTCGTAATCCTTGATAAGACGCTGTGCTTTTTCATCCGGCAATTCCGGCAGCGTATTGCGAATGCCATTGATGAAGGCATCGTCCAACACCACCGGCAACAGATCGGGATCGGGGAAGTAACGATAATCGTTGGCTTCTTCCTTGGAACGCAGCGCACGCGTCTCGCCCTTATCCGGATCGTACAAGCGCGTTTGCTGTTGTACGGCACCGCCGCTTTCGATCAATTCGATCTGGCGCGCCACTTCATAGTTAATGGCTTTCTCAATGAAGCGGAAGGAATTCAGATTCTTGATCTCGCAACGCGTACCGTATTTTTCTGCGCCGGCCTTGCGCACCGAGACATTGGCGTCGCAGCGGAACGAACCTTCCTGCATGTTGCCGTCGCAGATTTCCAGATAACGCACCAGCGTGTGAATCTTCTTCAAATACGCCACCGCTTCCTTGGCCGAACGCATGTCCGGCTCGGAAACGATTTCGATCAGCGGCGTACCGGCACGATTAAGATCTATGCCAGTGAAACCTTGAAAATCTTCGTGCAAGGACTTACCCGCATCTTCTTCCAAATGCGCGCGCGTGATGCCGATCGTTTTCGTGCTGCCATCCTCCAACACGATGTCCATCTTGCCCTCGGCAACGATGGGCAATTCGTACTGACTGATCTGATAGCCCTTGGGTAGATCCGGATAAAAGTAATTCTTACGTGCGAACACCGAGCGCGGCGTGATCTTGGCGCCGATGGCCAGACCGAATTTCACCGCCATCTGCACCGCGCCCTGATTGAGCACGGGCAACACACCCGGATAACCCAGATCCACCAAGTTGGCCTGTGTATTGGGTTCGGCGCCAAACGCCGTAGCCGAGCCGGAAAAGATTTTGCTTTTCGTGGCCAGCTGCGCGTGGATTTCAAGACCGATGACGGTTTCCCAAGTCATAACGTTACTCAGCAATCAAGTTCATCATTCCCCTCTCCCCGCTCCGCGGGGAGAGGGAATTAGAGATTCATCACGCAAACTTTTCCGGTATGCGTTTGTGCCAATCCGTAGCCTGTTGATACATGTGCGCCAGATTGAGCAACTTGGCTTCCGCGAAGTGACCGCCGATGCTCTGCAAGCCCACTGGCAGGCCATCGAGAAATCCGCAGGGAATGGACATGGCAGGCAAACCGGCCAGGTTGGCGCCGATGGTGTAGATGTCGTTCAAGTACATGGTGATGGGATCATCGAACTTTGCGCCGATATCGAAAGCCGGCGTCGGCGAAGTCGGCCCCATCAGCACATCCACTTGTTGGAAGGCGCGATTGAAATCGTCGGTGATCAAACGGCGAATCTTTTGCGCGCGCAGGTAGTAAGCATCGTAGTAACCGGCGGACAGCACATAGGCGCCGGTCATGATGCGACGCTTCACTTCCGGACCAAACCCCTCACCACGCGAACGCTTGTACAAATCCTGCAGATCGCGCGGATTGTCGCAGCGATAGCCGAAACGCACGCCATCGAAACGTGACAGATTGGAAGAACACTCCGCTGGTGCCACCACATAGTAAGTGGGCACGGACAACGGCAGATTGGGCAAGGACACTTCCACTAACTCAGCGCCCAGGCTTTCGTAAACCTTGAGCGCCTCACGCACCGGCCGGGCATTGTCTTCGCTCAGTCCCTTGTCGAAGAACTCCTTCACCAGACCGATCTTCAAACCCTTGAGCGATTGATTGAGTGTGGCGCGATAGTCCGGCACCGGCACATCCACGCTGGTGGAATCCTGTACGTCAAAACCCGACATGGATTGCAACAACAGAGCTGCATCTTCTGCACTCAGACACATCACACCCGCCTGATCCAGGCTGGAAGCGAAGGCGATCATGCCGTAGCGCGACACACGACCGTAGGTGGGCTTGATGCCGGTGAGCGCGGTCAACGCTGCGGGCTGACGAATCGAACCACCGGTGTCGGTACCGGTGGCAGCCGGCGCAATGCGTGCCGCCACTGCCGCAGCCGAACCACCCGAAGAACCGCCGGGCACTTTGGCCAGATTCCAGGGATTCTTCACCGAACCGTAGTAACTGGTTTCATTGGACGAACCCATGGCGAATTCGTCCATGTTGGTCTTGCCCAGCATGACGATACCGTCACGCTTCATACGCGCCACCACCGTGGCGTCATAGGGAGCAACGAAATTCGACAGCATCTTCGAGGCGCAGGTGGTTAACACACCATCGGTGCAGAAGATGTCCTTGTGCGCCAGCGGCAGACCGGTCAGTACCCCGCCCTGACCGGCGGCCAGCTGAGCATCGGCAGCAGCAGCCTGGGCCAGCGCCTGTTCGGGCGTGACGGTGATGAAGGCATTCAATTCGCCATTGAAGCGTTCAATGCGCTTGAGAAAGTGCTGCGTCAGTTCGACGCTGGAAAAGCGCTTGGCCTTAAGACCATCGGCCAATTCGGCCAGAGTTTGGGTATGCAACTCGGTCATCACTCAATCACCTTCGGCACCAGGTACAGACCCGCTTCCACCTTGCCGGCGTTGCGCTGGAATTTTTCGTGCTCGTCCACGGCGGTCACCGCATCGACGCGTAAGCGCTGCACCTGACCGGCCAGCGGATGCGCCATCGGCTCGACGGCACTCACATCGGCGGCATTGAGCTGCTCCACCAGGTTGAGAATCTTGGACAGGCTGGCGGCATAGACCGGCGCCTCGGCCTCGGTGATGGACAACCGCGCCAGATGCGCGATGGCTTCAACATCGTTGCGGGTTAAGCTCATAAATCCGGCCGTTAATCCTGACTGGTTGCGGGACTTGCCAATGCCTGTAACAGGTATGGGGTTTTCTGGCATCGGTGTTACAGCGGGCTGCCATGTTTCGATGCCGCAAAATGGGCGTGAATCATACACGCCTACAGCCGTGAAGTCGCATATAGCACGGCTGCAGAGACCTGCCTTGGCCAGCTTGATGAAGTGCTCCTCGGCACTGCATCCAACACCTATGGCGATGCGCCACCGCCGCCGCTTTGCGACAACCAAAAAACTATTTTCAAAGCTGTGAAATCAGCATTGAAATAGTGCAGGTGAACTCATAGAGTAGCGGCCAATTTTTAACCATAACCTTCCCGACGCCCAACATGTTCAAAAATCTCAGGGGTTATTTTTCCAATGACCTCTCCATCGATCTGGGTACCGCCAACACGCTGATTTACGTGCGCGGCCGCGGTATCGTGCTTAACGAACCATCGGTGGTGGCCATTCGCGAAGAACCGGGTCGCGGTGGCAAGAAGATCGAAGCCGTGGGTGCCGAAGCCAAAAACATGCTGGGCCGTACCCCCGGCCATATCACTGCAATTCGCCCCATGAAGGACGGCGTGATTGCCGACTTCACCATTACCGAGGAAATGCTCAAGTACTTCATCGGCAAGGTGCACGGTAATCGCCTGATTCGCCCCAGCCCGCGCGTGCTGGTGTGCGTGCCCTACGGCTCCACCCAGGTGGAACGTCGCGCCATTCAAGAATCGGCCGAAGGCGCCGGCGCCCGCTGGGTGCGTCTGATCGAAGAACCCATGGCCGCTGCCGTCGGCGCCGGTCTGCCGGTACATGAAGCCCGCGGCTCCATGGTGCTGGACATCGGTGGCGGCACCTCGGAAGTGGCAGTGATCTCCTTGAACGGCATCGTCTACGCCTCCTCGGTACGCATCGGCGGCGACCGTTTCGACGAAGCCATCATCAACTACGTACGCCGCAACTACGGCATCCTGATCGGCGATTCCACCGCCGAACGCATCAAGATCGAAATCGGCTCGGCCTATCCCGGCCAGCAGGTCCGCGAAATCTCGGTCAAGGGCCGCAATCTGTCGGAAGGCGTGCCACGCAGCTTCACGCTGAATTCCAATGAAATCCTCGAAGCTCTTCAGGAACCGCTGTCCGGCATCGTCGGCGCGGTGAAAGTGGCGCTGGAACAGACCCCACCGGAACTGGGCGCGGACGTGGCCGAACGCGGCATCGTGCTGACCGGCGGTGGCGCCCTGCTGCGCGACATCGACAAGCTGCTGATGGAAGAAACCGGCCTGCCGGTGGTGGTGGCAGAAGACCCGCTCACCTGCGTCGCCCGTGGTGGCGGCCGCATGCTGGAGCTGATCGACGAGCACGGTCCGCAGTTGTTCAATCTGGAATAGCTTCGAGTTCGCTTATGCAAGGGCGACCGGCGGGTTGTCCTTGCGCGCAGTTTCCGGTCTCTTCCTTACGCAACCTCACCAACCCAACGATCGAGTTCCAGTGGCAAGCTTCGGCTCCGACTCACGTCCCATTATTGGCCGCGGCCCTTCGCTGGTCGCACGCTCACTGGTATTGATCGCGCTGAGCGTCGCCCTGATGGTGGGCGACCAGCGCTATGACTATCTACAACAACTGCGCAGCATCATGTCCTCCAGTGTCTATCCCCTGCAATGGCTGGTGGATGCGCCGTTTCGCGCCACCCGCTGGATGGGCGAGAGCGTCACCGACCGCAGCGAATTGCGCAGCGAAAATACCCGCCTGAGCCAGGAACTGCGCGACGCCCAAGTGGATTTGCAGAAACTGGCGGCATTGACCGAAGAGAATCGCCGTCTACGCGAACTGGGCGATGCGTCCGACGACGTGGCCAAGCAGCGCTTGGTAGCGCAGATCATGCGCGTCAACGTCGACGATCCACTGCGGCATCGCGTGCTGCTCAATAAAGGCCAGAAGGATGGCGTCTTCAAAAGCCAGCCCATCCTCGACGCACATGGCATCTTCGGTCAGATCACCCAAGTCGGTCGCTATACCTCAGAAGCCATTTTGATTTCCGATCCGGCGCATGCCATTCCTGTACGAGTAGGTCGCAGCGGCCTGCGCACCATTGCCGAAGGCACGGGCAATTTAAACAAGCTCAACCTGCCCTTCCTCACCGGCGAAGCCGATGTGAAGGTGGGCGATCTGCTGGTGGCCTCAGGTCTGGGCGGTGTGTTTCCAGCCGGCTATCCGGTGGGCACGATCACGCGCGTGGAACGCGACCCGGCCCAGACCTTCGCGCTGGTAGAAGCCAAGCCCATGGCAAAGCTGGATAGCGATTACGAAGTGGTACTGATCTGGTACAAGCCGCCAGCAGTGGAACCGGCCATTGCGCCAGCCGCCACACCGGGCACGGTAACGGTCACTCCGGAACAATTGGAAGCCGCGACTAAAACCAGCGGCACGATTACCCGTCAAACCGAGCAGTCTTCACCTCAAACTTCGTCTCAATCTTCGTCTCAATCCGCGCCCCAAACATCGCCCCAGCCGGCTCAACCCTGATCATGATTCAGATCACTTCATTCACTAGCTTGGCACTCACTCGCTCGGTCAAGGTGTGGTCATGAGCGGCCGCGTCGGCGTCATGCGCGTGCTGTTGACCTCGGCGGTGGCGCTGCTGCTCACCATTGTGCCGCTGCCCGCGATCATAAATATGGGCCGGCCGGACTGGCTGATCTTGCTGGTTATCTATTGGTCGCTGAATGCGCCCATGCTGGCGGGCCTGACCTATGCCTGGATATGCGGACTGATCCTGGATGCCTTGATCGGTAATCTCATCGGTCAGCACGCGCTGGCCTTTGTATTGGTGGCCACCGCCGCACAGCATTTTCAATTGCGTATTCGTGTATTTCCCGTACCCCATCAAGCGGTAGTGGTATTGCTGCTGCTTGCCTTGTATCACTTCCTGTTGTTCTGGATCGACGGCATCGTCGGCACTGCAGTGGCCTCCTGGTTGCGCTGGCTGCCGGCGGTAGTGGGCGCATTGCTATGGCCATTGTTAGTGGCCGTGCTCGACACCAGCAATCGGCATCTTCGTTAACCCATGTTACGTCGCTCACGCATCAAGGATCATCATGGCGAAATGCGCATGTTCACGCAGCGCGCCTTCGTCGCCACCGGCCTGATCGCACTGGGCATCTTTGCCTTGATCGCACGTCTCATCTGGTTGCAGATCGTACGCTACGACTACTTCTTCGAGCAGGCGCAGGGCAATCGCGTGCGCATCGAACCCCTGCCGCCTGCGCGTGGCATCATCTTCGATCGCAACGGCGTGGTGCTGGCGCAGAACGCGCCTTCCTATCAACTGGAACTGACGCGTGAACAGGTGCCTGATCTCGACGCCACACTGCAGGGACTGGCGGCGCTCAACCTACTGGATCGTGGCAATGTCACCACGCTGAAACGCGATATCAAACGCCGTCGCAGCTTTGAAGCGGTGCCGCTCAAACTTTCGCTCAATGAAGAAGAACTGGCGCGTTTCGCCGTGCGTCAGCAGGATTTTCCCGGTGTGGAAATCAAACCGCGTTTGAGTCGTTACTACCCATTGGGCTCCAGCGGCGTACATGCACTGGGTTACGTGGGCATCATCAGCGAAGCCGATCAGAAAACACTGAGTGGCGAGGAATATGCCGGCACTACCTTGGTAGGCAAGGCGGGCGTCGAAAAAAGTCATGAACTGGAATTGCACGGCAAGGCTGGCTATCAACAACTGCTGGTGAACGCCCAGGGGCGGCGTGTCGAACAACTGGGCCTGCGTAAAGCCGAGCTGCAACGCAAGGAACCGGTGGCTGGCAACGATCTATATCTGTCGATCAATGAACGATTACAGAAAGCCGCTGAAGAGATGATGGTTGATGAACGCGGTGCTGCAGTAGCGATCGATCCCACTAACGGTGAAGTGCTGGCGATGGTGAGCTCACCGGGCTTCGATCCCAACCTGTTCGGACGCGGCTTGTCGAATGAACAGGCGCAATATCTGTACAACAACCCAGACCGCCCCATGTACAACCGCACCATACAGGGTGCTTATCCGTCGGGCTCGACCATCAAACCCTTCATGGCCATGGCCGGTCTGTACTACAACGTCATTGCGCCGCAGGACACCAAGTTCTGTCCAGGCTATTTCAAATTGCCCAACGTCAGCCGTATATGGAATGACGACGTGAAAGAGGGTCATGGCTCAGTGAACATGACCAAGGCGATTTCAACGTCATGCGATGTGTACTTCTATACGCTGGCCACCATGCTGGGGGTCGATCGCATTCACGACTTTCTGGCCAGCTTCGGCTTTGGGTCCATCACCGGTGTGGATATCGAAGGTGAGAAGAAAGCCATTCTGCCGTCATCCACTTCGCGACAAAGCATGTACCCCAGGGATAAATCCAGATGGGGCTGGTATGCCGGCGATACAGTCAACCTTGGCATCGGCCAAGGCGATCTCACCGTCACTCCGATACAGCTGGCGCATGCCATCGCCACTCTATCCATGCGCGGCAAACGTTTTGAACCACGTCTGACTCACGCCGTGCGCGACATCGTTACCGGTGAAGTACGTGAAGTGGCGCCGGAACCGCTACCCGATGCCAAGAGCAACGACCCCAGCGCCTGGGAAGTGGCCATTGCCGGCATGCAGGAAGTGACCAAGACCGGTACCGCCAGAGCATCCTTCATCAATACGCCCTATACCACCGCCGGCAAGACCGGTACCGCACAGGCTTTCAGCCTGGCGCGTGGCGAAAAGTACAACGCGGCAAAGCTGGCCAAGGTCAAACGCGACCATTCGCTGTTCGTTGCCTTTGCACCGGTGGAAGAGCCGAAGATCGCCATCGCAATCATCGTCGAGAACGGTGGCTTCGGTGCCGCAGTTGCTGCGCCGATTGCGCGTCGTTTGTTCGATATTGCCTTGTTACCGCCAGAGCAATTGGCCGAGCAGGAAGCCAAGTGGTACGCAGCGCGCGACAAGAAACAGGCAGCGGCAGATGCGGCCGCGAAAAAGAAAACCGAGTGAACCATGGAGTTTGAAAGCAATACCGCCAAACGAACGCTGACCTGGACGGCACGTGTGCTGTCAGCGCTACAGCTGGATGGTGCGCTGCTCACCGGCATCGGTCTGCTCGCGGTGGTCAGCCTGGTGGTGTTGTATAGCTCGTCGGGACAGAGCTGGGCTGTAGTAGGCAGTCAGGCATTGAAGTTCTGTCTGGCGCTGGTAGTCATGTTAGTCATCGCGCAGATACCGCCACGTTTACTGCGCATGGTGGCGCCCTGGTTATACGCAACCGGCTTGTTGTTGCTGCTGGCCGTGATGGTGAAGGGCGAAATCTCGTTGGGTGCACAACGTTGGTTGAATCTGGGCTTTGTGCGCTTCCAACCCTCTCGAGATCATGAAGATTGCCGTGCCGCTGTTCTGTGCCTGGTATGTGCACGAGCGACCGCTGCCGCCTTCCTTCCTGACCATCTTGGTGCTGGTGGTGGGGATTGTCGTGCCAGTGGGCATCATTGCCGAACAACCCGATCTGGGCACGGCGCTGCTGGTTGGCGCAGCCGGTGCAATGGCGTTACTACTTTCCGGTTTGCAGAAGCGTTATATCGTCGGCGTAATCAGTGCGTTGGTGCCGACGGTATGGGTGGCCTGGCAATACCTTTTGCATGACTATCAGAAACAGCGCGTGCTGACCTTCATGGACCCGCAGAACGATCCACTGGGTTCCGGCTATCACATCATTCAATCGCAGATTGCCATTGGTTCCGGCGGCATCTTCGGCAAGGGCTATCTCAACGGTTCGCAAGCACAGCTTGAGTACCTGCCCGAACGTTCCACCGATTTCATCTTCGCGGTGATCGGTGAGGAATGGGGCCTGATCGGCTTGACCACGGTATTGCTGCTGTATCTTTTTATCATCAGTCGCTGCCTGTTCATGGCCACCACTGCGCAGGACACCTTCGCGCGCACCATTGCCGGCAGCTTAGGGTTGACCTTTGCCGTGTATGTATTCGTCAACACCGGCATGGTCACCGGCTTGTTGCCGGTGGTGGGCGTGCCGCTACCGCTGATCAGTTTCGGCGGCACCTCCATGGTGACCCTGATGGCCGGCTTCGGCATCATGATGTCGGTCAATGCCAAACGCCGCTTGGTCGGTCGTTGAACCCAGGCTGTACAGCGCGGTCTGTACAGCGATCAATTCAGAAAAATCAATTTTGGGAAAGGTTCGATGCCAGTAAACAGTTCGTTGCGTAGTCGCATTGCATTGCTCGGCTGCGTGCTTGCCGGTTTAGTCAGCACATCGGCTCAGGCAATCAATGTGCAACGCACGGATGTGCGTGCTTTCATTGATCGTATGGTTGCCACCAATCAATTCGATCGCGCGGAACTGGAGGCTGTACTGAGCAAGGCCGAAACCAAGCAGTCCATTCTCGACGCCATCAGCAAACCGGCGGAGAAAACCGTTCCCTGGTTCGAATATCGCGAGCGTTTCCTGATCGACAAACGCATCAATAGAGGCAAGGCATTCCAAGCAGAGCATCGCGCCATGCTCGACAAGCTGGCCGCACAGGGCGCGCCGGTAGCGGAGATTCTCGGCATCCTCGGTGTGGAAACGCAGTACGGCGAAATCACCGGCCGCTTTCGCGTGCTGGATGCGCTGGCCACGCTGGGCTTCGATTACGCACCGCGCAGTGACTTCTTCCTGATGGAACTGGAACAATTTCTATTGATGTGTCGCGAACTCAAACTGGACTACACCGCACCATTGGGTTCGTATGCCGGCGCCATGGGACCACCGCAGTTCATGCCGCATAGTTATCGCGAGTTTGCCGTAGACGGCGATGGCGACGGCAAACGCGATTTATGGAACAACTGGGACGACGTGCTGGCCAGCGTGGCCAATTATCTGGCGAAGTACGGTTGGCGTAGCGGTGAACCGGTGGTCGCGGATGCCGAATTGGCCAGTTCCGACACCAGCGAATTCTCCATCGGGGATGTCACCTTGAACGAAACGGTCGGTTCGTTGAAAGCCAAGGGTGTACGCTTCTCGACATCGCTGCCTGATAGCGCGCCGGCCGTGTTGTTGGCACTGCGCGGCAAGACTGGAACCGTGTATCGCGTCGGCTTCAATAACTTCTATGTCATCACCCGCTACAACCGTAGTCCACTCTATGCCAATACGGTGTATGACCTGGGGCAGGCCATCACGCCTACTGCTACGACCAAATAAACGAGTGATCAATGCTTCGCACGCCTAACTCAAAATTACTGACCCTGGTTTGCAGCCTGCTACTTGGCGGCTGTTTCACGACGACGCCACCACCGCAAACCATACCCGCTCCGCCCTCGCCTACCCCGACCACTCCTACAACACCGACACCCAGCACGACCAAGTCGCTAGCCGAATTACTGGCCATGCCGGATGCCGTGCCGCGTATCGAGCAACTGTCGAAGCGCGGCAACCCAGCCTTCTACGAGGTACTCGGCAAGCGCTACTTCGTCATGAGCAGTGCTGCGGGTTATGTGGAACGTGGCGTTGCCTCTTGGTACGGGCCCGGCTTCCACGAAGAATTCACCTCCAACGGTGAACCCTACGACATGTATGGGATGACCGCAGCGCATAAAACCCTGCCGCTACCCAGCTTTGTACAAGTGACCAATCTCGCCAATGGCAAGAGCGTGGTGTTACGCGTCAACGATCGCGGACCTTTCAAGGAGGGTCGCATTATCAATTTGTCCTACACCGCCGCAGCCAAGCTGGACACGCTGCGTGCCGGTACCGCGTTGGTGGAAGTGCGTGCAATTACACCAGGCCAGGGGCCGCTTAACGCCAGCGCCACTATCAAAACGCTATACGTACAAGCTGGCGCTTTCAGCACAGTTGGCAATGCAGACAAGCTGGCGGCACAGCTACGTGGCAGCGGCTATGCGCAGGCCTTTGTGCGCAGCGACATGGTGGATGGCCGCACGCTGTATCGCGTACGCATTGGCCCGATTGCCGATGTGGCGAATTTCGATCGCGTGGTTGCCGAGCTGAAAAAACTGGGCGTCGCTGATGCGCGTCTGGCATTGGACTAAGGGTCTTCAACCTTAGGCCAGCGCAGCTGTGCCGACTGGCCTTCACCGCTGTTAAACTAGCGCATCTATTTCTTGATGCCACGCACGCGTGGCTTTTCCGGAGCAATTGGCTAATGAATAAATCAATGTGGATCGGTTTGCTGGGCAGTACGGCGTTGGTGCTGACGGCTTGCAAGAAAGCCGAATCACCTGAAGTCGCCAGCAGCAGTACCGCCGCCGCAAGCAATAGCGTTAGCGCGTCGCCGCTCGAATCCTTTACCAAACAGGCTGCGCCCGCACCGGGAATTACATCCGCACCGGCATTGCAGCCGGGCATGCCTATTCCCGCTGCGCCTACGCTGGATGCACGTGGCTACATCATCATGGATGCCGCCAGCGGCCAGATATTGGCTGAGAACAACAGCAGCGAGCGCCTGGAGCCGGCCAGCCTCACCAAGTTGATGACGGCCTACATCACCTTCGATGCGTTGCGCATCGGCAAGATCAAACTCACCGATCTGGCACTGGTCAGCGAACATGCCTGGCGTGAAGGTGGCGCCGGCACCGATGGCTCCACCAGCTTTATTCCGCTCAACAGCCAGGTGCCGATTGAAACGCTATTGCTGGGTATGATCGTGCAATCCGGCAACGATGCCAGCATCGCGCTGGCCGAACACATTGCCGGTAACGAAGACACCTTCGCACAATTGATGCGGCAATACGCGCAGCGCTTGGGCATGACCGGCAGCAGCTTCGGCAATGCCACCGGCCTGCCTTCACCAATGGACTACACCACTGCGCATGACATGGCCTTACTGGCGCAGGCGTTGATACGCGACTTCCCACAGTACTATCACTACTTCTCGGTGAAGGAATACACCTTCAACAACACCACTCAACACAATCGCAATGGCTTGCTCACTCGCGACCCGACAGTGGATGGCTTGAAAACCGGCCATACTGCCGGTGCCGGCTACTGCCTGGTGACCTCGTCGAAGCGCAATGACATGCGCTTGATCACGGTGATCATGGGTACGCCTTCGATCAAGGCTCGCGAAGACGGCACCTCTGCCCTGCTCAATTATGGTTTCAGCTTCTACGAAAACAAGCGCATGTACACCGCCAATCAGGCGTTGCAATCTGCCAAGGTGCGCAAGGGACTGGCAGATACGGTTGCAGTGGGACCGAACGCCGACATTCAACTGACGATGCAACGCGGCCGTGGCGACGCTGTGCAGGCCAGCGTCGAATTGCCGGCGGCATTGGTTGCGCCACTTAAGCGCGATACGCCGGTCGGCAAATTAAAGTTGACATTGGATGGCAAGGAACTGGGCAGCTACCCGCTGTACCCGCTCGCCGAAGTCGGTGAAGCCGGTTTCTTTGGCCGCACCATCGATAGCGTCAAGCTGTGGTTTGAGTAAGCCGACTCATGAGCGAAGACACATTGATGACTTTCCCCCATGACTATCCCTTGAAAGTCATGGGGCGCAATACCGACGATTTCCGTAGCATCGTACTGGGCATCGTGCAAAAACACATGGGCGATGTCGATCAGAACAAGATTGAGGAACGACCCAGCCGGGATGGCACTTATCTGGGGCTGACCGTCACCGTGGTCGCCACCAGCAAGGCACAGCTCGATGCGTTGTATATGGAATTAACTTCCTGCGAGCGAGTGATGGTCGCGCTGTAACAGCGCTGCCACGTGCTAAGCGGCCTCTCTCGTCAATACCCACTAGAACGCAGCATCCGCCCATTCCGGATGCTGCGGCAAGCCAAGCGTGGTCAGCAGCTGTGGCGCTAATGCCTGTGCAATCTCTGCAACACTGGTTCGTATACCCAGTGTGGCCAGATCCACCACTTCGAGTCCTTGATAACCACAAGGATTGATGCGCTGAAACGGTTGTAGATCCATCGCCACATTGAAGGCAAGACCGTGATAAGTACAGCCACGACGAATACGTAAACCAACACTCGCCAGCTTGCATCCTTGTACATACACCCCAGGTGCATCGCGTTTGGCAGCGGCCTCGATACCCAACGTTGCAGCGGTTTTGATTACTGCATTCTCCAACGCCATAACTAAATCACGCACACCCAACTTGTGACGACGTAAATCAATCAAGGGATAGACAACCAGTTGCCCAGGACCGTGATAGGTCACCTGCCCACCGCGATCGATCTGTACCACCGGAATATCTCCGGCTGCCAGTACATGCTCCGGTTTGCCATTCAAGCCCAGCGTAAAAACCGGTGGGTGTTCGAGAAACCAAATTTCATCGCGTGTATGTTCGTCGCGTTCATCGGTGAAACGCTGCATCGCACGCCATGTGGGCTCATAAGGAACCTGCCCCAGGTATTTAAGTAAGGGCGGAAGTAAAGCGCTATTGGCGCCATCGGTCATCGCTTGAAGGCTTGACGACACTTAACCCAAACCGGCGTTGTTTCGTTCCAGAGCCCGTTCGGCGCGATAACTGGAACGCACCAGGGGTCCAGACACACATTCCAGAAATCCCTTCGACAACGCCCATTCGCGATAGCGAGCGAACTCTTCCGGCGTCACCCAACGCTGGATTTCCAGATGATTGGGCGTGGGGCGCAGATACTGGCCCAGAGTGAGAATGTCCACTCGTGCTGCGCGCAGATCGTCCATGGTTTGCATGATCTCTTCATCGGTCTCGCCAAGACCCAGCATCAAGCTGCTCTTGGTCAACACCGAAGCACGATGTTGCTTGGCATGTGCCAACACATCCATGGTTTGCTGATAACCCGCACGCGGATCACGTACTGGGTGCGTCAAACGACGAACAGTTTCCACATTCTGCGCAAACACTTCCAAACCGCTGTCGACCACGGTTTCCACATCGCGCAGATTGCCTTGAAAGTCAGGAGTCAATGCTTCGACTGCGGTGCTGGGATTCAAGCGTTTGATTTCACGTACACAGGCAGCGAAGTGGCTAGCGCCACCGTCCGACAAGTCATCACGATTGACGGAAGTCAGCACCACATACTTGAGCTTCATCAATTGCACAGTGCGCGCACTGTTGGCCGGTTCCTCAGTGTCCAACCAACCCTTGGGATTGCCGGTATCGACCGAGCAGAACCGGCAAGCGCGTGTACATACCGCCCCCATCAACATGATGGTTGCGGTTCCGGCATTCCAACATTCACCGATGTTTGGACACTTGGCCTCTTCGCATACGGTAGCCAACCGGTGCTCATGCACTACTTCACGAACCGAATTGAACCCCCCCCCCGGCCGGCATGGGTGCACGCAACCATTGGGGTTTGCGGCCCGGCACGAAGCTGCTGGCTCCAGCGCTGGCTTTAATACCGTCCTTGATGGCGGTAAAGCCATGCTCGGTCTGGTATTTCTCGCCGCTTTTCAGATTGGCAGGGCGCGAACCCTGGGCAACGATTTCGATGCCTTTAAAACTATTCACAAGTACCCGCGCGCATCAGTTCAAGGCTCTATCTTAGCAAAGAGACGCAGACTGCGGTTCCAAGCCTCCCGGCCCCCTTGACCGCCAAAAGAAAAACGCCTGATTGGCTCAGCCAATCAGGCGTTCATTTTCGAAATCCGAACAGTCTTATTTAGCGCTGGCGTGTAGCGACCACAATGAGGCAATACGACCCAGCTCACCGTCGGCCGCCACTTTCTTGAAGGAAGCCTTGGCTTTATCGGCCTGATTGGTTCGCAGGTAGGCAATACCCAGCGCAATCTGTGCCTGGTCCAGCTTCTTGACGCCACCCTTTTGCAGGCCACGCTCCAGCGCCTCTACGGCCTGTGGATATTGACCGTAACCGAGATAAGCCTCACCCAGAATGGCATCTGCCTGGCCGGCCGCGTCAGCACGGGCCCTTTTATCTTGAGCGGGCAGGGATGCCTTATCAGCATCTGCATCTTTCTTGATGGAGGCCTTCAAACGATCTTCACGTTCCTTGCCTGCGCCCGCACCGATAATGCCCTTGGAATATCCAGTGTCCAATACACTCAAAGCTTCACCGGGGTAACCGAAGTTTTTCGCCAATTGCGCCATTTCGATAAATTCGTCGGCATCTTTAAGAGTGCCCACGGACAACATCAAACGGTCCAATTGGAAGCGCGCGGCATCCGTCGTAATCTGAGTTTTCAACCCCAGCAATAACGCCTGCCAATACGCATCTTTTGGATAGTAACGCACCAACTTTTCAACCACCGTGAGCGTCTGCTTGTCGAGTGCATTGGGATTGGTATTCAACTTAGCTGCAACACCGTACATGACTCGCAACCAGTCTTCCTTAGGTTGCTGTCCCGCCTTTTCAGCATTGCTTACAAGACCATTGAAGGTATCCAGGGCTTGCTTCAACTGGCCGGATTGATACTGCAACTGGCCCAATACCGCAGTCATGTCGGCATCATTAGGATGGGCCTTCAACCAACGCTGAATATACTCAGCTGCCTTGGTATTGTTCTTAACTTGCAGATACATCTGCGCAATCTGTTTGGTGTACTGATCGACTTCGGCAGCCGACCAAAAACCACTATCCAACATCTTTTCGTAGACCGCAGCCGCTTCACCATACTTCTTCTGATTGGTGTAAGCCCAGGCAGCAAACTCGTTGATCTTGAATTGCTCAAAAGGTGTTTTGTCTGTGACCGCTTCCGCTTCACGGATCTTGCTGAGTACTTGATCCCACTGTTTGGATCCAGCCGCTTGCTGAGCTTCTTGCAAAGGCTTGCCGACCTTTACGCCAACTTTCTGATCTTCAGCAGCTGCAGCCGCTTGCGTCGCAGGCAGCACCAGCATCGCGCCAGAGAGCGCGAGATTTACACCAACCAGGATTGCACGAATATTCTTCATAGACAGAACTCTGCAAGAAGCGAACGTTGAAATCGCTCGCTTGAAAAAAATAGAGGCTGGATAAACCCAGCCTCCTCTATGCGTTACATGTATTGTTCCATGCCGACAACAGCCAGCTTTTCCATGCGGCCGCGTTGCGCGGCAGCCAACATTTCCGCGACAGCGTCATACTTGACCCATTTGTCTGGACGGATATGCAACTCCGGTTGTCGACTCTTCGCCGACTCGGTTTCAAAACGCTGCTCAATTTGAGACAGCGACTGCTCCTCACCGTTCCAATAATATTTGCCGTCGAAATCAATCACGAGATTGATTACTTCCGGCTGTTCGTTATTGGTGCTAGGAATATTCTGCGGCATGTCCAAGTTGGTAGCATGCTTGGTGGGCGGAATAGTAATGATGAACAAAATCAGCAACACCAACATGACGTCGATCAACGGCGTCGTGTTGACATCCATCATGGGCTCATCACCGCCGCCCGTACCTACACTCATACCCATTTTCTAACTCTCCACTGAGGCTGCAGCCTTCTTAAATTTTAAAAAGGGCAGCCCGATTAGGTGCCAGCATTGCCTTTCGGCTCGGAAATAAAGCCAACCTTGACGATGCCCGCACGCTGGCACATCACCATGACTTTACCGACGAACTCGAAGCGAACCTCGCGATCACCTTTCACATGCACTTCAGGCTGAGGTTGTTTGACCGACTCCACCTTCAGGCTCTCTAGCAACTCATCAGCAGTAATCGGCCTTATGTTCCAATAAATCTGACCTTCCTTATCGACAGAAACGGTGATGTCGTCAGGCTTGGCAACCGTTGCCCGGTTGACAGCCTCAGGAAGGTCAAGCGGCACACTCTGAGTAATGGCTGGAATGGTGATCAAGAAGATGATCATCAATACCAACATCACGTCCACTAGGGGCGTGGTGTTGATGTTTGACATTGCCTCGGCTTCACCACCGCCGCCACCTACATTCATTGCCATGGTCTATCTCCCGGTTGAACCGTTTTCAGACCAATTATTTGGCGCGAGGTGCAGCAGCAGGCGTCGAACCGCCAACGCGAGCACCGCCGATCAACATGGCATGCAAGTCAGCAGTGAAGTAACGTACTTGTTCCATCAACTTCTTGTTGCCGCCCAACAACCAGTTGTAGCCCATAACTGCAGGCACAGCCACCATCAGACCGATAGCAGTCATGATCAGCGCTTCACCCACGGGGCCGGCCACCTTGCTGATGCTGGCGTCGCCGGAAGTGCCGATGGTGGTCAAGGCATTCAAGATACCCCACACCGTACCGAACAGACCTACGAAGGGCGAAGTGGAGCCTACCGTAGCCAGGAAGGACAGACCCTTGGCCAGATTGCTATTGAGCTGTTCCTGCGAACGCTGCAAAGACATCGTGACCCATTCGTTCAGAGGAATCTGATCGGTCAAACGACCATCGTGGTGCTCAGTAGCACGCATGCCGTTTTCAACGATCATCTTGAAGGCGTGGTCTTTACCCTTCAGGCCATTTACGCCGTCACGCAGCGAAGCTGCACTCCAGAAGCTCTTTTGAACTTCGCGATGCTGCTTGGCCAATTTGCGTTGGTCCAGCCACTTGGTGAACATGATGTACCAAGAACCTGCGGACATGATGACCAGAATCGCGAACACACCGATGGTAACGGGACCACCAGTTTCCAACATTGCCGACAGGCCGTATGGATTATCTACTTGCAGCTGATTGGGTTCCATGGAACTAAGACCCTCTGATTTTCAAAATTACAAAGTCGTACTAAAACAAACTAAAAACGCATGCATGCGAGAATCAATTTAAGCCTGACGATTATTTCTTCGTCATCTTAAACGTGACCTTTTTCCTTTGCGGCATGACCTGAGCCACGCCATTTCTCTTACCAGGCTTCATTCGCCACGTCTTGACGTAATCAATGGCGCCTTTATCCAAATCCGCTTGTCCACTGGATTCTTCCACCTGGATATCGGTGATTGATCCATCCGCCTGCACGGTGTACGAAACAATTACCGATCCCTCGCGCTCTTCACGTTTTGCGCTAGCTGGATAAAAGCTTTCCAGGTTGGGCGGATTACGAGAAAACGAAGGCTGTTCGATAACGTCCTTCGACACAGGCGGCGCAGGTGGCGTCATGATCGGCGGAATAACATCCGGCGGTCTTTCAGTAGTCACCGTCTGAATCGTACTGACGGGCGGTGGCGTCTGCACCATCACCTCAGGAGGAGGAATGAATGGCGGCGGAGTCACCGGCATATCAGGCGGCGGAGGAGGCGGAGGAGGCGGCTCTTCTGGTGGCTTTTCCTCTTCAATGATTTTGGTTTCAACGGGCGGCGCTACCATTTCGATAATGGACTTCGCCAGACCGCTCTCCAGTAGATAAAAGCCGCCCACATGTATGGCAATCACGATGCCGATGATTAGGCCGCGCTTCGATTCTGATTCTGCTGCTGCCGTTAAGGCCATGCGTCCCCGCCTGAATGCGTGTTCCGGGGTCTATAGGCCCCGTACCTGACTAATAAAACTTGCCTCACGAACTCTCGGTACAGCGATTGAACGCTTTCGCTCCGAGGTTAATTGCAGTCCCGCAAACCGCAGATCAACTAAATTCGGTGGCACCTAAACCTTGTGTAACTTATATAGAAAACCCAGTGAAGGCAAGTCAAAACTTTACATCGTTATCGCTTTTTTGCCTTCGGCACAGCTATTTTCAAGAACCAAGCAACACGCGAGGTGAAGAAAAACTAACTGCACCAAATCGATCACCAGCGTCTGACAAAGCAGCGCTAAGAAAATTCCACCGGGACGCGAACTTCTATCGGCAGCGCCCTCCCATTCTTCATATAAGGCTTGATACGCAAGGAGCGGACTGCGCGCACGGCAGCCTCATCCAAACGCTGATATCCGCTACTCTGATAAACATTGATGTAGTCAACCAAGCCGCGTTCGTTCAAAACCACCGACAACAACACCATCCCCCGCTCTCTAGCACGCTTGGCAGCGGATGGATAACGCACTTCTGGTTTGACTAAATAATCCACATCGGATTCCGAAACCATCAGCAAGCGAGTCGGAGGACTTTCAGCAGGCGCCATAACGGCTACCGCCTCCGCCGCCACCGGAGGAGGCACCACTGATGTAGCTTGAAGCACAACAGCAGCCTCCTGCGCGACTTTGACTTCTGGAGTGGGCACAAAAACAGCCTGCACCTGTGGAGCCATTAACTCGGGAGCGGGCGGTTGCTGCGGCACCACAGGCGGCAGATCTTCATGCAACAAGCTAACGTGTACAGGGTCCAACGTCGGCAGTAAGGAAAAGAAATTTAAACCACTGCAGAGCATCTGCCAGATCAAAACATGGACTAGCACCACCACAGTCCACCCAGCGACGCGCGATGGATTATCCAATAGCCCACGGAGTTGATCTTGCATGACCGACACCCTCATCAAGTCACTAGTACAGTTTGCTGCAATGCAATCATCATATTGCTAATGCGAATGATTCGCAATTATAATTTGTTCAGTCGCTACATGTAGCCAGTGCACGCACCTGTTGTTTCTTGCGGGATCGAGCCAGCCAAAGCAGCCCCATCCCCTATCTAAAGATGCATCAGGAGCAACTCGTGCCGAACTCATCGCTGCCCACTCAACCCCAGAACTTTGCGTTGTCGCCACTCGCTGCAGCCATTAGCTTCGCCATTGCCGCAACCACCCCAGTCATTGGCCAAGCACAGACCACCACAGAATCTTCGCAGTCAGAACCACGCCAACTCTCGAAATTGGTGGCCAAGGACGACGCAGAGACAATCAAAGCGGATCAAGTCGCCTCGCCTAAATTCACCCAACCACTGATTGATACACCTCAAACCATTACCGTGGTGACCCAGGAAACGCTCCGCCAACAAGGCGCCAGCACCTTGATGGAAGCATTGGCCAATACCCCCGGCATCACCATGCAGCTCGGTGAAAATGGCAATACCAGCGCAGGCGATACCTTCTATATGCGCGGCGTTGCCAGCGAGTCCAACATTTTTGCTGATGGCATCCGCGACTCTGGCGCCACCACCCGCGACACCTTCAACACAGAACAAGTAGAAATCGCCAAAGGACCAGCAGGATCCGACTATGGCCGTGGTGCCACATCCGGCTATATCAATCAGGTGAGCAAACTGCCGCGTGCGGATGACTTCGGCTCGGCCTCAATGAGTTTCGGCAGCGCAAAGAACATTCGCGCCACCAGCGATCTGAACAAACAACTGAGCGACTCTAGCGCGCTTCGCTTTAATGCAATGTGGCAAAACGGCGGCGTTGCGGGTCGTGATCTGGTTGAAAACAACAGCTGGGGCGTAGCACCATCCGTTGGCTTTGGGATCAATACAACCACCAAACTGTATTTGTCTGCACAAGTGGTGCGTCAGGACAATGTCCCCGACGGTGGCGTTCCTACCATTGGCTTACCCGGGTTCTATAACGCTGCATTTGTCAGCGGCGTCAATGCCGGCATTACTCCCGCAAAAGCGGATACCAAAAGTTTTTATGGTCGCTATGACGACTACGAAAAGATGTCGTCCGACGTAGGCACATTGCAGATCGAACATGAATTCGGCAATGGCATGAAGCTAAGCAACACATCGAGATACAGCCGCAACGAAACTGAACGCATGCTCACTACACCAACAGGCGCTGGCACGCCAGGTTATGCAGTAAGCAATACCAATCCTGCATTTTGGGCAATCGGTCTATCTCGACAAGGTACTGCGCGCGATAACGCGACCACCACCAATCAAACAAATTTAACTCTCAATTTTAAGACCGGCTTCATTGAGCACTCGGCCTCTACCGGCGCGGAATACATAAAAGAAACTCAAGTATCCCCCAAGGATTCACCGCAGTACTACACCAGCGTAGGCGTTTTATCCGGTGTATTGGCGACTACCGCAACCACTACAATGGTATTCACCAATAGCACTTACATCTATAACCCCAACCCGTACATGAGCTACTCAACCGCTCCCAATACCATTCCGAACGGGACCTATTCGCGCGGATCAAACCAAACATTGGCAGCGTATGTATTCGATACATTGAAATTAAGTGAGCAGTGGCTGATTAACGGCAGCGCACGTTTTGAACGATATAATACTGACTACAATTCCATGGCAACGAGTGGTGTTCTTAGTCAGTTCAACGCCAAAGGCAATCTCTTTAGCTGGCGCGCCGGTGTGGTATTCAAACCTGTCGCGATTGGAAGCATATATGCAACTTACGCCAATTCGTTAACTCCGCCGGGCAGCGCCAACTTTCAGTTGAGCGCTTCTAACTCCACCCAAAGTTCAAATCCCAATGCCGATCCGCAGGAAGCCACTAACATTGAAGTTGGAACCAAGTGGGATCTGCTCAATAAGAAACTAGGTGTTAATCTGGCTGCGTATCGCAGCGAGAAGAAAAATGAAATTGTCACCGTTGATACCGCCACTCAAGAAGTGGGCTCATACGGTAAAAGCCGCTACGAGGGCGTAGAACTCAGCCTAGTTGGCTCAATTACCAATGCATGGCAGTTAACCGGTGGCGTAGCGTACACAAAGACCAAAGTGACAGAAGGCTCCGCCACTACTACTGGCCAAACCACTCGGTGGTCACCGCCATTGACCGCCACATTGTGGAGCACCTACCAAATCACACCAAAACTACAAGTGGGTGGTGGCGCCAACTACGTGGACGAACAGAAGCGCGAATTATCTTTAACAGCCAATCTCGCGGCGTCTACAGTAGCAGTCATTCCTAGTTACTGGGTAGCAAACGCGATGACGTCGTACAACTTGAACGACTACGTTGGCTTGCAGCTGAATGTCTACAACCTGTTCGACAAGGAATACATCGCACGTCTGAACAATAGCGGCTATCGCTACAACCCGGGCGCACCACGCTCGGCCAAGCTGACCGCCAACTTCAAGTTCTGATATCAATGATTTGATCCCCCCATTGCTGCGGCTGAAACTGGTTTTCAACCTATAGCCGCAGCCTTTTTTCACTAGCTAGTGCCCATGATCAAACGTTCGGAGCACCAGCCACCAACGCGTCAGGAGACGCCATCATGATGCTACATGTTCCCGGCGTTCTGACTCGCGACGATGCACTTGAATGCCGCAAGCTGCTCGACGCAGCGCCGTGGGTTGATGGCAACATCACATCCGGCGAACAAGCCGCCAAGGCAAAACGCAACAGACAATTACCCATTGATGCGCCTATCACGCGCGAACTGGGTAATCGTGTGTTAAGTGCACTGGCGCGCTCACCTTTGTTTATCTCGGCTGCGATACCGAAGCGCATCGTGCCGCCATTGTTCAATCGTTATGAAGGCGGCGAACATTTCGAGTTTCATGTCGACAATGCCATTCGCGCCATTCCCGGCACAGCAGATTGTCTGCGTACCGATGTGTCGTGCACGCTGTTCTTTAGCGACCCGGATGAATACGACGGTGGCGAACTTATCGTGAAAGACACGTACGGAACGCATGGCGCAAAACTGCCAGCCGGCGACATGATTCTGTATCCGGCCACCAGTTTGCATCGCGTCACACCCGTCACTCGCGGCGCGCGCGTAGCTTCGTTCTTCTGGGTGCAAAGCATGATCAGCAGCGACTGGCAGCGCACCATGCTGTTCGATCTGGATCAGACGATTCAAAAACTGCGCGCGCAACTCGGTGATATGGAGCACACCATCGCGCTCACCAGTCACTATCACAACCTGCTTCGGCAATGGTCTGAACTATGAGCAGCTTGATGGAGATTGGCCAAGAATTATCAATTCTGATCAGTCATTAACACTTGTTAATTTCCATCTCCTTACACTTACCACTCATTAAATAAGCATCCATTCAAGTCATGCACATTCATAGGCACTCATGAGCGGCAACGCCAACAATCCACGCCGCGCTTACTGGTTGAAAACCTTGCATCAATGGCATTGGATCAGCTCCGCCATTGCATTGGTCGGCATGCTGCTATTCAGCTTCACCGGCATCACCTTGAATCACGTGGCGCAGCTGGATAAGCCACCCGTCATTGTCAATCAAACTGCACAACTGCCGGCCGAACTGCAGGCACATTTACTATCCCTAGGCGAACAATATGAGCAGGATGAAATCCTGCCACCCCTGCCCAAAACATTGCAGGATTGGACAAATAAAACCTTGTCCGTAGACATCAGTAATAGCTTGCCCGAATGGTCCGCACGCGAGCTGTATCTATCCATGCAGCGCCCCGGCGGCGACGCGTGGTTGAGCATCAGCCTCCGCAACGGCGCCGTGAAGTATCAAGACAGCAATCGCGGCTGGATCGCTTACCTCAACGATTTACACAAAGGTCGTTACACCGGTGACGTATGGGTTTGGTTCATCGACATCATCGCTGTCGCCTGCCTACTGTTTTCCATCACCGGTTTATTGATTTTGAAGATGCACGCCAACAATCGTCCCAGCACCTGGCCACTGGTGGCACTGGGTCTACTGGTGCCGTTTCTGATCGCAGTTGTTTTTATTCATTGATCTCACTCAAGGTACGCATATGCGCAAAACTTACTCCATTCCATTGGGCGCCACCCTCGGCACTGTTGCAGCATTGCCGGTCGGCGCAGCTGAACTAAACGTCAAAGTGCAACTGCCTGAAATTCAGACAACGCAGTACCTGCGCCCCTATCTCGCGGTGTGGATCGAAAAAGCCGACGACACCTATGTTTCGACCCTGTCGCTGTGGCACATGGTCAAGGATAAGCGCGGCGGCGAGCTGACCAAGGGCGATCGTTACCTCAACACCCTGCGCAGCTGGTGGAAACAGAGCGGCACCACTTCACAGATGCCCATCAATGGCTTAAGCAGCGCCACGCGCGCACCGGGCGAGCACGAATTGATCTTCACGCAGGGCAAGGCACCGCTCAACACACTGGCTCCAGGCAAGTATCAATTGGTGTTTGAAGCAGCTCGTGAAGTGAAAGGTCCACGTCCGGAAGGTGCCGCAGCAGGACAACCTCAGCAACGTCCTGAAGGCGCAGAAGGCGGCCCGCGCGGCGCCGGCGGCCCACCTGCCGACAATGCAGCTGCAGGCGGCCCACCCGCAGGCGGACCTCCTGGCGGCGAACCCGGTGCCGAAGGCGCGCCGCGCGGTATGGGTGCGGGCGGCGCCAGCAAGGACTCACTGGAAGTTGTTCGAGTTAACTTCGAATGGCCGGTTAAGAAAGTGACCACGATTAAAGGCCAGGGCAAGACCGAATTGGGCAACATCGTCCTGACTCTGAAGCCCTGAGCTAAACACAGCAACTATAATTAGCTGCACGCTGGTTGATGTTCGACTGAACATCAACCAGCGTTTCAACACCGCTGCCAGTGTTTATCGGCGCGACAGAAACACAGTCAATCGCCAACGAGTGATTGCAGATACATCAACTAAACACTCTGATTGATTGCATATAAACATGCGACGAGTTCTCGTCCCCTTCACCATCGCTCCGCAGGCGCCGTTAGTAGGTGCAGCCATCCATAGCCTGGAAGGATTGACCATGGGCACCACCTGGTCGGTCAAACTGGTTGCCGATGCCAATCGCTCCACAACGACCTTGCACGCCGGCATTCAACAGCAATTGAATTCCGTAGTCGCGCAGATGAGCACCTGGGAGCCCGATTCGAATTTAAGTTGCTACAACCAAGCCGCCGCCAACACCTGGCACGAAGTGCCGGATGAGTTTTTGTACGTGCTTCGCTATGCACTGGAAGTTGCTGAGGCAAGCGCAGGGGCATACGACCCCACCTCCGGACCGCTGGTAAATGCCTGGGGCTTTGGACCACGCACAGCTGACGACCTAGATAAACAGCGTCCCGATGACTCCACATTACAAGCCGCACGAGCCCGCGTCGGTTGGCAACGAATTCAATTGAACATCGCACAGCGCCGCGTTTTCCAAGCCGGCGGCGTGTATCTGGATTTCTCCGCCATTGCCAAGGGCTTCGCCGTGGATCAGATATCTCGATACTTGCTGCGCCAAGGCATCGAACATCACTTGGTAGAAGTGGGCGGCGAGTTACGTGGCATGGGTATCAAACCAGACGCCATGCCATGGTGGGTGGAGTTGGAACAGCCATTGCCGCTGCAAACCCGTCACAGCGAACTGGATGAAGCTGTGGTTGCTTTGCACGGTTGGTCAGTGGCCACCTCCGGCGATTATCGACGCTACTTCGATGTCGACGACCAACACTACAGCCATACCATCGATCCACGCAGCGGCGAACCTATTCAACACGGCGTGGCTGCGGTGACATTACTTCATCCTGACTGCATCGCCGCCGATGCGCTATCTACCGCATTGAACGTGATGGGCGTTGAAGCAGGAATGGCCTTCGCCACAGAACGCGCCCTACCCGCGCGCTTCGTGGTGCGCACCGACAACGGCTTCGCAGAACACCTGACCCCTGCATTCCAGGCACTCATGCAATGATTCTCGGACTATCCAACACACGACTGCTCGCCGCCTGCATCGCCATTGCGTTGTATCTATTGTTGTGCGGCGCGACGATTTATCGGCAACGTCGCAAACAACAACAAACAGCCAGTGCAGCAGCGTCATTAATTCCAGCGGCAGCAGGCACACCCGAATGGTTGGTTATCTATGCCAGCCAGAACGGCAATGCCGAGCAATTAGCCTGGCAAACCGCACGTGCACTGCATACCGCAGGCATACCTGCACGTGTCATGTCCATGGCCAAGGTAAAGGCCGATATCTTGCGCACTACTGAACGCGCACTGTTCGTGGTCAGCACCTATGGCGAAGGCGATCCGCCGGACGATGCCGCATTGTTTACCCGCAAGTTGATTGGCAGCGCGCTACCTCTGCCACAGCTGCACTATGGCTTGCTGGCACTGGGCGATCGCACCTATCAGAATTTCTGCGGCTTCGGCCGCACGCTGGATCAATGGCTGCAAGCGCAACAAGCACAACCCCTGTTCGAACGTATTGAAGTCGACAACGACGATCAAGCGGCGCTACATCAATGGCAGCATCACCTCAGTCATATCGCCGGCACCAGCGACATTCCCGACTGGCAGGCGCCGGCTTATGAGCGCTGGCAACTCGCCGCTCGACAACATCTCAATCCAGGCAGCGCGGGCGCAGCGTGTTTTCACATCGAGCTTGAACCCACCACCGGCTCCGTGCTGCCGCAATGGCACTCGGGCGACTTGGTACAGATCCATCCGCCTGCCGATCCGCAACGGCCACGCGACTATTCCATCGCCTCAATTCCTGCGGATGGCCGCGTACATTTACTCATCCGCCAGGAACGCCGCAGCGATGGCACATTGGGTCTTGCCTCGGGTTGGCTGACAGAGCTGGCGGCCATCGGTGAAGTCATCGAACTGCGCCTGCGTGCGCATGCCAATTTTCAGCTGGGCGAAAATGCACAACGTCCTTTAATACTGATCGGCAATGGCACCGGCCTGGCTGGCTTGCGCAGTCATCTAAAAACGCGCGCCGCAATGAGCCAGCAGCGTAACTGGCTTATCTTCGGTGAACGCAATGCGGCGTATGACCGGCTCTATGGTGACGAGCTGCAAACCTGGCACGCGCAAGGTGTGTTGACGCGTACGGACTTGGTGTTCTCGCGTGACCAGGAACCTCGCCGTTACGTGCAGGATCAACTACGCGAAGCCGCCATTGAGTTGCGCCAATGGGTACAGGAGGGTGCGGCCATCTATGTCTGCGGCAGCCTGGAGGGTATGGCGGCCGGCGTGGAAACTGCACTCAACAACATTCTAGGTAGTAGTGAAGTTGAGCAACTTATCGAAGCTGGACGCTATCGTCGCGACGTTTATTAGAACGCTCCTAGCCCCGGTCGAACGGGGGAGGGGACAAAGCACTCAGGCACAAAAATGTTTGCTTTTGTAAAGCGCCTCGCAAACTGAATGAGGCCACTGCAGAATCGGCGCAGCTTCCCCACCGCCTTAATCAGGAGCTCCTCATGTCGCGTTTCGTCACTTATACCTTGGCCGGAATCCTCGCCCTGCCGGCACTGACCTTCAGCAGTATCGCCGCCGCAGCCGACAGCTGCCCCGCCTATCTGAATCAGGACATGCGCAAGCTGCGCTCCAGCGAAACCGTGAACATCTGCAAGCTCAGCGCCGGCAAGCCCATGCTGCTGGTCAACACCGCCAGCCACTGCGGCTTCACGCCGCAATTCAAGGGCCTGGAGGCGCTGCACGAGAAGTACAAGGACAAGGGCCTGGTCGTGATCGGCTTCCCTTCCAACGACTTCAATCAAGAAGCCAAGGACGACGCTGAAACCGCCGAAGTCTGCTACATCAACTACGGCGTGAAGTTCACCATGCTGTCCGAAACCTCTGTCAAAGGCGACAGCGCCAATCCGATTTTCAAGGAACTGGCCAAGCAGACCAAGGCACCGGCCTGGAACTTCAACAAGTATCTGGTCACACCAGATGGCAAGGTCACTCAATACTTCGATAGCAAGGTCACACCGGATTCTGCCGAGATGACCCAGGCCATCGACAAACTGCTGGCCAGCAGCAAGACCAAGTAATTCATCGCGAGTGAGCACGGCGCTGAAACTGGTGCTGGACACCAACGTCGTGCTCGATTGGCTGGTGTTTGCCGACGCACTGTCCACCGGCTTCGATAAAGCGTTGCAGGATGAGCGGATCATCCTGCACACACATCCACTGACTCTGGCCGAGCTGGAACGGGTATTGAATTACCCGATACTCAAACTGGATAGCGAACGACAGGCGCAAACTCTGGCGCGCTATAAATCGCTAGGCATATCCAACGCTCTTGCCACCGGCTTCACTGCCAATGATTTGCAGCTGCCGGATGGTTTTCCTCAATGCAAGGATGTTGACGATCAGGTATTTCTCGCGCTGGCCTATCACACACAGGCCGATGCGCTGATCACGCGCGATAAAGCGGTGCTGGCATTACGCAAACGCGCGAGAAAATTTGGCGTGAAGATTGTGGCTGCAGAATCGGCAAAGGACTTGATCGGCAGTGCGGCGTGCCACGTCGCTTGATTCGCAGCCACTGCAAAGCGCGTGTCCGTATACGGAACACACGCTTGCAGATCACTGACTATTTCGTCTGACGCGCAGGCGCAGCGCCGGAGTTTGCATTCTTCTTAGCGGTGCCACGATACAGACCATCGGCCACCTTCGATTGTGCACTGATCGTCTTAATAGCGTCCTTGGCGTACTTCACCATGTCCGGATTGGTTTCATCGAACAACAATTCATCCGTGGCATGACGGATCATGGCTTCGTGGCCGAAGAAGGTCCACAACAGGTAGGCGTCGTCGAACTCTTGACCGCTCAACTTGGATAGATCCACACCCGGTGCAACGGGATCAGCGCAGCCCGCAACAGTGGTGCTCTGACACATGGCCGGACGCGGCACGATGACTGGGCCTTTGTTCTCCAGCAAACCAAACACATCGACAGTGGCATAACGCCAACCTTCGGGCAGCGGCTGCGGCACACCACGCGACTTGCCCTGCTCCAACGGGCGATATTCGCCAGTGGGATTAGGCCGAATGGTCAACTGATACTTGTCGAACAAAGCCTGCAAGCCGGTGCCCAGCTTCTTATACATATCCAGTTCCGACTGGGCATAGGCCTTGATCGCCGCGCTACCCTTGGTCAACGCCAGATTGTCGACGGCAATCACCGGTCCCTGACGATCGAAGAAACCACGCAGCACATGTTCTTCCTGCGTAGTGATGGTGTCAGTGGCCGCGAAGGCAGAGACCGATGACAGCAAGGCGGCTGCCAACGTTATGAGACCGGTTGTATGTTTCATGCTGCTTATCCCCCGAAGGATGATTGTTGGTATCGAATGCGTAACACGTAGCCGCAGTGTATTTCATTTCATCGAGAATTAAATTATCCAGCACTAACCCGCCACAAAAAACCACAAATCAGCGCCTGCATCCAATGAATGGAATCGGCGGATATTTAGAGTGAATAGATGCTGCGAAGACGCAGACCATCCCGTGAGGCGGGCTCGCATGACGCGTAAAGAAACGATCGAGACACGAACTGATTCGGCGCTGGCAGCACGCCCAAGTCTGCAAATCCAGACAGGCTTTTTCCTACTGATTGTTAAAGTTCCTGAATGATCGTCCGACACCTGCATGAACAAAGCTCGATTTATGGTTAATGGCCAGCGCTAGCAGCAAGAGGCGCCTATGCAAGGTATTTCGTTTGGATCGACCAACCTGCCCTATCAATTTGGGGCAGCCCAACTTGGAACTACACAGGGATTGTCAGGCAATCACGGAACACGCAGTCGTTGTGGCAACGACCAGAGTGCGTCGCAATCCAGTGACCTCTCTACCTATGCATTGAATGGCATCCTTGCCAATCTGAGCAGCTCCATTGCCAATCTGAGTTCGCAGCTGGGCTCGCTGTCCAGCAGCAATACCGATGGGACGAATGCCATCAGCGCCTCCGCCATGGGTGCTCAGATCATCAATAAGCAACGCGGTGAGCTGCAGATTCACACGCAGGAAGGCGATGTCGTTACCTTGAAGTTCAGCAGCAAGGTTGGCGTCAGCATTGAAGGCCAGCAAGTCAGCGATGGCGACACCACGCTGACCAACACCAGCCTGGATGTACATGGCCGCAGCAAGATCGGCATTTCAGTCGAAGGCGATCTTAGCGATGAGGAGATGGCCGCCATCAACGATCTGGTCGGTAAAGTAGGCGATCTCACCAACGACTTCTTCAACGGCGATGTGGAAAGCGCGTTGTCGCAGGCGATGAGTCTGTCCTATGACAGTACCGTGCTAGCCGATTATTCATTGGACCTCAGCTTGAAACAGAGCGTGCGCACCTATGCTTATGCAGCGCAATGGTCACCGCCGGCAACGGCTACGCCAGCCACCGACAACAGCGCAACCGATGCAGCTGCCGCCGATGCAACCACTCCCGTGGTTGCTGCCGATGAAACAACACCGGCCAGCAGCACCACCGATGCCAGTGCACCGACTACGAATGACACCACCACACCCGCCGCTACCGACAGCACTGCAACGACCAGCAGCAACCCCACTCAGGTGCTGGCCGCATTCGTTGCCAAAGTGCGCAGTAGCTTCCACGTCAGTGCCACCGATTCATCAATGGGTATCAGCTACGAGTTCAAAGCCAAGCTGCTCATCGCCAGCCTTGCACAGAGTGCACCAGCCGAAGCCTCGCCCAATGAAGCTTCGTTGAACTATCTGCAAGACCAACTGGGCGCAAGCACCACCGCTTAAGTTTTAGCTAGCCGGCAGGCGCGTGTTCACGCTTCGTGTGCAGCGCCTGCAATGTTCTGAACAGCTTGAGCGGCAGATGCTCAGTCAACTGCATCAGTCGGGTCACCAGCTGTTCATAGGACACATCCAAGACCCCGCCCTTACCTGCGAATACGATCTTATTAGTACTATCTTCGGCATCGATCACTCGCACCGAATGATTGAAGCTATGGTGGATGCGCGCGATCAAGGGTTCGAAACCCAGCTCCAGATCGGAAAGATTGACGACCAAAATGCCATCATTTTTCAGACAGGCATGGCAATCGTTGTAGAAGCGTTGCGTACTTAAAGCCTGCGACTGACCCTGCGCAGTAAACCCATCGACGATCAGCACATCGTATTGACCCGCATGCCTTAGGAATTGCGCTCCGTCTGCGCAGATCACATGCAGTCGCTCGTCATCGGGTGGAATGAAAAAACGCTCGCGCAGCGCAATCACATCCGGATTGATTTCAATCGCCGTCAATACAGCATCCGGTAAATGGGCATAACAGTATTTAAGTAATGAACCGCCGCCCAGACCAATCATCGCAATGCTGCGCGGCTGCGGACAGAACAGCAGAAACCCCATCATCGTACGCGTGTAGCCCAGCACCAATTCATCCGGGGCATCCAGCGACATTTCGCTTTGTATTTTGAGTTCGTCGAAACACAAGGTCAGTCGATCATCGACCCGGCTGACCTGGGGCTTACATTTGTCGGCATGCCGCTTGGACATGTTTTGCGTTGCTCGTTACAGCGGTGGCGGGGTCAAATCCACCTTATCGCCGGTGTTACGATTCTTGCTGGCCAGACAAACGAACTCAGACAGACGCACTTGCGGATAGCGCTGAAACACCTGCGTGACCTGGTAAGGCTTCTGCAGATAATCGAGTCCGGTGATGGTGATGTCATCCTGCAACTTATCTTTGCTGATCAAGCGCAGACGTTCCACCACTTTCATTGCATCAGTGCCGGCCTTCAAGCCCATCACCACATTGTTATCCGCCCGCAGGTCGGTGGTTTCGACCACCAAGGTCTCACCATCCCATCGGGCAGTTGCATTGCCGAAGTAAGTGCCACCCAACATCGGCTCGCCATGCGTACTCCCATCGGTATAGATACGCCGCACCTGGCCGTCAGGCACGATCATGGTCAGACGACCAGGCGTCATCAATATTTCAAACGGCAGCCCCATTTCGGTCAGCATCGCCGGAAAAGCCGTGGGCTCACAGTTCGACCAGGGCACGTAAAAATCTTTGGCCGCGATTTTCTTCTGCCAGTCAGCCGCCGCTGCCGGTTTCATAAAGGGAATGATCTTGGTTTGATCGGGATGTTGTAACCCCTCAACCCGGCCCCACACGCCGGAAAGATCGGGCAATTTTTTCGGATCGACTTTAGTGCCCGCGCCTGGCGGCAAATCCACCGAGCCAGTAGGCAGACGCGGTCCGGTCGGCGGACCGTCGGCTGGCGTCTGCGCCCATGCGATAGCAGAAAAACACAGCGCGCCAATCATCATGCAGTGCTTCATAACTCCCCCTGTCCTTCAATGAATTCCGCGTATTCATCAACCGTCATCCCCGCGAAAGCGGGGATCCAGTAATAAAGCGTCGCAACGCGACACATCCAGAACTGGATGCCCGCCTGCGCGGGCATGACGATTTTTTTGCTTATGTGTACATTGTGATCTTGCATCAGCCATCAACTTAACTTCTGATCCAATTGCCGCAATCGTTCCGGTGTACCAATGTCATGCCAAGCACCCGTGAACAGCTCGCCGCTGATACGACCGACACGCGCCTGTTCGTACAACAAGGGCGCCAACTTGAATGGCCCCGACTGACAACCTGCGAACAAATCCGGATGATAAAAACCGATGCCGGAGAAAGTATGGCGCTGTTCCGCTTGATCCGTCACCCGCCCCTGCTGCAAACCAAAATCGCCGCGAACATGCTGCGGTGGATTGGGCACCAACACCAGATGCGCCAGCGTCGTGTCGCGCCATTGCAGCGGCAGTTGTGGCGCAACCGCACGCCAATCGGTCCAGACATCGCCATTCACTACCAGGAAGGGTTGATGATCCAGCAGCGGCAAAGCCTTGAACAAACCACCACCGGTCTCCAACGCCGGCCAGCCTTCATGACTGTAAGCAATACGCACGCCCCAACGCGAGCCATCACCTAGATATTGCGGGATCTGTTCACCCAACCAACCGGTGTTGATGACCAGGTCGCGAAAGCCTGTGCTCGCCAATGACTCGATGTGATATTCGATCAGCGCCTTACCACCCACTTTCAATAGTGGCTTGGGCTGCGCATCGGTCAACGGCTTCATGCGTTCGCCGCGACCGGCGGCAAGAATCATGGCTTTCATGGAATCAGAACATCCTCACCCGGCCCTCTCACTTAGGGAGAGGATAACCAATATCGCAAACGCATCTCCGTTGCGGCATCTTGGCCTTAAGTTCTCCGGATCGTCGAAAACATGGATGTTTTCGCGAAGCCTCCATGGATGGATTCACGGCGCTCCGGAGAACTTAAGGCCAAGGTGCCGTAACCATCTGAAACTCTTAAAACGTATATCCCACTTCCTGCTGCTTGCCTTCCAACTCATCCAGCAATTTCAGCAACGGCCGCAGATCGTCATAGCGCTGCCCCACCTGACGCACGTATTTAATGAAGCGTGGCGTATCGGCCAGATACTTCGGCTTGCCATCGCGATAATTGATGCGCGCAAAAATTCCCAGCACCTTCAAATGGCGCTGCAACCCCATCCACTCCATATCGCGATAGAAAGAACCGAAATCCTCATGCACCGGCAACCCGGCCTGACGCGCACGCTCCCAGTAACGCGCGGCCCAATCGATCACCTTCGACTCTTCCCAACTGATGAAGGCATCGCGGAACAAGGACGCCACGTCGTAAGTGATCGGCCCATACACCGCGTCCTGAAAATCCAGCACGCCCGGATTGGGTGAGCTGATCATCAAATTGCGCGGCATGTAGTCGCGATGCACGAACACACTGGGCTGCGCCAGGTTGGTTTTGACGATCAAATCAAACATACGCCCCAACGTTGCCTGCTGCTTGTCGTTCAACGACAGCTGCAGATGCTTGGCGATGTACCAATCCGGAAACAGGCTGAGCTCGCGGCGCAACAGCGCCTCATCGTAAGGCGGCAGTACGCCGGGCTTGCTGACCAACTGCCACTTGATCAATGCATCGATGGCGACACTGAACAATTCATTGGCATTGGCCTCGTTGAGCACATCCAAATAAGTCTGCGTGCCGAGATCGGTCAGCAACAGATAACCATTGGTCACATCTTCGGCAACAGCACGCGGCGCATGCACGCCCGCAGCATGCAACAGATTGGCCACATGTAAGAAAGGTCTGACATCTTCCTTGTCCGGCGGTGCATCCATGGCGATAAACGTCTCGGCGCCCTTGGTAATACGAAAATACCGGCGAAAGCTGGCATCCGCCGAAGCCGGCGCGATGTTGAGCTGATCGGTACCCAGCACCTGCCGAGCCCAGATCGTCAGAGTTTCAAGTCGTGCATCGTGCGGCGTGGTCATGCCTTATCCAAAATGATTCAAACACAAACGAGATTAATGAATACCATGGCCGACAGGCCTGGACGCACCAGTATAATCATCTGACTATAATGTCCGCATACTCCTCGTTCGCTCCAGGCCCATTGGGCTGATCTCGTGGTTATCTCGTTATAAATGCCGCCCCACGCTTCGCCAAAACCATTGCACGCCATTCGCTACCTGAAATTTTCGGCTTCAATCCGTGCGAGCGTGTTGGTCATCGGTGCAGGCGCCTGTCTGTTTGCCCGCGCCAGCGACGCACAGGTACTGACCTGCCCTGCCTATGTTTCGGCCGCCGCCAACAGCGCCGTGCCCGCCATGTCGCGCAAGCCCGGCAGCCTGAAGGACAGCGCCAAGCTCCCCGTCAATTTGCAATTCGATAGCGTGGAAGCAGCCATCAACGGCGATATCAAGCTCATGGGCAATGCGCAGGTGCAACAAGGCGAACGCCGCATGAACGCCGATGAATTGATCTACAACCCCGGCCGCAACGATGCAGTGGCCAAAGGTCCCGTGCAATATGAGGATGCTGACCTGCAAGTGAACGGCACCGATGCCAGCATGAATGCCGATGGCGGCGCCTCAGTCGCCCAAGCCAGCTTCATTCTGAAAACCACAGCCGGACGCGGCACTGCGCAAAACATCCAGGTCAGTCCCGAGGGCAATGTGTCGCTGGACTCTGCGCGTTACACCACCTGCCCGCCGGGCAGCACCGATTGGGAATTGCAGCTGTCGGATTTGAATATCAACCAGGAAACCAATACCGGCACCGGCCGCAATGTGCGCTTGGAATTCAAGGGCATTCCGATTTTCTATACGCCCTGGATTTCCTTTCCGGTGGGTAATCAGCGCAAGAGCGGCTTCCTGTTTCCCAGCCTGGGCGGTTCATCGCGTGGCGGCAACGCACTGGCCACACCTTGGTATTGGAATCTCGCACCTAACTACGACGACACCATCACTCCGGCCTACGACACCAGCCGCGGCTTCAAACTGGACAATGAGTTTCGTTACCTGGGCGAAGCGACTAAGGCCAGCGTCGTCACCGGCTATCTGCCGCACGACAACAAGACACGCGATTGGCGCGGCCTGGTGCAATTGCTGTATCGCCACGATTTCAACGACGTACTGCGCCTGAACGTCGATGCCGCGGACGTACGTGACAATGAATGGTTCGAAGATTTCGGTCAGACCCGTGATGTCACCAGCTTGGTCTATCTGGCGCGCACCGTGACCGTCGGCGCTTACAGCGATAACTGGTTGGGCAAATTGAATGTGCAAAACCTGCAGGTGATCGACAGCACCATCCCGCTGACCGATCGTCCCTACACCATGCTGCCACAACTGACAGTCCAAGGCAGACAGCCTCTGCCCTTCGGTGCGGAATTCAACTTGGACAGCGAACTGACCTACTTCACGCGCGGCGAAGTGGACACCGCCACTCAGATCAAGAGCATTACCGGTGCACGTCTCAACCTGGTACCGGAACTCTCTCTGCCGCTGCGAGCCGCCGGCATGTATGTCACCCCCAGCGCGGCCTGGCATTACACCAGCTACCAACTGCAGAACACGGCCGCCGGTGCGGATCGCACCCCGTCACTGTCGGCGCCGGCGTATGCCGTAGACACCGGCATGGTGTTCGAACGTCTGTCCAGTAACCAGCGCCGGCTGTACACGCTGGAACCGCGCATGCTGTACAGCTACATACCCTATCGTGAGCAGAGCGATCTGCCCTTGTTCGATACCGGCATGCCGGACTTCAGCCTGGTGCAGCTATTTCAGACCAATCGCTTCAGCGGACCGGATCGACTGGGCGATGCCAATCAGCTGAGCGCTGGCGTGACCACACGCATGCTGGACCCCAACACCGGCAGTCAGTTCCTGTCGGGCACGCTGGGCCAGGCCTTTTACTTCAAGTCGCCCTGTGTCACTTCGCTGGTGCAGACCGCCTGTAACGCCGCCACCATCAGCGATCGCTCTTCCGACATCATCGGCCAGCTGTCTCTGGCAGCGTATAAGAACTGGTCGGTCAATCTGGGCATGCAGTGGAACCCGGCCGGAGGCGGTAGCGAACGTGGCGACGTGTCTCTGCAGTACCGCCCTGCCGGCAACCGCACCATCAATCTGGGCTACAACTATGACCGCGGCACGGTGGAACAGTGGGTGTCCTCCTTCGCCTGGCCCATTGGAAGCACCTGGAGCGCCTATGGCCGGGTGGTGTATTCACGCCTGGATCAGAAATTCCTCGATCACTTCGCCGGCCTGGAATACCGCTCCTGCTGCTGGAATGTCCGCGCGGTGGTCGGCCGGGCGGTCACCACCCGCAGCGGCGAGTACGATACCCAGTACAAGGTTCAGCTTGAACTCAAAGGGTTATCCAGTGTCGGAACCGCGGATGCTTTCCTAGAGAGCTCAATTCCCGGATACTCCGCGCGCTCGGCCAATTGAGCCGGCTCGGATCTGCCAGATCTAACACCCAGACCCAAAACTGAAATTGCCCGGCGACGCACTCCATGAAGTTCAAGATTGCCTCTCTGCCTACCTTCTGCGCGATGGCGCTGACCACCGTGCTGGGACTGACCACCCTGCAGGCGGAACCGCGCGTGCTGTCCAGCCGCGGCGAGTCGCTGGATCGTGTGGTGGCCATCGTCAACGACGGCGTGGTGCTGTCCAGCGAGCTGGACGCAGAAACCGCGCGCATCGCCGCCCGCCTGAAGCAGCAGAACACCGAATTGCCAGCCGACAATGTGCTGCGCAAGCAGGTGCTGGATCGGCTGATTCAACAGGAATTGCAGCTGCAGCGCGCCCAGCGCGGCGGCTTGAAGGTTTCCGACGAGATGCTTAACAGCGCACTCAACGACATCGCCGGTCGCAACAATGTGAAATTCAGCGACCTGCCTGCCGCCATCGAATCGCAGGGCCAGAACTACGCGACTTATCGTGAAGAAGTGCGTCGCGACATGACTCTCCAGATCCTGCAGCAGCAAGCCGTGATCGCCAACATCAACGTGACGCCGCGCGAACTGGATCAGTTCCTCGCCAAGCAACAGCGCACACCGGACGCCAATGCGCAGTACAACCTGTCGCACATCCTGGTGTCGGTGAACAGCAGCTCCAGCACCGAAGAACTGGCCGCCCGTGAAGCACGCGCCAATGAAGTGCTGAGCAAGGCCCAGGCGGGACAGAACTTCGCGGAACTGGCCGTAGCCTATTCCGACAGCAGCACCAATATCGACGGCGGCTCATTGGGCTGGCGTAGCGGCGCGCAACTGCCCTCGGTGGTTGCGGACAGCATTCCCAGTTTGAAAGTGGGCGATGTCACCAAGGTGATTCGCACCCCCAGCGGCTTTCATATTTTCAAATTGAACGACAAGCGCGGCGGCGATACCGGAGAGGAATTGCAGTCGCAGGTACATGCCCGCCACATCCTGCTCAAGACCACCGAAATCGAAGACGACAACACCGTCAAGCAGCGCCTGGAAAAAATCCGCGCACGCATTCAAGCCGGCGAAGACTTCGCCGCCATTGCCGCGGTGACTTCGCAGGACACCGGCTCGGCCGTACAAGGCGGCGATCTGGGCTGGGCCGGCCCCGGCACCTTCGTCGGTGAATTTGAAAAGACGCTGGATCAGTTGGACGTGAATCAGATCAGCGAACCTTTCAAATCGCAGTTCGGCTGGCACATCGTGCAGCTGCTGGGTCGCCGCACCCAGGATGTCAGCGAAGAAAATCGTCGCAATAAGGCTTTCGCCGCACTGCGCGAATCCAAGGCTGAAGAAGAAGTTGAGCTGTGGCTGCGCGAACTGCGCGCCGATGCCTACGTTGAATACTTGATGTAAAGCACATGCTGCCGAATGGCAGCGTGAGTATGCATGTCCACTCCACCGCGCATCATTCTCAGCACTGGTGAACCGGCCGGCATTGGTCCCGATCTGGCCATTGCCATCGCACAGCGCGATTGGCCCTGCCAATTGATCGTGGCGGGCGATCGCGAGCTATTACAGACACGCGCGGCACAACTGCAAACCCCGCTGCAACTGCGCAACTATCAGGAAGGCGTGGTGCAACCGCAGCAGGCCGGCATCATGACACTACTGCATGTACCCGCAGTCACACCGGTACAAGCCGGTACCTTGAATGTCGCCAATGCTCGCTACGTACTGCAACTGCTGGATCGCTGCTGCGATGGCTGCATCGCGGGCGAGTTCGCCGCCATGGTCACCGCGCCGGTGCAGAAGAGCGTCATCAACCAAGCAGGCGTGGCCTTCACCGGCCATACCGAATATCTGGCCGAACGTACCGGCGGCCATGTACCGGTGATGATGTTGACTGCAGATGCCTTGCGCGTCGCATTGGTCACCACACATCTACCGCTCACTGCCATCAGTCAGGCCATCACACCGGATGTTCTGCGCACCACGCTACTCATTCTCGAACACGATCTGCGGCGCCGTTTCGGCATTGCGCAACCGCGCATCTTGGTACTGGGCCTGAATCCACACGCCGGCGAATCCGGCTATCTGGGTCGCGAAGAAATCGATGTCATCGCGCCGGTGTTGCAGGAGCTGCGCGCCCAGGGCATGCAACTGACCGGTCCGGCTCCAGCCGATACCGCCTTCACGCCGCACATGTTGCAGCATGCCGATGCGGTACTGGCGATGTATCACGATCAAGGCCTGCCCGTGCTCAAGTACGCGGGCTTCGGCAATGCCGTTAATGTCACACTGGGTCTGCCCATCATTCGCACTTCCGTGGACCATGGCACGGCCCTGGATCTGGCCGGCACCGGCAAGGCAGATGCCGGCAGTCTGGCCGCCGCGCTGCAGTTGGCCATTCAACTCAGCACCTCACCAAACTGAGCTTCGCCAGCTAAACCTCAATGCACCAAGCCCGTAAACGTTTCGGCCAACACTTTCTGCGCGATCAACAGGTCATCGCCAACATCGTCGATGCCATCAATCCGCAGGCTGGAGAGCACTTGGTCGAGATTGGTCCGGGGCTGGGCGCCATCACCTTACCGGTGCTGGAACGCGTCAAGGAAATGGACGCCGTGGAAATCGACCGCGATGTCATTGCCGCTTTGCAAGTCAGCGCCTTCAGTGTCGGCACGCTGCGCCTGCATGAAGCCGATGTACTCAAGTATGACTTCGGCACGTTGCAGCAAGGAGAACAGCTGCTGCGTCTGATCGGCAATCTGCCGTATAACATCTCCACACCGCTGTTGTTCGAGTTGATCGAACAACGCCACCACTTTCAGGACATGCACTTCATGTTGCAGAAGGAAGTGGTGGATCGCATGGCTGCCCAGCCGGACAGCGATAGCTATGGACGTCTGACGGTGATGCTGGCGCCGTGGCTACAAGTAGTACCGCTATTCGACATCGGCCCGGAGGCGTTTCGACCGCCGCCACAGGTGATGTCGACGGTAGTACGTTTAGTGCCGCATACAACGCCACCCTTCGAGATCCATGATCGTACGGTATTTGCCAAGGTTGTAATGGCTGCGTTCTCGCAACGTCGCAAGACACTTCGCAATGCACTTCGTCAATTGCTCAGTGCCGAACAGATACAAGCCGCAGGCATCGATCCCGGCTTACGCGCAGAAGTGCTGCCGCCGGCAAGCTTTGCGTTACTCGCAGCACAAGTTATCTAAATCTTAATCTTTCCAGGCTGTATAGCCACACTGCATTCATGCAATGCAGTGCACAGCAGTTACTGCCGCTTAACTGAATCAGTTCATTAACGAGTTCAGATAATCATCATTTCTATGGCTATTCGACAGCTATTTTTCGCGGCATGCTCGCAACGAAATTCGTTAGCTATTGTCTTGATCAACGCATAATTTCGCCCGCAAAAAAACCTGCTGAAGCGGCAGCGCGCGCATGAACTTCGCATTCAGAAGACATTCATGCTCATGATCTATTTTTCATGCGGCACGCAACATTACGTCGCGCCATGGCAACACGCCTGTCACATCAATCGACAGTGCGTTCATCACTGCATGACTGCATAGCTTCCAGGTATCCATATGAACAGACGTTCCTTATTTTCATGGGCATTCATTCTATTCGCTGCGTTGTTGTGTAGCGCATGCGGCGGCAGCGACGACAGCAGCAGCTCATCGTCAAGCAACACCTATGTGAGGTTGGTCAATGCCACGCAGGTCAACAATTTGAAACTGACGGTTTCCTCCACCACCAGCGCATCGGGCATCAGCTCAGGCAGCGCCAGCGACTACGCGTCGATGACCGCCGCCACTTACTCGGCCATCGTCAGCGTCGACGACGGCTCGCTGTCAACTTCAAGCTCCACTTCGTTGACGATGTCTGCGGACACTTATTATTCGGTGGTCGCCTATGCACGTGGCGGGCAAATCAAATTGCTGATACTCACCGACACCGTCAGCACACCCGCCACAGGCTTTGCCGCGCTCACCATCGCCAATGCCGGCACCGATGCGGGCAACGTAGATGTATACACAGTATCGCCGGGCACTTCTGTCACCAGCGACATGTCGCCTACCTTCTCCAGCGTCAGCGCCGGCAGCAGCAGTCTCACCAACTCGATCAGCGCTGGCACCTATGACATCGTGGTCACGGCCAGTAGCAAACCCAACGACGTACGTCTAACCATGTCGTCGGTCACATTGACCAGCACTGAAGTCGCCACGTTGACTTTGACCAGCACCAGCGGTGGCTCCCTGGTCGACGGCGCCATGATTCAACAGAAAGGCGCGGTGCAGCTCTATCCGGCCAACAAGGCTCGTGTACGGGTAGTGGCCGCCTTTGCCGCCGGTACTGCGAATCCGACTGTAGCCGCCAGTATTGGCGGCACTACGCTCAACTCGGTGACTGCCCCTTCCATTGGCACCTACACACTGGTGCCGGCCAATTCCTCCACCTATACCGTCGGCGTCAATGGTGTAACGCTGGGTACCTTGCCTAGCCAGATCTTCGCCAGCGGTGGCGACTACTCCATTCTGGTGTTCGGCACCGATGTAAATAGCGCCTCGGTTGAAGTGTTGACCGATAACAATCAGCTGCCGAGTAGCGGCGCCAAGATTCGTCTGATCAACGGTGCGGTATCTACCGCCGGCATCTCGCTCAGCGCCAACTACGTGCCACTGTTCTCCGAACAGAGCTATGGCACTGCGTCCGACTATGTAGGCATCACCACCGGCTCAACGTTGTTCCAACTGACCTCACCGGTGACTGCGTTTAGCAGCTATAGCGCGACGGTCACCGTGCTCAGCGGCGGCGTGTATTCGTTGTTCGTACTGGGCAACACCACTAGCGCCATCGAAGTACTCAGCAAGGACAAGTAAACACCGATTGGTACGGCGCATGCCGGCACTTGCCGGCATGCGTCCGAGATACCACACTATGCCCATCCGCCGACTACAACCGGCACGAGGTTCGGGGCATATGGGCATCTACAATAATCTGCTGGTGGTCGTCGACCTGACACCCGAGAGCCATTTCATCATCGCCCGGGCGCAGGCGCTGGCCGCGGACGGCGCAGCACTCAGCTTGATGCATGTAGTGGAATACATGCCGATGGAACCGATGGGCGAAACGGTGCTGCCCGCAGTGCAATTGGAAGGCGAGCTGGTGGCACGCGCCAAGGAAAAACTGGCGTTACTGGCTGCCGAGCATGGACTGACCCACAGCCGGCAGATCGTCACCATGGGCAACATCAAGACCGAGATCCAGAGCACCGCACAGCAATGCGCTGCCGATTTGATTGTAGTGGGCAACCATCCACGACGCGGGCTGAAAGCCTTGGTCAATTTCACAGAAGATGCCGTGCTACATGTTTCGCCCTGCGACGTGCTGGCGGTGCACTTGCCCAATCGCGCCGGCTGATACATCTGCAGAGACGGCCCGATACGAAAGCGGCTACGCGGCTGCTATATTCTGCATTCAGCGTAGGTTCCGTTAGCTACTTGCGCCACCGTCTTTCAACTTGCAGAACTCTATTCGCAGCGCCTCATCATGAATAACAATGCCATTGCTCATCGGATTCGCGTCGATGTCAGCACCAACTACTTGGACGAGCAGTCCAAGCCCGATGAAGGCCGCTACGTGTTCGCATACACCATCACCATCCACAATGAAGGCACGGTCCCCGCCAAGCTGCTGACGCGGCACTGGCTGATCACCGATGCCAACGGCAAAGTACAAGAAGTACGTGGCGACGGCGTAGTGGGCGAGCAGCCGCACTTGCAACCCGGCCAGGGCTTCCGCTATTCCAGTCACTCGGTGATCGAAACGCCGGTGGGCGCGATGCAGGGCAGCTACCAGATGGTGGCCGACGACGGCGCGCGCTTCGATGCCGAAATTGCGCCATTCCGTCTGGCCAAGCCCGGCCTACTTCACTAATCCATCATGGCCGTTTACGCCATTGGTGACATTCAAGGTTGCTGCGACGAATTTGAACTGCTGCTGACGCGTCTGCAATTCGATCCGCAACAGGATCGACTCTGGCTGACCGGTGACTTAGTCAATCGCGGCCCACGTTCGCTGGACACACTGCGCCTGGTTAAATCATTGGGCGGGGCGGCCATCACTGTGCTGGGCAATCACGATCTGCACCTGCTGGCCATCGCCCTCGATCCAGAAGCCAAGCGCAAAAGCAAAGATACGCTCGACGATATTCTCACCGCGCCGGATCGCGATGAGCTGTTGCATTGGTTGCGCCACCAACCGCTGCTGCATCACGATGCCGACCTCAACCTGACAATGATTCATGCCGGCCTACCGCCGCAATGGGATCTACCTCAAGCCATCGCCTGCGCACGGGAAGTGGAAACCGCCTTGCGCGATCCTCAGCAAGCCGTGGCCTTGTTTCAACACATGTACGGCGATGACCCCGACCGTTGGAGCGATGATCTACAGGGCTTCTCACGACTGCGTTTCATCACCAATTGCCTGACCCGCTTACGCGCCTGCACCGAGAACGGCAAATTGAAACTCAAGGCCAAAGGCGCTCCCGATCAACTGGAATCCGGCCTGTATCCCTGGTTTCGTGTGCCCAAGCGTCGCAGCGGTAACGAACGCATCATCTTCGGTCATTGGTCGGCCTTAGGTTTTCATAACGGCGATAACGTTCTGGCTCTGGACACGGGATGCGTATGGGGTGGACAGCTATGCGCCACTGCCATTGATAGACCTGATGCAAAGCCGGTGCTGGTCGAGTCCATCTCCGGTGGATTGCCGATAGAAGAATGACGATAGGTAATTAAAGCGTTGACTCGCTTTATTAACATCTAACAACCATGTCACTGTAAGCGCTCAGGTCTGGGACTGGTTTTCCAGACCGTCGCGCGGAGGGATCCGCGCGCCGAGCTTACAGGGATGTACTTGTAGCGTGTCTGGAAAACCAGTCCCAGACCTGAGCGCGATCGAAGCTGCTGAACTCGACTCTTGATCCTGTCCTAGATAGGAAAGCGAACTAACGCTTCGCTTCCGGCACTGCCACCAAAGCCTGCACACGTAAAGTTCGTTGCCCAGCCGAAGCATGGCCCGGCACACAGACCAGATTGTCGCCCTGCGCCTTCAACTGCAATGCCGGCAACACGCGATCACGCACCTGCTCCAATAATTCGCACTCACCCGAACCGATGTCACCGGGCCGCATCGACTTCAACGTGACTGTGGCAGGGGCAGCATTGAAGGACTCGCCACTGGCATCGCCCGCCACGGGCAACGCCACCTTGATGCGCGTCATCAACATGCGACTGATATCCTCACCGGCACAACCCAGCACCGACACCGACACATCCGCACGCGCCCCCAGCTGCTTGAGAAGCTCTTCCATGCGTTGTCGTAAACCATCGCAACTGTAGTAGGTCGTAAAACCCATGTAGGAAAAATTCAACTCATAGGCCTGCCAGCGGGCCTGCACCTGCGCCGATTCCACAGCAACGGCCGGAAGCGTAGTTAACAAGCCGCCCGCCAATGCGACCACCCAGCAACGATAAGCTTTCATGGCGAACTCCACGTAGTTGCGTTGGGATATATCTTGCGCTTTCGCCATTGCGATACAAGCTGCACTGCGGCACAGTTGCTCACAGCCTGAACCGGAATCCGCCATGCCCCTGCAAGCCTTCAACCTACAGAAATGGATCGACGAACACCGCGAATATCTGCGACCGCCCGTGGGCAATCGCCTGGTATTCCGCGACTCGGCGTTCATTGTCATGGTGGTGGGCGGCCCTAACTCGCGCACCGATTATCACGTCGATCCCAGCGAAGAGCTGTTTTATCAGCTCGAAGGCCAGATGACGCTAAAGACCATACAGGACGGCAACCCTGTGGACGTATTGATCGGGCCCGGCGATATTTTTCTGCTGCCGGCCAATATGCCGCATTCACCGCGCCGCCCCGCCAATACAGTCGGATTGGTAGTGGAACGCGCACGCCGGCCGGAAGAGATTGAAGGCTTCATCTGGTACTGCGAACAATGCAATCACAAACTCTATGAAGAGTATCTGCATATCTCGGATATCGAGACGCAGTTGCCGCCGGTGTTCGATCGTTTCTACAGCTCCACCGCGAATCGCACCTGTAAGCAGTGCGGTACCGTAATGCCATTGCCGGCCAAGCGCCCCTAGTAGATAGATACATAGAACATTCGATGAACAGCATTAGCGTGGAAATCGCCGGTCGGGTTTATCGTGCGACAAATACCGCGCTCGACATTTCCATTCCGCTGCGCTTCGACACAACGCAACTGCAAGCCTATGGCGCACCCGCCGCGCAAGCCGAGACCTATGCCATCGGCAATTTCATCGGTGACGTGGCGCGTGGCGGCAGCTGCAATTGTCAGCGTTACCACATCACGCCGCATTGCAACGGCACCCATACCGAGAGCGTTGGTCATGTAACGCGCGATGCGCACGCAGTGAATGCACTGGCACAAAGCGGCTTGATGTTGGCTCGCCTGATCACAGTTGATCCGGCTACTCAGGCTTCAGGAGATCGCGTGATACGTCTGCAAGATATGCAGTCAACAGCAAACCCTGACTTGACCACTTCCGCATTGATTGTGCGCACGCTGCCGAATACGACTGACAAACTTACACGCAACTATGATGCAGGCAATCCGCCTGCCTACTTCGAACCCACAGTGCTGGCCTGGCTGGCTGAAATCGGCATTGAACACTTGTTGGTGGATGTGCCATCGGTGGATCGCATGGACGATGGCGGCCACTTGTTGGCGCATCGCGCTTTTTGGGGATTGCCTGCCGGCGAAACGTTCGCGGCACATGCGCAGCGGCCGCAGGCAACCATTACCGAATTGATTTACGTGCCCACTGAAATTAGTGATGGCGACTATCTGCTCAGCCTGCAACTCGCTCCCTTCGTCAGCGACGCCACCCCCAGTCGACCGCTGCTGTTTCCCCTGATATGAACACACAAAACAATAACGTCAATGAATCTCGCAGCTGGTCACTAGAGCGCAGCACTGCCACCGCCCTGGACATCGCCGATCCATTGGCGCGTCAGCGCGCCAAATTTCATTTACCGATCAATACCGATGGCAATCCACAGACCTATCTCTGCGGTCATTCATTGGGCCTGCAACCCAAGAGCACGGCTGGATTGATCAATGAAGAATTGTTGGTATGGCAAACCCAGGCCGTCGAAGGACACTTTGGCAAACCGCGTCCCTGGTTGTCTTATCACGAACTGCTGACACCTGGCCTGGCCGAACTCACCGGCGCACTGCCCATTGAAGTCGTGGCCATGAATTCGCTCAGCGTCAACTTGCACTTATTGTTGACCAGCTTTTATCGCCCCACGACACAACGTCGCAAGATATTGATCGAAGCCAGTGCCTTTCCTTCGGATCGTTATGCCGTGTGCTCGCAGCTGCAATTGCATGGTTACGATCCAGCCGATAACTTGCTGGAACTGCGTCCCCGTGCCGGTGAAGATCTATTGCGCACCGAAGATATCGTTGCTCTGCTGGAGCATGAGGGAGCAAGCATTGCCACGGTGCTACTACCCGGCGTGCAATATCTGACCGGACAATGGTTGGATCTACCGGCCATCAGCCGCGTCGCACAACAGCAGGGATGTACAGTGGGCATTGATCTCGCGCATGCCATCGGCAATGTGCCGCTGCAATTGCATGACTGGAATATCGACTTCGCCGTATGGTGCAGCTACAAGTATTTGAACAGCGGTCCCGGCTCTATCGGCGGCGCCTTCGTGCATGAACGTCATGCACACAACTTCGATTTACCGCGCCTGGCCGGCTGGTGGGGACATGACAAAACCACACGCTTCAACATGCCGCAAAATTTTGTACCGCTGCCCGGCGCAGAGGGCTGGCAATTGTCCAACCCACCCATCCTGGCCTGTGCACCGTTGCTGGCGTCGTTGCAAATCTTTCAGGACGCAGGCATCAAGGCTCTGCGCAAGAAATCGTTGCAATTGACCGCCTATCTCGAGCACTTGCTGCAAGCACAGCTGGCCGGTCGCATCAGCCTGATCACGCCCAAGGATGCTGCTGCGCGCGGTTGTCAGTTGTCATTGCGCCTACACTGCGAGCGCGAACAGGCCCGCAAGGTGCATCAACAACTGCTGCTGCAAGGCCTCATCTGTGACTGGCGCGAACCTGATGTTATCCGCGTGACGCCCATCCCCCTGTACAACCGGCACGTGGACGTATGGCAGTTTGTGCAGGCATTGCAGGCATTACTGGCATGACCGAGCAACGCACTGTCACTGTACTGGGCGCAGGTTTGGCCGGCTGTCTGATGACCATTCTGCTGGCACGACGCGGTGTCAAAGTGCGCCTGCTCGAACGGCGTCCAGACCTGCGTAAACATCGTCTATCGGCCGGACGCTCCATCAATCTGGCGTTGGCCGATCGCGGCATTCATGCGCTTAAGTCCGCCGGTGTCTATGCCGAAGTCGAACCTTTGCTGATCACCATGCCCGGTCGATGTCTGCACGATCTCAATGGCGGCACTCAATTCGTGCGCTACGGACAACGCGAACACGAAGTCATTTATTCGGTATCACGCCCCGGATTGAATGCCGTGCTACTCAACCATGCCGAACAACTACCTGGCGTGGAACTGCAATTTGGCGTCGAATGCATCAGCTTGGATTTTTCACAGCAACGACTGACGGTACGAGATCACGATTCGTCCAGATCCAGCACCGTTAATTTCGAGCGACTCATCGCTGCCGATGGCGTCAATTCCATTGCCAGACAGACGCTACTGAAAACCGCACAAGGCAATGCCACCACCGAAATGCTGACGCATGGCTACAAGGAATTGACGCTGCCCGCCGATACCAATGGCCAACATCAAATGGAACGCCAGGCTCTGCACATCTGGCCGCGCGGCGGCTTCATGCTGATTGCGCTGCCCAATCTGGATGGCTCGTTCACCGTCACCCTGTTCCTGCCATTCGACAGTTCGCCCGAGAACCCACATAGTTTTGCCAGCCTGCACGATGCCATCGGTATCGAACGATTCTTTCAGCAATACTTTGCCGATGCTCTGGCATTGATGCCAAATCTGGCGCGTGAATTCCTGGAACATCCCACCGGCAAGATGAATACGGTGCGTAGCTCACGCTGGGCCAATGCCAATGCCGCTTTGATCGGTGATGCCGCACACGCCATCGTGCCCTTTCATGGTCAGGGCATGAACTGCGCCTTCGAAGACTGCCTGGAACTGGATATGTTGTTGCAACAGCATCCCTTCAGCATCGCCGGCGAAAAATTCGAACGCAGTCGCAAACCCAATGCCAATGCCATCGCGGATATGGCGCTGGAGAATTACATCGAGATGCGCGATACCGTTCGGCACCCCAAATTCCTACTACAGAAACAACTGGCGTTTGAATTGGAGCGACGCTTTCCACAGCGCTTCGTACCGCGCTATTCCATGGTGATGTTTCATCATGAAATTCCCTACGCACAGGCTTACGAACGCGGGCGGATTCAGGTGCAAATACTGGATTCGCTCAGTCGCGATCACACCGAGCTGGGACAAATTGACTGGCAAGCGGCAGCAACGCTAGTAGAAACACAACTGGCGCCGCTTGAGTAACCAAACAGCTGCAGTTAGTGCATGAATCAATGTCATTCATTGCAGCCTCTATTTAATTTGAAAGAGGCTGAATAATTTCAGCCCGCCACGCCCGCTTCTGACTTGGCTTCGACCAACAATTGCTTGGCCTCCGCGAAATTGATCTGCGCAGTTGCAGGTCTGCGTCGGGCAATGGGACGCCCCGTGTCGTTCAACGCCTGTTCGAATAAACGCACGATATACGGCGTATCGAACTGCTTGACGAAATCTCGGCCCAGCTTGCCCATCCATTGACGGCGCGACTCGTCATGACGAATGCTCAGGATCAACTTCGCCAGCTGTGCGGGACAATTGCCCTCATAGGCCAGCCCGGAACGATCCGGCTCGAAGGCTTCTGCTAGGCCACCGATACGACTGGCGATTAACGGCACGCAACAGGCCTGCGCTTCGGCAGCAATGCGTCCGAAGGTTTCCACTTGCTGCGATGGCACCACCAAGCAATCCAACGCCATCAGGTAATGCTCGGGCTTATCGGTCCAATCGATCATGCGATGCCGATCTGCGTAGTCACCCTTTACGATGGCCTGCTCAGTGGTCGACCAAAGCGGCCCCGCTCCCACCCAGACTGCATGCAAATTAGGATCCTGAGCCATCGCCAACGACAGCGCTTCGCGCAGTACATCCACGCCCTTGCCCCATTCGTGCCGACCAATGAATCCCAATAGATACGCGTTGTTCGGCAGATTCAATGCCGTGCGTGTCGCCGCCGCCTGTTGCGGATCAGGTTTGAAACGCTGCAAGTCGATCGGGTTGTACAACTTGCTCAGACGAGTCTCAGGTGCACCGGCTTCAGCCAAGGCATGCAGCGCAAAATCGGACACCACGAAGAAACGATCGACCAGGCGCGGCAATAGCACGCGCGTCAGCCAACCACGTACGTAGGCCATGTGCCGGAACAACGCCACACGCGTGCCGGTCATTCGCGCCAGGAAGTACAACGCCCAGTAATGTTTTTGGTGATCGGTTATCACCCAGTCGGCACGCAAGCGCTTGATGGCGCGATACGTTGCCAGCATTGCGCGCGGATCGGCGCCGCCACGAAACGGCGTCTCTATCACTTTGACGCCGCCCTCCACCAATAGACGAGCCACATCGCTGTCGCGTTTGACTACCGCCACCACCTCATGTCCGGCGGCGTGGCAGCCTACGGCTAGATTGATGAAATGCTGTTCCGATCCCCAGGCACGACGACTCGATTCAACGAATACAAACTTCATGCGACCTGCCTCTGACCGAACGCGGCATAGGGAGTGGCAACTTTCAAGGCAAAGCGCAGCAAGCCTTTATCGCCATTGATGGAAACACGCGGCAAACGCAGTAGATGGTGTCGCTCACTGGCCAGACCACGCAGTGTGGATACGGCCGACTGGTATCCAGCCGTACGCACCAACTCGACGGTTTCGTCGTTGAAGTTGCCGTAGGGATAACAGAAGTGTTTGATTTCAACGCCCAGCATGGCTTCCAGATCGAGCTTGCTGGTATGAATCTCCATCTCCGCCTGAGCACGAGACAACTGATCCAGTCGCGGATGCGTGATCGTGTGTGAGCCCACTTCATGTCCAGCCGCCAACCATTCTTGCAACTGGGTTTGGTTCATCAACGGCTTTTCGACCTGCAGCTTGTCGGCATCCCAGACGTTGTGTTCGCCAACTCTTCCGGACACCACGTAACAAGTAGCGCGGAAACCGAACTGCTTCATGATCGGCGCCGCTTCGCTTAGATTGTCGAAGTAGCCATCGTCAAACGTCAGCGCGACACAACGTTGCGCACCGCCCACCTGCAAGGCACGTAAACCCTCGGAGAGCGTAACGCCGCGTAATCCCAGACGCTGCAACAGCCAGCATTGCTTCTCGAATTGTTCCGGCGACACATACAGCTTCGGCAATTGCGCCGTCGGCGGTGGCACCGCAACGTTGTGATAATTGAGAATGGTCAAACGGCTCATAGGCGGGATCTCCCCACCTTGCGCAGCTTGTTAATCGGCAACGACCGCGCCGCCATCAGCAGGCACCGGTGTGATCGAGACAGCTGTGTCCCGAAGCCCCGGTACGCATCGCAAAAAAATAATCCGTTATGAAATTTGCCAGGCGAGCGGGCGAAGTAAAGCCAGCCACAAAACTGTTCATTGCAATTTCCCACACTGCTCTCTGGCAGCTTGATGATTGTTATTAAGCAGTGCCCCGGCTGCTTGCGTCGCTATGACCTCGACCCGTTCTTGGTTAGACGTTCTAGTTGTTATCGATTGAACGTCGGCTGCCAGCCAGTAACAAGAACAGTCAAGATGAATAACTGTTCACATTTGAGCAAAATTACTGATGGTCAGAAATTAGGGTGCCCCCGTACGGGGGCTACGCCGTTCGATGAAACACGTGGCTGCATCTGAGGCCAAGCCACCAGAAAGGAACAATAGCAAGTTAATTCAAAAAGTTAGCTACACGACTAAGCGCCAGTGGCGGCGATAGCGATGCTCAACTTCACCGCTTCCGCCACATTTCGGCATTGCAGCTTTTCCATAATTCGCGCCTTGTACACCTCGACGGTACGCGGACTGATGGCCAGACGCTCAGCAATATCGCGGTTCTGCAGTCCCTCAGCGAGAAAATCGAACACCTGACGCTCGCGTGGCGTCAATCGCTCCACGCGCGCGGTGTTAATGGTCATTGCCGCCACCGCGTTGTGCCGTTCGTAATCGACGCGAATGGCATTGCGCAACACATCGATCAGCACTTCATCGTCTACCGGCTTCTCCAAAAAATCCAACGCCCCGGCCTGCAAAGCCGTGCGCGTAGTAGCCACATCGCCATGCGCGGTAATCACCACCACCGGCAGATTAATGCCGCGCGCCTGCAGCATGGCCTGCAACTCCAACCCCGACATGCCGGTAAGACGCAGATCAGTCAACAAACAGCCGCGCCACTCGGGCTGATAGGTATCGAGAAAATGTTCGGCGCTGGCAAACACCTGCGTACGCAAACCCTTCAATGACAGCAACAGACTCAGTGAATCGCGTACCGAAGCGTCGTCGTCTACCAGAAAAACAGTTGTATCGTTCATATGGCGGTTCTAGTTGTTACGATAAGCGGTATGCGCATCACAAAGCGCGCACCGTTGAGCCGACCGGCTTCAGACCAGAGATCGCCGCCGTGACTGCGCAGCAAGGAGCGGCTGATCGCCAACCCCAGCCCCATGCCGGTAGGCTTGGTAGTCACAAAAGGATCGAACAGACTGGCCGCCACTTCCGTGGATACCCCCGGACCGGAATCGTCCATGGCCAGCAGAATATCAGCGTTGTGACGTGACACAGTCAAAATAATTTCACGTTGAGTATCCGGACATCCAGCCAGCGCATCGAGTGCATTGTTGAGGAGATTGTGCAACACCATCTCCAGCTGTGTGCGATCGCAGGTTAGCAGCGGCAACTCTGCAGCATAAACGCTGCGCAAGCGCACACTCAGCTGCCGCACTCTATCCTCGTAGGTTTTCACTACGGCTTCGACCAGTTCCTGCAGATTGACAGTCGTGGCCGGCGCAGCGCCACCCAGATAAAAATCGCGCAAGCGGCGCAAGACATCGGCAGTGCGAATGGCTTCTTTGGCTGCTTTGCTCAATGTTTCCGGTAGACGTGCATCCTGATCATTGAGCGGCGCTGCGAGAATTTGCGCAGCACGCAGGTACGACACCAAGGCTGTGATCGGTTGATTCAATTCATGCGTCAACGCCGAAGCCAGCTCGCCTACCACGGCGAAACGCATGGCGCGCGCCAACACCGTCTCACGCTCACGTAGACGCGCTTCACTGGCAATACGCTCGCTGACATCGCGCACGATCAAGATGAAACCTTCTGCAGCAGGCGCATCCAGACGCGCCCAGGCGATATCCGCAGGAAATGACGAACCATCGCCGCGCAATGCCTCCAGGCTGATGCGACCGGTAAAGGTCTGCAATTGAATAGTGGGCAACCTGTGCAACAACTGTTGACCCAACAGCTGCGCTTCGGTGAGCTGAAACAATTGCACCGCCGCCGGATTGGCAGACACGATGTGCGCCTGGGCATCGGTGGCGATCACTGCATCGGGTGCAGTGATCAGAATCGCATGTTGCTCCGCTTCACGCGCCGCCACCCGTCGCAATGCGGCAGCACGCGAACTCACTACCGAGCCCAACAACAAGCTGGTGCTGCCCAAAGTCACCGCCAGCACCTGCATGTTGGTCAGCAAGGCTTCATCGGCATAGTTGTTGGCCGCAATGATCAAGCCGATCTGGAACATCAAAGTGGAAAAGGCCGTACCCAGTACGCCCCAGCGAAACGCCACCCAGATGATCGGCACGAACAGGGGATAGACATACACCAGATCACTGATGGTACGTTGCCCAAAGCGAATCCATAACGCGGCAATGATCGAAGCAGCTTGCGCCAACACTTCCCAGCGTCGCAGCGACACGGCCTGCACACCGCGCCGCCAATGCTTGGCAGCCATGAATAAAGGCGTCAAGGTCAACACGCCGTTAAGATCGCCCACCCAGTAACGCAGAGTATCGACCGCATTGCTACCGGTGGCCGTTCCAATACTGGTCTTGTAAGACCATACATACAACATGGCCACGATCAAGGTCAGCGGCGCAGTAACACATACCAGCGTGACCACATGTTCCGGCGTCTCGATCATACCGGTGACGCCGCGCTTACGCAGCAGCTGAGCCATCACGGCATAACCTGCAGCGATAGTCAGCGGGATCACACATAGCGCCAACCAATGACCGGCTGCATCGCGCACCACAATCTCAGCCAGCAAGGCAGCCAATGCCGTCAGTGGCGCAGCGCGAGTACCTGCGGCAAGCAGCAAAGCCAGCGTCAGGCCCGACTGGGGATTCCAGGGTGTAATGCCCTGCAGGTAACTCAACCAATCCAGCAACACATAGCTGGCAACATAGCCGCCTGCAATAGTGCAGCGACGCCAAACAGACCAACCGGCAAGTTGCGGTAACAGGAATTGCGACATCATTGACGTAACAGGTTAGTGCAGCTCAATGCTACATGTCACGCACAGAACCTCGGCAGCCGCGCCCGGAGAACGGATGGTTCACAACCAATAGATGGTTGCCAGTAAACCTGTCAGTGTTAGCACCACTGTGTAGGGCAAGGCCATCCACAACATACGGCCATAGGACAGGCGAATTAACGGCGCCAACGCCGAGGTCAACACAAACAAGAATGCAGCCTGGCCATTAGGAGTGGCAACACTGGGAATGTTGGTACCGACATTGACAGCCACCGCCAGCTGCTCGAACCGCTGCGGTGTGAGAGCGCCTTCAAGCAAGGCCGCCTTGATCTCGGAAATGTAGATGGTGGCGACAAAGACATTGTCGCTGACGGCAGATAGCACACCGGTGGCCGCGTAGAACATGCCAAGCTGCATCCGGCCTTGCAGGCTCAACACCCATTGCACCACCGGCTCGAACAGATGTTGATCGTGAATCATCGCCACTATGGCGAAGAACACCACCAGCAAGGCGGTAAACGGCAGAGAGGCTTCAAAGGCCTTGCCAAGGCGATGCTCCTCGGTCACACCGGTAACACTGGTGGTGAGAATAATCATCAACAATCCGATCAAGCCCACTTCAGCCCAATGCATGCCCAATGCCATCACCAGCACGATGGCCGCCAGCGCCTGAGCCCACAGACTGGCGCGTTCGCGTGGACCACGTCGCGCCGCTTGACGATTTGCATGTTCCTTAAGCACATGACGCACGGCTTCAGGCAGCTCTTGCCCATACCCGAACCAGCGCAGATGCTCGACTAGCAAGCAAGTGATCAATCCAGCGCACAACACCGGCACAGACACCGGCGCAACCTTGGTAGCGAACTGTATGAAGTCCCAACCGGCCTGCTTGGCAATCAATAGATTCTGCGGTTCTCCTACCTGGGTCATGACGCCCCCCAGCGCCGACCCCACCGCTGCGTGCATCAACAAGCCGCGTAGAAAACCGCGAAAGTCTTGCAGATCCTGGTGATGCAGTTCGTGTACTTCATAGTCGAGACTGTGGTCATGCGACTCGTCTTCCTGCTGCTTGCCCGAAGCCACCTTGTGATAGACGGAATAGAAGCCAGCACCAACGGTCAACACCACGGCCATCACGGTCAAGGCATCGAGAAATGCCGACAACGCGGCAGAGGCCAGACAGAACAGCAACGACAACACCCAGTGTCGCCGCACACTCAATAACAAGCGCGTAAACAACACCAGCAGCAAGTCACGCAGGAAGTAGATTGCTGTGACCATGAAGATCATCAGCAGAATGACCGAGATGCCGGCTAACACCTCGTTGTACACCGAACGCACATCTGTAAGTTCGAGCAACACCGCTTCAATGGCCAGCAAACCGCCGGGCTGCAAGGGATAACACTTCAGCGACATGGCCAGCACGGCAATGAACTGCGCCATGATCAGCCAACTGGTGAACACCGGCCCCAACATCGCTAAGAACAAGGGATTCAGCAACAGACACAGCACCACCGCCAGCTTGTACCCATTGGGAGAATGTCCCAGAAAGTTACGCAGCCACGCTGAAGCCATTGAATTTTTCATGAGGCTTACTGCAATTTACGCCATACCGTCTTGCCGCCGCTGACCTTATCCAGCGTGGTCAATACTTTTTCATGCGCCTGCAATTCGTCGACGGTCGCGTTCAGCACCGCGAGTATCCCTGCCGGGCGCACCCAACTTGGCGTGACCGCCGCACTACTTGGACCAGTGGGACGCGCCTCATCCAGAATCAACTTGGCCTGACCGCCGGTCATGGCCAGATACACATCCAACAACAGCTGCGCATCGAGCAACGCGCCGTGATATTCGCGGCCGGAGTTATCCACATCGTAGCGCTTGCACAGCGCATCCAAACTATTGCGCTGACCAGGATGTAATTTTTTGGCCAAGGTCAGCGTATCGAACACCGTACACAGATCACGCACTGAACGCGTCTTCTTGAGCAGCTTCAACTCGGCATCCAGGAAGGCCACATCGAATGCAGCGTTATGAATCACCAGTTCCGCACCGCCGAGAAACTCGAGCAATTCATCGGCCAGTTCACCGAAGCGCGGCTGCGTGCTGAGGAATTCGTTAGTGATGCCATGCACAGCCATTGCGCCGGCATCCACTTCGCGATCCGGCTTGAAGTATTTATGAAAGGTACGGCCGGTCTTGCGGCGATTGATGATCTCAATCGCACCCACTTCAATGATGCGATGACCCTGCGCAACTTCCAAACCGGTAGTTTCAGTATCGAATATCACCTGACGCATGCGCGTACTCCAGCTCAGCCCAACACTGCGCTGCGTACCGCAGCCACCACTTGCTGCTGCTGCGCTTCGTTCAAGTAAGGGTGCATAGGCAAACTGACTACGCGCGCCGCGATGCGTTCCGACACCGGAAAATCACCCGTCTTGTAACCGAGATTGGCGAATACCGGCTGCTGATGTAGCGGCACGGGATAGTGAACTGCAGTGGGAATACCCTGCGCCTTCATGCGCTCTTCGAATTGCGCGCGGTTGGGCACTTCAATGGTGTACTGAGCGTAAACGCTGAGGTTGTGCGCCGACACCGCAGGCGTGACCACATCGGCCTGACCGGGCAACGCTTGATTGAGCAGTTCGGAATAACGCGCGCCGAGACGCGCACGTGCCTGCACTTCGTCTTCAAAAATTTCCATCTTGGCCAGCAGAATCGCCGCCTGCAACGAATCCAAGCGACCATTCAAACCCAGACGCGGATGGTGATAGCGTTTGTCCTGACCATGCACGCGAATCTCACGCATCAGCTTCGCCAGGCCATCGTCATTGGTGAACAACGCACCGCCGTCGCCGTAACCACCAAGAGGTTTGGATGGGAAGAACGAGGTGGAACCGATCTCGCTCAAGCCGCAGGAGCGCTTGCCCTTGTACAACGCGCCAAAACTTTGTGCGCCATCTTCGATGACTGGAATGCCGTGCTTCTTGGCAATGGCATTGATGGCATCGAAATCGGCACATTGACCATACAAGGACACCGGCATGATGGCCTTGGTGCGCGGCGTGATGGCCTTTTCCAGCAAGGCGGGATCGAGGTTGTAAGTCTTGGATTCGATATCGACGAACACCGGCTTGGCGCCGGCAAGTGCAATGACTTCACCTGTGGCTATAAAGGTGAAAGGCGAAGTAATGACTTCATCGCCCGGCCCGATATCCAGCGCCATCAAGGCGATCAGCAAGGTGTCAGTGCCGCTGGAAGCCGCCACGCAATGCTTGGTGCCCACGTAGGCAGCGAGTTGTGCTTCAAGTTCGGTGCACTCCGGCCCCAGCACGTACTGACCATGCTCCAGCACTTTCTGGATGCGCGCATTGACGCTGGTTTGAATACGGCGGTACTGGCTTTTGAGATCAATGAAATCCATGAGCAATCAACCTTGGGCAAATCAACAGAAAACAATTCGGCTAGCTGAGCAGTGTACCGAGAATGTGCGCAGGTCGGCGATTGACCGCGCGATTCATTTACTCACACGCGTAGTCGGTTCAATCAAACCACCCACCACCTGAGTGCGCACCCGCCAGCGTGGCCGCACCGGCGTAAGGGTATAAACCCGTTTGCGAGCACGCAGCAGGTACGCCCCGGCGAACAACGGCCACAAGGCACTGCCGGTATTTTCCAAAAAACGTTGCGCGCGCGGCGAGGCCGAACCCCAAGGCCAGGTAAACAGGTAGCGACGTGCATCAGCCACTTCAAAGCCCAACAATTTCAGCCAGTCGCGGATACGGTGTTCGGAGATCAGGCGTTCGGTACCTGGCGGAAAGCCGTTGCGCGCCAATAGATTGCGCAGCCCCCAGCCCGAGAAAGGCCGGAAGCCTAGAATGATCAGTTGGCCATCACCCGGCAGGATGCGGTCCACTTCGCGCAACAATTCATGCGGATCGGCAGCGGCTTCCAGTGTGTGCGGCAGCAGGACGGCATCTACTGAATCCGACGCAATAGCCAGGGCATCCAGACGCGATTGAATGCTCATCACCCCGGGAATCGTTGCCAGCGGCTCCTGACTGATAACCGCCTTACGCTGAGTCCGGGCGCTCGCCAGCAAGCTAAGGTCGTCGCCCCAGGCACCGATCTGTAGCAACTGCCAGCCGAATACCTGCGTCAGGGCTTCTGTCAGCAACTTGCGCTCCAGGCTAAACACGCGTTGCCCTAACGGGCCATTCAGCCAAGTGGCCCGAGACTGCGGATTTGCAGCTAATTTGCCGGAGTTGTCGGGAAGGAAGTGAGCCATGGGCCAAGCATAGCGGTACACCTCTCGGGAAGGTAATGTCCCAAGCAATCGGCCTGTACCTATCGGTCGAGCGTATGTAGCGAAACCATAAAGAAATTTTTGCTTGCGACGCCCCGCCTCAGCGGGTTTAATGCCGCCTTATGGTTAACGGCCGGGTGGATGGGAGCCGCATTGAAAGCTCTGAAAGTCACCGCCGTTCCGGCTTTTAACGACAACTACCTGTGGCTGATCCACTCGCCAAAAGCGCCGCAACAGGTGGTGGTCGTCGATCCGGGCGATGCCGATCCTGTCCGCAAAGCGCTACAGCTAAACCAGCTGAGTCTGTGCGGCATACTGATCACACATCACCACAACGACCATGTGGGCGGGGTGGTGGCGCTACAAAGCCAGTACTCGGCACCTACTTTCGGCCCTGTGGATGAAATCCTTCCCGGGCTAGTACGTCGGGTGACAGCAGGACAGGACGTCCAATTTACGGAGCTGGGGCTTAGTTTTGAAGTATTGGCAGTGCCCGGCCATACCGCTGGGCATATTGCGTATGTAGGACATGGCGCGGTGTTTTGCGGAGATACCCTGTTCAGTGCGGGATGTGGCCGCTTGTTTGAGGGTACGCCGGCGCAGATGACGGCCTCTTTGCAGCGGTTGGCGGCTTTGCCGGCGGAAACTGAGGTGTACTGCGCTCACGAGTACACGCTGGCCAATCTGCGCTTCGCGCGGGCAGTGGAACCGGACAATCTAGCGATTCAAGAGCACTTGGAACGTTGTATCGAAAAACGCCGCAGAACTGAGGCGACCTTGCCGTCCAGCATAGGGCTGGAGCTGAGAATCAACCCGTTTTTACGCCTAGGCGTGGAGACTGTGAAACGCGCCGCAGAACGTCATGCGAGTCGCACATTAAACAGTGAAACAGAAATTTTCGCTGTATTGCGAGAATGGAAGAATCATTTCCAGGGCTGAGGTCAAACCTCGGTTCGAGTTGTCGACCACTGGAGAGTAACTGATGCCAACAAACCCACAGTCCGCCCCGCGCTCGGCGCTTCTGGTGGGTTTACTGCTGCTCGCGGGTTGCAGCACGCTGCCCAGCACTCAGTCAGGCAGCGGAACCTTCTCGGTATTTAACAGCGCCACCAAGCCGGCCCCCGTACGCCCTCTCGCTGTCACGGCGCCAGAACTAACACTGCCTCCTGAATGGCTGACGATTGAGTCCACCGTGGTTTCGCTGGGCGAACAGGATTTGTTCGACCGCATGCGCATGGGCTTTGCCCTGGAAAACGCCTCGGCCAATAGCATCGACAACGAAGAAGCTTGGTACGCCAGCCATCCTGACTATTTGGACCGTACCTTCCGTCGCGGCGAACGCTATCTGTACTACATCGTCAGCGAGCTGGAAGCCCGCAAAATGCCTTTGGAATTAGCATTGCTGCCGGTGGTGGAAAGTGCATTCAATCCCGTTGCCCTGTCCACCGCAAAAGCGGCCGGTCTGTGGCAGTTCATCCCCAGCACCGGCACACGTTTCGGCTTGAAGCAGAACAATTACTACGACGGCCGCCGCGACGTCGTGGAGTCGACGCGTGCCGCGCTCGACTATTTGCAATTCCTCGCCAACGAATTCGACGGCGACTGGCTGTTGGCCATTGCCGCTTACAACACCGGCGAAGCCAATGTAGCGCGCGCCATCCAACGCAATATCGCCAAGGGCAAACCTACCGATTTCTTCAGCCTGGATCTGCCCCGCGAAACCGAAGCCTATGTACCCAAGCTGTTGGCGATGCGCCGCATCGTCTCCGATCCGTTAGCGCATGGCCTGGAATTCGGCAGCCTGGAAAATCAGCCTTACTTCGTGAAAGTTGATGCCGGTGGCCAGATCGATCTGGGGCTGGCGGCTGAGTTGGCCGGCATGAGCAAGGAAGACTTTCTGGCGATCAATCCGGGCTATAAGGGCCGTGTCACCGATCCCAATGGTCCGCATCAATTACTGATTCCGGTAGCCAACGAGCAGTCCTTCCTGGAAAAGCTGGCCTCCTTACCCTCGGCTCAGCGCGTGCCCATGGTTTATTACCGAGTTCGCAAGGGCGACACGCTCAACAAGGTCGCTCAACGCTATGGTTTGGCTACCAGCGACATCGTGGCTTTGAACAATCTCAAGACTAAGTCGATCAAGCCAGGCCAGGAATTGTTATTGCGCGGCGCTACCGCAGCAAGTGCGATTGCCAGCACTTCTACAGAGATTGAAACAGCACCAGCCAGCAAAGCCGCGAGCAAGACCCCCGCCAAGAGCAAGACAACCTACACCGTGCGTTCCGGCGACACGCTGTGGAGCATTGCGCAGCGTTATGAAGTCGATCCCACCGTGCTGGCCAGCCTCAATGGCATCAAGAAAAATGCCATTAAAACCGGCCAGAAACTGAAGATTCCAGGCAGTGTGGCAACCACCAGCAAGAGCGAAGTAACGCAAGAGAAACTGAGCTACACCGTTCGTAGTGGCGATACGCTTAGCCGCATCGCCGGTCAGTTCAAGGTGGAAGTGAAACAACTGATGAACTGGAACAAGCTCAGCTCGGCCGCTGACCTCAAGGCTGGACAGCGTCTGGTGGTATACACCGACGATAGCCGTCGCGCTGGCGGCTGATATAGGCAATAGCCAGAGCCCCATCCAAGCCAATCTTCCCGAAGACGATCACTGGTCCGATCGTCTAAACTACTCAGCCTGTTATAAACGTTGAGTGGGGTATCGCATGGGATTTCTAGCCGGCAAACGAGCACTGATTGTCGGGCTCGCTTCGGAGCGTTCCATTGCCTATGGCATTGCCAGCGCGATGCGTCGCGAAGGGGCAGAGCTGGCATTCACCTACCAGGGTGAACGCCTCAAGGATCGTGTGATCAACATGGCCAAGGAATTCGGTAGCGACATTGCCTTACCCATGGATGTCGGTTTCGACGAACAAATCAACGATGCCTTCGCCACACTGCGCAACTCCTGGGATAGTCTGGACGTCATCGTGCACGCCGTGGCCTTCGCGCCCAGCGATTCCATTCGCGGCGGCTTTGCCGAATCCACCACGCGTGAAAACTTTCGCATCGCGCATGACATTTCCAGCTACAGCCTGACCGCTCTGGCCAAGGCCGGACTGCCGCTGATGCAAGGTCGTGCCGGCGCCCTGATCACCTTGACCTATCTCGGTGCCGTACGCTCCATTCCCAGCTACAACGTCATGGGCCTGGCCAAGGCCAGCCTGGAAGCCAATGTGCGCTTCCTGGCTGCCGACCTGGGGCCACAAGGCATTCGCGTCAATGGCATCTCCGCAGGCCCAATCAAAACGCTGGCCGCTGCCGGTATTGGCGGCTTCCGCAAAATGCTGGGGCATGTCGCTGCTGCTGCGCCGCTACGCCGCAATGTCTCGACGGAAGACGTGGGTAACGCCGCCGCCTTCCTGTGCTCTGACCTGGCGGCCGGCATCACCGGCGAAGTTCTCTATGTGGATGGCGGCTATAGCCACGTGGGCATGGCCTTCGATCAAGAAACCGATTCGCACTGATTCAAGAATCAGCTGGCCAATTCAGTTGAAAGAAAAAGCCCTGCCGTTCGATTGAACGGCAGGGCTTTTATTTAGAGCGTCTATCTTTAGGGCGACCGCCGCCCTAGCTTATTGAAGACTATTCAAATGCCGCGGGATTGCGCTTGATCTTGGCGGTGCGCTCCAGCTCGCCCATATACGAACTGAATTCATTTGCACCCAATTTGCCGATGCGTTGCTCGCGCAACTGCGACAACGCATCGGTTGCTTCGGCAGTCACCACGCCACTTTGAACCGCTGAAACAGCGACAAGGGCATAGTCCCCATTCGTCAATGCCACACCACGGTAAGCAGGCTTGTCGACAGAGATAGTTGCCTTAGGGATGGCAAAAGCAGTGCTCAGTACCTGAGCCGAGACATCTGCAGCCGAGCGTGAGAGCAACTTCTTACCGACAGGAGTAGCCGATACCGCTTTGTTCACACCGGCCCATTGCACAGAACCCGCCTGCAATTGATTGATGGTGTCGTTAGCCAGCTTTTCAGCAGCATTCTTCGCGGCCTGATCAGTGAGCTTGGCCACAATATCGGCACGTACTGCATCGACGGGCTTCTGCTCGGGCGTTTTATGATTGGCAACACGCAACACCAGAGCGCGATCTTCACCCAGAGTTACCAGTGGGCTATTTTCACCTTTCTCAAGCACAGCTTCACTAAACGCCGCCTCTATCACCTGCGTATCAGCACCGAATTCACCGCCGCCATTGCGGCCGAAATCGGCAACGGTTTTAAGGCTCGTGCCAAAGTCCTGCGCCACACCGTCTAACGAAGTGAGCTTTGCGAAAGCCTCATCGGCAAGCTTCTGAGTTTTTTCGTAAAACAATGAGCGCGCGCGATCCGTCTTGTAATCGGCTTCTACCTCGGCACGCACTTGCTCAAAGGGCTTAACGACACCGCCCTCGGTCTCATCAAGACGCAGAATGTGGTAGCCGAATTCAGTTTTGATCGGCCCACGCAATTCGCCCACACTCATGCTGAAAAGCGCTTCTTCAAAGGCAGCGACATAGGTGCCCTTGGCCGCCCAACCCAGATCACCGCCCTTGCTGGCCGAACCCGGATCCTTCGAATACTGTTTGGCCAGCGCTTCGAAATCACCGCCAGCCTTAAGCTTCGCCAGCACTTCCTCAGCCTGCTTCTTGGCTGCAGCGTCATCGAGATCCTTGCTGGTGGTAATCAGGATGTGATGACCATGACGACGTTCGGTGCTGCTGAAACGATCTTTGATTTGTTCGTAGTGTGCACGCAGAGCAGCATCGTCCACTGTCACTTCGGCAGCAGAATCAGCCAGCTTCAACTCCACGTACTGCAGGTCAACCGTTTCTGGAGTGAGATACTCGCCTTTGTGCGAGTCGTACCATGCCTGCACGTCGGCATCGGTGAGTTTGACGGTATTCAAAAAAGCCTTGGCAGGCACCACCACGTAATCGATCTCGCGCTGTTCGTTTAATAACGCCTGAGCACGCATCAATTCCTTGGGCGTCATGAAGGCCGTACCGATTACGCCGTTCTGCAACTGCCGGGTAGCCAGCTCAGAACGTAGTTGGGCTTCGAACTGCGTTTCGTTCATGCCCTGCTGTAGCAGGGCGGAGGCGTAACGATCACGAGAAAACTGACCGTCTACTTTCAGAGCATCGAGACTGAATAAGGTATCGGCAAGCACCGTGTCGCTGATGCGGAAGCCCTGTTCTTCAGCGCGCTGTTGCAGTAATTGCAAACGAATAAGTTGCTGCAATACGGCCTGTTGCTGCTGCTGTTTGAATGCTTCGGGAATTTCGCCTTTAAAGGCTTGCTGCAATTCGGCCTGGCGCTGCTGCCAGGCATTTCGCAAACTGGCGAGTTTGATTTCTTCGCCATTTACCTCTGCTGCCATGTTTTCGGTAGAGGTAGTTGAGCGCAGCTCAATACCCCAGAACACGAACACTACAACCAAAGCACCGAGCAGCACTTTCGCCACCCAACCGGATACTTTGTCACGAATTGTTTGCAGCATGGCAAGGGTGCCCGAAAGAAGTGGCGGAGCGGACGGGACTCGAACCCGCGACCCCCGGCGTGACAGGCCGATATTCTAACCAGCTGAACTACCGCTCCGCGCGAAACCTAATTGTTTATGGTGGGTGCTGACGGGATCGAACCGCCGACATTCGCCTTGTAAGGGCGACGCTCTACCAGCTGAGCTAAGCACCCTCAAGAATCGTCCACTTGATTGCCGATCAGCTGACCGCTTTTAGCAGCGCTGCTGTTCGATCGTTTGAGCGACCCTTTGGAAGCAAATTAGTTTACAGCATCCTTTAGGGCCTTGCCAGCTTTAAATACCGGCATATTGCTTGCTGCGATCTCGATGGTCTCACCGGTACGTGGATTGCGCCCCGAACGTGCCGCACGCGTCTTAACTGCAAATGTGCCGAAGCCAACCAGCGCCACGGAATCGCCGCTCTTAAGCGCACCGCCAATCGCATCGAACACGGCATCCACCGCACGCGCAGCATCGGTCTTGGCAGCGCCGGTCTGGGTGCTGACGGCATCGATCAATTCACTTTTGTTCATCGCGGTTATTCCAATACATCATCGCCTGTGTTCGCGTGCGAGCACGAGCGACTAATTTAGGGGCGCGCGTTATAACAGCAGGCTTATCAACCGGTCAACGTTGACAATTGGCGTGCAACAATCACAACGGAGCAACTCTAATAAAAACAAAGGCGAGTCATCACGACTCGCCTTTGTTACAAACATCAATAGTAAACGTTAATGCGCTGGAACTTGCTTCGTTGCGCGCTTGCCGCCGCGCCTCGTGCGTGTCTTATCAACCGTGGCACCATCATCGGAAGGCGGCACCAACGGTTCAGGCATGTGCTGCAACGCCAACTGCAACACCTCATCAATCCACTTGACCGGCTTAATTTCCAAACTGTCCTTGATATTCTGCGGAATGTCGGCGAGATCTTTAGTGTTCTCATCTGGGATCAACACCATGCGAATACCGCCACGATGCGCCGCCAGCAATTTTTCCTTAAGACCACCAATCGGCAACACCTGACCACGCAGAGTAATTTCGCCAGTCATGGCTACATCGGAACGTACTGGCACCTTGGTAAGCGCCGACACCAGAGCGGTGCACATGCCTATACCCGCGCTTGGACCATCCTTAGGCGTTGCGCCTTCGGGCACGTGAATGTGCAGATCGACCTTCTGATTGAAATCAGGCTCCAAACCCAGCACTGAAGCGCGGCTACGCACTACAGTCATTGCCGCCTGGATAGATTCCTTCATCACATCGCCCAACTTACCGGTATCCAGCAACTTACCCTTACCCGGCACCACCGATGCTTCGATGGTCAGCAGCTCACCGCCCACCTCCGTCCAGGCAAGGCCGGTGACTTGACCAATCTGATCCTGAGCCTCTGCGCGGCCATAGCTGAAGCGGCGCACGCCAAGATAGTTGTTCAAATTCTTGCTGGTCACATTGATCGACTTAGTGCCTTTTTCAGTGAGCAGCTGCTTCACCGCCTTGCGGCAGATCTTTGACATCTCACGTTCAAGGCTACGCACACCCGCTTCGCGAGTGTAATAACGAATGACATCCTTGACGCTGCCGTCGGATACGCTCAATTCATTGGGTTCCAAGCCATTCTGCTTGACCTGTTTCGGCAACAGATACTTACGTGCAATGGCGCTCTTCTCATCTTCGGTGTAACCAGGCAACCGAATCACTTCCATGCGATCCAGCAATGGCGCAGGAATGTTCAGGCTATTCGCGGTGCATACAAACATCACCTGCGACAAATCCAAATCCACTTCGAGATAGTGATCGTTGAAGGTGCTGTTTTGCTCTGGATCCAGCACTTCCAACAAGGCGGAACTTGGGTCGCCACGAAAATCCATGGCCATCTTGTCGATTTCATCAAGCAGAAACAGCGGATTGTTCACGCCTGTCTTCACCAGGTTCTGCACAATCTTGCCAGGCATGGAACCGATGTAAGTACGGCGATGACCGCGAATCTCCGCTTCGTCGCGTACACCACCCAACGACATGCGCACGAACTTGCGATTGGTGGCGCGAGCAATGGACTGACCCAATGAAGTCTTACCTACGCCCGGAGGTCCTACCAGACACAGGATCGGTCCTTTAAGTGCTTTCACTCGCTGCTGTACAGCGAGATACTCAATAATGCGTTCCTTGATCTTCTCCAGACCGTAGTGGTCTTCATCAAGCACCTTCTCGGCATTGTCGATGTCGTGCACCACCTTGGTCTTTTTCTTCCACGGCAGCTTGACCAACCAGTCGATGTAATTGCGGACCACGGTGGCTTCAGCCGACATCGGCGACATCAACTTGAGCTTGCCAAGTTCAGTCATGGCCTTGTCGCGAGCTTCCTTCGGCATACCGGCCTTGCGAATGCGCTGTTCCAATTCACCCAGCTCATTAGGTGCATCTTCCAGCTCGCCCAGTTCTTTCTGGATGGCCTTCATCTGTTCATTGAGGTAGTACTCGCGCTGACTCTTTTCCATCTGCTGCTTGACGCGACCACGGATGCGCTTTTCGATCTGCAGCACATCCATCTCGCCTTCCAGCAATGCCAGAATGTGTTCGAGACGCTTGCGGACTTCCAACATCTCCAAGACACGTTGCTTGGCATCCAGCTTCAACGCCATATGCGCTGCAACGTTATCCGCCAAGCGCCCAGGCTCTTCGATACCCGCCAACGCGGTCAAAATCTCCGGCGCCACTTTGCGATTGAGTTTTACGTACTGTTCAAACTGCGAGATAACCGAACGCGTCAGCACATCCACCTCGCGCTCGTCGTACTGACCTTGATCCTTGAGCACTTCCACGTTGGCCGTAAAGGATTGATCTGCACTCAACTCTTTAATGCGCGCACGCACCGAACCTTCCACCAGCACTTTGACGGTGCCATCCGGAAGTTTCAGCAATTGCAGAATAGTGGCAAGCGTACCGATGCGATAAATATCGTCGGCGCCGGGATCGTCCACATCCGCTTGTTTCTGCGCGATCAACAAAATCTGCTTGGTGCCGCGCATCGCTTGATCGAGAGCGAGAATCGATTTCTCACGTCCCACGAATAACGGAATCACCATGTGCGGATACACCACCACATCGCGTAGCGGTAGTACCGGGATATCCTGCGTATTGACTGTATTTCGAGTTTCCGGGGTATCGGTGCTCACGGGATTACCTGCAGGAATAGGTGGAAGCCACTGTATGGGGCTGAAATGGCGTCGTTCAAGACCATACCGGAAGCATATGGTATACGCCAGCCGACTAACTCAAGCTGTGATCGATTGATAAGTTAGCAGCGACATGGGTGCATTACGACCCGCAGAAACAACAAAGCCGCACACTTGCGTGTACGGCCTGTCGGTACAAACCCTAACCGGAATTAATGGTGATCGGTGCCGGTAGGACGGCGTGTCTCAACTGCAGCCAGACGCTGCTCTTCGGTGGCATGCACCATGAAGGGCTTGCCCTCACCGCGAATAACCGCCTCATCAACCACGACTTTCTGTACATTCTTCTGCGACGGCAGGTCGTACATGGTTTCGAGCAAAATATTTTCCAAGATGGTACGCAGACCACGTGCGCCCGTCTTACGCTCCATGGCGCGCTTGGCCACCGCACGGACTGCATCAGGCTGGAACTCCAGATCCACGCCTTCCATCTCGAACAGCTTGCGGTACTGCTTGGTCAGTGCATTCTTTGGCTCAAGCAGAATCGACATCAACGCCGCTTCATCCAACTCTTCCAAGGTAGCCACTACCGGCAAACGACCGACAAATTCGGGAATCAAACCGAACTTGATCAGATCTTCCGGCTCAGCGTCGTGGAATACGTCATTGCCATGCGGACGCTCGTTCTGCTGGCGTACATCGGCCACAAAACCGATACCCGACTTCTGCGTACGATTGAGAATGACCTTCTCCAATCCGGCAAAGGCGCCGCCGCAAATGAACAGGATATTGCTGGTATCCACTTGCAGGAACTCCTGCTGTGGATGCTTGCGACCACCCTGTGGCGGCACCGAGGCCACCGTACCTTCAATGAGCTTCAGCAAGGCTTGCTGTACACCTTCACCCGATACGTCGCGGGTGATCGAGGGGTTGTCCGACTTGCGCGAGATTTTGTCGATTTCATCAATATAGACAATACCGGTCTGCGCTTTCTCGACATCGTAGTCGCACTTCTGCAGCAATTTCTGAATGATGTTCTCGACGTCTTCACCCACATAGCCGGCTTCGGTCAGCGTGGTAGCGTCGGCAATCGTAAACGGCACATTCAGCAAGCGCGCCAAAGTTTCGGCCAGCAAGGTCTTGCCGCAGCCCGTGGGACCGATCAACAGAATGTTGCTCTTGGCCAGCTCGACTTCGTCCTTGGAGCGAGACTCGCCCTTGGTCTGCAGGCGCTTGTAGTGGTTGTACACTGCCACCGACAGCACTTTCTTAGCGCGATCCTGACCGATGACATACTCGTCCAGAACCTTCTTGATTTCGTGAGGCTTGGGCAGCTTGTCGCGAGTGGTTTCGGCTTTTTCTTCTAGCTCTTCGCGAATGATGTCATTGCACAACTCGACACATTCGTCGCACACAAACACCGACGGCCCGGCAATGAGCTTACGCACCTCGTGCTGGCTTTTGCCGCAGAAGGAGCAGTACAGCAACTTGCCATCGTCTTGCTTGCCGCGTGAGTCATCAGACATGCGTCACCTTAAATTTGCCCATTGCAATAATGGGGATCTTCGCGCTGTTCACAAGCTGTACTAGCTTGCGAAACGGCTTATAGCATGCACGCCGCTCAGGGCGCAAAGACCCGGGTAGCGGACTGCCAACATTCATCATTCGCCTGTAGCCAAACCCAGTATAGGTCAAGCTTTACAGGCACTTAGCTCTTACTTGGTGACCGCAGGCGTCAACAGGGAACGCTTGTCGAGCACCTTGTCGACCAGACCATAGGCCACAGCCGCTTCACCACCCATGAAATTGTCGCGATCGGTGTCCTGGGCAATACGCTCAATCGACTGCCCGGTGTGATTGGCCAGTAATTGATTCAAGCGGTGACGGGTCGCCAGAATTTCACGGGCATGGATGTCGATGTCCGTGGCTTGGCCCTGAAAACCGCCCAATGGCTGGTGAATCATGATGCGCGAGTGCGGCAGAGAATAACGTTTGCCCTTGGCACCGCCCGCCAGCAAAACCGCGCCCATGCTGGCCGCCTGGCCGATGCAAATGGTGCTGACATCCGGCTTGATGAACTGCATGGTGTCATAAATCGCCAAACCAGCGGAAACCACACCACCCGGTGAATTGATGTACAGCGCGATGTCCTTATCGGGATTTTCCGATTCCAGGAACAGCAACTGAGCAACGATCAGATTAGCCATGTGATCTTCCACAGGGCCCACCACGAAAATCACACGCTCTTTCAGCAGGCGGGAGTAGATGTCATAGGCGCGTTCGCCGCGCGCAGTCTGCTCAACCACCATCGGAACCAGCTGGGCCTGCGTTTTCAGTGCACTCATGAGATCTGCCTTGGTATTGGGTTTGAAGACATCGCGTAAGGTTTACGCCATATCAGAGCATACATGGATGCTGGCGGTCAGTAACAGGCTCGCAATCTGCGAGCCTGTTCACCGAAGCGGTTAGCGGCGGACGAAAGCCGACTTCAACCGCCAAAGTTCATCAAATCCTTGAAGGTCATCGACTGGTCGGTCACCTTGGCGCGCTCCAGCAACCACTCAATCACCTGTTCTTCCAGCACGAGATTTTCGATCTGACGCTGCGCTTCCTGATTTTCACGATAGGCCTTCAGAGCTTGGGCAGGGTCGGGATATTGCTCAACCATTTCCTGCAACTTGGCTTGCACTCGGTTACGGTCAAGTTCAACACCGCTGGTCTTGATGACTTCACCCAGTAACAGCCCCGAAGCTACGCGACGGCGCGCCGGCTCTTGAAACTGCTCAGCCGCCGGCAACTGCGAAGCATCGCGAGCACCCGACTGACGACCTGCATCCATTTGCATATCGCGCACTTGATTGTCGACCAGTACTGACGGCACTTCGATGGTATTTGCGGCCAACAAACCATCGAATATCTGTTGACGCACGCGACCGCGCACATTTTCAGCCAGTTCACGGCGCATGTTATCGGCCACTTCTTCGCGCAGCTTGGCGATGCCACCTTCGGTGATACCGAACAGCTTGGCGAACTCGTCGTTGGCTTCGGCCAACTGCTGCTCTTCAACGGTGTGTGCGGTAATCGCAAACACTGCCGTCTTGCCGGCCAGGTTTGCGGCGGCGTAGTCGGCCGGGAAATTCACATTAACCAGCTTGGTCTCGCCCGCCTTGATGCCCTGCAGACCAGCTTCAAAATCCGGCAGCATGCGACCGGCACCGACGATAACTGGGAAATTGCTTCCCTTGCCGCCATCGAAGGCCACATCGTCGATCTTGCCTTCGAAATCGATGGTGACGCGATCGGTATCCTTAGCAGGGCGGTCTACCTTCACATAGGTAGCCTGCTGACGACGCAGATTGTCGATCATGGCGTCGATGTCAGCCTCACTCACTTCGACCACTGGGCGATTGATGGCCAAACCTTCAATACCCTTCACTTCAAATTCGGGATAAACCTCGAACACCGCGCGGTAGCTCAAGTCCTGACCTTCGTCGGCCTTGAATTCTTCAATGCGTGGACCGCCTGCAGGATTCAGCTTCTGGCCGGTTACGGCTTCGGAGAAGTGCTCTGTACCAGACCTTCGATCACTTCCTGGCGAACGGCAGCACCATATTGCTGGCGCACTACCGTCACCGGCACTTTGCCTGGGCGGAAGCCATTGATATGCACGGTACGACTCAGCGATTGCAGGCGCTCATTGATTGCCTTGTTCACGCGCTCGGCCAGGTGCTGTTCGGATTCTATCGTGTTTCCCTATTAACCTTAGCAATACGTAATCTGAACCAGTAGAGGACATAACAGCAC
>JASGLD010000007.1:0-18642 GCA_049840395.1 Steroidobacteraceae bacterium
TACGTATTGCTAAGGTTAATAGGGAAACACGATAGAATCCGAACAGCACCTGACCATCGTGCCGCTTAACGCGCTATGGGTGGATGCCAATTTCAAGGAAGTGCAGCTGCGCAATTTACGCATCGGCCAAACCGCCACGGTAGAAAGCGATCTGTATGGCAGCGATGCCGTATTCCACGGCAAGGTCACCGGCATTGGCATCGGCACTGGTGCGGCATTTTCGTTATTGCCTGCACAGAACGCATCGGGCAACTGGATCAAGGTGATTCAACGCGTGCCGGTACGCATCGAACTCGATCCAAAGGAAGTGGAAGCACATCCATTGCGTATTGGCCTATCCACCACAGTGAAAGTGGACACACACGATCGTTCCGGCTTGATGTTGTCCGACACCAGCACACCACCCAGCACTGAAAACACCGAGGTGTACACGTCGGACATGAGCAAGGTGGAAGCAGAAGCCGAACGCATCATTGCCCAACAGCAATAGGCCGTAGCAACGAGCGAAATCGAATCATGTCCGGTACCGATCAAACTGCACGCAACGGCGAATTTCCGCCGTTGCATGGCGCGCAACTGGTGTTACTGACCATTGCCGTGGCCATGGCGACCTTCATGGAAGTGCTCGACATGACCATCGTCAATGTATCGATCCCGGCCATCGCCGGCAGTCTGGGCGTAAGTCCCTCTGAAGGCACCTGGACGGTGAGTTCTTATTCGCTGGCCGCCGCGATCATGCAGCCATTGACCGGCTGGATCGGCCGTCGCTTCGGTGAAGTGCGCACCTTCGTCACTTCCATGTTCTTGTTCGTAGTGTTCTCAGCGTTATGCGGCCTGGCTACCAGCATGAACATGCTGATCCTGGCGCGTCTGATGCAAGGTTTGGTATCGGGTCCGATGGTGGCTATCGCGCAGGCATTGCTGCTACGTAACTATCCACCGGAGAAACGCGGCGTGGCCTTAGGGCTGTGGGGCATGGTCATCATCGTGGCGCCCATCTTCGGCCCGATATTGGGCGGCTGGATTACCGATAATTTTTCGTGGCCCTGGATCTTTTATATCAATCTGCCGGTGGGCATTCTGGCCATGTTCACCACTTGGAACATCCTCAAAGATCGCGAATCGCAGCGCATGGAAGTGCCGATCGACGCAGTGGGATTGATCTTGCTGGTGGTCGGTGTGGGCTGCCTGCAATACATGCTCGACAACGGCAACGAAAAAGACTGGTTCGGTTCGCCCTTGATTGCCACCGTTGGCGTAGTGTCGTTGGTATGTCTGACCTACTTGATCATCTGGGAGTTACACGACAAACATCCGATTCTGGATCTGCATCTGTTCCAGCGTCGTAACTTCCTGTTCGGCACCATCGCCATCAGCCTGGGCTATTTCACCTTCTTCGGCGTCAACGTGGTATTCCCACTGTGGTTGCAAACCACGCTGGGCTACAACTCGACCTGGGCCGGCTTCGCCATGGCACCCATCGGTATCCTCGCCGTCATCATGGCGCCTCTAGTCGGCAAGAATATTCAGAAAATAAATCTGCGCCTCGCGGCGTCCGCAGCGTTCCTGATCTTCGGTATCGGCATGCTGTGGGTTTCCAAACTCAACGATCAAGCCAGCTTTTGGCAATTGGCGTCGCCGCGTTTGTGGCAGGGCGTCGGTATCGCTATGTTCTTCCTGCCGCTGAATCAGATTCTGATGTCGAATATCAAACCCGACGAACTGGCATCTGCTTCGGGATTGAGCAACTTCCTGCGCACGATCGCCGGCAGTATCTCGACAGCCGTTTCAATCTGGCTGTGGAACGATCGGCAGGATTTTCATCACACAGTACTTACCGAACATATCCGTGCCGACTCACCCGGCTTTAATCAAATACAGCAAACTTTGAGCAGTGTCGGCGCCAGCGATGTACAGACCTATGCCTACGTAGAACGCGTCATTCAACAACAGGCATCGACATTGGCGGTTAATGATTTGTACGTGCTGTTCGCAGGCATTTTTATTCTGCTGATTCCAATCGTTTGGTTTGCCAAACCACCGTTCCATTCTACTGGCGGCGGTGGTATGCATTAACCACCTGTTGCTGCGCATCAACTGCTGCAAACACGCAACATAAGTAATCGCCACTGCTCTTTTTGCGGCATGGATTTGCCGTCTGACCGGACAGGACCCACATCGGAACCGCACTAAACTACTGTATTTGCAGGCATTCCTGACATGTTTTCGTCATATAAAAGTGTTTACAAATCCTGACAGACCCCTTAGTCTCCCCTCCCACACGAGATTCAGAACTGGGGAAGATGCTGCAGTAAATGCTGCGGGGGGAGACGAGCCTAACGGCTCCCGCTGACCGAAGGAGAGGCAGCGGTGTTTCGGGGAGGAAGAACCTAAGGCTGTAGTAAAAAAAATACATCCAGCCACGTTAGTAAAAGAAAAACAAAAATAAAGTCATAAAAGGCCCCGGTAACGGGGCTTTTTTTTATTCCGCATAAATTCAATTCATGCCGCTCGCCACCACTCCGGCAACCGGCTAACCTCCCGGTTTTCCAATTGATAGTTCCGACGAGTTCGCGCAATGAAAACCACCGTGAGATGGGTGCAGGACGCCATGTTCCTCGCTGAAACCGGCACCGGCCACACCGTAGTGATGGATGGCGCCCCTGAGGCCGGCGGCCGTAATCTGGGACCTCGCCCCATGGAAATGCTGCTGGTAGGGCTGGGCAGTTGCAGTGCTTTCGATGTGGTGCTGATTTTGAAGCGCGGCCGGGTGGCGGTGACCGATTGTGTGGTGGACATCGATGCCCAACGCGCCGAGACCGACCCCAAGGTCTTCACCGAAATCAAAATGCATTTTACCGTTACCGGCAAACAGCTGGACCCGGCCAAGGTTGAACGCGCCATCAAACTATCGGCAGAGAAATACTGCTCGGCGGTGGCCATGCTGGGCGCCACGGCCAAGATCACTCACGACTTTGAACTACGTGACGCCGACGCCCTTTCCGCGTGAAATCAGCAACGCCCGCGCTAAATGCCAAGCAGTTATCTGCACTACTCCTAGTCGCGTTGAATTTGCGCCTGGCACTGGCTTCCATCGGGCCGGTCTTGGAGTCGTTGCGCGCTGATCTGCATTTCTCCTACGGCGTCGCCGGTCTACTCACCGCTTTGCCGGTGATTTGCATGGGCGCGTTTGCGCCGTTAGCCATGCCCCTCAGCGCGCGATTGGGACTCAAGCAAACCATTTTCGCGATGCTATTGTTGATTGGCTTTGCCACTTTGCTGCGTGCCCACGCCACCTTACCCAGCTTGTTAATCAGCTCCGCTGGCGTAGGCATCGGCATTGCCTTGCTTGGACCGCTGGTCGGCGCCTGGATTAAGCAAGAGTTTCCGCAGAACAGTGCGCGCATCAGCGGTTGGATAACCACTTCGCTATGTCTGGGTGCCGCACTTGCCGCAGGCGGCAGTGCGGCACTGGGCGAATATCTTGGCTGGCCTGCCGCGTTAAGCTGTTGGGCGGTACTGGCGTTTGTGGCTGCCTGGAAATGGCGTGGGGTTTCGTCCAGCACTACGGCTAAAAAAACCGCTTCTTCTGCCATTCCTTGGCGTAATGCGCGTGCCTGGTTACTTATGCTGAGCTTCAGCGTGAACAGCCTGGTGTTTTATGCATTGCTGACCTGGCTGGCGCCTGCCTATCTAAGCTATGGATTCAGCTCAGTGGCTGCCGGACGCTTACTAGGCGCATTCACTTTGATACAAATTGCCGGAACAGCACTAGTTAGTGCTTTACCCGCACAGCAACGCGATCGCCGCCCCGCGCTAATACTGAGTAGTGCCTGCACATTGGCCGGCTTGGTGGGTGTTTGGCACGCGCCTCTGGCTGCGCCTTACTTGTGGATGGGGTTATTGGGCGCCGGCACAGCGGCGTTGTTCGCACTCACCTTGATATTGCCGCTGGACTACAGTGACTCGCCGGAGGCAGCGGGCAGCTGGACCGCCATGATGTGCGCAGGGGGCTATTTGATTGCCGCATGCGGACCTTACGTCTGTGGATTGTTACGCGATGTCACCGGCGGCTACACCCTGATGTTTGCCACGCTATGTGGTCTCAGTGGCTTCGGCTTATTGCTATGTGCCGGCCTGCGTCCCGCTGCTGACATAAATCATTGATCGGCATCGTTCGCCTCATCTCAAACACAGCGCTTACACTGCACACCAAATTACACTCCAAGAGCCGAAACCGATAACGGCTGCGCATTTCTACACGTTAATGATCCCGTGTAACCGTAACGAACGTGCGTTACCGACTGGCAGCGTGACAATATTCCCTCATGGCGCAATAGCCGCGCCCAAGGTTTATGCCGCTGGCTATGTCTCTGCACATCGTCAGATCCCCCTCTAGACGAATTGTTTTGGCCAGCGGCTTTTTTTACTGAGTGTCGGAAGATGGGTTGCCGAAGGTCCACTCCCCTGACTCACAAACTCCCTCTACTGATGCAGCGGGAGTGGGCCGGAAGCACATGAAAATAATTTCACGTTGTAAAGCCGCGAATTCGCCTTATCAAAGCGGTAACCTTCCTGCACTCTCCAACCAGGCGCACAAATGAATCGTAGAGAACTTCTGGTTCACGCTCTTACCAGCGCCAGCATCATTGCTGCCTCCGCCAGTCAGGCGGCTAGCCAGAAACTCGATCCCAACGACCCAGTAGCCAAAAATGTCGGCTACGTCGAAGATGCCGCGCGTGTGGATGTCAAAAAGTATCCAACATTTAACAAGAGCCAGAGTTGTGCGAACTGCACGTTGGTGCAACAACGTTACGGCCCGATTCGGCCTTGTAGCTTATTCCCCGGGAAAATGATCACCGCTAAAGGCTGGTGCAATGCCTGGTCGCTGCGCAGCTTCGGCAAATAAAACACGCCATCCAGCATCGGCGTGTTCATACCGACGCGCTTACTCGCCTCGCCTATCCGCACCCCAATCATCATTGCGATGCGCCGGATGAGCTCTGCTGTTTAATCGGCTTGGGTTCCGACTCTTCGGCAGCCATGCGACGAGTGGCGAATTTATGCGTTAACAGTAATCTGCCACCTAAATTGGATCGTTGCAGAGCTTGCACCGAGTACAACGCTTCAAAATCGTTGCTTATGCCCGCCTGCGCATTCAATTCCGCTAGCGACGTATTCTGGGTAGCCACCTCGGCCACATGCAACAAACCCACATCGCGAGCGCCCGCCAGTATCACAATTTCATTGCCATCCACGCCGGTGCGCGCCGAGAAGTAGGCGTAGTCCGTGTAGGTTGCACGCGCATCGGCGATTTCTCCCGCCTGACTGATATAGCGCTTCTTTGTCTGTAAATCGACCAGCTCGTCATAGGAATTGCCGATGGCAAAACGCGAACCGTCGAACACCAACTGTCGCAGGAAGCTCATGCCACTGATCAAACCCACGTACACAATGTGTGCGGAGCGTGCCATGGCGGGCGTGAGATCGGAAGCCAGAATGACCTGCACCTGACGTGCGCTCTTGTTGTTGGGCTCCAGAATCGGCATGAGATTACGCAGCGCAAAGGCCGTCGATGTCGGCAAATATTGCAGCGACATATCCATGTAGCGGCCAACTTGATCGGGATTGTTTTTAAGGTGTGTTTCCAGATCGGTGGGCGAGTTGATGTTGAATTCACGCACCAGGCGCTGCACTTCCATGGAGCTTTCGTCCAGCTCGCCAAAAATGTAGTAGTCGCCTACTGCAATATAGATAGGCAGATTGTCATCCAACATACCCGCCCATATGGGATTGCTCCGTACTGCACGTAAAGCCGCTGAATCCTGTGAACTGGGACGCAACATGATCAGCAGCAGCACGCCCAGATTCACCGCCAGTAAGATGGCTGTCGTAATCAACCAGGACCGCCAACGCGGCGGCTGACTGGCAGCGGCATTGGCAACCAGCGATTCAAGCTCTACTTCGGCTTCACTGGTCAGCACCGGATCTTCATCCTCCGGCTCGACTTCAGTGATTACACTAACCTCGGCAGGCTGGCGTTCCTGCAATTCCAGACGATACTCGCCCCGCGGCATCACCAAACGCGCGGTTTCATCAATGCCGGGTCCGGCATAGTATTCGTCGAGCTTGCGGCGCAACTTGTATATGTAGACCCTTACCACCGCGTCCTGCGCCACATCGAAATCCACCTTCTTGCCGAATACATCCAGGGCAACTTCGATTTCCTTGGGCACTCTCTGAGTGACCGCACATTCCACGAAAAAGTTGAATAGACGCAACAGCAACTCAGAGCGCCCCAGCGCACCGCTGCCACGAATGCGCTCGGCATGTTGCAACAGTTGCTGGGCGTTCACCTGTGTACTGGATTCAGTAGTAGCCATGATATGAAGTTATCCGCGCAGGCGGGTTACTCCTTACGCCGAAAACGCATAACGAAACGATCGGTTTTGCCGCGCATCGCGGCATTGAACACACTCAAGGAATGATCATCGGCAGGATTGCGCAGCACATCGCTCTGCGCCTCAAGCTCGAAGCCTGCCGCTATGAAATCTCGTTTGACGATTTCCGGATCGAATACGATGCACTGCCATGGCCGATGCGTAAGGATCACTGCCGGCCTTGGCATAGTGATCGACCACACCGACTATGCCTCCTGGCTTGAGCGCCGCGAATAAATCCAGCAACAAGGCATGCTGATCCACCGGTCCCCAATCCACCTTGGCGTCGTACCAATAAGTGTCGTGATACACCATCGACATCAGCACTGCGTCCAGGCTATTCGCCGGCAGATGAATGTCGTTGTGCCTGGCGAACAATTGCTCGACATTCGCCAGGCGATTATTTGCGTAACGTCGCTGCAATGCCTTGGCATCAAGCAGCTTGGTCGCCGCCGAATGATTGTGCGCGATGACATGCCCTGTCGGCCCCACGGCATACGACAACAATTCTGTGTAGTACCCGGTCGCTGCATTCATATCGAGCACCGCCATCCCCGACTCGATGCCGATGAAGCTCAGCACGTCACTGGGCCTACTGCTGGCGTCGCGTTCACGGTCTTCAACAGATCTCGCCTGATTGGTCACTGCCAAATCGATGACACTACGTGACTGGCTGGCCGCCGCCACAAGTTGCGCGTTGCCCAATAGAGGCATCAATAAAGCAGTGGCGGTCAGCGTGGCTTTAACATTGAAGTTGTGCAACATGATGGATTACCCGGCGCCACGGATAACACGCGCGGCACTGGCCGCATACGCCGGCCGCACCACACGTCGCCACCATGCGATCAATCCCGTCACAAACAACAACGCTGGCGCAAAGCCCAGCATCGCCCACAACAGTTTGATGCCCAGCCCGCCAAAGCTGCCCACGTGCAAGGGCGCCTTCCACTGCATGATGAGATCACCAGCGCTGGCACCTGCATTTGCGGCAGCAGCCAATTGTTTACCTGTGTAGCGATCCAGATAAATCGTGGTGAAATCGCTGCTGCCCGCTGGCGTAGGCTGCTGACGTGCAAACAGGATCTGCATGGAATCGTCGGGCTTTGCAGGCAGCACAACACGCGCCATGTATTGTCCGGGTGCGAGTGCGGAAGCGCGATTCAGCAACTCATCCATGGATGGAATGGCTTCTATGCGATCTGCATTGGCACCATTCGACTTAGGCGCCACACTCACCGAGATGCTGGAGAACGCCTGCACCACCGAACGAAATTGCCTGGGGAACGTAAAGCTGAGCGCAGTCAGGGCCCATATCAGAATGGCGATAAATGCCCATATGCCGGCTGCACGATGCAGATCCCAATTGATCTGTGGCCAGCTGCCCTGCCGGATGGTGAAGCCACGCCACCAATTACGTCGTCCCTGCCACCAGATCACCAAACCCGTCAGGCATAGCGTCAACAGGCACAGTGCGCCGATGCCATTCACCAGCGTGCCGGTACGCCCCAACAGCAAATTGAAGTGCAATGATTGCAGTATGTTAATCCATGTTTTCGGCAACTCACCCAATACCTTGGCACTGACAGGATCGATCAGCACAGTACGAAAGTTTCTGTCCTCCACCACATACGCCAGGTAAGAAGGACGACTGGTGGTGGGCGCATCGATACCGGCAATGCGGCCATTGGGATAGGCGATGCGCAATTCTTGTAGAACCAGCGCGGGTGAAGCCAGCGGACGATCACCTCGTGAAACGAACAACTCGGGGTTGGCCGCGCGCTGCAAGTCGATGCGAAACACCAGCAACGCACCGGTGAGACACACCACCAGCAAGTACAAACCCGCGATCACGCCCACCCACAGATGCACCTGGAACAATGCCCGGCGCAGTCGAGAAGCGTGTGGATTGTCGAGAAAGCCGGCCATGAGATGCTTACTTAGGTACGCCATCGCGGCGCAGGGTCAGCAACGAAGCTTCCGTTGCATTGGAGGTAACAAACTGTGAGGGTCGCGGTTCTTGCAGCACTGCATCCACATAATTGAGCGACAGTGTCTGACCTTCAATTTTATAAATAGCCAACCAACGAGTGCCCTTCAACACATCGCTGGTATGTACAAAGTTTATTTCTGCCGGTCGCTTACTCGCATCGATTTGCAGCTGACCCTGCAAGTCCGCGCCACTGGCAGTATGAATCTTGAAGTTGTTACCCGTTATGGTGAGCACGCCGCCCACCACCACATCCATGGACTTGCCCTCGTGCTGGCCGGCAGTAACCACCCAAGTTCCCTGCAAGGCATCTGTACCGCCTGACTCAGTCGCAGGCGTAGTTGTACAAGCGGCGAGCCAGCAGGTCAGCGAGAACAAGGCGATACGAATGACGCGCATTACAAAACCTTTTGAGAGTTACTCAAGCCCATCATGCGGTGATGGAACATGGCAATCACGTTATTTACTGTTAGCGACAAGTGTTATCGAACAATGATAACAACGTTAACAACCGACCAGCTTTCACTGCAGCCGCTGCAACATGGCGGTTGAAGACACAATATGGGCATGCGCGCCCTCACCCTCCAGTCGATACTCATTCCACGCCACCCAGAAGCCTTGCTGCCCGGCGCGAATGCTGGGAATGGAGGACTGTGTAGCGGTGTGGGTCAAACGCTGCACGTCGGAAATACCTTGTCCGCGCACATTGAAAAACCGCGCATACAACTCTTGCTGGCCGGGCTGCGCGTCACACCAAACCAATGCCAGCCGTGCGCCATTCCAGGCCAGATAGGCGCCGATGGAATTCGCCGGGGTATGTGTGATGCGTTGTGGATGCAATGAATTGCTGGACAGCAGCTCCGCCAGCGAACCCACGCTCAAATACACTTCCTGATTGCCATCGCGCGTGTCGAACCAGGTGAGCGCCACGACACCATTATCATTGATGCCGATATCCGGATATATAGAATCGAAACCATCGTCTGGACTCAACGTGGCATGGCGAATGCTGCCTTCGGTAATGGTCAGCAGCTGCAGTTCCTTAGCGCGAGTGCTAAGTTTGGCGTCATATGCCACGTAGAAAGTGCCTTCTTTATTTACGGTGGCATTGAGATTCCAGGTATTGCTGCTGGCCGCAGCAGCGCGACGCGGCATGGCCGATGGCTTGCCGGCCGCATCAAAATCCGCAGTCCAGACAGCAGGCTCAGTCGATGACGCACCGGTGGGTGTTTCTATCCACGCGACATGAATAGTGCTGTTGGCCACTCGCACCACCGGATTACGCGCCCAGCCGCCCTGCGCATTCAAGGTCTGCCGCCATAGCACCTGGCCATCGTGTCGTTGCCGTTCCAGGTAAGCCGTCAAGGCACCGGTGGCTTTGTCTTTCTCATACCAGACCAGCAATGCATCCTGATCGATGAATTGCAGATCCACTTCATAGGCACTGCGGCGGCCATCGGTAATCTGGCGCGGCGCGCCCTCGGGTTTACCTTGAGCAGTCAACCACTGCAGGTAGATGGCATCGACCTCTTCGGTGCCGCCATACCAGGCCAGCGCCAACTGCTGGTTATTGCCGGCAACGCTGAGTTCGTAGGCACGCATGCCTTCGGCGCTGATCTGTCTGCTTGCCTGATTGAAAGAGCTGCAGGCATTCAAACCGATCAGGAACAGCAGCGCAAACAACCCTCTATGCATGATGCATATCTGAGTCGCGGCTTGAACCCTGTGACGAGTTGTAGCGTCGCCACCCTAGCAACAATCCCAGCAACGGCAATGCCAGCCACAGAATGTCCCAACGCGAACCTTGCGCGGAGGTTGTCGTTGCATTGCTTTGCTGATTGGAGCGATCTTCCTGCTCCATCAGGAAGCCTTCCAGCATTGACTGGAGTTTATTCGGCGCTGCCTCGGCTGTTTCTGGAACAGGTGCCTCCTGTTTAGCTGCCTGCTGTGATGGCTTTTGCGATGCTTGCTGATCGGCCTGAGCTGCTGCACGCGCGGCTGCCACCTGCGCCTGACCCTGGGCGCGTTCGGCATTCTCGGCAGCATCATTACGCTGCGCGAAATCACGCAGCTGCTGCGCGGCCACTTCGATCTTTTTACCGATGGCCTTCTCCAGTGCAGCACGCGCACTGTCCAGCGCTGGGGTTGGAATACCGGCGGCCTTGGCTTCCTGCATCACGTATTCCAGCAGGCGACCATTGCCGCAGGTGTGTTCTGCACAACTCACCCCATGCTGGTTGATGCTATCGATGTACTCCTGCAACAGCTTGGTCTTGGTCTGTTGATCGGCTTTCCAGTAGTCCTTGCGCACCGTCTCCAGCATGCGTGCGGTGATGTCCTGATAGGCAAAGGGCGACTTGCTGTCGAAGAACTGCTTCATGCCCAGGTTCTGCTTGTCCTCGACATAGGTCTCGAAGGTTTCCTGCCACATCCTGTCGTCCACCGCTGAAGTCACCGTGGCATCCCAGCCCCACAGATATTCGATGAAGGCCTTCATCTCGCCGGCGCCGGCATAGCCTTCTTTCTGCATGCCGCGAATCCACTCGGCATTCACATAACGCGAACGGAATTCGGTGCCGATGAATTTATCCAGGCTGGTCATTTCCGGCTTGCCCGGATCGCGACTGTTGGTAATGACGGTATCCGGCGTGCTGCCGTCGATGCTGCGCACCGCAGCCGCAAGGCCGCCCATGTACATGAACATGTCATCGTTATCGAGCGTGCCGTACAACATGGTGGAGTTGCTATGCACAACTTTTTCAACACCGGACAAAGCCAAACGGAATACATCTTCCATCGACTCGCCCCAGTAACCATTGCCGTAGCCATGACCCATCTTGCGGATGTAATCGTTGGCAAAGCCGGCTTCGCTATCCCAGGAACCGCTGGCGGCGACGATGGATGAAGTGTTGAGGTTATAGGTGCCGGGAGGCTCATCGAAGATGCGTACACCGGCCAGCTTGTCCGCTTCTTCCGGACTACGGCCCTGCTTGATCAATGCCGCCTTGGTGGCCAGGTAGTGCTTGCGTACCAGGTTATCGGCTTCATCCAGCGCCTTCACCTTCTGCACGGCTTCATCCATCAAGCGCGTGACATTGTTGAACAGACCTTCCGATGCAGAAGCAATGACGATATCGACACGCGGCCTACCGAGCTGCGCGCGCGGAATCACTTCCACACCCACCACCTTGCCGCGTGCATTCCAGATGGGCTTGGTACCCAATAGGTGAAAGATCTGCGACTCCATCACGCCTTCATGGCGCATGGTTTCATCACCCCAGATCACGAACGACACCTTCTCCGGATACTTGCCATTCTTCTCCAGATGCTCCTTGAGCATCTGATCGGCCAGCTTCACACCCATCTCCCACGCTGCCGGTTTGGGCACCTTGTCGGGATCAATGCCATAGAAATTATTGCCGGTGGCATAAGAGTCCGGATTACGTACCGGCTCGCCACCACTGCCTGCAGAAACGAATCGTCCGCCCAATGCCTGCAACAGGCTGTCGAGTTCACGTGGACCGGAAGCATCGATCCGTTGCGCCATCTCATCGGACAACACCTTCTTGGTATCGGGCAGTAATGAACGATCGACGCTGACGATGGCCTGCACAGTGCTATCACGCAATGCGGTCTCGGGTGTGCGGCCGAAGGCATGCAGGCCATAGGGAATGATCTGTTTTTTCAATTCCAGCAAGTAATCTTCAACCTGGTGCAATTGCTCATGCGTCCAGTTGCGATCCATGGGCAAACCAATGTCCTTGGTGATGCCCAGCTTGATGGCCTGCTCGCGCACCTGACGGCCATAAATTTCCGCCAGCTCGGGATTCTTGGTTTCGTTCTGGGTGTGATCGTTCATCAGCTCACTAAGCTTGGCGAGTTCTTCAGTGAGTCCACCTTCTTTGAATGGCGGCGTCATGTGATCCACCAAGGTAGCCATGCCGCGTCGACGCGCCACCAGACCTTCGCCCACCACATCGACGTTGTAGATATAGACATCGGGCAAGTCGGCAATCAGTGCATCCGGTGCATCTTCTTCATTCAAGCCCGTATCCTTGCCATCCAGCCATTCCAATGTGCCATGCGTGCCCACATGCACCACCGCATCCGCCTTGAAGCCATTACGCAGCCAGGCATAGGTTGCAACGTACTGATGGTGGGGCGCGAGATCCTTGGCGTGATAAAGCTTGTCGAGATCTTCACCCCAGGCGCGCGATGGCTGCGGTGTCAGCAACACCTTGCCATACTTCACCACTGGGATGACAAAACTAAAACCCTGATTGACTCCCTGGGCCTCCTTGGCGGTCATCAACTTGGTTTGTTCGGGTTCACCCCAGTCCTTGAGAATCTTGTTGCGCAGACTGGGCGCGTAGTTGTTCAACCACTGGCGATACTCACTCATCGGTACGCGCACTGCATTGCCTGCGGCAAGCATCTCTTCCAACTCGCCGGGCGCATCGCCGGCCACATTGCGCGCCTTGGTGGTGATATCGCTCAACACTTCATCCGCATTGGGCACATGATCGCCCACGTCATAGCCCGCTGCTTTGAGACTGGCCAGCATGTTGGCCAGCGACTCGGCGACATTGAGATAGCTGGCGCCGATGTTCGCCTTGCCCGGTGGATAGTTGTAGTACAGCACCGCCAGATTTTTATCGGCATTGGCTTTCAAACGCAGATTGGCGTAACGCAATCCGCGACTCACGGCGACGCCCACCTGTGATTTGATGGGACTGGTGATGACTGAATTCAAACCGGTTAAAGGATCGCGCACCTTCTCCTTGGTACCCACCACCGTCGGCGCAGTGGTGCCGGCCAACTCCGGCGTGGCAAGATTGAAGGTGCCCTCGAACAGAGATAGACCGGTGTTGGAATTACGCCAGTCGACTTCACTGCGCCCATACAAGGTGATCAGATTGATCACCGGTATATCCACTTTGTCGAGCAGCTTGGCCGCTTCTTGATCGGAGAAGTTGAAGTTGGAACCCAGCACTACATCGGCACGTGCTTGTTGTTGTTCGTCCAGCAGCAAACGTTGCACCGACACCGCACCGGGATAGCCGAACACGGGAATAGCCTCGGCGCCCTGTCGTTCCACTTCGGCAATCAAGGCATTCAACAGCGCTGCGTCACCACCGTAATAAGTAGCCTTGAAGAAACTGATGGCCACACGCGGTGCACCTGCGCGCTTCTTGCCATTGGCGGCGCGCCAGGCATCGAAGCTCGGCCAGTCGGCGAAAACTCGGCCATTGCGACCGTCCGGATAGTAGTAACCAAAATCCAATGACTGTTCCGGCCGTGGCAAATCCAGTCCTTTGACACCGGCACGACTCAACGCCAGTTTCATCAGACCCAGTCGATTGTTGGCGCCGGAATGTTCCCAGTAAGTACGCGCCTGTTGATCGAACTGCATGCCCATGGCGCGATAAGCATCTTCGCTCTGCAAACCCTGTCCCACCCCGAGCACCGTGCCACGGGTACCGATCTGCTTCACCAGATCCGTTTTATTCTGGGTGTTGAACTTCTGCAGCATCTGCTCGTTCATTACATCCAGCACCAGCACATTGCTGGATTCCAGCGTTTCCGGTTTTACTTCATCGAAGGTGGATTCGGTGAGCAGCTCCAGCTGCACCTGATCACGTAACTCGGGATGCTCTTCCAACAATTCCTCAAACGCCTGCAAGGTGCCGGGAATGTTGCCATCGGAATATAGATACGACAGTCGTATGGGCGCTCGAGCTGTCTGATTCTGAGTCTGACTCTGAACAGAGGTCTGGCTTGTCGTCTGGGCCTGCGCCAACCACGGCAGGCATAACGCGCACAGAAATAGACTAAGGCGTTGCAGCGTCATTGGCGTTGCCTGTCGGGCTATCGCTTGCCACTCCATTACCTGCTGCCTCACCTTCCGGCACGTAGATGATCTGACCATTGGCCAGACGATAAGCGGTACCGAGGCGTTCGCCATCCCCCTTGCTGGTTTCGCCGGTCATCTTGTAGGCGGTGATGGTCTGGCCCTTCTTGACGATGATCTCGCGCTGGCCCTGCGCATTGGTCTTGACCATGGTGACCTCGCTGGTGGAATCCACCAGGTCACCCATGTTGTATACCGAGAACAACGTGATCATCAATCCAACGATGAACACGATGGACACATCGAACAGATTGGCCACACCGGAGAGCGGATCTTCTTCCGCAGGTTCATCGGGGGGTGCGAGTTTAATGAAACGCCCCATCAACGCTGCTCCAATTCAGCCACCACTACTTCAGCGAGATAACGCTGTTCGCGGATTGCGGCATTCACCCAGCTCTGCCGCGCGGCCACCACTGCATAAGCCACCGTGCCCGTAGCCAAACCAATAATCGTAGTAGTGAACGCCACCACCATCTGGCCAGCCATCGCTTGTAGATTGCCACTGGCCATCGCGGCCAGCGAACTACCCATGGGAATCAAGGTGCCTAACAAACCCAGGCTGGGACCGATCTTCACCAATGCACGCGGACCATTGAGCGCATGGCGCAGGCGTTCCTCATGTTCGGCAACCAGATTTTCCAAACCGCCATGCTTGAGCGTGCCGCTCTGTTGTTGGTGCTGCACATCGCTCAGCAGCAGTCGCAACGAGCGTGGCAACACTTGCTGATGCGATTCATCGGCGCTGAGCACCACGCCTTGTTGCAACCATTGTTTTAGATTGAAACCGGCATGTTCGCGCAGGCGCGTCACGGCTTCGATCAAGGCATGGCCGGCGTAGTACAGAGCAAAGCCCACACACACCCATAACAGGGCCATCACTGGAAAACGCAATACCTGTCCCAGCGCGAACAAGCCATTCTCAAGCAGACCCAGCAGATTCATTTACGCACCCATAAGCCCCGTAGCAACCCCAACAACAGGGCGCCGACTGCAAATTGCCAGGTCCATGCAGGCACGCTGCTACCGGCAGCGGTTTCGATTGTTCTATTCAAATTCTGCGCCGATTGCCAACCGGACAGCACGCTCGGCACTGCAGCAATACAAGGCGCGACCCACGCCAACCCTATCAATGCCTGAAAACGTATGCGCGCTGAAACAAAACCCGGCTGGCTGGCAACGTTATTGCTGCAGTAGATACAAACCAGTAACACAGCCACGGCCAGCAACACCGCCAACCACGCAGGCATACCCTGCTCAATATAGATGGCAGCAGCCAGACCACTGTAGAAGCCGGACACTATCAACAAACTGCGCAGTGAGGGTCGGCGTAAGAGCTGCCATATGGCGGATAAGGCAATCAACACACCTACCCAGCCGGCTTGCGGCGTCACCCAACGTGTCAGCAGCAATGCGACCAACATAGCGGGCAATAACCAGATGACTTCAGTGCGCTGCGGCAACGGCTGCGCTGCATGCGTGACTGCGGCAAACATGCATAACAACCAAAGCGCGCTACTGATGAGTGGAATCGACATACCCCTCACAACATCGAATTTGCTTGAAGCTGTCTATGATCCTCTCTCAAGGTCCTCTCAAGAGAAGAGGCACAGACAGCCTGTTGCAATGATTGACGACTTAGAACTTGACCGTCACCCCGGCATAGCCGGCGCGGCCGACGGTGCCGTACTGATAGACCGTCTCATATTCTTCGTCGAATACATTTTCCATACGACCGAACAGCTCCACCTGCTCGCTCAATTCATACGCGAGCCGGAAGTCCACCAGCGTGTAAGCATCCAGCTTACGCAGGTTGCTGGCGTTATCGAAGCTTTCACCGGAATATCGGCCGGCCACGGTAGTCTTCAACGCAATCGGCCAGGTGTAACTGACCGACAGATTGGCCGTGGTATCCGGACGACGGGCCAGACGCTTGCCCAAGGTAGTGGAACCCGGCGAACGATCTTCAGCCTTCATATGGGTGTAGTTGGCCACCACTTCCAATGCATCCAGCGGACGTAGAGTCGCCTGGAATTCCACGCCCGTGGCTTCGGTCTGTGCAGTGTTGGCGTAGTAGCCGAAAGTGGAATGACCCGGCGTCACGCACAACGGCACCGCAGCATTGCAGTTGGTATAGGTGATCTGATTCTTGGTATCGCGCGAGAAATAGCTGAGCTGCAAATTGATGCGACGATTCCATAGACGTTGCTGCACGCCGGTATCCCAGCCCGTGGATTCTTCGGGTTTCAAATCGCGGTTGTAGTAATCGCTATACAGTTGATACAGCGTGGGCGCCTTGAAGCCCTGGCTCCAGCTGGCGCGCAGAATGGTATCGCTGGGCAGCGCCCAGGCGACGGCCAATTGACCGGTGTTGTGCGTGCCATAAGTGTCGTGCTTGTCGTGGCGCTCGCCGCCGGTCAACGTCAAACCCTTGATCACTTCGGCCTGCACCTGTGCATAGAAGCTGTCCTGATCCACTTCGGCATGCTTGGGTGCGGACAGGCTATCCATCTCTGTGTTTTCATGCTGCGCGCCGAACACTGCCTGGTAGCCATCGGCAATCTTCCAGGTGCCCTGGTACTCATAGCGCTTGTTATCACCAACGTAGTAGCCATTACGAGTCACCGACGTACCGGTGCTGAGATAGGTGCCGCGATTGGTGCTGGTTGACTGGTAGGCAACGCGATTCTGGAAACGATTGTCGAACAACTGGAAATTCACACCACCGTAGCCGACAAACTGACGCGTGATGCCATAGTCGCCTTCATCGGCGAAAGTAAAGGCCGGCGCCGGAAAGCCGTCATAGTTGTACTTGCCATCGGTATACAGCGCACGCAGATCCAGCTGCACGTTGTCGGTAACGTCTACGCCAAAGCGACCGGTAAAGGTGGTATTGCGAAAGGGATCTTTCTCCTGACCCAGGGAGTACGCCGACACGCCCTCGGTGTTGTAGTAACCGCCCGCCAACCGGAATGAAATGCGGTCGTACTTGCCGCCGATGCTGGCCTTGGTATTGCCGGTCTGCATCGAACCGATTTCCGTCTGCACGCTGCCGCTGGTTTTGCCTTCGGCTTCCTTGGTGACGATATTCACCACGCCACCGATGGCCTGGCTGCCATACAAGGTGGACTGCGAACCGCGCAGAATTTCGATGCGCGCAATGTCACCCACCAGCAGGTTGCCGAAATCGAAACCGCCACCTGGAGACGAGGGATCATTCATTTGTACGCCGTCGATCAGCACCACGGTTTGATCCGATTCGGCGCCGCGAATTCGCACTGAAGTCAGGGTACCGGGACCACCATTGCGTGCGAAGGTAATGCCAGCGGTGGTAGCCAGAAGATCGGACACGATAGTCGCCTGACTATCCTTGATGGCCTGTTCGTTCAACACCGTCACCGAATTGCCCACTGTATCGAGAGATACAGCGGTACGGGTGGCCACCACCACAACTTCATCCAGGCCATCATCTGCCGCCTGGGCGGTAAAGCTGGCGCTCAGTGCCAGCGACAACGCACCCCATAGAAGCGGACGTGAAGCGACTGACTGCTTATATGATTTGTTGTCGGTGTTACGCCCGGACTGGCTGAGAGTGCTCATGAATGCCTCCAAAAAGGGAAGCACGTTCTATCCGTAGATGCCACAGGCGTCACGCTGGTAACTGTTGCCCTTCGACTTCGCTAACAAAACCGGCCTTGTTATCAAAACAAAAAACCAAGCAAATCAAGCACGTTACTGTTTTGGATTTAACAACATTAACTGCACGTTGCCGGGCATTGTTTCTTTTTGAGGTGGATACAAACAGCAGGCATTGCGCTGCAGAACCGCGATGAAGTTGCAGACTGCAGTGAATTGCGCCGGCACGGACACGATTGAAAGCTTCTGCCGATCTACAACAAGCGCTCACTTATCTGACAATGCACATGGCTTATCAGTAACAGTTATCCACTGGACAAATCTCCTATCAGTGTTCTGATATCGAACCGCAGCCGCCACTCCAGCCTGCATTGATCTACAAGTTACAAAAACCATAAAACTCGTTTGCTCGGAAATGTTTGACGTGATTTCGATTAAATCCCTTGCCGGCATTGCGGCCACGCTGGCCCTATCGACCGCCGCCTGGCAACTCAGCAATGCAGCTACCACCTATCAGTGGGATCTGCCTGAGGGCATCGCCCCGCCGCGTGTACCGGATAACGCGCCCATGACCGTGGAACGGGTCGAGTTGGGGAGACACCTGTTCTATGACCAGCGACTGTCCGGCAACGGCACACAGTCCTGCGCCAGCTGCCATCTGCAGGAACTGG
>JASGLD010000008.1:0-357576 GCA_049840395.1 Steroidobacteraceae bacterium
GTGTATAGCCTGACTAAGCATATTGCTGGGCGTGGGAAACCCGATAAATCCCAACGACCGCTACCGTGGCGCGCATGCGCGAGTTTTACCGTCCGCGCGAGACACAATTACATTTGCAACGCCTCAACCTCAATACCATCGTGCAGCAGGTGGTGGATTGACCCGCGCCAAGTGGCGCGATGTGCCGCAGCAACGCGGCGCTAGTCGTTACGCTGAATATGCATCTGGCGCCGCGTTTACCGGACACCATGGGTGACTGAGCATGAAATCCGCGATGCGCTGTAACGATCTGATTTTCAATGCCGTCGATGCCATGTCCCGAGGGTGGCGCCCTGACCCTTATCACGCGCGCCATCGCCACGCCCGGCGCCGACATCGGCGAAACCCACCACATGGTGGCGCTGGAAGTAACCGATTCCGGATCGTCATGGACGAAGCAACGACGGCGGCAGTGTTTAGAACCTTTCTTCACCACCAAGGGTGAACGTGGCACCGGCATGGGGCTGGCCATGGTCTATGGCATGGTGCAACGCCACAGCGCCGAACTGCCGATCGACAGTACCCCGGGCATAGGCACCACGGTGACGTTGCCTGTTCGCCAGCGCCGCAGTTAATAGTGGTGGAGTACTATCGCAACGACCCGCACAACCGTTGGCGCCGCAACACATACTGCTTGTGGACGACGATCCGATTATCATCGAGGCGCTGCGCGAAATACTGCAACGCGAAGGCCACCACATTACCGTGGCCGATGGCGGCCAGGCCGGCATCGATGCCTTCCTGGCCGCAGGCAAGCGCAGCGACAGTCGTTCTGCTTTCGATATTGTGATCACCGATCTGGGCATGCCCTATGTGGATGGCCGGCGTGTCGCGGCCGCGATCAAGGCCGCGGACCCGACCACACCCATCATCATGCTCACCGGTTGGGGACAACGCCTGCTGGACGATGGCGAACTTCCCGCCCACGTCGATCGTGTACTCAGCAAGCCACCCAAAGTGGATGAGCTGCGGCGTGCATTGATCGAACTGCTTCCTACTTTCCGTGTCGCATCCTCATCATGAATACAGTTTCCACACCTCACAAAGCTCGTCTATTGGTCGTCGACGACGAGCCGGCGCATATGACCGCGCTGTACCACACCCTGGAGGACGCCGGTTACGATGTCACCGCCTTTCCGTCTGCAACCCAAGCCCTGGAGGCTCTGAGTAAGAGCAGCTTTGACCTGGTATTAACCGATCTGCAAATGCCGGGCATGGACGGCATCAGCTTTCTGCGTGCCGCGCAGGAAGTGGATCAACATCTGGTAGGCGTGATGATGACCGGCCACGGCGCCATGGATACGGCCATTGAGGCCATGAAAGCCGGCGCCCTCGACTATGTGCTCAAACCATTCAAGTTGAGCACCATCACGCCGGTACTATCCCGCGCGCTGGAAGTGCGCCGCCTGCGCGTGGAAATCGTGCAGCTGCAACAGCAGGTGCGCCAGCACATGCAAGAGCTGGAATCCACCAACAAGGAATTGGAAAGCTTTTCCTACTCGGTGTCGCACGACCTGCGCGCACCGCTGCGCGCCATCAGCGGCTTTTCCAATATTCTGGTGGAGAGTTATTCACCGCAACTGCCCGATGAGGCACGCCAGCTATTGAACCGCATCATGTCCAGCGCCGAGCGCATGGGCAAATTGATCGAACACCTGTTGCGCTTCTCGCGGCTGAATAAGCAATCCATTCACAAACGTCCCATCAAGATCGTTGCCTTGGTGAACGAGGTGATCGAAGAAATAACCAAGGATGTGCTCGACCACCGCGTCAAGGTGCAAGTGCAGGATCTGCCGGACGCAGTCGGTGATGCCGTACTGATACGTCAGGTGTTCACCAACCTGCTGTCCAATGCCTTCAAGTTCACCCGCAAGCAGGAACATCCCACCGTGACCGTGGGTTATCAGTTGCTCAATGACGAACCCGTGTACTACGTGCGTGACAATGGCGCAGGCTTCGACATGCAATATGCCGAGAATCTATTCAGAGTATTCAATCGCCTGCATACCAACGATGAATTCGAAGGCACCGGTGTGGGCCTGTCATTGGTGCAACGTATCGTGCAACGGCATGGCGGCCGTATTTGGGCAGAAGCTGCGGTGAATCACGGCGCAACGTTTTATTTTACGTTGCCGGAGTGAAGATGCCCCCACCCTAACCCTCCCCCGCAAGCGAGGGAGGGGATAAGAGGCGATGCCCCGAAATTCGTTCCTTTCTAACCGTCCCGCATGGAAGAGCAATTGATCCATCCCCTCCCCCGTTCTACGGGGGACGACTGCATGGATGCAGGAGGTAGAGCAACGCAGGGAGCGGTTGCCGAGGGTTAGGGTGGGGGCAGAGGCCGCACCATCACTCCCGCCAGGCAACCCGATAATTCCTACCCAAACGAATGATGCGTTCCAACAAAGCAGCATAATCATCGCCATCCACAGCAGCAGAACGTGCAAAATCTTCATGCGCGGTTAAACAAGGATTGGCGTTGGCTTCCAACACATACACCTCACCCTGCTCGTTCAAACGTAGATCGATACGCGCATAACCGGTTAGCGACAGCGCTTTGTACACACGCCTGGCCGTTTCTTGAACGCGTTCACGCAGAGAAGACGCCAGGTCACGCGCCGGATGCGAACCAATACCATGCTTGCTGCGATAGCTACGATCCCACTTGGCCTTGCGAGTAGCGATCGTCACGCCCCCTTGCCGAGTTGAACCGAAGTCCATCTCCCATACTGGATAGGTCTGCAAACGTTCATTGCCGATCACGCCCACATACAATTCGCGACCGGCGATGAATTCTTCGACCAGCGCCGCCGAACCGGTTTGCTCATGTACAAAAGCCACACGCTCCTGCAGTTTCGCCACGGTATGCACAATTGAGGCACGCGAAATACCAAAGGAAGCATCGTCGGAAACCGACTTCACAAACAGAGGAAAGCGCAACCCCTCCGGTAAGCGCGCCCGCTGCCCTACTGCGAAGACGGCAAACCCCGGCGTGGCAATGCCGTTATAGGCCAGCAATTGCTTGGCCAATGCCTTATCCCGCGATAACAACAAGCCACGTGGATTACAGCCCGTGTACGGCTGCCGCATCAGTTCCAAGAAGGACACCACGTGCTGGTCATAGCTGACGATGCCTTGAAACTCTTCGGCCAGATTGAAAGCGATATGCGGCCGCCACTGCTTGATGACGCCGGTCAATTCAGTCAGATCATCGCTCAGGCCCAGACAGCGCACCACATGACCGGAGGCTCGTAATTGCTGCACCACATCGTATTCGGTACGAAACTCGTCGATCTGTTGCTGGCTATAACCCGTCAAGTTGTCGGGCGGCACCAATGTCTCGTGCATCAATACCAGTATGCGTTGCGCTTTCATCGCTGCAGCTTAAGCATTGCGCGCAAGCATGGGCAAGTCATCCCGACGCTCAATCGCTTTGTTCACTTGATGAGGGTGCAGCACGCCCACGCGCCTTGCGTACACGCGTAGTCTTGGCAGTGGCTTTGGCGCTTTGATTGCGCAAACCCGGCAATGCACCGCTGCCGGTAGCGAGTTCGCAAGCCAACTGTCGCGCCAACTGTAACGCAGGCCCGAACAAATCCTGTGGCGCCTCATGTCCCGACCAAGAGGCCGGCTTACCCAGACTGCGCAACAAAGCGCCCGGCGTCGAGTTACTGTCGAAATTAAAACTGAGGGCCGGCAACGCCTCGTTACCGCGTTCGAAGTTGTGCATCGACAAGCTACTGAGTGGCACGGCCTGCGCAGTAGTTGCAGCGGGTTCCGGCATCGCCGGTGCTGTCGTCACATCGGCGCCGCCATGGGCACGCAGTTGATTCAACCCCGCTAACACCTGTTCCTTGCTACGGCCACGCAACTCGAACAGCAGGAACGGGTCGCGATCCAGCGCCTCGCCCAACACATAGTGCGTGGCGGCCACATGTTTGCAGGGACTGGACCAATCGTCACAACCGCAGTCCGCATCGATGTCATGCGAATTGGCGGGGAACAGACTTTTACCGCAACTGCGGAACAGACGATCGATATCACGTGGCATTTCGCCATTGAGCAGTTGCGCCGCAAACAGCGCCTGCTGACTCATGGCCAGCATGATCTGTTGCCAGGTTTTGGCATCGAAGGCTTCCAGGCTCAAGGTCACATTGAAGCTATCCAATTCATCGTCGCTGACCACCGCGCTGATCTTACCCGGCACGATCTTCAAACCATGCACATGACCATCGCGTGCGTAAGCGCGTCCCTTGCCAAGACGCGCCACCACATCGCGCGAACTGCGTTCCAAGGCTTCGATCCAGCGCTGCCCCCACCAGGTCATGCCCGGCGACTTGGCTTTGGCCAGACCCAACTTGAGTTCTGCCGCCTTGTCGGCAGACCTGCCGGAAGAATGGCCTGAAGACTTGCTCATGAGGTCGCCGCCTTGCGCTTGCGCTCCGGCAAACGTTCTTCCGGTTCGTCGGTATCCGGCGCATCGGCCACCACGGCATTCGGCGCCAGGGCAAACAATTCGCGTAGTTCGTGATTTTCGAGTTCAGTAATCCAGGACTCACCCTGCGACACCACGCGCGCAGCCAGATCGCGCTTGCTCTCCAGCATCTGATCGATCTTTTCTTCGACAGTACCGGCGCATAACAACTTGTACACCTGCACATTGCGTTGCTGACCGATGCGATAGGCGCGATCGGTGGCCTGATCTTCCACCGCCGGATTCCACCAGCGATCGAAGTGAAACACTTCGGTGGCCGCAGTGAGATTCAAACCCGTGCCGCCCGCTTTCAATGAAATCACTAACAATCGCGACGCACGCGGTTCGTCTTGAAAACGCCGCACCATCTCATCGCGCGCGGCGCGACTCACGCCGCCATGCAGGAACGGCACCGCCTTGCCTTGCAGGCGCGACAGTGCACGCACCAGGCGCTCACCCATCTCGCGATACTGCGTGAAGATCAGCGCGCGATCGTTAGCCAGCAACACCTGCTCCAACATTTCCAACAAACGATCCAATTTGCCGGAACGGCCATTGAGCGGACCTTGCTCGCGTAAGTAATGCGCGGGGTGATTACAGATTTGTTTAAGCGCCGTCAGCAAGGCCAGCACACGACCACGACGGGCGATGCCATCGGAGGACTCGATTTCCAGCAACGACTCGTTGACGGCTTGCTGATACAAACTGGCTTGTTCGCGCGTCAACGAACAGAACACCTTGGTCTCCTGCTTGGCGGGCAGATCCAACATGATGCTCGGATCGTTCTTCACGCGCCGCAGGATGAAGGGCGCCACCATGCGTCGCAGGCGCAGCGCCACATCTTCGCGGCCATAACGCTCGACGGGAATGGCAATCTCACGTCTGAAGGTTTCGCGTGGCCCGAGCAAGCCCGGATTGAGAAACTCCATGATCGACCATAGTTCGGCCAGATGATTTTCCACCGGCGTACCGGTCAAGGCGATGCGTTCGGATGCCTTTAACGTGCGCGCCGCACGCGCCGTGGCCGAGGCCGAATTCTTGATGAACTGTGCTTCGTCCAAAGCCACCATAGCGAAGTCGATGTCCTGCAACCAGGGAATGTCACGTCGCATCAGTCCATAGCTGGCAATGACCAACTGACCCTGCGCCGCCGGTTGAAAATCTTCCGCGTTTTGAATGCGCTGAATGCCGTAATGACGCAGCACCGACAAGGTCGGCGCGAAGCGCGCGATCTCACGCTCCCAGTTACCGATCACCGAGGTCGGACACACCAATAGTATCGGTCGCAGATCATGCGGCTGAGTTTGTTGACGATGCAGCAGCAAGGCCAACAGTTGTACGGTCTTGCCCAGGCCCATGTCATCTGCGAGGCAGGCGCCCAGCCCCAGGTGCGTGAGATGCGCCAACCAACTCATGCCACGTAATTGATACGGCCGTAACTCGGCGCGCAATGTGGTCGGCGTCGGCAGCTCCTGAATCGCATCGCGCTCGCGCATCTGCGCCACCAACTCACCCAGCGCGCCTTCGGCAATGACTTGAATGCGCAGCGTGGAATCCGCTTGCGTAATGACTTCAGTCAACGCCAGCGATAGCGCCAGCGACATGCCCAGTTTGCCGCCACCCTGCGCCAGTAACTTGCCGGCATGCGCCAACTCGCGCGCATCGAGAATCACCCATTGATCGTGAAAGCGCGCCAACGGTGTACGCAATTCGGCCAGCTCATCCAGATCGGCGGTGGTCAGCAAGTGTCCGGCCAGTTGCACCTGCCAGCGATAAGGCAGCGTCTGTGTTGCCGTGGTCGCCGCATTCTCCGCCACCCCAATGCGCATACTCATTTGCAAACGTTGCTGGGTAGCGGGCTGCAACACTTCGGGTAGTTGCACCGCGACGCCTGCCTGCTCCAAGGCACTCAACTGTTGCAACAACTCGTAGACCACACGGGGCTTGATCTGCATCGCCACCGGCCGCGGCTGGCGCAACTCGTTTTCAATGAAGGCGAAACTGCGCGCCGCCACGGCCAGCATTTGCAACAACCACTCCTGCGCCAGGCGTAAGTCGCACTGCAGATGCGCCGCTGCCGCCGCGCCATTGGCAAACAATTCCTGCGCCGATACCCGCACCCCGGCATCGTCACGCTTCTGCAAAATGAAATGCAGCGTGAACTCGCGGCTATCTGCCGGCGGCAACTCCAGTTGCAAACATAGCTGTAAGGGCGGTGCCGCACCGGCCACCGGCTGCAACCAGTCGCGCAGCTCACTGAGTACGCTGCGCTCCTGCACACCCTCCGGCACAAAGCCCGCCTCCTCGCCCAGCAAGGCGGATTGCAAACGCTGTGGCCAGGGCACCTTGGTAACCACCGGCGGTACTTCGGTGCGCGCGGTGCGCCGGCGCGGTTTGACCTGAGGTTGGGCGGCGCGCAGCAACTGATCGGCCAGGGTGTCGAGAAATTCGCGCAACAACGCCGCGGCACTCCATACCATCACCGGTGCCCCCGCTTCGGCTGCGGTTTGCACAGCCATGGTTGGTATTAGCGGCACGGCATGCGCTGCGACGGGAAACGCCTGCGCCAACGCCGCCATGCGCTGCGCATCCGCGGGCAGATTGAGCACCACTGTCCAGCGCGCCACCTGCTGTTCGGCCTGCTTGACGATGCGCGGCAACAACTGTTCACGCGCCACCAGTTCCAAACCCAGCTTGGCCGCCAGACTCCACACGGCCACCGAAGGCGGCAATTGCGGCAGCTCTCCCTGGGTCAATGCCGCCAATTGCACGGCGCCCTCCAATAACGGCAAACGATAGCCACGCACGCGGCGCAACTTGAACGCTTCGTCGGGAATGATGTGCGTGCCCGGTTCGCCCAGCACAGCCAGCGGGCTTTGCGCCGCCTCGCTACCCCATAACAACCAGTGCGATTGCACGCCATCGGGGATGAATAACAGATGCACGCCCGCCATCACCGGACGCGGTTCCGCATCCGGAGCACCGGCCGATATCTCGGCTGGCCCATCTACGACCATGGGCAGCTCAGCAGGCTGAGCCGTATCTGAGGCGGGCTCGATCATGAATGACTCGGGGTCCTTCGGCATTCTCAATCAGCAACGATGGCAGACCTTCGCGCATGTAACAAGCAGTGAAGACGCACCATTCCTGACATTAGACTGTCTGCCTTAGTCATGGCGGAGACAAGTAATGCATGACCAATCCGAGACCCGCCTCACTAATCGAATTCTGTCGGGACGGATGCGTAGCTGATTCATTGGATCGGTCACCGGGTTGGTACCGCCAACGCGACCACCGCTGTACTGTCATGCAAATAGAGCTAGTATCAGGCGTTCAAGCGGCCTGACATGAGCCGCCTCACTAACAGGGGTACAGCATGTGCGACGACCATTCCATTGAAGACATGATCGAATACTCGCGCCGCAACGGCGACCTGACGCGGCGCCGTTTCGGTGCGATGACCTTGGGCGCGGGACTGGTGATGGCGCTGCCGCGCATGGCCGGCGCCGTGGCCGTTACCGAGAGCGAAGTGAATATCAAAACGCCGGATGGCACCGCCGATGCGTACTTTGTGCATCCCAGTTCCGGCACTGCTCCCGGCGTCATCATCTGGACCGACATTATGGGCCTGCGCCCGGCGTTCAAGATGATGGGCAAGCGCCTGGCCGAAGCCGGTTACTCAGTGCTGGTGCCCAATCCCTTCTATCGCTCCAAGAAAGCACCGGTGGTGCCGGAAGGTGCCAGCATGGCGGACCCCGACACCGGCAAAACGCTGATGTCGTTGATGAGTTCATTGACGCCCGACAAGCAGTTCACCGATGCCAAGGCCTTCGTCACCTGGTTGGATGCACAAGCTGCCACCGATAAGAAGAAAAAGATGGGCACCACCGGTTACTGCATGGGCGGCCCGCTCACCATGCGTACTGCAGCCACCTTCCCGGATCGCATTGGCGCAGCTGCCTCCTTCCATGGCGCCAATCTCGCCAGTGACAAGGCAGATAGTCCGCATCTGTTAGTACCGAAGATGAAAGCGCAGTACCTGTTCGCCATTGCCGAGAACGACGATTCGCGCGATCCCAATGCCAAGGTGCTGCTGAAGGAAGCTTTTGCCAAAGCCAAGCTGCCAGCAGAAATCGAAGTGTATGCCGGCGCACAACATGGCTGGTGCCCGCCTGACTCCAATGTCTACAACGAAGCCCTGGCAGAGAAGGCCTGGAGCCGACTGCAGGCGCTATTCAAAAAAGCCTTGGTTTAACTACAAACGTTTTATTGATATGACGGGTCAAGGAATGGCCGCAGACTGCATCCACGCAACCCACTTGATCAATCGGGGAATCTATGTGCGACGAACATTCACTTGATGACATGGTCGACTACTTGAATCGCAAGGCCGAGCTCTCGCGACGCAGCTTCGGCGCACTGGCGCTGGGCGCAGGTCTGTCCATCACCCTGCCACGTGTCGCCAACGCAGTGGCCGTGACCGAAAGCAATGTCGAAATCAAAACACCGGATGGCGTCTGCGATGCCTACTTCGTGCATCCCACCAGCGGTGCCAGTGCAGCGGTATTGATCTGGCCGGATGCCGGCGGTCTGCGTGAGGCCTTCAAACAAATGGGCAAACGACTGGCCGAATCGGGTTACACCGTGCTGGTGCCCAATCCCTTCTATCGCACCCGTCGCGCCGATGCACCGGCAGCCGCACCCAATGCCAGCGGTGTGCAGGATGAAGCGGCGCGCACCGCCATGATGGCCACCATGCGTTCGCTCAATCCCACTACGCATGTCACCGATGCCAAGGCCTTCGTCGCCTGGCTGGATGCACAACCCGCCACTGACAAGAAGAAAAAGATGGGCACCACCGGTTACTGCATGGGCGGTCCGATTGTGTTCCGCACTGCGGCCACCTTCCCGGATCGCATCGGTGGCGCTGCGACCTTCCACGGCGGTGGACTGGTGGCCGACAACACCGACAGCCCACATCTATTGATCCCAAAAATGAAGGCGCAGTACCTGATCGCCATCGCCGCCAACGACGATGAACGTCAACCCGATGCCAAGGATGTACTGCGCAAATCCTTTGCCGAAGCCAAGTTACCCGCAGAAATCGAAGTGTATAAAGACACCAAGCACGGCTGGTGCCCGCCGGATGGCGCGGTGTACGACGCAGCACAGGCGGAGAAGGCTTGGAGTCGCATGACGGAGTTGTTTAAGAAGGCGTTGGTTTGATTTTCGACTAACCTTTCGTTGCACAGGCCGGCAAATTCTGTCGGCCTTTTTATTTTCGTGCTCCGTAGGCTGGGATGAAATCCCAGCGTCAATGCCCAACAAAAAGCAGGATGCTGGGATTTCATCCCAGCCTACTTTTCTATTTTCACTTCACATCGAAATTCGCGGTCCGCACATCCTTGATCCCGCTTCGCGAACTTTGTCGGCAATGATCTCCAGCGAGCGATCATCCTTGGGCAGGGGATCGACACCCACTGCCGACACAATCACCTGACGTTCAGGCTTGAGCTTGAGGGTGTCGCGCAGGTAAGTGCCCACATCGCCGCAGATCATCATTTGCTCGTTGATGCCGCAGCGCTGTTGCGAGGGATACACAGCCACGGTGGTGTAGTCGGGCTCGGATTCTTTGCAGCCTGCCAGAACAAGTGACAGCATCAAACCCGGCAACAGGGATTTCGCAATATTCATGACCGTGATCACCGCGCAGCAACGACTGCCTAAACCTTATCGGACGTTAGAACGAAAACTTCACGCCCACGACGACACCTTGATAGGCCTCGTAATGGAAGGAGTCTTTCTTGGCCTGCACATCCTTGAAACCGAGATAGGCCTGCGCTTGAGGAATGATCTGGTAGCCGACGCGCGCGCCGAGTTCATAGTAGGTATCAAAGTCACCGCCCAACACTACATTGGGTGAGTAAGCCGCTGAGGCGCCCAGCCACAGACGCGGCGCAACGTTGAAATCAATACCGCCATCCAGCGCCAGGCCATAGGCATTGGCGTGCTCACCGTCCAACGCCACCACCTTGGCGCCGACGTAGGGCTGCACATTGCCGGTGTTCTGCCCGACCAGGAAGCCCACGCTCAGTACATTGCTGCGCTGATCGTCGACATCCGCATGCAGCAGCGAACCTTGCAGCCGCACATCGCTATTGAAATCCATTTGATAGGTCGCCATGGCCAGCTCATTACTGAGACCGAGATCCAGCGAACTCGCCGCTGAGGCGACGCCCCCCATACCCAGGGTCAACATGCCCAACAAGAAAGAAAACTTCCGCATGAATATTCCTCAAACTTAAATTCGACTGCGATGACACTGCGGCACGCAATGCATGCCGTTACGACCGGCATTCAGCAACAACGTTTCACGCCGTTCCATTTGTGCTGTTGCTCGGCCAGATAAAACGCCTTGCGATCCAACTGCACCTGATCGGCATGATGCCGACGATGATGCTTCACATAGCGCTCGTAAGCATCGTCACCGCTGAGGTGGCGCAGGTGGGCGAGACAGCGTTGCAACCAATTCGTCATCGTGACTACTCCGTCAGCTGGGTGGCGACATAGGGCGTCTCGGCGGAGGGCGCAACATGGCTGCCACGCGTGACACGCCAACACACACGCAGCGTATCAACAACGATGATCCACAGCAGCACGGCGAAGAACCCTGCCAGCATGGCGTCGAGACGTTGATTGAAGATTAATTGCGGCGCCACCGCGGCCTGAGCCTCCGGCAAGGTACCGGCTGCCAACTTGTCGGCCATCGAGTTGGCCGCAGCCAGGAAGCCGACACGCGCCTCAGTGGAAAAAATCTTTTCCCAGGCAGCGCTGGTGGTGACGATGGCCAACCATGCGAGAGGCAGCGCCGTCACCCAGGCGTACTTCAATTTGCCCTGCTTGACGATGATGCCGGTGCAAATACACAGCGCGATAGCCGCCAGCATCTGATTGGCGATGCCGAACATCGGCCAGAGAATGTTCACGCCGCCATTGGGATCGATCACGCCGATGTACAGGAAGTAACCCCAGCCCAGCACCACCAGCGAACTGCTGATGACAATCGAGGGATACCATGAAGTATTCGCCATCGGCTTCCAGACATGACCGAGAAAATCCTGCAGCATGAAGCGCCCCACACGCGTGCCGGCATCCAGCGTGGTGAGAATGAACACCGCTTCGAACATGATGGCGAAGTGATACCACAGCGCCAGCAAGCCCTGACCGAAGGCCGTGGCGAGAATGCTAGCCATGCCGACTGCCAGCGATGGCGCGCCGCCCGTGCGTGCGAACAAAGTGGACTCGCCCATCTCTGTAGCGAGTGCATTCATCTGTTCAACAGTTACCGGAAAGCCCCAGCTGCTGATCTTGGCCACCGCATCGGCAGGCAAAGCACCGACAATACCGGCGGGACTGTTGATGGCGAAGTACACACCGGGATCGAGCAAGGCCGCCGCGATCAACGCCGTCAACGCCACCAGCGATTCCAGCGCCATGCTGCCGAAGCCGATCAAGCGCACATCGCGTTCGTTGGTGATGAGTTTGGGCGTGGTGCCACTGGCCACCAGCGCGTGAAATCCGGAAATGACACCACAGGCGATGGTGATGAACAGGAACGGGAATATCTTGCCGGCGAACACCGGACCGGTGCCATCCACAAATTGCGTGAAGGCCGGCATCTTGATTTCCGGATTGACCAGCACCACTGCGATCATCAATAACCCGATCGTGCCCAGCTTAAGAAAGGTGGACAGGTAGTCGCGCGGCGCCAGCAGCAACCACACGGGCAATACTGCGGCGACCAGACCATAGCCGATCACGAACCACGCCAGCTGCAGACCTTCGAAATCGAACAGCGCATACAGCGCCGGATACTTGCTCAGCGAACCGCCGCCAATCACGGCGGCAAGCAGTAGCGTCACACCAATCAGCGAAGCTTCCAGCACGCGACCAGGACGGATATTGCGCAGATACAGGCCGATGACAATGGCGATGGGTAGCGTGGCGAAAACCGTGAATGTCGCCCAGGGACTGTGCTTCATGGCATTCACCACCACCAGGCCCAACACGGCGATCAAAATGATCATGATCATCAAGGTACCGAGCATGGCGGCGTAACCGCCGACGGGACCGAGTTCATCCTTGGCCATCTGCCCCAGACTGCGACCGTTACGGCGCATGGACAACAGCAGCACCGTCATGTCCTGAATACAGCCGGTCACCACTGCACCGACCAGAATCCACAAGGCGCCGGGCAGGTAGCCGAATTGCACAGCCAGCGTCGGCCCAATCAACGGACCGGGTCCGGCAATCGCAGCAAAGTGATGACCGAACACAATCCACTTGTTGGTGAGCACAAAATCGCGACCGTTATCGAGACGCTCTGCCGGCGTGGCGCGCGTGCTGTCTATCATCAACACCTTCGCCGCCACCCAGGCGCTATAGAAGCGATAACCCAGTGCGTAGATACATAGCGCGGCAGCGATGATCCACAACGCATTGATGGACTCACCGCGTTGCAATGCCACGCCGCCGAAGGCGATGGCCCCAACCACCGCGACTAATGACCAGAATATTTTTTGCATATGCGGCCCATGATTCTTATGTATGTTTTTTATAGGGACAGGTTTTAAACCCATCCTTGCATTTCGACCATAGAACTGCAGGTTTAGCGGCCCGCCGCGTTCGCCCGCACCTACGGCGCTTCCAAACCCTTCGAGTACAGCACCTTGCCATCGGGCGCGACCAGAATGGCATCGACATCTTTCAGTTGATTGTAAATCTGCATCGCGGCTTCCGGCCCCAGCACGAATGCCGTCTTGGACAGACCATCGGTCTGCGTGGCCGTGGGCGCAATGATGGTAGCGCTGCGCACCTTGCTGGCGGACTTGCCGGTCTTGGGATCAATGATGTGATGGTAACGCACCCCGTCTTCATCGAAGTAGCGTTCGTAATCGCCGGAAGTAGACAGCGCCGTATCCTGCAACGGAATGCGTGCAATCACCTTGTTGGCATCGTCGGGATGACGAATGCCCACCACCCAGGGCTTGCCGAAGCGGTCACCGATGATACGGCTGTCGCCACCCGCCGTGACCAGCGCATGACTGATGCCGCGTGCCTGCAACAAGGCAATGCCGCGATCCACCGCATAGCCCTTGGCGATGCCGCCGAGATCGATACGCACACCGGCTTGCGTGAACTTGATGGTCTGTTGTTTGGCATCCAACGAAAGATGCTTGTAGTTCACCGCAGGCAGTGCCGATTTGATTTGCTGATCAGTCGGCTTTTCATGCTGACGAAAGTCGTACATGAAACCGACGCTGGCATAGGTGATATCGAAGGCGCCGTTGGTGAGACGCGAGAATTCCACCGCCTTGGTGAGCAGGTCGAACAGCTCCTTGCTGATCTTCACCGGGTGCTTGGCCGCCTCGGCATTCACCTTCGACACTTCGCTGGTGGGTTTGTAGGTGCTCATCGACTCGTCGAGACGACGCATTTCATCGAGCACGGCATCAATGGCTTGATTGCCCTGTGCGGTGGTGTCGGTCCACACCTCCACCACCATACGCGTACCCATGATGCCGTCATCGGTGCGGCTCACCCATTCGGCGTGGGCGCTAGAGAAACAAAGGCAAGACAATAAGCAAGCCAGTAAGCGCGACCTACCCATCGAGACCCGTGCCAGTTCGGCGTAGCTCACGGCAACTCCGCTGTTTCATCCGGCTCGGCAGCCGACAGGCTTGCCAACAACTCCGGCGTAATCTCGCGCAGGTTACGCAGCGATGCAAAATCGAAGGCCTTGGGGTCGGCCAGATGCGAAGGCACCACATTGCGCAGCGCCGAGAAAATCGTTTCGCTACGACCGGGATGTTCGCTTTCCCATTGCTTGAGCATGTTCTTGATCACGCGCCGCTGCATGTTCTCCTGCGAGCCGCACAGGTTGCAGGGAATGATGGGAAACTTACGCGCCGTGGCATAACGCTCGATCTCGCGCTCCGACACATAGGCCATGGGACGAATCACCACATTGCGACCGTCTTCCGACAACAGCTTGGGCGGCATGGCCTTAAGCTTGCCGCCGAAGAACAGATTCAGAAACAATGTCTCGATGATGTCATCGCGATGATGACCCAGGGCTATCTTGGTAATGCCATTCTGTGCGGCATAGGTGTACAGCGAACCGCGCCGCAGACGCGAACACAGACCGCACATGGTCTTGCCTTCGGGCACCACGCGCTTGACCACGCTGTACGTATCCTGCTCAAGAATATGGAAGGGTACGTTCAATGCCTTGAGATATTCGGGCAGCACATGCGCCGGAAAATCCGGCTGCTTCTGATCGAGATTCACTGCGATCAATTCGAAGTCCACCGGCGCACGTTGCTGCAAGGACATCAACATATCAAGCATGGTGTACGAGTCCTTGCCACCGGACAGGCACACCATGACCTTATCGCCGGCTTCAATCATCTTGAAGTCTTCAATGGCCTTGCCCACCTGGCCGCGAATCTGCGCCTGCAGCTTCTTGAAGTTGTTGGACATGGGTGCGGCTTTATCAGCACCCTCTTTTTCGGCGCTCACTGTTTCGGGACCCACTGGTTCGACACCAAATGGTTCGACAATTGTTTCGACAGCGGCATTATCGACAACGGCATTCATTACGCTTTACTCGACGCTATTCACAGAACGGACGCGACATGGCGTCACTCACTTCAGTCTTTAATTCAGAAAATCCAACCGGACACATCAACCCGAATACTTCATCCCGGACTGATCAACTCAGATACTTGCTTTCCGCGTAGCGCAACCAAGCCGCGGCAGATAATGCGCGTCCCGTTACTTGCTGCACCAGCTGCGGACCATCCAGCGTGGCGGCGGCACTGTAGATGTTTTCGTCCAACCATGCGAACAACGGCGCGAAATCACCGCTCGCCACTTGCTCGTCCATGCCGGGCAGCGCCGCACGCAGTGCCTCCAGCCATTGGGCAGCCGTCACGGCGCCAATGGCATAGGACGGAAAGTAGCCAAACGCACCCAACGACCAATGAATATCCTGCAGGCAGCCCTCGGCGTCGTTGGCGGGTGTGACACCCAGTCGGCTGGCCATGGTTTGATTCCAGGCATCGGGCAATTCCTTCACCGGCAGTTCGCCGCTCAGCAACTGCCGCTCCAGGTCGTAGCGCAGCATGATGTGCACGGGATAGGTCAGCTCATCGGCATCGATGCGGATCATGCTGCGCTGTACCTGAGTGAGCACCCGGTAAAGATTTTCTGACTGCCATTCCTCGCCCGTTACACCCAATGACTTTGCCAGCATGGGCTGCAGGTATTGCATGAACGGCCGGCTGCGGCCAATGAACATTTCCAGCAACAGCGACATGCTCTCATGCACGGCCATACCGGCGCTGCCGCCGGCAGGTTGCGCGCGCCAGTTTGCCGGCAAGCTCTGTTCGTAACGCGCATGGCCGGTTTCATGAATGACCGCCATCAGGCCGGACAACACATCCTGTGGCAGGAAGCGCGTGGTGATGCGCACATCGCCCGGCGTACCGCCGGTAAAGGGATGCGCACTCTCATCCAATCGCCCATGGTCGAAGGAGAAGCCCATGGCCTTCATCACTTCCACCGCCAATGCGCGCTGTTTGGCGGTGGACACTTTGGCATTCACCGGCAGCACGCTGCGTTGCGCCTGGGTTTCGATGGCCTGTTGAATCAATTCGGGAAGACGCTGCGCCAGTAAAGTGAAGATGCGATCAATGCTGGCACCGGTCAGCCCCGGACTGAATTCATCCACCAACGCATCGTACGGCGCCAACTTTTGCGCCTGACCCAGCAATTGCGCGCGCTCGCGTACCAAGCGCAGCACTTCTTCCAGATGCGGCGCAAACAATTTGAAATCGCTTTGTTCACGCGCCTCACGCCAACGCTGCTCGGATTTGGCGGTGGCCTTGGCCAACTTGGAAATCAGGTTTTGCGGGATGGCAATGGCGTGGTCGTATTCGCGACGCATGCGCCGCAGATTGGCCTGCTGCCAATCATCCAGGCCGCTGACGCTGGCAGTCGCCCGATCGAGCAGGCGCGGCACCTTGGGCGCCGCCAGCAATGAATGACATTCGGTCTCCATTGCCGCCAGTTGATCGCCACGTAGATCGACACTGCCGCTGGGCATCATGGTGGCCGCATCCCAGCGCAGCAGATTGGTGGTGGCGCGCAGCGCATGCAGGCGGCGGAATTCCTGTTCCAACTGTTGGTAAGGGGTGAGGGGCATGTTGGCTGAGGATTCGATCTATCTAGAGGTAAAGAGGGAGGCCCGCCATTTTACGGCCTGGACCAGCAGATAAGCAGCTTAGACGGGCGGAACCGACAGGGGTTTGACCGGATGGCGGGCCAGATTCATTCTGTTTGATTAAAATTTCCCTCCATAGAGAAAAAAAACCCGAAAAGCTATTGAAAGTCACTACTGCATGCCGCACTATGGCTCCGCAAGTCGATGAAAGATAAGAATAATTTAACGTTGATTTGCGCCAGCTAGCAGGCTGATGTGGGAAAAATGCAACGGCTTTCAGTGCTCAGGTGCCCCCTTTCTGAGTGCTGTTGGTGGGCCGGTAGCTCGCAACCAAGCTACCGGCCTTTTTTATACCTGTCGCTGGTAATTTCGTTAGCGCACGCGGACTTGCGCACCTTTCAATATTGCTTATGCGACGGCACGAAACCGTAAACAGACCGACAAACCGGGTCCGGCATCTTCCAGAGACAGGCTGGCGTGGTGGAAACGACACACAGCCGCTACCAGACTTAAGCCGAGCCCAGTCCCAGGCTCCGCCTGAGTCGAATCCAAACGCACAAAGCGCTGTAGCACCCGCTCACGGTCAGCCGCAGGAATGCCGGGCCCGTTATCGGTGACCCGTAACACCACCCCCTCCGATTCGCCGGTCACGCTCACCGTAATGCGCCCGCCCGCCGGGGTGTACTTCACGGCATTGTCGAGCAAGTTGGCCACCGCATGAGCCAGCAATTGCCGGCTGCCCTGCACCCTGCTCTCTTCCATACGCTCCATTGCCAGGGTGATACCGCGCTCCTCGGCCAGTGGCGCATACAGCTCCGCGATCTCGGTGACCAGCTTGCCAAGATTGAGCTCGGCTATCTCGGCATTGGCAGCCCCGCTCTGTGCCTGGGCAATGCGCAGCAACGCTTCCAAGGTACGCAGCAACGCGTCGGCATCCTGCATGGCAGCTTCGATGGATTCGCGTCCGCTACCTGCCTGTTCCAAGGCTTGCTCAAGACGCATGCGCATGCGATTCAACGGTCCGCGCAAATCGTGAGCCGTACCATCAATGACGAAACGCAGCGCCAGCGTCAGTTGTTCGATGCGTTCCAGCAAGGCATTGAGATTGCCGGCCAGTTCGTCCAGCTCATCGCCGCTGCCGCGCACCGGCAGACGCCGGGCGAAATCGCCGTTGGCAATGTCCTGACCCGCGGCAGCGATGGCATGCACCTGATTGAGTAAGCGGCGATTCATCCACACCGCAATCACGGCGCCGATTAATACCAGCAAGACTACAGCCAGCGCGCCTACGCGCTTCATCACCGTGGCCAGGCGTGTACGTTCGACCACGTCGTTGCCGATCAACAAACGATAGCCGCTGGGCAAGGTCACCACGGCAGCGCGAATCGGATGCTGCTCGACGCCGGCCTCGGTTTTTACCGTGACATCGAACTCGAACCACTTGTCACGCTGCACATTAAGCTGCGGCCAGGCATTGAGATTGCCCGCCAACGGCATCAGGTTTTCATCGACCAGTAAATAAACCGCACGCGAACGATCCAGACTCTGACTACGCGCACGAATGGCCGTCGCCAGCCCGCGCAGGCCGAGCGAGGCATATTGCTCGGATAAGCCTTGCAACTGCGACTCCATAAGATTTTCAGTGCCATCATCCACGGCACGCAGCGTCAGCACATACACGCTGCTGAACAATGCAATAGTGGTGAGCGCAAACACGCCTATATAGATCAGCGCCAGGCGAGCGACGGTGGTGCGGAAAAATGCGCGCGATAACCAGGCCATATCGTTACTAGAGCAACTGATCGCCGCCGAACATGTACCCCGCACCGCGCACGGTATGAATCAACGGTTTTTTGAAACCACGATCCACCACCTGCCGCAGTCGACTCATGTGCACGTCGATGACATTGGTTTGCGGATCGAAGTGCAGATCCCACACCTGTTCCAGCAGCATCTTGCGCGTGACCACCTGAGCGGCATGCTTCATCAGGAACACCAGCAGTTCAAACTCGCGTGTGGTCAGCTGCAGCTCCTGCCCGGCACGCTCGGCAGTACGCGCCATCAAATCCACCACTACGTCCTCATAAGTCAGACGGATGTTGGACTCGGCCTGCTGACTACGTCGCAATAGCACTTCGATACGCGCCACCAACTCCGCAAAGGCATAAGGCTTGGTCAAGTAATCATCGCCACCGGCACGCAGACCGCGCACGCGGTCATCGACTTCGGATAACGCACTCAAAATCAGAATGGGCATGCTGCGACCCTGCTCGCGCACCGCACGCACAATGGACAAACCATCCAGGTTGGGCAGCATGCGATCGGCAATGATCAAATCCCAGGACTGCTGCAGGGCCTTGTTCAAACCCTCACGGCCGTCGGCCACATGGTCCGCTGCGTAACCATGTTCACGCAGGCCGCGCAGCAACAGCTGCGCCGCATCGAGGTCGTCTTCAATAATCAGAATGCTCATGAGTAGTCGCTATTACAGGCGTTGGGATGGCGCCGCAGGTTGATTATTACTCAGCGGCCGACCGGTGGACTGCAAAACTGTGGGAGCGCGTTTATTTAACCAGGCACGCACGATAGCGGCGTGATCGTCGTTACAGGCATGACCGCCGGGCAGAACCACCACTTGCGCAACATGAGCAGGCAGCTCGCGACACAGGGAGTCTTCATCTTCGCGTCCATAAACACAGGTGACTGGCAGGCCGGCCGCCGCCAGCTTCTCCACCTCGGGCCGCACCGCCTGTTCGCCCACTACCTTGCCCAACCAGCCCGCAACATGAATTTCAAATGAAGTGCGCGGCAACAACGACAACAACCCCACCGAATTGATCGACGCGCGATCGGCTTCTGGCAAGGCATTGATGATGGCCGGCAAGACATCTGCGCCGAAGGAGTAGCCCAGCAAACGTATTTTGGGACGTTGCCACACCTGTGAGTAATGCGCCATGAGCCGCGATAGATCGCGTGCCGCCTGCTGCGGCGTACGCGCCTGCCAGAAGTATTGCAGCGAACTGAGCGCCACCACCGAAACACCCGATGTAGAAAGATCACGAGCGAGCTCTTGATCCAGCTCAGCCCAGCCACCATCGCCGGTAAGCAGAATGGCAAGCTCATCGCCGGCGCGCTTGGCTGGCACCTCAGTGACGGGCAAATCGCTGACCTCGGGCGGCAAGGTGGCAACGGGTTGCGGTTGCAAACCTTGATAGGCGTTGACGAAGGCATCACGCCAATCGCGCGTACCTTCGTAGAAATGTCCAACCTTCGGCAAGGCTCGCAGTTGCGCTGCCGTCACCTGCGCACTGAACTTGCGCGCATCGTCGACGCGACAGATATCATCCTGCTCGCCTTGCAGCACCACCCAATTCGCGGACAACTGACGCAATGGCAACAGCAACGAAGCTGGGCCTTCAGCCTGCTTTATGGCTTTATTGATTGCACCGCGACCGCTGCACAGGCTGGCTTGCAAAGCCATCTCAGCGCAGAAGCCCATGCTCATACCTGCCTGAAACATACCGCGCGGCGCCTGCGCCAGCACCGTATACACCAGTGATGCGCCCGATGAATAACCCACCAACACCGGCGCCATATAACGCTGCACGCCCAATTGCTTTTCCATGGCATGCGCCAGATCTTCGAAGTCAGCCGGCAGGTACACGCATTGATCGCCACGCTCACCCACAGAATGTAAGTACGTCACGGTATCGATGCCGATCACTGCGGAACCGGCATCCACCAGCAACTGCGCCATACGCTGCATCAGCGGATCGTCCCAACGGCCATCGCCCGAAGCCAGAATCGCAATGCCCTTGATCGCTCCACGCGGCTTCATCAGACGCACTGCGCCGAATTGATCGAACTTAGTCATCTCCATGCGCCCTGCGGTCGATGTAGCAGGCGTCAAGTTCGATGCAGCAGAGGCCATGCCGCACACACTCAGCGCACACAACCAGAGCAGCACTTTAAGTTTCGAATAACAGCGCATCACGACTCACTTACTCACAATCTCGCGCAGACCACCGGCAATCAAACTGGTGGCATCCAGCAATACACGCGGCAAAGCCAAACCGCCGGGTGCGGCCAGATAGCGCGGTTCCCATATCGGTGAAAACTTCTCTTTGTAACGACGCAGGCCTTCGAAGTTATAGAAATGTCCACCGATGTCGAATACGAAATTGCCCATGCGATGCCAGGTCGGCGCCAAGGGATGCTGTTCCAGGCCCGACAAAGGCGCCATGCCCAGATTGAACCAACGATAACCTTGCGCCTTGCCCCACAACATGACTTCGACGAATAGATAATCCATCACACCGCGCGGCGCATCATGGGCGTAGCGCATCAAATCCACCGACAGCTCTTCACGGTTGGCGGTCGGCCATAGATTGGCGAAGGCAACGATGCGGCCTTGAGCACGCACCACGGCAGTGGGAAATTGCGCGACATATCCAGGCGTGAAATAGCCCACCGAAAAACGCTTCTCGTTGGCCGATTTGGCGCTCAACCAATCCTGAGAGATGACACTCAACGTCTGTAGCGTTTCACTGTCGAGTGGCGGCATCAGCACTTCGAAACTGATGCCCTCGCGCTCCGCACGGCGTCGCGCAGTGCGAAACTCGGCGCGATGACTGCCTTCCAGTGTGAACTCCGGCAAACGTATGCGCGCCTCTTCGCCCAACTTCAGCAAGGCCAGACCTAGATCGACATACAACGGTAAGAACTCCGGCGTGACCTGGTAGAACACCGTCCAACCGCCGTGTTCGTCAGACAGCTCACGAAATGACCAGGCCAATTCATACGCACGTTCGTTGGCCACCTGCGCATCCAGCCCGGCATTCACCACGGGATCGCCCATGGCAATCCAGCTGCGGCCCGATACCTGATACATCAGGAAGGCATCACCTGCCGGATGCACCAGTAAACGTTTGTCGTTGAGCAAGGCCAGATTCGCCACGGCACGCGGCGTATTGGTCACAATCAACTGTGCCTGCGTCGTAGCATTGGCATCTTCGGCAACGGCAACCGGCGCCCCCGGCGACAACCAGTTGTGTACCACCAATGCCGCCGCCAACACGCTGATCACCAAGGCAGCACGCAACATGCGCGGCGCATCGCCGGAGATGGCGAAGGTCCACCACAGTTCATTCGAGTAACTGACATGCCGATGCGCCAGCAAGCCAATCCACAAAATGACGCCGACAATCATCAGCACACCCAGCAACCAATTCACGCTGAGATGCGCTTCGAGTAACGCTGCGCGACGGTAGAAGGCGCTCTGTGCCACATACAACAAACCCGCCACGCTCAACATGATGAGGGCTTCTTCGTAGTCCCAGCCCTTAAGCAGCGAGAACACCGCGCCGGCCAGCAGCAACGCCAACGCCAATTGCCATGCCAGATGCACGCGTCGAAACAAGGCATGCGACAACACCACCAGGCCAAGCCCGGCCACGCTGCCGAACAAATGCGACAATTCCAGAATCGGTAGCGGCACGATTTCACTCAGAGATTGCAGACGTGCGTTAATGGCCGGTGTTGCGCCGGATAACAGCAATACCCCACCCGCCATCAACACCGCAGCACCCAGCACCTGCGGCGCCACCGCCGACAACCAGTCACGCGCCACGCCGGCAACTTTGCGAACACGATGGCGTTGCAACCAGGCTTCATGTGCAGCCAGCATCAAGGCAGCAATCACTAAGGGCGCAAGGTAGTAAATAACTCGATAAGCCAGCAACGATGCCAGCAAGCTATCCACCGGTACCTGAGGCAAGGCCAGAATCACTACCGACTCCAGCACGCCCAAACCACCGGGTACATTGGCGATCATCACCGCCACGACGCTGAGCACGTACACGGCGAGAAAGGCTTGATAGGACACCATTGCCGAAGCCGGCAACAACACATACAAGCAAGCGGCAGCCAGACAGAGATCGATGACCGCCACCACGGTTTGCGCGACACTCATCGGCAGAGTCGGCAGTACCAGCGACCAGTTGCGCCACATCAATGGCTGGCGCTGACGTTTGACCCAGATGCCGTAGGCCAGCAGCGCCACTAACAACAACGCGGCAATACCATGCAGCGCAGCGGTCGGCAGGTGCAATAACACGCTGGCTTCGCCGGCCTGAGTCAGCAACACATAGGCGATCAACGCCACCGACCCCAACACAGTGGTGAATGCGCAGAAGGCGCTCATCAATGCCACCTGCGGAGCAGACACACCCACTGAACCGTATAAGCGCAGCCGAATCGCTGCGCCGCTCAAGGTGGCAAAGCCGATATTGTGACCGACAGCAAAGGCGACGAAGGCCGCCATCATGCCGCGCCACAATCGCAAGGGTTGCTGCACGTAACGCAACGCCAGCAAGTCGTAGCCGGTCAATACCACATAGCTGGCGAAGGCGAACAACACCGCCAACCACAAAGTCTTGCCGGGCAACTCGCGCAACTGACGAAACACATCGCGCAGGTGATAGCCGCTTAAAGCGTTGTGCAGCAGTGTGAGGACCGCCGCCAGCACCAACACCGATAACAGCGGTAGTAAATACTTGAACCAGGGACGCTGCGTGAATGGCGTCATCGGTTGCATTGATGCGGTGTCTTTATTTGTTTTGGAAATATTCATTGCGCAGTCATCATGACATCCGGCTGACAGCGCAACTTAAATCCCTGTTCCTGTCAATACGGACAGGAACAGGGATGACTCAATCAGACTGATTCGATCAACCACGCTTATCCGATTTATCCGATTCGATCGGCAGGTTGACCGCCAGGAACAGACGCGACTGCTGACGTTGAATCAACAACGCCACCGGCTTGCCGCGCGGCAGCTCACGCACCAGCGATATGAACTGCTCGGGATCGGTGACCATCTTATTGCCGACCCGCAACACCACATCCCCCGCTTGCACACCGGCGCGCGCGGCAGGACCTGCAGCCACTTGCGCAATCAACACACCGCCGCTGGCAATATCCAATTGCTTGCGTTGTGCATCGGTGAGCGGCTGCACACTGACATTGAGGATGGCCTTGCCCGACTGACCTTGCGCATCCTTGGCTTTCGCCACCTGCTCGTCATCCTTCAAGGTGCCGATCACCGGGTGCACGGTGATCTCACGTCCCTCGCGCAACACCTTCATATCCGCCTTGGTGCCCACCTGCGCCGCACCTACCAGCAAGGGCAATTGCGACGAATCGGTCACTGACTTGCCATTGAAGGACAGAATCACATCGCCGGTTTGTACGCCTGCCTTGCCGGCCGGACCTTCCTTGTCGACGCTGCCCACCAGCGCGCCCTGCGGTTTATCCAGACCGAAGGATTGCGCCAGATCGCTGGTCACGTCCTGAATCCCCACACCCAACCAACCACGCGTCACATGGCCTTCCTTCTCCAACTGCGCCACCACTTCACGCACGGTGTTGATGGGAATGGCGAACGCCAAACCAGCATAGCTGCCGGTATTGCTATAGATCTGCGAGTTGATGCCAATCACTTCGCCGCGAGTATTGAACAATGGACCGCCGGAATTGCCGGGATTGACCGCCGCATCGGTTTGAATGAAAGGCACATAGGACTCGTCGGATAGACGACGACTCAAGGCACTGACAATGCCCTGTGTGGCGCTGTAATCCAGGCCGAATGGCGAGCCGATGGCCAGCACCCACTCGCCCACCGATAGCTGTTCTGAATCGCCCAGCTTCACCACCGGCAGATTCTTGGCATTGATCTTCAACAGCGCGACATCGGTTTGCTTGTCCTTGCTCAATACCTTGGCTTGATATTCCACGTTATCGGACAGACGTACTGTCACCGATTCGGCGCCATCCACCACATGTGCATTGGTCAGAATCTTGCCGTCAGCGGAAATGATGAAGCCCGAGCCGGAACCCTGCACTTCACGTTCCTGCGGTTGCTGCTGTTGGCCGAAGCCACGGAAGAATTGTCGGAAGGGACTGTTATCCGGCATTTGATTGAAAGGACTGCTGTCATCGTCATCGCCTTGGCCGGCGAAAGGATTGAAACTCGCGGTGCGCTGTTTCGCTGTGACGCTGATATTCACCACACTGGCTTTATTGCTGCGCACGATCTCGCGAAACTCAGGCAGTCCCTGCGGCGTTGGCGCGGCATTGGCGCTCGCCGCCACCGGCGCAGTGGACGCGGAATTCGCTGAAGATGCCCCCAGCGCCCACATCGCCGCCAGCAAGCCCACACCCGCCATGGCGCTGATGCCACTGGTTACTCTTTGTACACGCATGATTCACCTCTACGAAAATCTGTAGTGGCGAATATGACCCGACAAGAGTGGCAATAGCATGAAGATTACGGAGATTTAAGGCCGCCCGATGCAGAGCGACTGAGCGCTGCCGGACATGCACATACCCTCGCAGCTAACACTGAGGACAGCCAAACCCACCACCACATATTCTGTAAAGGTGATTTATTCCGTGGCGCTGACCAGCGCGCGTCGATCCCCAGAACCGTTGCGGCGGATCTTGGCTTCGTACAACAACACATCCACCGAGTGCAGCACATCGGCCAGCTTCAATTCTCCGGGCGGCGCTTCGTTGACGCCGATGCTGATGCCGCAACTGAAGTGATTGCTGCGCATCCAATCCTCGATGGTGACTTGGATGCGTTGCGCAATCAGTTGCGCCGATGCCAGATCGGTATCGGTCAACAACAACACAAACTCATCGCCGCCATAACGCGCCACCAGATCGGTGGAGCGCGTGGTCTCCAACAACATGCCGGCCACGGTAGCCAGCACACGATCACCCTCGGCGTGACCATGCTTGTCATTAACCATCTTGAAGTTATCCAGGTCGGCAAACATCACGATCAAGCGTCGTTCGCTCCACTTGGCGTGACTCAACCAACCGTTGGCGGCCTCGGCCAGACCGCGTCGATTCAACAAACCTGTCAATGGATCGGTACGACTGACATGTTCGGAACGATGCCGCGCACGCTCGACACGACTCATCAGGATGTAGGCGTACACCATGATGATGGCGCCGAACAAACTGAGAAACATGGCGCCCGGCGACATGGCGGTGAGAAAATGCGTGTAGCGCATCGACACGGCGATCGCACCACCGAGCAGCGTGCCGACAATGGCCTCGGCAAAAAAACGCATGCCGTAGCGCATGCCATTACCCAACACCACCACGATGTAGGCAACCAAGGAAGGCGGGATATCGTTGGGATCATTCACCACACAAATCGACACCATCAGCACGTCCACCCACAAGGCAATGCGATAACGCAGCGGTGAGACCGGCTGAAACCATGCATGCGCAAAATTGACGGTGTTGATAAAGATATAGCTGCCGAACACCACATTGATCTGCCACAACATCAACCACTTCGGAATGAAGTCGTCGCTGTAGTTGAAAAAGATCAAACCCAGTATGGAGAACAGATAACGCGTCAGAAACTGCAGCGCCTGTTCCTGGCGACTGGGAAAGCGAATGCTGGGCGCAAAGGAAACGGCCGCACGCCGATCTGCCGCCGAAGAACGGCGATCATGTTTCAAGGGTGGGTCGGTACGGCGACGCAGCTGCATACCCGCCATCGTGCATGAAATCGGTATGGGCTGCCAAGCCCGGGGCGCAGATCGTACCGACTGCCTGTAGGACAGGCATCGGACATTAACCCGTCTTAAGGTGTCCGGCACTTTTCAAGCTTCGACTGTACTTGCCACTTATGACGAGAGACGACATGTGTGCAAACAACCGAACAAGCCATGAGCAGCATAAGAAACATCACAAAGCTTAGATGTCGCGCCGAGATTCATCCTCTCCCTGAAAGAGAGTGGTTACGAACCAGCACGCTCGGCATCCTTATAAGGGCAGTGATGGCCGGGCTTTATTGCGCTGCAGGTCGTACCTGGCTCAGCCAATCCTGAGTATCCACGGGTTTGTTGTCACGCAACCAATGGAATACCAAGCTATACCACAGCACCCTCTGCACGTAGGTACGGGTTTCGTTATATGGAATATTTTCAACCCAGATATCCATGTCCATGGGCCGGCTCGGCAACCAGCGCCGTGCGGCGCCGGGGCCGGCGTTATAAGCAGCCAGGGCCATCTCCTTCTGACCGTTGTAACCATTGATCATGTCTTTCAAATGCGCTGCCCCAATGGGCACATTCACTGCCGGCTTGAATAAATCCTCGCTGCTGGGCGCGGGCAATTTGTACTTGCGCGCGGTGGTGCGCGCCGTTTCCAGAATCAATTGCAACAGACCGCGCGCATTGGCAGTGGATACTGCATCGGCGCGAAACAGGGTCTCCTGACGCATCACCGAGTAAATCAAATCGCTGGGCAAACCGCTGAGTTTGGCCGCGGCGGCCACTTCACTATCGTAGGGTCTGGGATATAAAAACTCGTAATCGTTGTACAGACCCAATTTGGCAGTCACTCCCACCGCCTGGTCGTACCAGCCCCAGTCATGCGCCAATCGCGCCGCCGTGACATGCTCACCCGGCTGCAAGGTTGCGAACACACGATTCCATTCCGCAGTCGCTTCATTACGCAGTGACACGGCCAACAACTCGCGCGCACGCTGCATGCCGGGCTGCTTGGCAAGCGCCTGCTCCGCCGCATCATCGGCCGGCAACACCTGGGGATGCGGCACATACCCGACTTGCAAACGCGCTGCAGCCAGCGCGGCATAGTAGTTATCGTCGTTGGCTACTAGAGATTCATACAAGGTGCGCGCTGCCAGCGTGTCCTTCAATTGCTCGGCAGCGCGCGCCTGCCAGTAACGCCAACGCGCCTGGGTGCGCAATGCAACGGGTAAAGCGGCAATAGTCTCTTGCACCCGAGTCCAGTCGGCGTCGCTGCGCGCCGCCCACAACATGGCGCGCACACGCCATTCATGGGCTTGTTCATTCAAATCGTTGGCCGACACACGCGTAAAGTATTGCAACGTTTCATCGCGTCGACTCCACGACAAGGCCAGCGCCAGGCTCAATGCATAAGGACTGGCCGCTGCTTCATTCAAACCACGGGCGCGCATCAATCGCGGCAGACGCGCGATGGCCGCATCCTGATCCTTGCGCGCCAGTCGCTGCCAGCCATCCAACAAGGCGGCCGGTTCCACTTTGATATTGGAGTTGGCCAGCAACTCGTCGATGGACTGCTGCGGTTTTTCAATCAATGCGGCCCATTGTTTGATCGGCTGGGCCTGCGCCGCAGGCAACATATCCGCCAGCTCGCGCGCCAGCACTACATTGCCGGATTGCAGCGTCAAGCGGGCGCGTTGCTCGATCAAATTGGCATCGATCACTTGGCGGCCACGCGCCCAGTCGAAAGGCACATTGCAGGCGCCTGGCAAACGATTGGCGCTCAACCACAAACTGCGTAGTGCCGCGGCCGACACAGTCGGTTCAACGGCAGGGTCAGTCGACGCGAGTTGCGCAGCAATGGCCAAACATCGCAATTCGACATCGGCGGTGTTGGTCAGCATATTGGCTTGAAAGTCAGTCCATTGTCGCCGCGCAGCCAGATCCAGTAGCCAGGCCCGACGTAATTCGTTTATCACCGGCGCGCCATTCTGTGCGGCGATAAAAGCCTTGATATCCTGATCGAGCGTGGCGCCACGGTTCGTTTGTATCAAGGCGCGACGCAGGCGCGCAGCCTGCAGATAGGGATACAGCACATAGGCTTGCAGGGTGGCGCTGTCTTGATTGCCGCTCACCACCACGCCGGTAGCCGTAGCTTGCGCATAGGCCTGCATGAACTCCGAGCGAGCGGTGGCAACGGGATCGCTGGCGGCGATAACGGCGCCCACCAGCAAGGTAAAAACAATAGTCGCGCGGCTGGCCACTGATTTACCCGTCATGCCGCGCATGCAGTCAATGCGCAGAGGCTGCGCTGGAAGCAGCACCCGCAGATGCGGTATTCGCGCTTAATGAACTATTCGCGGTATTCGCGACAGATATATTGTTTGCGGTGTTCGCGAACTCATGTTCATTGAAGCGATAGCTCAACAGCAGCTTGCCATCGAGATTGGTGCGATCCAGGGCTTGCACCGAGTACAGCGCCTCGAAATCCTGAGCCGTTCCGGCCTGTTTCTCCAACTGCTTCAATGAATTCTGATTGGTCAGGGTTTCCGCCATATGCATCAGGGCCACATCGCGCGTGCCGGCGATGATGACCAGCTCATTGCCATCGGTGCCGGTACGCGCCGAGAAAAATCCATAGTCGAGATAACTGGTGCGATCGTCCTGCACCATGCTCGCCTGACTGACATAGCGCTTCTTGGTCTGCAGATCGAGCAACTCATCGTAGGAGTCGCCAATGGCCAGATGCGAACCCGAGAACACAATCTCGCGCAACACGCTCATGCCGCTGAGCAGGCCGATGTAAATTATGTGCGCCGACTTCGCCATGGACGGCGTGACATCCGAAGCCAGAATCACCTGCACCTGGCGCGTGCTCTTATTGTTCGGCTCGAGCAGCGGCATCACATTGCGCAGCGCATAGGCGGTAGAGGTGGGCAGGTAACGCAGCGACAGATCCATGTAACGCGCGGCCAGATCCGGATTGTTCTTGAGATGCTGCTCCAGATCGGTGGGCGAGTTGATATCGTACTCGCGCACCAGGCGCTGCACTTCCATCGAAGAATCATCCAGCTCACCGAAGATGTAGTAATCACCCACCACCACATAGATAGGCAGATTGTCATCCAGCATCTTGGCCCACACCGGATTACTGCGCACCGCCTGCAACTCCAACGCAGCCTGCGAAGTACCGGGGCGCAACGCCAGCACCACTAGATTGACGGTCAGCAGCACGGCAACCAATCCCAACAGCCAGGGCACCCAACGTCGCGGCGCAGCGGGCGGATTGGCGGCAGCCAGTGCTTCCAACTCGGCTTCGGCCACCGCTTCGCTATCCAACTCCAGATCATTCAACTCAGCATCGGCTGAATCGCCCACTGCGGGATCGGCATGGCTTTGCAGAACGAAACGATATTCGCCCTTGGGAATGATTAAACGTTCTTCATCTTCTTTACCGGGACCGGCATAGTACTCGTCCAGTTTGCGGCGCAGCTTGTGAATGTAGACGCGCACCACGGCGTCCTGCGCCACGTCGAAATCGGCGCGCTTGCCGAATACATCCAGCGCCACTTCGATTTCCTTGGGCACGCGTCCAGCCAAGGTGCACTCGATAAAGAAATTGAACAGACGCAGCAATAGGTCGGAACGCCCCAACGCGCCACTGGCGCGAATGCGTTCGGCATATGCGTGCAATTGTTCAGGCTGAACCATCGAAGCGAAACCAATAACCCATTATTAAAATGAAGTGCTATAAAGCACCGTAAGCGAGCCGACCGCGAGCGGGAATCGAACTTCAATATAAAGCGCTTCGACATCGCACAATGCGTGCGCCCGATGTGCAAAACCGGGCGGGAAATTTCCGCATTGACCACCCAAACCCAGCACGGCCAACGACTTAGGCTAGCACAGAATCAAATCGTTAACGTAGCGGTAACGTGATTGGAAACAGTTATTTGCAAGACATCGCCAGCGAATTGACTGATCATCCGCACCCCTTCGAGACGACCAAGCCGCCTTTAGTTTCACCCTGTAATTTCGACCCTAAGTTTCAACCGGCAATTGCGAGCCAATGAACGAAGCCAAACCTAGCAACAAATCGCAGCCAGCTTCGCCACGTCGCTGGCTGGTACCGGGCGCAGCACTCATCGTCGTCGCCGGATTGCTCTACTACTGGATACATGGCTCGCAACAGGATGAAGCCCTGCTGCGCGCCACGGGCTCCCAGCTGCAACAGGACAAGGCCCTGCTCGCCTATGCCGACAACCGCGCCCAACCCATTTATAAAGAACACTGTGCCAGCTGCCATGGCGCCGACCTCAAGGGCGACCGCAGCAAGGGCATTCCCAATCTGGGCGACGGCGTGTGGCTGTACGGCACCGGCCAGATCACCGATATCGAACAAACCATCCTGTACGGCATCCGCTCGGGCCATCCCAAATCGCACAACCTGGCCGACATGCCCGCCATGGGTCGCATCAATCAGCTGACCAAGAACGAAATCCAGGATGTGGTCGAGTACGTGCAATTGCTCAGCAAGCAACCACACGACGAGGCAGCCGCCGAGCGCGGCCGACGCGTCTACGAAAATCATGGCGTGTGTTACGACTGCCATGCGAGCGACGGTTACGGAGTATCGGACTACGGCACACCCAGCCTCACCGGTCGCGGCGGCTCCTGGCTGTACGGCGGCGATCGCGACACGCTATACAAGTCGGTGTTCGACGGTCGTCACGGCCTATGCCCAGCCTGGGTCAACAAGCTGAGCTTTGCCGAGATTCGCGCCCTGTCCGCCTTCCTGTACCAACGTTCGCAGGTAGCGGGCGCTGCCAATAAAACTCAAGCCTCTCTCCCAACCCTTCAGTCCTCAGACACGCCAGGAGCCTGACGTGAGCAACGCCGCAGATAACGAATTTTTCGATTTTGCCAATGTCAGCAGCCGCCGCTCGTTCGCACTGCTCGGCCTGGGCGCCATCATCGGTCTGTGTGTGGCCGGCTATGGCCTGTTCACCGCCGCAGGCACCGCCACCAACACCGTGCCGCCCGAATACGTGGCGCTGGTCAATCAACGACCGATCTATCGCAGCGACTTTCTGATCCAGCTGCAGACCACCTTTTCGGTGTCGTACGACGAAGCCACCGCCGAGCAGAAACAGAAAACACTCGATGACATGATCAACGAAGAACTGCTGGTGCAACGCGGTCTGGAAGTCGACCTGGCCTCTTACGATCCGGACGTGCGCAACGCGCTGGTGTCCGGCGTCGAGCTGCAGATGTATGCCGATGTCATGGCCAAGCAGCCCAGCGAAGACGAGTTGAAGGCTTACTACGAGCAGCATCGCGAGCAGTACTCCAGCCTGGGTGTGCTGCAACTGCGCGATCTGGTGTTGAACGTGGAAAGCGGCGAGACCAGCGACGCCTTCAAACAACGTGCGGCAGATGCCATCGTCGCATTGCGCGCCGGCAAGAACATCGACAGCGTGATGCAGCAGTACCAATTGCGCGACTCGCTGCACCTGCAACAGGGCGGCAAGGCTGACCTGGGCGATGTATTCGAATTTGCTGCCGAAGCCAATCTGCCCAAGGCGGTGTTCGCCGTGGTCAAGAATCTGCCGGCCGGCTCGGTCTCCGAACCGATTGTGGTGGATGCCGAAGGCACTCATATCGTCGTCATGATCAAGCGCCGTCAATCCGAGCCATTGGATTTCGCCTCGGTGCGCAGCCGCGTGTGGACCGACATCAAGAACGGCGACCAGGAGAAGGTGCGTCTATCCACCATCGACTACCTGCGCGGCAAGTCGCAGATCCTGATCGGCAAGGAGTAAGCGCTCATGCAATTCCTACTGCGTGGCATGCTGTTGTTGCTGGCCAGCTTTGGCTTGGCGCAGGCGCATGTAAAAAGCGAATCTCATAGCGTCTGGCGCATCAACGGCAACAAGGTGAATCTGGATTTCACTGCGCCACAACTGGAAACCCTGCGCCTGGCCACGCAGGAAGGCGTGCAACCCAGCAATGAGCATGTGCTGGAATATCTGAGCAAGAACCTCGGTGTCAGCGATGCCGGCGGCGCCTGCAAAATGACCACACAGCGGGCTGCGGCCGCCACCGATCAATTCCGTCGTTTTGAATTCGCCTTCGAATGCAGCAGCGATAAAGATATTCAACTGCACTCGTCGGCGTTCTTCGATCTGATCGCCTCGCATGTCAATCTGGCGCAGATCGAAACCGAAGGTAAGTTCATCGAACAGATCATCAGCGCCGATCATCAAACGCTATCGCTCACCAGCGAAGAAGATGAACTGCAAAGCGCCGGCCTGCTCAAGTACATGCAGATGGGCATCATGCACATCTTCACCGGCATCGATCACATGTCCTTCCTGCTCGGCCTGGTGCTGATCTCGCGACGTACGCGCGACCTGATCTTCGTGATCACCGGCTTCACCCTGGGCCATAGCGCCACACTCGCATTGGCTGTCACTGGCATTCTGAAGCCGGATGCACAATTCATCGATGCCTTGGTAGCACTGACCATCGCCTTGATCGGCGCAGAAAACATCGCCGTTGCCACACGTCGCCCCGGCGCAGTCGCTGCCGGCGTGGGCGGCTTGCTGATCGCCATGACTCTGGCGCGCGTGGCCGGCTATGGCACGCTGCCGGTGATGCTGTTGCTGGGCGCCGGTATCTTCACCGCCAACTACCTGATGATCTCCGGCCATCTGCGCGATGCCGGTCGTCTGCGCCTAGTAGTGACCATGGTGTTCGGCCTGATCCACGGCTTCGGTTTCGCCGCCGACCTGCTGCAACTACACATGCCCACCGGCACCCTGGCCAAACTATTAGTAGGCTTCAACCTCGGCGTGGAAGTCGGCCAGCTCACCGTGGTGTTCGTGCTGCTCGGCCTGGTCGCGCTATTACGCAAAGTAAAACTTGCACTGCCGCGACCCATCGTGGTCGATGGCATTGGTGCGGGCCTCGTGGGACTGGGACTGTTCTGGTTTATTCAGAGAAGTTTCTAGTTAGTAACAACACACTAAACCCTTTCAAAAATCCCCTCTCCCTCTGGCGGGAGAGGGTGGGTACGTTAAGTCACAGACTCAACAACGTGATCGGCCCCATCCCAAGACTCACCCGCTTTAGCGATGCCCATCACTCGCTGATAATGTGAAGGCTCCTTCAAGTCCGCCATCTCAAAGATAAGGCCGGAGCCATTTCTCTCTGTATCGAAATAAGCCAGCCGCACGCCGCTGGAAGCAATCGTCCCTTCCTGCGCCAAGCCAATACCCCGGCTTAGCAAAAGCTTCTTGCGGGCATCGAATTCAGCGCACGTCATCCAGGAAGACATGTGCTGAAGGCCAGTGCGGCCGGAGTCGATGAACTCCTTGTATATGCTCGGCGCATCATCATGCTGTTGAATAAGCTCGATCTGGATGAAGCCTGAATTCGCCAAAGCGATGGATATGGTTGGCGAAATAAAGGAACGAGCTCGATAGGAAAAATCTTCCAGAACAATTTTTCGCTTGATAAAGAAAGGGCCGATGCCAAGCACATTTGCCCAGTAGCCCATTGCCGCGTCGATGTTAGGAACAACGAAAGCAATCTGGCGGATTTCACCGAAGAGATGACTCACTTGAGCTTCCTTGTGATTTTCATAGGAGGCTAATCAACGCCAACGAATTGCGTAAGCCGTTGCGGAGCAGGAAAACAAGGGCCATCAGATGCCGCATTCGCCCTCAAGTCTAGAACTTCCGTTATATGCATTTCTCGCCTCGCCATACCCATAGGTCCATATCCCTCTTTTCTCTCAAGACCAAGTATTGCTCGCACTCGAGCATAAACCTCTGCATCGTTACCCGGCTTTGCGAGTCTTTCAACCGCATCCCAAAATTGATCTGGCGCCGAAGTGACATACCAAAGCTCAGATTCAGCCTGGACAGGCGCTTGAGAAAAAACACCCGACTCAAATCCATAGCTATAACATCCGGTGTACTCAGAAATAACTGGCTCTTTACCGATCTTAGATTGCGCACAAGACAGCAACAGCCCGGAGCAAGCGAGCAGCAAAAAAATTTTAATCGCATGTTTCTTCATTCTTACGCCCGCCAGACACTGATACCTAGTAGCGAACGCTTTGCTAAGCGGCTTTTTTGCATCATTTGTATTCTCTGCCTAATCCATCAACAGCTTAACGCCGTTTAGCACACCCCAAAACCCAACCGCAAACACGTCTTGTATCCTCAGATAACAGACATCGGCGAGACATTCGAAACGCCCAGCCACTTGGCCAGCAACTTGCACATCCAAACTTCAGACAGCTCGATGCCGTCAAACGGGCCAATAACCGGTCCGATTCGCTCTAACTTTGCGCATTGATATTTGCGGCTGCGCAATTTTATGGCGGCAACTACGACGAACGTCCGAACCGGTTTTGCGATAACTTCTATTGGGTACCAATCTGATGAGTGCTGCAACCGTGACCCCCACTCCGATTCCCGCCATCACCCAGAACGCCGACATCCGCTTTCTCGGCAAGCTACTGGGCGATGTCATTCGCGCCTATGGCGGAACGAGACTGTTTCAGCAGATCGAGCATATTCGCGCCACCTCGGTGAACCGGCATCGCGGCATGGCCGAGGCACAGAACGCGGATCTCGGTTTGGAAGCCCTGAGTCCAGACGACACGTTGGCGTTCGTGCGCAGCTTCATGTTGTTCTCGATGCTGGCCAATCTTGCCGAGGATCGACAGGCCACAGCGCATGACTCCGGAGATGATCTGGCTTCGGCGCTGAAGAAGCTGGCCGAACAAGGCATTGATACCGCACAGGCGGCGGCGCTGTTAGATAAGGCGCTGATCGTGCCGGTATTAACAGCGCACCCGACTGAAGTCATGCGCAAGAGCATGATCGACCATCGCAATCGCATCGGGGAACTCATGCGGCTGCGCGATGGCGGACGCAGCGAAACACCGGATGGCGATGTGATCGAGCAAGCCATTCTCAGGCAGATTGCCTTGTTGTGGCAGACACGCCCGTTGCGTCGTGAACGTTTATACGTAGCGGATGAAGTCGCCACTGCTCTGGCTTATCTACGCGATGTCTTCCTGCCGACATTGCCAGTGCTGTACGCACGCTGGGAGCGAGCATTGGTGCATCGGCCCAAAAGCTTTTTGCGCCTGGGCACCTGGATCGGCGGTGATAGAGATGGCAATCCCAATGTCACTGCCGACTCATTGCAACTGACCTTGAATCGCGCCTCGGCCACGGTGTTGGCCGACTATCTGGAGAAACTACACTTATTGGGCAAGGAGCTATCCATCTCCACCGAGTTGGCCAGTTGCAGCGATGAACTACAGCAACTTGCAGAACATAGCGGCGACAACTACAGCGCCCGCCAGGACGAACCGTATCGACGCAGCATCACCGGCATTTATGCGCGACTGGCCGCGACTTACCAAAAAATTATTGGGCGCGCGCCGGCTCGAGCCGCCTCAGTACCGGGCGAGACCTATACAAGCCCCGAACAGTTACGCGCCGATCTGGTTGCCATCGCTCATTCACTGAGCAGCGGTGGCGAGCGCCTGCTGTCCAGCGGCGGCGCACTGGGACGATTGATTCGCGCCGTGGAGACTTTCGGCTTCCATCTGGCCACACTGGATTTACGACAGAACGCCGACGTACACGAGCGTGTGGTAGCCGACTTGCTGAAGGTAGCCGGCGTACCGGATAACTATCTGCAACTCGACGAAGCTGCGCGCGTTGCGGTGTTGCGCAAAGAGCTTTCCAGCGCGCGGCTGCTGGCCAGTCCTTATGCCGAGTACGCAGAAGAAACGCACAAGGAGTTGGCCATCATGCATGCCGCTGCCAAGGCACATGAACTGTATGGCCCGGCATGCATCACCACTTACAACATTTCCAAATCGGAAAGCATCTCCGATCTGCTGGAAGTATATGTGCTGCTCAAGGAAGCAGGTTTGTATCGCGGTCATGGAGAGATACATGCACCGATCATGGCTGTACCTTTGTTTGAAACCATTGGCGATCTGGAGCGGTCGCCAGCCGTGATGCGCGCGTGGTTCGAAATGCCGGAAGCCAAGGCCATCGCCGCCGCACATGGCTATCAAGAAGTGATGGTCGGCTACTCAGACTCCAACAAGGACGGCGGCTATCTCACTTCGGTATGGAGTCTGCATCAGGCCACGCGCGCACTGTCGCAGGTCTTTACCGAAGCCGGCACGCCCATGCAGATTTTTCACGGTCGCGGCGGCGCAGTGGGGCGTGGCGGCGGCTCATCGTTTGCCGCCATTCGCGCGCAGCCGCAGGGCACCGTGCACGGTCGTATTCGCATCACCGAACAAGGCGAAGTCATCGCCGCCAAGTACGGCACGCGTGATAGCGCCTTGGTGAATCTCGAAGCAATCAGCTCGGCAACACTGCTTGCGTCATTGGAAACGCAAGCAGTGTCCACCGCCGGCGCTACGCACTTCGCCAGCGCCATGCAGAGCATTTCACAAACTGCGTTTCAAACTTATCGCGGGTTGGTATACGAAACCGAGGGCTTCAAAACCTTCTTCAGGCAAATGACCCCGCTGTTGGAAATTGCGGAGTTGAAAATCGGCTCGCGTCCGGCCTCGCGCACCAAGTCCGATCGCATCGAAGATCTGCGCGCCATTCCCTGGGTATTTAGCTGGGCACAGGCACGCGTGATGCTACCCGGCTGGTACGGTGTGGGTCAGGCGTTGCAAGCCTTTCCCGATCAAGGCCTGTTACGTGAGATGTTGAACGCATGGCCGTTCTTCCGCGCCACGCTGGATAATCTTGAGATGGTGCTCGCCAAATCGGACATGAGCATTGCAGCGCGCTATGCCACCTTGGTTGAAGATCGCTCACTCGCTGACAACATCTTCGGTCGCATTCGTTCAAGCTGGAGCGCCACGCATGACAGCCTGCTAACCATCACCGGCCAATCGCGATTACTGGAAAAGAATCCGACGCTGGATACGTCGATCCGCTTGCGTCTGCCCTACATCGAGCCATTGAATCTATTGCAGGTGGAATTGCTGAAGCGACATCGCGCCGGAGAAGACGATCCGCGTGTGCGTGAAGGTATTCAACTGTCGATCAACGCGGTGGCGACGGCGTTGCGCAATAGCGGTTGAAGCAATCAGCGTAGAGCGAGGCATGCCTCGCCCTCTTTAACATTGATCCAAACAATGAGGGCGGATCACAGACCCGCCCTCACATCAGTTGGATAGCCGAATCGATTTTTATTATTCGAACAATTCGATGCGATCGAGAGCTTCCAGCGCATCCCACTTCTCGACCAGCTTGCCGTTTTGGATCTTGAAGATGTCCACAACATTCGTGCCGATCTTGGCGCCGCCTTCCTTGCCGGAAGCGCTGGTGACCTTGCGACCGAGATCTTCGTTGTTGGTAACGATGTAGTGCACGGCCACATAGTCGCCATCGCCGATCACGCGACCGATCTTGGCTACCAGGATGGCGCCAGCGGTCGAGGTTGTGGTGGGCACAGACTGCGTGCCGGCAGCCTTGGCTTTCTCATTGGCTTCGCGCTGCTGGGCAGGCGACATCGGGCTGCGGTGATTGATGAAATCCGGCGATGCATACTTTTTCACGGCATCGGAGCGCTTGCCCATGTTGACCATTTCCAGATATTCCAGCGCGATGCGCTTGTTGGCGTTATTGCCGGCCCACTTGGTAATGTCGATGGGCACGTACTGCGCCGGCGCCGAATCCGCCATGACCAGCGACGAAGCCGAAAAAGCCAAAGCGGCGACCAGACCAATTAACAATTTGCGTTTCATGTATCCCCCAATAGGATGATGCGATGCGTGGAACAAATCGGATGCGCAGTATAGGCCAATCCAATGACAATTCCTGTTCAAAGTAATTCACCGGAGAATCATCAGTCGATGTTCACCTACGTTTCCCTGGGCAGTAACGACCTGCAACGTTCTGCCCGCTTCTATGACCCGGTCATGAAAGCTTTAGGACATGAGCGCTGCGACACCAGCGACGAGTCGAACTGGGAAGGATGGATCGGCTGGGGTCGTTATGAAGACCACGGGCGATTCGAACTGGCGCTATGGCTCTGCCAGCCCTTCGACAAGCAACCTGCCAGCGTCGGCAACGGCACCATGATCGCTTTCAAAGCCGATAGTTGGCAGGCCGTGCGCGAGTTCCATACAGCAGCCATAACTCATGGCGGCAGCAGCGAAGGCGAACCGGGATTACGGCCGCAGTACGGCGATGACTTTTATGCCGCCTATATTCGCGACCCGGATGGCAATAAATTAGCTGCCATCTGTCGCGGCCGGACCTCAGAATAGCAACAGAGCGTTTGCTCAGCCGATCTAAAGACCCATAAATTGTTTATAGCCGGCACTGATAACGATCAACAACACCACTGGGAGAGAAAGCCATGAAGTACCCACATAGCAACAAACATCCATTCGGCCTTCATGAAAATTTCAACCCAAGAGGCAGCCATGCTCAATTGGTTCGAGGAATACTACAAACACTTCGCCCTTAATTTCGGGCAAGCCTTGCAAGGTATTCGCTACTTCCACTCACACCCGGATATCGACTTGATTGCACCCCGAGGCTCACTCCAGCACTTAACACGCTCGATGCTGCTTCGCTCCGGGAGGGTTCTCAACGATTTATTCTTTGCCGTTATTCCGCCGCATTGGCATCACACATCTCAAGAGCTTTCTGCCATGCGCAGCATTACCTTCCGCAGATGGTTCCAATATGGTTTCTGCGCCTGGCGCTTCACTGAGAACGGCGAAATAAGAACCGACCTTGCCAAAGTCGATAAACGCTGGGACCCACGCTGTAAGGATCAGACCTCATAACATCAACACATAAAAAAAGCGGATCGTGCAGACGATCCGCTCTTAACAGCAAGGAAGGAAAGCGAAGTGGCGCTACTCCTTGGCAAGACCGTAATTAATAACCTTGTCGTAGTAGCCGCTGACATTGAGCGTAATGACCACGGGGTGATCTTCCAGATTCACCCAGTACCAACCATGTTCGCCCGTGAACGGCGCAACCAATGAACCGTTAGCACTACTGCTGCCGTCTTTCTCTTCCTGATAACGCACGAAAGCCTGCTTGTTTTCCCAATCGGGCGAGTGACCGTGATAGTCGAAGTACACCTTGCCGTTGTCTGTTTTCCAGGAATACAGCACCACTTGATTGGTTTGCAGCGCGGTCTTGACTTCGGTTTCACCGAAGGCGGGCAGCGTGATCGTGACGGTTTCCGACTTGGGCACTTCGGCATGACCTTGATGCACGGCGGGATTGGGCAGCGGCAGCGGTTCGCCTACATCGGGAATCACTGCCTTCTCGATGTTCTCGTTACCGCCCAAATTATCGGTGAGTTCGATGGCCTTGGCAGCCGTGCCCTTGCCGCTCATTTGGGTCAAGCCCAGGCGTGTACCGATGCCGGTGGGATCGATGCCATATTCGGCAGGCAACACCGCAACCAGCAAAATCGCACCCGCCAATACAATGGCGACAATCACACTGGTCAGTAAGCGACGTGCACTGGGTGGATTGGCTTGATAAGGAGAAGCGACGGGGTCAGACATGGAAACTCGCTAATTGTTATTTCAAGAAAACGGACTGCGTTCGCCCCCTCTCCCACCAGGAGAGAAGTAAGAGCCAGAGCACGACTTCAAGCAGATTGCAGATAACCGGTGAGCTGGTAGCCGAACAACACAAAGCCGGCAGCCATGATCAACACATTGGCCACATAGGCGTTGCGCACAAAGCTATCGCTACGCCGCCACACGTTGAAGGCCAGTAGCATCAAGGCCAACGCCACAAACTGACCCAGCTCAACACCGATGTTGAAGCCAATCATGTTTGCCACCAGACCCTCGCGCGACAGCGTAAGTTCCTGCAGCTTGGTGGACAGACCGAAGCCATGCGCCAGACCGAACAGCAACACCGCAAGACGCGTATCGATCTGCACACCCATACGTTTGAAACCCCCAAGATTCTCAAAGGCCTTGTAGACCACCGACAACCCGATGATGGCATCGACGATGTAGGCATTGGCATGCAGGCCCGCTAATACGCCCAGCAACAAGGTAGTGCTATGGCCGATGGCAAACATGGTGACGTACAGCGCCACATCCTTGAGGCGATACAGGAAGAAGATCACGCCGGCCAGAAACAGCAGATGGTCGTAGCCGGTCACCATGTGCTTGGCGCCCAGGTACAGGTAAGGCATGAAGGCCACGCCCTTTACCGTTTGTATGTAGCTGGCATCGCCCGCCGCCACGCCATGCGCCTCACATAACGTAGTACAGAAAAGTAATACCGCAGTAATTGCATAGCACCACTGGTGTAACCCTGGTTTAAGCATAAAAACAGAAACAAAACGCTGGCGGATGAAGGTCATATTATTAGTTTCATGTTGAGAGCCCGTAGATCATACCGGGCATGCACACTGGGCGCGACAGCACTTGCGAAGCCTGAAATTCATGAATTTTTTCTACGTAATCCACAGCGACCATTGGCTCTATTGCGTGCCGCCCAGCACCAATTGATAAAAATTAATGACTCCCACGTAGCCGCTCCGTGCAACCGCGTGATGTACAACATCGGTAACTGAACCAGATTGCACGGACACCGTCTCATCGACCAGGAGTAGCAATGTGAAAGTGGCCAACCGGCGCACAAAATCGCTGCAAATATTCACACCCTTAACAATACGTTACACAACCTGACCCACACTGTGGACATACTATTTGCACACGGGCGTGGTGCCCGAGGCAGGATTTACATGAAGACACAAGCATTCAGTGGTCGTTGGTTGGCGGGCGTAGCCGTCAGCCTGGCGGCTGCGAGCATCGCTCACTCACAAATCAGCAGCCTTTCCGAGACCGAAAAAGGCCAGCGCAACACGGCGCCTCCAGGCGCCAACTCTGGCAATGGCGCACAGCCATCCACTGATCCGAAAGATTTCTCGGGATCATGGCGCTCGGCCGGTGGCCCTGGCGGTGGTGGCGGCGGCGGCATGGGTGCCGGTGGCGCTCCGGGTGGCGCACCTGGCGGTGATCCCGGCGCTGGCGGCGGCCCGGGTGGTCCCGGCGGCGCACCCGCAGGAGCAGGTGGCGGTATGGGTGCCGGCGGCACTCCGGGCGGTGCCCCAGGTGGCGCGCCAGGCGGCGGCTTCAGCGATGCCAATCCAGCAGGCAATGCCGGTGCCGCAGGCAAGTTGCCTGATCGCATTCTGTGCCTGCCACAGGAACCGCTGTACACCGGTGTAGATGGTCCAACCACCATCATTCAAACACCCGATGAAGTGAATTGGGCTTCGGAAGAAATGTTCCACTTCCGTCGCATCTACTTGACCGGCACGCTGCCCACCAACCCCAAGCCCGGCTACCTGGGCACCTCGGTGGGTCACTGGGATGGCAACACCCTGGTGGTGGAAACCGTTGGACTGAAGAGCCAGGCCACCGGCACCAAGATGGTGGAACGCTGGAGCAAGAGCGCCGACGGCAAGACGCTGACCATCGCGACCAGTTATGTGGACGCCAGCGGCAAAGCCACCGGCAGTGCCCGCAACACCAGCCTGAGCTGGGCCAATGGCCAGGAAACGCTGGAATGGATCTGTGAAGACTTTAACGACGAATGGCTGCCAGGCGGTACCGACTATGAAGATCAAGTCGGTAAGAAAGCTGGCGGCTAACTGAAGGTGCAACCATGAGTAAGATGAAGACAAGTTTGGTATTGATGGGCGTTCTGTTGAGTGGCGGCATTGTCGGCACGGCCACCGCGCATCACTCGGTAGCGGCCTTCGATCGCGCTAACCCAGTCGCGTTGAGCGGCACGGTCAAAGAGTTCAAGTACACCAATCCGCACACCTGGATTTACCTGATGGTGCCGGATGGCAAGGGCGGCGAACAGCAATGGGATCTGGAAGGCGGCTCGGTGAACATGGTGGTCCGTCAGGGCTGGACCAAGGACACCTTGAAGCAGGGCATGAAGGTCAAGCTGCGCATTGCTCCGCGTAAGGACGGCGCACCGGGCGGCGAATGGCTGAGCGTCATTGAAGTCGACGGCAAACCTCTGGATACGGGCAAAGAATAATGACCAACATCATCAATAAAACCCTGCTGGCGGTTGCCGTCAGCAGCGTGGTCGCCGGCCTGAGCTGGGCCGGCCCCACTGCCACACCGAAGGAAGCCGCTGTCACCGGCATCTGGAAGATGACCACGCCTGCCTTCAAGGAATTGAAGGACGCCAACGGCAAGGCGCCACCGCTGAATGAAGACGGCAAGAAACTGTATGCCGAACGCAAGGCCAAGCTGGCCAAGGGCGACAAGTCGTTCGACCTGAGCGAAAAGTGCAAGCCGATGGGCTTCCCGCGCGTGCTGTGGGATGGCCAGCCTTTCGACATGCAAGTGAACACCGATAAACAGGTGTTCCAGAGCTACAGCTTCAACCGCAACCATCGCCTGTTCGTGAAGTGGAGCGACAAGCTGCCGCGTCTGCAGATTCCGCGCTACTACGGCACGTCGGCGGCGCAATGGGATGGCGATGCGCTGGTGATTCGTTCCGGCATGTACAACGAGAACTCCATGCTCGATAGCTCCGGCCTGCCGCTGAGCGACAGCATGGTGATCACCGAACGTTACATTCCCAGCAAGGACGGCAAGAAGCTGGAAGTACGCTTGAACATCGACGATGAGCGTTACTACAGCAAGCCCTGGGATGTCTCGGTGAAGTTCGAGAAGGTACCGAATGGCCGCATCCCTGAGGATGTGTGCCAGCTGCGATCCGAGTTCTACAAGACACTGATCGGCTAAAGACTGGCATTCAACTGCCGGATAAAAGGCGCATCACTTAGTGATGCGCCTTTTTTATTTCTTGACTACTACTTGATCCCACGCAGTCGTCGCACACCCAGCCACACGCCGGTGAGGCAGACCGTGGAAGCGCCCAGTAGCAAAGTCCACATCAAAATATCGCGCAGTGGGCGCATGCGTAGCAGCGCATGAAAATCCAGACGATGTAATCCGGTATGCAACCAACGATACCAATAGGCGCCCGCATCCACTCTGCTTAGCAAGGCGCCGGTAGTGGCATCGAGGTAGTAACGCTCGTCACTACTCTGGTTGTCCGACAACGCACGCAGCACCGGCAGGATGATGGGCTTGCCGGTCTGCGCATAGTAGTAGGTGTCTTCCTGTGTCATGAGATCCACATGCAGACCACCCAGCAACGCACCGATGCGATCCTGCTCCAACTGCGACAGGGGCGCGATCTGCCAACGATCATCCAGACGCGTACGTGCGCCATTGCGTGTTTCGGTCACATAGCGCAATCGACCATCGAACATGGCCGATGCGACTTGGACCGTGGCAATAGGCAAGGTCGCATCGCCCATCTGCAGCAGTGACTGCCGCATTGTTTTCCAGTCGGGCAAATCGCCGCGCAAGGTACGCGCCTGCTGCACGCTGCCTGCGCTTTCCAGCCAGCTAAACGGCGTCATGGACAGCAGGCCACTGAATACCCAGGTCAGCACCATCACACCAAACAACAAACCCGGCACGTGATGCCAATACTTCCAGCCGCGATACGGCGAATGCAGTTTGTTATCCGACTTGCGCCGCAGCTGCCACACGCCCAGATACAAACCAAACACGGTCAGAAAGGTGCCGATGCTGGAAGCCCACACCACCACTTGAAACCACAACGCGCCATCCTGACGAATGGCCTTGAAGTACAGCCAATGCGGCACCGAGCCCAGCCAATTCCAGAAGCGCTGCATTCGCTGAGTTTTTTGCACTACGGTGCCGGTGACACTGGACACATAGACTTCAGTGCCGGCCGCATCATTGAGATCGATGTGATACAGCGGCAGATAATCGCCATAGCGCGGATACACTGTCCATTGATCGCTTTCTTCGATTAGATCGCGCACTCGCGGCTCACCGCGCAAGCCGGTGTTGATCTGGTAGCGCCGCGCCACATTCAGTGCAGCGGCCTCATCGATAAGTTCGACGCGCTCACCGGTGCGCAGATTGACCAACTCGGTGGGACCGACATCCGGTTGCACACGCAGCACCGGTTGTTGGTTGAACATCTCCACTACGACCGCACTCACCGCTCTATCTTCATCCAACAAATCCGCAGGAATGTTGCAACAAGTGCTCATCTCCAGCGTATCCAGCGCGGCAAGACGCTCGCTTTCATGCAGCTCAGGATAGGTGATGTACAGCATCACCAGACCGGACAGACACCAGCACAGCATCAGCCAACCGATGGCGATACCGATATAGCGATGCGTGAAGACCAGTGTGCGGAAGAGAATGGCTTTCATTGTTTAGCAGCGTCTACGGATGCCCCCACCCTGGCCCTCCCCCGCCGAGCGGGGGAGGGAATGAGATCGGTTCCCTCCCTTGTGCGCTTCGCACGGGGGAGGGTTAGGGTGGGGGCACTTATACATAGCGCATCAATCATTTCATTAACGACAAAAAAGCGCCGAGGCTTGGCAAGGAGTATGCCCCGGCGCGCAGGGGAAGTTTTTATAAAAACTTTTACAACGAATACTTCAAGCTCACTTCATAAGTGCGCGGCTCGCCGAATACCCATTGATCAGCGCCATCGTAGGCCGACAGCACGTAGTTCTTTTCATCGGTGAGGTTACGGGCACGCACATTCAACTGCAAACGCTCGCTGAAGTTCCAACCGGCACGTGCATCCAGCACGGTGTAGGCCGGCAACTCATAAGTATTAGCATCGTCGGCGAAACGACTGCCCACGTAGCGCGCACCGGCTCCCAGGCTGAGCGCCTGCAGCGGTGTCCAGTTGACCCAGGCATTGGCTGTCACCTCGGGTACATTACTGGGCTTGTTATCCGCAAAAGATTTATCGCCAGAGTAGTATTCATCGTAGCGCGCATCCACCCAGGCGGCATTGAAGTCCATGCTGACACTGTTAGCAGGATTGAGACGCAAGGTGGCCTCGATACCGCTGGAGCTTTGCTGGCCGATCTGATCACTGGGGTCTCTAAGGAGCGCTCCAGAACGACGTGTGACCAAGCCGGTTTTCACGATGTCGAACCAGGCAAGCGTGTACTCAGCCTTGCCACCCATCAGCTGCTGCTTTAGGCCGACTTCATATTGCCTGCCACGCGTCGGGTCGTAGTTCTTGCTGCCGGAACCCATGGTAACCGGCGAAGTGATGGGGTCGTTGGCGCGACTGTATTGCGCATACAAACTCAAGCCTTCGGCAGGCTCGAACACCACACCGCCACGCCAGCTCCATTCGGAATATTTCGAATCGAAAGCCAGATAATCCTGGTCAGCCAAGGCCAGATTGGTGCGACTGAAATTGATGCTGTCATAGCGCGCCCCCAGCACCACACTCCACTGCGGATTCAACTTCAACACATCGTCGAAGAACAGGCCGTACTGAGTGGTGTCAGTAGTGAAAGCGAGCACCGTCGGGATATTGGCATCGGCTCGTGTATCCGGTGTCCAACCATACACCGGCACACTGTTGCCGGAGTAAGCCAAGCCGTCGCTCCAATTGTTGGAATAATCCAGGTCGATGCCATTGGCATCGAAGCCCACGGTGAGCTTGTTATCCAAACCGCCCAACTGCAAATCCAACAACACATCCGAACGCGTACCGATCTGCTGTTGGTCGTGCTTGATGCCGTAGTAGCTGTAACCATCGCGATCGATCAAACCCGTTGCACTGCTGTAAATGTAGCTCTCCATGTTCTGCCACTGTCGCTTGGCAGTCAGCAGGTAAGTGTCATTGCGCAAAGTCGCATTGGACGCAAACTTCCATTCGGTATGCACGCGCGCCCACATGTCCTTGTAATCGAAGAAGCCATCGGCAAAGTTGTAGTTCTGCTTGCGCAGCGCATCGCTGGCCTGGCCATTGATTGTCGGCGTGCCGAAGTACGGTGAATCTTCATGCACATCGGCGTAATCGACGCTAAGGCGCGTGCTGAAAGTTTCGCTGGGCTTGAACAGCAACGAGCCGGCAAACACATTACGTTCCTTTTCATTGCGCATTACCTGACCATCGGAACTCTGATGCGCGCCATCCAGACGGAACGACAGGCTTGACCCCAGATCCGTACCGCCACCCAAGGCAATGCGTTGCAAGTTGAAACTGCCCAGCGCCACCAGGGCTTCAGCGCTACTGGTGCCCGGCTTCGGTGTTTTGGGCACGTAGTTGACGGTAGCGCCGATGGCGCCCAGCCCATTGATAACCGAGCCCGCGCCACGCAGCACCTCGACACGATCCAGTGTCCAGGTATCGGCCGGGAACGTGACCGTGCCCGCCGCAATGTACAGGCGCGTACCGTCATAGGTCTCCGTGATAGAACCGTGGCCATCGAAACCACGCGCCGAGATCGAGGTGCCGCCGTTACCGGGGTTGGCGCTGATCGATAAGCCGGTGGTGCGAGTCACAGCGAGCAGTGCGTCGTAGTCGCCCTTGGTGGCAATTTCTTCGCTGGTCACCATGTCCACGCTGGCTGGCGTTTGCAATGGTGTCAGACCCAGGCGGCTGCCGGCCTCATTAGTCGCATCCAGACGCATGCTGCCGATACCTTCGCCCAACACGATCACTTCACCAATCTCTTCAGCCATTGCGCTGACAGGCAGGGTGCTCGCCAGCAGGGGCACAAAGCTCAACATGAGGCATGACTTACCACGAGAGAGGAACAACTTGCGGATAAGATCCCTGTCCTCGAAACGACTGTCCGTAGATTTGCTGCGTTGCATTGATCACCTGGTTGTTGTGGCTGGCGTTGGCACAGCGCGGTAAGCGCGACCAATCGGCCAGGCAGCATCCACTCAAGGTATGCAGCTGTCTTGTAAATAACGGTTACCAGGCGCAGCAATAACGTTTAAGTCGTGCCTGTTAACGACACGGTAACGCGCTTTAAGTCATTGATCGATCAATGAGCGGCCAAGCAACGTAGCGGCGTGACTACCTGCATGATTGCCGGCTGGTACTATTCGAGGGGCTATTCGAAGGTGCTATTCGAATTGGAAAGGCGGCGCCACTGAATAGAGATACACAGCCGTGGCACGAATCTGCGCATCGCTCAGCTTGCCATCGAATGCAGGACAGGAACCACTGACGCCCTGTTGTATCGAGTTGCGAATAGCCGCTCGATCTGCGCCGTGCAGAAACAAGGCATGGCTGAAATCAGTCGCTCCCAATGTGGGATCACCGATGCCGCCGACGCCATGACAGTCGTAACAAGCACCCTTGTAAAGAAACACCTGTTCGCCACGTTTGGCCGCTTGCGCATCGTGACCCTGCTTACTGAGTTGCAACACGTACTCGGTGACATCGCCAATATCCGCGGCAGTGAGCAACTGGTTGTATACCGCGCTGCCATCCGGTCCGTAGGCGGGCATGCTGGCGGCATCACGCCCCTGCGCATGACCCGAGCGAATACCGAAGCGAATGGTTTTTTCGTAATCGGCGGCGGATAACAGCAGCCCACCGCTTTCCACATCGTCACCGCCATGCAAGGTGGGCATGTCGGTTAGATCGGGCGTGTGGCGCTCGGACGAGCCCTTCAAATCGTCCCCATGACAAGTGGCGCAACGGACGGCATACACCTGCCGCCCCATGGAGATGGCCGCCTGCTTTAACTCAGGATTCTGCGCGATGTCGTTAGCAGAGCGCTGCGCCAATACCTTTTCTGCGACAGGGAGTGCCTGCTCCTGCACTGGCGCCGCACTCCTTGAGCAGGCACTTAACAACCCAGCGCACCCGATGGTAAATGCAACCCATTGCACGCCGAGAAGCCGCTTGGCCTCCCGATGTTGAGTGAGAGATGGAGATTGAGTCGGTTGATGCATGATGTCTGTTTGCTACGCAGCAAAACTGGAACGACTTGACCCAATGCGGATGTATCGCATTACGCCCGCCCTGCCCGCGTTTTTTATTCGCGAATTCGCGCTAAGTTCACAATTATGGTGTATCGGCGCGCCAGATTAATAATGATTCACGCCGTCGACCGCACCGAGCAGCACCTCGGAAAAGTGGCAGTTTTCCGGAAAAAATCCGCGTTAATGACGCAGTTAACGATGCAGCTGTAACGGTAACGCGGCCTTGAAAGGCGCTAATTCATTTACAAATGGCCGTCCAGGCTGGATAGTGCGCGCCGCCCGAGCAGGAGTCAGGGCAAAGAAGCGCAAAAAGTCAGCCCTGGCGCATGATCGAACGCTATCCTTGCCCGCCCAAATTGGGTGACCGTCCCTAGTCGATTATTCCGGGGTGATTCACTCCCGGGGGACCGGCCGTCATGACCTCAGCCAAACAGGATCAGACTTTAAAATGAGTATTATCGATTGGCTCAGCCAAGCCATGTTCAGCGCCTGCGGCCTTGAGCCCCTGCCTCCCGATCCCTCTGTACAACTGACCGTCCTGGACTGGATGGAGCAAAGCGCCCTGGGCTCCTGCGTGGCCCAGACCTCGGCCGGCTACTACATCATGCTGGGCTTCCATTCCGTGGGCCTGGCCATGGTGGTGGGCGGCATGATGGTGGTCGCCCTGCGCATCATCGGTTTCGCCAAAGGCATCTCCCCGGCAGCACTGCCTAAGTTCGTCACCATCGGCTGGTGGGGCTTCTGGGCCAATTTCATTTCGGGCGTCGCCATCCTGTTCTCCGAAGCGAACAAGATGTACTACGACACCTTCTTCCGCATCAAAATATTGCTGGTGATATGCGGCATGATCAGCACCTCGGTGATGAACAAGACCATCTTGAAGCCAGCGTGTACCGACGCCGCCAAGCTACAAACAGCCAGCGCCAAAACCCAGGCTTGGATATCCCTCTTCATCTGGCTGTCGGTGATCATCGTCGGCCGCATGCTGGCCTATCTGACCGAGTTCGAGTCCTGATCCGGCCTCGCACTTAGTTACTGGCACAGTCATCGCATATCGAATTCGGAGATAGATCAATGCAACAAGAAATCATTGCGTGGATGGCCGACACCCGCATCGCACACTTCATGGGCGACTGGCAGTGGGCCTGGCCCTGGGGCGAAGCCATTCACTTCATCGGCATGTCGCTGCTGTTCGGCTCGATCATGATCATGGACCTGCGCCTGATCGGCTTCATGCGCAAAGAAATTTCCCTGCACGCCGTACACGCCCTCACCGGCTGGGGCCTGCTGGGCTTCTCGCTCAACCTCATCACCGGCGTAGCCTTCGTGATGAAGGATGCCGAGCGCTTCATGCCCAATGTCTCCTTCTGGTTCAAGATGGTGTGCATTGCGCTGGCCGGCGTGAACTTCCTGATCTTCTGGTTCGTCATCCGCAAGCGCATCGAACATCTGCCCGATGATGCGGATGTCGATCTGGCCGGCAAGGCCGTGGGCCTGTCCTCGCTGCTGCTGTGGTTCCTGGTGATCTGGGGTGGCCGCTTGATCCCGGTGTACGGCATCGGCTAAGCGACGCAAGCATCGCATCAATTCATAGCATCGATATATGAGAGGCCCGATCAATGATCGGGCCTTTTTTATTGGCGATGCTTTGCTATCCGAACGAATTCAAAGCATCGGACTGCAGATTTAGATTAGAACTACCGCATCAATGTAAAGATCAGGGTCTGTTAACCATCATCCGATCGCTGCGTTGATGTCCCTAAAAGCGCCAGGCAAGGCACGAGGAGTGCAGTTTGGTCATTCCAAATAAACGACGAGTAACGCGGCATGGGCGCTTTTGGGGGCTCAACCCGAAGGGACGGGGCCCCTTATTGAATTTAACGTGGGACTCAGGACGGTGTTGCACCTCGCTTGAGTAGCCACATTGATAACTTGGGTACACAGCGCTCGGTGCGCTGGGTCCGGAGTCATTCTGACATCTGTCACAGCGATCGGATGATGGTTAACAGACCCTAAGCAAAGAAACGCAAAAGATCAGCCTCGTTGCACCACCGCCCACTATCCTGATCCAGTCGAAAAAATATAACCGTCCTCCGACGTTCCGCCGTGACCTCAACAAACAGGGATTAGCTTTGATGAGCATTGTCGACTGGGTGAGTCAAACTTTGTTTTCCGCCTGCGGGCTGGAAAGTCTTCCACTGGAACCCGATGCAACCACGCTGGAATGGATGGAGCAGAGTGCGGTGGGTTCGTGCGTCATGCAGACGCCTGCGGGCTTCTACATCATGCTGGGCATCCACTCCATAGGCCTGGCCATGATCGTCGGCGCCATGATGGTGGCCGACCTGCGAGTGCTGGGCTTCGCACGCGGCATCTCTGCTCAAGCATTGCCCAAGTTCGTCACCCTGGGCTGGTGGGGCTTCTGGATCAATGCCGCATCGGGCATCGCCTTGTTCATCGGTGAAGCCAACAAGCTGTTTTACGACACCACTTTCCGCTGGAAGTTATTCCTGATCTTGCTGGGCATGATCAATACCTACTTTATCAATCGCACCATTTTCAAACCCGCTGCCGCCGGCAATCCCGCGCTGCTGGATGGCGCAAGTGCACGCCTTCAAGCCACGCTGTCGCTGCTGCTGTGGCTGGCCGTCATCATCACCGGCCGCATGATTGCCTACCTGAGTGAGTTCTCCGCCTAAGTCACATTCAACACAGTCATCGCAAGGAGAAAGAGCGTGCAAGAGGAAATTATCGCGTGGATGGCCGACACCCGCATTGCGCACTTCATGGGCGACTGGCAATGGGCCTGGCCTTGGGCTGAAGCAATTCATTTCATCGGCATGTCGTTGCTGTTCGGCACCATCATGATCATGGAGGCTCGGCTGCTTGGCTTTTTCCGTAAGGAAGTTTCACTGCACGCCGTGCACGCACTGACACCGTGGGGAATACTCGGCTTCCTGCTCAATCTGATTACGGGCGCGGCCTTTGTACTCAAGGACGCCTACCGTTTTGTAGACAATCCGGCTTTCTGGTTCAAGATGACCTGCATCATCCTCGCAGGCATCAACTTCCTGGTGTTCTGGTTCGTGATCCGTAAGCAGATCGATAAACTACCGAATGATGCGGATGTTGAACTACCAGCCAAGACCGTTGGCTTGATATCCATCACATTGTGGTTTTTGGTGATCTGGGGCGGCCGCTTGATCCCGGTGTACGGCGTCGGCTAAGCCACTCGATCATCGCATTCGATTGCACAAAAGCCCGAGTAATGATCGGGCTTTTTTATTGATGTTTCTTGCTGTGCGTCGAGATGAGAAAAATCATTCGTTCCATTATCGGCAACTTATTTGCGCGCTCTAAATAAAGGATAGAACAACATCACTTTCCAGGAATCGGCACGCTCCGCCTCCGGCAAACCGTATTGCTCCGGATAACGTCGCGATATCAACGCCGTGCCGAACAACACATCCCAGAAGAACAACAGATTGCCGTAGTTGCCGTTGTAGTTGCCGATGCCATCGTTGGCGTTGGCCGCGTGATGCGCGAAATGCGTGGCCGGCATGGAAATAGTGCGCTCCAGCAACCACACCAATGGGCGCAATACAGGACGACGATACAAGGGCTCATCCCAGCGCAATTCGCTATGCGCCAGCAGCGTCACCACTGCTTTCAACAGCGAATACCACAGAAAGGCTTTGCCAAAACCGAGATACACCAGCAACCCGGACAACCACACATTGGGGAAGATCAGGTTGTAGAAGAAGCCATTGCGAAACACCATGCGCACGCCCATGTACGGCGCGCTGTGATGGGGACTGTGCAGCGGCCACAACCAGCGATAGGTGTGCACCGCACGATGAAACCAGTACTGCACCAGGTCATCGCAGATGATGAAGGCCAGGAACTGCCAACCAAAGGCCACGTACGCAAAGCGACCGGCGTATTCAGGCAGGAAGTGCGTTTCTACAGCCGCCAGCCCATAGGCCAGCAACGGCCCCACCACCACCAACGATTGCAGGAAGAACACCAGGTCCAGCCAATTGTCGCGCTCGCTGATGCCCACCATGCGAAACCGCTGCAGAGCCAGTTCCGCCAAGGCAATCACGATGACAATCGACAGATAAAAAAAGCTTTGCATTTCCACCGGGCAATTCTAATTCATTCCTCGGGTTTTATTCCCTCCCCCGTTCCACGGGGGAGGGTTAGGGTGGGGGCAAAACAGTAAGGAAATATCTGAATCATTCCGCCAACTAAGAACCGACAACAGATTGCCGGCAACTTTTGGCGCTGCGCTCCACAGCACCGCTATCATGGAGGTCATTACCACACCCAGTGCAATGGCCAGCCAGCCCCCATGACCCCACTGCGTCCCGAATCGCGCCTGATTGCCCTGATCGTCGCCACGTCCTTCTTCATGCAGGGACTGGACACCTCGATCATGAATACCTCGCTGCCACAGATGGCACTGTCGCTGGGCGTGGCGCCGTTGGATCTCAGCCAGGGCATCACCCTCTATATGTTGAGCGCCGCAGCTTTCGTGCCGCTATGCGGCTGGCTGGCAGACCGCTTTGGCGAACGCCGTATCTTCGTTATCTCGATTTTGATTTTCACCGGCGCCTCGCTGTTATGCGGCATTGCCCAGAACCTGTGGGAGTTCACCGCTGCACGCATCCTGCAAGGCCTGGGCGGCGCCTTGATGACGCCGGTGGGACGCATGATCGTGCTGCGCAACGCCGACAAGAGCGAATTACTACATGCCACCGCGTTGATCACCTGGCCGGCGCTGGCCGCGCCCATCATCGGCCCGGCACTGGGCGGCTTCATCACCACTTACATTTCATGGCGCTGGAACTTCCTGCTCAATGTGCCACTGGGCATCGCCGGCATTGTGATGATCATGCGCCACATACCCAAGGCAGAAGCCGCGCATGCCAATCAATTGGATTGGAGCGGCCTGGTGCTATCTGCAGTGGCCTTGATCGCGATGCTGTATGGATTGGAACTGCTGTCGCATGCCCGCATTGATTGGGTGGCCTATGAATGGACCCTGCCCATTGTATTGACCTTGCTCGGCGTGGGCTTCAGCTGGTTGTCGATCAGACACTTTCAACGCACCACGCAACCATTGCTGGAACTATCCACTGCATCCGTGCAGACCTATCGCATGTCTACTCTGACCGCCGGCGCCTGCTTCCGCACCGCCATTCACGCCACGCCCTTTCTCTTGCCACTGCTATTTCAAGTCGGCTTCGGCATGAACGCACTCGGTGCCGGCAGCCTGTTGTTGATCTACTTCGTCGGCAACCTCGGCATCAAACCCATCACCAGCCCCATCCTCACGCGCTTCGGCTTTCGTACCGTGCTGCTAGTCAATGGTTGCCTGGCCGGCGCCGCCATCATGCTGTGCGCCATCTTTGCCGCCGACACGCCTCGCTGGCAGATGATTCCAATTCTCCTGCTAGCCGGTGCCACACGCTCCATGCAATTCACTTGCTTGAATACCATGGCCTTTGCCGACACAACGCCCGCACAGCGTAGCTCGTCGACCACGTTGTTTGGCATGTTCAATCAGGTGGCCAATGTATTGGGCGTGGCCTTGAGCACGCTGGTGATCAATCTATCCCTATTCGTCATGCCTTATATGCAGGCCGGCATCGCCGAAATCCGTTATGGCTTTATTGCCATGGGATTACTGGCGATAGGTTCAGCGTTGATGTTTGTGAAATTGCCCAAGGATGCGGGAGCCGAGGTCAGCGGGCATCAACCTCGGACCCGCTAACCAGTGCCATAGCTGAAGTGGCGGGCTCTTAGTGATGTATTTCATTGTTGGTGCCCCCACCCTAACCCTCCCCCGCAAGCGAGGGAGGGGATAGGAATCACCACGAAGGGTTACTGCATACATCTCTTTATTCCCTCCCCTGCTTGCGGGGGAGGGTTAGGGTGGGGGCAAAAAGGCGGCATGAAACTAAAATTCTCCAACAATCATAGTGACTGATTTTCGTATCAGCAAAAACAAACGCAATAACTCACCCGCTGAAAGCAGCTCAACTTGTATGGCTAAAACGCCGGACCATATAAAAAAAATTTATGACCGAAGCAACTACAGAGCGCCTGCCCGGCCTCGACCTGCTGCGCAGTCTGGCAATTTTATGGGTGATGCTGTTCCACTCTTTTATAGTGGGCGGCCTTGGTTCCGATTGGGCCTGGCTATCGCGTTACGGCTGGATGGGCGTCGATCTGTTCTTCGTGCTCAGCGGCTTCTTGATCGGCAACCAAGTGCTCAGGCCACTCACCAACGGCCAACAGTTTTCTTTTAAATACTTTTATCTACGCCGTGCATTTCGCATCCTGCCGGCCTATCTGGCCGTATTACTTGCATATCTGATCTGGCCCGCCTTCCGCGAAGCACCCGGGATGGAACCGGGGTGGAAATTCATCACCTTCACACTGAATCTGAGTATTGATTACATCAACAACACCGCCTTCTCGCACGCCTGGTCTTTATGCGTGGAAGAACACTTCTATCTGATTTTTCCCTTGCTGGCGGTATGGCTTATGCGCCGCCCCACAAAATGGAAGTTTGTTGCGGCATGCGCATGCATCGTCATCGCAGGCATTGGCTTGCGCAGTGCCATTTGGCTGCAGGACACAGCGTCTGGCTCAAGCCTTTATCGAAACTGGTATGTCGAGGACATCTACTATCCGACCTGGAACCGCTTGGACGGATTGCTTGCCGGCATTGTTCTAGCAACATTGAAAGTACTGCACCCCCACACATGGGCTCGCCTGCAGAATTACGCCAACACCTGCTTAATGATCGGCATGGCTACCATGGCGTTGGCATTCTGGCTGTTTAGTAGTCGCATGGGATTGTTGGGCAACTCAATTGGTTGGCCGGTGCTCTCGGCAAGTCTGGGCTTACTGGTCTTTGCCGGCGCCAGTCGTGACAGCCTCATCGGCAAATGGAACGTACCCGGCGCAGGATGGCTGGCTGCAATTTCTTACAGCCTCTATCTCGTCCATAAGCCCATGTATCACCTCATCCAAGTGCAATGGGGCGAACAACTGGCTGATAGAGGAGCAATCGCCTTTATCACCTTTGGCGTAGGAGCCATTGCGGCAGGAGCCCTGCTGCACTATTTAGTCGAACGACCATTCCTGCGCTTGCGCGAGCGGCTATTCATGCGTCGTCAATATGAAGCACCTGCGCTACAAATTTAAAAACAATGGCAGACACCGTGCACTTGGCTCGATTCAACTTAGGAAGCCAACCATGACTAGCCTCAGCCATACTTACGTGGAACGTGCCACAGGCGTAGTCATGTAACGCATCAGGAATCCATCCAGACTATCTCGCGAATATCGGGATCGGAAGCAAGAATCTGTTGCAGCGCCTCTGTCAATCGCGCGAGCTCCACCGTCACATCTATCTTCTTGAAAAACTTTCGCACGATAGGAGTATGCGGGTCGGTGAAACATAGAAACTCATCATCGTCCCCATACTGATGTCCGCAGCAGAGTGCTATAGGGAAGCCTTCATTACGTACAGAGACATGCCATCCCCAATCCTCCGCAGACATTCCCTCGGTCTCTATGCCTTTCGCAGCGAGCTTCTCAACGAGATATTCCGCCAGCCGCTTACCCCACAAACCTGGATTGATCTGCTCTTCCTCGCCTTCGTACGGCGGAAACTTTGATGAGCGAAACTCGACTTGGGTTTTCATAGTGAGACATACCAAAGTTCGAACACTTTGAAGCGAGTTATCACTAGCTGACCGGCACTCGCCATCAAGCGCGGAAACATCGCCGTTCGATATTTTCAGCTCAATAGTCGAACCCACACCTTGGTTCTACAAAGAAATTATTCAAAAGATTCTTCTGCTTGCCAGGAAAGGTCAGCCATAAATAGTCTCCGAGATCCTTCGCCACCAAGAAATTCCCGTGAAGCGTTTTGCATGGCTGTGAATTCCTGGCGACGACATCTCGAACCTGCGGCAACGATGTTCGATCACTGTGGTCTCCTGCGAACACTCCTGCCGCCACAGGCGAGAGCGTGGCAGCCCAGAGGTCGGCCAGCAATTGCACAGCCTTGTCCAGTTCCGACACGAGCCTGGGAGAAGATCCACCATGCCAGAAATGCGCCTGCGCTTCCCTGCTACCTATCTTGCCCTCAAAGGGAGTGTCATTTCGTCCTGTTGCAATATCCTCTTGATGCAGTTTTCGAGAATATGTCGTGATGTAGGTTGCAACCAACTCGTGATCACGTAGCAGCCCACCTTGATCGGTCAAGCGAACGTCATAAAGCCGCGTCGGAACCTGAAAGAAACGACCGTCGAAGATGATTCCGAGTTCAACCACTCGCGCCGAACGCGTTGGCTCATTTCCTAACAAGGCGATAAGTTTTTGATCTGAAATGCCGTCTTTCTCCTCAAGCATCCGGCGGCACTCCTCTGCCGACGAATCCAATTTCAAGCAAGCAAAGGGGGACAATAGATTCTTCTGCTTAGAACCATCGCCTGTACTAGATCGCAAAGCTGCGAGGAACTTTTCGTGCGACTTACGGTAAGCCTCACCGATCAGTCCAGCCACTATTCCCGCAGACCACGAATCCACAGTTTCGGAGCCGGTCCTCACGGTATAGAGCAATGGAGCTGACTGAGCGAGCACCGGCTCGCCCTGCGCAAACGACGTACCTAACAGGCCAATCAAGCACAACAAAGCCGTGAATCGCATATTCAGATGCTCTGTATGCTTCGTTTGACGAGAAATCGAGCCAGTAATACAGGCCTAAAGTAGCCCTTCACAAAGGGACTTGTTATTCGATATCCGAGCTGCGTCATCCATTTTTCCTTTCTGAGTCAGCGAGTTGCTGCCGTTGTAATGGAAAAAAGTGAAAAAGGCAAAAGCGACTCAGAACTGATGCACTTGTGCCTCAAAAAAGCCGAGCGGCAACTTGCCCTCACACAACTGTCATACAAGCTCGCTAGTCTGAGTTATCAACCCGCGCTCGGACCTCCATGACAAATCGCCCGCTACGCATCCTGATGATCTCCGACGTGTACTTTCCACGCGTCAATGGCGTGTCCACTTCCATTCGCACCTTTCGCCGCGAGCTACAGGCGCAGGGGCATGAAGTCACGCTGATTGCGCCGGCCTATCCGGGACACACGGCCGAAGAGCCGGACATCATCCGCATTCCGTCGCGCGGCGTATTGATGGACCCGGAAGATCGCATGATGCGCCGGCATGAGATCGATACGCTGTGGCCGGTGCTTAAGAAGCAACGCTTCGATGTGCTGCACATTCACACTCCCTTCATCGCCCACTACGCCGGATTGTTTCTGGCTGCACACCTGGGTATTCCGGTGGTGGAGAGCTATCACACCTTTTTCGAGGAATACCTCTATCACTACGTGCCGCTGGTGCCACGCCGTGTCATGCGTTTCTTTGCACGGCGTGTCACCGTGTCGCAGTGTGCAGCGGTGCAACGCATCATCTCGCCATCGCGCGCCATGCAGGATGCCTTGCGAAATTATGGCGTACAGACACACATCGACATTCTGCCCACCGGTTTGGAAGCCAGTCAGTTCAAGCTGGGCGATGGCGCACGCTTCCGCAAAAAATATGGCATTGCAGCGGATCGGCCGACCTTGCTGTACATCGGTCGCGTGGCGCATGAGAAGAACATTGATTTTCTGGTGCGTTGCTTCCAGCGCGTGCATGCCGAACTACCAGAAGCATTACTGCTCATCGTCGGGGAAGGTCCGGCGCTGGGACATCTGAAAAATCTTGCCGCCGAGCTCAAGCTGGGCGATGCCGTGCAGTTCGTCGGCTATCTGGATCGCGATACCGAATTGCTGGATTGCTATCGCGCCGGCGATCTATTCGTGTTTGCCTCGCGCACCGAAACTCAAGGATTGGTGTTGCTCGAAGCGCTGGCGCAGGGCACGCCGGTGGTGTCCACCATGCACATGGGCACGCGCGATGTACTCACGGGCACCTTCGGCACACGCGTGGTCAATGAAGACGAAGCGGAATTTTCCGCAGCCTGTGTGGAGTTGCTGCGCAATCAAGCGGCCCGGCAACAATTGGCTGCACATGCCACCAACGATGCAGTGCGTTGGTCATCGCGTGAAATGGCAGAACGCCTGGTCAGGCTGTATACGCAGCTCGGCACAGAGTCGGTCAAATCGGCTGCGCCGTCACTTCAAACATCTTCCTGACCAATGCGGGGCGATCAATATCATGTCGCCCCTGCACTTCGGATTCGCAAATACGCACTGACGATTCCCAGATGAAACGGCAGCGTTCCCAGCGACGTTGTTGATAGTTTCCCAGTGCGATATCAATAGGAATGTCTTTGGCGAACTCTTCCGCCAGTACGATGGCATCTTCCACCGCCATGCCCGCACCCTGCCCTAGATGCGGCGTGGTGGCATGTGCCGCATCCCCCAGCAACACAATGCGATCGCGATACCAGGGCGGTGGCGCCAACACCACTTCCAACGGCCGATACACCACACCGCTGGGATCGGTTATTTGCTCGCGCAACTCGGCAACAAAGCCACCGCAATTGGCAAGACGCTGTCGCATCAACATATGCAATTGATCGTCGGGCATGCGCGGGTTGCCTGGCTCGGCCGAAGTGGCATACAGGTACATCAATTCATTCGACAGCGGGCAGACGCCGGCATTGGCGTTCGGCCCCACCATCACGCTCAGACAATCTATTTCCGCCGGACGCTTGAAGTTATAACGCCATACCGACTGCCCAACGAAGCGCGGCCTGATCGCGGCATTGATGAATCTCGCCCGCACCTGCGAATACAGGCCATCGGCGCCGATGAGCAAGTCATAGCGATCGCTCAAACCATCGGTGCAGGTCACCTGCACGTAATCGACAGATGCCTCGACGCGATCAATGGTCACACCCAGACGAATATTGGCGCCTAGTCTTTTGGCCGCCGAGCCCAGCACCTCATGTAGCGCAGGTCGGCCAATGCCCAACATCGGCGGATAATTTTCTCCTGCCAAACGATCCGCCGGAATTTTGGCCAGCAAGTCGCCGTGGTGGTTGTACATGGCCACTTTGTCGAAACCAAAACCACTACCCAGGAACTCATTCACCACAGCCAACTGCGCCATGGCACGCACGACATTGGCCTGTTGGATGATGCCCACGCCATACACCGACCATTTGGGATTGATCTCGACGATATCTACGTCAATGCCCTTGCGCCGCAGCGCAATCGCTGCCGACAAACCGCCGATACCGCCGCCAACGATCAGTGCTTTTTTGCTCATGTGTATTCGCTTATTGGGTTTGTTCGATCGTTAAACCTGCAACCAATCACGCCGCAAAAAGCGTTTCTTTGTAGGTCGAGTTTAGCTGTCTTCAGCGTTACCCGACCTACAAAGACCGAGGCATACGCGGCTAATGCGGTACCAAGCTCGGCATCACTAACTCTTTCTTCGCGCCTGTACAAATTCACGCGTATAGATATGATTCCACTTCACCGTATTGAAGTCGGACACCTTGCCTGGATCGTAACTGCGCAAATCCACTTCAATCTTCTCGCCCCCCTTGTATACGGCGCGAATCGCTGCGCGCTGCTGCAACACGCGGATGTCATTGAGCGGCGAGCCGCCAACAAAAATGAAATCGGCCTTGCGCCCCACTTCAATCGCTCCCAAGGTATTGCCGCGCGGCATGGCGCGTGCCGATACTGAGGTAGCGCAACGCAATGCCTGCGCTGGCGTAAAACCTAAACGCTCGACAAAAATCTCCAGCTCGCGTGCATGCCACTCGCCATAGGGCGTGACTGCAAAACCACTATCGCTGCCGGTCATGAAAGGCACACCGGCTTGACGTGCTTTCTGTAGATTGCGGCTGCCGATTTCCACCACCCGCGCCATGCCGCGGTTGTAGCCGCTCACGGTCGCCGGCTCGTAGTCCTGACAGAATTGCGAAGTGTTCACCGGGAAAGTCAGCGTCGGCGCAATCGAGCTGCCCGACTTGAGCATGGCTTCAATGCATTGGTCATCGCAGAAGAAGGCGTGATTGATGATGTCCACGCCGGCACGCGCGGCGTACAACACGGCTTCACGACCGTAGGCATGCGTGACTGCCTTCTTACCCACACGATGGATCTCATCGACAATGGCCTTGGTCTCATCCTGCGTGTAGGCCGCAATACTTTCACCATTCTCACGAAAGTGCGGGCCGTCCATGGCAATCTTGATCACATCCACACCGTCATGCGCCTGTCGCCGCACTTCCGCAATAGCTTCGGTGGCATTGGTGCACAGACGGCCGCTGAAGTAGTCAGGCGTACCCACCCAACTTGGGAACCAGTCATTCAAGCTTTGTCGATTGGCAATCACACAACTGCTGGCAGCGATGCGCGGACCGGGAAACAAACCCGCATCGATGGCATTGCGAATGGCGACACTGACCATGCCGGCATCGCCCGGACAGACAATGCTGGTGTAACCGGCGGCAATCACAAATCGAGTGAAGAACAAGCCGCGAATAGCGCGAAATTCCGGCGAGACGAAGATATTGATGTCTTCTTCGCTCTTGGCATTGCCGAATACCAGATGCGTGTGGGTATCGACCAACCCCGGCATCACAAAGGCATCGCCGGCATTGATGACTTTATCTTCGGCAGCAGCTGCCGGCGCCTCCGCCGTGCTACCCACGTAGGTGAAGTTACCGTCTTCGACAATCAAGGTTTGCCGTTCCCGGGTCTTATCTTCCAGACCGGTGAACAAGGTGGCGCAACGAATGAAACTGCGACTCATGAATGCCCCCGAACCTAAAACTTATATGCATTGATTTCGCATACACGCCATTCGACGTGTTGCTTCGACATTGGTTTCAAGAAGGCAATATGTGCCGGGATGCCTGCGGACGCAAGCGGCATGACGGAATTGGAAGTGACCCATTTGACCAAGACCTGGGCAACGCAGACCCGAGCATGGAGGTCTTTGTGGATGCCGCCCAGATCACGTAGAAGGCGGGATCTGACAGGTATGACCTCGCCAATTCGTCAGGGCCCAAATTTGTTACGGCAAAGCCTCGATACGACCAAGATTCTGCGCAGTTCTAACCGCAGATTTGGCGACTGCGCGCGACAGCACCAGACGCGCACCATCGGGCAAGGCGAAGATTTGCACATCGGCCGCCGCGGCGCTGCGTCCCTGACTTAAGGCAACGGCCACTTCAGGGGTGAGCAACAAACTTTGCTTATCGCCAAGACGGGACAACAAGTACTTGATGGCCGGATACACATCGGCGGTGCTTTGCGCACCCGAGGCAAACAGACGCAGCTGCGGTTCCAGCACCTGCCAGGCCAGATCGTCACGCTGAGCAGTCTGTTGCTTGACGATATTGATCACGGCATCCAGAAACTGCGCCGCCTGCGGGGCAATGCTGCCCGCATCGGAGACACTGACCTGCACATTGCGCAGCTGCAATGCGCCGCCACCCTGCAGTAAGGCGCCAAAACTGATTTGTGTGGCGTCGGCGGCTACCGGCAGAGTGATCACACGCTGCACCCAGCCATCCTCAGAGGTGGTGTCCAATAGATTTTGTTCGGTATCGTCGTCGAACATCAGCGTGGTGTTCTGACGCTGGGTCTTCAACCACAGCGAGGCATTCATCGCCTCGCTTACCCGGATTTCTGCACTCAGCGTGACACGCCGTTGGCGCCAACCCTGGGCGGCAATACGCGCCTGTACGTTGCCCAGCACCTGCGATTGTTCGGCACACTGCAATTCCAGGCTGGCGCCGGTGGCGTCGGTAACTGCGCCGTCGAACTGCAATTCGCAACTTTGATCGGCCTGGCCGCTGAAGCTCCACTCACCGGCTGCCGGCGCTGCTTGGATGGCGCGCACCGGTGTTGCTACCGGCGCGCTGGGATGGGCGGGCGCTACCGCCGCAGAGACCAACAGACTGAGAATCAAACCCTGCATCAACACACCCGATCTTTTTTAGTCTGCACCGTGCGGTGCAGTTAGACAGGAGTGTGATGCGGATCACGAAAATTGGGAAGTATTGAACCGACTCAATTTGTACTTATGTTTATAAGACAAAGGCTGAAGCAGCCCTTATGTCACAAGATGCGGTTTGCGGTTTGCGCTCTATCTGCGCAGCAGAATCGTGCGCATCGTGCGCCACGATTCGACCGGCAATTTCTTCGGCCAGCCGCACATTGTTCTGCGTGCTGAAGAACTCCAGATGCGATCCGGGCAGCGTGACGATGTCGATGGGTTGAGTCACGTATTCGTTCCAGCCGTACACCTCATTGGTGCGGCAACCGGGCCATTCCAAGGGAATCGCGGTCTTGAACAGCAACAGCTTGCTGCGCATGCGCTGCTTCGATTGATATCTATCGCGGGCACGCCACAAACCCGCAGCGACTCGGCTCAAACGCTTGGCCATGGCCGGATCGATGTTCTCCGGCGACAGGCGCGGATCGTTTTCCAACCGTCCCAAACGACGCGACATATTCATCATGCGTTCGCGCAGGTAACGGCGCTTACCCGGACCATCCAGCTTCAACCAATCGCTGACGTGCTTAACGAGACGCTGCCGCAACGGCAGTAACTGCGGATGACCCGGCGCGGGTCCATCGAAGGACACCACCAGCGGCACTTGACGCCCCATGCGCTCGAATTGAGTGGCCACTTCAAAAGCAATCATGGCGCCGAAACTATAACCACCCAGTATCAACGGGCCGGACGGACATACCGAAACGATTTGTGTCGCATAAATCTGCGCCAGCTCTTCAATGCTGTGATCGACACTCTCGTTAACATCATCGGCGCCCACCGCATGCACCACGTACACCGGTTGATCGCGTCCCAGTTGCTCGACCAGACCATTGAAGAAGAAACCATAGCCGCCCACACCGCAGAACAGCACCAGCGGCGGTCGCGTGCCCATGGCATTCAAAGTGATCACATGCTTGAGGCCCTTATCGCTGGTCAGACCCTTCTGCACGCAACCGGCCAGTGCCGATAACGTCGGATACTCCAACACACGAGTTAACGGCAATTGGATGTTGAATTCGTGCTCGATCTCCAGCACCAACGACACGGCCAACAGCGAATCGCCACCCAGCGTGAAGAAGTTATCGTTGGCGCCAACGCGCTCTTGCCGTAACAGCTGCTGCCAAATCGCCGCCATACGTTTCTCGACCACTGAACGCGGCGCTTCGTATTGATCCGTTTGCAGACTATCCGGTGCGGGCAATGCCTTTCTGTCCACCTTGCCATTCGCCGACAGCGGCATGGCCGGCAACATGATGATGCGCGAGGGCAGCATGAAATCCGGCAAGGTCTTGCTCAACTGCTGCTTGATGGCAGCCGCGTCGATGCTGACTCCGGCATGAGTAGTGACATAGGCCACCAACGCCTTGGCGTTGGAAACATCGGTAAAGGCCGTGCACAAAGCTTCGCGTACACCCGTAACATCCAGAATGGCTGCCTCGACTTCGCCCAGCTCGACACGGAAGCCGCGGATTTTCACTTGAAAATCGGCACGGCCCAAAAACTCCAGATTGCCATCGGCGAAGTAGCGAGCCAGATCGCCGGTCATATACATGCGCTCGCTCGGACGGAAGGGATTGCTGACAAAGCGTTCGGCAGTCAATTCCTTGCGATTGAGATAGCCCTGCGCCAGACACACACCTGAAATATATAAATCGCCGGAGACACCGGCAGGCACCGGCTTACGGCGTTTATCGAGCACATAGTACTGCGCATTCTGGATGGGACGACCATAGGGAATACTGGTCCAGCGCGAATCGAGTTCGCCGATGGCAAACCAGTTGGACCAGATGGCCGCTTCGGTGGCACCACCCAGGCTGATGACCTCGGCCGCAGGAAATGCCTTGCGCACCGCATCCGGCAAGGTGAGCGGAATCCAATCGCCACTCAACATCACCAGACGCAGATGCGTCCCACCTTGTGCAGGAAACAACGGCGCCAAACGTTGTAATGCCGCGGGCGCAGAATCCCAGATAGTGATGCGTCGTTCGCTGATCAAGCGCACCAGTTCGCGCGGTTCACGCAATGACTCTGTGGTTGCCACCACTACCGTAGCGCCTGCACCCAATACGCCGAAGACATCGTAAACAGATAGATCGAAGCACGGCGAAGTAACGAACAAGGCACGATCGCCGCGCTGCACATTGAAACTGCGCGACACCCACTCCAAGGTGTTGATCACCGCGTGATGCGTGAGGATCACACCCTTGGGTTTGCCGGTGCTGCCCGAAGTGTAAATCGCGTAACAAATATTGCCGGGTGTTGCGACGGGCGCGGGACGCGTGCTGGATGCCTGCATCACCGTCACATCGGATAGAGACAGCATCGGACGATTGAACAAGGAGGCGAATGCCGACTCCGACACCACCAGCGCAGCCTTGGTATCGTCCAGCATGAAATGAATGCGTTCGGCGGGATATTCGGGATCGATCGGCACATAGGCCGCACCGGACTTGGCCACGCCCAGCATGGCGACGATCAAATCGAAACCACGCGACAGACAGATGCCCACATAGGCGCCCGGGCCGGCACCGCGTTGCCGCAGCGCATTGGCGAGACGATTGGCACGCTCTTCCAATGCTGCATAGGTCAGCGTTTGCTCATTCACTTCTACCGCCACCGCGTTGGGCGTGGCGTCGACGCTGGCTTCGAAGCATTGATGAATCAGCAGATGTTCGGTGAATCTGCCTGCGGTGTTATTCCAGCCGAACACGACTTGCTCGCGCTCAGCCACCGACAACACATCGACGTCACCCACCAGCGCAGCGCGGCATAAACTGTCGAGCGTGTTCAACAGATAGCCGCTGATACGCGCCGCCTGCTGCGCTTGAAAGCGACGACGATCGAATAGCAGCTTGAGTTCCAGCACTTGCGCATCGCTGGCGATCACTGTCAGAGGCACGCTGGGTTGCTCATGCAATGTGCATTGCCGGTTCTGCCAGGCAGCATCCAGCTCACATAACGACTCATTCAATTCGCGATTGTCGTACATCAATAGCGATTCGAATAAAGGCAGGCCCGAACCGAATTCGCTCTGCGCCTGTACATCAATCAAAGGTGTTTGATCGTGCTCACGCTGCGCCAGCCAGCGCTTGCGAGTAGCGGATAATAATTCGCCAACGCTGTCTTGCTCGCGCACCGGCACCCGCACCGGCAGCGTGTTGATCAACAAGCCCACCATCGATTGTGCCGTACCGCCCAGCGCGGAGTATCGACACGAACGCGTCACGCCGAACAAGGCATCGGCATCGCCGGTCAGCCTCGACAGCATGATGGCCCACGCAGCCTGCAGCACGATGCTCACCGTGGTTTGATGCTGCTCCGCCAATGCGCGCAGTGCGACTCGCAATTCCGGTTGCACTACCGAGTGCAATTCACCATAGCCAAGCGCGGGCAGTGGCCGATTGACCGGCTCGGCAAAAGGCAGTGGCGTGGGCGCTTCCTTGCCCGCCAACATCGCTTTGAAGTAATCCAGACTATGCGTGTGATCGAGGCCACCGAACCACGATATGTAGTCCGCGTAGGTGGGTTCGGCCGTAACCGGTGGCGGCAATTGTCCTTGTTGCCGGGCGGCATAAGTGGCAAACACTTCATGCAGGATGCGCGCATACACCCGGCCGTCCAGCAGGATGTGATGAAAGGTCCAGTACAGTTGATAGCGGTTCTGGCCGAAGCTTTGGCCCAGCTCAGCCACCGTCACGCGCATCAGCGGCGCCACCGTGAAGTCGAAACCGCGCAGTCGATCCGACGTTAGAAAATTTGCATTCGATTGTTCGAAGTCAGCATCGCGCCAATCGAGCGATTCGAACGGCACACGCACATGGCTTTGTGTTTCCTGCTCGGGCTGCACCACACCACGCCAGCGAAAGCGGCTGCACAACGCGGGATAGCGATTCACCACTTCGGTCCAGGCTTGGGACAGCAGCGGCAGATCCAGCGCTTCGTCGATGGCTATCTGTACCTGCTCTATGTCGTAGCCCGCGCGTTCCGGAGCATCCACAGCGAGCAATCCCTGATAGAGCATGCCCAATTGCATGGGCGACAGCGGATAGACTCCCTGCATGACGCGCGCGAACCTCGGCCAGATAGTTGTAATAAGCCCGAGCTTACTTAATTCGCCGCGCCTATACAGTCATGCAACGCACAGTTTTTTATGTTTTTACGTATAAAACCCTTGCGTGTCAGTGTTATCCCACACGCGCTTGCAACGACACATCGCTGGCAGGCGGCTTGGCCGGCTCCAGACGAGCCCAGGCGGGTCGTCGATACAAGAAACCGAAACCAACGTAACGTGAATATTTGAACATCAATAGTGTGCCGCACACACTGATGAAGGTGAGCAGTAATGCTGCTGTACCTGGATCGAACAGATTCACGACGCCCAGTTTTAATGCAACGCGCTGCACGACATAGTCGCCCAGATAGAGAACAATCGAAGTTGCGCCGATGTAACGCAATGGCTTGGTCCAGCTAACAGCGCTCAACAACACAGCGCAGAACACTACTGCCATCGCGCCGAAATAACCCTGCAGCAAACCTACGCCGGGCAAAATCGACCAGCCACGCGCTACGAATACTTGATTAAGCACAGCCCATGCGCACAAATAAGTGATCGCCAAACGTCGATGCGCGAACGCCCAGTCGGCCAACTGGAATACATACCTGGCGAACAGATAACCCGAATAGAAATAAACAAAGCGACGACAGAACTCATCGATCACCTGCCAACCGGTATCGATGCTCATCATCTGCAGAATTGCCGTTGCACCCAAGGGCAACCACCAAGGCAAGGGCTTGCACAGCCGCACGATCAAGAAGTACAGCGCCAGGCTGTGAATGAACCACAGCGAACCACCCGGTTGAATGAAGGTGAGCAAGTAAGCCGGCAGCACTGTGGACCAGTCGCCGCCCGATGCATTCAATGCGGTCTTGATGCCGAACAGCACGAAGTGGATGCCGGTCCATAGCAAGTAGAAATACAGAAAGTGCACAACCTTCCGGTCGAGATAGGTCTTCCACGGACGGTCGATCACATTGCTGAGGAATAGACCTGCGATCAGAAAGAAGTCGGGCATGCGAAACGGTTTGGCGAAGGCCACCACGTAGCCGATCCAGCCCGTGTCGCCGCGCGCATCGCGCACTTCCGTGGCGGCATGCAGCATCAGCACCATGAAGATGCAAATGCCCTTGGCGTAATCCACCCAGGGGATTCGTCCCTCGACCCTGCTCAGATTGCTCGAAGCGGCTTCACTCATTCACTGCACTCCCCACGCTCAGGCCGTTCAGTTTCCAGTCAGTTCAGCGTAGCTGCAAGGGGTAAACAAGGACTTAGTGCTCAAGCGACGGCGATAAATGTTAGTTGATGGTGGTTTTAGCGATTAAGGAACATCTCGCTTTGTCGCCCCCACCCTAACCCCCCCGTAAACGGGGGAGGGAACAGAAGCGGGATCAGTTTCATCCCTCCTACCCCCTCCCCCGTTCGACGGGGGAGGGTTGGGGTGGGGGCAATACTGAGATGAAACACATGCACAAAAAAATCGGGCGCAGCTCTTCGCACGCGCCCGATCACTTCAAGACTTCGAACAGCTAGTGACTAGCTATGGCTATGCACGCCGCTCTCGCCTTCTTCCGACACACCCAGACGCTTGTGCATCAGCGGGCTGGTGGTGGTGTACTGCAGGTGCACCTTTTTACCGGGTTCCAGGTATTCCTTGATGGAGAACGCCGCCAGTGCGGCTTCATGGAAGCCGGACAGGATGAGCTTCTTCTTGCCTGGGTACGAGTTGATGTCGCCCACCGCATAGATGCCCGGAATGGTGGTCTGGAATTTCTCCGTGTCCACGTGAATGGTGCGCTTGTTGAGCTCGTAGCCCCATTCGGCAATCGGTCCCAGCTTGGGATGCAGACCGTAGAACACCAGCAGCTGATCGGCATCCACCGCACGCGTGACGCCATCGGCGCATTGCACACGAATGCCCTTGAGCTGGTCGCCATCTTCGATGAGTTCCTTCACCTGACCGATCAAGATGTCGGCCTTGTGCTCATCGCGCAGCGCATTGAGCTTGTCCACCGTGGCTTGCGCACCGCGGAAGTCCGGACGACGGTGAATCAGGATCACACTGTTGGCGATGTCAGCCAACACCACCGCCCAATCCAGCGCGGAGTCGCCACCACCCAACACGACTACATCCTTGCCAGCGTATTGCTGCGGATCGCGCACGCGATATTGAATCTGACCGCCGTCGTACTTCTCAACATTAGGCACGGCCAGCTTGCGTGCTTCGAAGGCGCCCACGCCACCGGCCACAATCACTGCGCCCGCATCGAGCTGCGTGCCGGCACTGGTGCCCACCAGGAAACGACCGTTCTCCTGCTTCTGCACGGTTTGTACGGTCTGACCCAGGTGATATTGCGCACCGAAGGGCTTGATCTGTTCCAACAACAGATCGGTGAGTTGCTGACCGGTACATACCGGCACAGCGGGAATGTCATAGATGGGCTTGTCGGGATACAACTCCACGCACTGGCCACCTACTTTAGCCAATGAATCCACCAAGTGAGCTTTCAAACCCAGCAGACCGAGCTCGAACACTTGGAACAGACCGCAGGGACCTGCGCCGACAATGACGACGTCAGTGCTGATCGGTGCAGTTGAAGTAGTTTCAGACATAGAGGACACGTTGAGACTCCGCATCGAGAAGTGAAGATGAAACCGGGCCGGCGGCGGCATCGAGATGTTTCTCGGCCAGCCACTGACGATTGAACAGGCGCGACTGATACTTGTGACCGCTGTCGCACAGAATGGTGACGATGGTATGACCCGGACCCAGCAACTTGGCCACCTGCACCGCGGCCGCCACATTCACGCCGCTGGTGCTGCCGAGGAACAGTCCTTCTTCGCGCAGCAAGCGATAGACCATATTGACGGTATCTTCGTCCTTGATGTGCAACGCACCGTCCAATGGCGAGCCTTCAAGATTGGCCGTAACGCGACCGATGCCGATGCCTTCGGTGATCGAGTTAGAACCCGTGGCTTTCAACTCACCGTTGTTGAACCAGTGATACAGCGAACTGCCCTGCGGATCGGCCAGATAGGTTTTTATCTTGGCGTTAAAGCTTTTCAAGGAACGCGACACACCGCCCAGCGTGCCACCGGTACCCGTTGAGCAGACGAAAGCATCGACCTTGCCGGCAGTCTGTTGCCAGATCTCTGGGCCGGTGCTGTCGATATGCGCCTGACGATTGGCGGTGTTATCAAACTGATTGGCCCAGATAGCATTGGGCAGATGCTTGGCCAAACGACCGGCCATGTGCTGGTATTGATTCGGGTTGGAATACGGCACCACAGGAATGGCCAGTACTTCCGCGCCCAACGTGCGCAGCGTCTGAAATTTTTCCGCCGACTGCGTATCCGGCATGGTGATCAGCAAGCGATAACCACGCGCATTGCACACATGCGCCAGACCAATGCCGGTGTTACCGGCCGTGCCTTCCACCACGATACCGCCCGGCTTCAAGCTGCCATCGCGCTCGGCCGCATCAATAATCCACTTGGCGGCGCGATCTTTCACCGAACCACCGGGGTTCATGAATTCGGCCTTGCCAAGAATCTCGCAGCCGGTTTCGTCGCTCAAACGCCCGAGGCGGATCAACGGCGTGTTGCCGATGGCATCGGCAAAACCAGCATCTATGTGTTGCTCAACTGAACTCATGTAGTGGGTCCAATCCTTACTCTTAAAAATCCATCCGCTCTCCCGCAAGCGGGAGATAAGGACAAACAAACCTTACTTTGCGCGCATCTCACGCTCATCCACAGCCGCGTGTTCCGCCGTGGCGTTAAACCACTGCAAGCGCTCATGCAGACGCGTCACTTCACCGACGATCAGCAGGGCCGGCGACTTTACCTCAGCCTGCGCCACCTGCTGCGCCAATGTGGCCACGGTGCCCAACACCACGCGTTGACCGGGGCGCGTGCCCTGCTCGATCACCGCCGCAGCGCGATCCGCAGGCAGACCATGTGACTGCAGCTGCTCCAAAATGCGCGGCAAGCCGGCCAGGCCCATGTAGAACACCGCAGTTTGCCCGGGTCGGGCCAAGGTTGACCAGTCCACCGGCGTATTGGCGGACTCATCGTTCTTGGCATGGCCGGTGGTGAAGCTGAGAATCTGCGCGTAGTCGCGATGCGTCAGCGGGATGCCCGCATACGCCGCGCAACCTGCTGCAGCACTGATACCCGGCACCACTTCAAAGCGGATGCCATGCTCGGCCAGCTTTTCCAACTCCTCGCCACCGCGGCCGAACACAAATGGATCGCCGCCTTTTAAACGACATACCCGCTTGCCCTGCTTGGCCAGGTCCACCAACAATTGATTGATGTCTTCCTGTTCTACGTAGGCCTTGCCCGCAGCCTTGCCCACGTAGATGCGCTCGGCATCGCGACGCACCAGTTCCATCACTTCATTCGACACCAGGCGGTCATAGACAACCACATCGGCGTTCTGCATCACTCGCAGTGCGCGAATGGTCAACAGACCGGGATCACCAGGGCCTGCGCCCACTAGCGCCACTTCACCGAGTGGTTGCGCACGGCCGTCGCTCTGCTGCAATCCATCATCAATGGCCTGTTCGATACTTTGCTGCGCCTGCTGTTCGCGACCGGCCAGCACATCCGCTGCGATATCACCGTCGAAAAATCTTTCCCAGAAGCGGCGCCGCGCATCGGCATTGCTGACCTGCTGCTTCACCTTGCCGCGCAAGGCACCGGACAAGCGAGCCAACTTACCTAATGACTCCGGCAACAGCGCCTCGATCTTCTCGCGCAGACGACGCGTCAGCACCGGCGCATCGCCGCTGCTGCCCACGGCTACAATCACCGGTGAGCGATCGACAATGGCCGGCATGATGAAGCGCGACAGTTCGCGATCGTCCACCACATTCACCGGAATATGCCGCGCCTCAGCGCTGCGCGACACCCAGGCATTCACCGCCTGCACATCGGTGGCGGCGACGACCAAGCGCGCGCCTTCCAGATGTTCGGGACGAAATTCTTCGGGCACATGCTGCAGCTCACGACGTTCCAGCCGTTCCTGCAAAGCGGGACATAGCTGCGGCGCGATGATGGTGATCACCGCGCCAGCGCGTGCCAGCAGTAACGCCTTGCGTGCGGCCACTTCGCCGCCGCCGATCACCACCACCGGCTGACCGGTTATGCGCAGGAAGATGGGGAAGTAGTCCATGACTTAGGCGGCCATCGCCATTGATGCAACAGCGTGAAGCTGCCCCCATCCTGTCCTTCCCCCGTAAACGGGGGAAGGGACGCTCGGCTCCTCAGTTCCCTCCCCCGCAAGCGGGGGAGGGTTAGGGTGGAGGCAGAAGCAAACACAGAAGCCAGACATCAGCTTTCCACACTCTGCTTTTCCAGCTTGATCGGAATGACCTTGCTGCGTGGTTGCAGGCCGCATTCGCGACTCTCGGGATTTTCCCACCACCAGCGACCGGAACGCGGATCGGCGCCCGGCTCCACGGCGCGGGTGCAAGGGGCGCAGCCGATGCTGGGATAACCTTGATCGTGCAACACGTTGTATGGCAGCGCCTTGGCATGCACATAGTCGTGAATATCCTGCTCGGTCCAGTCGAGAATGGGACTGACCTTCCACATGCTGTAGCGCTCATCCCAGTCGATGGGCTGGCTCTTGGCGCGCTCAGCGGTCTGCTCCTTGCGCACGCCGGTCACCCAGGCCTTGTGCCCTTGAATGGCGCGCATGAAGGGCTCGACCTTGCGCACATAGCAGCAGCCCTGGCGTTCGGCCAAGCCCGCATAAAAGCCATTGATACCGTTGTCGTGCACGTATTTTTCAACCGACTCGGCATTGGGATAGAACACCGCAATGCGCTGCTTGTAACGGCGTTCAACGCGATCCAGCAGGTCGAGTGTCTCGGGCGGCAGGCGGCCGGTATCCAGCGTGAATACCGAAATTTCCGGGGCGAAGCTGAAGATCAGATCCATCAGCACGATGGCCTCTATCCCTAAGCTGGTCGAGTACACCACATCGCCATAGTCGGCCACGGCCTTCTGCAGCAGCAGGGCCGAATCGCGTTGCAAGGCTTGCAGACGGGGTGACAGTTCAGTGCTCATGGTCAGCGGTAATAACCTGTAAAAAATAAAGGGGGCTCAGGACTGACAGGCAGCCCACCCCCTAGCATGTCGAGCACTGTAGCCAACCCAGCACTTCCGGAAAAAGACTGTTTCGTTCTCACCAGATGCGGGGGCGTTATACGAATAACCTCGCGCCCCAAAAGCGACAGACGACCGGCCATTTCTGGACGACTTTCGGCACAATGGCAGCCTGCAGAGGCCGTTTGCCGGCCTAACCCTATGGAATCACCATGCCCGCCTCACTCGCCCTGCTCGCCTGGTCGCTGCTACCCACCGCCGCGGCGGCGGGCCTTAGTAACGACGCCTGCGCCTCGCTGGTGCCACCGGCACTGGCGGCACGGGTGACTGCCGATTTTTCGGCCTACCAGTTACCCAGTAGTGACGATGCCGGCGAAGGACGCAATGCCGCACTCAATGCCTCCGGCAGTTGGCCCTGCCCCTTCGTTGTGTTGGGCGACTTCGATGGCAACGGCACACTGGATCGGGCGCTGCTGCTCAAATCTCGCCAAGGCGGCAATGCCGGCAATCCCCGCCTGATCGGCGCGCTGAACAACAATGGCCAGTGGCAGGTCACGCTGAGTGAGGACTGGCCGCTGGCGCTGGGCGATAGCGAACTCGTCCCCAAGGAAGCCGGCTTCTATCAACGCGAAGAAGCGATCAAGCAGCCGGTGGAACAGCTGGATCAATTGGCCAGTCTACAAACGGACTACGCAAGCTTTACCGCCGGCAAAATGGGCGGGCAGTTCGCCATCTATGCACTGGTCAACGGCAAGTGGCAGAAGCTGACACTGAACGAACAGTAGTGAGCGGTACTTCGACCGCTTTACTGAAATTGTCGACAAGTCCTGGCTAATGTCTAAATTCGAGGCAACGCGAACTGTGAAGTAAAGCGTCCATGCACCAGCTCGACAAACACTGAACGACCATGAACCCAGCAAAGTTAAATTTCTTCAGGTTAAATTTCTTCAGGCCGCTTTATTTATCGGCATCGCTCGCTACCATGCACGCACAAAGCGCGGCATAAGCGCTACCAGCCAGAACACTCGCCAGAAATGAATTCGGATACCAAGCATATCGCTGCATCAGCAAGCCGCGCGCTACTGCGCAAACCCGCTTTGCTGATTGGTCTGCTGATCCTGACCGCCTGTGCACTGGTCGCCTCCACCTATCGTTATTTCAGCGTCACCTGGGATGAGCCGGAGCATCTGGCCGCCGGCATGCAATTGCTGGATCGCGACGTTTATATCTACGACGTCCAGCATCCGCCCATTGCACGACTGGCCATGGCATTGGGCCCCTATCTGGCCGGAGCGCGAGCTTTCGACGAACCCGGCCCCAGCGGCGAGCAAGCCGGTCGCGATCTGTTTTACAAAACCGGTCACTACGAACTGTATTTGACGCTGGCGCGCCTCGGCATGCTGCCGTTTCTGGCTATCTTGTTGTGGTCCACCTGGGCATGGGCGCGTCGACAATTTGGTGTGGGCACCGCTGCGCTGGCCACTGTTCTGTTGATCGCCACACCGCCCATCATGGGTCACGCGGGTTTTGCGGCGCTGGATATACCGGGCGCCGCCACCTGTACGCTGGCGTTCTACTGCCTGCTGCGTTGGTACGAGACGGCCACCTGGAAATTCGCGCTGGCCACCGGCATCGCCTCCGGCCTGGCCATTGCTTCCAAATTATCCGGCCTGCCCTTTATCGCCCTTGTCGGTCTGTCATGGCTGCCATTCTGGTGGCGCAGTCGTATGCAAGCCGCAAGCATCACAGCACCCACCACTGCCACACGCTGGCTGGGACAGGTGGGCGCCATCCTGTTCGTGGCCTTGTTGTGTGTGGTGTTCTCTTACAGCTTTGAGTTTCGTTACACCGTCACCGACCAGTATCCCTACAACACGGCATGGAGTTATCTGTTCGGTCGCACGGGTACTGCACACAATATTGCCCACGCCATTGCGCACGCCATTCCACTACCCACCGGCATGGAACGTTTCGTATGGAGCCTGGAAGCGTTGATCAAGCACAACGATGAAGGCCATCTGTCTTACCTACTGGGTGAATTCAATAAGAACGGCTTCCGTGAATTCTATGTAGTGGCGCTGGCCGTGAAGACGCCGATTACCCTGCTGCTGCTAGGCATCGCGGGTTTGATCCTGTTGGCGATCAAAGCCAGACGCGAAAACAATTGGACTATCGCCGCGCCCACAATTGCCTTTGTCGTATTACTGGCCTTCTGCAGTTTCTACAGTCATATCAACATCGGCCTGCGTCATGTTTTCGTACTGTATCCCTTGTTATGCATCGCAGCCGCAGCGTTTACCGTGACGCTATGGCAGCGCGCCAGTCACTTTGTTGAGCAACGCGTGGTACGCGCAGCCTTGGTATTGTTGATTGGCTGGCAGGTCAGTTTGTTATACAGCGCCTACCCCGACTATCTGCCTTACTTCAATTTCACCGCCGGCGATCATCCGGAACACATTCTGATCGACTCCGATCTCGATTGGGGGCAGGACATCGAGCGCCTGCAGAAGCGCTTGATGGAACTTAAAGTCACCAAGTTCGGCTTCGTCTATCGAGGCACCATCGACGTGATCGGCGAACGCCTGCCGGGCGTATGGATGGCGCAGCCGTTTCAACCCGCCACCGGCTGGGTGGCCGCCAGCATCTACGCACGCGACACGGTGTCGCAGGGCGAAGCTTTCAAGTGGTTGCAGCAGTACACGCCGCGCGAACGCATCGGCAAGTCCATTGATTTGTATTACATCCCTGAGCCCGCAAACTAATTTGGAAAAATTCGACAATGTTGTAGGTCGGGTTTTATACCCGACTCCGATGTAAGAGTCGGGTATAAAACCCGACCTACACGGGGAATTTCGCTCCCGCAACGCTTTACCAAACCCACCCGCTGACAAGAATCGCAAAGCGGCTTGTCTTGGTTTCTATTCGGCCTATATTCCTGCGGCCAAGATTAAAAATAACTCTCGACATCCGTATCAGGAGGCATCATGAAACCCTTTATTCGCAACTGTGTCGCCGCCGCCATGCTGGCCGGCACCGTCCTTGCACCCGCCGTCATGGCGCAAAGCGCCGGCAGCATTTCCACACCCGAAGAGCATGTGCTGCGCGGCTTCTTCGATCGTCAATCAGCCGCCATTCCTGCCGACAAGCTGGCGCTGACCAAGGGCAGCACACCCGAAGTGCGCGCCTTTGCACAGAGCGAACTGGACATGTACCAGAAGCTCGGTGACGGCATGGCCAAGCTGTACGATCAATTCAAGCTGGCCAATCGCGACAACCCCACCCAGGAATATCGCCCGCTGGCTGAAGGTCAATCACGCGGCGTCACTTCGCTAGGCCCGAAGGACACCTGGACCAAGGTCGGGGTGCTGGAAACTCTCCAGGACAACAGCGGCAAGGTCACCGGCTATGGCGCAGGCGGCTACAGCATCGAAGATCTGAAGAAACTCGACGGCGTGGCCTTCGACAAGCAGTACTTCCTGTTGGTGTTCTACGGCCAGCAAGCCATGCTGCGTCACGCCACCGACGAACTGTTGTTCGATCAACGCAACCCAGCGATGGAAGCCTACGCACGCGATGCCATCAAACTCATCAGTGCCCAAGCCAAGAAAGCCGACGATCTATATCGCGGCCAGGCAGGCGGCATGGCTGCGGGTGGTGCCGGCGGTATGGCCGCAGGCGGCGCACCGGGTGGTATGGCTGCGGGCGGCGCACCTGGCGCGGCACCTGCAGGCGCACCAGCGAAGTAATTGATAAAGAAAGCAACTCTCCCTTCGCTGCTGGAAGGGAGAGAAAGCGAGCTGATAGGTTTGTTGGCCGGGCTATAACGGCCTTTCACATGCGCTGATCGGTGCTGACAATCAAGGCAAAGCAAACTGCGCTTATTGAAAGTAAACCCATTCTTGTAGGTCGGGTTTTACACCCGACTTCCGACGCAGAAGTCAGGTGTAAAACCCGACATACAACAGAGCGCCATTAGTTCTAGACAGGCGCAATTGAACCGACGGCCGGCTGATGCTCACTTGGCCGCGCCTCATCGCGACGAAACTGCGGATGCGCCATCACCGCTTCGCGCCACGATGCATCGTTAGCTTCCACACCGAGCGGCGCTTGCGCATCGCTGCGATGCCAACGTCCCAACCATTCCGCTCCCAGCAGCTCATGCGAGTGACCGTTTAGTGCCGCCGCGCGCGACAAACCAATCGTCGTTTCCTGCTTCGGCCCTGTAGCACGACCTTTCGCCACATAGAACCCAGCCGCAAGCATGGCGGCACGCACCGCAGTGGAATAGGTGTAAGTGAATAGCTCGGTGGCACGATCGCCACATACGGCATGCAGTTCGCGAAACGCCGCCAGCGTCCACAGATCGCTATCCGTTTTAAATGAGAATGGATCGAAAAACACGATATCGGGTGATGGCGCAGTGAACTTGGTGACTGCAAAGTCTCCCGGCAGCAGCAACCATTCGATGGTTCCACACTTACTGATCCATTGATTGCTGGCAAGTAACTGTCCAGGCGCCGCGTGTTTAAGATGTCTGAACAAGTGACGATGCCGCAGCGCCAGCTGCAGCGAATCCAGATCGTTTTCAAAGCTGATCAGCCGTATGGATCTGAGACGTTGTGCAGGTGCCAGTGCCTCGCAGGCCTGAATGGTCGCCATGGCATTGGCAGCCGCGCCCAGCCCCACATCCCACACCACCAATGGCTCGCCACTGGTTTGCAATCGCTCTACCAGCCGCGACTGCTCCACATACAACGAGCGCGCCTCTTCGGCGGGATCGTTGACGGAATGCATGACCTCGCCGGATTCCTTGTCGCGAATGCGGCCGATTGAATCGCGCACCACCACTTCATAACGACCCAGCTGCAGGCTCTCGGCAGCCTCGCGTTTCTCCCGCTCCACGCGCGCATAGCGAATCGACTGCATTCCATAACTATCGCGTGCATCCAGCACCTCACGTTGTGCGCGATAGAACTCGCCCCAGGTGCCTGCCAGAATGTGCGCGCGCATGGCACGTGTCAGCTGCATGTAGAAGTGAAGATTGTGCAAGCCCAGCAATTGCCAGCTCTGGCTCTCATGCACACGATTGAGGTGATACAGATAAGCAATCGAATAGGTTTTGCAGGTGTAGCAATTGCACTCAGCATCCAACGGACCATCGACATCTTTATAACGCGCACGACGTAAATCCACGCGGCCCTTGCTGGTGAACGCCAAGCCTTGTTGCGCTAAAGAGGTGGGCAGAATGCAATCGAACATATCGACGCCGCGATGTACGGCTTCCAGCAAATCCAGCGGGGTACCGACACCCATCAAGTAACGTGGTCTATCCTGCGGCAGCAGCTCGGCCACCAAAGCCGTGCAGTCTTCACGCTCGCTGGCGTTTTCGCCCACTGCCAAACCGCCGATGGCGTAACCATCGAAAGGCAGTTGCGTGATCGTGCGTGCGCTCTCAGTGCGAAGATCGTGATAACAAGCGCCCTGTACGATGCCGAACAGAGCTTGCGCACTATCGCCACGCGCATCGAGGCTGCGTTGCGCCCAGCGATGCGTCAACTCCATCGCCGCCCGTGCAACATCTTTGTCGACCGTGGAGGGAACGCATTGATCGAGCACCATCATGATGTCCGCGCCAATCGATTTCTGCGTGGCGATGCTGCGCTCGGGACTCAAGCACACCATCGTGCCGTCCACATAACTTTTGAAGATCGCGCCCTCCTCCTGCATGTTGCGGCTCTCAGGCAGACAGAAAATCTGGAAGCCACCGGAATCGGTGAGCACCGAACGCGGCCAATTCATGAAGCCATGAATGCCGCCGAACTTCTCGAAGATTTCCACGCCGGGGCGCAGCAACAGGTGATAGGTATTGGCCAGCATCACCTGCACACCGCTGCCGAGCAAATCTTCGCGACGCTGCGTACGCACAGCCGCATGCGTACCCACGGGCATAAAGGTGGGCGTCAATACTTCATTGTGCTGGGTGCGGAAACGCGTTGCCCGCGCCTGCGATCCGGCAGCGGTGGCTTCAAGTTGAAAATGCAGTCGGCTCATGGGGGAGCCTATCTACCGAGTTTTAGCGATGGGTTCAACTAAAAATGACCATCATCAAACTTTCATGAGAAAAGCCTTGCATCCGTAGTGCGACACAAAGCTCTCTCTCGACTTTGGTTTGGAACTGAGATTGGGTAACTCGTCAGTGCACCTCACTTCCGAACTGCGCGCGCCGCCTCAACTCTCGCTGCGGAGATGGAAGGAATTAATTCCAGTTTGTATTTAATACCGCCAACACTGGATTCAATTATTGCCGCCTCATCGTCTTTAACGATGAGAGCCGGCCTGGATAACACCTCGCGGTCTTGCATCAATTTGCATTGCAACAGGATCTTGCCATCCGTTGTATCGCCGCGTGCTTTCATGTCTTCCCACATCTTGAGCTGGCCACCTTCATTAGGTAACGAAGCGCCACACTCGATCGCCAAACCATCCTGGAATTCTTGACCGTTAACAGGAGTAGAGCTTGGGTCGAACGGCAATAAAAACCTACCTCCCGCTGCAATCATCATAGTAGCCGTAATCTCTCTACTACCGGATTCACTCCAAATCCATAAATGCACTCTGACAACAATGGGCGTGCCTTGAGTCTGCACTTCATCCTGGGCAGCCCAAACCGTGTAGCTGCTGGAAACAGTTAAAGCGAGAACCAATATAACGCCTAGTATGCGGCGCGGAAAACCTGGTAGCGAACGTTTAAGCATCATGACTCTCTCCTTAAGTGGATGGGTATGCCAGTAGCAGCCAATCGGCATGCGCCAAGCCGACTCGGTTGCAAGTTGGGTCTTGAGTAGCGCGTTAGCGTAGCTGCCTCTGGCAACATCGAGCTTTGCCAAAACGTATGCGTCGCAGGCCAGCTCTTGATCAAGACGCAGCAGGCCGAGCGCCCAGTACATCAAGGGATTGAACCAGTTGCAGCACAGCCACAGCGCCGCAACGGCATTGATCGAAGTATCGTGCCGGGCAAGATGCGCGCGTTCATGCGCCAGCATCAGCCTCTGTTCTTCATCGTTGTAGCGAACCGCAAAATCGGCCGGGACAATTAACTGCGGTCGCCAGACACCCACCACCATAGGCGCAACGATGGCACCACTGCGTCGAACGCCATCTATAGCGGGTGTCGTTGCTCCCAAAGATCGTACGAAGGCCGATTGGCGCCGAATCAATAGCGCCAACATCAGACAGGCGCCCACCAACCAGAGAACCAATCCGACCACAACATACATAATCGATGACTGGGGTACGTCCATAATCGTCATGGCATCAGTGATCGCAGCGACAGAAATAGGCAGCGATTCCACTACGCCACGCAATTGAGGCGTAGGCGCAGGAATCAGTACTGCAAAAGTGCTGACCGGCACCAGCAACCACAGCCAGTAAGCCACGCGTGCGCCAAATATCGCCCGAATTGGTTTTCTAACAATGGCAATTAGTAATACCGCCACGCTCGATACCAACGTGGCATTGACTAATGTATGCAGAAGATCAGCGCTCATCATCCAGCTCCTTGATCAATCGCTTGAGATCGGCAATATCTTTCTTGCTGAGTTTCTTTTGCTGACTGAAGTGCGATACCAAGGGCGCAATACGACCATCGAACAATCTATCGAGAAAGCCCTTACTTTCGCTGGCCAGCCATTGCTCGCGCTTGAGCACCGGCGAATACAAATAACGCCGCCCGTCTTTTTCGGCGCTCACTGCGCCCTTCTTCAATAAGCGATTGAGGAAAGTCTTTACCGTCGGTTCCTGCCACTTTCCTTGATGCACCAACGCCGCAACGATGTCTTCAGTCCCGATGGGGCTGGTCCGCCAGATAACTTCCATGACGACAGACTCTGCTTCGCTGATCGAGATGGCATTTTTTGCGGACATGGCAACACCCAACCCGTCAATTACACGCGTAATCTAATTTTAAGATTACACGTGTAAATTTTTAAGTCAAGCGTTCGCCACTGCATAGCTCACGGAACCGCTCAACTCAATGAAGTGTCCTGAGCCACGTCCCGCATATCCTTGGTAGATAACTTCTTCAGCGTCGGATTCAAACGCGCAACGCTGCAGCAGCCGGCAATGAAAGCCAGCGTTGCCGCCACCAACGCCGGCACACGACCATCGCCCACATTCATGGCCAGCAACATGGCCATGACGGTGGCACCGAGCGTTTGTCCGGTAAGACGCGTGGTGGAGATCAAACCACCGGCGGACGCCGCACGGTCCTTGGGGGTGGAACCGACAATCAAACGTGCGTTCGGGGAAAGAAATAAGCCGAAGCCCACGCCGCACATCGCCATGCGCCAGACGATATCTATGTGCGTTGCATCCGCAGGCAGGAAGGCCAGCAACAACAAGGCGGTGGTGGCGACACTCATGCCGATGCCGCCGAGAATACCGGCGGGAAATTTATCCGACAGTGCTCCCGCCAGTGGCGCCACCACCAGCATAGCCAGCGGCCATGGCGTGATGACAGCCCCCACTTCGGTGGGTGAAAAACCATAGTGTTGTTGCAAGCGGAACGGCAGCGACAGAATCAGAGTCATCGAACCGATAAAGGCCATCAATGCGCCGGTACTCGACAAGGCCAGCACGGGTCTTGAGAGTAAATCCACAGGCAGAATGGGCAGCTTCTCGCGCAGTTCGCGGCGCACAAAAATGAAAGCAATGAACGCGCCTGCGACCACAATCGCCAACGAAACCACCGGCGAATCGCCATGCACCGCACTTTCCAAACCTGAAATGATCAGACCAAAGGTCAACGCACAGAGCACCGCTCCGAGCACATCGTAGGGCTCATCATGCGTCTCGGGTTCCGGCAGCGCTCGTCGCCCTAATATCAGCGACAACACTCCCAGCGGTGCGGCGGCTGCAAACAACCAAGGCCAGGGCGCCACAGCCAACACCAAACCGCCCAGTGTTGGCGCGAGCGCACCCGAACTCGACACCACCACGCTGTTGATGCCCAAGCCCCGCCCCAATTGCCTGGAGGGATAGATCGAACGAATCATGGCACTGGACACACTCAGCGCCGCCGCCGCGCCCAACGCTTGAATGGCACGCACCACCAATAGAAACGGCAGGCTGCGTGCGAAGAAGCACAGCACAGTGGCCACGGTGAAGGTCAGCTGGCCATACTGATACAAGCGCCGCAGGCCGATGCGCGAACCTAACGCCGAGAAGGGCAGCAGGGTCATCACCAACACCAATTGATAAACCGTTACTACCAGCACGGCAGCTGAGGGCGCGACACCCAGATCGCGCGCAATGGTGGGCAATGCCACATTGACGATGGCGCCATTGATCACCGCCAACGCCGTACCCATGGATACGGCGAGAATGGCGAGGTAGCGGCGCGGCGTGGGCAGACCATCGACTACATGCGGCATAGGCCTAATAAACTCCGGGCTGGCTAAACTTCAATTGTATAGAGCTGCGCCGTTTGAACAATCAACATTGCCCGAGCTTGCGCCATCTAGCGCCTTAGATCATCCGACAGGCTCAACTCACACGCACCAGTTTGCATGCGCCGGATACACACTCACCACTACCGAGGTATAAATATTTCGCTTTTCCCTATAGCCACCAAGCCATCTGCGATGTAACGCAGCAACTCCACCATGCAGCCACATAAAAACCTCGTTTGCTTATAAATCTCGCTAGATAGACCTATTCGATTGGACGACAGAGAGACGGAATGACACCTACGGAGCGCCTTACACCATGGCCGGCATACGGCCGCATGGATGGACAATATTTTCAGCCCTGGTGATGACTCTGGCATTGACTGGCTGCGGTGGCCGCAGCTCTACAAGCTCCAGTAGTTCGCAAAGCTCCATTCGAGATTTTTTGAATAGGCTACGAAACCCAAACTCGTGCGCTCATTCTTCAGGAACTGCAGGACAGCATGGAGCATCCTGCCTTATGCCTTGCCCAATCGGGCCGACGTTGCGCAAAGCGTTCGCAGCCCGATTGCTCTTGATAAGGATGACGCAGGACCTCAAGCAATTCAGCGATGCCGCTCGCATCGCCCTGCTCGGCACGCTCAATAGCTTGTTGCGCCAGATAATTGCGCAGCACATACACAGGACTCACCGCCTGCATGCGCTCGCGGCGCTGCTCTACAGACAGTCGATCCTGCTGCAAACGTTGAACGTAACGCGCCAACCATTCGACAAGTTGCGGCATGGCGGTCTGTTGTTTCACCTCATCGTAGAAGGCATGTGCGAATATTTCCGCGGCGGGCGCGTTTACATCGAGACTGCACAAAGCACGGAAGAACAAGGTCATGTCCACTTCCGCCAACTGCAACCATGCATACAGCGTATGCATGAGATCCACATCTTCCTCACGACACTCGCTCAAGCCCAGCTTGGCCGCGATGTGCTCGCGCTCGGTACGTGTGTAGACATCAATGAAATGTTGCAGCCCGGCGTTGAGCGGTTCGACCGAACCGAAAAGCGGCACCAGGGCATTGGCCAGGCAACTCAAATTCCAGTAAGCAATGCGCGCCTGCTGGCCGAAGCGATAGCGACGACCTTCCGCATCAGTCGTATTAGGCGTCCAATCGAAATCGAAATCGTCGATCCAGCCATAGGGGCCGTAGTCGATGGTCAGACCGAGAATCGACATGTTGTCGGTGTTCATCACGCCGTGCACGAAACCCACACGCAGCCAGTGCGCAACCATTACGGCAGTACGCTCGCAGACTTCCGCAAACCACTGCGCGTATAGCTTCTCGCCGTCGCCGCTTAACCAAGGGAAGTCGCGCCGAATGGTGAAGTCCACCAATTGCTTTAGTAGCGCAATGTCGCCCAGCGAAGCCGGCAGTTCAAAATTGCCGAAGCGAATGAAGGAAGGCGCGACACGGCAAACGATTGCGCCCGGCTCGGCTTTGATATGCCCGTCGTAGAACATATCGCGCAGCACCGGATCACCCGTGGCGACTAATGACAACGCCCGTGTGGTTGGCACACCGAGATGATGCATGGCTTCGCTGCACAGGAATTCGCGCAGCGACGAACGTAACACTGCGCGACCATCGGCAGTACGCGAATAAGGCGTGAGACCGGCGCCCTTGAGTTGCAGCTCCCAACGCTCACCTTTGCTGTTTACCGTCTCGCCCAACGTGATGGCACGCCCATCGCCCAACTGTCCGGCCCAATGACCGAATTGATGACCGCCGTAATTCGCTGCATAGGGCTGCATACCTTCGAGCAATTCGTTGCCGGCGAATACACCGGCAAAGCGCGAGGTTTGAATGTCAGTCGTATCGATGCCGATCAGTTGCGCCACTTCTTTCGAATACGCCAACAATTTAGGCGATGTCACCGGCGAGGGATTCACCCTTGAATATAAAGCGCTTTGAACCTGACGCGGACGTCCGCCCACCTGCGCATCTCCGGGCAGGTCACGCACAAAAGCATTGTCGAAACGCAGAGAGGACAACATGGATGGATGATTGAGTCGAAATCAAAAGCGACATGCCAAGCATACATGCTCGTGCATGCAGCAAGCGGCGACTCTATAGGAAACAATCGACTCATAGATTGGTTCCGGCACCTGTGCCAATAGACGATGACCAGGCAAGTCCGGATACCGTCATACCCGCGCAGGCGGGTATCCAGTGAAAAAATATTTCAGCCAGATTCCCGCCTGCGCGGGAATGACGTCTCTTACAGAGTGGATGCACTCAGCGACATCCACATCAACAAGCAGGGGCAGCTGGCTATCTCAATCCGCCTGACGACGCAAAAACGCCGGAATATCCAGCATCAATTCATCGCCGTAGCTCAGACCATCGCCCACCGCACGACGCTGCTGCACGGGCGCAGCGGCTTGCTGTTCGCGCTGATTGCGGATGTAGGTAGGAATGCTGAGATCTTCGATGGGACGCGGCGCAGGACGTGCGGCGCGACCGCCATCCACGGCCACCGGGCGACGGCTGTCCATTTCCGGCTGTTGCACTTGCATGGTCTGACGACCGATGCCGGTGGCAACGACGGTGACGCGAATATCTTCACTCATTTCCGGATCGATCACGCAGCCCACCACCACGTTGGCGTCTTCCGAGGCATAACGCTTCACGGTATCACCGACGATGGCGAACTCGCTGGTGCGCAGATCCAAGCCGGCGGTGACATTAATCAACAGGCCATGTGCGCCCTGCAGATTCACATCTTCCAGCAACGGACTGGACACAGCGGCTTCAGCGGCATCCTTGGCGCGATTCTCACCGCGCGCAGTGCCCGAACCCATCATGGCCATACCCGTTTCGGCCATCACGGTGCGCACGTCTGCGAAGTCGACGTTGATCATGCCGGGCTTGGTGATCAGTTCCGAAATGCCTTGCACGGCGCCTTGCAACACTTGGTTGGCGGCCTTGAAGGCATCCAACAAGGTCATATCGCCGCCGAGCACGCTGAGCAACTTCTGATTAGGAATGGTGATCAAGGAGTCCACATGCTTGGACAACTCTTGAATGCCCTGCTCGGCCAGGTTGGAACGCTTGGAACCTTCCATCGCAAATGGCTTGGTGACCACGGCCACAGTCAGAATGCCCAGCTCCTTCGCCACCTGTGCAACGACTGGCGCAGCGCCGGTGCCGGTGCCGCCGCCCATGCCGGCGGTGATGAACAGCATGTCCGAACCTTCGATCATTTCGATGATGCGATCGCGATCTTCCATCGCGGCCTGACGACCCACTTCCGGATCGGCGCCCGCGCCCAGACCCTTGGTGATGTTGCAACCGATCTGCAATCCCATCTTCACCTTGGAGTGCTTCAATGCCTGCGCATCGGTGTTCAGGCAAATGAAGTCCACGCCGTCGATGCCGGCATTGACCATGTGCGTCACGGCATTGCCGCCGCCGCCGCCCACGCCTACCACCTTGATGACGGCGCCTTGATTTTCAGTATCTGCGAGTACGAACATGGTTAGTCCCCTTCTGTTGACTCAAATGAAAAGTTAAAAAAGAAAAACGAAAACCCAAATCGAAAATAGAAAACTAAAACCTTCACCGCCCTCTACTTAAAGAGCGGCAAAGAAATCTAAAAATCGCCCCTGAACCAGCCTTTCATGCGCTCCCACACATTGCGCACGTTGATCTGCGCAACCATGGGCGCATCGCGACGATTGCTGCGCACATAGTTCTCGCGGCCATACAACAACAAGCCCACACCGGTGGCGTAAATCGGATTGCGCACCACATCGGCCAGACCGGTGATGTGTTGCGGCGAACCCAGGCGCACCGGCATGTGAAAAATTTCTTCGGCCAATTCCACCGCGCCTTCCATCTTGGAACTGCCGCCCGTCAACACCACACCGGCGGCGATGACTTCCTCGTAACCGGAGCGCTGCAATTCCATGCGCACCATCTGGAACAACTCTTCATAGCGTGGCTCGACTACTTCAGCCAACGTCTGGCGCGCCAAACGACGCGGCGGACGATCGCCCACGCTGGGCACTTCGATGGTTTCATCGGCATGCGCCAGCTGCGACAACGCACAGGCATACTTCATCTTGATTTCTTCGGCATGATGCGTGGGCGTACGCAAGCTGACGGCGATATCGTTCGTGACTTGATCGCCGGCAATCGGAATCACTGCCGTGTAGCGAATCGCGCCACCGGAGAACACCGCGATATCGGTGGTGCCACCACCAATGTCCACCAGGCATACACCCAGTTCTTTTTCATCGTCGGCCAGCACGGCATAGCTCGATGCCAATTGCTCCAACACCACATCGTCCACTGACAGACCGCAACGCTGAACGCACTTGACGATGTTCTGCGCCGCGCTCTCGGCGCCGGTGACGATGTGCACCTTGGCTTCCAGACGCACGCCGGCCATGCCGACGGGTTCGCGAATGCCTTCCTGATTATCGATGATGAATTCCTGCGGCAGGATGTGCAGGATCTTCTGATCGGCGGGAATGGCCACGGCACGCGCCGCATCGATGACGCGATCCACATCTTCAGAAGTCACTTCCTTGTTGCGAATGGCGACGATGCCATGCGAATTCAAACTGCGCACATGACTGCCGGCGATGCCGGCGTATACCGAATGAATCTCGCAACCGGCCATCAGCTCGGCTTCTTCGACTGCACGCTGGATCGACTGCACAGTGGACTCGATGTTCACCACCACGCCCTTCTTCAGGCCGCGCGACGGATGCGAACCGAGACCGATGATCTCGATGCTGTTGTCGTTGCGAATCTCGCCCACCAGCGCCACCACTTTAGAGGTGCCGATGTCGAGACCGACGATCAAATTGCGATCGGACTTCTTAGACATTGCCATTGCTTGTCACTCTGCGCGTAGCGCCGCTACCTTCACTGCTGGCTATAGCCTCGCTGCGATTGCCGCTGCTCTTACTCGTCTTGTCACTGCCCCAGCCGATGGCGAAGCCATTGCTGTAGCGCATATCCACGTAAATCACTTCGCCGGTGCGCGTGGCGATCACCGGACTGGCCGCGCTGATGAAGCGCTCCAGGCGCGCATTCACATCCTGGCGACCCAGGCGCACTTGCACGCCATTGGTCAATTGCAAATCCCACGCACCGCGCTCATCCAGCGTAACGCGCGCAAGATTCAATCCCACGGTCAACAAACGCGGATAGGTATCCAGGTACAGTCGCGCCACCTGCGTTTCAGTGCCTTCCGGACCATGCAGCTCCGGCAGATTGGCCGGCAGATCGCGCGCATCCGGCAGGAACAATTCACCACGCGTGTTAAGCAGACCGGTCAGTTCGCCATTGATGGCGCCCCAACGCGCCACCGCCACCTGCTCGGTCACCATCACACGTAGGCCATCGGGCCAGGCGCGTTCCACACGCACATGATCGATCCAGCGATTCGATTGCAGAACGACCTTCTTCACCGCCTCCAGATCGATGGAGATGAATCCGGCACGCTTGAAGGGCGCCAGCGTCTGTTCGATCTGCACCGGCGACACCTGCGTGAACTTGCCGCTGATCTCGGCACGCTGAATCGGCCTGTCCAGCATCGACACCACGGCGAACCACAGCAACAGCACCACTGATGCGCACAAACCGAACATCAGCAATTGCTGACGATGCTCGCGCAGCCATTCCATACGCGCAGAGCTGGTCACTGGCGCAGCGCTGCGTGTCGATTTGGCTTGTTTGTTAGTGGAACCGAACATTTTTTATCGAAACCTTACCTTCTCATGTAGGGGCGTAATTCATTACGCCCGTCTGCATTTTCGAACCCGGGCGTAATGAATTACGCCCCTACAATTCATTTCACCGTGTCTTCAAGAATGCGCCACACCAATTCATCGAAACCGATACCCACCTGCGCCGCTGCCTTGGGCACCAGCGAATGGCTGGTCATGCCGGGCGCGGTGTTCACTTCCAACAGATAATTACGACCTTGCTTGTCGCGCATCACGTCGACGCGTCCCCAGCCACTGCAGCCTGCGGCTTCGAAGGCTGCCACTACCAAATCCTGCATCTCTTCTTCAGCAGCACCCTCCAGGCCCGGGCACACGTACTGGGTATCGTCGGCCACATACTTGGCGTGGAAGTCGTAGTACTCCCCGGCCGGCACGATGCGAATGCTCGGCAATGCTTGACGACCCAACACTGGCACGCTGAATTCAGTGCCGACAATCAATTGCTCCATCAACATCTCGCCTTCATAGCGCGCCGCCAGATCCACCGCTTCCTGTAACTCGCTCTCCTGGGTCACGCGCGTCACGCCAACACTGGAACCTTCGCTCGAAGGTTTGACGATGATCGGCAAGCCCAGCGAACGCGCCGCCGACAACACATCGTCGCCCTTGTTCAAACGCACATAGCGCGGCGTGGGCAGGCCCAGCGACATCCATACCTGCTTGGTGCGAATCTTATCCAGCGTCAATGCCGAGCCCAGCACACCCGAACCGGTATAGGGCACGCCAAAAGATTCCAGCAGCCCCTGCGTCACACCGTTCTCGCCTTCCGCACCATGCAGAATGTTGAACACCCGATCGAAGCGCTTGGCGACCAGCGCTTCAACCAGCGTCGGCACGCCGTCCACGGCCACTGCGTTCACACCGCGATTCTGCAGGCCCTGCAACACCGCAGCGCCGGACAGCAGCGACACTTCGCGCTCCGACGAGGTGCCGCCCAGCAATACCGCAACGCGACCGAAGTCAGCGGGATTCGTTACCTTGCTCATTCCAACTCCTTCGCAGGCGCTGCCTCGCCGACGATGCGCACTTCCGGCTTGAGTTCGACGCCGTACTGCTGCTGCACGGTCGCTTGGACATGCGCAATCAGTTGTTCGATCTCGGCGGCCGTAGCCTCGCCCTCATTGATAATGAAATTGGCGTGCTTGGTGGACACCACCGCACCGCCGATACGAAAACCTTTCAAGCCCGCGCTCTCGATCAATTTGGCAGCATGATGCCCAGGTGGATTGGTGAACACCGAGCCACAGGAAAACTCGCCAATCGGTTGCGATTCTTTGCGTCGCGCCAGTAGCGCGCGAATCTCCGCTTCGCCATCGGCATCGCTCTCGGCAAAGTTCAGACAGGCGCCGAGGAACCATTCATCGTGCGGACCTTTGACATGTCGATACGCCACTTCGAAATCGCTTTCCAGACGACGCTTGATCTCGCCATGACGATTGATGGTTTCCACTTCCACCACATGTCGCCAGGTCTCGCCGCCGAACGCGCCGGCATTCATCGCTAATGCGCCGCCCAAGGTACCGGGAATGCCGGCGAAGAATTCTGCCGGACCGAGACTCCACTTGGCGCATTGCTTGGCCAGCTTGGCGCAGGGCACACCGGCATCGCACCAAACGGTGGTATCGCTTAAACGTTGCAGATCGCTCAATGCGCCATGCGTCTCGATCACCGCGCCGCGAATGCCGCCATCGCGCACCAGTAAGTTGCTGCCCAAACCCAGCCACAGAATGGGCATGTCGGCAGGCAGTGCTTTAAGGAACAACGCGAGGTCCGCTTTGCTATCCGGCTTGAATAGCACTTCAGCGGGACCACCCACGCGCCACGAGGTATGACGCGCCAGCGGTTCATTGAACAGCACACGACCCTGCAGCTCGGCAGGCAAGTCGAGTGCATTCACATCGGGCAGATCATCGTGACGCAGCGCGTTCACTGGATGACCTCCTTGCTGCCCTGTGCATTCAACAGCAACTGCGACAACTCGGCAGCCAGGCCGCCCATGCTGCCGGCGCCCATGGTCACCAACACATCGCCATCGCGCAGAATCGGCAGCAATGCTTCCGGCAAAGCTTCCACCGACTTCACCAGGATGGGTTCGACACGACCATGCGAACGAATGGCGCGACAGATGGCCTTGCCATCCGCACCACTGATCGGCGCCTCACCGGCGGCATAAACCTCAGTGACCAACAGAGCATCGGTCTCTGCCAACACACGTGCGAATTCATCCAACAAATCGCGGGTACGTGTATAGCGATGCGGTTGGAAGGCCAGCACCACCCGACGACCCGGCCAGCCCTGACGAATGGCCTCCAGAGTCGCGGCAATCTCGGTGGGATGATGACCGTAGTCATTGATCAAGGTAATCGTGCCCGCATGCAGCTGCACATCGCCATACTGCTGCAAACGACGATCCACACCCTGGAAATGCGCCAGTGCGTTTTGGATGGCCTGATCCGACACTTCCAACTCAGTGGCCACGGCAATCGCCGCCAGTGAGTTGAGCACATTGTGCAGACCCGGCGTATTCAAACGCACGCTCAACAAGGGCTTGCCCGGACGCAGCACATCGAAGCTGGACTGCATGCCATGACGTTGAATATTGGTGGCGCGCACATCGGCCTTCTCGCTCACGCCATAAGTCACGATCGGACGCGTCACGCGTTCCATCAAGGCGGCGGTCTCGGCATCGTCTACACACATCACCGCCATGCCATAGAACGGCAGGTTGTGCAGGAAGTCGACGAAGCTCTGCTTGTAACGTTCGAAGTCGCCGTCATGCGTGCCGAGATGATCGGCATCGACATTGGTGACGATGGCGATCATCGCCTGTAGATGCAGGAAGGAGGCATCGCTTTCATCGGCTTCGGCCACCAGATACTTGCCCGTACCCAGACGCGCATTGGTGCCGGCGCTCTTCAAGCGTCCACCAATCACGAAGGTGGGATCGAGACGACCTTCGGCCAGCAACGACGCCACCATGCTGGTGGTGGTGGTCTTGCCATGCGTGCCCGCCACGGCAATCGAGTAGCGGAAGCGCATTAACTCGCCCAGCATTTCTGCGCGTGGCACCACTGGAATGCGCTGCGCATGGGCTTGCGTCACTTCCGGGTTATCGCTGGCCACGGCCGTGGAGACGACAATCACATCGGCGCCAACGACATTCTCGGCAGCATGACCGAACAATATACGTGCGCCCAATGACTGCAGACGACGCGTTACGGTATTCGGCTTGAGATCGGAGCCCTGCACCGCATAACCGAGATTGATCAGCACCTCGGCAATGCCACCCATGCCGGCGCCACCGATGCCCACAAAGTGGATGGTGTGAATGCGGCGCATGCGATCTTTCATCGTGCTGTCTTTCACGATTGAATTGAGAGGCTCGCTCATGCGGCACTCCCGTTCATGCTGGTCACGCCCACACCGGCGAGACGCAGGCACTCATCGGCAATGCGCACATCGGCATCGATGATGGCTTTGGCACGTGCGCGCTCGGCCATCTGCAGCAAGTGTGCGCGACCCTGCTTGCAGAGATTGTGCAAGGCATCGGCCAGGCGTTGTGCAGTGAGATCGCGCTCTTGAATCAAGATCGCCGCACCGGCCTGCACCAGGAATTGCGCGTTATGCGTTTGATGATCGTCCACGGCAGCAGGGAACGGCACCAGCAGCGAAGCCACGCCCACTGCCGCCAATTCGCTCACCGTCAAGGCGCCGGCGCGACACACCACCAGATCGGCCCAGCTGTACATTGCGGCCATGTCATCAATGAAGGCGCGCACATCCGCAGTAACGCCCGCTTCGCGATAATTGATCTGCGCCTGCGGCAGATTGCGATCACCGGCTTGATGCACCACCTGCGGCCGCTCTTCAGGCTTCAACAAGGCCAGAGCTTCGGGCAACAAGGCATTCAAGCGTTGTGCACCGAGACTGCCGCCCACCACCAGTACACGAATGGCATCTTCACGGCTCACGAAACGAATCGCCGGCGCAGCCACCGCAGCGATTTCGCGACGCACTGGATTGCCGACGCAAATGGCCCTAGTTTCAAAGGTGGCTTTAAACGTGTTGGGAAAGGCTTCGTACACACGCGCAGCCAGTTTTGCCAACCAGGTGTTGGTCATACCCGCTACGGCGTTCTGCTCATGAATTACTAAGGGCTTGCGCATCAACCAGGCAGCGATGCCGCCCGGGCCACTAGCGAAACCACCAGCGCCGAACACCACAACCGGCTTACGGCGACGAATTACGCTCATGGCTTGAATAACTGCACGCAACAAATGCAAGGGTGCCAGCAGAGCCGTTTTCAAACCCTTGCCACGCACGCCAGCGACAGTGATGAATTCCATTTCAATCTGATGCTGCGGCACCAGCTTGCTCTCCATGCCACGTTCCGAGCCCAGCCACACCGGCGTCAAACCGCGTTCGCGCAATACGCGCGCTACTGCCAACGCGGGGAACACATGACCGCCCGTGCCGCCTGCCATGATCAATGCAATGCGTGGCGCAGTCATGCGGTCACCTGCTCGCGTGCTTTGCGTGGCATGGCCGAGCGACCCGAAAGATTCGCCTCATGACCGATGCGCAGCACGATACCCAGCCAGGCCAGCGCCACCATCAAACTGGAGCCGCCGCTGGACAACATGGGCAGCGTCAAACCCTTGGTGGGCAGGATGCCCATGTTCACGCCGATATTGATGAAAGCCTGCAGACCCACCCAAATGCCGAACGACGCAGCAACAAAAGCCTGGAAGGGCAAGTTGGCTTCCGCTGCAGCACGTGCAATGCGTAGTGAACGCCACACCACCAGACCGAACAGCGACAGCACGAACAACACGCCGATGAAGCCGAACTCTTCGGCCAGCACCGCGAACACGAAGTCGGTATGCGCTTCGGGCAGGTAGAACAGCTTCTGCACGCTGGCGCCCAGGCCCACGCCGAACAATTCACCGCGACCGATGGCAATCAAGGACTGCACCAGCTGGAAACCATCACCGAAGGGATCGTCGAAGGGATGCAGGAAATTGACCGCGCGCTTCAAGCGATACTCGTAGAACAGTACCAGCGGCACCATCAACAACACGCCGGCGCCCGCCACCATCAAGAAATAGCGCAGTTGCATACCGGCCAGGAACAGAATGCCGACGCCGATGGCGACCAGTACCGTGGCTGCACCCATGTCAGGTTCGAGCAGCAATAACAACGCCGCCGCGCCGAGAATGGCCAGCGGTAGCACGGCTGCCTGCAGACCAGTCTTTAGTTCTTTCTGCTTACGCACCGCATGACCGGCGATAAACATGAGAATGAAAATGCGCGACAACTCGGAGGGCTGGAAGCGCGTGAATCCCAAGTTGATCCAACGACGGCTGTAGTTAACTTTGGCGCCAATACCGGGGATCAGCACCAGCACCAATAAGGCGAACGCCAGCAACAGCAGTGGGAACTGCAACTTCTCCCACAACGTCGAAGGAATGCGTGTTGCCACCGTGCACGCAATCACGCCGAGCACGATGAATACCATCTGACGCTTGAAGTAATAGAACGCGTCGCCGGATTCGCGCATGGCAATGGAGATGGAAGATGAGGCCACCATCACCGCGCTGACCAGCAGGATGCCCGCCACGGCCAGCACCAACAAGGTGTCCAGCGTCACCGGACGACCGCGCGTGCCGCTGCGTGGATAGCTGACCGATTGCGCCGTGCTGCTCATGCGCGCAACTCCTTCACTGCCGCAGTAAACACGGCACCGCGATGTGCGTAATCACGGAACATATCGAGACTGGCACAGGCCGGTGACAACAATACGGTATCGCCGGCTTGCGCCACACGTGCTGCGGCAACCACCGCCTGCTCCATGCTGTCTGCATACTCGGTGCTGCATACGCCCTTGAGCACGCTTTCAATTTGCTTGGCGTCCTGGCCGATCAACACCACATGTTTCACTTTGTCGCGGAAGGCATCGGCGAGCGGTGCGAAGTCCTGGCCCTTGCCCTGACCGCCGGCAATCACCACCAACGGACCTTGCATGCCGGTTACTGCGGCCAAGGTGGCGCCGACATTGGTGCCCTTGGAATCTTCGATGTAGCGCACACCACCGACCTCACCCACCGACTCGGCGCGATGCGGCAGGCCGGGGAATTCACGCAGGGCCTGCAGGCAAGCGCTCATGTCCAGGTTCAATGCCTCACACATGGCCAGTGCGGCCAATGCGTTCGCAGCGTTGTGTAAGCCGGTGAGTTTCAACTCCGACATCGCCATCAAGGTTTTGCCATGCGCACGCAGCAGCACGTCCTTGTCCAACAGCTCGATGCTGTAATCGGCATGTGCATCCGGATGCACGCTGAAACTCAACACACGCTGACCATGACGCGGCATGGCCATCACCAAGGCATCGTCGCGATTCACGACCGCAGCCGCACAGCGATCGAAAATGCGCGCCTTGGCCTGCGCGTAATTGATCATGGAGTCGTAGCGATCCATGTGATCGGAGGTCACATTGAGCACCGTCGCGGTTTGCGTGCGTAGCGAAGCGGTGGTCTCCAACTGGAAGCTGGAGAGCTCCAACACAAACAAATCCGCCGGCGTTTCCTGTAATAGATCCAGTGCCGGACGACCGAGATTGCCGCCGGCAAATGCACGCAGGCCGGCCGCCTGTGCCATCAAGGCTATCAAGGTGGTTACCGTGCTCTTGCCATTGGTGCCGGTAATCGCAACGACGGGCACCTGCGTTGCGCGTGCAAATAACTCGACATCGCCGATCACCGGAATGCCACGCGCCTGCGCTTCGCTCAACAAGGGGGAACGCAGCGCAATACCCGGTGAAGCGATGATCTCCACCACACCGTCCAATGCAGCGGGCGTCAAGCTACCGAGGAATAAAGGTGCCTCCGGAGCAAACTCTTTCAGCGTTTCCAGACCGCCAGGCGAAGCACTGCCATCGGTCACGGCGAAAGCAATGCCCTGCGCATACAGGTGCCTCGCCACCGATAAACCGGTGCGCCCCAAGCCGACGATCAGACGCTTACCTTGCAGTTGCGTCATCAACGCACCTTCAAGGTGGCAAGACCCACCAGCACTAGAATGAAAGTGATGATCCAGAAACGCACGATGACCTTGGGCTCAGCCCAGCCCTTCAACTCAAAATGATGATGAATGGGCGCCATTTTGAAGATGCGCTTGCCGCGCAACTTGTACGAACCCACCTGCAACATCACCGAAACGGTTTCCATCACGAATACGCCGCCCATGACGAACAGCACGATCTCCTGGCGCACGATCACGGCAACCACACCTAGCGCCGCACCCAAGGCCAGCGCGCCGATGTCGCCCATGAATACCTGCGCGGGATAGGCGTTGAACCACAGGAAGCCCAGGCCGGCGCCCACCATGGATGCACAGAACACCAACATCTCACCGCTGCCCGGGATGTGCGGAATGCTCAGGTAATTGGCGAACACCGCATTGCCACTGGCCCAGGCGAATATACCCAGTGCACCCGCCACCATCGCAGCCGGCATGATGGCCAGGCCATCCAGACCGTCGGTGAGATTCACTGCATTACTGGAACCCACCACCACCAGGTAAGTGAGAACGATAAAACCCACCGCACTCAAGGGAATGGCAACGTGCTTGAACACCGGCACGTACAACGCGGTTTCAGCCGGCACTTGAGCAGTCATATACAAGGCAATGGCGCAGCCCAGACCCGCCACGGTCTGCCAGAAATATTTATAGCGTGCGATCAAGCCGCGGCTGTTGCCCACCACCAGTTTCAAGTAGTCATCGGCAAAGCCAATCATGCCGAAGGCCAGCGTAGTGCCCAGCACAATCCACACGTAACGATTGTTCAAATCAGCCCACAGCAAGGTGCTGACGGCAATCGCCACCAAGATCAACGCACCGCCCATGGTGGGCGTGCCTTTCTTGCTCAAATGCGATTGTGGACCATCGCTGCGCACCTGCTGACCGATCTGCTTTTCGGTGAAGGCGCGAATCATCTTCGGACCCAGCACGAACGACATGATCAACGCCGTCAGCGCCGCCATGATGGCGCGCATGGTCAGGTAGTTGAAGACATTGAAGCCCGAGTAGGTAACGGCCAGCTTTTGTGCAAAGTAGTACAGCATCTGTTGTTCTCTTTATTAATGCCCGGAGCTGGTATCAGGCGAAGCCGCCAAGGCCTGCGCGGCGCGTTCCAAACGATTGCCGCGCGAACCCTTGATCAATACGGTAATGCCTGGTTCCAGACCTGCCTTGGCATCGGCAATCAGCGCGTCCAGCGATGCATACCACTGCGCACCATTACCGAAAGCTTCCACCGCATGTTGTGCAAAGGCGCCCACCGCCATCAAACGCTCGACGCCGGCGCTGCGTGCATACACACCCATCTCGGCATGCAGCTGCGGCGAATCGGGGCCCAACTCCAGCATGTCGCCGAAGATCAACCAACGCCGACCGCCGCGACTCTGCAGGGCATTGATACCTGCCTTCACCGAATTGGGATTGGCGTTGTACGAATCGTCGATCAACTGCGCGCCACGAATCGCCGGCTTGGGCTGCAGGCGTCCACCCACCGGCCGCATGTTGTTCAAGCCGGTTTGAATCTGCGCCAGCGTGGCGCCAGCCGCATACGCTGCCGCCGCTGCACCCAGTGCATTACGCAGGTTGTGGATACCCGCCAAGTGCAAACTCACCGCGCACACGCCATAGGGTGTGATCAATTCGAAGCGGGTTTGGAAACCGCCATTGGCGTCCCCATCGGTACCTGGAGCATCGTGATGCACCATCACCTTGCTGGCGGTGAAATCGGCGGCGCGATCTACGCCGAAGGTGTACACGGTGTTGGCGTTGCAATGCGAACGCCAGTAATCCGCGAAGGCATCGTCGGTGTTGATGATGGCCACGCTCTTGCCGGCCAGCGCTTGAAACATTTCGCCCTTGCCCTTGGCCACGCCGTCCAGACCACCGAAGCCTTCGAGATGCGCGGAGCCGGCATTGGTGACCAAGCCCACCGTGGGTTTGGCAATGCCGGCCAGATGCGCGATTTCACCTTGATGGTTTGCGCCCATTTCGATCACAGCAGCATGATGCTTGCCGTTCATCGTCAACAGCGTCAGCGGCACGCCAATGTGATTGTTCAAATTGCCGCGCGTCACCAGGCAGGCGCCGCGCTGCATGAGAATGCTGCCCAACATTTCCTTGGTGGTGGTCTTGCCGTTGCTGCCGGTTACACCGATCACCGGATAGCTGAATTGCATGCGCCAGGCATGTGCGAATTGCGATAGCGCCGCCAGTGCATCGGCAACGATCACCTGCGGTATGGCCAGCGGTAACTCGCGCTCCACCAAGGCCGCAACAGCGCCCTTATCGAGCGCCGCCTGCACATACTCATGACCGTCGAAGTTCGGACCTTGCAGCGCCACGAACAACGCACCGGGCTGAAGAGTACGCGTATCGGTGGACACGGCATCGAAGGCCACATCCGCGCCGACCAGGCGACCCCGCGTGTGTTGCGCCAGACTGGCGCTGGTGAAATGCACGTTGCTCATCCCAGCCTCCGCAAACAGGCCAGTGCTACTTCACGATCGCTGAAGTAACGCGCTTCGAAACCGATGATCTGGTAGTCCTCGTGTCCCTTACCGGCGATCAACACGATGTCTTCCTCGCCTGCGTCCTGCAGCGCCAGCTCGATGGCCTTGGCGCGATCGTGCTGCACCGTGAACGGATGACCTTGCAGGCCGGTCATGCCGGATTGAATGGCAGTAATAATTTTCGCCGGATCTTCACTGCGTGGATTGTCGTCGGTCAGCACGACTTGATCGGCCAGACGCGCCGCCACTGCGCCCATCTGCGGACGCTTGCCGGCATCGCGATCGCCGCCGCAACCGAACACGCAAATCACGCGACCCTGTGCGTGTTGCTTAAGCACAGTGAGCGCCTTCTCAAGCGCATCCGGTGTGTGCGCATAGTCGATCACGGCACGCTTGGTCACGCCGTTGTTAGTGGCCTGCAACAACTCCATGCGTCCGGGGGGCGCCACAGCTTGCTGCAATACTTGCACGGCCTGTAGCAATGGCACATTCCAACCCACCAACACGGCCAGCGCGGCCAGCAGATTTTCCGCATTGAAGCGACCGAGCAGGGCAGAACGCAAAGTGGCATTACCGAAGCTGCCGGTGATATCCAGCTCCATGCCCTGCGCGCTCAAGCGCACCGCACCGGCACGCAGCACACGCGCATAGGGCAGATCACGCGCGGCATCGCATGAATAAGCAGTAGTCAGCGCGGCGGTGGAATCGCGGCTCAACAACTCGCGACCGAAAGCATCATCGGCATTGATGACGCGATGACGCAATTCAGGCCACTGAAACAGCAAGGCCTTGGCCTCACCATAGGCCTGCATGTCGCCGTGATAGTCGAGATGATCGCGGCTGAGATTGGTGAACACCGCGGTATCCACGCACATGGCGGCGATGCGCGCTTGATGCAGGGCATGTGACGACACCTCCATACCCACCACCTGCGCACCGGTATCGCGTAACTCGGCCAACTGACGGTGCACGCTAAAGACATCGGGCGTAGTGTGCGTAGCGGTATGCAGGGCATTAATGCGTCCGTACCCCACCGTACCGGAATAACCGGCAGCCAGACCGCAACGCTCGGCGGCATCAGCGATGAGATAGGCAGTGGTGCTCTTGCCATTGGTGCCGGTGACTGCGGCAATTTCCAATGCTGTTGAAGGCTGTGCATAGAAGCGGCTGGCCAATTCACCCAGTAGCGTCGAGAGCCCCGGTACTGCCAACGCAAATACATTGGGTAAAGCCGGTGCGCTGCGCTCCGCATCCGGTTGCCACAACATCACCGTCGCGCCGCGGCTGGCGGCCTGCAACGCATAATCAAGACCATGACCTTGCAGGCCGGGCACGGCGATGAACATCGAATTCGCCACCAGCTTGCGGCTATCGAGACCGATGCCATCGATGGTGATGTCAGGCAAACGCTCGAAAGAGGCATCGTCAATCAAACCGCGCAACAAAGTGCGCAATGAGTGCGAAGCGGACACAGGGGATTGAATCGCCAATGCATTCATGGCGTGACCCCCGTCTGTATCAGCGTGGCGGCAGGTACAGTATCCAAACCATCGGGTGGCACGGCCAGCAAGCGCAATGCGCCGGCCAGGACATTGTGGAACACCGGCGCTGCGACAGTACCTGCGTAATACGCACCGTCGCTGGGATCGTTGACCACCACCACCGCAGCCAGTCGCGGGTTGGTGGCCGGCACCACGCCACCGAAGCTGGCGATATGACTGCCATTGGAGTAGCTGCCATTCACCAGTCGCTGCGCCGTACCGGTCTTGCCCGAGACTTGATAACCGATCAATGCCGCCTTGGTGCCGGTACCTTCCGCGGTCACTACGCTCTGCATGATCTTGATCATTTCATGCGCCACGTTTTCATCGATGACGCGCGTACCTTCCACCGGCCCCTCGATACGCTTGAACGACAAGGGCCGCGAAATACCGCCGGCACCGAGAATCGCGTAGCCACGAGCCAATTGCAGCGGCGTAACCGACAGGCCATAACCAAACGACATCCATGCCTGGCTGACCGGCGTCCAGCGCTTGTAGTTGAGCAGCATGCCAGCGGCTTCGCCGGGAAAACCGCTGCCGGTGACCTGACCAAAGCCAAAGCCGTCAAGCGTCTTCCACATCTGCTCGCGCGTCAGCGACAGCGCCAACTTACTCATGCCGACATTGCTGGACTTGGCCATGACCGTAGTCAGCGGCGCAGCACCGATGGGATGCTCATCGCTGATGGGCTTGACGCCCGCACTGACCTGGATGAAACCCGGCGAGGTATTGATAATGGTATTGGCGTGATAGCGACCGGTGGCCACACCCGCAGTCGCCACGAACGGCTTCATGATCGAACCCGGCTCCATCAAATCCGTGGCGGCGCGATTGCGGATATTGGCCGGCTCGCGCTGCGTCATATCGTTGGGATTGAACGAAGGCTGATTGACCATGGCGAGAATCTCGCCGGTCTGCACATTGATCACGATCACCGATCCCGATGCCGCCTTGTTCTCTTGAATCGCTTTCTTGAGCTCGCGATAAGCCAGATATTGAATGCGCACATCGATGCTGCTGATGACGTCCTCGCCGGGACTGGCGGCACGAATGCTCTCCACATCTTCAACCGAACGACCGAGACGATCCTGGATGACGCGCTTGGCGCCCGGCGTGCCGCTCAGTGCACGGTCATAGGCCAGCTCCAAACCTTCGCGCCCTTGATCGTCGATATTGGTAAAGCCCAGTACATGGCCCGTTACTTCACCCGCCGGGTAGTAACGACGATATTCACGCTGCAGATATACACCGGGAATATTCAAAGCCTTCACCTGCGCGGCATCCTTGGGATTCATACGCCGCTTCAGGTAGACAAAATCGCGCTCGAGATTACTGCTGACTATTTGCACCAGCGACTGACTATTGCTATTCAGCGCCTCAGCCAGCTTGGGAATTTGATCGGCAGCCTGATTCAATTGCGCGGGATTGATCCACACCGAATCCACCGGCGTGCTGATGGCCAGCGTTTCGCCATTACGGTCGTAAATGGCGCCGCGATGCGCTGCCAGCGTGGCGACGCGAGCAAAGCGAGCATTGCCCTGTTTAAGCAGGAATCCATCATCGAGCAATTGCAGATCCACTGCGCGCACTACCAATGCAGTGCCGGCCAGACCCAGCGCCAGCAACACCCAGCGCAACCTGCCGCGGAATTGCTCCACGGTAAAAGGCTTGCTATCGGTACTGCGCAAATCGATCAACTTCAGTTCCTCAACTCATCAATGCATTTGTCAATTCATTTATATGGATCAATTGTCTACTTCAGGGCCCACTTCACGGCTGCTTGACCAGCGGCACCTGCGCCGGATCTGGAATCACCATGTGCAAATCGTCGCGAGCAATCTTTTCGATACGCCCGTAAGTCACCCACGTGCTTTGTTCCAACCGCAGCTGGCCCCATTCGGTATCCATTTGATCGCGCTCGATCTGCAGCCGCTGCAATTCCACAAACTGGTTGCGCGATTGCTGCTTGCCCCAGACCACGCCAACCGCACTGCCCAACAAAGCCAACCACAACATCACCAAAACCAGTCGCATGGAAATGTTCATGCGGCCTCCTGCACGCGCGACGCGACGCGCAGGATGGAGCTGCGCGCCCGCGGGTTGCGCTTGATTTCCGCCTCGGTGGGATGAATCGCACCGCCCACTCGCTTAAGTTTGGCGCGACGCTCCGGCGGCACATGCGGCAGTCCGGCGAACATCGGATCGTCCTGCGAATGCTGCTGCATGAATTTCTTCACGCGTTGATCTTCCAGCGAGTGAAAGCTGATCACGCATAACCGGCCACCCGGCTTGAGTACTTCGATCACTTGCCGCAAAGCCTGATCGATCTGCTCCAGCTCGGCATTCACCGCGATGCGAATCGCCTGGAAAGTACGCGTCGCCGGATGCTTGCCCGGCTCGCGCGTCGGCACCGCATCGCTTACCAACTTGGCCAACTGCGCAGTGGTGGCAATGGGCTGCTCATTGCGCGCCTGTACCAATGCCGCAGTAATGCGTTTGGCAAAACGCTCTTCGCCGTACTCACTGACGACGCGCAGCAAATCACGCTCGCTGACCTTGGCCAGCCAGGCTGCTGCCGTCACTCCAGATGAGTTATCCATCCGCATATCCAGTGGCCCGTCTTGCATGAAGCTGAAGCCGCGCGCGGCATCGTCGAGCTGCGGCGACGACACACCCAAATCGAACAACACCCCATCAAACCCCGCAGTCACACCCGCCTCTGCCACCGCCGCCTGCAATTGCGCGAACGATCGCTGCACCAGTTGCAGACGAGGCTCATCTGCAAAACGTGCGCGACCCACGGCAATAGCAGTTGGATCGCGATCCAACGCCACCATGCGGCCCGCATCGTTCAAACGTTGCAACACAGCCTGCGTGTGTCCGCCACGACCGAAGGTTGCGTCGAGATAGCAACCGTCGGCGCGGATGGCCAAGGCCGCCAGCACTTCGTCGAGAAGCACCGGCTCATGCGACCACTGCGGCGTCCCCATTACAGGAGTATCGAACTCAGTTCGGGTGAAAGTTCCTGGTTGCCCTGATGCAGCTTGAGGCTGGCTTCACGCTGCGCCACCCACAGCGCTTCATCCCACAACTCAAAACGCGTGCCCTGCCCGGACAGCACTACATCGCGTGTCAGGCCGGCGTATTCGCGTAAATTGGGAGGAATCAACACGCGACCGCTGGAGTCGAGTTCCAACTCGGTGGCGTGACCGATCATCAAGCGCTGCAAACTACGGGCAACCGGATTCAGGGCAGGAAGTTTGGATAACTTACGCTCGATCTCTTCCCAATCAGGTAGGGTGTACAGCAACAGGCAACGTTCGGCGTGATCAATGGTCACGACCAGCTTGCCGGCTGCGTCCTCAGCAATGTCTTCCCGATAACGGGTTGGCATCGCGAGACGCCCTTTGGCATCTAACGTGACTTTGTTTTCGCCGCGAAACATGTGATTTCAGCTTGCCCCGACTCGCCCAATACCCGCTCAAAAGACCGACCAGAGACCCCAGCTAGAGACCCGATCCAGAAATTCCCACCAAATCCCACTTTTTCCCACTCGGAGCGCACTATAGGGAGGCATAGTTGAGCAAGTCAACGAGAAAACTGAATTTTCTTGTTAGCTGACAGTGACTTAGCGGCGATTGCGTCTTGAGCAGACGCCACCGAAAACAGGCATTTCAATTGAATCAGAGGCTTAAGCGGCTTTTGTTAAATGAAAATGACGAGTATCAGGCGCCTTTTTTGGCACCCAAAATGACGCTCGCATAAGCCCCGGCGGACCGCCTGCGCAAAAGCGTGAACAACATCGACAAAAAGCCCGTTGCAGAAATTTCAATCGGCGGGATGGCGCGGCAAAACCACCGGTAATTCCATACGAAACACGCTGCCCTGCGGCTGGCCGGCCCGCACATCCAATTGCCCACCATGAGCCAGAGCGACTTGGCGCGCCAGGCTGAGCCCGATGCCCGAACCACCCACCTTGGTGGTGAAAAACGGCACGAAAATTTGCTCCAACTCGACACCCGGCAGACCGCAACCGTTATCGGCAATGGTGATTACAACCCGTGTGTCGCCCGCTTCACAGCCAATCGCCAACTCGGGCGCGGCAACCTCAGCCACCGCGTCCACTGCGTTACGAATCAGATTGAGTAAAGCCTGTTCCAACAATTCCGGATCGGCTTGAATCGCCAACGACAGCGGCTTGACCTCAACACGGCAAGCAATGCCACTGTCATTCAAAGTTGCACTCACCAGGCGCACCATTCCCATCAGAAACGCATGCATTTGAATCGACTGAAGACGGGGCTTGGGCAACTCCGCCACCTGTCGATAGCGTTCGACGAAACTCAACAACCCCAGGCTGCGTCGTTTAATGGCCTCCAGTGCTTCGGCAATTTCGCCCGATGCTGCATCTCTAATAGGCGTATCGCGCAGCTTGCGTTGAAACAAGGCTTCCAAACTTTCCGATAACGAAGAAATCGGCGTCAGCGAATTCATCATCTCGTGCGCCAACACGCGCGTCATGTCCTGCCATGCTTTCAATTCCACCGCATCCAGTTCACCGGAAATGCGCTGCAAGGACAACAACCGGGCAGCCTCCTTGCCCGGCACAGAGAATTGCGTCATGGAAGCCAGCACTTGATAACCCGCAGCCAACCTCACCACTTGGCGGGCGCCCGGAGCCAATGTGCGTATTTCGTCAGCTGCCTGGGGACCAATCGCAACAATCTCCTGCAGATTGACCAAGGACTCGGCTGCCAACTTGCGTGCAGCTCGATTGGCCAAGATCACTCGACCACCACTGTGCAGCACGATCAGTGCAGAGGAAACGGTATCCAACAACGCCTGCAGATACTCCAATTGCACGCGTTGCTCGGAGCGGCGCGCTTGAATGGCAGAGGCAGCACGCGCAAACGGCGCAGCCAATCGAGTGAGGCCGGCAAACCGTTGCACCGGCACTTCAATGACATCCGCAGCCAGCGCCTCGAGAAAACGCTCGGTAGCGTATTCGGCTCGAGCAATAGTGCGCGCCAGATCGACGCCGACAAGAATAATCAGCAATGCAACAATCAACGTAGTTGCGTATAGATGAGTCGCCGTCAGCAGGTAAACCAGCAAAAACGCCAGCAAACCAATCAACAAGGCCCGGACGACAACGCTAAGTGTGAGTTGGCCGCGCACAGCGTCTCTAAAGCCCATGCTTGGCCATGCGTCGGTACAACGCGGGACGTGTTACGCCCAATGCGGCAGCCGCCAGTGAAATGTTGCCATTGTGATGCGTTAGCGCCCGCTCGATGGCGCTACGCTCCAACGACTCCAGCGTCACCACTTCCGCATCACGGCGAACGTAGGTGACATTCACTGCGTTGTTCACCGCGGCAATCAACTTGTCATTGCGCCATGGCTTCAAGATGAAATCCACCGCCCCCTGCTTAAGCGCCTCCACTGCCAGCGCTACGCCACCATAGGCAGTCATCAGAACGACCGCCAGATTGCGATCCACCGCCTGAATACGCATCAAAGCATTCAAACCTGCATTACCACTGCGTTCGCCGGTCACGAAATTCATGTCGAGCAATACGGCATCGAATGAACGAGCCGCAAGACAGGCCTCCAGCTGCTCGGTATCGCCCAGCATTTCTATGTGCTGCGCATGCGGAGTGAGCGCCACGCGTGCAGCCCGCTGCACATCGGCGTCATCTTCGACAATCAACAATGCATGATCCAATGCGGCGTTACTCATACGCGCTAGCCTATGTCGCCACCGGTACAGTTCACAAGCCCACCCCACTTTCGCTCACGACTGTTCGTTTCCGGACACTCGTCGTCGCATCGCGCACGGTTGAAAAACTCAAGCGCTTGTTTTGTTGACTGTTTTTACGAAGCGATTGGCACCGTACACTAATGTGCAAGGAGGTGGCTATGTCGGCGGTGATGGATAGTCCAATCGTACTACCCTGGTGGCGCAAACCACGCTGGGTACGCACGGGCATTGCTGTTGGCTCATTGGTGTTGGTCGCCATCGCAGCGACCACATTCCTGGGCAATGCTGAACGCAGCGTGCGCATGACTGCCGCCACGTTAACCATTTCAAAAGTCGAGCAAGGCGTTTATCACGACTTCATTCCCTTGCGCGGCAAGGTGGTGCCGCGCGATACCGTCTACCTCGATGCATTGGAAGGCGGTAGCGTCAAACGCGTACTGGTGGAAGCCGGCGACTATGTCACTGCAGGACAACCCCTGGTGGAATTGAGCAACACCGAGCTTGAATTGAATGTGCTCGAGCGCGAAGCACAGTTGGTCAACTCCATCACCCAATTGCAGAACACGCAGAACCAGCTGGAACAAACTCGCTTGAACAACGAGAAAGCACTGGCGCAGATCGACTATGACATCGTGCGGTTGGGACGCTTGGTACAGCGCCGCAAACCCCTGGTCGCGCAAGGCGTGGAATCGAAAGAAGTTCTCGATACCGTGCAAGACGAACTGAATCATGCCCAGGCAATTCGGCCGCTGCAGGCGCAGAGCAATCAACAACAGAACGAGCTGCGTCAGCAACAACTGCCGCAAATTCAAGCCCAGCTGACCAAGCTGCAAAAAGACGTGGAAATCACTCGCGGCAAGCTCGACAACCTGGTGGTGCGCGCACCGGTTGCCGGGCGCATGACCGCCATCGACCTCAAGATCGGTGAGAGCCGCACTCGGGGCGAGCGCTTCGGTGAAATCACGCCCGATACCGGTTACAAACTCTCCGCCGATATCAATGAATATTATCTAAGTCGCCTGCAGAAAAATCAGACGGCCGCGGTGCAACTGTCCGACCAAGATATAGCGCTGCATGTCACGCGGGTTTACCCACAAGTAAAAGACGGCACCTTCAAAGTCGATCTGACATTCGACGCCACCGCACCGGCAGGGCTGTTGCCGGGCCAGGCGCTGCAAGGAAAGTTAGCACTGGGTAATGACGTGCCCGGAACGGTGTTACCTGCGGGAGCCTTTCTGGAACGCAGCGGTGGCGATTGGGTATTTGTGCTGGAAGCAGACCGACAATCGGCACAACGTCGACGCATCAAGCTCGGTCGTCGCAATGCAGAACAAGTTGAAGTACTCAGCGGGTTGCGTGCTGGTGAAGAAGTAATCACATCCGACTACACCGGACTGGAACGAATTGATCGAGTGGACTTGGCCAAGTGAAAAGTTTATTCCCTCACGCACTTGTGGAAAAGAATGCTGACTTAAAACCGCCCCCACCCTAACCCTCCCCCGCCGAGCGGGGGGAGGGAATCGGATAGACAAAGAATTAATTCAAAGGAGCACACCATGTTAAAACTCGAAAACATCTGCCAGGTTTATCGCACCACCGAAGTAGAAACGCGTGCATTGGATAACGTCTCATTGGAAATCAATGCCGGCGAATTTCTGGCCATCATGGGACCCTCCGGCTGCGGCAAATCAACACTGCTGAATATCCTGGGCTTGCTCGACAGCCCAACCAGCGGCGCTTACTGGTTCATGGGTGAAGATGTTGCCAAGCACACTGAGCAACAGCTCACCGTACTGCGTCGCGCCGCCATCGGCTTCGTCTTCCAAAGCTTCAATCTGATCGACGATCTCAATGTCGCAGAAAACGTCGAAGTCGCACTGCTCTACCGCGGCATCAACGCCAGCGAACGCAAACGACGCGTAGCCGAAGCCTTGGAACATGTGGGCATCGCCCATCGCGCACGTCACATGCCGCAACAACTCTCCGGCGGTCAGCAACAACGCGTAGCCATTGCACGCGCACTGGTGGCTAAACCCAAGCTGATCCTGGCCGACGAACCCACCGGCAATCTCGACACCGAGAATGGCGAAGCCGTGATGCAATTGTTGGAAGGCATGGTGACCGCCGGCACCACCGTCATCATGGTCACTCACTCGCTGGCACATGCGGCGCGCGCCATGCGCACGGTAAAACTATTGGACGGCAGAGTATCGAGCGAAACCCTGTTGGCCGCATAGAAAAAGCAGGCAGGCAGACATGCAAAATTATATTTCTGCAGCGCTGCGTAACTTCGTGCGCAATCGCTTCTACTCGGCGGTGGGCATTGCAGTGCTGGCGATCGGCTTGAGCGCGGCGATTCTGATGGCGCTTTACATTCGCGCCCAATGGAATTACGACCGCATCAGCCTTGCCGAAGATCACAGCATTCCCGCCTATGAGCGCACTTATCTAGCAGCAACGATTGAAGCGCTCTCAGGCCAGGCGCCGATCTACGATGCCAAGAGCCCGGTGAAGTTGGCCGAATTGCTCAAGCTCAGATTCGCTGAAATCGAGACCACCACTCGAATCACCGACCAGGAAGTTTTATTGCGACGCAACTTGGTCGAGGCGAAGGAAAAAATCTATTGGGCAGACAGCAATGTGTTCGACCTGCTGCCGCTGTCGGTGTTGAACGGCAACCTGAGCACCGCCTTGCAGCGTCCGGATGGCATCGTAGTGCCGCTCAGCATAGCCAGAAAATATTTTGGCGATGCCGACCCCATCGGTCAGTCACTGCTTATCAACGATGCGCAACCCATGACTGTCACTGCGGTGATCGAGGATCTACCCAGCAATACCACCCAGCTGGAGTCGGGCATCTTCGCCAGCGGCCTGGCAAGCCAATCGTTGCTGACCAAGTACAGCAACGACCCCCAGAGAACACCCGGACGAGGTCTGTCATGGGATACACGAACTTACTTGCGGCTTGCACCGAATGCGTCAATCGAGCCGCTGCAAACGGCCATGCAAAAGTTCGGCAGGGAATACACCGGGATGCCGCCCATGCCTGGACTACAGGCCTACTGGCAGTTCATCCGCTATGACCAGGTGCACAGCTTCTCCGGCTTGAATCCGGGCAAGACCGATCACTTCGCAATGGCGATCGCATTGGGACTATTGATTTTGTTGGTTGCCTGTGCGGTGTTCATCAATCTTGCCACCGCGCGCTCAGCGCAACGCGCGCTGGAAGTCGGCATTAGAAAAGCCTGTGGCGCCAATCGTAGCGCCCTCACCCTGCAATTCATGGGCGAAACGCTGGGGCAGGTAATGCTGGCGGCCATGATGGCGATTGGCCTGGCCGAATTGCTCCTCCCCACATTGAATGCCTTCACCGATGCAGGCGTGGTATTCGACTATGGACGTAACCCTGCGTTACTGGCCTGGATTGCCGCAGGCGCATTGTTGCTGGGCATCATCACCGGCCTCTATCCAGCCGTGGTGCTGGCCTCGCTGAAGACAATTGATGTCCTCGGAAAAAAAGCCCGCATGGCACGCGGCATCAGCACAAGGAGTGTCCTGGTGACAATGGAGTTCGCAGTACTCATCGTGCTGTTGATCGTTGCGGCGGTCATTTATCGACAACGCTTCTACGCCACGCATGAAGCATTGCGGGTAGATGCGGAACAAGTACTAATCATTCGTGCGCCTCACAACCAGGCTTTCAAAGATGAATTGCGCGCCCTCCCCGGTGTACGCGAGTTATCCAGCTCCGACTATGGCCTGCTTAATGGTGTTTCCTTTGCCAACTTCAGAGCGCCAGACGGCACAGATAAATCCATCGGATTAACCACCGTGGAGGCAGGAATATTTGGTCTTTACGGATTAAAGCCCATAGCAGGACAAGTGGCAGCCGATGACGCCCCAGCCTCGCCAGCAACAGCCCGTCTTGTCATCAACGAAAGCGCCATTCGACGTCTTGGCTTGGCATCACCGACCAACGCCATTGGCCAAACCATTTCGCTCAAACGCGGCGATGGCGGCAGTGGCGCGGGTGAAATAATTGCCGTCGTTCCCGACTTCACCATGGGCAGCGTGCAGAAGAAAATCGAGCCCTGGGTTTATCGCCTGGTAAACAACTACAAGGGTACCAGCCTGATCAGTATCAAGCTGAGTGGAAAAAACATTCCGGAAACATTGGTAGCCATCGACAAATTATGGAGCGCTACCGGCGCAACCACTGCCATCGATCGCTTCTTTCTCAGCGATCACTTTCAGGCACTCTACTTATCCGTAATACGGCAGGCCCATCTATTCGCCCTATTTTCCGGCGTTGCCGTGTTGCTCGCCTGCATGGGTTTAATCGGCCTCGCCGCCTCTACCATTCAACAGCGCACCAAGGAAATCGGCATCCGCAAGGCCATGGGCGCAAGCACTGCGGCAGTCATGCGCATGCTGACCCTGCAGTTCACCAAGCCAGTGCTATACGCAAACCTACTGGCCTGGCCGATTGCAGCACTGGCGATGAATCGCTGGCTGAGAGGCTTTGCTTATCACGTGGATCTTGAAGCGTGGATATTTATTGCGGCGACAACTTTGACTCTGGTGCTTGCCGCACTCACCGTCAGTGCCCATTGCTATGCCGTGGCGCGCGCCAAGCCGGTTACGGCGCTCAGGTATGAGTAGGGGACAGGAATGTTCAAAAACTATCTGGCCGCCGCGCTGCGGAATCTGGCGCGCAACAAATTGTACGCTGGCATCAGCATCATCGGCTTATTGATAGGAATTAGCTCGGCCATGCTGATGGCTTTGGTGATTCGCAATCAACTGAGCTTCGACCGCTTCATTCCAGATTTCGAACGCATTTATGTAGCCATCTCGATATTGACTCCACCCGGAAGAGCACCTGACTACGACACATTGACACATCATCGCTTCGCAGCACTGCTCAAGGACCGAACCGAGATTGAAGCTGTCACCAGATTGGCGCCACAGCAAGTTACATTACGACATGATCGATTGACGGCGCGGGAGCATATCTACTGGGCTGACGCCAATGTATTTGACCTGCTGAGCCTGCCGGTTGCCAGCGGCGACGCGGCCGGTGCATTGCAACGTCCGGACAGCATTGTGCTCACCAAAGAGGTCGCGCGTAAGTATTTCGGACGCGACGATGCCGTAGGTCAATCGCTTGTGGTTGACGATCACACAATGACAGTTGGCGCGATACTCGAAGACTTACCAGTCAACGGCACTCAACTGCAATCGGGTATTTTCGCCTCTGGTCTGGCGTCGTACTCTCCCTTGTGGAAGCAGGACAACGCACCAGCATCGGTATCTGGATTTGCCATTACCGTTCATACTTTTGTACGTCTGGCATCGCACGCGTCGGCGGAAGCGCTGGTTCCATGGTCATCTGCGCAGCTGCGCGAACTGGGCGTACCCCCTATCTACGGCGTGCAATTCTTGCGCGTCGACAGAGTGAACCACTTTCCCGGATTCAACCCAGGCTTCCAAAGCAAACTGATAATGGCCGGCATCCTCGGCACGCTGATACTCATGGTTGCCTCGCTTAACTTCATCATGCTGTTCACGGCGCAAACTGCACGCCGCGTACTGGAAGTGGGCATACGCAAAGCATCGGGCGCGAACCGTGGCGCGTTGATGAGGCAATTCTTTGGCGAGACATTCATTTATGTGGCGCTGGCGACAGTACTGGCAATTGCACTGACCGAGTTAGCGCTACCCAAAACGAATGCTTTTTTGAATAGCGGCGCCGAGCTGGATTACGGCGACCCCGGGCTGCTTGCCTGTCTTATGGCCCTAACATCCCTGCTCACGCTGGCGACTGGGGCGTATCCGAGCCTGATACTTTCTGGACTACGCCCAGCGGCCATCTTGAGCGGAGTCATTCGGCTGATCGGCGGCTGTGGCGCGAGAATGGCATGGACAACATTGCAATTTGCAGTGCTCATCGGCCTGACAATTACGGCGGCAGTAATCTATCAGCAGCGTATTTTCGCTACTAGCGATGCTTTGCGGATCGATACAGATCAAGTGCTGATCGTTCGCTCAGCCTGCAACACAGTATTGAAGAATCAATTGCAAGCCCTTCCCGGCATACGCAACGTAGCCTGCGCTGGCGAAGCGTTGCTAACAGGGCGTGGGTTCAGCAATCTGAAGTTAAGCGACGGTAGTCCAATAACTATCGACTGGCTGGATGTCGAACCGGAAATCTTCTCGTTATATGGATTGAAAGCGGTCGCCGGCGCCTTATCGCCAAATAGCCGCGGCGATCTTCCAGCCGGAGCACAACACTACGTCATCAACGAACTGGCGGCGCAACGGTTAGGTTTTGTGCCGGCTACCGCGGCTGTCGGTCAATCGCTGCCCTTGAAGGGCGATATCAGCGAAACTGCCACGATCATTGGTGTCGTCCCGGATTTTTCCATTTACGACATTCAACAAAGTATTCGTCCGACCATCTACTCCCTCGGCAAAGACAACCGATACCAGATCATCAACGTAAAACTGACAGGGCCAGATCTGCCTAGCACCCTGGCAGCCATCGACAAATCGTGGCGGGCCACCGGCGCAACACAACCCGTTGAACGCTTCCTGCTCAACGACTACTTGCAGAATCGTTATCTATCTCTGCTACGGCAAGCCCAGGCATTCGGGATGTTTTCCTGTTTTTCCATCATATTGTCCTGTCTTGGCTTGTTCGCTCTTGCAGCCTTCATTGCCGAACGCCGCACCAAGGAAATCGGCGTTCGCAAGGCATTGGGCGCCGGCACGAGTGAAATCATGCGAATGCTGGCGTGGCAATTCGTTCAGCCGGTGCTGTGGGCCAGTCTCATTGCCTGGCCGGTTTCCGCCTGGATCATGAACGAATGGCTGCATGGATTCGCTTATCACGTGGATTTGAATCCATGGATATTTATCGGCGCGACAGTGCTGGCGCTATTCATCGCACTGGCTACCGTCAGCATGCACTGCTATCACGTTGCGCGCGCCAAACCGGTAGCGGCACTCAGATATGAATAGGAGACAGGGATGTTCAAAAACTATCTGGCTGCCGCGCTGCGAAATCTGGCGCGCAACAGGCTCTACGCTGTCATCAATATCATTGGCCTGTCGGTAGGGTTCGCTGCGACGATATTGATCGCTCTGTTCATACGAAGTGAATTCAGCTACGAGAACTTTATTCCGAATCGAGACCGCACCTATCTCGTCACCGAAACCATTGCATCACCTGGTGCAAAACCCATTGTGGCCTCGAATAGCCCGGCGGAACTTGCGGCCTGGCTCAAAGCCGACTTTCCGTTTATCGAGGCAGTCACGCGTTTGAATTCGCAGCGGACCACCCTGCGTCACCAAGACGTCGAAGCAATTGAAGAGATTTACTGGGCCGATCCGAATTTCTTCGAAGTCATTTCGCTGCCGGCCATTGCCGGCGATCCGCGAACGGCGTTGCAACAACCCGATGGCATCGTTCTGACCAAACGCATCGCCCGGAAATATTTCGGCCGCGATAATGTCGTGGGCGAAACCCTTGAGATCGGACGAGCGCACAGCATGCGCGTTACTGCAGTACTGGAGGATTTGCCCGTCAACACTCACCTAGACACCGAGATACTCGCTTCCGGAACAGCATCCTTCTCGTTATTGACCGAAGCGGATTCACGGTCTGCACCCTTGAGCAACGGCAACAACAACGCGGATTCGAAAACTTATATCCGCCTGCGCCAGGGCACTGCAGTAGAAGAGCTAAGCACGGCCATGCCGGCCTTCATTGCCCGTCACGCTCGCACTCAGAACTTCAGCGTCAGTTTCCCCATGTATCCGTTGAGCTCGATTCATCTGTATGCCTCCGCCTCCATGAGCAATACACGCATGAGCGGCAGTCTCTCGGTTATCTATGCAGTCTCTGCCATCGGTGTTCTGATTCTGCTGGTAGCCGCCATCAACTTCGTAAACTTGATGACGGCGCGAGCCACTCGACGCTCGCTCGAAGTCGGCGTACGTAAATCGTCGGGAGCACTGCGCCGCGATCTCATTGTTCAGTTCATTGGCGAGTCGATGCTCTACGCAGCGTTATCGATGTTGCTCGCCATCACCCTCGTCGAGCTGGCGCTACCCGCCTTCAATGCATTCCTTGGACAGACAATTCGTTTCGACTACTGGCAACAACCGCTACTACTCGCCTTGCTCCTGCTACTGACGTTCGGCACCGGCGCGTTGGCAGGCCTTTACCCGGCGCTGGTTTTGTCAGCATTTTCTCCAATCGGAATCCTCAAGAACGACCGCATGGGTTCGGGTCGCGTACGTTATATCCTGGTGACCTGCCAATTCGCCGTACTCATCGGCCTCATCATTTCCACGGCGTTGATCTACCAACAAACGCGCTACGCGACGACTGAGGCGTTAAGGCTCAATCAAGATCAAATGCTCGGCGTCGAAACCGCTTGTAAATCCGGATTCAAGGACGCCGTAATCGCATTGCCAGGCGTGCAGTCCGCAGCCTGTACGTTTTCGGTACCGACCTTGCCCGCAACGATACAGAACTTCGTCACTCTCGACGATGGACGACAGATATGGGTTTGGAACACCTTTGTAGACATCGGCTTCTTCGAAACCTTTGATCTGAAACCGCTGGCCGGGCGCTTCTTCTCGGAAAAATATGGGTCCGACATGATGCAAAGAAATGCATCCGCGAATTCAGATTCCGTGATCGTCAATGAAACCCTGGTAAGAGCGCTGAACGTAAGCTCAGCGACAGCGGCGATCGGACAAACATTTCGTTGCGGCCCGCGCAAGTGCGAAATTATCGGCGTCGTTCCCGATTATGCAGAAGACTCCGTCCGAGAGCTGATCAGACCGATGCTATATCGTTACGACCCCAATCAATTTCGCGTATTGGCCATCAAGCTGCGCGGCCAGGATGTGCCAGAAACATTGCGTGCCATCGATCAGCTATGGAGTCAGCTGGGCGACGCCCGCCCCATCTCGCGCGTTTTCTTGAATGAGCGCATTCAATTGCTCTACCAGGACATCACGCGACAAAGCCAGCTATTCACCCTGTTCAGCACGATTGCACTATGCATCGCCTGCCTGAGCGTATTCGGACTGGCAGCTTTTACGGCAGAACGCCGCACCAAGGAAATCGGTGTCCGCAAAGCCATGGGCGCAGGCACAAGCGAAGTCATGCGCATGTTGATATGGCAATTCGCTCGACCCGTGCTATGGGCAAATTTGATCGCGTGGCCCGTAGCCGGCTACTGCATGAGCCGCTGGCTAGGTGGATTCGCTTATCACATTGAGCTGCAACCCTGGTTGTTTGCCGCCGCTTCGATGGTGGCATTGGTCATCGCCCTGCTCACCGTCAGTGTGCATTGCTATCTGGTGGCGCGCGCCAAGCCCGTTACGGCACTTAGATACGAATAAGGAGGCAAGATGTTTCGTAGCTACCTTGCCGCCGCATTGCGCAATCTCGCCGGCAACAAATTCCACTCCTTCATCAGCATTGCCGGGCTAGCGGTTGGCATCAGTGCGGCCATCATGGTTACGCTGGTCATCCGTCAACAACTCAGCTTCGATCAATTCATTCCAGGATACGAACGAACTTACCTGGGCATCAGCGTATTGATATCACCGGGTCGGGAGCCCTATTACACGGCCATATCGAACAATCGCACGGCGGCGCTATTGAAGTTGAAGTTTCCGGAAATCGAAGCCGCCACGCGTCTGGCGGAACAGGAAGTTTCTTTGCAGCACGGCGCGGTAGAAGCACGAGAAATCGCATACTGGGCCAACTCAGATGTATTTTCGGTACTGCCCTTGCCGGTTTTCAGCGGCGACCTCGCATCCGCCTTGCAACGCGCGGATACCGCGGTCATCACCCGCTCAATTTCAAGAAAGTATTTTGGCAGAGATGACTCGGTTGGCGAGACGCTGCAAATCAATAAAACACATCCGGTAACGATCACTGCAGTCATCGAAGATCTACCTGACAATGGCACCCACCTATCAAGTGGCATATTCGTTTCAGGCAACGTCCCGTACTCCAAACTGACCACATTCGATAACGATCCCGGGAATGCACCAGACAGCCCGAACTTCTTCGTTTCTGTTGCCACCTATATTCGACTGACACCCAGCGCTTCGATAGACCGGCTGCAGGCAGCGATGCCGAAACTCTTGGATGAACTATGGGCGCAACGCAAACCCGGCATCCAGGCTTCGTTGCAGTTGGTCCGATTGGATAAGGTGCATTTGTTTTCGGGATTGAATCCCGAAATTGCTCCCCGGCTGACCTTGGCCGCGATAATGGGAGCACTCATTTTATTGGCCGCCTGCATCAACTTCGTCAACCTCGCCACTGCAGGTGCAAAGCGCCGAGCACTGGAAGTAGGCATCAGGAAAACCTGCGGGGCGAGTCGTCGGACACTTGTCGTACAGTTCATAGGCGAGGCAACGGTCTATGTGCTGTTCGCCACAGCGTTCGCCATCGCATTGGTCGAGCTGTTGCTGCCGCACATGAACGCCTTTCTGAATTCCAGCGCCACCTTTAATTACTGGAATGCGCCATCGATCCTGGCCTGCCTTGGCGCGAGCGTCATCGTGTTGGGCGTGATTGCCGGCGCTTATCCGGCACTGGTGCTGGCATCCTTCCAGCCCACCAAGGTGCTAGTGGGGAAAACCAGCTATTCCGGAAAATCTACGCTAGCCAGACAGGGATTGGTCACGCTGCAGTTCGCTATCTTGATTGGACTCATCATCGCAGTCGCTGTTGTAGAGCGGCAGCGCCAATTTTCCAACCATAACGATTTGAGCGTGGATACCGATCAGTTGCTGATGGTTCGACCCACCGTCCTCGCATTAGAAGCCATGTTTAATCCATGCGACGAGTCGTTCAGAGCCAAGCTGCAAATCTTGCCTGAGATACGCGGCATCGCATGCACAAGCGATTCCTTCCTCACCGGACAGAGCTTCTCCAGTTATCAACGCAAGGATGGCGGCATCGTAAGCGTGAGTTTTGCGGCGGTCGATATCAACGGACTGGAGTTATACGGGCAGCAGCCCCTTGCCGGAAGGTTCTTCGATTCATCAATGGACAGCGGCATCAACACCGGAAAAGTTGCTGCCGGCTCACTTACCCGGTTTGTAATCAATGAGACTGCCGTACAGAAACTGGGCTATAGCTCACCGCGAGAGGCAGTTGGTAAAACTATTGACCTCCAAATCGGAAAGTATGCCGGCGGCGAAATCATCGGCGTGGTCAAGGATTTTTCGCTGCGATCAATGGAGCATCAGGTAGCCGCCACACTTTATACGCCGACAGGCATCCAGCAACCCGGCTTTTTGAGCATCAAACTGAGCGGCCAGAAAACCAAACAAACACTGACCTACATCGATAGCGCATGGCTTGCCGCAGGCGCCTTCAAGCCGATTGAGCGCTATTTTCTGAGCGACTACTTACAGAGCCTGTATCTGAACATTCTGCATCAGGTACAAATGCTGGGCATTTTTTCCGGCATCGCCCTGCTACTGAGCTGTCTTGGGCTCATTGGCTTGTCTATAGCGACAGCAGCCCGGCGCACCAAGGAAATCGGCATCCGCAAAGCGATGGGAGCCGGCACGGGGGAAATACTATTGCTGTTGTTGTGGCAGTTTACCAAGCCGGTGCTGTGGGCCAATCTGATCGCGTGGCCCGCAACGGCCCTCATCATGCACCGCTGGCTGCAAGGCTTTGCCTACCACATCGATCTTGAGCCCTGGTTATTCCCGGCAGCCACCGGGGTGGCGCTGCTGATTGCGTCGTTGACGGTAAGCACGCACTGCTATCTCGTTGCCCGCGCCAAACCAGTGATGGCACTCAGATACGAATAAGGAGGTTGTATGTTTCGCCATTACTTACAAGCCGCCTTGCGCAATATGGCGCGCAGCAAGTTGCATGTGAGCACCAACATCGTAGGCCTGGCGGTGGGTTTCGCTACAGCGTTGTTGATTGCACTCTATGTACGTAACGAACTGAGTTATGAACATTTCTTATCCGGCCACGAGCGTATCTATCGCATCTATTCGATGGGCAAGGTACCGTTCTACGAAACAGCAGCAGAAACGGCTACGGCTGCATCTGGAATTTCGGACTGGATGCAATTGGAATTTCCAGGGGTAGAGAGCATTGCACGCCTAGCAACCAGAACGCACGATGTACGCCGCGACGAAGTAATGGCACAGGAAGACATCACCTGGACCGAGCCGGCGTTCTTCAAGATATTCCAGCTGCCCGTGATTGCCGGCAATCTCGACAACGCACTGACCAACCCCAACGATGTTGTGCTGACTCGCACCATGGCACGCAAATATTTTGGCCGCGACGATCCAATTGGCGAGACACTGCAATTAAATCTCGATGACTTGGTGCGTGTCGTGGCCGTCATCGAAGACACGCCCTCCACTACGCATCTCAAATTGGGCATGATCGGTTGCATCAAGGCCAGCTTTCTGGGCTTCGATTGGAACAACGCCTTCGCAACCTACCTGAGATTGAAGCCAGGCGCCGCAGCGGCCGCTATTACCCAATCCCTGCCGCAGGTAGTGGCAAGGCGCTTGAACGTCGAGGTGGTCGGCTCCGGCTTCCGCGTCAAAATCAACACCAGCCTGCACTTGTTGCCGATCGATGCCATTCACCTGCACCAGGTTACGACGGACGGTACATTCAAAACAGCTCCTGATATGCGCGCCTTAAGTGCACTGGCCATCATTGCCGTACTGATTGTCATGATGGTCGTCACTAACTTCGTCAACTTGATGACCGCACGTGGTGCGCAAAGAAACATTGAAGTGGGAATTCGCAAGGTAGCAGGCGCCAACCGCGGTTGTCTGATTGCGCAGTTTATCGGCGAAGCCATGATTTATACCTGGCTGGGATTAGCCTGTGCGGTGGCGCTGGTTGAACTGCTGCTGCCCACATTCAACGCCTTCCTGCAAAGCGATATCCCGCTACGTCTAACATCCGATCCAGCGCTGCTACTCAGCCTGCTTATTCTAGGTCTGATCATTGGCATGATGGCCGGGGTCTATCCAGCCTTGGTGTTATCTTCATACCGCCCCACTCAGGTGTTGCGCGGCATACAGGTTCGGCAGGGAGGTTCAGATGTGATACGCCAGTCATTGGTGGTGGGGCAGTTCTCGATACTCATTGGCTTGCTACTGGCGGCAACCGTGCTGTATCGACAAACGCTATTCGTCATGAACGAAGGTCTGCGTTTGAACAAGGATCAGATCGTTTTGCTTCGCACCGGCATCGTGAAAGATCTCAAGGCCGCAATCGAAGATCTGCCCGGCGTAAGTATTGCTTCCTATTCGAATTCAGTGCCGCTCAATGCCGTGGGCACAAGCGCTGCCGTGATCCCCGGCATCGGCGCACAACCAGTCGATATGGCCATGGTGGACTTCGGATTCTTCGAACTCTACGGTCTTCACCCCGTGGCCGGCCGCTTCTTCGACAAGGCACACACTGTCGATCTGGTGCAAGCCAACAACGGCGCAGCAGGTTCAACCGTAGTCATCAATGAAACTCTCAGACGCAAACTGGGATTTAAAACGGCGCAGGCAGCGCTTGGCAAAACTCTGCAAGCAGTACGCCCGATCCGCGACAAACCGCCGTCACTCACTAGCGCAGAAATCATCGGCGTCGCGCCTGATTTCGCGATGGGTTCGATACAGCAAGCGATTCCCGCCACTTTTTACTATGTGGATCCACCGACCTTCAATCTTATGAGCATCAAGTTGCAGGCGCAGACCATTCCGGAAACCTTGCAAGCCATCGAAAAATTATGGCGCCGCTTCGGTGAGTCGCGCCCCATCAGCTGGTTTTTCTTCGATCAACACCTGCAAGCGCTGTACGCCGACAACATTCGCATGGGCATATTGCTGGCGCTGTCAGCAGGTATTGCGATAGTGGTGGCGTGCCTGGGCTTGTTCGGTCTGGTTACCTTCAACCTCGAGCGTCGCACCAAGGAAATCGGCGTACGCAAAACCATGGGTGCAAATACGCCTGCCATCATGTACCTGCTGCTATGGCAATTCGCTAAGCCGGTTTTATTGGCAAACCTGATTGCCTACCCGGTTGCCGGACTCATCATGAACCGCTGGCTGCACGGTTTCGCTTATCACATTGATCTGGAACCGTGGTTGTTCGCAGCTACTGGCGCAACAGCTATCATGATTGCGCTACTGACGGTCGGCATGCACTGCTACCTGGTAGCGCGCGCCAAACCCGTTGTCGCACTTAGATACGAATAGGGACTCAAGGATGCTACGCAGCCACATCACCGCCGCACTGCGCAACCTGGCACGCAACAAGCTGTATGCGTGCCTGAACATCATGGGCCTTGCCATCGGCTTTGCTGCGGCGTTGATCATCGCCGTCTATGTCCGCTATGAACTCAGTTACGACCGCTTCATTCCCGGATACCCACTGGTCTTTCGCGCCTCTACTTCAATGACCATGCCGGGCGGCTCGCCCTTTGCTATCGACGGCGTCAGCAACGAAGTGGCCGCGTGGCTAAAACTTGATATGCCCGGCTTGGACTCGGTCGCACGCATCAGTTCAGCTCAAGTAATGCTACGCCAGGGTCAGATCGAAAATAGCGAGACGCTGTACTGGGCCGATCCGACCTTTTTCTACGTGATGCCACTGCCGAGCCTGGCCGGCGATCCAACCGCCGCGCTGGCCGACCCCAATGGTTTGGTAATTACACGGCGCATCGCTCGCAAGTATTTCGGAACGGATGCACCCATCGGTAAAACTTTGCAGGCGAACGGACACTGGCTGCGAGTCGCGGCCGTGCTCGAAGACCTGCCACCTAACACACATCTGAATACGGAGATTTTCGGCTCCGGTCTTGCTTCGTTTTCTTCGTTGGCTATTTATGACTCGAAAGCCTCACATGAGCGGGAATCAGTAACGGAGGGATTCAGCTACTTCCGGATGAAATCGCCGGCGTCGTTGCGCAAACTCGACGAACAGCTTGGCGCCTCGATGACCCGGCATATGGGTAAAGAACAGACCGACGTCTTTCACGTCAAAGCTGTGCCGCTCGCAGATATTCATTTCCAGGATGCGGGGCCGGATGCGATGAAACCCGCGGGCGATCGGTTGGCAACCTACGCAGTAGCGGTCAGCGGCATTCTGATTCTGAGCCTGGCTTGCATCAACTTCATCAATCTCATGACGGCGATGGCGGGGTTACGCGCTATTGAAGTGGGCGTTCGCAAAGTTGCCGGCGCCGGCCAATCGAGATTGATGACGCAATTCGTCGGCGAGTCGTTGCTGCTAGTCATCACCGCAGCTTCGATCGCGCTGTCGTTAGTCGAATTGCTGTTACCGCAAATCAATGCCTTCCTGGGCACCGCCCTCGAGTTCAGCCCGTCGCGCGAGCCGCGATTTGCCGCCGTCGTCATCGGCGGCGTGCTGTGCATGGGATCAATCGCCGCGCTGTATCCGGCATTTGTGCTTGCCAACTTTCGCCCGACTCAGGTGTTTGCCGGCAAAACCAGCACTGCAACCGGATCGACGTTGCTGCGCAAGCTATTGGTGATTTTTCAGTTTGCCGCTTTGATCGGCGTGACACTCACGGCACTAATCGTCAATCGTCAATTGAGCTACGCCACCGAGAATCGCATGCGGCTCGATCATGACGCCGTGCTGCTGATCTCCCAAGGTTGCAAGGGCGCTTTCAAAAATGCCGTCGAATCCTTGCCGGGAGTGCGCAATACCACCTGCGCGCTTTCGGCGCCGTTGAATTTGAATATCAGCTCCACCATGGTCAATTTGGCGAATGGCAGTCAAACCACTTTGTACGACAGCTGGGTCGACTACAACTTCTTTTCATTCTTCGGTCTCAAGCCAATCGCCGGCCGACTGTTTTCAAGCGAGTACGGCGCCGACGCAGCGGCGGGCTCGGCGAGAACCATTCCGGTGGTATTGAACGAAACCGGCGTCAGGGCATTGGGCTTCACTTCTCCCTCGGCAGCCATCGGTCAAACTTATCGCACCAGTCCGGAGACGACTTTTTCGATCATCGGCGTTGTACCGGACTTCCATGTCACCTCCATTCGAGAAAAAGTATTGCCCACCGATTATATGGTCGATCAACAGCGACTTGAGTTACTCAGTGTCAAGTTAGCGGGACAAGCCATTCCCGACACAATCACAAAAATCGACGCGCTATGGAAACAGCAAGGCCAGCAGCAGCCCATACGACGTTTGTTTTATAGCGAGTACATTGAAAGCCTGTACAAAGATACGACGCGCCAAAGCAAGCTGTTCGGTGTCTTCACCGGCCTTGCGTCGCTACTGGCCTGCATGGGTTTGTTCGGACTCTCGGCGTTTACTGCAGCGCGCCGCACCAAGGAGATCGGCATTCGCAAATCGATGGGCGCCGGTACTGGCGAAGTGATGCAACTGCTGATGTGGCAATTCGCCAAACCCGTGCTATGGGCAACGTTGATCGCCTGGCCCGTCGCTGGATTCTGCATGAATCGCTGGCTGCAAGGCTTTGCTTATCACGTCGCCCCCAGCCCCTGGCTATTCCTTGGCGTGACCACGCTTGCGCTGACGGTTTCCCTGCTGACGGTTAGCGTGCATTGCTACCTGGTGGCGCGCGCCAAACCAGTTGCCGCACTGAGATACGAATAAGGAAATCTAAAATGTTCCGCAACTACCTGTCAGCTGCCCTGCGCAATCTTGCGCGCAACAAGCTTTACGCGGCCATTAACATCATCGGTTTGTCGGTGGGTTTTGCGGCGGCGATATGTATTGCGTTGTTTGTGCGGCATGAGACCACTTTCGACAACTTCATTGCCGGGCACGAAAATATTTATCGCGTCTCCATGTCGCTCAATCTGCCCGGACTGCCATTGATTGAGACCGAAGATTTACGCAACTGGATTCCGATGCAAATGCGGCTCGACTTTCCACAGATCGAAGCATTGGCGCGCCTGAGCAGCGCGCCGGGAGAAGCAGTAAGCCTGCGGCACGGCGCTGTGGAAGCCAACGCAAGCGGCTTTTACTGGGCCGATCCCAATATCTTTGAAGTACTGCCCCTGCCGGCTTTCGCGGGTGATCTACATACCGCACTGGATCGTCCGGATGGCATCGTGCTCACCCGCCGCATGGCTCGTAAATATTTTGGCCGTGATGACCCCATCGGTGAGCCAATTGAGATCGATCGCGCCCGCACAATGCGGGTAACAGCGATTCTTGAAGACCTGCCCTCAAATTCGCATCTCAACACCGAGATTCTTGCTTCAGGCAAGGCCGTGTCCGGACCGAACGATGTATTCGGCGCGGGCGGTGCACGGGTCTATGCGTATCTACGCTTCAAGTCGGGCACGGTCATCGAGGACATGCGTCATGAACTGGTGGATTTTGTGGATCGAAACTCGCCCAAGCCGGCGAGCGGCAAGGCCAGCGATACCTTCAGCCTGCCGTTAAGGCGCATCACCGACATTCATCTTCATTCGAGCGGTACGTTTCCCATGACCCCCTCTGGCGATCCGCGCATCGTGCGTTCCATTGCCATTGTCGGTGTGCTGATCCTGCTGCTCGCCGGCACTAACTTCGTCAGCCTGATGACGGCTCGCGGCACGAGGCGCGCAACCGAGGTTGGCGTTCGCAAGGTTTGCGGCGGTAATCGACGCGACCTGGTCGTGCAATTCATCGGTGAGTCGATCCTCTATGCCGCGCTTGCCATGCTGGTAGCAACGGTGCTTGTCGAGCTGCTGCTACCGCAGCTCAACTCGTTTCTGGATCGACGCATGGTGTTCGACTACTGGCACCTGCCCACAGTGGGCATTCTCGCAGCGATGGTGTTGGTCATTGGCGTGCTTGCCGGCATCTATCCAGCGCTAGTGATCGCGTCCTTCCGGCCAACTGGTGTACTGAAGAGTGCCTCCTTGCCAATCGCCGGTAATGGCAAGGTGCGCCAGCTGTTAGTGCTAACACAGTTCGCCATTCTCATCGGCTTGATCCTCGCAACCGCCACCATCTACCGACAGACCGCCTTCGGCTTGCAACAAGGGCTACGCTTCGATCAAGACCAGCTAATTACTATTACGGTACCGTTTGCAGAATGTGAGAAGAGTTCTTTCAGGAGCGCGATAGCGGCGCTTCCCGGCGTGCGCGGCACGGCTTGCTCGGAATTCTTCGTCAATAACTACGGTACCGCTCAATACCTCGCACCGAACGGCGGTGAGGTCTCGCTGCAAAGCACCTGGGTGGGCGCGGGATTGTTTGAACTGATTGGACTCAAACCCGTGGCCGGAAGATTCTTTGAAGCTGATCGTCAAGCCGATGCACTACCGGCGCCACGCATGCAGAACAAGGACACCGCTTATCATGTCGTCATCAACGAGACGGCAGCACGGCAACTCGATTTCGCTTCCCCTGCCGCAGCCATAGGCCAAATCTTTTCGCTCAAGTCCGGTGACCGGCGCGAAATTATCGGCGTGGTTCCGGATTTCTCTCACGACACCGTACGACAGCCGATCGAAGCCTTCTTCTTCGAGAATCCTGCCGGCTGGTTTTCACAGCTCAATGTGAAGCTGCGCGGCAACGCGGTGCCTGAGACTCTCGCCCAGATCGATAAACTGTGGGATACGCAGGCAGGACAGCCACGACCGATCAATCGTCGTTTCTATGATCAATACACACAGGATCTCTATCGCAGTCTGGTTCGCCAAAGCGCGTTATTCGCCGGCTTCTCCGTCATCGCTTTGTTTCTCGCCGTGCTCGGGTTGCTCGGACTGGCGACCTTCACAGCCGAGCGCCGCACACAGGAAATCGGCATTCGTAAGTCGATGGGTGCCGGTACCCACGAACTCATGCGCCTGCTCGTCTGGCAATTCATCAAGCCGGTGCTATGGGCCAGCCTCATGGCCTGGCCCATAGCAGGTCTTGTCATGAATCGCTGGCTGCATGGTTTTGCTTATCACATCGATCTCGAACTCTGGACATTTATTGCAGCAGCTGGCGTTGCGCTGGTCATCGCGCTGCTCACCGTCAGCACCCACTGCTATCTCGTCGCACGCGCCAAGCCGGTCCTGGCACTCAGATATGAATAAGGGTCTTTATGCTGCGCAACTACTTCATCACTGCATTACGCAATCTGATCCGCAACAAATTGTATGCGGCGATCAATGTATTGGGACTGGCAATGGGCTTTGCCGCAGCCATTCTCATTTTTCTATTCGTGCGCGATGAGTTGTCCTTCGATCGATGGATTCCCGGCTATCAGCAGATTTACAAGCTGGAAACCTTTCAATTGAACGCCGGCGAGAAGCCGCGACGTCGCGGCTTCTCCGTTACCAACGCTGCCGGATTCATGAAACTGGATTATCCCGCCATTGAATCCGTAACGCGCATGACACCTTCCGCTTCGGCATTGCGAGCCGGCGCCATCGACGGCTCGGACCGAGTGATGTGGAGCGATGCCAACCTCTTCACCGTACTGCCCATGCCGGTGATCGCCGGTAATTTGCAAACCGCGCTGGCTACGCCGGATAGCGTGGTGCTGACACGCAGCATGGCTCGCAAATATTTTGGCAGCGATGTTCCGCTTGGCAAAGCGCTTGAGATCAACCCTGGCATGAGCAATCTGCCCAACCTGCCGGCGGCCGAGGCACAGGCACTGGGTAGTTTTCACATCATGCGCGTGACGGCGGTTATTGAAGACCTGCCCAGCAACACACACTTGAATGCGCAGATATTTGCAGCCGCCACAGCGGCGTTCTCCCCTATGCAACACTGGGATACCAGCGTCGGTAGTGCCGAAGTACTGGCTTATGTACGACTCAAGCCAGATGCCACTGCGAATGCCATCACGGACGATTTGAATAGTTTTGCCTCACGTCACTACGCCTCAAGTAACGGACGCACTCCAGGCTGGGCATTTGAATTGGTGCCGCTATCGAAAGTACATCTACAACCTACCGTTGCCGGCGCGATGAAGCCTTCCGGCGATCTCACCATCATCATTGCAATTGCGATGATCGGCGTCTTGATCGTACTGATTGCCACCATCAATTTCGTCACGCTGGTTACCGCTCGTGCCACACGGCGTGCATTGGAAGTCGGCGTACGCAAGGCAGTGGGCGCACGCCGCTTCGATCTGACCACTCAATTCATGGGTGAAACACTGATCTATGTGATCTTGTCGATGCTATGCGCATTAGCCTTGGCCGAGATAGCGCTGCCGTATGCCAACGCCTTCTTGCAGCGCGAGCTGCAACTCAACTACTTACACGATTTGCCACTGATGGCGGCATTGATTGGCGCAACATTGATAGTAGGGCTGTTAGCCGGCGTCTATCCTTCGCTGGTGTTGTCGGCTTTCCGCCCGGCATCCGTTCTGAAAAATGTGGTGCGTGGCAGCAAGGCCGCCGGCGTGCGTCAGGCATTGGTGGTATTTCAATTCGCGGTCATCGTCGTCCTGGTCATTGTCACGCATACGCTGTACCGCCAGACGCGTTTTGCTCTTCACGACAGTCTGGCAATCGATACCGATCAAGTGCTGTCGATATACACGCCCTGCAGCGATAGCTTCAAACAACAGGTGCAGGCGCTACCGGGCGTTAAGGCGGTTGCCTGCACTTCATCGATGGCGCTCAATGGCCGACCAACACCAACCCTAGTCAGTCTCACCGATGGCTCACAACGCACTACGCAAGGCGCACCGGTGGATGTCGGCTTTCTGGAGCTGCAAGGCTTGCAACCGGTGGCGGGGCGATTCTTCGACCGTACGCATGGCATCGACCTGGTGTTACAGACTGCGTCATCAAAGGATGAAGCGCAGCCCAGTGTGATCATCAATCAACGTGCCGTGCAGGCGCTGGGTTACGCGTCGGCACAGGCTGCCATCGGTCAAAACGTTAATTGGGGCCGCTACGACCCATCGCTGCCACGCAATGCACAACCACCGCTGCGGGTCTCGCAGATCGTAGGCGTGGTGCAAGACTTTACGCTGGGTTCAATTCGCACGCCGATGGAACCCACGCTCTACTACGTCGATCCCAAGGTCATGTTGTTCACTGCGGTGAAACTCAATGGCCGCGATGTAACCGGCACACTGGCCGCCATCGATAAATTGCTGAAGCGCATTGCGCCGGATAACCCCATCCAGCGCACTTTCGAAACTCAAACTCTGCAGAACCTATACATTGATGTGACCACGCAGAGCACGGTGATAGCCGTATGCGCCAGCCTGGCCGTATCTATCGGCTGTCTTGGCTTATTCGGCCTCGCTGCATTCACCGCCGAACGCCGTACCAAGGAAATCGGCATTCGCAAGGCATTGGGCGCCGGTACGCGTGAGGTGTTGCGCTTACTGATCTGGCAATTCACCAAGCCGGTTGTATGGGCGACCTTGCTTGCCTGGCCGGTTGCAGCCGTTTTGGCGAACCGCTGGTTACAAGGCTTTGCGTATCACATTGCCTTGAGTCCCTGGCTGTTTGTCAGTGCCGCCATGTTGGCGTTGCTGATCGCACTGCTGACGGTGAGCACGCATTGCTACCAAGTAGCGCGCGCCAGGCCGGTAACGGCGCTACGTTACGAATAGTCTGCAATTAAATAAGTGGGAGTCGGCCGATAAGCCGGGTTCTGTCGAGGACAATCATTCATCTGGGATGCCTGTCGCCAGACACCTCAAGCAACCTACCCGGAAGCGATGCGGGCCGCACCTGATGACTCACTTTGCAGCTGGCCATCTGCCTCCCTATTTGGTCTTGCTCCGAGTGGGGTTTGCCGTGCCGTCGCGTGTTACCACCGACGCGGTGCGCTCTTACCGCACCGTTTCACCCTTACCGGCCCCCTCCCAAAGGGTGGGGGCGTTGGCGGTTTATTTTCTGTTGCACTTTCCGTGGGCTCACGCCCCCCAGGCGTTACCTGGCACTCTGCCCAATGGAGCCCGGACTTTCCTCCACTCACCTCTTGCGAGGTTTGCAGCGATTGCCTGGCCGACTCCCGGCGCGCATGGTGAGGGCATCGAATCGCTGTTGCAAGCAAAGATTTCGGTTCGTTCGGCAACCAACCGGCGATGGCGATTGGGCGCTATTTTCCTTTCAGACTGATCGCCCTTTCATACAGTTGCGCGCGTTCAACTCCGGTTATTTTTGCGGCCACCTTGGCGGCCTGCGATGCTGGTAACTCTTCGAGCAAGGCACTGAGCAATTGTTCGGCATCCAGAGTCGTGGCCATGCCTTCAACTGCGGACGCGCCCTCCACCACAAACACCAATTCACCGCGCGATAGATCGGCATCCTCTGCAGCACGTGCCGCCAGAGTTGCCAGATCGCCGTAGTAACTGGTTTCGTGCAGCTTGGTAAGTTCGCGACAGATGGCGATGCGACGTGTACCACCCAACACTGTCACCATGTCTTCCAGCGTTTCGCGACAGCGATGCGGCGCTTCGTAGAACACCAGCGTGCGCTCTTCGCGCAGCAGCTCTCTTAAACGCTCACGACGCTTATTGGGCTTGGCGGCAAGAAAACCTTCAAAGGCAAATCGTCCGGTAGGCAAACCGGCTACCGACAACGCAGCGATGGCGGCGCAGGCGCCGGGAATGGGCACGACGCGAATGCCCTGTTGCGTCAATTCGTTTACCAAGTTGTAGCCTGGGTCGCTGATCAGCGGCGTGCCGGCGTCGGAGATCAGTGCCACATCCAGGCCCTGCTTGAGACGCGCCAGCAATTCATCGGTGCGATGCACTTCATTGTGTTCATGCAGCGACAGCATGGGCGTGTGGCAACCCAGTACTTGCAATAGCTTGCCGCTGTGCCGCGTGTCTTCGGCGGCGATCAATTCCACGCTGGACAATATCTGGCGTGCGCGCGCACTGAGATCCTCAAGATTACCAATGGGCGTCGCCACCACATACAGGGTTCCGGCCCCCTTGGCGGCTTGCGATACAGCTGGCGAAGGAGCATCCAGAATCAAGCTAAATCTCCGTAGAATGAGTAAATTTTCGACAAAGTGGGCGCTGCGGACTTGCGGCGCGTCATGCTGCGGGGGAAGCTAGCAACATGCAAGCACAGATGACCAATAGATGGGCGGCATGCGCCGCGGCACTGACACTGGTGTTGACCGGTAGCAGCCCACTTAACAGTTGGGCAGGCACTAACACCAGCACCGTGTCACAGGCCAATGTCGCACGTCTCGCCAACGAGGCCGATCAGCTGGCGACACAGGGCAAGTACGCCGATGCAGCGGCGCGCTTTGAAGCTCTGGCTGCGCAGAGCAACAATGCCGAGCGCGACCATTTCATCCTTAAGGCTGCACGTAATGCACAACTGGCCGGCAACGATGCCAAGACACAGGGCCTGTTGAATCTGGCCGGCAAGAATCTCAATGCTGCGGACAGCGCATTGCGAGCGGTCATCAGTGCCACACTGGCATTGCGCACGGAACAGCCCGCGCTGGCCATCACACAGCTCGATCAGGTGCCGCTGCCCCTGCCCGAAGATCTGGCGCCGGAAATTCTGACCTTGCGCGTACAGGCATTGTTTGCCGCAGGCCGTACCGTAGTTGCAGTGAACACAGCCGTAGAGCGCGAACGCACACTGAAAACCGATATTGATTTAGCGCAGAACCGGCAATTGATCTGGAACAATTTGAAACAGGCAGCAACGGCCGGCCGTGACTTAACGCCACCCGCAGGCGCCAGTCGCACCACAGCAGGTTGGCTGGAACTGGCCAAGCTGTACACCACCACGCAACGCGATCCCTTTGCATTGACGCGCGGCCTCACCGATTGGCGCGGACGTTATCCCGGCCATCCCGGTGGCGACATGATCGCGCCCACCACCAGCACCGCGATCGTAACGAATCGGACCGGCGAAGATCGCATCGCCTTATTGCTGCCGCTGACTGGACGACAACAAGCCGCCGGCATTGCTGTTCGCGATGGCTTCATTGCCGCAACGTTGCTGGTCAGCGCCGCCACCCGTCCCAATGTACAGATCTTCGATACCAACGCCATGACTGCAGTCGAGGCCTATCAGCGTGCCACTCAAGCCGGCGCCAGCATCGTAGTGGGTCCGCTACTGAAAGAAGATGTGGACGCGCTGTCGGCAGTACCGCAATTGAGCGTGATGACGCTGGCGTTGAATGCGCTCAGCAGCACACGCACACCACCCGCATTGATGTTCCAGTTCTCGCTCGATCCTGAAGAAGAAGCTCGCCAGGCAGCGCAGCGGGCGCGCAGCGAAGGCCGCACCCGCGCCATTGTCCTGGCGCCCAACAACGAATGGGGCCAGCGAGTAAGGAATGCCTTTACCGCCGAGCTGAGTGCCGAAGGCGGCACCCTGGTGGAACAACGCAGTTACGATCCGGCGGCCAAGGACTATGTGGCGCTTACACGGCAATTGCTGGGCTCAAAAACGGTGGCAAAACCGCTGGATGATGCGCTGGGCAACAAGCGGACGACCATCGAAATACGCAGCGACTTCGATTACATCTTCCTGGCTGCGCAGACCGCACAGGCCAAACAACTGCGCCCCGCACTACGATTTGTGATGCCGGATAACAGCATTCCCATTTACGCCACCTCGGATGCTTATGAACCCGAAAGCACTGGCAACACCGATCTGGATGGGCTGCGTTTCATGGACATGCCCTGGGTCATCAATCGTGACGTGGACACCGAGTCTCTGCACGACAACATGAATCGCGTGTGGGGCAGCAACCTGCGCAGCCGCAGCCGTCTGTATGCCTTTGGTGTAGATGCTTATAAGTTGGTTAATTGGTTGAAGTCGCCGCAACCGCAACTGGCCTCACCGTTGCGCGGCGCAACCGGGCTGCTGGCATTGGACACTGCGGGGCGCGTGCATCGACAATCGGATTGGGCGCAAATCGTCAACGGCAAGCCGCAACCCTTACCCGACAGCGTGAGCAGCACCACGCGCTAAACAATGGAGCCGACCTATCGCAAGGAAGCGGGAGAACGCGGCGAACAACTGGCGCTAAGTTATCTACAAGCTGCAGGATTGAAACTGCTGAAGCGCAATTTTCGTTGCGCCGGCGGTGAGATCGATTTGGTGATGACCGACGGTCGCATCCTGATGTTGGTTGAGGTGCGCTTTCGCAGCAGTCGCAGCTTCGGTGGCGCTGCAGCTTCAGTGGATGCCGGCAAACAACAGCGCTTGACGCGTGCGGCGCAGTATCTGCTGCAAAGACACCCCGCCTATCAACTGCTACAGGCACGTTTCGATCTGGTGGCCATCGACGGCAGCGGCAACACGCCGCACATAGAATGGATCAAGGATGCGTTTCGTGTAGGGGCGTGATTCATCACGCCCTCTTTGTGAAGGCCAGACGGGCGCGATGAATCGCGCCCCTACTTGACTACTTTTAGCTGCGGCCGAGTTTTTACCGGCTTGGCTGAGCCTTCCGATGAAGCAGCGCCACCCGTTTCCGGTGCAGTATCCGGCGGCGTAGGATGTGGCGCATCTTCATCGCTGAAAATCATGCCCTGCCCGGTTTCACGCGCGTAAATACCCAAGACGGCATGAATGGGCACCAGCACATGATGCGTCTGACCGCTGAAACGCGCGTTGAACTCGACACGCTCATTGCCCAGCGTCAAACCATTGGTGGCGTGATAACTGATGTTCAAAACAATCTTGCCGTCTTGCACGAACTGGCGTGGCACTTCAACGCCATTGGCAGTCGCATCCACCACTAGGTGCGGTGTCTGTTGATTGTCGGTCATCCATTCATGCATGGCTCGCAACAGATAGGGGCGTCGCGAACTCACCACCGGCATCTTGGCATCGGTCATACGCGCAGTGCTCGCTCGGCCCAGGACAGACTGCGGCGAAATGCCGGGCGCATGAACACGCGACGTTCGTACTGCAGGATGGCGTCGGCCTGCGATGAAGCCAGCTTGATGCCCCAGCTCGGCAAGCGCCACAGCACCGGCGCAATGGTCGCGTCGACCAGCGTCAGCTCTGTCGATTGAAAGTAGGGTTGGCTGCGGAACACTTCGGCATTCGCCATGATCACATCATGCAAGGTCTTGCGCGCTTCTTCGGAACGCTTGCGATCGGCGATCTGCTCGATATCGGCTACCAACGAATACCAATCGCGCTCCAGGCGATACATGGTCAGCTTGAAACGTGCGCGGGTAATCGGATCAACCGGCATCAAGGGCGGATGCGGATAACGTTCGTCCAGATACTCGATGATGATGCGCGAGTCGTACAGAACCAGATCGCGCTCCACCATGGTGGGCAGGCTTTGATAGGGATTGAGATCCAGCAGATCTTCGGGCAAGGAGCGGCCGTCGACATCGACGATATCGATGCTGACATCCTTCTCGGCAAGCACGAAGCGCGCGCGATGGCTCCAGATGTCTTTGGGACTGGAGAACAGCGTCATCATGGGCAGCGCCCTTTAAGAAAAGTCTGATTCAATATTCCGTCCGCGTCGGGCACGCACTCTGACAGTTCATTGCCTGCAACATCGCGCGCTTCTATGGATAAACCATTCACGGCAGCCACAAGTTCAGGGCTAACGGAATAAATCGGGATTTCCTTAAGCATAAGTTGATGGGCTCAACCTGCTTCGCGTTGCCCGGCAGAGACCGGGCAACGCGATGCCAAGGATCACTTCACGTCTTTCCAGTATTCCTGTTTGAGCGCATAGGTCAGCAGGAACAGCACCAGCAGGAAGCCCAGCACGCGGAAGCCCAGTGCACGACGCTGCAATTGCACCGGCTCACCGATGTAATCCAGGAAGTTCACGGTGTCGCGCACGAACTCGTCATACTCTTCCGGCGACAACTTGCCCTTGGTTTCCAGTTCCAGGCCTTTGAATTCCTTCTCGACATTGCCTTCCTTGGTGGTCACGCCTTCGTACACGGCCTTCTGCAAACCCTGCAGTTCCCACAGCACATGCGGCATGGCAGTGCTGGCCAAAACCGTGTTGTTCATACCAGTAGGACGCGATGGATCGAGATAGAACGACTTCAAGAAGCTGTACAGATAGTCGGCGCTACGCGCACGTGCGATCAACGACAGATCCGGCGGCGCCTTGCCGAACCACTGCGCTGCATCGGTCTCGGACATGGTGTTGGTCAAGGTATCGGTGAGCTTGCCGCCGGTGAAAATCAGATTCTGTTCGACTTGTTGGTCGGTCAGGCTCAGATCCACAGCCAGACGGTTGAAGCGCACATACTTGGCCGAGTGACAACCGGAGCAGTAGTTCACGAAGTTGCGCGCACCGCGCTGCAATGACGCCTTGTTGCTGACGTCATTGTTGGCCTTCTCATAACCGCCTTCTTCGGAGGCCTGCACGGTGCCGGCCGCCAACAGGGTTGCCGCTACCACGGCCGCAAACATACGCACTGTCTTATTCATCTTTGTAATTGGCTCGATCTTAATGATCATGGTAGGTCACTCGCTCGGGAACCGGCTTGGTCTTATCCAGCTTGGTGTACCAAGGCATGAGGATGAAGAACAAGAAATACAACACCGAGAACACTCGCGACAGATAGGTGTTGGTGGTGGTGGCCTGATTCAGACCCAGGTAACCCAACGACACGAAGCTGATCACGAAAATGGTCAACGCGGTCTTGTAGATCCAGCCGCGATAACGGATCGACTTCACCGGGCTGCGGTCCAGCCAGGGCAGGAAGAAGAAGATCACCACGCCGGCGCCCATGCCCATCACACCGAACAACTTGTCCGGCACGGCGCGCAAGATTGCGTAGAACGGCGTGAAGTACCACACCGGCGCAATGTGCTCAGGCGTCTGCAGACGATTGGCCGGATCGAAGTTGGCTGCTTCAAGGAAGTAGCCGCCCATGGTCGGCGCGAAGAACACGATCAGCGCGAAGATCAGCGCGAAGCCAACCAGGCCCATCGCATCCTTCACGGTGTAGTACGGATGGAAGGGAATGCCATCCAGCGGCAGGCCATCGGCGCCCTTCACCTTCTTGATTTCGACACCATCCGGATTGTTGGAACCCACTTCGTGCAGCGCCAGGATGTGCGCCACCACCAGGAATACCAGAGCCAGCGGCAACGCGATGACATGCAACGCGAAGAAACGATTCAAGGTGATGTCGGAGATGTAGTAGTCGCCGCGAATCCATTCCAGCAACGTCGTACCGACATAGGGAATCGCACCGAACAGCGAAGTGATCACCTGTGCGCCCCAGTAGGACATGTTGCCCCAGGGCAGCAGGTAGCCGAAGAACGCTTCGGCCATCAGGCACAGATAAATCAACATGCCGAAGATCCACAGCAGTTCGCGCGGATTCTTGTACGACCCGTAAATCAGGCCACGGAACATATGCAGGTACACCACGATGAAGAACGCCGAAGCGCCGGTGGAGTGCATGTAACGGATCAACCAGCCCCAGTCGACATCGCGCATGATGTATTCGACCGAAGCAAACGCACCTTCTGCAGAAGGCTTGTAGTTCATGGTCAGGAAGATGCCGGTGACGATCTGCAACACCAGCACGGCCAAAGCCAGCGAACCGAAGTAGTACCAGAAGTTGAAGTTCTTCGGCGCGTAGTACTCGGTGACATGCTCACGCAGCATCTTGGTGAGCGGGAAACGATCGTCGATCCAGCCCAGCAAGCCCGTGGTGCCTACCTTATTAGTTGAAGTGCCCATCAAGCCGCTCCCATCTCAGCGCCAATGACCAAGGTATTGTTCGGACCGAAGTAGTACGGCGGCACCGTGAGGTTCAATGGAGCAGGCACGTCTTTGAACACGCGGCCGGCCATGTCGAACTTGGAACCGTGACAAGGGCAGTAGAAACCGCCCGGCCAGTCCGCTGCCACGGTGGCATCGCCTGGCTCGAACTTGTTGAGCGGTGCGCAACCCAGGTGGGTGCAGACGCCGACCAATACCAGGTATTCAGGCTTGAGCGCGCGTGCTTCGTTCTTGGCGAAAGCCGGCTGTTCGGATTCCATTGATTCCGGATCGCGCAAATTGGGCTTGTTGGCCGCCAGCTTGGCGATCATTTCCTCGGTGCGCCGCACGATGTAGATGGCCTGACCGCGCCATTCCACCTTCAACAATTCACCGACCTGCAGCTTGCTGATGTCTTGCTCGACCGGACCGCCCATGGCCTTGGCGCGGGCACTGGGGCGCCACGAAGCCAGAAATGGCACAGCAGTGGCGATCGCCCCCACCGCACCGACGGCGCTTGTCGCTACCAGCAGGAAATGCCGGCGGCCCCCATCAACTTGCTCAGCTTCTGCGCTCATCCAAACGACTCCGAAAATTGACCTTATCGCTCTCGCCCGTTCGCTCGGTCGGTTCTTAGTTGAACTGAACCGACCTGCCATCAGCCGGTCGGACTGGATTGCTTCCAGAAGGCTGCGGTCAGCCCACTCCGATCAGCTCAGCTGTGAGCCGTGCGATTTCAAAGACTCAAGGAATTGCGCATTATACACATACACTGCGGCGCGCTTAGAAGCTCCGGCCACGGTCGCGTGTGATTCACAGCGCCCATCACAGGAACCGCACGATGCCCAGCCTGCCCGCAGCCGCCAAATTCATTGCCAAGTGGACCGTAGTCGGTCTGGCGGCGGCGTTTGTACTGGTGATGCTGCGACCGCAATGGCTGTTCGGCAGCGCCATTGCACCACCCCCGCCAACACCTGCAGCCAGCGCCCCCTTAAGTTTTGCTGACGCGGTGGCGCGTACCGCACCGGCGGTAGTTAACATTTTCACGTATCGCGTGGTGACCGAACCCGCCAAACCCAATGGCAGCAAGGGAAGCGGCGCAGCGCAACGCCGTGGCGTGGAAACCGGCTTGGGCTCGGGCGTGATCGTCGATACCGAAGGTCATGTCATCACCAATAATCATGTGGTGGCCGGGGCGCAGCAGATCTATGTATTGCTGGCCGATGGCCGCAGTGACAAGGCCACGGTGGTTGGTACCGATCCGGCCACCGATCTGGCTCTGCTGCAAATTCATTTATTGAATCCCCCGGCTGCACCGCTGGGCGAATCCGACGGATTGCGCACCGGCGATATCGCCCTGGCCATCGGCACGCCCTATGGCCTATCGCAGACCGTCACTCAGGGCATTGTCAGCGCCATCGGGCGCGTGCAGCTATGCGTCACCGCCATCGAAGGATTTATTCAGACCGATGCAGCCATCAACGAAGGCAACTCCGGCGGCGCATTGATCAATGCTAAAGGCGAACTGATCGGCATCAACACTGCCGCTCTGTCGCAACGCCAGGGCGTCAGCGGTATCAGCTTTGCCATTCCGGTCAATCTGGTGCGCGGCGTGATGGCTGCCATCCTGCAAGATGGCCGGGTGAAACGCGGCTGGTTCGGCGTCGAAACCGCCAAAATAACCGTCACCAAGGAAACCGTCGCGATGCTGCGTCTGAGCAGCGACGATTTACTGGTCATCAAACAGGTTTATCCCGGCAGTCCCGCCGCCGCTGCGGGACTGCAACCGGGCGACATCATCACTCGCATCAATGGCGTGCAACGCAGCTTGAACGAGGCGTTGGCGGTGGTAGCCAACACGCCCCCTGGAGAAAAAATCTCTCTAACTGTGCTGCGCGATCGGAGCAGCTATGACCTGAGCGTGACGCTGGTGGAACGCCAGCCTGGCGATGGCGTCAGCAATCTGTGCAGCGGCGGTCAGCCCTGAGCCTATTAAACTCAGGGCTACGCGACGTTACTTGCTGCGTGAGCTCAGGCGCTTGATGCGCGCCCCCAGCTGTTCGAATTTTTCTTCGATGCGCTCGTAGCCGCGGTCGATATGATAGATGCGATCGACAATGGTGGTGCCCTCCGCCACCAAGCCTGCCAGCACCAACCCCGCCGATGCGCGCAGATCGGTGGCCATCACCGGCGCTCCCGTGAGTTGCGGCACGCCCTTGATAATGGCCGAGTGACCTTCGATGCGCATGGTGGCACCCATGCGCTGCAGCTCGTGCATGTGCATGAAACGATTTTCGAAAATGGTTTCGATTACCGTGCCCACGCCCTCCGCCACACAATTCAAGGCAGCGAACTGCGCCTGCATGTCGGTGGGAAACGCCGGATAAGGTGCAGTGCGGATATCCACCGCCTTGGGCCGCTTGCCCTGCATGTCGAGTTCGATCCAATCCTCGCCGGATTCAATCTGCGCGCCGGCTTCTTTGAGCTTGAGCAACACTGCGTCCAAGTGCTCAGCACAGGCCTGTTTCAAGCGTACCTTGCCACCGGTGATGGCACCCGCCACTAAATAAGTACCGGCTTCAATGCGATCCGGCATCACTGAATATTGACAGCCGTGCAGGCGTTCCACGCCTTGCACAACGATGCGATCGGTGCCCGCACCTTGAATACGCGCACCCATGGCAATCAGGAAATTGGCCAAGTCGACCACTTCCGGCTCGCGAGCCGCGTTTTCAATAACCGTTTCGCCATCGGCCAAGGCGGCCGCCATCATCAGGTTTTCGGTGCCGGTAACGGTGACGGTTTCCAGCACCAAGCGCGCGCCCTTGAGACGTTTGGCGGTGGCACGGATATAACCATGATCGATATGAATTTCAGCGCCCATGGCGCGCAGGCCATCGACATGCAAGTTCACCGGTCGCGCACCAATGGCGCAGCCGCCGGGTAGCGACACCTCAGCCTGACCGAAGCGCGCCAACAACGGCCCCAGCACCAAGATCGAAGCGCGCATGGTCTTCACCAATTCATAGGGCGCCACGCACTGGGTGTCAGGACGCGCATCGACCTCGACGCACATTTTGTCGTCGACAGTGACCCGCACGCCCATGTTGGCCAACAGCGCAATCATTGTTGTCACGTCGTGCAGATGCGGCACGTTGCTCAACGTGACCGGACCCTCGCCCAGCAAGGCGCCGGCAATGATCGGCAATGCCGCATTCTTGGCACCGGAAATACGCACTTCACCGGCCAGCTTGACGCCGCCTTCTATCTGCAATCGATCCACGGATGATCCTCTACAACTGCCCGGGTCGTTAAGCCGGGTTATTAATCTCGGTCGGGAGCCTAAACCGTTAAACCTGAGTCGTTAAAACAGCGCTTACTGTGCGCTTTGCTGTCCGGCCTGCAATTCGGCCGCGGTAAAGGTCTGCATGGTCAGCGCATGAATTTCATGACCCATCAATTTACCCAGCGCCGCATACACCAATTGATGGCGTTGCAGCGTGCGCTTGCCGGCAAAGCTATCGCTGACAATCAAGGCGGAAAAATGCGTGCTGTCGTCGGATTCGACCTGCACCTGCGCACCCGGCAAGCCGGCGCGAATCAGCTGTTCAACTTCCTGGGGACTCATGGTCAACCTGTCTGAGTAATCTGGACGGAATAATGGCGATGATAACGGATTGCCGGCCTACTCCCAGGCGCTGCTTCAACCGCTGGCGTTCACTTCGACGGTGATGTGACTCAAACCGGGCAGACCGGCCAGCTTGGCGCGATAGGTCGCGGGTGCGGCGGGTTGCGACGATTCGATGCTGGCCACCAGCACGTGATGCCCGGGCCCGACACGCCACAGGTGCAGATCACTGACGACATCACCGCCACTTTCCAGTCGCGCCCGTACCTGCGCCAACAGACTGGTATTCAAATTCATATCGACCAGGTAAGCGCCCGCAGAACGCATCAAGCCCCAAGACCATTGGGCGATCACCAGCGCACCGACGACACCCATCAACGGGTCCATCCATACCCACCCCAGGTAGCGACCGGCCAACAGGCCTGCGATAGCCAACACCGAAGTCAGCGCATCGGCAATCACATGCATGTAGGCCGCGCGCAGGTTGGTGTCATGGTGATGCTGGGTATGACCGAAATTATCATCGTCGGTCTCATCTTCATGGTCATGGTCATGGTCATGGTCATGGTCATGGTCATGGTCATGGTCATGGTCATGGTCATGGTCATGGTCATCATGATGATGGCCGTGCCCACCTTGATGCAGCAAGGCCGCACTTACCAGATTGACCACCAATCCCAACACGGCAATCCACGTGGCCTGACTGAAATCGATGGGGCGCGGGCTGATCAAGCGAGTGACCGACTCCCAACCGATCAAGAGTGCAATCATGCCCAGCACCACCGCGCTGGCGAAGCCGGTAAGTTCGCCTATCTTGCCGGTACCGAAACTGAAGCGCGGATCGTTGGCGTGACGCCGCGCATAGCGATATGCCAAAGCGGCAATGCTCAATGCCGCAGCATGGGTGGCCATATGCCAGCCATCCGCCACCAGCGCCATGGAACCGAAGATTGTGCCGCCGATGATTTCGCCAACCATCATGAACGCGGTCAGCACCACCACCCACCAGGTACGCTGTTCGTTGCGATCATGGCTGGCGCCCAGGAAATCGCTATGCGCTACGCAGGTACGCCCCACATTAAGAGGCGCGGCTTGGCGTGTGCCCGATTGGTCACTCGATGGACCCATGGATGATTCGCTCACAAATTCTGTCTCTACCCAAATCTTTATCAAACGGTTTGGATCGACATGCTACACGGATACGACGTTCCCCTGGACGCCCTTGCCACGCGCAAAAATTCTTCATTAAGGTAATAACCGTGCCGACGGGTATACTGCCCGGAGCACACATAACCAGTAAAAAATCATGCTGAATCAAACTCACGACGCATCCCGACACAGCTGGGTCAACTCTGCCAACCAGGCGGACGGTGACTTCCCGCTGCAAAACCTGCCGCATGGCGTCTTCCGTCACGGCAATGCAGCGGCTCGTGGCGGCATCGCCATTGGCGATCAGATTCTGGACTTGCAGGCTGCCTTGCGGCTAAAGCTGTTCAATGCCGAGCAGGCCGAGATTGCCACCGCAGCAGCCGAAAGCAGTTTGAATCGCTACCTGTCCATGGGTAACAACGCCGCACAAACGCTGCGCGCGCGCATTTTCGAATTACTGGATCAAGATAGCGGCCGGCAGCTGGCTACGCAGCGCGAACAACTGCTGATTCCGATGGCGCAAGTACAGATGCAGCTGCCGGTGTACTCACGCAGTTACAGCGACTTCTGCACCTCCATTCCGCATGTCACCGCCAATCGGCGCGCCCGTCCGGGCCGGCCGGCGCACAACCTCAAGCATCTACCTATCGGTTATGGCGGACGCGCCTCTTCCATTGTCGTAGATGGCACATCAATACCCCGCCCGTGGGGCCATGGCAGCAACGAAACCACCGGCGAGAATTACTACTCCCCCACGCATCGCATGGACTTCGAATTGGAATTCGGCGCCTATCTCTGCGCTGGCAATACCCTGGGAAGCACGCTGCCCATGAATCGCGCCGATGCTGCGATCTTCGGCTATGTGCTGGTCAACGACTGGTCGGCGCGCGACATTCAACGCTTTGAAAACCTGCTCGGTCCATTCCTAGGTAAGAGCTTCGCCACCACGGTTTCGCCCTGGTTGGTGACACAAGCAGCGTTGGCGCCATTTCGCACCTCGCCAGTACCGCGACCAGCGGACGATCCACCGCTGCGCCCGCATCTCAACAGCGCCGAACACGAACGCACCGGCGCGCTGGATGTCCGTTTGCAGGCCTGGCTGTCCACTGCACGCATGCGCGCCCAAGGTCTGCCGCCACAGTGCATTACCGATACCAACCTGCTGCATCTGTACTGGACCTTGCCGCAGATGGTGGCGCATCACGCCAGCAATGGTTGCAACCTGGAAGTGGGCGATCTGATTGCTAGCGGCACGGTCTCCGGTCCGGAAGAACATCAAGCTGCCTGCATGTGGGAAATCACCGGCGGCTCGCTGCCGATTGAATTGCCGACTGGCGAGCAGCGTCTCTGGCTGGAAGACGGCGATGAACTGAGCTTAACGGGGCGCGCCGATAAAGCCGGCCACACCGGCATCGGGTTTGGTACCTGCCGTGGCGTGGTGCAGACTGCGCTTCAGTCCTATCCATAGCGAGGCCGCCATGCGTCGCGTCAGCAAGCATACCTACGCCGAGATCTACACCATGGGTTGCAACCCAGGCTTCGTCGCCACCAGCGACGGGGTGGTGATGATCGATTCGCCGCAACGGGCCTTGGATGCCATGCGCTGGCGGGAGAAGCTGCTGGAACACGGCCCGATTCGTTACTTGATCAATACCGAGCCGCATGGCGATCACACCATTGGCAATGCCTACTTTCCCGGCGTCACCGTGGTTGGACAGGTACGGCTCAAAGCCTGCTTTCAACCCTACATCGATCGCTTCGGGGGCGGACCTGTCGCACGGCATCAGCGCGCGCTTACCGAAGATCCGGATAGCGCCTGGCTGATGGAACATCCGGATTACCCGCCCTACAACCCGCCCACGCAAACCTTCACTGACGAGCTCAAGCTGCACGTCGGTAACCACACCATCCACTGCATTCACATGCCCGGCCATACTGCGCCGCAGACTTCGATTTACCTGCCGGACGAAGGCGTGGTGTTCACCGGTGATAACGTGTTCTGCAAATGTCAGACTTGGTTGCAGGAGGCCAATCCCTGGGCCTGGCTGGAGGCACTCAAGGCCATCGAACAATTGGATGTCGAAACCATCGTCCCCGGTCATGGCGAACCCTGCACCAAGGCCTATCTACAACGACAGGCTGACATCATTCATCAATGGCTGGGCGCCGCGCAGCGCTGCCTGGATCGTGGCATGACCGAAGATGAGGCCGCCGCTTACGAACTGGATGTGAAGCGCGAAATCGATCCCTATCCCATGGGGCAGCGACTGGAAGAATGGGAACATCGCCTCAAGGGCATGAACCTGCGCAATCTGTATCGACAACTGCACATACGCCAAACGCAATCAACCCAGTCGCCCACACAGTCGGCTGCGCAGTAAGTACATCGCGATGATCGAGCGCTGCTCGCAGCGCTGACTGACACTGTCGCAGCACCGGCAGGTTATGATGCGGCAATGAAACCCGAATTCGATGCCGACAAAGTGCTAAGTCGCGCCCGCGCCGTACTGGAGACGGAAGCCGGCGCCATCTCCGCCTTGATTCCCCGACTTGGCAAACACTTCGCTGCCGCCTGCCAACTGATCCTCAATTGCAAGGGTCGCCTGGTGGTCTCCGGCATGGGCAAGTCCGGGCATGTGGGCAACAAGATCGCCGCCACCTTCGCCAGCACCGGCACACCCGCGTTCTTCGTCCATCCTGCCGAAGCCAGTCATGGCGACATCGGCATGATCACGCCGCAAGATTTGGTGCTAGCCATCTCCAACTCGGGTGAGACCGATGAACTGGTCACCATCCTGCCGGTGATCAAGCGTCTGGGCATTCCGCTTATTGCTTTGACCGGCCGCGTCGACTCCACACTGGGTCGCGCTGCAACTACCACGCTGGATGTCAGCGTAGCTACCGAAGCCTGCCCCCTGAACCTGGCCCCCACTGCCAGCACCACGGCCACACTGGCGTTAGGCGATGCCTTGGCAGTAGCGGTATTGGAAGCGCGTGGCTTCACGGAAGAAGACTTTGCCCGTTCGCATCCCGGCGGCACGCTGGGACGACGTCTGCTGCTGTATGTGGAAGATGTCATGCATACCGGCGCGCAACTGCCGCTGGTGACGCCGGATACGCTGCTGCGCGAAGGCCTGCTGGAAATGAGTCGCAAGGGCTTAGGGATGACCAACGTGGTCGACCAGCGCGGCCATCTGCTCGGTGTATTCACCGACGGCGATCTGCGCCGCGCGCTGGACAAACAGATCGATCTGCGCGCCACGCTCATTGGCGAAGTCATGACACCGCAACCCAAACACGCCACACCGCGCATGCTGGCAGCTGCCGCGGTGCACTTGATGGAAACCCACAAGATCACCGCCCTGCCGGTGGTGGACGATCATGGCGTGGTGGTCGGCGCTTTGAATGTGCATGACCTGCTGCGCGCCGGTGTGATGTAAATGACGACTAACCAGACTCATTCCCTGACACAGCCCGAGCTGCAACAACGCGCCGCCTCCATTCGCCTATTGGTGCTGGATGTAGACGGCGTGCTCACCGACGGCCGCCTGTACTTCACTGCCGAAGGCGAAGCCTTGAAGGCCTTCCATGTGCGCGACGGCGCCGGCATCGTACAGCTGCGCAAGGCGGGCATTCACATCGCTATCATCTCCGGTCGCAATTCCATGGCGGTGGACACACGCATGAATGAATTGGGCGTGCAGTATGTGAAGCAAGGTATCAGCGACAAACAGGCGGCATTGCGCGAACTGCAACAACATTTGCAACTGGATGAGTGCAGCATCGCCTGCGTCGGCGATGACACGCCGGACATCCCCATGCTCAACATGGCGCATCTGGCAGTGGCGGTGGCGGATGCACATCCGGCTGTGAAAGCGGCCGCGCACTACATTACGCAGATCAACGGTGGACTGGGCGCCGTGCGCGAAGTCTGTGATTTGATTCTGCAAGCGCGTGGCGCGGCACAAGGTCATTGAGCATGCGCTGGCGCACCATCATCGTCACCACCAGCATCTGCGCCGGATTGGCCGGCTACCTGATGCTAATGCGCGATGCCGATGAAGGACTCACCGACATACCGGCGCCCGAGCAGCCCGGTTACTACCTGAAGCAGGCCACCGTTACTCAGACCGGCGTCAATGGCCTGCTGCGAACGCGCTTGAAGGCCGAGCAGATCATGCAGAATGTGGCCGACGACAGCATCAGCATGCAACAAGTGGTGGTCGATCATCTGGACGAAGACGCAAATGACTGGCTACTGACCGCCGATAGCGGCCACCTGCCGCCGGGCTCAGCCAATGTTGAGTTCAATCAAAAATACGCACAGGGCGACATCAAGCCGGGCACAGCCATTCTCACCCTCACCGGCAATGTGCTCATACGGGCGCGCGATGTCAGCAAGACCAATGTCGAAATCCATACCGATGTCTTGAATGTCGATACCGTCAGCTATGTCGCCACTGCGCCGGGCAAGGTACGCTTTGTTCAAGGTCGGAATGAACTGACCGGCGTGGGTATGAAATTCGATTTCAAGGGTCAGAAGCTCCGGCTAGAATCGCAGATCAATGGTCACTACCAGTAAATCAATTTCCGATCTGATCGGCGCACTTCGTTGCGGTCTGCTGGTTAGCGTCTTTGCGTGTATTCCGTTTGCCGGCAACGCTGCCATCAAACAAACCATAGGCGGCCTCACTCTATATGCCGATGGACTGGATGCGGATCTGGTTAAGAATCAGTTGGTGCTGACTAGAGTCACCATTTCCCAGGAGGGTGGCTATGAAATCAAGGCCGACGAGGCACGCGGCAACGGTATCGATTTAGAAAAAAATGAATGGGCCTTCACCGGCAACGTCAAAATCACTTCGCCTACCGGCTCAAGCACCGCGGATAGCGCCATCGGCAAATTTGCCAACGACGAAATCACCGAGCTACATATCGTCGGACAACCCGCCACTTTCAAAGAAAACCGACCCGACCTACAGTTCATGCTGGACGGACGCGCCAACCGCATTGACTATGACCTGGTTAAGCAACAAGTGCAGCTTAGTGGCAACGTGTTGTTAAAACAATTTCAGCTCGAGCCCAATCAACAGATCAAGTACAAAGGTCAAGTGGAACTCAAAGGCCAGACTGTGCTGTACGACATGGCCAAACAGAGCATCAGTGCCAGCAAAGATCCTCAAGGCGAACAATTGGAAATCAACGTTACGCCGGATAACGAACCGGAAACCGGCAAGAACAAAGCAGGCGCCGCTAAACCATGAGCCGCCCTCAAAGCGAGCTGCGTGCGGAACATCTCGCCAAACGTTACAAGTCGCGTCCGGTCGTTAAGGACTTATCCCTAAGTATTCGCAGCGGCGAAGTGGTGGGCATTCTCGGTCCCAACGGTGCCGGCAAGACCACCGCGTTCTACATGCTGGTAGGCCTGGTCGCCAGCGATGCCGGCAAGATCTTCATCGACGAACGGGATATTTCCGACCTACCCATCCACGCGCGCGCCAAGCTGGGCCTGGGGTACTTACCGCAGGAAGCTTCGGTGTTCCGCAAGCTGACTGTGGCCGATAACATACTGGGCATCTTGGAATTGCGCCCGGAACTGAATAAGGCGCAGCGCGAACAGCAACTGCAACAGTTACTGGAAGAACTGCACATTGTGCATATCCGCGACAGCCTGGGACAAAGCCTGTCCGGCGGCGAACGGCGGCGCGTGGAAATCGCGCGCGCGCTGGCTGCCGAACCGCGTTTTATCCTGCTGGATGAACCCTTTGCAGGCGTCGACCCGATCTCGGTAATCGACATCCAGCGCATCATTAAACACCTCGCCGGCCGCAACATCGGGGTGCTGATTACCGACCATAATGTGCGGGAAACCTTAGGGATTTGCGAACGCGCCTACATCGTCAGTGCCGGAACTCTCATTGCCAGCGGGACTTCGGAAGAAATCCTTGCCAACAGCCAAGTCCGTGAGGTGTACTTGGGCCAGGACTTCAAGCTGTAAGGGTCTGTAGTCACTCATATGATCGCTGCGTTGGAGTTCCCAAAAGCGCCAGGCAAGGCGCGAGGAGAGAAGTTTGGTGACTCCAAATGAACGACGAGCAACGTGGCATGGCGCTTTTGGGAGCCCAACCCGAAGGGACGAGTCCATTGTCACTCAGGACTTTGTTGCTCCTCACTGATGTACGTTTAGTACACTACGTTCGTCGCGTCGCGTCCTGAGTGACAATGAACTCGTCGCAGCGATCAGATGAGTGACTACAGACCCTAATGCTCAAACCCGCCCTGCAACTCCGACTTGGTCAGCAACTGACCATGACCCCGCAACTGCAACAGGCCATTCGCCTGCTGCAGCTCCCCGTCCTAGAACTTCAGGCCCAGATCCGCGAAGCACTCGAGTCCAATGTGATGCTCGAGGCCGAGGAAGAAGATTCGGTGCTCGAATCTCTCGGCGCCGTAGAGCCCAGCGCCGAACACAGCAACGATTTCGACAGCCACTATAGCGACGATGCCGGCGCCAACGAGCTGCCCAGCACCCCCTATGAAGAACGGGCCTACGAAGAACAGTCCCAGGATAAAAATCGCGAAGACAGAGTAGATATTGTCGATGGCACCGACTGGACCGAGTCGCATGCCGTAGGCAATAGCGACTCGCCGTGGAACAATGATGAAGACGACGATCGCGGCCAGGACTTCAGTCACGGCGATGGCGAAACGCTGCAAGAACATCTTCAATGGCAACTCGGCCTGTCGAAACTGGGCGAACGCGAACAACGCATTGGCGCAGCGATTCTCGACGCCATCAATGACGATGGCTACCTGATCGAGCCCATCGAAGAGATCGCGCTGAACCTGATGCCGGAACTCACCGTACAACCGGCCGAGGTTGAACAGTTACTGAAGATTGTGCAGAGCTTCGACCCACCGGGCGTCGCAGCGCGCTCGGTCAGTGAATGTATCGAGTTACAACTCAAGCAACTCGATGCCGGCACGCCGGGCTTGGAAACCGCATTAAGCATTGCGTCCAGTTACCTGGACGAAGTGGCAGCGCATCAATACAACCAGCTGCGCCGGCAATTGCGCACCACTGAAGAAGATCTCGATCAAGCGCTGGCGTTGGTGCGAGCCTGTCAGCCACGTCCTGGCGCCAGTCTGCATGCCAGTGCCCCTGACTATGTGGTGCCCGATGTGTTCATTCGTCGCACCGAACATGGCTGGGCGGTGGAGATCAATCCAGCCAGCGTGCCACGCATTCGTGTCAATCAAAGCTATGCCGGTATGTTGGGACGTTCATCCGACTACGCCACCATGCGCACCCAATTGCAGGAAGCGCGCTGGTTGATTCGCAGTCTGGAAATCCGCAACGAAACCCTGTTGAAAGTGGCGCGCTGCATTGTGCAACGCCAGGCTGCCTTCCTGGATCAAGGCGAAGAATTCATGCAGCCGATGATCTTGAAAGACGTGGCCGATGCCGTGGAGATGCACGAATCCACCATTTCGCGCGTGACCACCAACAAGTACATGCACACGCCGCGCGGCGTGTTCGAGTTCCGTTACTTCTTCTCCAGCCATGTATCGGGTACGGATGGCTCGGAACTGTCGTCCACGGCCATCCGCGCCAAGATTCGCAAGCTGATCAGCGCGGAAGAAACCGACAAGCCTTTATCCGACAGTCGCATTGCCGAAATTCTGTCGGAGGATGGCGTTCAAGTGGCGCGTCGTACTGTGGCCAAGTATCGCGAAGCACTTAATATCCCGCCGTCCAGCGAACGTAAACGAGTCATTGCAAGATAAGTAATCGCAGAAAAAATTGTTAGATAAGTGGAGCAAGTCCGGATCGGCAAGGTCCAATCGATGTACAAGAATTGATACTGTTTTTTTTGCGTATGTAGCGGCCCCGGATATTCCGCCAAGCTGCACATACCCGTTGATGCCTGACAACAATCGGAGGCGCTTATGCAACTCAATGTCTCGGGACACCATGTCGAGGTTACGGCTTCCTTAAAAGCCTATGTCGAGAAGAAACTGGATCGGATCGTCAGGCACTCCGATCATGTACTCGACGTTCATTGCATACTTACTGTAGAAAAACTGCAGCAGAAGGCCGAAGCCACCGTCAACCTCAGCGGTAGCAAGATTCACGCCGATGCCATCGATAACAATATGTATGCCGCCATCGATGCGCTGGCCGACAAACTTGATCGCAGCGTCAAGAAACACAAAGAAAAATTGACCGATCATCATGCCCAGGACGTGGTCAAGAACCGCCTGTCCTGATAACCAGATAATTTTGATCCATAAACATTCACGACAGCCTCACCTCGGTGGGGCTGCTCGTGTATGACATGGTTACGGTGAATAGAGCTTTTCAAGCTCGCGCTGCTGGCCGATACTGGCCGTCTCTCCACCAGATTCCCTTTCCATGCGTCTCATCGTAGTCAGTGGCCTATCCGGTTCCGGCAAGAGCGTGGCATTGCGCATGCTGGAAGATTTGGACTTCTACTGTGTCGACAATCTACCCGCCGGACTGCTGCCCGAATTCATTTCGCACACCGTGCGCTCCGACGAATCGCAGTACCGACTCACGGCCATCGGCATCGACGCGCGCAATCGACCCGAGGACATTCACTTAGTACCGAAGCAGGTAGCCGAACTGAAACGTAGCGGCGTCAACTGCGAAGTAATCTACCTGCGTGCCGAACCGGAAACGCTGCTTAAACGTTACAGCGAAACCAGGCGGCGACACCCATTAAGCCGTGGCGGCTTGGGCCTGGCCGAAGCCATCAGCGAAGAACAGCGACTGCTTGAGCCTATTGCCGGAAGCGCCGATCTGGTGATCGACACCACTCATCTCAGCGTGCACGATCTACGCGAATTGGTACGACAGCGAGTAGGCGAACATCGGCAGGGACACATGTCTATTCTGTTTGAATCGTTCGCTTTCAAGCATGGTTTGCCGGGCGATGCCGATTTTGTATTCGATGCCCGCAGCCTGCCCAATCCTTTCTGGGAACCGGGTCTAGCCGAATACACCGGCTTGGATAAACCGGTGGCCGATTACCTTGGGCCGCATCCTCTGGTACAGCGCATGCTCAATGACCTGACGGGCTTTCTGGAACATTGGATACCGGAGCTGGCGCGCACCAATCGCAGCTATCTCACCGTAGCCATTGGCTGTACCGGTGGTCAGCATCGCTCGGTATACCTGGTCGAGCGCCTCGCCGCGCATTTCAAGCAGACCTTCCCCTCAGTGCTGGCGCGGCACCAGGTCGTAGGCAAGCTCAAGCGCTGAAAACGCCGAACACCCCATCCCTGACTTCATTGCTCTTCACTTAGTTTGATCGGCTGAAATTCGTTCAATCAACCGAGCCTGTGCCTTGCTCATGGCTTGTTGCAACGTTGCCGTTATTGCATCTTGTGCTTGTGGATGGTTCGGCGGCAACCGTGCCAAATTCGGCAATATTGCATTCGTCTCAGGTGAGAAAGCAGAATTTACTAGATAGCTCCGACCAAAAACCGTTACATCAAGCTCAATCGTTATCGGCTGATTGTTATTGGTTAGATCACTCTTATCAAACCAGCCTCCTGTCATTTTTTCGTGCACGCACTTAGGCGCTCTGGTGATGTTAACGTCGCCAGAAGACGATTCTGTCGGCGAAGGCTTCAACATTTCCACCAATACGCCGCCACCCGTCGCTGCCGCCATGTTGGCGGAGTCCTCCTCTTGCCCCCTATTCACATACAAATCATAGCGACGAATCACCAGTTCGGTGCCGGTACGGTTTGGGAAAGCATTGGCCAATGCATTGTCCAAGCGGGCGATCCTATCGGGTGCAAAAGACTCATATCCAAGCTGGGTGATGCCCATATAGCAGGAGAATCCGCCCGCCAGTCCAAGCGGCATTTTTCGATATTTTGACGAGTCCGGCTTCCTTTCGTCGCGAATGACAAAAGCGCCGCTCAATGCCGCCGGCGGCTGCATAGTGCCTGCAAGCTTTTCGATTTTAAGCGCCAAGTCGGGGGTAAGCAGAGCCGTTACGCAGCCTGTAATTAAAGCCAATCCAAGCATTCCGAGAACAATGACGACACGTCGCATGGCACATCCCTTTGTTTTTATAGACTTAATTGCGGAATTCTAACTACAAGGACTCTCGGACAACAAGATCACTCATCCATTTCAATTTGAAATCATGAAATGAATATCAACTTCAAAGTCAGAGTGACTCAATGATTAACCTTGGTCTTAGCCTGCAACAACTTCGCTTCCATCCAGTCCTTGATGCGCTTGGCGTCGGCGACACGTGTGTACTTGCCATAGGAATCGAGCAGCACGATCACCACCGAACGACCGGCGATCACCGCCTTCATCACCAAGCATCGACCGGCCTCTTCGATATACCCGGTCTTCTGCACAACGATGTCCCAATCGGACTTGGTCACCAGATTATCGGTGTTGCGGAACTCCAGCATGCGCTTGCCCACCTTCACCGAATACTTGTCGTGAGTGGAATAGCTGCGAATGGTGGGATTGTGCGAAGCGGCGATCACCAGCTTGGCGAGATCCTGCGGACTGGCCACGTTGCCGCTGGACAGGCCGGTAGGATCGACAAACTTCGCACTGGTCATGCCCAAGGCCTGCGCCTTGAGATTCATCGCCTTGACTATGGCCGGCACGCCACCCACGAAGCTGCGACCCAGCGCATGCGCAGCACGATTTTCCGAGGACATCAGTGCCAGATGCATCAGATCCGCACGACTTAGGCGGGTACCGATGGCTAACCGCGAGGTGCTACCGCGTTCCATATCCTTGTCGTCGGCGGTGATCTCGATCATTTCATCCATGGGCTGCTTGGCATCGAGAATCACCAGAGTGGTCATCAGCTTGGTGATGGAGGCAATCGGCGCGGCCACTTCGGCGCGCTGCGACAGCAACACCGACGCATCGCTCTCATCGAGCACCAATACCGATGCCGATTTCAATGCAGGCTGAGCGGCAACGGTCTTCTTCGAGGTTGTTGCCGCGTGTGCGTTACAGCAGAATCCCATCAGTAAGGCGGCCATTAAACTGGCCAAGACGCGCGGATAAACAGACACTCAATGTTCTCCAAACAAGCAGACCGTATGCGGTCGTGAAACAATCATGTAGTTAATCGCAAACAGGCCTGCCCTCGCAAGCCAAAGCAACATCATCGTCGCAACAATCGGCAAGATGCCTATTAATCTTTGTCCATCGACCCCGCAATAATCAATATAAGACCATCGATATGAAGCAATCGACATGAATCAGCCGATGAAATCCGCGCCGCACGAAAAACTCAACACCAAGGCTGCCGGCATCATCGGCCTGGCCGTGATGTGCAGCCGTGTGCTGGGTCTCATCCGCGAACAGATACTGGCGTATCTATTCGGCGGCGGGCGCCTCATGGATGCGTATACCGCTGCGTTCCGCATTCCCAATCTGCTACGCGATCTGTTCGCTGAAGGCGCCCTCTCCACGGCCTTCGTCACCATCTTCAGCAAAACCGCGACCACCGATGGTCACGATGCCGCCTGGCAACTGGCCAACAAGATCGTCACGCTGGCAGCGGTGACGCTCAGCGCCTTGACCGTGCTCGGCATCGTGACGACGCCATGGATTGTCGGCTATCTGGCGCCGGGCTTCGATGCGGAAAAAGCTGAACTGACCATCACCCTGACCCGCATCATGTTCCCCTTCATTCTGTTGGTGTCGATGGCTGCGGTGGTGATGGGCATGCTCAATGCCCGCAATGTCTTCGGCGTGCCGGCCATGGCTTCGAGCTTCTTCAATCTTGGCTCTGTGATCAGCGGTCTGTTGATCGGCTATTGGCTGGACCCGCACTGGGGACCGCGCGCCTTGTTCGGCATTGCCACCGGCACCTTGATCGGCGGCGCCTTACAGCTGGGCGTGCAGCTACCCTCGCTGGCCAGATTAGGCTATGTATTTCGCCCCGATTTTCACTGGCGCGATCGCGGCGTCAAAGCCGTGCTGTATTTGATGGGACCCTCGGTGATTGCCGCCAGTGCCACTCAGATAAATGTAATGGTCAACACCGTATTCGCTTCGTCGCTTCAAGATGGCGCGGTGACCTGGCTCAACTTCGCGTTTCGTTTGATGCAGTTGCCGCTGGGTCTGTTCGGCGTGGCGCTGGGCACTGTGTCGTTGCCGCTGCTGGCGCGCCTGGCAGCCAACAACGAGACCAATGGCTTTCGCAGCGAACTGGCACGCAGTCTGAGACTGGGCTTCCTGCTCACCATTCCCGCCACAATTGGCTTGGTGATACTGGCCGAACCCATCATGTCGGTGCTGTATCAACGCGGCAAGTTCACTGCAGAGCAGGCAGCGCAAGCCGCCGGCGCCTTGCGCTTCTATGCGGTGGGCCTGTGCGGCTATGCCGCGCTCAAGGTACTGGTGAATGCCTTCTATGCCTTGGACAAACGCAGAACGCCCATGCTCATCAGCTTCCTGGCCATTGGCTTGAACCTGTTGTTCAACTGGTTCTTCACCTTTTATCTCGGCTGGGGGCATCGTGGCCTGGCTTTCTCCACCGGCTGCATTGCCAGCATCAACTTTCTGATTCTGTACCTGCTGATGCGTCGCCACTTGCAGCATCTGGAGACCACGGCCCTGTGCAAATTAATGGGCAAGACATTGCTGGCCGGCTCGGTGCTGGCGCTGATCTGCTGGGCCGGTCACCACTGGCTGATGGCGCAATGGGCCACCATGCCTTTCATGCCCAAGTTGGCCGCCCTGATGGCGACGATAATCGTTGCAGGCGGCAGCTTCTTTGTCTGCGCGTCGCTACTGCGCATTCCTGAAATCGAATGCGTTAACGGCTGCGATTCGCAGACGGCTCAAGCGCTGATTTTATTATCTTCAATGGGCGCATGAGTAAGCGCGCATAAAAGAGCCCGAACGACACTATCAATTGCAAAAGTCGGTTCGGGCTCCGGGGCTGAGACTCCCTTAGGAAGGTCACCTCAGCTTCGACTACAGAATTTCATATTCGAATTAAAGTTGCCATCGGTCAGGGTCTCGGCGCGTCTTAGGATTTATCCGACGCCAGCTCTAAGGCTCGCTAAATACCGCCATTACGAATCTGCTCAAGGGTGGGCACCGGCGGCACATCAATCTGCACATCAGTCAACAATTCATAGCCCGGCGATGTCTGTCGTAAATAGTGTTGAGCGTATTCACCGAAGGATTGCTGCAATTGCGAGAAATATTGACTGAGTTGTACCGGATTTAATTGCAGCCGTTCGCATAGCAGCGCTTCTGGAACAACTTGTTGCGGAGCCTCCGCCAACTTGATGAGCAGCGCCACAGCCGTTTTCGATAAGCGATGTACGCCCTGCGGCGTGTGTAGCTCGCCCTGCAGCGGGCGCACTGCCAAACCGCCGAGGCGAAAGCCTTGTTGTAAGCCCATATCGAGTTCCATGGCGATGTGACTGGATTGCATCGACGCAGTTGCCTCCCAAATGCCGAGACCACTGTAGGACGGTGGCGCACTTCGATTCGGCTATGCGGCGCGGCTGAGTGGCCATTTCAACTGGCCGCAGGCGCTCGCCATCGCTACACTGCGCGCCACTTCAATCACCCCATTCCTGCCATGAGTGAGACCGCTGCCCGTAAAACCAGCCGTCTGGATGAACTGCGTCATTCGCTGGCGCAGGGCTCAATGCGACATGCGCATCGCCTGGTTAATGCGCTGCATCCGGCAGAGATTGCAGCCTTGCTCGAATCCCTGCCCGCCGCCAAGCGCGAAATCGTCTGGGGCTTTATCGATCCCGAGATCGAAGGTGAGGTACTGGTCGAATTGAACGACCAGATGCGTGCCGATCGCATCGACGGCATGGAGTCCGACGAACTGATCGCCGTGGCCGAAGGCATGGAGGTCGACGATCTGGCCGATCTGATCGGCGATCTGCCCGAAGAAGTGACGCAGCGAGTACTGCATTCCATGGACATGCAGGATCGTGAGCGCCTCAACGCCATGCTGGCTTATCCCGAGGATAGCGCCGGCAGCCTGATGAATGTGGATACGGTCACGGTGCGACCCGATGCCACCATCGAAGTGGTGCTGCGCTACCTGCGCATGCGCGGCGAATTGCCCGAACGTACCGATCGTCTGTTCGTGGTCACTCGGTTGGATCGCTATCTGGGCGCATTGGACGTCACTCAGTTGCTGACAGCCGATCCCGAACTCACCGTTGGCGAAGTGATGGACAGCAGCATCGAAGGCATCGCGCCGGAGGCGCCGGCCAGCGAAGTAGCCATGCTGTTCCAAAATCGCGATCTGGTCTCGGCGCCGGTAGTCAGCACCGATCACAAGCTGGTAGGCCGCATCACCATCGACGACGTGGTGGATGTGATCCAGGAACAGGCCGACCACTCGGTAAAATCTCTGGCCAACCTGCAGGATGAGGAAGATCTGTTCTCCAGCATCATCCCCAGTACCCGCCGCCGTGCCGTATGGCTGGGCGTGAATCTGCTTACCGCGTTTCTTGCCTCCGGCATCGTCAGCCTGTTCGAAGACACGATTCAGCGCGTCGTCGCGCTGGCGGTATTGATGCCCATCGTCGCCAGCATGGGCGGCATTGCCGGCACACAAACCGTGACGTTGATCGTGCGCGGCCTGGCGCTGGGCCAGGTAAGTTGGATCAATACCCGCTGGCTGCTGTTTAAGGAGTCCAGTGTTGCGCTGTTGAATGGACTGCTATGGGCCACCGTGGTCGGACTGTATGCCTACGTCCTGTTCAAGACCTGGATGATCACCGCCATCATGTTCATGGCCATGATGATCAATCTGCTGGCTGCGGCCCTGGTGGGCGTGGCGGTGCCATTGATCCTCAAGCGCATGCGTGTCGACCCGGCGCTGGCCAGCGGTGTGATTCTGACCACCTTCACCGATTGCATTGGTTTTGCGTCGCTACTGGGTTTGGCGGCGCTACTGCTGAATTGATTATTAGTGCACCGACATTAAGCCGCCAACTGGTTTTACCAAGTGGCCTCTCTGATCTTCAGGTGGCGATTCAAACCGGCATTAATGGATAGGCGATGATTGCGTAGCTTACGACGCCACTTCGGCGCCATCCGAACACTCGGGATCGCAGCATTCATGGGTGGCTCGGCAGCGCCATTGTCGCTGGCATTGGAGGATGGCGGCAGAGGTGCAAGCTTCAGCAATTCATTCCCGGCTTTCTCAACCAATTCCGCATCAGAGCCTAACAAAGCCAGCAAACTGGCTCTGCGTTCGAAGAACCGCTCCAAGAGCCATTGCGCCGGGCGGTCCTCGACATCATTGAAATCGTGCCGACGAAAGAAGGAGTGGTGACGAGTAAAGCCATGCTGATCGGCAAGGCCTCGTGCAAGCTTCTTATGAAAAAATTCCGCCGATGATTTGATCACATAGTGGTTGATGCGGAAATTGGCCCAGTTGACGTCGTAGCTAAGACCAAACATGGGCGGCTGCTCGTGAATCAATGGCTGCGCATCGATCCGCGCGTAATTCCACGGCGCTTTCAATTTAAAAAAGTGTGGATTGTGGGGACCGACAGCCATCGCTTGCGGACGAATAATGCTTTTGTAATGCCGATTACTGGCTTCAACCCTCTCAATGGGAGTGTGCTGTAAGGCACGTCGAACAAAACGCGTAAAGACCGGCTCGGCATCGGCGGCCACCTGACCGGATGAACCGAATATAGCCCAGTTGATCGCTACGCCGCCCACACCTGCCGGCAATGCAGTCAGCATCCGGCACAGATCATCGTCGGAATCGGTCGGACAAATAAATTCGTCCGCATCAATCAAGGCCACCCAATCCGATATGCCGCGCAGGGCCTTACAGATGTACCGGTACGCTTCAAGTTGCGGATTGGCATGCAGTCGACCGGCAAACGGAACATGGGTGATGATCCGACGCTTGTGCAAAGCCGACAATATTTCCGTCGTGCCATCGGTACTGTCATTGTCTGCTATGACAAATCGGCTCGCGCCAAGCGCACGATGCCATGCCAGCCAGTCAACAATATAGGGCGCTTCGTTTTTAAAAATCGCGCCGACTGCGAGTGTGTTCATTCTACTTGGCATTCAAAGCTTCCCTGCACCAATATCAGCAAGTATCACTGGGAAGTATAGTGATAACTCATCCGCTTAGGATGGATGCAGGCAGGCTGCACGACTCTATTTTTGCACTTGATCGCGCAGGGCTTCGTTTGATGCGGTCGACTTGATGGAATGCTCATGGCGCATATCCATCCGCCGCATGACGGCCGTCATACCGGTAGTCTCGACCGCCTCACCCTGCAGGAAGTGAATCAATTTGCCGCTCTGCGCCATGGCATCCTGATAGCCGAGATCGATTAAATCGCGAGTAAAACTACTCTCGAACATGAGATAGCTCATCAGTTCGCTGCCGCCCGCATTCAACGCGCCCATACTGCGCAGCAACACACGCAGACTGCGCGGTAACGAGCCCACGTGCTGACGTGCAATCTCGGAGATATCCTTGCTGGGCATGATCACCAGCATTTCGATGGGACGCATCACTCGATCATTGATGGTCACCGGACCGACTTTACGAATGATGTTGTTGATCTGAGTGAGGCGCTCGAAATCGGCGTACAAGCCATCCGAAAACAGCGCATCCAGCATGTAACCGAAAATCTGGCCGAAGCTGGGACCGCGCACCGGCACGCGCGTGCGCTGCCGATCACCACTGCGCGTCGCCACCACCATGATACGATCGGCGCCCAGGTGGATGGCCGGACTGAACGGCGACGACTGGCGCATGGAACCATCGCCATAAAACTCATTACCCATCTCCACCGCGGGAAACAGAAATGGCACGGCCACACTGGCCATCAAGTGATCCATGGTGATTTCCGCCGGCTCGCCGGCATGGCGCACGCGCGTCCAGGGTTGCTGATGCGCGGCTGCCTGGAAGAAAAACACCGAACGCGAACTGCCATAACCGGCGCCGGAAATCGCCAAGGCATCCAGATGCCCGTCGCGAATCGAATGCTCGATGCGTGAGAAATCGAAGTTGGCCGTCAGCAGTTCGCGTAACGGCGCGTTGTTGAACAACGAGCGTGGCGGCGGCAGCAGCCAGCCGCCGGAGAGAATGGCCAGCAGCCAGTGCAGGCCATTCTTCATCATGGTCAACGCATTGACATCGAACACCTGCGGCACCGCGAAATTGCGCCACACCCTTTCGAGGTTACCCACCGCCACGCGAAAGCGATGCGCATGAATGGCGATTTCAGTGGCGTTGATGGCGCCGGCAGAGGTACCGATGACGATGGGGAAGGGATTGTTGGCGCGTGCCGGCAACAAATCCGACAGGGCCTTGAGCACACCGATTTGGTAGGCCGCGCGCGCACCGCCGCCCGGCAGCACCAGCGCCGTCTTGCCTGCTTGACCGGTGTATTCGTTCAACTGCGTCACTTTGCCCAGCTATTCATTGCATCCGCCTGCGCCGGCGCCCGGGTGGCGACGTGCTGCCCCAATGGCTTCATGCTCATTTGGCGCTAGTATTGCACGAGGCCGCCGTGCCCGGTGTTATCAACAGCCCGGAGTTCCGCCATGCAACGTCTATCTATTATTAGCGTCCTGAGCCTGATGTTCTTAAGCCTCACCACACCCTTGCAAGCGGCCGAGTCGCCGGCCCTGGGGAGTGCCGCGCCCGCTTTCAAGCTGCAGGATCAGAATGGCCAATGGCATACCCTGGAAGAATACAAGGGCAAGTGGCTGGCGCTGTACTTCTATCCCAAGGACAACACACCTGGCTGCACCACACAGGCCTGCGAGTTCCGCGACAATGTATTTGCCTTCCGCGATGCCGGCGCGGTCATTGTCGGCATCAGTCTCGACGATACCGCCTCGCATAAAAAATTTGCCGAAGAGCATGGCCTGCCCTTCACCCTGCTGGCCGACACCACCAAACAAACCGCCAAGGCTTATGGCGTGCTGACCAAGATGATGGGCGTGATGGAAGTGGCGCAACGCGATACGTTCCTGATCGATCCCAACGGCAAGATTGCCAAGCACTATGTGCGCGTTGATCCGAAGGGACACTCCGCCATCGTGCTGGCGGATATCAAGGCGTTGCAGGCGAAGAAATAACCAGGCAACTGTAGGGGCGGCGCCATATCGTTAATATAGTCGCGCCCGTCCGACCAACAGCTGCACACGCACCAAGGGCGCAATAAATTGCGCCCCTACAATTACAAATGCACCTGCAGAATCGTCATCGAGTTGGTGCGGCCAGATACACCTGATAATTCACCGCCGGTGAGAATCACCTTATCGCCATCCTCCACGATCTTCTTCTCCAGCAATAGCTTGAAGATCGCCGGATAGACCAGGTGCGGGCTGGTGTGCACGATGTCGAAGGGCACCGGATACACGCCGCGATACAGCGTCACGCGACGCCGCGTCGCTTCATGACGCGTGAAGGCATAGATGGGAATGTCGGAACGGATACGCGACATCCAGCGCGGCGTATTGCCCGATTCCGTCAATGCCACAATCGCCTTGATGTCGAGCAAGTTGGCGGTGTACATCACCGCCATGGAAATGGCTTCGTCCGGGCGCTTCAAGCCGGACATTTCCACGCGGCGCAGATGCGTATGCGCGGTTTCGTACTTCTCCGCACCCTTGATCACCTGCACCATCGCTTCCACGGCTTTCACCGGATACTTGCCGGTGGCGCTTTCGGCGGACAGCATCACGGCATCAGTACCGTCCAACACAGCATTAGCCACGTCCGACACTTCAGCGCGCGTCGGCACCGGATTGGTGATCATCGATTCCATCATCTGCGTGGCAGTGATCACCACACGACGATGCTTGCGGCATTCATCGATGATGTGCTTCTGCAAGCTGGTCAGCTCGGCATAACCTACTTCAACGCCCAGATCGCCGCGCGCCACCATGACCGCGTCCGAGGCCTGAATGATTTCGGTGAGATTGTGGATGGCTTCGATGCGTTCGATCTTGGCGACGATGCGTGCATCGCCCCCCGCCTCCTTCAACAACTGACGGGCCAGTTCCACATCGGCGGCGCTGCGCACGAACGACACGGCCAGATAGTCGAGGCCCATGCTGGCAGCCAGCTTGATGTGTTCCTTGTCCTTCTCGGTCAGCGCATCGGCGGAAAGACCACCGCCCTGACGATTGATGCCCTTGTGATCGGATAGCTCACCGCCCACCAACACCTTGGTGTGAATACGCGGACCATCGACACTGACCACATCCAATGACAGCTGGCCATCGTTGAGCAACAGCACATCGCCGGCCTTCACATCTTCCGGCAGCTTCTTGTACGCCACGCCCACCGACTTGGCGGTGCCATCGGTCGGCGCGAGCGACACGTCGAGCGTGAAATCTTCGCCCTCGACCAGCGTCACCTTGCCATCAGCAAAGCGGTCGATGCGGATCTTCGGGCCTTGCAGGTCACCGAGTACGCCAACCCACTTGCCAACTGCAAGACCGGCTTCGCGCGCCAGTTCGGCGCGACGGATGTGATCCTCGGCCTTGCCATGCGAAAAATTCAAACGCACCACATCCGCACCGGCACGGATCATTTCCGCCAGCACCAGGGGATTGTCCGTGGCGGGACCGAGTGTGGTCAGAATCTTGGTTCGACGCTGCATAGTTGACTCAATCTAGAAAGTTAAACAGAGGCTCGATGTCGAGTCACAATGTAAAAAGACATCATTACACGCACGGATGCTATCGGTATAAACGGGCGCAATAAATTGCGCCCCTACCTGGGAAATTGTGTGCCACAGCACACAAACATCCCAGTTACGATGCTCGCGCCTCCAGCGCGGCCACGGCGGGCAACACCTTGCCTTCAAGGAACTCGAGGAACGCGCCGCCACCCGTTGAAATGTACGAGATGTCTTTTTCCACATCGTATTTTTCAATCGCGGCTAACGTGTCGCCACCACCGGCGATGGAGAAAGCACTGCTCTTGGCAATGCTATGCGCCAACGACTTGGTGCCTTCGCCGAAAGAATCGAATTCGAACACACCCACCGGACCATTCCAGACCACACTACCCGACTTTTGTAACAGTTCGTCGAACAGCTTGGCGGTCTTGGGGCCGACATCCAGAATCAAATCATCGGCGGCCACATCCTTCACGTCTTTGATGGTGGCCTGTGCCGTCGCAGAAAATTCTTTAGCCACCACCACGTCTACCGGCAGCGGAATGCCTACGCCGGTTTCTTTGGATTTGACCAGCAGCTTCTTGGCAATGTCGAGCATGTCGGCTTCGTACAGCGACTTGCCCACCGGATAACCCGAAGCGGCGAGGAAGGTATTGGCAATGCCGCCACCGACAATGAGCTGATTCACCTTGTTCATCAGTGTTTCCAGCACAGTGAGCTTGGTCGACACTTTCGAGCCGGCAACAATGGCGGTGAGCGGACGCTTGGGATTGGCCAGTGCCTTATCCAAAGCTTCAAGTTCATTGGCCAGCAAAATGCCGGCGCAGGCAACCGGCGCGAAACGTGCTACGCCGTGGGTAGAAGCTTCAGCACGATGTGCGGTGCCAAAGGCATCCATCACGTACACATCGCAGAGCGCCGCCATTTGTTTGGCGAGATCTTCCTTGTCCTTCTTTTCGCCCTTGTTGAAGCGCACGTTTTCCAACAGCACCACTTCACCGGCTTTGACCTCGACGCCGTTCAACCAATCCTTTACCAGCTTCACCGGTGAACCCAACAGCTCACCCAGACGCTTGGCGACAGGCGCCAGCGAAAATTCTTCGGCATACACGCCTTCTTCCGGGCGACCCAGGTGCGACATCAGCATCACCGCAGCACCGGCGTTCTTCGCGGCTTGAATGGTCGGCAATGAAGCGCGAATGCGCGCATCGGAAGTCACCACGCCATCGGCCACCGGCACGTTCAAGTCTTCGCGGATCAGAACGCGCTTGCCCTTCAAATCCAGATCGGTCATTCGCAGAAATTTCATTTCTCTATCTCATGTAGGCTGGGATGTAATCCCAGCATCTGCAGCAGCTGGGATTACATCCCAGCCTACAAAATCCATTCACACAAATAAGAAGGGCGGGTTGAAACCCGCCCCTACATTCATTACTTGGAAATGACGCGTGCCATTTCCAGCACCTTGCTCGAATAACCCCATTCGTTGTCGTACCAGGACACGACTTTGACGAAGGTGCCATCCAGCGCGATACCGGCTTCAGCATCGAAAATCGAAGTGCGCGGGTCATCGCGGAAATCGGTGGAGACCACCTTCTCTTCGGTGTAACCCAGCACGCCCTTCATGGCGCCTTCGGAAGCGGCCTTCATGGCAGCGCAGATCTTTTCGTAGGTGGTTTCGGTCTTCAGTTCAACGGTGAGATCGACCACGGAGACATCCGAAGTCGGCACGCGGAACGACATGCCGGTGAGCTTCTTGTTCAACTCAGGAATCACCACACCCACGGCCTTGGCAGCGCCGGTGGAAGACGGGATGATGTTTTCCAGGATACCGCGGCCACCACGCCAGTCTTTGTTCGAAGGACCGTCAACGGTCTTCTGGGTGGCAGTGGTGGCGTGCACGGTGGTCATCAAGCCGCGCTTGATGCCGAAACTATCATTCAACACCTTGGCAATCGGTGCCAGGCAGTTGGTGGTGCACGACGCATTGGAGATGATGGTCTGACCGGCGTAGGTCTTGTCGTTCACGCCGAACACGAACATGGGCGTGTCATCTTTCGAGGGTGCCGACATGATGACTTTCTTGGCGCCGGCGGCGAGATGCTTCTCGCAGGTTTCCTTGGTCAGGAACAAACCGGTGGCTTCGATGACGATGTCAGCACCGATCTCGCCCCACTTCAATTCGGCCGGATCTTTGACGGCGGTGAGACGAATCTTCTTGCCGTTCACCACCAGGGTGTTGCCTTCGACGGCCACGCTGCCGGTGAACTTGCCGTGCACGGAATCGTACTTGAGCATGTAAGCCAGGTAGTCGGGCTCGAGCAGGTCGTTGATGCCGACGATCTCGATTTCCGGAAAGTCTTGCACGGCAGCGCGAAACACCATGCGGCCAATGCGACCGAACCCGTTAATACCGACTTTGATAGCCATGTTCCGATCCTCACCCTTTATAGGTTGTGACAATTCAATTTGCCGCCCAGGGACTTTCCTCGAGCGGCCTAAGACTTTGGATTATGCGGCCAGGACGCGCGTGGCAACCTGGACGACGTTCTCAACTGTGAAACCGAATTTTTTGAACAGATCCTTGGCCGGCGCCGAGGCACCGAAGGTGGTCATGCCGATGACCTCGCCGGTGAAACCCACGTAACGATACCAACCGTCCGGCACACCGGCTTCGATTACGACGCGCGCGGTCACCGCAGCAGGCAGTACCAATGCACGATACGCCGCATCCTGTGCCTCGAACACCGTCGTGTTAGGCATGGACACCACACGCACGCGCTTGCCGGCAGCGCTCAACTGCTTGGCGGCATCCACGGCCAACGCCACTTCCGAACCGGTGGCAATGAAGATCAAATCCGGGGTGCCATCGCAGTCCACCAGCACATAGCCACCGCGCTTGATGTCGGCCAATTGTTGGGCGGTACGCGGCTGGAAGGCCAATGCCTGACGGGTCAGCACCAACGAACTCGGGCCGGTGGCATGCTTGATCGATTCGCCCCAGGCCACTGCCGTCTCAACGGTATCCGCCGGACGCCATACCTGCATGTTGGGGATAAGACGCAGCGAAGCCACGTGTTCAACCGGCTGATGCGTCGGACCATCTTCGCCCAAGCCGATGGAGTCATGCGTGAACACATAGATCACCCGCTGCTTCATCAGCGCCGACATACGCAGTGCATTGCGCGCGTAATCGCTGAACACCAGGAAAGTGCCGCCGTAAGGAATGAAGCCACCATGCAGTGCCACACCGTTCATCACGGCGGCCATGCCGAATTCGCGCACGCCGTAGTGCAGATAGTTACCGCTGGCGTCTGCACCGGTGATCGACTTGGAATCCTTGCGATTGGTGTTGTTGGAACCGGTGAGATCGGCCGAGCCGCCCAACAGCTCGGGCACACTTGGACCGATGCCATTCAATGCCGCCTGCGAAGCCTGACGAGTCGCAAGACTGGCCTTGGCTTCCACCGTCTTGGCGATATAGCCATCCAGCACCGACTGGAAATTCACCGGCAGTTCGCCACTCACGCGACGCTTGAACTCGCTGGCCAATTCCGGGAATTGTTGCGCATAGGTGGCGAAACGATCATTCCAGGATTTTTCCAGTGCAGCGCCGCTGTCGCGGCAATCCCAACCCGCACGAATCTCGGCGGGAATCTCGAAGGGCGGATACGACCAGCCCAGGTTGGTACGCGCTGCCGCCACTTCATCCACACCCAGCGCCGCGCCATGCGTAGCTTCGGTGCCCTGCTTGTTCGGCGCACCAAAACCAATGACGGTCTTGCAGCAGATCAAGGTGGGCTGGTTCGACTTCTTGGCAATTTGAATGGCGCGCTCGATGGCCGCCGGATCGTGACCATCCACAGCCGGCACCACCTGCCAGCCATAGGACTCGAAACGCTTGGGTGTGTCGTCGGTGAACCAGCCATGCACTTCACCGTCGATGGAAATGCCATTGTCATCGTAGAAGGCAATCAGCTTGTTCAATTGCAACGTGCCGGCCAGCGAACAGGCTTCGTGCGAAATACCTTCCATCAAACAACCGTCACCCAGGAACACATAGGTGTGATGGTCGACGATGTCCAGACCCGGCTTATTGAATTGTGCAGCCAGCAACTTTTCGGCCAGCGCCATGCCCACGGCATTGGCAATGCCCTGACCCAAGGGGCCCGTAGTGGTCTCAATGCCCAGATGCGGCTCATGCTCCGGATGGCCGGCGGTGTGCGCCCCCAGCTGACGGAACCGCTTGATCTCGTCCATGCTCAGCGGATAGCCGGTGAGATTCAGCAGCGCGTACAGCAGCATCGAACCGTGGCCATTGGACAGCACGAAGCGATCGCGATTGGCCCATTTTGGATTGCCCGGGTTGTGACGCAGATGATCCTTCCACAGCACTTGCGCAATATCGGCCATGCCCATGGGCGCGCCCGGATGGCCGGAGTTGGCCTGCTGTACAGCGTCCATGGAGAGAAAACGAATGGCATTAGCCAGGGTACGGCGAGCGGATGAAGACACGGACATGTGAGCTTGGGCTCCAGGCAATGGCAGGACAGCCAATAGAAGGGCGCGCATTTTCCACTAGGAAGCCGCGCGTCGCAAACCAGATTGTAGATAGACCGATCATGAGCACTTATGGTGCTCCCCATTAATGTCGGCCAGCAGGTCGGCGCGCGCCTCGCTATACTTCGTCGATTCGACTTAACCTCGTCCTCACTCTTGCTTTTAAGGAAATCATCACACCATGTCGGGCAGCTACCTGTTCACCTCTGAATCCGTTTCCGAAGGTCATCCGGACAAGATTGCAGACCAGATTTCCGATGCGGTGCTGGATGCGATTCTGCAGCAGGACAAGGCCGCACGCGTGGCCTGCGAAACCCTGGTAAAAACCGGCGTGGCGATTGTGGCGGGCGAAATCACCACCAGCGCCTGGATAGATCTGGAAGCGCTGACGCGTAAAGTGATTCTCGATATCGGCTACGACTCCAGCGAAGTGGGCTTTGACGGCGCCACCTGCGGCATTCTGAATTTGATCGGCAAGCAATCGCCCGACATCAACCAGGGCGTGGATCGCAAGAAGCCTGAAGAACAGGGCGCCGGCGACCAGGGCCTGATGTTCGGTTACGCCTGCAACGAAACCAAGGAATTGATGCCGGCCGCAATTTATTACGCGCATCGCCTGGTCGAGCGCCAAGCCAAGGTACGCAAGAAGGGCGTGCTGCCCTGGCTGCGTCCGGATGCCAAATCACAGGTAACCCTGCGTTACGAGAACGACAAGGCCGTGGGCATCGACGCCGTGGTGCTGTCGACTCAGCACAATCCGGACATCAAGAACAAAGATCTGCGCGAAGCGGTGATCGAGGAAATCCTCAAGCCGGTGCTGCCGAAGAGCTGGTTCGAGAAAGTGCCCAGCAAGAAGATCCACATCAACCCCACCGGCAAGTTCGTGATCGGCGGTCCGGTAGGCGATTGCGGCCTGACCGGTCGCAAGATCATTGTCGACAGCTACGGCGGCATGGCCCGTCACGGTGGTGGCGCGTTCTCGGGCAAAGATCCTTCCAAGGTGGATCGCTCGGCCGCCTATGCCGCGCGCTACGTCGCCAAGAACATCGTGGCCGCCGGCCTGGCCGATCGCTGCGAAATTCAGGTTTCCTACGCCATCGGCGTGGCCGAACCTACTTCAATCACCGTGACCACCTTCGGCACCGGCAAGATTGCCGATGACCAGATCGAGAAGCTGATCCGCAAGCACTTCGACCTGCGTCCGTACGGCATCACCAAGATGCTCGACCTGCTGCACCCCATGTATCAGGCTACGGCGTCCTATGGTCACTTCGGTCGCGCACCGGTGGAAATGGTCAATCCCGCCGACAAGAACGAAAAGTTCACCGCCTTCTCGTGGGAAAAGACCGATCGCGCCGAAGCCTTGCGTAAGGACGCGAAGCTGTAATTGTTCGCGAAGTTGTAATTGTTGTTGCCCCCTCCCTCGCCCTCCCCCGCTGCGCAGGGGAGGGAATTAATCCGTCCCTCTGCCGCGTGGAGCGACTGAATCCGTCCCCTCCCCCGTTCGACGGGGGAGGGTTTGGGGTGGGGGCAAAAACTGCACAACATCCCAACTTGTCCGCAAGGATGAGAAAAGTTTAAAAAACATACTTTGTCGAGGAGCGCTGCAGCGACTTTCCAATGAAGTCGTCAGGCTCGGCAAAGTGTCACTGACTCAACCGCGCTCTTAACTTCAGTTCACTACTTCAGTTAGGAGAAGCTCATGAACGCCGTTGTTTCGAATAATTTCACCGACTACCTGGTGAAGGACATGTCCCAGGCCGGTTGGGGCCACAAGGAAATGGCCATTGCCGAAACCGAAATGCCCGGCCTGATGGCCATCCGCAAGGAATTCGGCGCATCGCAGCCGTTGAAGGGCGCGCGCATTGCCGGCTCGCTGCACATGACGATTCAAACCGCCATGTTGATCGAGACCTTGAAAGCACTGGGCGCCGACGTGCGCTGGGCCTCGTGCAATATCTATTCGACTCAGGATCATGCTGCCGCTGCGATTGCCGCTAATGGCACGCCTGTATTCGCCTACAAGGGCGAAACGCTGGCCGATTACTGGGATTACACCCATCGCATTTTCGAATGGCCCCACGACAATAATGGGAGGGCTCAGCACGCCAACATGATTCTCGATGACGGCGGCGATGCCACGCTGTTGTTGATGCTGGGCACCAAGGCCGAGAAAGATGCCTCCATCATCTCCAAGCCCAACAACGAAGAAGAAGTGGCGCTGTATGCCTCGATCAAGGATCGCTTGGCCAAACAGCCAGGCTGGTATTCGACGCGTCTGGCGCAGATCAAGGGCGTCACCGAAGAAACCACCACCGGCGTGAAGCGTCTGTATGAAATCGCCAAGCAGGGCGGCCTGCCCTTCCCTGCGATTAACGTGAATGACTCGGTGACCAAGTCCAAGTTCGACAACTTGTATGGCTGCCGCGAATCGCTGGTCGACGCCATCAAGCGCGCCACCGACGTGATGCTGGCCGGCAAGGTTGCCGTGGTCGCCGGCTTCGGTGACGTGGGCAAGGGTTCGGCAGAAAGCCTGCGCGCCCTGTCGGCTCAAGTATGGGTCACTGAAATCGATCCGATCTGCGCACTGCAGGCAGCAATGGAAGGCTATCGCGTGGTCACTATGGATGAAGCCTGTGATAAGGCCGACATCTTCGTCACCACCACCGGCAACGTGAACGTGATCACTCACGAACACATGAAGCGAATGCGTCATCAAGCCATCGTCTGCAACATCGGTCATTTCGATAGCGAAATCGAAATTGCCGCGCTGAAGCAGTACCAGTGGGAGAACATCAAGCCGCAGGTCGATCATGTGATCTTCCCGGACGGCAAGCGGATTATTGTTCTGGCCGAGGGTCGCCTGGTTAACCTGGGTTGCGGTACCGGTCATCCTTCCTTCGTGATGTCCAACTCCTTCACCAATCAGGTGCTGGCGCAGATCGAACTGTTCCAATACGGCAGCAAGTACAAGAACGATGTGTACGTGTTGCCCAAGCATCTCGATGAGAAGGTGGCACAGCTGCACCTGGAACGCATCGGTGTAAAGCTGACCAAGCTGACCGCAGAACAGGCCAAGTACATCGGCGTGTCGGTTGATGGCCCGTTCAAGCCGGATCATTACAAGTATTGATGCCGGACGGGCGTGACCATATTGATGATATGGCACGCCTCTATGAGAGATTAGTTGTAAGGGCGCAATTCATTGCGCCCTTTTTTATTGCACGACTAATTCATCCAGCAACGCATCGACACGCATGCCTTCAAGCACGCTGCGGTCGGCAAACAGACGGATGATTCGCTGCGCTTGTTTACCATCGAAATGCGCCGTCACACTGCGCTCGAACTTCTGCACTAACACCGGCATGCCCTCGGCGCGCCGTTGACGATGACCAATGGGATAGTCGACGACAATTCTTGCAGTGGCCGTTCCATCCTTGAAGAACACCTGCACGGCATTACCGATGTAGCGTTTGTCGGCCGCGTAATACTCCTGAGTGAAACGCGGATTCTCCTGCACCCGCATGAGCGCACGTAATGCATTGATACGCACATCGGCCGCCACTTCATTCTCATAGTCCGCCGCAGTGAGACGACCGTATAACAAAGGTATGGCCACCATGTATTGCAGACAGTGATCGCGATCAGCAGGGTTACTCAGTGGCCCGGTCTTATTGATAATGCGTATGGCTGGCTCTTGCGTCTCAATAACGATCCGGTCGATATCCGCAATTCGATCGCGCACCTGCGGATATAAAACCATCGCCGCCTCCACGGCCGTCTGCGCATGGAACTCAGCGGGATAGGAAATCTTGAACAACACGTTTTCCATTACGTAGCTGGCTAATGGCTGCGACAGCACCACGGGCTTGCCCTGAAACAACACATCCTGAAAACCCCACTTGGCTGCACTCAGTGCCGAGGGATAACCCATCTCATCTTTCAATGCGAATAAAGCATGACGCACCGCGCGACTGGTGGCATCGCCCGCCGCCCAACTCTTGCGCGAACCCGTGTTGGGCGCATGACGATAAGTGCGCAACGCGCCGCCATCGATCCAGGCATTGGAGATGGCATTGACGACCTGTTCGCGCGTTCCGCCCAACATGGCCGTAACCACCGCAGCGGATGCCACACGTACCAGTAACACGTGATCCAGACCGACACGATTGAAGCTATTCTCCAACGCCAGCACGCCTTGGATTTCGTGCGCCTTGATCATGGCGGTGAGTAGGTCACGCACGCTGAGCGACTTTTCGTTGCGTGACAGGGCATTGCGCGATAGATAGTCCGTCACCGCAAGAATGCCACCCAGGTTATCCGATGGATGTCCCCACTCGGCCGCCAACCAAGTGTCGTTGAAGTCCAGCCAGCGAATCATGGCGCCGATGTTGAATGCCGCTGTAACAGGATCGAGTTCATAACCCGTGCCCGGCACGCGTGCGCCGTTGCGCATGCCTGCGCCGGGAACCACCGGCCCCAGCAGCTTGGTACATGCCGGATAATTCAGCGCCTGAAAACCGCAGGCCAGCGTATCCATCAAACAGTAATAAGCGGTGTCATAAGCAGTCTTGCTGGCGATCCGGTAGTCCAAAGCATAATCGGCAATAGCGACCAGCACCGCATCGGGTGCAGGGCGTTCGGCGGATTTGATGTCGTGACTCATAGAAGCAAATGGACAATTGAAAATTGATAATGGATAACGACGGAATTGAAAGTCAAAGGCGCTGCTCGATGGGGACGAACTGCAAGTTATCCGGACCTATGTAATTGGCGCTAGGACGAATGATCTTGCCATCCTCACGCTGCTCGATGACATGCGCCGCCCAACCCGCAGTGCGCGCCATCACGAACAAGGGCGTGAACATGGCCGTCGGAATACCCATGCAGTGATAAGACACCGCCGAAAACCAATCGAGGTTGGCAAACATCTGCTTGGTGTCGTGCATCACAGCTTCGATGCGTTCAGCGACGGCAAACAAATCTTCATTGCCGCCATCGGATAATTCACGCGCCACTTGTTTGATCACCTGATTGCGCGGATCAGCAATGGTGTAAACGGGATGTCCAAAACCAATGACCACTTCGTGATTGGCGATGCGCTGACGAATATCGGCTTCTGCCTGCTCGGGCGTTGAATACCGGCTTTGAATCTCAAAGGCCACTTCGTTGGCGCCACCATGTTTGGGACCGCGCAATGCACCGATCGCGCCGGCGATACAGGAATACATATCTGAGCCGGTACCGGCGATTACTCGCGCCGTAAATGTCGAAGCATTGAACTCATGTTCTGCATACAGGTTCAGCGAGGTGTGCATGGCGCGCACCCATTGTTCCGGAAGCGGCTTGCCGTGCAGCAGGCGCAAGAAGTGCGCACCGATGGATTCGTCATCGGTTTCAACAACAATACGCTGTCGATGCTGGGTGAAGTGATACCAATAACACAGCATGGCGCCGAGGTTGGCCAGCAAACGATCGGCAATGTCGCGCGCAGCAGCGGCAGGATGAGTCAACGCTTCCTGCCAGGTACACCCCAGCACTGAAACGCCGGTGCGCAGCACATCCATTGGATGACTGCCTGCCGGCAGTTGTTCCAGCACCGCTTTGAGACCCGCAGGCAGTCCGCGCATCAATTGCAGCTTTTGTTTGTAGGCCGCCAGTTCACTGCGATTCGGCAGCTTCGCGTAGATCAACAGATAGGCGATCTCTTCGAATTCGCAGCCGGCTGCGATTTCCAGAATGTCGTAGCCGCGATAGTGCAGATCGTTGCCGCTGCGACCGACAGTGCATAGCGCGGTATTGCCCGCCACGACGCCGGACAGGGCAACAGATTTTTTAGGTTTGAAACCGGGAGCAGGCGATTGAAACTCGTTCATCGAACTCTCCTCTGCTGTCACGCATCAGCTTGCGTAACTTTGAATACCGATCCAGATCTGCCCCCACCCCAGCCCTCCCCCCTTCTACCTCTCCGCTTACAGAGAGAGACAGCTGACTACTCCCTCCCCCGTTCCACGGGGGAGGGCTGGGGTGGGGGCATCACGACTTCAATTTAGCCGCCGCAAACAACTCATCCAACTTCGCCTCATAGGCGTGATAGTCGAGATATTTATACAAATCAGCGCGCGTCTGCATGGTATCCAGCACCTGCTTCTGCGTACCGTCACGACGAATCGCCTGATAGGTCGCCAGCGCCGCGGCATTCATGGCGCGATACGCCGAACAGCAGTGCAACACGATATCCACCCCCACCGAACCCAGCTCATCACGCGTGTATAACGGCGTCTGACCGAACTCGGTCATGTTGGCAAGCACGGGCACCGATACGGCATCCTTGAAACGACGGTACATCGACAACTCGGTCATGGCTTCCGGAAAAATCATGTCGGCACCGACCTCAACACAGGCCTGTGCACGTTCGATGGCCTTATCGATACCCTCCACCGATAACGCATCGGTACGCGCCATGATCACGAAATTCGCATCGGTGCGTGCATCTACCGCCGCCTTGATGCGATCCAGCATCTCTTGCTGCGGAACAATCTCCTTACCGGGGCGATGACCGCAGCGCTTGGCCTGCACCTGATCTTCGATATGCAAGCCTGCGGCGCCGAACTTGATGAATGATTTCACCGTGCGTGCGATGTTGAACGCGCCACCCCACCCGGTATCGGCATCAACCAACAGCGGCAGAGGGCAGGCATCGGTGATGCGACGAATGTCGGTGAGCACATCGTCCATGGTGCTGATGCCCAGATCCGGCAGGCCCAATGAGTTCGCAGCCACACCACCGCCGGATAGGTATAGCGCTTTGAAGCCGCAGGCCTGCGCCAGACGCGCCGTGTAGGCATTGATCGCGCCGACCATCTGCAAGGGCTGCTCGGCTACAACCGCGGCACGCAGTTGAAATCCGGGTGATTCAAGGCGCGTGTTATTTGTTGTCATGAGGGATTGTCAATTAAAGGCCCATAAGTTGCCCGAACATCCAAGCGACGCAGCCGCGGGTCATTCTATACCCGGCTGTCGGCATTTCGCGAAAGCCGCAAAAATGCGAAACGCTTCCGCATTTTTCAAGAACCACTACGGACTCCGCATAGTCATAAACCACATCGTTCAAGTTTTTTGCGGATGACTATCGCTATGATGGCAGCCGCGGATGTTGCCACTGCTCTGAATATGTCGAACTCAGCCGCCATCAAGTTATTGCAGATCACCGATACTCACTTAATGGGCAATCGCGACGCGCTGCTGCGTGGCGTACCCACCTTCGCCACCTTGCAAGCAGTACAGAACGATGCGCAACAACGCTTCCCGCAGTGCGATGGTGTGTTGCTGACCGGCGATCTGGTTCAGGATGACGCCGCCGGTTACACCTTGATTCGGGAAGCCTTTGCGCAATCACCGGCGCCGGTGTACTGCATTCCCGGCAATCACGATTTGCCGGAAGCCATGCAGCAAGCGCTGACCGGCGCGCCCTTTGTACTGGATGATCATGTCATTATTGGCAATTGGCTGTTGGTGTTGTTGAACAGCTGGCAGCCACACAATGCCGCAGGCCAATTGGGCAGCCCGCAGCTCAAACACCTGGATTCGCTACTGCGACAACATGCCGAGTTGAACACGCTGATTTGCCTGCATCATCATCCCATCGAGATGGAAAGCCACTGGCTGGATGAAGTGGGCCTGGAAGACGCGGACAAACTGCGCAATTGCCTGACCGGTCACGAACAGGTACGCGGCGTGCTGTGGGGACATGTGCATCAAGCATTGGATGAGTACATCAACGGCGTGCGTTACATGGCCACACCGGCCACCTGCGCGCAATTCCTGCCGCATAGCCACGACTTCGCCATCGACTCCCGCCCACCGGGCTATCGCTATCTTGAACTGCATGCGGATGGCAGCATTGCCAGCCAGGTGATTTGGCTGGGCCAGTGACAGGCCGCGGTGATAGACCAGTGATCTGGTTAAAATAGCTCGCAGCTCTCTTAAAAAACCACCAGGCTGGGAACGATCATGCGCTGCCTAACTCGGCTGACCTGCTGCTTGCTGACAACCCTGCTATGGAGCGGGCTATGCAGCGCCGACCCCGCCATCTGGCAGGTCAAGGGCAAGCACAACACGCTGTACCTGCTCGGCACCATTCACATGCTGCAGCATGACGAAACATTGCCGGACAACGTCAATCAAGCGTATCGCTCTGCCGAAAAACTATTGATGGAAGTGGATATGGATGATCCGGATCCCTCCGCCGTTAAAGCCTTGACGCTCAAACTGGGCACACTGCCCAATGGCCAAACGCTGATGTCGAAATTGGATGAGGCCACCAACCGCAAACTGCAGGCAGCGGCTAACACCCTTGGTTTCGATGCCAATGATCTGGCGCCATTTCGACCCTGGCTGGCAGCGCTGACATTGGAACAGCTGCAACTCAACAAGCTGGGTTACGCCGTCGATGCCGGCGTCGAAATGCAGCTGACGCAACAGGCGATGGCCGATCACAAACCCATTCAGGGCTTGGAAACACTGGAGCAACAGTTAAAAGTATTCGCGTCACTCAACAACAAGGCGCAACGCGAATACCTCGAACATACCTTGATGGAGTTGGATGAAGCCCCCACCGAACTGGAGGCGCTGTCGAGCGCATGGCGGCAAGGCGACGACAAAGAACTACAGAAAATGCTGGAGCAAGGCTTTGCCGATGACCCCAAACTGTTTACCAAGCTGACCACCGCGCGCAACAAACGCTGGATGGTCACACTCAAACCGTTACTAGAACGCGGACAGGATGATTACCTGGTGGCAGTGGGTGCGTTACACCTGATCGGCAATGATGGGCTGGTGAACTTGCTCAAGCGCGCCGGCTATACGGTGACGCGTGAACCAATCAATTGATCTAGGCACGCATTGCCAGAGACAGCATGGCGAAGCCACACCACGCCGCCAGCAGACACAGCACGACAGAGGCCACGATATTGGCGCCGGCACCAAACCAGTCGCCGCTGCGTGCCAGCATCAAGGTCTGCAAGCTGAAAGAAGAAAAGGTGGTAAAGCCGCCCAATACGCCAGTCATCAGGAATTGACGACCATCCATCGTCAACTGCACGCGATCGGTGCTGCTCATGGCCGCGAGACCACCGATAACGAATGAGCCAAGCACATTGACCACCAAGGTGCCCCAGGGAAACGTCGCCCAGCGCGACTGCACCCACTCGATACAGAGGAAGCGCGCCACACTGCCCAGCGCGCCACCCAGTGCAACCCACAGACAGGTGCTGATGAGGTTCATAGCAGGCGACTACTAGCCGACACTCACACTTCGATCATGTCGAATTCTTCCTTGCCGGCGCCGCAATCCGGGCAACGCCAGGACAACGGCACGTCTTCCCACTTGGTGCCCGGCGGAATCCCGGCCACGGGATCCCCCTTCTCTTCTTCGTACACGTAACCGCAGATCACACACAGATAAGCTTTCATTTGCCGACCAAGCCTGGAAACCAGGGGATTTCAAAGAGGCCGCGATTAAACCGGGAACTCTCGTCGCAGGCAACTACGGTGCCTCTCGTAGTGCTAATCCAAGTGGAAGTCCCTAAACTTTCGCACCCTGTCCGGATCGTGGAGTTTCCAGCCCGTGAGCGCTTCAAACAGTTTGTATGGCGAAGCCTGCCGCTACATTCCCGGTGGCGTGAACTCTCCGGTACGCGCCTTTCGCGGCGTGGGCGGCGAACCGCTGTTCCTGGCACGCGCCAGCGGCGCGTATGTATTCGACAGCAACGGCAAGCGTTACATCGACTATGTGGGCTCATGGGGACCGATGGTGCTGGGTCATGCTCATCCCGAAGTCATCCGCGCTGTACAGGAACGCGCCGCACTGGGCCTGAGCTTCGGCGCACCCACCGAAATCGAAACCGAGCTGGCGCGCAAGCTATGTGAATTGATGCCCGCCATTGAGCTGGTGCGCATGGTCAGCTCCGGCACCGAAGCCACCATGAGCGCCATCCGCTTGGCACGCGGCTACACCGGTCGCGACAAGATCGTCAAATTCGAAGGCTGCTATCACGGCCATTCGGATTCGCTGCTGGTCAAGGCCGGCTCCGGCTTACTGACACTGGGCGTACCCACTTCACCCGGTGTGCCGGCCGCTCTGGCAGCACACACCATTACTTTGAACTACAACGACAGCGCGCAAGTAGAACAGGTATTCGCCGACATCGGTTCTGAGATCGCCTGCATCATTGTCGAGCCGGTGGCAGGCAACATGAACTGTGTGCCGCCCCTGCCCGGTTTTCTGCAAACGCTACGCAAGGTCTGCGATCAATCGGGTGCCGTGTTGATTTTCGATGAAGTGATGACTGGCTTTCGTGTCGCGCTGGGTGGCGCGCAAGCGCTGTACGGCATCACGCCGGACCTCACCACCCTGGGCAAGATTGTCGGTGGTGGCATGCCGGTGGGCGCCTTCGGCGGTAAGCGCGCCATCATGGAAAAACTGGCCCCCCTGGGGCCGGTATATCAAGCGGGCACGCTATCGGGAAATCCGGTAGCGATGGCCGCCGGATTGAAAACGCTTGAATTGATCTGCGCACAGCAAGATTTTTATCAGCAGCTTACAACTCGCACGCAGGCCTTGGTCAATGGCTTGGCACAAGCCGCGCAACAGGCCGGACTGGCCTTCAGCACCACGCAAGTGGGCGGCATGTTCGGTGTGTACTTCAATGAGCAGTCCACCATCAGCAGCTATGCACAAGTGATGCGTAGTGACGTGGAGCGTTTCAAACATTTCTTCCACGGCATGTTGGAGGAAGGCGTGTATCTGGCGCCTTCGGCCTTCGAAGCGGGATTCGTTTCAAGTGCGCACACCGATCAGGACATCGCTGAAACACTCGCCGCCGCACGGCGCGTGCTTGCACGGTTGAAATGACTCAGCTCAATACGCGACCATTGGTAGTGCGCTTCGGCGCAATGGGCGACATGGTGATTCTCACCACGCTGATTCGCCACCTGCACGCACGCTTCGGCCAGCCCGTAGATATCCTTGCTTCCGGCGGCTGGGCTCGTCCCTTGCTGCAAGACCAACCAGGCGTGGGCGATATCTATGTCATTCGCAGTCGCAACACGCCGTATTGGTTTAGCAGCGAACAACGTGCAGCCGTTGCCGCACTGCGTAAACGCGGCGCCGGCGCCACCTGGCTTGCCGATCACGACAACGGCAAAACGCAGTCACTATTAAAACGTGCCGGCTGGACACCTCAGCATTGGTGCCACTACGCCGGCCTGGGTAGCGGCATACAACATTTCTGTGAGTTGTTTCTGCAATTTGCATATCGCAACCCACCCATGCTGGGCGGCGCTGACTTGGCGCCCAACGGTAATGATGCGTATGGGCAATTACTGGTCAACGACGCACAACGTGATGAGGTGCAGCAATGGCTACAGTCGCGCGGCCTCGTAGATCAGCCGCTGATCCTGATTCAGGTCGGCAACAAACGCACCATGCGTCGCGGCCTGCGTCAGCGCGCCAGCAATACCAAGTACTGGCCCGAAGCGAACTGGGCAACCCTGTTACAGAGCTTGCGCGCACAACGTCCGGATCACACCATTCTGATGTTGGGCGTGCCGCAGGAAGCTGCTTTAAACGACGAAATACTGCAATTGGCCGGCATTGATAATGCCCACAACGTCGCCCATGAATTGCCCATTCCACGCTTGATGGCGCTGTGCCAACGCGCGGTTGGCCTGATCTCGGTAGATACGGGACCGGCACATCTGGCAGCAGCAGTGGGTTGTCCGGTGGTCACCCTGTTTGGCAAAGCCAATCCGGCGATCTACACACCGCGCGGCCCATCGCCTTTAAGTTTGGCAGTGACTGGCAGTGTAGATGGCGAACCATCCATGCTGGGCATCACGCCTGCCGAGGTGCTATCGGCATGGACAAGATTGATGAGCAGCAAGTAAAAGAGCAACGTATGAGCAAGCTTCCCATTACCTTGCTGGTCATTACCTACAACGAGGCAGAACATATTGCCCGTTGTCTGGACAGCGTGCCGTTTGCTGCAGAAAAAATTGTAATCGACTCCGGTAGCACCGATGACACTGTGCCAATAGCCGAGCGACATGGCGCACGCGTAATCAAGCAACCCTGGCTGGGGTTTGGCGCGCAGCGTAACTTTGCCAGCACTCAAGCGGCACATGACTGGATTCTATTTCTGGATGCCGACGAAGCGCTCACCGCTGAATTGGCGCAGGAACTGGAACAGGCCCTGCCCAAGCTGCTGCAATCCGACATCGCTGCGGGGGTGCTATTACGAACCGCGTGGTTCATGGGCAAGCCACTGCGCTGGTACCGTCTGCTGGTCAAAGAAAAGAAAGCACGGCTTTATCATCGACACCGAGCGCAGTGGGCGGATGTGCGAGTGCACGAGTCGCTGCGCTACACAGGCAGAGACATCACCTTCAAACATCCTTTTCTGCACTATCTAAATCCAACTCTGGCGCATGCCGAATTGAAGTATCTGCGTTACTCGGAGCTGAAAGCACGCGACTGGCTGGACCGACAACGCAGTACGCGCCCCTGGGAATGGCCACTGGTGTTCCTGAGCACTTTCTTCAAGGACTATGTGTTGCGTCTAGCCATGCTGGACGGTTGGCGCGGCTGGATCGCCGCCTATAGCGCCGCCAATTACGCCGTATATAAACGCATACGCTACTACGAGATGTGCACCTATCCCGAGTCGAAAGAACTCGCGGATGCGGTATTGAAGAAGCATGACCTGATGCGCTGAATACACTCAATGCGCTGACCCCCCTCAGCCATTCACCAGGCTGGCATACAGATCGTCAGCCACATCCTGCCAGGTACGCAACTGAGCAGCAGCAATGGCCCGCTCACGCTCCTGAAGAAATGCAGGATCCAGGATGGGCTTGAGAATGCCGGCCTTGATACTCTTCATGTCGGTGGGGTCCACATATCCAGCCAGATCGCCACACACTTCCGGAATCGAACTGGCTTGAGAAGCGACGCAGTAGCGGCCGAACCAGGCCGACTCACCCACCGGCAAACCCCAACCTTCGACATGACTGGGATAAGTGGAAAACAGGCAATTGCGATATAGCCAGGCCATGGCCTGATCGGAAGGACCATCCACTATCTGTACATGTCCGGCAAGTTCGTTTGTGGCTTCCAGATAGTCACGAAACTCTGCGCCACCGATTCTGCCGTAGCGACCCGCAAACACCAGCACCGGCACCTGCTCACCCAGCTGCTTGCACAACTGCTGCCAGACCTTGAGCAAGACCAGACCATTCTTGCGTGCCTCAATGGTGCCGACACAAAGCACGAAACGACGCGTAGCCAAGCTGGCCATACGCTCGGGCATTTCAGGATTGCTATCGCGCGCGAAGCCGATGAACTCATGAGCCAGCGGCACTACATACGACCTGCAGGGCCTGTCGTGACCTGCGGCAAAGCGTTGTAAATCCGACTCTGTCCAAAGCGAGTTGCAAGGAAAATGCGTTGCGTAAGCCAGCGCCTGTTGCAGCCATTCGATAAACATCGACGGCTCTTTTGCGGTCATGAATTGCGGATGCGTCACGGGAATCAGATCGTGAATATATTGAAACACCGCACCGCCGCTCTGTTTGTGCCGGGCAGCAAACTGCCATGTCTGCGGAAAGAACCACGAAGATCCCAGATGCACCAAGCGATCGTCAGCGGACAAGGCTGCAATCTTCTGCTTGCTGATCGGCGCCGCCGCAGCCTGCGAACTGCGCGGCGACAAGCCCATGTCATTCAGTGAATCGGGTGACAGCCAGGCCAGAATGAATATCTTCGCCTTCAATAGCACGCGCTGCAGCTTGTTGCGCGCATGCGCGCGCAGGTAGCTCTTGATATGCACACGACTGGGAATGCGTCCGGGCGGTGGCGTGACGCCCAATCGCAACAGCAATTGCTCGGCATCGAACTCGGCATCCTGAGCGTACGCTGAAGGATCGAACTCATAGTATGCTTTGTCGGAAGGATGCCAAAAAATGCAGCGCACATCGCGCCCGCCATGCTTCGCAACCAGCAGATTGATGAGATTGAATTCGACGCGCTGAATACCGGTCAGGCGATTGCTGCGACCGGCGAAATGCACGATGTCGGTGATGTCAAAACATACTCTGGCCAACTTGAAAACTCCGCCGCCATATCGCCATCGTAGATAGCCAGCTCAACATGACGCACGCGCCAAACATGATATCAAGCAAGCAGGAAGTATGTGTGGTGATACCGGTCTACTCCACGCAACTTTCCTTGTCGGAACAGAAATCCCTGGAGCAAGGTCTGGCCATCCTCGGCCAACATCCTGTTTATCTGGTGAAACCGCAGCATCTGGACATTGCCCCCTTACTGAACAGGTATCCGCAACTGCGCAGTGAAACCTTCGCAGATGATTACTTCACCAGCGTGAAGGACTACAACCGGATGATGCTGGCCGACGACTTTTACGCACGCTTTGCCCAGTATGAATACATGCTGGTCTACCAACTGGACGCGTACGTCTTTTCAGATCAACTGTTGGCCTGGTGCCGCCGCGGCTACGACTATATCGGCGCCCCATGGCTGCCGCCCGGCGCAACCCCCGGCAAGCTACAGCGACGCTTGATTGACCTTCGACGCCAGTTTTATCGGCTGCTGGATCGGTATGTCGACTGTGGTGACCATACCAAGGATCCGCAATTTACCTACTCGGTGGGTAACGGCGGCTTTTCGTTACGCCGCATCGCCGCGCTGCGCAAGGTATTGCAGGAACTGGACGCTCGGGCACAGCGGCATCGCGATGCCCACATCCGCGCCTGGCCCGAGGATCAATTTTTCTCGGTGGAAGCCAATCGCTATCGCCGCCGCCTGCGCATTCCCGATGCCGAGGAAGGCGCGTTCTTCGCGTGGGAAACCAACCCGGATGTGGCCATGCGAATCACTGCCGGCGCCCTGCCCTTCGGCTGCCACGCCTGGAACAAACTACATCGTCAGGATTGGCAGCCGATATTTGCTCGCTTCAATGTCGAACTCAATAAAATTCTGGATGGAGACACTCGCAGCTGAACCTAGAAGTGACGACTCACATACAAGGCATAACCGGAAATATCGAAGTGAATTCGCACCAAGGATTTTTCATCGTAGGGATAGTCGGTCGACAACACTCGATTACGCGTTAGCTTGTCGTAGTGTCGCCAATCGAAACCCACATCCCACTTCGGGATGACATTCATCCATTGGGTTCCCGCGCCCAGATACCAACCGAAAGCAGGCGCGCCGAAATCGTAACGGCCGGCACCGATAAAGCCGCTGGCTGCCAGATGTTTGGTCAGACGGTATCGGTAATCCAAGGCTCGCACCGACAACAGCTCACGTCCTGCAACTTTATCCAACTCGAGCCTGAAGCCAAGATCACTGCGCTCGGATACCGGCCTGCGTGCGCCAACGCCAACATGGTAGCTCTTGTGGACCGGTGTCCAGGCATTCGGGTAGTAAAAAGAAATTCGCTCGTATGCCTTGCTGACATTCTGTCCGACATCCACGAACAGCTCGGTCTCGCCATCGCCGTCGGTATCGTCAGACGCGTAACCACCCGAGCTGGGATTGCTTTGCGACAGCAAACCAAGCGATGACGAGACCCGCACGAATTTATCGCCCAGCACATCTTGGCCTGCAGTGAGCTGCGCAGAAATGTCATGCCCACGCCAGGCGGTTGAATAACGCACCGCCAGCTCGTGACCGTGTTGATAATCCACCGACGAGGTTCGGAAACCATTGGACTCGGTAAACATCAGCATGCGATAGGTGGCCTGCCAATAGTCCTGTGGACTGGCCTGCCAACCCGCTTGCAACACATGCGATCTGCCGCCGACCCGATCACCCACTTGGCGTTGGTCACCAAACCAATGACCCAGCACATAACCATCGTTGGTCAAACCCAGCGGGTAGATATGATGCGTATACCAGACGTTCTGCCACTCCGAAATTTCATAGTTCAAATCGAAATCGGAACCCAGATGCGGCAAAGCAAGACCCAGTGTCAGCGCGGTATCGCCTAGGCGCTTCTTTCCCGAATAGGCATTGTCTTCACCGGCGTATTCAATATTCACCGCGAATGGCACCTTGCCCGGGAACAGAATGGAACTGGTCACCGACGCCAGCTGATTACCGAACTCCTGCTGTTGCCCGGCCACCTCAGGCAAATTTGCAGTCGTCCCCAAGGCATCCACGAATGCAGAAAAACCGCCGCCGCCGCGGGCGCCGCCGCCGTACTGCATCACTCGATTGAGAGTCAACGCATAACCAATGGTGGGTTCGATCCCTAATTGCATTCCCGCCAGATGCGGATTGCCGGAAGTCATCCCACCAAAATAAGTGATGCCATCCTGCTTCGACATGCGTGCGGCAAAAACTTCGTAAGTAAGCCCCAAGGGCGTCAGCGGCCTATAGTTGGACAAAGTCACCGACGGCATGGTCGATGCCTCGGTGCCGATCAACATACTGCTGCCCGACATGGGCGACAGCCAGTGATCGCGAAAACCGATATCCAGCTGGGCAAAATCGAAACCGGCACTGAGCATCGAACCGGTGGGCACGGCTGAATCGTTATTCAAGATTGCGCCGCCGGAAAGCAGAACATGATCGGATGGCTGATAGAACATCAGTGTGGACAACTGCGCCCCCGTTTCTGCCGAGCGGCCATGCTCATTGGGCAGCGCCCGGTTTTCGCTGCCGGAATTCCAATCACCTTCCAGGGTCAGCAACGGCACACCGTAGTCGCTTTTATAACGTTCGAGATAGTTTTCTACACTGGCGCATAGTTGCGCATCCACCCGACACGCAGCCGGCAGCGCATCACTGACCCATGCAGCGGGAATAGGTCGGCGAGTGGCCGGCTTACCCGCCAAAATCAGCACGCGCTCTATTTGTTTCTCAATCGCCGGCGACATATTAAGCGGCAGATACGGACTCACGCCGCGCGCCATGGCAGGCGTCAGCGCAGACATTCCCAGCAATCCACCGACAACCACAGCGAGCGTACCTGTTTTGTTACCGGTCATGGCAAACAGACGCACAGGCGCCATTTTCGATTTTGAACTCATCCCTTACTCACCATGCACTACTCACCAGGAAGGTAAACTTGATCCGCCCCTTGAACAGGGCTCAAGAATTTTCAGTATTGACCAGATACTGGTCCACACCCAGCTGGCAGCGTGTCAACTTCTGCTGCTGAGTTGCCCGTAAAATCCGGTCGTTAGGATTCTCACCCTGCGGCTTGCGCTGATGGTGATAAAGATGGATGGTCAGTCCGGCAAACTTTAGATTACGACGCTTGATGCCCGAATGATAAAGCCGCGCCGCGATCTCGTTGTCTTCGCGCCCCCAGCCAACCATTTGCTCGTCGAAGCCATTGACGCTCAATAAATCTTTTTTCCAGTAAGCCTGGTTGCTGCCGCGGATGGCCTTCTGATCGGTTCGGACGTGCTGCAGCAGACACCAGCTCAACCAAGGCCAGCGCAACGTATGACGCCGCCGCCTGACTCCACTGGCAAAGAAACCCAGATCCATCAGACCTTCCGCCAGCATCTTCCGACTGGTCTCGGGCTCGGTCAGCAGGCGCACTCCCTGGATAAAGTATCCGGGTTGCGCCGCGCGCTTGTGATCCGCGATGAAGTGCCGGTGCAGAACCATGTCGCCATCGATGATGATGAGATAGTCGCCACGCGCGGCAGCGATGGCTCTATTACGGGAACGCGCCAGCCGAAATCCCAGATCCTCCTGCCAGACATGGCGCACCGGCACCGGCAAGCGACGCGCCCACTCAGCCACCAGCTCCGCAGTATCAGAACGCGAGCCATCGTCGGCAATCAACACCTCATCGGGCAATTCGCTCTGGCGCGCCACGCTGCGCAACACCAGATCAAGCGCCTCCTTCCAGTTATAGGTGGTAATAATTAGGCTGGTTTTCATCGCAAAATTGTAATCTACTTTCAAAGATGAACATACTTAAGCATCCTGCGCGAGATGCATGAAACAGAATCAGACCAGACTCCACAGCTTCCCTGGCAAACCATGACGCTCGAAAGTACCTCTCCGTTTTTGCTGTTCATGCCCTCATACAATCAGGCGCATTACATTGTCGATGCCGTGCGCAGCATTCTCGACCAGGATGACCCCGACTGGGAGCTTTGGATTGTCGACAACTCAACCGATGACACCGTAAAGGTAATGCAACAATTCACGGATCGACGCATACGTTTCCAGCATATTCCGCAGCGTATGGACCCGGGCTCCTGCCTCAACTGGATGCTGGAAAGAGCTCAGGGCAGAGATTTTTCATATGTTCATACCGACAACAATCTCTACCCGTCCTATGTACGGCGCATGCGCGCCGCGCTGCGCGCTCACCCGTTATCCCTGGCCTATTGCGACATGCGCGCCATCAATGACATTGGCCGACGGCTGCATATTTTTCGCCGCGGCCGTTTCGATCTTGCCCGTCTGCTGAGCACCGACACGCTGGGCGTGCCGTTTGCGGCAACCACCGAACTGGCGAGACGCATTGGCGGTTTCAGCGCCAAGGACGTGGCCGACGATGTCCGCTTCTGCGTATCTTCATGGGGCGTGGCTCACTTCGAATATGAGCCCGAACTGCTGCTGGACTATCGCCTGCACCAAGGCAGTCGCACTGAACATGCCGGCGGCGCGGCTGCCATCAACGGCGCGTTACTCAAACTCATGCTGGGGTTGTATCCAAATTTAGCGGAACGGAACTGCGAGCCGGTAAGCGCACTATGCGATGCGCTACGTCGCGCCTTCGATGAGCTGGACTATCTTGCCGAAGATCTGTGGATAAGAAAGCTCAGCAAATTCAGCGCGCCTTGGTGGCAGGGCACACCCAAGATGGAGCACTTTGCCCTGTCCGGAATTGTGACGCTGCCCGATTTCGCACTGTTCAAGCAAGCGCGTATCAATGGCAGGCAAACCGTAGCCGCCCGACAACCTTCGCCCTGGACCCTGTTCCGACTTAAAAATAAATTCAAACGACAGCAAGCGGAAATAGAACGCCATACGCGTCGCATGCGCAGCATCCTGCCGGTATGGGCCCATCTGTCCCTGGGTACGCACCCGGGAACAACGCTGCGCTTCGCGGTAAAGAAGTTTGATTTCCGAACGCTGTGGTGTGCTCATCAGCTACAGCAGCTGACTGGATGGAAGCCAGTCATTTCATCGAAGAATCAGTCGGCTCCAACCTGGCTCAATTGGACCTTGGATGAGGCGGATGCAACGCTTGATTGCTCCAGCGAACCATCGCTGTCATCCGTCCGATAGGTTGTCCATTCACAGAGTATCGCCGCCAGATTGGACGCCACCTGCTGCCAGCTGCGCAAAGGCGAGCGACGAATGAGACTTTCACGTTCCTGCAGATACTTTCTGTCCAAGATTGCGTGCCGCAGCGTCTGCAACAAAGACTCCAAGTCGCGGGGATCAATGTAGTCCATCAATTCACCACACACTTCAGGCATGGATGAAGTGGATGACGCTATGCAATATTTACCGAACCATGCCGACTCGCCAATCGGCAAACCCCAGCCTTCGTAAAGGCTTGGGAACACGGTGAATAAACAGCTTGCATATAGCGATGCCAGCAATTCGTCCGATGGCGCATCAATAAACCGCACCACTGTAGACAATTGTGGATTCTCCTCAAGCAACCGAGTCATCTCCTCGGTGCACCAACCCCACTTGCCAGCAAAAACCAGCAACGGCAGACGTCCCGGCATTTCCTCCATCAAGCGCGCCCATGCACGCAACAACATCCCGCCGTTTTTTCTGACCTCGATGGTTCCGACACACAGCACGAACTCTTGCTGCAACAATTCAGCGACCTTGGGCGCAACCGATGCGGGGATATGACCGCGTTCAAAACCCAGCATTTCGTGAGCCAGTCTGAGAACGGATACGGCCTCCGGTACAAACTCATCGCGCTTGGCTCGAAATAAATCTCTGGCCGTGGACTCGGACACACAGACCACTCTGTTGGTGTATTCGGACAGGCGCTGCAGCCACGAATTGAAATCGGCGGCCACCCTGTCCGTACAAAATTCCGGATGAAGATGCGGAATGAGATCGTGCATGAACTGCACGACATCACCGCCAGCGCGGCGATGCTTGCTGGCGAAGTCCTGTACATTGACCAGCGACCAGTTCGCGCCCATGAATACCAACACATCACTTGCATGCAAATGCGCGCGCGTCGTCAAGCGTATTCTGGAAACATCGGCATAGCGCTTGTCGGTGAGATGCAATCCCTTGGCTGCAAGTCGCTCCGGACTTAATAGCGCCGATACATAGACATCAATCTTCTTGCAGGCACGGATCAGCTTGCGGCCGCGATACGGCGCAAGATACTTGCGCACCTGAAACCGGTCGGGAAACATTCGCCAATTACGCAACAGCCCCAGCTTCCTGAGTAAGAATTCGCTGTCGTACTCTTCGGCACCGGCAAACAGTTCATCCGGATCGAATTCGTATACGAATGGCTGCTTGGCATCGAAAAAAATTCCACGCACCTGCCCCAGCACCTTGAGCTGCGCCAGATGACGCAACAGATTCAACTGGACACGTTGAATACCGGTGACCCGATTATTTTCTTTGGCATGCCAGACAATATCGGAAATGTCGAAATAAAAATGTCGCACGAAACAATCCTGTAGCAAACCGCCGACTCGCGGCATTTCAACACCCGGAACGGCACAAATCCGTGGCTATTCAAATCTAGCATAGCCAAATCTTGCATAATCGCCGGATATCCACGCACAATGACCGCATAGCGATGCAAGGAGTGACTGAGTGACTGATTCCGATGCGGCCGCCGAGTCTTTACGTCTCAAGTGGCGCAAAATCCGCCGAAAATTACGCGAGCAGCTTCCCTATATTAAGCGAAAAAAATACACGCTGCTGATTGAGCAACACCACACCATACAAGCTCAACTAAACGAGTTGATCAAAACTCACGATGAACTGATCAAGACTCACTATCCGCTTCTTGCAACCCTTCGAGGTTCACTGCTGGGACAACCTGCAATAGACAAGCTGGCCACTTCAGCCGGTATTCAGTTTTTATTACCGATGTCCATCGAATCCAATGAAGAAGTTTGCTTCTTCGTAAGCTTCTGTCCGACAACTGAACTCAAACCGCATGTGTTAGATCATGTAATGGCGCTGCATGCATCGGGAATCAAAGTCGTGTTGATTTTGAACACCAGCCATCCTGCAGAGATGATGCGAGTTCCGGATACTTTAATTAAGCAATTGGCCGGCTTAATCGTACGTGAAAATCTTGGCTTTGACTTTTCAGCGTGGGCCCATGCATTACAACTCTCGCGTGAATGGTCCGGATGGCAACGCCTGTATTTGATCAACGACAGTCTGGTCGGTCCATTTGAACACAGTGCATTCGCAACCATGCTGCAAAAAATCCGCAACTCTCAGGCGGACTTGGTGGGCCTCACCGAGAACTCGCAGCCACTCTGGCATTTGCAAAGTTTTTTTCTGGTCATCGGCCCGCGCATCCTGCAAAGCCCGCTATTCGCCAACATGATTAAAGGAACGCTTAATCTGCCCCGTAAGGAAGACGTCATCGATTGCTACGAAATGCAGCTGGCGGCATTCTTCACCAGCCATGGTTTTTCTCACGAAACCATTTTTCCGAACTTCAGTACCGATCCCTACACACCCGACGACACACTCTTTAGATGGGAACAACTGATAGAACGTGGCTTTCCCTACATCAAGGCAAGCGTGCTCGCCAAAGTACGCCACCATCCGCACACAGCCCAATTGATTCCAGCAAGGTATCAATAGCGGGCCTTACGCGCCACCGCTTCTTGACCTGATCTGCTGTTGCAGCCGCTTGACTTTAAAACCGACGATGTATCGCAACATTCTGCGCCACAGGTGGCGTTTGCTGGCAGGCAGCTGCCCCTTGATCAGATGAATTCGCTGACAATGGCGCAACATCCACCAGGCCAGAGCCGGCGAAAACCACTGTGTTTCACGGCCTTTCCACAGCTCGCTCCAATCATGAAGGAACTGGCGCTGCCCTCCTGGCAACGCGGCCAACAACTCGATCCGCCGCCCCGTGTCACGCCACTTCCGCAAACGCTCCGGCAGCGCAGAGGCTTTGGCAACCGGTGTATCGGCATCGATTTGACCGGTCACGCTGGCAACATGACGCCGATATTCAACCAGCGGTTGATCAACAAAAACGATACCACCATGTCCGGTTGCCAATGCAGCCAGCCACCAGTCATAAAAAAATTCTGAAGGAACTGGAAACGCATCCTGCAGCAGGTGCCGACGAAACAACATGGCATGTCCGGATACGCAGTTATCGAAGGCAAACACCACCCTGTCATCGGTACTAGGCATGGTCAGCATGTCGGACATTTTCAAGTTCATCGACCGGCCATCGCCATCGATCAGCGTCGAATCGCAATAGGCCAGGGCATGATCGCCCATGGCGCCCATCAATCGTTGCAACTTGTTCGGCAGCCATACATCGTCCTGATCGCAGGGCGCGATGAATTGCCCGCTGCATAAACTCATCGCGTATTCAAAATTGGCTCTAAAGCCCAGATTGGCTGGATTACAAACAACCTTAACGCGCGGGTCTCGAGCAGCGTAGTCCTGCAGAATCGCAACCGTCTCGTCAGTTGAGCCGTCATCCACTGCAATGACTTCTAAACAACTGAAGGTTTGCGCCAGGACAGAATCCATTTGCAACCGCAGGTACTTGGCACCGTTAAAAGTACACAGCGGGATTGAGATTTGAATAGATTCTTCTGATCGCTGGGGAGCGGCCAAGTGCATTACCCCGAAACTGGCTTCTTGCATTCCCTATCTTCTCAAGCAAATCCACGCAAAATCCACAGCCGCACCACCGGAACAGCGGGCCATCGTTTGATCATCATCAATCGTCTTTTCCCAACAACTCTGCCACCCGCATTACCGCAGGGAAGTCTGCGATATGCCGGGGAGGCAAGGTGCTGTCAGGACTGGCCACCGCAAACACCTGCCCGATGCCGTAATCCCTGGCAGCTCTTAGCACCGGCAAATTGTCGTCGACGAACAATGCCGCCTGCTTATCCAGATGCAACTTATCCTGCAATCTCGGCCAGAAGGATGCGTGCTCTTTGGGATAGCCAAGACTATGCGAAGACACCACTTCGTCCAGATATTTTTCCAGACCGGTGTGCTGAAACTTCACCGCGCAGGCATCCAGGTGAGCATTGGTGACCAGCACCATGCGTCGCCCCATTTGTCGCACCGCCGTCAGGAACGCTTCGGCGCCGGGCAGGAAGCGGATGTGTTCGCGAACCTCATGTTTCAGCGCAGCGACATTCAGACCCAGTTCCCGGCTCCAATGGTCGGTGCAATACCATTGCAATGTGCCGTGACAGGCGGCAAAGCGCGGCCGCAGTTCGGCCTGAGCATCGGCCAGGGTCATGCCGCGCACTTCGCCATAACGCTGCGGAATGAATTCGGTCCAGAAATAGTTATCGAAACGCAGATCCAGCAGCGTACCGTCCATATCCAGCAGCACGGTGTGAATGCGCAGCCAATCGGGACGGGCAGGTAAAACTTGCGGGGAGCTATCCACAACAATCTCGAGACGGTTATTTCCAGTGCTTACACTGCGCAATCCCGCAGCTCGCTGCAAGTCCGTACACGCTATCATGCGCCTCCCTATCACGAGTCAGCATGATGACGCAGTTTGAAGTCGCCAATCCGGCCACACCCAGCCCCGCCCTGCTTGCGGCGGTACTGGCCATTGCCCACCAGGCAGGCGCGGCAATCATGCGCATTTATGCAGGGGAAATTACCGTCGACCTCAAGCAGGACGATTCGCCATTAACCCTGGCGGATCGCGAGGCGCATCGCATCATTACCGCCGGCCTGCAGACACTGACGCCGCACATTCCCGTGCTCTCCGAAGAATCGCCACCGGAACATCACGCTTTCGCCACCCGTGGACAGTGGCCGACCCTGTGGCTGGTGGACCCCTTGGACGGCACCCGTGAATTCATCAAACGCAATGGCGAATTCACCGTCAACATTGCGCTGATACATCAACATCGTCCCACCTTGGGCGTGGTCACCGTACCCGCCGCCGACCTGGCCTATACGGGCGCGGCGGGCCTGGGCGCAGCTCGCATTGAATCGAGCCAACTTGAATCGCTTCAGCCCCCCCAACCCATTCGCACACGCGCTGCCGCCTCTAAACCGGTAGTCGTCGGCAGCCGCTCGCATCGCGGCGATTCACTGGATGCCCTGCTTAGCAAGCTGGGTCCGCACGAGTTGCAATCAGTGGGTAGCGCCCTCAAGTTCTGCCGCGTCGCTGAGGGCGCCGCCGACTTTTATCCACGCTTAGGTCCAACTTCGGAATGGGATACCGCGGCAGGACAGGCGGTATTGGAAGCAGCCGGCGGACAGGTACTGAATCTGCAAGGACAACCATTGAGCTACAACCGCCGCGAAACCTTGTTGAATCCAGAGTTCATGGCCGTTGGCGATCCACGTTTCGCCTGGCAACACTTAATACAGCCCGCCGAGTACAGCCGTGTTGAATGAACTGTTAGTGGCCGTGTTGGTGACGGTATTTTTCGTGTGGTTCTGGCAGAGCAGCCTGGGCGCACGCGAGCGCGCCAATCGCGCTGCAATGCAAGCCTGCGGTCGCATGAATCTGCAATTTCTGGATGGCACCGTGGCCTTCACCCGCCTGGGGCTGGCGCGCAACGATCAAGGCCGCATCACCCTGCGCCGCACCTATGTGTTCGATTACACCGCCACCAGCATCGAGCGACGTCAAGGCTTCGTAGTACTGCTCGGCCATCGCATCGAGTCCATCGGTTTTGAGTCCGAACAATTTCATGGCGGCCCCACGCAACGCAGCCTCACCGATAGCCCAGCAGCACCGCACCAAGACATACCGCACTCATCCGACGCACAGGATAGCAATGTGCTCGACTTGCAAGAATGGCGACGACGTCATCGCTCCCGCTCACTGGGCACGCGGCACTCCACTTCCCACGACACCCCCAACGATAATGGCTGGTAAACGCAGGCCCGCGACACGCGCCGTTACCTGCCACTCGGAAAATTCGCTACAGTACGCCACCCCTCCCGAGCAGCAGCGATGAGCGACCAGGAAGAGCCCACCACCGATCCGACAGAGGCCCAGGCCAATGTCGACACCCAGACATTCAAACGTCTGGAGCGCCTGCGTGAGCTGCGCATCGAACATCGCGACCTGGACGATGTCATCAATCGCCTGCAAATGGATCTATACGTCAATGAAGTGCAGCTGCGTCGCCTGAAAAAACGCAAGCTGATGGTGAAGGACCAAATCACCCGCATGGAAAGCGAGTTGATTCCGGATCTGAACGCCTGACTCCGGCAGGCCGAGCTTCATGCAACAACTGCTCGCCAACATTCTCGATGGACTGGATCAACTGACCACCGGCCTTGGACTGCTGCAGTTGGCCGCCTTGGCCATCACCATTCTGGTTTCGGTACTGGTCAGCGGTTCGCTGCGCAAGAGCAGCGCCATGCAACAGGTCGCTGCCTTGCCTGGCCTGAATTACCGCCTGCTGGAAGCCCTGTACGTGGCCGCGCCACACCTGCTGGCCTTGATTCTGATCGCCGCCAGTGCCGGCTTCCTGCATGTCCTTAAACAAAGCCCGACGCTGCTCGACAACTGTATCTCGCTGGCCGGTCTGCTGCTGTTGGTACGGGTGGCGGTATTTGTATTCCGGGTTTCAGCCGGCGAGCGCGCACCCATAAAGGGCTGGGGCAACACCATCAGTCTGCTGATCTGGATCGCTCTATCGCTGCACGTACTCGGCTGGTTCGAACCCGTGGTCGAGGCATTGGATAGCGCCGGTATTCAAGCCGGTTCGGCACGCATCAGCATCTGGTCGGTACTCAAGGTACTGTTCACCGTCAGCTTGTTCGTACTGGCTGCCATCTGGATAGCGCGTTGGATTGAACGTCGCTTGATGGCAATGACCGCCGTAGCCATCAGCATGCGCATCGGTCTGTCGAAGTTCATTCAAGCCGGCTTGATCGGCCTGTCCATCTTGCTCGGCTTGAATGCCGCCGGCCTGGATCTCACCACACTTAACGTACTCACCGGCGCCATCGGTATCGGTCTGGGCTTCGGCTTGCAAGCCATTGCCTCTAATTTCGTCAGTGGCTTCGTGCTGCTGATGGACCGCTCCATCAAGCCCGGCGACGTCATCAGCTTCAGCGGCACCACCGGCACCACCACCGAAGCCTTCGGCTGGGTACAGGAACTACGCGGTCGCTATGTAGTGGTACGCGATCGCGATGGCGTAGAAACGCTGGTGCCCAATCAGCACTTGATCACCAATCCGGTGATCAACTGGAGTTACACCGATCCGCGCATTCGTTTGAAATTGCCGGTACGTATCAGTTATGACTGCGACCCCGAACTGGCGCTGAGCATATTGATTCAAGCAACCGATAACCATCGACGCATCCTGCGCGACCCAGGCCCGGTGTCGCGACTCATGGGCTTTGGCGAATATGGCTTCGATCTGGAATTGCGTTTCTGGATTTCCGATCCACAGGAAGGCGTGAATAACGTGCGCTCCGACGTCAATCGCGCCATCTGGAAACTATTCAAGCAACACGGCATTCGCATCCCAGTGCCGCAACATGATGTGAAGGTGAAGTCGATTGAGACTAACCTTCCGCATTTGTAGCCACCATCATGAGCGCCGAATTGCTTGAAGAACTCGCCAGACTGGGCGTGCCTGAAGCGGCATTGCAACTGCGCATGATCCGCAGCAGCGGACCTGGCGGTCAGAACGTCAACAAGGTATCCACCGCGATCCAGTTAAGCTGCGACTTAAAGCTATGCAACTTGAGCGAACCCGCCAAAGCGCGGTTGCGCGTACTGGGCGGACGGCGCATCAGTAGCGAAGGATTGCTGGGCATCACCGCGCAACGTTTGCGCACTCAGGAACAGAACAAGCGTGATGCACTGGAACGCTTAGTGGAATTGATCACTGAGGCGCGCATCGTGCCCAAACTACGTCGCGCCACCAAGCCTACCAAGGCTTCAAAAATCCGTAGATTGGAAGGCAAGCAACAACGCAGCGAACACAAACAACTGCGTCGTAAAGTTACTCGTCACGACGATTAATTGAGCCCCACTCTGGCTTCGGCAATTGCCCCCACCCTCCCCCCGACAGCGGAGGAGGGAACGAGCACGAACCTCTCTTGTGCGTTTCGTACTGCCAGACTTACATCTCACACGCTCGTGCTGGAGATTGATTCCCTCCCCTGTGCGCCTCGCACGGGGGAGGGTTAGAGTGGGGGCACAATCAAGCGTCAATAGCCAGACTTAACGTCGCGCCTTTTCCGCACGCGCCTTGGCGATCAATTGATCGAGCTTGGCCAATTGCGGCGTGTAATCGGGACGATCTTCAATGGACACCAGGTACTTGCCATCGATAACGATGCTGGGAATGCTCGGTACCTTGTGATTTTTGGCAAGCCGCTCACCGCCCGCGGTAGCGGACTGCACACCGAAGGAATCGAAAGTGCTCGCAAATTGTTTGGCATTGATTTTCTGCGTCGCCATCCAGGCAGCAATGCCATCGCGATCGGCAAAGCGAACTCCTTGCTTGTGAATGGCGGAAAAAATTGCGCCGTCTAACGAATTATTTAGCTCACCCAACTTGCCCATGGCGCGTAGCGTATAGAACGTTTGCGCAGCAGGCGGCCAGGTCTTATATCCCACCGACACGGCCTCACGTTCGAACACTACATCCTTGGGCAGCTTGGCTACCCAACTGGTTACTGCCGGGAAGAAGGAGTAACAGTGGGGACATTGATAGGAAAAAAACTCCGTGACCACGATCTTGTCGCGTTGCGCAGTAGGCTGGGCGGGTTGTAGTACTTCGTAGTCTTTGCCGGGCTGCAGATCAGCAGACCAGGCTGTCGGCAAGCAGGAAACTAGCAGCAATAGAAATCGAATTAACCCTGTGTGCATGTCATCTTCCTTTGCGTTGATTGCCCCCACCCTAACCCTCCCCCGCACGCGGGGGAGGGGACAATCAGTTACGGCACCAGCACCGTTGAACCAACCGTCTTGCGCGCTTCCAGATCGATATGCGCCTGCGCCGCATCCGCCAACGCATAGCGCTGACCGATCTGCACCTTGATGGCCTTCTTCTTCACCAGCGCGAACAACTCCTTGGCGGCCTGGGCGCGATCCTTGGGATCGGATAGATATTCCTTGCCACCGGCGCGCGTCAGATACAGCGAACCGCGCTTCGACAATTCAATCGGCGCGAACGGCTCGATCATGCCCGAGGCATTGCCGAAGCTGACCAACATGCCCAGCGGACGCAAGCTATCCAGCGAGGCAATGAAACTGTCCTTGCCCACGCCGTCGTACACCACATCCACGCCCTTGCCCTTGGTGATCTTCTTTACTTCAGCGGCTACATCGGCACTGCTGAGAATGACATGCGCGCAACCGTTCTTCTTGGCCAGCTTGGCCTTGTCGGCAGTGCTGACCACGCCAATGACTTTGGCGCCGAGATACTTGCACCACTGACTCATGATCAAGCCGACGCCACCGGCTGCAGCTTGGATCAACACCCAGTCGCCCTTCTTCACTTTGTAAGTACGACGAATCAGGTAGTGCGTGGTGAAACCCTTGATGATCATGGCCGCTGCCGTGTCTTCTTTCACGCCGGCAGGCAGCTTGATCAAGGCATCGGCCGGCACCAAGCGCTGTTCGCTGTACGCACCGGGCACGGGGAACATGTAGGCGACGCGATCGCCCTTCTTAAAACCTTTGACCTTCTTGCCCACGGCTTCGACCACACCGGCTGCTTCGGTGCCCAGGCTACCGGGGATCGGCATGGGATACATGCCCTTGCGCTGATAGACATCGGAGTAATTCACGCCAATGGCGGTATGGCGCACCAGTACTTGCCCCGGACCCGGCGCAGCCACTTCCACCTCTTCCCACTTCAATACTTCTGGACCACCGGTTTGATTGATCCGAATTGCCTTGCTCATGAACCTACCCCTTGAATGAAATCGCAAAAACGATGATTGCGAACAACCGCGTCATTCTGCATCTGCAGCGCGTAACAGAAAACTGGGCTGACAAATAAAATCAAACGATTCGCTTGATGAGCGTTCAGCTCGATGGGTTGCCTGGACGCTTACGCTGTTGCCAGATGCCCGCGCCGACCGATGGCGCCTCAGGCTCGGCAGCTCGCGCCGCGGCTTCACGCAATTTGTCTTTCTTACTCTTACGCTTGCCTTTGATGCCGCCGTTGTTTACTGAAGACTGAGGTTCAGCCGCAGCTTCGCCGGGTTCAGAACTGGGTTCAAAACCGGCAATAACTTCGCGCGGCAGCCGCACCTGTTGGCGCTTCTCGATCAGACGGAAATGCGCTTCGCCACCCGCATCGATGAAACTGACCGCCGTACCCGATTCACCGGCACGGCCAGTTCGGCCGATACGATGCGTGTAGTACACCGTGGAACGCGGCAGATCGTAGTTCACCACTGCCGGCAGCTGCTGTATGTCGATACCACGCGCCGCCACATCGGTGGCCACCAGCACCTGTAATCGGCCTGCTTTGAAATCGGCAAGACGTTGGGTGCGTGCGCCCTGGCTCAACTCACCATGCAGCGCTTCGGCCTGCAACCCGGCACGACGTAGTTTGTCCGCCACATGTTCGGTGGTGTACTGCGTCGCCACGAACACCAGCACCCGAGTCCAGGCTTCGCTTTGAATCAAGTGCCGCAACAACGGCGTGCGCTTGGCGGTATCCACCTGAATAGCTCGCTGTAAAATGACAGGTGCCGACTGTGACGCAGCCACTTCAATCGTCTTCGGCTCATGCAATACCTGCATCGCCAATGCCTGCACCTCGGCGGGAAAGGTAGCGGAGAACAACAGGGTTTGGCGTCGCGCCGGCAGCAAGGCAACGATGCGACTCAGCTCGTCGGCAAAGCCCAGATCGAACAAGCGATCTGCTTCATCCAGTACACAGGTCTGGATGGCGTCGAGATGCAAAGCATTGTGATCGAGTAGATCCAGCAAGCGCCCGGGCGTGGCCACTACCACATCGGCGCCGCCGCGAAACGCCAGCAATTGCGGATTGATGGAAACGCCGCCGAACACACTGAGAATCTTGGGGTGTTGCGGTAAGTAGCGAGCATAGGCACGCAGCGATTCGCCCACCTGCATGGCCAGTTCGCGCGTCGGCACCAGCAGCAGCACGCGTACCTCGCGCGGACCGCGCCGAGGATCGGCATTGAGCTGCTGCAGTAGGGGCAGCGCAAACGCCGCCGTCTTGCCACTGCCGGTCTGCGCCGTGGCCAGCACATCGTGACCGGCCAGTATTAGTGGAATGGCACCTTGCTGAATGGGCGTGGGTTCGCCATAGCCACGCTCGGCAATGGCGCGCAGCAACGGTTCGCACAGACCCAGGACGGAAAAGCCGGAAGAATCGGACATGCAATGAGTATTGGACTGCCAAAACGGGCGCGCATCATAGATCGGCCGGAGCAGAACTGCCGCAAAGGCGGCACAAACGCCACCGACAGCAGTAAAAATGCGCCCCGCGATATGCCCAGAGACTTGTTTTATTTAAGGAAAACACCATCTACCGGTGCAGCCGCCACCTGTTACCACAATTCAGGTCCGGTTTGTCGATTTTTCGACTACAATCCGCGCCCCCGCTCTCCATGGCCGGCCCAGGCCGGTCGCCAATCCCCACCCAATGTCCCAGCCAAAAGGTATGAATGTGGATTCAACGCAATTAGATCTCCAGTTGAAAGTTTGGAAAGAGCTTGCCCTCAGCAAGCAGATGTTGATGCGTACCGCTGCCGAAGCCCTGGATCTGGATCCGAACTGCGATCAAGACCAACTCAAGGCAGCCCTCGATCGCGCCATCCAGCGCGCCAAAGACGCCGAAGCCAGCGTCATCGCCGCCCAGCAGCAAGCCAAGCAATCCGTTGCCGAAATTGATAAGAGGCTGCAGGCCGCCCTGCGCGCACAGTCGGTTGCAGAAGCAACATCCGCCGAAATCGTCGCCAAGAACGAGCGCGTAGCGCCGCAAATGGCCGCCGAACGCGCCGCTGTCGCCAAGGAAATTCAACAGTTGAAAGCCCAGGTTGCCGACAAGGACAAGGCACTGAAGGCGATCAACACCGCGTTGAACGACACGCCCGACAATGTGGTGAAGAAGCTCAAGTCCTTGAAGAAAGAAAAGCAGGACGAAGCCGATTTGCGCAAGCAGATTGAAACCACCTTCGCCGCCCTGCGCAAAGAAAAGCAGGAACAGGACAAGCAGCTCAGCGAACTGAAGGACAACAGCAGCAAGCTGGTGACCAAGTATCGCGAACTGCACGAAGAAGCGACCAAGCTGCATGAACAGCTCAAGCCGCTGATCAAGGAAGGCGAAGAACTGCTGACCGTGCAGATGATCGACGACAAGCTGCTGGACGCCATCGTTCCGCCGGAAAAAGACGATAAGAAAGACAGCAAGGCCAAGAAGAAGTAATTCTGGCCGCCTGCCTACGCGTAACGACACTTCACCGACCAAGGTCGGTTGAGTGTCGACGCGTTTCAAGCGCAGATAAAATTACCGTTCTTTTCGAAAAGACAGCGCGCACTCACAATTTAAGTGCGCACGCGCACCAGGCCTTCCTGCGCCACCGACGCCACCAACTGCCCCTGCCGATTGAAAATGGAACCACGCGACAAACCGCGTGAACCGGAAGCGCTCGGACTATCGATGCTATACAGCAACCAATCATCCACACGCAGTGGACGATGAAACCACATGGCGTGATCGATAGTTGCCAAACGCAGCTTGGCGCTGGGGAAAGGAATGCCATGCGGCTGCGTGGCGGTACGTAACAAATAAAAATCCGATGCATAGGCCAGCACCGAACGATGCAGCACCGCATCGTCCGGCAACGCATCCACGGCGCGGAACCAGAACTGTGTACTGGGCCTGGAAGGATGCGCCGACATCAACTCTTCCGGATTCACGGCGCGAAACTCGATGGGTAATGGAACGCTGAACCAGCCTTTCAGCTCCGGTGGAATGTCGTTGGACTTGGCCACCAGTTCACGGATGTCGGGCAATGTCTCCGGCCCCGGTACTTGCGGCATATCCAGCTGGTGATCCAGTCCGCTCTGTTCGGTCTGGAACGACGCCGACATATGAAATATCTGCTGACCATGTTGAATGGCAACCACGCGACGACTGGAAAAATTGCCGCCATCGCGACTGCGATCCACCTCATAGATGATGGGCGCCCTGACATCGCCCGGCAGCAGAAAGTACGCATGCAGCGAATGCGCATAACGCAGCGACTCACCGGGCTTGGCATTGATGGTCGCGCTGGCCGCTGCCAATGCCTGTCCCAGCACCTGTCCGCCGAACACCTGCGGGAAACCCAGATCGCGACTCACCCCGCGAAACAGATTGATTTCCAAACGTTCGAGCTGCAATACCTGCAATAGATCGGCCAGCACCGGGTTCATAAGCTCATTCCTCGCCACTGAGTTTTCGCACTTTACCGCAGCCAGGCCAGCCGATGCTTCTTGCCTGGCGAGAGACAGTGCTACAGTGGGTAATCCCTTATGCCATACAACTTCAATGAAAGGAGTCCACATGAATCGCCGTCATGCCTTGTTGCTACTCGCCGGCTTGCCGCTGGCCACCCGTGCACAAACTCTCAAGAACCTGGCCGGCAGCCTGAAAGATCCATTGATCAGCCTGCTCAGCAGCCAGCTAGGCGTTACCGATAATCAAGCCAAGGGCGGTGTCGGTTCATTCTTGACGCTGGCCAAAGAAAAATTGCCGGCCGCTGATTTTTCCAAGATCACCAATTTGCTGCCGAACGCCGGCAAGTACATGGAGCTGGCCAAGACCCTGGGCGCAGTAGCCGGACCTTTGAAGAACGCTGCCGGTTTGAATGGCTCGCTCGGCAAGCTGGGCATGAACTCGGACACGGTCGCTAAATTCGTCCCTACCGTCACTGACTTCCTCGGCAAGGCCGGCGGCAGCACGGTCACCAATCTGCTGGCAACGGTGTTGAAGTAATTATTTGTCTACTGCTTCAGCGTCAGCGTAATGCCCGTCTGCGCAATCGAAAGCGATTCTGCGGACGGGCATGAAATTATTTAATGGTCTTAATGAGGATCGTCGAGATCGAACAGATTTTCCCGAAGAAAATTGCCAGGAAATTAATAAGGATTAATTCTCACCACGATTGATTCCCAGCTCATCTACTGTCTCAGAAGATGATGAGCGATGTACCAACCCAACCTGCATTCAAAACCCAAACCTGCTGGTTGTTGTTGGCGCTGATAGCCGGCCTGTGGTTCGCCACGCTGGGCACTCGACATCTGCTGAATCCGGATGAGGGCCGCTACGCAGAAATCGCTAGCGAGATGCTGACAACGGGTGACTGGATCACACCGCGCCTCAATGGCATCAAGTATTTCGAAAAACCCCCGCTGCAATACTGGATGACCGCTGCGGCCTATCAAGTGTTCGGGCAAACCGAATTTGCAGCGCGTTTCTGGACAGGATTGACCGGCTTTGCCGGCCTGCTACTCGCGGGATTTACCACGCTGCGACTGTTTGGTCGGAGCGCCGCCGCCATGACCATCGCGGTACTGGCCAGCTCGCTGCTGTACGTGGTGATCGGCCATATCAATACGTTGGACATGGGGCTGTCCTTCTTCCTGCAACTGGCAATTTCCAGCTTCCTGCTGGCGCAACAATCCACCACCGTGGCGACCGAACGTAACTGGATGCTGGGTGCGTGGGCATCAGTCGCTCTGGCTTTTCTTAGCAAGGGCTTGGTGGCACTGATTCTGCCGGCTTTGACACTTATCGCTTACACCCTTGTCACTCGCGAATATTCGGCGTGGCGTCGTCTGCATATCGGCAAAGGATTACTGTTGCTTCTAGTGCTGGGGCCGCCCTGGCTGGTGGCGGTGTCGCGCACCAATACGGAGTTTCTGCAATTTTTCTTTTTACACGAGCAGTTCGAACGCTTCTTAACCACCATCCACGACCGCGCCGGCCCTTGGTGGTACTTTCTGCCGCTATTGCTGTTGGGCACCCTGCCCTGGACCTTTGTAGCACTGCGCCAGTTCAAGCCTGCATGGCAGCTCGATAGCCAATTGAACGGTTTCCAAACACGCCGCTTCCTGATGTTGTGGATAGTGGTGGTGGTGACCTTCTTCAGTCTTTCGCATTCCAAACTGCCACCCTACATCGTGCCGGTCATACCCATGTTTGCCATGCTGCTGGGCGATATTTTTACTCGCTTGAGTGTCCGTGCTTTACGGATGCACCTGCTGGTGATGGGCAGTGTGTTGACCTTGCTGGCCGTGATGATTGGCCTATTGCCCACCGGCCTTGCCGGAACACGCTCAGTAGACCTGATAGGTAAATTACAACCCCCGGCGACCATCGGTTTTCTGTTGGCCGCAGCCGCCATGTTGTTCTCTGCATGGCAACTGCGCCGGTCCGCTACTACGCATACCATTCCTCGCGCAGTCATCACCACTGGACTGGGTACGCTGCTAGCCTTGAACGTATTGATACAGGGCTCGAATGAAATCAGCGCAACGCGCTCCGGTTATGCATTGGCGCAACAAATTAAGGCTGCCGTTCCTGACGATTTGAGCAACCTGCCCATCTACAGCGTCAGCAACTACGATCAAACGCTGCCTTTCTATCTGCAACGCCGCATTACCTTGGTAAACTATCGCGGCGAATTGGACTTCGGTCTTACCCAGGAACCGGAGCTGGCCATAGACAGCATCGAAGCCTTCGCGCGAGTGTGGAACCAGCCAGGTTCTGCTATCGCTGTCATGTCTCCGGCGTTGTATACAGAAATGCTGAGTAAGGGCTTGCCGATGCGACTCATCGCTGAACAAGCAAAAATGGTCGCCGTCGGTAAACCTTAGATAGACATCAGCTTGTAGGTTGATTGTGCAGACCGACAGTCGAAGCCCGAATGCACGGCCGCCGAAAAACATTTGCCAGATGACTCAAGAGTCCCACCTATCATGACTGCCGCCGCCTTCGCCTTGATACTTACCGGCGTACTGCTCAATGCCTGTGCACAGCTACTGCTGAAGGCCGGCACCAATGCCATCGGCCACATCGAATTTTCCGGCGCCGGCATCTGGGCAGTCGCACCACGACTGATGTTCGAGCCGCATATTCTTGGCGGGCTGGCCTGCTACGCCATCAGCGTGGTGGTCTGGATCGGCGCTTTATCGCGCACCCCCGTGAGCATGGCCTACCCGATGCTATCCATCGGCTACATCGTCAATGCGCTGGCTGCCTGGTACTTATTTGCCGAAGCGCTGACACCCACACGCGTGGCCGGTATTGCTGTCATCATTGTCGGCGTCGTACTGATCACCCGTAGCTGAACTCATGAGCGCAGTCCATCCATCCCTACCGCGTCTGCCGATGACACGCCCCACCATCGACGAGGCAACCATTGCCGGCGTGGTGGAAGTATTGCGTTCGGGCTGGATCACTTCGGGTCCGAAGGTGAAAGAGTTCGAAACCAAGTTATCGCAGTACTGCGGCGGTCGTCCGGTGCGCGCCTTCAACTCGGGCACCTGTACCATGGAGATTGCATTGCGTATTGCCGGCGTGGGTCCGGGCGATACCGTCATCACCACACCGCTGTCCTGGGTCTCGACCAGTAATGTCATTCTGGAAGTAGGCGCCACGCCGATCTTCGTCGACATTGATCCAGCGACGCGCAACATTAATTTAAATTTAGTCGAAGCCGCCATCGCACCGAACACCAAGGCCATCATTCCTGTGGACTTGGCCGGCTTGCCGGTAGATAGAGATCGTCTCTACGCCATCGCTCGCAAACATGGTTTGCGTGTGATCGAAGACGCCGCACAATCCTTCGGCAGCACTTGGCAGGATCGGCGCATCGGCAGCGAAGGCGATTTCATTTCTTTCAGCTTCCACGCCAACAAGAACATCACCACCGTCGAAGGCGGTTGCCTGGTGCTCAACAACGAAGCGGAAGCCAAACTGGCCGAACAGTATCGACTGCAAGGCGTGATGCGCTCCGGCTACGACGGCATGGAGGTTGAAGTAGTCGGCGGTAAATTCAATCTCACCGATGTGGCCGCTCGCGTAGGCCTGGGCCAGTTGCCGCATCTGGAAACGTTCACCGAGCAGCGTCGCGAACTGGCCCGTCATTACTTTGAATTGTTCAAGGCCGAAGCCGATCTGGAGCTGGGTCTGCCACCGGCCAACTTCACCGACAGCAACTGGCATATGTTCCAAGTGGTGTTGCCCGAAGCGCGTTTGCAGGTAAAACGCGCCACCATCATGGCCGACCTCGATGCCGCAGGCATCGGCACCGGCGTGCACTATCCACCCATTCATCTGTTCGCTTTGTATCAGCGCCTTGGCCATGTCGAAGGCGATCATCCGCAAGCCGAATACGTCGGCCGTAATATTCTGACGCTGCCGTTGTTTCCGGGCATGACCCCCGCCGATGTGGTGCGCGTCGTGACCGCACTCAGCCGCAGCCTGCGTAGCCATTTGAAATAGTCATCATGAGCAATATCGATCTGTCGGTGGTGATTCCGATTTATAACGAGGCAGCCGGCCTGGATGCCCTGTTCGCGCGCCTGTATCCGGCACTCGATCAATTAAGCACGGATCTGCAGCTGCGCTATGAATTGATCCTGGTGGACGATGGCAGCCGCGATCAATCGCCCGCCATGCTGCGCGAACAATTCACGCAGCGTCCCGATGTCACACGCATTGTCTTGTTAGCGGTGAATGCCGGTCAGCACATGGCCATCAAGGCCGGCTTCGAACGCACACGCGGTGCAGTCATCGTCACCCTCGATGCCGATCTGCAGAATCCGCCGGAAGAAATCGCCAAGCTGTTGGCCAAGATGCGCGAGGGCCACGACTACGTCGGTGGCTATCGCAAGGAACGCCAGGATAGTTTTTTCCGTCGCTACGCCTCGCGCATGCTGAATCGCCTGCGCGAACGCACCACGCGTATTCGCATGCGCGATCAAGGCTGCATGCTACGCGCCTATAGCAAGCAGATTGTCGATGCCATCAACCATACGCAGGAAGTGAATCTGTTTATCCCAGCGCTGGCCTACCTGTATGCGCGCCGCCCCACCGATGTAGAAGTGGCGCACGAAGAACGCGCCGCAGGTGAGTCCAAGTATTCGCTGTCGTCACTAATGCGCCTGAACTTCGATTTGATGACCGGCTACTCGCGCGCACCGCTGCAGTTCTTCACTCTGCTGGGCATGGCTACGGCGGGCCTGGCGGCCTTCTTCGTTATCGTACTGGCTCTGCGCCGCTTGTTGGTGGGTGCGGAAGCCGAAGGTGTATTCACGCTGTTCGGTATCGTGTTCTTCCTGATCGGCATTGCGCTGTTCGGCCTAGGCCTGCTCGGTGAGTACGTGGGTCGTATCTACCAACAAGTCCAATCGCGACCGCGCTACCTGGTGCAGGCCGTGCTGGAAAAGCAGGAATGAGTGTGCGCGCCACTGCAGTCGTGTTCGCATACCACAACGTCGGCGTACGTTGCCTGTCGGTATTGCTGGCGCATGGCGTAGATGTGCAGTTGGTGCTGACGCACGAAGACGATCCCAACGAACACATTTGGTTCGACAGTGTGAGTTCGCTGGCCGCGCGTCATCATCTGCGTTGCGCCACACCCAAGAATCCCAACAGCGATGAATGGCAACAACAGCTGCAAGCATTGCGACCGGATTTCATTTTCTCGTTCTACTATCGCCACATGCTCAAACACGAGTTGCTGGCCTGTGCACAGCGTGGCGCTTACAACATGCATGGTTCGCTGCTACCCAAGTATCGCGGTCGCGTGCCGGTAAATTGGGCCGTATTGAATGGCGAACGCGAAACCGGCGCCACCTTGCACCAGATGGTGACCAAGCCCGATGCCGGCGCCATCGCCGCGCAACAGGCCGTACCCATCCTGCCTGATGACACCGCCTTCGATGTCTTCCAAAAAGTCACGGTGGCCGCCGAGCTGGCTTTGGATAAAGTTCTACCGAACATTCTCGACGGCAGCGTCAAACTGTATGCGCAAGATTTATCCACCGGCTCATACTTCGGTGGTCGCAAACCCGAGGATGGCCGCATCAATTGGCAGCAGAACGCGGCACAGATTCACAACTTGATTCGCGCCGTGGCGCCACCGTATCCGGGCGCGTTCACTCTGGTGCAAAATAAATTGCTGCGCGTATTACGCAGCCGTGTTCCAGCCACACAACGTCCGCGTCATCCCGGACCCTGTCTGTATTGGGATGGTCATAGCCTGCGCGCCGACCTGTGCGATTCCGTACTGGAAATCAGCGCGGAGCACGACGGCAAACTACTCGACGAATTCACCTGGACCAATCTGTTCGGCAAGGCGCCGATCAGCTTGCCTAATTAACTCTCTTCTCATCTGAAAGCAGTCATGAAAAAAGTACTCATCATCGGCGTCAACGGCTTCATCGGTCACCACCTGGCCAATCGCATCCTGCGTACCACCGACTGGCATGTGTACGGCATGGACATGAATTCGGATCGCATCGAAGGTCTGCTGAGCGACCAGCGCTTCCACTTCTTCGAAGGCGACATCACCATCAATCGCGAATGGATCGCGTATCACATCAAGAAGTGCGATGTGATCCTGCCGCTGGTGGCCATCGCCACACCGGCCACTTACGTGCGCGAACCGCTGCGTGTATTCGAACTGGACTTCGAGGCCAACCTGCCCATCATTCGCGCCGCTGTGGAATTCAAGAAGCGGCTGATCTTCCCCTCGACTTCCGAGGTGTACGGCATGTCACCGGACGAAGCTTTCGATCCGGACAATTCGCCACTGGTATACGGCCCGATCAACAAGCCACGCTGGATTTACGCCTGCGCCAAGCAAATGATGGATCGCGTCATTGCCGCTTACGGTCAGGAGCGCGGTTTCGACTACACCCTGTTCCGTCCCTTCAACTGGATCGGTTCGGGTCTGGATTCGATCAACACCACCAAGGAAGGCAGCTCACGCGTACTGACACAGTTCCTCGGTCACATCGTGCGCGGCGAGACCATCAAGCTGGTGGATGGCGGTCAGCAAAAGCGCTCCTTCACGCATATCGATGACGGCATCGATGCCTTGATGGCCATCATTGAAAACAAGGACGGCGTGGCCACCGGCAAGATTTACAACATCGGCAATCCCACCAATAACTTCTCGGTGCGCGAACTGGCCAACGACATGCTGGCGCTGGCCGCGAAGTATCCCGAGTATGCGGAATCTGCCAAGAAGGTGAAGCTGGTTGATATCACCTCGCAGGAGTACTACGGCAAGGGCTATCAAGATGTGCAGAACCGCGTGCCCAAGATCGACAACACCTGCAAGGATCTGAACTGGCAGCCGCGTGTGACCATGCAGGATGCATTGCAACGCATTTTCGAGTCTTACCGCGCGCATGTTCGTGAAGCGCACGATTTGATGAACTAAGACGGGCGCAATAAATTGCGCCCCTACGGTAATGCGGCATTATCCATGTAGGGGCGTGATTCATCACGCCCTCAACCATCATGAAGCTCGCACTAAAAATCGACGTCGATACCTATCGCGGCACGCGGGAAGGCGTACCGAATCTGCTACGGCTGCTCGACAAGTACGGCATCACGGCAACCTTCTTATTCTCGCTGGGCCCGGATCACACCGGCCGCGCCTTGAAGCGCGCCTTCCGTCCTGGTTTCCTGAGCAAGGTCAGTCGCACTTCAGTAGTCAGTCACTACGGCATCAAGACCTTGATGTACGGCGTGCTATTGCCTGGCCCGGATATCGGCCGACGTTGCGCCGGCATCCTGCGTTCGGTGCGCGATGCAGGACATGAAGTGGGCATACATACCTGGGATCACATTCGCTGGCAGGACGGCGTCGAACACGCCGACAACCGCTGGACCGAACGCGAGATGCAGCTTGCCGTGCAACGCTTCAGCGAGATCTTCGGTTGCGCGCCACAAACCCATGGTGCTGCAGGTTGGCAGATGAACAACCACGCCATCGCGCTGACTGAGCAACTGGGCTTCGACTACAGTTCAGACAGTCGCGGTCATTCACCCTTCCTGCCCTGGATCGACGGCAAGGTTATCGCCTGCCCGCAGCTGCCCAGTACGCTGCCCACCCTGGATGAATTGATAGGCGTCGACGATCTGACCGAGGCCAACGTCGCCCGGCATGTGCTGCAGCAAACCGCGGCAACACCTGAGCAGCCGCCCGTGTACACGCTGCATGCTGAATTGGAAGGCATGAAACTGCTGCCGGTGTTCGAGCAGTTGCTGCAGGGCTGGCGCACACAGGGTTATGCCCTAACCACATCGCGGGAAATATTCAAGCAGTTACAACCGCAGGAACTGCCGGTACACCGCCTGATCCGCGGCACGGTACCGGGCAGATCGGGCACTTTGATGATCCAAGGGCCGCCGGTAGTGAACGAAGCTCGCACTGCTCCCGCCACTCCCGCATAATTGGCGGATTACCGTTTTCTTATCGACGAATAGACGAGTCGGGGCTTCATCATGCGTTTCCTGTCCGCACTCATGCCGCGCGAGCGACATTTTTTTACCCTGTTCAACCAACACGCCAACCTGGTGGTGCAGGGCAGCAAGGTGTTGCTGGAATTGCTGGAACACTATCCGGACGTCAATTCCCGCAAGCGCTTCATCGACAAGATCGAAGACATCGAGCAGAAGGCCGACGATGTCACCCATGAAACCGTGGCACTCATGCACGCCACCTTCGTGACGCCCTTCGACCGCGATCAAATCAATCGCTTGATCACGCGCATGGATGACATTCTCGATCTGATCCAGGATACCGCCGAAACACTGCAACTTTATGACATTCAACAACTCACCCCGGAGGCCACGCATCTGGCCAACCTGGTGGAAATTTGTTGCGAGCGAGTGCAGGCGGCGGTGGCCCTGCTGTCATCCATGGATAACAGCACCACCATTCTCGGCACCTGCCAGGAAATTGATTCGCTGGAATCGGATGCCGACCGCGTGATGCGCGCTGCGGTATCGAAACTGTTCCGCGAAGAAGCCGATGTGCGCCAGATCATCAAGCTCAAGGCCATTTACGAACTGCTGGAAACCGCCACCGATAAATGTCAGGACGTGGCCAATGTGATTGAAGGCGTGGTGCTGGAGAACGCCTGATGGACTCACATATGGCTTTCATGACGCTGGCCTGCCTGGTCGCGTTGGCATTGGCGTTCGATTTCATGAATGGTTTTCATGATGCCGCCAACTCCATCGCCACCGTGGTGTCCACCGGCGTACTCAAACCCTATCAAGCCGTACTATGGGCAGCCTGTTTCAACTTCGTTGCCTTCGGCATCTTCGAACTGAAAGTGGCAGCGACAGTGGGCAAGGGCATTGTCGATCCCAACTATATCGATCACTACGTGATCTTCGGTGCACTGATGGGGGCCATCGCCTGGAACATCATCACCTGGTACTACGGACTACCCTCCAGCTCATCGCATGCGCTGATCGGCGGCATGATGGGCGCCACCATGGCCAAGGCCGGCACCACGCCGCTGCTCTCGGCAGGCATCACCAAGACCGCCATCTTCATCGTACTGTCGCCATTGCTGGGCCTGCTGTTCGGCGGCCTGATCATGGTGGCAGTGTCGTGGCTGTTCTTCCGCTCCTCGACCCGTAAAGTGGATCGCTGGTTCCGCCGCCTGCAGCTGGTCTCGTCGGCGCTGTATAGCATTGGCCATGGCAGCAACGATGCGCAGAAGACCATGGGCATCATTTGGTTGTTGCTGATTTCAGCAGGCGTTACCACGCAGGATCACCTCCCCAACTGGGTGATCATCAGCTGCTACGTGGCGATCTCCGCAGGCACGCTGTTCGGCGGCTGGCGCATCGTGAAAACCATGGGCCAGAAAATCACCAAGCTAAAACCGGTGGGCGGCTTTGCTGCGGAGACCGGCGGCGCCATTACGCTATTCATGGCCTCGAGCTTTGGTATTCCGGTATCCACCACGCACACTATTACCGGTGCGATTGTCGGCGTGGGCTCGGCGCATAACGCCCGCGCAGTTCACTGGGGCATCGCCGGCAATATCGTGATCGCCTGGATTCTAACCATCCCCGCTTCGGCCACGATGGCGGCATTGGCTTGGTGGATTGGCAATAAGCTGCTGTAAGCAAGCATCTGTAGGGGCGAGGCATGCCTCGCCCTCTTAATATTTTCAATTGCTCTTCGCGAACAGGGCGGGTAAACGCGGAAGACCGCTAAACCCGCCCCTACAAAAACAATCGCAATCAACCCGCGCCGCGAATTCCAATAAAGCGCAGAAACTCGGCACGGGTACGCGCATCTTCGCGGAAGGTGCCTAACATCTTGCTGGTGATCATCGACACGCCGCGCTTGTGTACGCCGCGCGTGGTCATGCATTCATGCACTGCATCGACCACCACGCCGACGCCGCGCGGCTTCAATACATCATTGATGCAGCGTGCGATCTCGGCAGTGAGCTTCTCCTGCACCTGTAGACGCTTGGCGTAACCATTCACCACTCGCGCCAGTTTACTGATACCCACCACCTTGTCGGTGGGCAGGTAGCCCACATGCACGCGACCGATGATCGGCGCCATGTGATGCTCGCAGTAAGACTCGAACTCGATATCGCGCAGCACGATCAACTCATCGTAACCGGCCACTTCCTCAAAGGTGCGCTTGAGATATTCGGCAGGATTGATCGAGTAACCGGCAAACCACTCGCGATACGCCGCAGCAACGCGCTTGGGCGTATCCAACAGACCTTCGCGTTGCGGGTCATCGCCGGCCCATTGCAACAAGGTGCGCACGGCCTCTTCTGCCTGTTCGCGCGACACTATCGGCTTAGGCGGCTTGGTGGCGCTCGCCGCTTTGCCGGCGGTTTTATTTGCAGGTTTTTTAGGCATGTAGGATCTCCATAATAAGCTCGAATCCCTCCGACTAAATATACAGTGGCAGCGATTCAGCTCAGCCAGGCACCCGGGCAGCTTAGCATGTGGCAAGCTTCCACCATGACTCCAATCACCCGAGTGTCCCTGCCGATCGCCATGAAGCTGCTATGGCTGGCCCTGCTTCTGCCAATGTCGCAGAGTGCGCACGCGTGGGGCAATGTGGGACATCGGGTCACGGGGTTGATCGCCAGTGGCATGCTCACCCCTAAGACACGCCAGCAGGTGCAACAGCTGCTAGGTGAAGAGACGCTGGCAACAGCGACAACGGACATGGATACTCAGCGCACCAGCTTGAGAGAACGCTGGCCGACATCGGACCAGTGGCATTACGACAATCAACCGGTGTGTGGCGCCGCACACAGCTACTGCGCAGATGGCAATTGCGCCACGCGGCAGATTGAGCACTTCCGTGGCGTATTAGCCAGTAAACGCACCAGCCAGGCCGAGCGCGCGCTGGCATTGCGACTGTTGATACACATGCTGGGCGATATTCATCAACCGTTGCATATGGGAGATAACGCCGACCGCGGCGGCAATAATTTATATGTGCGCCTGTACGCAGGGGGTGAACGCTATCGTCTGCATGAATTACTCGATACGGTATTGCTCAAGGACATCATGGCCGGACAGCGCGTGGAAAATTACGCAGCACAACTACAGCAGCGCTATAAAAATAAATTGCGCGAGTGGCAGAAGGGTGAACTGCGCGAGTGGGCTCAGCAAACACATGAGTTGGCGACCACACATACCTACGGCCTGCTGCCTGGCTTTGCCTGCCGCACCGACAACACCCAAACGATTACGTTATCCGCCGCGTATGTTCAGGACGCGCGTAACTATTTACCCGAACAATTAACCAAGGCCGGCGCACGCATTGCAGCTGTCCTGAACGCCACGCTCAATTGACGCCCAACAGGTAATGCCCAATCCCTTCCTTCGCCAACTGTTGCCGTTGCGCTTTCCCTGGCGCGAAGGTAATCAATTCGACTTGCTGGTGGATGGCCGCGAGTACTTTCCCGCCATGCTGCAGGCCATTGCTCAGGCTCAGCAGAGCATCGAACTGGAAATGTACCTGGTCAGTAGCGGCGCGGTATTCACTCAATTTCAACAAGCGCTGCTGCAGGCCGTGCAACGCGGCGTGCACATACGCATTCTGCTCGATGGTTACGGCGCACGCGGTCTGCACTTTGCCGATCGACAAGTGCTGCAAACCGCCGGCGTTGAATTTGCGATCTTCAATCGGCTGCGCTGGCGTAAAGGTCTGGGCAATCTGTTGCGCAACCATCGCAAGCTGTTGTTGATCGACCAGCAGCTGGCCTATGTGGGCGGCGCGGGTTTGACCGACGAATTTCTGTATGCGCGCCATCAGCCGCCCTGGCATGAAGTCATGCTGGCGATTCGCGGCCCGGTGGTCGTCGATTGGCATGTGTTATTCGAACGCACCTGGTCGGGCATTCGCAAGAACTGGTTCAAGCGGCCGCGCGTGCCGCAGGCCACCGATATCGCAGGCAACGAGTCCGGTCGGGTATGCGCCAGCAATGGACCACGTGCGCATCATGTGCTGCACTCGTTGTATCAGCAGATATCAAAAAGCCAACAACGCGTATGGCTGATAACGCCCTACTTTCTGCCCTCGCTGCGCCTACGGCGGTTGTTAGTGAAGGCAGCCCAACGAAAATTGGATGTGCGCATACTGGTGCCCGGACGATTGACGGACCACCCCAGCGTACGTCATGCCTCGCGCCGCTACTATGCACGCCTGCTGCGCAGCGGCGTACGCATTTTTGAATACCAACCCAGTTTCATCCACGCCAAGATTGCGTTGTGCGATGACTGGGCAAGTATTGGCTCAACCAATTTCGATCGCTGGAACCTGCGCTGGAATCTGGATGCCAATCAGGAGATCAACAGCGCGGAATTTGCCGATCAGGTGCGGCATTTGTTGGACATAGATTTTGCCGCCAGTGAAATGCTGCGTTACGACACCTGGCTGCAACGACCCGCGTACTTACGTCTATTCGAGACATTGAATGGCTGGCTGGATCAGCTGCTGGCGCGCCTGCGCATACGTTAGCCTGCATACGTTAGATTGACGTTGCAGATGCCGTGTCAACCGAAGTCCGGGCTGCCCGTTGAAGCTGTCATCGCCACTGCTTCAAGGAATCGCCATCATGAATCTTCGCTCGACACTCGTCAGCGCCGCGCTCATTGTTTGCGCCGCACTACCTCTGCACGCGCAATCAACCTCTGCCAGCGGCGAATATCCGGCACTGGAAACCGCCTGTGCACAAAATCCGGATCGCTGCGCCGAGTTGCGCGCAAAAATCGAGGCCAAGTGCAGCGAAGATCCCAAAGGTTGCGCGGATCGAAAAGCCAAACTGGAAGCACGCCTGGCCAAGTTGAAAGAAAAATGTGCAGCCGATCCCAATGCCTGTGCAGAGAAGAAAGCCAAGCTACAAGAACGTGCCGCTGACATTAAAGCCAAGTGCGATGCCAACCCAAGCGCCTGCGAAGAGCGCAAAGCCAGCATTCGCGAACGCATCCAACAACGTCGGGCTCAGCAGGCGAAGTAGTCAGCTGCAATGATGAGTTGAAAGCTACGCACAGACCAGCAGACCCTCTTCCCTGCCCCTCTCCCGCATGCGGGAGAGGGAAATAATCGCTATCTCGTGAACACACGTATCTAAGTGCCGGTCTCGTTAACGCAAAGCTTTCCTGATCACCAACTTCAACCCAGACCAAGTCTCATTCACTGCACAGACCTTGATATCCACCAGACCCAGCGGCAATGCGATTTCTCTAATCACATCTTCGGTGACATCGCTATCCATCTTGGCCGATTTCTTGGGCCATGAAACCCAGATCATCGCCTCGGGTTTTATTTGCTTGCGGTAAGCGGCCAGCGTTTTAGCAAGCTCCGTTTTCGACATAGTGAACATGTGCAGCACATCCGTCGTAGCTGCAGCGCGTGCTACAAATTTCACGCCCTCAGGCAGGGGCTCCAACCACTCTGCATAGTTATCCGGTGCGTTCTTTACATACACCGTACTGCCGGTTTTGATACCCAGTTTCTTGGCTAACGGCGTGCCCGAATAACCGGTCGGCATTCAATTGCCATCGCTGATAGTGGTGCCGCCATCGACAATGAGATTCTGACCCGTGATGAACGCGCCAGCCGGTGCGGCCAGCATCACTGCCACACCGGCAATCTCATTCACCTCACCGGCACGGCGCAATGGCGTGAGCGACAAACGTCGCTCCAACACCGATGGATTTTCCAACAACGGTTTGGCGAACTCAGTGCGAATCAATCCCGGCGCGATGGCATTGACGCAGACATTCGCCGGCCCCCATTCCACTGCAAGATTGCGCGCCAGCTGCGCCACGCCCGCCTTCGACAAGCCATACAGACCGATACCCTTATTGCCGCGCACGCTGGACAGACTGCTGGTAATGATCACTCTGCCATCGCGACGTTCGGCCATGGCCGGAATCACCATGCTGGTGAGCCATAGCACGCTGCGCAGATTGATGGTCATGGTCAGTTCCCAATCGCGATCGCTGGCACTGGAGATCGGCCCCATATGCGGCGCGACGCCGGCATTGCACACCAGCACATCGATACGCCCACGCTGCGCAATGGTTTGATCCACCAACGCCTGCAACTGCGCGCGGTCAGACACATCGCAGGCGATGCCGATGACATCCAATCGTTGCTGCCGCAGCTGCGCCGCGACGCTGGCACAGGCATCGACCTCATTGCTGGAAATCACCACCTGCGCGCCGGCACGCGCCATTTGCTCGGCAATGGCCAGACCGATGCCGCGGGTGGCGCCGGTAACCAGAGCTACCTTGCCAGTAAGATCGAATAGTGGATTGGCGCTCATTGGTAATTCTTTGTGCAAGCTTGATCTGAACAATGGATAGGAATGTCAGCCCGGACTCGCCCCATCCTCCCCCGTACAACCCGCGACAGAGCCGTAATAACGCAACCAAAGGCCCGCCCGCCGGATAGAATGTCGGGACTTTAACAGGCTCATTCCCATGGAACCACACGCCCCTCACGACGCCAATGCCAAGACCGATTTCGGCTTCAGCGAAGTACCGCTGGCCGAGAAGGCCGGCAAGGTGCGCGCGGTATTCGACTCGGTGGCCGACAAGTACGACGTAATGAACGACTTGATGTCGGGCGGCGCACATCGACTATGGAAGCGCTTCACCCTGTCGCAAACCGGTCTGCGCCCGGGCCAGTGCGCGCTGGATGTGGCCGGCGGTACCGGCGACCTGAGCATCGGCATGGCCGAACAGGTGGGCGCGACGGGCCTGGTGGTTCACACCGACATCAATGCCGCGATGCTGGGCAATGGTCGCAACCGTCTGCTCGATAAAGGCCTGGCCAGCAACGTGCGCTGGTCCCTGGCCAATGCCGAATGCCTGCCCTTTGCCGACAACAGCTTCGATTGCGTGACCATCGGCTTCGGCCTGCGCAATGTCACCGACAAGGCCAAAGCATTGCGTTCCATGTATCGCGTGCTCAAGCCGGGCGGCCAGTTGATGATTCTGGAATTTTCGCATCCCACCGCACCCGGATTGAAGCCGGTATATGACTGGTATTCGTTCAACGTGCTGCCGAAGCTGGGCAAAGTGGTGGCGAACGATGAAGCCAGCTATCGCTACCTGGCCGAATCCATTCGCAAGTTTCCGGATCAGCAGACCCTGCTGGGCATGTTGCAGGAAGCCGGTTTCGAACAAACCAGTTTCCACAATCTCACCGGCGGCATTGTTGCACTACACCGCGGCTATAAGTTTTGAGCACATAGATGTTGCTTAGCGCCATTGAAACCACACTGAACCGCAATATCGCCGCCTCATCGGCGGCGCGTGCCTTGTGCGCACGGCTCAACGGCAAGTCGCTGCGTCTGCAATTGACCGGCATGCCCACAGCCTTCTTATTGCGAGCCATCGATGATCGCATTCAATTAAGCACTCAAAACGATAGTGGCGATAGTGCGGCAGACGCCAGCCTGTCCGGCAGTCCGCTGGGCTTGCTCAATCTCGCACAGCAACAATCTACCGCGGCATTGCAGGGCAGTTCGGTGCGTATCGAAGGCGATGCCGAAGTGGCGCAAAGCTTTAGCGAGCTGCTCAAACAAGCCAAGCCCGACCTTGAAGAAGAGCTTTCTCGTGTGGTGGGCGATGTGGCCGCACACCAGCTGGGCAATACCGTGCGTAGCCTGCTGGGCTTTGGTCACCGTGTCGGCAGCACCTTGCTACAGAATGTGGGTGAATATCTCAGCGAAGAAAGCCGCGACGTACCCAGCAAGACCGAAGCGGATGAATTCAACCACGATGTCGATGTGCTGCGTGACGATGCCGAACGCTTTGCGGCGCGACTGAGCGCGCTAGAACGCAAGACCGCAACCAACAAACAATGATGAACCTCCGCGTCTTCTCCCGCTTACTGCAAATTCATCGCGTCCTGGTCAAACACGGCCTGGACGAATTCGTGCAAGACACGCGCTTTGCCGGTCCACTACGAATTGCCTATCTGGCTTCGCCGGCCGCCTGGTTTCAGATCAAGCACAAGGGCACACGCGGTGAACGGCTGCGCCTGGCCTTGGAAGAACTCGGCCCCATCTTCATGAAGTTCGGGCAGGCGTTATCCACACGCCGCGATCTATTGCCACCGGACATTGCCGATGAGCTGGCCAAACTACAGGACCGAGTGCCGCCCTTCCCCGCACAACTGGCGCGCGCCTTGATCGAGCAGGCATTGGAAAAACCGGTAACCGAGGTCTTTGCACAATTCGATGCCGAGCCGCTGGCCGCCGCGACCATCGCGCAAGTTCATGCGGCACAGCTGCAAGACGGCAGCGAAGTCGTCGTGAAAGTGGTGCGCCCCGGCATCCGCGCATTGATCGAACGTGACATCGAAGTGCTGTATGCACTCGCTGCATTAGCGATGAAGTATTGGAGCCTGGGCACCAAGCTCAAACCGGTGGAAGTAGTACGCGAGTACGAAAAAACCATCATCGATGAACTCGACCTCATGCGTGAAGCAGCCAATGCTTCGCAGTTACGCCACAACTTTCAAAACTCGCAATTGCTATACGCACCCAAGGTTTATTTCGATCTGTGTCGCAGCAATGTGATGGTGATGGAACGGGTACGTGGCGTGCAGATCAGCAACATGACGGAACTGCGTCAGCGCGGCGTCAACATCCAGCGCCTGGCTGAAAACGGCGTGGAAATCTTTTTCACGCAGGTGTTTCGCCACAATTTCTTTCATGCCGATATGCATCCGGGCAACATCTTCGTGCTCACTGAAGACCCGGAACATCCGGTGTATGCGGCCATTGATTTCGGCATCGTCGGCACACTGGACCCGCGCGACCAGCACTATCTCGCTGAAAACTTCCTGGCGTTTTTCAATCACGACTTCCGACGCGTCGCCCAGCTGCATATCGACTCGGGCTGGCTACCCGCCGGCACGCGCGTCGATGAAGTGGAATCCGCCGTGCGCACGGTGTGCGAACCCATCTTCAACAAGCCGCTGAGAGAAATCTCCTTCGGCCAGGTGCTGACACGCCTGTTCGAAGCCGCACAACGCTTCGATATGGAAATTCAGCCGCAGCTGTTCCTGCTGCAGAAAACCCTGCTGCAAGTGGAAGGCCTGGGCCGTCAGCTGTATCCGGATCTCGATCTATGGAAGACCGCCAAACCCATCATGCAGGAATGGATGCATAGACGTATGAGCCCGCGCGGCGTACTGCGCGAATGGAAAAAACAGTTACCGGACATCGGTGAAGCCATTCGCACCGTACCCACCTTGATTCAACAGGCCTTGATGCGCGCCTCGGAAGGTCGTTATCGCGTCAACGTGAAGAACGACGGTGTGGAAGAACTACGTCTTGAGTTGTTACGTAGTGCACGACGTCGCGATCAAACCATCCTGGCATCGGCATTGCTGTTCAGCGGTGTGCTGTGGTTCGCCATTGTCATTGAACCGATCTGGCCCGGAGCGATATGCTTGCTGGGAGGCATTTTAACTTTGTTGGGACGGAAGTAGCCTCTGCGCACACTAGGCAAATAACAAGGAATCGGGATGACTATCGTGGATATTTTTTGTGTCAGCAATCTAACCTACGAATACCCCGGGACACGCGCTCTAGACAACGTTTCTTTCAGCCTTGCCAAAGGCAGCGTAACTGCGTTGGTGGGACCCAATGGTGCCGGCAAAACTACTTTGCTGCGTTGCATGGCGGCATTGGACGTGCCGTTGGAAGGTCAAATTGAAATCGAAGGTATCAATGTTCTGGAGAATCCACGCGAATGTCATCGCCGTATTGGCTATCTATCCGATTTTTTCGGCCTCTATGATGCTTTAACAGTTCGTCAAAGCTTGATTTATGCAGGTCTGTCGCAAGGCCTGGATAATGCAGCCGCTCAGGCCGCTGCAACAAATACCGCAAAACGTCTGCATCTGGAACAGAAACTCGATAGCCGTTGCAGCGAACTATCCCGCGGGCAGCGCCAACGAGCAGCCATCGGTCAGGCACTGATTCATAAGCCGGCCCTGCTGATTCTTGATGAACCCGCTTCCGGATTGGACCCTGAAGCTCGACATGATCTGGCACTGGTATTTAAGCAGCTGCGCGCAGATGGCATGACCCTGATCGTGTCATCGCACATTCTGGCCGAACTGGATGAATACTCCACTCACATGCTGGTGATTCGCGATGGCAAAATCATTGAGAATCGATCACTGGAACAAAACGCGCCAAGCTCCGATCGCATTCACGTGCAAGTGATCTTTACGGCGCCACCAGCAATGCTCAGCGATGCAATCAGCCATGCCATCGCCTCTCTCGAAAATACTGAGCTGCTACGTTGCGACCATGAGCGCGCCGTTATTGCCCTAGCCGCCGATAACTTAAGCAAATCGAATTTACTGCGTGCGCTGATCAACGCCGGATTGAATGTCATCAGCATGAATGATGATAAGGAGAATCTGCACGAATCCTATTTGCGCAGTCTGAAATCCAATAATCAGAATCAACGAGCATAGGAATCCGCCAATGAATCCGGAGTTGCGCCGCAATTTATGGCTTGAAATCACCGTACACCGTTTGCTGGGTGTGCCACTGATCATGGGACTGATTTTTCTGGCATTGGCCGCCGTTGATGAAGGCGATACCTTGGCCCGCATCAGTTCGGCGGCGCTCGGCGGATTCTGCGTGATGAGCCTGTTATGGGGAACCCGCCTGGCCAGCAATTCGGTGATTGACGAAATAGCCGACAAGACCTGGGATTGGCAACGCCTATCGACGCTTTCACCCTGGACTATGACCTGGGGTAAGTTGTTCGGCAGCACGGCCTTTGCCTGGTATGGAGGTACGCTATGCCTGCTGGTGTTTCTTGCCACCGCATCCACCGTGCAGTTCGGCGCGCCACTCCGCCTCGGCGTCAGCCTGATTTTTATCACGATTGCATTACATGCCATCGGCATGGCATTGGCACTGCACACCTCCAAACAAGGTGTGGCGCCGAAACGCCGCTCTATCGGCCTGTTGTTGATATTGGTGTTAATCAATATCGGCGCAGTCCTCGCCGGCAGAGGCTGGAATAGCAATCAATACTCAACCTGGTATGCCGTCAGTTTTGACTCGATGAATTTTCTGTTGTGTTCATCCATCATCTTTGCCGGCTGGGCCGTTCTCGGCGCATACCGTGCCATGTGTCAAAGCTTGATGGTGCGCACCACGCCTTGGGCATGGTTGCTGTTTCTAAGCTTCCTCACCGTTTATTGCGCAGGATTTGTTTGGGGCCCGCTACGGGACATCGTGTCCTTACCTACCGTGTGGGCATGGATCGGCCTGGCCTGGGGTCTACTGTTTACCTACGTAATGATGTTTACCGAAATGACCGGCCCAACAGTCATTCGACGCATTACCTGGAAAATGCAACTGGGCGAGTGGCGCCGCAGTTTTGAAGAACTGCCCTGCTGGCCCGTTACCTGGATTTTCACTGCAATCTGCGCAGTGGTGGTGACTGCAACAGGCTTTGACGGCGGCTACATCGGCATGCGTGAAAAAATCACGCTGGCGCCCATTCCATTGACGCTATTAGCAGCGCGCGATGCCGGCATTCTGATGTTCTTTCTTGCCGCACCTCAGCCCAAACGCGCAGTTGGCACGACCATTATTTATATCGTGATCCTCAGCTGGATATTGCCGTTCATGTTGAACGCCATGGACATGCCGCGTCTGTCGCAATTTATCCTGCCTTTTGGCAACGGCAGTACAGCGCTGCAACTGACCGGCGCGACGCTACAGGCCATCATTGCCCTGGCTCTGGCATGGCGACGCATCCGCAACAGCTTTACAGCCTAGCCACGCGCCCGAACGAACCATCGCTGAGACCACTGAGTAAGCCCTGAATGAACCCTTAGTGAGCCTGGGCTCACCCGGCCAGCTCCACCCAAGTCGCCACACCCATCGCGCACTGCTCGCCGTCTTCATCGAACAAGGCCGTCCCCACTTTGTGTTTACGGCCTTCGATCAATATCTGCCAGCCGATGATCACGCAGGGTTCTTCGATATGCACCTGACGATCAATGTGCACGGCCAGCTCACCGAGCACAGCGGTGCGACCGGGCGTCACCGACGCGAAGTACCCCGGACAATCCAGCGCCGCCCAGATGAATTCCGGACGTACTCGATTGCTTTCGTTGCCATGCGCCAGCGCAGCATGCGGCAACCAGGGAGCCGCAACGATATTGGAATCCGGCAGCTTGCCGGCAAAGATACGCAGCCCTTCATTCACTGCACGCTGTGGTCCGCAGACAAAACAATTCGGAAAGGCGTGTTTGTGGTGACCGGAGAAGTGCACCGAGGCATCCAGCGCCTGTAGATAGCTGGGTGGTTTGGGCACATGGGTATGTTGGCGCGTGTGCTGATGCGCCACATTCGCGGCGGCGATTAGTTGCTCTTCCAGTTTGAGATGCCACTTACCGGACACGGTGTCGAACACCAGCTCCATGTCAATATCCAGCGGCGGCGGTTTGTATAAGCGCACACTCAGCGGCTGATTGACTGCAGCCGCCATCAAGCCACAGACATAGCCGCCATTGGCCGAACCAGGCGGGCCGTTAAAACAGGCATCGACACGGATTTGCGCACTCACTCACGCCTCGGCTGGAAATGCTGCAACAGGTATGCAGCATTCTGCCGCAGCTGCGCCGCGTCAAGCGCGGCATGCACCAGCTTGCCTAAGGCTTATTAACTGGGGCGTGATTCGCGCGCGGAACTCAGCGCCGCCCACAGTAGCGGCAGCAGCGACACCACAATGATGGCGATGGTCACTACGCCGAAGTTGTTCTTGATGACGGGCACATTACCGAACAGGTAGCCGCCCCAGATAAAAGCCGTCACCCAGCCCATACCGCCCAGCAGGTTGAACTTCAGAAATTGCAACGGCTGCATGCGCCCCACGCCAGCCACGAAGGGCGCGAAGGTACGAATGATCGGCAGGAAGCGCGACAACACAATCGCCATGCCGCCGTGCTTGTCGTAAAAGGCCTGGGTCTTGTGCAGGTATTCCTGTTTGAGCCAGCGGAACTGACCGCTGAAGGCGCGCGGACCAATGTAGCCACCGATGCGAAAGTTCGTTTCATTACCCAGCACCGCCGCCACCATCAGCAACACCCAGATGAGCGGCGCACTCAAGGTGCCGGTTTGATCCACCGCAGCCAGCGCACCCACGGCAAACAGCAGCGAATCGCCGGGCAGAAACGGCGTGACCACCAGACCGGTTTCCGCGAATACGATCAGGAACAGAATGGCGTACACCCAGTACTGGTAAGCGGCAACCAGTTCGGTGAGATGCTTGTCGAGGTGCAGGATCAAGTCCAGCAACACTTTCAACAATTCCATCGGATACTCGCTTTGCGCTTAGGCGGCTTGAGCGTGCTTGATACGGGCGATGCGATTGTCTGCGTCGAGCAGCACGATGGTCGGCTGGTAGCTGGCCAGCTCAGCCTCGGAATAAGTGGAATAGGCGCAAATGATCAGCAAGTCGCCCAGCGCTGCTTTGCGCGCCGCCGCGCCATTTAGCGAAATTTCGCCCGACCCACGCGCCGCCTTGATGATGTAGGTGGTGAAACGCTCGCCGTTATTGATGTTGTACAGCTCGATGTACTGAAACTCACGCAGACCGGCCGCTTCCAGCAACGCCTCGTCGATCCCACACGAACCTTCGTATTGAAGATCGGCTTGGGTCACCGTGGCGCGGTGCAGTTTGGCCTGGAGCATGGTGCGCAGCATAAGTACCGGACAGATCAGGAATTTCGGGTCGTCACGTTGCAGTGCAGGGACAACGCTGTCAAGTGCGCCAAGTGATGAGCAAGCACGACAATGAAAGGCCGTCCGTGCGACTCGCGCAGGTCACTGCAAACACATTACGGCAAATCCCAGGTCAAGCTTCCCGTTGTACAGCCGATGCATGCACAGTCGCATCCTCGTCACTCATGCATGCAAGCTGCCTCCACCCTTTCCATCAACGCTATCGGCGCTCTAAGAAACATCCCCAGGATGAGTCTGTGCTGGCTCGCGGCGGTGTGCCTGGTCTGGCGTAATGAGCTGCTGACCCTCTCCTTGCCGCAAATAGTCGGGATGCTGCTGATGAGTTCGCTGGCTGTAACACTACTGGGCATGGTCGCCACCACGCTGCGCAATCGTCCGTCGGTCGCCCAAGCCCTGGCCTGCCAGTGGCAGGACCCGTTGCAGCGCTTCATTCCCGCCAAGCTGCTACTGGCCGGCGTAACTGCCATCGAACTGCTGTTCGCGCTGTCGCTGGTCCAGCTTCTCAAACCGCTGCTCGACTAGACCCCGCTTTTCTTGAGGGTCTTTTATGGGGGCCAGATGTGATGGCTCTCTCAGCTCCAGCAGCCGGACGCCGACCTTACTAGGTCAGGCTTTCCCTCAGTTCCTATACTGCGACACAACATAACAAGCTCGGTATGCATCGAGCGCTGTGTAGCCCCAGGAATCTCATGCAGTCCGACAATTCCAATACCAACCCGGCATTCATGTCGACTGGCGCATTCATCATTGAAAAGCTGAAGCACCGCCGCGTGCGCATGGGCAACGCCGACGCACCGTTTGTAGCGTTGTTACATTACGCGCTGCGCCCCTTCATCGCCGCATCCAGCTTGCTGCTGCTATTGCAAGTGCTCGGCCACCCACTCAGCTACGCCAGCGTGGCGCTGGCCGTGATGGTATTCATCACCAGCGGTCAGCTGCTGACCAAACCGCCGCATCGCGGCCAGACATCGCTATCGCAGTGGTTCGCGCAGGTGTTACCGCGTCTGCTGCTGGAATGGAGCTGCGTGGTGGCAGTGATGCTGTTCATCGGCTTCGCCATGCGCATTCCCGAACTGGCGTCTCGTCCGCTGATTCTGGCGTGGAGTCTTACCACGCCTACCATCATGGTATTGATGGAGCTGTGCCGTACTCGAATCACTCGCCTACTGGTGGCCGGCAATACCGTGGCAGATCGCTACGTGGTGATCGGCGCCAATGAACTGGCCCTTGAACTGACACGCCGCACCGCGAACACCGGCCATAGCACCTTTGTCGGTTTCTTCGACGATCGCAGCGCCGACCGCCTGCCGCGCGCTACGCGTCATCAGTTGCTGGGCCGATTTGAAGATGTGGTTGGCTTCGTGCAACAGAACGGCATCGGCACGGTTTATATCTCGCTACCGGTGACCGGCAACGAACGTATTCGCAATCTGATTACGCAGCTGCGCGACACCACCGCTTCGGTGTATGTGCTGCCCGACGTACTGTCCTTCGACATCATCCAAGCACGCGTCGCGGAAATCGACGGCCTGCCGGTGGTATCTCTTTACGACACACCCTTCGACGGCCGGCGCGCGCTGTTCAAACGCGGCATGGACTTGATGCTGGCAAGCCTGGCACTGCTGTTTATCTGGCCGGTGATGCTGCTGATCGCCATTGGCGTGAAACTCTCTTCTGCAGGCCCGGTACTGTTCAAACAGCAGCGCTACGGCATGAATGGCGAAAAGATTGCGGTGTACAAATTCCGTTCGATGACCGTGTGCGAAAACGGCGCGCAGGTTACGCAGGCCACGCGCAACGACGCACGCATTACGCCTTTCGGCCGCTTTCTGCGTCAGTCATCGCTGGATGAATTGCCGCAGATCATCAATGTACTGGAAGGCAAGATGAGCCTGGTGGGTCCGCGCCCGCATGCCGTCACTCACAACGAGCAGTATCGCAAGTTGATCGAAGGCTATATGTTCCGTCACAAGGTACGCCCGGGCATCACCGGCTGGGCACAGGTCAACGGCCTGCGCGGCGAAACCGAAACCGTCGACAAGATGCGCAAGCGCATCGAATACGATCTGGACTATCTACGTCACTGGTCGTTGTGGATGGACTTGAAGATCGTCTTCAAAACCATTCGCCTGGTGTTCAACGACTCGAAGGCTTATTGATCGGCACGCCACATCTTGCTGGTGATGCGTCGGAAGGTGCCGTCGGGCATGGTGACGCAGGAATGAAAGGTGTGAGTGTTGAAGTCTTCAACATGCACCACGGTAAGATGATCGGCTTCCTGCCAGGACACTAGAAAAATGCCGGGCGCCAGCTGCTCGGTTTCGATGGCCACCGTGTCCGCCTCACCCGCTCGCGGACCGGTCATCACCTGGTAACGCATAGTGTCGGCCGCGGGATAACTCTGCCTAACCTGGGCGACACCGATATCGAAAATGTAAGTCTGGCCGATTGCCGGATAATTGCTTGCGTCACTCATCGTAGCGACCTCAGGGTTATCTCAACCGTGGCAACTCTATCAGGCCAGCAAGCTGCGCAGGAAGGCCACCGGATCTTCGCCACGCTCCAGCACTTCCACCAGCGCTGAGCCCACCACCACGCCATCCACATGGCCAGTCATCAACTTCACCTGTTCGCTACTGCGAATACCAAAACCGGCGCACACCGGCACATGCGCAACTTTTTTGACGCGATCCATGTAAGCCAGCACGTCGTTGGGTACAGCAACATTCTTACCGGTGGTGCCGGTCATCGTGACAGCGTAGACGAAGCCTTCCGCCTTCTTGCACAACATGGCCAAACGTTCATCCGGGGTTACCGGCGTGACCATCTGCACCAATGCCAGACCCTGTGTATCCAGGGCTGCGCGAATATCCTCGCTTTCTTCATGCGGCAGGTCCGGCACAATGAAACCAGAGACGCCAGCTTCACGCGCCGCCTGCGGCAGACGATCGAAACCATAGGCCAGCAACGGATTGAGATAGCTCATCAGCAGAATCGGCGCCTTGGGTTTCTGTGGCGCATTTTTAAGCGTGCTTAGAATCCATTTGAGCGACACGCCCTTTGCCAACGCAGCACGACTGGAGCGTTGAATGGTCAGACCATCCGCCATGGGATCGGAGAACGGCACGCCAATCTCCACTACATCGGCAACATCAGCCACCTTGCACAACAATTGATGAAAGTTATCCGGCTCGGGAAACCCGCCGGTGAGAAAGGCCACGATGGCGGGACGACCGCCGGCCTGGGCGTTGCGGATGGAGAGAGCAATTTGTTCACGTGGCAGCATCGAAATTATTCCAACAAACTAATCTTCGAATGATTAAATCTTTCCCAACAACACGGTGCGTTGCAGCGTAGGCATGTCCTTATCGCCGCGACCGGAAAGCCCAATCAGAATTTTCTTGCCTGGATTTTCTTTAGCCCAACGACGCGCGCCCGCAAGCGCATGCGATGACTCCACGGCCGGCAGAATACCTTCTGAAGCACAGCATTCTTCTAAAGCGTTCAACGCGTCATCATCTTCAATGCCTTCGTAGCGCACACGACCCACGGCTTGCAGCAAGGCATGCTCCGGCCCCACACCTGGATAGTCGAGACCAGCAGATACCGAATGTGTTTCTTGAATCTGGCCGTTCTCATCCTGCAGCAACATCGAGTAACAACCCTGCAGCACGCCCGGACGACCATAGGCCAGCGAAGCGGCGTTCTGTCCCAGACCAACGCCGATGCCGCCGGCTTCGATACCGATCAGTTGTACTGAAGTGTCTTTAACGAAGGGATGGAACATGCCGATGGCGTTGGAACCGCCACCCACGCAAGCGATAGCCACATCCGGCAAGCCGCCGGCTTTGGCCAGCATCTGTTCGCGCGCTTCGCGACCAATGATGGCCTGTAGTTCACGCACGATGTAAGGATAGGGATGCGGACCAATGGCCGACCCCAGACAGTAGTAAGTGCCATTCGGATCGCTCACCCAATCGCGCAACGCTTCATCCACCGCGGCACGCAGTGTCTTATCGCCGCTGGTGACCGGCGTAACCGTTGCACCCAGCAATTTCATGCGACCGACATTGGGCGCCTGACGCTCCATGTCCACTGCACCCATGTATACGGTGCAAGGCAAACCGACACGCGCACATGCCGCGGCAGAAGCCACGCCATGTTGACCCGCGCCCGTTTCTGCAATCACGCGCTTGGCACCAAGCTTTTTGGCCAGCAACACCTGACCGATGGAGTTATTGATCTTGTGCGCACCGGTGTGCGCCAGATCTTCGCGCTTCAACCACACTTCCGCGCCCCAACGCTTGGACAGCGTGCGCGCATAGGTCAATGCAGTGGGACGACCGATCCAGTCGCGCAGCTCGGCCTGGTACTCGGCTTGAAACTCCGGATCGTGCAGGTAGCGCTTCACGCCCTCTTCCAAACGATTCAGCGCCGGCACCAAAGTCTCGGGGATGTAACGACCGCCGAATGGACCGAAGCGGCCCTGTTCGTCCGGATACACATCGTTCATGACATTGGCCAGCAAGGCCTGCTTGTCCAATGTATTGCTTACTGCTTTCATCGCATCACTCCAAACCAAACCTTCTCTTGTAGGTCGGGTTTTAACCCGACTCTTTCAGATGTCGGGTTAAAACCCGACCTACAATCCGCACCACCGCATCAAGCGCTGACAGCGCGCACGGCTTTCACAAATGCCTGCATTTTTTCCGGGCTCTTCAGCCCCGGCACGGCCTCGATGCCGCTACTCACATCCACACCGAAAGGCCGCACTGCCGCGATGGCCTCAGCCACATTCTCCGGCGACAAACCACCGGCCAGAATCAATTCGCCCTGTGTAGCCAATTGTGCCGCCTGCAACCAATCGGCCGTCTCACCCGTGCCGCTTTTCGGACCTTCGAATAAAAAGCGTTTGGCCAATCCGGCAGGCACCGCATGACCGGCGCGCATGACCGGCAACACCATCAATGACTGCGGCAACACCAGTTCTTCCAGATCCTGCCAATCGGTTTGCAGTATGTCCGGCTGGAACACACTCAACACTTCATCCACTTCAATCTGCGTGGGATGCAACATCACCGCCACGCGCGCGACATGACCGGGCACATCTGCCGCCAATTGCACCGCCTGATTGGCAGATACCTGGCGCTTTGATTTAGCGAACACAAAGCCCACTGCATCCACACCGGTGGCTACGGCGGTGCGCACCGCCAAGGCCGTTGTCATGCCGCACATCTTGATCCACATGCTCATGCGCTCGTGGATCAGGTCTTGGGCAGATCGGCGGCGAAGAGCTCCATGCCCTGCGTGCGTTTAGCCAGCGCCACTTCACGTCCGGCACTCAACAGTTCACCGGCCAGCTTGCGCGGATCGGGACTGTTCATCAGCGTCGTACCCACTAACGCAACCTGGTATCCCATCTGCACCACGCGCTTCGCATCGTCGACATTGCTTACGCCGCTTTCGGCCACCTTCGGATAACCCTGGGGCAACAACTCCACCCATTCGGCAAAGCGTTCGAAATTCACTTTCAGTGTTTGCAGATCGCGGCAATTGATGCCCACCAGGATCTGTTCGGTATGCTGCTTGCGCGGCGCCAACACTTCATTGATGGCCTTGATGTCATCGGCGTCGAAGGCTTCGATCAGTACGAACATACCCAGCATGGCTGCGCAGTCCAACAAGGCGGTGATGCGGCTTTGATCCAGCATGCGCGCAATCGCCAGCACGCCACCGGCGCCGGCCACCCGCGCCTCCATCACTTGATAAGGCTCCACCAGGAAATCCTTGCGCATGGTGGGCACGTTGAGCGGCGTCAACACTTGAGTGGCCTGCGTGAGATGTGCCAGCTCGCCGCCGAAACGCGTGGGTTCGGTGAGCACGGACACAGCGGCCGCACCGCCCAGACCATAGGCCGCCACACGACTTTGTACATCAGTGGTGTTAGCCGACAGATCGCCCATCGAAGGCGAATGCAATTTGCACTCGGCGATCAGATCGAAACCTTCCGCCGACAGCTTCAGCTTCGGTGCAGCCGGCATGGCATTGGCGCGCGCCCATAGCTCGCTCTCCGGCAGCTGCTGCCTGGCTTGCTCGTAGCGCTCGTAACTCAAGCGCGCCATGTCTGTTAGTAATCCGGACATTCAATCTCTCAACACATCACATCATTGATCGAAGCCATGCAAAAGACTGCACTACTCCGCAACTACATTCCGGCGCCGCAGGTCGCAACCTTTTTCAACACTGCCGCAGCACGACCATCATCAATAGCGGCTGCCGCCTGGTGCATGGCTTCGAGCGGATTGGCTGCTCGACCGGTCAACTCCAACACCAGGGCTGCATTGAGCAGAATGGCATGTCGGTGCGGACCATGATCGCGACCCTCAAACACATCGCGCAGACGCTGGGCGTTATACACCGCATCGCCGCCCTTAAGATCGTCAGGCGTACAACGCGGCACGCCGAATTCGGAAGGATCGCGACGACGATGCGTGACCTGCCCCGGACGCACATCGAAACACTCGAAGGCGCCGCAGGGCGTAGCTTCATCCCAACCCGGCTCGCCATGCACTACGTAGGAACGCTCAATCGGCAGGCCTGCCAGGGTCTCCGCCATCAACTTGGCGGTCTCGACATTGAAGGCGCCGATCAGATGGAACGGCGGTTCGGCGGGATTACATAGCGGCCCCAGGATGTTGAACACGGTACGCACGCCCAATGCCTGGCGAATTGGCGCAACTGCCTTGGTAGCGGCGTGATAGTACGGCGCAAACAGGAAGGTAAAGCCGGTGGCGTCCAGACACTTGCCTGCGGCCACTTCATCCAGCGGCAACTTCAAGCCCAACTGTTCCAACGTATCGGCACTGCCGCTGCGTGAAGACACGGCGCGGTTACCATGCTTGACCACGCGAAAATCCAGCGCCGCGAGCAACAGGCCCGCTGCGGTAGAAAGATTGAAACTGCCGGAGGAATCGCCGCCCGTACCCACGATGTCCACCAGGGGCGCACCCGGACCAATCACCGGGCGCTTGGCCAGGGAGCGCATGGCCTTGGCAAAGCCGCGCACTTCATCAGGCGTCACACCCTTGCTGCGCAGTGCAGCCAGCAAGGCGCCGGACATGGCGGGCGCGACGGATTCATCGGTCAAGGCACGCAACAACTGCGAGGCCTCAACCTCGCTCAAATTGCGATGCTCCAGCAATTGTTCCAACGTATTACGCAATGCACTCATGTTGTTGTCTCACTCATGCCTGACGCAGCGGTGAAGTCAGTTTGAGGAAGTTGCCCATCAGCACCGGGCCTTCCGGCGTCAGGATGCTTTCCGGATGGAACTGCACGCCTTCAATCGCATACTGCTTGTGGCGCACGCCCATGATTTCGCCTTCCGGTGTTTTAGCGGTCACCACCAGTTGGGTATTCGCCAGCGATTCGGGTGCCGCCATCAACGAGTGATAGCGACCCGCCTGGAAGGGATTGGACATACCCTGCAAGATGCCTTGATTGTCGTGATCCACCGGCGAGGTCTTGCCATGCATCAAGCGACCGGCACGCACCACCTTGCCACCGAACACTTCCACCAAGGATTGATGTCCCAGGCACACACCGAAGATCGGTAGCTTGCCGGCGAAGTGTTCGATCATCTTCATCGACACGCCCGCGTCATAGGGCGTGCCCGGTCCCGGCGAGATACATAGATGTGTGGGCTTGAGCGCTTCGGCCTGCTCGATGGTGATCTGATCATTGCGATGCACCAGCACCTCCGCACCCAGCACCAGGAAGGCCTGCACCAAGTTGTAGGTAAAGGAATCGTAGTTATCGATCAGCAATAGTTTAGGAGTACTCATGTTAGAGGCCCTCCTGCGCAAGATTCAGCGCGCGACGCAGGATCGCACTCTTGGCCAGCACTTCCTGATATTCCATCTTGGGAATACTGTCGGCCACCACGCCGGCGCCGGCCTGGAAGCTGTAGGTATCGCCGCTGAACACCAGCGTGCGAATGGTGATGGCCTGATCCATGTCACCGGTGCTGCCGAAGTAACCAATCGTGCCGCCATAGAAACCGCGCCGACACGGTTCCAGTTCATTGATGATCTGCATGGCGCGCACTTTAGGAGAGCCCACCAAGGTGCCGGCCGGGAAGGCAGCGGCAAACAGATCGAAGGCATCTCGCTCAGGCGAGACTTCGCCCTGCACGCCACTGACGATGTGCATCACATGGCTGTAACGCTCAATGGAACGATAAGGATTCACATGCACACTGCCGGCCTTGGCGACACGACCCAGATCATTGCGGGCCAGATCCACCAGCATGACGTGCTCGGCGTTTTCTTTCGGGTCCGCCAGCAGTTCTTTTTCCAGCGCCACATCGTGTTCTTCATCCTGACCACGCGGACGCGTGCCGGCGATGGGACGCAACTGGGCGTGACCATTGTTGAGACGCACCAATGCTTCAGGCGACGAACCGGCAATGACATGATCGCCCAGATCGCAGTAGTACATGTACGGCGAGGGATTGAGCAGCCGCAGCGCACGATAGGTTTCGAATGGATCGAGATCGCAACGACCCGAGAAACGTGACGCCAGCACCAACTGATACACATCGCCGGCCGCGATGTACTCCTGCACGCGCTTCACGCCATGGATGTATTCGGCCTCACCCAGTGACGCCACCGGCTCGGAATAACGGGCCTGCTTGCCGCTGTTGGGCACCGCACCGCGCAAGGCACGAATGACCTCCTTGCGTAAGCTCTGGCGCTCGGCTTCGGAACCGGCGTGCAGCAACGCCATGCTGCGTGTCAGATGATCGAACACCAACATGGACTGCGGCGCCATGTAGTGCGCATCCGGCGTGTTGTCGAGATTCTTGTGGCGCGAAGGCAGGCGCTCGAAGTAGCGCACCAGATCGTAGCCCGAAGCGCCCACCAGTCCGCCCAGCAGCGGCACGCCGGGTATCTGCGGGGTGGGCAGCGGCGCCTGTTTGAGTGCACCACGCAGCGCGTTCAGCAATTCATCTTGCGAGCGCGGCACGGACAGCAGTTGCTTGCCGACCTTCAGCCCCTGGGCATCCAGACGCACTTCCAAGCAGTCACCAAAGCCGATGAAAGAATAGCGGGCCAGACGCTCGCCACCTTCCACACTTTCCAGCAGAAAGCGCGGCTGAAAGGGCTTCAGCTTCATGTAGGCCGACACCGGGGTGTCCAGATCGGCAGCAATATCAAATGGCGGTTTCAAGTGAAACTCCTGTGCAGTTCGGCTCCGTCAAACGCCGGCTGCAGGCAACAAAAAACCCACCCCCGGCTGTTCTCGGAGATGGGTTCGGGTCGTCGGAATTCGTCAAATCACACTAAAACGCGACCTTGGGCGCCAGCTCCATTATGGGCAGCGCCACCACCAGCGGTTCGTAACAATGTGTGTTTGCGAAATCATGGTCGAGGAGTATTACCGGGCGGGCGGGGAGCGTCAAGCCAATCGGGACTCAGGAGAGCCGAGGGAAGGCGCGGCTGGGAATTGCACGAGACCGCGCGGACAATGTGGGCCTTCTCACCCAGCCATTCAGCCCCATGAACCATACCGCCCCCGCCTGCCAGATCTGCCAGTCGCAACAGCGCAGCCAGCTACGGCGCGCCATGATCGTCCGTCCCGCCCTTGCCCAGTTAATCCAGAAAGAGACCGGCCATTGGGACGAGAGCGGCTGGATCTGCCTGACCGATCTGCAGCGCTTTCAACAACAGTACGTGCAATCACTGCTGCAAGACGAACAAGGCGAGCTAAGTGCGCTGGATCGCGAAGTGCTGGATGGCCTGCGCGAACATGAACTGATGAGCAAGAATCCAGATGAGGTGCAAGCCGAAGTCGCGACCAAGCTGGGCGATCGCTTGGCCGATCGCATTGCCGACTTCGGCGGCAGCTGGACCTTCATCATCACTTTCGCGGTGATACTGGTGGGATGGATGGCATTGAACTCATGGGTGCTGATCACCCATCCCTTCGATCCCTATCCCTACATACTGCTCAACCTGGTGCTATCCACCCTGGCGGCATTGCAAGCGCCGGTGATCATGATGAGCCAGAATCGGCAAGAGTCGCGTGATCGCCTGCGCGCTCAACATGACTATCAGGTGAATCTCAAAGCCGAACTGGAAATCCGGCAGCTGCATCAGAAGATCGATCACCTACTGTCGCATCAATGGGAGCGATTGATGGAGATTCAGTCAGTACAAATTGAATTAATCAACGAAGTGCGCGGTCGGAAATAATCAATGCAGATCCATTTCTCGCTGAACAACACCCTGGCCTTCATGGCCGAGTTGGACAAACTCAAACTGGTCGAACGACGCGCCTATGTGCAGGACGGCTCGCGGCACGAGAACTCCGCCGAGCACAGCTGGTTTCTCGCCATGACCCTGCTTACATTGGCAAGTGAACTTCAATTGCCCATTGATCTGCACAAGGCGCTGAAGATGGCGCTGATTCACGATGTCTGCGAAATCGATGCCGGCGATATTGGCATCTACGATCCGCGACGCGGCGACAACGCCGCAGAAGAATTGGCCTGCATCAATCGCTTGTCACAACTGCCCTTGAGCTTTACCGATGAGCTGGCGACGCTGTGGCATGAATTCGAAGCCCAGCAAACGCCGGAAAGCCGCTGGGTAAAAGTGTTGGATCGCTTCACCCCCTTCGTCACCAACTTGCTGACGGAGGGCAAGACCTGGCGCGAACTCAACATCACCCGTTCGCAGGTTATCGCGGTGAACAAAACCGTTCATGACCATGCGCCGGAAATCTATGCCTGGATGCTGCCGAAGATAGATGAAGCAGTGACCAAGGGCTGGCTACGGAATGAATAGCCGAAACCATACATATGCAATCAACAACTAACCGCGCGGCTGCCGTCGCGAATTGGTTCGCGTGCTTACCTTGACGCCCCGACCGCGCTTGGCCAGACCTTCGCGCAACATCCATTCGATCTGACCATTCAAGCTGCGCAGCTCCTGAGCCGCGAGCGCTTCCAGCGCCGCGGCCACTTCGGGGTCGAGTCGCAATAAAAACGATTTCTTATCGTTACTCGCCACGCAGCTTCTCGTCTAACTTCACAATCCGGCCACAGCTATTGATGGTTATTGGTACAGAGACCCGGCATTGATAACCGGCTGGGCATCTGATTCACCACACAACACTACCAGCAGATTGCACACCATGGCTGCACGGCGTTCGTCATCCAGCTCGATGATGTCTCGCTCACGCAAACCGGCCAATGCCATTTCCACCATGCTGACTGCACCCAACACAATGTGTTTGCGCGCGGCAATCACGGCTTCCGCCTGCTGCCGACGCAGCATGGCGCCGGCAATCTCCGGCGCATAAGCCAGATGAGTCAAACGTGCGTCCTCCACTTCCAGGCCCGCCTTATCGAAGCGTGCCGCCAATTCCTGCTTCAGACGCGCAATGATCACCTCGCCACCGCCACGCAGGCTCAGCTCCTTCTGGTCTTCTTCACCGGCGTCGTATGCAAATTCGCTGGCCAGATGTCGAATGGCAGCTTCCGCCTGCACCGGCACATAGGCTTCGAAATTATCTACATCCAACAAAGCACGTGCAGCATCACTGACCCGCCAGACAATCGCTGCGCCAATTTCAATCGGATTGCCGCGTTTGTCATTCACCTTCAAACGCTCACTATTGAAGTTGCGCAGGCGCATGCTCAGTTTTTTCTTGGTCATCAGCGGATTAGCCCAACGCAGACCGGTACCGTAGTCGGTGCCGCGATAAGAGCCAAATAACATCAACAATGCGGCCTGATTGGGCTGCAGCATGTAAATACCGGCGACAGCAAAGGTAATGACGGCAGCAACAACGGCACTGATTAGTGCAACCACGGGATTCGATATATGGATCCCATCTATTACGCCGCTAAAGCAAGCGAGCTGCCATAGCACCCCGACGACAGCCGCCGCCACGGCGGCATAGCCGCTGGTACTGCGATATTCGATGTCCGTCGAGCCATGTGAGCTGTTCATGCGCGTCCCCTATTGGTCGTTAGTGATTGTTAGCGTCCGTTGTTGGATATCATAGTGATATCACTTTTAGAGCACGCCATGCAAGCCCTGCAAGCAACTGCCAATGCGCGAGCCGCCGAACCACCCCGGGTTTGTGTCACACTTGCCGCCTGCCCAGCCGACAATGATTGGTCATGAAACTACAACAACTGCGCTACCTGGCCGCCGTGGCCCAGAATGGTTTAAACATCACCGCCGCTGCAGAAAAGCTGCATACCTCGCAGCCCGCTGTGAGCAAGCAGCTGAAACTGTTGGAAGACGAATTGGGCTTCAACATCTTCGTGCGCAGCGGTCGCACGCTGACCAAGATCACACCTGCCGGACAGAAGGTGATCGAGCGCGCGCTACACATCCTGCGCGAAGTGCAGAACATCAAGAGCATCTCGGCGGATCTGAAGGACGAAGATCGCGGCACGCTGTCCATCGGCACCACACATACCCAGGCACGCTACGTGCTGCCCACGGTGATCCAGCAATTCCGCGCCAAGTATCCCAATGTGGACTTACATCTCCACCAAGGTACATCGGAACAAATTGCAGAAATGGCGCAGCTGGATCGCATCGACTTCGCCATCGCCACCGGCTCGCACGATCTGTTTCGCAAGTATGTGCTGTTGCCCTGCTATCAATGGTATCGGCGCATCGTTGTGCCGGTCAGCCACCCACTGGCGCAGATCAAAAAGCCGACACTCAAACAGTTGGCGCAGTATCCCATCGTCACCTACGTATTCAGCTTCACCGGCCCATCCTCTTTGCAGCAGATTTTTTCAAAGGCTGGGCTTACACCCAATGTGGCGCTGACGGCACGCGATGCCGATGTGATCAAAACCTATGTGCGCCTGGGCTTCGGCGTCGGCATCCTGGCCGATGTGGCCGTCGATGCGAAGGAAGATCGTGACCTGGTGGCCATCGATGCCTCGCATCTGTTCCCCATCCACACCACCTGGATTGGTTTTTCGCGCGACGGCGTACTACGACGTTACATGTACGACTTCATGCAGCTGCTGGCGCCACACCTCAATCGCCGTCTGGTGGATCGCGCCGGCAACAGTCAGTCGCAGGAAGAAGTGGACACGCTGTTTGCCGACATCAGCCTGCCGCTTAGATAAGGCGTCTGCGGCTCATCGCCAGCAATCCGATTGCTTTCAGGGCTTCCCCGCCCGGATGTTCGTGCGTCCGGCGGTAACCATTACGCTTAAATATCCGGCACGCCGCCGAGCATAGGACGAGCAGATCGGCTTAAGCATTCTTCGCCTCCACCTCTTACAGCGGCATGGATGACACACCACGCCATTCAACACTCCTGCCGCAACTACCTACGCCACCGGCAAATTTCCCCGCTTTAATACGGGCCATAAAAAATATAACCATTTTAATACCCGGCTGCGACCGACAGCGTTACCCGCGGTCGATAGCATGCTCAACGATCTACTCAGTCAGGAATTCTTATGCGCTCCGCTACCAAGCTGGCCCTGCTTACCGCCGCCCCCCTCAGTGCACTGCTGACCATGCAGGCAGCACAAGCTCAGTCGGCCGACACTCAGCCCACATTGGAGCAACAGCTGGCCGAACAGGATCAGCGCATCAAAGTACTGGAACGTAAATTGGAACTGGCCAGCGAAACGGCCGCTACCGCCGCTGCATCCACGCCGGTGGTCAAATCTGCCGCAACGGGCTTTTCGTTGAACTCAGCCGATGGCAAGAACGTCATCAAATTCCGCGGCACCTTGAACGTGGATGGTCGCTACTTCGCGGACTTCGACGACACCGCCAATCTCACCAACAGCGTGGCGGGTACCAGCGCTTATAACTCGGCAAATGGTTTTCTATTACGCAAGGTGCGGCCTTACTTCGAAGGCACACTGAACGGCATTTACGATTTTCGACTACAACCCGAGTTCGGCGGTGGCCGCACGGTATTGCTCGACGCCTATGTCGCGGCACGCTTCAAACCCTGGGCGGTAGTCACGGCCGGCAAGTTCAAAGCGCCGGTGGGGCTGGAACGTCTGCAAACCGAGCAGTACAACAAGTTTATCGAATTGGGCTTTCCCAGCTCACTGGCGCCTAATCGCGATTTAGGCCTGCAGTTCTCAGGTACCACGCTGCAAGGCGTGCTGAGTTATGCGGCTGGCGTGTTCGACGGCGTCATTGATGGCAATGGCACCGAGAGCAGCCCCACGGCCGATACCGACACCGATAATCGCCGCGAATTTGCCGGCCGTGTGTTCGCACTGCCCTTCCTCAACAGCAACAACTATTACTTGCGCGGCCTGGGTGTTGGCCTGGCTGCCAGCACCGGCTCGAAACTGGGCAATGCGGATATCTCTCTGGCCGCCGGCTCAACCACCGCCACGCCACCTACCACACAAGTTGTAAGCGTCGTCACCACTAACACCTGGCTGCCCAGTTACCGCACGGCCGCTCAGCAAACCTTGTTTAGCTATCGTGGCGACAATGCCGTCACGCTGACGCTCAATGAAGCAACCTACGCAGATGGCAAGCACACGCGATTGAGTCCGCAGGCTTATTACTACTACGGCAGCCTGGGCGTCATCACCGAGTACATTGAATCGAAGCAGACAGTGAGTCGCCATACCAGCACGACCACAACCAACTCCGCCACTCTAAAGAACACCGCCTGGCAAGTTGCTGCGTCTTACTTACTTACCGGTGAAGATGCCGCACACAACAGCGTTACGCCGCGCAGTAATTTCGCCATTGGCGCACCCGGCATCGGCGCTTGGGAAATTGCCGCTCGTTACCAGAAGCTGGACATCGATGACGCCGCCTTTAGCGGCGGCTCCGCTTCATTCGCCAATCCCGCCACTGCGGCAACCGCCGCCACAGGTTATGGCGTGGCGCTGAACTGGTATCTGAATCAGAATGTGCGTTGGACGTTGGAATACGACCACACCGATTTTGAAGGCGGCGCCAGTACGGCGGGCGTCGTCACCGATCGCAGCGATGAGAACGCCTACGTAACGCGTTTTGCATTGAGCTTCTAATCAATAACAACCGGATCACCTACGAATTATTGCGGAGAACCATCATGTCCACTCAATCATGGCTCAAGAGCGCGCTGCTGGTTGCAACCAGCGCATTGACGCTGCTGGCTGCGCCTTCGTATGCGAAGAACATCGAACTGTTGAATGTCTCTTACGATCCCACTCGTGAGTTGTACGAGGACTACAACAAGGCCTTCACTGCCTACTGGGAAAAGAAGACCGGCGACAAAGTCACCATCAAGCAATCACACGGCGGCTCGGGCAAACAGGCGCGCTCGGTGATCGACGGTCTGCAGGCCGATGTGGTCACGCTGGCCATGGAGTCGGACATCGACGCCATCGTCAACAATGCCAAACTGTTGCCGGTGAACTGGGTGACACGCATCGCCAACAACAGCTCGCCCTATACGTCCACCATCGTATTCCTGGTACGCAAGGGCAACCCGAAGGGCATCAAGGATTGGGGCGATCTCATTAAACCCGGTGTGGCCGTAATCACACCCAATCCTAAAACTTCGGGCGGCGCACGCTGGAACTATCTGGCGGCCTGGGCCTGGGCACTGAAGCAACCGGGCGGCAGTGAAGCCACGGCGCAGGCCTATGTGCAGAAGCTATTCAAGAATGTACCAGTGCTGGATAGCGGCGCACGCGCTTCCACCACCACCTTCGTACAACGCGGTATCGGCGATGTACTGATCGCCTGGGAAAACGAGGCCTTCCTGTCACTGAAGGAATTCGGCGCAGACAAGTATCAAATCGTCGTGCCCACGGTCAGCATCCTGGCCGAACCTTCAGTGGCCGTAGTGGACAAGAATGCGCTGCGTCATGGCACACGCGATGTCGCGACGGCTTATCTGGAATATCTGAACTCGGCTGAAGGCCAGGACATCATCGGTCGCAACTTCTATCGCCCGCGTAGCGCTGAAGCGCAGGCCAAGTACAGCAAGGTATTCCCCAAGATCCAGACCATGGTGACCATTGCCGACTTCGGCGGCTGGACCAAGGCACAGGCCAAGCACTTCAACGACGGTGGCGTGTTCGACAAGATCGCCACACCGTAAAGCATCGCATTGGAACGCGATTGCATCTCAGGGTGGGTAAACGCGCAAGACCGCAACCCCCGGCTAAATGACAAATGCAAAGGGGCGATCATTGCTGATCGCCCCTTTGCATTCTGCGTATCTGCAGTTTTAACTGAGTCTATTTGTCGCCCTTCAAGCGACCGGTTACCTTCTGCCAGAAACTTTGCGGCTTAGCCGGTTCATTCTTCTTCTGTGTCGCGTACTTGCTGACCAGCGACTTACGACCCTCCGGACGATGGCCGGCTTTATGCGCCAATGCCGGATGCGATACCTGAGCCGGACCACGCGCTGCATTGCCAGTATCGTAAGGATTCATGCCGCCGCCAGGCAGACGCTCCGCCTCTTCCAGTGCCAGCTTGGGTTTCGAGACAGGCACGGGCTGGGTTTCCTCCAACGTCAACTTGGCTTCCAGCTTCTGTAGACGTTGCGTGCTCACATCCCGGTCGAATACGCCTGTTGATGTCTCCCATTCCCATACCGGATTGCCCTTGGCGTCATAGGCCACTCGACCTGACTGCTTGGGCTGACCGGGGGGTCTTTCGGAAGGTTTGGAATCTTTGCTGCTCATGCTCACTTACGACTAAATCAAACGATGCAAACTGACAAACTGAATAGTAGGCCACCTGCCTTGGCGAGCGCTGGGTTACCGCCACTATAACGGCCAGCCAACGGTATAACGTAATACGCATGCCAATGGTTGCAGTCTGTTGTGACAGCCGACACACTCGAAGTTCTCACTCAGGATAAGTCTCATACTCTTGGCCGCTCATCCACCCCACGCCGGCTCCGGCAATGCCCAACTTAAGAAAGGCTTTCTAGGCGTGTTCGCCTACAGCCGGCGCGCCCTGCAGTTGGTGTGGAGCACCAGCCCTGCCCTCACCCTGACCATCGCGGCACTCACCCTGGCTGCGGGCGTACTGCCTGCGGGGGTCGCCTATGTGGGCGCGCGCATTGTCGATGCCGTGGTCAATGCCATGCGCAGTGGCGGGGGCGAAGCCGCGCGGCAACTGGTATTGGAACTGGTGTTACTGGAGGCAGGCCTGATCGTGGCTCTGGCAGCGGCACAACGCGGCCTGTCGCTATGCCAGTCATTGCTGCGCGCCCAACTTGGGCAACGCGTGAATGTGATGATTCTGGAAAAGGCATTGACCCTGGAACTCGCCCAATTCGAAGACAGCGAGTTCTACGACAAATTGACGCGCGCACGCCGCGAAGCATCGCAGCGGCCGCTATCGCTGGTGATGCGCACCTTCGGCCTGATTCAGAATCTGATTTCATTACTCAGCTATGCCACGTTGCTGGTGCAATTTTCAGTGTGGGCACTGGTGATTCTGCTGTGCTCTGGCCTGCCCGCCTTCATCGCTGAAACCAAATTTTCCGGCGATGCCTTCCGTCTGTTCCGCTGGCGTTCGCCGGAAACGCGCATGCAGATGTATCTGGAAACCGTGATCGCCCGTGAGGATCACGCCAAGGAAGTGCAACTGTTCGAGCTGGGACCGTTATTGCTGGATCGCTACCGGCAGATATTTCACAAGCTGTACAAGGAAGATCGCGATCTCACCATCCGTCGCGATACCTGGGGCTTTTTCCTGAGTCTGATCGGCACCGCAGCGTTGTATGGCGCCTATGCATGGATTGCGCTCAGCACCATCGCACTACGTATCACGCTGGGACAGATGACCATGTATCTGTTGCTGTTCCGCCAGGGACAGGCTGCGGTGTCGGCCAGTCTCTCCGCAGTAGGCGGTCTATACGAAGACAATCTGTACCTGTCGACGCTGTACGAATATCTGGAGACGCCCACCACGCCAGCAACAGGGCGCTTGCAACAAGGCAAGGATCGCAGCGATGGCATTCGCTTCGAAAACGTCAGCTTCACCTATCCGGGCGCAGAGCAACCGGCCTTGATCGACATCAACCTACATATTCGTCCGGGCGAATCGCTGGCACTGGTAGGCGAGAACGGCTCGGGCAAGACCACCATGATCAAACTGCTGACGCGTCTCTACAAACCGGATAGCGGACGAGTACTGCTCGATGGCGTGGATCTGCAAGAGTGGGATGAATCGACGCTGCGTAAACGCATCGGCGTGATCTTTCAGGACTTCGCCCGTTATCAATTGATGCTGGGCGAAAACATCGGCGCCGGCGATGTGCGGCACTTCGACGATGAAGCCGAATGGCGCAAAGCAGCGGAACAAGGCATGGCCGCGCCCTTGATCGAAGCCATGCCGGCCGGTTATCGCACGCAGTTAGGCAAGTGGTTCAAGGAGGGACGCGAATTGTCGGGCGGGCAGTGGCAGAAGATCGCGTTGTCGCGCGCCTTCATGCGTGCGCAGGCCGACATTCTGGTGCTGGATGAACCCACCGCTGCAATGGACGCTGCAGCCGAGGCGCAGGTGTTCGAACACTTTCAGACATTGACGCGCAATCGCATCGCCATCCTGATCTCACATCGCTTTTCCACGGTGCGCATGGCGGATCAGATCGTGGTAATTCAACATGGCCGCGTGGTGGAACACGGCAGCCACGAGCAGCTGATGCAATTAGCCGGTCACTATGCGCAATTGTTTTCGCTACAGGCGCGCGGCTACCAATAACTTCACTTGATAGCCGTCACTTGGTCTTTGGCCGCCGCTCGTAAGTCGACTCGCGGACAAAGGCGTAGTTCACCGCATCCTTGGCCGAACGGCCTTGATCGTAAAGGCTGCGCCACACTGCCCAGTCGATATCGTCCAGACTCAGGTGCTGCAGAATATCCGAGTAATCGCGGCGAATCTTGCGCAGCACCTGCTGTTGCCATTGCAGCCAGGGAACTTGAATCATGGTCACTTCCTCATCGGGAATTGATGAGACTGGGTTGCATTGCCTGGGTTCAATCGTTGCACGGCAAATTACAAATTCTTAGCAAATCCAATCTTGCTCGATCTTCATGACAATTCGATCTTCATCACGACTCGCGCCGCACACCGCTTCAGGATTTCTTGCCGAACAAATCATCCAATGCTGCACGCGCCGCTGCCGTCGCATCCGGTTTGTCATCGGTAGTGACAGCAGCCTTGGCGCCAAATAGAGCATCCAGCTGCGCTCGCGCTTGTTGCGCAGCCGACGACACAGGTTGATAAGCATCGGCACGCAGGCTGAAGTAATCGCAATAGTTCGCTCGCTGCTTGTCGCGCACTTCCTCGGCAATGGGCTCACGACATTGCTTGGCCACGGTAATGTCATAGAACAGACATTGTTTGCAGGCGTGCAGCTCGGCACGACACTGCTTGCAAATGTCGAGACGCGATAGCGGCAGCGTCAGTTCAGAGAACGACGCGCCACAGCGCCAACACAGGGCTGAATGCGACATTCATAACCTCCACGTGGACCTCCACTTGCACCAGCCAAGCCCCGCCAATACTCCGAGCAACCTGCCTTTCGCCGCTGCGCCAGGGGTTCCGGAGAGCATCGTCGGCCTTCCTGTGCTATTTTTTGCGAATTGTTAGTAATTGGACGCGAGTGTGGCGAGCGCCTTAGGTACGTACAAGCCCTGGCTAAATTCAACAACTTAGACTAGCGCTTCACCCGGAAACTGTTCTATTTAAACACTCCATACCCTGACATAACGCCAATGTCCCAACGGGCATTTTGCGCAATTCAGCGAAAGGACGTGGTTACACCACGCTGTTCATGCATCCAGACTCTGCACTGTCCACCCAAGCCCTCGAAGCCAACGATTCCCACCGCCATAACGGCGCCACCCGCGCACTCATGGTCGGCGCCCTGGGAGTGGTGTTCGGTGACATCGGCACCAGTCCGCTCTATGCGCTGCGGGAATGCTTCGGCGCCCACCACAACATCCAGGTCAATGTCGACAATGTGCTGGGCATCCTGTCGCTGGTGCTGTGGTCGCAAATTCTGATCATTTCGGTGAAATACCTGGGCATCGTCATGCGCGCCGACAACAAGGGCGAAGGCGGCATCCTGGCGCTGAGCGCGTTGCTGGTCACCGCCTCGCGTAACTGGCGCCTGTGGACCCCCGTGGCCGCCATCGGCGTCTTCGGCGCCGCGCTGTTTCTGGGCGACGGCTTCATCACGCCGCCAGTGTCCATCCTGGGCGCGATGGAAGGTTTAAAAGTGGTGTCGCCCAACTTCGAACGCTTCATCGTGCCGCTGACGGTGGTGATTCTGACCGCGCTATTCATGGTGCAGAAAAAGGGCACTAGTGTGGTGGGCCGCGCCTTCGGCCCGATCATGTTGCTGTGGTTCACCCTGCTGGCCGTGTTCGGCGCCATGTCGATCTGGCATGCACCACAGGTACTACAGGCATTCAATCCCTGGTATGCCGTGCAATTCTTCCTACACAACGGCTGGAATGCCTTCTTCACCATGTCCTCAGTATTCCTCGCCATCACCGGCGGCGAGGCGCTGTATGCGGACATGGGGCACTTCGGACGTATGCCGATTCGCAACGCCTGGTTCCTGGTAGTCATGCCTGCACTGGCCATCAACTACCTGGGTCAGGGCGCCCTGCTGCTGACCAATCCCGCAGCAATCAGCAATCCGTTCTACTTACTGGCGCCCTCCTGGGCTCTACCCTTCGTCATTATCATTGCCACCGCAGCTGCCATCATCGCCTCGCAGGCAGTGATTTCCGGCGTGTTTTCTATTTCACGTCAGGCCATCAATCTAGGCTATCTACCGCGTTTACGAGTTCTGCACTCATCCGAAGAAGAAATCGGTCAGGTGTATCTGCCGGCGATGAACTGGCTGTTGTTCGTCGGCACGGTGCTGTTGGTTATCGGCTTCAAGTCATCGAGCGCTCTGGCCGGCGCCTACGGCATTGCAGTGGCCAGCGATATGGTGATGGTGAGCATCATGGTCATCCTGCTGATGCGCGCCACCACCTGGCCGCACAAACACGCCATTACCGCAGCACTCAGTTTCATCGTGCTGATAGAGCTGACCTTCTTCTGCTCCAACCTGCTCAAGTTCTTCGATGGCGGCTGGTTGCCGCTGTTGATCGCCGGTGTTGCCTTCATGCTCATGAGCACCTGGCATGAAGGCCGCAAGAATCTCAACTGGCTGCTGACCACTCAGCAAATCTCTACGCGCGACTTTCTAAGTTCGCTGGAAAAAGATCCACCGCGTCGCGCACCCGGCACGGCCGTGTACATGGTCAGCGAAGCCAGCGGCGTACCGCGCGCACTGACTCAGAACCTGCGCTTCAACGGCGTGCTGCACGAACGCAACTTGCTGGTCACTTTCACCAGCGCCGATGTGCCCAGCATTCCCAGCGACGAACGCGTGTCCATTCAAACCATCGCACCCGGTCTGTATCGCGTCATCGCCCGTTACGGCTTCATGGAAACGCCCAGCATCATTTCCACGCTACGTGCCGCAGGCGACAAGGGTCTGGAATTCAAACCGGACGAGACCACTTACGTGGTGGGCCGCGAGAACCCGCTGATCACGATGAACTCGGGCATGCCCATTTGGCGCAAGCGCCTGTTCGCCATCATGGGCCGGAACGCCCAGCTGGCGGCCGTGCACTACGGCGTGCCCACCCACCGCGTTATCGAAATCGGCAGCCAGGTGCGCCTCTAGGTGCAGACCGGTATGTCACGGTTTCATGATGCCGCTTGTGTAGAATGCGCGCCCTTTGCGCGACCGACTGAATCGATTTGTTAGTTATTTTTTTACCGTCCAAGTTACTGCCATAGAGGTTTTTCATGGGTCTGGATCTCGTTACGCCTGGCGACAAGGCACCCGATGTGTTCAACGTCATCATCGAAATTCCGATGAACGCCGATCCCATCAAGTACGAAGTGGATAAGGACACCGGCGCCGTGTTCGTCGATCGCTTCATGGGCACCGCCATGCACTATCCCTGCAACTACGGCTATGTGCCCAACACCATCGCCGGCGATGGCGATCCTGTTGACGTGCTGGTGATGACGCCGTATCCGCTGTTCCCCGGCGTGGTGGTGCGCTGCCGTCCGCTGGGCGTATTGAAGATGACCGACGAAGCCGGCAACGATGCCAAAGTACTGGCCGTGCCCGACAACAAGATTCTGCCCATCTACAACCACTGGAAGTCGTACAAGGACATCAACGAACATCGCCTGACACCCATCCAGCATTTCTTTGAACACTACAAGGATCTGGAAAAGGGTAAGTGGGTGAAAGTCGAAGGCTGGGACGATGTAGATGCAGCCAAGCTGGAAATCACCGAAGGCATCGAACGATACAAGAACAAGTAATCGGATCGAATAAAAAAGGGCGCAATGAATTGCGCCCTTTTTATTTTACCGTCGCTGCCGCTCGCCACGAGTTTCTCGCAGCAAGACTACCCACTCACTTCAATCCTCGGCCCCGGCGAAACAAATGCCTGCGCCAAGCCCACAAATGCCGGCTGCGGCGTGTGGATGACATACACAGGCACCGGCTTGAGATAACTCACATAACGTCCCTTGCTCTCAAAGCGCTCGCGAAACGACGAACGCGCGAAGTACTCACCGAACCTTGGCACGATGCCACCGCCGATGTACACCGCCTGCGTCGCGCCCAGGGTCAGCACCAGGTTACCGGCCACGCTGCCGAGCAGGCCGCAGAACATCTGCAACACTTCAGCACATTGTTTATCGCTGTCGTCCAGTCCGCGTTCGGTGATGTTGGCCGCTGTGTAAGTCTGTGCATCGACGCCTTCCAGCTTGCAGATGGCGTTGTATAGATTGATCAATCCCATGCCGGACAACACCCGTTCCACAGAGACGTGCTCGAAGCTGCGCCACAATGTTTTCAGCACTTCTGCTTCACGCTCATTGCCCGGCGCGAGACTGACATGTCCACCTTCGCCCTGCAGCGGCAGCCAGTGTTCACCCGATGGAATCAAACCCGACACGCCCAGTCCAGTACCGGCGCCAAGCAAAGCAATGGGCGTGTTGTTGGCGTTCTTGCTGCCGCCCACTTGCTGCAGCTCATGAGCAGGCAGGTGACGAATAGCCATGGCCAGTGCGGTAAAATCGTTCAATACAATCAAACGCTGCAGGCCCAGCTCTTTGCGCAGCGCCGCGATACTGAAACGCCAGTTGTTGTTGGTCATGCTGATCTGATCGCCGGACAGTGGCGCAGCAATGTCGAAGGCAGCTTCTTGTAACGACCGCTTCTCGCCAATGCTGTTCAAGTAATACCGGACTGCCGATTCGATATCGGGATAGTCCGCACAATGCAACTGCACCTCATCGCGAATGACCGTACCTTCGCATAACGCAAAGCGCGCATTGGTGCCGCCGATATCGGCAATCAATTTTGGTAAAGCTTGAGAAATATGATTCATGGTGACCAGAACACTTCCACAGGAACAATTTGTTGATGCAACACGGCGCGCACCGGCAAAGCCGCCACCGGTCCGTGAGCCTTGGCCGACTGATACAGGGCCCATTTCGATTCGCCCTGTATGTGCACGATGATGCGCCGCGCATCCAGTAATGCATTTAGATTGAGACTTATACGCGCGCTTGGTTCCACCGGCGCCTGCATCGCTACAACGGCCGGGGGCAGCGAAGTATTCAATGCCTGAGACAAATGCGGTGAGCCCGGAAATAAGGACGCCGTGTGACCATCATCGCCCATTCCCAACAACACCACATCGAAAGGACGCGCGATACGCGACAGCGAACGCCAGGCCCACTCAACACCGGCCTCGGGCGTGGCGGCCGCATTCTTCAAGCCGATGAACTGCGCCGCTTCGGCACGCTGCCGCAGTAATTCGGCACGTACCAGGCGCTCATTGCTGGCCGCATCGTGGGCATCCACCCAACGCTCATCGGCCAGCGTCACCCATACTTTGTCCCAAGGCAATTTCTCTTGCGCCAATTGATTGAACAGCGTCACCGGCGTGCGGCCACCGGACACCACCAGGCTGGCGTGACCGCGGGCGGCGATGGCCTCCTGCAAATCCACCTGGATTTCGCCGGCCAGCGCGCGAGCCAGCGCAGCCGCATCCGGAAAACGATGCTCATGTGCGTGATGCATGGTCGATACCGCCAAGTGAGTGCAGCCGGTTGAACAGATCGTGCCGATCTCATCTTAGTGGCTTGCCTTGTGGGCTGGCAACGATGCAAATCGTGCTATGTCAGTGCAGTTCGAGCAAATTCCATTCTTGGTGATGCAACGTACTGCTACGATGCCTGTTGCACCTCAGCGCATTTAATAACGGCTACGATCAAGGACTGAACAGCCCACACCCCATCGCAATGCCCATTACATCAACCCGCCGCGCACAACATGCGGTAACACTGACCACACTGCTCCTGTTGCCGCAACTCGGCTACACACAGGCCGGCAACAGCGCGACAACTTCAATCGCCACCGCCACCGCGATCACGCGCGCTGAGCAGCCCATCATCGATGGCGATGTATCGGACGCCATCTGGGAACGCGCCGAAGTCATCAGCACTTTCTATCAAATCGAACCGCAGGCTTTCGCCGCACCCAGCGAGACTACGCTGGTTCGATTGCTTTACGACAATGAAACGCTGTACGTGTCGATCTACTGCCGCGATAGCGAGCCCGACAAAATCACTGCCACCGTGAAATCACGCGATGGCGTCATGCCGCGCGACGACTTTGTGCGCATCATGCTCGACCCGCAGATGAGCCGTCGCGATGGCTATGTGTTCGAGATCAGCCCCCTGGGCGGTCGCACCGACGGACTGCTACAGAACAACAGCACCATCCTCACCAACTGGAATGCCATCTGGAGCGGCCAATCACGGCGTGTGGCGGATGGTTGGACCGCGGAAATGGCCATTCCATTTCGCGCCGTATCCTTCGATCCGAATCAGGATCGCTGGGGCTTCGATATCGTGCGCCAGATCAAGCGCAAATCCGAAACCATTCGTTTCGCGCCCACCGATTCCAGCGTAGTGCTCAACGACATCAGCCTGGCAGGCACCTTGACTGGCCTGCAAGGCTTGTCGCAGGGCGCAGGTCTGGATGTGCAATTGTATGGTCTCGGTCGTTACGTACATGACTGGCCCACGCACAGCAGTGTGCGTAAGGGCGATGCCAGTGCCACGGCTTACTACAAATTCACGCCGGCATTAACCGGCACACTGACCTACAACCCGGATTTTTCCGATACGCCGCTGGACACGCGCCGCGTCAACACCACGCGCTTCAGCCTCTTCGATGCCGAGACGCGTGAGTTCTTTTTACAAGACGCTTCTGCATTTGAATTCGGTGGACGCGGCTTCTCGATATCCAATAACGGCCAACCGTTCTTCTCGCGCAACATCGGCTTGGTGAACGGCTCACCCGTAGCGGTGGATTTCGGCGGCAAACTATCGGGTGAACTCGGTCCACTACGCATGGGCTTGTTGAGCGCTCGAACCGAAGATACCGGCGCCGTCGAAGCGCAGACGCTGAGCGTGGCGCGACTGTCCACTGCCGTGCTGGATGAATCTTCGCTGGGCATGATCGTCACGCATGGCGACCCCACCGGCCGCTCCACCAACACCGTGGCCGGCGTCGACTTCCAATACCGCAATTCCGATATCGGCAGCGGCAAGCGGCTGCTGACGGACTTCTATTTCGAGCGCAGTTACTCGGATATCCGCGATGACGACAATACCTTTGGCGTCGCCGTGGTCTATCCCAACGAACCGTGGTTCTTCGATTTCTACGCCAAACAGATCGGCGCCGATTTCATGCCGGCGCTGGGCTTCGTCAATCGCACCGGCGTGCGCGAGTACAACAACAAGATTACCCGCCGCACCCGTCTTAACGATGCGCCGATTCGCTGGTATGAATTCAGCGTCATCAGCGATGCCACCACCAACTTGAACGATCGACTGCTATCGCGACGTAACAACCTGAGCAGCTCGCTGCAGAACAACTCCGGCGATAGCTTCACGCTCAATCTGTTCAACAAGTATGAATACCTGGACACGGCCTTCACGGTACCCGGCGGCATTGTGGTGCCGGCAGGCAGTCACAGCTGGAGCAACTTCAATCCACGCATCGAAACTTCAGCAGCGCGGCCGGTATTTGCCTCCTGGTCGTTCGAATGTTGCAGCTTCTACGACGGCCGTTACCTGGGCAATGAATTACAAATCACCTACCGCCCCAGCGGCACCTACGACCTTTCTCTGCGGCATGTAATCAACCATATCGAGCGTGAATTGCAGTCGGTGGACATTCAAATCGGCTCATTCGAGCTGGGCGTGCAGTTCACGCCGGACATGCAACTGAAAATGCAGGTGCAGTACGACAACATCAGCCAGCGCTTCCGCAGTCTGATTCGTTACAAGTGGGAACCGTGGCCAGGCAGCGAAGTGTTCGCCGCCGTGGGCGAGGATGCCGTGGCCAGCAGCCCATTGCTGGATTCGCGCTACTATTCGCAGCGTACCGATGCATTGTTGCGGCTGGGTCATCGCCTGCAGTTCTGATTGGCGCGGCAAGTCGCGCCGGTATTTGTACCTGCGTAGATGTCCCGTTGTAGCGCAACGTGTCGGCAAGCGCGAACTGAATCGGTGCGACTTTCGCCGTCTTCAAGGCGGGATATGGCGGAATTGCCACCCGGCACATTTATCGCAACAATCAGTGTCACCCTGTGTCACTTTTGCCTGCTATGTTCAGTCAATACTGCTGACTCAAACATTTTCAGGTCGCATGTTTACGCGAGGTTGCCGTGACCATCAGTTCTCACTCCGCTTTGCATCCCCGCATTGCCGAGGTTACTGCGCGCATCAGCGAGCGCAGCCGCGATGCGCGCGCCATCTACCTGCAACGCATGCATGCGGCGCGCAGCCATGAACCGGCGCGCGCACAACTGGCCTGTACCAACCTCGCTCATGGCTTTGCCGCGGCAGAGGCCGGCGACAAACAACAGCTCAAGTCGGGCCGCTGGCCCAACATCGCGATTGTTTCTGCTTACAACGACATGCTGTCCGCACATCGGCCGCTGGAACGCTATCCGCAATTGATCAAGCTGGCCGCACGCGAAGCCGGTGCCGTAGCTCAGTTCGCCGGCGGCGTACCGGCCATGTGCGATGGCGTCACGCAGGGCCAACCGGGCATGGAGCTATCGCTGTTCAGTCGCGATGTGATCGCCATGAGCACAGCCATTGCGCTATCGCACAACATGTTCGATGCCACGCTATGCCTGGGCGTATGCGACAAGATTGTGCCGGGCTTGTTTATCGGCGCACTCTCGTTCGGCTATCTGCCCACCATTTTTGTACCGGGTGGCCCCATGCCCTCGGGTATTCCCAACAAGGAGAAGGCGCGCATCCGGCAATTATTCGCTGAAGGCAAAGTAGGTCGCGACGCGTTGCTGGAATCGGAAGCACAGAGTTATCACACCGAAGGCACCTGCACTTTTTACGGCACCGCCAACAGCAACCAGATGCTGATGGAGATCATGGGACTGCACCTGCCGGGCAGCGCCTTCGTGCAACCCAACACCGTACTGCGCGATGCGCTCACCAGCGAAGCGGCGCGACGCATTGCCAAGATGACAAGCCTGGGTGATGAGTATTTGCCCATGGCTGAAATGATCGACGAACGCGCCATCGTCAATGCCATCATCGGTCTGCTGGCCACCGGCGGCTCGACCAATCACACCCTGCACCTGGTGGCCATGGCCAAGGCTGCCGGCGTGCTGATCAACTGGGATGACTTCAGCGATCTGTCCGATGTCATTCCCTTGCTGGCGCGCGTGTATCCCAACGGCAGCGCCGATGTGAATCATTTTCACGCAGCCGGCGGCATGGGTTTTCTGATTCGCGAACTGCTGCAAGCCGGTTTGCTACACGGCGATGTCAACACGGTGATGGGCCATGGTCTGCATCACTATGCGCAGGAACCGTTCCTGCACGATGGCAAACTGATCTGGCGCGCCGCGCCGGAAAAAAGCGGCGATGAGAATGTGCTGCGTCCCGCCCGCAATCCCTTCAGCAGCGATGGCGGTTTGAAACTGTTGCAGGGCAATCTCGGTCGCTCGGTGATCAAGACTTCGGCAGTCAAGCCCGAACATCGCGTGATCACGGCACCCGCGCTGGTGTTCGACGATCAACTGGATGTGGTCAAGGCATTCCAAGAAGGCCGTCTGGCGCAGAACTGTGTAGTGGTCGTGCGCTATCAAGGACCGCGCGCCAATGGCATGCCCGAACTGCACCAACTCACGCCTTCGTTGAGTTCTTTGCAAAGCAAGGGTCTGCAAGTGGCGCTGGTCACCGATGGCCGCATGTCCGGCGCCTCGGGCACGGTGCCCGCCGCGATTCATGTCACGCCCGAGTGTTTGAATGGCGGTCCACTGCGTCACGTGCGCAACGGCGACGTGATTCATCTGGACAGTCATCGCGGCATTCTGGAAGTACGCGTCTCTGCGGAAGAATGGCAGGCGCGTCAGGAACAAACACCCGATCTGACGCATAACGCGCACGGCATGGGTCGTGAGTTATTCAACGGTTTTCGCAATGTAGCCGGCGATGCCGAGGCCGGCGCCAGCAGTTTTGGAATTTAGAGTGCGCAGCATCGTTTGCAATACCTTCCTGAGCGCCCCCACCCTGCCCTCGGCAACCGCTCCCTGCGTAGCTCTACCTCCTGCATCCATGCAGTCGTCCCCCGTAGAACGGGGGAGGGTTTTAAGAGATGCATGCGATGTAATCGGTTTAGCAACCTCCGTAATCTCTATGCACATGAGATTTAGAACGTTTAGGCAATGCAACGAACTCACCGCTTCCATCCCCTCCCCCGCTCGCGGGGGAGGGTTAGGGTGGGGGCAACAATATGTGCAATCACTCTTAAAAAATCTCACCCTCTCGTAAACAGACAACCACCATGAACATTCGCGACATTCTGAAAGTGGCTCCAGTCGTACCGGTGTTGATCATCGACAAGCTTGAGCATGCTGCGCCACTGGCCCAGGCCCTGTGCGCCGGTGGTCTACGCGTGTTGGAAGTCACATTGCGCACCCCAGTGGCATTGGCCGCCATCGAGGCCATGCGCAAAGCCGCACCCGATGGCATCGTCGGTGTGGGCACGCTGACCAAGCCCGAAGACTTTCAAGCTGCGGAACGTGCCGGTGCACAGTTCGGTGTATCGCCCGGCCTGACACCGGAACTGGCGCATGCCTCGCGTACCGTCAACTTTCCGCTACTACCCGGCGTGATGACACCGGCAGAAGTGATTGCCGCGCGCTTACAAGGCTTCAACGCATTGAAACTGTTTCCCGCCATGCAAGCCGGTGGCATCGGCATGTTGAAGGCGCTGGCCTCGCCTTTCAGCGACGTGATCTTCTGTCCCACCGGTGGCATTACGCGCGAAACCGCACCGGATTTTCTGGCGCTACCCAATGTGGCCTGCGTGGGTGGATCGTGGGTAGCGCCTGCCAAGTTGATGGAGAGTGGCGATTGGGCAGGCATTGAAAAACTGGCGCGTGAAGCGGTGCAATTGAAGCGCGCATAACAAACATCACAGTGGATTGTATCTACGCGATACAGTCGCTCGATCAGATCCTTCAGTTGGATTGCTTGCGCGCCAACAAGGATTGCATTTGATCGATCTCGCGCTGCTGTCCGTCGACAATGACCCGACACAGCTGTTTGATTTCCGGGTCCGTGACGCCTGCCTCCTGGCACATCAAGATGGCGCCGGCATGGTGCGGAATCATCGAGCGTAAAAACTGCACATCGCCAACAACCATTTGCTGACGAATACCCAGCCAGGCAAACAAGCCCACTAAAATGCTGGCAACAAGAATCATCGCGTTCGCCCGGCTGTTTTTGTACATATGCCGCATCAACAGCAGCTCGAAAATCACCATGGGCGCGGTCATGAGCGCCGCCATGTAAATCTGATTGATGCTGGCATAAACATTCAACCATCGGTCGACCATCGCGTACATGAGCACGTACATGGCAATGAACGACAGGACCGTCATCACCGCCAGCGCCGGATAATGGCTTTGTTTGGACGACATCTCGTGCATGACGTACTCCCGACCCATGAAATCGAATGAAAGAGCAACAGCAGTAACGCCGGAGGTCGCCGGGATCAACACAGAGCCGAGGATATTGGCGTAAGAAAAGACCGATAGCTGTTGCGCATGCAGAGGCGCACACAACCGACCGGCGATAAAACAGGGTTGCCACGTCAACCGACCTCCAGCAACTCCGTTGTAGCAGTCATCCGGATAACGAACCGACTGGCAACCCTCTCGTTATGTAAGCACGAGACCGATTGGAGATTGAGCAATGAACCCTCTGCGTCAACCTATTCGCACCCTGATATCCATTACTGCGCTATCGACGCCGCTGCTGCTGGGACTGACGAGCCAGGATGCCGCTGCGCGCAGCGTAGTCCGCACCGGCAATCATGCAGCTCAACGCAGCACCGTGCGTACGCATCAAAATCTGCCCAAGCAAAGCGGCACCGTTACGTCCACCACCACTCGCAGCAACGCCAATGGCCAAACCAGTACTCGCAACAGCACCGGTGTGCTGGACAAAGAAGCGGGCACCTGGACACGCACAGCAATCAACACCGGCTCCAATGGCGGCACCAGCACCTTGAATGCCGAAGTGACAAAGACCGACGACGGCTATAGCCGCACGGCAACGCGTATGGGCGCCAATGGCAAAACAACCAGCACTGAAACTGAAATGGTGCGCAATGAAAACGGTCGTTCGATAGATACCACTTTCACCGGCCCCAATGGCAAGACCAGCACCCGCGACACCGACATTGTGCGCAACGCTACCGGCAGTGAACGCAACACCGTGATAACCGGACCCAACGGCAAGACCATGACCGCCGATACCGTAATCATACGCACTGAGGATGGCCGCACCAGCAGCACCACGGTCACAGGCGCGAATGGCAAGGTGGTCACTCGCGAAGGCGAAAGCAGCTACGACCCAACCACCAAGACTATGACGCGCACTGCGACCACCATGGGACCCAATGGTCAGACCAGCAACTTCAATAGCACCGTCACTCGCACTGAAGACGGCTATGAGCGTGACGCCACCCGCACTGGTCCCAAGGGCAATACGATCAGCACCGACACCACTGGCAGCTACGATCCGGCCACCAAGACTGCCGTTCGCAGCACTACCGTCACAGGCCCCAAAGGTCAGACCAGTAGCAGTGCCACGACAACCACCTTCACGCCCGCACCTTGATTTGTCATATCAACAAATCCGCCTCCCCTTGTCCTACGCGCGGGCACTCCCCCTGGGAAGTGCCTGCGTTTTTGTTCGAAATTTATAATGCGATGCCGCCAGTTACGACGATCTAGAGGATTCAACGTGCAGTTTGCCCACCGTTCTTTGTTTTGCAGCGTTATCAGTCTCGCCTGCATCCATGTCGCCGCCGCGCAAAGCAACCAAGTGGACGACAACAATCATGTTTCCGCCATGCGCTATGTGGCGCTGGATGTGCAAGCGGATGACAACAACTCGCAGCAGTACTCCGGCACCGGTAGCTTCACGCTGGGCAATTACACCTGGCTGCACGGCACGCTGGGCAAGATCGTCAATAACGACGCCACCAGCAACTTGGGCGATCTTAAATTCTTCGGCGCAGGCGCTGGCGTACGTGGCGAGCACTGGCAGGTACAGGCCGGCTTCAGCCGCTATCGCAACGACGATAATTTTCGGCAACGCGACATCAACGGCTCGGTGGATTGGCTGGACGAACGGTTCTCCATCGGCATTGATGTCGCCAATCGACGCACCGACAACAGCTTCGATACCACCGTCACTCGCACGCTAACCTCCGGCACCGTCACTGTGCCCATCCATGCGGTGGAAAAACTCACCGGCCACGGCTTCGGTGCACACGCCAGCATCAACCTCACCGATGCGTTAATCCTGTCGCTGGGCGGCATTGATTACAGTTATGACAACAGCAGTAGCGTCGAAGGCAGCTACACCTATACCTCGACGGCCAGCCCCACCATCCTGCAGCAATTGCTGGACCCGATCCGCAGCGTCATTCGTGACCGCATCGAGCAGCGCATCGAATACTTGGCCGGTTCGCAAATGACGCGCTCCATCGCCCTGCTGGACAACAGTTACAACGCCGGACTGACTTATCAATTCGACTCGGCGGCCGTGGGCGGTCAGTACATCCGCGACAAGGCCCTGGAAACGGGTGAGATCACCGACACCTTCATTCTGGACAGCTCGCTGTTCCTGGGCGATCACTGGATTCTCTCGCCCATGGTCGGCCACTCCCGCAACGACCAGACCGGCACCGTGACTTTCGGCGGGCTGACGGTCAGCTATAACTGGTAAAACCATTACGCTCGTGCCCGTGTAGACGGGCATCCGGCCAGTACCATCTAACTGGATTCCCGCCTGCGCGGGAATGACGATTCTAAATAACTCGGGCCCAACCGCCAGCACGTTCAATTGCACGATTCTTAAGATGATAAGCACGGGCCGCCTGCGTAAACTAGCGGCCTTCTTTTCCCGTTTCCGGGGCTGCTTCCGCCCCACTCTTGAGGATGAGTTCGCATGAGCCTGTCATTGCGCGAGCAATTGCTGCAAGCCGGTCTGGTCAGTTCCAAGCAGGCCAAACAAGCCGATCAGCAGAAGCGCCAGCAAACCAAGCAGCAGCAGAAAATCCAGCCGCGCGCCGAGCGCGCCGGCCCGACGCCGCAACAGCTGGCGCAGCAGCAGGCGCAGGCGGCCAAAGCCGCGCGCGATCGCGAATTGAATCAGCAGCGCCAGGAACAGCGTGAGCGTCAGGCGAAACTCGCGGAGATTCGTCAGATCGTCGAACAGAATCGTCTGCCGCGCATCGAGAGCGACGACTATTTCAATTTCGTGCACAAGAACAAGGTGCATCGCATCGCCGTCGATGCCGCACTGCGCGAGCGCATTACCAACGGCAGCGTCATCATCGTACGCTATGGAAAATTCTATGCGCCGGTACTGCCGGAGATTGCCGACCGCGTACGCGAGCGCGATGCCGGCTCAGTGGTGGATCTGAATGCGCAACAAACCACCTCGGACACGCCCGCTGAAGATGATCCCTACAAGGACTTCGCGGTGCCTGACGATTTGATGTGGTAATAGCAGCGACATTCGCATGAATCAGCGCCTTGCCGAAGCGTCCGGACCTCATCACGTTGAAACCCACTCCCAAACATGGTCTGGCGCGCGTGCTATCCAAGCAGGGCATCTGCTCGCGCACTCAGGCCACTAGCTGGATCATTGCTGGACGCGTCAGCCTCAACGGCCAAGTACAACGCAACCCGGAACATCCAACCGATCTGCAGCGAGCGCGTATCAGCATTGATGGCGTAGCCGTGCAAGCCGCCATGCGCGTATATATCGCGCTTAACAAACCGCGCAGCTTGATTGTCAGTACCGCCGATGAAAAAGGCCGCGATACGATTTATTCGCTGCTTGCAGATGCCAGACTACCCTGGCTGGCACCCGTGGGCCGACTGGATAAAGCCAGCGAAGGCCTGTTGTTACTGAGTAACGATCCCCAATGGGCGGCAGGCATTACCGAACCCAGTTATCAACTGCATAAAACTTATCACGTGCAGATCAGCAGCCTGCCTGATCAAGAAGTATTGGCTGCGATGGTGCGAGGCGTGAGCGCGGATGACGAACATCTAGCTGCGGTCAGCGCTCGGCTGCTGCGCAGCGGAGATAAGAATGCCTGGTTGGAAATCGTGCTCGATGAGGGGCGCAATCGTCATATTCGCCGCTTGCTGGCGGCTTTGGGCCATGACGTGCTACGTCTGGTGCGCGTTGCCATTGGGCCGGTGAAATTAGGTGAGCTGGCCAAGGGACAGTGGCGGTATTTAACTGCGCATGAAGTACAGCAACTTGGCAAAGCGGCTGTAAATAAATAGCAGGCATTGCTTGCAGCTGCCCCCACCCTAACCCTCCCCCGTGCGAAGCGCACCAGGGAGGGAATCAATCTCGAGCCCTACAGCGCGACACACTAAGGGAGCCATCAATTCTCGAGCCCCACTGCGCGAGGTGCAAAGGGAGACGATCAATTCTCGTTCCCTCCCCCGCGAGCGGGGGAGGGTTAGGGTGGGGGCAACTGAAGGGCGGGGCAACTTGAACATTCATACATCCCTGATGTCTACGCGGCGGATATGTCAGTATTCAACGATTAGACTCTGATTAGATTTCCGGGGAGCGGGCATGATTCGGCAGTGGTTGGACGTGAAGGTGGTGGCCAAACGGCTTGAGGCCACCGATATTTATTCCTTCGAGCTGGCCGATCCGCAGGGCCGCACCCTGCCGCCCTTCAGCGCCGGCGCGCATATCAATGTGGAAATACGCGGCAGAATCATTCGCCAGTACTCGCTGTGCAATCATCCCAACGAACAGCATCGCTACCTGATCGCAGTATTGCTCGATCCCAAGACTCGTGGCGGCTCGCTCAACATGCACGAACGTCTTGAGGAAGGCGATCTGATCCATATCAGCGAACCCAAGAATCACTTTCCGCTGGCTGCATCGGCCAAACGCAGCTTGTTGTTCGCAGGCGGTATCGGCATAACGCCGATTCTGTGCATGGCCGATCGCTTGGCGCATCTGCAGGCGGATTTCGAGCTGCACTACTGTTCGCGCAGCGTGGATCGCATGGCTTTCATCGAACGCATCCGGCAATCGAGTTTCAGCGAGCGAGCGGCATTTCACTATGACGATGGCCCGGACTCGCAAAAACTCGATATCGCCAAGGTGCTGGCCAAACCGGAACGCGACACGCACATCTATGTCTGCGGTCCCACCGGCTTCATGGACTGGGTGTTGAAAACCGCCAAGGACAATAAATGGCCCGATGCACAGGTGCATCGCGAATACTTCGCCGCCTCGGCACAGGCCGCTGCCAAACCCGGCGAATTCGAAGTACAGATCGCCAGCACCGGTCAGACCTTCCTGATTCCCGCCAATCTCAGCATCACCGAAGTGCTGCTGAAGAATCGCATCGAGATTCCCACCTCCTGCGAACAGGGCGTATGCGGCACCTGCCTGACACGCGTGCTGGATGGCGAGCCCGAACATCTCGACTCGTTTCTCACTGAGGGCGAACGCGCCAAGAACGATCAGATGCTGCCCTGTTGCTCACGGTCCAAGAGTGCGAAGTTGGTGTTGGATTTGTAGGATTGCTTCCTTCTCGCGCTTGCGGGAGAGGGCCTGCGAAAGATAAGCCCCCTCTCTCTAACTCTCGGTAACTGCTCCTGCGTTACTCTACCTCCTGCATCCATGTCCCTCGCCAGGGATTCCGAAGCATCACAGTCGTCTCCCCTGCTTCAGGGGAGAGAGAATGTTTTCTGCCGACTCATGAATCATTGGTTTTACATCCAGCAACAGGTGACTCATGCAACGCCCTATCTCATCCACGCTTTCACGTCGTGAAGTGCTTGCAACAGGCTTGCTGACCGGCGTGAGTTTCAGCATGAACAGCTGGGCTGCCGATGTCGCCAAACTGCCATTAATCACCAAGACCATTCCCGCCACCGGCGAGAAGCTGCCGGTGATCGGTCTGGGCACCATCTGGTATCGCGATGCGCAATACGCATCATTGAAACCCGTGTTGCAACGCATGGGCGAACTGGGCGGCACCTTGATCGACACCGCTGCGGCCTATGGCGAGAGCGAAGGTGTGATCGGCAAAGCGCTGGCGGAACTGGGTACGCGCAACAAAATGTTCATCGCCACCAAGTTCAACGATGGCAGTAACGACGCACCCGCGACCAACGCCATGAGCGCAGCATCAGCACCACCCGCCGGCAACGCCACGCCGCTGCCCGGACCACCGCAGGGCATTACTCGGCCCGACCGCGATGGCGTGGTGGGTCAAGCCAGCTTCGAACGCTCACTGCAACGCCTGCAAACCGATCACATAGATCTGCTGCAAGTGCATGGCATGAACGGCACCGATGTTTTGATGCCCTTGTTATTGGAATGGAAGCGGGCCAAGAAGATTCGCTATATCGGCGTGACCACTTCAAGCACCAATCAACATCAACAATTGATACAGACCATGCAACGGTATCCGCTGGACTTCATTCAAGTGGATTATTCCATCGGCAATCGCGCTGCCGAGGCGGCGTTGGCGGTGGCCAGCGAACGCAAGGTGGCGGTGCTGGCCAATCTACCGCTGGGCCGCGCCACGTTATTACAGGCAGTGGCGAATCGTCCGCTGCCGGCATGGGCTGCAGAGATAGACGTCAGCAGCTGGAGTCAGTTCCTGCTCAAGTACGTGGTATCGCATCCGGCCGTGACCTGTGCAATTCCAGGAACGACTAATGTGGAGCATTTGCAAGACAACCTGTTGGCCGGACGCGGTCGCCTGCCGGATACCTCCATGCGCAAGCGCATGGAGGCACTATGGGAGACGCTTAGCAAGTAACGCAAAAGACCTAAGGCGTCACCGTCAACCCAATAATGTTTTGCGCGGTGAGAAAGCCCAATGCCTTGGGACGATAATCGGCATCGCTTTGCCAACGCTCAACCACGCTGGAGTGGAACACATCTCCCGGCATCGGCTGACGCGCCTGCTTCGACAAGCGATTAAACGGTGGGCTATCCCAGGGCTTGTGAATGCCAAGGTTGCTGCACTGGCAATCGGGCACGCAAGTGAGCGGCGTGGCCAGCTGCACGCCCACCGAGGCCAGCTTGGTCATCATCCATAACAAAGCGGTATCGGAGAAACGCGACTCGACGGGCGCATAACCACCGCCAACATCGGCATGTGCGCCGACAAACCATACCTGCTCCACTTGCTTGCGCTTATCCCAGGCGGTGACGGGAAAATCAATACGCATCTCATCGATGGCCATGGCGTGAAAACCGTACTCCACCTTGTCGCTGAGCTTGGTATCGGTGAAGTGAAAGACATCGAAGCGCTTATCGCTCAAGTAAAGCGGAATGCCCATCGAACCCACCGTATCCCACACGCCCACTGCCTTGATCGGCACATTGGCGATCAAATCGCTCTTGGATAAGGTCTCGCGCGCAACGAAGGTCTCGATGAAATCCAGAAAGCGATTGGCAATGGTAGTGAGTTTGGATGAACCGCTAAGCGTAATGCCCTTCGACATATTCCACGCGGCCAGTCCCCGGCGATAAGACTCTTCCTTATTATTCACATCGTACTTACGCGGATCGAGCAAGCCCACTGTGGCAATCATGCCCGCCAGTGCCCGCGCGGTGTAGGCGCCACGACTGAACCCAGTGATGTAGATGCGATCGCCAGGCTGGTAGTGACGCGAGATGAAAGTGTACCCGCGCACGATGCGCGAGATCACGCCCACACCGAACACACCGCCCAATACCTTGGAAACGGCGCTGCGCGAATCGCCCACGCCATGCAGGTACTTGGCGATCTGCACTACATTGCCTGCCGCGTCGACCAGCACTTTCTCTTGTTCGTTGTGCAGCATCAGCGTTTCCGGCGTGGGTCGCCCGGCCAGATTCGAATAAAACTTGACCACATTGGTCAACGCATCGCCACGCAGCTCGCCATCGTTATCGCCATTGTCGGTAACGGATTTGCCGGTTTGATCTTCGGGGCCATTCCAGGTGCCGTCGGCACAGAAGATAATCGACTTGGACATGATTCCATCCTTTTTTATCAGAACATTGATGCTTGAAAACGTTGAGAATTAAACGCAGTCAGATTCCGCCGAGTGTGACAAAGCCGGCGGCACAACCCCAGCGTGGCAATTCCGTCATGACTCATGCGCATCAGACTGCTACCATCCCCACCCAATCTTACGTTTCAAGAAACGATTATTACGCCTGATGAATTCACGGGAAATCCCCGAAGATGTGCTGCGATTCATAGAACGCAGAATAGATAGTGTTCCGCATCTGGAAGCATTGCTGTTGCTGTGGGAAAACGCCGCGAACGAGTGGACCGCAGAACAGATCGCCGCACGCATCTATGTCAGTCGCGAGCATGCCGGCAAGGTGCTGCGCGATCTCGCCAACCATGGCCTGATCGTGGCCGGTGCAATCCCGGCACCGGCTTATCGCTACAACATCGGCTGGGATGAAGCCGACGTGATGTCGCAGGTTGCAGCCAATTACCGCCGCCATCTGGCGCGCATCGCCGGCATGATACACGCCAAGTCTGCGTCGGAAGCGGTACGCGAGTTTGCCCGAGCCTTCGAGATAAAGCATCGAGACTGATCATGGCGACTGCCACTTACATACTGGGTGTATTCACGACGCTGCTATGCGCAGTGCTGCTGTTACGCGCCTATGCTCACAGTCGGCAGCGATTGCTATTGTGGAGCGGGTTGTGTTTCTGCGGACTATGTCTGTCCAACACCATTCTGTTTATCGATCTGGTGCTGCTGCCCTCAACCATCAATCTCTACCTGCTGCGTCTGTTCACCGCCGCCATTGCCATGCTGGTGCTGGTATATGGACTGATATGGGAAAGCGAATAAATGATCGAAAGCTTTCTACTGGGCATAATTGTCACGGCTTCGATTATCGCCGGCGTGTTCTTTTTGAAATTCTGGCGCAACACCGGCGACCGATTGTTCCTGGCCTTTGCCATCGCCTTCATCATCGAAGGCATTAATCGCATCGGTTTTCTGTTCGTCGCCAAACCGAACGAAGGCAGCCCCGCCATTTATATCGTGCGGCTGATCGCCTTCCTGATCATTCTCGCCGCCATTCTTGCCAAGAACAGCAGGCGCAGCAAACAAGACCCATAAGCGCGCTACGACTGCCTGGCCACCATAGTGGTGAATAGCAGCTGCCCATCCTGTGCCAAACCATAGCGACCGCTGTAGCGGTGTGGCGAACGGATCTTGCCGATCACATCGACGCGGAAGTGACTGTCATCCTCGACAGTCATTTCAACATCACGAAAATCCAGCCACGCACCCGTCAAAGGAAACTGGCATTTGAAGAAAGCCTCCTTACCGCTGAACAGCAAGGCAGCGGTCACTGCCTGTTGCGCTGACGACAAAGCATTCAACCCGTCCAGCTCCTTCGCCCGGAACAATATCGGCCATAGATCAGCGCCGACACGACCGACCATCTCAGCATCGATACCCAGAGCCGACACCGATTGCTGTGGCGCCACCACGGCGGCGCAGTAGTTGTCCGTGTGCGTGATGCTGCCGGTAAAGCCGGCAGGCCATAACGGCTGGCGCTGCTCACCGATCAAGATGGGAAAATCAATGACGGAAAACTCGCGCAATGCGGTCCGCGCACACCATCTTCCTGCTGCAAACTCCAGCAAACGCTTGCGCACGAAGCGCTGCGACAGCGCCGCCTCTGCAGGCAACAAGGTATCGGCATCCGGAAATTGCCGCAGCTCGACAACTGCCGTGTCCGCTGGAAGTAGAGTTTTGAGAAGCATAATTATCTAACGCGGTAGGTCGCCATGGGTCCGATTGCTACTTTAAGCAGTCCACGATCGATCAACAATCCTGTATTCGACGCCATTGCCTTGCCACTCGTCGGACATACCGCACAAGGCGCAAATCGACGCACCGACAGCAATTGCCGCGGCCAGCGCGAACTATGAACACCGTTCCTCGCCGTGGAGTTCATATCATGTTCCGCGCCCACCGATAAGACCCATGCAGAGCAGGCTTCGGCAGAGCAACGCAGACTCCAGCAGGAGCAGCACAACAAACGCTTGCAGCCGGAAGAGCTCAAAGGCGCCATGCAAGCCGGCGCGCGCCGCTATCCGGAACCGCCATTTCCCAATCAACATCAAACCAAGCCGGGCAACGAAGCCATACTTGATCCCGCCCCCATGTTCGAAGCGCCGTTCTACAAAGGCTCCGATAAGCTGTTGAATAAGATCGCGCTGATCACCGGCGCCGATTCCGGCATCGGTCGCGCTGTAGCCATCTTGTTTGCACGTGAAGGCGCGGATGTAGCCGCGTGCTATCTCGACGAACATGAAGATGCCACTGCAACCAAAGCGGCCATCGAGAAGGAAGGACGACGCTGCATCCTGATATCGGGCGACGTCAGTCGGCATGATTTCTGCGCTCGCGCGGTTGCAGAAGTCGTCGATAAATTCGGCGGCATCGACATTCTGGTGAACAACGCCGCTTTCCAGTTGCATGCCGACAAGTTTGAAGATCTCAGCGATCAGCAATTCGATAAGACGCTGAAAACCAATCTATACGGTTACTTCTACATGGCACGCGCTGCAGTGAAACATATGCAGCCAGGCGGCGTCATTATCAACACCGGCTCAATCACTGGCTTTATCGGCAGCAGCCACCTGCTGGATTACTCGTTGACCAAGGGCGGCATCCACACCTTCACTCGCTCGCTGGCCAGTCATTTGATGCCCAAGGGCATTCGCGTCAATGCCGTCGCGCCCGGACCGGTATGGACGCCCTTGAATCCAGCGGATGCCGAGGCCAAGAGAGTGGCGCACTTTGGCGAGAGTTCGCCGATGAAACGTCCGGCGCAGCCCGAAGAGATATCACCCGCCTATGTTTTTCTGGCCTCATCGCACTGTTCCAGCTACATCACCGGTGAAGTTTTGCAGGTGACCGGCGGCATGCCATCCGCATAAATATCGGCAATACCCAAAAGCAATTTGGCACAAGCCACAACGGCAATGGAAGCGACCGACAGTCAGCTGTTTCTGACGAAAACATGAATCTCATACCGACGGCGATCAGCGACAGCGTGCTCAACAATCCGCATTAATTTTCGCTATTAATCTTCAACCCTCCATCAGGAGCACTTCATGGCCAGCAAGAAGACGGCAAAGAAAACTGCCAAACGTTCCAGCCAGCCCGATGCGATTGCTTTGCTTAAAGCCGACCACAAATCAGTTAAAGACTTATTCAAGCAGTTCGAATCGGCACGCACCGATACTCGCAAAATAAAGATCGCATCCACCATCTGCCAGGAACTGATCGTCCATACTTCCATTGAAGAAGAGATTCTTTATCCGGCGGCGCGCACCGTGCTGGGCGATGAGGACATGCTGGATGAAGCCGAAGTGGAGCATCAATCTGCCAAGGATTTGATTGCGCAAATCGAAGCCGGCGAACCGGGCAAGGATATGTGGGAAGCCAAGGTGAAAGTGCTGGGCGAATACATCGAGCACCACGTGAAAGAAGAGGAAACCGAAATGTTTCCCAAGGTGCGCAAGACCAAGCTCGATTTGAAAGAGATGGGCGCGCAGCTGGCCGAACGTAAACGGGAACTGCAACAGCAGAAATGATTTCCTCTACTTGTAACCTTGTTGATTGCGGACGCCGCCGCCAGCCATATCCCTCAACAGCAACTGGCCGTGGCTGACAGCTTGAATTTGATATCCAGGTATTCTGATATCAGCCGGCAACGAGTCTTACTCGTAGGACATAAAGGTGCCGGCCCCAAGTCCGAAGCGATGCCAATCACTTCGGACTTTTTAATGGGTGAAGACTATTACTGATGGACGGATTGCATGAAGGTGCGACACAGCAATCAATGCACCCAAATAAAAAGGGCGATGGCCACCTAATAAAGCCATCGCCCATGACATTGCATGCTGCTTGATTACTTGTCGCTCGGCTCGTCTCGGTCGATTTCCGCATCCCGCTCCTGATCGACATTGCTGCGCTGATCGCGCTCCTGATAACCACTCTGCTGCGATTTACCACGACCCGAATCCTGCTGTTGCTGCTCATGGCGCTGGCTGGATTGACCACCAGGCTGCTGTGACACGCCGGACTGATTCTGTCCCGGCTGCGGGCTACGTTGAGATTGCTGATCCTGCTGCGATCCCTTTTGCTGAGAGCCACTCTGTTGTGAACCCCCTTGTTGCGAACCGCGCTGCGAACCACCTTGCGATTGTGCACGGGTGTTCGACTGCTGATTGTCGCTGCGAGTATCTTGATTGCCCATGTTGGTTCTCCGGTAGGTGTGAGCGCGAAGTGCGCCGACCGCATGACAATGCGCCCAGCAAGCCGCCATACCACTCGGTGCGCCACTGCATCGACTGTGAGTGCAGGACTACGTCAAAAGACATATCGAGTTTAGGTTACCTAATTTCCAGACATCGAAAATGCTAGAGGCTCTACATTGACGATCATCCGTTCTTTCAAAGAAGGCAAGGCATGGCCAGCCCTCTTCAATAATTCCACGCGCCATTGCACAGGCACTCTTCATAACACTGCACGCGGTTTAACAGTAAGCGCCGAAAAAGCGCATTGCGCCTTACCTTATCCAGCACCAGCTTGAAAATCGCCGAGCTCCCCGCTTTCCCCGAATCATGATCGAAGGGCAACACTTTGCGACCATGCGCAACGTGACGTAACCAGGGGGCCATCCCCTCGCAGAAAAAGTCAAGCATATATAACAAATGAAGGCTGCCTTCGCGTCTTTAAAGCAGATGCTTTGGAATGAAATGGAACGGAACGAATGACTAGTCAGAAAAAGTCCGAAGAATCGACTCCGGCGAGCGATGCAAGGCGACCCACTCACGTTAGTAGCCCCACTGCATATGATCCGAATCAATTTGGTTTCTCGGTAGCCCGGCTCAAATACATGGACGACTTCTATAGATCAAAAGTAGCCAATGGAGAAATGGCTGGCATCGTCATACTAATTGCCCGGCACGGCCAGATTGTGCATCACAGCGCAATCGGCTCTGCAAACCTAGCTACGAATGAACCGATGCGACAAGAGACTTTGTTCCGGCTCTTTTCGATGACCAGGCCGATTACTTCGACGGCCTTGATGATGCTATATGAACTGGGTCTCTTTCAGCTTAATGACCCCGTTTCACGCTTTATTCCGGAGTTTTTGGAGTTACGGGTGCTGCGCAATCCAGACTCCGAACTTGAAGACACCGTCCCTGTTGATCGCGCTCCTACCATTCAAGACCTGCTATGTCACACAGCGGGCTTTTCGCTCGGTCTCGGGATCGATCCATACAATGCTCAGCTCATAAGAGCGAACATCTTCGGCCGCGAAGTCCCTTTAGCCGAAATGATGCACAAGATAGCCAAGATACCACTGCGCTATCAGCCGGGTACTCGGTGGGAATACAGCCTTTCATCCGACATACAAGCAAGACTCGTCGAAGTGCTATCTGGGATTCCCTTTGAAGAATTTCTCAACCAGCGCCTATTTACACCCCTTGGAATGAATGACACCGGATTCTGGTTACCAAATAGTCAACGCCGCCGTTTGTCAGCGGTACATTGGGAAAAGGATGGACAATTGGTGACTTGGGACGATGCGAATGGCCATCCGGCGAACATACATTTTCAAAATGGTGACGGCTCAACATTGATTGAACCATGGGCTTCCATCAATGACGTAGATAGCCATAAACGCAAAGGCGGCTGTTTTGGTCTTATTGCGACAGCGGAGGACTACTGGCGATTCGCTCAAATGATCGCCAATGGTGGAGAACTGAGCGGGACTCGCATCCTGAGTCCGCAGGTTGTGGATTACATGATCAAGAACCATGTAGCCTCGGTAGATTCAACGGCATTGGCTAAATGTTTGGTAGTAAAGGGAGGTATTGGATTCGGTCTAGGCTTTGCCTCGGTCGAGGACCCAGTCACTGCGGGATTCATAAATTCCCCCGGCAGTATTTTCTGGGATGGTTCGGGGACCACCTTGTGGTGGGCCGATCGAAAGGAGCACCTCGTTGTCGTGGCTATGACTCAGTATATGGGCGCAGGCCCCAATCTTGTCGTGTTGAGGCCGCAAGTGCGCGAACTGGTGTACAGCGCGTTGCTTAACTAGCTGGCAACCGCACCGAATCACTAGTGGAGCCTGTGATCCCAAGAGCATGCACGCGAATTAGCTCAGCCGGATCCTGACACTCGGATCAATTTATATTTGACCACCACCCATCTGCTCTAACTCAAGAGAGAGCTTAACGGCGCATCAACATCACGTACGACATATTGTGCAATCAAAGTTAGATCCCTTAAAAACCGCTGGATTGAATCGTTGGAAAAGAGGTCTGCACGATACCACCCTTGAGCGAGAATACCCTCCGCAGCTTTGCAACACTGAAGCGACATCGGGAAAGCGAACATATCTTTTCGTTCCTCCGGAACCTGCCATTTGGCTGCAAACAGCTTGATCGAAAGCTGTTGCTCACCCTCATCCCACACTGATGGCTCCGGCCGCATGGCAGCCGTTACGATAGGACGTTTTGAGAACCATTGAAAATACGGCCCTATTACCAGACCCGGCAATTCTTTATCGACGATTTTCCCAACGTCGAGATGCTGAATTGCCGAAACAAACTCTCTCGACGTGCACCTAAACAGACTAGCAAAAACCTGCTCTCCGCTAAGCGTGATCCTCAAAGGAACGAAATTTATAAAATAACCCATGATTCCCATGTGTATGGCATGGCAACGGCCGGAAAAGGTAAATGGCATTGCAAAATCGCGCTGGCCAGACCAGCGGGAAATGGCTATCGCAATTACAGCAAGAACAATAATTGGAAGATCAATCTTTTGGCATCGCGCAACGCCTTCTAGTGCGAGACTGAGCGGACCACCAAACGAGAATTCAATACTTTGCAAGCGAGACTTTAAATCATCAGCCACACTCTCAATCGGAAGTTTTATCGGCGCCACTCCGCAAAGCCGATTAGTCCAATACTGCGAATTTTGTTCACGCCACCTTGGATATTCCCGCCTTTGCCAGACAGCATAGTCTCGATATTGAATCGACTTTGGTGTTGGTGGCTCTGCCCCCCTTAGAATGCGGTTCTTATATACCGTCCACAACTCTCTGACGAGGTTAACCCCCGAAAGGTGGTCCTGGAAGAAGTGATCCCAAACAACAATTAACACGTGATCGTCGTCGGCCACTTCTATCAACAAAGCGTCAAAGGTAACCTCCGCAGTGCGCAGCCAGCGATCAACAAACTCAGCAACTTGATTCTGGATTACAGCATCTACATCTTCGGCAGGAGAACGGACCAATCGCACGATCTTTAACGAAAATCCGTTGAATGCGTCGACGCGCTGCCGCAGCACCATGTCGGCAACTACTATTTTACTACGCAGCGCCTCATGTCGTTGCACAAGCGCACTCACGCTCTCAGAAAGTGCGTCGGAATTTAGCGCACCACATAGCCTTGCACGATAAAGTACGAAGAATGCTTCATTAAAGTAATTGAGCGCGAACTCCTGTTGGAATGTTATCGGAGCATGGTTGGATGACAATGCCGCCTCAGACATCGTTCCGTCCGCCGTCCTCAATTCCTGATTCGCTATTAACTCACGAATAATCTTTCTGCGCCCGTTGCACAAGAGATTGATCTCTGCAGGCATCAACGCTCCATGTAGATCTTGGTAACAAAGCTTGCCACAGTGAAACCAAAGCCTCACCTCCTTATTGCAGATAGAAGATAAGATACCGGAGGTTGTACCCATAGCTCTTTGGCCTGTAGCGAACAAGAGATGATCCTGCCGAAATTGTGGATCGAACTTACGCCAGGAATGCGACGATCCAAGATTGATGCCTCAATCAGACTCCCCCTAGCCGGCACAGCGCTCAACAAGCGCCACTAAGTCCGAGACGGTCTCAGGCGTGCCATCCTGAGTCAGGCTTGCCATGTCAATGGAGTACTCACGCTGCAGCGTCAAAAGTAAGGTTATCAAATGCAGCGAATCCAACCCGAGCTCGGCCAGTAAAGTATTTCCGCCGATCTCTTCTTGCAAATCCGAACCGAATGGAAGGTGCTGCTTAATAAGTATCAGGACGCTTTCTTTACTCACCACCGTCATCGCGCCCCCTTCGGTTCGACACCTTCGCTAATAGCCCCGTCACCTTGCCGAAGTGGCTGAATTACACTCTTCAGCAATTTAGCAATAGCCTGTCTATCTAATTTGCCATTTTCTTTCCGAGGAAAATCGCTCATCCCAATATCTGCAATTGACACATACCGTTGCGGTATCTTGGCTGCGGACAACTCTTTGACAAATATTTTATGCCATGCGCTTAATGCAGGGATCTCATCACTACTGCACTTATAAACCAGCACCAACTCATGGCCCCAAATCGGATGTTCGACCCCGGCCAACACTATCTGCATGGCGCCTTGGAGCTGCATACAGAGTCGCTCGATCTCGGCAGGATAAACATTCTCTCCGCCTACGATCAGCATGGAATCAAGGCGATCAACGACGAACAAATTTCCGTGCTCATCGAAATATCCGAGGTCGCCGGTACGCAACCAATCACCTTTTCTTCGAGCTTCGGTCAACAATGGAGCACTTAGATAGCGCTCAAACACTGTGGGACCACGAATCCAGATTTCACCTCTTTGTCGCGAGGCAGGATCCTTACTGATAGCTAGCGAGTCTGGATCGGCTCCTATTCTCACGTCGCAGATCGGTAAAGGTCGCCCCGAGCTTCCTAGCGACCTGGGACTTGGATCTAAATACTCGCAGGCCGCAATTGATGCGCACTCTGTCAGTCCATACACCGTACGGACAGGAACATCGAATCGAGTTTCAAACTGTCGGATTAACGCCGCATTGATCACCGAGCCCCCGGTGAGTAAGCCGCGCATTTTCGTGCTATTGTTTGAACTATTTGGCCTGGAATTTAGAAGCGCCAGAAACGAGACCATTCCCAGCGACCAGTGCGCTTGGTATTTGTCTGCATAGTGCCAAAAGTGAAGCATACCGACATCCGACTTGATAGCTACCGTGGATGCTCCAACCAGGGCGCAGGCCAAAGTACTGAATAGTTGACCACTGTTGTGAAACAGAGGGCATACAGTAAGGAAACGATCCGACTCGCTCAATTCGTAAACTTCTGCGAGTGCCCGTGCATTGCTTATCAAATTTTGTTCCGAAAGAACGGCACCTTTCGGTCTGCCGGTGGATCCCGAAGTAAAAACAACCTCCCCTACAAAACCCTCGTATGCACTTGAAGCGCCTTGCCGCTCCAAACCTGGCGAAGCGCAGACGCATTCATTTAAGAACTCTGCATGATTAGAAATTCGAATCGCCTTTGTGTCACCGAAGTCACTTGTCCGCACATGCTCAGGGTCGAAAAAGATCGCGCCACACTGAGCTAAGTCAAGCATATAACCCAACTCGTCCTTTCCAGAAATGGGATTCAGCGGCACAAGCACACGACGACTAGCAATAACACCCAGGAACATCAAAGCCGCAAGCCCACAGTTGTGGAATGCCGTCGCCACATATGCGCCTCTTGGGACGTGAAGATCATCTAATTTCCTTTCCAATCCCTCCGAAAACCTCAGAACATCTTTATAAGTAAGCTGTCCCAACTTTTCATCGTCAATTAGGAAAGTTCTGCTGCCGAATGCCGCGGCAGCGCTCCTTAACAATTCGTCGAATGTATGTGCCTGCAGCATATGCGCTCCAAAGCGACCGATCCGTTTGCGGTCTTTTATATTTATCTACGGGTGTGCGTGAAGAGCCTGCCCTTAATCACAACCAATCACCACACGCCGCCTAGATCACAACACCAGAAGAAACATAGCCTTAACATCAAACAACCTGTCTCTTACGCAGCGACTGCAGTAGCGTGTCAGTCGACGGCTATTTGGTTGCAGTGCATTCCAGATAAAATCTCATCTTGGTGTCACACCTGTCAGATGATTGCCTGGGTTCAGTGTCGTCATGAAATTGAACCAAGGGCGCTTGGCAATAGATCACTAATTTCCGAACCGTTTTCAATCACAACGCGCGACAGACTAAATAGAATCAAGAAACGTGAGACGTTTCGCCCTGTCGCTCCAATTTGCTTAGAGGAAGACTAAGTTGTTGTCTGTTTAAGAGGTAATGGTGCCGGCTGAGGGACTCGAACCCCCGACCCCCTGATTACAAACCGGTCAAAGGCGCTATTTCGCGCTAACTCACCCCTATTGGCACAAAGACTTAGCCGCGTGAGGGGGTGTTGATAAGTGGCGATTTGAGGCACCTAGTGTGCCAGTGGCGTGCCAAAAATAGACTGCGCTCTGTTACCCGCAAAGCTACCCACACCAGACCGGTGTGTCTTAAATATTTAGGAGCTCCATCATGGCTGGCAAGAATCAGATCGTCATCAACGGAAATTTGGACGTAGTAAGGGTGCATGTTTGGTGCGCAAGTGAAGATGGGCCGATCATTCTGATTTATTCAGGCCTAAAAGAAGATTTGATAGCCACTGGTTCATTCAGCGAAGGCATGTTCCAAAAGAAGCAGAAAAAGCACCTTCCCCGGCTCGATGATCGGGGTGATCGATATCGCGTCGAAAGTTATTGGTGCACCCGCGCCGACCAACCGATTCGACGGTTTAGGGTCTGGAGGTACAAGTCTAAGTCACAGGCAGCGGAGCTACCTGGGGCGATGCGGGCACTCGCTCTCTATCGAAAGGAGCGGAGAGAATCGAACGAAAGATATGAGCGTCTTCAGGAAGAGCGAAATCGTTGCGAAGCAGAACAATTACAAGAATATAACCGCAAGGTACGGGCCGCTCTGCCATCAAACCCAGCTGACTGGAAAGAAGAAGAACTGGATTCCATGAGATCGTTCATACGAATTCTCACTGATACGGAGATACGCCAGCGTATTTCCGATAAACAGTTTGCAGATGACAGGGGGGGCTGGTTCCGCTTGTATAAAGACGATGCAGATGATTTACAGGCGCTGGGCGTTCAATTTATAGCTAAATACGAAAGGATACTGCGCGGCGCGAGAGTCGATGATTTGAGACAAAAGACCTCAGGCGAGGCGCGCAGTCTGCTGCAACTAGTGGTCAACAATTCTTAAAGGAAGCAATCGTGACTATTCGCCACCAATGCAGCGAACGCGGCTGCTATAAGGAGCAGTTACCCGACTGGGCCATATTGGACGGCTGTTTTCCGAGAGGAATTCGGCCGTCCGACGTGGATGGCATTGTTGAAATCAATCAGTCGGTACTAATGCTGGAGTGGAAGCCCAGGATGGGCGCACTCACCAAGGGGCAGCTGCTGCTGTTTCAGAACATGACCAGCGGGTCACCAAAAGTGCAAGTACTGGTTATCTATGGTGACACAGGGGTTCCTGGCGAAATTGAGCTTTACCAACATGGCGCCATCAAGTTCAGGCAACCATGTGATACAAGCTTTCTTAGGTGGTTTTGCCAGCAGTGGGGGCTATTCGCCGAAAAGGAACCGACACACGTTGAACGCGGAATTGACCCGCTGATTAAACCAAATGCACCAAGGCAACTACCGCTTCTGCTCAATAGGCACAGATCCAACCACAATAGTAAGGCAAGCGAAGGTTATGCTTATACCCTCAATCAGTAAGGCACATCGTCGATTAAATGCCCTTCTCTTACTTTGAGACAAGGCAATTTACTCGAGCACCATCATCAGCAGCCACACTGACAGAATGGCGCGGATCGCCGAGCAATCTATTCAAATCATCAGTTCTGAAATAGCCGGTTAGCTGGAAATGTTCGTGCATCTTGGCCGCCCAATCGGAACTAGCCTGAGCTGGAAATGGGCTGGAATCAGACCGAGTTGCACTCTTCATACTCAACTTTCTTTTTCCTATCGTTTTACTCATGACTACCCCTCGTCGATGGCTGAATCCCACGTCTTATGACGAACCCAGCGAAAAGCTCGATCTGAGGTTATGACCGCAAGCTCAATTGGACCGCCACATACTTGCGGAAGGCTCGAAAACTTCATCGCCTTGATCGTGCTGTATATGCTGGTGTAAACAAAATTGATTGCGTCCCGAATTGGTAACATCGAGTGTGACAGTCTGAACTGGCCCAACAATGCATCCAGATCCGGCGCAGTTCCACTCCATTTACCCGAGTTTAGAATAGTCTCTCTAATCTGTATGTCGCAACCATTAATCAATCGTAATATTAAATTCGGCACCCCAAACCATTGAATTGTATGGACCGCAATCTCCTTCGGGGCCGGCGGGGCCGTGAGCGTGGGATCAAAAGTAACTATGCAGGCGCCCGGCGTTCTATTTGGCAAGACGTACCCACCTATGCAAAACCCTACCACCAAGTCTCTCGAAAGTGACTGGAAACGCTGCTCCTCCTCTTTTGTTCTTGTGTTCGGTGCATTGCCATTGGGATCAAATGGCAACTTTTGTTGCAGAGTTAGAAAATCAATGCCGGGCGCCTGAATCTGCGCCGAATACGATGCCCAGAACAGAGAAGCCCATCTATTCCCGACTTCAAGTAAATCTGCCGCAGGTTTCGCGCTTAGATCGTCAGAAAGCTGGGCTATAAGAGTTCGATGGCTGATGTTTCCAAGACCTCCCAGCCCCCACGTCACAACACCTAAACTTCCTGTTTCTCCTATTTGAAACACTTTTTGGTTGTGATTGAAATAATGGAACGTCGTAATACCCGGAGCCCCCTGAAGTACAGCAGACGCCGTACTGTCAGCCCCCAGAACCACACCCTCTGGCGATACATAACACGCCGCTATAGTCATTATTATTCTCCCCTGCGCTCCCTACACTTAGGCCGTCTATTAATCGACCTTTTAACAGGCTAATCCTTATCCAGCTCTCTGCGCAAGTAAACGTCCCTACACCTGCTGGACGATCCCTCCTCCTTTTCATTACGAACCAAGCACACCCTTGCCTCTAAATACCCGTACGTTAGAAAGACTTATTGTATTGATAGGCCTTACGTCGAATTGGCCTTGAACGGATCATCAATCGCGCCGGCGACCAACTATTCCTCCAAAATGCGTAGCTCATCCTCAGCAAGCGGCCTCACTACCATTTTGTACTCTCGGCGATGTAGACCTGCTGCATATAGCTCCAAGTCCGGGTAATACTCTTTTGCAAGACGATTAATAGCTTTTCGATTTTCGATGCTCATCCCAGCTCCGAAAATGACGCCAATGATCCCCTCCCGATCAATTTTCAGAAACTTTCCTAGTGGCGCGGGCGCAGATCCGGCATACGGAACCGTGGGAAATTTTTCCGAAGGAGTTGCGGGAATCATGATTCGATATTCATCCTCGTGGCTCCAAAATTTCGCCTTAACGAGGTGAGATAAGCGAATCAGATCCAACTCTTTCCATCTACTCCAGTCGATGCTTGGACAATTTTCTGAATACTCCATTTTTATCGCGCCAAAGAATGGAAACTTTGCTTGGTCAAACACCCAGCAGAGCCCTTGATGTCCATTTGCGTAGTGACTCCACATCAATGGTTCTACGGGATTCCCAGCGACACAGTAAAAACTACGTTCCTTCCCATTTTCCCAGTGTGCATCTTGCATTGCTCTCGCCGCAAAATGATATCCCACTCGATTCAGCCATTGCTCAACATCAGCCCGAACGACGTCAGGCGGCTGTGCAGCAATGAACTCATCTGTAAAAAGCTTTGCAGCTATGGGATTTTTCTGTGAATCAATTAGATCAAATGCTGGCCTACCTTCCCATGGATCATTGAGCTCATGCGGGGACGCGCAATAAATAACACCATCTCTCAACAGGCTTGCGGCGTAGCCCAGCCAGTTTGGATCTTGGTCTCGCTCTGGATTAAAAACGCGAAACTTAAAGAGTGGCTCATTCCTTTCTTTTGCATATTGATATGGCATTTCCCGCGCCTCTTTTTGTTTACCATCATCGTGGCGTTTCCAAGATCATTACTGCTTTTGCTCTTTAACCTTCGGGTCGACTGCCGATCCCTCGACATGTAGAGATAACTTTTTCTCGCCAGAATCTGAAATTGTCGCAACAGCAAGCGCCTGGCGGCCATCGATTACCGCCTTTCCCCAAGCGATATCTACATTCCCCATCCGACCGTATCGCAAGCCAAAACGCCCAATTGATACCGCAAACGTACCAACTACTCGAATGGACTCGATCTCACGCTTAACGCTTGGCTTAATCATCTGCATATATAACGGACGCCCCAAATGATCACGAGGAGGAGCCCAAAATATTTCAAAGAATTTATGCTCTTCTTTTCCTTCCTTCTGCAGATAATCTCCTGTTGTCTTGGTCTTCAGCATTTCACTCACGAAATCTTTAACTTCGCCAAGCACTCTACCATCAGTTAAATACATCAAGTTATCGGGCAGCACAGCGATTCGTTCTGCCACCAACTCCTTAGTGGCTTTGACGGATATCTTCACTTCTGTCGCCGAAATGTTGAACGTCTTGTGCCATAAAGTACCTTCCAGCCCAAACTTCATGGAAAGGTCTTGGTTACCTAAATCTTCTAGTGTAAATAGAGCAATTCCATATTTTTCCGCCACAGCACGCGCTTCAGGCGTGAATCCCTTTGATGACGCCAAAATAAGCGCACTCGTGTCCAATTGATCATGTTTTGTCCTCATTGCGTCGACCCACTGAATATCAGCAACTCGCTTATGATCTCTGCATTCAATGGAGACAATCACATCATGTTGACCAACTTTACCGAATATAACGATATCGACCTCGCGCCGCCCACCAGACAACCGATCCCGCATTAACAGGGACTCTTTAACCTTGGCGCCATCTGCGAGATTGGTTTGCACTAAATAAACGAGACGCTGAAATTCATTTGTTCTTTTTGGCATATATAGTCCTTGGCAATACCCTTTAAATGCGCGCCGCAGCGTTTTTTTCGAGCTAACCAACGCACAACGCGAGTTTAGCCTCTGGGCATCTGGATATTTGGAAACATCCTATAGGGGCTATTTGATCACCGATACAAGGCGCCACTCAGCCCCAAAGATGGCAATGTGGTGACTAACGTGATGCTAAGTTATTACTTGAAAGAGACACCTGCCATCAAGCCCATAATCACATTGACATGCGAGCAGCTGAGACCAATGCAGCGTAAAGTCACCTCCTGAACCACCGATTGCGTGTATGTTCTCAGATAATTTTCGAGTAATCGGCCAAGCTCGATGGGATCCGAAAGTGCTTCAGCAGACATCTCGAGCTTTTCAGGATGGAATGTGTATTTCGCATTAACCAAACTTTTGTTTAGCTCGACAATTTCGCAGGCTAGCTCTTCTTGCGTTGCCTCATCATGACCTTGCGCGAACAATTTAATGCTTTTCAATGCGGCAACTTTAACGTTATTCCAATCCCGGGAGGCAGAGGCAGCGGCGAAATCCACATTAATTACATCACCCATTTGCGTGCATCCTTTTCATATTAACTATCTTCCACGGCGTCGTAGAGAAATAATATCACTCACTATCTGTTGCCGAGTGCTACGCAATAGTTCCGGCATTTCTCTTCGAAGTTCTATATCGCTACCAGCGTAGAAATAGTTATTCTGAGTATGCTCAATTACAGTATGCGTTCCGCCGGCAATACCTAATCGCCCATCCCGGCCACGTGATAGTGGCATGATGGCCTCGGGACCAGCCTCGCCCAGCACGCCCAGTTGGCCACTTCCATAAGTAAATCCGGTTGGCGAATTGAATAAGCCCCCGTTTGAAAATCCTTTTATTAGCCCGTGATCAAAGACGTTACCCTTTGCATTGAATAAAGTAGCCATCCATGAACTAACCCCACCAATTGAACTGAATATACTATTCGTGAGTCCGTCGGCAACAATACTCCTTAATGTATATTTAAGATGCTCACCGAAATTGTCCGCTCCCTTACCCATGTTCATAAACAAATCATGAAAGTCGGCGTAAATGGCGCGGTTAATTTCTTGGCTATATTGCTCAGTTTTTGACATTTGACCGCGGATTGCTTCGTTTGCTTTCTGAGCTTCGCTCAACTGTTCTTTTTGAGCCTCAATCATTTGTCTATAAACTTCAGGGTATTGCTCAAGCAATTCCTTGTAGTTAGTAGCATCACGGATTAATGCGCCATAACTCTGTTCCGCTGTTAGGGTCACTTCGTCAATCGCATCCTTTTGCCTTTGGAATGCCATGGCCGCCGCATCATTGATTTCAGCCCATGCCATTGCGTATTCATACGCCGCGTTTTTGCCGCGCTCAGCGGAGACGGTAACGAAGTCTAGTGCATCTCTTTTCGCTTTCAGCGCCTCCGCCGCAGCCTTGGCCGCCTTCTCCTCTGCTTCGTGATCAATAATGATGCTGTTGTTTGTGGGCTTAAAAGCCCCCTTGCCACCGCGCACGGCGCCACCACCACCAATTCGGATACGCTCTAAGCGTTTCTCTAATTCCGCTACGCGGGCGTCAGCTTCTTTAAACGCTTCACTACTAGTGGACACGCCCGCCGCAGACATTTCTCCCATTGCCAGCCTGGCTTGCGCAATTTGGTCTTTGATTTCCCCTATCTTGTCCTTATCAATGACGTTTAGTGCTTGCGCGACACGCAGCGTGCTCACAGCCACCGAGCGCATGAAGCCATCCCATGTGGCGCTTAGTTTTTTGATGGCCTCGTCCCCCTCCTGCAGGGTCTTTACCATGTTCTCATCTAGGGCTATGCCGAACTTGCGCGCTTCCTCTGTGTACTTGCGAATGCCAGCGGCACCCTCAGCAAACACGGGCAACAAATCGGCGCCGGCTTTGCCGAATATACCAACAGCTGCGGCCGTCTTTTCCGATGGATCTTGAATCTCACTAATCCGCTGCGCGATCAGCTCGAATTGCTTTTCTGGCGATAAGCGCCGCAGATCATCAATGTGCAAGCCAATATTGCCGAAAGCATCACTACCCCCGACAAGATTCACCTGCATCTTCTTGAGCGCATCCGACAGCTGCGGCAATTCAATGTCGCCCAGTTGCTTGGTGGCATATGAGAGTGCCGAAATTTGCTCGGCAGCAATGCCAGATTTGATTGCAGCTTTGCCAATGCTATCGCCGAACTCGATCGCGCTAAGTATGCCCTCCTTAAAAAAGCCAGCACTGAAAGCGACACCCATGGCCGCGCCGGCTTTTTTAGCGTATCCGGCAATGCTATCGAAGCGGCGCTCTATGCGAGTCATGGACGCCTCGAAGCTGGCCGTCTTGGCGGCAATGTCGAATAGAACGTTAAACAGTGCCACTATTCACCTCAAGGCAATATTCCAAACTCGCGAAGAATGGTCGGATCTGGACGGGTCTTTACTGAAGTTGGTTTCATTCGTACTTTCGAAGTGCTATCGCGATTTTCAACTCGAACACGGAGCATAATGAAGTCAGCGCCGCGCCTGACGCTTGCGCGATCGTTCTCTCGAACTACGTTTTCCATGTAATCGAGATAGCTTCGGCGCCGCATCGGATGCCATGCATCAAACCGATTCATAATTACCTCGATTAGCTAAGGAAAAAATTCGGCGCGCACCAGGCTGGAGAACCCCGTTACTGCGGCGTGAAGACAGGCACCGAAGAATTGAACTTGCGTTCGATGCGCGCCGAATTTCATAAAGGGAACTCCGCCAGTTCGATGCCGGCTGAAATTAAGCGGCTTCGCAATTGACCAACTGCAGCGGGAACGTCGATCGTACTGGAAGCCATCGCATCCAGCTCAACACGAGCCGAACGCAGCGCTTTCAGCGCAGACTCGATCGTTGACACATTAGAGACAACACCGAGCCTGAGCGAAGGATTCAAGTTATAGGGATCTACCGGCAACGTACGCGACACGAAACCATTGCGGATTGATTCTTCAGTGCGAATCAGCACACGTCTAAATTCAGCGATCAATGCTGCGACTGGCTGCGTTAGCTCATGCTCCAGGCGCCGCACTTGCAAATCGGCCATTTGAATCGCTGACATCTTTGCGGCGGCAGCGGCTTGCAGTTTTTCGGCAGCAGCATCCGCGGCCTTCTTTGCCTTGAAGTAAACAGCCTCGGCCGAGCCAATCTGCTCATCAAAGCCAGCAAAGCTTCGGCTCAGATCCGCACGAATTGACGTGATTTTATCAATCAATTCCTTGCGATTACGATGATGAGCCTCTTGCTCTTCAGCAAGAATTTGTTGAGCCACTGGGCTCGCCATGAATTTTTCAATTACCGAGACCGATTGCGTATTCATGATATTTCTCCGCTGTGTAATCGGATCATAAACAGCGCTTGTCTCGATTTGGGTGAGTCCCAACTTAACTGGGACTTGTCAGTGTGGCCAGCGCGCGCGTGCGGTAGTAGGTGGAGCGTGAGATCCCCAACCGCTTGCAAATGGCAGCTATTCGCTCATCGCCATCCAGTTCGTTGAGCTCATCCTCAAGTTGAACAATTCGGCGGGCACGAGTTAACGTGGCTGGCCTGTGATCTGCTTCGATCTCCAGTTCCAGTATATAGCGCTTTACACCAAGACATTCCGCATCCGACGCACCGCCGCTCAGCGCGCATTGCAAAACTTTTTCAATGAGAACCGGTAAAGTCATCTTTTCGAAGCACTCGATAGGACCAACTATTTGCATTGACCTGTAAAGGAACGATGCACAGCCATAGATTTGATGGCTTGCTGCCGCTGCTTCAGCTTTTCGTTAAAGTCGATTCCTTCTCGTACAAGTTCTGCATTGCCGCCTGAATTGAGGTACGCACTGAGCGCCGCGGCCGGTGCATTCTTGAAGACACTGAATGCCAAGAGCCCTTGCCCAAGGGTCTGGAGATGCTTAACCATGTGATCGCTTTTCATCAGTTGTTCCTAAGGAGATGACGGACGGAACGGGGCTCCCGCAAAGCTGCCCATGCGCAGACATTTGCTATCCGTTCCGCCCGTCATGGTTAGTGACGAATCACGCGACGCACGCTGACACCTACAGGCGTTCGGACCGCATTAGCAGCCGCCTCGATGACGCGATCACGAATTGACTGCAGCTCAACATGCAAGTTTTCGTGATATTCCGATTTCAGACGTTCACAGCGATCACGCATATCTAGCAACAGGCGACCATATGAATTCATAGCCTCCATGTTTGAGAGCACCTTGTAAGCCATGCCCGTAAAATCCTTTTGATTTAACTCCCATGAGCGAATCAAACGGCCCGACTCATTGGACTGCAGCTCCAACCAGGCCATGCAATCAATAATGGCCGGATCGGCACCTCGCCGCAGCTCCGCCTCGATTTCTGTACGCGTATTCACGAACTCATCATGAATAGTCGAAAATTTCGACCGCGCAACGTTGAGTTTCTGTTCGAAGTTCTCCAGAACCGCACGCGCCGCGCGTTCCTTCTCTTCCAATTCGTTGAGTTCGACTTGCACCTGAGCGCGCTGCTTGGTGAATTTTTCTTCGGCAGACTTCAATGTCGCCCATCGAGCTTTGCGCTCAACCGCGATGGCCGTGTTGTGATCCTGAATAATCTTCTGACCTTCTGGCGAAGCTGCCAAGCCATGCAGTAGCTTGTTAATTAATTCGGTGGGAGCGAGCCGGCCGGTTTCAATATTGCCAAGTTTCATGTGATGCCCTCTGAACTTGCTTCCAGAATAGCGACATCGGTTAACGGCGGCGTGGCCATACAGGATGTATGTCGGAATTCCTGCAGTGAGATAGGACGCGGGTAAGCAGCGATCAGCCGGCGCAGGAGACGTTGCGGATCTTTCAGTTGCTCGGCACGCACTTCTCGCGCGAGATCTTTGGCGGCGCCACCATGCCGATCAGCGGCATCTCGCACTGTGGACGCACTCATGCCAGTTAGCTTGGCCACCACGCCACGGATTGCCAAATCTGTTTCGCCTCTAAAAGCTTCCTGGGAGCGGAGCCAAAAGTACCAACCAGCCAGTTCACACCAAGAAACAACTTGCCGCCGGCCGCGGCTCTTGAGGCTAAAGAGCCGGTCGCAGCGCGAGCGACCATCCAATGCAGCGCGCAATCGCTTGGCTAGAATATTCAACACGTCGGTAGCTGGAGCCTCACCGGCCTCAACTGACGTGCAGAACGATTCTAGGATTGCGCGATCACTCATCGTTGTTAAATTTCTTGTTAAGTCTGTTAGCTCGGTTGTTAAGTTGTAGACATTCTGTAGACATTGCTGTTAACAACACCCACTCAACTTGATGTCAAATAACTTAAGAGAATCAAATGCATATTTCGTTTGCTCATAAATTGGCGTTGTTAAGTGGTTAACAGGTCGGTTAACAACTTCGTAAATGGGAAAATAATCTGTGCGTGAGAGCCCACTCGGTTTCCGGACTGAAGGCCTCAAAGTTTTGACACCCCCCACCCACCCCAGGCGAGTACATTTAGATTTAACCGATATCCAAAATTTCAAATTTGAGTTGCGGGTGTACGTGCGAAAGGACCACATCGGTATCCAAGCAAAAAGCCCCAGACTTTTGACCCACCCCTTGCAGTGAGCCGAAGAAGCCTCGCTCCAATGTTGGGTTACTGTCCCAACGTTGAATGCTGGGATTGCGCTTATTTTCTCGGCGTTTCTAAACATGGCCGTTCCCGTTTGTTCCACTGGTAAACAGCGCTGCGCTTTTGTCTGTTGCTCGGCGTTGATCATCGATCACGGTATGCGTGTAGCTGAGGGTGGTCTTGAGGTCGCCATGCCGCAGGATCGACTTCGCCACGTGGATGCTGACGCCGGCATTGAGCAGGTTGGTGGCTACCCCATGACGAAAGGCATGTAAGCCACCCCGCTTGATGCCCAGTCGCTTCAGTAAGGGCACGAAGTGCTGTAGCCGAACGCGGTCAGCGTTGAGCGGTTGACCGCTCTCATCGGCGAATAGCAGCTCTGTAGTGATGCCCTGAGCGTTCAACCATGCCTCATAGGCTTTGAGGAGGTCGTACAGTGGCTCAGGCATCGGCAGGTCGGCTTTGCTATTGCGCGACTTCACAGTCTGAATAGCGCCCAGCACCGCCGACTGACGAACGTGGACAAGGCGCTGTTCGAAGTTCACGTGTTGCCAGCACAAACCCAGCCCCTCGCCGGAGCGCAGCCCCAGGAAGGCGTACAGCGCGTATAGCGCACGCAAGGGAAACTCCGCGGCCTGGATGATCCTGGTCGATTCGTCTGGTGTGAAGCACCGACGCTCATGATCGAGCTCATCAGGCGGCATGGTCATCTCGGAGCGCTCAATATTCGCGACCGGAAAGCCGTACTTGCGAGCCAACGCACACATCCGCGCCAGGATGCCTATCGCGTTACTGATGGTCTTGTTTCCCAGGCCAGCCGCATGAAGCTGCGTCACGAAGCGCTGCTGGGCCTGCAGACCAATGGATTCCAGGTACATATCGCCGAGCAAGGGCACCACATGCTTGTTCAGCAGTGAAGTGGCGCTACGTGCGCCGCTGGGCTTCATGAGCGCGATGGCGTCGGTCATGTACACCGCTGCGCATTCGCGCAGGCGTACTGAGCGGGCGCTGATCTGATGCTGCGGATTCAATTCAGCCAGGAGGCGATCAGCGGCCACGCGGGCGGCGGATTGAGTTCGGTATTGCGTGCGATGGCCAACAAATCGGCGAGTCTCTTTGCCATCGTCGCCGCGGTAGCGCAGCCACCATCCAGTTGAGGTGAGTTTGAGTGAACCACGTTGAAACCGAGGGCGCTTAATTGCACTCATGGCATCACCCGTGCGTGATCTTTGAGATGTTGCAACTGGATCAGGCAGCCCCGGAGCTGACTGCGCACCTGGTCGAGGGCAACCGTGGCGCCGCTGTCGAACAGCTTTGCGGCGTCGGCTGCGGAGAGCGCACGGCGAGTGAAGTCCCGCGCGTCGTCGACAGCCTTGAAAGTGTTCAATGTCATGCTGATGTTGTTCATAGGGCAGCCTGCCGGACCTCTTGGATTTGATCTGGATCGAGTTGATACATACGTTGCCGCACGGCATCCGATGTACCCGGATCGACCTGAACAAACTTCTTCGCTTTGCTGAGACGGCTTTGAAGGTCTAGTGACTGCCGCTCTTCATTGGTTTTGGTTTTGTGCGCATGGATCTGCTCGCGCAGGGCTTCCGGCATCGGGACTGCTTCCTCTTTATTTTTTATTGGAAACGGAATCGGCGTGCGAAGCGCGCCTTCTCTTGAGAACTTATATTGAGAACTTAAGAATGAAGACTTAGTACCATCCTGGATGGGGACGATATTCACGTGAGGATGGGGACCTTCACTACTCAGGATGGGGACCATGTTGCGTGAGGATGGGGACGAAGCCCTTCGCGTAGCCATGTCGTCCCCATCCTGAGTGGGGACCATATGGCCGTTCTCCAGCGTGGAGACGTCACCGATTTCAGACCATTTCTCTGCCAGGCGTTCGTGCTTGTCGGGCACGCCAATGTCGTCTGGAATGCAGGCTACATATCGGTAGTGCTTCCAGCCCTTGCCCGTATGACCGGCTACTTGAATGCCAAGCCATTGAAGCTCACTTGCTCGCTTCAGCTTTTTCTGGACAGTGAATTCGGCAACGCACGCCGCCTTGGCGAGTGTCGCTTGCGAGGGGAATGCGCTGCCGTTGCTATCCATAAACGTTCTCAAGGTAAGCAAGCAGAGGCGCAGCGTGGCGTCGCGTGGGCCATGATCTCGGATCATCACCGCCCACAGCCAGGGCGGTACTGCGCGCGCCATTCACGCGCGCTCCAGGACTTTCAGCGCATTCGCACGAGCCACGTCCGGGATGGAATAGCGCGCAACACGAACAAGCTCGCCACAATAGCCCACGATGGCGACCATCTCAGTGTCGACGGAAACACCCTTCTTGCGTAATTCACTAGCCGTACTGTGAGCAACATGATCGAACACTGGAGCACGCTCCAGTTCGCGACTTGTCTTAGGGGACTCTAAGATGGCACGCAGGAAGCGCTTCCATTTCAATGTGGGCTTGCGTGCAGCTTCTTGCTGTGCAGAATTGGTGATGCTGTTGTTTGAATTGCGGCCCTGAGCGTTGGTAGCGCTCAGGGCCGCGTCGTTTGGGAGTTCCATTACTGCGCCTCCCGCACCAGCTCATGAAAGCGCGCGGGATTGATGTACACGCGACGGCCAATACGGATGAAGCTAGCTGCGAAGCCCTTTTCGCTCGCGGTGCGCTCAGCCCAGCGAGCGCTATCTGTTGATTGAAAAGGGAGACCCGCGGCCTGCATTAGATCGGGGCGAGTGATGGGAATGAGTTGCGGAATAGGTTGCGACACTACTTGCTCCTTCGCCAATCGCGAGTGATGGCGTTTCAGCAAGTGTTCACGCGGGACTTCTATAGGCCAATTCCAACTCTGTACAGGGTGTACAACTATTTTTTGCCGGCTGAGTTTTTTTCGTATTTAACTAGCGCTTGCCGCGACACACCCAAAAGCCGTGCGCGATGCGTCTGGTTACTCGGGGATTTCTTCATTGCGGCAGCATGTGCGGCTGCAGTTATTTTTGCATCAGGCCGAACACCGGCAAGTTTCTTTATTCTTGTCTCTCGTTCAAGAACGTGACGTTCCCACTGCACATTGGCCTTCAATGTCCAATACGACAGCGAGACAATCACACCTCGATATATCGCCTCTCTCATTAGATTTTCTGGTTCTTGATGCCGATGCCTAAATTCCGCCGCACCAAGTAGCTGACGAGTAGAGTGAACATCAGCCTTAAGTCGAGCAGCAAATTGGACATTGGCACTTGCGTTTGTAAGAGCCGCCGGCTCACATTCATCTGGCGTATACCAACCATCAACCTCCTTGCCGAAGATTTTCATCTTAGCAGGCGTTGGCCAATTAGTAGGCAACCCACAGGAAGACAACTGATCGTCCGCCAGTTTTTCGGCCTTCGAAAGAAAATCTCCAAGGCCGCAAAACCCAACCTCCCTAATTTCTTTCCACATGGCATCAAATTCAGGATGCCCTGCCTCAATTGTCTCGCCGTTATTTCCAACATAGTTGGCAAACTCAAACAGCCCGAGTTTTTTGGTGACCTTCTTCAATTGCTTTCCCTGCTATCTACTTTTGCAGACAACTTCGCCAATGCTTCTTTGGCATCCGTCGCGGCCAGGTGCACATAGCGACTGACTATCCCAGACTTCCAACCACCGACAGCACGTAGCTGCTGCTCACTAGCACCTTGCATTGCTAAGTACGTTGCGGCCGAATGCCTCAAGTCGTGAAATCTGAAATCAAGGATGCCAGCGGCCTCTAGGGCATTTGCAAATGGCTTCTTATAATCGTACGTGCCGCGAATCACCCCAGGAAACACGCTGCTGTTGTGCAGCTCTCGAACCTTTGAACGCTCTTTAATCAGCCGCAGCGCCTCACCATGCAACCATACGGCACGCGGCTCGGCATTCTTGGTAATACGAAAAAGTAGACGGCCTTCTTTCAGATCCACGTCACGCCATAGCAGCTTTAGAAGCTCTCCAGCGCGCGCTGCAGTGGATAGAGCCAGCACGACAAGGCAATGCAGCGTTCTATCTTTGGCAGTCTCAGCAAGCAGCTTGGTCCGCTCTTCATCGCTGAGATAACGAACACGCCCCTTGTTTTCGCGAAGGAGGGTTACCCCATCAAATGGGTCATGACCAATCCAGTGCCATTCCTTGCGCGCCACAGTGAACACATGCGACAGCGACGCTAGATAGCGATTCACGGTTGAATTGCTGCGTGTATATAGCTTTGGCTTTTCACCCTTCGGTAACTCGCTTCGACGCGCGCCAGGCTTCGCGCGCATGTATGTTTCACGCCCAAGCTTTCCTCTGTATTCAACAAGGATGGCTGGCGTCACATCGGCTAACTTCAAACCTCCAATCTTGTCGCGCCACCATGGCAAGCAAACACGATGCATTGATCCATCGCGCTTCTTCGGAATCTCTTCTTCAATGTAGCGATCAATGGCGGCGGCCACACTTCGGCGCCGCGCTTCGGCGGTGCGAAAGTGCTTACCTTCAATCATCTCCGCTTCGATCGTCTTGCCCCACCGCTCTGCTTGCCGCTTAGTTGGAAACGAAGCTGTACGTGATGGGAATCCAGCCATGCGAACTTGAACGTGATAGATCGATGTGCCGTCCGCTTTCTTTCTTTCTCGTATTGCCGCCACGTCACACGCCTCAACACATGAAGGCTTTACATTACACCAACGCGGCGGCACACTGTGCCGGTGCTGTGCCAGACCGTTTGGCCAGCTGGATAGCAGAAACGCAAGCTATTGATTGGTAAGTAAAAACTGGTGCCGACTGAGGGATTCGAACCCCCGACCCCCTGATTACAAATCAGGTGCACTACCAACTGTGCTAAGCCGGCTTTGACGAATGTCAGTTAAGGCGCGCCGGAGCCAGGCCGGACGCGGGCCGGGATTGTAGCGGGTCGAGGCAGTGAATTCACGCGCAATCTTGCCGGCTGTTGGACGTTGGATGGGAGCCTGAGGGCAGAGGCCAACCCCCTGAAAGACTGAACATTCTTGATCAGGAACCCTTCGAAGGCCGCAGGTCATCCCGTGGGACAGGCTCAGGACGAACGGAATATTCGGCAACACCGTGCGCAAGCCTATGGCAGGTAGAGACTCTCCACGACAGCCATCACCATCTATCGCAACCCGCCTAAGCCAGCGTATTCCTCAACCTCTCAGCCAACTGCTCGAAGGTGAAGGGCTTGCGCAGCAGGTGCAGGCTCTGCTCTTCCAGCAGGGCATCGGGTACGAAGCCGGTGGTGTACAGCACTTTCAGATCGGGTCTGATTTTTCTTGCTTCTATGGCCAGCTGCCAGCCATCCATGCCGCCGGGCAGGCTGATATCGGTGAACATCAGGTTGATCTGTGGCTGGGTTCGAATTTGTTCCAGGGCAGCCGCCGCGTCGACTGCCTCCAGCACTTGGTAGCCCAGCTCGGCCAAGGCAAAGCTGCTGTTGGCACGCACCGCATCGTTATCTTCCACCACCAGCACCACGAAGTGATCGGATGCCCATGCCACCGCAGCATCGCCGGTACTCTTATCATTGCGCCGACCGCTGCGTTTGGTGCGCGGCAGGTAGAGCGTAACGGTAGTGCCCTTACCCACCGTGCTGTCGATGCGTACATGCCCGCCCGACTGCTTGATGAAGCCATATACCTGCGACAATCCCAGACCCGTGCCCTGGCCTGCGGGCTTGGTTGAGAAAAACGGATCGAATACCTTGTCCAGAATTTCCGGCGCAATGCCCTTGCCGTTATCGCTGACCGCGATGCACACGTACTCGCCGGGCTGCACATCACCGAGCGATCTGGCCACAGCGGCGTCCAGCAATTGATTGGTAGTGGCGATCGTCAGCCGGCCTTGACCCAGCATGGCATCGCGAGCATTCACCGCCAGATTGAGCAGGCAGTTTTCCAATTGATTGCCATCGACATCGATCCACCACACGGCGTCGGCCGGTTGCAGCGACAACTCCACTCTATCGCCCAGGGTGCGGCGCAGAATTTCAGAAGTCTGCTCAACCAAGTGGTTGGGATCGGTGGGCGCGGACTGCAAGGGCTGGCGCCGTGCAAATGCCAGCAAGCGTTCGGTAAAGGAAGCCGCGCGCCGGGCGGCGGCCATTGAGTTATCGATGGCGCGAATCACCTTCGGATCGCTCACCTCTAACTTGCGTTGAATGGTTTCAAGGCCGCCATAGATGACCGTCAGCAGATTGTTGAAGTCGTGGGTGATGCCGCCGGTCAGCTGCCCCAGTGCTTCCATCTTCTGCGACTGACGCAGTGCCTCTTCCGCATGTTCGCGCTCCTTGATTTCAAGCAGCAACTGTTTATTGGTATCGGCCAGCTCGCGCGTGCGTTGCTGCACGCGCTGCTCCAACAATTCATTGGCATTGCGCAATTCCGCCTCAGCTCTGGCGATGCGCAGCAGCGCGCGCACCGTGGCCAGCAACTCATCGGGCTCGATGGGTTCGGTGAGGTAGGCATCCGCGCCGCTATCGAGACCGAAGGCGCGATCGCGTCCACGCACGAAGGTAGCTGAAGTCTGCAGAATCAGAATGCCGGAATTGCTTTGCTTGAGACGCGCGCAAATCTCCGTACCCATCATGTCGGGCAACTGCACATCCAGTATCGCGAGGTCGGGCTGTTCGGATTCGATCAGGTCCAGCGCCTGCTTGCCGGTGCGCGCAATAATGGTTTCATAGCCGGCGTTATTGAGGATGCGCACCTTTACATACAGGCCGGCTTCCTCATCGTCCAACACCAGAATGCGCGTGGGATGCGAAGTCATGAAGCGAGCCTCCGCTTGCGCAGCGAATCGGTAATAGCGCCCATCAACACATCGGCCGAAAGATCCCGCTTGGCGATGATGGCATCGACGCGACTCATGACCGGCTGGCTTTTTTCTTCCACTGCGGCGGTGATGACAATGGCCGGGATGTCGCGGGTATGCTCCTCAAGCGCCAATTGCGCGAGTAACTGCGGCCCATCCATGCCGGGCAGATTGATGTCCAGCAACATCATGTCGGGCTGCACCGTCTGCGCCAGTCGCAGCCCCTCGATACCGGTGGCCGCCTCGATCACTTCATAAGAGGCGGAGGGCAATAGCTGACGCACGATGTAGCGGAAGGATTCGTCATCCTCCACCACCAACACCTTGGTGCGATTCACATTCACCACGCGCATCAATACCTCCAGCAGCGCCTCTGCCGTAACCGGCTTGTGCAGATAGGCATCGGCGCCCAGCGTCATAGCCTTCTGCTCATCGTCGAAAGTGGACACCACAATGATGGGAATGGCATTGGTTGCAGCGTCCTGCTTCAACGACGCCAGCAGCTTCCACGAAGTTTCACCGGACAAAATCAGATCCAGCAAGATAGCGGCCGGCGGTGCACGCTCGATGATGCCGCGCGCTTCGGCAGTGGTGCGCGCCGGCACCAGCGAGAACATCGAGTTCGCCAAGGCGCTTTGATAGACATACATGTCGGCAAGGTCATCCTCAACTGCCAGCACGGGAATGCCAAATTCTTGCGGCACAAAATTCGTGGCGAGAACGTCCTGTGACAATTGCGGCGGCTCATACACCAAGGGTAGATACAAGGTGAAGGTGGAGCCCACATCGACCGTGCTGCTCACCGTGATCGAACCATTAAGCAAGGTGGCCAGCTTGCGCGACAACGGCAACCCCAGACCCGTACCCTTGTGACGACGCTGCGCGGGATTGTCGATCTGAAAAAACTCCTCGAAGATGCTGTCGAGAAATTCCGGCGCGATGCCCATGCCAGTATCGGCCACCGACAACACCATACCCTGCTTGTCCGCCGTTAATGACGCCGACACCCTCACTTCGCCACGCTCGGTAAACTTCAGCGCATTGGAGATGAAATTACGCAGTATCTGCGAGACCTTGCTTTCATCGCTGTATAGCTGCGGCAAGTGCTCGACCTCATCGAATATCAAAGCCACGCGTTCGCCCACCAGCAAAGGACGCAACATGCCGCGCAAGGCGCCAAATAGACTGTACAACGTGAATTCGGTGGGACGGATGTCGATCTTGCCCGCTTCCACCTTGGCGAGATCCAGCAAGTCGTTCACCAATTCGGTGAGGTTCTCGGCGGCGCGACGAATAAAGCGCACCTGTTTTTCCTGATCCAGGCTTAACGGTCCATCGACGCGATCCAGCAATAGACGCGACAGCGCCACGATCGAATTCAACGGCGTACGGAACTCGTGGCTCATATCCGACAGGAAACGCGATTTCAGTTCATCCGCCTGACGCAGGTGATCGGCGCGGTCATGCAGTTCCGCGTACAAGGCCATGACGCCGCGATTGGTATCTTCCAACTCCTGATTAAGACGCTCCAACTCGGTACGCTGCGAACTCACTTGATCGAGACTGAGCAGCAACTCCTGATTCTGGCGACGCACTTCGAATAAAGGATCGAAGGTTTCGACCGTCGCCAGTTGCTCCATCAACTTGGGCAACATCGTCGCTTCGATCAAAGGCTGATGCGCCGGCAGAAACTTGCGCATGCGCACCGTGGTGCCCGCACCCAGCTTGCTCTCCAGCGTGAATTGATCCATCAATCGCCGTGCGCCGGTGATGCCGATGCCCATGCCGGTTTGCGAAACCTGCGAACCATCCAGCACCGCTTCCAGATTGGCAATGCCCGGCCCGGTGTCGCTGACAATGATTTCCAGCAGCTGCGGCGCAGTACGGCCGATCAACAGAAATTCAATCTTGCCGCCGCCGCCATATTCATAAGCATTGCGGGCAATTTCCGACACCGCAGTGGTGATGCGGGTTTGATCCTGGTTATCGAAACCCAGCAACTCGGTGAGACGCCGCGTACGTTGCCGCGCCAGTACGACGTCGGTCTCATGCTGCAGCATCACTTGTAGCAGTCGATTCATCGCGCGCGCACCACGAGTACGGTGGCATCGTCGTTATGACGATTGTGGTCGCGGAACAGTACACCGGCAATCACGCTGGCGTGACGGCCGGATAAGCCGGGATAGTGATCCCATTCCCAGCGAGTGGAGAGTCCATCGGAATGCATGATGACCAACGGTAGCCCCGTAAATGGATAGGTGAACTCAGCGATGTTCGGCGCCTTGTGGCCCGCCGTACCGTTGTGCGACACCATCTTGCGCAATTTGGTTTCATCCACCACCGAGCCGGCGATATTGCCGACGCCGACAAAGCGCAGCATGCCGTGCGCTCTATCGATATAAGCCAGCGCCACCGCGGCGCCACGCGTAGGCGCCAGGGCGCGATGCATACGCCCCATCAAAGCGACACAATCTTCACCGGCATGCTTGTTGAAAATCTCGCGAGCCATACCGGATGCGGCCGCGGCGATGGTGCCATGTCCCAAACCATCAGCCACCAGCAAGGTTTCATGCTGTGCGGAAACACTCCAGGCATCGCCGCAGTCCAACTCGCCGGGATAGTTTGCGACTACTGAACCGATCTGCAGCGCAGTGCGCGGCGCAACGGCCGCTTGTTTGACCAGTCGTGCAAAGAACACCGTCCCCAACTTCACCGTGCTGTAGTAATCGAAATGATCTGCAGCACGCGCAATTGCGCCCAATCCCGTGCCCGGACTGCCCGCCGTGGAAAAACCATCGCGCAGGCAACGGCCCACATCTTCCATGCCGCGACCCTTATCGATGGACATCAGCTCTATGCCACTACCGTCGCAGTCGGCAAATTCGCCGATGAAGAGATCGCCGCCACCCGCATGCTTGATGAGATTGGTAGCCAACTCAGCGGCAATCAATGCCGCGCGACTGACATCGTCGCCATCGAAGCCTGCCACACGCGACAATTCGCTGGCTATTCGACGTGCTTCACCCACTCCACTCTTTTCGGCAACATGAATTTGCATCTTCACTTCCAACGAACAAGGGTGATGGTCGTGCCCTTGCCCGGTTCGGAAGTGATGTCGAATTCGTTGGACAATCTCTTTGCGCCACCCAGCCCCAGACCGAGACCGCCGCCCGAGGTGTAACCATCGGTGAGCGCGCGCTCGATGTCGGCAATGCCCGGACCTTTATCTTCGAATATCAGACGCACGCCGCGCCGTCCGTTCTGCACGATCTGCAAACGCAGCGTGCCGCCGCCGCCATAGATGACGGTGTTGCGCGCCAGCTCGCTGGCGGCGGTGATGATCTTGGTCTGATCGACCAGGGTGAGGCCCACCGCTACTGCTCTGGCGCGTACTTCCTGGCGTACTCTCACGACGCTTTCGGACGAGTCGACTGGCATGACATCGTCCTTTTCGATGATCAAGATTCCTCTCCGCCATCGATGGAATCGCGAATCATCTCCAGACCCTTATCCACATTCAACGCAGTGCGAATACCACGCAGATCCAGCCCCAACTCCACCAGCGTGATGGCAACGGCCGGCCGCATGCCCACCACCACCGTAGCCGCATCCAGCACCGTCGCCATCGAAGCAATATTGTTCAAGGTGCGACCGATGAAGGAGTCGACGATCTCCAGCGCGGAGATATCAATGAGCACGCCGCGCGCGCCGGTCACCACAATTTTCTCGGTGAGATCGTCCTGCAAGGCCATGGCCAGCCGGTCGTGCATGTCCACCTGGATGGACACCAGCAGGCAATCGCCAATCTTCAATATGGGAATGCGTTCCATGATGGTTATTCCTTGGCGAGCGCGGCCTGTTTAACAGGCGCAGCTTGCTTCACGACGGCCCGACCGGTCTTGCGCAAGGCCAGCGCAAAGGCATCGGCCATGTTGGCCTTGGAGATCACATTCAACTCCACGCCCAGATGCACCATGGTCTGGGCAATCTGCGGGCGAATGCCGCTGATGATGCAATCCGCGCCCATCAATCGAGCGGCGGAGATGGTCTTGATCAGATGTTGCGCCACCAGCGTGTCGACGGTAGGGACACCGGTGATATCGATAATCGCGATTTCCGCTTCGGCACTGACGATGCGTTCCAGCAAGTTTTCCATGATCACCTGAGTGCGACTGCTATCCAGGGTGCCGATCAGCGGCAGCGCCAGGATGCCTTCCCACAACACCACCACCGGGGTGGACAGTTCGATCAACTCTTCCTGCTGACGAGTGATGATTTCTTCGCGCGCCTTCTGCGCCACCTGCGTGGTATACAGGCCGAGCTTGTCCAACAGCACATTCATGGACCAGAGTTCTGTTTGCAGTTTCTTTGCGTCGTTACCGATAGCAGCCGATAGTGCTTTGAACAAAGGTTCCTTCAACGAAAAGATGAAAGTGGCGGTCTCAGCCGGCGTAAAACCCTGACGTGCACGGCTGCGCGACAATTGTTCGAGGAAGTTGCGTGCGCTGCCCCATGACTCCGCATGAACATCGGAATAATTGCTGGCCGCCACGCCTTTCAACACTTCGCCCAGAAAGGCATTGGAATTGCCTTCCAGTTGGTCGTCCTTGAGCCGGGCCGTCACATCCATCTGCTGCTGTGCAGCCACCCACTCAGCCAGCAACTGTGTCTGATTCTTGGCAATCAAATCGTGCAGAATGGAAGTATCGCTCATGGGTATTTCCTCGTAATTAACATCTGGCATCAATGCTCAGTCGATGCATCAGTAAGTGATTTAAAAAATGTTGCGAGAGGCCGCCATGCGCACTGCTCTTTTAAGTGGCGCATTCAATCGACAGCTCAATCGGCAATGCAACCAGTCGAATGTCGCCGCAAGTCACAATGCCGTAAACAGCGATCCTACAGTGATGGCATTGACAGACAATGCACACCGTCTGACAGCGGCGTAGGACTGAACCTACAATTCAAAAATAAACTGCATGCATTGCGAATTACTTGTTTTCATAGCGCACAAGTCGCGCTATTTTGTGGGATATCTACTTCGGAGTTTCGCAGCATGAACGTGCCGCAATCTTCTTCGCATCGACAAGCCACTGCAGACCTGCTCAGAAAATCATCGCACCCGCTGCTTGCCCTGGTGGTGGATGATGATCCGGGCATGGCGGATTACTTGGCCGACACACTGGATGATCTCGGCTATCAAGTGATAACGGCCAGCAACGTAGGCGAGGCAGTGGCAGCCGCGCAGCAGCATGAAAACCTCACTGTGGCCTTTGTCGATCTGGGCCTGCCCGATAGAAGCGGTCTTGAATTGCTGGCTGAGCTGCACAAACTACAACAGCACCTGCCGATTGTGCTGGCCACCGGTTATGCCGCCATGGCGCGCCGCGACGCCATCGATGAGAACAACCATATGACGGTGATGGCCAAACCCTTCGATATCAAAGCCATCACCAAGGCGTTGAGCCATTTCGGGCTGCGCGCAGAGCTTTGAGCGCACCGGCTTGGTGGCGCTTGTTTAACCAGCGGACATTGATTCAATAGTCTTGATTAGAAGAACTTCAGCGGCGTCATGCCCGCGTAGGCGGGCATCCAGTTAAATAATTTTTCTCACTAGATCCCGCCTACGCGGGGACGTTAATTAGAGCTTGTCCAAGCTTGGCAATCAACTACTTCGTCGCCGCGCTTGATGCCACAGCAGATTCGTCAGTGGACTCAGCCGCCGGACATGGCTTGGTTTCCAAGCGCACAATGCCGCTGGACTCGCTTTGCAACAACGCCGGATCCAGCACCTGCCCCGGCTCTTGCAGCATGACGTCCAGCCATTGCGTTTCACCGCTCTTGGTGCGCGTTTGCACCTGCGGCTGAAAACCCAGCTTGGCGATGGCATCGCGGCGCTGTTCGGCACGCGCCTGTTCCGAGAATAATCCCAGCGACAATACATTGGGCGGCACTTCATCGGGCAGGATATAGGCATCGTTGATGCCCGCCGCATGCAGACGATTCAGCACCTGCTGCGCATCGGCACGGGTGGCGAAGCCCTGCAGATTCACCCAGTAGCCGGCGAATACCTGTCCATCTTCACTGCGCGCATTGCTGGAAAAGCCGGCGGCCTGCAAACGATCGCCCAGCTTGTCCAACTCATCAATGGTATTGAACGGCCCGACGCTGACGCAGGTCAGTTCGGCAGAGGCCCGTTGATTCAATGCCGTCGCCGCCGCATCGCGACGTTCATCGGCCAGCACCAGACGCGGCGGTTGCTTGCTGACAGTGGCAGTGGCGCGCACGCGCGCTTCCGGCACATCGATGTAGTGCGCCCAGAAAAAGAAGCAGGCATTCGCCAGGATCAATAGCAGAGCAAGCGTGCGCATGAATTATTTCTTGCCGGTCAACCAATACGCCGTGACATTGGCGATTTCGGCGTCGGTGAGCTCCACTTTGGTTTTGCTGTGTTTGACCTTGCCCGACACCACATCGCGAATCAACGATTGCAAGGTGGCCTCGGTTTCGCCCTTCCAATCGGCCGGCTCATGACAGGCCGCGCACTTGGCCTGCGCCACGGTCTTGCCCGCGCCGGCATCGGCCGCCCAGGCACAACCCATCGACAACACGGCAAGCGTAACTGTCAAAACGAATGCTCGACCTGTCATTGCTACTCCCTTGTGTGTGCGACTGCACCTTGCCCACGCAGCATACCAGTCATACGCCGCCGGAATCATTCAGCAGATTCATTCACCAGACTCATTCAACCGACTCATGCATAGGTGGCCAGACCTTTTAAGACCAGATCGGGCACCGCTTGCACCGGCATCGACAACCGGCCTTGCACCGCCGCTGCTGCGCCGCCGGTGAGCAATAGACGCGCCTCTCCCGTGACCGCACACAGCTGAGCATAAGCTGCTTCGATCAAGCCTACCGCGGCGTGCACCGAACCTTGATAAACACAACCCAGCGTATTGTCGGCAAAGAAGGCATCACCGGCTTCGCCCCCCAAGTGCGACGGACGCGCACGCTCGGCTATATCGCTGGTGTGACGCATCAGGCTGGACATCATCAGATCGGGACCGGGGGCGATCATGCCGCCGAGATGGCGACCTTGCGCAGTCAGTACATCGATGGCCAGCGCATCAATGGTCAACGCAGTACCGATGGACACCACCAAGGCTGCACTGGATTGCATGGCATAAGCACCCAGCAATGCCGCCCAGCGATCCGCACCCAACTTGGCCGGCTCGACATAGGCATTGTGTAGCAAACCTTGTTCGAGGCTGGAGCTTGCCGTGGCCATCTTGAACTCGGGTTCGATTCCCCAGCATTCGCGCGCCGCCTGACGCACCTGCTCGGCCATGGCCGGCCCGGCGACATTGCTGACCAACACGCGCGACACGGCGCCACTGGGCGCAAACACCTGTGCCTGCAATTGCGCCGCGCTTAAACCGGCGTGCACCACCGCCTGCTGCTCACGCAAACCTTGCGCCGCTTGCACCGCCCACTTGAGACGGGTGTTGCCGATGTCGAGCAACAGACGCATCACATTGACCTCCGCATCAGGTTGACCCCCACATCAGATGGACCTGGGGCGCAAGCTGACTTCGCCGGAGACAAAGCGCTGCAGACCTTCAGCCGTTTCCACCAATAGACTGCCATCGTCGGTGATGCCGCGCGCCACACCGGCAATACTGCGTTCGCCCTGCAACACATTGACCTCGGCAGCGCGCAGCACATCATGGCTCTGCCACTCGTTGACGAAGGGAGCAAAGCCATCGCGAGAAAATTGTCGCAGCACTTGCAGCAGCTGGGCGGTGAAAACCGCCACCAAGACATTGCGCGGCGGACAAGCATCACCCAGCACTTCGAACAAATCGGTCACCACGGCCTGTTGCTCGGCAAGCAATTGGCGACTGGCATCAGGCAGGTGCAGATTCATACCGATGCCAATCACCACATGCGCCGGACCATCCGGTTCACCGCGCATTTCGATCAGCACGCCGGCCAGCTTGCGATTACGCCACAGCAAGTCGTTGGGCCATTTCAAACCCACTTCAGTGGCGCCGAACTGATGCAGGGCACGCACCAGCGCCACTCCCACCACCAACGTCAATGCCGAAAACGCCGGCGGCACGGCATCGAACAACCAACCCAATGACATGCAGATGCCGGAACCGAAGGGCGCCACCCAACTGCGCCCGCGCCGACCGCGACCGGCTTGCTGAATTTCGGCAACACATAGCACGGCACGATCCGGCAAGGTAGCGGGCTGTGCTGTAACAAAGCGATTGGTGGAATCGACGGTGAACAGCACATTGATGCGTTCCAGATAGTCGGACTGCGCCTGCAATTCGCTACGAATACGCGCGGCATCGTATAAATCCACCGGCATGGGCAGACAATAACCTTGATGCTGCGATTCGAGTTCAATGCCGAGATCACGCAGCGATTGAATGGCCTTCCATACCGCAGCGCGTGTGATGTCCAGTTGTTCGGCCAGGCGCTCGCCCGAATGCACCTGGCCATCGGCGAGCAATTTCAGCAGCTGCTCGCGACGCGGTGCTTCGGTGATGTTGGAAGGATCACTCATGATGTGCAGCGGTGTGTGTTGCCCCCACCCTGTCCTCCCCCGCTTGCGGGGGAGGGTTCAAGAGCTTGGCGCTGTTGCATAGATCGCGGCATGAATCCAGTCCCCTCCCCCGTTCCACGGGGGAGGGTTAGGGTGGGGGCAAGATAGCGCACCAATCCCAACATGAATCTCATGCTCTGTTCTTAAACAACCAAAGCTTACGCGCACGATTCTCGTTGCCGGCACGCATGCGTTGAATGTTGCCGCGATGGGTGTAGACCACGAATACCAACATCGACAGACCAAAGAACCACAGCGCATCGCGCGCCGGATAGTTGTTGAACCATAGCCACACATTGAACGCGACGCAGGCCAGCATGGTGCTCAAACCGACAAAGCCGGTGAACATCAACACCAACAACCAGGCGAGCATGACATAGGGTACCGAGGCAGGCACCAAACCCAGCAACACGCCGATTAACGTAGCCGCACCCTTGCCGCCGCGAAAACCGAACCACACCGGATAAACATGACCGAACACCACGGCCATGGCGCAACCGACCTTCAGCCAACTCACATCAATGACTTCGGTGCTTAGCCCGGGTATCGACAACAGGGGCAGCCAAGCCGCCGCCAGCCAGCCCTTGCCGATATCGATCAACATGACACCCGCAGCAAATTTCCAACCCTGGGTACGCAGTGCATTGGTGCCGCCAGCGTTGCCGCTGCCCTGGGTGCGAATATCCACGCCGCCCTTGAGACGACCAATGATCAAGCTGCCCAGCAGCGAACCCAGCAAGTAAGCCAGCAGAATTTTCAGGATGAAATCGAACATCAAGTCCTCCAGCCAAGGAAGCGGATTCTAGCAGTGTTGCTGTGGCGGCCGGGCAACGCTCGACGCCGACCATCTCGCCCTTGGCAGCCGCATTGCGGGCAACGCGCATGGGTTTTCGCAGAAATCGGCCGATGCTTGCACTCAGTCTGTTGCCTGACTATCTCAAGGAGTGAATTTATGAAGCGAATATTGATGTTAATAGCTTTGATTGGCGCAGTACTGATGCAGGCCGGCATGGCGGCGAACCCGGACCCCGCTCTGCAAAACAAGCTGGACACGCGCACCAAGGAAATCACCACCTGGGCGGCCACTCCGGAACTGGTGGACGCGGTGAAGCGCCAGAATCAAAGCAAGAGCGAAGAACTGCGCGCCATGACCCAGGACAAATGGGTGACCACTTCAGCGCTGGAAACCTTCATACGCAACTTGACCCGCAATGGCGCGGCCGAAGTATTGAAAGCCAAACGCACCGAAGCAGTGACCGAAGCCTTTGTTTCCGATGCCGATGGCGACAAGGTGGCTTTTCTCGCCAAGCCCACCAATTGGAATCACAAGGGCAAGCCCAAGCACGACCAACCCATGAGCGGTAAGAACTGGCAGGGCAACGTAGAGAAGGATGAATCCACCGGCTTTGAGCAAATCCAGATTGCCGTACCGGTGCTGGACGGCGGCAAGCCCATTGGCTCATTGGTGGTGGGATTCAATGTGGCGAAGTTGTAGCCGCGCTTCATGCCATCTGTTTGAAGATGCTTCGATAAGCTCAGCGACCGGAGATGTCTGTTTCGGTCGCTGAGCCGAGACCGATGAACTCGATAACAGGTCTATTCAGGCCTATTAACGCCGCGGTAAAAAAACCTCCGCCAACATGCAACGCACGCTGCCACCGCCCAGGCGTTCAATGGTGGGGATGGCCGACACCACCAACGTTCCCGCCAATTCATTCAATTTCTGTCGTTGCACCGCAGTCAGCGCATCGAAGGCGCTTTGCGACATGGCCACACACAACTCGCCTTGCTCCGTCCGCAGCTCCAGCATGTTGCCGGCGAAGGCGCGCATCTGCACTGCGCTGATCTCGATGACCTCGTGACCGCTGCTGCGCAATGCATGCAACACCGCAGCCCGTTCATGCGCGGCAATCACTTCGCTGCACAGCACGGCAAAACGAGTACCCACGCACATCAGTACATTGGTGTGGTAGATGGGCACGCCCGCATCGGCGGCATCGAAGGTCACCAGTTCGTAGTCCAGACGCTGCGCGAAATCACCGAGCACATCCAGATCGGTGCGCGGCGAAATACAGGCATAGGCAATACGATTGACGCGATCCAGCACCAGCGAGCCCGTGCCTTCCAGAAACTTTTCATCGGCTTCATGAGTAGTGAGGTCGATGGTCTGCCGAATGCGCAGTCCTTGCTCGCTCAGGCACTGCAACACATCCATGCGTCTTTCCAGACGACGGTTGAGCGCCAGCATGGGATACAGCACCACGGTGCCATCGTCATGAAAGCTCACCCAGTTATTGGGAAAGATCGCATCGGGTGTGTGCGGCTCCAGCGTATCCGCCACTTCATGCACCAGCACACTCGCTGCGCGCAAACGCCTGACCAACTCATTGAATTCCGCGAGCGCCTGACTCTGCGCATCCGCGTGATCGCCGCTGAGTTGTTGAAAATGATTCGATGCCGCAGTAGCCGTGTTGCCGGCAAAACGCACCGGACGAATCATCAGCACTTGATGGGTGGATTGCGATTCGGACATGAATGGTGAAAGCGAATGAAGAACAGCCATGAAATTCGGTGGGGCACTATCCTGCATTCATTAGGCACTGTAAATGGAGACTGCTGATGCACTAAGCGGCATTCAGATGTTGTAGGTCGGGTTTTACACCCGACATTCTTAAGATGTCGGGTGTAAAACCCGACCTACAGGACCGATTTCTTTTAATTCAAACCGATTCGGTACGCGTCAGACCGCGCAATTGTTCCAGCAAGACATCGACCGATTGATCGGCAGGCAGCCGCATCAATAATTTTCCACCCGGAGAGAACAGCAGGAATTCATTGCTGTGATCCATGGTGTAGCCGCCGGGCAGTGTCTCGTCACGATGCTCGATGGCGATCACGCCAAAGCGCCGCTCCACCGCCTGGATATCTTCAGCCGAACCGGTCAGGCCGATAAAGTTCGCCGAGAAGTGTCCAAGATAATCCGCCATTTTTTCCGGCGAATCGCGCGCCGGATCGACACTGACGAACACCGCTTGAATGCGGCTGGCATTTTCATCCAGCTGTCGTAATGCCAGCGTCAGGTTGTACAAGGCCGTGGGGCAGGCATCGGGACAGAAGGTAAAGCCGAAGTACGCCAGCGTATACCGGCCCTGCAAAACATTTGCGTCGAAGGGCATGGCCTGCGTATCGATCAAGCCACTCAAATCGGCCAGCGCATTGGGCGCAACCGTTTTCTCGGGCGTCGACCGCAGCGTGGCAATAAACAAAGCCACACCCGCACCCAAACCAAGCAGCATGACCAGCGCCATCTTAACTAGCGCTTTGCGTGCTGCTGCCTTGCTGGTGGTCATCAGTGCTGATGCTCGCTGCTCTTATCCGACATCTTCATGCTGCCCATATCCATTTTCGAATGGTCCATCTTGGAGTGATCCATCTCACCGGTGGCCGCCGCTGCGCCGCTGCTGACCTTGAACTGCGCCGTGGTCTCGCAACCGCTGGCGTCCTTGATCTTCACCGCTACGGCATCGCCGCTTTTCAAACCTGGCTTGGGATTGATCAACATGAAATGCTTGCCGCTGGGTGCGAACTCCACCTTGCCCTTGGCGGCGATTTCCAATTTGTCGATGGCGCGCATCTTGGCAATGCCGTTCTCGGTGAGACTCTCATGCATCTCCACCTTGGCAAAGGCAGCGGACTGCGCGCCGACCACCGACAAGGGCTTGGCGCCAGCATTGCTCAGCACCGCATAGCCGGCCAGAGTCGTGGCGCTGCTGGGTGCTTCGCGTATCCAGGCGGACTCCACTTTGAGATCGCAGGCCAATGTCACGCTGCTTAGCGAGAGCAACGCCGGTACGGCGAGAAACTTATTCATAGCAAACTCCTAATCCCAAAGTCATAAATCGAACTGTACGCCAAGCGGGCACGCCGGCACAGTGGCAACAAGACGGGCGCAATGAATTGCGCCCCTACGGTAATAAACATCACTTTCTGTAGGGGCGTAATTCATTACGCCCGTCCTGAAACCACACACCCTCACCCTTACCAATCCCACCCCAATTCCGCGCTGTAGCTACGCTGCGGATAGGGATGAAAATTCCAATACTTATAATTATTCAAATTATCGACACCCAGAGCGGCGGTCCATTGCGGCAGGAATTGCCAGCGCACCCGCACATCGGTGGTGAGGTACTTGCTGGCGCCCTGGTAGGCAAAGCCGTTGGGATCGCTGTTGTCCAACGTCGAATATTGCTTGCCGCTGTAACGCGCGCCATAGGCCATATTCAATGCGTCGGTGATGCGGTAGTTCAACAAGGCCGAGACGCGCCACTCGGGCACGCGCGGCTGGTACTTGCCAATGGTGTCGCCAGGCACGGTGACATAGCCATCGTTCTGCCTGATGCGCGAATCGGCCCAGGTGAGGCTGCCGGATGCGTCCAGGCCATTGATATAAAGATCCTTACTGTTTAGCGCGACCTCGATACCCGGTGTGACGATCTTGCCCACATTGGTGATGCGCGAAACAATGCTGCCGCTCACCGCAGTACGCTCCGAATACAGCGAGTCGCGCACCACTTCGTAGAAGCCGGTGACGCGCAACGAAGTATCGTTGAACTGTTGTTGCAGGGTCAGCTCGCCAGTCCAGGATTTTTCCGGCTTGAGATTCGGATCGTTGATCACCGTCAGCGCGCCGCCGGAGGTTGCGCCATACAACTCATTGACGGTAGGGAAACGCACCGCTCGACCAACCGATGCCTTGACTGCCGTATCACTGTTCAACTGCCAGGCAAGCGCAGCCTTCGGTGAAGCATAGGTGGCGTTATGCGTTGTGTATTCGGTGGCACTGCCGGTGATGCGGGTAAATCCATCCCGTGCCTGCCATTGTTCCAAACGCATACCCAGCACAGCCCTCCAATCCCGGGCAAAGCTCCAGGCATCCTGTGCATACAGCGCCTGAGTGCGCGTCTTACCGCCCACATCGCTGTTCAATACGCCACCGGTATCGACCAACCAGTTGTTGATATTGATCTTCAACAGGCGCAATCGATAGCTGTCGATGGCATAGCCCATGTCGACGGTGTGCTCCTCCTGCGGACGCCATGTGCCCTTCAACGCCAGAGTGCTCCAGCCCGTGCCATCTTGATCGGTGAGCGTACCCGCACCAGCGGTTGCCGCCATTGGCAACGCCACCGTTGGCGCACGTTGCTCATCCTTTCGATAATCAAACAGACTGGCAGCGACTTCATAATCCCAAACGCCGCCACTATTGCTTTTCAACGACAGGCCTTGTGCAAGATGCACCTGCGCATCGTTGCTTAGATTGAAATCGGTGGCCGACAGACTATAGCGATAGCCATCAATGTTGACGTTGCCGCTGTACACCGTATTACCGCTGGCATCGCGCAGATAGGATTGCGGCCGGCCTTCGGCATCGTTACGCCAATAACCCAGCAAGTAACTCAGTCGCAGCGTATCGCTGAAGTCATAGGCCAACTTGAGTTTGGCGTGATCTTGAATAGTGGTGTACTCGGTGGCCGTGCCCAGCAAGTACCAAGGTTGATTGTTGCGATTCAACGCCAGCACCGCGCCCGTCACCGGTGTTTCACCGCCCTGCAGCACCGTATTGGCCACCGTCTTATTAGGAAAGGTCTGCGGCTGACCATGGCTGTTGAGATGGTTGAAATTCAACCACCAGGAAAGATTGCCGGCACGATCGCCCACAGAGGCGCTCTCTTGATGGGCCGTGTAAGTGTCATCGGTGTTGTACAACTCGAAGGGCTGCACCACATAGGTCACCTTGGCATGCGCCTCGAATTTATCCGGCATGCGCGTCACGTAGTCGACAATCGCACCCACCGAATTGCCCGGATAAGCCGCCGAGAACGGTCCGTACATCACATCGACGCGTTCGATTTCTTCCGGCGTCACCAACATCCAGCGCGGTGCGTAAGTCGCGCCATTGCCCAGGTAGTTGGAGATGAGAATGCCATCGGCATACACCGCCGAGCGCGCACTGTTGCCGGTGCCGGAAGCGCGACTGGATAGCACCGCATGGTTGTAATCACCGATGTAGCGCTTGCGTACCAACAAAGATGGAAAGTACTTGATGGCATCTTCGCTGTCGGTGGCATTGACGGTTTGCGCCACCCTTTCCTTGGTCACACCTTCAAGAGTGGTAGGGATTTGCGTCGGCAAGGACGTGGGCGCACTGCGTGTCGCAGTAACGATCACCGACTCCAACACGCTGGCTTGTAAATCGGATACCTCGGCCTGCGCCGCAGTAGCGGCCAGAGGCGCCATCAACATCGAATAAAACGAATAGCGAATCTGCATCGAACTCTCTCCCGAAACCGGCAGCAAAGCCGCCAAGAGCCGGTGCGATGTTCGATATCAATCAGTGCAGTGGAGGTTGCCGCTTCGCCACTAAGCAACGAAGACTTATTGAATGGCATGGCCCACAAGCCGGATAACATCGCGACCGGGTCGCGTTTGCATCAGGCGGAGCGAGGTGGACCGCGGGCAGAGTCGATACGCGGTGGGCCCGCCGCGTAATAGGGAGATTCGTAGGCGATGGAAATTTCGCTGCCCGCAATGAAGGCAATGGCTTCACTACCGGCCATCTCCAACATCGGTGCAGCAGCCAGCTGCGTAAACGGACAGGAGAAATCGTTATGGGTATCTTGAGTCTGCTGCTGGGTGCTTAATGCACTGCCATCCTTGTCGATCGCATGGTTGACATGCTTGGCAATGTACTGACTGCCACTGCACAGCACGATCTGCACCTGGCCGTCCGACAGCTGCGCCATGAACCCCACGGGCATGAGGGCACGCGCCACCAGTAACGGCAGCAGCCACCAAACCCAGGCTTGGACACGGCGTGAGGACAAGGAGGGGACTCAGCTAGTTGAGGGCGCGGAGTGTACTGAATAGACACATTGTCAGCCACTTTGTGAGATGCCCCCACCCCAACCCTCCCCTGTGGAACGGGGGAGGGGGCAGGAGAATTACTTGGCGCTCATATCTGCGCGGCTTGCGCTTGAGCTAGAGGCGCTACCGGCCGGAGGATCGACCGTCACGAAGTAAGGTTTCGTCAGATCCGGTTCCTTGGGCTGCGCTTGAGGTTGAACATCGGCCGGCCCCTGCCCCGACGCCAGCAAGAAGCGATTTATCACGCGGATGCCGATATCCACCGCCTTGATGAACAGAAGCAATACCACCAACACCATGGCGCTGGTGAGCAACCTGCGCGGCAGCGTCGGCTTGGGTTGGCGCTCTTGAAAGTCAATCGCATCCAGCACGCGCGCACGATGTGCACGCTGCATGGGCGTTTGCTCATCGTCGGATGATGCTGGAACTGGGTTGTCACTCGGGGACATGGTCACTCGTCAGGAACGGGATAGCCCTTCAATCAGATGCATCTTGGCATAGTTGGTCGCCGCATGACATTTGACATACCGGTGGCGGGGCGAATTCAGTTCAAATGCAATTAGCCCAATATGCGTTTCCGCAGTGCAATAAAGCCAGGAAATTGTCGAAGCAGCCGCTGTTATTGAACTGTTACCAAGCCCTGCCGTTGAATGCGCACTTCATTGCATTGCGGAGTTTCCATGATCAAGTTCTGTTTCTTTCTCAGCTGCATCGCCAGCACTACGATTGCGCTGGCGCAGACGCCTGCTGCAGCCACCAATTCCCCTGCAGCACGTTCGCCCTCATTGGATCTGGCATTGGAAGCAGCGAAAACCGCCATCGAAACCTGTGCGGCCAAGGAACAAAAAATCGGCGTATCGGTGCTCGATGCCGCCGGCGTGCAGCGCGTAGTGCTGGCCAGCGATGGCGCCAGCAGTCGCGGCGTAGCCTCCAGCACCAACAAGGCCGTCACTGCGTTGAATTTCAAAGCCGCCACCAGTCAACTGGCCGAGCAAAGCAAGACAGACAAGACGCTGGCCGATGCCATCGCCGCCAATACCAACTTCAATAGTCGCGCCGGTGGCGTGTTGATCAAGGTGGGCAATGAAATCATCGGCGCGATGGGCGTCGGTGGCGCGCGCGGCAGTGAAGTGGATGAAGCCTGTGCGGTGGCGGGATTGCAGAAGGTGCAGGCGCGGTTGAAGTGAGAGAGTGGTTGTTGCCCCCACCCTAACCCTCCCTCGCTGCGCAGGGGAGGGAATAAAGCGCGGAACCTCATCCAAGCCCACCTCTTCTGCGCAGTTGCTGAGGGATTTGCAACCACTGAGCCACGTCGCAGCTGATCATATAACTCCCTCCCCCGTTCCACGGGGGAGGGTTGGGGTGGGGGCATCCGAAAAATCTACAACAACAGCAATACCAAACCACCACTCAACGCCAATCCCGCCAACACCGTAAGCAAGCGCACCGCTTGGCGATGTCGCAGCTCCAACCGATCTTCCTCTTCATCCATGATCTGCCAGAACGGCCGATCAACACGTACCTTGCCGATCTGGTCCGGCTCGTGAATGGTGGTCTTCCAAAGTTCGAAAGAACTCCAACCCGCAGAAGTCTTACCCGCTTCCGCATCCGATAGAAAATAGTCGCGCATATTCAGCCCTCATCGTCCGGCTCAAACGCTACGCCTCATGCTCAGCATCTCGATTGAGTTATGCGAATCAATGACAGCAAGATGACAGCTATCGCATGACTCCACACTTAAGATGAGAGGAGCAACAGTCGTGCCAGCAACTGCAACACTGATAAATCATTCACTTAGAAAATACGCGACCTCTATCTTGCACAAACAAGTGTTGTCACTGGCACAGTGTTTGTTGAATTTAGTGCAGCAAACGAATCAATCCACTGAGACTGTCGTGATCTGGAGTCACAAATTAACTGCGTAAATGTGAGCGCCGTAAAACCGAGCCATCCCTGGCTCAAAAACAGAGTACCGCGGGGATTGCGGCATCCGTGTTAACCGCCGCAGAACTACAACTGAGCCAACCCAGTTCTGGCCCAGTCGCATCGGCTACGGTTGAACTCAGTAGAACTTGCTGCGGAAGGTCACACCCACCCAACGCGGCGCGGTGTTGATGGTGTACGAGCTCCAACCGATGTCGCCCCACTTTTCGTTGAGCGCATTCTTCACCACCACATTCACATCGAAGGCATCGTCCTGACGACCGAAGCCCAACGACACATCGGCAATGCCGGCTGCATCCTTCCAGCCATAAGCGGACAACGACGAATCGGTGTTCTCACGACCGCTGTAGCTGTAACTGACACCGGTGTGGAATACCTTGTTGCCAAACACCGGCAGACGATATTCCGGCGTGATGCTGAACTGCACCTTGGGTGCATTGGGCAGCGTTAAACCGTTGGCATCGAAGTAAGCAGGCGATTGATTGGCGCGTTCGGATGGCAGCGCCAGCAGCACCGAGCTCTTGTACTTGGCCGAGGTATAAGCACCGGCAAATCGCAGCGACAGGTTCTTGATGCCGTTGTAAGTGGCATCCAGTTCCAGACCTTGCGTAACGACTTTGCCGACATTGCCTACGCCACTGGTGTAAACCGCGTTTGCGGTTGAATCTGCAGCACGCGCCAGCTGTGTCTGGTAATCATCATAGGTGTACAAGGTTTGCTGGAAATTACGAATGTCGTCGTAGAACACATCGGCGTTGATAGCCAGCGCCTTGTTGAAGAAGCTGGAGCGAATGCCAATTTCATAGGAATTCGACGATTCAGCCTTGGCCGGATAGGAACGCGCTGCGTTATTGGCGATGCCGTTGAACTGCGAGATGCCCGCCTTGGCGCCATGCTGCCAGGTGACATAGCCGGTGTGATTGTCAGTGAAGGCATTGGCCAAACTCACCTGGCCGGTTACCAGCGTGCCGCGATAAGGCTCGGCATCGGCTTCGGCGTACAAATTGCCAATGCTGGACAGGCGAATTGCCTTAGCGGCCGCCACCTGTGCCCATTGCGCGCTGGTCAAACTGTTGTATGCCTGACCCGGTGTGCCGGTGACAGCCACACCAAAGTAGCGATTGGCCAACTGATCGGCCAGCTGCAATTGCGCCACATTGTTAGCGCCCAATGAGCCTGCCAAATGAACGACGCCGTTGCTGTCTGTAATGGTCGAAGCATAGGAATCGAACCCACCCAGCGCCACATTGGCCACGGATACCGGATTCAGTACTGCGCCATAGCCATTGTCATACACCAAGGTCGCTTCACGAGTATTGCGCTCTTCACGCGTCACGCGCGCACCGGTGGTCAGCGTCAATGGCTCGGACAAATGCCATTGCAAATTGGCGTACGCAGCCTTGCTGGTCGAGTCCAGATAACTTTGCGTGGCGCGATATAGGCGCTCCAGCGAATCCTTCGCCAATAGCCTGCCCGCCGCATTCGCATCCAAAGTGTTGTACTGCGCTACGCTGGCGTTATAAGCGCCGGCATCCGAACCATAGCGAGTACGACTGAAGGAATCGGTCTTGGTCTTGAGGAAGTACAGACCGGTATCGTAGTCCACCAGATCATTACCCACCGAGCTCAACTTGAACTCCTGGCTGAACTGCCAGTAGGTGGTGATAAAGCCGCCGTTGTAGCTGATGTCGAACGGCGTGCCATCATCGTTGCCGGCCGAGAAGTAATGATCGCGCCATGAAGACAACGAACTCAAGGTGTGATTGCCGCGCGACCAGCTTACATCCAGCAAGCCGCCCTTGGTGCCGGTGATGATGGAACCATTGTTGTCAAGATAGGCGGGATAGTTGTAGTAATCGGCGGCGGTATAAGCGCTTTGCTGTGTAAACCAACGACGCCCTAGCTTTGCCGTGGCAGTGTTGGTCTTGTTGACCGTACCGCCGTTAGCATAAAAATCCGGCGTATCCTTTCTGAAAGACAGACCATTGAGCGCTTCACCACCTTTTGGCTGGTGATCCACCAACAAGCGAATGCGCAGATCGTCGGTGGGCGTCAGCAAGAATTGCAGACGCCCATAGGTGCGATCGGTGTTGACGAAACTCTCGCGGCCACGCAGATCCGGATACTGATTGGCGAAGGCGCCATCCTGTTGATCGCGCGAGAACGAAATGCGCCAGGCCAACAGATCGTCGATCAAGGCGCCGCCGGCAACACCCTGCGTCTTCACCGCATTGTAATCGCCCAGTGTCAACGCGGCGCTGGCTTCCGGCGTGAAGCTGGGCTGCTTGACCTTGACGTTGATCTGACCGACCGCTGCACTCTTGGCACCCTGCGTGCCCTGCGGGCCACGCGAGACATCCAAGGTTTCGGTATCGAAAATATTCGAGCCTGCAGCCAGTGCGAGATAGGCGTAGCTCACGCCATCCACTGTCAAGCCCACACTGGGGTCGATCTTGTCGCTGCTGGCGCCGGCAGTCAGACCACGCAGCGAGAAGCTACCGGTACGCGGATTGCCATAGTTCCAGCGCACATTACCCAGACGACGCAGCGATTCGGTGAGATTGTCGGCGTTGTAGGTAGCGAGATCTTCCTGAGTAACCAAGGTCACCGACTTGGGCACATCCTTCAATGCTTCCAGACGACTGCTGGCACGCACCACCACTCGGCCGAGCTCATCGGTTTCGATCTGTGTGTCACTGGCCGTATTGGTATCGGCTGCATGCACATGCAGCGGCGCGACAATTATGCCGGCTGTGAGCAATACGGTAGAAGTAAGGCCTTGCAGCGACATTCCTTTGCGTTGCGATAACAGGGCATTGCGATCAAACATCTGGCTCTCGCTTATTTATGATTGAAGAGCCGAGGTAAGAGCAAGCGACATGCCATGAGTCCTACAAACGGCAGTCGAAAGCTGCAATGCAACGCTAAGTTACTTTGCTGAATGATTTTTTATTTATGAAGAGGTGCATGGAAGCATGCGACAACTACTGAAGCGATGCAGGACAGGCTGTTAGCTACCCAGCAACAACCGATCTCGATCTGCTGCAAAAACAACTCGCCTGCGTGGCTTTAACCAAAAGAGTAAATGCCTGGCTGACTTAATTATTTGATGTTCGCATTCAGAGCGCCCCCACCCTAACCCTCCCCCGTGGCGGAACTTGATGCAGTAGTCCCCTCCCCTGCGCAGCGGGGGAGGGTTAGGGTGGAGGCAAAATTAAGCGCCCAGCCAGCCAACAGCTCGATCACTACTTAGCTCTTCCCGCATAGCCGCGCGCCTGCGTATCGATGCGATAAGCCGCGCCACGTCCAACAATGTACAGCACCTGCTTGTTCTTGCCGGCGAAGGCCAGATTCTGCGGTGCCTTGGGCAGTGCAATTGTGCCGAGATGTTCGCCCTTGCTGCTGAACACCTGAACACCTGCGGTGGACGCAACATACAAACGACCTTGCGCATCTATCGCCAGACCATCGGCGCCACTGGAAGTGCCCGTATCGGTCTTGCGATAACCTTCGAGCTTGGCGAAATCGCGACGCTTACCCACGGTGCCATCTTTGTTGATGTCGTAAGCCAGCACGTATTCGCCATAGGTGTTGGCGACGTATAACGTCTTTTCATCGGGACTGAGTTGGATGCCATTGGGACGCGGCACATCGCTGGCCAGCAAGTGCAGCTCACCCTTTGGGTTCAAGTAATAAACCGCTGTTGGCGAAGGAGGCTGACCCGCTGCGGCATTGGCGCCGGGATCGGTGAAGTACACACCGCCATTCCTGGCCACCGCTAAATCGTTGGGACGACCCAGCGCCTTGCCTTGATAGCTGTCGACCAGCACGCGCGCCTTGTCCTGTGGATACAACACGCCGATGCCCGGCTTGCCGGTGAGTACGGCCACCAGCTCGCCCTGCTTGTTGAAACCCAGACCGTTCGCGCCGTTGGTGTTCTCCAGATAGCTCGAAGTAGAACCATCGGCGGCAATGCGCGTAATGCGATTGGCCTGGGTCTCGGTGAAGATCAACGTGCCATCGGGCAATGCCACTGGCCCTTCGGTTCCTTGAAAACCTTCCTTGATGAATTCAATGCGCGTGCCGGCAGCCACCACCCCCTTGATGACCGGCGTCACCAATTCTTCCGCCTGCACCGACATCGCGCCAAACCATAACAACGAGACACCCAGCATCTTTACTGAACTCATCTTCATAGCCTTTCCTATTGATGACTCGCTGATCGCGAGCAATGGATGAATCACTTAGCAGATGTCGTGCCATAAATGATGCGCGCAGGGTTTACATTAATCCGGCTTGCCGGCGCATTGCTAACAAGTGATTGAAGTAGATGATCATTTAAAGCGAGTGCAGCGATACCTGCATGTTGTTGGCAATTCTTTTTGCATCGCTTGATTGTGTCAGATCGCGATTTGAGCGTTAGCGCATTGCTGGCCATTCAACACATTTGGAAATGAAGTGTTGCGCAATCAACGGGACCAATGGTTTGGCAGTATCTGATGCCCCCACCCTAACCCTCCCCCGTGGAACGGGGGAGGGGATAAAGCGCGGAACTTGATGCAGTAATCCCCTCCCCTGCGCAACGAGAAAAGGGACAGAGCGCGGAACTTGATGCAGTGGTCCCCTCACCTGCGCAGCGGGGGACGACTGCATGGATGCAGGAGGTAGAGCAACGCAGGGAGCGGTTGCCGAGGGTTAGGGTGGGGGCGTCTCTGATAGCAACTACACAATCAATACCCAACCGTAATCCTTTGCCGATGATGTCTCGGCTGCTCTATCTCATTAAGCACCGCCACCGCAAAATCCTCGCGCGAGATGCGACTATCGCCGCGCTCATCGCGCAGCAATTGATCGGCGCCGATACGAAACTTGCCGGTGCGTTCACCGGCAGCAACCGACCACGATGGCGATACCGCCACCCAGTCCAAGCTTGCTTCGCGACGCAAGGTATCCAACGCTGCAGTGGCCTGCTCGGCCCCTGGACGCCAGGCCGGTGGAAACTCCGGCGCGTCGATCACCCGCACACCCGGACGCACTTCCAAACTACCTGCACCTACAATGGCGATCAGACGCCGTACATTCGCCTGTCGCGCCAACTGCAATACTTGATCGGCATTGTCCTGCCAGCGAATGCTGACCACCAATACATCGGCATCGCGAACATGTGAAACGGCTGTCGGTACATCAGCAATGTCGGCTGCGGCGGGTTGCAAACGCTCGTGATCCGGCAAGCGATCGGCATTGCGCACAATGCCGGTCACCACATGCCCACGTTGCAGGGCTTCATCCAAGATACGGCTGCCGATCTGACCGCTGGCGCCGATCAAGGCAATCTTTTTGGCAATCTTCGTGGCAACTTTCTCGCTACACATATTTCAACCTGTCGATAAAGCAGCAACCTAAAACACTAACTCTGAAGTCAACGACAAATCCGTATCCGAGACCGCCAAAGCGCTTAAATAGCGCTTGAAGGTGCGCCAGTCATGTGACCGCGTCTCGGTACCCGGCTGCGCATCGATCAATGGCAACAACCCGGCAAAGTCGCGCAACGTACCCGGTGGATACGTGATCATCGAGCGGATCTTTCTGGCAGGATCGATCACGAATACGCTGCGCACTGCCTGGGTCGATTCATGTAGCGGATGCAACATGCCGTATTGCAGCGCCACCGCATGTTGCGCATCGACCAGTAATGGGAAATTCAGTTCCGATATGCGCAGCGCATTGGCTGAGATCTGCGCTCCATCGTCAAGCGACACACCCAATAGCTTCACACCACGGGATTCGAACTCGGGTTGCAAGCGCGCTACTTCGCGCAATTCGTCGCCGTCATACGCAGAACCGGCATACGAGAACAGCACCACCCAGCCATCGCCGGCCCATTCATGAAAGTTCAACTTGCCGAGCGTAGTGTCGGTCGCGAAATCAGGAGCAAGGTCACCGGGTTGCAGCGACATGGCCGATTCCTCAAAGCTTATGACAGGGCCACTAAAGCAAATTACCGGTAACAGAAAAATAGAAAGTCAGTTGCATTTCGGTAACAACGCCCGGCAAACCAGCCATGGTCAGCAATTGTCACGCATCCCACTGCGGCTGATACCGAACTGATACTGCAGCTTTACCGCATTGTGACCGGCACTTTTCTACGATTCCGCATACTCGTTTTGTTGTTCCGGAATCGATATGCACACATGGCCACAACTCGGCTTGGAAGTCCTGATTGCCGAAGATGATCTCGACCTGCTGGGTGTCATCGGCATGACACTGCATAACGCCGGCTTCAGCGTAACCAAGGTCAACAATGGCGCCGACGCCCTGGAAGCACTGGCCAAACAGGTTTTTGCCCTGGTCATTCTCGACATCAACATGCCGCAGGTAAACGGCCTGCAGGTATGCACCACTCTGCGTGCGCGCTCTAGCGTACCGGTGATGATGCTGAGTGCGCGCGATCAGGAAAGCGATCTGCTCAATGCATTGGATGCCGGCGCCGATGCCTACATGCTCAAACCGTTCAGCCCGCGGGCCATGGTGGCGCGCATCAATGCGTTACTGCGACGCCGATCCTTCAATGAATTGAATGTGCTGCAAGTCGGCTTGGCCAAACTCGACACCGATAACCTGACACTCACCCTGCCGCAGGAAGTGGTGCGACTCACCAAGCTGGAAATCCGCCTGCTGCACTTGTTGATGAAGAATGCCGGACAAACGGTCAGTCGCAAGATCCTCATCGACGAAGTGTGGGACACCTACAGCACCGCCAATCGCAACATGCTCAAGCAGGTAATCTTCCGGCTACGGCGTAAATTGCTGCAAGATCCGGAAGCGTTCGCTGCGCTGGGCACCACGCCCGATGGCTACATCTGGCATGTGCCGGCGGTGAACCCGGCACAGGTTCCCGCTCTGGCTTGATAAGCATGCCTTGAGCAATGGCTAGCTATTCAGTGATGCACCGCAGCCAGCGGTGCTGCAGCCTGATGTAATTTGCACAAGCTCCTTACCGGCGCTTGATGAATTCTCACCAATAGCAGAGCGGCATTGCTTGCGCGGCAACATTCAAGCCCCAGTAAAGATCCATCGATACCTTAATGAAATTTTAAGTGCTGCTTATGGATCAGCCAGTTACAACATCATCAGTCACCGCATGACGCTTGGCACCGTACTTGCTATGTAGTCCTGCACACGGCAACGGCCGTGCAGGACGGCATCCTGTAAAGCTCATGATGTGAGCACAGCAGTGTTGTCACCTAGTAGACCCGTTAAGGCTAGGTTATATGCGCACCGCATGGATACATGAAGTTACTACCTATTACATGCTGCTGAGTAAAAAAGCAGATTCGACAACTGACACAGGCATTCACTTCTCTAGTGATCAACAGGACGCAGCTATGTCATCAGTCAAATTACTTGCACATCCGGAGCCGCGTTCGCTATCGCTGTCGATACGCGCCAAAGCGGTGATCTTTGCCGACCATCAATCGCAACAGCTGCTGGAACAGATCGAACGTGTGGCGCCTGCCGACGCCACCGTACTGATTGTCGGCGAAACCGGCACCGGCAAGGAGTTGGTGGCCAAGCATATCCATCATCAAAGCCAGCGCAGCGGCCCCTTCGTAGCCGTCAACTGCGGCGCGCTCTCGCCCTTGTTGGCCGAAGCGGAATTGTTCGGTCATCAGGCCGGCGCTTTCACCGGCGCCAATGACAGTCGCGCCGGTTGGTTCGAAGCGGCCAATGGCGGCACGCTGTTTCTCGATGAGATCGGCGATCTACCCACCAGCCTGCAAGTGAAGCTGCTGCGTGTGCTGCAGGAACGCGAAGTGGTGCGCGTCGGTTCACGCAAAGCCATGCCCATTGATGTGCGCTTGATCGCCGCCACGCACATCGACCTGACCCACGCCGTGACTGCGGGAACGTTTCGTCCGGATCTCTTTTATCGTTTGAATGTGGTGACCTTCGAACTACCACCGCTGCGACAACGCACCGGCGATATCCTGCCGCTGGCGGAATACTTCACGAAGCTGTACGCGCAACGACTGCACCTGGCCACCGAACCGAAACTACCGGCCGAAACCCGCCATGCTTTGCTCGACTATTACTGGCCGGGCAACATTCGCGAGTTGGAAAACGTGATTCATGCAGCGTTGCTTACATCGAGGGATGGTGTGCTACGCCCAGAAAATCTGCGCTTTTCCAGTATGCCGCAGTTACCGGATATCCACGGCGCACATACTGTTCCGCCACTGGAAAGCATCACTCATCAGTTGGATCGTTTATTCAAAGCGCCGCCGCAACAGCTGTACGAACAATTGGAAGAATTACTCGTCAAACACGCCTTCAACTACTGCAGCCACAATCAGGTACAGACGGCGAAGCTGCTGGGCATCTCACGCAATATTCTGCGCACGCAACTCAAGCGGTTTAATTTGATTGGTTGTGAAGCGAGCGAGATAGAGGAAGGGTTGGTTGCGCCTGTTGGCTGATTCGCCCCCACCCTGCCCTCCCCCGTGGAACGGGGGAGGGAATTAAGATTCACCACTCTAACTTGCCGTAAATTCATTTCTCTGCGTTGTCTTGCGTGGCAGAGAACGCATTCCTCTTATCCGCCTCGCATGGCAGAAACTTATCAATCTCCAATATTTCATCAATCTCTAACGCCAGGCAGATCACCTCTAACTCCCTCCCCCGTTCCACGGGGGAGGGTTGGGGTGGGGGCAAACCCACCATCAAACAAGCTTCTTATTGCGGCGTATAGATCTTGTCGAACACACCGCCGTCATCGAAGTGACGGGCCTGCACCTTGGTCCAACCACCGAAGTAAGTGATGTCCAGCAGAGTCGGCACCTTCGGGAACACCTTGGCGTACTTGGCAAGAATCTTTTCGTTACGCGGGCGATAGAAATTGCGACCGGCAATATCCTGACCTTCGTCGGAGTACAGATATTCCAGATAAGCCTTCGATACTTCCGCAGTGCCGTGACGCGCCACATTCTTTTCCACCACGGCCACCGGCGGTTCCGCCAGTACACTCACGGATGGAATGACGATGTCGAACTTATCGGCGCCGAATTCCTTGAACGATAGAAAGGCTTCATTCTCCCAGGCCAGCAGCACATCACCGATACCGCGTTGTGCGAAGGTCACAGTTGAAGCACGCGCACCGCTGTCCAATACCGGCACGTTCTTGTACAGCTGTTGCACGAAGGTCTGCGCCGTCGCTTCGGTACCGCCCTTCTGCTTCAAAGCCCAACCCCAGGCAGCAAGATAGTTCCAGCGTGCGCCACCGGAAGTCTTCGGACTGGGCGTGATCACTTGTATGCCCGGCTTAATCAGATCGCCCCAATCCTTGATGCCCTTGGGATTGCCCTTGCGCACCAGGAATACAATGGTCGAAGTGTAAGGCGTGCTGTTCTGTGGCAACTTCTTGGCCCAATCGGCCGGCACCAGTTGACCGTTAGTCACCAAGGCGTCGATATCGCCCGCCAGACCCAGCGTCACCACGTCGGCCTGCAGGCCATCGATCACCGAACGCGCCTGCTTGCCCGAGCCACCATGCGATTGCTTGATGGTCACTACATCGCCGGTCTTCTTCTGCCAGTAAGCAGCAAAGGCCTTGTTGTAGTCTTCATATAATTCGCGGGTTGGATCGTACGACACATTGAGCAACTCAATGTTCTTCGCCTGTGCCGGCACCGACAACACGGTCAACAAACCGGCTGCGCCCAGCAGCAGATGCCTTCTCAAAATTCCGAAACTCATATTCGTCTCCAAACTAAGTGAGTGGTGATTACCATCGAAAAAATGCGCCTGTTTTCTTCAGGCAAACCCAATATATTTACCGTCAATTATTAAAGTCAGATGACCGCCATGTGACATGCTCATACAAACATGGCGGCCATTTATTCATCAGATCTTGCCGCGGAACACCACCGTCACACTGCGCGGCGCGCCCACAGTCTGCGTCTGTGCCGAAGTCGAACCCCAAGTGCTCTTGGTATAGGCATAGTCGGTATCGAATAGATTGCGTACCAGTAACGACAGCTCCCACTTACGATCCTGCGAACCGAAGCCCACGCCCAGATTGCTGACCGTATAAGCATCCTGATAAGTGAAGGCCGCGTGGTTATCGCTGAGATAGGCACCCGAGCGATAACTATTGCTGAGCGTGACGCGCGCCAGATGATTCGCCACCGACACTTGATAGTTGAAGCCGAGATTGAAAGTGACCTTCGGTACGCCGGCGATTTGATTGCCACGCGCATCGAAGTAAGTGGTGGTAGCGCTTTCCGGCGTCTGCACCAACCACTGTGCTTCATAAGTCGCCTGGTTGTAGGCGCCGCTGGCGTTGAGCGACAGGTCCTTGGTCAACTGATAAGCGCTTTCAACTTCCAGACCACGCGCCAATACCTTGGGCGCATTACCCCAACCGCTGATAGTGGTTCCGGGCGTGATCGGGTTATCGCGCGTCCATGAAGCTTGATAGTCCGTCACCTTAGTCTGGTAGAGATTGCCGTTGAGCTGCAACTTGCCCTTCAGCAGCAAGGTTTTGATGCCCAGCTCGACGTCGAAGGATTTTTCCGGCTTGATGTCGGTTTCGAAATCGGCATCGGTGGGCTGACGCTGTTGCTGGAAGTAGATAAAGCCGGACTTCACGCCCTGACCCACCGACGAATACAGCAGCACGTCATTGGTCAGTTTGTAGCTCGGGCCAATATTCCAGGCCGTGAGCGATGCATTAATGTCGTTACCCTTCACCCAGCCGAAAGGCGCCGTGATCTGACCGCTGCGTACGGCCTTCGCCACCGTGATCTCGTTGCTCGTCGCGGCAACGGCCGCACCGAAGGTATCGAGGTTCTCGCCGGCACGATCCAATTGCTGGGTGATCTTGTTCTGCTTCTTCTCTTCGGTCTGACGCACACCCAGCGACAAATTGAATTTTTCGGTGAGGTGCAAGTCGGTCTGCGCATAGCCCGCCAGACTTTGCACCGTCGCATCGGTCACCGACGATTGATACACGCCATCCAGCGACTTACGCAGCAGTTCGCGACCTGCCGCAGTGGCGATCAAAGTAGTGTACTGAGCGTTGCTAGCGTTCCAGGCGCCGGCGTCCTGACCGTAGTAGCTTGGATCATCGCTATAAACTTCGGCGTCGAGGTAGTACAAGCCCACCTGGTAATCCAGTCGCTTACCCGCACCCGGCGTAGAAGACAGACGCAGCTCCTGCGAGATCTGATCGTTCCACAATTGCTGACCGCTGTTGCCGATATAGAAGGGACCATTCTGGCCGCCGTTCTTGATATCGAAATCCTGGTAGCGATAGGCAGTGATGGAAGTCAGCGTGTGATTCTCCAGCGCGAAATCGAACTGACTCGATACGCCATACTGATTGGTCAACTGCGGCCGTGCTTCGGAGTTCTCGATATTGGTGGTGCCCAATGCCGGCTGATATACCGAGCCATCCGAGTTGTGAAACCACGCGGAACGCTGCGCCCACTTACCCAGATAGCCATAGTTCGCATAACTGCCGGTGGGCGTATAGCCGATGGGCGTCACCGTGGGGCGAGCGGTGCCATCTGCATAAGTGGCCGGTCCATTGGAAACCACCACGTTACCGGTATTCACGCGTTCATCGGAACGCAGCTTGTCGAAGATGAAACGACCGCTCACCGAGTCGGATGGCGTCCATAGCAATTGGAAGCGACCCGCGATCTTGTTGGACTCACGCCAGGTTTCCTTGGCATGGCCGAAGGATTGATAGGTATTGGTATAGATGCCATCGGCCCGATCGACCACGAAAGTACCGCGATAAGCCAGCACACCGTCCACCAGCGGGCCGGTAGAAGAGAACTTGCCGCTCAAAGTATTGAGATCGCCGGTGCTCAGTTCGTAGCTGGAGGCGGGCGTAAAACTCGGCGCCTTGGTAACGATATTGATCGCGCCCAGCGTGGTGTTCTTGCCCATCAAGGTACCTTGCGGGCCACGCAGCACTTCAATGCGATCGAGATCGACATAGTCGGACCATGCCTGGCCCGAGTAATACAAGGTCACGCCGTCGACAATCACACCCACGCTCTGTTCCATCGAATCGTTGGCGCCACCGCGACCCAGGCCACGAATCGAAGGACTGACCTTGCGAGCATTCTCACCGGGTGGATTCAGCTGCAAGTTAGGTGCTTTGGAAGTGAGATCCCAGATGGTCTTGATATCTTCACGGTCCAGCTGCGCGCCGCCGATCACCTGCACCGGCAACGGCACATCCTGAGCGATCTCTTCGCGATTACGCGCACTCACCACCACCTTGGCCAACTCCACTGCATCCGTATCCGCATCCGCCGCCAACGCCGGCTGCGCCAACACACTTAGTGCCGCCGTGAAGCTCAATGCCGCCACCGGCCACAGACCATTACCCACATCAGCCACGCGACCGCGGCTCGACCACTTAACCTGCTTGCTCATGATGACCTTCTAAAAGTTACATTTCGGTAGCAACCGCATGTGAGCTATGAAGTACTGCGGCGCCTTACTCGATAGTTAGCAACTTGTGTGCCATGCATAAAACCGCCGGTTTTTGTGTAATTCGAAGCAATGCCATGTTTGTTTATCAACAGTACGGCCGATGAGCTGTTGAAATTTAAACACCCATGAGAAGGGCCAACTCCATGGCAGCGGTCACTCATAAACGTTAGTACCGTGCATAAAGAAACCGGCCTGATGTCAGGCCGGTAAATTCATCCATGAATGGTCCGCTTCCTTCCGGGGGGTTGTTCAGATCTTTCCAGTGAACTGCAGGTAGAACCAACGCGGCGACGAGGGCGTGATGGTGTTCCAGGTCTGCAACAAGGGCGTATCGCTATCGGTGGCGTTCTTGACCAGCACACTGACATCGAAACGCTGATCGCGCCGACCGATGCCCACCGAGGCATCGACCAAGGTCGTCGATCCCACCCAGGCGTACGACGACAGCGATGCGTCGGAGTTATATTTGCTGTTGAACACCGCATTCACGCTGGTATGCGCCTCATACTTTGCCGACAACGGAATGCGATAGTCGGCGCCCAGATTGCCGGTCCACTTGGCAGCACCGGCCAGGGTGTAGCCGGTGGCATTGAATGGCGTGGTCAAGTTGCCGCTTTCGACCGGCTGCGGCGCATTGGTGAAGTCCTTGTAGCGCGCATCGTTATAAGCGGCCGATAAACGCAAGGTGGTATTGGGAATACCGGCATAGTAGCTATCGATCTCCACGCCCTTGGCCTGAACTTTGGGGACATTACCGGTGGTGGTGATGAAGGTGGGCACGCCGGTGGCCGCCGTCTGACCTGGATCGAGCACCGACAGACTTTGCTGATAATCGGTGACATTCATCAGGTATAGCGTGGTGTTGAAAGTCAGCGTGTTATTCAACAGCACCGACTTGAAGCCGGCTTCGAAGTCATTGGTTTTCTCCTCGCTCACCGGCCTGGAGTTGGCCAGGTAGAACTGGGCAATACCGGCCTTCTCGGAATGCTGCCAGGTGACGAAGGCGCTCCACTTCTCGTTGAACTTGTAAGTCGGGCTGAATACCCAGGCCGGCAAGGTGGCCTTGAAGGGCTCTGCCGCAGTGGCATTGAACAAGGTGCCGATCTGTCCGCTGCGAATGGCGCGGGCCGCAGCCACCTGCGCCTTCTGCGCCGCGGTTAACGCAGCGTAGGTCGACACGTTGAAATACTTCTGCGCCACCGAATCAGCCACCGCCTGATTCGCCGTCACCGCACCGGTGGAATCCAGCTGGAAGCCTCCGGTTGTGATGCCATTGATGGAATAGGGATTCAGTTCCGCACCGCTGCCATCATCACGAATAAAACTCGAGCCCACGTTATTACGCTCCTCACGTGTGAAACGTAGACCGGTGGTGATCGTCAACGGTTCGCTGACATGCCAGTTGGCCTGCACGAAAGCCGCTTTGCTGTCGTTCTTGATTTGTTGGTAACCGGTTGGCGAATTAAATGCCAGCGAGAAACCGGCCAACGAGTTGCGCAACAAGTACAGACCGGCCGCATCGGTGCTCAAGGTAGTGTATTGCGCATTGCTGGCAAACCAGGCGCCGGCATCGTTGCCATATACGCGCTGATACAGCGCGTTGTTCAGCACACGCAGGAAGTACAGCCCTGCCTGATAGTCGACCAACTCGCCTACCTTCGAACTGAAACGCAGCTCCTGACTCCATTGCTTGTAGTCGTTGTTGAAACCGCCGCTGTTACGCGCCACATCGAACGGCACGCCGGTATCGTTCACCGCATTGAAGTGGTAGTCCTTGTACGCACTGATGGAAGTCAGGTCACCGGCATTGAAATGCTGATCGACCTGCAAGGTCACGCCGTTGCTGCCGGTGATGACCGGACGCTGCGTGGCGTAGTCCACCGATTCGCCATCGGCGCCGCCATACAAATAAGTACCGTTGACCGTGAAACTTTTCTGCTGAGTAAACCAACTGCGGCTGAGACGCGACTCGTTGGTGGTGGCATTGGCCGCACCATTGGCATAGGTGGTCGGCGTCGGCGTTCTGATGGTCAAACCATTGGTGCGCTCGCCGGCACGCGGCGTCTTTTCCACAATCAAACGTATATTGGTGTCCTCAGTGGGCGTCAGTAGGAATTGCATGCGGCCGGTAAACCGATTCTTATCGGTGTAAGTTTCATCGCGGTTGTAGATGTTGGTCAGGTAACCGTCGCCCTTGGTGAAGCTGATGGTGCCGCGCCACGCCAATAGATCGTCGATCACTGCGCCGCCGCCGGCCGCCCAACCCTTGAGATAATCGCGCTGACCGAAGGTCACCGAGTAATCAGCTTCCGATGTGAAGCTCGGGCGACGAGTATTGATGCTGATGACACCAATGCTGCTGGCCTTGCCGAGCAGTGTGCCCTGCGGACCACGCGTCACTTCAACACTGTCGATGTCAACGAAGTCATAACTGGAGGTCAGCGCGTTATAGGCGTAGTTCACGCCATCGACATTGACGCCCACGCTGGGGTCTTGCGCTTCGGTTTGACCGATCTTGCCGATGCCGCGAATGGCCAGACTGCTGGTGCGTTGGTTGCCTTGATTCCATTGCACATTGCCGGCGCGCTGCAACACATCCTTGATGTCGGTGGCATTCAATCGCTGCAACTCTTTGCCGCTCACCACGGAAATCGACAGCGGCACATCCTTGAGCGGCTCCAGGCGATTACGAGCACGCACCACCACCTTGCCGAGATCGGTTTCCACCGCCTCCTGCTCGGCCGACTCTTCGGTCGCCGATTCACTCGATGCCGGCGTTGCAGTGGCCGCGCTTTGCGCGTGCACAGTATGCCCAGACAACAAGGCTCCGCTGCTCAACAGAAAAGTCGAACTCAAGATCATTGCTCTACGACGCGATCCTTTATGGCCCTGGGCCTTTCCGATCTCATCCACGACCTCATCCAAGTAATCCACCATCGTTGCTTCCTCTCAAGAAATTAGTTGCCGCTCGCAAGCGAGTCATTTCTCAAGAGCAAGTAGTGCGCCAAAGCTGTTATTTCTTGTGCGTAAAATTTCGCGCTCCATGCAAGTTATTCAACAGTAAAGGTTTTTACTTATGCAAAAACCTCATCGTCATGCACAACAGATCACACATGCATAGCAACAAGCAGCAATACATGTTTATACAAAAACAATCGAGCATCTATTTTGCTAAATGCACAGCAGCATCAAAGCAACACACAGCAATAAAAAAGCAGATCGTTGTTGGACGATCTGCTGCATATGTAGTCGCGACAACACTTCAATAACGATGCAATCGTTAAGACGCCCACCATTACCTATCAGAGCCAGTTATTGCTCATAAGCACTCTGCAACCCAAACACGGGCTCACATAAAACATCATCGCGTAATAGAGGTTTTATAAATATCGTGACAAGACTTGCAATTACGAGTGGTCTCGCGTGCCAGCTCGCCGGCCTTGGCCAGATCACCGCGCTTCACAGCCGCTTCGGCATCGGCAATCAGAGCCTGGCCTTTCTGGGAGATAGCCACCGCGTCATCGGCGCCCTTGGTCTTGAAGTAATCATGCGTCCATTGATAGGCCTCGCTCAACACGGCGATGTCGTTGTTGGCGGCTTCCAGATTATTCGCACCCAGTGACGGTTCGAAATCCTTGATGGCATCGTCCATGGCGCGCATCACATCCACATCGAGATCGCTGGTGTCTATTTTGGCCAGCACTGCACTACTGCCGACCAATGCCAGCAGCAGCGCCACATACCTTATTCGCATCGTTATCGCTCTTGCAGATTTCTATTTGTTCAAAACAAGAGGGCGCGATGAATCGCGCCCCTACATGAATATCGTCGAATGTAGGGGCGTAATTCATTACGCCCGTCTTTGACTTGCCTACGCAATCAAATCCTTGAACACTTCGCCGTACACCACGGTGGGGCGTTCGGAACGGCCGTTGTTCAAGTAGGTCACCTTCAGATGATCCAGGCCCATCAGTTGCAGCACAGTGGCATGAAGATCATAGGTATCCATCGCCTTGCCCACTGACTTAAGACCGATCTCGTCGGTCTGACCGTAAGTGAAGCCGGCTTTGGAACCGCCACCAGCCATCCATTGTGTGTAACCCCAGGGATTGTGATCGCGGCCGTTGCCGCTCTGACCATACGAAGTGCGACCGAACTCGGAAGTCCATACCACCAGTGTCGATTCCAACAGACCGCGCGATTGCAGGTCAGCCAACAAGCCGGCAATGGGCTTATCGATGGCGCGCGCATTGACGCTGTGGTTTTCATCCAGGTTTTCATGCGCATCCCATGAGTCCTCTTCACCTTTGACGGTGACCAGGCCATTCACCACTTGAATGAAACGCACGCCCTTTTCGACCAGACGGCGTGCACGCAACAAGGTGGTGCCGTAATCCTTGGTGGCTTCATCGTTCAAGCCATACAGCTCCTTGGTGGCATCGCTTTCCTTGCTCAGGTTCACGGCTTCGGGCGCAGCGGTTTCCATGCGATAGGCCAACTCATAAGAATTGATGCGTGCCTGCAGCTCGGTATCCTGTGGATACTGTGCTGCACGATGCTGATTGAGACGCTTGAGCAGATCGAGATTGGAACGCTGCTGTGCTTCAGCGATGGCTTCGGGCCGATCCAGATGCAGGATGGGCGAAGCACCGGGACGGAAAGCCGTGCCTTGATACACGGCAGGCAGGAAACCCGAGCCCCAGTTGATCGAACCGCCGGTGGGCTCTTTCTTGCCCGAGTACAACACCACATAGGGCGGCAGATCGGGATTGGCATTGCCCAGTGCATAAGCCACCCACGCACCCAAGGTGGGACGGCCTGGATTCAAGTCGCCGGTGTTGAGCTTGAGAATCGAAATGTCATGTGTAGCACCCACAGTTGTACTGGCTTTGATGAAGGCGAGCTTGTCGGCCTGCTGTGCCAGATTCGGCAGTAGATCGGAGAACCAGGCGCCGCTCTCGCCATGCTGTTTCCAGGTGCGCTTCGATGCATACAACTTGCCCACACCGCCCTGCGTACTGGTCTTGATACCTTGCAGGAAAGAATCCGGCACATCCTTACCGGCCAGCTTGATGAGCTCTGGCTTGTAGTCGTACAGATCCAGCGTACTGGGTGCGCCATTCATATGCAGCCAGATCACCGATTTGGCCTTGGCTGGAAAATGCGTCGGCTTGGGAGCAAGAGGATCAACCAGATCGGCTGCAGAAGCGGTCATCAGACCACCACCGGGCAGCACGCTGCTCAGCGCCAGACCACCCAATCCATAACCGGCATTCACCAATAACCGACGCCGCGAAGTATGTGCACTCATGATGCGTTCCTTATGAAAGTCTTGTCAGTGAAAATTTAAAAGCGATAAGCGAAGTCGTTGGAATTGGCCACGGTGTGCACCAGATCGACGAAGGCCGAGGCACGCAACGGATCGACCACAGGACTCTTATCCTTTGATTGATTCTTTGCCTGGACCTTGGCATCTGCTTCCACACCGCTTTTAACTGCAGCCGTGATCGGCAATGCCAGAGTCAACTTGCCATTGCTGGCCTTGTCCTTGAGCACGCTCTGTTGCGAATCGAGGAAGGCCAGCAGCGTGGTTTTTTCCTGCTTGTCCGGCGCACGGGCAAACAGGATTTCGTACAGACGATCCACCTGCCTAGCTTGATCGGCACCTACTTCACCCAGGATCTTCCCAGCCAGTTCCTGCGACCATTCAAACACCAGCTCACTGTTGTACAGCGTCAGGGCTTGCAACGGTGTGGTGGTGACATCGCGCTTCATATGCGCCTGCTGCGGCGAAGACATATCGAAGGTCTGCAATAACGGATAGGCCAGACTGCGGCGCGTGAAGATGTAGATGCTGCGGCGATTCCAGTCGGCCTTGTCCTTTGATACCGGCCAGGCATTGCCCGCATTCAATTGCGCGGGCACGGGCGGGAAGACGCTGGGACCACCGACCTTGTCGTTCAACTGACCGGCAGCGACCAGTAACGAATCGCGAATCTGTTCCGCATCCAGGCGCTTGCGTGGAAACAGCGCCAGCAGTTTGTTTTCCGGATCGGCCTTGTAAGCATCTTCGCGATAATCGGAAGACTGCCGATACACGCTGGACAACAAGATCTCGCGATGCAGATGCTTGATGCTCCAGCCATGCTGCACGAAGTCATCGGCCAAATAATCGAGCAATTCCGGATTGGCCGGGCGCTCGCCCGCCTTACCGAAATCACTTACCGTGCGCACGATGCCGCGACCGAAGTATTCGTTCCAGATGCGGTTGACATACACGCGCGCAGTCAACGGATTGCCGGGACTGACAATCCAGTTGGCCAGCGCCGTACGACGACCCGATGAAGTGGCCGTGGGCACAATCACCGGCTGCGTCTTACCTGCACCGGCTATCGCCAATGGGAATGCCGGCTGCACTTCTTCCACCGGCTTTTCGTGATTGCCCACGAACAACAGATAGGTCTTGGGCGAATCGACGCGACCCAGTTCGGTGGCCGCGATGATCTTGTCGCCACCCGCTTCATAACGCGGCTTCAGATTGGCGAACTTCTTCAGTTCTTCATCCAGCGCGGTGTACTGCTTGTAGGCTTCGGCCACTTCCGGCTTATAAGTGGGCGCTTCAGTGTCCTTGCCCGCCAGTTCCAGATATTCGGTGAACTCGGCATCGTTGCCGGTGGTGACGTTGTACCAGCGATGATTGACCCAGCGATCCAGCGCATTCCATTCGCTTTCCGATTTGAACAATGAATCGCGACTGTCGGTGAGATAGCGTTCCTTCTGATATTGCACAGACTCGACGCGATACTTATCGACCAGAGCCTTCTGCTGGGCGCGTATACCCTTGGTCGCTTCGTTCCACTTGGCCTGCGCCTGCTGATAGGCCTTTTCACCCGGGCCGATGTCTGCCGCAATCTCCTTGTTCTCGCTCAGGTTGGCGAAGAAGGCCTGCAACTGGAAGTATTCCTTGGCGGAAATCTTGTCGAACTTGTGATCGTGGCAACGCGCGCAACCCACTGTCTGGCCCAGCACCACTTCACCGATGGTGTCGGTGATGTCGGTGGTGATCTGGTACTTACGCTGCACCAGATCGCGCGAGTTGTAGTTGTCCGGGTATTGCATCAGAAAGCCGGTGGCGATCAGCGCTTCCTTGCTATTCGGCGCAATTTCATCGCCGGCAATCTGTTCCTTGATGAACTGATCGTAGGGCTTGTCGTTGTTGAAGGCGTTGATCACATAGTCGCGATAACGCCACTGGTTTTGACGAATGTTGTCGTTCTGAAAACCCGTGGTATCGGCATAGCGGGCCAGATCCAGCCAGCGGCGTGCCTGACGTTCGCCGTAATGCGGCGAGGCCAGCAAACGATCCACCAGTTTTTCGTAGGCATTGGGCGACTTGTCGTTTTCGAAGGCCTGTACTTCTTGCAGCGTTGGAATATAGCCAAGCGTGTCGAGCGTGGCGCGACGAATGTAAGTGGCTCGATCGGTATCGGCGGAGGGCTTGAGATTCTTATCCTCCAGCTTGGTCAGCACGTAGGCATCGATGGGCGTACGCACCCATTGCTGCTGCTTCACCTTGGGGATAACCGGCGCTTGCACCGGCTGGTATGCCCAGTGCGTAGTCGCCTTAGCCAGGGCTGAAGTCTTGGCCGGCTCGGCCTTCACTGCGGTGGTTGGCTGCTTGTCTTCGGCGGCGCACACCATGGCTACTGACAATCCCAACAGCACCGACCAATACACCTGCTTGTTTGCTTTCATTGCATTTTCCTGGAGAAGGCCCTTGTCTCAAGTCTTTCCGAACTGCTGCCTGCACGGCCCGATACATGTTGCAAAACCAACATGCTCATCAGACCGGCAAGAGCGACGACTCCAGATATAGGAGCAACTAGCATGCCAAGAAAAATCACCGCTCAAGAGCAGCAGCCGCCCGACACGCGTGCCGGGTGCAAGTGGCTGGATGATCTGACAATTTTTAATGTGAGCAAGATGTGCAAATAGCGCTGTCGCTTTAGTCGGCACGACTCGAGTCGCAGCGTTGCTGTCGTTATGACATCAGTTATTCCGTTCATTTGATGGATCGACAGCAACGCGATATCGACGCCTAGTGCAGGCGATAAAAATTCAGAACTGTTGGTAAGCTAACAGCGCAGCTACACGAGCAGAGATATTGCGTAAAAATCAGCAATGTTGTTGCTGCAGATCAAGCAACTCTGGCGAGTTCGGCCAGTCTACTTCTACCAACCAGCGCAGTTCGTCTTGAGTTATTCGACTTCACTTACCGAAGGAGAGCGCCATGTCCTACATCAATGGTTTCGTTATTGCCGTCCCCACGGCCAACAAAGACAAATTCATCAAACACGCGAACGAAGGCGACCCCGTTTTCATGGAATTGGGCGCGACCAGAATTTTGGAATGCTGGGGCGACGATATACCCGATGGCAAGCTGACCGACTTTCGACGCGCAGTGCAGGCCAAGCCGGATGAGACAGTCGTGTTCTCATGGGTGGAATGGCCGGACAAGGCCACGCGCGATGCAGCCATGAAGAAAATGGACCAACTGGTAAAAACCGATCCACGCATGAGTCAGGAGAAAAACCCCATGCCCTTCGACGGCAAGCGCATGATCTTCGGTGGCTTCGCACCGGTGGTGACGTTATCCAAGACGTAATGGAATAGAGATCATGTAGCGTGGGTTCGACATCCACTTACCTACCAACTCGGACGAAGCGCACAGAGTTGTCCACCGCAGGTCATAAGTTCAATGGGTGAACTAAGCGTCCGTATACTCAGCCTCATGCTTTAGCAGCTTCTTGGGCAACATGATGCCATCGCGGCGAGCAATCGCAAACATCGCTCGCTGAGAAAAACCTCCGTGGATTTTTCCTTGACCGTCGCGAATTTGCCAATCTTCTATATCTTCAACACTACAGCGGTATAGGCGATCAAGTTGACCAGAATGCGTGACCGGCGGGGTAACAAGGCGAACGCTGAGTTCTGAGCTGCCAAGGATTTCGAGAACCTCAGCCCATAGGTGCTCCACTTGATTCGAGTTGCTGACGAAGTGGAGCTTTACATGTGCATTTTGGCGCGGCTCGCGAGCGAGCAAGAGAAACTGGTCGATTGAACTCTTCGCCTTGGCTAGAGCATCGACCATCAAGGGATCGTCAGGAGAGGTCTGCAACGGAGGAATTTCCGGGCGCGGCGAGCGCCATCGCATGAAGAGCCAGACACCAAGGCCACACGCGATGCCGATAACTATGCCTGGATCAATCCGCATAAAAACGCCCACTAGAAGTTGAACCGCTCAGCACGTAGGGTGGGTGCCGCACCCACCAGCAATGCCGGGTGCGGCACCCGGCCTACATGGAAAGATTTCAAAAAGCACTCTTCACCACACCACCATCAACACGCAAAGCCGCACCCGTGGTCGCGGACGCAAGTGGACTGGCAATGTAAGTTACCAGCGAGGCTACTTCATCAGGCGTGGCGAATCGCTTGATCAACGAAGTCGGACGAACCTTCTCAAAGAACTCCTTCTCGAATTCGTCGAAGGATTTGTTCTCCGCCTTGGCCAAGGCATCGATAAAGTCACCCACACCACGCGATTTGGTTGGCCCCGGAAGAATGCTATTGACGGTAATACCGGTGCCGGCAACAGCTTCGGCCAGGCCGCGCGAGACGGCGAGTTGGGCGGTTTTACTCATTCCGTAGTGAATCATTTCCGAGGGGATCTGCACGCCGCTCTCGCTGGAAATGAAAATGATGCGTCCCCAGTTCTTGCGTCGCATGGCCGGCAGATAAAGTCGAGCGAGACGCACGCCGCTCAGTACATTCACTTCGAAGAACCGGACCCAGTCGGCGTCCGGAATCTCTTCGAATGTCTTGGGCTCGAAAATTCCCAGATTGTTAATCAGGATGTCGACGTCCGGGTATTGCTTGACCAAGGCCTCAGCGGCATCCGCTGTGCTGAGATCGCCTGCGAAACCGTAGGCTTGTTTGCCTGACTCAGATTTGATCTGGGCGATAGCGCTATCGACAGACGCCTGTGAACGACCATTAAGAATGACTCGCGCGCCTTCAGCCGCCAGCGCCGAAGCAATGGCATAACCGATGCCCGCCGTGCTGCCCGAGATAAGCGCGAGCTTGCCCGTCAATTTCAGGTCCATACCTTTACTCCGAACTAAACGTGATGATCGGCAATCGAGTGCAGTGAAGCCTAACAGATCATCAGCGTACGCCAATCCAGTAGATGGTTGCCACCCACTCGCTCGCTGGCGTGAGAACCTGATCAACCCATCACAGCGACAGAATCCACTCGATCACTGCTTTGAGATTGTCGTCGGAAACCCTCTCTTCCGAATTGGCGGCCATGGGAATGTCGCCCCACTCGCCCTCACCGCCTTCGCGTACCTTCTGCAACAGAATCGGTACGATGTCATTGCGACCTCGATAACGAGTGGCCACTTCCTTGAAGGTTGGGCCAATGAGTTTCTGATCTACGCGGTGACAGGATAGACAGCCGCTTTTTTCCATTAGCGCTTCGCTGGCCTGGGCAGTGTGTGCGGCCATGGAAGCCATCAACGGCAGCAGAACAACGATCCTGGGATTAGACATTTCAGTTCATGTGCAGCGAGATATCGTAATAAGAAGGGCGGATTACGCTGAAGACAGCCAAACCCGCCCCTGCAATCGAACCAACAGCTCGTTACTTGGCGCGGAATTGGTCGTGGCAACCCTTGCAATCGTTGGCCACGGTAGTAGCGGCCGCTTTGAAAGCATCGGCGTTGTTCTTGTCCTTGCGCAGCTGCGCCACCAAGGCATTGGAATGATCGACGAACTCTTGCAGGCGCTTATCGAAGGCGGCGCGGTCTTCCCAGATCTCCGGCTTGGCCTTGGTATTGCCGGTCTTGGAGACCTCTGGATAAACCTCCTGCGAATAGCTGGCCAGCAACGCCACGCGCTCAGCGCGCTTAAGCGCATCGGCGGCATCGAATTGCGTCTTGCCCTGCAACACGCCACCTAAAGGACTGAAGCTATTACCGATCAAGGTATACACCGCTTTGCGCGCAGCGATAGCTTGACTGGCCTGCACGGCGCTTTGATCGCCGGGCGGTGTCTGCGCGACAGCAGGCACCGCCAAGCTGCCGCTTAGCAAACCCAGCGCAATGGTTTTGGAAAATCGCGAACTCATCTGTACTCCTTATCTCTGGATGGATTGGGTTGGTGATAAATCAGGTTTTGGAAATCAGTAGTTGGCTGCAGATGGATTAGCAGGCTCAACCCACACCGACATTGCCGGTCTCGGTGTAGGGCAATACGTCCGCTTCCCACTTCGCATAGCTTTGTTTGAGTCGCACCAGATCCTGCGGACGCAGTTCGGCAAGATTGGCGCGCTCCCGTGGATCGGCCAATACATCGAATAGGTAATCGGTGTTGCCGATGCGCAGATACTTGAGATTGGCGTCGCGCAGCGCTGCCTGACCACCCTGGCCTTTCATACGCCACGCCAATTGACGTGATTGCAAGGACTGCTTGCCGGTGAGTATCGGTAGCAGATCGATGCCATCCAATGGATAGCTGGCATGCGGTGCGGTACCGGTGGCACTCAAGAAAGTAGCGGTCCAGTCCATGGTGATGGCTACTTGCTCGCTGACCTGATTGCGCGGCAACACACCCGGCCAGCGCGCAATAGCCGGTACGCGTACACCACCTTCCCATAGATCGCCTTTCTGTCCGGAGAATGGCCATAGATACGAGAAACGTTCGCCGCCGTTATCGCTGCCGAACACGACTAGCGTGTTGTCATCCAGACCACTGCGTTCCAACTGAGCCAGCACGCGACCAATGCCGGCATCCAGCCTGGTCACCATCTCGGCATAGGTCAGCAATGAACCGCCATCGCGATGTTGCAACGACTTCAGCGCCTTGCTGGCAGCCTCATCCTCCGGCCCTTCCCAGGGCCAGTGCGGCGCGGTGTAGAACAGACTGAGATAGAACGGCGATTTGTCGTTTGCTCGCTGACGCAGATAACCCACGGCGCGTTCGGTGATCAGATCGGTGAGATAACCGACGCGCTCTACCGGCACTTCGTCTTCGAATAGATCGGGCTCGCCCGAAGTATCCTTGTGCGTGAAGTAATCGACCCCACCGCTCATGATGCCGAAGAATTCTTGGTAGCCGCTTTTCAACGGGCTGTACTTCGGCAAGTAACCCAGATGCCACTTGCCGATCAGTGCGGTGCGATAACCATTGCCCTGCAACAGCGACGCAATGGTGGGATGTTCCGGCGGCAAGCCCACGCGCGTGCCGATGGTCTTGCTGGCCGCCAAGGGCTCTTCCAAACCCACCGGCAGACGTTGCTGATAGCGACCGGTGGTGAAGGCCACGCGTGTGGGCGTGCACACCGACGAGTTGCTATACGCCTGCGTCAACCGCACGCCTTGCTTGGCCAGCTTATTGATATTGGGCGTTTCGTATTCACGTCGACCGTAGCAACTCAAGTCACCGTAGCCCATGTCGTCGGCCAGGATGAAGATGACATTGGGTTTGCGCGCCGCGGCTGCCTGCAGATCCAGAGAACCGGCAATGGCGCCGGCCACCGATAGCGATGCGGCAGACTTGATGAATCGACGTCGACTGAAATCCTTGCTCACGTTATCTCTTTAGCTGCTCATCACGAGCGCTACCACATCGTTGCGGCAATGCCGGATGCCTGCATTTAGCAAGTCCTGTGCCACTGGCATTTTTCCGCAATATTGGCTGTTTGAGGTGAATATTGGCCCACGACGCTGCGGCATCGGCAACAGCTGGGGTCATGAGTTGCTGCTTGAGCGTCATCCACCCGGCTTGCTGCGTCAACGCTGATGACAATCCATAACGCGCCACACTGCTGTACGGACAACACTCAACTGTTTGCATATCAACAGCATTGTTGCCAAAGCAACAGCTCGACACTTGCCGCAATGACTCAACTCCTTGATCTACAAGCATCGGCGCGCTGGCATAGGTATTGCTACTAGTGATTACTCATTCAATTGGTTGCCGCGGAGCTTCGTTAGATCATGCCTCGAATTTCACATGCCGCTTTGTTCGCAGTCATAGGATCGACTGCGTTTACACATACTTATGCGCAGGAAGCTAGTCGTCCGGCCGAAGACACCGATCTGGCCAAAGTGGTGGTGCTGGGTACAGCACGTCAGGACACCACCACACTGACCAGCACTGCGCCCATTGATGTGATCACACCGGCACAGCTGCAAGAGACCGGCGCAGTCACGCTGAATCAAGCCTTATCGAAGTTACAACCTTCGTTCAACTTCCCGCAGGGACAGAACGCAGTGAAGGGCCAGGGCGTGCGTGCTGCTTCATTGCGTGGCGTGGGTCCGGCTTACACCTTGATCCTGGTGAACGGCAAACGTCGCAATGTCTCGGCACAATTGTCGGGCACCGATCCCTGGCCCGCAGCACAGGTGGTCGATATCAATGTGATTCCAGTCAGCGCCGTAGCGCGTGTGGAAGTGTTGCGCGATGGCGCGGCCGCTCAATACGGTTCGGATGCCATTGCCGGCGTGGTGAATATCGTGTTGAAGGACGATGACTCGGCGGGTGAAGTCGCAGCGCATGTGGGCGGCTATACCGATGGTGGCGGCTTTACGCATTCGGTTGCCGGCTCCCAAGGTTTCAAACTCGGTGAAGGTTTCTTGAATCTCAGCGCCGATCGTTTGAAGAACGACAATGTGGATCGCAGCGAAGCCGACTGGCGTCAGCTGTTCCCCAATGGCGATGCCCGCAACAGCACTTACGACAAGCAGTACGGTCAGTGGGGCCAATCGGCACGCGATAACTGGAGCGTGCTGGCTAACAGCGGCTTCAAGTTCAATGAAAACCTCAGTACCTATGGCTGGCTCAACTATGCACGCAAGGCCGGCACCAACTATGTGAATCCGGAACGCGTCGCCAAGGCCATCACCACCAACACCACGGTGACCGACGGCACCAAGATTTCCGAGAATGCCGTGCTGCCGATTTATAACGGCGTGTATCAACCCTACATGACCTATGTCGCCAAGGACTTCGCAGGTGTTGGTGGGTTGAAGTTCGGCAATGCGGTACTGGGCGATCTGGATGTGTCGTTGTCCTATGGTGAGAACGAAACCAGCCGTCACACCTATAACACTGTGAATCCCAGTTGGGGCCCCAGCAGCGCCACCGATTTCTATCTAGGCTCGTGGCGTAGCAAGAGCACCACGCTGGCCGCCGATTACAAGAAGGAACTGACGGCAAAGTGGGTGCTCTCGGCAGGTGGCTTGTATCGTCACGAATACTGGGGCACTGCCGATCTCGGTGACGCCCAAGGCTACACCAGCGGTCCCCTCGGAGGTCAGACCATCGCTTCGCTGTATGGCACCGGCGGCATCTACAGTGCTTATGCATCGCAGTTCCCTGGCATTAATATCTCTACCGACACGACTTCACGCGTACCGGCCACAGGTTCATCCACTGCAGGCATTCGTGCGGAAGATGCCGGCTCGGTGACACGCGATGTGGGCGGCGGTTATGTGGGCGTCGATGCAGCACTGACCAGCAAATTGGATGTGGGCCTGACCGGTCGCTATGAAAACTATTCCGACTTCGGCAGCACCAGCAACTATCGTGCAACGGCGCGCTATGAATTCGTACCGGCCTTTGCATTGCGCGGCACGCTCAGCAGCGGCTTCCATGCCCCCAGTCTGGCGCAGCTCGGCAATCAATCCAGCGGCTACACCAGCAACTGGAGCAACAGCGGCACCGCCGTGCTGACGGCCGGCAAGACCCGTCAGTTCCGCTCTGCCGATCCTGTGGCTGCCGCCTTCGGCGCCAAGCCATTGGAACCCGAGAAGTCGACCACGATCTCGCTGGGTACGGTGATTCGTCCGGACAAGACCAGCTCGATCACCATCGACGCCTATCGTCTGAACATCAAGGATGTGATCACTATCTCCGAAACGCTGCAGGGCACGACAGTGGTGAATGCGTTTAACGCTGCCGGCCTCAGCGGCTACACCCAGGCTTCTTACTACTTGAACGCCTGGGATGCCCGCACCGATGGCGTGGACATCGTGGCGCGCAAGCAGTTCAAGTTCAGCAACAGCACCCTGGATGTCAGTGCCGCGACCAGCTTTCTCAATACCGAGGTGAGCAATGTCAACAGCACAGTCAACGTGGGTGGCACGGCCATCGTTGCCATCGGTGACGCCAAGGTGCGCGATGCCGAAACCGGCACGCCGAAGAACAAGGTGATCCTCAACGGTCGCTACGCCTTCGGTTCATGGGCTCTGGATGCCACTGCCACGCGTTACAGCAAGTATCGCTACAACGTCGGCAATGTGGCCGGTGTGGCCGCCGCCAACGGCAACGTCGATCAAGTGTTCTCGCCCGAAACCTACTTCGATCTCGGCGTGGGTTATCAAACCGACGGCGCCTGGCATTTCGATCTGGGCGTGCAGAACGTGTTCAACAAGTACCCGGACAAGTACGTGACCAACAACCGCGCCAGCGGCATCAATCCTTACTCGTTCATTGCACCCAATGGCGCGTCGGGACGCTTCATCCAAGGTGGCGTGACTTACAGCTTCTAAAACTTCGGCCTGCCCCGGCTATGTCGGGGCAGGATTCATATTCGCTTGATCCGTCATACCCGCGAAGGCGGGTATCCAGTAGTTAATCATTCAACTGGATGCCCGCCTTCGCGGGCATGACGGAGTTGAGTACTCAAGCAAATCTTCCTATCACGGCATTTCTATAACGACGCACATACAATCATGCTCAACCGTCGCACCTTTCTGCAAAACAGTTTGTTAGCCAGTGCCGCTCTGCCTCTAAGCAGCATGGCCGCCGACAACGCCGCAGCACGCATCCTGGTGGACTGGCACAGCCACTATGTTTCGCAGGCCGAGATCAATTTCTTCACAAAGCGCAAACAAGCGCCGCGCATGGTGATCGGCAAGGATGGCATCGCCAAATTGCAAAATGTCGACACGGTATCGGCCGCCGGCGGTGAACCGGGTGATTTCTCGCCATCGGATTTATCGGCACGTATCCGTCATCTCGATCAGAACGGCATTGGTCGACAGTTGTTAACGCACACTGTGGCACTGGGCCTGGACGCCAGCTTGCCGGTCAGCGAGTTGCGCACCTTGTTCCGCGCCTTCAACGACGAACTGGCCGGTGTGATTCGTCGTTATCCGGATCGCTTCATCGGCGTGGCGGCATTGCCTACGGCCGATCCCGAATGGGCAGCGAATGAACTCAAGCGCGCGCATCGCGAATTGGGTTTGATCGGTGGCTCATTGCCGCTGAATGCCTTCGCATCGTTGGCCAGCGCGCAGACGCTGACGCCATTATTCAAGACTGCGCAATCGTTAGGCAGTCATTTCTTTATTCATCGCGGCCCGGCCAATAAACAATTACCGGATCAACCCGCACTGGTGTTGCCAAAGGATACGCAAAGCGCACGCTGGAGCTTGATCAGCAACAGCCATCTCACTGCCGGTGGCATCACGCTGGGACTCACTGACTTTCTCGATCCCTATCCGGATGTCAGCGTGGAAATCATCATGCTCGCGGGATTCACACCCTACCTGCTAGATACCTGGATACAAACCGGTCTGGCCAGCGGCATCAAGGACCCATTGGCGCGTCTGCGCCGTCTTTATCTCGATCCCGGTCCGTATTCGCGTAATGGCGAATGGGTATCGCTGGCTGCCAACAAATTAGGCGCAGACCGCATCCTGTTCGGCACCGACTATGGCGTGGGCGGCGGCAACCGTGGCGATGTGGCGCCCGGCATTGCCGCGCTCGACAAGGCATTGAACGCCGAGCAACGTCAGCTGATCTATGTGGATAACAGCCGTAGGCTGTTGCAGAGCAAGGGCATCAAGATCTGATAACTGTCATATAACTTTGATGCTGCAAGGACGATTCGTGAAAGGAAGTTCGATAATGTGCCTAGCCACATATAGATCAGGGCGACGTTTGCTCTTCTAATGTTTATTGAAGAGTCAGCCGCTCACCAATACATCACCTGAGTGCCGTCATTCGCCCCCACCCTGCCCTCCCCCGCTCGCGGGGGAGGGTAAGAAGGAGATTGCATGATGAGTAACATCGTTTCGCTCTCTTTCATGCGCATGAAATTCACTCCGTTCACGCGCACGAAGAAAGTTAGGAAGAACGATCATGTTGGCAAACATCACCAACTCCATCCCCTCCCCCGTTCCACGGGGGAGGGTTAGGGTGGGGGGCACTTAGACGCCCCACCACTTCACTACTTGCCTACCGACACACCACCAAAGCCGCCATTGTTCTCGGCGCAGATACGTTCTTCACGCTCGATGATCACACCCTTGCCATCATGCTTGGCTTCGCGCGCTTCGTAGTGCCAACCATTGGGCTCATCCTTCTCGGTCCAGCGTGCCGCTGGAATGGTGACGGTGAAAGGTCGCGTGTACACGGTGGGATCGGTGATCAGCACTTCATAGTTATAACGCTTGCCGTCGTTGGCGAAGATATACCGTTCCTGAAAGTGCGCATTCTCGCTGGCGAATTCGCCGGTGCGACCAAACAAGGCCTTGCCATTGGTGTTGGTAACATCCACCACCAAGGTGTTGCCTTCCCAATGACCGCGCGAATCGCCATTCCACAGCTTGATGTTCTGCGACAGATGCGGCTTGTTATCGAGATGAATGATGCGTGTGCCCGAATTGAAGAAGAACACCACATAGCCCGGATACTGCGCGATCTCATAACCATGCCAGTAGAACGACTTCGGGATACCACCCGGCGCGCAACGTGCCAGCGGTTCGATGTACTGCGGCGCGATTGGATTATTGAAGTGTTCCTGGAACTCTTTCACCTTGGCCGCCGCCCACGGCTGAAACGGCACCTGGCCATCGGTGGGATCGCTGACACGACTGGGCGCGCGATCTTCACGCTTGCTGGTGGAACGACCGGCGCGTTCGCCCGGCGTGCCGCCTTGTGGATCGGTGAAGTTGTTGTGATTGGCAATGGTATTGGACCAATGGCCGGCCACATCCGGCTGACCATCGGCCAGATGCTTGCCTGTCCACTTACCCGAAGCGATTTTGGGGAAACTGGTTTCGCGCGAAATACCGCCACCGCCGCCACCATTGTTGGCTTGTTGGGCAGAGGCGATAGACGCAGTCAGTGCGCTTAAGGCCAGCGCTGCCGCCACCGAAGTCAGAAGAAGTTTTTTGTTCATGATATTCATTGAATGATTTATTTCTGATCACTCTCGACTGCCTTCTCCCGAAGAGAAGGCATGAGAATTACTTGCCATCATTACGCGGTGGGTAGAACTCGTCGTACTCATGCGTGAAGCAGTAGTTTTCGATCAGTTGGAAATTCTTCTCGCGATGGCGATGCAGAATGACGCTGAGGCTCCAGGGACGGCTGTACACATTCTTGTCGTCCAGCGTGGCCTTGTACTCGATGGTGTTGGCATCGAGGTAGGCCCAACGCTCGACCACATGCAACGCGTCGCTATGGAAGTTACCGGCGCGATCCAGCCAGGTGTCTTCGATGAAGCTATTGGCATCCACCACCAGCGTATCCCCCTCCCACTTGCCGCGCGAATCGCCCAACCAGTAATCGTTGGGATTATCCGGATGCTGCGTGCCATTGGTATGAATGGTGCGCACCGAATGACCGAACTCGAACACCAGATTCAAATCGCGTTCGCGCTGAAAAATCTGGAAGGGTTCCGGATAGTAGATGCCACGAGGGACGCCCAGCGTGTAGCACTTCAAGCGTGGATCGAGCTTGTCGCGTTGTGCGAAATTTTTGTTTCGCTGCTCCAACGCCTTGGGCAGATAAGGAATGACGCCACCTTCGACAATGCCCGCACCCGGAGGCGCATCGACACGACCGGCGTGCGGTTCCAGATCGTAATCTGCCGTTGAAGTGGTCTGCCAGATGCCGGAAAAATCCGGCTTGCCATTGGGCAGGCGCGGAATTTTGCCGACATCGGCAGCGACTGCGCCTATCGACCATGCAGCGCTTAATACACCTGCCAACAACGCCGACCAGGCAGCGTTGCGCTTTAACAATGAAATACTCAAGAACTTCTCCGCCATGTGAGCTTGTCGATTACTTGCTAGCGCCGGTTTCCGGCTCCGGTGGCGCGCCATCCTGTGCAGCACCCAGTTGGAATTTGCGGCCATCGGATAGCGTGGCGGTTACGGTGTAACCGAAAGGTCCGCCGTTACGTGAGCGATAGCCCTTGATGGTAAGCGGCGTGCCCGGCGGCAATGCGGATTTGGTCAAACCGACGCGCTCCAGCGCGCTGACCGAACCGAATTCAAAACCCCAATTGGTGACGCTGCCGTCATCGCCTTTCACATCGAGATAGATCCAGCTGTGCGGATTCACCCAACGGGTCTTGGTGACCACGCCGCTGATCTGCACCGGCTGCTTGGCATCGAACTCGGCGCTAAAGGCATGATGCGCAGAGGCTGCACCACCGGCGATGATGGCGGCGGCTGCAACCAGGCCGCTCACCCATTTCAAAGTACTCATGATGTCTCCAGAGAAACTCAATTCGATAAAAACTATCTTTGATCTGTCCGTCATTCCCGCGTGACCGCCATGGATGGCGGAAATGCTGGAAACGCAGGAGCGGTTTTCAGCGCAGGCGGGCATGACGAACAAGCGATTACTTCTTTTCAGCGACGACCGCAGCGGTAGTAGCGGCAGCGGTCGCTTCCTTGGGCGCAATCTTGGTCAGCTTGCCGCCGGCTTCTTCATAGGTCTGCACGCCGATGGCGCCAGCCACTTTGAAACCCTTGCTGGCGAGCAGATCGGCGGCCTTGCCAGCGCGACCGGCATGGTTGGATACGGTGATGATGGCGCGATCCTTGGGAATCCACTTCAAGCTCTTCTCGAGATCGGCTTGCTGGATGCTCAGGTACACCGCGAAGCCGCCGATTGAAGTCAACTCATCCGGACGACGCACATCGATGATCACAATCTTGGTGGGATCGGCCTGCAGCTTGTCGAACTCGGCATTGCTGAGGATGTGCGCTTGAGAAGTTGCCTTCTTTTCCTGTGCGACTGCTTCTTTGGCTACCGGAGCCTTGGCAGCATCAGCAGCTTTGACTGCATTGCCTTGTTGCGCGAAGGCGGTGGTCGTCAATGCCAGCATCAAAACGGTTACTGTCTTATTCATGATCGTCTCTCGCTAAAGCTAGAACTCATAGATGCAATGCCTTGCTCGGCCTTGCTTACCTGTGATCTGTAATTGCAGCTTGCGTGCCAGATTGATTGATGGGTCTCGATGCGGTGATGCACAGCACCGAACAACCAAACCAAGAAGATGATTTTCAAGAAAATTTATTGCGGTTGCCGCCCGCTACGGAACACAGCAGAGGCGTCGCAATTGTTAGCACCTGCACAGTAGGGTGTTCGCTTCTCAACAGTTGGCTATTTTGTCTGTTGAAATTTCAGCAGTGCTGCACGCGCGAGCTGACTGCGTAAAGGTATGCCTGAAAAAAACAGCGCCTCGATGAACTCATCGAGGCGCTGTTTGAAAATTTCGCCAGTTGTCAGCTTCCAGACCAAGCGAAGTTCAGGTGAGCATACACGCCAACGCTTGCGAGCAAGCGCCGGCTCATACACTTACTGAGTCTTTGGAATCACATCCGGCAGCGGCGGAATCACCTGCCCCGGATACCAGTATTTCAAATGGCAGGCCTCGCATACTGCATCCAGTGCCTCACCGGCATGCAACAGCTTGTCGGCATCGCGCGCATCGATGGCTGCAAGCGCCTGCGCACCTGCGCCATGCAAGGCCTGTGCGAAACCGATCCAGGTTGCCCGATCTGCATTGATGGCTGCTTGAATCTCCTGAGCGTTGCGAATGCCGGTCACGTGGGCGTCTTCGACTTCCTTGCCATCGGCCACCACCTTGCGACCCTCCATCACCAATAGATTGGTCGCTTCAACCAGCGTGATGGCACGATGACGTAACTCATTCCATTCTTCATCGGTATGCGGCATCTGATGCTCTTCACCTTTTGACGTCACCGTGGTACCTACCGCGTCCCAGAGAAAATCCGCGGAAGGATCGACTTCATGATGCATGATGTCTTGAATGGTGGCGGTCAATTGAAACGGCGATTGCGGCACGGCGGCAGCCGGCTTGGGTGAGCAGGCGGTTAGCGTCAGCATGGCGCCCAGTGCGGCGATTCGCCCCAGCCGTGGCCAAAGGTTCGAGGTGGTAGTCATAGCATCAGTCTCGGAAAAGCGGAGCGGCAATTACCCGCGTTGTCATAGGTGGTTCATGACTAACAGCACGGCGCATGCCAAATCGCGCCGAAGTCCGCGACCGATGCCGATTAATGCGGTAATAACCTGAGCCGATTCAAATTATTGTTGGCGGCTCAAACGGCAAGCGAAGTCGCAGCGGATTTGAATGTGTTCGATATTCAACAGCCGCCATCCGGTGTTGATTAAATTTCAACACCTTTAGCTTGGAAAGCAGCACAAGACATCTCAGAAGGGCGGGTTAGCTGTCTGCAGCGTTACCCGCCCCGATAATCGAATAGCAGTCTCAATACCCTACGGTCATACGCTGACGATGATGCTTGGGCGTTTCGATCTCATCGAGAATGGCCACGGCAAAATCTTCACGCGAGATACGGCTTTCACCGGCAGCATCGCGCAACAGCTGATCGCCGCCTACGCGGAATTTGGCAGTGCGTTCGCCAGGCCCAATATTCCACGACGGCGACACCGCCACCCAGTCCACTTGCTTCTCATCACGCAAGGTCTGCAACGCACGCGCCGCGCCTTCCGCACCCGGACGCCATGCCGCAGGAAACTCCGGCGTATCCAGTACACGCACACCGGGGCTGGCTTCCAGGCTGCCGGCGCCGACCACGGCAATCAGTCGCTTCACACCGCTGAGACGCGCCAGCTCCAACACCTGCGCGGCGTTGTCGGTCCAACGGATGCTGACCACCAACACTTCGGCGCCCTTGATCAAGGCGGCAGTCGCCTGGGTATCGGCAATGTCACCGCGCACCGGGCTCAAGCCATTGCGCGGCGCGAGCTTTTCCACGTTACGCACGATGCCAGTGACCTGATGGCCACGCGATAACGCCTCATCGAGAATGCGGCTGCCGATGTTACCGCTGGCGCCGATCAGGGCTAGTTGGGTCATGACGATCACCTCAATTAATTAATCAGCCGGTGATAAAACAAGAATTGCATGGCCAAATCAAGCTGCATGATGCGAATCGAGTCGCTGCTGCTTTGGACTTCAGCACCGATAAAAATGACCAACAAAATGTTCCCTGTCCGAAAAATGACTTCTCCAGCCAGATGCAGCGCCTGACGTCGATGATGCCGCGTGCGCCGTCACTACCAAACTACTACCGCCGCAAGACTGCTTTGTTACCGCGCCAGTTCTAGCATCGGACTCACCCGCTTTTACCCGCGTTACTCAGTAGAACGCGGATGGCGAACGAGACGAATGCCATCGAGTGTGCGCTTTGCAACAGGACTGGAACGGCGTTGTTGAATTCTCAACACCCCTTCCAAGCGACTCACGGATTCGAGGCCTCAACGGTTCGTTGTCGCAAACGGCAAGTGCTTTGAAGATCAACCACTTACCCGATTGCAGCGAATTTGCAGCCCTTGGTATTCGATTTGGCATTGATGTTGCTTTACAGCTCTACATCTTCTGCAGGCAGGAATCCCTCATGAGTACTTCAGCCATTGCCCACGTCCGCCCCTCGCTGGCCAGTGAGTTAGCCAGCATTGCTCGTGTGAAACAGACACCGCGCAAGCTGCGCAAGGCCGTGATCAACACCGCACAACTGCCGTGGGATAACGTCGCTCTGCACAATGAGACCGCCGCCTCGATTGCATTGGGTCAGATCAAACGTCCGCCCGGCTATGTATGGCTGTTGGCGGGCGCCGCGTTGTTGTTGCACCTCGGTGTTGCCTGGTATGTCAGCACGCATTCGGCAGAACGAATCGTCAAACCCAAGCCCGCTGAAGTAGCACTTGAGTTCGAACGTCCCAAACCACCCGAACCCAAGATCGAACCACCCAAGCCACAACCCAAGCCCCAGCAAGTGCAGAAAGCACAGGTATTGCCGCCTATTCAAACCGCAGCGCCCGAACCCAGCGATGCGCCGGCAGCACCGAGCCCGGAACCGCCTGTGGCGGTTGCCCCCATCGTCACTGCACCACCGGTTGAGGCACCGCCACTACCTGTGACTGCGCCCATCGGTCGCGCCGGTTACTTGAACAATCCTCCACCTAATTATCCCGCCGCTGCTTTGCGCCAGGGCTGGCAGGGCACTGTGATTCTGCGCGTGCATGTGCAAGCCAACGGCAAGCCCGACACCGTTGAAGTACAGAAATCTTCCGGCCGCAAAGTGCTGGACGATGAAGCGGTACGCACCGTGAAGAACTATTGGTCGTATACGCCGGCCAAGCGCGGCGATACGCCTGTGGATGGCTGGACCACCACACCGATCGAATTCCAGATTGCGGAGTAACCAGATGGCCAACCCTTGTTGTCGATGCAGGCAGCTCTCTTCAGCACATTGAATTTTGTTTTCACTTTAGTTTAGCGAGTACGTAATGATTAACACTTCCGCCATTCCCGCCGTAGAGGTCACGCTGTGGACCTTGGTTGCTTTCTCCGTTGCAACCTGGGGACTGATACTGGTCAAGGCTGTACAAAACTTTCGCGTCGGCCGTCGCAACAAACAATACGCCAGGCAATTCTGGTCGGCCAGCAATCTGCAAGCGGCTGCCGACATCAAGGCCGATGAAAGTCCACTGCTGCATGTAGCGCACACCGGCTTCAATACACTGCGTTACGCAGGACAGGCTGCGGGTGAACAGGACCTGGAACACAGCTGGGATCCACATGAATTGCTGGAACGCAATTTGCGCCAGCAAGTGATCAAAGAAAAACGCACGCTTGAAACCGGCCTGGCTGTGTTAGCCACGGTCGGCAGCACGGCACCCTTCGTCGGTTTGTTCGGCACGGTGTGGGGCATCATGAATGCCATGTCGGATATCGCCAAGCTCGGCAATGCTTCGATCGATGTGGTGGCCGGACCTATCGGTGAAGCGTTGATCGCCACCGGCATCGGCATTGCCGTGGCGATTCCGGCGGTGCTGAGCTACAACTTCTTCCTGCGCCGCGTGAAGTCAGTGACTGCCGACCTGGAAGAATTCGCACATGACTTCGTCAATCTGGCGCAGCGCGCCACCTATCGCATCGAACGCGGCGTAAAGCCTAGCGACGTACGCAATCTGCATCCGACGCGCGAACGTTCGCATGCGACATTGGTCGGCGGCAAGACCAACCACCCGTCCAATCAAGCACGCAGTGTGGAGCAGAACTGATGGCCTTCTCCAATCAAGAAAGCGATGACGTACTAAGCGAAATCAACATCACCCCGCTGGTGGACGTGATGTTGGTATTGCTGGTGTCCTTCATTCTCACCATTCCGGTATTAACCAATGCCGTGCACGTCAATCTCCCCAAGACAGTGACCACCACACCGCCCGAACAGCAAAAGTCCGTAACGGTAACGGTGGATAGCGAAGGTCGTATTTACCTGGATAATGCCGAAGTGGCACAGGAAGCGCTGGAGTCACAGCTAAAAGCATTGAAAGCCACCAACAGTGAGCTGTCCTTGCATCTGCGTGCTGATGATCGCGTGCCTTATGGCCCTGTTGCCAAGGTGATGGCGGCCATCGAACACGCCGGCGTTGCCAAGGTATCGATACTCACCGATCAGCAGGGATGATTGTTTTGACTGATGTTGTACGCGTTGTTTGGTTTTTATTGCAACAGCGCTTGTAGTTTAGATTGGTGCGTGTGCATTGCCCCCACCCTGCCCTCCCCCGTGGAACGGGGGAGGGTATGAAGTGGTCATTTGCTCAAGCCAGCAAGCATGCCGAACATACAGGCCAAGAAACTATCTGCAATAAAATCATTTCATTCTCTTCGTATAAGAAATCATCAGCAGCAATTATCTGTCGATAACGCAGCGCTTCTAAATATCCCCTCCCCCGTTCCACGGGGGAGGGTTAGGGTGGGGGCGAGACGTAGCACCAAAAGTTAAGGTTAGCCCCCACTAATTTCCACCTGCCACTCCCATCAGCCGCCGCAATATCACCTCAGTAACAATGCAGTTATAAATCGGTTACGACGTATCGCGCGTATGCATGAAGTCATTCCATATATCGCGTTGCCACATATGAATAAGCAACGGATACTCGAATCATCGCTTCAATTTATAAGCCTCACTCTCTAACGCTTGGTAGCAACATGCCTCCCGTAAAACTGCTGGCACATCCGCAACCACAATCGATCTCGCTTTCCGTGCGAGCCAAAGCGGTCATCTTTGCCGATGAAAAATCGCAAGCCCTGTTGGAACAGATCGAACGTGTTGCGCCTTCGGATGCAGCCGTATTGATCATCGGTGAAACCGGCACGGGTAAAGAACTGGTCGCCAAACATATTCATGAGCAGAGCGGGCGCACCGGTCCCTTCGTGGCGGTGAATTGCGGTGCGTTATCGCAAACCCTGGCGGAAGCAGAATTGTTCGGTCATCAGGCAGGCGCTTTCACCGGCGCTACCGAGACGCGCGCCGGTTGGTTCGAATCTGCCAATGGCGGCACTTTATTCCTGGATGAAATCGGTGATCTGCCGATGACACTACAAGTGAAATTGTTGCGCGTCTTGCAGGAACGTGAAGTAGTGCGCGTGGGTTCACGCAAATCCATTCCCCTGGATGTGCGCCTGGTGGCCGCGACCAATATCGATCTGTCGCATGCAGTCAGCGCCGGTCATTTCCGGTTGGATTTGTACTACCGACTCAACGTAATCACCTTTGAGCTGCCGCCATTACGTCAGCGTCGTGGCGATATTCTGCCGCTGGTCGAATATTTCATGGCTCAGTACGCCGGTCGTCTGCAGCTCAATGAACCCAAATTGTTACCCGAGGCGCGCCAGGCGCTGCTCAACTATTCATGGCCGGGCAATATTCGTGAATTGGAAAATGTCATTCACGCCGCCCTGCTGGTGGCTACTGGCGGTTCGATCCGTGCTGAAAACCTGCGTCTTTCCGCGGTGGCTCATCCGGGCTCAGGCGACGCCAATCACGCCACGCCGCAGGAGAACATCGTCAAACAACTGGATCGACTGTTCGCTGCGCCGCCCAAGCAGCTATATGAGCAGCTGGAAGAATTGATGATCAAGCATGCTTTCAATTATTGCAGCAACAACCAGGTGCAGACCGCCAAGCTGTTGGGCATCTCGCGCAACATACTGCGCACGCAGTTGAAACGATTCGGTTTGATCGGCGGTGACTTTGGCGCCGAGCTGGAATCGGCGGATGCCGCACTAAGCGACGCACAACTCAGCTGATCAACAGAGAGATTTGAATCCCCCTTCAGGTTCGACGGCGCTTGGAGCGCGTCGAACCTTTTTTCTTTGCGCACCCATCAGATCAACCAATGCGATCAACTGATTCGATCAACTAAGACAATCAATCAAACAGCAAGCGCACCGCGCCCTCTTCCGAGCAATGACTGGCGCGCACTTCCACATCGAGATCGACATGCTGCGATTCGTTGTAGAAACACGCCGCTCGTCCCGTTGATTCCAGATTGCCGCTGATGATGTCGCCCTCCATCAAGTGAATGTTCCCGACTATTTCAAACACGGTAATGCCATCTGCCGTACGTGCCGCCGCACAACGATTGTGACGATTGATCGCTAGTATTTGGGCTTTCATGGAACACCTCGATTATTGCCATCAATGCGCTCATACATAGCTGGCAGGGCTTTGCCATGCATGAGTAGTCCTGATTGTTTTTGTGCCTCCCGTTTACTGATTGCTATGCAACTTCCCCATGCCGGCTACCCCAGACATCCGGCCTTAACTATGAATCTGATTGCGGCCTGCGCTCTTGGCTGCGTACAAAGCGGCGTCTGCTCTGCCAAATAACGATTCACCGGTTTCATTGGGCAAGGCCTGCGCCACACCCGCCGAGATGGTGATCTTGCCCGGCGCCGTATCTTGGGCGCCCTTGATTTGCCCATTGGCCACGGCTGCCCGGATCTTCTCCGCAACGATGGCGGCATTCTTGGCTGAAGTGGCCGGCAGCAGCACGGCGAATTCATCGCCGGCGTAACGCGCGGCAAAGTCCGCACCCTTGATGTTGCGACCGATCAATTGCGCAATCAGACGAATGACCTTGTCGCCAAACTGATGGCCAAACGTATCGTTGATCTGTTTAAAGCGGTCGATATCCAACAGGATCAACGAACACGCCTCGCCTTCGGCCGCCAATGCGGCAGTCATGGCCAACTCGAAGGCACGCCGGTTGTGCAAGCCGGTCAGCGCATCTGTCATCGCCAAACCCTGCGCGGTTTCCAGTTCGCCGCGCAACTTCGACACTTCGCTCATGCTGTCTTCGAGGCGCGCCTGCAACACCGCTACCGATTCGCGCATCAGCTTGGTTTCACCCAGCAACGAATCCAGCATGACGCGTGCTGCGGCAGCCTCCATGGGCATACCCAGATCGCCATGGCAGCGGGTCAGCGATTGGCCGTACAAGGTCACCTGGCGATTAAACGTGATGGTGGACTCTTCCACATCCTTGATGGCCTTGGACATGGCCGCTTCCAGGTTGACCGTGGCACTGGTATCGCGAGTCAATACATAGCGAAAGAACAGATCGTAGGTCTCTTCCTCGGACAGGGGTCCGCCGTGATCGAGGCGCGTGCTTAAGTGCTGCTGCAGGCCGGGATTCAATCCCGCCACATGCTCGTACCACAATGTGTAACTGACCGGGTGATACGCAGCTTCCTGCTTGGCCATCAACGGTAGAATTTTTCTGAGAATTTCTTCGCTTTGCTTTTTTAATTCGTAGTACCGCATCAACCGACTACCATCATTGTTTTAGGTCATTTCCTTAATCAGGGAACAGCTCCTGCCTGAACGATAATAGACCTCGGCTGATACGAATAACATTCGCTTAACAAATAAATTTCCCCATTGGCGAAACCATCCACATGCCCTTACGGGCAAGCCCCATACATCTAGATAAAGAATTAACCGACATTACCCTCATAAACAACGTGAGAACGTAGCCTGTAAAAGCAGTCAAGTCCCCTTTCACGGGACATTACCAATGTGTAACCGATATTGAATTGCGTCGGAGATATCCGGCAGGTATCCACCCGACCCGCCGCTACCGCAAGCGATGCAGTTTTCTATGCTGGCTGTTCAATTCATTGTCGATGCGGAGGCCTTATGAACATCGCTGCAACCTGTGGACTTATCCTCGCCGCTGTCACAACCACGGCCTTCGCCGCCGAACCAATCGGCGCCGGCAGCAATGCCAGCACCCAAATCGGCATCAGCTCGGAAAGCTTCGTACAAAACGCCACCCAGGATGGCATTTATGAAGTCGAGGCCGGCAAGCTGGCCAGCACGCAGGCCACCCAATCCGAAATAAAAGCCTTCGCACAACTGATGGTCACCGATCACGGCAAAGCCAATGCCACCCTGGGGAGGATTGCCGAGGACAAAAAAATCGCCGCACCAAAGCAATTGGATGCCAAGCACAAGGAAATGTTCGATGCTTTAAAAGCCAAATCCGGCACCGCCTTCGACACGGCCTACGTCAATGAGATGACCGAAGGACATAAAAAGGCCATTTCGCTGTTTACAGCCGCCAGTTCTTCCACCGCTATTGATCCGGCATTGAAAGCCTTCGCCAAGGAAACGCTACCCACACTGCAGATGCACAACAGCAAGGTACTGCAACTGCATACACGTTGAATCAATGATTGATCGACGCGACTTATGCACCCACATCCTTGGTGGTGGGCGCATCGGGCGCCCGGGTTACGGCAGCACCGGCCCGCTCCAATGGCGCGGTGAAATTCACCAGGTTGAGCATCATCTTGCCGGTGCGCCCCACTTCGGCATCGAACTCGTACGAAGTCACACCGCAGTTCGGCACATCGGCCTGGCGATCGATATCCAGGATCTGCGCCTCATCCAAGCGCTCCAGCAGGTAGCGGAAGCAATTGACGATCACCTGATGCGCAACGATCAGCACTCGCTCTTCGCGATAGTCGCGCGTCAGCGTGTCGATCACGCTGCGCAGGCGTAGCAGCACATCGCACCAGCTCTCGCCACCGGGCGGACGAAAGTAGAACTTGCCCACATGCGCCCGTTGCTCGGCAAGTTCCGGATATTTTTCGGCAATGCCTAATTTAGTCAGCCGGTCGAGAATGCCGAACTCCTTTTCGCGCAGCCGCTCATCACGACGCACCAGCAATTGTCCCGGCTGTAGATTGGCTTCTTGCAAGATATAGCGAGTAGTAGCCGCAGCGCGTACGAAGGGAGAACTCAGCACCACTGTGGGTTGTTGTTCGAGCGGCAGCGTTGCAAACCAGCGGCCCAGCGCCATCGCCTGTTCCACACCTAGTGCAGATAACGGCGTATCTACATCGCGCGTGGCGATATCAATGGTATGCAGCGAACTGGACTCCGCCACCTCGCGAGCAACATTACCCGCGCTTTGGCCATGCCGGACAATCCACAGAGTATCGGGCCATTTTTGTTGCACAGCGGGCATGGCGAAGTCAGTCACTTACGCCGGACTTTCTAGGGCGTGGGCAATTGCATGCCATGCACATGCCCATCTACAGCACGGTATGCAGGCGATTCGCCATCAGCATCTGCCTCCATCAACTGCTTGAAACGGTGCAGATCGAGATAGGTCTGCAGGGACGATTCGCGCTGGAATAATTTGGTGGCCAACTTGCCGATCACGCACGACGGTTGCTCGTACAAGATGGTGGCCGTCACCTGCGTGCCGCCATCCGGCGCGTCGCTGAATTCAAGACGACCGCTGTTCTGAATACTGGCATCCATTTCAGAAGCCCAGGAAATGGCCTCGTCGATGGTTGCTTCGATCACCAACGAATCCCATTCCACCAGACGACCTTCCGTTCCTCGTACTATCCAGTGCATATGCGAGGCATCGCGTACTTCGACACTCTCGATGTTTTCCATGAAACGCGGCAGGTTGTGAAAATCACGACAGAAGTCGAACACCTCGGCGCGCGGCCGATTGATGACTACCGAACGCGTCAGAAAAGGATCAGCGATGGCAACCGTTTCAAGTGAAACGGGAGACGGAACGTCAATGTCCTGCGAAGTGGAATACGGCATGCTTTTCGACAGAAATGGTGCAGGCAGGCATCCTGCATCGATTCGCGATACTTCACCATCGTAGAAAAGCGCCGTGCGCAGTAGGCCGCCACCGACGCGCGATGCGCCTTGTTGTAAGGGCATTCAGGACATCACTGAGACTTAACGCCCGCAAGCAAATGCTCGCTCAGCGACACATATATCGAACCCGCCACCGAACACTCAACTGTCGGAGACCATGGCAAAATCAGAATCTTCGATTGCATTATCGAGCACCGGCACATCGGCTTCGGCGTACAAGCCCACTCTCGCCAAACAACGACAACATATTTGCGGCGCAATCATGAGGGTCTCATCCTGCCTGTTCGCGGTAATGCCCGACTTGGTTGGAACGGCGTTCCGATGGCTATTTGGATCGAACGATTCGTGCATGGTGCACCTCGACTTATACCGGCTTTGATTCAGGCGAACCTTTTTCGCGTAGAAAAATGCTCAGCACCGCCATGGCGCCCAAAGATAAAAATTCGCTTTGCCAGTTTTGAAATGACTCGAACCAGAAACGCGCGCTGATGAAGTACTGCAGCAGGGTCAATGCGGGTTGTCGATGCAGCGCCAGCTGCTCGTTATAGTTTTCCATGCCGCCAATGGCATGCAGAACGAAAGCGAACAGAAATAGCGCCAGAAAGGCCAAACTTAGCGAATGCTCGTACAACCAGCGCTTGAAGGTTCTCGGGCTGCAGCGCTGCTGCGGCCTGCTTGAATTATCCGGACTTGAATCGTCCGGACTTGATTCATCTGGAATAGCCTTCGACTCAGCCGAACCGCGCTGATAGAGCATTGCCGTCAACAGCACATAGGCGAACATCTGCAGGAACTCGCTTTCCCAGTTTTCCATGGTCACTTCCAGAAAACTGCCGCTGCATAGATAAGCCCATAACGATTGCACCATGAGACCATGCTCAAGCCGCTCGGCATTCTCGTCCACCCAACCGGTAAAGCATTGCGCCACCAGAAACGCCGCGAATAAAGCAAACACCACAATAGACAGGCCATTGTTCTTCCAGATACTTTTAATCCTGCGTTGTGCGGTCATTGCCCCTCCATCAGCCGTACTCGACTTCATCGATGGAATGCACGCCCTTGTTAATGGCGCCCGCTTTGGCGCGCTCGGCAAGCTGGTTATAAAACGCCGCCACTTCGCGCAGATCCTGCTCGTCCAGATCTTCAATGCCGATCATGCGATTGCTGGCCGCCTTGCTGGACGCCAGCAATTCATTCAACTTGAGATGAATCGCCACGCTGTCCTTGTTCTGGCTTTGCTGGATCAAAAACACCATGAGGAAGGTCACGATGGTGGTGACGGTGTTGATGACCAGCTGCCATTCTTCCGAAAACTTGAACACAGGTCCCAGCGCCGACCAGATCAGAATAGCCAGGAAAGAAATGCCGAATGCCAACGGCGACCCCACCCAACGAGTTACACGGCTGGCAAAACGGTCGAAGGAAGTTATCCATGCGGAGTGCTGCGCATAGGACCCGCTGGCGGTATTGGGCATGGCGCCCAACTCATCGCCTGTTTCACTGCCAGTTTGCGCTCTAACAGCCGATTCACTGTCAGTTTGCTTCATTGGGTTTCGCCCACATGCAATTGACCATGGCACGATCATGCTGCGCTCAAGCATTCGCGCTCATCGGCATGCACAAGCATTTAACTGTCAGCGCCGACTGACGGAGAAAAAACCGAGCAACCGATTGTTTGCATGGAACCCACGCAGGATGCTGCCCCTCCTTCAGGAGAGCAGTCATGCGTCAGTTAAGTGAAGAGCGTGTGCGTGAATTGGCTTATCAGGCCTGGCAGTCGCGAGGTTGCCCACTGGGCACCCCGGAAGTGGACTGGCAGTCCGCACTGCAGCGCGCCGATGCCGATGATGAACTGCCCGATAGCGAAGCGGCGGAATTGAATGTCGACAACACCGACATCGGCTCGCAAGTTGAAGTACTCAGCCTCGGTCTGGAAGATTTCGGCAAGTAAGCTATCGTTGGATAACTGATAACGCCCCACTCGTTATCAATTATCCATTGTCAATTATCAATTAACTTGCTCAGCATGATGCGCTTGGAACAAGCGTCCGCGCTCGGCACCCAGCACACAGAACAAAGCGAGCACGCCACACATCACCGTACCCACCGCCAACGGCAGGGTGGAACCATTGAACTGCCTGCCGATGGCCGCACCCACCAAAGCGGCACCGGTGGTGCTGATAAAACCCTGCATTGAAGCCGCCACTCCCGCCACCGCCTGCATGGACTCCATGGCCATGGCGCCGAAGTTGGCAACCATCAGGCCCACGCAGGCCATGGTCGCGCCTTGCAGAATCACGAACGACGCCAACGTTTCCCACCCCATTCGAGCCACCACGGCATGCAAGATGGCAATGGCAATAAACAGCAGTAAGCCGATCTGCGACAACATCCGCATGCCAAGGCGCCCCACCCACTTTGAATTCAAGAACGAGGTAACGCCCATGGTGGCGGCGCACAAGGCAAACATGGCCGGCATCAAGCCGGGGCGCTGGAACACCGCAGCAAAGATCTGCTGCACCATGGTGACGTAAGCAAAGATAGCGCCGAAGCACAGCGCAACCGCGAGTGTATAAAACATGGAGGCGCGATCGGCCAAGACGATGCGGCTGGAATTCAGCGCATGTCCCAGCGTCAGCGGCAGTCGAAACTCCGGATGCAGGGTTTCATGCAGTCGTAGCATCACCCATAACCAGATAACGCAGGAGAACGCGCTGAACATCACGAACAGGTAGCGCCATGGCGCGATCAACAGGAACAGCTGTCCCAGGCTGGGCGCAATGATGGGAATCATGATGAAGACAATAAAGGTGAGCGACATGACGCGCGCCATCTGCCGACCATCGTACAAATCGCGAATCACCGAACGCGACACCACCGAACTGGCCGCCGCAATACCATGCACAAAGCGCCACACCAACAGATTGCCGAAACCCTGCGCCACGCTGACGAACATCCCGGCAACGGCATACAGCGCCAGACCGATCAGCAGAATGGGACGGCGACCGAAGCGATCCGACAACAGACCCCAGAACAACTGCCCGCATCCCAGACCACTGAGATAAGCAGTGATGATCCACTGCATGCGGTTTTCGTCGGTAATGCCCAGCGCAGTCGCAATGATCGGCAGCGCCGGCAGCATGGTATTCGATGGGCAGCGCCTGGCAGGCCATCAGCGAGGCAATCATCACCAAAAACTCAGCGAAGCCCAGCTTGTTCTGCGGGGACGATGCAATCATCTTTGCTTACTCAACTCGAGACTTGGGGTACGAATAGCGCACGGGAGAATATTTTCGACAATGCCTGAGAGCTTGCCTGCGCTCCAGCACTTAAGCGCCGGTGTCGGAGAAGTCTGACATACATCGACGTTATTGTCTTACACGGAAAGGCGAGTGCGACTACAATTTTGCCGCTACCGTGTCGGCTGCAGCTCCGGACTTATACATGGGCTTAATTAGATTGATCTTGGAGCCCGGCAAGCTGGGATGATTGCTTTCCAAGTCGATGCGTGGGCGGCAAACTAAGTAATAACAAGGCATGAGCGTCCGATAAAGCTGTATGCCGTCTCAACGTTCTCGCGAATGGCTTTCGATTCAAGGTATGGGTATGCGTTTGGCTTACAGACTCCGCAGCAACGGCGTCGCTCGGCAGGTCGATTGGCAGATATGGCGCAGGCCGTTGCTGGCGCTGACCACCGTGGCATTGACCACGATGACCTGGACTGCACAGGCCAAGGACAGCGACGCGCTGAAAAAACTCAGCGTCGAACAACTCATGGATGTGGAAGTCACCTCGGTATCGCGCCGCCCCGAAAAGCTCTCTGAGTCGGCCTCCGCCATTCAGGTCATCACCCAGGACGATATCCGTCGCTCCGGCGCCAGCAGCCTGCCCGAAGCATTGCGCCTGGCATCCAATCTCGAAGTGGCGCAGATCGATTCGCGCCAATGGGCCATCAGCGCACGCGGCTTCAATAGCACCACCGCCAACAAACTGTTGGTGCTGATCGATGGTCGCACTGTGTATACGCCGCTGTATGCAGGCGTGTTCTGGGATGCACAGGACACCCTGATGGAAGACATCGAACAGATCGAGGTGATCAGCGGCCCCGGTGCAACCCTGTGGGGTGCGAATGCCGTCAACGGCGTGATCAACATCACCACCAAGAATTCGCGCGACACACAAGGTGGCATTGTCACTGCCGGTGGCGGCGATGAACTGCGCAAGTTCGGCGGCGTGCGTTACGGCGGCAATTGGCAGGATCAAGTCGATTACCGCGTGTATGCCAAGTACTTCGACCGCGACGACGCCCTGTTGGCCAATGGCAACGATGCCACCAACACCTGGCGCATGGTGCAAGGCGGTTGGCGCGCCGATGCCACGTTAACTAACAACGACACGCTGACCGTACAAGGCGACATGTATCAAGGAGCGATTCGACAACTTAATCTCGACGACATCGCCATCAGCGGCGGCAATGTATTAGGGCGCTGGACGCGCAACCTGTCGGACACGTCGGATCTGCAATTGCAAACTTACTTCGATCGCACACATCGCAGGATTCCCGGCTCTTACGCAGAGAGCCTCGATACCATGGACGTGGATTTCCAACATCGCTTCATGCTCAGTGAACGTCACGAGTTGATCTGGGGAGGCAACTATCGTCACATCAGCGACGAGATCGGCAATGCCGGCACCTTCAGCTTCACGCCCAACAACATCAATCGCCAGTGGTTCGGCCTGTTCGTGCAGGATGGCATCGACCTATTGACCGACACACTGAGCCTGACACTGGGTGCGAAGCTGGAACATAACGAATACACCGGCTATGAATTTCTACCCAGCACGCGTCTCGCATGGCGCATCGACGAACGCAGCACCGCCTGGGCGGCGATCTCGCGCGCCACGCGTTCGCCTTCGCGTATCGACAGCGAATTAGTGGCGCCGGCCAATCCGCCGTACACGGTGGTCGTACCCAACTCCGACTTCGAATCGGAGAAGCTGATGGCCTATGAATTAGGCTATCGCGCGCTGCCGATCACTGACCTATCGGTGTCGCTGTCATTGTTCTACAACGACTATGACGATGTACGCAGCATCGAACACGTCACTCCGGGCGTCGCATTTCCCGTTTACATCGGCAATGGTTTGACGGCCATAGCTTATGGCGCCGAACTCAGCAGCGACTACAACGTCACCGACAAGTGGCGCCTGCGCCTCGGCTATACCGATATGCGTCTGCAGCTGCGGCGTCAGCCGGGCAGCACCGACACCAGCAATGGCAGCAGCGAAGCACATGATCCCAAGCATCAACTGTTGCTGCGCTCGTCTCACGACCTCACCGACAACATCGAACTGGACGCCACCTTCCGCTACGTCAGCAAGATCATCGACATCGATGTACCCGGTTACAGCGAACTGGATTTTCGCGTGGGTTGGCAGCTGACCGACAATATCGAATTGTCGCTGGCGGGCCGTAACCTGCTGCATGCACATCACGCGGAGTTCGGTTCGGCTGCGACACGCCAGGAAATCGAACGCAACGTCTATGGAAAATTTACATGGGAGTTCTAGCTACTCTCATGCAACCCGCCAAGAACAGTGTGTTGACGCGCCTACGACAGGCATGGCGCGCCAGCATCGTGTTGACCAGCATGATGCCGACGTTGCTAGGCGGCGCATTCAGCTCGTTGGCGTACCAGGGCACGGCTTGGAGCGCCAGCACCACGCCCGAATACCAGCTGAAGGCCGTCTTTATTTTCAGCTTCCTGCAGTTCGTAGAATGGCCGCCGCAATCCTTCACCGCTGCCGACAGTCCCTTGGTCATCGGCATATTGGGCAACGATCCCTTTGGCCAGGTGCTGGACGAAACCGTACGCGGCGAAGTCGTCAATGGTCGGTCACTGGTGGTTAAGCGCTACAAATCGGTGGCCGATATAAAGGATTGCCACCTGCTATACATCAGTCGCTCCGAAGCGGCACAGATGAGCCAGCTGCTGGGCAGTCTGAAAAATAAAAACATCTTGACCGTCAGCGATGTGGAAACCTTCAATCGCGACGGTGGCATCATTCGTTTCGCCACCATGGATAACAAGATTCGACTGCATATCAACAACCAGGCGGCCAAGGGCGCGGAACTGGTGATCAGCTCCAAGCTGCTGAAGCTTGCCGACGTGACTTGAAATAAAACCGATCTGTTACCGTCGGTGTCGGCTAGCGTGCACATGATTGTGATGCACAGCCGGTTTTCCCATTTTCCTACAACGCGAATGCCTGTCGGCTTGCAGTGCGTGAACCAGTAATTCGTAGGATCGACACAAGCGCGTTACTCACACGCCTTCCCTACCGAACTCAATCTGGAGACCATGTGTATGGCCTACAATGTCTACGATACCGGCACCTCGCGTGTTGAAAGCTGCCCGCATCTGGAAGCAGCGCTGCAAAAAATCGAAACTTCGCTGAAACAGGAAGAACAGGAAGGTCGCTACGTATCGCAGGAAGACGATAACCGTTGGGCCGTGTACGACGGTTTCATCATGAAGATGCTGTGGATCGAAAACGATAACGGCAACGTGGTGGCCTATAACCGCTAATTGGGTTCTAAATCATTGTCATGATCGCCGGATAGCTTATCTCCAGATAAACACCCGGACACGGCGATGAAATTGATGTTCCGCTCCATTCTTGTAGGTCGGGTTTAGCGGTCTGACGCGTTACCCGACCTACAAGCAATACCGGCTTCCTCTGGAAGCGACTAGTTCACAGCCCAGCCGGGGCTCGTAACATGCGGGAGCCGTTGGCACACACAGCTGCCGCGCCCTGCTTTCCGCCCCGTACCATTACCCTCGAAAGTCCGTATTGGCGATTTCCTATTGGAATCCGCAACTTTCCATAGCACGGACTAACGCTGATCAATCAGCATCGAGGGGCCCGTGAATTTCATGTCAAGCAACAAGTTAAGCAAGTTGATTCTGTCTACCGGCCTGTGTGCATTGGCGGCATTACCGCTGGCACAGGCGCATCATTCCTTCGCCATGTTTGCGATGGACAAGACCGTGACGCTCACCGGCACGGTACGCACTTTCGAATGGACCAATCCGCATGGCTGGCTGTGGGTGTATGTCACCGAAGTCGATGGCAAGCCGGTGGCCGACAAGGATGGCAATCCACAGGTTTGGGGCCTGGAAGGTGTCGCGCCCGGCGAATTCATGCGCCAGGGCATCAATAACAAATCGCTGAAAGCCGGCGACAAGATCAGCGTCACCGCGCATCCGTTGAAAGATGGCCGCAATGGCGGCTCGATGGGCAAGGTGACTTTTGCCGATGGTCGCACCTTGGGTACCGATACCGGTTTGCCGGGCATGGGTGCCGGTGGCCCTCCGGGTGGCGCGCCTGCTCCTTGAAAAATTAGCGCCATACTTGGCGATAATTTAGCGCCTGATCCGATGGCAATTGTCTGGCCCCCTCCCCGCCCTCCCCCGCACGCGGGGGAGGGTAAGAATTTCAGCACCTTCATCAGCGCCCTGTAGATGCACTACTCTCTGCCGTAAGCAGGCAGCGATAAGAATCGTCGTGACGGCGCCGCCAATCGTTTAACAACTGGCCAATCATGTGACATCCATTGCATGGTCTGTCCCCTCCCCCGTTCCACGGGGGAGGGTTAGGGTGGGGGCGCTTTTGATCATAAATCATCACTACCAACCATCGAGTTAGCAGCGATGCGCCCACAGCCCTCTCCCCTGCCCCTCTCCCGCAAGCAGGAGAGGGCATGTCCTTCCATCACTTAGCAGGCGGCCCCCCCGCACCCATGCCACCACCCGGTGGACCGAATCCCGAATCATCACCGGCCAGTGTCTTCATCATGCGCTCAACCGTATCGAAAGAATGCTCAGCAATAGTCACCTGGGTCGGCGGCGAAGCATCCCAGTGATCGGTGATCTTGCCGTTCTGCACACGGAAGATATCAATGCCTTCGCCATACATGGTGACGATCTCGCCATTCACCGTGGCCATATGCGGCATCACCACTTTATCGCCCAGCTTGGCAGCCTTGGTTTGACCGATGGGACTGGCCAGCATTTCTTCGCGAGTAGCGCATAGCTTCTTACCGCGCGTCATCATGTGGCTGTGATCGCAGTAGTCGGCAGCCACATAACGCTCAGCCGCTTCCTTCGACTTACCCTGAATGTTGCTCATGTAATTCCACGCAAACACCACCCACTTGTTTGCCTGCTCCTTGGTGGTTTCGGCATAAGGCGTCATCGGCCCCATGTTCACCGAGGTCAGCACCGCCTCATCCACCAGCACGCTCTTAGGCGTGACATTCTTCAACATCGGCGGTGGACCTTTGCGCTCGCCCCACACCCACTCGGCAAAACCCGGCGCATGCGCATTGATGGTGGCGCGCGCAGGTGGCGAAGCATCCCAGTGATCGGTGAGCTTGCCATCTTTTACACGGAAGATATCCACGCCGGCACCGAACATGGTAACCATCTCGCCGTTCACCGATGCCATCACCGGCACCTCAAGCGAGTCGCCACCACCGAACTGTTGCACCATGCGTGTGAAGTTGGCCAGCGTCTCTTCATAGTTACCGCAGTCCTTGCGGCCACGCGTCAGCAGATGACTGTGGTCACAGAAGTCCTTGCTTACATACTTTTCGAAAGCTTCAATCGGCTTGCCCTGCACCATGCTCATGCAATTCCATTCGTAAGCAATTCTCTTGGCGGCCTGTTCGGCTGCGCTTTCGCCATAGGGCGTGAGCGGGCCGACTTCAACCTTACCGCTGCACGCAGCAATGGCCTTTTGCTTGGATACCATGTCGGCATGCGCAACCTGCACGGGCAACGCTGCCACAGCAAATACGCCGAATGGCAGGACACGAATAAACTTCATCATGATTTGCTTCCCCCTCTATCCCATTTCGCCCAATTGGCAATTCAGATCGCTGGTATTTTCTGCGTAGTTCTTTGCTAGCAAATGATAGTTATAAAGCCAGAAAGATCCGACCATTTCATCCCGTCCCCTCCCCCGTTCGACGGGGGAGGGTTAGGGTGGGGGCATCTCCCTTAGAAGCTAGCACGAACAGTCACACCCACAGTGCGACCCACTGAAGGCGAACCATCCACCGACTTGTTGTACTGGAAGGCCAGACCGGTCTTGTACACGTTGTCAGTGAAGTTACGCACATAGCCACCCACCGAATACTTGTTATTCGGCGAACTCCAATTTACCGAGGCATTGCCGGTCACTTGAGCGTCCAGGTGCGAGTAGCGCAGCTGTTCCGAGACCAGGAAAGCACCCGATGGATTGGCGGCACTTTCAAAGGCAGGGTTGGCCACGATCAAATCGTAGGCTGAGTTGTAACGGCCATCGACACGCGCCTTGATCGCCGAACCATTGGCAAACGGGAAGGTGTGCTCATAGGCAGCCGTCAGTGTCACCGGTGCAATACCGGTAATCTTCTCCTGAGCCACATAGCTCTTGAACTCGGCACTGCTGTCCTTGAACTTGGCGTCGATCAAACCAACGGTAGCACTTAACTGATCGTTCTTGGTCAACAGGTAAGTGGCATCCAGATCGAGGCCATACATCCGGGCTGCAGAAGTCACCGTCAAATGTTCAGCACCGGGAACCCATGGCGTTGGCTGTACATCCACTTGATAGCCGGTGTAGTCGTAGTAGTAAGCAGCGGCATTCAACTGCAGCGTCTCGTCGAAGAAACGATTCTTGCTACCCACTTCCAGGCCGTTGAGCGTCTCTTGATCGTAGGGCTTGGCGATAGGATTACGATTGGCATCCGTACCCACTTGCACGTCGCCCGGCAGGAAACCAGAGGACAAGGTGGCGTACAGCATGTTGACATCGCTGATATCCTTTTCGATGCGCAGCTTGTAAGTCAGATTACGATGCGTACGCGTACCGGCATCTGCGCCCAGGGTATAGACCAGCAGATTCTGCGGCAAGCCGAAGTTTGGGTCCGTCGGGCCGGCACCGGTAGTCAAGTTGCTGGCAGACACTTCGGTGTGTTCCGAACTGTTGTAGTCGTAACGCAAGCCGGTGGTCAGACGCCAGGTATCGCTCAAATCGAAAGTGGTTTCGCCAAACACACCGTAGTCGCTACGTACACGACGCTGATCGTTGGAGAAGGCCAAGGCACCGGAGGCAATCCAACGCAGGTACGCGTTGTTTTCCCAGTGGCTCTTGTAATAGAAGCTGCCGACGATCCACTTGAAGCCGCTATCTGCATTTGAAGCCAGGCGCACTTCATGGGTCAGGAAGGTGTCGCTCGGAGTGAGCGATGGGTTGTAGCCCACGGCCATGCCGGCCGGACCCACATAGGATTCAATCGGATCGTAATCGTTGTAGCGATAGGCCGGCACATAGGTCAGCGTGGCGGGACCGAAATCCCAATTCACTTCCGCCCAGTATTGACGGGCGCGATCCTTGTTAAGCGTGTAAGTCGCAGCGCCGGCTACGGCAGGCTCATCATAGGTCGCCATGGAGTAGCTGTCGCCACCCGTTTGACGAAGATTGTTCTGCATGGCAGCGCCAAGCAAGATCGAATAACTGGTCACTAGGCTGAATCAATGCCTTGACGCGCATGGCCTTCTGCGTGGAAGGCAGATCGGATAGATAACCGTCCTGCTCATTGCTCATACCGGAGACGCGCAGCGCAAACACATCGCCAATCGGCAGATTGATGGCCGCTTGGGCATTGCGCAATTCATCGCTGCCATAGGTGTAAGCGGCATTGCCGGTAAACTTGCCCAGCTCGGGATTACGCGTCTGGATGGCGATCACGCCGCCGGTGGCGCTGCGGCCGTACAAGGTACCCTGCGGACCGCGCAGCACTTGCACACCGGCCACATCGTAGTTGCTGCCCAGCCCTTCATACACGCCATCGGTGTAAGCAGCCGTGGTTGGAACCTGAGTGCCATCGCCGGGCGTATTGCTGATGACGCCGCGCACCGTAACGTTGGCGAACGGGTTGCTCAACGATGTCATATCGGGTGCGCCGCTGACACCGGCCACATCGGCCAGGTAGTCGCCGATGGAAAGGCGGCCTTGATCCAGCATGTCATCGCCATTGCGAACCGTCACGGATACGGCGGTCTTTTGCAGATCTTCCGAACGACGTTCGGCCGTGACTACGATTTCTTCGAGCTGCAGCGCGTCGTCAGCCGACGCCGTCTGCGCCTGTGCCGGCATCGCACTCACGACGCCCATCAACATGCCTGCCGAGCAGGCCCAGTAAATTACGCATCGAATCCCCTCTAATTAACAAGCAACAACCAACCTATACGGGAGACGAGCGTGACCGCTGATGAACAGCATCGTTACGCAGCACCCGTCAGCGCCGATCGCTGCAAGCAGCAACCAGCGCTTGCTGCAATCGGCTAAAACACCACAATCGAGCATGCGGTAGCACCACGTTTATCTGATCCGTGCTGTGCACCAACGGCTCCACTCTGTTGCCAGTGTTGATCGAGGGGCATCGAACCTGCACCACTGTCATGAAGCAAAAATGGAGCGATAATGCATGTGCCCTATAACTATTCATCAAGCCGTTCATCGAGTTTGTTCATGCGCGATACTGTCGATCCAATGACTGCTCACCAAACGATACAAGCAGCACCCAATGGCGCGCCTTCAACTCAGTTGCAGCGTATGGAGCTATTGTTCATCTGGGGCTTCTGGGCACTCATCGCCATGCTGATGAGCATGAGCACATTATTGAACCCAGCTAGTTTTCCGCGCGGCTCTTCCAGTGTCGGCTTATGGCCGCCCTTGCTCGCCAGCATCGTCGAGTCGGCGCTGTGGGCCATCCTCACACCCTTTATCTTTCGTCTGGCAAAGCGTTTGACGCTGGATCATCCGCAATGGCTGCTGCGCTTGATCATCATGGTTGCCATTGGCGCCTTGATGGCTGAAGCCATGTATCAATTCATGGGGCAGTTCCGACGCGCCGAGCGTTGGGCCATTGATCTATTCCTGGGCGAACAAATAGCCACCGAACCCGCGGATGCCACGCAATTTACTTATCGTCTGTGGCGGTCGTTCGAGTTCGTGGTGTTCCTGGTCATCCTTGTCGCCGGCATCGCCAAGGATTACATGTCGCGCTATCGCCTCTATCAGGAGCGTTACGCCGAATTACGCGTGGAACTGCTCAATGCACGACTGCGCGCTTTGCAGGATCAACTCAATCCGCACTTCCTGTTCAACACACTCAATGCCATTTCTTCGCTGGTGGTACGCGATCCGGATAAAGCGCAGGACATGCTCGCTCTGCTGTCTGATCTGCTGCGCGACACCTTGGAAAGCAAGGATTTAGAAGTCAGGCTTTCGCATGAACTGCAATTCATCAGCCGCTACCTGGACATCATGCACATGCGTTTCGGCGATCGAATGGAAACGCGGCAGGACATTGCACCGGAAGCCTTGTATGCACTGGTACCCAATTTGATACTGCAACCGCTGGTCGAGAATGCCATCAAACACGGCATCGACCGACTGGATGGCCAGGGCCGGATCACCATTTCAGCAGCGGTAAGCGACCATACGCTGATACTACGCGTCATCGACAATGGCGAAGCCGGCCAACATCCCGCATCATCGGCAACGCAACGCAGTGGCCCCGGCGTTGGACTGAGCAATACTCGCGAACGGCTCAGACAAACCTATGGCGAACAACAATCATTGCAACTGCACACCGCAGAACAGGGTGGAACTATTGCCGAGATCCGCCTGCCTTATCGCACCAGCCCACTGGCAGGAGCGAACTAATGACTACCAATGACGTACACCTGCGCGTACTGATTGCCGACGATGAATTATTGGCAAGGCAGCGCCTGGAAGATTTGATCGCCGGTGTGCCGCAGTTGGAATGCATCGGCTCGGTGGACAACGGCAACAAGGCCGTTGCCGCCATTCGTTCGCTCAAACCCGATTTGGTGTTTCTCGACATTCAAATGCCCGGCATGTCGGGCATGCAGGTGGTACGCGAGATCGGCAGCGACGCCATGCCGCTGACCATCTTTGTAACGGCTTACGACCAATACGCCATCCAGGCCTTCGATGCCGCAGCCCTGGATTACCTGCTCAAACCCTTCAGCAATAAACGTTTCGCTGCGGCCATAGAACGCGCTCTGCAAACGCAACGACTACGGCAATCCGACGACGTCGCCACCCGCCTCAACCAGGCATTGCGCAGCTTCGGCCTGAACATGACCGAAGTTGCACCTGCAGAAAATACCTCTCACTACTCCGAACGCATCGCCGTGGAATCGCGCTCGCAAGTACGCAGCGTACCCGTCGAAGAAATCGACTACATAACCGCCAGCGGCGTATACGCCGAGCTGCACGTTGGCGATAAAACTCACGTGGTCCGCGAGAGCATGCAGGCATTGGAAGATCGCCTCGACCCGAAACGTTTTTTCCGCATTCACCGCTCCACCATCGTGCAGCTCAATCGCATCAATGTGTTGCTGAGACAAGCCGGCAGCGACTACACCCTGCGTCTGAAGAATGGTGTGCAGTTGATGGTGGGGCGAACCCGGGTACGGCAATTGGAAAGATGGATGGGGGTGGATGAGGCGGATTGAATATCTGCTTAGTACAAATCTGTTCCGGATATAGAACGAAAAGCGCTTCGATAGGCTCAGCGACCGGAATAGGACGCCACAGGCCAGTTTCCGATCGCTGAGCCTATCGAAGCGCTCTTCACACCAAATGCAGCACCAGTCAAAACAAAGCAGGAGTGCGGGAGTTCATCCGACCGCCATAAGGCTTCCCGGCTTACAAACCCATCAACAACCGCGGCGTAGCCTGATACATCATGTGTATCGGGGCATAGCCATGAATTCCCATAATCCCTCTGCAATCGCAGGTCTGCTCTGCATTCTGATTACCCAATCCGGTTGCGTCGTCGATGGCGAAGGACCACGCAGCGCCGGCGAAGCAGCCCGACAAGATGCCGGTCAATCAACGCAAAGCGAAACAGCAACTACCGATCGGGCCGAACGTCGCGAGCGTGACGATCGTTGCGCAATACGCCAGCAAGATCCGGATTGTCAAAACAGGGACAGATGAAGATAGATAGCAACCAGCGGCTATGAGTATTCTTATCTTTATCTGATTACTTCACCCATAGTCGCAGCGGATGATTTGATTTCATCCGCCCTCAACTTAGCGACGAATTAGCGCAGCCGATTTTGCCTTCAGGGAAGAAGGCCGCAGAGCAAAACCGGCAAGCACCACAAGGAAAAGAAAATTCATTCCGCCACCTCCACCTGAACTTCCCGAGCCACCCCCGCCTCCCGTGCTCGGCGCTGCCGTTACCTCTATGAATACGGTGGCCACATTGGACTCCATATCCAAATTATCTTTCATGGAGTATTGAAAGGTATCAATACCCGAATATCCCGCGGTGGGTGTGTAGACCACCGACCCATTGGTGACGACTGCTACGCCATGCGCGGGCGCAACAACAATCCTGATTGATGTAGCATCGAGCGTACCGCCTGCACTGGTGTCGTTGGCAAGAACATTGATCGCAATATTCTGGTTTGCCTGGACCGAAGCGGTTTCATTGACGGCCACCGGCGTGGGCTGTACGGTAATGTTGACGGAGGCTACGTTCGACAACGCAGTAAGACTGTCGCGCACCGTGTATTGAAAGCTATCTGTGCCGACATATCCGATTACAGGCTTATAAGTAATCAAGCCACTCGTTGCATCAACCGACACCGTTCCATGCTGAGGCGCACTCGTAATTTTGAGTGAAGCCACATTTAGTTCTGACCTTGCGCCGCAACGTCGTTAGCAAGTACGTTGATTTGAATCTGTTGACTGACCGCGCATACAGCAGAGTCATTTAGCGCAGACGGATTCTGAGCGAGCGTAATGGGATAATAACCGGCAAGACCTACGCCGCCCCCCACGACAAGCACATCGGGCACACCATTCTGAATTAGAGTTCCCACTGCCACGGAGCGACCGTAATCATTGTTTGTCGTCGCAGGAATACTGACGGGTGCAACATTAGTAAATGGAGTGGCGGTGCCGTTATTAACATAGATCGAGCCGACCGCGGGAGTGGTCGACGCAGATATCGACGGCGTCTGGCAGGAAAACAACAGGTCCGGCAAAACATCACCGTCCACATCGGCTGCAGCCGCGCCAAGACAGACTCCACCTAGGCTGGTATTAGGCTGCAGCAACTGCGAACTATTA
>JASGLD010000009.1:0-341791 GCA_049840395.1 Steroidobacteraceae bacterium
TAAATATACCGAGATAAATATTTCAGTGATGAAATATTAATGCATAAAATAACTGCGCGGGCAACCCTAAATTTACGGAAGCGGGAGGTTGGTGGCGGAGACTGGCCGGGTCAGACTGGAACACACCAATCTTGGCTAGCTATGGAGACGCAGCAGTCGGGGGAATATTGGAAAAAAAACAGGGCGCTTGAATGCTCAAGCGCCCTGATTACTTCGACCTGATTGGTGCAGCGATTGCTTATTCGGCAACCGGTGACTTCAGTGTGATGTTCAATCGCTGTAAGCAGAGGTCTTCTTGAATCTTGGTGCCGGCGGGCAGTTTCTTGAACTTCACTACCGCGTCCCAGTTCTTCGAGAAGGTGTTCTTGTCCTTGAAGGTAATGCGATCTTCCAAGGTGTTACCGCCGTCCTTAAGCGTAAAGCGCTCCACTGTTTCCAGCTCATCGCTATGCGGCATGCCGGCTGCATCCAGCAGTGTGATGTCGTTGAACATCTTGCCGGTGACCACCAGGGTTTCGCCTTCCCACTTGCCGATCGAGGTGCCGTAGTAGGTCGGCCCCGGAATGTCGCCAAAGTCCTTCTTGATATCCACAAAGCGCATGGTGCGATTGAAGGTATAGCCGAACATCAGGCGCGTATCGTTCTGTTGAATTTCGAACGGCTGGATGTCGGCAGGTTGTGAACCGTCATAGATGTTGCGTGGCGCGCCCAACGGCTTGCAGCCCTGCAGCGTCGGATCGTATTCATTGGCCTTGCCGGCTTTGAACAAGGCTACGCGACGGTCATAGGTCTTTTTAGCTTCGGATGTTAGCGGCGGTGCTTTGCCATCCGCTGCTTTCAGTTGTGTCACGGGATCGACGATCTGCCACACGCCATTGAAGTTCGGAGTTTTGCTAGCTGCACTGCAAACAGCGCTGACAGCCAGCGACAGGCTCAAGGCGGTCAAAGCGACGGCAGCACGAGTGATTTTACGTTGATGCATTCTATGTATTCCTGATTAGAGAGGCCGTGATTTACAGATAGCCTTCGCCAAATGCTTCACCGAAGTCTTCGCAAATGTCCTCAACCCAGTCGAGGTCGGGACGCCAGGCCATGAGCGAGGTCGTCGCCGCGCCGCCATTTGTTGTACTCACATTTTCCAGAGTACGACCACCGTCGGTCTTGCGGATGCGTTCCACCAGGGTCTGTCCTTCCTGGCCTTTGATGTTGATGGTTTCCACCACCAGCGTATCGCCATCCCAGGTGGCAATGGAGTCGCCGCCATAGGTGGGCTTGCCGTCTTTAACGTGCTGGCCGTTGATGTAGATACGGCGGGTACGATGATTTTCTTCCTGAATGATGGTGACGCGATCTTCAGTCATGAAGATGTGAGTGGGGTAACCGCCACCGAAACCGGAGTTGAAAGAAGGTACGCAGATAGCGCCAGGTTTGCCGCTACCCAGGCCGCCGGGGCCACCTGCAGCTGCTGCGCCGCCGCCTGCGCCCATGCCGCCACCTTGGCCACCACCTGCCGGTGCGCCACCAGGAGCGCCGCCTGCACCCATACCGCCACCAGGGCCGCCGCCCGGACCAGCGCCGCCAGCAGCACCTGGCGCGTTACCGCCACCCATGCCGCCGGCCGGAGCGCCGCCACCGGCACCACCGCCTGCCGCTGCCGTGGTGGCGCGCGAGTAGACACCGCTGAAATCGTGTGGACCGGTCTTCGGATACACACCGGGTGGTGTGGTCTTGCGTTCGTAATCCTTGAATTTGGCATCGCCGGTTACTTCGGCGCGGAACTGGACCGGTGCGGTTTCCTTTTCAGCCTGAGTAGGTCTAGAAACCTGCGCCAGCGCCAAGCTGGCTACGCCGGCCAGGCTCAGGCCTAAGGCCAGCTTCACGGCTACGATGGTTTTCTGATTGAGATGCATAGCTGTCTCCCCCTGGAACGGCCGCACTACTGCGGTTTCGACAGGTCGTGTGATAGAAAAACTGAGCGGATTTGAATTAGATGGTGCCGAAAGCGAGCACTTTACCGTCTTCGAAGGTGACGCTGAGCAGTTCGCCGCCGTTCGAGCCGTCGCGATTTGGGGCGATCAGCGCCTTTACTTTCTGACCTTTCTGCAGCGAGTTGCTCTTCCAGCCATTACGCACCATCACTGAAGTGGAGCCGCCTTCGAGTGTCCACTTGTCATTACCGCCCTTACCATTCGGCACTTGCAGGAAGATCCAGCTGTGTGGATTGACCCATTTGAATTGCTCAACAGTGCCGGCGACGATCAATGGATTGCTGCGATCAAAAGCGGCCGGCGAGTGGTGGCCGAAAGTGGCGCCGGTGCAAAGCAGGGCTGCTACGCCTGCGGCAAGTAGTGAACGTTTCATTGAGAATTCCTCGCGAGAGTCGAATTTGAAGCATTTCAAGGGGAAGCAGTATTGGCAAGAAGCAGTACCGCCAGATGCGCCAATGATACCTATATTCCCCAATACGGGATATATGCGCCCCTTGCTGAAACAGCCATGCGCCTACAGAAAACGCGGCAAATTGCTCTATTCCCTCACTGCTCAATCGTTATGATTCGTTAATCTGACAACTCGGCCACGGCACCGATTGAACCAATGTGTAGCGTGGTTGCCAGTGTTTAACCTGCGGTTGCTGGCTCGAGCAGACACGCGAATGGTCGAGATGGTTTGGTAAATTTAAACTTTGGGTCGTAATTTCAAGGCGATTGTCGTGAACAAAATCATGGTCGGAATGCTGGCTGGATTGCTGGCGTTGGGTTTAACCGCTTCAAGCGGCGCGCAGGATTCGTCCGATGCCACTGCGCGCATTCAAAAAACGCTGCAGGCGCGCTTTCCCAAATTAACCATTGAGAAAATCCAACCCTCACAGTGGCCCTGGCTGTACGAAGTCGTCACCGATGATGAATTGTTTTACACCGACACCACCGGCGATTACGTGTTCTACGGCAAGGTGCTGGATACCAAGACTCGCGAAGATCTCACCGCCAAGCGTTGGAACGATATGTTGAAGGTCGATTTCAACTCGCTACCGTTGAATCTGGCGCTCAAGTCGGTGAAAGGCACCGGCAGTCGCAAATTGGTGGTGTTTGCCGATCCACACTGTCCTTATTGCGTGCGTTTCGAAAAAACCTTGCAGGAGGTGACCAATGTGACGGTGTACACCTTCCTGTATCCACTCGAGAGCATTCATCCGGGCGCTACGGAAAAAGCCAAGCAGATCTGGTGCACGCCCGATCGTCAGGCGGCTTGGTCGGCATGGATGAACAATAAAAAAGAACCCACTGCAGCGGCCACCAGTTGCAAGACCGATCAATTGAATACCTTGATCAAGTTGGGTGAGCAAATGAAAGTCACCGGCACGCCCACGCTGATTTTTGAAGACGGCCATCGTATCCCGGGCTCGATTGCCAAGGATCAGCTCGAAGAAGAATTCAGCAGCGTTGCCAAGACCAAGAGCTAAGCAAGGCCTTGAGGAACAAGCTGAGCGACAGATGGGTCGCTTGGCTTGCGAACGTTTTTCAATTCAGCATTCACGCTGAAGGGTGTTTCAGCAAGATCTGCTGAAATGCAGTTACTCCGCCAACTTACGATGTACCAGGCTGCTGCGATACCACACCGGACGCTCTGCGATGTTGGCTAGTTGTACTACGGTGGCAGCATTCAACGTGGCCAATTCGCGGGTCGCAGCGATATCCAGCGGCATGTTGCGTTGATCGTCGGAGGGTTGATCGATATGCGCTTGCAGCCACTCACGGCGGGTGCCGCGTACATCGCTGCGTCCGTCGCGTGCACGCAGGCCGCCATGCAATGACAGCACCGGAATGCTGGCGCGGATCAATGGCGTCAATGTGTCGCTGAGTAATGAAAACGGCGGTTCATCGGCGCGCGCAACGCGCAGGTTCTGCTGTTGCGCGGCATTGACCAACAACGTGCCGATGCTGGATTGATCGACGCCCACGGCGATCACATCGGAGGTGCGAGTCACGGGTAGCGGCATGTCCAAGGCAATGCCCGCCACAATGTTACGTGCCGTGACCGGGCCGTCACTCAGTAGGTATTGCAGGCCTTGCGCGCCTTTTTCTCCGGCTGTGACCGCCGCAAACAAAATCGAACGCTTCGGTCGCACCGGTAGCGCTGCAATGCCGCGCGCCATATCCATCAACATGGCCACACCCACGGCATTGCGTTGCAGGCCGTTGTAAATATTGTCGCCATTGACTGCTGCGCCACGGCCCAATTGATCCAGATTCGCGACCACCAACACATATTCGTTCTGCAACCGAGGGTCGCTGCCACGAATCACGCCCAGTACATTGTTGCTTTCGATACGGCGCAGGCCTGTGGTAGCGGAAAGATTTACCATGCCGGGTAGCGCAGAACTTTGTGAGTCGCTTTTTGCCGCTTGAATGATTTGATCGAGTGGCCGATTACTTGGAAACAATTGAGCGGCGGCATCCAGATTAAAGCGAAACTTCAGTTTGAGTTCCGGAAAGCGTTCGGCTGGTTGATCCTCGTCGCTGACACGACGTAGCTCCGACACCCAGCTCATGGCGGTGGCGCGTTCCCAATGACTGGGCGCATCGTCGTCTTTGCGATCGCGAGTGTCGACTTCGATAACTCCCAATGCGCCTTGTTTAACCAGATTGGCGTACTTGGTTTCACGCCAACCATAGTAGTTACGCGCATCGGTATTGAAGCGTTCCGGTGCGCCATTGAGGATGATGGCGATACGTCCCTGCAATTCCAGATCGGTGAAGTCGTTGTATTTCAACTCGGGTGCGTCGATGCCATAGCCTGCAAACACCAACGGTGCGCTCAATGAAGCGCTGGCATTGAAGAAGTTGGCAGAAGGCAAGTAATCCTTGCTGAACTCGAAATTGATGGTGGCGCCATCGCGTCGCAGCGAAGCCGAAGAGCCGGGCAATACCACCGTGGCTTCGATGAGCGGCACAGGTTGCAGATAGCCGAGTTCGCTTTTGCTATCGCCCTTGTTATCGATGATGGGCAGCAGGCCTGATTGACGGAACTGAGCGGCCACATAGGCTGCTGCCAGTTCATAGCCACGGGAACCGGTGGCGCGCCCTTCCAACAGATCGCTGCTCAAGAACTCGGCATGCGCGCGGATGGCTTGTGCGCTGAGCGCCGGTACGCTTTCCAATGGCTGTGCCTGCACGTCACGCAGATAGGGGCTCAGATACAGGCCCAGGGCAACGCCTGCCCGGATGGTCCTGGCAGCGGCTGATCTCAAAGAGGTTGGTGAGGTAATCAAACTCATCGGTACAAACGGCGGATATTATTTGCCAATGCTAACAGTCTGTCGCATTCCTGTGTTCTTCGCAGTCTGCCGCAGCAAACCGACGCTGGACCCGCGGCTGGGCACTAAGGTAGCGTTGTGCTCCGAGATCATGACCCGCTGGAGAGCCGATGCGGATATCCCCTCAACTATCGGCCTGCGCCGCCGCCGTCACACTGCTCAGCCTGTTGGTGGGTTGCGGCACCGTGGCGTATACCCAGGAAGCGTCATCGGACGATCAATCGGACAGCGCAGCGGCTCAGCCTGCTGAAACCATGCCTTTACCGATCAATCTCGGTGAGGAGATCGCACTGCGTGCCATATCGCTGGTGGGCAAGCCCTATCGTTACGGCGGCGCCGACCTGCAAGGCTTTGACTGTAGCGGCATGGTGTACTTCATCCATCAAGCCCTGGGCATTGAGGTGCCGCGCACCGCAGCCGATCAACAACGTGCCGCAGTGAGCGTGAACAAAGTTGCCTTGTTGCCCGGCGATCTGTTGTTCTTCAGGACGACCAGCGCCAAGCGCATTTCTCATGTCGGTATTTATGTGGGTGATAATCGCTTCGTGCACGCGCCGCAATCCGGCAAGCTGATTGAATTGCGTACGCTGGATGATGCTTACTACGGTAAGCGTCTCGCCGGTACCGGTCGTTTTTATCCCACCTCGTGACTGCGCCTTGATAATAGTTTGCAGTGCCGGCCGGTGTTGTCTGTTGCAATCGACGCTGTTGCTGCAACCGGCATTGCCGTCGCGAGCAGCTTCAAGTTAGTTGATTAATACATCCTTATCAGGTGGAGGCTATATGTTCCGCTCATGCATTGTTGGATTGGTTGCGTTGCTGGGTGCCGCTGCTGTGCAGGCCGCACCCGAGTCTTACACCATTCAGCCCGGGCATACCTATCCCAGTTTTGAGGCGCCGCATATGGGCATCTCGTTGTGGCGCGGCAAGTTCAATCGCACCGAAGGCAAGGTGACATTGGACCGGGCAGCCAAGACCGGCACAGTGAACATCATCGTCGATATCACCAGTATCGATTTCGGGCACGACAAGATGAATGAGCGTGCTTTAAGCGATATGTATTTCAGCGCCGATAAGTTTCCCAAGGCCACTTATACCGGCAAGATCAATTTTACCGGCGACACGCCCAGCAGCGTCGATGGTCAATTGACGCTGCTGGGTGTGACTAAGCCGTTGAAGCTCAAGATCAACACTTTCAAATGCATCAATCGTAATGGCGGCGAAATGTGCGGCGCCGATGCTGAGGCGGATTTCGATCGTGGCATCTTTGGCATGACGCGCGATACCGAAGATGGCGGCGGCGCCACCAAGTTGCGTATTCAGGTGGAAGCACGCAAGGATTGATTTGCTGCTGGTCTAAGGATGCGCGCCAATCGCCTGCGTAGGGCGCGCTTCATCGTGTTGCTTCCAAGGGCGTTCATGTATGTGAAGTATTTCCCTTCGTGGAAAGCATGAGCTAAATTGCGCTCGCGATGCACAGCTGTGCATTTAAGATAAAACTGTCAGGGGGCTGACAATGCAATGGCCAAAACTCATCCATGTCCAAATCAAGCTGGGCTTGCCAGCCGTCCTGTGTCTGTTGGCGATAGGCACTCATTCCTCAAGCGCGATTGCCGCCTCAGGTAATGCCACGGGTGGTACCTGGTCAACCATCGCCAAGTTGCCGGACTGGTCGGGCACCTGGGCGATGATCGTTAAAGACCACGAGTTCTTTAGCAAAGAAACGCGTGCTAATGACGGTGGCCTGGTGCCGTTCACGCCCAAGTATCAAGCACTGCGTGCCAATATGCGCAGCAGCAACCAACCGGAAAATCTGGCGCAATGCTTACCAGCGGGTGTGCCGGGCGTCATGCTGCATCGTATTGCGCTGGAATGGCTGTTCACTCCCGGTCGCGTGACTATGCTGACCGAGAACGGTGAGATTCGTCGCATCTACACCGATGGTCGCAAGCATCGCGATCTTGGCGAGCTTGAATACAGTTTTCAGGGAGACTCAATCGGTCACTGGGAAGGTGACACGTTGGTGGTGGAGACCATTGGTTTCCCGATGGGGGCGCTGTTGAAAAATGGGTGGCTGCATCCGACTATCAATACGCGCTACGTCGAGCGCATGCGCTTGATCGACAAAACTCATATTCAGATCGACAGCGAAATTTCCGATCCGGAAATCTATACCAAGCCATACAAGTCGACGCGCACCTTGGAACGTATTCATTACGAGTTGCCGGATCCGCAGTGTGCACAGACCAGTCGCGATGTCAGCGAAGGCGCGACACCTGCGCCGCCATCTGAATGAGGTCATCATGAAATTTTCTATTTGCAAATTACTAGCGGCTACGGCTTTAGTCATCCCATGCGGTCTGATTGGTACGTTGCAAAATCCGGCTGAGGCGCATCACTCCGCATCCATGTTCGATTTCAGCAAGTGCACTACGTTGACCGGCACCGTGCGTAAGCTGGATTGGGTGTATCCGCATTCCTGGTTATGGGTGGTGGTGCCGAATAGCAGCGGTGCTGAAGATGTTTGGGGTTTTGAATTCATGTCGCCAGTGCAGGCGATGGGGTTGGATGCTCGTTGGAAGCGCGATGCGGTAAAGAAGGGCGACAAGGTCACGGTGAAGTTTGCCGTGCATCGCGAAGGTAAATTGCTGGGCGCTATGTCCGGTGTGACTTTGCCGGATGGCTATGTGTTGCCGGGTTCGCCGGGCCTATGCGGTGCGCCGCCCACCGGCGGTCCCGACATACCTAAGCCTTGAGTTACATGCGGCGGTAAGCAACCGCAGTCGGGAGCTGGGATGGTAGGCTTCTGGCCCACCATCCAGGCAAGGGATCCAGTGCCAACATCAAACCTGTTTACCTGCGGCAAACTCGGTGTTTGCGAGCTAGAGCTGGCTGACATGCCGCTGCTGCAGCGGTTCTTCGATGGCAGTCCTGAGTATTTTCGCTTTGCTTATGATCGCGATCCCAGGATGGTTGAAGCACTTTACGAGCTACAAGACAAACTACCTGCTGGGATGGTGTCTCGACGCAAATGGTTGTTGGGACTGATGGATGACAATGGGCAGCTGCAGGCCATGAGCACGGTATGGAGCGGCTTCATGAAAGACGATGTGTGGATGATCAGTCTATTCGTCGTGGCAACAGCTTTGCATGGCAGCGGCGTTGCAGGGAGCTTCTATGCAAGTCTGGAAAACTGGATGCATGTCAGTGGTGCGCAATGGGTGCGGCTTGGGGTCATAAAGAACAATCATCGGGCCGAACGATTTTGGGAAAAGTCAGGCTACACAGAGGTACGTCAGCGCGTCGACACATCACTTTCGAGCAACAACAATGTTGTCCGGGTCATGGTGAAATCATTAGCGGGCCGTCCTCTAACGGAATATCTACAACTCATGGAGCGCGACCGGCCCGAGTAAGCCGACTCAGCTATCTTCCAGCCTTTGCTTCATCCGCAGCGCGCCAAAAATACCAACTGGCAACGCTGCGATAGGGCGCCCAGCGTTCTCCATAAGCCTTCAATTCCTTGGGTGTCGGCATCGACTTCTTCTTAAAGGCAAGCATGTAGCCCTTGCGTACGCCGAAGTCATCTATAGGCAACACATCCATGCGGCCCAGTCGGAACATCAACAACATCTCTACTGTCCAGCGGCCAATGCCACGTACTTTGATTAGTCGCTCAATGATGGTTTCATCATCCAATGCATGTAGTTCATCCAGGCTGGGTAGGGTGCCGTCCAGGGTTTTGGTGGCCAGATCGCGCAAGGCCAGCAGCTTGTTCTGCGACAAACCCGCGCCACGCAATTTGTCATCAGCGCAGCGCGCAATATCATTCGCGGTAAACCCATCCTTTGTGCGTGGAAACAGATCGATAACCCGTTGCAAAATCGTGGCGGCCGCCTTGCCATGCAACTGTTGATAAACAATGGCACGCGCCAACGCCAGAAACAGATCATGGGTCTCGTTCAATTCCAGCGTGTAGGGACCGATGCGATCGATCAATGCCGACAATGCCGCATCACTGGCGCGTAGATGCTTCAATGCGGCACGCGCATTAAATGCACGAATAGGTTTGTTTGCTTTAGCGGCAGGTTTGACTGGCTTGCCGAGTTGCACGCCTTCAATCTGCAGTATTCGCAACTTGGTATCCGTGCTGCCAAATGCGGTGAAGCCGCCCAGTTTGCCGTTGGCTGCCAGCACTCGATGACAGGGCATGATGATGGGAAATGGATTGCGTCCCATGGCCTGGCCCACCGCACGTGCAGCACCGGGTTTGCCCAGACGTGCCGCCACTTCGCCATATGACAATGTACTACCTGCTGGCACGGTGCGTACCAATGCATATACCTGTTGATGGAATGCGGGCACGGCGCTTAAGTCCAGAGACACTCCGCTAAGATCGGCCGGCTTGCCGCTGAGTAATGCAACGACTTGCTTGATGATGCGATTGAGCTTCGCGGTAGGCGTTGTTTCACGCACATCTGCAAATCGCGATTTCATGCGTTTGCGCAATGCGGCATCGCTGGCCTCCGGCAAGTTCACGCCGATCACACCGACGTCATTCCATGCGATGGCACAGGAGCCCACTGGCGTTTCAAACAAGCAAAAATGCATGTACGACTTCCATGAATGGATGTTCTGTATGTATGAACAGTACTATAGTATTTATTCACCAGGCAACAGACTCGGCATTGACTATTCTTGAGTAAACGAGTTGGCCGCGCGTTAAATATCAGACATCGAGGAACATCCATGCAATTCCATGTCGGCAGGCTGATCGATCATATTCATCTGCGGGTTGCCGATCTTGATGCGAGCAAACGGTTTTACCGAGCGGTGCTTGCCGTACTTGGCAAGTCGAACAGCTATTCTGAAGGCGAAACACATTTTTCCGCGGATGAGTTGTGGGTCGATAAAGCCGATGGGCCGGTGTCGCGAATTCATCTGGCATTCCAAGCCACTGACCGTGCCATGGTCGCAGCTTTTTATGAGGCCGCACTGGTGGCGGGCGGTCGCGACAATGGCGCGCCGGGTGAGCGTCCTTATCATCCCGGCTATTACGGCGCCTTTGTGCTCGATCCCGATGGCAATAATATCGAGGCGGTGTTTCACGGCGCCGCGACTCGATCTGCTGCTTCGGTGGTCGTTACACCTGCAGGTTGAGCAGTGTGATTTGTTCTACCAATGAGAGAGTGAATTCAGCGATTCATTCTTTCCTTGATCAAATTTTCCACTACCGACGGATCAGCCAGTGTGGAGATATCACCGAGTTGCTCATGCTCATTGGCGGCGATCTTGCGCAGGATGCGGCGCATGATTTTGCCCGAACGAGTTTTGGGCAATCCGGGCGCCCATTGGATCAGATCGGGCGTGGCAATCGGTCCGATTTCCTTGCGCACCCAATTGCGCAATTCAGTGCGTAGCTCTTCGCTAGGTTGAGCATCGGCATTGAGGGTGACATAGGCATAGATGCCCTGACCCTTAATGTCATGCGGATAGCCGACGACTGCAGCTTCTGCGACTTTGGGATGTGCAACCAAGGCGCTTTCCACTTCCGCGGTGCCGAGCCGATGACCGGCGACATTCAATACATCGTCGACGCGTCCCGTGATCCAGTAATAACCATCGGCATCGCGACGTGCGCCATCGCCGGTGAAGTATTTGCCGGGGAAGGTGCTGAAGTAGGTTTCAATGAAGCGCTGGTGATCGCCATACACGGTGCGCATTTGACCGGGCCAACTGTCGAGAATGACGAGGTTGCCTTCGCATTCGCCGCTCAGAATCTTGCCCTCGCCATCGACAATGGCCGGTTCCACGCCAAAGAATGGCAAGGTGGCCGAACCCGGTTTCAAATCAATCGCGCCGGCCAGCGGTGTGATGAGAATGCCGCCGGTCTCGGTCTGCCACCAAGTGTCGACGATGGGGCAGCGACCGTCGCCCACTACGCGGTGATACCACTCCCAGGCTTCGGGATTGATCGGTTCACCCACTGAGCCCAATAAGCGTAAAGATTGCCGCGAAGTGCTCTTCACCGGCGCTTCGCCTTCACGCATCAATGCGCGAATGGCGGTTGGTGCAGTGTAGAACAGCGTGACCTTGTGCTTGTCGATCACCTGCCAGAAGCGGCTGTTGTCCGGATAGTTGGGCACGCCTTCGAACATCAACGTGGTTGCGCCATTGCATAGTGGGCCGTATACCAGGTAGCTGTGGCCAGTGACCCAGCCGCAGTCGGCGGTGCACCAGTACACATCGTTCTCGCGTACATCGAATATCGCTTCATGCGTCATTGATGCATAGACGAGATAGCCGCCGGTAGTATGCAGCACGCCCTTGGGTTTGCCGGTGGAGCCGGAGGTGTACAGGATGAACAGAGGGTCTTCGGCATCCATGATGGCCGGCACGCAACTTTTCAGCTGCTTATCCACTACATCGGCATACCATTGATCGCGCGCATTCATGGTGATGGCTGCGCCGGTGCGCTTTACAACCAATACATGCTTTACACAGTCGGTAGCGTCATTTTGTAACGCAGCATCAACATTGGCTTTTAATGGAATCTTCTTGCCGCCGCGCACGCCCTCATCCGCCGTAATGACAACGCTGGAATCGCAATCGGCAATGCGGCCTGCCAGTGAATCCGGCGAGAAGCCGCCAAACACCACCGAGTGAATCGCACCGATTCGTGCGCACGCCAGCATGCTGATGGCGATTTCCGGAATCATGGGTAGATAGATGGTGACGCGGTCGCCTTTCTTCACGCCCAGTTCGCGCAGGGCATTGGCGCACTGGCATACGCGTTCGTACAACTCGCGATAGGTGATATGGCGCGACTGCGTGGGATCGTCGCCTTCCCAGATGATGGCGGTCTTATGGTCGCGATCATGCAGGTGACGATCCAGGCAATTGCTGGCGACATTCAACTGACCGTCGTAAAACCAGCGAATACGAAAATCGTCGGCGCGATAACTGACATCCTTGATCTTGTTATAGGGTTTGATCCAGTCCAGGCGCTGGCCGGCCAACTGCCAGAAAGCTTCGGGATTGCCCACCGATTCTTGGTACTGCTGCAGGTATTGATTGTGCGTGATGCGCGCCTTGCCGGCGAATTCGTTGTTAACCGGATATAGCTTCTGGCTCATGTCGCTCCCGATACGGCAATGAATGTCAGTCGTGGGTCTTTAGTTATTGATTGAGTGCCTGACGCAGCGATTCGGCCTGCTGCATCAGCACGTCCTTATCGGCCATACCACGGCCGTGTTCGCGCAGTGGCGTGCCCACGTAGCGCGGCACTACATGAAAATGGATGTGAAACACGGTTTGGCCGGCCGCCTCGCCATTGAATTGCATGACAGTGATGCCATCGGCGCTAAAAGCCTGTTTGGCTGCTGCAGCAATGCGCTGCGTGGTGACAATCAATGCCTGCAGCTTGGTGGAGTTCAGTTCGAAAATACTTTCGGCTTCAGCCTTGGGCACGATCAGCGTGTGGCCTTCCGATTGCGGCATGACATCCATGAATGCCAGCGTGTGTTCGTCTTCGTAGACTTTATGGCAGGGAATTTCGCCGCGCAGAATCTTGGCGAAAATATTGTTGCGATCGTAAGCCATGCGCGTCCCCGAAGAATTGAAAACCGGATTGTAAGCGTTCAGATGCCTGCTTTGCCCAATGCATCTATCAATTGCCGCATCGCCGTGCTCAATGCCGGATGATCCGCATCGAAACGTGCTGCCAGTGTTTCCAAGGTCGCAGTGGGTGAGTCCTCAGTGCGTTCGGCGTCCGGGTCCAGCAGGCGGGTGATGTCAGCCAACAGAATCAGTAACCACTGCCGGGTTTCGGCATCGGCAGCGTGGGTTTCGCGTAATTGCTGGTGCAATGCCTGCAGTTGTTGTTTGAGTTGCGACGACACGAGAAACTCCTGATTAAACCAGCCTGCATTGATTATGGCCGTATGCGTCGGGTGACGCACTGGGGATATTGCGAGTTGCAGCAGATAATTGCAGTAAGACAAATCGCGCAAAAACAAACGGGGCCGATACGGCCCCGTAGGTTCTCTTCAATGCAGGGCACCGGTGCCGCAGACTGCTAGTGCGCCTGCTTATCGTGATCCTTCAGCGCTTGCGCTTTCTTATCCGAGATCAATTTCACCTTGTATTGTTCGCCCAGCGTCACCAGCTCGGCGTCGTCCACCTTGCGCATCGAAGTAATGATGGTGGGGAAGGACGAGACCTTGGAGTTTGGAATGGCGATTTGATCGCTGCCGTCACCGCAGATCATGCCGTTATGATCGCGGTCGATGAACGCCAGGGACTCGGTGAAGCGCAGATCCTGCACCGGTGCAAACAGTTTGACCAAGTAGGCATCCTTCGATGAAGGACCCCATAACACCAGCTGTTGCTGATCAAGTACCCGCCAGCTCTGCGGCTGACTGGAGAACAGACATTCGCGTTTGCTGGTTTCGTTCTTATCGGCTGCATAGGCATTGCCCATAAAGGCGGCGAGGGCAAACACAACTGCAATTCGGACATTCATGATGGCTCACCTCTGATTGGCAATGCCCCCTGTGAAATGGACACGGGAAGGGGCATAGGTTTGGAGTGCGTTTGCCGGTAGTAGTTCGTGGCCACCATTGTAGCCCCGCCCCATGAATTTCCACTAAACATCGGGAGCGCGTTCTTGCAGTGCAATAAAAAACGCCGGCATGCGCAACCATGCCGGCGTTAGGTGCCCCTGGATTAAGCTGATTAACTCAGATCAATCCATCCGATCAGTTCCGAATTACTTCTTAGGTGCGACCCAGTTTTCGTACTTGCCATAAATGGCAGAAGACTTGGCTGCATCGTAAGTGCAGGTGGGTTCAGGCAGAGCAGGGCCGCGGGGAGCGGTCTTGCCGTCATAAATCCACTGACCACCGGCCGGTCCAGTCCAATTCTGGTTTGGGCCACCCATTGCTGGGCCCGTGCCGTTGCCGGCGCCCATGCCACCGGCGGCTGCACCGCCAGGAGCGGCACCACCGGGAGGACCGCCGGCGCCGCCAGGAGCTGCACCGCCCGGAGGTGCGCCACCAGGTGCGCCGCCCGCGCCCATGCCACCACCCTGACCGCCGCCGGCAGCGCGCTCTTTGGCGCTTTCGGTGATGGACTTGTTATAGGGGGTGTTGAACATGGCGAACACTTGCATGTGCCAGATCTTCCAGTCGCCGTCTTCCTTGATGAAGTCTACGCCGTACTTCACCCACAGCCAGTTACCCACGTCGGTGCCGTTCGACAGGTTAGGACCGAACGAGTCCCATACGCCTTGAGCGGTCTTGCCGTCGGCAGCCACTTCGATCACAGGTGACAGCATCGAGTGCAGATGCAGCTGGCCACCCACTTCGCCCGGTGCGGCTTCGCCCGGTGTCACGAAGCGTGCTTCCATGTCTGCAGGACCGGTGGGACCACTTGGGGTCTTCCAGAACACGTCTTTCTGCTTCATCGCGAACAGTTCGCGCAGCGTACCTTCGCCACGCAGGTGGCCGAGGTGCGAGTAACGACCCATCAGGTTTTGGATTTCATTGAGCGCGTTGACCTTGTCGGCCGCGCTGATATTGGTTTTGCAGCTGAGGGCGGCAAAGGCACTGCTGGTGCTCATTGCAAGGCCCAAGGCAACGGCGCCTGCGAGCAGGCTTTTCTTGGCAAATTTGTTCACGGTCTAATCCCCTAGACAGGTTGATTGTTGAGCGGGCGGACTGGAGTACCGCTGCTCGAACCAGTGTACCGGAGCCTTGCAATGCCGGAGCAAATGTAAAGATTCTTAACAGATATGACTGCGATTTTTAGCGTAAATATAGGCGCGAACGTTACGTATAAGTAACAACATGTTGATGACCGAAAACACTGCAGCACGCACGTTCATGCTGCAGTGAGGTCGTTTACATGCAGGCTACTTGCAAGCGCCTTGCATGATCACCACGGTGTTGCCCACATTGGCGCTGGCAATGTCGGTTACGCCATCGCCATTGAAGTCAGCGGCAGCAGAGCCATACGAACCGTTACCGGTGGCAACGGGCACGCTGGCTTGGAAGGTGCCATCGCCATTGTTGCGATAGGTATCGGTCACTGCACCTGAGTTGGCAGAAGACAGCACATCCAGTTTGCCGTCGCCATCCAGATCGCCCAGGCTGACTGCAACGGATTTCTTGGTGGCCGGATACTCTACATGGGCAGCGAAGGCGCCTGCCTGTTGCTTGCCCAGGTTCAACAACACGCTGATTGAAGTGCCGCGATCATTGGCCGTGACAATGTCGGGATAACCATCGCCATTCAGATCGCCGGTGGCCAGACCGAAGGTGCCTGCACCGGCGGGATACGCGATGGTTGCGCCGAAGCTGCCATCGCCCTTGCCCAGCAATACATTTACGGCGCCGTTGGGACTGTTGTTGGCCAGCGCCACATCGAGATTGCCATCCTTGTTGAAGTCGGCGGCCACAATGCCATGCACGCTACCGCCGGCGGGATACAGCACATGCGGTGCGAAGGTGCCATCGCCTTTGCCGAGCAGGATATGCAACCCTGTGAATTGCGAGGCGGCGGCGATATCCATCTTGCCGTCTTTATTGAAGTCGCCCACGGTGACGGCACGTACCTTGTCGTTGGCAGCATCGGTGGCGCTGAAATCCACAAAGTCCTTGAACGTGCCATCGCCCTTGTTGATGAAAACGCTGACCGTCAAACCATAGGGGGCGCCGGCGGCAGAGCCGAAATTGCCGGCCATCAGATCCGGATAACCATCGCCGTTGAAATCCGCTGCGGCGGTTTCATATGGACCGACGGTGCTGGTCGGATAAGTGGTCGCGGTGCCGAAGCTGCCGCCTTTCTTGCCCAATGCAACGCTGACCGAGCCACCGGCTTGATTGGTGGCGACGATGTCCAGCACCTTGTCCTTGTTCAAGTCCAGTGCGATCACGCCGGCTGTACGCGCGCCCGTGGCGATGTTAGCCAGTGGTGTGTATTCACAGGTCTTGGCGGCATGACTGATCGGCGCGACCAGAGCTGTGGTGATGGCTGTGACGATGAGGGATGTTTTGTTGTAATTGGTTTTCATGACTGATTCCTGAGTTGTATTAGATACAGCTGGGTTGATGAATAAACCTGTGCAAGAGAGCCGACAAGGGTCATGCCCTCTCCTTGAGGAAGAGGGCAGGTGAGATGCTCCTACTTCTTACAGCTGCCCTGCATGACAACGGCGCTGCCATTGCCTAACACGGTGGCGAAGTCTGCCGTACCGTCGCCATTGAAATCCGCTACCACGGAGTCATACGCACCATTGCCAGTGGCTACGGGCAAGCTGGCTTCGAACGTACCATCACCTTTGTTGAAGTACACATCGGTCACACCGCCAGAGTTGGCGGCAGTCAGCAACTCTGGTTTACCGTCGCCATTCAAATCACCGGCAGTAATCGCCACGGCTTTACCCGAAGCGGCATACACCACTTGCGGTGCGAAGCTGCCTGGCTGTTTGCTGCCCAGATTCAACAACACACTGGTGGTGCTGTCCGCTTGATTGGCGGTGACGATGTCGGGATAGCCATCGCCGTTGAGATCGGCGGTATCCAAGCCAAAGGTGCTGGCACCAGCGGCAAATGCCGTAGTCGCTTCAAAGGTGCCATCGCCCTTGCCGAACAACACATTCACCGCGCCGTTCTTCGGGCTGTTATTGGCCAACGCCACATCGAGTTTGCCGTCCTTGTTGAAGTCCGCTGCAACGATGCCATGCACGGCTGCTCCAGCCGGATACAACACATGTGGCGCGAAGGTGCCATCACCCTTGCCCAACAGAATCTGCAAGCCGGTCTTCTGTGCAGCTACGGCCAGATCCATCTTGCCGTCCTTGTTGAAGTCGCCGGCCGTAATAGCGCGTAGCTTGTCGTCTTCGCGATCGGTGGCCGACACATCTACATAGTCTTTGAACGTGCCGTCGCCCTTGTTGATATGGATGCTCACTGCGACGCCGAATGGCGCGCCGTTGGAAGCGCCAAAATTAGCTGAGGCCAGATCCGGATAACCATCGCCGTTGAAGTCTGCGGCCACCGTTTCATAAGGGCCTACCGTGCTGGTTTTGTACGTCGTGGGTGCAGCGAATTTGCCGCCCTTCTGTCCCAGCGCCACGCTGATCGTGCCATCGCCCTGAGCGGTAGTGACGATGTCCAGAATCTTGTCCTTGTTCAGGTCCACCGCAATGATGGCCGCGGAGCGCGCGCCGCTGGTGATAGTGGCGCTTTGCGTGTAGCTGCAGGTAGCGGCTGCTGCAGCCAGATGCGGGATTAGCGCTGCAGTTAGGGCAGTCGTTGCAGAGACGGAGATCGTTGTTGTTGTGGCTTTCATGAGTACTCCCGATTGGTCGGGTGGTACTCTAGCGCTGTGAATTTCTCTTCACTGTGAATATTTGCTGAGAGCCAGATGAGCGAGGTATTTATCCCCTCCCCTGCGTAGCGGGGGAGGGTTAGGGTGGGGGCAACAACAATGCAACAGGCCCGAACTAATTAAGCAAGTCCTGTTGTCGCATCAAATGCTTTGCACACGCTGCAATGTGGCGAACATCTCACGCGAAACGGCGAGCTGTTTGCTCAAGTTCCTCGCGGCTTGGCCCTCGCCGTCGCCTCTGCCTGCAATGGATCGTCCGGCCAATAGTGTTTGGGGTAACGACCCTTCAAATCTTTTTTCACATCGTGATAACCACGTGCCCAGAAGCTGGCGAGATCTTGAGTGACTTGAACAGGTCGCCGCGCGGGAGAAAGCAGTTCCATCAACACGGGTACCGAGCCGCCACCGACGCGTGGGGTTTCGGTCATGCCAAACACTTCCTGCAATCTCACAGATAGTGTGGGCACCGCGCCGGAGTAATCCAGCGCAATATTCGAGCCGCTGGGCACGCGAATATGGGTGGGCGCAATGTCATTCAGATGTTGCTGTTGATCCCAACTGAGTAGGGCAATCAACGCTTGATGCATATCCAGCTGCTGCAATTGCGAACGGCGAGAAATGCCATCCAGCCAGGGCGCCAGCCAGTCTTCCAGCGTGGCCAGCAGATGCGCGTCATCCACATTTGGCCACTGTCCCTGTCGATCGTGTTGATGTGCAAACTGCATGCGTGTGCGCAGTTGTTTGGCAGCCTCACTCCAGGGTAGGCACGTCAAGCTCAGTTCGCGAATGCCTTGCAGCATGGCTGCAAGTAGACGTGTGGTATCCGGTTTATCCAGTCGTTTCGATGCGAGTGTCAGCGCGCCCAGCCTGCGCTCTTGAGTGGCGGTGACGATGGCCTCGCGACTATTCCATTCGATACGCTCACGTTGCTCGATTACTGCAACGAAGTCGGTTTCAAGTTCTTCCAATTCAATGGGCGCCGCCAGCTGAATGCGAGCATCACGCTCCGAAGCATCCAGTTGCGCCACTACCAGGTATGCGGCCTTGCTTAAACTTTGCGGTGTGTTGAGTACTGCGCCGCTGCCATTGCTGAGTAAGTAGCGCTCGCTTTCACCGCGCTTCTGCGCGATGCGATCCGGATAGGCCAGCGCAAGCAGTCGTCCGGTTTCATACAGTTGCGCGGCTTCACTGCGTGAACTGGATGCTCGCAGCTGTCTGGCAAGTTGCTCGGCGCTGCGCAGTACGCGTTGCTTGCCGCCCTGATCCACGTCATTGTTGGGGATGGCTGCGCCATGCAGTGCTTCGATGCGACTGCGCAAATCCACATCTCGGTCACGGCTGCGGCTGCGTAGTAGATCGCGCTCTCCCAGCAAGGCAGTCAGTTCTATGGCCAATGCTTCCAGCTGCAACTCACGCGCCTTGATCAGCATATGCGCCAGCCGCGGATGTGTGCCCAGCTGTGCCATGGCGCGACCATGTGAGTTGATCTTGCCATCTTTGTCTAAGGCACCTAACAGACTCAGCAGTTCGCGAGCCTGAGTAAAGTGCGCTGCGGGTGGCGCATCCAGCCAACGCAAGGCGCCGGCTTGTTGAATGCCCCAGGCCGCCAGCTCCAACGTCAAGGGCAGCAAATCGCTTTCCAGAATTTCCGCAGTGGTGTGCGCAGTCAGTAAGTCCTGTTCGGATTCCTGCCACAGGCGATAACACACGCCAGTTTGCGTACGGCCGGCACGACCGCGGCGTTGATCTGCGGCGGCGCGCGAGATGCGCAGCAGCTCCAGGGCATTCATGCCGGTGACGGGATCGAAGCGCAGGCGTCGTTCCAGGCCGCTATCGATCACCACCCGCACGCCGTCGATGGTCAACGAAGTCTCGGCAATGTTGGTGGCCAGCACAATTTTGCGCTTGCCGGTCTCGCTGGGCGCAATGGCGCGATCCTGCTCGGCAGGCGATAGCTCGCCATACAGCGGCAGCACCAATGTATTCGCAGGCAGCGATGCGTCCTGCAACAGTGTTTGCACTCGGCGGATTTCGCCCTGGCCCGGCAGAAATACCAGCACATCGCCTGGCTCTTCTTGTACTGCGCGTGCAATCGTGGCTGCGACATCGCGGGTAATGTCATTGTCCTGCCATAACTTGCGTTGTGCGCTGCCCGCCGCGCGGTAATGTGTGGTGACGGGAAAGCTTTGTCCCTGCGAAGTCACTATGGGCGCATCACCTAGTAACTTGGCGACCGCTGCGCCATCCAGGGTGGCCGACATGACTAGCAGCTTGAGGTCATCGCGCAATGTGGCTTGCACATCCAGGCACAGTGCCAGACCTAAATCCGCTTGCAGGCTGCGTTCGTGGAATTCGTCGAAGATCACGATGCCGATGCCTTCCAACGCGGCATCGTGTTGCAGCATGCGTGTCAGAATGCCTTCGGTGACCACTTCGATGCGCGTGTGTTTGCCGACCTTGGTATCGAGTCGTGTGCGATAACCCACGGTCTGGCCGGCCGTCTCCCCCAAGGTGCTGGCCATGCGCAGGGCGACGCTGCGCGCCGCAATGCGGCGCGGTTCCAACATAAGAATCTTGCCCTTGATGGCTGGGCTGTCCAGCAGGGCCAGCGGTACGCCGGTGGATTTACCCGCGCCGGGTGGCGCCTGTAGTACAACGGCTGAGTGCTGCTGAAGCACGCCGAGCAAGTTGGGCAGCGCTGCATGGATCGGCAGCTGAGGGATCGATGGGTGAGAGGCGTTCAAGACATCAGGATGTGAGTGGGTGCAATGCGAGATTTTGGCACATTGCACGCCACTCCATCTTAATCAGCATTCTTAATCAGCAATACCGGGTCGGTATTATTGCTGGCTAGTCTTCCTTCTGCTCGAAGGCAGCGCGGGCTTCAATGATCTTCTCCGCGTTGGTGCTCAGCCATTCCACCAGACCGAAGACACGCTGCCACAGTTCCTGACCCAGCGGCGTCAAGGCGTATTCGACATTGGGCGGCACGGAAGCAATCACCTTGCGCGATACCAAGCCATCGCGTTCCAGCGCGCGCAGGCTGAAGGACAGCATGCGGCGAGAAATACCCACGTCGTCGATGGTGCTGATGATGCGTTGCAGTACTGAGAAGCGCAGTGCGCCGTAGTGAAGCAGATGTAGCAACAGGGTGCTCCAGCGGTCGCCCAACAGGGTTTGTATTTCGCGCACCGGGCCACGCGCGTCGCGTCCCATTGTCGAAGCCTTGGAAATAGTTTGTTCAAACTCGCTGCGCAGGCTTGGACTGAGTCGGTCAAGAAAAGCTTGACCGACAATGGCGACTACCTGGTCCCAGGCGTTGTCGTGGGCGATGTCGCGAGGTTGGGCTTGAGTATTCATGGCTGGATCATCCAAAGCACAGGTAGGACTGGACTATAGGGGGAATAAATAACGCTGCTTACGCAATCATGGCGCAAAACCGCCGCAACGTCATCGTCTTTAACGTTAGCGATCGCATCGGCACGCCCGTAATTCAAATGTGTGTCCTACAAGGGGCCGCATTTCTACAACAACCAGTCAATGAACAATGAACGAGTTGGGTAGAGCGCTGCTGCTTTGCGACCTCGTAAGCTCGAGGTGCAGCTGAATACATAAACGCGTCGATCTAATTGCGCTTAACAATGCACGTTGCTGTTACTGCGCAGTAAACATTTATTGCGGAAGTAACACAATCGTTACGTTATTGACCGGGTTATTTGTGGCTGTTATCTAACATCGAAAATGAATGCAGCGCCGTGCGTGATGAAACGACGGAGAGCTGTGTTTCGAAAATAAAACAGATTCTAAAAACGATTTGGCGAACCCTGCGTTAAGCCGAGTTCGCGATGGGGCTGGTTGTAATGCAACCGGATAAAAAGCCAATCCGCTGATTGGCGCATAAGAGTGGGGAGAAAAACTATGCGAAAGCTATTGGCCTGTTCAACAGGCTTTCTGATTTCGATGGGTGGGTTTGCGCCTGCGATGGCGCAGACCGACACGGCATCGCTGCAATTGGAAGAGGTCATCGTTACCGCCGAGAAGCGCGAAACCAATTTGCAGAAGACATCCATTTCGATCCAGGTGACATCGGGCGACCAATTACGACAAGAAGGCAAGCGTCGCATCGATGAAATTTTGAGTCAGACCAGCGGTGTCGAGTTTCAAACCAACGCCTTCGGCGCCAATGTGTTCCTGCGCGGCCTGGGTAATGTCGAAGGCATTCCGGGTGGCGGCGAAAAAGCCGTGGCGACCATCATCGATGGCGCATATCAATATCGTACTGAAACCCTATCCAGCGGCACGCTGGACGTCGCTCAAGTCGAGGTCATGCGCGGCGCGCAAGGCACGACGCTGGGTGCGGGTTCGTTGGCCGGGGCGGTCAGTCTGGTCTCCAATAAGCCGGTGTTCGAATATCAGGCCAGCGGCTCACTGGAAGGCGGCAACTACAATCTGATCAATGCCGAAGGCGTATTGAATCTGCCGCTGGCGTCGAATCAAGCAGTGCGTATGGCTTATTCGATCGGCAAGCGCGATGGCTATGTCAGCAGCGGCGCCGGTAACACCGATAATGTCAACGGTCGTGTGCGTTACCGCTGGTTGGTGAATGACGATCTGGACATTGTTGCGACCTACAACTTCCAACGCAGCAACAACATAGGGCGTAATGACACTGTGGCGACCACCGGCTACTATCGGGGCGCTGTTGCAGGAGACAGTTGTCTGCCGCCGTTTTCAACAGCGTTGGGAGCAATTGATCGCTGTCCATATGGTCAATCGGTGACCACTGGAACTGCGCCAAATGCTGTAACCAGCTACTACGGTGGCTCGATCGTGCATATCAACGACGGCGTAGGTTTCCGCGATCGCGCCAACGCATGGAACGATGGCTTTCCAAAATTCGGCTGGCCCGATTACGTATATAGAAACTCCAAGATCAACACCTTCGGCGCCGATATAAATTGGAATCTCGGTTTCGGTACATTGACGATCACGCCGCAACTGCAGAACGCTCGCAATGTCTCCAACGAGGCGCCCATGGGTGCGGCGATCACTCATGAAGACACCACTGAAAAGAGCAAGCAGGTGGAAGCGCGTCTGGCGTCGTCCAACAATTCCAAACTGCAATGGCTGGGTGGCGTGTACTACTACTATCGCAATACGCCCACCACCGGCAGTTACGATCTGAACTACGTCACCGGTCTGTATTCCTTCCCGGGCATGGGAGTGGACTTGAAGAATGATGCCGGCACTCGTTCGGTGTTCGGCAACGCCACCTTCTCCATTCTCGATCAGCTGCGTGTGATCGGCGGCGTGCGCTACAGCAAGGACACCAAGAGCAGTCTCAGTCAGGCTAATGCCACGGCTACACCGACCACGTTGAATCACACCTGGCAGGACACTACCTATCGCGTCGGTCTTGAATATGATGTGCTGACCGATTCGATGTTGTATGCCACCTACCAGACGGGCTATCAGCCGGGCAGTCTGACGGCGATGGGCGTGTGCGAAGGTACAGCGGGTTTCAGCTGTGCACAGACCACTGAGCAAATCACGCTGGGTATCAAGAATCAGTTCTTCGACAAGAAGCTGCAGTTGAATGTCGAGGCCTTCGATACCACCTATCACAATCGTCCGTTCCAGGGTTCGTTTACTGCGACACAGACGGTTAATGGTCAGGATGGCACTGGTACGGTTGCACAGAGTTACTGCACGGCCACTGGCCCTGCTGCAGCGAATGCGCCCGACTTCTATCGCGACTTGTCGTTGTCCTGTGTGCGTTACAACACCAGCATCACTGTGCCGGATTGGACTTCCAAGGGCGTGGATGTGGATCTGAGCTGGATTCCCACCAATAACGACCGCTTCGATCTCACTGCGGAATACCTGGTTGCTAAGCAAGGCACGCTGCCAGTCTCTTTCAGTGCCAATGCCATTTTTGCTTCTTCAGGTTTGGCTGCCGGCATGGGTGAAACGGTTGCGGGCACCTTGGCCGATGCACAGGTGCTGGCCAACATCCTCAATGCACAGGTTGCGCAGTACGACGGTTTGACTCCGCAGAACTCGCCCAAGTATGTGTTGAACGGTACCTACCAGCATAAGTTTGCGATGGCCAGCGGTGCGTCTCTCACACCCAAGATCAATGGCATCTACAAGACCAAGTATTGGAGTCAAGGCGGTGCCGGCGGCGCCAACATTGTTGCCCCGGGTGCGGCTTACCAGCCCAACTACTACCTGTGGAATGCCTATCTCACTTATCAAAGCTCGGATGGTAAGTGGAGCGCCACGGCCAATGTGAAGAACGCCTTTGAAGAAGTAGTGCAGATCAACTACGGCACGCAGGATGTGCAGTTGAATGCGCCGCGGACGTTTGGTTTGAGCATCAATGCCAGTTTCTAAGGTAACTGACGCTTACTGATGTTAGGTGCGGCGAGTCATGGCTTGCCGCGCCTTCAAGAATTTTAGAAATAGTTTTTTGAATGGTTGCGCGATGAGTTTTTCAACGGGGGTAACGATATGAGTATGAAATTAAGTGGTGTGATTGCAGCGTTGTTGATTGCTGCTGCGCTGCCGGCGTCGGCGCAGCAACAGACCAACAGCAACATGAATGACTATGAAACTCATTTGATTCGTGGGCTTGCCCAGCGACAGATGGCGCAGATGAGTTACGACAAGCTGGCAGTGGAGAAGGCCAGTTCTGAACAAGTGAAGGCCGTGGCCAAGCGTGCATTGGAAACGCATACCGCCGGCCAAACCAGCATCAGTGAGTTGGGTAAGAAGCTGGGAGCTTGGGGTGAAGTGGGCAAAGGCCCCAGCGATCCACGTAGCAGCGCTCCCGGTCCAGGACCTGGTGGCGCAGGTGGTGCCGCTCCACAAGGCGCAGGCGGTCCTCCGGGCGGCGCTCCTGGTGGTGCTCCCGGTGGCGCAGGTGGCATGGGCGCAGGCGGTCCTCCCGGTGGCATGGCTACCCCTCCGGGTGGCTCTTTCGATGATGCGTTGAAGAACGCCAGCGGCGGTGAGTTCGATCGCTTGTACTTGTTGCTGACGATTCTGCAGAACGAAGAAATGCAGCGTGCCGTGGCTTTGGAAATCGAGTCGGTGGGCAAGGCCAAGACCAATCCAGAGATCGTCGCCTGGTCGAAGGATCACGTTGAAACCTATCGCGGCATTGCTCGTGCCGTACAGAAGGCTGCACGTGGTGAAGGCGATAGCACGGATAATCCATTGGAACGCGAACGTGGTGCGGCCGACGCGCCCAAGAAGTAGTCATCGAGTCCTGCGAGATCACGCTTGGGTTGAGGCGTGATCTTGCTTGATGACATTGCTGTTAGTGAGCATGTATTCGAGTTGTGAATGAGCCGGGTGTGCGAGTCGTGCATGCACCGTGGCTCGAATGTGAGGGGGCAAGATGTTGAAGAGTGTTCGTGTGGTGCGCCATGCACCCTGGCTGGTACTGGCATTGGCAAGCGCTAGCAATGTATGCGTAGCTGAAGAAGCGCCTGCCAAATCATCCGGCAAAACTGCGGCCGTGTCGGCAGCGTTGAAAGGCGGCGCTACCGGCAAGGGTTACACCTGGGCTGATGTAGCCAAGTGGCCCAACTTCGAAGGTAACTGGACCAATGGTGGTTTGATGGGTACACCTGGTCCTGCTGCGGGTATGGGGGGTGGTGGCGCAGTACAAGGCGGAGGCGGCCCACCTGCTGGTGGTGCAGGCGGTGCGCCCGGCGGCGGCATGGGCGCCGGTGGTCCCGGTGGCGGACCGGGTGCGAATACCCCTTTAACCGATGCGTTTCGCGCCGCTTATCAAGCTGCGCAGAAAGGCAAGCCGCAGGGCATCGGCAATTGCGAACCCATGGGCGTGATATCCGATAGCGGCGGTTCGTTCTACTTCAACAAGGATGTGATCGTCATCGGTGGTCTATCCGATTGGTACAACGTATGGCGGCGCGTGTACATGGATGGTCGTGGTCATCCCGAAGATGTTGAGCCTAGTTACTTCGGTCACTCCACCGGCCAGTGGCAAGGCGACACGCTGGTAATTGACACGGTTGCCATTCGCGGTGAAGCACAGATTCAACAAGGCATGCATGTCGATAACACCGAGACACATGTGGTCGAGCGCCTGCGTTTGATCGACAAGGACACCTTGGAGATGAAGCGCACCATTACCAACCCGGAAGTATTCAGCAAGCCTTGGGAAGTCACCAAGACCATGAAGCGCACCGACGAAGAATACTTTGAGTCTTATTGCTGGACGGATCGCGATGAAGTGCTGGGCGGCAATCTCGACCTGTAAGCGCTCATCCTTTCATCCAGTTTGGAGTCATATCATGAAAAATTTTTATAGTTTGTTGATCGGCGCTGCCGTGCTGACCTTGCCCAGTGTCTTGACCGCCCATCACTCGGTGGCGCAATTCGATCTCAGCGATGCGGCGCGCGGCACCATCTCCGGCACGGTCAGCAAATTCGAGTGGCAGAACCCGCATTCGTGGATTTTTGTGGAAGTGCCCAAGGGCGACGGCACTTCGGTGACCTGGGGTATGGAACTGAGTTCTCCCGGCGCACTGCGACGCGCCGGCTTTACTTACAACTCGGTGAAGAAGGGCGACAAGGTCACCATCGACTACTGCCCGGAGCGCAGCGGCAAGAATGCCGGCCTGCTTACCAAGATTGTTTATTCGGATGGCCGTAGTTGGGAACCCAGTGGTCAGGCTTCGCCCTTGCCGCCTAAGGGGCAGACTGCGCCGGGCCAGGGTGCGGCGCCGACTTCCAATGCGCCTGAGTTACGCAATGCACCGCCAAAGTGAATGATTGAATTGATTCACGGGTTGCGATGTTGAATTTGAGTTTTTTTGTGAATTAGCAAAGGGGTTTGAATATGAGCAAGACACATACGGGTATTTCATTGCTAGCCGCTGCCATGTTGCTGGCCTTTTCGGGTGCCGCCATGTCACAAGGAGCACCACCTGCCGGTGCCCCTGCCGGTGGCCAAGGTGGAATGGGTGGCGGCATGCAGCCCGCAGCCGACAGTAAGGACGACATTGCGCGCAAAGCCGTTGTACAAGGCTTTGGCGATCTCATTGATGCCGGCAAGGTTGATGAAGCCTTCGAGAAGTACGTGAGCAAGGACTTCGTCGAACATGCCTATACCCCACGTCGCATGAGCGGCAAGGACAAGATGGGCTACAACGATGTCATGCCATTCTTCAAACAATTCATGGCTGGCACGCCGGGCGACAAGGCCAAGCTGGTCGAGATCATGGTGGTCAACGATGAAATGGTGACGTACCACGGTCGCAAGGGTCAGGACATCTTCCGCGTGGTGAACGGCAAGATCACCGATCACTGGGACACCATTCATCAAGGCGCAGCACCGCCTGCACCCGTGGATGCGCCGGCTGCCAGCGGTGGCATGGCGGCAGGTAAGTAAGCGGAACCATCAGAGTGCTTGTTTGCCGACTGATTCATCGACAAGCAAGCCTCTGTGCAATGTGAACTAGTCTGTGTATTGGTCAGCGCATGCTTTAAGTTGGTGATCAACTGAGTCGGGGGACGCGATGGTGAAACGCAAACATGCGATGGCTTGCTGTGTGGGCATGGTTTTATGGTTGGGAATGCCTGCGGCGTTCTCTGCAGAAAAATCTCGCGGCGCCAGTTGGAGCGATGTGGCCAAGTGGCCGGATTTCATGGGCGGCGTATGGGGGTCGGGCCTGGGCGCCGGTGGTCCCGATGAAGCGCGTGGTCTGCCCAAGCCCAAGTACAAGCCGGGCGTGTATGAAGCTGCGATGGCCGACCCTTCGCGAGCTTTGTACAAGGCTGGTTCGGCAAGTTGCGATCCACATGGCATTCCGGTGGATGTGGGCGGCGAATTCTTTTTCAGCAGGGGCACCATCTTTCTGATGGCGGATGTGGATTACTTCATTACACGCCGCATTGATATGACCCGCACTGAGCATGACGACCCAGACCCTACTTATTACGGTGACTCCATCGGTCATTGGGAAGGCACCACGTTAGTAGTCGATACCGTGGGTTTTTTACCGCAGGTGGCACTGGCCGAAGGTGTGCCGGGCAAGGGCGCAACGCATGTGGTGGAGCGCTTTCGTTTGGTAGGGACGGACAAGATGGAATTGACCATCACCGTCACCAATCCTGAGTTATTGCAGGAACCTTGGGTTACCACGCGCACCATGACTCGTCATCGCGACTGGACGGTGCATGAAGCCTATTGCACACAGAACAACCGCATGGCGCCGGTGAACGGCAAAGCCAACATCGATCTCACACCGCCTAAGTAGCGCAGTCATATTCGGGGGAATCATGAAAGACAACTTGCGCAGAGCAATGAATGCCGCAGTGAGTGCATGCGGTGTGCTGTTAGCGAATGGCAGTGACGCCCATCACTCGCTGGGCATGTTCGAGATGAATCAGACCATCACCGTCAAGGGGACGGTGCGTGTGTTCGAGTGGACCAATCCGCATGCCTGGGTATGGCTGACCGTTCCCAATGACAGTGGTGGGGTGGATGAGTGGGGCGTGGAGCTCGCCGCCTTATCGATGATTCGCCGCAACGGCATGACCAAGGACTCGTTCAAGGCGGGCGACAAGGTGAGCATGAGCATTCACCCGTCTAAAGAAGGCAAGGGCGGCAGCTTCATCTATGCCACGTTTGAAGATGGACACATCGTGGGGCGCAAGCCGGGTAGTGGTGGGCCGCCGGCGGATGCGTCCACTAATTGATAATGGACAATTGATAAGCGATCACAAAGCCGTGTGGTTGCGTTGCTTCGTCTTAGATGGCTTGAATTAGTCTCATATCCGTCATACCCGCGAAGGCGGGAATTTAATTGAATCATTTTTTTACTGGATGCCCGCCTGCGCGGGTATGACATTAACTATAAAAATTCGCAAAGGGGGAATCGTATGAATAAATGCAAGTGTCTCGCAGTATCTCTGTTGCTATTGAATGCAACCAGGCTCTGCGCCGAAGAAAAAACCGCCTACATCGAAACGCCCATGGAGAAGGCAAACCACCAAGTGGTGGAAAACTTTTCCAAGATGCTATTCAGCGGCAAAGTGCGCGAAGCCATCGAGACGTATATGTCGCCCGACTATGTCGATCATTCCCATCTATTGCAGATGCGTGCCGGCAAGGCCAAGACCGGGCGTGAAGAGATGATCGCGTTCTTTCAGAACATGATGGGTGGCGCCGGTGGACCTGGTGGCGATGCCATGGGTGCAGGCGGACCGCCTCCAGGTGCTGCGCCTGCGGGCGGCATGGGTGGCGAAGCCAACGTCATGAGCATTGGTCAGATTCGCGTCAACGATGAAATGGTGACGCAGTATGGTCCCGAGGGTGCGGACATTTTTCGCGTGGTGAACGGCAAGATCACCGATCACTGGGATGCTTCACCCATGGAGCCGGTGTCGTTGATTGGCGAGAATCATGTGGGGCAGGGTAATGCTGTGGGCATGGGCGCTGCGCCTGCGGTGAAGAAGTAAACAGTAATTCTTTGAAGCGCCTTGGTAAGAGTCGCAGCGACTGACGCCAATGCTTAAATGTGCTGCGGAGCTTCAAGGCGCAGATTGCTGGCAGCCTGCTGGTTTAAATATGCGCTTGCTGGAAGGTGGATGAATTGCCAGTGCCGCTGTTGGGCGGCGTGGTCGGGCTACCAATTCGCCGCCACAATTCGGGCAACGAGCACCAAGAATATCTTCTGCGCAGGAGGCACAAAATGTACATTCAAACGAACAAATTCGGACTTCGCTGCTGTCGGTAGGGAGGTCTTTGCCGCAGCACTCACAATTCGGTCTAAGTTCCAGCATATGAAGTCCCTATGGAGTGAGGTCTGACGCGCTTAATGATTCGGTATGCCAGGCCTTACAGACTTCGTGCGCCAAAGGTATCGCATTGCTTCACATCACCCGCTTCAATGCCGCGTTTGAACCAGCGCACGCGTTGTTCCGAACTGCCGTGCGTGAATGAGTCGGGGCTGACATAGCCGCGCGATTGCATCTGCAGCTTGTCATCACCGATGGCGCTGGCGGCATTGAGGCCGGCCTCGATGTCGCCGCTTTCCAGAAACTGACGCGATTGATTGGTGTGATAGGCCCAGACGCCGGCATAGCAATCGGCCTGCAATTCCAGACGTACTGAAGCAGAGTCGGCGCCGGATTCTTCGCCCGCTTGACGTGCGCGCTGCACTTTTTCAGATGTGCCCAGCAGGTTCTGCACGTGATGGCCGACTTCATGAGCCACTACATAGGCCTTGGCGAAATCGCCGGGCGCGCCGAAGCGCTGGCTTAATTCATCGTAGAAAGACAGGTCGATGTAAACCTGATGATCGCCTGGGCAATAGAACGGACCGACTGCGGCCTGTGCGGTGCCGCAGGCCGATTCAACCACACCGCTGAACAACACCAACTTGGGTTGTTCGTACTGCCGACCAGCTTGCGTGAACAATTGACCCCACACTTGCTCGGTGTCGGCCAAGGTCACCGCAACCAGTTCACGGCTGGCGGCTTCTGCGGCACTTTCTTGATAGGGACCGCTGGCTTGCTCGGTGGTTTCGCCACCGGTGAGCGATTGCAATAACAGCGTCGGGTCCTTGGTGAAGTACAAAGCCACCAGGCCCAGAACGATGCCGCCCACGCCACCGATGCCGGCCTTGCGCGAGACGCGCATGCCGCGTCGATCTTCGATGTTCGAACTCTCACGTTCACCGCGCCAGCGCATAGTTAGTACCTCAATGAAAGTTAGAGTGAGGTTTGTTGCCCCCACCCTAACCCTCCCCCGCTGCGCAGGGGAGGGGATCGGATTCTCTTAAGCGAGCGGCGATGAAGTCTCGGCCATCCTTAAGAGAAGAAATGTCTGATTGATTCGCGCAAATCTTACAAGTGGTGCAGCAGCCTCTTATCCCTTCCCTCGCTTGCGGGGGAGGGGTAGGGTGGGGGCAATCTTCACTCCGTCGACAACACCGAGGCCCGCAACCGATCCACATCACGCTTACCCAGCAGCTTGCACTGTCCGGGTTGCAGCTCGATGGCACGCAGCGGACCGATAGCCACGCGTTCCAGGTCGCGCACTTTCAAACCCACCCGCGCCAACAGGCGGCGGATTTCGCGGTTCTGGCCTTCGCGCAATTTGATCGATAGTACCGTGCGATCGCCGCGGCTGCGGTCCACGAAGCGCTTGAGCACTCGCACCGATTCCAGATTGGTGCGCTTGGCGCGGGTCTGGCCATCGCCGCCCGGGTTGAGCAGGTACACGCCGCGTTTCAACTGCTCCAACTGTTCATCGCCGGCCAAGCCAGTGGTGGTGACGCGATATTCTTTAATCACACCGAACTTGGGATGGGTGAGTTGATAGGCCAGATCGCCATCATTGGTGAGCAGCAGCAAGCCGATGGAATCGGCATCGAGACGGCCTACCGGGAACAGGCGTTCACGGGCGCGAATCGCGTGCGGCACCATCTGCAACACCGTGGGGCGACCTTCCGGATCGCGCGCAGTAGTGATCATGCCCTTGGGCTTGTTGATCAACAGATAGGTGAATTCGGGCGCGCCCACTTCGTTGCGTTTGCGAACAATGCTGGCGCTTAGATCCAGCGGTACGCCATCGCGCGCTACGACGTCGCGTTCGGGATCGACGAAGCAGGGTAGTTCGGTGACTGTGATGCCGTTTACCTGGATGCGGCCACTTAACACCAGCTGTTCGCAATCGCGGCGCGCTGCGACGCCGGCATCGGCCAGTGCCTTCTGCAAACGGATACCGGAATTGCTGTGGCGGCGTGGCGAGTCTGAGCCGCTGACTTTGTTGCCGGCTTCCAGGCGTAGCTCGTTTCTTGAGACAAATTCAGTTTCTTTGCGCAGGTTCGGTTTGCTACCGCGGGCAGGGGCTGCGCTGCGTGTTGCCATTTCGCCGCGATCGCGTGTAGGCGTCTTCGCACGCGCACCGGCAGGACGTTGGCGAGCGACGCCGCGTGCCTTGGCTTTGGCGCTGAAACTGGACGAGGCGGAACGCCCACGGCGAACGGATTTTTTGGCTGACATGCCCGCAATGTTACCCGAGATGGGTTGTTTGAATCATGATCCGACGCAAATGGCTGTCCGGGCAAAAGTTACCGCCGTACGGGTGGAGTAGGACGGCAGCGCACGTCGCGACAGTCAGACTAGTTTCCAAAGTCAGGAACTCGATTCAAGGTTGGCTCTCCATTACTGGAGCGAGTTAAAGCTTGCTCGAACTTCTATTGTATTAAACCGTTTTGCATTGACCGGCAGGTGGTCGCTGCTTTCATGAGTTTGTTTTCATCGGGTTCCCCAGGAGTGTCCTATGTCACTTGCGGAAATTGAGTTCGATTCATGGTCCGATATCAACATCCTGGGGCTGTATCCGGAATCGACATCGCGACCGATGCAACGGGTGGCCGTGTTGATTCCCTGTTTCAACGAAGCGACCACCATTGCTGCAGTGATTCGTGACTTTGCCCAGCATCTGCCTGATGCCACCATTTATGTCTACGATAATAATTCCACTGATGGCACTGCCGCCATTGCCGCAGCGGCGGGCGCAGTGGTGCAACGCGAGCCCCTGCAGGGCAAGGGCAATGTAGTGCGGCGTATGTTTGCCGATATTGATGCGGATGTGTACGTGTTGGTCGACGGCGATGGTACTTATGATGCGGCCAGTGCGCCGCGAATGATCCAACACTTAAGCGATCAATCGTTGGACTTGGTCAATGCCGCACGCGCACCGGTTTCCACGCAAGTGTTTCGTGCCGGTCACGCCGCCGGTAATCTCGGCTTCAGTCGTTTGATCGCCATGATCTTCGGCAAACAGATCAGCGATGTGCTGTCGGGCTATCGAGTGATGTCGCGGCGCTTCGTGAAATCTTTTCCTGCTTTGTCGCGTGGGTTCGAAACGGAAACCGAGTTGGTGGTGCATGCGTTGGAGTTGCGTCTGCCGGTAGCCGAAATGACAACGCCTTATCGCGAGCGGCCTGAGGGGTCGCATAGTAAGTTACATACATTACGGGACGGCACTCGCATTCTGCGTACCATCCTGGCCTTGATCAAAGATGAACGACCGTTGGCCTTCTTCTGCGGTATCGGTGCAATGCTGGCGACTGCGGCGTTGGTGATCGCTTGGCCGTTGTTGCGGACTTATGTTGATACCGGTCTGGTGCCGCGCCTGCCTAGTGCGGTGCTGGCCATGGGCGTGATGATTCTTGCCTGCATCAGCGTAGTTGCCGGTCTGGTGCTGGATACCGTGACGCATGGCCGCCGTGAACTGAAACGTCTGCACTATTTGACGCTGGATCGTTACTTGCCCAAGCGTGCCGCGCCGGCTGCATGGAGTTGGCCGCTTCAAGAAGCTTCGCCCTACGCGCTGCGGGGCGCGCGCGTGCACAGCCAGCAGCGCATGTGAGTGCATTCATTCGCGTCACAAAGTTGCTCAGCGGCGGACGTAAACGCCGTTTTGTACTGGCTGGCGGCATTGGTTTTGTAACCGATGCCATATTGTTGACTTTGCTGACGCGTTACGCCGGTTGGTCGCCGCTGCATGCACGCTTGCTGTCGTTTCTCGGTGCGGTCAGCGTGACTTGGCTGATCAATCGCTATTACGCCTTTGCCGATCGGCGCGCCAAACATGGACTGGCCACTGCCAAAGAATACTGGCGCTATGTAATCACCCAGTCTGCGGGTGCTTCGATCAATTTCGCCGTCTTTGCAATGATGCTATGGCTGATGCCGGGTTTGAGCGCCTATCCAGTGGTGCCCTTGGCGGTGGCATCCGTTTGCGCTTTGATTATCAATTACTACTTCATGAAAAATTTGGTGTTCACGCCTCTGCATGAGCCTGGTTAACTACCAGGTCTGGATGCAGCGGCCTGGCGTTGTAATGGACATAGCTGCAGTGGATCGGTGAGATTCGATCGCACCGGCATACATGATTTTTCCACCAGCTTCAGGCCGTAGGCTAGCGCTGATTCGGCGGCGCGCGATTGCTCGTAGTCTGCGAACAGCATCAGCAATGGGCCTGAATGCGCAGCGACTCGCGCATGCATCTGCCTGGAGAGACCACTGGCAAGGTCGTCTTTCCAAACCAGCCAGCCATCGATACGCAGGAAGGGAATGCTGCTGGGAAAGCTGGGAATGACGAAGGCCATCGGTGCGTTGCCCGCCATCAATATCATGCTGTGTTCGGGATCTGGCAACGATGGCAATTGCACACTGACATAGGAGTTACCCCAGTCGAGACGCTTGATATCCATTCTGACTACGGCTTGCAGGCTCAGTAATAAACCAACTGCAATAGCGGTGCGGATAGTGCTTGTCATCGGCCATAAGGCAATGGCCATGGCGATCAATAACGGCGCCAGCATCTCCAGTGGAATCAGGTAGCGATAGATGCCGAATATCAGCAGCCATACCGCGTAGCTGACTGCAGCGAAGCAAAACAGGAAGGCGGTCAGTGGCGGCAGGGTTGCGGTTCGATTACGCAGTTTGCGTAGCAGATAAACCAGCAGGCTAAGCGGCACCAGCACATAGGCGGCGAGGATGCGTGCATCGCGGAAGTGCCATTCGGCAACGCGATATGAATCCATGGTGAATAGATAAGGGAATAGCAGCTGGTCGCGCCAACCCGATACCGCATAGGTGGTGTCGCGATAACTGCCGTCGATCAGCAGTGGCGAATGAAACAGCTGATTGAAGTAGGGAAACAGGGGATTGCGGCCATATTCCCACATGCGCCACAACCATGGTCCTGCGCAGACAACGAATCCCAGCAACATGCCGATGCTGAGCAGTAGCACGCACTGACCGCGCTTGCGCCAGGTTGCGGGCACCCAGGCGCTGGCTGCCAGCAGACCCAGTGCATAAGCTGCGGTGGTCAATTTCAAACCCACCGACATGCCGGCGCAAATACCGGCGCAAAGCAGTGTAGTTATCAGTTGTAGTTTGAGCGTGGCGCTGCGCAGCTCAGCGAATTGCCATGTCAGTAACCATAGTGCGATAAAGATGCCGATGGCGGTGGAGACATCGTTCGAAGTGCTGCCCAATGCAGGAAAGGCGCCGCCGCCAACAGCGCCGGCCACTGCTATGAACGCAGCTGCACACATTCGCCAATGCACATTGCGGATCAAAGTGGGCGAGCCGGCGAGATATTGATAAGCAATGGCGCCGATCAATGCGACCGCGACGCCAAATTGAGCGCCTAGAAACGCTCCCGCCAGCCATGCCTGGGCATGCGTGGCCACCCAGTAGAAGGGTAAATCCGGCAGCGGATTGTAGTAAGTGGCGTGATGCGCCACTGCGATGTCGAAGCCCAGACGTTGGTGCAACAAGGCATAGGCGTTGTACCAGTGATAGTTCTGCAGGTCCCAGCTGCTCTCGCGCCCGAGCAGCACGGCCAGCGCGCCGAATAGCAGCGGCGCAGCGAGTAGTAACAGCAGTCGCAGATGGGTCTGGCTGTAGCGAGGCAAGTAACGAGAGGCAATGAAGCTGGGCACGCGCGACATGCAGTTCTCACCATGAACCGGGCGCTGAGCGCCGCAAGCGTACAGCTTACTGGATGCGCGGTGTGAATGCTGTCGGTATGACACCGACAGCATTCATGTTGAAGGATTGTTATGCAGGCAGATCGACGTGACCTTGATGATGCTTCAGCAGCTGTCGATCGCGACCCAGCAAGGTGGCCGGAAATTTGAAAGCACTGGCGAGCGAGATCAATAGCGCCGCCAGGTAGGGTAGCGACTGGATGATCAATACGATGATCCACACCGACATGTCCGGGCCACTGTATTCGGTGGCGATGCGTGCGGTACCGGCAGCGCAGGCCCACAACGCCAACATCAATACAGTTTCCTGACGCGCCGCATTGATCGCTGCCCACAAGCCATTCGGCCGCGCCAGTTTCGGGGTGCGGAAGAACGGTTCATTGCGGGTAATCATGCCCTTGAGCACAGCCAGGCCGATGGTGTGCGACAGCGCCAGACCGGCGATGGCTGCAGCAACGGTTTGACGCAGATTGGCGCCCACCCGCGTGACATACAGATGAATCAGCTTCATCAGTTTGAAAGCGAACAGGGTCAGCGGTAACACCGAGAAGGTCAGCAGCGGTGGATCCAGCGCGGTCGCAGCCACGCGCGAGGTATAAATCATGGCAATCGACCAGGCGATGGCACCGCCGGTGAACAACAGATTGAAACCATCCGCCAACCACGGCAGCCAACCGGCCAGGAAGTGATAACGCTGGCCGGCGGACAGGCCGCCGTCGCTGCGTAACATGCTGCGTGCATGGGCGCGCAGAATCTGCATCGCGCCATAAGCCCAGCGGAAACGCTGTTTCTTGAAGTCGATGAAGGTGTCGGGCATCACGCCGCGACCGTAACTGCGTGGCAGGTAGTGCGCCTGGTAGCCGTGCTGGAACACGCGCAGACCTAATTCGGCATCTTCGGTGATGCACCACTCGGCCCAGCCGTCGAGTTGTTCCAGTAGCGAGCGTCGCACCAGCGTCATCGTGCCGTGTTGAATGATGGCGTTGCGTTCGTTGCGCGTGATCATGCCGATATGGAAGAAGCCCTTGTATTCGGCGTAGCACATGGCCTTGAAGGCGCTGTCGGCTTCATCGCGGTAATCCTGCGGCGATTGCACAATGCCCATATTGGCTTCTGCAAAATGCGGCACCATGTCCTTCAGCCAGGTGGGGTCGACTTTGTAGTCGCTGTCGATTACCGCAATGATCTCGGCATCGGCTGCCGTACTGCGCAATGCATAGTTCAATGCGCCCGCTTTAAAGCCGGCCAGTGGGTCGACGTGGAAGAACCGGAAGCGCTCGCCCAGTTTGCGGCAATGCTCTTCAACCGGACGCCACACCGCTTCATCTTTGGTGTTGTTGTCGATTACCAGGACTTCGAAGTTGGCATAGTCCAGCGCCGCCAATGCATCCAACGTTTCGATCAACATCTCCGGCGGTTCGTTGTAAGCCGGCACATGCACCGATACTTTCGGGTGATATTGCAGCGCTTCGTGTCGTGATAAGCCCATGGCGCGTGCGCGGGTGCTGACCCAGCGAGCTTCGGCCCACTCATAAGCCTCGGCCAGCAGTACTGCGATCACGCCCAACATGCCCAAGATCAATAGCAGGCCAACGGCAATGGTGGTGAGCGTCAGATACTGTTGCGAATAGTCGTAGACGATCCATACCGTTACGGTGGCGACGCCGTACACTACGATAGCCAGGAAGCTGCGGCCTCGATTGCGCAAACCCCGACTGTTGACGAAGAACACGCCCAGCAGCAATGCCGAGATCACCACTGAAATAGCCGCCAGCGTATGCCATTCGGGCACCCGCACGATGGGATCTACGAATTCAAATTTCGGCTGACGATCTTGATCGTAAACGCCCCAGTACGCGCCGACGCCACGCTCGCCGGCATCGTTCTTCCAGGGTTGATCGAAGGCTTCCATTATGTAGAACAAGTAGCCTTCACGTTTGGAGCGCGCCATGAAGCGGCGCAGGAACAACGCTTCGTTGGCTTCGGAGGGAACGGCGCTGCCGCGAGTGCGGCCTTCGGAGGGCCAGCCCACTTCACCGATGATGATGCTCTTGCCGGGGAATACGCGGCGCAGCAGATCCATGCGATTGACCACATGGTTTACGGCGTTGTCCACCGAGATGCCCTCCCAGTAGGGCAGCATGTGCACCATGATGTAATCGACATGATCGGCCAGTTCGGGATTGGCCACCCATACGTTCCACGGTTCGGCGGTGCTGACTGGCAGGTCGGTTTGCTCGCGCACGCGATCCAGGTACGGGATCAATTCGTCACGTTCCATGTCGCCGCGCAGAATGACTTCGTTGCCTACCACCAGGCGCTTGATGTTTTCGCGCTTGCTGGCGGCAATGTCCAGCAACGCCTTAATTTCACGTTCGTTCTTGTCCAGGTCCTTATCAAGCCACGCGCCTACCGCCACATTTAGATTGCGGGCTTCCGCCATGCGTGGGATTTCCGAGAACGGTGGCAGGGCCGAGTAGGTGCGCACTGCGCGCGCCTTGCCTTGCAGCAGCGCCAGATCAGCGTCGATTTCTTCCAGCGTCGGGTCTTCGTTTCTGACCGGGCTCTTGCCATTGCGATAGGGCGAGAAAGCGAAACCGCCATTGTTGATGAGCTTGGGCCAGGCCGGCTCTTCGGTGGGTTGATTCAGATAGGCCCACAGGCCAAAGGTGAGCAGGGCGAAGATCGCGCCTATCAAGAAATTGGAGAGTCGGGTTTTTGCGCTCATTACGAGAATCAACAGGGGCCGGTAGTGCCCGGCAATGCGGCGCGTAGCATGCCCGAATCGAGTCGCTGCGGCGAGAGTAATGGCGACACCTGTTCGTCAGCGTTTTCAGTGACAATATGTAGGTTCTTCACCCGCGAGGTTGCCATGTCGCATTCAGCTTCCCTGTTCGGCTTGTCCCGCTTGTCGCAATCCTTGCTAGCTACGCTAGCCATGGGTTTTGCGGTGACCGCGTCGGCCGCTGCGCCGGCTTACGAGCCGGCTTTTGAAATCACGCCCTTTGCCGGCTATCAGGCAGGCGGTCGGTTCCTCGATCTCAGCAACGATCAGGGTGTGAGCTTGAATTCCAGCGGTAGTGCGGCATTGGCTATCAACTGGCGTGCCGCCGATCCCGGCAGCCAGTACGAATTGCTGTACAGCCGTCAGGCAACCGATGTCGATAGCGCCACGCCCTTGGATGTAAAAGTCGAATACCTGCAACTGGGTGGCACCACGCCACTGGGCGATCTCGGCGCTCGAGTGCTGCCCTTTGCCGCGGGTGGTTTCGGGGCCACGCGCATCACGCCGGATGCGGCGGCGCTCAGTCAGGAGACGCGCTGGTCTTTTAACCTGGGCGGTGGCGTTCGTATCAAAGTGGCGCCGCATGTGCGTCTGCGCTTTGAGGCGCGTGGCTATCTCACCTGGTTGGGCGGCTCCGACAATTTGTTCTGCAGTGGCGGTTGCGTGATTGCCGGCAAGAGCAAGACCCTCTTTCAATACCAGGCATTGGGCGGCGTGTCGGTTGGGTTTTAATTGATAATCGACAATGGATAATTGATAACGAAGAGCAAAGAGCCAGGCGGTTACTTGATCTACGTTGTCAATTATCAATTATAAGTTGTCAATTGTTGTGATGATTGGCTCACCGCGCGTCACCACCAGCGTGTGTTCGTACTGAGCGAATAACGAGCTGGGCCTGCCTGCCAGTGTCCAGCCATCCGCTAGCTCGCGCACACGACTGACATTGGTGGATAGAAATGGCTCGATGGTGATGACCTGCCCTTCCTGCAACACTTCGTTGTCGCGCGGATCGTAGTAATTGCGCATGGTCGGTTCTTCATGCAGTGCGGCGCCGACACCGTGCCCGCAGAGGTTGCGCACATTGCGAAAGCCCGCAGCGTGGATGCTGCGCTCGATATGCCTGCCGATATCGTTCAAGCGTTGTCCGGTCCGCGCATGCGCTACGCCGATATCGCGAGCACGCAGGGCTGCTGCGCATAGGCGTTGTTTCAATGAGGCTGTGGCCGTTTCATCGCCAGCCAACACAAAGCTGCCGCCGGTGTCTGCGAAGTAGCCATCCAGCATGGCCGATACATCCACATTCACCAGATCGCCCGGTTGCAGTACGCGTTCGCCGGGAATGCCATGCGCGGCTTCTTCATTGACGCTGATGCAGGTAAAGCCCGGAAAGTCGTAGCACAGCTGCGGCGCAGAAGTGGCGCCGGCATGCTCGAGCAATGCGCCACCCAGCGCATCCAGCTCAGCGGTGGTCATGCCGGCACAGGCATACGACTGCATTCTTGCCAAAGTGTCGGCAACGATGCGCCCGATGCGGCGCAGCCCTTGCAGCTGCGTATCGTTTTCAACAATCACAAATAAACCGGAGTAGGCGGCCGTTACGGCTTCTGTACCCAGACCTTGCACCAGCCGCCGATCACCACCGACTTGCCGGGAAACAGGTTGCAGCCGCGCTCATTGCCGGTGCCTGCCTGCAATTGCACGCAGTTGCCACAGGTTTGAGTGGGTTTGTAGGTGGGGAATTCTTTGACATCGACTTTCTTGGCGTCGAGGTGATAACCCAATGCTTTTGCGGTGGGATCGGTTTCGGTCAGTTTTACCAGAGTGGCAGCCTGGCTTGCTTGTGAGCCCAATGCCTGCACGCCAAGCGTGCCCAGCAAAGCATTCTTGAGAATTTCGCGGCGAGCCAGCTTCGATTTATGCATCTTGAAGTTCCTGTATGGTCTTGCCCGGATGCTTTTAGGACTGGATGCAGCCTGGCTAAGTTCTACTTTCCGAGCGCCAATTGCTTAGGTGCTTAACTTGGTTAGTGTACTGCCATTGATAGGCGGGTGGCAGACTGTTGCCGACCAGGGGCATAGACAGGCGCGGGCAGCCCGCCATACGGTTACTTCAAATAGTTTAAGAGTGATGTGCAGACCGCCGCGGGGTGAGGGCGATCTGTTTGGATAAATTTATTCGTCTGGCTGGTTAGTCTAGCTGGCGGCCAATCAAGCGCGAGAGGAATGATTGCGGACGTGCAGGCGGTGCCGAACGTGGCTTGCTTTCCTTTTTCTCGGTGCGTGTACCTGTCACAGCCTTGCTAACCGTGTTGACCGGGCGTGGTGATGGGGTGGCAGCTGCAGCGGCCACTGGGGTCGTCGGTCGCTTGTCGTTGAGCTTGACCACCTTGGCTTCCACTGCGGGGGTGGGCTGCGCCTTGGCTTTGGGTTCAGCGAAGCGTTCGTATTCCGCCGTGCTCACCTGGGAAATGGTGGGCGTGCCGAAGAATGCTTTCAGATAACCCATCACGGCTTCAGCGGACACGGTTTCGCGGAAGAAGCCCAGTCGTAGTGAATGGCGAATGCCGCCGTTTTCCATCGAGGCAACGCTGTAAAGCCGGTATGCGGCGAAAATGTCCAGCTTGGGCATGGTATCGAGATTGATAGGCTGTTCCGAAAGCGCCAGCTGCACGGCAAACCACTTGGGACGATTGCTGTCCTCGGCCTCGGTGCGCGTCAGTGTGCGAATGGTCAACGTGGTGTCGAGGATGGGCACATAGTCATCCAGCACCTTGGGGGGATTGATGATGCTGGCGCTCATCACCGGCTCGGCGGGCGCAATGTTAATCGGCGCATTGGGGTGGGCATGAGCGGCGGTGTTTACCACCGGCAGCTCGGGGCGGTTTTGCGGCTTAAGAATCGGCTGTTCGTCGGTCAATTCCAGGTTGGTTTCCGGCAGTTGTATGCCGCGTCCAACGTGGAAGGGCTGATTGTTGGCCTGTGCTTCCGGCTGCGGCTTGGCGGCCACAGGTTCGGCGGTCAAGGTGATGGGCGCTGCAACTACTGGCTTGGCGATCGCGGCGGCAATTGCAGGCTTGACGGTTGGAGTATCGGGCGTTGCGTGTTTGGCCGGGGCAGTAACGTTGCTTGGTGCAGCTGGCTTGGCCGTGCTCGCGGCGATGGCTTGTGTAGGTGCGACTGGTTGTGCGGCGGGCGGACTTACAGCTGGGGCAGCGGCTTGAGGGGCAGCACTTGCCAGACTGGTCTGTACAACGCGAACGGCCGGCATCTCCATATCATTGGTGTAACGCATGTCTTCTTGAGTGACGCAGCCGGTAAATGCGGCTGGATACAGACTGCGTACGGAATTCAAAACCCATTCGGCATCCGCCTCGCTGATGAAAAAGCCCAAACGCAGGCGAAAGCGACGTCGGCCATCTTCCTGACGCGAAACCTGGTACAGCTTGTACTTCTCAAAGCCTTTGAGATTTTTAGGCACCGCCGGCATGGGCGTCATGGAAGCGCATAGATTAATGACAAACAGATCCGGTGCAGTGCCTGCGCTTTGCGGGATCTGTTCTGTCTGTGGTTTCACGATCTCTTGTTTCATGCTGTCTTCCCCAACACGAAGTCACCATACCGGGCAAAGTTTCGTGGTCTGAGAATAAGCGGCACCAGAGGTGGGCGCGGGCTGCGACGTGATGCGATGACGTTTGACATATATTTCGCCTGCGGCGAAGGTCATCTGCATCAGAATGCACCTGGGTCGGACACATTCTTTGTGGCAACCCCGCTGTCATTGGCTGAGCCTTTAGACCGGAAGCTTTGCGTCCCCGCCTTTCGACGAGTTTGCGATTAACACTGGGTGAATCTTGGTTAGCGCGACACTTGAAGTCAAGCGCTATTACCGGCTCAAAAGCCGCGGCGGCGGTTACATTTAACGTAAGCGCATACCTGAGTGTCGCTTAAGGCAGGCAGTCAAGTTGCCGGCCATTGCCGGGCCGCTGAGCGAGTCACTGCGGTGAGTCACCCGGGCGGATGATCCGGCGGCGAGGCCGCCGCTATACAAGAGTTATGCAATGTAAGCGCTCAGCCGCAGCGGTGTGGTAGCTTACTGACTCAGGCGCGATCGTTTACCAATTATTAGATTAGATGACCCATCAGACCGGCTTGAATCCAGGCAGCAGCAGCACTGACACCGTCACTGCCTTTGTGGGTCGTGCGTTGCGTGGCCCGGTCAATACGCCGGTGACCCTGCATAGCTTTGCCGACTATCAGCGCATATTCGGCGGCCTATGGCAGCCCAGCGCACTCTCTTATGCAATCGAACACTATTTCGAGCATGGCGGCCGTCATGCGGTGGTAGTGCGTGTGGTTAATGGCGGCGCGCCGGCTACGATCGAGTTGCCCTGTGGAGATGAGCTGCTTACCCTTGAAGCGCTGGCCTTGGGCAGCCGCGAATTTCTGCGCGCATCCGTGGACTACGACAATCTCGGCGATCAGGATCTGGATTGCTTCAACCTGGTGGTGCAACGCGTGCGCACCTATCGCTCCGAGCACATCGAGGAGCAGGAAAGCTATCGACGTTTATCCACCAGCCCGACCACCGGTCGTCATGTGGCTACTGTATTGATCAAATCGAAGTTGGTGCGAGTGCGCGGCGAGGTGCCGGTACAAAGGCCCGACATCACGCATGGTCGCGATGCGCAGCGCTTGGTCGGGTATGTGGATTCCAGTCCGGACGGTCATGATGGCGCACCGCTCAGCGATTACGATTTGATCGGCAGCGCGGTCGCCCGTACTGGGTTGTTCGCATTGAGCGCAGTAGAGCGCATTCACTTTGTCTATCTGCCGCCGCTGACGCGCGAGCAAGATATCGGTGTCAGTGCCTTGTTGGTGGCTTCGCGTTTCTGTCGCGAACATCACGCCATGTTGATCGTCGATCCGCCGCAAGAATGGAGCAGCTGTCAGTCTGCCTTGAGCAGTTTGCGACAATTCGATTTCGCCAGCGATCAGGCAGTGATGTTCTTTCCGCGCCTGGTATTGCAGGATCGTTTGCGTGGCAGGCCCGAAGTGTTTGCCAATGGCGGCGCCGTGGCGGGCATGTTGTCGCATGTCGATGAGCAGCATCCGGTATGGGATGTCCGGCAGGCAGAACCGGAAATGTTGTTGCGTCCCGGTGTGCGTTTACAGGTGGAGTTGTCGGAGATCGAACGTTGGCGTCTGTCGGCGCAGGGTGTGAATGCCTTGCAGGCGGTGCGTCGCGCGGCGCCCTTGAAACTATTGCGCCGTACACTGGCCGGTGGCGCTAGTGCGACGGCAGATTGGGACTATGTGCAGGCACGACGTTTTGCGCTGCATATCATGGGTCAGTTGGAGCGCAATACGCGCTGGGTGTTGCTGGCCAGCCCCAGTCGTTCGATGTGGGCGCGTTTGTTGCGGCAGGTGAATGGTTTTCTGCATGAGCTGGTGGCCTTGAGTGCCTTTCCGGTGGCGAGCAACGGCCAGGAGTTCTTCGTGATTTGCGATGAACGCATCAACAGCGTGTTGCCCGACAATGCGCCCGAAATAAAAATCCTGGTGGGCTTTGCTTCTCTACAGGCCGATCAATATCACACCTTTGTGATCACTCATGCATTGACCGGCAGTCACACAAGAATGGTTGCGGTCAATCGCTATGAAACCCCCAGCCGTTTCGACGACGTTGAGCTGACTGCCGGCCTGCTGGCTTTACGCGAATAAGTCTGGTCGAGAGGTTGTTCTCTCTTTAACTGTTCCTCGGTCGACGACGCTCGTACACTATGCCGCTACCTTGTTACTGCGGCACTCATGAATCCAGGCGTCGTCATTTTCTCCCACGGTTTGGATAGCGCACCCTGGGGCGGCAAGATTACCGCGCTGGCGGAAGCTGCACGCGCGCGTGGTTATCGCACCGAATCCGTGGATTATCGCGGCATGGATGATCCTCTGGCGCGCGTGCGCAAATTGCTGGAATTCGGCCACACGCAACCCCGTGCGGTGCTGGTGGGTTCAAGTCTGGGCGGACATGTGGCCACCGCCGCGTCCGTTGAGCTCAAGGCGCGCGGCTTGTTCTTGATGGCGCCGGCGTTCTACATGCCCGGCTATGAGCAATACACACCCAAGCCAGCAGCCTGTCCGATCAGCATCGTGCATGGTTGGCAGGATGATGTCGTGCCGGTGGCCAATAGCATCCGCTATGCACGTGAGCATGCGGCCACCTTGCAAGTAATCGATGCCGATCATCGTATGCTGCAGCACATCAAGCCCATTGTGGCTTACTTCGAGTTGTTCTTGAATGCGCTGGATTCCTTGTACGAATCGAGCTTGGGAGCATAAGCAATGCGCGCCATTCAATTAGCGATTAGTTTCGTCTTGCTATTCGGTTTGAGTGCCTGTGAACCCAGTAAGGAAGCGCCACCGGCAAAACCGCCTACGCCGGCTGCCAATACGGTGTTTGCGCCTACGGTCAGTACCTTGGATAAGGCGCGCAGCGTGGAAGGCACGTTGCAACAAGGCAAGGACAATGCCGATACTGCGCTTAAAGCCGCCGAATAATTTTCAGCAGCAGGCTGGCAGGATTTGAATACGGTGTTGAGCGAAAAATTAACCGCGCCGCGCGCGTCTTTTTGGATGTCGTTATGGGTGCGCTGTTGGGCGCGACCGCGCAGTTTGCCCGAGCAATTCATTGAACGTCTGTCATCGACCCGGCGGCCGGTGTGTTTTGTGTTGCCCACCAATGCCGCTGCCGATCAAGAGGTGCTGAGACGTGTCTTGCAGCAGCCCGAATGGCGACAGGTGTTGGCGGCAGGCAGCAGCGTGCTGAATAGTGGCGAAGTTATTTGTCTACAGCGCTGGGTGGGTTTTTGGGGTAATCGTTTGGATCATCGGTTGCCTGCCATTCTGAGTAAGCTGGTGGCCTCGGTACATGGCGCCATCAAGTTGGCAGATGCCAGCCATGATGTGGATCTGATTCCAGTCAGCGTATTCTGGGGGCGCGCACCGGATAAGGAAGCTTCCTGGTGGCGATTACGCTTCGGTGAAACCTGGGCCGTGAGCGGCGGCTTGCATCGCCTGCTGGCGGTGATGATCAATGGCCGCAATCTGGTAGTGCAATTCGGTGAACCGGTGTCGATGCGCGCCGCCATTGCCGATGCTGCCGATGTGGCTCAGGCCACTCGACGTGTCGGACGCGTGTGTCGCAGTTTGTTGTATCGGCAACGTGTGGCAGCCATCGGTCCGGAAGTGGCCAGCCGCAGCAGTATTGTGGCGCAGGTGCTGCGTACGCAGGCGGTCAGGCAGGCCATGCGCAATGAGATGCGCAGCAAGGGACTGACACGTCGCCAGGCAACCCAGGCCGCCAAGAAATGCGTCGATGAAATCGCCGCCAACTATTCGCATGTGACGGTTACTTTGCTGGCGCGTCTGTTCAAGCGTATCTGGAATCGTTTGTACGATGGTGTTGAGTTGCACCATCTGGAAAATCTGCAGTCGGTGGTGGACACGCATGAAGTGGTGTATGTGCCCTGCCATCGCAGTCACATGGATTACCTGTTGCTGTCCTATGTGATCTACCAGAGCGGCTACGCCATTCCGCATATCGCGGCGGGAGTGAATCTCGATCTGCCGATAGTGGGGCGCATTCTGCGGCAGGGCGGTGCGTTTTTTATCAGGCGCAGCTTTGCCGGCAATCCGCTGTACACCACGGTGTTTACCAAGTACCTGGGTTTGATGATGGCGCGCGGTCATGCCATCGAGTACTTCATTGAGGGTGGTCGTAGTCGCACCGGACGTTTGTTGCAACCTAAAACCGGTGCACTGACCATGACGGTGCGCAGCTTCCTGCGCGATCCGAAACGACCGGTGGTATTCGTGCCCGTGTACTTCGGCTACGAGCGCGTGGTGGAAAGCGGCACCTATATTCATGAACTTTCGGGTAAGCCCAAGCAGAAGGAATCCATCTGGGGCATGCTTAAAGCACTGCCGGCATTGCGCCGTAAATTTGGCAAGGTGCACGTCAGCCTGGCTGAGCCGATTCTTTTGGATGATATGCTGGCTCAGCATGCGCCCACCTGGCGTGAAGCGGCGTTGGAAGATAAACCCACCTGGATGGGTGGTTTGGTCGACGATCTGGCTTTACGCATCATGCGTAACATCAACAGCGCTGCGTATGTGACGCCTATCAATTTGCTGGCCATGGTGCTGTTGGCCACGCCTAAACAGGCGATGTTGGAAGACGACTTGATCCGCCAGTTGGATTTGTATGCCTCGCTGTTGCGTCGTGCGCCTTATTCAAAGTGGGTGACGCTGACTGACCTGAAAGCGGCGGACATGATCGCCTATGCCGAGTCCATGAACATTCTGCGTCGTCATGCTCATGCCATGGGCGATGTGCTCAGCATGACCGAGCAGAGCGCGGTGGAGATGACTTACTTCCGCAACAACATTCTGCACTTGATGGTCATGCCTTCGGCCCTCGCCAGTTGCTTCTTGAATAATCGCCAGGTGCGCACCGAAGATTTGCAGCGTCTGGCTTGGCGCATCTATCCCTATGTTTGCGATGAATTGTTTCTGCGTTGGAACGAAGCCGAGTTGACCAATGTCGTGCAGGAGATTCTGCAGGATTTCGCTGCGCATGGTCTGCTTGAGTCCAGCGATGATGGCGCCAGCTGGAGCCGTCCGGCAGTGGGCACTGCAGAAGCGGTGCAATTGTCGGTGCTGGGTCAGTTGAGCATGCAGATTGTCGGACGTTACTACCTGGCGATTGCCCTGTTGCTCAAGGCGGGCAGCAGCCGCATCAGTCAGGACGCGCTGGAGCAGCAATGCCATCTCATGGCGCAGCGCATGTCGCTGTTGTACGAACTCAACTCGCCGGAGTTTTTCGACAAGAGCCTGTTCAAGAATTTTCTGGATCTACTGCGCGCCCGTGGCGTGCTGGGCGTCAATGCAGAAGGTCGGCTGACTTACACCGATCTGTTGTTTGCTGTGGCCGACGATGCGCAGTTGGTGTTGCACGAACAAATTCGCAACAGCATTTTGCAGGTTACGCATCGGTAGTCGGGCTGTCATTCCTGCGATCACAAACTCAAAGCCGCAGACTCAAAGAATGCGTGGAAATTTCCGATCGCCGGGCGGGCCTCATGGGGATACTCTTCAGTTTTCGAATTGTCTTGCTGATATCGGCCGGCAAGTGGTCGACACCCAGGAGTCCACTATGAAACAGTTACTGATGGTCTGTGCGTTTGGCATATTGGCGGCCTGCGCACAGCGCGATACCGATACCGCTCAAACAAGCAAGCAAGGTGCTATTGCAGCCGATGTGCCCGCCGGCTCCTACACGCTGGATAAGGCCCATGCGAGCTTGATATTCCGGGTTAACCATATGGGCTTTTCCAACTACACGGCGCGCTTCGGCAATTTCGATGCGCAACTCAAATTCGATCCAGTCAACTTGGCAGCCTCCAGTGTGCAAGCCAGTGTCGATGCACATTCGTTATCACTGGATAATCCGCCGGCCGGTTTCGCTGATGAGTTGATGGGCGCGCAATGGTTGGATGCGGCGCAGTATCCGCAGATCTCGTTTCGCTCCACCAAGGTGGAAGTGACCGAAGCCAACAATCTGCGCATCACCGGCGAGCTGACCTTGCATGGCGTAACGAGGCCGATGACATTGGATGCCGTGTTCAACGGCGGCTATGCCGGACAGACCATGGATCCACAGGCGCGCATTGGTTTTTCCGCACAGGGCACGCTCAAGCGTTCCGAATTTGGGGTGGCGCTGGGTATTCCCAAGGCGGGTTCCAGCATGGGTGTCAGCGATGATGTCGATGTGGTGCTTGAGGCGGAGTTTAACGGTCCTCCATTAAAGGGTGCGGCGACCAGCAATTCTGCGCTGCAGTCATCGACTAGCGTTCAATAAGCAATGCATTAAACGGGTTCTAAGTAGCAGATGGAATTTACAATCGATTTCGCCTTGGTGCGCCGAATCATTGCCCAGGAGAGTCGTCAAGCTCGCAATGACATTGCGGCTTTGGGTCCGCTGCGTGCGTATCAAGGGTCCTTATCCAGACAGGATGAACGACTGGCTGCGGCAGGTGATGCCGATACCCTGGCCTGCCAAGCCGGGTGTTCCTGGTGTTGTCACTTCTCGGTGGATGTGCGGCCTGTTGAAGTACTCAATATTGTTGAGTTCATGCGACGGACATTCACGTCGGCAGAATTGCAGCGCCTGCGCCAGGAGATCGAAACCAACAGTGCGATCTTCGCGCCGTTGGATGAGATGCAGCGCATGCAGCGCAACATCAAGTGTCCGTTTCTGATGGAAGGGCGTTGCAGTATTTATGCGGCGCGACCGCAGACCTGTCGTAACTACCACGCCACCGATGTCACGGGTTGTCGGCAATCGTTTGAACAACCGGATGATATGGATATCGCTCCCGATTACGCGCCGCTGGTTTATCAGTCCGGCGCGTCGCATGTCGAGGCCTTTGCTCAAGCATTGAGTGAGGCCGGCTACGATCTTAATGCCTATGAGTTGAATACGGCCCTGGCGGAGGCATTGGCCGATCCGGTGGCCATTCAACAACGTTTCGATAACAAGCTGCCGGTATTCATCAAAGCCGAAGGCATGGAAGTTCCTATGGAATTTGTCGACGCCGATTGAAGCTGCATGGTGACGATAAGGCAGTCCAGCCGGTCATCACGTTGTGGCATGACTTGCGTGATGATTATGCAAGTCTATTTACGGCAACTCTCAATAGTCATCGCCGCTTCACGCCTTGATACTTGCTCATGATGGATGGGCGTCTCTGGTTACTGTCGAATGGAACATTTATGTGACAGTAAGCGTCGTTCGTTGCGAAGTCATAACTGCTCAAACAAGTCCCAATTAAAATAATTTCCGTTTCGGTTTCGCTGCTTATCAATTGCTAATTGATTGCTCGTTAATTGGCTTATTCGTTGCTTATCTGTGAGGTGTTGTTCAACTCAAGGCCGCCATTCGGTTGCCGGCGGTCACAGTACTAAGGGGGAAGCATGCGTGCAGTTCATTCGGTATGGATTCGTTATTCGTTGTCGGTTTTAGCTGCTGCCAGCGCCACGGCGCAGGCGCAAAGCGAGTCCGGCACCTTGGAAGAAATCATCGTCACCGCGCGTAAGGTGGAAGAGAACCTGCAGGACACGCCGATCGCCATCACGGCATTTTCCGGCGCGGCGCTCGAAGATCGTCAGATCTTCAGCAGCGATCAGATCGATCAAGTGGTGCCCAATCTACAGTTTTCCAATAACGCACCACTGGCCGGCAATAACTCATCATCGCAAGTATTCATACGTGGCATCGGCCAAACCGATCCGACATCCACCGTCGATCCCGGTGTGGGCATGTACATCGATGATGTGTATATCGGCAATGCCGTTGGCGGCACCATGAGCTTGCGCGACATCGGTTCGGTGCAAGTGCTGCGCGGTCCGCAGGGTACGCTGTTCGGACGCAATACCATCGGTGGCGCCATTCTCATTACCACGACTCAGCCTGGCGATGAATTCGGTGGCACGGTGCGCGCGGGCACAGGTTCGGATCGTTTGATCGATGGCTTTGTCGCTTTGGATGCGCCCTTTACCCAGACATTGAAATCACGTTTCTCTTTCGGTATCCGCAAGCAGGATGGTTATGTGCTGCGCAGCGATGGCCGGGATCTGGGCGATACCAATACCTTTACCGGCATGGGCAAGTTGGTGTGGCAACCCAGTGAGGGCGTTAAAGGTACCTTGGCGTTCGATTACACCAAGGCGGATGAGAACGGCTCGCCATTGGTGTTTGCTGCCATCAATGAGACTGCCACCTTCGCGCGCGTGGCCAGCTTCGATGCCGGTTGTCCGGGTCAGGCCACAGTGGGGCAGGCGGTACCCATGGTGCAGGACGATCGCTGTGCTAACGATCTGCAGGCGCGTGGACCTTATCGAAATAACGGTACCTATCCATTGGAGAGCACGCTGGATAACTGGGGGGCTTCATTCAATCTGTCAGTCGATCTCACCGATACATTGCTGTTCAAATCCATCAGCGCCTATCGCGATCTGCAATGGACAGGCAAGCGCGATGCAGACAACACACCGTTGACCATTCTGCATACCGACTTCAGTTCCAAAGGTTCGCAGCTCAGTCAGGAATTGCAGTTGACCTATCAAAGCGATCGGCTCACCGGCGTGGGCGGCCTGTACTACTTCAAGCAAAAGTCGGATGACATTTTGACTGTGGAATTGAATCCACCGCCACCGGGCATTCAACGCGACAGCGATAACAATCAAGTGGATAACAAGAGCTGGGCGGTATTTACGCAGTGGACTTACAACTTCACCAACAAGTTGGGCGCTACGGTGGGTGGCCGTTATACGGAAGACGACAAGGGCTCGTATCCGGATCAGTTCGATTACTCGGCGCCCACCGTCAAGCAGGTACCGGTGCAATGGTATCGCGCCACCTTCAATGCCTTTACGCCTTCCGCATCCTTGACCTATCACTGGACCGACAAGGTGATGACCTATTTCAGCTATGCGCGGGGCTTCAAAGGCGGCGGCTGGAACAGCCGTTTCAATGCGGTGTTGACCGCAGCCGAACAAGCGGCACTGCAGAAGTTCGAACAGGAAGAAGCCAATACCTACGAACTGGGTTTCAAGATGGATCTATTGGATAGCACGCTGCGTTTGAATGGCGCCCTCTTCAATTCCGACTACACCGATATGCAGATCACTTATCGCGGACCTCTGCCCAATGGGGTTGCGCCGTTTCTGACCAATGCCGGCAAGGCCAGCATCGATGGTGCGGAACTGGAGGTCACTTGGGCGCCGACGGCGCGGGCGACGTTCGAAGCCAGCGTGGGCTATTTGGACGCCACCGTCGACCGTCTCGATAACAAGCCGCTACTGTTGCTGCCGCCGGAATTGCATGAAGGCAATCGCCTGCCATTCGCACCCAAGTGGCAGATGCACCTGGGTGGTGCGTACGACATTCCCACCGGCAGCTTCGTTGTGACGCCGCGTGTCGATGCTTCGTATCAGGACACCACCTACTTCGATGTGGCCAACACGCCCGAAATTGCCCAACTGGATGCGGTGACCGTGCTTAACGCCTCGGTGACGTTCAAGCCTGCGGCGGGCAAGTGGCGGGTCATCGGCAGCGTTAACAATGCCACCGACGAGGTGTATCCCGTGGCCGGTAACTCTTCGTTGAGCACCGGCAGCGGCTATGCCGAGGTCGCCTATGCGCGACCGCGCGAATACGAGCTATCTGTTAACTTCGACTTTTAGCCCAAGACTTTTAGCCAAGGGGCGCTCCGACCATCTGGTTGGAGCGCCTTTAAATCGGTAGCGGTTCACGCTTCCAAAGCATGGCCGCAGACGTATGCATCAATCACCACAGGTCGAGATGGCTTTGCGGTTGCCAAGCGTCCTTAATCGGCCGCCCGTAAGGGCACAATCATCCGAATCTGTTTGTTATCCCCGGCCACGCTGGTAGTGCGAATCAGCTCTGTAGCAGGCCGGGCGTCGCAGGAAAAAGCCAGTGCATTGTCTCACCCGGCTGCGGTGGATTAGCAGCAATAGGTCGTTTATCCTTCCCCAAATTCCCATACGTCATCCGTGGTGGTGACGCATTCCGCGTTGTGGCGACAACCGGTGTGATGGGCGTCGCGAACTTGTGCTACAGCTTTAGATTCGGCGGAACAGATACCTTATCTTGCCCGGGTATTGGTTCCCGACATTCATCCGACAGCATTCACAGCCGACAACACTCAAATTTAGATTAAGAAGCAGATACAGGAAATCAGGCATGCAGTCGGTGCAGCAACTTTTTCAGGAATTTTCTCCGTCACCGGAGTGGGTCAGGATGAGCCGGTCGGTGCGGCTGCGCGGCTTTGCCAGTAGAGCGGCCGCATGATCGACATTTCGGTAATCATTCCGACATTTCGGCGTCAGGATCAGCTGGTAGAAGCCATCGACAGTGTGCTGGCTCAGCAACACGTTACGGTCGAGGTGATTGTCATTGACGACAGCCCGGAGGGCTCGGCGCGCAGCGTGGTGGAAGGCCGCGATCCGCGCGTGACTTATTTGCAGCGCGATCCGCCTTCGCGTGGCAAGCCGGCGCTGGTGCGTAACAGCGGCTGGCCGCGTGCCTCCGGCAGATTTGTCCATTTCCTGGATGACGATGACAGGGTGGCCAAGGACTTCTATCGCGATGCGGTGGCGCAGTTCGAGGCGCATCCCCGCCAGGGCATGGTATTCGGTCGCATCGAACCGTTTGGCGAGGATGAAGCTTCGGTGGCGCATGAGCGGGCTTTCTTCGCTGATGCAGCGCGCCGCGCAAAAATTGCTGCGCGGGTGCAATCGCGTCGTTGGATCGTGGCCAATCTATTGTTCAAGCGCACCTTGTTGGTGAATTCGGCCTGCATCATTCGCCGCGAATGCCTGGCGGCCCTGGATGGCTATGACACCACACTGGGTCTCAATGAAGATGTGGACCTGTTCTGTCGCGCCATCCGCAAATTTGGTTTCGGTTTCCTTGACCGGGTGGTGGTGCACTACCGCATCAATCCCAATTCTTTGATTCATGGACGCGAAAATGACGACAAGCTGGTGGAGTCTTACCAGCGCATGTACAGCCGCTACCGCCAGACTCACGGTGCGGCTGAGTTATTTGCCATGAAGCTCCTGGCGCGCACCGTGCTGCGCGTTCTATGACTTCCGCCACGGGGCGCCCATTTCCATGACCGATGCCGTTAGTGAGACGCCGGACTCCGGCTCCAGCCGAGTCGTCGCGCGCAATGCGATGATCATGATGCTGGCCCAGGTGCTGGGCATGCCGTTGTCGATGTTGGTCAATGTGGCCATCGGCCGCATGCTGGGTCCGGCCGAGTATGGTGAGTACTACGTGCTCACCACCTATGCGACGCTGGCCTTCCTGTTCGTCGATTGGGGTCATGCTGCGGTACTGCCGGCGCGCATCGCCAATGATCGGTCGAAGGCGGGTAACTACCTTGGCAGTACCTTGTTGTGGACCTTCGGAAGTTCCATTGTCATCACCGGCTTGCTGGTGATGATTCTGTTTGCACGCGGCGAGAATGGGCCTTATCTGTTAACCATGGCCCTGGTGTGTCTGGGTCAGGCGCTCACCGTGGTGGTTAAGAATGGCGGCGATGCCGTGCGCGGTTTTGAGCGCACCGATGTGGCCGCATTCTCCCAGGTGGGCGGACAGGTGATGCTGGCCTTGCTGGTGATCCCCACTTTGTTGCTGGGCGGCAGATTGAATGCCGTGTTGATTGCCACCGCGATTTCATTTGCAGTCGTGCTGATTTTTGTATGGCGTTCGTTCAAGCCCACCGGCATCGGCAAGCTGTCGGTCAACCTGGCCACCAACAAGGATTTACTGCAGCAGGGCACGGCGTTTCTGATGCTCAATCTCATTCTGTATCTGCAGCCCACGATCGATGCGCACTACCTGGCCAAGTACGCATCGGAGGAAGCCATCGGCTGGCACGCGGCGGCGCGTAAATTAATCAACCCATTAGTGTTCCCGGCCAGCGCGTTGATGGCGGCGCTGTACCCCACGCTATGCCGTTTATGGACTCAGGATCAGGGCGAATACAAGAGCACCGCACGCGGGGCGCTGCGCGCCAGCATCATCATTACTGTGCCATTGGCGCTGGGTTGCGCCTTGTTTGCCGAGATCGGCATCCTGTTATTCAGTAAGGAAGCCTACGGACCGGCGCAGGACAATTTGCGCATTCTGGCCGTGTATGTGTTTCTGTTGTACGTGACCATGATCATGGGTACCTGTCTCAATGCGGCAGGCAAGCAACGTGCGTGGACGGGCGTGCAGTTCCTATGCGTCATCATGACACTGATCATCGATCCCATCCTGGTGCCCTGGTTCCAAGAGCATAAGAACAATGGCGGCTTGGGCGTGAACCTGGCCGGCGTCACCAATGAGACCATGATGATGATTGCTGCCTTTTTATTGTTGCCGCGCGGTGTCATTGATCGCACAGTGGCGCGCACCTTGGGTCTGGCGCTGGTGGCGGGCCTGGCGATGGCGGCGGTCGCTTGGGTGCTATCCGGTATTACGCCGTTCGTGGCGGCGCCTATCGCGCTGGCAGCCTATGCCGGTACCTTGTACGCCATCGGCGGCGTGGAAAAAGAGCAGCTGCAGATGCTGCGCTCGATGAAGCGTAAAGGCTGATTGCATCAGCGTTGTTGCCGGCAACGCTGCATCCATTTCTTCGATGCTGGTTTCACGCAGCCTGTAATTCGTTACAGGCCGTGTGAGTGCTTATGGATGATGTGGAGTCGTACTGTCATTGTCTGTATCTGCCCGGATCCCCGGCAGTGTCGTCAGTATCATTGCCCACTCCGCTCGACTCCCCAAGGAAAGTTTATGTCTATCGAGCTCACCGCCATTGAAGCCCGCATTCTCGGTTCGCTGATCGAGAAGGCCATCACCACGCCGGATCAGTATCCACTGTCGCTCAACGCATTGACCAATGCCTGCAATCAGAAAAGCAATCGCGATCCCATCATGTCGCTGGACGAACAGGTGGTGCAGCAAACATTGGATGTGCTGATACGCAAACACCTGGTAATGGATCGTTCCGGTTTCGGCAGTCGCGTACCGAAGTATCAACATCGCTTTTGTAATACCGGTTTCGGCTCGCTGGAGTTCACCGAAATTGAAGTGGCCATACTTTGTGAGTTGCTGCTGCGTGGTCCACAAACTCCGGGTGAATTGCGTACCCGTGCGGCGCGCATGGCGCAGGTCTCGGATGTCGATGCGGTGGAAGCGGCCTTGGAAGCATTGGCCATCAGGAAGGACGGCCCGTTCGTGGTGCGTCTACCGCGTGAGCCGGGTCGGCGCGATGCGCGGTATGCACATTTATTAAGTGGGGCGGTAGAGGTTGCGCCGCAATCGCTATCCGCGTCATCAAGTGTTTCTGAATCTGCAGAATTGTTACAGCGCATTGCTTATCTGGAGCAGGCAGTGGCCGAAATTCAGCAGCAATTGCAGACCCTTAAGTACAAGTCCAACGAGTAGCCGCTCTAAAAATTTGAATCCAGCGGCCGCTATGAAACAGATCGGCAAGGCGCTTCTATTGCTGCTGCAAAGGGATGCCTTAAGGATCACGACGCAGTATTCACGCTGCAGTGAATTCTTGACGGATCTTGGCAATTCGCGCGGAAAATGCCGCATGAAACCTTTTATCCGTATATGCCGAAGCGAACTGTAGGAATGCACCGACGTCATTTAGCCGACTAACGCTCACTTCAATTTGAATGTGGCTGGCTAGAATGGATCACGCCGACTGATGCGGGTCGGCTTTGCGTAAACGAGATTGTGTATGACCAGGCTCGATCGACTCGCTCACTCGATGATTCATGATTGCGTGGACGCAATTGTCGCCAAGACTCTGACCGGCACGATCGTCGCCTGGAATGCTGCGGCGGAACAGCTGTTTGGTTATACGGAGCGGGAAGCCCTGGGTCACTCCATCATGATGCTGGTGCCTCAGGATAAGGCCATTGAAGAGTCGGAAGTTCTGGCGCGTCTGGCGCGCGGCGAGCGTATGCAGGATTTCACCACCTGCCGCCTGCACAAGAATGGCAACCGCATTTCAGTGATGCTGACCATCTCGCCCATTCACGACGGCTCGGGCAATGTCATTGGTGCTGCGGTCATGGTGCGGCCGGCCAGCCAGGAAGATGCGAAACAAAAAGAGTTGCAGGCACTAGCCTATCGCGATCAGCTCACCGGCGTATCCAATCGCGTGCAACTGCTGGATCGATTGACGCAGGCCATGCGTCGTGACGAGCGCAGTCACAATTACGGTGGCATTCTGTTTGTCGATCTCGACAACTTCAAAGTAGTGAATGACACCGCGGGTCATGCGGCAGGCGATCGAGTGCTGGTGGCCTGTGCGCAACGCATGCAGGCAGTGCTGCGGCAATGCGATACGGTGGCGCGCTGGGGTGGCGATGAATTTGTGGTGATGATCGAAGATCTCGGTCAGGATTTCGGTCGCTCCTTGGAGATCATGCAGAAGATCGCCAACAAGTTGTTACAGGCGTTGCGCAGACCTTATGACGTCAATGGCGCAGCTTTCAACTGCTCGCCCAGCATTGGCGCTTCGCTGTTCAGAGGCGTGTCGCAGCCCCTCGATCTGGTCATTCACAATGCCGACAAAGCCATGTATCGCGCCAAGCTGGCCGGTAAGAATGCCATCCACATCGATGCTCAACAGCCACCGGAGATGGTGAGCGATGTGCCCACGGCGGCGGCAGTGGCCTGAGCATTCGCACGATCTGGTTTGAGCCGCTGGTGGCGACAGGAGATGTTTGCCGGCCACTAGTGATAGACGAGTAATGATAAAGTTGCGCCTTGGCCATGCCTGCTGCGAGCGCACGAAAACAAATGAAGATTTATTCCTGGAACGTCAACGGCATCCGCGCCGTGCTGAAAAAGAACAACTTTCTACCCTTTGTCGAAGCACATGCCCCGGATATTCTGTGCCTGCAGGAAACCAAGGCCGAACGTGGTCAAGTAGAAGTCGATCTGTCGGGCTATCACGAATACTGGAACTCAGCGGTCAAGAAGGGTTATTCGGGGACGGCTATTTTTTCCAAGACCAAACCGCTGGCAGTGACCAATGGCTTTCCCGACGACATTGCCAGCCGGTATGGCTTTGCGCATGACAGCTTCGGCGATAGCACCCAGGAAGGTCGTGTCATCGCCGCCGAGTTCGATAAGTTTTACGTGGTGACCGTGTACACGCCCAACGCCAAGGAAGATCTGGGTCGCCTGGCGCTACGTCATGAGCATTGGGATCCGGCTTTCCTTGCCTACTGCAAGCAGTTGGAGAAGAAAAAGCCGGTGATCTTCTGTGGCGATTTGAATGTGGCGCATACCGAATTGGATCTGGCCAACCCGAAACCCAATCGCGGCAAGAAGGGCTTCACCGACGAAGAGCGCAAAGGCTTCCAGAATTTTGTCGATGCCGGCTTTGTCGACACCTTGCGCATGTTCAAGCAAGGCAATGGGCATTACAGCTGGTGGAGTCACTTTGCCGGCTCGCGAGCCCGCAATGTCGGGTGGAGAATCGATTACGTGCTGGTTTCCGCAGCGTTGCGCAGCAAGGTGAAGTCGGCCGATATCCACGCGGACATCATGGGCAGCGATCACTGTCCGGTAAGCATTACTTTGGATATCTAACTGCCAGGTAGCTGTGACTTGACGCCCGGTCCATCGGCCGTGCTAGATTCCACCCATGCGTTCCACTTATTTCTATAGCTACTACTGGTTTACTCACCGCACCGGCGGAGGAGAGGCGAGCGCGTGGCTATGAAATAAATCGAGAAACGCACCGAATCACCAAACCGCCGGCACCACCGGCGGTTTTTTTTTGGCCGTACAGGGACGTACTAATGCCGTGGAGCACAGGATGTGCGAGAGCGGCGGCCGTACAGGACGTGCAAATGCCGCGAAGCAAAGCGCGCGACAGCGGCACGTACACAGAGTTATTGATGATTGCCAGGAGATTGACATGCCTACACAACCCAGCACCGATCATTGGCCGGCGCCTCTGGATAAGACCAGCCAGACCGATGACGAACGCGTAACGGAGATCCGACCCTTGCCGCCCCCCGAACATCTGGTGCGTTTCTTTCCCATTCGCGGTACGACCGTTGAAGCGCTGATTACCCATACACGTCAGCGCATCAAGCAGATCATGGCGGGAACTGACGATCGATTGCTGGTCATCATCGGACCCTGTTCCATTCACGATCCTGCGGCGGCGATGGAATACGCGCACAAGCTGCGCGCCATGCGCGAGCGCTATGCAGATACCTTGGAGGTGGTGATGCGCGTCTATTTTGAGAAGCCACGCACCACCGTCGGTTGGAAGGGATTGATCAACGATCCGGGTCTTGATGAGACCTTCCGTATCGATGAAGGCCTGCGTATTGCCCGGCAATTGCTGCTGGATATCAACAAGCTCGGCCTGCCTGCCGGCGGCGAATTTCTCGACACCATTTCACCGCAGTACATTGGCGATCTGATCAGCTGGGGTGCCATTGGTGCACGCACTACCGAAAGTCAGGTGCATCGTGAACTGGCCTCGGGCGTGTCCGCGCCTATCGGCTTCAAGAATGGTACTGATGGCAACATCCGCATCGCCACCGATGCCATTCAATCGGCTTCACGTCCGCACCATTTTCTCGGTGTCCATAAGAATGGCCAGGTGGCTATTGTGGCGACCACCGGCAATCGGGATTGTCATGTCATTCTGCGTGGCGGCAAGCAGCCTAACTATGATGTCGAGAGTGTCGAAGCGGCTTGCAAGCAGCTTGAGGCACAGCAGCTCAATCCGGCATTGATGATCGATTGCTCGCATGCCAACAGTAACAAGCAGCACGAGCGTCAGATCGATGTGGCCAGGGATATCGCTGCGCAGATTGGCAAGGGCTCGCGGCGCATCTTCGGCGTGATGGTGGAGAGTCATCTTAAAGCCGGTGCACAGAAGTTCAGCGCCGGTAAGGACGATCCAGGCAAGCTGGTGTACGGTCAAAGCATTACTGACGCCTGCATCGGTTGGGATGATTCAGAGCAGGTCCTGGAAATACTGAGTCAGGCCATCACGACGCGGCGCACTGCAAAATAGAAACAGAGCCCCTTCCGTAGAGAGGGGCTGGCACTCGGGATAATCGCAAGGCAGTCAGTGCCTGCCTTGCTTGTCCGGGATCGGCGTTTCCGTATGCATGACACAGCGCCAGGCATTGCCTGACTTTATCCATGTAGACGTGTCATTCATGTCTTGATGCAGGGTCTGCTCTTTGCCGCGCTGCGCCAGATCCTGTTTGACGTGATAAGTCAAAATGGCGGTCGTCTCATTCGGAAAAACCACTTGCACGTCGCTGAGTTCAAACGAAGTCAGCATCATGGTTCCCTGCTCCGCCATTTTTCGATAGCCGGCATGATCGAATTTCATGGCGCCATGCGAGCTGACCATGAGTGCCGGTTCGCTGAGCATCTCCAAAGCTGCGTCGGTATCTTGGTCTACCATCGATTGCCAAAATTTGGTTTCCAGGTCGATCAATGTGTCGGTAGGGGTTGGCATAAGCGGCTCCTTTGACGGTGATGCCGTTATCTTGCTCCACGAAAAATCCGGATACATCGGACCCCATTTCACTGATCGGTAGGGTTGTTCCTACGGCTGTTATTCGTTACCTGCTTGACGAACCGTCGTCACGTCATTTACTTTACCAGTTAGTTAAATAACTGGTTGGTAAAGCATGGTCGCCGATACCTTGAGCGCCACCTTTGCGGCGTTGGCCGATCCGACGCGCCGGGCGATTCTGGCGCGCTTGACCAGCGGCGAAACCTCGGTGAGCGAGCTGGCCGAACCGTTTCATATGACACTGCCGGCGGTGACCAAGCATTTGAAAGTGCTTGAGAACGCGGGGCTGGTGGTGCGTAGTCGTGAAGCGCAGTGGCGCCCCTGTGCGTTGCGTGCTACGCCGCTCAAGGAAGCGGCTCACTGGCTTGACGAGTATCGCCAGCACTGGGAGCAGCGACTGGATCGCCTGGAGGCCTATTTGCATAAACTGCAAAGCGAGCGGGGCAACGCAAAAGCGGCGGCTAGAAAATCCACACAAAGTGCGGCGAACAAGAATACCAAACCACGTAAACGTGTAGCCGCAAGCACACGTATTACAAAAAGACGTTCCTAACCTTGTTGAGAACACTCATGTCCAAACTCCGCGTGCAATGTTTCTCGATATCCGTCGATGGTTTCGGCGCCGGCCCCAATCAAAGTCTCGACAATCCATTGGGCGAGGGCGGCACAGAATTGCCGCAGTGGTTCTTTCCTACGCGTACCTTCCAACAAATGGTGGGCAATGCCGACGGCACCACCGGCCTCGATAACGACTTTGCCGTAAGAGGCATGAGCAATCTCGGCGCATGGATTCTCGGTCGCAACATGTTCGGGCCGATTCGCGGCGCGTGGCCCGATGACAGCTGGCGCGGTTGGTGGGGCGACAATCCGCCCTATCACACGCCGGTATTCGTACTCACCCATCATGCACGCGAGCCGATCACGATGCAGGGCGGCACTACGTTTCACTTCGTCACCGGCGGCATCGAGGAAGCCTTGCAACGTGCGCGTGATGCCGCCAAAGGTTTGGATATTCGCTTAGGTGGTGGCGTCGCCACTGTGCGGCAGTACCTGCGCGCCGGCTTGATAAACGAGATTCATCTCGCCATATCGCCGGTACTGCTGGGAACCGGGGAACGTTTGTTCGACGGCGTGGATATGCGTGCTCTGGGTTATCGCTGTGTCGAACAGGTGTCGACTGAAAAGGCGATGCATGTGGTGTTTCGCAAGGGGTAGTCGATGAGCATGTGTGAATTCCGCGCGGCTCCCGCTCTGCAAAAAATAGTAGATGCATGTCGGAACTCACGCAGTTGACTCGTCTTTAAGAGGTCATCGGCAAGATTTGTAACGAATAGAAGGAGAACTCGCATGAGCACCAACACCGTCAAACTGCATCGTGTACTACGCAGCACCCCAGCCAAGATCTATCGCGCCTTCCTCGAAGCGGATGCCATGGCGCGCTGGCTGCCACCGCATGGCTTCGTTGGCAAGGTTTTCCAACTGGATGCGCGCGTGGGCGGCAGTTACAAGATGTCCTTCACCAATTTCGGTACCGGTAACGGTCACTCTTTTGGCGGCACTTACCTGGAACTCGAACCGAATAGCCGTATTCGCTACAACGCCAAATTCGACGATCCAAATCTACCCGGCGAAATGCAGACCACCGTGGTGTTGAAACAGGTGTCCTGCGGCACGGAGGTCAGTATCGAGCAGTCCGGCATCCCGGCGATGATTCCCACGGAGATGTGCTACCTCGGTTGGCAGGAGTCGCTGGTGCATCTTGCTCAGTTGGTTGAGCCGGACATTCCTGGCTAAGCATTGCCGATCCGATACGCGTGAAATTTATGCAAGGGCGCTGGTGCTAAGTCTGTGGAAACACTGCGCCCGATAGACGATGTGATTAAACAGGTAATTTCATGTCACTGACGCTGCATTATCATCCACTGGCCTCGTACTGTCACAAGGTGCTGATCGCGTTGTATGAGCACGACGTCGAATTCGACAAGCACTTGGTCGACCTGGGTAACGCGCAGGATCGCGCCGAACTCACGGCACTCTGGCCGCTGTGCAAGTTTCCGGTGTTAAGTGACTCCCAGCGACAGCAACATATCGCTGAAGCCAGCATCATCATTGAATACTTGGATGAATACTTCCCCAGCCGGCAGCGCTTGATCCCCGGCGATTTCACTACGGCTCTGGCAGTGCGGCTGTGGGATCGGGTGTTCGACAATTACGTGCATGAGCCCATGCAGCAAATCGTCATCGATCGTATTCGCAATGCTCAAGGCGATCTCAGTTCGGCGCGCAGTACGCTGGATACCGCTTATCGCATGATCGACAAACAACTGACGGATCGAACCTGGATTGCCAGTGACGAGTTTAGTTTGGCTGATTGCGCGGCAGTGCCTGCATTGTTCTACGCCAGTACCTTGCAAGCATTCCCGCAGGACTGTAAGCGTTTGATTGATTACTTCGAACGCCTGATTGCACGACCATCGGTCGGGCGTGTGCTGGAAGAAGCCAAGCCTTACTTCTCGATGTATCCCTTTAAAGATTCTCTGCCGGCGCGTTTTCTATAAGGCATGAGTTTGCAGGAGCAATATTTCAAAGGGTTCGTTGAAAGTGAATACATGTCTGTTGCCCCCACCCTAACCCTCCCCCGCAAGCGGAGGAGGGAATTTTCGCAAGCAAGTGAGAAACGAACTTCCGGTCCCCTCCCTCGCTTGCGGGGGAGGGTTAGGGTGGGGGCGACGATGTACAAAGTTTCCACATAACTTGTAGAGCGGGTAGTGCTAAAGAAAGCTAACACTCATTGCTATCACTGAATCTGACATCTACATAAGCGGAATTCTTATATGCCCATCGATCAATCCTCCGACTCCATCGTCAAAGATTCTCCAGAAAACGAAATCGTCATCACCCGCGTGTTCAACGCGCCGCGTGAGCTGGTTTGGCAGGCGATGACCGATCCCGAACAAGTGGCGCAATGGTGGGGTCCGAATGGCTTCACCACGGTGATCGAAAAGATGGAGCTCAAAGTCGGTGGTGTGTGGAAGCATGTGATGATCGGCCCGGACGGCGCGCGCTATCCCAACAAAAGTATCTTCACGGTGATTCGCGAGCCGGAGTTGATTGCTTACTCGCACGGCGGCGCGAAGGAGGGCGAACAGGGCGTGCATTTCGACGCTTCCTGGACTTTTGAAGAGATCAATGCCTGGACCACAAGGCTCACGTTGCGCTCGGTATTCGCCAGTGCGGAAGATTGCCGGCGTGTGGTCGAGCAATACGGCGCCATCGAAGGCGGCAAGCAGACACTGGGTAGATTGGCCGGCTATCTGGCGCAACAACCTCAGCCTGCTGCAGTTACCGCGCCCATCACGCTGACAGTGAGGCGACAATTCAATGCCAGTGCCGAAGTCGTGTTCGATGCCTGGCTCGATCCCGAGCATGCCGGTGAATGGTTGTTCGCCACACCTACAGGCAGGATGCAGCGCGTAGAAATCAATGCGCGAGTAGGGGGTCGTTTCGTTGTCGTCGAGGAGCGAGCGGGGGTTCAGGCCTATCACACGGGTGAGTATCTGGAGATCAATCGCCCGCGTCGCCTGGTTTTCAGCTTTGGCGTCGACGAGGCGTTAACCGATGCCGGCCGTGTGCAAATCGATATCAAACCGTTGGCAATGGGTTGCGAGCTGACACTGACGCATGAAATGGCCGGCAAGTTCGCCGAGTACAAACAGCGAACTCAGCAAGGCTGGAACGGAATCCTCGAAAGCCTGGCGCAGCGGGTGTGCTGAGATCTAAGGTGCGGCGGTGGATAATGGCTTGCCTTTCTCCACCACATACACCGCCAGCACCTTGGCCGCACTGGTGCCGATAACGCGCGCATCATGAGCGCTGCCGGTCGGCACAATGAAACTGTCGCCGGCTTTTAAAGTGCGTGGCGTCTGACCGGAGACTTCCAAGCTCACTTCACCGCTCAACACGTAACTCATCTCCGTACCAGGATGAGTATGTCGTCCTGCAGTACTGCCTGCCGGAATTTCCGCCGTGGCCATCAGTGCTTCATATGCAGCGTTCTGCGGCACATCTATACGTTGCAATAGATTTCGCTGTATGCCGCTCTGTGCATGAAGCATTTGCGTGCTCAATACTCCGGTCACACAGCCCGCTGCGAAGAGTCCGATTTTAAGGATGACGGATTTCATATGCGCTCCAACGCTGGAAAAGTTTGATTGACGTCATGCCCGCGTAGGCGGGCATCCAGTTCTGGATAAACCGCTTTGCGATATTGGTTTTACTGAATCCCCGCCCATGCGGGGATGACAACTCTATACAATGGTATTCAACTTACTTGCTGCGCAACTCTTTCAACAACGCCGGCGCTGGATAGATATTAGTGAGTGCCTCTTCAATCGCTCCCGTAGAGACAACAATCGTTCGATTCAATGTGGCATCGAAACCAAAGGCGCCGCCCAACGAATGAATATTGCCGTCGAAGGCTGCACCGATCACCGAACCATCCGCAGCAACTACCGGTGAACCGGAGTTACCACCGATGATGTCATTGGTAGTGACGAAATCCAGCACGCGCGTCTTATCAAGCTTCGATTCCGCAGCAGCCAGCTTGGCCGGTAGATCGAAGGGCGTGGCGCCGGTGGCGCGTTGGAAGTAACCACCCATCACGGTGGTGGGTGCTATCGTTGTTCCCTGATAAGTCCAGCCCTGCACTGCGCCATAGCTGATGCGCAGCGTGAAGGTGGCATCCGGATACAGCGTGTTGCCGTAAGTGGCGAAGCGCGCCTGTGCCAGACGTGACTGTGCCGCAGTGACTGGACCATCGTACTCGGCGCGATAGCGATCTTTAACGGCGCGTGCATCGGCGTCGGTCTTCAGTACGAATTGAATCAAGGGATCGGTCGATGCCTGCACCGCCGCCAGACCGCCGTCGTATAACGCAGCACGCACTGATGCATCCGCTAAGCGCGTACCACTGACCAGGCGTTTGGCCAATGCCTCTGGAGATTCCTTGCCAAGCAGGCGTTGCACCTGTGGCGCATCCACTGTCAGGAATTCGCGGCTCTTGGATAGCCAGATCGTCAGGCCCAATTGTTCCAGCCAGGGATATATCGGACGCGCATCGATCAGTTCTTTCTTCAGCAGGGCCAGACGCGATTCGGTGTATTCGGGTAGACGTTCAGCATCCGGCTTGGCGCGTTCCTGCGCGGCGCGCACCAGGTTGCGTGCATATTGAAACAACTCCGAGCCGCTGCCGGCGCGGCCTTCCAACCAAGTGTATGACTGGTAGAAACTGCGATACGCCTGCACGGCATTTTCAATCTCCGCCCACGGATCGCTAATCGTATTCTTCAATGCGGCATTGTTCGCCACGCTGCTGCGTAGCGCTTGCTCGTTACCGGCCAGTTTGTTCGCGAAGTCTTTATCCAGTAGCGATTGCCAGCGTCCGTAATAGGCTTTGTAGCTGTTCTCGATGCTGAATAATTGTTCTGAGCCGGTACGCGTTTTCTCCGCATCGTCGTCCATCGCTGCAATCATTCGACCGCGCCATTCCGACAACAGTAGTTCCGTTGCGGGTAACGCCACGTCGCGTAAGAAGCCCAACTGTGCCTGGGTATACAGGCGCTGCGTAGAGCCCGGATTGCCGACGACGTAAGTGACTTCGCCCACCTTGGGCGCGCGTCCGCTCCAGGTCAGGTGCACCGGCGTCGTTGCCGGCTTGTCGTTTTCATACAGCCGCAGAAACGCGCCATCCAGTGCATAACGGGGAAAGTTGAAGTTGTCGGGATCGCCGCCGAAGAAGGCCGCCTGAAATTCCGGTGCGAATGCCAGGCGCACGTCCGCGTACTTGCGATAGCGATACAACTTGTATTCACCGCCACCGAATAGCGTCACCACCTGGCAGCGTTCCAAGTTTTGATTGGTGCAGGTTTGCGATTCGAGCCCAGCGATGGCGGCGTCGCGAGCCTTCACCAGTGCCGCGCCACTCTGATTGCCGATGGCGGCTTTGACCTTGGCTGTCACATCGGTAATCGCGGTGACGATTTCAGCCTGCTGTCCGGGGCACTTACGCTCCTGCGAGCGTTCCGCCGCCACAAAGCCATTCTTCACCAGATCATTGACCTCGGTAGACAGCGCCTGCGCACAATCCACCACGCAGTGATGATTGGTCAGCACCAGGCCATTCGACGACACCACCGAAGCGGAACAGCCGCCGGTGAGCCGCACCGCCGAGTTGCGTACTCGATCCAGCCAGGCTTGATCGGGCGCCGAACCATAAGCCGCTTGCACCTTGGCAGTGGGGAAGGCATCGAAGGTCCACATGCCTTCGTCGGCATGAGCAGTGCAGGTCAGAAGCAGGGCTGCGGACAGGACGGACAAACGCGATGGATGCATGATGACCTCTGAAGCGATGCTTCGAAGCTCTCGCCCTGAACTTGTCCCACAGGGATGACCCAGGACCGAAGGGTTCTTCATTTGAGCATTGATGCCGAAGCAGGTTCGGCAACTTTAATCAGAGTTCCCCACCAACTCCAGTGTTCTGGCATCGCGCCTGCCGCCGAAGCAACGCTCCAGCGCGACAGCGAATAACGAGTTATCGCCAGACACCAGCTCAAACAGCGTCATGCAGGATCGAAATTTGATGTCATCGGGACTGCCGAAGATGTCGTGCGCACTCGATCTCCTTACATCAAGCACTGCCCGCGTACATTCCAGCAGCCGCGGTCCCAGTACCGGATGCGCCAGATAGGCGCGGGCTTCGTCGAGACTCTTGATGGCATACAAACGCGAAGTCGAACTAAGCGCCAGGCCATCGAATTGCGGGAAGATGAACCACATCCAATGCGATCGTTTTCGGCCGCTGCGCAGCTCGCGCACAACCTGTTCGTAACAAGGAGTTTGGGCATCGACATAGCGGGCAAGGTCGAAGTCATCCATATGCTTACTGGGTGCTGCGTGTTCCGAAAAGCGCAGTGAAGATTCCCAGACCAATGAATACGCTACCACCAAGACATTTGCCAAGGCGAAATGCGCCGTTGCTACGTAGGACAGGTGCCACAGTTCCGGCGAGCAGTGCATAGGCGCTATCCGTGATCGCGGCTATGGCTACGAACAGCGACCCAAGCAACATGCTCTGCTGCATCGAAGTGTTGCTGCTCAAGAATTGCGGCAGGAACGCGGCAAAGAATAGGGTGGTCTTGGGATTGAGCAAAGCAACAACGAAGCCATCGCGGAACACCCGAATCAAAGGTGTTACAGCGGGTACCGGGTTGTTCACAACCGGTGAGCGAAGCGTTTGCACGCCCAGGTAAACCAGGTAAAGCGCGCCTGCGTACTTGACCAAGGTAAAGACGGTCGACGATAAAGCGAATAGGGCGGCTAAGCCCAGTGAGGTAGCGAATGCGTTGCCAAGATTGCCGAGCGCGACACCAGCCACCGAAACCAAGCCATGACGTCGGCCTTGAATAAGGCTGCGAGTAATGATGTAGAGCACACCGGGGCCGGGCGTGACGGCGAGAATGAAACTTGCCATGAAGAATGTTGAGAGCAATGGCGACGGTGGCAGTAGCTCAGCCATGTGGCAATGTTTCCATTTTAGGAAGCTGGGATTTCATCTCAGCCTACGAGCTAATATTCTTAATGTGTAAAAGCTGTATGACCTTTAATAATTCACTATACCTTCCATATAAAAAACGCAGTTACCTTGCATTTCGACGCGCTCACCGGAAAGCTTGCACAACAATTCTCCGCCGCGAAGCGAAGCCTGGAAGGCGCGGAGTTCTAGCTTGTTAAGACGTTTTGCCCAATAAGGAATGAGCATGCAGTGTGCTCCTCCCGTTACCGGATCTTCGGGAATGCCTTTGGCCGGCGCAAAGTAGCGGCTCACGAAGTCATAATCTTCGTCGCCGGCTGCAGTCACGATTACACCGCTACGGTCTAAGTGACTAATGCCAGTAATATCCGGTGTTAATTTACGCACTACCAGTGCGCTTTCAAGTATGGCCATGTAGTTGAACGCGTCGACGAATACTTCAATCGGCGTGGCGCCAAGCACCTTGGCGAGATCTGCGGGCGGAGTTACTGCCTCCGACATTCGCGCTGGAAAATTCATTCGATAACCGGAGCCGGTTTTATCGACAGTCAAAGGCCCGCTGGCAGAATGAAACACAACGCGGGTACGCGCAGGTTCTAGCCGTTCCATCACAACAGCTGCGCTTGCCAGCGTCGCATGACCGCAAAGAGGTACTTCGGTTATGGGGGTTAACCAGCGTAGCTGGTAGTCGTTGCCCTCTGGTACGAGAAATGCCGTTTCCGCCAAGTTGTTCTCGGCTGCGATGTTTTGCATTACTTTCGCATCTGGAAAGCGTTGCATCACGATCACTGCTGCAGGGTTGCCTGCAAATAGCTGTGTGGCAAATGCGTCAATCTGAAATATCGGTGCATGAGAGCTCATGCCATTTCTTTCCCAAAGGTCTTGCGCACGGGTATTCCCAATGGATCGAAGTTATCCAGACAGAAAACATTTATTCCAAAGAAGTCCGGCGTAACGCGCTTGCGATGAAAAGGATATATGCCGCACACCTTGCAGAAGTAGTGCTTGGCTACATGAGTATGAAACTGGTACTCGGTTAAGTATTGCGCACCCTGCAGTAGTTCAAATTTGCTCTCGTGAACTTTGACCATCAATGCGTTCTTCCTCGAACAAATCGAACAGTCACACGTTGTTAGTTCAGGAAAATCAGTTTCGATCCTGAAGCGGATGGCTCCGCAGTGGCAGCTGCCTTGGCAAATTGTAGTTTGCCGCGTGCTCATGTTTCCCTTCCAATGCCTGATGAAAGCGGCGGAGTGAAATTATCCATATACCCATTTCCTTATTATTTACGCACCCATGTTCTAGTCGAAAATATCTGGAAAGGCAAACGCTCTACGACTGGGTGTGGTCATCTGATGGCTAGTAAAATTATGTCCCGACGGCCACATAAATTTGCCATCCCTGTCGGATTCCCCCACCCTCATTCGTCTTCAAGCAAAGAGGAGCCATTATTTATGCGTTATGCGATTTTCTGTTACCAGGCCGAGGGGGCGGTGTGCGCCATGTCGCCGGAGGCGGATGCGGCGATGATGGGCGAGTTGGCGGAAGCCAAACGCCAGGCTGGCAAGAAGGTGAAATTCGGTCCCACGGCGCGTCTGATGCCCACCACGGCGGCGACCACGGTGCGTGAGGGTAAGGACATCACGGTGCTGGATGGTCCCTTCGCTGAAACCAAGGAGCAATTGCTGGGCTTCTACGTGCTGGAAGCCGAATCGCTGGAGGACGCCATCGAGGCCGCGAAGATTCTCGCCGGTCCGCGTATGAAGGCGGGCCTGCAGGGTGCATTGGAAGTGCGACCCGTGCATTTCTTTGAAGATCAGCCCGCTTGAGTCACTGAGTCAATGACATGCACGACTTAGCCTGGATCGACACGGCGCTTACTGCAGCACGTCCACAAGTGCTGGCCGCGTTGCTGCGCTATTTCCGCAATCTGGATACGGCGGAAGAAGCGTTTCAGGAGGCCAGTCTGCGTGCCATTCAAAAGTGGCCGTTGAACGGTCCACCGCGCGATGCGGCCGCGTGGTTGATCATGGTGGGACGCAACTTTGCGGTGGATCAGTCACGCCACAATCGTCGCAATCAGGCGCTGCCCGACGATGAGTTGATTTCCGATCTCGACGATGCAGAGAGCGAACTGGCCGAACGTCTGGACAATTCGCAGTATCGCGATGACATCCTGCGTCTGCTGTTTATCTGCTGTCATCCTGAGCTCCCGGCGACACAGCAGATTGCCCTGGCATTACGTCTGGTGTCCGGTCTCACCGTGGCGGAAATTGCTCGCGCTTTTTTGGTAGGCGACTCTGCGATGGAGCAACGCATCACCCGCGCCAAACGTGCAGTGATGCAGGCGGGCCTGCCCTTCGAAACGCCGGGAGCGGTGGAGCGCAGCGAGCGCCTGGGTGCAGTGGCGGCCATGTTGTATCTATTATTTAATGAAGGTTATTCCGCCACTGGCGGTGAGCAGCAGGTGCGTACATCGCTGTGCGATGAAGCGATTCGCCTGACTCGTTTGTTGTTGCGCTTGTTTGCCGGCGAGCCGGAGATCATGGGCTTGCTGGCCCTGATGTTGTTGCAGCATGCGCGCACTCCGGCGCGTGTCGATGCCGAAGGCCATATCGTGTTGCTGGAGCAGCAAAATCGCAGCTTGTGGAATCAAGAAATGATCGGTGAAGGTCTGGCCATGGTGGACAAGGCCTTGCGTCATCGTCGCCCCGGACCTTATCAAGTGCAGGCAGCCATCGCTGCCTTGCATGATCGTGCCGCCACCGCTGCAGAGACCGACTGGCAGGAAATCAATGTGTTGTATGCCGTGCTTGAGCGTCAGCAACCTTCGCCGGTGATTACGCTGAATCGCGCCGTGGCCATGTCCAAGGCGCAGGGCGAGGGCATGGGTCCTGCCGCGGCCCTACAGTTGATCGAGCCGTTGGCGGACAAGCTGGCCGGCTATTTTCACTACTTTGGCGTCAAGGGTGCCTTGCATCTGCAATTGGGCGAGAAAGATCAGGCGCGGCAGGCTTTCGATCGGGCCATTGCCCTGGCGCATACGCCGGCAGAGGCAGCGCATATCCGTATGCATCTGGATTCATTGGCCCACTAATAGCGAATAGCGGGCGCCTGGAAATATTTTGTGTCGCTTGTCGGAATGACGACTCGCGGTTCGTTCCTTGGTTATCTACCCACTACAAGCAATTACAAGCAATGGAGATCCGTCATGCCTCGCACGATTACCATCAGCCTGCCCGTCACCGATCTGCAGAAATCGAAAACTTTTTATACGGCCCTGGGTTTCGTGAACAACGCGCAGTTTAGCGACGATAGCGCGGCGCTCATGGTGTGGAGCGAGGCAATCAGCGTGATGCTGCTAACCCACGCAAAGTGGCGCACCTTCACCACCCGGCCGATTCCACCGAGCACTTCCAGTGAAGTTGGGCTCAATATTTCCTGCGATTCACGCGAGCATGTCGATGCAATGAACAAAGCGGCTGCTGAAAACGGCGGTACCGCCGACATCAATCCCGTCGAAGAGCACGGGACCATGTACGGCCGCGACTTCACCGATCCGGACGGTCATATCTGGGGCGCGATGTGGATGGAGTCGCCAATGTAGTCCGGCAAATGATTGTTCATTTCCTCTCCGCCTGCGGCAGAGAAAGCATTTAGTTTGAGCGTGATGAGATCTTCTGGGGACAACCATGAAAGCCAATGCCAGCGTCTACTTTGAAATCTATGTGCAGGACATGCCGCGTGCCCGCAAGTTTTATGAGGCGGTGTTTCAGCGGGAGTTGAAGCGTATCGAAGCGCCGATGCCTGGTTTGGAGATGTTGCAGTTCGAGGGCGATCCCAACAGCTACGGTGCGGCCGGTGCGCTGGTGAAGATGGAGGGCGTACCCTCCGGTGGCATGGGTACGCTGGTGTACTTCGGTTGTAAGGACTGCGCAGTGGAAGCGGAACGCGTCACGCAGCACGGCGGGAAGATCGAGCGGCCCAAGATGTCCATCGGTGAATACGGATTCATCGTGTTGGCGCGCGACACCGAGGGCAACATGATTGGCTTGCATTCGATGTAGTTCGGTTGCCCCCACCCTAACCCTCCCCCGCAAGCGGAGGAGGAACTAAGCCATCGCAAGTGGGAAGCGAACTTCCGGTCCCCTCCCTCGCTTGCGGGGGAGGGTTAGGGTGGGGGCATCTCGATCAGCAATCACTTAACGCAAAGAGACACGACCATGAACGCCATTACCCAATACGAACTAACTATCACCCGCCTCATCAACGCACCACCCGAACAGGTATACAAAGCCTGGATCAATCCCGAAATGATGAAGGAGTGGTTCTGTCCGCGGCCTTGGCGAGTCACTCATGTGGAAAACGATGTACGTGCCGGTGGTTCTTCATACGTGTTGATGAAAGGCCCGAACGGCGAAGAGTTTCCCAATCGCGGTGTGTATCTGGAAGTGATTCCCGGCAAGAAGCTGGTATTCACCGATGCCTATGTCAGTGCCTGGATTCCTGCCGAGAAGCCTTTCATGACCGGCGTGCTCACCTTCGAGAATGAAGGCGGTAAGACACGTTACACCGCCAAGGTTTATCACTGGACCGAGGCGGACATGAAGCAGCACGAACAAATGGGTTTTCACGATGGCTGGGGCAAGGCTACCGATCAGTTGGAGTTGTTGTTGGCGGGCAAGCCGATTGTGGGATGAGGATAAGTTTTGTTGCTGGACAAGATAGCTAGCGATGGATGGTGCCATTTTGTCGCCCCCACCCTAACCCTCCCCCGTGGAACAGGGGAGGGGATCAGAGGTCTGCCCGGGTAAGTATTCAACCGGTAAGTATTCAACTGGTAAGTAATCGAATGATCGGCCCCTCCCCGTTTACGGGGGGGGTTAGGGTGGGGGCATATGAAGATGGCACATCAATTTCTTTTGGATCTTTTTAAGAAAACTCGCCGCACACGACTAAAGGAAACAAACATGCAAAAGATCACACCGTTTCTCTGGTTCGATAATCAAGCCGAACAGGCTATGAATTTCTATCTGTCCGTATTCAAGGACTCGAAGCCTTTGAAGCTGGCGCGTTACGGCGATGCGGGTCCGGGGCCGAAGGGCACGGTGATGACGGCCAGTTTCGAATTGAATGGCCAGGAGTTTGTGGCCATCAATGGCGGTCCGCACTTGCAGATCACGCCGGGTATTTCCTTTGTGATCAATTGCAACACTCAGGAAGAAATCAATTACTACTGGGATAAGTTAGGCAACGGCGGTCAGATTCAACAGTGTGGTTGGCTGACCGACAAGTACGGCGTGACCTGGCAGGTGGTGCCAACGCTGTTGAGTGAGTTGGTCAGTGGCGCGGATGCCGAGCGTGCGCAACGCGTCATGCGAGTGATGATGAAAATGATCAAACTCGATATCAAGGCGTTGCAGCAGGCGTGAGCCGGAGTGTCTTGAATGTTTAGTTCGTCATGCTTGCGTGGCATGTTGCGTAATACGTCATTCTTCAAAGATGCGTCCCTTCCCCCGTTCGACGGGGGAAGGACAGGATGGGGGCGCTGCTGAAGCAATTGAGAGTGCCTCTGAGCGTGCCCCCACCCCAACCCTCCCCCGTGGAACGGGGGAGGGAGTTTGGAGGCATCGGTGAGCCGATGTTCGCTTCGGCTCCCGCCTGCTCAGGAATGACGAATGGAATTGAGAAAGTTATCTGGTTACAAGAGTGAGAACGACAATGATCTATCAAGGCAGCTGCCACTGCGGCAAAACCGCATTCGAAGTTGAGGGCGAATTGACCGGCGCGATGGCCTGCAATTGCTCCATGTGTCAGCGCAAAGGCATCCTGATGTGGTTCGTGCCGCGCGATAAGCTGCGCTTGCTGACCGATGAGGCGGTGCTGTCGACGTACACTTTCAACAAGCACGTCATCAAGCATCGCTTCTGTTCCACCTGCGGCATTCATCCATTCGGTGAGGCTAGCGATCCGAAGGGCAATCCCATGGCGGCGGTCAATATTCGCTGCTTGGAGGGCGTCGATATCAATGCCGTGCCGGTGCAGCATTACGATGGTCGATCGAAGTAGTTGAATTGAGAAGTTAGCGGAGCAGGTATGTTGAAAATAATTGGCATCGTCATTGTCGTCGCTATTGCGCTATTGCTGATTTACGCCAGCACGCGGCCCGATAGCTTTCATGTCGAACGCAGCACACGCATCAAGGCGACGCCGGACAAGATCTTTGCGCTGATCAACGATCTGCATCAATGGGAAGCCTGGTCGCCCTATGCCAAGCTGGACCCCAACATGAAGACTCGTTACAGCGGCGCGGCCAGCGGCACTGGCGCGATGTACGAGTGGGATGGCAACAGCCAAGTAGGTTCGGGCAAGGTGACCATTGCGGACAGCACACCGGTCAGTCGCGTGGCCATCAAGCTGGATATGTTCAAGCCCTTCGAAGGTCACAACGACGTGGTGTTCACGCTGCAATCCGAGGGCGATAGCACGACGGTGACCTGGGCAATGGATGGCGCCAGCGCCTTCATCACCAAGGTGATGAGTGTGTTCTTCAGCATGGATAAGATGGTGGGTGGCCAGTTTGAAGAAGGGCTGGCGAGTTTGAAAGGACTGGCGGAGAAGTGATCGCTAAAGTAAGCGTATCGCCGTAGACGTTAGCGTCATGCTCGCGAAGGCGAGCATCCAGTTTAAAACGAATGTTTGTTTCACTGGATCCCCGCCTTCGCGGGGACGACGATGTTAAATACCCGACCTACTGTTACAACACCGGCTTGATATTCCAGATGCGATCCGCGTAGTCGTGGATGCTGCGGTCGCTGGAGAACATGCCCATGCTCAGGGTGTTGAGCAGCGCCATGCGACTCCAGGCATCCTGATCCACATACAGCGCATCCACCTTGGCCTGTGCTGCGAGATAGGATTCGAAGTCGGCCAACACCAGGAAGTGTTCGCCGTCGCTGAGCAGACGATCCACCACCGACTTGGCATCGGCCAGGCTATCCGGAGTGAATTCACCGGACTCGAGTAGTTCCAGCGTGCGCTTCAATTCGGGATTGGCTTGCAGCACGGCCATGGGCGAGTAGCCGCGCTGACGCAGCGCCACGGCTTCGGCCGCGGTCATGCCGAAGATGAAAATGTTTTCTTCGCCCACTGCGTCTTTGATTTCAATGTTGGCACCGTCCAGCGTGCCGATGGTTAACGCGCCATTGAGCGATAGTTTCATGTTGCCGGTGCCCGAAGCTTCCATACCGGCGGTGGAAATCTGTTCGGACAGATCCGCAGCCGGCATGATTTCCTGCGCCAGCGACACATCGTAGTCGGGCAGGAAGCACAGCTTCAGCTTGTTGCCGATGCGCTTGTCGTTGTTGATGGTGCGGGCGACGTTGTTGATCAACTTGATGATGGCCTTGGCCATCACATAGCCGGGTGCGGCCTTGCCGGCGATGATGACGGTGCGCGGCACTACGGGCTTATCGGGATTCGCCAGAATGCGTTGATAGCGCGTGATCACATGCAACAGGGTCAGCAGCTGACGCTTGTATTCGTGAATGCGCTTCACCTGCACGTCGAACATGGAGTTCACATCGACTTCAACACCGATCAGATTGTTGATGGTCCTGGCCAGGCGCTGCTTGTTGGCCAGCTTGATGTCGCGGAAGCGCTGGCGGAAGCCGACGTCGTCAACGGCCCACTTCAAGCGTTCCAGTTCTTCCAGATCGTTTTCCCAGGCGCTGCCCAGGTGTTCGGTGATCAAAGCCGACAGTCCGGTATTGGCCTGCTTCAACCAGCGCCGCACGGTGATGCCGTTGGTGACATTGGTGAAGCGATCCGGCCACAGCTCTGCGAAGTCGCGGAAGATGGTTTCGCACATCAACTGCGAGTGTAGCTTGGCCACGCCATTGACCTTGTGACTGCCCACCACCGACAGATAGGCCATGCGCACACGCTTGTCGCCGTTCTCTTCGATCAACGACATCCGACGGCGGCGATCCATATCCTGCGGATGACGCTGGCTTACCTTTTCCAGGAAGTCGCGATTGATCTGGTAAATGATCTGCAAGTGCCGCGGCAGCAGACGTTCGAACAAGGAGACCGACCAGGTTTCCAATGCTTCAGGCAACAACGTGTGATTGGTGTAGGCGCAGGTGCGTTGGGTGATTTCCCAGGCATCGTTCCATTCCAGACCATGTTGATCCACCAGCAGGTGCATCAATTCCAGAATGCTCAGCGCCGGATGCGTGTCATTCAATTGAATGGCCACCGCATTGGAGAGGTCAGCCAGGGCACGACCATTGGCCAAGTGTTGCTGCAATAAATCTTGAATCGAGGCGCTGACGAAGAAGTACTGCTGCTTGAAGCGTAGTTCCTTGCCCTGCGGGGTGGTGTCGTCCGGGTACAGTACGCGCGATAGATTCTTGGCTTCGATCTGCTCGGCTACCGCCGCGGCGTAGTTGCCGTGGTTGAAGTGTTCCACCTTGAAGGGAATAACCGCACGGCCGGACCACAGACGCAGATGATTGACGGTGGGCGTGTTGTTGCCGGGGATCAGCATGTCGTAGGCCACCGCCCAGACATCCTGAGTCTCTACCCAGTGATGGTGTACGCGACCTTGCGCATCGCGATCCGATTGGCAGCGACCGCCGAAGCGCACGCGATAACGTACGCCGCCGCGACCGCTTTCCCAGAAGTTTTGATACTGCAGCCAGGAGCTGGCCAGCTCATGCTGCGAACCATCGGGACCGATGCGTTGTTCGAAAATGCCGTAGTCGTAACGAATGCCGTAGCCGGTGGCGGCATAACCCAGCGTCGCAAGTGAATCGAGGAAGCAGGCCGCAAGACGCCCCAGGCCACCATTGCCCAGGCCCGGATCTTCTTCTTCGCTGGCGATGGCATCCAGGTCGTGGCCCATCTCGCGCAGTGCTTCGCGCACTTCGGTGATGACCGCAGGCGGCAGTGCCGACAGCGCATTGATCAAGCTGCGGCCGAGCAAGAACTCCATCGACAGATAGCAGACGCGTTTGACATGGGACGCATTGGCGCGTCGCCAGGTGGCCAGCCATTCGTCGGTGAGTTCTTCGCGCATGGCCAGGACCAATGCGTCGTAGATGTCGTGGCGAGTAGCGCTGGCCGGATCGCGGCCCAGACGACGCTGCAGACGATCGACAATCGCTTCACGAACATGGCCGCGATAGAGACGCAGCGAAGGCGCAATGGCATTGACCGGCAGGTCACTCATGTTGAATTCCGATTCCGTGTTGGAGGTGGCCCGTTACTTGGCGGTCGTTGTGGCGGGTTCAGCGCTGATGACGCGCTCACCGGAGATTTTCCACAGGCCGGCGTCGCGGACCAGCTGCAGCTCTTTGCGTACGCTGCTGGTACTGAAGGTCTGTGTGAAGCTGGCCACGCGCTCATCGTCGCCTTTCTGGGTGATCTTCAGATTGGTGACACGGCCGTTAGGCATGGGGCCGTTGGCCACTTCGGTACCGCGTTGTTCCAGCCAGGCGGCCGCGCCGGCCGGCGCATCGGTGGTGAATTTGGTGGGGGAGTACATCGCCAACACCGCAGTGCTGTTGCGATCGGCCCAGGCCTGCGCCCAGTCAGCGACCATTTCCTCAGGCGAGGCGGCGATGCGACCGGCCGTGCCGAAGTAGGAAGGCGATTGCTGCAGACACACCTTCTTGTCGATGCTCTTGCCATTGCCGGCTGGAATGGCCAGCACATTACCCTTGTCGGGCGCGGCCACACCGGCGGGCACGGTCAGCGGCGCCTGTTCCTGGGCATTCAAATAAATGCCTTGGTTTTCATCGCACTCGGCGGGCTTGGGGGTGGAGCTGCAGGCACTCAGCATGATGAGCAGACCGGACAGAAGGAACGGGAGAGTACGGTAATGAGGTGCGCTTGCCATGAGTAATACTGCTGAATGCTTGTTGAATTAAGGCCGGGTGGGCGGAGGGAGTGTAGACATGTATCAACACCACTGGTTCGCCAAACGCCGGCAGCTATCCCGCTAAGCTACCGAGGGTGGTCACATCTGTCTAGGATGTCGGTGTGGCCGATGCCACAAGTGTGACGGCACAAACCGTCGGATGGCGCGAAACAACCTGAATCAAGAGGCAGTATGCAAATCGGCATGGTGGGTCTGGGGCGCATGGGCGCCAACATGGTTCGGCGCTTGCTCGGCCGCGGCCAGCAATGCGTGGTGTATGACATGCATGCTGCAGCCGTCGATGCGATGGCCGGTGAAGGCGCGTTGGCGGCGCACTCGCTGGCTGAGATGGTGGCCAAGTTATCGGCGCCGCGTGTGGTGTGGCTGATGCTGCCTGCCGCAGTGGTAACGGCCACAGTGGCGGAGCTCGAAGGTCTATTGGAGCCGGGCGATGTGATTGTCGACGGCGGCAATTCCGATTATCGCGAAGCCATCGCGCAGGCACAGCGACTCACAGTGCGCCAGATCGAGTTTGTCGATGTGGGCACCAGTGGCGGTATCTGGGGTTTGGAAAAGGGTTACTGCCTGATGATCGGCGGCAATGCGGCTGCAGTGAATCGATTGACGCCGATATTCACAGCACTGACTGCGGAGGCTACGCCCACTACTCACAGTTCTGGGCAGCAAGGTTACTTGCACTGTGGTCCGCCGGGTGCGGGGCACTTCGTCAAAATGATTCACAACGGCATCGAGTATGGCTTGATGGCCGCTTATGCCGAGGGCTTCAACATTCTCGCGCACGCCGGTCTTGGCTTGGTGCCGCGAACAGCCGATGCCGAGACTGCGCCACTACCCAATCCCGAGTTGTATCAGTTCAACTTCGACATCGGCGCCATTGCCGAACTGTGGCGACATGGCAGTGTGGTGCGTTCCTGGTTGTTGGATCTGACTGCGCAGGCCTTGCAGGACGATCCGCAACTTGAAAACTATGCGGGCCGCGTCACCGATTCCGGCGAAGGCCGCTGGACCTTGCAGGCAGCCATTGATCTGGGCGTACCCATGCCTACCTTGGCGGCAGCGTTGTTCGGTCGCTTCAGTTCACGCGATGAAGATCTATATGCCAACAAGTTGTTGTCGGCCATGCGTCAACAATTCGGTGGACACATAGAGAAAAAGTGACAATGAATAATTGATAATGGACAACGACGGAACTGTTCGTGTCCGTCGTTATCAATTGTCCATTGTCAATCATCAATTCTTAAATCATGACTGAATCTCGCTCCGATGCCTTGGTCTTGTTCGGCGCCACGGGCGACCTGGCGCACAAGAAGATTTTCCCAGCCGTATACGAGTTATCGAAACGCGGTCTGCTGGACATGCCGGTGATCGGCGTGGCCACTTCCGATTGGAACGATGAGCAGCTGCAACAGCATGCGGCTTCCGGCATCAAGGAACATGGTGAGGGCTTCGATGAAACTCAGTTCGCCGCGTTGGCCAAGCGTCTGCGTTATGTGCGCGGTGATTATCGCGAGCCGGAGACCTTCACCCAGCTACGCAATGTGCTTAATGGTGCGCAGCGGCCGCTGTACTACCTGGCCATTCCGCCCAGTCTGTTTCCCACGGTGATTCAAGGTCTCACCGCTTCCAACTGCGCCAAGGGGGCGCGGCTGGTAGTAGAGAAGCCCTTCGGTCGCGATCTGCAATCGGCGCTAAAACTCAATACTGTGCTGGCGCAATGTTTCGATGAAGCCAATGTATTTCGCATTGATCACTACCTGGGCAAGGAGTCGGTGCAGAACCTGTTGTATTTCCGTTTCGCTAATTCATTTCTCGAACCGGTCTGGAATCGCAACTACATCGAGCGTGTGCAGATCACCATGGCCGAAAGTTTCGGCGTGCAAGGGCGCGGCAAGTTTTACGAAGAAGTCGGCACACTGCGCGATGTAGTACAGAATCATCTGCTGCAGGTGGTGGCGAATATTGCGATGGAACCGCCTGTAGGCCAGGGCACCGAACCGCTGCGCGATGAGCGCGCCAAGGTGATGCGCGCCATTCGTCCGCTATCCAGCGACGATCTGATTCGCGGCCAGTTTGAAGGCTATCGCCAGGAAGCCGGCGTTGCCGCGGATTCGCAGGTGGAAACCTATGTGGCGGTGGAGTTGTACATCGATTCCTGGCGCTGGCAGGGCGTGCCTTTCTACATCCGTGCCGGCAAGTGTTTGCCGGTCACTGCCACCGAAGTAGTGGTGGAATTAAAGCCACCACCGCAACGTATCTTCGACTACATCGGTGATGAGCATCCCAATTATCTGCGTTTCCGTCTGGGACCCGATCGCGTGGCGATTGCACTGGGTGCGCGCGCCAAGGTTTTTGGCGAGACCATGCAAGGTCAGGAAGTAGAACTGTTTGCCGCCAATACCCAGAACGATGAGTTGACTGCATACGAACGGTTGATCGGCGATGCATTAAAAGGCGACGGCACCTTATTCGCGCGTGGCGACAGCATCGAGTCGGCATGGCGTGTGGTCGATGGTGTGTTGAATGCTGACAAGCCAGTACATATGTATGAGCCAGGCTCGTGGGGTCCCAGCGTCGCCGATCCGTTCCTGCCGTTGCCGGGCAAGTGGCGCAATCCAGCGAAATAAACCATCAGTCGTTCTTCAAGAAGTTCGTCAATAGTTCGCTTAGTGCTGCTTCGATGTCCTGTCGAGCGATGGCTTGATTGGCGTTGGCGATCAGTCCGCGCATCACGCCGGCTACTGCATGAGTCATCACAAATGCCTGCGCTGCGGTCACTTCGCGTTTGCCTTTTCCGGGCACAACTACGCCGGCAGCGGTAAACATCTGCGTGAGCTGCTCATACAAGGGATGCAGGCGCGAGCCGGCACCGCGTGTGAGTGAGTGTTGAAGTAGTTGGCGATGTACTTGCTTGCGTCCACCATAGGCATTCATTACAGCGCGCACGATGTCGCGTACACGATCGCCAGGCAAGTCGTTGGCGGGCTTGCTAACGGCGGACACGATTTTTTCCGACATGCCGCCTAATTCACGCGCCGATACCGCATCCAGGATGGCTTGCTTGTCGCGGAAATATTGATAAAGCGTACCGATGCTGACGCCCGCAGTGGCGGCCACTGCATTGGTGGTCAGCGACTGGATGCCGTCGCGATCTATTACCCGCATGGCGGCTTCCAATATGAGCTCAACCTTGTGCAAGGCTCTGGCCTGACGCGGCTGTCGCGACGCAAGTACTTGCTTCTCTTTGGTTTTTGGGGGCATGGGGGCTGCTTTAAAACGCGAGTTTTAAAATATGAGCAATGCTCACATTATGACTGCACCCGGATTCGCCGCAAAGCGCAATGCCGAAACCATAGACAGACCAAACGGTTCCACAGGAGTGCACATGATGAACGCAAGCTCTCTGCAAGCAGTGAAGGCAGATGCCACTTTGATGGTGTCGAGCAACGACAGGCCGGCACAGCGCCTGGCACAGAAATATCGTTTCAATGATCCGGACATGGATCTGTTCTTCATGGCGGCACTCAGCTGGGGTCCCAGCGGCGGTCTCGATATCGGCCAGGCGTACTACATCGCTACGCAAATAGCCGACGGCGATGCCGACAGCTGGATCAAGTCATTCGGTGACTATGCAGATACCTTGAATGCACAGGCAGATGCCTGGGCACAGCGTGGCTGGCACCGCGAAGCCGGTGAAGTGCGCTTGAAGGCTTTCGCCAGCTATCGTTCGGCCTGGCAATTTGCCGCACCCGGCGGCGCACAGTTTCAAGCGTTGTACGCAAAGCATAAGTTGGCCTTCGCCACTGCCATGCAGGAACTTGGTATGCCGTCTACGTTCTTTGCAGCTCCATACAACAACAAATACTTGCCCGGTGTCTTGCTGCGCAACGCAGCCAAGGACGCGCCGGTGGTATTGGTGATTGGCGGCGCCGATACCTGTTTCGAAGATCTGTTTCTGACAGTCGGACGCAATCTGTTTGATCGTGGTTACTCAGTCGCGTTGGTGGATTTGCCAGGGCAGGGCAATACCGCCTGCGATGGCTTGTACTGGGAAGCGCAAGCCGAACAGCCGGTCGCGGCGGTTGTTGAAGTATTGAAAAGCCAATTCGATGCGCGGCCTGGCCGCATGGCGTTGATGGGTTTGAGCCTGGGTGGTTACTTTGTGGCGCGTGCCGCCGGCCATCTCGATTGTTTCGCCACCGTGATCGCCAGCACGCCCTTTCCCAACCCGGCACAAATGTTTGCGCTATCGGTGCAATCGGCGATGAAGGAGAAGACCGAATCCACCGCTGCAACACTGCGCAGTCGTCAAACCTCCGTATGGAAGGCGGGCGCGCGCACGGCGCAGGAATTTGTCGAGCGCACCGCGGGCATGATTGCCGATCCTGCTTTGGTTACCGTGCCATTCCTCTCGATACTCGGTGGTGGCGATTCGGGCGTGTTCGCCATGCAGGCAATGGCTTGGCATCACGACATCCAATCGCAACAGAAGCGCTTCGTCTTGTTGGATGCCGCGTCAGGTGCTGATGGTCATGTGCAAGTAAACAATCGCCTGCGACTGGCACAGGAGAGTTGTGGCTGGATGAGCGAAATATTTTCTTAGTCGAGGTGAGGCTGGTATGACATCAGCCGATGTTCGCGCGTCGTTTTACTGATTTCTTCTTGTTTGGTTTGTGCGCTGCACGTGAGCCTGCAATGCCCAATAGTCGTCGGAAAGTTGGGCATTCCAAGTGACTGGGCGCAGAACAAGCGGCGGCATGACGCAGGCCATCGCGCATGGCGGTGAGCCTGCGGATACTTCTGTCCAATTCATCGGCCTTGGCCGATAGCATTTGCCGATTGATCTGCGGTCGCTTATTGGGCGCGAACATTTGTGCCATCTCTTCCAGTGAGAAGCCGGCGGCACTCCCCAGTGCAATGAGCGCCAGGCGTTCGATCACATTCGGATCGAACACACGGCGCAGTCCACGCCGACCTACAGAAACGATCAATCCCTTTTCTTCGTAGAAGCGCAGTGTCGATGCCGGAACGCCGGATTGCTGCGCTACCGCGGCGATATCTAGATCACGCACCCTCTTGACCTCAAGTGGACTTTAAGTGGCACTCTGCCTCTCAGGCTAAACAAAGGCAAGTTGTCGGAGGCGGCGATGAACTACTGGGCGTGTGTGGTAATGGGGGTAGTTGCGACGGCCATAACCGATATGGGAATGCTGGTGCGTAAGCGCTGGTTGAACATCGTGCTACCGAACTACGCATTGGTTGGTCGCTGGGTTGCGTATATGGCGCGAGGCATCTTTCGCCATCGTGCGATTGTCGCGGCGCGAACCATTGAGGGCGAGCGCATCGTCGGTTGGGTGGTTCACTACTTGACCGGTATCGTATTCGCAGCCGTATTGCTAGGCATCTTCGGCAACACATGGCTGCAAACGCCACGGCTGATGCCTGCTTTGATGGTTGGCGTTGGTACGGTGTCGGCGCCTTTTTTACTTATGCAGCCGGCGATGGGTCTGGGAGTTGCCGCGAGTCGCGCGACCAATCCTACGGCCGCGCGTATGCAAAGTTTGGCGACGCATGTGCTGTTTGGTTTTGGACTTTATGTGGCTGGCTTCATTGCAAGGTTGATTTAAAGAGTTCGATCAGTATTCGAATTTTCATGTGACGTACAGGAGATCGAAATGCGTATCCCATCCCGTTATGGGCCCATTGTGTTCGGTGCATTGCTGTCGGCAATCATGGTGGCGATTGTTTCCGCCTTTGTGTTGGTCGGTGCTCAAGGCATTCACTCCGGATTTGCAATGCAGTGGCTTAAAAGTTGTGCAACGACCTGGCCGATAGCATTTCCAACTGTGACCTTGATTGCGCCCTGGGTGCGCCGTGTTGTTGGTCGGGTCACTGCTGCATAGTCATGATGGAGCAGGGAATGGTGTATTAGTTAAACCTCTGCAGCCATTTATAAGATTAATGATCTTACGTGTCGTCGCAGAGGTTTAAATGCCTGAAATAAAGCCTGCGAATTGCGTCATCAGTACAATTTATGCGTTAGATAAAACTCACCCATGTATTCTTGATCTCATCTCTTGCTCTGCTGTATACAACTGCAATTCAAATAAGCATGAGAGAAATGGCTTAAGCCATTCTCAAGATCGAGGCGGGGGATTCATGAGTGGATCAGGCATGACTATATCGGGCATGAGTAGGCCAAGAGTGATTGGAATTCTTGCCACGATGCTATTAATTGCGTTGCTGCACGAGCAGGCTCAAGCGCAGCTCGGTGCGGCCACGGCGGATGAAGCCAAGCTGGGTCGTCCTTCGGCAAGAGTGGCCATTAGCGACACCACACCGCCGCCTGCCGATCCACGCGACTTTACTGGCATCTGGCGTGGTCCGCGTAATGCACGGCAGATCGCAGGCCCGGCGCCTGCAGCAACGCCCGCACCTGCCGCGCCCGCTGCGACTGAAGGCGGTGCGCGGCCTTCAAGTCGTTACTGCATTCCGGGTGTGTTGTTATTGCACAGCGTGGAAGGCGACACCGAATTTCTACAAAGCGCCGATGAGCTGCGCATCATGGTCGATCCGCATCACAGCAATCGTCGCATCTATATCAATCAGCAGCACACCAGGCCCTTGGTGCGTAGTCTCAATGGCGATTCGATTGCGCATTGGGAAGGCAATACGCTGGTCGTTGAAACAACTGGCTTTACCGGCTATGGCGTGTCGCCGACGCTGGTACGCACTGAACGTCTGCATAAGAGCGCGGACAATCTTTCCTTGATTGCCGACATCAGTTACAGCGATTCCTCCGGACGCACCAAGCCGGCAGACACCAATATCACGCTGACCTGGGCGCCTGGTTCGCGCATTCTCGAATACATCTGCGAAGACGAAAGTGAAGAGTACATGACTGGGGAGTACGGCAAATGAAGGCACTTGCAACGAAACCATTCCGGTATGTGGTGCTTGTGGCCGGCGCTTTGCTTGGTATCGGTATTACGCAGGCGCATCACGCCACTGTCGGTATCGATAACGATGCGCGTGTCACCTTGACCGGCACCGTGAAGAAATTTTCTTTCACCAATCCGCATGTGTGGATCACCTTGGTAGTGCCTAACGGCGAGGGCGGTGCGGATGATTGGCATCTTGAAGGCGGCTCGGTGAGCATTTTGGCTCGTAACGGCTGGCGTGCCGGTACGTTGGCAACCGGCGATAAGGTGAAGTTGTTGATTTCTCCGCGCGTCGATAAGTCGCCGGGCGGCGAGTTCTACACCATCCTGGAAAAGAACGGCGCGCCCTTCGAGTTGCCGGTCAGCAAGACCAATTGAGTTTGTTACTGCTCAAGCTAATCGAGTCAAGGTGAAGACATGAGATTTGTTGCCAGCACGTTGATGACAGTGCTCATTCCGTTGTCAGCTCTATTGTCGATGCCTGGCGCACAGGCTGCTAATAACGAGGCGCCGAAATTTTCCGGCGTATGGCAGCCCATCAATCCGCCTGCGGCGCTGCTCACCAGTAACGGTAAGGCGCCGCCTCTGTTGCCAGCTGCTCGTACGGTGTACGAGCAACGCAAGGCCATGCTGGCGAAGGGCGATACATCCTTCGATCCCACCATCACTCGCTGCGCGCCGCCTGGATCGCCACGCATTTACACCGAAAACATGCCCTTCGATATCTTGCAGACCTCGAAGAAAGTGTTGATCGGCTTTCAATGGAATCGCCTGCAGCGACACATTGAGCTGGACAAACCGATGGACATCATCAATCCGACTTACCTGGGTACATCGGTCGGCAAGATTTCCGGCAAGAGCCTGGAAGTGGACAGCGACGGGTTCAACGATCGCTTCTTCCTGGATCGTTCCGGCATGCCGCATAGCGAAGCATTGAAGCTGCATGAGACTTTCACCTTGAATGCCAAGGGCGATCAACTACAGATTCGTATCAGAATCGAAGATTCACAGACTTTCAGTGCTCCGTGGGAAACCGTGCTCAACTTCCGCAAGCTGACCGGCGTGCGCATTGCCGAAGACATCTGCACCATGCGTCAGAATCTGGTGCCTGAGGATTTGAAGTTTTTCGATCCGAAGTAAGAGGCGGCGATGCAGTTGAGCCGAGCAAATTAGTTTAGTCCTGCGGATAGTCTGTTATCCGCAGTCGCCCCTCTTGATCCCCATCTTCCAGTTCAACTCCAGAACAAAGCCGGACGACCCAGCGCGCGCCGCCGTTTCCATAGTCTGCTGTACATGACCATGCCGGAGATGCAGAGATAGAGAAATGCGATGCCGGTGGCAATGTCCAAGGCACGACCGTTAAAGCCCAGTACATCGCCGCGATGCAGGCGCTTGAGCAGCTGGTGATAGGGCGTAGCGGTGCCGGGCAGACCCGACTTGGGGCCCGGCGATCCGGCGGGTCCTGACAAATGAGTACCCGTGTGAGCATCGACTCGTATCGTGCCGGCGGTATAGCCGGCGAGTAGCACGCTACCCCGTAACTGACCGCCGACATTGGCGATGCTGATGGCGCTTACCGATGATTCAGGAGCAAGCCGTTGTGCCGCCGCATGGCTGGTGAGCAGCGCCGGAGTAATTTCATTGATGTTGAATGACATCGGCGCTCCACCGCGCAGCATGCCGCCGGGAAAGCCGACCAAGCGGCTTTGAATTTCATTGATATCCAGCAGCATGCCGGTGACAGCGACGTAAGCCAGAATGACGCAAGCGACAATGGAGATCTGACGATGCAACAGTCGCCATGTGTCACCGCCACCCCAGACGAGCGCCGGCCGACCGCTGTTGCGGCGCATTGACCACATTTGTGCATAGAGAATCAGACCGGAAATACTCATCAGCAGCAAGGCTATGCCGGTGAAGAAGCCGATAAAGATTCCGGTGACGCCGATGATGTTGCCACGGTGCCATTTCTTAATCTGATCGTGCAGCGTGGAGACGCGGGGCGCGTTCGGCGCGATGACATCGCTGGTGACGATGGTGGCGCGGTCGGTGTCTATAGTGACGTGATCGCTAGGTGTTGTACCGGTAGCGGCGAAGGTCGCTTCTGTGGTCAGTCCGTTATCTTTTTGGCGCAGGCTGAGGCTCATCAGTGCGCCGGGATGGCCGTTGAGCGCAGTGACGATATTCTGGCCAACGGTACGCAATTGCGTATCAGTCAGCCCGGGCTCTGCGGTAGGCCCCCAGCCGCCGCCATCGACAGACCAGGTTCGATCGGAATCGGTGTAATCGTAAATCGCCAGAATCGTGCCCGATGCAGCAAAGTAAGTGAGCGTGATGGCGAAGATCACCATGATCCAGCGATGTAGATTGCGCATTAAAGAACCTTTCGACTAATTGGTTTGGAATGACATCTACTTTGAAACCTGTTTCCGGTTTTAATCAAAGTATGCAGTAAAAGGCGGCATTGGCGAGCAAGCTCAGCATACAAGACCGTGAGTGCATTTGGCCTTAATTTTTAATGTACCTTTTTTATGGTCATGCAAATCACGAATGTATACCGATGTCGGCTGATGTTAGAAGCGTGCTTTGCTAAAGAGCTGAGTGAGTAAATGCTTAAGAGTTGCTTCGGGCTTCTTCAATTTTTTCTTCAGCCAACGTAAGTGGGCTTGATAGCAGTGCCTTGTTTGCGCAGCGCCTCTCGCATGCATTTGTAAACGGTGGGTTATTGTTGGCGTGGTAGTGTGAGGCAGATGAAATATTCTTTAGGTTGATTGCCCGCCGCTCTGTTTGTTAAGCGCCTTGATATGATGCTGACAATCATCAGCAGAGATTAATTCGTGGCAGAAGAAACCAAGGCGCCGTGGCTCAACTACATGTCGTTGGCCACCGTCATCCTGGCCGTGTGCGCCACGTTGTCGACTTTCAAGGGTGGTTCTTATTCCACCTTGAGCGTGATCAGTCAGGCACAGGCGTCGGATCAATGGGCGTTCTATCAAGCGAAGAGCACCAAGCAGCACCTATATGAGTTGCAGGAAAAGCAGTTGCAGTTACAGGTTCTGTCGTTGCCTGCAGGTAGCACTGCTGCAGATGCCTATCAAAAGGCAGTGGCCGAATATGCAGCCGATGCCAAGCGCTACGATCAGGAAAAGAGCGACATCGAAACTAAGGCGAAGGCACTGGAGCAACAACGCGATGACGCCAAGCGGCATGGCAAGCCTTTCGGCATCGCTGTGATTTTCTTACAGGTGGCGATTCTGCTGAATTCCATTGCCGGCTTGTTGAAAGCCAGGCGTATCTGGTGGGCCGCTATTCCGGTGGGATTGGTGGGCGTGGTGTTTTTCGCCGATGGTTTTCTATCGTTTTTCTAACGCATCGCGCCTCTACGTGGGTGCTGCCTTTCGTAGAGGCGCAGTTCATTGCACCGACCTTGCTTAGAACTTAACGCGCAAGGTCGCGCCCACCAATCGCGGATCGCCGGGCTGGCCCAGTATCAGACCGGAGTTGCCGGTCTGAATGGTGAGCGCCGTGATGTAATTGGTGTCGAATACATTGCGCGCGAACACATCGACTTCCCAGTTGCGATTGAAGCGATAGCCAACACTGGCGTTAGTGACGTTGTAACCCTCAATCCAGGTGTACTGCGATACCGAGGTGTCGCTGTAGTAGCCACTGCGAGAATTCGAATCGGCATGGATGATGACCTCGCCCTTACCGACTGGGATTTGATAGTCGAAGCCCAGTGTCTCAGACCATTTGGATAGACCTGCCAAACGTGCGCCGGTGAGATTGCATGCCACTGTGGCAGCTGTCTGCACTTCAAGCGGGCAGGGGCCTGCAGCGTAGTCCGTGTTCTCACCATCGGCATAGGCGGCCGAGGCGCGTACCGTGAAGCCCTTGAACAACAACGCTGAGAAGTCGGCTTCCACACCGCGCACGCGGACTTCGGGAATGTTGGACGGATAGGAACGAATGGCTGCCGTTTCCAAGCTGGAAACAATATTGGCCTGGTAGTTCTGTACGGTAGTCCAGTAGCCGGCGAGATTGAACGTCGCCCGGTCATTGAACAACTTGGATTTGAAACCCAGCTCATAAGTGGTGTTCTTCTCGTCCTTGATAATCGCTGTGGCCAGTGTCGGTTGGTTCTGAGCGTCCAACGGCAGGCCGGACATATTCAGACCACCGGACTTGTAGCCGCGCGCAAAACTGACATAGGTCATCAGATCGTCTGTGAATGCATAGGCAAGGTTGGTGCGGCCGGAAAAACTACCGCCATCATCCGCTGCTGCATAAGACTGTGGGCGGAAGATCGACAGCTTGGCGCGATTCAACTCGGTGGCAGTGGCGGTGGAATATCCCGAAAGATCTGCTCCTCCGAATACCTGCGTTGCATAGCTGCCTTGCTTGTCTTCATAGGTATAGCGCAGGCCCAGTGTGCCGGTCAGACGACGCGTGATGTCGTAGTTAATTTCACCGAAAGCGGCATAACTCTTCATCTTGAAGCGCGAGCTGCCGGTCTGTCCGTAACCATCGAGCAAGTTGCTGGGAATCGCCACAGTGAAATTCGCTGGGCTGAGCAACCAGTACGCGGCGGCCGGACCATAGATGCTGATGGGTGTGCCGGAAATCTCCTGCGAGAAGTAGTAAAGGCCGGCTACGTAGTTCAATGGACCGTCGGAGTTTGAAGCAAGGCGAAATTCCTGACTGTATTGATCCTGGCGCGAAGGAATGCGTTGCACCATCTGAATCGGAATGCCGGTGTAATCGCGATCGTTGGCCACATCCCAATCCCAGTAACGCCAGGCGGTGACCGAGGTCAGCGTTGTAGCGCCCAGGTTCCAATCGGCATTCAGCGAGACACCGCCATCCTGCGTATTGATGTGCAAATCGGCATCGATGTCGGTCAGGCGATCGTAGATATTGGTGCTGGGTGGTGCGTAGCCAAGCCCCGCAGCCAATGCTGGAAATTGACGAGAAGCGCTGCGCTGGCTCTGGCCAAAGCGTAGGTAGCCCTGAGTACAACACGCCGAATCAAGATCGGAAACGTCCGCGATCAGACGCAGTTTCAAGTCTTCGTTCGGCACGAACAGTAATTGTCCGCGCACCGCATAGTTGTTGAGTTCGTTGAGTTTCTTACCGGTTCTGACGTTGTACAGCAAGCCGTCGCGCTTGGTGTACTGCGCCGAAAGACGTCCGGCCAACACATCATCCAGCAGCGGACCCGAGGCCGAGCCCTTCGCCTGCAGGAAGTTGTATTCGCCTGCGGAAACTTCTGCATTGGCCTCAGGTGTAAAACTAGGCGCGCGACTGATGACATGAATCGCGCCAGCCGTGGTGTTCTTGCCGAACAGCGTTCCCTGCGGACCACGCAACACTTCGACGCGCTCGATGTCGGTGAAATCGAACGAGGCGGTGGCCGGACGACCGTGATAAACCTGATCCACATAAAAACCGACACCCGGTTCGATACCGTCATTGGCCGCGCTGATGGACAGCGTGTTCGAGCCCAGACCGCGAATCGTATAAGCGGTGTTGCGCGGATTGGCCGAGTTGTAATAAAGCGAGGGCACCAGCTGACTGAGTTGCTGGGTATTCACTGTGTTGGAACGATCCAGAAGTTCGCCATCCACTACCGAGACCGCAGCAGGCACGCTCTGCAAATCTTCTTCACGGCGGCGCGCCGTCACGATAATGGTTTCCAGTGTGTCGCCGGCTTCAGCCGATGTGCTCGCAGTAACCTGTTGAGCGGTAACCGGCAGAGTGAAACACGCAGTCGCAGCTGCGACCGCCAACTTAAGACGCATGAGGGTCACCTTGAATTGAATATTCTGGATATCTGCCGCCGGTCCATGACTTGGCGCGCCGAGCATAATATCGTGTCGTATATAACGAGATGCAAGAAATTCCGCAGCCTGTCACAGCAAAGAGTCGCAACGTTTCCTATTGGTGCATCGTGTGGTGATGCAAGGAAGCTTTAACCTATGGTGTTACTTGGCTTTGGTTTTGATGTGCTCAATGAAGGCGCGCAACTTGGGTAACACCTGTGAGCTTTTCGGGTAGTACAGGTAAAAGCCGGCGCTGCTGTCTGCGTATGACTCCAGCACGACTTCAAGGCGACCTTTGCGTACATGCTCCTGGATGGCTTCTTCGCTGCTGTATACCAGGCCCATGCCGGCCACCGCGGCGTCCAGCATCAGCATCGAGTCATTCATGATGACCGAACTTTTCACCTGTACCTGGAATGGTTTGCCCTTCGATTGGAATTCCCAGCGATCGTACAAACGGGCACCCAGGCGCGGCACGATGCAGTCATGCGTCAATAGATCCTGCGGCAACTTGGGCCGGCCTTTGCGATTGAAGTACTTGGGTGAGCCGGCTATCACAAACCGAATAGGCCCCAGCAATTTGATGGCCACTACATCCTTGGCGAGAATGTCGGAGAGACGAATGCCGGCGTCGAAGCCGTTCGCCACTACATCGCTTTGGTGATCTTCAAAATATAACTCGACCGTGATGTCCGGATGTTGGCGCATGAAGCTGGCCAGCAGCGGCTCTAGATAGAAGGGGTAGACATGCCGTGGTAGGTTGAGCCGCAGCAGTCCGGAGGGCTTCTTGGCGTAGCTGCCGATAAGCCCGATGGCGGCGCTGATCTGATTCAACGCCGGTGCGACTTCATCAAGAAATTTTTCACCGGCTTCGGTGAGACTGGTGCTGCGTGTAGTGCGGGTCAGCAGCGCCACGCCGAGGCGTTGTTCCAGCTGCTTGATGGTCTGGCTTACCGCCGAGGGCGAGACATCCAGGATTTTCGCGGCTGCAGAAAAGTTGCGCGTTTCCGCCACGGTTTTTAAAGCCATCAGCCCCGCTAGCTGGTCTTGCTGCATTGTGAGGCACCTGCATTGTGAAGCAAAAATTCATAGCACGTGAAGCAATGTGCCGTTTTTATAAACAATAAGCCAGCCTAGTATGTCTATCCCAAAATCATCCCAACACCCGGGTGCTGACCATGACGATCAAAGTGCTTGGCTATGCTGCGCAATCGCCTGCCGCGCAATTGGCACCTTTTAACTTCGAGCGTCGCGACCCACGCGCCAGCGATGTAGTGATCGACATTCAGTACTGCGGTATCTGTCATTCCGATATCCACTCGGCGCGTAATGAATGGGGTTGGACGAAGTATCCCTTCGTGCCGGGTCATGAAATTGTTGGTCGCGTGGCAGCGGTGGGCGATGGCGTCAGCAAGTACCGGGTGGGCGACTTGGTTGGTGTAGGTTGCCTGGTGGATAGCTGCCGTCACTGCGCCTCATGCAATGAAGGGCTGGAACAGTACTGCGAGAACGGTTTCACCGGAACCTATGGCGGCGAAGACAAGATCGGTGGCACACCGCATAAGATGACCTTCGGTGGCTACGCCAACAAAATCACTGTCGATGAACGTTTTGTGCTGCGCATGCCGGAGAACCTTGATCCCGCCGCCGCAGCACCCTTGCTCTGTGCCGGCATCACTACTTATTCACCGCTGCGTCAGTGGAAGGTAGGTCCCGGTCAAAAGGTCGGCATCATCGGCCTGGGTGGCCTCGGTCACATGGGTGTGAAGTTTGCGCATGCCATGGGCGCGCAGGTGGTGATGATTACTACCTCGCCGGAGAAGGGCGCCGACGCACGCAAGCTGGGTGCGGATGAGGTGCTGATTTCCAAGGATGCCGCGGCCATGCAAGCCGCACAGAACAGTTTCGATTTTCTGCTCAACACCATTCCAGTAGGTCACGACGTGGATCCCTACATGTTGCTGTTAAAACGAGATGGCGCAATGGTGATCGTGGGTTCGGTCGAGCCGCTTAAGCAGGTGAATGGTCTGCACTTCATTTTCAAGCGCCGCTCGATGGCGGGCTCGTTGATTGGTGGTCTGCCGGAAACGCAGGAGATGCTCGATTTCTGTGGTCAGCACAACATCACCTGCGATATTGAAACCATCGGCATCACCGACGTGAACCAAGCTTACGATCGCACGGTGGCGGGCGATGTGAAGTATCGCTTCGTCATCGACATGGCTTCGTTGCAACCAGCCACCTGAGGTAGGGATGAACATCCAGCGCAATGGCACTCATGCATCGGCTCAAGGTCAGACCGACTACTTTACCGGCAAGGTGCGCATCGACAGCCCGTTTCAGGGCAGCGAGCCGGCGCGCATCAGCGGCGCGACAGTGACCTTCGAGCCGGGCGCGCGCACCACCTGGCATACGCATCCGCTGGGACAAACACTGATCGTGACGGCAGGGCGTGGTTGTGTGCAGCGCTGGGGCGGACCGATTGAAGAGATTCAACCCGGCGATGTGGTGTGGATCGAGCCTAATGAAAAGCATTGGCATGGCGCCGGTGACGCCACTGGCATGACGCACATCGCCATTGCCGAAGTGCATGATGGCAAGGTGGTGGATTGGATGGAGCCGGTGAGTGCAGCGGATTTGATGGCTGCCAATCACTAGCTACCTGATGATTGTGCTCGACATCGGCAGTGGCCTGCCAAGTCGCCATCTTCGTCGCTAATTGATAAGGCCCATTGCGGGCCTTATCAAGTGTGCGACTACAGTTTCACTCTGCGGCGCTAGGCGTAACGAACGACAGCGTTGCGGCATGTTGAACAATATCCGCGTCTTCGTTGATCGCCGGCACTTCATAGCTGGCGAAGATCACATTCAGTCCCTGGTTGCGAATTTTCAAGGTCACCAAGCCGTTCTTGTCGGTCAGCACCGGTTTGGCTTCGGGATCGTTGACGAAATCGGCCAATACCTGCACGCCGGCCCTGGGCTGCCCTTTATACAGAGCGCGTAGTTTCAGCGTGTCGCCTTTACGAGTGGGCAGTGCCGCGGTCACCGGTGTGATCTGCAGCACCTGGTCCGGTAATGCTGCAAGCGGCGCCTGCGTATCGGTGAGTAAGCGCACGCTGTACTTCATGTAGTGACCGCTCTGGCGCGCGCCAGGTACCTGGCTTTTGCCCTTGGGCAGCCACTTGCCATTGGCGCCTTCGCTATAAAATCCGTTGTCCATGACACCGGTCAATACGGCGGGCTTGGCTTGCAGATCGACCAACAAAAGATGATCGGAGGGCATCAAGCGTGTGGCAACTGCAGTACCGGAGGCATCGTAAGCGGCGATACCGCGAATCTTGTCGAGATGCGTAACAGTGGCATCGTCTTCAGCGCCTTCGCCATAAATAAACGCCATTTCGCCGGAACGTTGCGCGAACCAGATGCCATGCGCGTTCGCGCTGGTTATCGCCAGGGTTACGGCTAAACACGACCACAGTAATTTTCTATTTTTCATTGAATCAGCCTCGCTTCGGAATTAAATGCCAATGTGTTGGGACTGGTTATCCCTGCAGAGCGCAGGACTTCGGCGCGGCGTTTCTTCAACCAGATGATGATGCCGGTAATGGATAACAGGGTGGTCGCCAGGCCGACCAGTCCCATGAATGCCCGCCCCCAGAAGCCGAAGACCTGTCCGGAATGCAGCGGGTACTGCCACATGACGAACTTGTCGGCGGCTGTGCCGTTGCTATAGCCCACGCGCGTTATCAGCTCGCCGGTTTGGCCATCGAGAAACAGGTTCTCGTAGTGGAAGCGCCAGTTGTCGTCGCCCCGTCCGGGATCGGCGAAACGCACCTTCAATAAACCGGGCGCTTCACTGGTGTAGCCCACATAGGAAGGCACCATGTATTGCAGTTCTGGGGCCAGTACCGCGCGACCTCTGGCCAGGGCTTGCTCGAAGGTCAGCGTCACCGGTGCATTGGCCTGCGGCAGGTTGGGTAACGATCTCTGGAAGTCAGGGGTCAACTCGGCCATCGCACCCAGCACGGGTCGGAACAGTTCGAATTTCAGATTGAAATACACGCCACTCATGGCCAGGGTGAACAGAACAATCCATAACCACAGTCCGCTGGCGCGATGCAGATCGAAATTCAAGCGGGTGCGACTGGCATTACGTTTTATCTGCCAGGCGGGACGCCAGCGTTGCCACCAGGTTTTTGACGGCGTTGTCTTGCTGTGCTTGGTGGGAGGCAAGGTGATGTAGAAGCCCACGAAACAATCGAACATCCAGATCAGCGCCACAATGCCCATGAACCAGGTGCCCCAGTTGCCGGGCAGGTACAGCGTGTAGTGCACCTTGTAGATGAAGGGCATGAAGTGCGCGCGGTCGGTATGAAATACGCCGCGATCGCGACCGCCGAGTAGGCGGCCGTCGAAGGGATCGACGAAGAGGTGGGTGTGTTGCAGTGGGTATGCGGTACCGCTGACAGGATCGGTGGTGGTTCTGAGAAACACTTGCACGCTTTGCCCCGGCGCGCGATCCAGCATCAATTGCGTAATCAGGGCGTGTGGGTAGGCCTGCTGTACTTTGTCGGCCAGTTGATCCGCATTCAAAGGCGCAGTCGAACGCTCGACGATATTAAATAACTCTGGATTCAAGGCACGATCCAGTTCTTTGTAGAAGGCAATGGCGGTGCCGGTGATGCCGGCAATGATCAGAAAAAAAGCCAGGAACAATCCGACATAGCGGTGTATCAGCACCCAGGCATGACGTCGTTTCGGTTTGTCGGAGATCGTGTTCTGCATGTTTCCCCCATCGACATGCGTGCGTTGCCACTTGCAATGAGTGCAACGCACGCCTTGAGATCGCTGTTTAGAATTTCGCCGTCCAGGCGATCTCGAACGAACGCGGTGCGCCGACCAACCACTGGCCGCCATTGCTGCCATTGCCACCGGTGCCATAGGCGTAGAAGCGGTCGAGGACATTCGATGCGCGCAGGTCGATGATCATGTTTTTATCCGCGGTCCAGCGCAGGCCGGCATCGACCACCGTGTAGGCAGGCACGCGTTGTGTGTTATCGCTATTGGCGTACATATCGCCGTGATACTGCACGCCAACTTGAGCCTGCCAGCGCGGTACGAAGGTCCAGATGGTCCAGAGACTGGCCAGGCGTTGAGGAATGTTGACCGGTCGGTTGCCGTTACGCGAAACCCGCACGCCGGATACGCTTTCGGTGAAATCGTCGTACTTGGCTTTGAGCACCGTGCCATTGGCCTCGATGCGCCAATCCATTGATGGCGTGAAGGCCAGCGAGGCTTCGACGCCGCGTGACGATTGCTGTCCCACTTGAATGGATAGCGCCAGATTGGTCGGGTCGGGCGTGAGCAGTTTGTTTTTGACGATACGATAACCTGCCAGGGTCCATTCGATGCGGTTGTCCCAGACAATCTGCTTGATGCCGATTTCGGTCTGCTTGCCCTTGCTCATGTCGAAGGCTAGTTGCGCCGCAGAGATGCAGCATAGATTGGAAACCGGATCTACCGCGGTGGAGTACTGTCCATAGACATTCAGCTGCGGCGCTACTTCATACACCACGCCGGTACGCCAGCTCACCGGCTTGTAAGTTCTTTCTGCCTTGCTGTTGTCCAGCAGATTGGTACGAGTAGTGGCTACATGATCGGCACGTACGCCAGTGATCAATGACAGCGATGGCAGCACCATCAATCTATCCTCGGCAAACACCGAGTATTGATCGGCGTCGCTTTGCTGATAGTTCTTGGTGGGCGCGCCGCTCGGAAACTGACCGGGTGAGCTGTTGTACAGATCCAGCACGTCCGTACCGCTGTAGGTATCGACCAGCCGCTTGTTCTGCAAGGTGGTGATATCGACACCCGTAGACAGGGTGTTATCCAGACCGAACAGGCGATGTTTCCAGGTCAGCTCGGCATGATCGCCCATCTGATTCTGATATTGCAGATAGGTACCGAAGCCGCGCCGCAACACATCGTTGGTTAGCGGGCGATAGACAAACTGCGATGGATAGCGCCACAGGCGTTGACCGTACAAGTAGTACGCAGAGTTGTGAAACTTGATGGCCTCGGAGGGTTGCCAGTTTGTCTCCAATGTCACGCGCGAATCTTCAAAGGGAATGGCAGAGTCATAGGTGGCGTAATTAATGCTGCGCAGCGCCTCGTTGGCGACGCCATTGATCAGCGGCATGCCCATGTAGATCCATTGGTGGCGATCGGCATAGTCGGCCGATAGCGTGAAACCGAGCGTGTCGGTTGCGAGATAGCTCAATGCGCCGCTGACGGCGGTGGTGCGCGAATCGCCACGTTGCACATAGCCTGCTGAGGTGGTGTTGCTGGCGTCGAATTGATATAGCAGTTTATCGGTCAACTCACCGGTGCTATCCAGAGCGGCGCGATAGGTGCTGAACGAGCCGGCTGCGAGGCGCACGGTGTGCTCGGCAGTCGTGCTGGGTTTGCGTGGAATGACGTTGATTGCCGCGCCGATGGCGCCGCCGCCGTACAGCACCGATGCCGGACCGTTCAATACCTCGATGCGCTGTACATTCCAGGTGTCGTAGGGGTAGGTCATGCTGCCGGTGTTGATCAGGCTCTTGGTGCCGTCATATAAAATGGTGACGGAGCTGGAGCCGAAACCGCGCACGGCAAAGCCATAGCCGCCGCTGCCGGAGGTGGGCTGCACATCAATGCCGCTGGCATGCGATACGGCATCCATCATGTTGATGTCGCCGCGCACTTCCATTGCTTCGCTGGAAATCGCCGCAACCGATGCCGGTATGTCCAGTGCCGGAATACCTAAGCGACTGCCCGAGCCATTCTGATCCTTCAAGCTGGATGAAATGACCTGTGTGGCGGTGACGATGACTTCATCCAGATCGTTATCTTCCAACGAGCCTGCACTGGATGCATACGTCGAGGTCGAATACGCAAGCAGCAATGCGCTGGCTGCAATTACGCGACTGCGCTTACTTACAGAGTGATGTTTACGTCTTGCCGTACCGGTGGGCAAATCTTGATTGAGAGCAATGCGTGGGTAAATAACGCTGAGCACAGTAACCGCCTCGAAGCTGGTTTAAATGGCGGCATGCTAGGAAGCGATAGAGTGCTTTCAAAGTTATTCAGGTTAGCGTCTGCGTTATGTGGCGAGTTACTTCATGGCGAGTAACTGTGTTAACAGTCGGTTGTTAACAAGAGTAACAAGTGGGTATTCGTCGAGAGTGGCTGGGGTTGCTCAGGCTTGGTTTGAGTTGCTGAGTCCGTTAACAGTGCTCGATCCTGTCTGGGATGTCGCAGGGACGATACCGCATCGAACAACCCTCTATCGTCAATGCATCCGCTGCTGCTCGGCTAGCTATCCTCGCTCGCTGTGTTTATTAAGACGATTGTATTCCCAGCTTCTGCAGCTCAGTGGCAGTCAATGTCCGCCACCGCCCTCGCTGTAAGTCTCCCAACTGAATGTGCATGATGCGCACCCGTTGCAGTCGCCGCACTTTGTAATCGAATGCTGTACACATGCGGCGAATCTGGCGGTTCAATCCCTGCGTGAGGACGATGCGGAAGGTGTTGGGGTTGATGCGGGTGACGGTGCAAGGCTTGGTGACTGTGCCGAGGATACGCACGCCGCTGGCCATGCCTTTCAGAAAAATGTCGGTCACCGGTCTGTCGACGGTCACGATGTATTCCTTTTCATGTGCGTTCTCGACGCGCAGGATTTCGTTGACGATGTCGCCGTTGTTGGTGAGCAGGATCAGACCTTCGGAATCTTTGTCCAAGCGCCCGATGGGAAAGATGCGTTCCGGGTGATTGACGAAATCGACGATATTGCCTTCGATGTGGCGTTCGGTGGTGCAGGTGATGCCCACGGGTTTGTTCAGTGCGATGTAGATGTGTTGTTTCTTGGCGCCGATGGGTTGGCCGTCGATGAGCACCTGATCGCCGTCTTCGACCTTGCTGCCCAGCGTGGCGGTGACGCCATTGATGCTGATGCGTCCGGCTTCGATCCATTGGTCCGCAGCGCGCCGTGAACAGACCCCGGTTTCGCTGATGAATTTGTTGATGCGCATATCAGGGCGAGGGCGCATGCGCCCGTGCATGCTGAGCGTGAATGTGTAGAAGCGAGACATGCCCTGCCTGGCTCAACGATTGAGCTGGTTGAGTCATGACCTAGCCGCCCGACTTCTTAACCGTAAACCCCAGCTTGGTCAGTTCCGCGACCAAGGTATCGCGGTGTTCGCCCTGAATCTCGATGTTGCCATCCTTGGTGGTGCCGCCGGTGCCGCAGCGCTTCTTTAAGGTGGTGCAAAGCTTTTCCAGCTCCGTGGGCGCCAATCCCAGGCCTTGGATGACCGATACACTCTTGCCGCCGCGGCCCTTGGTTTCGCGCGTGACGCGGACGATGCCGTCGCCCTTGTTGAAGCTGTGTAGTTGCTTACAGATGCACTCGGCCATAGGCCTGTTGCATCTGGGACAGAGGCGGCCGCTGTCGGTGGAATAAACCAGCGTGCTGTTGCTCTTGATGTTTGCGTTGCTCATGGTCAATAGTGTGGCAATAACGCTGCTCAAGAACAAATCCACTATTGCTCAATACAGGCTCTTGTCATGACGCAACCAGCGCGCTTCGCTCCCTATATTGCCGCTCAAACTCGCCTGCCGGAATTCACGCTGCGCGCGGTGTTGCTAGGCGCCGTGCTAGGGGTGATCTTCGGCGCTTCATCGCTGTACCTAGTGTTGAAGGTGGGCTTGACGGTAAGTGCGTCGATACCGGTGGCGGTGATTTCGCTGACCTTATTCAGATTGGTGTCGCGGATGGGCGCGCGCGACGCCAGTATTCTGGAGAACAACATCGCGCAGACGGCCGGTTCTGCGGGTGAGTCCATTGCCTTCGGCATTGGCGTGACCATGCCGGCGATCCTGATCCTGGGTTTCGATCTGGAACTGATGCGGGTCTTGATGGTGGCGGCCACCGGTGCATTGCTGGGTATCCTGATGATGATCCCACTGCGTCGTACCTTGATCGTGCGCGAACACGGCAAGTTGAAATATCCCGAAGGCACGGCCTGCGCCGAAGTGTTGAAGGCGGGCGCTTCTGAAGAATCGCGTGCCGCGGCTTCGGCGGAAGCCAAGGCGGAAGAGGCGCGTGGCCTGCTGCAAGGCTTGAGCGCTAACACCATTTTTACCGGCTTCGGTATCGGGTTGGTGTACAAAACGCTGATGGCGGCCTTCAAGTTGTGGAAGGACGTCCCTGAGAAAGTATTCGGCGCGCCGTTCAAGTCGGGCTCGGTGAGTTGTGAAGCTTCGCCTGAACTGCTGGGTGTGGGCTACATCATCGGTCCGCGCATTGCAGGTGTGATGTGTGCCGGTGGCGTGCTGTCTTACCTGGTGCTGATTCCCATGATCAAGTTGTTGGGCGAGTCTATTCCCGGTGCGGTTGCGCCGGGTACGGTGCCCATTGCGCAAATGAGCGCCAATGAAATTCGCAGTGCCTATGTGTTGTATATAGGCGCCGGTGCGGTGGCGGCAGCGGGTTTGATTTCGCTGGTTCGTTCGCTGCCGTTAATCATCGGTAGCCTGCGGCGTGGTTTGGCCAGCGGTATCGCAGCGAATGACGGCAACTTGGCCGGCGCTGTGCCGCGCACGGAACAGGACATCCCGCTCAACTATGTGTTGATCGGCGCATTGGCGTTGACGGTGTGGATTGTCGCGGCGCCGTCGTTGAACATGAATTTATTTGGCGCGGTGTTGCTGCTGGTATTCGGTTTTCTGTTCGTTACGGTGTCATCGCGTTTGACCGGTGAAATCGGTTCAACTTCCAATCCGATCTCCGGCATGACCATCGCAACCTTGTTGCTGACCTGCCTGATATTCCTGGCCCTGGGTTGGACCGGTCCTGAATACTACGTGGCGGCGCTGTCGGTGGGTGGTGTGGTGTGTGTGGCGGCATCCAACGGTGGCACCACTTCGCAGGATTTGAAAACCGGCTTCCTGGTGGGCTCAACGCCGCGTTTGCAGCAGTACGCCATCATCATCGGCAGCTTGTTGTCGGTGCTGATCCTCGGGCCGATTCTGCTGAAGTTGAATGACACGGCCACGGTGTATGTGCCGGTGGCGCAAGTTGCGCCGCAGGGCTTGCAGGTTTCCATACCCACCGGCGCCAAGCGCGAAAGCTTGCAAGGTCCACAGGCGAGCGGCGATCAAGCCAGTTACTACGTTTGGCACAAGACCGATGACCGGGGCGCGCCGGCCGGCAAGTATCTGTTGAATGATCAAGGTCAGGCGGTGTGGCTGGTCGATCCGGGTATCAATGGCCGCTACGACACGCGGCCCGATGGTACGCCGGTGCGTAAGTTCGATGCGCCCAAGGCCACCTTGATGTCCTACATCATCAAAGGGGTGCTGGGCAGCGAGTTGCCCTGGGGGTGGATGTTGTTGGGCGTGATGCTGGCCATTGCCGTGGAAATGTGCGGCATCAATTCATTGAACTTCGCAGTGGGCGTATACCTGCCGCTGGCGACCACAGTACCGATGTTGCTCGGCGGTGTATTGCGTTGGTGGAATGATCGAGGTCGCCAGGCCGCTGCTGAAAAGCGCGGTGAGGATGAAGCAACCATTGCTGCCAATGCGGATCGAAGCGCAGGGGTATTGATGGCGTCGGGCTATATTGCCGGCGGCGCGATTGCGGGCATCATCATTGCCTTGATGGCAGGCGTGTTCGAGTCCACTGACGCCAAGCTGGCGGCATGGGCGCAAACCAGTAATCCGTTCTACTCAGGCCCATGGGCAGATGCCCTGGCGCTGATTCCCTTTGCAGTGTTGACCGTGATCCTACTGTGGGTAGGTCGCGATCGCACCGCGAAAGATTGATGCTGGATCAATCTAGTCCAACAGCCTGGGGGCGCGGTCCTTGCGGAAAGCAACCAGCGGGCTGTTGGCTTTCTATGTCCGCCGAAAAGGCGGGTTTTAACCTGAAGGGATTAGCCTTCTGCGCCGGCCTGCAGAGACAGGAACAGAGCCACACCGACCAGGAAAACGATTGCTACGAGTGCCATGATATTTACCTCCAACTTACTGCCAATATTTGCTGCATCGCAATATTGTGCGTCGCAGCATATTACTGCTCTGGCCGCAATGCAATAGGTAACATGCTTTTGCCTGCAGTCCATGGCGTGTATTAAGCCAGCTGCAAGAGTAGATGAGCGATTGTAAGTGGCTGTAAATAATAGGCTTTTTGAAGTTTTGTTAGCGACTGTGCGGAACTTGCCTAGCTCGCTAAGTAATGATGGAACTGTGAGGCTTTGCACACTAAATATGAGCCCTACAGCACATCAGCTTGGATTTACCGCCGCACCTTGTCTTGCTTGGACATCAAAAGTGGTAGTGGCTTAAGGGAATCCCTTCAAATTGGTTGCTGCTCGACGTTTGAGCGGTTTTCGCGGAGATTTTGTTAAGCGTTTTATTGATTGGCCTGCATTTGATTACGAGGCGAGAACATGAAGAATCGACTGTTGAGTCTTGGTCTAGGTTTGCTGATAGCGGCATGTGCCAAGCAGCCCGCTGACACCGAATCCGCATCCGCGAGCAGCGCCTCTGTTCAAGCAATGCGCAGCAGTGGACTGGAGGCAAAGTATTTCGATGCGACGGTTCGTCCACAGGACGATTTGTATCGTTACATCAATGGCAAGTGGTTGAGTAGCGTTGAGATACCCGCCGATAAAGCGCGTTACGGTTCATTCTACGAACTGGCGGATGCTGCCGAAGCGCAGTTACATGCCATTGTCGATGAGTTGCAGGGAGCGCAACCTGCCGCCGGCAGCGATGCGCAGAAGATTCGCGATCTTTATGCGAGCTTTATGGATGAAGCGCGACTGGAAACATTGGGCTTGCAACCTTTGCAGGCTGAGCTGGCTGCCATCGACAAGCTGGACTCTCCCACGGCCGTGGCGACCCGCATGGCTGCGCTGGTGCAGGTGGGGGTGAATGTACCGGTGGTGCCCTATGTGCATCAGGACAATCGTGATTCCACACGTTACGCCGTGGATCTATATCAAGCCGGATTGGGCTTGCCGGATCGCGATTACTATTTGAAGGATGGTGAGGACGGCACGTATAAGAAAATACGCGAAAGCTATCGTGATCATATTGCCGCCATGCTGGGGCTGGCTGGCCAAGCAAATGCCAAGGAAGATGCACAGAAGATTCTGCAGCTGGAAACTGCTTTAGCCAAGGCGCAATGGGACAAGGTGGTCAATCGCGATCCCATAAAGACCTACAACAAGTATCCGCTCGATCAGTTGAGCAAGCTCGCGCCCGGTTACGATTGGTCTGCTTTTTTCAAAGCCAGCTATGTGGAGGGCAAGATCGACTATCTATTGGTCAGTCAGCCCAGCTATGTCACGGCTTACACGCGTATGTTGAGCAAGGAACCACTGCAGACATGGAAGCAGTATTTGAAGTGGCGTGTGATATCCGATTTTGCGCCGTATCTTTCCAAAACCTTTGTCGATACCAATTTTGAATTTGCCGGTAAGGTGCTGCGTGGCATTCCGGAAAATCGGCCGCGTTGGAAGCGTGGTTTAACGGTGGTGGAGTCGTCCATCGGTGAAGGGCTGGGCAAGCTGTACGTGGATAAACACTTTCCGCCTGAGAACAAACAACGCATGGAAGCCTTGGTGGGTAATTTGCTCACTGCCTATAAGCAATCCATCGATACCTTGGATTGGATGAGTCCGGCAACCAAGCAGGCTGCACAGGAGAAGCTGGCCAAGTTCACGGTGAAGGTGGGATATCCACAGCAGTGGCGCGATTATTCGACATTGACCTTTGCCAACAATGATCTGGTGGGCAATGTGATGCGTGCGCAGCAATTTGAGTATCGTCGACAGATCAACAAACTGGGCAAACCTATCGATCGCAATGAATGGCAGATGACGCCGCAAACCGTAAACGCCTATTACAACCCTGAGCTAAACGAGATTGTGTTCCCCGCAGCCATCCTGCAGCCGCCATTCTTCAATGCGCAGGCAGATGATGCGGCCAATTATGGCGGCATTGGTGCCGTCATCGGTCACGAGATCAGTCATGGTTTTGATGATCAAGGCAGTCAGTACGATGGCGACGGCAATCTGCGCGATTGGTGGACCAAGGAAGATCATGTGAAGTTTGACGCCAAGACCAAGGCGCTGGTGGCGCAGTATTCCGCCTATGAACCCGTGCCGGGCTACAAAGTGAATGGTGCATTGACGCTGGGCGAAAACATTGCTGACAACTCGGGTTTGGCCATTGCTCACAAGGCCTACTTACTGTCGTTGAATGGCCAGCAGGCGCCGACGATGGATGGTCTGAGTGGCGATCAACGTTTCTTCGGTGGCTGGGCTCAGGTGTGGCGTAACAAGTCGCGCGAGAAGGAAGCCATCCGCTTGTTGGCCAGTGACTCGCATTCGCCGGCGGAATATCGAGCCTTTGGTGCAGCAGTAAATCAGCAGGCGTTTTATCAGGCCTTCGATGTCAAGCAGGGCGACAAGATGTATCTGCCGGACGATAAGCGAGTGACTATCTGGTAAGACAATGCTACCGGCACAGCTTGCAAAAGGTTTGCGTTTGCCGGTGATGGCGGCGCCGATGTTTCTGGTCTCCGGGCCGGAACTCGTTGCTGCCAGTTGTGAACAGGGCGTAATCGGCACTTTCCCTGCGCTCAATCAACGTACCACGCAAGGCTTTGCCGCATGGTTGCTTGAGTTGCAACAGCGTCTTGCTGGCATGCCGCAAGCAGCGGCTTATGGCGTCAACCTCATCGTACACAAAACCAATCCACGTCTTGAGGCCGATCTCGAAGTTTGTGTGCAGCAGCGTGTGCCGCTGATAGTCACTTCGCTGGGTGCAGTCAGTGAATTAGTGGCGCGCGTGCATAGCTATGGTGGTCTGGTGCTCCACGACGTCACTACTGTGCGTCACGCGCAGAAGGCAGTGGCAGCGGGTGTCGATGGCTTGATTCTGGTCTGCGCGGGTGCGGGTGGACATGCTGGCTTGCTGAATCCATTTGCCTTCGTGGCAGCGGTGCGTAAATTTTTCCAAGGCACGTTGGTGTTGGCGGGTTGCATCGGCAATGGTCGTGACATTGCTGCCGTCAAGGCATTGGGTGTTGATCTTGCTTACATGGGTACGCGTTTCATCGCCACCCGGGAATCCATGGCCAGTGACGCCTACAAACGGATGCTGTTACGTGCTGAAACCAATGATGTGATCTACACGCCAGCGGTCTCTGGTGTCCCTGGAAATTTTTTGCGCCAGAGTTTGCTATCAGCCGGCTATGACGAAGCCGATTGGCACAAGCCGGCATCTACTGATGTGGGGGCTGAGCTGGCGCATGCCGGCAAGTCCGAAGCCAAGGCATGGCGTGATCTCTGGTCGGCAGGCCAGGGCGTATCCGCGATTGATGACGTGCCCACTGTTGCCGAGTTGATTGCGCGCCTGCGCAATGAATATGCAGAGGCGCGCGCTGGCTAGTTCACTCTGGCATCAACTCATTCGATTCAAGCCATTGAACGCTGCACGTCGGTAGGCTTCCGCCATGGTTGGATAGTTGAAAGTAGTGCGCGTGAAGTAGCGGATGTCATTGACGGCATCATTAGCCATCATGGTCTGACCGATGTGCACGATTTCTGAAGCACCGTCACCGAAGCAATGTATGCCGAGAATCTTGTACGTTTGCGTATCGAAGATGATCTTCAACATGCCGACGTTTTCGCCGGTCATCTGTGCGCGCGCCAGATTCTTGAAGGAGCAATGACCGACTTCATACGGCACCTTGGCGGCTTGCAACTCGTGTTCGCCGCGACCGATCGAAGAGATTTCCGGAATGGTGTAGATGCCGCTGGGCACCATGGCCAGGGAATGCGGTTCGATAGCGGGCGTGATGATGTGTTGCACGGCATGTGCGCCTTGCACATAGGCTGCGCTGGCCAGAGCCGGTGGCCCGGCTACATCACCTACCGCGTAGATGTTGGCAATGCTGGATTGGTAGTGGCCGTTAACCGCGATCTGGCCGCGAGAATTGGGGTTGATGCCCAAAGCTTCCAGGCCCATGTCCTGGGTGTTGCCGGTGCGGCCGTTGGCCCATAGCAAGATGTCCGACTTGATGCGGCGGCCCGATTGCAACTCCAACACCACGTCGTTGCTGCGTGCGGTGACGCCGGCAAACTGCTCATTGTGGCGAATTACGCAACCTTGCTCGCGCAGGTGGTACGACAACGCCTCGGCAATTTCTTCATCCATGAACGACAGCAGGCGATCATGGGTATTGACCAGCGTGACCTTGGCGCCGAGGTTGATGAAGATGCTGGCGTATTCGCAGCCGATAACGCCGGCGCCATAAATGGTGACCGAAAAGGGTTGATCGGGATAGCGCAGCACGCTGTCGCTATCGACGATGCGCGGATGAGTGAAGTCCAGTTCCGGCGGATGATAGGGGCGCGAGCCGGTGGCAATGATGAAGTGCTTGCCTTGAATGCGCGTGGTGGTGCCGGTGTTGGATCTTACTTCCAGTGTATTGGCGTCAATGAAGCTGGCCTGGCCGGGGAAGACCGGCACGCGATTGCGTTCGTAGAAACGCCGGCGTGCGCCCACCTGGGTTTCGATCACACGGTTGGCATTGGCGAGAATCTGCGGGAAGGTGAGGTGCAGTGCGCTGCGTGCGTCCTTCAGCAACGGGTTGTGGCGGATCTCGTGCAGCGTCTGCACGGCATGGCGTAGCGCCTTGCTGGGAATGGTGCCCCAGTGCGTACAGCCACCGCCCACTTCCATATGTCGTTCCACCAACGCTACTTTCAAATGATGCTTGGCGGCATTCATGGCAGCGCCTTCGCCGCCGGGACCGCTACCGATAACCACTACATCGAATACTTGTTCTGCACTCATCTATGTTCACTTGTCCCATTATGGGGCTGGCTACTACGCAGATCGCTGGCTTGGGCCTCACGCTGTTCGCGACGGATTCTAAGCACCGTATACGCAATAAGCGCGCTGATCACACTCAGCAAAATCACCATGAGCAGCGCCAGCACAGGTTTGAAGCGATACGCTTCAACAACAGCCCATATCACCCCAATGGGAGTGCTGACCAGCAGCATGGGCTTGGCAATGCGCAAGGGCTAACGCTCGTATGAAATTCAATTGTTCCGGATTGTAAGCCATCGTTGCGGATAGGTTGCGAGCATTGCCGCATTAAAATCGCGACTGCTTGCAATCTGGATCATGCGTCGGGATCAAAAATTATCCGACCGGCTTGGTCATGAACTCTGTGCACCATTCGAGCGCTTTGCATGGCTTATCTTTGTGCTTGTCGTTTACGCCGTTGTGCGGCGCTGAGTGTCGACACATGCCCGGAGTAACTGTCGTAGAAGCGCCAGGGGCGATGCGCCCAGTCTCCAGCGTAATCCACGCCAATACGTGGTGCTGTCGTGATTTCCCTGGGTGGTGTTCCGGTTTCGATCCAAAGCTGGTTGCCCAATAGGTCCAAGCCGTTGTGGTTGCGATCGATGCCGAAGGCGCGGCATAGCAAACCCGGGCCATGGGTGTGATTGTCGAGCCCGGCAATCGGTTCTACTGCGCGAATCAGCACGGCATGCGGCACCCCGGCTTCGCGCGTTACTACATTTACGCAGTTCCACATGCCATAGATCAGATACACATAGGCATGGCCGGCCTCGCCAAACATCACGGAGTTTCGAGGTGTTTGTCCCTTGGATGAATGTGCGGCTAAATCTTCGGGACCTTGATAGGCCTCGGTCTCGACGATGCGGCCGACACGAGTCCCTCCATGGCTGCGATGCACCAGATGCGTGCCTAGTAAGTCGCGTGCTACATCCAGCGTGTCGCGGAGATAAAAATCGCGAGATAACTTGTTAGCCATGACTGAAGCCAGGCATGAAGGGTAAATTAAAAAGCCGATGGCGCGAGCCATCGGCTTTTATTTGAGTTGCTTGCAGAAGCGCGATCAATCTTCGATCAGGAAGCTGCGCAGCTGTTCACTACGCGAAGGGTGGCGCAGCTTGCGCAATGCCTTGGCTTCGATCTGACGAATACGCTCGCGCGTCACGTCGAACTGCTTGCCCACTTCTTCCAGCGTATGGTCGGTGTTCATGTCGATACCGAAGCGCATACGCAGCACCTTGGCTTCGCGTGGCGTCAGGCCGGCCAGCACGGCATGCGTAGTTTCACGCAGGCTTTCCATGGTGGCGGAATTGATCGGTGAATCCACGGCAGTGTCTTCGATGAAATCGCCCAAGTGCGAATCTTCGTCGTCACCGATGGGAGTTTCCATCGAGATCGGTTCCTTGGCGATCTTCAGTACCTTGCGCACCTTGTCTTCCGGCATTTCCATGCGCACCGCCAGTTCTTCCGGCGTCGGCTCGCGACCCATCTCCTGCAGCATCTGCCGCGAAATGCGGTTGAGCTTGTTGATGGTTTCGATCATGTGCACGGGAATACGGATGGTGCGCGCCTGGTCGGCAATCGAACGCGTGATGGCTTGACGAATCCACCAGGTTGCATAGGTGGAGAACTTATAACCACGACGGTATTCGAACTTGTCCACGGCCTTCATCAGGCCGATGTTGCCTTCCTGAATCAGATCCAGGAATTGCAGGCCGCGGTTGGTGTACTTCTTGGCAATCGAAATCACCAGGCGCAGGTTGGCTTCCACCATTTCCTTCTTGGCGCGGCGAGCCTTGGCTTCGCCCACGGCGATTTCGCGGTTGATTTCCTTCACCGATGCAATGGTGAGGTGAATGGTGCCTTCCATGTCGGCCAGCTTCTTCTGCTGACCTTCGATTTCATCGCGATGCTTGGCCAGTGCGGCTGAATGCTTGCGCTTGGCGCGGATATGCTTGTCCAGCCAGGTGAGATTGGTCTCATTGCTGGGGAAGGTGGAGATGAAGTCTTTGCGCGGCATGCCGGCATCGCGCACGCATAGCATCATCACCTGCTTCTCGATATTGCGGATGCTGGTCAGCGATTCGCGGATCTGTGTGATCAGCAAGTCGAACATCTTGGGCGACAGCTTGAGTTCCATGAACTCTTCGGACAGCTTCTTGCGCAGCTTTTGCACCTTGGCGTCGTCGGCGCCTTTCTCGGCCATGCCTTTCTGAACTTGCGCAAACACCTTGGTCAGCGAGTCGAAACGACGCGCAGCCTCTTCGGGATCCGGGCCAGTATCAACCGCTTCTTCCTCTTCCTCTGAAGCGCCTTCTTCATCGTCGGATTCCTCATCCATCTCCTTGGCAGCGGCTTCCGCCAGCTTGGGGTTGATGGGCGCGGCAATTTCATCCGGCGCATTCGGATCGATGAAGCCGACAATCACATCGGCCAGACGCACGGTTTGCGTGGCGACGCCGGCGTATTGATTGATCAGCAGGGTGAAGGTAGGCGGATACATGGACAGTGCGATTTTCACCGCATCCAGGCCTTCCTCAATGCGCTTGGCAATGCGGATTTCGCCTTCGCGAGTCAGCAGTTCCACCGTGCCCATTTCGCGCATGTACATGCGCACGGGGTCGGTGGTGCGGCCGAATTCGGCATCCACTGTGGCCAGCGCGGCAGCGGCTTCTTCAGCGGCTTCTTCGTCGGCAACGACGGGTTCGTTGAGCAGCAGCGATTCGGTATCCGGTGCCTTCTCGTACACCGTGATGCCCATTTCATTGATCACGTTAACGATGTCTTCGATCTGTTCGGGATCGACGATTTCGCTGGGCAGATGGTCGTTTACATCGGCATAGGTCAGGAAGCCTTGCTCTTTACCGCGCGCGATCAACAGTTTCAGTTGCGATTGACGTTCATCGTCAATGCTTGGAGTCGCAGGGATCGTCTCTTTCTTGGCCGTGGTCTTGCTCAAGGCTGAAGCCCTCACCATTGGAACGCGGGGAAGCGCGGGGGGATAAAAGGACCGCGCATTCTACTTAGAGAGGCCGCCTCTGGCTAGGTTCGCCAAGCAGTCTGGCTCCAAGATTTGGCTTGCACCGCGCCGTCCTTATGTCGAGTTATCGACCAATGTATGGGCAGATTGAGCTTTTACTAGCGTCCGCCCCGGTGTCGGGTGAGCTCAATGAATTCCTGTTTTTCTTCTGGACTCAAGATGCCGATGTTGAAGCGGTGTAGGAGTTCATTAAATCTATCTTGAGGAAACTGTTCGGTCAGCAGGCGTTGTGCGGCAGTTTTTACCTCAGATTTTGCAATTTCAAGGCTGGCAACCGGGGTTGTTTTGAAGAAAAGCTTATCTATGACGTTGAAATCGGGTCGCCCTCGCCAGCGTTCCAGCAAGGCGGCAGAGCCTAAATCCGGCTGTTCCTGGATCTCATTTGCCAGCTGTACCAATAACGGCATACCCGGTTTGTCGATCTGGGCCATTTCATCGAGACGATCCAGAACCAACGCGGCGGCCGGGTGATGCAGCAGGTTTTGGATGATTTGTCGTACCAGACTACCCCGTCCGGCGTTTTCCATGGGCGGGGCCACTGCCGGTCGCGCCGGTGTGGCATTGGGTGCGGCAGGCGGAATCAATTGGCGCAATCGATCTACCGAGATATTCAATGCCTCTGCCAGCGGCTGATACAGCAGCGCGCGGTAGTTGTCGTCGCTCAGCAGCGATAGCAGTCGCTGCGCTTCGGCAGTGAATTGCGCCCGCCCGTCCACGTGCGTGAGATCGAAACGCGCCGCCAGTTCCTGCACCAAGTAGGTGGATAGCGGCGTTGCGTTGCTGACGCGCGCTTCAAAGGCTTCGCGGCCTTCTTCCTGCACCAACGAATCCGGATCGTGTTTCTCCGGCAGCAACAAAAAGCGCAGCAGATAGCCTTCGCTGACTACCGGCAACGCAACTTCCAGTGCCTTCCAGGCTGCGGCCCGCCCGGCGCGATCGCCGTCGAAGCAGAACACCACCGTATTACATACCCGGAACAGACGCTTGAGATGCTCGGGCGTAGTCGCCGTGCCCAGCGTCGCCACCGCATAGGTGATGCCGGCCTGATGCAGGCTGACCACGTCCATGTAGCCTTCCACCACCATCAGTTGTTTCAGCTGGCGAGTGCTTTGGCGGGCTTCATACAGACCATACAGTTCGCGGCCCTTGTGGAATAAATCGGTTTCGGGCGAGTTCAGATACTTGGGTTCGCCTTGATCGATGATGCGACCGCCAAAGCCGATGGTGCGGCCACGCGAATCGCGGATGGGGAACATCACGCGTTGCCGGAAGCGGTCGTAATACCCGCTTTTGTTGTCGCGCTCGATCAGCAAGCCGACTCGAGTCAGATCTTGCAGCACATTGGGACTGCTGCCGAACTGCTTGATCAAACCGTCCCAGGCATCCGGCACGAAGCCAATGCCGAAACGTGCCGCCGTCTCACCGCTCAAGCCGCGCTTTTTCAGGTATTCAATGGCAGCGGGCGTGGCGCGCAGCTGCTTGCGGTAGTACTCGCCGGCTTGCTCCAGCAGTGCGTAATGATCCTGGCTGGGCTTGGCAACATTGCTGACGACGGCTTCTTCGCGCGGCACTTCCAACCCGGCGCGCGCTGCCAGTTCCTCGATGGCTTCGACGAAACTTAAATGGTCGTACTCCATCAGGAAACCCAGCGCCGTGCCATGCGCCCCGCACCCAAAGCAGTGGTAGAACTGTTTGTCCGGCACCACGTTGAACGAGGGGGTCTTCTCGTCGTGGAACGGGCAGCAAGCCTTGTATTCCTTGCCGGCCTTGCGCAGCGGTACGCGCGTACCGATCACCTCGACGATGTCGATGCGGGCAATCAGTTGGTCGATGAAGTATTGCGGGATGCGTCCGGACACGGGCAACGGTGGATGGTTTGGGGAGCGCACAGTAGCAGAGCTGCGTCACCGGCTGTAGCGCAAGCTGGCGCCACTGGGTTGACGGGGCCAATCGGGGGGCGTTACCGGTGCGCTTACTCCATCAATGCCGTTTGAAATACTGGACCTCGCGCTCGTGCTTTTCCGCCGCAGCGCGCGAGTTGAATGTGCCCAGGTTGCGGCGCTTGCCGGTATTGGGATTGATCTTGCGCGAGTACAGCCGGTATTCGCCGGAAGCCAGTTTGCGAATCATGAGACCATCCTCAGTGAAATGGACTAGTGATAGCGACCATTCGGCCGCTTCAAGGTTTCAGAATCCAAACAGTGCCGGGTGGGGCTTACAAAGTTTCGCCAACAAAGCTGGAAATAAATTGCGGTTGATTCTGTGATGGCGCCGAGGGCCGGCCGTATATAGCTGCAACATGAGCACGCAAACTCCAATGGTGAAGGGACTGATGTATCAGAACACCTCGGTTGCACCGCCTGCGGCGGCGGTTGTGCCCCTGGTTGTCGATTGGGACGCGGTGTACGCCGAACAATTGCCACGGGTGTACAACTTTTTGCGGTACCGCGTCGGTACCCAGGCCGACATTGAAGATTTGACCGCGCGTACCTTCGAGAAGGCCTGGAGTGCGCGCAGTCGCTATCGCAGCGATCTGGCCGGCTTCGCCACCTGGTTGCTGTCCATCGCGGGCAATGTCGCCATCGACTACCTGCGTGCAACCAAGACACATATGCCTCTGGAAGCGGCTGAAGAGATTGCCGGTGATGCTTCGCCCGAACAGGAGGCGGCACTGCAAGTGGATTGTGTGCGACTCGGGCAATTGTTAGCGAAATTACCCGAGCGCGAGCGCGAATTGCTGGCCTTGAAGTACGGCGGCGAAGCGACCAATCGTGATATCGCCAAGTTAACCGGTTTAAGCGAATCCAACGTCGGCACTATCCTGCACCGAGTGGTGCAGCAGCTACGTGCCCAATGGTCGAGGTGATTTATGGATGACCAGTTCATGCAGGCATTGCGTGCGCAACCGTCGCCGCACTTCACCGAGCAACTGCGGCGCAAGTTGGCACAGTCGGCTGTGCACGTTCAGCAGCCGCGGCAGGCGCGTTGGCCCAAGTTCGTTGCATTGGCGGCGACCTTGATAATGGGAGTGTCGCTGGCGCTGGTGCCGTCAGTGCGCGTGACCGCTAAAGCCTTTCTCGATTTATTTCGTGTGGTGAATGTGGCCGGCGTGGCCATCAATGTCAGGCGCATGCAGAAGCTGGGTAGCGACAATATCGATCTGCTGAAATTGCTGGGCGAACAAGTGGAGGTGTTGAGGAAGCCGGGCGAATCGCAATTTTTCGATACACCACAGGCGGCAGCACGCGCCGCAAATTTGCCGCTGCATTTGCCGACCTGGGTGCCCAGCGGCTGGAGCATCGACAAGGTGCGAATCAAGGATGGCGGCAGCATCCGCGTAACCGCCAACACCGATACCTTGCAGCAGTTGCTGGATACCTTCGATATCCACGACTTGAGCGTACCTTCCGGTTTGAACGGGCAGGCCGCAACCGTGAACATGCCCACTGCAATGGTGGTGAGCTACATCGAGCCAAGCGGCGAACGGCAGGTTGAATTTCATCAAGGGCCCAGTCCCAGCGTGATGTTGCCCAGTGGTGTCGACTTGCCGATGCTGGCGCAAATTGGTTTGCGGATAGCCGGACTGGAGCGCGGCGATGCCTACCGCATAGCCATGGATATCGACTGGCGTACTACCTTGCTGGTGCCGGTGCCAACGCTGGCGGCTTCGTTTCAACAAGTGGACATACAAGGTAATCAGGGCTTGTTGATTCAAGGTGTGGCGATGAATGGCAGGCGCGATTCGCCGGTGGCGCCACCCAGCCTGTTGTTGTGGTCCAACGGTCAGGAGATGTTTGCCCTGGCGGGCACGATGGCTTCCGGACAACTGCTTAGCATGGCGCAATCGCTGCAATAGATTTCCAGTTCATAGGGACGCTACTTGATGACGGCAGCGATTGAAACGCAGGGATTGCATCGTTGGTTTGGCGACAAACTGGCGGTGGCCGATTTGTCGCTCAACGTTCGGCGTGGCGAAGTCTTCGGGTTGCTAGGCCCGAATGGCGCCGGCAAAAGTACCTCTATCAAAATGTTGATGGGCCTGGTTGCGCCGAACGGCGGAGTGGGCAGTGTACTTGATGAGCCGCTGGGTGATGTCGAGGCTCGCGCTCGCATAGGCTTTCTGCCGGAGCATTTCCGTTTTCACGATTGTTTGAATGGTCGCGAATTTCTCGGTATGCACGCACGCCTGTATGGCATGCAGCGCCAGCAGATCAAGGCGCGTATCGAGACCTTGCTGGCGCGCGTCGATCTGCTCGATGCGGCACATCGGCCTTTGCGCGAATACAGCAAGGGCATGTTGCAACGCATCGGCCTGGCGCAGGCCTTGCTCAACGAACCGGAGCTGGTGTTTCTTGATGAGCCGACTTCAGGCATGGACCCACTCGGCAGATTCATGGTGCGCGACATCATTGATGAGCTCAGGCAGCGCGGCACCACGGTGGTATTGAATTCGCATCTGTTGAGCGAAGTGGAAGCCAGTTGCGATCGCGTGGTGTTCATCAAGCAGGGGCGGGTTGTTCATGAGTCATCCATGCATGCTGACGCGGAACTTGAGGTGGAAATGACAGTGGACGGCTGCGATCCGGGTTTGCTAGCGGCCCTTGCGCAATTCACCTCTGCACAAATCGAGAGGCAGGCAAACAAAATCAGATTGCGAGTTCCGGATGAAGAAGTCGTGGCGCAGATGGCCCGTTGCGCCATTGAGCGCGGACACAAGTTGTATGGACTCAGCAGTCGGCGCAAGTCCCTGGAACAGTTGTTTCTGGAAGTCATGGGCGACGATCAGCGGGCTGGATAAGCAATCATTCAAATGAACAGTATTCTGACTATTACTCAATTGACCTGGATGGAAGCGCGGCGGCGTCGAATTGCCATGGCGATGGTAATTTGTGGTGCCGCCTTTATTGCGGTGTTTGCGCTTGCGATGCACTTCATGTCCGGCGGTGCACTGCGCTCAGGAGATATGCCGCTCCTGCAGCGGCAGGCCGTATTGCAGATGATGACCTTGGTCGGCTTGTATGTGGCAAATTTTCTCAGCGTGGCCATGGCGGTGTTGCTGTCGCTGGATACGCTCTCGGGGGAAATGGCTTCCGGTGTGATGCAGACGTTGGCCTCCAAACCGATTCGTCGTACGGACATCGTGCTGGGCAAGTGGCTGGCCTATTGGTTGATGAGCTGCGTTTACTTGATTTTGATGGTGGCGGGTGTGGTGCTGAGCGTGTACTTCATCACTGGCTTTATGCAGCAACGCCTGCTGCAAGCCTTGCCTCTATTGATTCTGGAAGTCACCGTGCTGCTGACATTGAGCATCGCCGGCGGCACGCGCTTTACCACCATCACCAACGGCATTGTGGCCTTTGCTTTCTATGGTGTGGCGTTCATCGGTGGTTGGGTGGAACAGATCGGCACGATGGTGGGTAATTCGGCGGCGCGTTACATCGGCACCGCCATCAGTCTGTTGAGCCCCATCGATATTTACTGGCGCTATGCGGCGTATCGTCTGCAACCGCCCTTCATGCGCGCTGCGCAGCTCACGCCATTCTCGTCGATATCTGCTCCCAGTCCGGTCATGGTGGTGTGGGGTGTTGGCTTCGTCGCGTTGTTGTTGCTGTTGGCGACTCGTAATTTTAAGCGGCGTGAGTTGTAGTGAGCCTGCTACTTTGCAGGCCCGTATCGTCTCGGTGCCATGTTATGAACCGGCATTTGCTACTCGTGATTGTATTTCCTGCATCAAATTGAGTGCTTCCGTCTCGTTGATTTGATTGGAGTCGGGAATAACCAAACGTTCGCCTGGCGCGGCAATTTTGAATTGCGCCTCTTTGCGCCATTGTTTGCCATCAAACTCCGAAGACAATTCTTCCAATGATTTTCCGAATGCTTCGGGCACGGCCTCGGATGGCGGCGTACCTTGCCGCATCAAAGTCGCCAGCTCTCGATATTTCTGACGTCGTTCCGGCGTAGTTAGCACAGCAAATTGGGCAAAATCCCGCGCGATACGGATGTATTCCTTAATGTTGGCCGGGTTGTTGAGTTCGGCATTTCCGGCCTGCAGCATGCTGGCAAGATCGAAGGTTGCTGTTTTCTTATTGCCTGCGGTGACGACTTCGAACGACAGATTGCGATTCAGTATCACGCCGCCATCATCGCGAACTACCGCGCCGTTAAGAAGATTGGCGATGCCCAATACATACCATGCCGGATAGCTGCGCGACGGCCCATAAGACAAGGCGCCTTGACCATAGAGCAGTAAAGCCGACTGCAATGGTTCGTCGGCGCCATCGCTATCGACAATGGCGGCGATATCGAAATCAGAGCCCGGCATATATTTGCTGAACGTGGTCATGCCCGTGGCTTTTTGCTTCTGTCGGTCGGCGTCGCTGAAAAATACCTTCTGGGCATCGCTTTTAGAGAGCCCATAGAGCTGCACTGGGCGCAGTTTTACGTCGGCATCCCATCCTGCCAGATCGCGCAACACGCGATCGAAACTAAGAAACTGGCGAGCAAGACGTTTGCACTTGCCGGGCGTGCCGTTCGCTACGACAGTCAGCTGCTCCGTGTTCAGCTTGCAGTAACTGGTTTCGGCTTGCACATCACGTGCATGGCTTGATAGGAACGCAGTGAAGAAAAGCAACGACAGAAATCGCGGGTTCGGTTTCTTAACGACGGCTGCTGTGTCCAACATTTTATTATTTCCAGTTAATTTCCATAACAAGGTATTCCTAAGCTGTTGGCACTGTGGCCAATGCCAGCGAGCATCTCGTCCGAATAATCGGAGAGCGTGCTTCACTTGGCAAGTGCCAGGCGGTTTTTTTCCGGAAGTCTCTTTAGGTATTAAGCGCGGAATTTAAATAGCCTGAATACTTGCTGGCTATGAACCGATCACTTTGCGCGGCGCCGTCTCCTTGAGAAACAGGCTCACCACGATGCCGATGCTCAGACCGATCAACGAGATGATCAGTACGTTCTGAATACCATGACGTTGCGCCACCAAGCCGGCCAGCGCGGGCGCTACGCCGCCGCCAAAGATTTCGCCGGTGCCCGAAATCAATCCCACTGCCGATGACACCAGCGCTACAGGTACGGCTTCCGCTGCGACCGCGCCGGTGAATAGGGACAATAAACCCAGACAGAAGAACGATACGATCAGCAACAAGACAAATAGTTGTACGGGTTCGGCGCCGGTGCGCATCAGCAGCCAGGTGCTGAGCGCGGCGCCGATAAAGGCAATGACCGCAGTCAAGCGACGGCCGATGTAATCGGAGACGCCCGGTACGACAAATTCTCCGATGAAGCCGCCGAAGCCCAGCGCCGAAGTCACCACGCCCATGGTGGGCACATCGAGTTGCAGATATTCGATGAGATAGCTGGGGAACATCGCACCCAGTACGAAGATGCAACTCATGGCGCACAGGATGGCCAACATGGCGACAATGACATTGCGTGATTGAAACAATTCGCCCCATGCCACCGGTTGTCGCGCCGGCTGCGATAAATGCGGCGGCTCGCGAATGATGCGCCACATGAGCAGTGCCAGAATGAAGCCGGGTACGGCGACGATCATGAATACTGAACGCCATGATTGCGTGATACGCATGAGTTGCGTGGCGATGATGGGACCGATGCCGAACCCCAGCAGCGCAAAGCTGCTGAGTTGCAGACCGAGATTAAGACCGCGTCTTCGTGGATGCGAAGCATCGCTGGTGGCCGCGACGCTGGAAGCCAGGTAAGCGCCTTCGGCTGCACCCATCACGGCGCGAATCACCACCAGTGTCACCAGGCTGCTGGCCATGCCGGTGAAGCCGGATAGAGCAGAAAACAGTAGCAGTGCCGGAATCAATATGCGGCGTCGACCGTAACGGTCTGCGAGGTTGCCCATCACGATGGAAAACACGCCCCAGGCAATGCCTAATATGCCAACCAGGTTGCCGAGATCCTGATAGGTCAAATGCAGTTCGCTCATCATGGCAGGAAACAGCGGCGCGATGATCCAGCGATCCAGACCCACCAAGCCAAAGCCAAGACCTAGCAACAATACCGCGCGCCATTCGTACGCGGTATTCCACTCGCGCAGGTTGAGTTGCGAGTGCGTCATTGCTGCCTTGTCGGTTGCCATGCTCAACCTCTGATTAAGGGCTCGAAATTAACCAAGGGGCGCAATTAATCGGCGCTAACGGAACAAACTTTCGATGATCGCCGGGTCCAATCCGACCTGGGTGTAGTGGTGTTGTGCTGCTGCGATGTAATCGAACACATCGTAGTGGCCGATGGCCGCACCTTGTTCGTCCAGCCAGATCAGGGGGCCTTGCACGACGAAAAACACGCGCATGGGTTCGCCGCTGTCATAGGCCACCAGCGTATGGCTTTCACCCGGCGGTTCGTACACAAAGTCGCCGGCCGTAGCGGTCCACTCATGTTCGAGATAACCCCACTTGCCGGAGATTGTGTAGGCGAATACTTGCTGCGGGTGATAGTGACGATTCACCAGACCTGCCGATTTGGCCATCAAGATGTCGGCCCACATGTTGCGTTGCGGTGATATCCACAAGGGTCGCGAACCGACGGTTGGACTCATGGGTACGAAGTAACGTTCATCCACTGCGACGACTTGCGAGTGATACAACTCAGGCAGGGCGTGCTCTCTGAACACCTGTGCGATGGGTTTGAGATCCCGCCAGAATTCATGCTGTGCTGCTTCAGGCATGGCGTTCACCCTTGACCGGCAAAGTTGTATTGACGGCATGATTGATACGAGTGGGAGTTGCGGCCAGTTTGTGTGGCGCGGTTTCGCGCAGTCCTAATGCTAATGCACTGGCGAGTAATGGCAGTACGCACATGATCCATAGCGGTGCTACCAGGCCGAAGCGATCCGCGGCGTAACCGGCCAGCGTGGGGGAGATCACGCCGCCCACGCCTTCACCCATGCCCATGATCAATCCCAGTGTAGTAGCCAGCAGGCGCGTGTCCACGGTCTCCGAGGGAATGGTGGCCATGAACAGGGGAAAGGTGCCGATGACGGTCCAGCCGATAAAAAACAGCAGGCCCAGCAGCCACACTGAGCCGTTAAAGAACAAGGCACTCAACGGCAGCACAATGCCTAACAAGGGCAATAGCACCATGATGGGTTTGCGACCGACACGATCGGACAGCCCGGGTGCAATGAATCCGGCGAATGCTGCAGCCACGCCCAACACGCCCAGCAGCAACGCCATGGTGTCGCCGGCAAAACCGCGTTGCACCAGGAATAAGGGCAGGAAGGCGAAGCAGATCACCAAGTGCGAGACCATGACCACCGAGATCAACACGCACAGCGCGATGTTGCGTGACTGCATGACCTGCATGAATGTGGCGCGTGAGGCATGCATGCGAACTTCAGTGGGTGAACTCGCAACCGGTTCGCGTATCAACCAGGCGATCAATGCTGCGCACACTACGCCGGGCAGTGCGGCGAGATAGAAGGCAGAGCACCAACCATAGGCGGCTGCAAACGGCACCAGGATCAATGACGCTGCCGTCGAACCCAGAAGATTGGAACCGAAATTCTGCATGAAGCCCATGGCGAGGCCGCGCCGCTGCGGTGAGACTTCCACCACGGTGAGCGCCTGACTGATGGGCAGAATCCCTCCTTCCGCCACCCCCATCAGCAGGCGCACACAGAACAACATGACAAACGAACTCACCAGTCCCGATAGCCCCGAACACAGTGCATACACCAGCGTCGCCGCCAGCAGTAGCGATTTGCGTCGGCCACTGCGATCCGAGACATGACCGATCGCCATGCCGGCAATGGCCCAGGTCAATGAAAATGCCGCGGCCAGCAGACCCACTTCCGTGTTGGAGAGTTGTAAGTCCGGCTTGACCAGCGGCATCAGGAAGTTGAGCGCATTACGATCGAAGAACAGCACGCCGAAGTTCAGGCAGAGCAACACCACCAACACACTGGAGTAGCGGCGGCGTGATTCGGTTGGCGATGACGGCTGCATGATTTAAAAACTCATCCGTGCCTGCACGCCCCACTGAGTCATGCCGTCGTTGGGCACGCAGTAGAACGAACCGGAGACGCCGCGCAGATCCTGAATTTCGCGACAGTATTTTTCATTGGTGAGGTTGTCCGCGAACAAGGACAGCTCGTGCTGTTGCATGCTGCCGTAGCTGAAGGTGGCGCGCGCATTCACTTCAAAATGCGAGTCATATTCGTCGATGGGTACCTGTGGACTGAACTTCACCTTGGATGTGCTTTGATAGCGGGCATCGGCGCGCAGCCGCAATGATTTCGTGCCCAGATTGATACGCTTCTCCACTGCGCCGGTGGCGGTGGTGGGTGGCGATAGCGGCAGTTCATGGCCCTTCTGAAAATCACCTTGGTGGAGATCGAAGTCGATGCCGGTGACGTCGGTAATCTCGGTATGCAACAGGCCCACGCTGCCGGTGAGCAACCAATTGGTGGCGGGCACCCATTGCAATTCCAATTCCGCGCCATAGATGCGCGATTCGGGCAGATTGAAGAACTCCGGTCCATTCACGCCGACATTGAATACCTGCTGGTCTTTCCAGATGTTGTAGAACAGCGCAACGTTGAACAACAGCGATTGTTGGAAGGTGGATTTCATGCCCAGCTCGAACACGTTGAGCACTTCCGGTTCCAGTGGTCGCTGCGGAAACGGCGTGTCGTCGGTGTGCAGGAACTCCATGTCGAACTTGCCCGATTTGAAGCCGCGCGAATAACTGCCGTAGTACATCAGTGACGGCGATAGACGAAATTCCAGGCCTACCTTGCCGCCCAGTTGATTGGTCTTGAGATTCTCGCGACTGGTATTGACGTCGGCGCAGCGCGTGAACGGGATGTAAGCAGGATTGCTCTTGGGTATGCAGTTCGGCAGACCGGCAGCCAGTCGTTGCAATAACGCCTTGTCGTAGTAAGTCGCCGGATTGGCATTGGTCTTATCGAAGGCGCCGGCGTAGTAGTAGGGATTGCCCTTGTCATCGCGTGTGAAGCGCAGACCCACGGTCAACGTGGTCTTATCGGTAAAGGCCAGATCGCTTTGACCATAGGCCGAATAACTGCGATCGCGCATTTCGGCAATGCTGAAGGACACGGTGTTGGCATAGGGATTGGGAATGACATCGAACAGGGTGGGCGGTGTGATGCCTACTGCGGAAGGATGCGCGCCGGGGAAGCCATTCGCACCAAAGCGAATGTCCTGAGCCAGCGTAGCGTTTTCCTGTAAGTAGTAGAGACCGGTGATCCAGCGGAAGCGCGCCTTGTCGTCGCTGGAGGCCAGGCGCAACTCTTGTGTGAACTGGCTGTACTGTTGATCCATGTCGATGATCAGCACGTCGGTGTTGGGTCCGCCGCGCACATTGCCGTTGCCGGTGTTGTCTTCTTCATACCAGGCGTGGGTCGCGTCGCCGGAGGTGATGGAGGTGAGGGTTGCGGCGTTCAAGTCATGCTGCAATTTGAGATAGCCGCCATCCACATGCAGATCGGCGCGTTGCGAGCCGCCGATGTAGACATCATTCCAGCGGTCGGTATGCCGATCGAAGCCTTCGATGTTGACCAGGCCGGCAACATTATTCGGATGCACCCAATCGATGTTGCGGGTGAACGGCGCCAGATCGTTGATGCGCAGTGGTGGCGCAGTGGGCGATAAGGCGCCGGCCATCTTTTGCGGCTGTGCTTCGCCATTGTCGCGCGCGTGATGTGCGCTTAGTGTCACCCGCGTGGCTTCGCTGGGTTGCCAGGCAAAGGTGGCGCGCAGCGAATAGCGACTCTCGTCGCCATAGTGATCGTCGCCATCGTCGAGATTGTTCCAAATGCCTTCGCGCGAGTGAAACATGCCGGCCAGGCGTAGCGCCGTGTTGCCGCCGGCCAATGTTCCGGCGGCTTCCACTTCGGCCAGATTGTGTCGGCCATAGGTGGCCAGCAGGTAACCATCGGTGTCGCCGTTTATCTGTGGCTGATGCGTGATGTAGTTGATGGCGCCACCGGTGGTATTGCGGCCGAACAAACTGTTCTGCGGACCGCGCAGCACTTCGATGCGTTCCATGTCGAACAGACCCAGTGTGCTCATGTACGAGGAGTTCATGGTGACCTCATCCATGTACATGCCCACCGAACTCGGCGCATTGCCGAAGAACTCGTTGGTGCCCACACCGCGAATTACGACGTGCTGGCTCAATGAGTTCTGCACCACGATGTTGAGATTGGGCGCCATCTGCGTCACGTCGGTCAACTGCGTGACGCGTGCATCCTGCAATTCTTCGGCGCTGAAGGCCTGCATGGCGATGGGTACGTCCTGTACGTTCTCCGAGCGCTTCTGCGCCGTGACGATGATCTCCTCCAATTGATTGAAGTCGCTGCTCTGCGCGAATGCCTGTTGCGTGAGTACCAGAGTGCTCAATGAGACGATGCGCCAAGGCATCGACATGCGGGCTAGGTGCGAATTTGCAGTGTTCATAACGTCCCCCGTGTCTGAATCGCAATGCGCGGTGAGCGTGCCCATGCCGTCACTCGCTTGTTATCGAAATGCCTATGCGCTCATGCCACCATCCACCACCAGCAGGCTGCCGGTCATGAAGCTGCTTTGCGGCGACGCCAGAAACAGCGCCGCATCAGCGATCTCTTCCGGTCGTGCATGGCGGCGCAGTGGAATCAACTCATCGAAGAATTCGTTGGCGTCGCGGCCGATGACCGTACTCAATTGACGCTCGATGCCGTTTTGAAACTCGTTGCTGGTCGGGCCCGGATGCAAGGTGTTGACACGGATGCGACGTGCTGCGGCTTCCTTGGCTACGCAGCGCATCAAGCCCACCTGTGCATGCTTGGCGGTGATGTAGGCATATACTCCCGGATCGCCGCGCAGGCCGGCCACGCTGGAAGTGATGATGATGCTGCCGCCATCGCGCATTTCCTTGAGTGTGTGTTTGCAGGCCAGATAGGCGCCACGCACATGCACGCGCCATACGGCATCGAATACATCGTCCGGATACACGCTAAGCGGAGCGATGACGCCGGCATTGCCGGCATTACTGAACAGCACGTCGATGCCGCCCCAGCGATGATGCGTCGCTGCTACATAGCGCGCGGTGTCGCCGGCTTGACTGACATCGGCGGCACAGCAGGCCACTTGTTCTGCCGGCAAAGTTTGCAGCGCCTGTCGCAGTGCGACTTCATCATGATCCACCAGCATCAGCTTGGCGCCTGCGGCAACAAACTTGCGCGCGCTGGCCAGGCCAATGCTGCCGGCGCCGCCGGTGATGATGCATACCTTGTCCTGCAGCAGCATGATTCCTCCATTACTCATGTGATGTCGCAGCGCGTTCCAGCATGACTTCCACCAGCATGGGCGATGGCTGCGTGAAGGCAGTTCGTAATGCCTGATCCAACTCTGCTGCATGCGTCACTTTAATCGCGCGTATGCCCTGCGCCTGAGCCAGTCCACAGAAGTCGAGTTGCGGCAGCAACACGCCGGGCAGGCGAGCGATGGCAAAGTGTCGGCCGAACTCGCGCAGCGCTTCGTAACTGCCGTTGTTCAAGATGATGAAGCTGACTTGTACATCCAAGGTCGCCGCTGCTGCCAGACCTTGGATGGCATACATGCTGGAGCCATCGCCCAGCACGGCGATGATTCTGGGCGAGCGTTTACTGCCGCGATGTGCCAGCGCAATGCCGATGGCGGCGGGCAGACCATGTCCCAGGCCACCACTGGCGCAGGTATAGAAAGTATCGGGCTGAGTGATGGGCAGATAGTCATGCATGGCCTGACGACTGCTGGGCGCTTCTTCGACAATGATGCTGTCGGCAGGACGCAGCGCGGCGATCTGCTGCAACACATACGCATCCGTCAGCTGTTCGCCGGCCAGTGTCGGTGCTGGCATGCTTGCCGGCGCGGCAGTGCGCCGTATCTCACCACTGTGCTGCAGCAGCGTGGCAATGCCCAACTTCAAATGCGTAACAATCGAGGTGCCGATGGGTGTCCACACTGCCATGTTGGGATCGTCGGTGAGTTGCACCAAGGTGGCTTGGTTGGCAATGATCGGACCGTGGCCTTCCACGTGGTAAGTGAAAACAGGGGCGCCCAGTACCAGAATGAAATCGTGCGGCGCCAGACAGGCGTATACCTTGGCGCGATCTGCAGCCAGAAAGCCCGCGAACAGCGCATGTTGTTCCGGAAAGCTATTGCGCGCCGACATGGGGCTGGCCCATACCGGCGCTTGATGCCGTTCCGCCAGCGCGATTACTTCCTGCCAGGCATTGTCGCGCGCCACTGCCGCGCCCACCACCAGCACCGGATGCTCGGCCTGCTGCAAAGCTTGCGCGGCTCTCAATAGTAATTCCGGATCGCCAAGCGTACGCCGGCTCACCGTGCGTGCCGAGAACGGCGGACAGGGCCGATCCCAATCGTCCACCGGTATTGATACAAAGGTGGGGCCACAGGGCGCTTGCATGGACGTGTAGTAGGCACGGGCGATGGCGGCCGGTACATCTTCGGCACGTGCCGGTTCACAACTCCACTTCACATAGGGACGCGGAAACTCGGTGGCTTGCTGTGCGTATAAAAATGGTTCCAATGGCAGGATCGAACGCGCCTGTTGCCCGGCGGTGATCAGTAACGGCGTTTGATTGCGAAATGCCGTGAATACATTGCCCAGTGCATGGCCGACACCGGCGGCGGAATGCAGATTTACCAATGCGGCATTGCGTGTGGCCTGGGCAAAGCCATCGGCCATGCCCAGCACCACCGATTCCTGCAGCCCAAGCACATAGCGAAAATCCTGGGGAAAATCGCGAAACATGGGCAATTCGGTCGAACCCGGATTGCCGAACACGGTGTTAATGCCGAAGGCGCGCAGCAGTTCAAACACGGCCGTGCGCACTGTGCTGGATGAAGTCGCGGTGACCTCCGCCTCCTGCATCATCGAACCCCCGGTAGCGATTTCGCGATGCTCACTGCCGAGCATTGATTGTTTGCGATGTCGGCTGCGCAGTTTGATGTGAGCCCGACTGAAGGCAGTGTCCTGCCGCGTGACCAGCGAGGCTATTGCCAAATTTGCTGCAGGGCATAGCATTCGTGCATGGCCTTGGAACCTCGTCAACTGCGTGCGTTTCTAGCAATCGCTCAGACTGGAAGTCTGGGGCGGGCCGCCGATCTATTGCATCTCACCCAGCCTGCTTTGAGTCGCGTGGTGAAGCGCATGGAGGCGCAATTGCATGTGCAGTTGTTCGAGCGCCGCAGCAACGGCATGGAACTCACCACCTTTGGCCAGACGCTGTTGCCGTTTGCCACGCATCTCACCGAAGAAGCGGCAATGGCCATTGAAGAACTCAATGTGCGTCTGGGCGTGGGGCGCGGCACCATTCGTATCGGCACCGTGGCCAGCGCCGCCATCATGGTGTTGCCGGCGGTGCTGGATCGAATACATCGTCAGTGGCCACATCTGCAAATTCAAATCGTTGAGGCCGTGGAAGATCGCTTGACCGAGTCCCTCATCGACAATGATGTCGATGTGGTGTTGTCCGGCGCCTTGCAGGAGAGCGAGGAGATCATGCAGGTGGCCGAACATAGTTTTCATGATCGCTCTATGGCGATTGCGGCCGCCAATCATCCCTTGGCGCAGGGCCAGCCGCTGAGTTTGCAGGACATCGCTCATGCGGTGTGGGTGATGCCGCCTGCGGCCGCCGAGCCGCGCAAACGGTTTGATGAATTGATGCATAGCTTGGGGCTGGCGCCGCCGACGGTGATTGTCGAGACGCGTTCGCCCAGCACCATCAAAGCACTGGTGGCGAAAACGCATTTTCTCGGCTGGTTGCCCGAGCCGCTGTTTGCCGCAGAACAAAGCGCTGGATTGATACGCGCGCTGCCCATCGACAAGCTGGTGCTGCCGAGAAAGTTCTTTGTATATCGACGGCGTCGCAACTTCATTGCACCGGCGCTGGCAAAATTTCTCGAAGCCCTGCGTCAGCCAAGCTGACTAACTTCTGTGCAGCCGGTGCGCTAACCCAGAATGGCGATTCGTTCGCTGTCTTTTGCGAAATAGCCTGTTTATTCTTCGATAGCTGCGCCGTGTGGCCGGCCTGTCGTCCACCCCGTGTCATCCAGTTGTCTCATCACGTCGCAAAGGCTTCGCATGCCGTTTGAGTTCAAATCTCACTACGATGCCATCGTCATCGGTTCCGGCGCCGGTGGCAGCGCCATCACCTATCGTCTGGCACTGGCCGGCAAGCGCGTTTTGGTGCTGGAGCGCGGCCGCGAGCTGCAACCCCATGAGCCGGTGAGCCCGAATGCCATCGGTCGCTATGTCTACGATGAAGTGAATCCGGGCGAAAATGCGGCGCGCTTTCTCGGCGGGCAGACCAAGTTCTATGGCGCGGCGCTGTATCGCATGCGTGCCAGCGATTTCGTCGCCACCGAGCACGAAACCGGCACTTCACCCGCCTGGCCGTTTTCATACGAAGTGCTTGAACCCTATTACACGGAGGCCGAGCAGCTCTATCGAGTGCATGGCGATGCGGCAAGCGATCCCACCGAGCCGCCGCGTTCCAATCCCATGCCTTATCCGCCCTTGCCGCATAGTTCGGTGGTCGCGCCGGTGGTGGCTCGTTTGCAGGCGTCGGGCACAACGGTGTCTGCCATTCCGCGCGGTCTCGATTACGGTCCGGGCGGCAAGTGTCAGTTATGTCCCACCTGCGATGGTTACTACTGTCAGCTGGATGCCAAGTGGGATGCCGAGAATTCCACGCTGCGACCGGCCCTGCACACCGGCAATGTCGATGTGGCGTTGGGAACGGAGTGTCTGCAGATTGTCACCAGTGAAGATGGCGCACGCGCCATCGGCGTGAACATCCGCATGGATGGCGTGGAGCGATTTGTCAGCGGCGATCATGTTGTTGTCGCGGCTGGCCTACCTAACTCCATGGAGTTGTTGTGGAAGTCGCGCACCGATAAGCATCCTGCCGGTCTGGGGAATTCCACCGGCAATCTGGGGCGGCACCTGGGTGGGCACTCCACCGGCATCGTGTTTCCGTTGTTGTCGTGGCGCGCCCTGCCTGCCAATCACACCAAGACTTTTTCGATCAACAGTTTTTACGATGGCGCGCCCGATTGGCAGTATCCGCTGGGCGTGATCCAGGTGGCGGGGCAGATGCCTTATTGGCGTCTGGCGTCGAAGGTGATGCGTTTACCTGCCTACCTGGTGGCCAAGCGCAGTCTCATGTGTTTCTACATGATCGAGGCTGTACCCACGGCCGAGTCGGGATTCGAAGTGACTGCGCAGGGCATTGGCGCCAAAGTCGAACCGAAGCTATCGGAGCAGACTTTCGATAAAGCGCGTCAGACCGCCACAGCGATTTTTAAAGCGGCCGGTTATCCGGTGATTGCACGGCGTCAAATGCCCTCGCTGTGGCATGAAACCGGTACGGCGCGTATCGGTAACGATCCGGCCACTTCCGTATGTAATCCAGACTGCGAAGTGCATGACATCAAGAATCTGTACGTGGTGGATGCCTCGGCCTTGCCCAGTGCCGGTGCAGTCAACACAGCTTTGACCATTGTCGCGCTGGCGCTCAAGGCCGGCGATGCGGTGCTTGCCAAAGGCTGAGCCAGCGCTGAGGATGCGCGACAATTTCGAGTCGCGCGCACTGGAGCCATAATGTTCGGTCGTTTATTTCGCAAACGGAAATTGGATCAAGTCTCGCAATTGACGGTGATCAATCGCGATGGCGGCGGCGCGCAGGTGATCTATGAGACAGATGATCTGATCGAAGCGCCGTACTGGACGCCCGATGGTCAATGGCTGATCTTCAATGGCGGCGGCCGTTTGTTCCGTGTGCGCAGCGATGGTTCTGCTGCGCCGGAATTGATCGACACCGGCGCTATCAATGCGGCTACCAACGATCATCTGGTTTCGCCCGATGGCCAGAGTGTTTATTTCACCTCGGATGGTTGTTTGTACGCCGTGGCGTTAACTGGCGGCGTGCCGCGCAAGGTATCCAATGAACATCCGCCGCATGCGAACTTAAGTTATTACTTGCATGGCATCTCGCCGGATGGTCAATGGCTGAGTTTTGTCGGCGTGCATTCCGGTGCCAAGTCTGACCCGCATGCGATTTATCTCATTGCCGCTGCCGGCGGCGCGGAGCGACGCTTAACGCATACCAAGGAGCCCGTTGACGGACCGGAGTTCTCGCCCGATGGTCGATGGATTTATTTCAATTCGGAGCTCAATGGCCGTCGACCCGGACACTCGCAATTATTTCGCATGCATGTCGATGGTACGCATATCGAACAACTGACCTCCGATGAGCGCGTCAACTGGTTTCCGCATGCCTCGCCTGATGGTCAATGGCTGATGTATCTGAGCTACGCGGAAAAAACTCAAGGACACCCGGCCAACGTTGATGTGCTGTTACGCGTCATGCCGGCAGGCGGCGGTGCGGTACAGGATGTGGTCAAGTTATTCGGTGGGCAGGGCACGACCAACGTAAATGGGTGGGCGCCGGACAGCCAGCGTTTTGCTTTTATGGCGTATCCTGTGAAGCCAGCCGATTAGAAAATGCCTGGGGATAGTAATGAAAGTAATTTATGCCGGATTAATCCTGACCTTGTGTGCTGCACACTTCGCCGTTGCCGAAGACATCACCACCAGTCCCAACGTTAAGCGTATATCCACCGGAATTTGTTACGCCCGTGGCGAGCGCGGTTACGACGACGCCCGCAACTTCAAAACTTTCGATTCGCTCGAAGCCTGCATAGAAGCGGGTGGGCGCCGACCCAATCTGACCGGTTGGGGATTTTTGGGTAAGAACTCGCAGAGTGCCTCTTCTGCGTCCAGCCTGGTGCCGGTCATGGCTCCGGCTCCTGCGGCGGCGCCGGTTGCATCGGCTAAGCCTGCCGGTGACAAGAGCCTGTTCGATACGGCGACCACCACTATCGTGAAGAAGTCGCGTAGCGGCATTTGTTACGAGGCCGCCAATCCCAGCTATGCCGACATTGAAAATTTCACAGCTTATCGGACCGTGGATGATTGCCTGCAAAGCGGCGGCAAGGCGCTGTCGAAGTAGATTGCGTCATACCAGTCCGGCGCGAGAACGAAACTCTGCCAAATAAAAAAGGCGCCATGAAGGCGCCTTTGATCGATGCTGCGGAGCGATTGCTCGCCGGTCAACCGCCCAATTTGGCTTTGATCACCGCGCTTACGGCGCCCATGTCGGCGCGACCAGCGGCCTGTTGTTTAACGGCGGCGACGACCTTGCCCATATCCTTGATAGAGGTGGCGCCTACGCTGGCGATACTCGATGCAATCAGTGCTTCGAGTTCGGTGGCAGACAATTGCGCGGGCAGATAATCCTGAAACTGGACGATTTCAGAGGCTTCTTTATCGGCCAGATCGTCGCGGCCAGCGCTGCGGAACTGCTCCAGCGCTTCCTTGCGGGTTTTGATCATCTTCTCGACCACCGAAAGAATCTGCGCATCGTCCAGCGTGATGCGTTCATCCACTTCACGCTGTTTGATGGCGGCTTGCAGCATGCGGATATTGCCCAGGCGGACACTATCCTTGGCGCGCATGGCCGTCTTCATGTCTTCGCTAATGCGTTCTTTCAGTGACATGCAGAGCCGATCCGTCGATTACGAACGGGCAGCAACGGCAGGACGCGAACGCGGTGCACCGGACGGACGGTTGCTGCGCTTCATGTGGCGCTTAACGGCGGCGGCCTTTTTGCGCTTACGTTCCTGGGTGGGCTTCTCGTAGAATTCACGACGACGCAGCTCGGTCAACACACCGGCCTTTTCGCAGGCGCGCTTGAAACGGCGCAGGGCGGCATCGAAATATTCGTTCTCTCGAACGCGAACGCTAGGCATCGCAACCTCGAACTATTGATTAGAGACCGGCATCCGCCGATCTGCGGGGGAAAAAGAGCGCGGCAGTTTAATGAGGCACGGGCTGAAAAGCAAAGCCGGGCGACATCGGGCATTGCCCAGGCGGTACTGAATTGGAGAATTGGGTGAAAAAGCGCATGCGCGTGCTGGCGATCGAGACTTCCTGCGACGAAACCGCGGTGGCGGTGTACGACAGCGAGCAGGGCCTGCTGGCCCACCAATTACACAGCCAGATTGCCATGCATGCGGTCTACGGCGGAGTGGTGCCGGAGCTGGCCTCGCGCGACCATGTCCGCAAGATTGTGCCCTTGCTGGACGCCGCCCTAGCGCAGGCAAATACCCGCCGTGAGCAGCTGGATGCAGTGGCCTACACCGCCGGTCCTGGGCTGATTGGTGCCCTTTTGGTGGGGGCCGCCGTGGCGCGCAGTTTCGCTTTTGCACTGGGAATACCGGCCTTGGGCGTGCATCACCTGGAAGGTCATTTGCTGGCGCCCATGCTGGAGGCGGATCCGCCGCGTTACCCCTTCGTGGCCTTGCTGGTGTCGGGTGGCCATACCTTGCTGGCCGAAGTAGCCGGGTTGGGGCAATACCAGATATTGGGTAGTACGCTGGACGATGCGGCCGGCGAGGCTTTCGACAAGACGGCCAAGGTATTGGGGTTGCCATATCCGGGTGGACCGGCTCTGGCGCATCTGGCTGAGCAAGGTCGCTCAGGTCGCTTTCAGTTGCCGCGGCCCATGCTGGATCGCCCCGGACTGGATTTCAGCTTCAGCGGGCTGAAGACAGCGGTGGTGGTGACGCTGCGCAATTTATCGGCGCCGTTGGATGCGCCAACCCGCGCGGATCTGGCGCGTGCATTCGAAGATGCGGTGGTGGCTACTCTGGCAGCGAAATGCGAGCGTGCGCTGCGGCAAACCGGCGCGAAGACATTGGTGGTGGCGGGGGGCGTGGGCGCCAATCGTCATCTGCGTGCCGAGTTATTGGCATTGGGCGAGCGACGTGGGATCGTGGTGCGTTATCCACGCACTGAGTTTTGCACCGACAATGCTGCGATGATTGCCTATGCGGGCTGCCAGCGTTTGTTAGCGGGTCAGCAGGACGATCTGGCCATACGTGCCACAGCGCGTTGGCCGATGGATTCGCTGGCTGCACCATCAGCCGGGCCAGCGGCATAGTACTCACTGATCTACTTCATTACTTGCATCGACGGACATCATGACCGACAAGATTTTTCTAACCGCGCTCAGCGTTGAATGCATCGTGGGCATCTGGGACTGGGAGCGCCAGGTCAAACAGACCGTGGTGATTGATCTGGAAATGGCCTGCGATATTCGCAAGGCGGCGCAGAGTGATCACATCGACGACACCGTCGATTACAAGCAGGTCAGCAAGCGTTTGTTAAGTTTTGTAGGCGAATCGCAGTACCAGTTGGTCGAGACGCTCACGGAAAATATCGCGCGAATCGTTATTACAGAGTTCGATGTTCCGTGGGTCCGTGTTAGATTGAACAAACAAGGTGCGATTCGAAACTCGCGGGATGTAGGGATATTGATAGAGCGTCGTGCCGAAGACTACCTACAATCTAGCTAGAGACCCGCCATGCCCGATGTCTATGTTGCTGCCGGCAGCAATATCCAACCAGAACTAAATTTGCGCAGTGCGCTGTCCGCTCTGAAACGCCGGGTCGGTGACCTTCGTATCTCCAAGGCCTATCGCAATCAGGCCGTGGGCTTCGAAGGTCCCGAGTTCATCAACCTGGTGATTGGCTTCGAAACCGAGCTGACGCTCACCGAAGTGCTGTCGGTGCTGCAAGCTGTGGAAAGTCTGTGCGGTCGGCCGCGCAAGGCGCCCAAGTTCGAGCCGCGCTCCATGGATCTGGATCTGCTGCTGTACGGCGATATGGTCTGCGCCACGCATGCCATTACCCTGCCGCGTCCCGATCTGATCAAGCGTGCTTACATGCTGGCGCCTTTGGCCGAGCTGGCGCCTAACCTGGTGCATCCCACCATGAAACAGAGCATCGCGGATCTGTGGAAGGGCTTTGATCAGGCATCGCATCCGATGCAAGTAGTGCAGCTATAAGCTGCCTACTTACTTTGCAAATTCGATTCGGATTCGGCGTCCAGATCACCAACCAATACTGCGTCCGCCATCCACCGCCAGAATTTGTCCGGTGACATAGGGCGCATCCTGCGCAAAGAACAGCGCGGCGCGCGCGATGTCTTCCGGTGAGCCGCGTCGCTTCAGTGCAGTCTTATCAATGATTTCCTGCTGCAGTTCGGCACTCATCGGATGCTCCGGCCATAGCACCGGTCCGGGCGCAATGGCATTGACGCGTACCTCCGGCGCCAACTCGCGTGCCAGCGACTTGGTCAAAGTCACCAGACCGGCCTTGGCAATGGAATACACCGGATGCTCCGGCAGAGGTCGTTGCGCATGAATATCCACCATGTTGATGATCAATCCCTGCGTGGCACGCAGATGTGGCGCAGCGGCCTGCGCGAGGAACAGCGGCGCTTTCAGATTGCTACCTATCAGATCGTCCCACTGTGATTCGGTGATGGCGCCGATTGGGGTTGGATAAAAACTCGAGGCGTTGTTGACCAGCACATCCAGCCGACCGAAGTGCTCGATGGTCTGTGCAATCAATTGCGGCAGCGTGCTTACATCGAGAAGATCACTTTGAAGCGCAATGGCGGATTGCGCGCGTGCCGCGTTCAATTCGGCAACCAAAGCTGCGGCGCCGCTCTGCGAACTGCGATAATGAATCACCACCTGCGCACCCGCGCCATGCAAGGCATGTGCGATTGCGTTGCCCAGGCGCTTGGCGCCGCCGGTGATCAGCGCTACATGTCCGTTCAATGCGATGCCTGTGGTCATATCGATCAAATTTCGGTCAGCACTTAAACAAATTTACCTACAACCCATGTCGCAGCACACCTTACCACCACTACAGCGCGATTGGCTGCGGCAATTGTCGCCGGACGAGCGTGCGCACAGCGAACGTTTGTTGGCGTTGATCGTTGCTGAAATCGAACGCGCCGGCGGCTGGCTGGATTTTCAGTCCTTCATGAATCTGGCGTTGTATGCGCCGGGCTTGGGTTACTACAGCGCCGGCACTCACAAGCTGGGTCATGGCGGTGATTTCACTACTGCGCCGGAAATCTCGCCGCTGTTCAGTCGTTGTGTGGCGCGGCAATGTGCGCAGGTGTTGCAAACGTTGGGTGCCGGAAGCGTGCTGGAGCTGGGTGCGGGTTCTGGCGTGATGGCGTTGGAGATGCTGCGCGAATTGCAGCGACAGGATTGCCTGCCCGAGCGTTACTGCATTCTGGAAGTGAGCGCCGATTTGCGCGCTCGTCAGCAAGCCTTGCTGCAGCAACACTTGCCGGACTATCTGCCGCGTGTGCACTGGCTGGATGCTTTACCGCAGGACTTTGTCGGCGTGATCGTTGCTAATGAAGTGCTGGATGCCTTGCCGGTGCAACGCTTCAGTGTGCAGCAGGGCGAGTTGCAAGCGATGGGTGTTATCAACACCGGGAATGGGCTGGATTGGCAGGCACGCCCTGCTGATAGGGCTTTGTCGACAGCGCTGCAAGCCATTCGCGATAACGTTAAGGTGATATGGCCGGAGGGCTATTGCAGTGAAGTGAATCTGCAATTGCCGGGTTGGATACACGCGCTGGCCAACTCTCTGCAGCAGGGTGTCTTGCTGTTCATCGACTATGGTCTGCCACAACATCAGTACTATGCCGGCGAGCGTAGTCGTGGCACCTTGAGTTGCTTCTTCCGTCAACGCATGCATGAAGATCCGTTGATCAATGTGGGCCTGCAGGACATTACTGCCTGGGTGGATTTCACCGCGGTAGCCGAAGCCGGCATCGCTGCCGGATTGGAGTTGCGCGGCTTTGCCACTCAGGCACATTTTCTATTCGGTGCCGGTTTGCAGCACTTGTTGGCGGATATGAGCGAGCAGGACGATGCCCTGCGCTGGAAGTTGTCGCAGCAGGTGCAGAAGTTAACGTTGCCCGGCGAGATGGGTGAAAGTTTCAAGGCCATGGCCTTGGCCAAGAACTACGATGAGCCGCTCAGTGGTTTTGGTTTTCGTGACTTGCGCGATCACTTATAGGTGCTGGCTACAATATTAATTAGAGGATAAATCCAGGGGGCGTCATGCTAAAGATTTCAATAAGTGTTGGTAGTTTCTTGTGCGTTGTCATGTTCGCAACAGCATGGGCAGCGGGACCATTCAACGATCAGCCGGCCTCGCCACGTAGCCTGCCCGGCGATAACCTGCCGCCGTTCGGCATGCTCGATGAGCAGGGTAAACTCATTCCCACGCCGAGTATTCCCGCGGAGTTGCTCAAGCGCGATGCGAATACGCCGCCGGAATCCACCGCGCCCGGTCCTGACTTATCGTTGGCGATGGAGGCGGCACGCGCAGCAGTGGATGCCTGTATGAAGTCAGGGTATCGCGTCGGCGCCACCGTAGTGGATTCAGTGGGCGATGCACGCGCCATGCTCACCGCCGATGGTTCGGATGGCAGTCATGTATTCGTGGCGCAGCGCAAAGCCATCGTTGCGGTGACATTCAAGATGACCAGTTCGCAGGCGTATGCTGCGCTGCTGGCCGATCCGTCCTTGCTGCCGAAGGTAAAGCCCAATATGTTTGTGGAAGGCGGTGCGGTGCCTATATTGAGCAAAGGTCAGTTGCTCGGCGCCATCGGTGTGAGCGGCGCTGCGGGTGCGGTCATTGGCAAGCAGGATGAGATCTGTGCGCAGGCGGCGCTCGACAAGATTCGTAGCAAGCTGAAATAAGCATCCCAAGCACGATCAACGGGGGCAATATGAGCAAGGCTTTCACACGGCGCGAAGTATTGGCGGCATCGCTGGGTGCTGCCGGTGTGTTGACGGCTGGCGAGTTATCGGCGCAACGTCGTAGCGCACCGCCCAACATCATCTACATCATGGCGGACGACCTGGGCTATGCCGATGTCGGCTGTTACGGTCGCGGTGAAATCAAAACGCCAAACATTGATGCTCTGGCAAAACAGGGACTGCGCTTCACGCAGGCCTACGCCAACTCGGCGGTATGTTCCGCCACGCGCTTGGCGCTGATCACCGGCCGCTATCAATATCGTTTGCGTCTGGGACTGGAAGAGCCCTTGGCTGCCACCCAGGATATCGGCTTGCCGCCCGAGCATCCCACGTTGCCGTCGTTGTTGCGTAAGTTGGGTTACAGCACCACGCTCATCGGCAAGTGGCATCTGGGCTATATGCCCAAGTTTGGTCCGCTGCAAAGCGGCTATGAACATTTCTATGGCTTTCGCAGCGGTGCGGTGGATTACTTCTCGCACAAGGACCCGGCGGGCAATGCCGATTTCTGGGAGGACGATGTGCCGCTATCTCAGAACGGCTACATGACCGAGCTGTTGGGTGAGCGTGCCGTCAGGGTGATCAACGAGGCGCGCGGACAACCGTTCTTCATCAGTCTGCATTTCAACGCACCACACTGGCCCTGGGAGTTGCCGGGCGATGCAGCCGAATCGAAGCGTATTGCCGATACTCGCCTGTGGCATCGCGATGGCGGCACTCGCAAGATCTACGGCAGCATGGTCGAGAACATGGATGCGCAGATCGGTCGTGTGTTGCGTGCACTGCGTAGCAAGGGTTTGAGCGATAACACCCTTGTCATCTTCACCAGTGATAACGGTGGTGAACGTTTTTCCGACATGTGGCCGTTCTCCGGACAGAAAACCGAATTGCTGGAGGGCGGTCTGCGGATTCCCGCTGTGGTGTCCTGGCCGGCGCGTCTACCCAAGCGACGCGATGTGGATCAAATGGCGATGAGCATGGATTGGTTGCCTACCTTGCTGGCGGCAGCCGGTGGCGCGCCCGATCCGGCTTATCCCAGCGATGGCATCAATCTGCTGCCTTATCTCTCTGGCGCTGCGCCGGTGAATCGCAAGCTGTACTGGCGTTACAAGTCGAATCATCAACGCGCCATGCGCGATGGCGACTATAAGTTTCTCAAGATGCTCGACAACACCTACCTGTTCAATGTGATTGAAGATCCATTGGAACGCGCCAATCTCAAAGAGCGTCGGCCGGAGATTTATCAACGCATGCTGCAAGACTGGCAGCAGTGGAACGCAGGTATGTTGCCGGAATTGGCCGAGAGTTATGGCGATGCCGTTGAAGGTAAGGATCAAGCCGACCACATCAGTGCCGGGCCTGCCCTGTTGACGCCAGATGATTGAGCGCGTGGAGTGACCATGCGGATTGTAATGTTAATAGCGTTATCGCTCTGTGCTGCGGTGTGTTCTGCCGAAACACGGGTAGTCATTGCAGTGATTGAAGCAATCGCTCAAGAGAGCTTCCCCGTGAAGCAGCGGCCGGAATGCAATAGCCCGAATGCTGAGGGAGAAGACGTTATATGCACGGCCGGTTGGGAGCGTCATCGACTGACTCGTGTGACAGCGCTTGATGGCTCGCCCTTGCCGGACACCATTGCTCTGATTCTTATTGACCTCCGTGCCAATGGTCCCAAGTTGCTGGAGTTGCAGCCCCTGACTGAAGAAGAAGCCAGGCTATATGGCGCAACCTATCAGGCTTTGCGTTCTACGACCTTATTTAGTGGCGCTTGCTTGAGTAACCCCTTACCTGCCGTCGAGCAGGATCGCGTGATTGGCCCGACCAAGATTGAAGAGTTTGGTGACGCTAGTTGCTATCTCCTGCCGCTATGGTGGGCGCGCTAGTCATTCCGTTGACCGATAGCATTGATGGGTTGTAAACCGCCGATCGATACGGGCGCGTAGCATTTAATCCTTGGCATACCGACGCTGGCGTGAGTCGGCGCTATAACTCTAGTCGGGGGAATCATGCTGCGTCGCGAACTGCTGTCCTTCGGTGGCTTGATGTTGGCTGCACCGCATGTGTCTCTGGCGCAAATAGGAGCACAGACAGCCAAGCGTACGCCGTTGTTTTTGAGCGGCCTGGGTCCGGTGCTGACGCTATTCCAACTGGATGTTGCCGGCGCGAAGTTGATCAAGAAGGCGTCGTTGAAATTTCCCGTACCCGTGCAGTACGTGTGGCCACATCCCACGCAGCCGGTGATTTATGTTTCGTCGGCCGAATTACCGAGCCGGGTTCCCGGTGCGGCCATGCCTGCCACTGGACAGTTTTTAAGTGCAGTCAAAGTGGATGTGGCTGCGGGTAAATTAACGCTGCATGGTTCGCATGTGGCCGTGCCGGCCCGTGCCAATCACATCACAGTAGATCATGGCGGCAGCTATTTACTGTCCTCACATCCGCAGCCTAAAAGCCTGTTGATGGTGCATCGGATCAATGCCGATCTATTGATAGGCGCCTCTGTGCCGCAAGCGGCTGATCTGCCGCTGGGCATTTACTCGCATCAAGTACGCGTGCTGCCTTCCAATAAGGCGGTGATTCAAGTGGCGCGTGGCAATAACGCAACTGCAACTACGCCTGAAGATCCGGGCTCATTGCGCGTGTTCCGCTTCGACAAGGGCCGACTCACCCCGAATGGTGTGGTGGCGCCCAATGGTGGTTATGGGTTTGGTCCAAGACATCTGGATTTCCATCCCACGCAGCCCTGGGTATATGTGTCGCTGGAGCGTCAGAATGCCATGCACATGTATCGCCTGCGCGACGATAATTTGGAAGCCACGCCTGCATTTGTGCGTAACCTTCTAGAACATCCGGAGCATGTTGCGGTTGGGCAGATAGCAGGGCCGATTCATGTACACCCGAATGGTCGCACTTTGTACTGCGCCAATCGTGGCGACAGCGAAAATCATGCTGAGTCAGGCGAGAACAATGTGGTGGTGTTCGATCTCAATCCACGTACCGGTGAGCCTGCACGCATTCAGACCGTCGATGCGCATGGCTTCCATCCGCGTACTTTCTCGCTGGATGCCTCTGGCAAAGTATTAGTGGTTGGTAATCTACAGTCACGTCAGGATGCAGGGCGCGTCACTCCCTGCACGGCCGCTACTTTTCATGCCGGCAATGACGGCCGCTTGGAATTTGCACAGAGCTACGATCTCAATGCCAAACCAGAAGAGACCGAGTTCTGGTCTGGTGTGGTGACGTTGTAATTAAATTCAATCACACCGCTGACCTGTGGACGTCTATATGGGAGGCGGTGCATCGAAATGGCAGCGTCGTTTATGGACGTGGGTACTGCGCCTTGAATTGTTCCAACGCTGCAACACGCATGCGGCTCAATGCTTCAGCGATCTGTGCGCCACTCTTGTCGCGCGTCATCTCCGCATCCGGTTTGATGGTCGAAACCAATTCACGTGCTTGTTGCAGATAAGCGGCTTGCGGATAGTCTCGATCTTCCAATCCAGTACGCCCCCGTGCGTCGGCTTCACAAGCTAACAAGAATTGCGTGAAGCGTTGCGGGCGGCGCAGTGCATCCAGCTGTTCCAGAAATTTCAGCAGCGTATCGGCGCGCATTTCAAAGATACCGTGCAGCTTGCCGTGCTGTGCGGCGCAGATCACGGCTAGATCGCGATACTCATTCGGCACGCGCCAGCGCTGGCATACCGTTTCCACCAGGCCGACACCGCGTGCTTCATGGCCGATGTGGCGCGGCAGAATGTCCTTGGGTGTAGTGCCTTTGCCCAAGTCGTGCATCAGTGCGGCAAAGCGTGTCACGGGATCGGGTGTCAGTCGCGCGGCTTGTTGCAACACCATCAGCGTATGAATGCCGGTGTCGATTTCCGGATGCCAGCGTTCGGGTTGCGGCACACCGAACAGTGCATCCACTTCGGGAAGAATCACTTTCAGTGCGCCGCATTCGCGTAGCACGCTCACATAGATATGTGGCGAAGCAGTACTCAATGCCAACTGTGTTTCGCGCCAAACGCGTTCCGGCGTGAGTGTTCGTAACTCGTCGCCGCTGCTTAGTTCGCGCATGAGTTGCAGCGTCTCGTCTGCCAGATTGAATCCCAGGTGTGCGAAGCGCGCCGCGAAGCGTGCAGCGCGCAGCACTCGCAACGGGTCTTCGGCAAATGCCGGCGAGACATGACGCAAAACGCGGGCAGCCAAATCGGCTTGACCACCATAGGGATCGATCAATGCGCCGTTGTCCGGTTCCTGGGCGATGGCGTTGATGGTGAGATCGCGGCGCAGTAGATCTTGTTCCAGTGTCACATCCGGAGAGAAGCGCGTGTCGAAGCCGTGATAGCCGGCGCCGGTCTTACGCTCGGTGCGCGCCAGGGCGTATTCCTCCTTGGTGTACGGATGCAGGAATACCGGAAAATCGCGGCCCACGGCTTGATAGCCCTGCTGTAGCAAGTCATCGGGGGTGGCGCCTACCACCACCCAGTCGCGCTCTTTAACCGGCAAGTTGAGCAGCGCATCGCGCACCGCGCCGCCGACGAGATAAGTCTTCATGTTTTTTATGGTAGCCGACTGGTCAGGCTGCGCGCTGCATGAAATGCTTGGCCGATGCGTCCATACCGGAAATTCTGGCTGTCGTTGATATTGCTGCCGTTGAGCGGGTGTTACTACCTGCAGGCCGCTACGGGACAAATGGCCGTGCTGGCCAAGCGCGAGCCCATTGCCAAGGTATTGGCGCAGTCGGATACCGATGCGAAATTGCGCGCGCGTCTCGAGTATGTGCAGGCGGCGCGCGCCTTTGCTTCCCAGCAATTGGGCCTGCCCGACAATGGCAGCTATACCGGCTATGTGAATCTCAAGCGGCCCTATGTGTCGTGGAATGTATTTGCAGCGCCGGAATTTTCCGTGGAGCCCATGCAATGGTGCTTTCCCATCGCCGGCTGCGTGGTGTATCGCGGTTATTTCAATCAGGCCACCGCCGAGCGCTATGCCCTGCATCTGCGCGCGCGCGGCTATGACGCAACGGTGAGTGGCGTACCGGCGTATTCCACCTTGGGGCATTTCGACGACCCCATCTTAAGCAGCATGCTCAGTTGGAGCGACGCGCAGGTGGCGGCCACCTTGTTTCACGAGCTGGCGCACCAGGTGGTCTATGTGCAAGACGATTCTGCGTTCAACGAAGCCTTTGCCACTGCGGTGGAAGAGGCTGGGTTGAGGCGCTGGCTGACGACACAGAATCGTTTGAGTGATTTACAGCGTTGGCAGGCGCAACAACAACGGGCGGCGCAGTTTTATGAATTGTTGTCGCGTACCCGAGAAAGTTTGCGCACTTTGTATGCGAGTCGGGGTGATCAACAAGAATTGTTGGATGGCAAACAACAGCGTTTAGGGTTGCTTAAATTCGACTATGCGCAGCTCAAGCAAAGTTGGGGTGGTTATGCCGGTTACGATCAATGGTTCGATCGCGCCTTGAGCAATGCCGACTTCATTGCCATCGCCACTTACCAGCGTTGTGTGCCTGGATTTGAGCGCCTATTGGCCAGCGTCGATGGCGATCTGCCGCGCTTCTATGCCGAGGTAAAAAAACTGGCGCGACAGAGTAAACCGTCGCGCCAGCAGCTGTGCCAGGGGGAGGCTGGCTAGGGATATTCAATCGACTTGGCTAGTTGATGATCGCTACATACAAACGGTTGCCGCGCTGAATGGTCAGGCTGAAGGTATTCAAATCCTTGGTGGCTTCTTGAAGTTCTTTGACGCTGTTCACCGGTACCCGACCTACTCGCAGGATGACGTCATTGCGTTGCAGGCGGTTTTGCGCGGCATTGCTGTTATCGGTCACGCCGGTGATCAGCACGCCCTGACCGTTGTTGCCGGCCAGTTGCGCGCCCTTCAGGCCATTGGCTGAGCTGGCTGCGGCTTGCAAACTTTCGCCGGGTTCTGAAATCGTCGCAGTGACCTTGCGTGGCTTGCTGTCGCGCACCAGGCTGACCTCTACCTTGTCGCCCACACGTAGAATGCCGATAGCGGCTTTTAGCGCTGAAGCGCTCTTGGTGGCGCGACCATTGATGTGGGTGACGATGTCGCCCGGTTTGATGCCGGCCTTCTCTGCGCCTGAGTTCTCAGAGACTTCCGACACCAGCACGCCTTCCACGCCTTCGGCGCCCAGGTTTTTGGCGATTTCGGGCCGCAATGGATTTGAATCCATGCTGATACCCAGGATGCCGCGCTGGACCTTGCCGTACTTCACCAGCTGATCCATGACCGACTTGGCCATGTTGGAAGGAATGGCGAAGCCAATGCCGACATTGCCGCCGGTGCTGGACAGAATGGCGGAGTTGATGCCCACCAGCTGGCCGTTGAGATCCAGCAATGCTCCGCCCGAATTGCCGGGGTTGATGGCGGCATCGGTTTGAATGAAGTCTTCATAGCCATCCTGGCTGATGCCGGGCGCACGGCTCAGGGCACTGATGATGCCCGAGGTCACCGTATGTTCCTGACCGAAGGGATTGCCGATGGCGATGGCGAAGTCGCCCACCTGCACCTTGCTGGAATCGGCCAGCGTGATGGCGGTGAGATTGCTGGCCTTCACCTGCAGCACGGCGATGTCGGCATTGGCATCCGTGCCCTTAACGGTAGCTTTCAGTTCGCGATTATCCAGCAGGGTGACGGTGATTTCCTTGGCGTTCTCGACTACATGGGCGTTGGTGATGATGTAGCCATTGGTGGCGTCGACAATCACGCCGGAGCCGGAGGCCTGAAACTGCCTTTCCTGCGGTTGGTCGGGTATGTCGAAGAAACGGCGGAAGAATGGGTCTTGAGATAATTGATTGTTTTGCTGCTGGCTGCCCTTCACCGAAATGCCTACCACCGCCGGAGAGGTGCGCTTGATGATGGGTGCCAGCGAGGGCAGGGGCGTATCGCCCACCTTGGCGGGCAGTTGCGCGACGGCCAGGTTGCAGGCCATCAGTAGGCTGGCGGTCAAGGTAGAAGTCAGCGTGGCCAGGCGAGCGGTGCGCAGTGTCATGTATCAGTCACCTCAAATGAAGGGCGTGGTGAACCACTGGCACAAATTCTAGCCAGGACCGGGGCGGGCCGAGGCTCAGTTACAGACATTTAATTCAGGTACGCGCTGATTGCGATTCGGCGCGTGCAAGCCGGTGTGTATGAATCTGTGCGTTGCCTGTGGATATGGGGTGGAGGACGTGTGGGAAAGGTGTGGAGGGCGACACAAGATATTGTGTCTGCCGCGGCTGAGTTCTGCTGTCAATCAGAACATTTTTTAGTGGGGTAAAATCCGCGCAATTTTTTTTAATTGATTGATTTATAAAATATTATTTGGTTAATATTTGTTCAGTCCCTACTATTGACGCAGTTCACAGTACGGGCATAGTCTTGCCGCCTGACACAACATCTTGTGTGTGGGACCGGCGCCGAATAAACAAACAAAATGGCGTTGCACCAACAAGAGAACGTCAGGGGAGCGCGCCCATGCTGATTGCACGTGGAGCGCGCGGTAACTAGATCAAGGCTGGCGGCTGCCCGGAGCGGCCGCCAGCCTTGAACCCTCTGCTGAGAATTCACTCGGAACGATTTACAGATGAAAACCGCCATTAAGCTCGAGCCTATGGACGTCAACACCATTCCGTTCCAAGAAGCGTCATTGGACATTTGGGATAAGAAGTACCGCCTGACTGCCAAAGACGGTTCGGCGGTGGATCAGTCCATGGACGACACCTATCGCCGCGTGGCGCGCGCCCTGGCCGATGTAGAGGCGCCGGAGGCGCGTGAGCAATGGTATGAGCAGTTCGTCTGGGCGCTGCGCAAGGGCTCCATACCGGCCGGCCGCATCATGTCCAACGCCGGTGCGCAGGAACACAAGCCGGCCACCTCGACCATCAACTGCACCGTGTCCGGCACCATCCTCGATTCGATGGATGACATCCTCAACAAGGTGCACGAAGCCGGTTTGACCCTCAAAGCAGGCTGCGGCATCGGCTATGAATTCTCGACGCTGCGTCCGCGCGGCGCCTATGTCTCGGGTGCCGGTGCGCACACTTCGGGCCCGCTGTCGTTCATGGATATCTACGACAAGATGTGTTTCACCGTGTCCTCCGCCGGCGGTCGTCGCGGCGCACAGATGGGCACCTTCGATGTCGGCCATCCAGACGTGGTGGACTTCGTGCGCTCCAAGCGCGAAGCCGGTCGCCTGCGTCAGTTCAATCTCAGCTTGCTGATCACCGACGAGTTCATGAAGGCGGTGAAGAACGAAGCCGACTGGAAGCTGGCCTTCCCAGTCTCGTTGAAAGAAGCCGATGGCCTGGATTTCAGCGACGACGATAAATTTATCTGGCGCGAATGGCCGGTGACCGATGGCTATGTCACCAACGATTCCGGCCTGGTGTGCTGCCGCGTCTACAAGACCGTGCCGGCCAAGCGTCTGTGGGACATCATCATGACGTCCACCTATGACTTCGCCGAACCCGGCTTCGTGCTGATCGACAAGGTCAACGAAATGAACAACAACTGGTGGTGCGAAAACATTCGCGCCACCAACCCCTGCGGCGAACAACCGCTGCCACCCTATGGTTCGTGCTTATTAGGCTCGCTGAACCTCACCAAGTTCGTGGTCGATCCCTTCACCGAAGACGCGCGCTTCGATTGGGAGGAATACCGCAAGGTGGTGAAGGTGTTCACCCGCATGCTCGACAATGTGGTGGAGATCAACGGTCTGCCGCTGGGTGGTCAGCGCGATGAGATCCTGCGCAAGCGCCGCCATGGCATGGGCTTCTTGGGTTTGGGTTCCACCATCACCATGCTGTGCATGAAGTATGGCTCGAAGAAATCGGTGGCTTTCACCCAGAACGTGTCGCGCGAAATGGCGCTGGCCGGTTGGGAAGCGGCGCTGGAATTGGCGCGCGAAAAAGGTCCCGCACCCATCATGTTGGAAGACTTCGAAGTCACCAAGGAAATGCTGCGCAAGCGTCCGGAGATGGTGCGCGATGGTTGGCGCGTCGGTCAGAAGATCACCGGTCGCGTGCTGCACGCACGTTATAGCCGCTACATGCAGCGCGTGGCCGAAGCCGCGCCTGAGCTGGTGGATGAATTGGCCGAAGTCGGCGCGCGCTTCACGCATCACAGCTCGATTGCGCCCACCGGCACCATCTCGCTGTCGCTGGCCAACAATGCATCGAATGGCATCGAGCCTTCGTTCGCGCATCACTACTTCCGCAATGTGATTCGTGAAGGCAAGAAGTCTAAGGAAAAGGTGGATGTGTTCTCGTTCGAGCTGCTGGCTTATCGCGAGATGGTCAATGCCAACGCCATGCCGAATTCGGAGAATGCCGGCGAGAAGCTGCCCGACTACTTCACCACCGCTGACGATGTCACGCCGAAGGAACACGTCGACATTCAAGCGGCCTCGCAGCTGTGGGTGGATTCGTCCATCTCCAAGACCGCCAACGTGCCGACCAATTACAAGTACGAAGACTTCAAAGACATCTATCGCTATGCCTATGAGCAGGGCTTGAAGGGCTGCACCACCTTCCGTTTCAACCCGGAAGCTTTCCAGGGCGTGCTGGTGAAAGAGCAGGATCTGAAGAACACCACCTATGTGTTCACGCTGGAAGACGGCAGCGAAGTGAAGTTGAAGGGCGACGAAGAAGTGATGTACGACGGCGAATCGCATACCGCCGCCAATCTCTTCGATGCCTTGAAAGAAGGCTACTACGGTAAATTCTAAAGACTTAATTCGTCATGCCCGCGCAGGCGGGCATCCAGTTGAAAAATGTTTGACTGGATTCCCGCCTTTGCGGGAATGACAACAAATGAATTACGGAACGACACACATGATCACCATCGACAAAAAGATTTCGAAGTACCGCGTCGAAAAGCCCGAAGATGCCGCCGCCAAGGCCGCTGCGGAAAAGCCCGCACCGGTGCTGCGTCAGGAAGACAATGTGGTGTGGATGCACGAGAAGCTCGAGCGTCCCGACATGCTTATCGGCTCCACCTACAAGATCAAGACGCCGGTGTCCGATCACGCCATGTACGTGACCATCAACGACATGATCCTCAATGAAGGCACGCCGCACGAACAGCGCCGCCCCTTCGAGATCTTTATCAACACCAAGAACCTAGATCACTTTCAATGGATCGTGGCGCTGACGCGCATTATCTCCGCCGTGTTCCGCAAGGGTGGCGACGTCACCTTCCTGGTGGATGAGCTGAAAGCCGTGTTCGATCCGCGCGGTGGTTACTGGCAGACCGGCGGTCGCTTCATGCCCTCACTAATCGCCGAACTCGGCCATGTGATCGAGCGTCACCTGCAGTTCATCGGCCTGTTGAAGAAGACCGAACTGGATGAACATCGCAAGAAGCTCATCGAAGAGAAGAAAGCCGAATACGAAGCCCGCAACAAGCAGACCGACGCCTTCGCCAAGAGCGCCTTCCCCGAAGGTGCGCAGATGTGCGCCAAGTGCAACAACACCTCCGTCATCATGATGGATGGCTGCATGACTTGTTTGAATTGCGGGGACTCGAAGTGCGGATAGCAGTGGATAATAATTATGGAAACCAGCGAGAAGATTTTTGATTTGTGTTCTTGTTTACTCGAAGTGGCTTAACACCTAATAAGGTGGGAAAAGACAGTATGCTGTCGGGCTCCAAAGCCAAATCGTTGTAACAGTGTCGAAATCTCATGTGTGGCGTAACGCCTCTTCTATCTTCGGATAGCCAAGCGTTACCAGTAGCACTTGCTGCAAGTAGAGCGAGAACAGAAGCCCCTTGGTTGTTCTTTAGTCTATTTGTATGAGGTAAGTGTTATGAGTAAGAAAGCGGTTCATGTTGTGCCACATAGTGGTGGATGGGCAACACGCACGGAAGGGAGCGGTCGTGTCGGATCTATTCACTCAACTCAGCGGGACGCGATTGAGCGTGGCAGAGACCAGGCGATACGTCGGGGTACAGAGCTAAAGATTCACGGTGAAAATGGAAGAATTCGTGATTCTGATAGTTATGGAAATGATCCATGTCCTCCTAAAGATAGGAAATTCTAAAGTCTGATAAAGAGCCTGGGGCATAAGCTCCAGGCTTTTTTAATTAGCGCGTAAGGTGAGTTCTTCGTAGGCCGGGTGCCGCACCCGGCATCTGGATGGTGGATGCGGCATCCACCCTACGATGAGGTGAATGGCTTTCAAGGAGTGAAAAGCGGTGAGCGATTATCTGCGGGCATGGATTCCCGGTGGTACGTATTTCTTTACCGTCAATCTGGCAGAACGACAAAACAACTCTTTGCTTGTTGATCGCATCGCTTTGTTACGCCGAGCATTTCGTGAGGTAAACGCATCACATCCGTTTGAGCTAGGGGCCATCGTCGTATTGCCCGAACATTTGCATTGCCTGTGGCATCTGCCGTCCGGCGATAATCGTTTTGATCAGCGCTGGCGATTGATCAAAACGGCTTTTTCTCGATCATTGATTGTCGACGAGCCAATTGCACCTAATCGCCAACGCCGTGGCGAACGCGGCATCTGGCAGCGCCGTTACTGGGAGCATGTAATTCGTGACGAGGAAGATTGGTGGCGCCATGTTGAATACATTCATTACAACCCGGTGAAGCATGGCCATGTGCGACGCGTCTGCGATTGGCCGCATTCGTCATTTCATCGTTTTGTTCGCAGAGGCCTATATCCTGCGGATTGGGCTGCGCCTAAATTCATTCAAGAGTTGAATCATGAATAGGATGCTGGGATTTCATCCCAGCCTACTTCTAGCGCTGCATTAAAAAATGCGTGAGGCTTGTCGTTTGTAGGCCGGGCGCCGCACCCGGCGTTCGGATGGTGGATGCGGCATCCACCCTACGTAAGCAGCGGGTTCACGCAAAACAAAAGCCTTCAAGCCAGTCAGCTTGAAGGCTTTGTAATGATCGCTTACTTGCCGGCTTTAACCTTCTGCACTGCCGCCAGACTTTGCGTCACATTTTCTTCAGGCGTGACGCCACCAACTACTGCGGACACTTTGCCGTCGGGTGTAACGATGAACGTGGTGCGTTCGGCGGTATCGTGACCGATGGCGATGCCGCGGGTGTCCTTGGCTTCTTCACGGGCAGGCTTGATGGTCAGTTGATAGCTCTTGGCGATCTTGCCATCTGCATCCGAGGCCACGGCAAATTTGCCAGCGCAGTATTCGGGATCGGCGGAGAAATCATTGAGGCGCTGAATGCTGTCCAGCGAGACGCCCACAATCGTCGCGCCCACGGCATCGAATTTTTCCTTGTTCACCGAGAAGGTGCGGGCCTGCAGGTTGCAGCCGCCGGTATAAGCAGAGGGATAGAAGTAAACCACTACCGGACCTTTCTTGAGCGCGTCCTTCAACGAATAGGTGAAGGCCTTGCCATTCATCGAAGCTTGGGTGGTGAATTCCGGTGCGGCATCGCCGGGGCTAAGGGCGGCCATAGCTGGCAGAGACAGCAGCGACAGTAAGGCAACAGCAACTGAGCGTTTCATAGAGAATCCTCGGCAGTTAGGGCGGTGCAGAGTCGAAGCATGCAAGCTCGGCGCGATAGAAGCAATCGCTGATGAGGTGCGGCGCACCTGTCGATACAACTGTTGAAAGAGGGCAGCGGGATTTTTTCTGCCATTTCTTTTTTTAATGCTTAAAAACGCGGGTAGAAAATCCGGTTTAAAAAATTGATCCGCCGAATCACCCACAGGTCGATGCAGATCGGCGCCAGTATTCCGCAAGCAATGGCAAACAGCCACAGTAGCGGTCCTTGGTCCAGCCAGATTGCCGCGAGCTTGCCGGCCTTCTGTTGAATGTAGCTATGTAGCCCTAGGATCACCAACGAAGAGCGGCCGGTGATTTGTAACCAATTGCTTACGGCCGTCTGTGTCGCCAGCAACATGGCTGCTGCTATCGCAGCAACAATGCCTGCCATGGCCACCGGTGCTGTCAGCCATACAGGTGTGAACAATCTCATGTTGAGATCGCTGCGCAGTTCGTAACGCGCCGCCAACCATATAACCGCAACGCCTGTCACCAGCACACAGGATAGCGTCGGCAGATGCTGGGATCTCTCCTGCAGTAAGTTGCTCATCAAGTAACCGGCCAGCATGTACCCGGCTGCCAGCAAGGCGATGTCGGCACTCCATAGCGGGCCGTTCTGTGCCAGTGAGCCCCAGGTCAGGCTGCGAATCAGATGGCTCTGGCTCAAATTCATCCACCACGCACCTCCAGCGATCAGGATCACCATCAGGCTGGTGATCATCCATGTCTTACTCATGCGTATGACACCCAGCGCGATGATCAACGCTAACGTCATGCAGGGCAGGAACCAAAGCGGAATGTTGCCGATGGTGTAGCCGCTGCCGTAAACAATGCCGAGTGCGATGTCGCTCAGCGGCATGCCAGGAAATTCACGCATCGCAAACGGCAGGGTGAGCAGCGACAACAGCAGATACGGAACGAGAATGCGACCTGCACGCTTGGCAACTACGCTCCATTCACTCGCAGGTTGCAGAGTCAGGCCGGTTAGATAGAAGAACAGGGGTACATGAAACAGATAGAGGGCGTAGTGCAACGAAGGCATGCCGCGCATCACATCCAGATTGTGACCGATGACTACCAATGTAATGCCGATACCTCTGCACACATCTATCCAGGCAACACGCGTCGCAGCTTTCGGATGATCATTCATGGCCGGGAAGTTCACTCGATCTCAAACAGCACTTCTGACTTTTCATAGACTTTGTTGATGCGTTTGCCATCCCACACATAGGCCAGTGCCGGGCCTTGCATGGGGATGCTCACAGCCGGCGGGCGCAGCGCGGCAACGCATAAACCGCCTTCGTGACGCACGCTGTTGTAGAGCAGGCCCCAATCGCCTTGCTTGCGGCGCTCCGCTGCGTACTGCTGCGAAGCTGCATAGTTGTCCGGATCATGTAACGGCTTGAAGCGCGGTGTGCGCAGGTCCAGCAAGGGTTTGTGTGCGCGGCCGATATAGGTGCGCATATCGATCTCGCCCGGTGGTTCGTTGGTGGCAGCCAGAAATCGGGCGCGATGAAAGGCGGTTTCGCGTACCGCGGTTTCGAGTGAGCGCGCCGCGTAGTACACGCCATAACTGCCATCGGTGAAACGGCTGGGTTTGCCAATGTGCGTAAATGCGGCCATCACCACGCTGCTGCCGCGTCCGGTCACGCGATCTTCTGGATCGACCAGGTGAATGTCGCCTGCGGCATCGCGTAGACGGTCATTGGTCAGGCTCTCCAGATACCACGCCGCTTCCAGCTGATGTGGTTCGACCACGCGCTCGAAGATATTGATCGGTGGAAACTGTGAGGGAATGACGCGATACAGCTTGGCATTGCGCAGAGTGACCTGCGTCGGTTCAGCGAGCTTCATGCGCCGCGTTCGGCATCGAGATAACGACGCACATCGGCCAGATCCATCACGCGACCGCCACGCATGCGTTCCAGCGCCGGCTTGCCGCCGAACGGTACCGCAGTGTTGGGTTTTTTGGGCCAGGCGTCGGCAGCTTCGCGGGTGGGCAGCAGGATGTGTAATGCCTTGTAAATGCCCATGATGTAGCTGATACGTTCCAGGGTGTCGGCGCCCAGCTTGGCGTTACGCTCGCTCTTCCATTTGAAAAAGGTAGAGCGGGGTGGTGAGCCCAGCAGCAGGCGCTCGTCGTCTGCGCTCAGGCCCCATGCTGCGGTGATGTTGAAGAAGGCGGTCAGTGCCGTGCTGCTTAAGTCTTCCAGGCTGGGTTTGGCCGGATTGGGTTTGGCCAGGTTCGGCTTGGGCTGGCCGACAGTGTGCGTCCGGGCGGACATACGCAACTCCATAAATGGATTTAATTGCAGAATAGTCCAATTGTGGAATCAAGGCAAAGACCGAGAAGGTGGCGAGGATGGGGTTGGCGGTTTATCCTCGCCAGTCTATCCAATCAGTCTCTCCAGTCGTCAGTCCAGCAATTAGCTACCGGCCACCTATGAACCAGCTCGATCAGCTCAAGCAGCACACCACCGTCGTCGCAGATACCGGCAACTTCAAGCAGCTGGCGCAGTTCGCGCCGCGCGATGCCACCACCAATCCTTCGTTGATTCTCAAGGCCGTGTTGCTGCCGGAATACGCACCGTTGCTGACGGAAACCGTGGCTGCCAACCAGCAGCAGCCCTTGGAGCAGATTGTCGATGCGGTATTGGTGCGCTTCGGATTGGAAATTCTCAAGGTGGTGCCGGGTCGCGTGTCCACCGAAGTGGATGCACGCTTAAGTTTCGATACCGCTGCCACCGTGGCGCGCGCACGCGGTATCATCGAACGTTATGCGCAGGCCGGCATCGGCCGCGAACGGGTGTTGATCAAGATCGCAGCGACTTGGGAAGGCATCCAGGCTGCGCAGCAGCTGGAGCGCGAAGGCATTCACTGCAATCTCACCTTGCTTTTTGCCTTCTGTCAGGCCGTGGCCTGCGGTGCGGCCGGTGTGCAATTGATCTCGCCCTTCGTGGGACGCATCTATGATTGGTACAAGAAGGCAGCAGGCGCGAGCTGGGATGAAGCTGCTCGAGCGGGCGCCAACGATCCGGGCGTGCAATCGGTGACGCAGATTTATAACTACTACAAAAAGTTCGGCATTCGCACCGAAGTCATGGGCGCCAGCTTCCGCAATATCGGCCAGATCATTGCGCTGGCCGGTTGCGATCTGCTCACCATCAGCCCGGAACTGTTGGCGCAGTTGCAGAGCAGTGAGCAGGGCATCGGCAAAGCGCTCGATGCGCAACAGGCGCAGGCCTTGAATATTGCGCACGTCAGCTATGACGAAGCCGGTTTCCGCTACGCGTTGAACGAAGACGCCATGGCCACCGAAAAACTGGCAGAGGGCATTCGCGCCTTCGCCGCCGATGCCGCCAAGCTGGACAAGCTGATCCTGGCGTAGCAAGCCTGAGCTGCGGATCGCGGGTAACGGAATATCCGCGCCTCTTTGTAGTCTTACGCAGCAGTCTGACTTATCACTCTTACACATTAGTCTGGCGCGTCCGTCTTGCGCATCAATTGGGGCGTATCAGACGGACGCTTAATGGCAGGCGCGATGCAGGCGGCATTTCACATTGCCGACCTCAATAAGTGCCGCCGCTTGTGAACGCGGGCACAGTTGCACTGGTCTTGTTTACATAGTCTTGCCTTTGTGCCGTTCAGACGGTTAACTGCGCGACCCTCAAGGGAGCTTTTCCCTCACACGATAATTTTTGATTGAGCGATTAACGATGCCCCGTGTTTTCCTGCTGCGAATCTTGTTTTTATTGAGCTGGCTGGTAGCGCCGGCGCTGCATGCGCAGGATAAGGACCCAGTGTTCGCGCGGCCGGCTACGCTGGAGCCGGCGATTGGTTTCTGGAAGCGGGTCTATACCGAAGTCGGTACTACGGGCGGCTTCATTCACGACGACACGCGTCTGGATGTGGTGTACAGCGTGCTGGATTTTCCAGCCGGTGTCGGCGCAGCAACGCGTACCAAGCGCATTGAGGACGAAAAGAAATTCGTTGCCGCTACCTTGCGCAAACTGGCGGCAGGCGATGATGACCTATCCAAGGATGAGCGGCGAGTGCGCGATGTCTGGCCTGCCGACACGCGCCGTAGTGAATATGCCGATGCTGCGGAACGGGTGCGATTCCAACTCGGTCAGGCCGATCGCTTCAAGGAAGGCTTGATTCGTTCCGGTATCTGGCGCGAAGAAATCAAACGCATCTTCAAGCGCCAAGGCTTGCCCGAGCAACTGGCGGTGCTGCCGCATGTGGAGTCTTCGTTCAACACCTACGCCTATTCCAAGGTGGGTGCGGCCGGCATGTGGCAGTTCATGCGCAGCACCGGCAAACGCTTTCTGCGTATCGACAATGTGGTGGACGAGCGTCTCGATCCTTACAAGGCTTCTGTGGCTGCGGCGAATTTTCTGCAGCAGAACTATGCGGTAGTGCAAAGCTGGCCTCTGGCGGTGACCGCCTACAACCATGGCGCCGGTGGCATGCGTCGCGCCAAGGAGCAACTCGGCACCGATGATATCGGCGAGATCGTGCGTCGTTACGAGAGCAAGAGTTTTGGTTTTGCCTCGCGTAATTTTTATGCCTGCTTCCTGGCGGCATTGGAAATCGACAGCAATCCAGAAAAATATTTCCCCGGCGTCGAGTTGCTGACCGCCGATGCCAGCGTGGTCATGCCCATCAAGAACTTCACTTCCATGCCGGTGCTGGCCAAATCATTGAAGCTGGATACGGCCGAGTTGAAACAGTTGAACCCATCTTTGCTGGCCTCGGTGTGGACTGGCAGCAAACGCATCCCGGCCGGTTATGAACTGCGCGTGCCGGGTTCGGTGGATCGCGTCACCGCGCAAACCAGTTTGCCCGCAGCTGCCACGGCCACTGTCCAAGTGGCCGATCAGAATCATCGCGTGCGCAAGGGTGAAACCCTATCCAGCATTGCCACCAAGTATGGTGTGAGCCTGCAGGCGCTGGCCAAGTTGAATAATCTGCGTCAGCCCTATGTGGTGAGTGTCGGCAAGCTGTTGCAGTTACCGGGCAGCAAGGGAGCTGCAGAGACGCCCGCTGTCAATACTCCGGCTGTAGTCACGCCTGCCGCGGTGGCCAAGGTAGATGAGCTGCGCCACAAGGTGGTGAAGGGCGACACGCTGGGCAAGATTGCCGCCCGCTACAGCGTGGCGCAGAGCGAATTGCTGGCGTTGAATAAATTGCGCAATGCCAATCAAGTGCAGGTGGGACAAAGCCTGTTGATCCGCGCCGCCGGCGAGCCGGTGGCGAATGCCGTCGAACGCGATGAGGCAGAGATCTCGCCGGCCGTGGCTGCGCGTGCTGAAAAAGCCGAGCCTAAATCGGAAGGCGAGGCGGAGGCGCTGGGCCCCACCTTGCTGCCGGGCGTGCAAGCGGCGGCTTCAGCCGATCCGGCTGACTATGGCGTGGGTAAGGATGGCAGCATCCGTGTCGAAGCTTCGGAAACGCTGGGGCATTACGCCGACTGGCTGCAGATTACGCCTGCGAAATTGCGCGCTCTGAATAAATTGTCGGCCAATGCGCCGGTGCAGATCGGTAAAAGCCTGAAGCTGGATTTTTCAAAGGTATCAAGCAGTGACTTCGAAACCCGGCGACGCAACTATCATCAGCAGCTACAGGAAGCCTTTTTTGCGCAGTACCGCATCGTCGGTAGCGACACGCATGTGTTGAAAAAGGGCGAGTCCATCTGGATGCTGTCACAAAAGACCTACAACATACCCGTGTGGCTGCTGCGCCAATACAATCCGGATGTGGATCTGGCCGATGTCAAACCGGGAACCAAATTGGTCATTCCACGTATAAAAGCCAGCGAGAGTTGAAACGATTTGTATGCAAGCAAGACAAGTGCATAACGCAGTAAAAATTTTCTCGGTGTTGTTGGCCGCTACTTCGGTCAGCGCTTGTTTCAGTTTGAAAAGCTACGAGCCCCAAACTTTGGAAGATGGACGTCCCGCCGTCATCAACGGTGATTACCATCTACGCGCCGGTGCGGTGGTGAATGTGTTTCTGCGCAGCGTCGACGATCAGCCGCTGCACTTCTGGCAGCACGCCGCCAATGTCGATGCCGGTCAGCATCGTTTACTGGTGGACTGCGAGGTAACCGCCACCGATAAGATCTCGCGTCATGAATTGAATGTCTCCGTTGAATCCGGCGTGCGTTATCGTTTAAGCGCCGAAGCTAACGATCAGCAAGGTTGTACGCAGGTCAACCTGGACGAACTTGAATGATGCGTCTGTTTAAAACATTGCTCTGTGGATTGATCTGCAGCGCAGCACTGCATGTCGGCAGCGCGCAGGCTGTGGCGGCCGAGTCCGCTGAATTGCCCATGGCCGATCGCATTGTGGTGCGTAAGGCGGAACGCAAGTTGTTTATCTACAGCCGGGGTCGCGTGGTGCGCGAGTATCCGGTACGCCTGGGTCTGCGTCCGGAGGGCGCCAAAGAATTCGAAGGCGACTTCCGCACGCCTGAAGGTCACTATCAGCTGGCGCGTCGCAATCCGCAAAGCGATTATTTTTTGTCGATACAGGTCAATTATCCCAATGATAAGGATGTGGCCCGTGCCAAGCGTCAGGGACAGAAGCCCGGTGACATGATCATGATTCATGGCCTGCCGAATACGCCGCGCAAGCCGCTGGACTACTATCAACGTTTCGATTGGACCGATGGTTGTATTGCCGTCAGTAATTCGGACATGGTGGAAATCTGGCTGATGACCAAGGCCGGCACGCCCATCGAATATCCTGCCGTAAACTACGCAGGCGATTAGCGGGGATGTCCAATCGGGCAATGGCTGCGCCATTACCCATCACACTCAAGTAGAACGTCATGAGCAAGCAAATCGAGTTGGCCTCGGTAACTCAGGTAGAAGTGGATGACTTCGTCCACGCGCGTGTTTCGCCGCTGGGCAGTCTGGAAAATCTCTCGCAGCGCGAAGTGGCGCAGCTGCTGTCTGCCGAACAAAGCGCCGTGTATCAGCTGTTTCGCCGCTGCGCGCTGGCGGTGCTTAACACCGGTAACGAAACCGACGATGCGCGCGCCATCTTTGAGAAGTACAAGGACTTCGAGATTCATCTGGGGCGCCAGGCCTGGGGTGTGAAGCTGCAGATTCGCAATGCGCCATCCAAGGCCTTCGTCGACGGTCAGATGATTCGCGGTATCAAGGAGCATCTGTTCGCGGTGCTGCGCGATATCATCTACATTCACGATGCCATTCTCGGCACCGATCGTTTCGATTTGCAGGACACCAGCGGCATTACCAACGCCGTCTATCACATCCTGCGTAACTCACGCATTCTCGACTACAAGGGCCGGCCCGATCTCATCGTGTGTTGGGGCGGTCATTCCATCAGTCCCAATGAATACGACTACACCAAGCGTGTGGGGTATGAATTGGGTCTGCGTGGTTTAAGTGTCTGCACGGGTTGCGGGCCCGGTGCGATGAAGGGACCTATGAAGGGCGCGGCCATCGGTCATGCCAAGCAGCGTATTCACGAGGGCCGTTATGTGGGTATGACCGAACCGGGCATCATTGCTGCGGAGCCGCCCAATCCCATCGTCAATCAGCTGGTGATCATGCCGGACATCGAGAAGCGTCTGGAAGCCTTCGTACGCACCGGTCACGGCATCATCGTATTTCCGGGTGGCGCCGGCACTGCCGAAGAAATTTTGTATCTATTAGGCATCCTGCTCGATCCGGCCAATGCCAATCATCCTTACCCGGTGGTGTTCACCGGCCCGGCTTCTGCGGCTGCGTATTTCGAGAAGATCGACCAATTCATCGCCGCAACATTGGGCGATGCGGCGCGTGCACGTTACAAGATCATCATTGATGATCCGGCGCAGGCTGCGCGCGAAATGACCCGCGGTATGGAAATGGTGCGCGAGCATCGCCGTGCGCAAAGCGATGCCTACAATTTCAATTGGCTGCTGAAGATTCCACTGGAGTTTCAACTGCCATTCGAGCCCACGCATGCGGCGATGGCGGGACTGCACTTGCAACGCGATCAGCCGGTGCATGTGCTGGCCGCCAATCTGCGTCGTGCATTCTCCGGCATCGTTGCCGGCAATGTAAAAGAGCAGGGCATTCGTGCCATCGAACAGTTCGGTCCTTATGAGTTGCACGGCGACAAGCACGTCATGAGTTTGCTCGACGATCTGCTGGCTGCCTTCGTGGCGCAGAAACGCATGAAGCTGCAGGGCGAGTACAAGCCTTGCTATCGCGTGGTGCTGTAAATAAACGAGAAGCAGTTCTATCCCGCTGAACATAAGTGACAGTGAAGCGGGACTCGGCGCTCAGTCTAAGCAACATAAAAACCGAGTGTGATTCAGTTCCTGCGGGCGGCAATGGCTTGCCACTAATCTGCTCGCACGGAGGTTCCAACATGACCGATTTCGAACACGACGAACTGACTGCTACAGGTGCGCATCGCGTATGGCGCGGCGGTGTGGGGGCGGCTGCAGCGCGCAGCTGGCTCAATCGTTCGCAGCCAGCCAATCCACGTCATGCCGCTATCACCAGCAAGCTGGCTAACTTTCCCAACTATCGCAGTTGGGCGGAGAAGGTGAAGACGACCTGGCGTAAGGAAGAGGAATAGTTTCAGATTTACGCTAATCGGGACGATTGGCGAACATCGGCGGTACATTTAGCGGCTCCGGATTTCCGGATGCCGCTTTTGTTTTATTGGCGGCTATATCGCTGTAAGTGGGTAGAGGAAAACCAAAGTCTGTTTGTTCCACCAATGCGCCGCGATGCGCCAGCCAGCCGAGCAGCGGCTGCCACTGCTCCAGATCTTCGCGCACCATGTACGACTTCATTTCAAACAGACCCAAGCCATTGTCGAAGGCGCGAATGTAAGCTTGCGAATCGCGCAACGTAGCGATCACCGGAATCTGCAGCGAGTACAGAAATTTCATCAACGAGCGGTACATCAGCGTGTTGCGTTTAACGCGATTGGCGATTACCGCTATGCGTTGCTCCTGACGCTTGATCTTGGCCACCAGCAACAAGTCGGAAATACAACGGGTGGCGGCGTGAATATCGATATCCGAGGGCAGTACCGGCACCAGTATGGCCTGCGCATCGCGCGTCAGGTCCGGCAGGCGTTGTGGGTCTACTGCGGCCGGGGTGTCGACAATGGTGACCTGACTGTCATTCTGCACCCGCATGGCAAAGCTGCGGGTCATGCCGGATTTGCGCTCGAATCCCGCTACGCCATACACCAGGGGTTGCAAGGGAGTGCGCTTGCCCACCCAGCGCATGCTGGAGCCCTGCACGTCCAGATCCATCAGCGTGGGACGGCGGTTTTGCACGGCAAAATAGCTGGCTAAATTAGTCGCCAGGGTCGACTTGCCGGACCCGCCTTTGGGGTTTAAGACCACTATTTTTTGCATCGCCGTAGCCGGTTACGAACCATTCACCGATCAGCTGGGAGGCCAGCCTACCTCACATTAGGGGTGATCTGGCAAGTCAAGCCACTTTATGACAGCTCGGGAGTGGCAATAAAGCAGGCAAATTTGCGATTAATTTGCCTGCTTGTGAGGCGACGCACAGCCTATTGTTTTGCTGCTGCGTACAGTGCCTCCACGCATGGAAATCTTCCTCCTTCTCCTCGACGATCTTGACGATGCAGTGGCGACGTTGCGAGCGCTATTGCCGCAGCTTTTAAATTTCTTGCTGGCCTGCGGGCTATTCGCGTTGAGCGTGGTGGCCGCGATGAGCTGGCCGATACTGGCGGCAAGCGCCGTGGCGGTGATTGCCGTGGTCAGCGTGTTAGTGGCTGGTGAGCCAACGTTGCGTCTTAAGCCCTTGCGCTTCAAAGTCGATCCATAATCCAAGCATTTTCAGCTTGTCGAAGCCGGCCACCGATCGGCTCTTGAAAACCTGTTTGTCGACCCCACAGTAGCGGCACCGCATTGGTGTCTCCGCTACCTTGGCTGCTGTGCCGAGAGTGGGTTCATTTTTTACAACACTACAGGGAATCGCTATGTCGACATCCGCCGCCGAAAATGCTCCATCCAAGGAAACGCTGGGCTTCCAGGCCGAGGTCAAGCAACTGCTCAAGTTGATGATCCACTCGCTGTATTCACACAAGGAAATCTTCCTGCGCGAATTGATCTCAAATGCCTCCGATGCCTGCGACAAATTACGTTTCGAATCGCTGGCCAATCCTGCGCTGGTAAACAGTGACAGCGAGCTGGGCGTTCGCATCGAACTGGACGAACAGGCGCACACGATTTCGATTATTGACAATGGTATTGGTATGACGCGCCAGGAAGCCATCGAACACCTTGGCACCATCGCGCGTTCCGGCACGGCTGAATTCCTGGGTCGCATGAGCGGCGATCAAAAGCAGGATGCACAATTGATCGGCCAGTTCGGCGTCGGCTTCTATTCCTCATTCATTGTTGCGGATCGCGTTGAAGTATTCACACGCAAGGCCGGTGCGGCACCTGAAGAGGGCGTGCATTGGGAATCGCGCGCCGAGGGCGACTTCAATGTCGAAACCTTGCTGTTGCCTGAGCGTGGTACACGCATCGTGCTGCATCTGAAAGAAGGCGAACATGAGTTCGCAGAAGACTATCGCGTGCGCGCCTTGGTGCGTCGCTACTCCGATCACATTGCCTTCCCGGTGCGCATGAAGAAGCGTCCGCAGCTGGACAAGGATGGCAAAGAAATCGAAGGTGCGCCGGTCGAGTGGGAGGCGGTGAATCACGCGCAGGCATTGTGGACGCGTAATCGTACCGAATTGAAGGACGAGGATTACCAGGAATTCTACAAGCATGTCACGCATGATTATCAGGAGCCGCTGGCCTGGCAGCACAACAAGGTGGAGGGTGCCAAGGAATACACCAGCCTGCTCTATGTGCCGTCGCATGCGCCCTATGATTTGTATCAGCGTGATGGTGCGCGTGGCGTGAAGTTGTTCGTGCGTCGCGTCTTCATCATGGATGACGCCGAACAATTCCTGCCTCTCTATCTACGCTTCATCAAAGGCATCGTTGATTCTGCCGATCTGCCCTTGAATGTGTCGCGCGAGTTGCTGCAGCAGGACGAGTCCATCGAAGCCATGCGCAGTGCCTTGACGCGCCGCGTGCTGGATATGCTGGCCAAGCTGGCAAAAGACGATGCAGAAAAATATACCGCCTTCTGGAAGGAATTCGGCAGCGTATTGAAGGAAGGTCCCGGCGAAGATTTCACCAATCGCGAACGTATTGCCAAGCTGCTGCGTTTTGCCAGCACTCATACCAATCAAGCCGACCAGAATGTGACGCTGGAAGAGTATGTGGCGCGCATGAAGTCCGGACAGGACAAGATTTACTACGTGATAGCCGACAGTTTTACTGCAGCGCGCTCCAGTCCGCACCTGGAAGTGTTGAAGCAGAAGGGCATCGAAGTGCTGTTGCTTAGCGATCGCGTCGACGAATGGTTGATGGATCATCTGCGCGAGTTCGATGGCAAGCAGCTGCGCAATGTGTCGCGCGGTGATCTGGATCTCTCTGCCATCGAAGGCGGTGTGGATAAGCAGGTGCAGGAAGAGCTGGCCAAGGACAATGCCGAATTGACTGAGCGCATTAAGAAATTGCTCAGTGAGCAAGTCAGCGATGTGCGTGTGACCACGCGTCTAAGTGATTCACCTGCAGTGCTGGTGACGGGTGAGCACGACATGAGTTCGCAGATGCGTCGCATCATGGAATCGGCTGGGCAGAAAATGCCGGCGAGTAAGCCCACGCTGGAAATCAATCCGACTCATCCGTTGTTGCAGCGTCTGGCACAGCTGCCGGAGGGTGAGACGTTCACCGATCTGGCGACACTATTGCACGAACAAGCCATGCTGGCCGATGGCGTGCAATTGCCAGAGCCTGCAGCCTTTGTGCAGCGCTTGAATCGTTTGTTATTGGCGCAGAACTAAGCTGCATTCAAATGATGGAGCCAGTGTGCGGCGTAACCTGTGGTTGCGCCGTACGGGTTACTTCATTCGCGTGGAGTTACTCTTGAGTAACTCCACAGCGACCAAGCTGTAACCGAACATATACTCGGTAATGCGTGGTGGTTGTTTATTTGTGCGCGAGTATTTGCAGTGCGGTGCTGTGAAGCCCGTGCAACGCCCACCTATAATGCATGGCCATTAGCGCCTGCCTGAAAACCTGAACAGGTCTGCGTGAAGGTTCTTTATACACAGCAGGCCTGCATCATGATCAAACTCACTGCGCTCCATCATCTGCGCTTCAGCGTGCAGGATTTGCAGCGCACGCAAGATTTCGCCAGCGACTTTGGTTTGCACAAAGTCAGTGGTGATGATTCGATCGTCTACATGCGTGGTGCAGGTTGTGATGCTTATAACTATGTGGCCCAGCGAAGTAACGAAAGCAAGCTTGCCGCCATCGCTTTCAGCGTGACATCACTCGATGATCTGCGTATTGCCGTTGAACAACATGGCGCCACAGCGATTCGCCAATTAACCGGGCCGGGTGGCGGTCAGGCGGTTTCGTTACATGACCCCGATGGCTTGCCTATTGATTTGGTGTTCGGCATTGCCGAGCGCGAACCCGAGCCGTTGCGCCCCGGCTTGGTGTTGAATTTCGGCTACGACAAGCAGCGCAAGAATAAAGCACAGCACTTGCCGCCCAAGGGCCCGCCGCAACTCATGCGCTTGGGGCACGTGGGCATTTTCGTGAAGGACTATGCGCGGTGCTCCAAGTGGTATCGCGAAGTGCTGGGATTGTTGCTTAGCGACCAACTATATGCGGGTGATCCGGAGCACAAGGTGGTGGGCTTTTATCGCATCAATCGCGGTGATGAGCCGGTGGATCATCACACCGTATTCCTGGCCGAGTACGGCAAGTCCGATCTGCATCATATTTCCTTCGAGGTTCAGGACTTCGAAGCGCAGTTCATGGCGCACACCTGGCTGACGCAACGCGGCTGGGAGCCGGTATGGGGCATCGGTCGTCATGGCCTGGGGTGTCACATCTTCGATGTATGGATGGACCCGAACGGTTATCGCTTCGAGACCTTCACCGATACCGATCTATTCGATGCACAGCATCAGCCGGGTCTGCACAATGTACATGGCAATCCGGTGGACACCTGGAGCGACGAATCACCGGAACGTTACTTCGGGCCGATGCCGGAAGAAATGCTCAAGCGAATGGCAGAACAAAAGCACTGATGGTTTGATATTCGTCATGCCGGTGTCAGAACAAAGGCCGCTGCTGATTCAGTAGCGGCCTTGCTCATTTCATATGGCCGAATACTTAGAGATACAGGCGCGCAGCTTCGACCAGGCCATGTGTGCCGCGATGATAGATGGCGCAGGCGGGACGGCCGCTGGGCATGTAGCACTCCAGAGCGGTGATCGGGCCGCCATCGGTTTTATTGCAGTAGCGCAACTTGATGCCGCCGGTGGCGAAGAATTTGGTGAAGGCGGTACGCAGTGCTTCGTGGCCCACATAAGATTTGCCGTTGGAATGACGCATGTAACCATCGGTTTCGAAGGTGGCAATGGTGCGTTCCAGATCGGCATCATGCAGCGCCGAAAAGTACTCAACGAAAATATCGCCGGCACCACGCGTCGATACGATGTCCGGATTCACTTCCAGAATCGGGCCGCGATTCGCCACCAATTCATGTGCCGAGTAGATGCGTGCTACCGAACCTTCGGCTTGTTTTTCAAAGACAATCGCTACCGGCAAATCCACGCCCATTTCCGTCAGCGCATAACCGGGCACGCCAGTGAAAACGTACTCTTCAATGCGACGATTGCCTTGTTCAGTTACGTACTTCAACGATAACGATTGCCAGCGCGAGGGGTCGGGCCAGAGCTTGCTGCCGGCTTGCACGGCAGCGGGAGCAGCCTGGCCGGTGAATGGGTCGTCGATGCTGTTTTGCTGCAGCAGGCGTGCTGCCAGCGTTTGATGATCCACCGTGCCGGTTTGCATGTGTGCTCCACTTGAGGATTGGCGAATATTGGCGAAGCGCGATGTTAGGGCCTGTCGTCCAACTATTCCATTGCTGCGATCTCCATACATCGAAATGTAGTTGCATGTGCGATGGGTAATGGCGCTGTAACACGCGATTGAAATGACTGGAGCGGTGCCCGCGCAGATAATAAGCTGCCGGCATTTCATGCATCTTGGAGTAATGAGTTCTATGGCGATTTCATTGCCTGTGTCGCAACCGGTGGAAATCATCGGGCCTGTCGGGCCGTTGCAGGCAATTGTTGATACGCCAGTAGAGATGGTGACTGCGCCGGCGGCTTTTGCTGTGATCTGTCATCCGCATCCATTGCAGGGCGGCACCATGACCAACAAGGTGGTGCATACGCTGGCCCGCGCTTGTAACGAATGTGGCGTGCCGAGCGTGCGCTTCAATTATCGAGGCGTCGGCAGCAGTGCCGGCAGTTATGACGCCGGTATGGGCGAAACCGACGACGCGATGGCGGTCATCGAATGGGCGCGGCTGCGCTGGCCGGCTACGCCGTTATGGTTGGCGGGGTTTTCATTTGGTGGCGGCGTTGCACTACGTGCGGCGACACGTACTGCTACTGCACGTTTAATTACCGTCGCGCCGGCTGCCGCGCGTGATGCGCCACCGATGCAGTTGCCGGATTGTCCCTGGTTGCTGCTGCAGGGTGACGCGGATGATGTGGTGCCGGCGAACATGGTGTTGGATTGGGCGCAGGCTCTGGCAGCACCGCCTCAGATCAAGGTGCTGGTGGGGGCGGGACATTTCTTTCACGGCCGTTTAATCGAGCTGCGCGAGCAGGTGCAAAACTGGTTGTGCACGGACACTACTGATCGTTAACGAAATGTTCGGCCGGCTTGCGGCTGCAAGGAAGTCACACGTGATGACTGATGCGCCAGTAAAAAGGCCCGAAACCAGTTGGTTTCGGGCCTGATTTTTTTGCTGTTGAATATTCTTCAAACAGCCACGGTGAATTAATTCACCATTTCTTTCAGCGACTTCAGCGCTGCGGCGCGTACTTTCTTGCTGGCTGGCTTGGCCTTGAAAGTGGTCTGTTCGCCGGTGAAAGGATTGATGCCCTGACGTGCCTTGGTGGCGGGCTTCTTCACAACCTTCAGCTTCAACAGGCCGGGGATGGTGAATACGCCGGCGCCGCGCAGGCTCTTCTTGATGATCGCATTCAGCGATTCAAACACTTCACCGACCTGCTTCTTGCTCAGTTCGGTTTCTTTGGAAATGTGGGCCAAAATTTCAGACTTGGTGGGGGCTGCGTTCTTCTTTGCCATGTGGGTTCGCTCCTGATTGATTAATAAGTATCTTGCGCTCAGAGATGGTACGAGGCTAAAGCCGCGCGAGAAAATAACACAAGATTTGCCGGTGTTTAACCTGTCGTAGGTATTTGCACCCTAATTTTCTCGGTTTTTTTACTCGCGCTGATTTTGCGACTGATTTTTAAGCATCAGTTCGCAAAAAATTCACGGGTCAGTGTTGCTTCGATAGGTATTCCCGAACCGGCCGGCGTTGCCTTGATCTCGAATACCAGGGTTTCCGCGCCGCTGAAGGGCACTTCGGCAATGTAGTAAGTAGCGGTGTTTTCGGCAATGCGACGCAGCGAAACGTCTTTCAACTGGCCGTTCAAATTGCGCGCAACTACAGTGATATCTGCGTCGCTAGGTGTGTCGACATTGCTGCCGGCAGTTTTGTGCAACACAGAAATGTTTAGCAACACCTTGTTCTTGCTGCGTTCGATGCCATAGGCGCGGGCGATATCGGCGGTAAGCTGATCGGTGCGCACGGCGTTGTAATGCATTTCGTAATCGCCGGAAACCTTGAACGATTCGTTGCCGGCCTGTGCAGGCTGAATTGCAGCAGAGGGTTGCGGATCGCAGGCAGTCATCAAGGTGGTGAGGCCGAGCATCGCCAAACTGATCAGGGGTTTATTCTTCATTTATACGCTCTTGTTTATGCCGAGCAGGCCGAGCCGGGTTAGGCGGCACGAGCCTGAAATTCTGGTGCGCACTATAGACCAATTGTCTGGGGCCTCTGCAACCTGTTTGAGGCCGGTTTTTACAGGGATTCCCTGCATGTTGTCGGTTGCAGACAGTTAAGGCGGAGCGCGTAATCCTGTTTGTAACAAGCTTTCGGGTAATTGCCGTGGTGCTTGGATGCGTACCTGCTTCATGCGGCCATGTTCTCCGTGTTCGATAGTGATGGCGGACTTAGGCGTAGCAAAACTGCGGCATAGGAAATCGCATAACTCCACATTGGCTTTTCCTGCCACTGCCGGTGCGTGAATTCTTATTTTCAACAGCCCGCCATGCATGCCGGCAAATTCGCTGCGACTGGCGCCGGGTTGCACTTGGATGCGCAGGTATAGCGCCTGCTCATCCCAGCGAAACCAATTCATGAATTGAGCAAAATGCGCACGGCCTGAATGGCAATCAAAGCGAACATTGCGGATAGATCCAGTCCTGCAATCGGCGGGATCACGCGCTGGAAGGGGCGAATCACCGGTTCGCACAAGCTATTGAGAATGCTGGTTGCCGGGCTGTAATTTCCTGGCGCAACCCAGCTCAGTAGCGCATAGATCAGAATGGCGAAGAAGTAGAACTGCAATAGCATCGAGAGCAGCTCGCGCACGGTAGCGAACAGTAAGGCGCTGCCAGTGAGAGGAATGCCCTTCAATATCCAGATGATGGTGACGCTGGCCAGCTGTACCAGAAATAGCGCCACCAAGGAGGCTGTGTCTAAACGCTTGATAGGCGGCAGCACGCGACGCAGTGGCAGCACCAGTGGATTGGTCAGCTTGATGATGGCCTGCGACAGTGGGTTGCGGGCATCGGCGCGGCACAGCGGTAACAGCAGGCGTAACAAAAACACCGTGACCAACAGGCTCAACAAAGTGCTGACAATGAAAATAAGTGCATTCATGGCAATGCTCGTTAGAGAAGTATTCGATTGATTCACCGGGACGCATCGACCCGCAGAACCATCCAAACATGTTACGTGAGCGCTGTTGGAGGTGATAGGTGCGTTGCCCGCTTCGCGATGTAGATCGCAGCCGGGTGGTGGGGTTACTGCCGCAGTTGGCGCAAAGTAACCATGATTTGACATTGTGCAAGGACGATCACGTCTGCAGCTGCGCAGCCGCTGATGACTTAAGCATGTCTAAAAAATGTGTGCCGCCGGTTGGGCCAAGATCGATTCGCATTGAGTGAGGCGGGCTTTTCAGGAGCGCCATTTCTCGTGGCGAGCTTGCGCCCATCTTCGCAATGGAGACGGTGGGGCGCGACTGCCGAGGGCATCTATTAGAAGCTCTATACGGCAAAACAGGCATTTTTTACATACAAATAAGTGCCTCGCTTGTCTTGAGTGCCGCCATACGGATAATGGCGCACCGGTTTACTGGTGGCCGCTTCAAGGGCTGTGCGGCTGATAATCACCATACTCTTGCCGCCTGTGACTGGGTGGTCGGCGCGGTAACAGCGCTACTCAGTGGGATGGTCAACAAGCTCTGCGGGGGCGGCGTGTCGGGAATCCAGACAGTTCTGATTGTGGGTGGCGGTATTGGCGGCATGTCCTGCGCCATCGAGCTGCGTAAGCAAGGTCTCAAGGTTGACTTGATCGACCTCGATCCCGAGTGGCGCGCCCTGGGCGCGGGCATCACCATCACCGGGCCGACGCTGCGTGCTTTCAAGTATCTCGGCGTGATGGATGAAATCTGCCAGCATGGCGCCACCTGGGGCGGCGCCAAGGTGTTCACTGCCGATGGCACGTTGGTCGAAGAAATGAATTTCCCACCGGTGGAGGCCGATGTACCGCCTACCGGCGGCATCATGCGTCCCCTGCTGCACAAGATTCTATCCACGCGTGTAACGGCGGCGGGCGTATCGGTTCGCCTGGGTCTGACGGTCAACGAGATCATTGAAGGCGAGCAGCAGGCCACGGTGGTGTTTAGTGATGGCACCCATCAGAGCTATGACCTGGTGGTGGCAGCCGATGGAGCCTTCTCCAAAATGCGCGAGAAGCTGTTTCCAGACGCGCCCAAGCCCAAGTTCACCGGTCAGGGCATTTACCGCATCGTGGCCGAACGTCCGCCGGGTTTTGATCGTTCCTATTTCTATATGGGTTCGAACAAGAAAGTGGGTTTCAATCCGGTCTCGGCCACGCACATGTACATGTTCTTGCTCGAGTACTCGCCGGATAATCCCTGGTTGCCGCCCGAGGAGCAGCCCAAGCGGTTATACGAGCAGATGGCGGGCTTCGGTGGCATCGTGCCTATCGTGCGTGAGTCGGTGCTGACCTGCGGCAGCGTCAACTACCGGCCCTTGGAAGCCATCATCCAGCCTGCGCCCTGGTACAAGGGGCATTGCGTGTTGTTGGGCGATGCCGCGCATGCCACCACGCCACACCTGGCCTCCGGTGCCGGCATGGCGGTGGAGGATGCTTTGGTGCTGGCGGAAGAATTGCGAAAAGCGACCACGCTGCAGCAGGCCTTGGCTGGCTATGTGGAGCGTCGCTACGAGCGTTGCAAGTTGATCGTGGACAATTCGGTGAAGCTGGGCGAACTGGAAATGGCGGGCAGCGATCCGCATGTTCATACCAAGCTGATGTCCGAAACCATCGCTGCTTTGCGAAAGCCTATTTAGCGGCTTGGCAGCTGGCGCAGAATTCATGACAGACAATTTCAGAGATTGATAGAGACGAGGAATGTTGAATGAGTAACAAATACGACGTCGTCGCCATGGGCGGCGGCCACAACGGCTTGGTGGCGGCCGCTTATCTGGCCAAAGCCGGCAAGAAAGTGCTGGTGCTGGAAAAGAAGGCCTGGCCGGGCGGCGGCGTGGTCACTCGCGAAATCAATACGCCGGGTTACTGGCACGACGAACATTCGTCTGTGCACATCATGATTCAGGGCAATCCCATCATCAAAGACGATGAACTGGGCTTGCTGTCCAAGTTCGGTTTGAAGTATCGCTACGGCACGCCGTACTCGATGATCTATGCCGATGGCACTACGCTGACTGCCTACAAGGATCTGGACAAGACCTGCGAAGGCATCGCCAAGCTGTCGCAGAAAGATGCGGAAAGCTATCGCGCGCTGGTGAAGCGCAGCATCGACTTCATTCCCATGCTGTTCTCCGGCATGTACTCGCCGCCCATGCCCATGGGTGCGTTCTTCGCCATGATGGATTCCAGCGACGAAGGTCGCGACATTCTCGAATCCATGCAGCGCAGCTCGCTGGATATGGCCAATCAGCTGTTCGAGAACGACAAGGTCAAGATCTGGCTGTTGCGCCTGATCTCGGAAAACCTGCAGGCGCCTAATGAACTGGGCACCGGCTTCGGCATGTTCCTGATGCCCGGCCTGATGCATGGTTATGGCGTGTCCCAGCCCATCGGCGGCAGCGGCAAGCTCACCGAATCGCTGGTGCGTTGTATCGAGCACTACGGCGGTGAAGTGCGTTGCAACAGCACGGTGACCAAGGTGCTCACTTCGGGCGGCCGCGCCACGGGTGTGCGTCTGGATACCGGCGAAGAATTCCTGGCGAAAGATGGCGTGATCGGTGCATTGCACCCGCATGTCATCCGCAAGTTCGTTGAAGGCATTCCGGAACGTGTGCTGGAGCGCGGCGAACGTTCATCGCTGGCGGCTTTCAGTATCATGGTCAGTCACTACGATCTGAAGGAACAGTGCCAATTCCATGTGTCCGATCCGTCGGTACGTGACGCCATCATGCTGGAATTCATGGCCAGCGACTCGCTGTCCGACATGCTCGACGATTTCGACGGCTTGAGCCGCGGTCGCATTACGCCGCGCGTGCTGGGCGCCGGCGGCGACGAGAGTATTGGTGATCCCACCCGCGTGCCGGCGGGCAAGGGCATGTTCCATGGCATCACCTTTGCGCCGTACAACCTGGCCGAAGGCGGCCCATCGCGCTGGGATGAGATCAAGGAGGAGATGGGCGATCGTTCGCTGCGTCACTACCAGAAGTTCATCAAGAACCTCACCAGTGACAACATCATCAAGCGCACCATCGTGACCCCGTTGGACCACGCGCGTAACATGCCTACCAGCATGCCGGGCGGCGACGTGCACGGTGTGGCGCCGTACTTCTACCAGATCAACGGCCATCGTCCGACTCCGGACTACGGTCAGATGACGGTGCCGGGTGTGGATCGTCTGTACCTGGTCGGCCCGTTCCTGCATCCAGGTGGTGGCGTGTATGGCGCCGGTCGCGCCACGGCGATCAAGATGTTCGATGAGCTGGGTATGGACTGGGACAAGGTGGTGGCCAAATGATCAAGCTGTACGGTCCCGATAACAAAGAGATGATGGCGGTCAGCACCCTGGACAAGGATGCCGACGGCAAGTCTCTGGTGATCAAGGGCAAGATCTATGGCGCCATGCCGTTGACCGCGCGTTTGTATCCTGAGGACGCGCGCGCGTTCTTGAAGATGCTGACGCCGAAGCTGGCGTGGTTTTTGATCACCATGATGTTCAAGCCCGCAGTGAAGACCAAGAAATAAGATCGACAAACTAAAAAGGCCCGGTAATACCGGGCCTTTTTTTATGTCCATGATGCGGTGTTTGTCCCGGCTTCTAACCCGGTTTTAACTCAGCGGCCGGGTCCCCGGAATCACCGGTAATTCCAGTGAAATGACAATCGCGCCGTCTTCGATACGAAACGGCACCTTGAGCAATTCCTGATTCACGCAAGGACCGGCAGTGCAAACGCCGCCTTCGATGGTGAAGTGCGCACCATGCGCGTAACACACGATGTCCGAGCCGTCGCCGCTCAGGAAGTAGTCCTTGCGGAAGTCCATGGGCGCCCATTCATGCGGGCAGGAGTTCATGTACACATGCACTTGATCGCCCTTGCGCACGGCGAATACCTGATCTTCGCGGCGAATGGGCAGAAAGCCCTTGGATTTGCCTTCCGGAAGGTCTTCCAGTCGGCATAGCACCTGTTCTTTGCTGGTATCAATACTCATGGTTTGCAAAAGGCCTATCGCAAAAAAATACTGCGTGCAGTTTGTGGCCGCACGCAGCAGTTTGTCATCGCATTATTCGCTGCAGGTCAGCACGCAAGGCGATGCCGGCTGCAGTGAGCTTACGGTCGATTAATGGCGACCCTTCGGTGACCATTTGTCGGTGTACTGCATCAGGAAGGTTTGCGAAGTATCTTCATTGGCAGGAATGAAGCGTGGTTCCCAGCTGTCGTCGTGCAGGTCCATGTCGGCGTCGAATTCGATCAGGCCACCGAACGGGCTGTTGAAGTACCAGAAGTAGTTCGAGCCGAGGATGTGACGGCCCGGACCCCAGAACGAACGGTAGCCCTTGCGCACGAATTCCCAGCCTGCCTTGAGGTACTCGTTAGCACCGGCAAAGTGGAAGGTGAAGTGTTGCAGACCCAGCGTGTCGGGACGCTGAATCAGGAACAGCGTGTGATGTTCGTGGGTGCCGGCTGGGCGCATGAAAGGACCCAGGTTGGTGAACACGTCCACCGTGCGGAAGCCCAGACGTTCGGCGTAGAACTTCTCGGACTTGACCTTATCCTTGGTGAACAACACCACGTGCGACAGCGAGTAGGCCTTGATGTCTTCATCGTCGATGGCGGCGATCACATTTAAACCGCGACCCTTGCTCTCGTCCTGACCGGGAACGTTCACGCCGTAATGAGGCGCATTGATCGGACGACGCGTGGTGACCTGGAAGCCAATGGGGTAGCCATCGTCGTCAACGGTGCGCAGCACGCCTGGACGGATTTCCTTAACGTCGCGATCGCTGGACAGGTTGTCGGCAATTGCTTTGAGCGTGGCCTTATCGGCAACGCCGTATACGGTTTCGCGAATGTTGGGATCGCTGGCAATCGGGGCAGCCAGACTGGTGTCGGCTGAATTGCGAATGATGATGCCCGTGCCATCCTTCGCTTCATAAGTGGCGCCGGTGTTGCTGCGCTCAACTTTCATCAAGCCATAGTCTTCGGCGCACTTCGCGCAGGCATCGATATCGTCGGTGCCGAAAATCAAAAAATCAGGGCCAAGAATATTCACTGCAAACCTCCAGATTGGCGCAACGCCGCCGCCCTGTTTTGTCGATGGGCTGTTTAGGGCGCGGCATATTCACTTGTTTAGGGAACGGGTTCAAGAGTCTTTAACCAGGTGTATGGAAAGCCTTAGAAATTCCCAGGCAATTCCACGCGCCGGTCGGGGCACTTATTTGTAATCCTGATGAAAATGTATTTATCAGCTGACTATTCGCCAGCTGAGTCAGGCACCGAGAAGGCCGCTGGTGCACCGTCAGGCAGCGGTGAATGGGCGGTGTTCAAAATCATCGCCAGCATGGTGTAGTAGCCCACCATGCCGATCAGGTCCATGACGCCTTGCTCGCCGAATTGCGCCTTCATCGCCTCGTAGCCGGCGTCTTCGACATAACAGTTGCGCATCAATTGCTGACAGAACTCATAAGCGGCTTGTTGTTGTGCACTTAAGTTCTGTAGGGGGCTACCTTCTGACAGTGCTACGACGATTTCACGCGTCACGCCGGCCTTTAGCGCCAGTGGGCAGTGCACATGCCATTCATAAGCCTGACGGTGGTGACCGGCAATGACCAGAATGATGAATTCCTTGATTGCGGTGGGCAGGGCATTGTCAAAACGCAGATATTCACCCAGTTTCTGCGCGCGGCGCATGAACTCCGGGCTGCGTATCATGGGGATGAACGGTCCGCGCAAGGTGCCGCGCGGACCGCTGGCGATTTCTTCGGCAGCCACGCGTTGCGCAGGGGTCATTTCCGCCACGGGAATCGGCGGCATACGGTTGGGGCGGTTATGCATAATCCACTTCAAATTTGGAAAACTATTTCCCCTTGTTGGGGAATTAGCCGCCATGATAACTTCGCGCGGCTACGCTGACAGGCTTTTATTCTAAGGCGCAAGGTTAATACATGACGCAAGGTTTGGTATTCACGCAATTCACCGCACACGGTACGGGTGGCGATAAACAGGCGCCGTTTGGGCGTGTGCCTGAGTTGGCTGAAGCCAGCTCCCGAGTGCTGTACCAGTCGGTGGAGAATCCCGCTGAATACGCGCGTATGGAGTACTTCGATCAGTACGGCAAGCTGGGTGGTATGCGTTTTGACTTGAGCGAGCGAGAACTGGATGTGGCGCGGTATCGCTGTATCGAAGCCAGCGATACCGGTACTTATGCGGAACAGCACAAGGTGCTGATGCTGGTGGCCTTCAACGTTCCCGAACATTTGTTCTGCGAAGTTGAGGAATGGTACGAGCACGAACACGCCATGTTGTTGATGCGTGCCCAGGGTTGGTATCGCGTGCGTCGCTACCACGTGCCGATGCAGGCCGGTGGCCAGCGCTGGAATCACTTGGCCTTCCATGAATTGAGCGACGTAAAAGTGCTGGATTCACAGGAACGCAAGATTGCTCGCTCCACACCTTGGCGTGCGCGTTACGAAGCGCAGGCCTGGTTTCAGGCTGCAGGCCGCTGGATATACCGGCGTCTCGACGCCTAGTCGCTACACCCTAGAAATTCGGCTTATCGTCCCTACTTAATTGAATTCAATTCGGGCTGACCGGCTCAGTCTGACTTTTACCGAGGCTTGTATGTACCCCAAGAATGTTCAGCTGTTTATCGATGGTCAGTGGTCGGCAGCGGCCGCTGGCGAGACCTTGAGCGTCCGCAATCCGGCGACCGATGAAGTCATCGGTTCGGTTGCGCATGCCCGCGTGCCCGATCTGCAGCGCGCCATGGCGGCTGCCGAGCGTGGCTTTGAAGTGTGGCGCAAGGTGGTGCCGCTGGAGCGCGCCAAGATCCTGCGCAAGGCCGCCAACTTGCTGCGTGAGCGTGCACCGCAAATCGCCGAGATCATGACCCTGGAGCAGGGCAAGGTATTGGCCGAAGCCCAGGGCGAAGTGGAGCGCACCGCCGATGGTAGCGATTGGCTGGCCGGCGAAGCGGAGCGCATCTATGGACGCTCGGTGGCCGCACGCGGTCCCGGCATCACCCAGAGCGTGTTGCGCGATCCGATCGGTATCGTTGTGGCCTTTACGCCCTGGAACTTCCCGTTGTTCCAGATGGTGCGCAAGCTGGCCGGTGCGCTGGCTGCCGGTTGTTCCATCGTTATCAAGGGACCGGAAGAAACTCCAGCATCCTGCGCCGAACTGGTCCGCGCCTATCAAGATGCCGGTCTGCCTGCGGGCGTGATCAACTTGGTGTATGGCACACCTGCTGAAATTTCTACTTTCCTGATCCCACACCCCAGCGTGCGCAAGGTGTCCTTCACCGGTTCGACGCCAGTGGGCAAGCAGCTGGCTTCATTGGCCGGTCAGCACATGAAGGTGATGACCATGGAACTGGGCGGTCATGCGCCGGTGGTGATCACTGCCGATGTGGATGTCGAAGCGGTGGCGGCTGCGCTGTGCGGCAACAAGTACCGCAATGCCGGTCAGAGCTGCATCAACCCAACCCGTCTGTTGATCGAGGCGCCGATTTACGAACGCTTCGTCAATGCCTTCATCGAAAAGGCCAAGGCCATCAAGGTCGGTCCTGGTCTGGATAAGACCACCACCATGGGCCCGCTGGCCAACCCACGTCGCCTGCAAGCCATGGGCGAGTTGGTGGCCGATGCCGTGTCCAAGGGCGCCAAGCTCAAGCTGGGGGGCAAGCGTGTCGGTACTGCCGGCAACTTCTTCGAGCCCACTGTGCTGGTGGACGTGCCGCTGGAAGCGCGTGTGATGAACGAAGAGCCCTTCGGTCCCATCGCGATGTTCCGTTCCTTCAACACGCTGGATGAGGCCATTGCCGAGTGCAATCGTCTGCCTTATGGCCTGGCTGCGTTCGCGTTCACCAAGTCCAACAAGGTGGCGCGCGCCATGGTGGAACGCGTTGAAACCGGCATGGTCTCCATCAACCACTTCGGCCTCGGTCATCCCGAAGCGCCGTTCGGTGGCGTGAAGGATTCCGGTCATGGTTTCGAAGGCGGCAGCGAAGCGATTGAAGCTTACTTGCAGACGCGTTTCGTCACGGTTGCTGACTTCTAATCGAAACGGCACTAGACCCGATATAAAAAAGCCCCGGCCAGTTGGTCGGGGCTTTTTCTTTGGAGGCTGGTAAGGATGCAGTGAAATACACTGCACATTGATCGTTACGGCACCGGCACGTACACGCCATTAGGTATGCCACCTGCAGGCGTCTTGGTGTATTCGCTTGGATAACCCGAGTACCACCAATCCACAATCTTGTTGTCCTGTACGCGTGCCAGATTCAACGCGTAGTGACCGCCCGGGTCGCCATTTACAGGCATGGGGTGGGCCACGGCTACCATGTCACCATCGGCAATCGAAAATAGAATTTGATTGGTCTTGGGTGCCGTTACTTTGTCGGCGTTCTTCGCAGCATAGGTGGCGAACTCACTGCCGGAAGGTTGATCCTTGCTGTGGTTCTTCAGGCTGGTTGCCAGATATTTGTTTGCCACATCTGATTTTTTCTGTACGAAGAAATCATTGATGAAGCTCAGTACCAGCTTCTTGTTGGCGGCGCGTTGTGTGATTGAAGCGGTGCCGGTGGACATGACTACTGATGCGCCGGTGCTGGCGGTATAGCCCTTGTATAGTTTCGAATAATCCGGTGTGGGCGCTGCAGCGGCCATTCCCGGTGCGGCGCCCGCTGCCATGCCTTCGGCTCCCATGCCACCTGCAGCCATGCCATCCGCGCCCATTCCATCGCCTCCAGGCGGCATGCCTTGATTGGCCATCGGGCCGGAGTACCACCAGGCTGTTAGCTTGCCATTCTTGTGTGAGAACAGATTGGAGCCGAATGAAGAAGCAGGATCATCGCTGCTCTTGTTGGGATAGACAAACAAGGTCAGATCGCCCTCGGTCATCACCAGCAGACGCAACGGCTCAGGTGTGACGGCGGTACTGCCTCGCTTGGAAACAAAACCTGCAAATGCCAGATTGCCTGAAGGTTCGTCCGGATCGTGGTTCTGAAAGTCGCGTGCCAGATAAAGCTCGGCTGCTTGATTGGCGCTCATCTGACCGTGATTAAAGAAGTCGCGCATGAACTTCATGACCAGATCTTTGTTGGCATCGTCCTGCGTCTGCGTGGCTGCAGCGCCATTGGGCAGAATGGGCGCTGCTGTCTGAGCGAATGCTGCTGACATACATAGCGTGGCCGCAACTGTCATGGCCAGTAGAGAGCGTTTCATCGTTGCATCCCCCGAGTCGTAATAAAAAGATTAGTTCTTGAGCGAAGCTTTAAATGCAATCGGATCGTATTCGCCTTCCTTGGGCGCCGGATAACCGGAATACCACCACTCGACAATCTTGCCGTTCTGCACGCGCAGCAAGTTCTGCGCGTAGTCGCCTTGCGGATCGTTCTTTACGGTAACGGGATAGCCCACCACCACCATCTCGCCTTCGGCCAGTGCAAACAGAATGGAATCGATTTTGGGCGCGGTGACCTTGTCTTGATTGGCTTTAGCGAAATTAGCGAAGGCTGCGCCGCTGGGTACATCGGTCATGTGTACCTTGATATCGGATGACAGCACTTTGCCGGCACTCATGTTCTTCTTATTGAAGAAGCCATCGAGAAATTCCAGCACGAGCTTTTTGTTGGCGGCGCGTGCTTTGGCTGTGGCAGTGCCATTGGGAATAAGAATCTCCATGCCATTGCTCAGCTTGTAACTATTGGGATACCACTGCGCTGGGTCAGTAGCGGCAGCGGCTGCGGCGGGAGTTGTTGTTGTAGTTGCTGGTGCACTGATGCGACCCGAGAACCACCATTCAGTGATGCGGCCATCGGCGCGATTGCCGAACATATTCGAACCGAAGGACGCGCCGGGATCGCCGCTACGTCCTGCGTACGCCATCATCGTTAGCGAGCCTTCGGTCACTACAAACAGTTTGGGACGTTCAGTGGGTCCGCGTTGCGCACCAGCAGCCATGCCATCGGCAGGAGCGCCTCCCATGCCTGCACCTGAAGCGCCACCGGCTGGCGCTGCGTTCATCCCCGCCGCATTCGGTGGGGCGCCGTTGGCATTAGCGCCACCAGCCGGTTGTGTGCGTCCCTTGGTGAAATAATTTACCCAGCCCTGTGCGCTGGAAGGTTCTTCCGAATCATGATTGATCATGTTCGGATCGAGATACATATCGGCTGATTCCTGTTGCTTGCCCTGGTTGTAGAACATGCGATGGAATTGCAGGTTGTTAGTCTTAAGTGTCAGTTCCTGTTCCGGCGTGAGTGCCGGGCCGGTGGGAAGTATCGGTTTCATATCCGCCGCGAATGCAGACAGCGGCAATGTGATGGCCACCGCCGCGACGATCAATGTCATTCGTTTCATGGAGCCCTCTGCAGTATCGGCGTCATTAGTGACGCGTTAATTGTTTATTGCTTCGAAATGCGTTGGCAGTCGCGGCACATGCATACGCAATGTATGCGCATTGGTTGGCAATGTTTTCTTATCTGCAAAACAAAACGCCCACCGCATTCATCATGTCGGTGGGCGAGGTGAACTAGATGGGAGCCGAGGTCACTTCAAACATCTTGGCGGTGAGGCCCACCGGATCTGCGTCCGGCGTGGGATGCATTTCCCATTCGCCTATCTGCAATGAAGCTTCGACGATGAATTTGCAGCGTTCGTAACGGCGTTCCATGAAGGTGGCCATCAATTCTTCAACGGGCTTGTCCTGCTGGAACAATTCACCGATCACTACACCATCTTCCACTGCCTGCGCTGCACCCTGGCCCATGTGCGGCGTAGTGGCGTGTGCGGCATCGCCCATCAACAGAATGCGTCCCTTGTACCAGGGCTTGGGCATCATCAAGGCTTCCAATGGTCGATACACGACCTGACTGGCATCGGTGATGTACTCGCGCAGCTTGCCCATGACGCCGGTGCATTCGGCTAGGCGGCTCTTCAAAATATCGGCCAACTGTTCCTGCGGATAGAACGGGTTGCCCGGCTCGGCTTGCACCAGCCAGACATAGCCGGTTTCCTGGTTAAGCGGAATGAAGCCGCACTTACCGTCTTTCAAGCCGACACTGATGATGCCGTAGTCGATCTCCGGTGGACGTGGCACGTTGTAGCGCCACACGCCTTCACCGGTGAACTTGGGCTTGAAGCCCTCACCGAACAAAGCGGTGCGCGTTTTCGAATACACGCCATCGGCGCCGATCACCAGATCGTAATCGCTCTGCGTACCGTCACTGAAGGTGACATGCACTTTGTCCGCATCCTGTTCCAGTTTCGAGAAGGTCAAGCCCAGGCGCACATTGGCGCCGCGACTGATGGCCGCATTGCTGAGCACTTCATGCAATGCCGGACGGGTCATACCTAAACGTGCCGGATATTCCGGACCGGCAACGCGTTCGCTGGTCAAACGCTTGATCAGCTTGCCGTGAATGTCCTGGAACTGCACCGCTTCATAGGGAAAGCCGATGGCCACGGCTTCATCGGCAATGCCCAATGCAGCCATGGCGCGGATCACATTGCCCTGCACCACGATGCCGATGTGGTAGATCTTCCAATTGACGTTGATTTCCGCGACATCCACTTCGATGCCCGCGTTACGCAGCGCTACCGCTGCGGAGAGGCCGCCGATGCCGCCACCGATGATCAATACTTTACGAATTTTCATAGCGTCCGCTTAAGAATCAGCAATGACTGTGTATGTGTTGCTAGAGATTTTGACGCAGCTCTGCGGCTGTTGCATCTGTCTTACGCGGGCAAGCTTAGCACTAATTACTGAACGCGAGAATAATCCGCCGCCTGCAAAAATGGGCGTTGGTAACGCCCATGATGCGAACAATAATGTTGCCTACTTGTTGCTTAGGCCGTTCATCAACAAGTCGAATACAAACTCGCGATAACGCAGCGTAGTGGCTTCTTCATCCAGATCTTCGCCCAGCAAGTTCTTAAGAATCGGCAGTCCATTAAGAAAGAACTCGCACATGCCAATCACTGCAATGAATAGAAATGCAGGTTCCACCTGGCGCAGCGAACCGTCTTTGGTGCCCGCCTCAAGGATGGAGGTATAACCTGCCAGTGCGCGGCTATTAACTTTGTGCAGCAATTGTTTGGCTGCAGCGGTTTTCGACGGCACGATTTCATCCACCATCAAGCGGTGGAAGAAGGGATTAGCCAGATTGGTGCTGAGTAGCGTTTCAAGGCGCAGCCGCAATAGATCGGCAGGTGAGTGGCTGGTGGCCACACCCTTGGCAATCACATTGCTGAATTGACTGGTGATCTGCTCAGTGGCTGCAACCAGCAGGGCTGAACGTTCCTTGAAGTAGTAACGAATCAATGAAGGGTCCACCTTCGCGTGCCGGGCTACGGCAGCGCGGGTGACCTTATCCGGCGGCATGGTGCGCAGTAATTCGCAGGTTTTTTCGATCAATGCCTGCCGGCCCACGCCGGGTGAAGAGGCAGGCGGGCGGCCAATGGAACGACGAGTGGTAGTTTTTTTCTTACTTACCCGAGTGGCGGGCTTGGAATTTTTAACGGGCACGGGTCGGATTCCATGAAGGGTTTTTAATAAATATCTTGCGAATTAGGCACTAACAGTGCTGCTTAACGGGCTTGACGGCGGACTTTAGATTAAATGCTTCGACTTGCACAGAACCTTATAGCGGGCCACTGATTTGGCATATGGCGGTACGCGCTTCTGGCGACTAATTCTTGTGCGTGATAATTTACGCGCCCCGCGTGAGGCCGGTGGCGGCGATTTGAGGGTATCCCCGATCTGCCAGCGACTCGGCGCCGGTCTTTATACATAAGAGGAAGTTACATGGCGAAGCCCGCCACGCCCAAATTCATTCGACGCGTCGTCACGGGTCATGATGTCAACGGCAAATCCGTGATCCTGTCGGATGGCATGCCGCCCAATGTGCGTGACAAGGGCACCGATGTGGACTTCGTGGAGATCTGGAATACCGCTGCCGCGCCAGCGCCGATCATGGCCGTCGAGCCCGAGCCCACCGATGGCCCGTTGAAGGTGGCGCCAGCGTCTACCGGCACCAAGATTCGCGTTAACGATTTCTATCCCGGCCATATTCTTAAGTTGCCTGAGCGTAAGGATGGCCGGCATCGCATGATGCACCGCACCCGTTCGGTGGATTACGGCATCGTGCTGGAAGGCGAAATCTGGATGATCCTGGACGATCAACAAGTGCTGTTGAAAGCCGGCGATATCGTCGTGCAGCGCGGCACCGATCACGCATGGGAGAACCGTTCGGATAAACTATGCCGAATGGCGTTCATTCTGGTGGGGGGCGAGTTCACGCCGGAACTGTTATCGATGCTGCCTAAAGAACTCGAGCTGCGTTTGTAATTTCACACTAATTTCTTTTTTGCGTCGCGAACTGATAGCGACGTTTGCTGAGTCGACTTACGAGGAATACTGCAATGGCTTTCACTCCCAAAAAGGGCAACTACTACCGCATGCCGGTGTTCTTCGGGCCCACACCCGGTCCGCGCCAGTTCAAGGGCATCGAAAATTACGATTTCAACGTGTTGCCAAAGCGTCATGCCCTGGGCGCGCGCTTTCTGACCGACGAAAAGATGCTGAATAGCTGGCTGCCGGATCGCTTCAAAGTGTGGGGCGATCCCGTAGTGACCTGCGAAGCCACGTACTTCGATGGTTTCGGTTGGCTGGCCGGTCGCGGTTACAACATGTGCGATCTGAAGTTCAACGCCGTGTATGAAAGCAAGGACGGTCCGGTGCATGGCACATTGCTGATCGTGCGTTACGAAAACCTCACCGATCCGATTCTGTCGGGTCGCGAAGAACTGGGTCACAACAAGCTGTGGTGCAAGATTCCTCCGGTGCGCGATGTCGACGGCCGCAAGAGCACTGAAATGTCCTGGTTGGGCTGCACCTTCTGGCGCATCAATGCCTTCGATCTGGTGGAGAACAACAACACGCCGGCTTCCGATCCGGTCCACAAGGGTCTGCTGTCGTACAAGCACATCCCCACCACCGGCAACTGGGGTGACACCGACGTGGGCTACGCCACGCTGACGCCACCGGCCTGGAATGGCAAAGTCATTCGTCGTCTGGTCGGTAAGGGCGAAGTTGAGTTCATCCGTCCGAAGTGGGAAGACCTGCCCACCATGTACCACATGATCAACGCCTTCTGCGATCTGCCGCAGATCGAAAGCCGTGGCGGCTTCTACTATGAGATGGAAGGTGGCGCTTCGGGCTCCGAAACGCATCGCATCGACTAATCACGACTTGCCGATGTGAGCTTCAAAAGCCGTTGTCACCGCAAGTGGCAGCGGCTTTTTACCAACTACTGGATAAAGCACCGTATTAATTTTTTTTAGGGGATTTTGTGATGAAGAAACTAATCTGGATTGCAGTGCTGGGATTTGCCACAGCCTCGCTGAGCGCCCATGCCGAGCCACGTCAGAGCTGGGCGCACAAGGATGGTGTGGTGAAGCTGCAGAACAATGGTGTGAAGGTGCAGAACGATAATGCACTGGATCGTTTGTTGATTCAGGAAGCCTTCTCCCGCTGGGGCATTGCGCATGATGAAGGTCAGCTCGAAGTGGTGCGTTCGCTGTTCACCAAGGATGGCGAAGTGCAGGTCATGTTGGGCAACAAGGAATTGCTCGATAGCGCCAAGGGCAATGACAACATCGTAAAGATGGTGACCAATTCGCTGAGCCAGCAGCAGGACCAGCGACGTCATGCCATGACCAACATAGTCATCGACAAGCTCACCAAGAACGAAGCCACAGGCATTGCCTATGGCATCGTCACGCTGGCCAATGATGGTCTGACACTGGGCGCTTCGGTGATCTATCGCGGTGAGCTGAAGAAAGAAGCGGACGGCGTGTGGCGCTTCTCCAAGTTTGTCATCGGTATGGATTACTACGCCGGCAAGCGGATTGTGAATCTGCCTAAGTAACCGGCAGTTGCTGTAACGATCAAGCGGTGCAAGGCCGCTTGATCTGTCTAGTGATTGATTCCGCAAGGTCAGAGTGCGGCGGAGGAGAAGGAATGAACATCCGGCAACATGCTCTCTGGTTGTTTGGCTTGGCTGGGTGTTTGATCGGATGGTCATCGGTCGCTTTGGCCGATGACACACCTTGCAGCAGCTGCGCCAACTGGAATGTTTCGCAGCCGCCTTTCAAGATCTATGGCGATACCTACTATGTCGGTACGCACGGATTGAGCTCGGTATTTATTGCCTCCAGTTCCGGTCATGTATTGATCGATGGGGCCTTGCCCGAGTCTGCGCCCAAGATAGCCGCCAACATTCGTGAGCTGGGTTTTCGTATCGAGGATGTGAAGGTCATTCTCAATTCACATGTGCATTTCGATCATGCCGGTGGATTGGCGGAGCTGCAGCGTCTGAGCGGCGCCAAAGTTTATGCAAGTCGGAGCAGTGCGGCCGTGTTGCGCAGCGGTGTGGCCGGTCGCGACGATCCTCAATATGCCATTGCGCGGCCTATAGCCAGGATCAAGGAGGTGAGCACGGTGAAGGAGGGCGATGTGGTGCGTGTCGGTTCGCTGCAATTGACCGCTCACATGACGCCGGGTCATACACCCGGCGGCACCAGTTGGAGTTGGCAATCCTGCGAGAGCAAGCGCTGCTTGAATATGGTGTATGCCGATAGTCTGTCGTCGGTATCTGCAGAGGAATTTAAATACACGCGCAGTAGTGAATACCCCGGCGGCATACAGGACTTTGCCAAGAGCTTCGCAACTCTAACTGCAATGCCTTGCGACATTCTGATCACACCGCATCCCGAAGCATCGGGTTTGTGGAAGAAGCTTGAGCGACGGCAGCATGGCGCGCCTGATCCCTTTGTCGATGTGAATGCGTGCCGTGCTTACGTTGACATGGCTCGTGAAGGTTTGGCGAAACGCCTTGACAGTGAGAAGGCGTCACCGTAATTGCTAACGTTCCGGCAACACCTGTGTGCCTTGATGTATGGCTTTGCTTGCTTCATATCGATTGCCATCTGCAGATTTGATTAGCGCTTGTTATTGCGCTTGCATCTAAAAAAGCAGCTCACTATTTTCTCCGCTCTATATTGATTTCGCATTGGCTGTTCAGGTTGGGATAGCCGTTGCGTATGTAGTTCATGCATGCAAGCTAAGGGGAAATTAAATGTTGAAGGAAGGCAATAAACACCTACTGATGTCATCGATGTCCTTACCGTTGCTGGTGTATGCCGCGCTGCATATGTCGATGTTACAAGCCCAGGAAGCAGGCCCGATGCCACCGCCGGGAGCGCAGGCGCCAGGTGCGGGAATGGCACCCGGTGGTATGCCACCGGGCGGAGCTCCGGGTGGCCCCAGTGGCATGGGAGGGATGGTGCCCGGTGCAGGCGGCATGATGCCGGTGCAAGGTGCGCATGCTAATGCCGCGATCTACATCAGCGGTGGTGTACGTGTAACAGCCAAAGAATATTCAGCCAATGAAGTCAGCATTGCCGTGGCCAAAGGCGCGAAGGGTGTGAGTGGAACGCAAGCGGATGGCGTATTGCTGAGTTCTACTCAGTATGATGCCAATGGTGTGGTTGTTGCCGACGGTGCTTATGAAGTCGGTGGTGCCAAGGATTACTACACCGTGTATTCCAATCCCGCTGCGAACTACATCGGCACTTCCGTCAAGAGCGGTGCTGCCAAGCTTGGCGAGTACAACAGCGTACTGCTGTTCAATTTGAACAGCGATGTGGCATCCACTGCTAAGACCGGTTCCAGCGCAGTGGATGCCGACAATAAGGCGGTGGTGAACATCGACAATGTATACATGCAGGTGGATGGTTCGCAGCGCTATGTGGATAGCAGCTATGCCAGCAGCAAGACCATCGTCAACGATTCGTACCTGGTGTCCACCGGTAATGCCGGTAAACGCACCAATGACATCCGCGGACCGTTCTCGAATCAGGCGCTGTTTATTTCAGGTAATGCCAGAACCAACTTTTCCATCGGCGCCAGCGATACTTACTACTTCAACTCCACTGTGATAGCGGAGGGCTGGGCTGCCTTATCGACGGATTCATCCACCGGCGATGGCATGGATCTCTACGCTTACAACACGACTGCGAAAGCCTTGAACGGCGGTTACGCCACGTATGCCGACTTCGGCTGTCGTGTGTGGCTGTATGGCAGCACGCTGGAATCCGCCGAAGTCGGTGCCATCATTGCCAAGAGCGGCACGATCAATGTGCTGGATGGCGGCGCTGCAGATGCCAGTACGCTGGCCTACAACAAGGGCAAGACCACCAAGGCAGGCACCACACTTACAGGCGGTCGCAATGCATTGATGATTCATGCGCCGGATATGATGAAGACCGGCATTGGGGCGGTTGACTACGCTCACTTCAGCGCCAAGAACAGCACGCTGGCCACCAGTAAGAAGCTGGTCAGCACTTTCGACTACGCAACTTATGGCGACGAAGCCAAGAAGTACGTCGATTACATCAGCGGCGACATCATCCTGTTGAAGAGCACCAGTGCCAACATCGACCTGGATAACGCCACGATGAATTCATACAACGGCGTGTTGGTGCATTCGGTGCTCAACTCCGACAACATGAGCAACTTTCTGGCGGCGGGTGACAACCAACGAGTCAATGCCAGCGGCGCGGCGTTGGTCAAGCCGATCTCGGTGAACATGGCTAATATGTCGACCAGCGGCGATATCCTGCACGATGACTATCACCGCAACATGGAAGTGCGGCTGACCAATACTTCTCTGTCGGGCAAGATCAGACAGGGCACTTACAATAGCTGGAAACAGCTGTGGACAGAGAAGGGTGCAGCCAAGGCCAACTGGTTGCCCAATGATTCGTGGTCCGGTACCAATTCGTTGTCGGTGACATTGGACGCCAAGTCCACCTGGACCGTGAATGCGGCTTCCTCGCTATCTGCACTAACTCTGGTGCAGGGAGCGAAGCTGGTCGCACCGAAGGGTTATCAACTGACCATGACAGTTAATGGCGTGCAGACTGCGATTGCGCCCGGTTCATACAAGGGTGACATTGTCATCACGCCCAAGGCAGGCAGTTGATAATGGCTCTACTTACTGTTTGCTAACCAATAAAAAAGGCGACGCAGTTTTACTGCGCCGCCTTTTTAAATCGACTTCTTGAACTATCAATTAGGCCGCAGTCACGCCACCATCGATGCAGAAGTTGGCACCGGTCACCCAGGTGGATTCATCCGAGGCCAGATACAACGCTGCATAGGCGATGTCTTCCGGCTGACCGAGACGCTTGATGACCAAGCGGTTGAGGATGTTGGTCTTGGTGGGGCCATCGGTGCTGGTGCCGCCGGCTTGCGTCGCAGCGGTGACCACCATGCCTGGGGCAATGCTGTTGGCGCGAATGCCATGCGGGCCGCCTTCGATGGCCAGCTGACGCGTCATTGCCAGCACCGCGGCCTTGCCGGCGCAGTGCGCCACCATGCCGGTGTTGACGCTGCCACGGAAGGCATTCACCGAGGCGAAGTTGACGATGGAGCCGCCGCCCTTCTTCACCATATGCGGCCAGGCAGCCTTGGTGAGCAGGAACACCAGATCGACTTCACCGACCATGGTCGGCACCCATTCTTTTTCATAGTCCATTTCCGCGGTCTTGCGCATGTGCGGCGGAATGGCGGCGGCATTCACCAGAATGTCGATGTGACCATGTTCTTTCATTGCGAAATCCACATAGGCCTGCACATCGGCAGGCTTGGTCAGATCGCAGGGATGAAAGCTGCTCATCTTGAAGCCTTCGCCGGTGATCTGCGCCACGGTGGCTTCAGCGGTCTTGGGATTGATGTCGCAACCGATCACCGTTGCGCCTTCGCGCGCGAACATCATGCCGATGCCCTGACCGATACCGGCGCCGATACCGGTGACGAGAGCTACTTTTCCAGCCAGACGACCTGCCATAACAATCTCCAGAAATACTCAAATTAATCTACTGATTCTTCCCCTCTCCCGTTTACGGGAGAGAGCAGGGAGAGGGCCTTTCTTTCAGAGGCGGAGCCCTCTCTCTGTCGCTCTCCCCTGCGACAGGGGAGGGCGGACGCTAACTCTTTAGTTGATGCTTAGATCAACTTCGACACGACACCCGTGGGTCGCTCAGCCTGCACGAACTCAATCAAGTTGCCGGCCAGATCGCGAATGAAAATATTCGCCTTGCCGTTCGGGAATACTTTCACCCAGACGATATCTGCACCGCGCTTCTTCAGTTCCTCGCCAAACGCGGGAATGTCATCGACGGCAAACGATACATGCTTGTTGCCGATGGTCTGCAGATCCAGGTCGGGCGTGCGGCGATCTTCCGGCAGCGGCTTGGCATTTTCCACTTCGAAAATTTCCATACGCAGGTCGCCGTTCTTGACGATGGCGAAGGTGGCATGGGCATGGGGAATCTGGTTTTTGTACTGAAACTCGAAGCCCAACACGTCGTGGTACCACTTAATCGCTTCGTCCAGATTGGGCACACATACGCCGCCGTGGTGATGCCAGAATTCAAGTTTGTTGCTCATATCTCTCTCTTGATCAAATCATCGAATCAATAATTTTCAATAACTAAGCTGCAATGACGTAAATCTACGCCCAGCGCAGGCAGGAAGGCAGCATGGTCTTCAGTTTCTGGCCGGTGGGCTTGAGCGCGCCGGAGTTCTGATCCACGGAATAACACAGTATTTCATCACCAATTTGTGCCGCCGCCAGCGCCCATTTGCCGCTGGGGTCGAAAATCATGCCCCAGCAGGCGGGCGAACCCAGCTGCGTAGGTTCGATGGCGCTGAGCAGGCCGGTCTTCTGGTCGATGCGGAATCCCGCCAGTGTGCCTGCGCCGCGATTGGTCACATAGACAAATTTGCCGCTGGGATGCACCACCACATCGGCTGGATTGTTGGTGCCGCTGAAGCCGGCGGGCAGGGTGCTGGCGTTCTGCAAGGGTTTGAGCTCGCCCTTTACCTCATCCCAACTCCAAGCGGTTACCGACGAGTTTTCCTCGCCCGAGGTGTACAGGAATTTATAACTAGGGTGGAAAGCCAGATGGCGCGGGCCGGAATGGGTGGTGTCGTCGGCAAATTGATGCGTCACCAGCGAGCCCTTGGCGGCATCAAAGCGCATCACGTGACAGCGGTTGGCGGAAATTTCTGCAGCGACGGCAAAGCGTTCGGTTTTAGACAGCACGATTGCGTGCGGTTTGGCGCGATCTGCAACGCCCGGTGCCAAGCCACCAGGATTGGGTCCGGTTTGTGCGGCTGCGGCCATGCCGCTGCTGGGCGGCATGGCATTGGGAATCTCGCCTACCGGTTCCTTGCCGATCATGGCCGAGCGCTCACCCAGCGAGCCATCCTTGTTCAATCTGAAACAAACAATACTGTTGGTGGAGAAATTGGTGGTCAGCAGGTTTTTGCCACTGGCATCGACCGCTCCCACGGTAGGACCGCCGCCACCGCTGCGCACGGTATTGAGTTCACGCAGCTTGCCGTTTTCGATGGCGAAGGCGGTGATGACGTTCTGGCCGTCGACACGCGTGTTCTGGCCGCGACAGGCGTACAAAAAACGCCGGTTGCTGTGCATGATCAGGTTGACCGGATTTGTGGTCTCGGCGGCCAGCGCAATCGGGCCGGCCTTGCCGGTGGTGGTGTCGAAGGTGAAGCTGTAGACACCCTTGCTGAGATCCTGCGGGCCGCGGTGCGTGCCGAAATCGGTGGGCACATTCTCGCCCGAGGCATTGGTATAGCAGCCGACAAATACCTGCATGACTTTGGCGTCGGCCCAGGCAAATGGGCTACGGACGGCGCACAAGCCGGCGCTGGCGCCGAGCAGCGCTCTACGGCTGATCATCAACATGGATTGCCCCTTTGGTAGGTGCTGCACTCCGGCAGCTGGAGTCGTGCGGTGGGAAGATTATTCCCTGTATCGCTAATTATCGGCTGGTTACAAGCGCAAACACAACCGCGCCACCGGCGTGATTATGTAGGGTGGGCTGGTGGCCTGTGCGGTTACCCGCCGCTACGGTTTGAAACGCCGCGCGGCATAGTCGCTTTGTTCCTGCAGGCTGGCCAGGATGCCCTGGCTGAGATCGGCATAGCGCAGCTGTACACCCAACTCGTTGCGCATGCGGGTGTTGTCGATGCGTCGCGATTCATCCAGGTACGACAGATATTCCGGACTGAAGCTGAGTTGTGCTTCATCCATGGGAATTTGCGGCGGCTCAGGCAGCTTGGCCAGATGCGCCACGCGTTGCAAATACTCGGTCAGACTGATGCTATTGCCGTCGCTGACGTTGTAAATACCATGCGTTTCCGGATCGAGGGTGGCGGCCATGCAGGCCTGCACCAGATCGTCGACGTGAATGCGATTGATGATCGGCGCTTCTTCGGGACGGATCACCGGTTCGCCCTTGCGTAAGCGATCCAGCGGCAAGCGGCCCGGCCCATAGATGGCGGGTACCCGCAGCACCACGCGCCGCACTTTATTTTCGGTGCACCAGATGCGGGTGATGTGTTCGGCGCTGACGCGACGGCTGGCGCGTTGTGTCTGTGGGTTGACCTGCGTGGTTTCGTCCACCGTGGCGCCTTGGGTGTTGCCGTACACGCCGGTAGTGCTGATATAGATCAGCGTATCGGGATAGGCTTCAAGCAGATTGAGAAAACGATTCAGCCGTGTGTCGCTTTCGCCTTCGCCGGGTGGCGGTGCAAAGTAGAACAGGGTGCAGTTGCGAAACCATACCGGCGATAGATCCTGACGCGACAGCTTGTCGAGATTCACCACAATGGGTTCGACATGCACGGCGCGTAGTGCCTTGAGATGATCGGTGCTGCGTACCAAGCCGTATAAGTTGTATTGCTTGCCCAGTTGCTGCGCCAAACGCCGGCCCACGTAGCCACAGCCGACGATGAATGCCTGTTTTCTTCCCTTCACTAATTCCTGTACTCCGCTGGCAGTGGTTTCACCCATGACTACGCGTGCTTTCTTATCTTGGTGGCTGCAAGGTTATTGCAGCAATTCGTGGCAGGTCTCGTGGCGTACTCATCGAGTTCCACTTGCAATCGACTATTGACGCGTACGACGATCAATCCCTTGACGTCGCTCGACCATACGTAGTGCACGTAGCCGCGGCAGCAAAGCCTTGCGTCCCACCGCTTGTACTAACGCTTCATTGAGCAGCTTGAAGGCTTGTTCGCGTTCGCCGGTCGCTTCCAACAACTTGGCGAGCATCTGGTAGGTTTCCAGACGCGGCCGCAAACCGAGACTGGCCTCCAGATAACTGCGTGCCTTGCCGTACAACTCATTGCGAATACAGCAGCGTGCGCAGGTCAGCAGCAAGGCGGCATCCTGGGGACGGGCATTGAGCCATTTCTCCACGGTTTGCAGCAAGGTCAAAGGTTCATCCATACCCGATTCGCTTTGCGCCAACTCGCCATAGGCCAGCACGGCTGTTTCGTCCCAATGTTCATTGAGCAGTTCGCGCAGCGCTTTCTCCGCTTGCGGGTGTGCATGGCAGGTCATGGCTGCGCGCGCATAGGTCACCACCATATCCGGACGCTTGGCCATCGACTTGGGCACTTCGCGCCAGGCCTGTTCCAGTTGCGCTGTATTGGCTGCGTTACCGGCTGCCTTGAGCATGTCGAGATGGACCTGCGCCAGAATTTCATCCACTGCGCTGGCTTGAATGCCGGCGGTGCTACGCAGTCGTGGCTCAAGTAGTTTCAATTTCTGCCAGTCACCCTGCTGGCGATAGATGCGCGCCAGCAAACTCAGGCCGCGAGCGTTCTGATGACCGCTGGCATCCAGTTGTTCCAGTGTGGTGAGCGCTGCAGCCAGCTGGTTATGCCTCAATAGCATTTCCGCCTGGGTGATGTGCACGGCGGCACGCTGTTCCGGCGCCACATCCAGGGCCTTGGCCAGCCATTCGTCGCGCCGGGCGGGCGCGCCTTGCAGTTCGGCAGCGCGCGCTGCGGCCAGGTAGTGCACCAAGGGATGGCTGGCGCCAAAGGCCGAACGCGTCAGTGTTTGTTCGGCGGTGCTCCATTCGCCGGCCGATAACTCTTCCAAGCCCTGGGCAAGTTGTTGATGGCTGCGATCGCGTTGTCGCGCAGCGCGTTCTTCAGCTGTGCGCCGGCGCACGCGAATCAAACGAATACATAGCCGCACGCCAACATAAATGCCCAGTAGCAACAGCACGGCGACCGGCAGCGACATCTCGATGAGATAGCCATGCAGCCCCAGCACCACGCGACCCGGATCGTCGAGCAACAGGGTGGCCAGCAGGCCGCCGATCAACAGAGCGAGGGCGACATAAATGCCCTGCTTCATGGTGTACCCGTGCTCAAAGCCGCGCTGGCGCGCGTCAACGCTTGAATGGCGGAGGACAGATCCGGTGCGTTGGGCGCGATGTTCTGTTGCTCCAGTTGTTGTAGCTGCTGGCTCAGCTTGCCTACGGCCGCATCGTCCGAGTCGAAGGTCTGTTTGAGCCAGATATCGGCTGCACGCAAGTTATTTACGTAACCGTTCTGATCGTGCAGCGAGACGGCGAGGCGGGCATTCAACAACAGCAGTTGCAAATGGCGGCGCCGTAAAATTTGTTCGTCGCTGGTGAGAATCGCACCGGCGTCACCACCGACTTTGCGGATGGAGAACAAGCGACTCATGCTGCGTTTCAACAGTACCCATGCGCGTTTGAATCCTGCATCCGGTAGCGTCTCGTTGGCAGCGCTGGACGGCTGCAAGAGTCCAGCCAGTTTGAGGTCGTCGACTTGTCGTTCGGCCAGGGTCAACTGCTGTTGAATATCCTTGAGATCGCCACGCGGCAACGAGCGTAGCTGCGCCAGTGTGTTGCCGACCTGTCTCTGCATGGCTTCCAGTGTGGCATCGCTACCCGATTGCAACACTGTCTCGGCGGCGGTCAGCGAATCGATGGCGGCGGTTACGTTGTGCGCGACCTGCAGTTGATCGTCAGCCAGGCGCAGCAGGTACAGTGCTTCATTGGTGATCGACTGACGTTGTGCTGCGGCAGCGCGGCTGCTCAGCGAGCCCAAGTTGTCAGTCAGACCGCTCAATCCGGTTTGCAACTCGCTTACCTGGCGACCTTGCGCTGCATTGGTGGCAATCAGCGCTTCAACTTGATTGCGCAATGCAGTGTTGTTCTCCTGCATCGCCTGCTGTGCGATCTCCACTTCAACCAGACGCGCGCGCAGGATATCGACACGCGCCAGTGAATAGGCCAGCCCCAGCAATGCCAGCACACCGACGATGATCAGCGCTCTGCGGGTAGTGCCGCGGGCCGAAGCGTTATTGGCATTGGTTGTTTGAGGACTGGCCATGCGTGCTTAGTCGAACTCAATTCAAGAAGGGTAATTCACTGCGGCTATCGTAACAGCTCGCTGCGAGCGCGGGTGTGCCAGCGTGTCAGCGCGGTCAGTAGTGCGGCATCTTCCGGGCTGTTGGCAATGACGCATTCACCACGCCAACCCAATTGACGTGCCGCAGCGGCGATACGTGCGCTGCCGGCCAGCAGTGTGCGGTCGACTGCCAGCGTGCGCGCGTCGTCGTCCAGTATGCTGGTCAATGCGTGCAGGGTATCGACGCTGGTTGCGGTAATCACATCGAGTTCACCCGTTTGCAACAAGGTTTGCACGGCTAGATATTGATCCGCTTCCGGTATGGCCGCGCGGCGTTCGTAAACTTCGATGACTTCCACCTGGCTGCCGCGTGCAGTAAGCGTTTCGCGCAGTAACTCGCGTCCACCCTGGCCACGCACAATCAACACGCGAGCCGGAGGTGACTGCAATAGGGGGTGCATGAGCAAGGCTTCGCTATTGGCGGCCTGTTCGGGAGTGACATCGACGGTATAGCCCAGCGCTTGCAGTGTGAGTGCGGTGGCTGCACCTACTGCAGCGATGCGCGCCTGGGGATAAGCGGCGAGAACACTCTGTCCATGATTGACCGCATTGCTGCTGATAAAGATCAGCAGATCCTGCGACGTTTCGGACAGGGTTGCCGCCTTGGCTTCAATGGTCAGGACCGGCAGGCGCACCGCTGTGCCACCCAGATGCTGTATGCGTGCGCATAGTGCTTCGGCTTGCAACGTCGGCCGGGTGACCAGTACCTGCAAACCGGTCAAGGGAGGAATGACCAGGGGGATCATGCGTGCCGCAACGACGCTAGTAATTTATCTGCGCCCAATGCCAACACTTGTTCGGCCAATTGCACGCCCAGGGTTTCGCAGTTCAGGCGCGGACCGCTGATGCGTTGCTTGATGACTTGTGCGCCATTGGGTGCAGCGACCACGCCGCATAGTGTGAGCGTATCTTCGGTCAACGTTGCGAAGCCGGCGATGGGTGCCTGGCAGCTGCCTTCCAGCTTGGCGGCGAAGGCGCGCTCGGCGCCCACGCAATGTTCGGCGTCGAGATTATTCAACGCAGCGCATAGTGCTCGGGTACCGGCATCGTCACGCCGACATTCAATGCCGACCACACCCTGGCCGGCGGCAGGTACCGAACGTTCCACATCCAGATATTCGGTGATGCGTGCAGCCAATCCCAAACGAGTCAGCCCGGCACTGGCCAGCACAATCGCTGCGTACTGACCTTCATCGAGTTTGCGCAAGCGCGTTTCCACATTGCCGCGCAGCGGCAGTATCTGCAGATCGGGACGCAGGGCCAACAACTGACTTTGACGACGCAGACTGGCCGTGCCCACTTTGGCGCCCTGCGGTAGCGAGGCAAAATCACGATGCAGATTCGACACGAAGGCGTCGCGTGGATCGGCGCGTTCCAGCATGCAGGTCAGCGCTAATGAGGGTGGCAATTCACTGGGCACGTCCTTCATGGAATGCACGGCGATATCGGCGCGATTTTCCAGCAAGGCCAGTTCCAGCTCCTTGACGAACAGGCCCTTGCCGCCAACCTGCGCCAGTGTGCGATCCAGTATCTGATCGCCGGTGGTGGTCATGGGTACCAGGATTACTTCAAGACCGACATGCGCGGCGCGCAGGCGAGCCGCCACATGTTCCGCTTGCCATAGAGCAAGACGGCTTTCGCGAGTTGCGATGCGTAGAGTCGTCATTCTGTATCGAGGATTGTTTGTCGAAAGTCAGTCAAGTATCGGAGGGAGTGAGTGTGGCTTGTTCGCGTTCGCGTTTCACTTCCAACGCGAATTGCAGTAACGCTACAGCCAGCGCCAGCACCACCGGTCCCATGAACAAGCCGATGGCACCGAATGCCGCCACGCCGCCCAGCACGCCGATGAACACGGTTAGCGTGGCGACTTCGGCGCGTCCGGAAATCAGCAAAGGCTTCAGGAAATTATCGATCAACGATACCAGTAGTGCGCCCCATAGCAGCATGAAAGTTGCGGCCACCCAGCGATCTTGCACAGCCAGCACGATCACGGCGGGTACCCATACGATGGCGGTGCCGGCAAAGGGCAGTAACGCCAATAGCGCAGCGAGCACACCGAACACCAATGGCGACGGCAGACCTACAATCAAAAAGGCGATGCCTACTAGCGCACCTTGAATCAAGGCGGTTAAGCCGGTGCCGATTACCACTGCTCGTGTGACCGCTGCGAGATGCACATACAGTTCGTGACGCTTCGCCGGCGGCATGGGCACCAGCTCGCGGGTCATGCGCATCATCGCAGCGCCGTCGCGGATGAAGAAAAATATGAAAAACAAAGTCAGGAACAAACCGGCGGCGGTACCCAATGCGCCCACAAACAATTTACCGCTCATGCCGGCTAATACTTGCACCAGGTTACGGGTTGCTTCGCCGGCCCAGTCGCGCAGCTGAGCGGTGTTGATGCCCAGATTGGTATTCAACCATTGCAGCGTATTCTGCAGCACCGGATGTTGCGTGATCTGTTGCAATCCGCCGCCAGTTTCGCCGGTAACTTGCGACTGTAGGTACTGCACCATAGTGCTGGCCTGATGGGCGAAGGCGCCGCCAAAAGCGGCGATGGGACCTAGCAGCGCCAACATGGTTAGCCCGGTAAGAATCAGCGCCGAGCGTTCGGCGCGATTACCCAGGCGACGAGTCAGTTGCACATGGGTCGGCCCCAGCAGGAAAGCAAACAGCATTGCCCACAGCAGCGGACCAATGAATGGTTCGACGATTCGATAGCAGGCCAGTCCCACCAACAAGGCTGTGCCCAGCGCAAACACGCGTGGATAAAAATGATTGGAAGCGTTGGTCGATTGCGGTCTGGTTTCCATGGTGGGCGCCGCCTGCATGAGGTGTGCGCATGGTAGCGGCTATTGGCAGGGCCTGTTAGCAATTAGTGCATCGCCTCGTCTAACTATTCCATTTCAGAAGGGACGTGTAGGATTGAGCTGGCGCGACGCCAGCTTTAATGGCGACATACCTTTCCGCAAGGGCATGCTGTGATACGGACTTTCAAATTTTAGAGTGCACTTATCATGACTAAGCGAACCGCTATGGCCGATCCCGTTACTGCGGCTAAATTGCTGGAAGACCTGAAGCTGCTGGCGCACGACGCCGAAGCGCTGTTACAGGCTACTGCCAGTCACACGGGTGAGAAGGTGGCGGAAGTACGTGCTCGCGCCGAGGAATCCTTGCAGCATGCTCGCGAACGCGTAGCCGAGCTGCAGGAAGATGTGGTCCAGCACGCGCGCGATGCCGCTGAAGCAGCCGGCGAATACGTGAAGAAGAATCCCTGGCAGTCGGTGGGTATGGCTGCCGGCATCGGTTTGATCATCGGCCTGCTGTTGAGGCGTCGTGATTGATGCGTCGCTGCCAGGGCTACGCATAGGCACCCATGTCATATTCAAACGATAACGATGACTACGACGATCCGGCAGTGGATGAGTCGCCTCCCTCCGGACCGTTGAGTGGTTTGCTCAACTCCCTGACCAACACCTTCACCACCTTGGTGGCGATCGTGCAGACCCGTCTTGAGTTGCTCACCACTGAAATTCAGGAAGAGGTGCAGCGCGCGGCAAGTTTGTTGGTGTGGGCCTTCGTGGCCTTGTTCGCTGCCGGCATCGGTTTGTTCCTGGCGGCGTTAGCGGTGATCTTTGTGTTTTGGGATACCCACCGCGTGCTGGCTGCTGTGATTGTAACGGCGGTTTTCTTTGTCATCGCCATTGGCGCAGGCCTGTGCCTGCGCAATAAATTGCAGACCAATCCGCGCATGTTGGATGCCACGCTCACTGAACTGGCGCGCGATCGGCAACGTCTGGATGAACGTTTGCGGAGGCGCTCATGACGCGGGCGGCGAATATTCATGAGTACACCGCAGACCGGCGCGCCGAATTGCAGGCGCGCTGCGAACGGCAGCGTCAGCAATTGGGCGCGTATATCGACGACATTGAACTGCGCGTGCAAGGCACCGATTCAGTGCTCAGTTCGGTACGTTCGGTGGTCACCCGTCCCACCGTGCTGGCGGGCGGCCTGGCCTTGGCGCTGAGTCTGGGGCGCTCCGGCTGGTGGCCACTGATCAGCCGCGGCGCCGTATTGTTCGCCGCTGGGCGGCGCATCTATCGATTCTTCAAATCGAATTAGCTCAGTTCAATTATTAGCTCAAGTTTCCGTGCGCTCACCGCGCAAACGCCGCAGTACGGCAGCGCTATGGCGCCGACTGATCGGCAGTGTCTCCTGGGTGTCGCGTAGCTGCACCTTGTACTGGCCTTCGGCATCGCGTTCCACGCCGGCAATGGCACGTTCCGCGATCAGTGCATTGCGATGGATGCGCACGAAGTCGTCACCGAATTCCACACTGAGATCTTTCAACGACTCATCGATCAAGTCCGTGCCCTTGCTGTGATGTACGGTGACGTACTTTTGTTCGGCTACGAAGTAGCGAATCTCGCTGAGGGGAATCAAGCGCAATTGCTCACCCAGGCGCGCGCAGATGTGTTCACGCCGTGAGTCATTCGTATTTTGTTTAAGTTGCTGGATGCGACTGCTGGAGATACGGGCGGCATGGCGCAGTGCGCGCGCCAGTTTTTCCTTGCGCACCGGTTTGAGTAGGTAGCCGATAGCCTCGGCCTCGAAGGCGTCCAATGCATATTCGTCGAATGCGGTGGTGAAGATGACTGCCGGCGGTTCATCCAGTGCATTCAGATGTTGCGCCACATCGATACCGGACAGGCCGGGCATGCGCACGTCCAGCAACAATACATCGGGTTGTTGTTGCTGGCAGAACTGCAGCGCCTCCTGGCCATTGCTGGCTTCGCCGCTGAGTTCACAGTCTTCAATCTCGGCCAACAAACGTTTCAAGCGTTCGCGTGCCGGTGCTTCGTCATCCACGATCAATACGCGCATGAATGCTTCCTAGTTCTCGCGTTCTTGATAAGGGAAGTGCAGCACGACGCGGTAAACACCCGCTTCCTGCTGCAGCTCGGCTTGTGCCTTGCCAGGCCATGCCAGTTCCAGACGTTGTTGGATGTTGTCCAAGGCGATGCCATGACCTGCACGCTTCAAGTGGAACTCTTCGGTGGCAATGGGATTGCTCACCGATAACTCAATGCGATCATCGTTGAAATTGCCGGAGATGGTGATGGTGCCACCGTTGGGCAGCGGTTCGATGCCGTGATACACCGCGTTTTCCAGCAATGGCTGTACCAGCAGGCTGGGCACCAGCGCGCGCATGGGCAGATCGGCCACCTGCCAGCGCACCTTGAGGCGTTCGCCCAGGCGCAGCTGTTCGATACGCTGATAGATGCGCGCGATCTCCAATTCTTCCTTGAGTGGAATCCAGCTGCGCGCTTCGCTCAAGTTGGCGCGAAACAGATCGGCCAGATCTTCCACCGCTTCTTCGGCGCGTTCCGGATCGGAGCGCGTCAATGAAGCAATGGTATTCATGCTGTTGAACAGGAAGTGCGGACGGATGCGCGCCTGCAAGGCACGGATGCGTGCCTGCGCTTCCAGCTCGATGCTATGGCGCCATTCCGCAGATACATGAAAGTAGCGCAGGGCCAGGCTGCCGACAATGAAACTGATGGCAAGCGTGCGCAGCAGGAATGCGGCGTGATTGTTCGGAAACATTTCCGACAACAGGCCGAGGCCCAGATCGAAGCGCGCCCCTAATTGATAGACCGCTTCGGCTACCACCATGGCCGCGATCAACAGTAACAACAGCGCCAAGGCATAGGCGCGTTGCGCGGGCAGTTGCTTCAGATAGTTGCGCGAGCGGCACAGCACTGCGGCGCTGATCAGTCCTTGCCACAGCAGAAACAAAGAGGTGGTGGCCAGATCTACCCAGAAGTTGTGAAACGGCTGGCGCGCAATGCTCAGGACCAGCGCCACCAATTCGGCAATCAGCACCACTGCCAGCGTGGTGCCGCTGGCGCAGAAGTCCGGCAGATGAAAGCTATTGCGCGAGTCGCGCAAGCCGGCTTGAGCGTTCATTGTTTGAATAGCGCGGTTTTCAAGCGAAATAAAGTGGAGATGTCGTCGTCGCCATGGCCCTGTTCGATCAACCGACGATATTGAATCAAGGTCATTTCGATCAAGGGTAGCTGTGCGCCATGTTGTTGGGCCATGTCACGACAGATTTTCAAATCCTTCTCGTGCAGGCGCACGCGGAAGCCGCCGCTGTAGCTGTCGTTCATCATGTTGGGCGCGCGATGCGTGAAGTACCAGCTGCTGCCCGCGCCCTTGCTCAAGGTGTCGATGACTTTATCAAGCGGCAGGCCTTCGGCTTTAGCGAAGGCCATGGCTTCGGCGGCGGCCTGAATCGCGCCGGCGCACAAGATCTGATTGGTGGCCTTTGCAGCTTGACCGCAGCCACTGCTACCGAAGTGCGTGATGGTCTTGCCCATGGCTTGCAAAATCGGTTGTGAGCGTTGGAATGCCTGTGCCGATCCACCCACCATGATGGCCAGTGTTGCCAACCTTGCGCCTTCAACGCCGCCGCTGACCGGCGCATCGAGAAATTCGCAGTGAATTTTATTGAGCTGCTCGGCGCAGGCACGTGCAGTTGCGGCGCTGACGGTGGAGCAATCTATGATCAAGGTGCCAGGGCGCAGGGCTGGTTGCAGTTGCGCCAATACTGTGAGCAGGTCTTGATCGGCCGAGACGCAAATTACCAAGGCATCGCAGAGAGCGGCGATATCAGTTAATTCTGCTGTGGCTGTGCAGCCCAGTTCTTTGGCCAGCGCATTGGCTTTTTCCGGAGTGCGATTCCACACTGCGGTTAGCAAGCCTTGCCGGTGAAGATTGCGCGCCATTCCCAATCCCATGGCGCCGAGTCCGATGAAACCTGTTTTCATATGCTTGAAATGAATGTGGCGGCCCGTAAGTTAGGTGGGCCGCCACTTCAGTGTAGCTTTTTATCGCGGTGCGGGACTGAAGATCAGTTGCACCACGTATCCATCTGTTCCTTGGCGGTGGCGCGCGTCTTCTCCAGCTGTTGGTCGTCCTGGTAAACCCGCTCGCCCTTGGCATCGAGGGCATAAACCCGGTCGGTGGTGGTGACGCTTTCATAACGAGCGCGCGCCACAGTGCAACGATCCGCTTTGTCTGCGGCAGTGGCCTGCGCGGCCTTGGCTTTATCGGCGTTGTCCTGACTGCTGGATTGTTGTGCCTTGACCGCCGCATCGCGTGCCTTCAAGTCGGCGGCGACCCGATCGGCCACTACGGAATTGTCGGTGCGCTGCGATTTGATTTTGGCTAGTACCTCGGCGGGTAGCAGCTCGGGCTTATCGGTGTACTGAACCTGGCCGTTCTTATCCACGTACTTGTAGACATCGGCGTGACTGATCGAGACCGCGGTCAGGCTGAGGGTAAGCAGAACGATGGGGCGCAACATACGGGTCTCCGATGGCCACGAGGGTTAGCTCGGGGTGAACTCTGTCACAGAAAATCTGGCGACGCCAATTCTGGCAAATGGAGTAAAGGCTGCATTGAAGCGGATCACAAACCGACAGCATTGGATTTGTGTCGGGTGACGCCAAAAGAAAACGGGCGCCGTGGGCGCCCGTTTTTGTTCGGCTTGGAAGCCCGAGACTGCTTACAGGTTGTAAGCCTTTTCGCCGTGATCGGCCAGATCCAGACCTTCTTCCTGGTCTTCGTCGCTGGAGCGCACACCGATGGTGTACTTCAGAGCCAGCATGATGACCGCGGCAACCACGCCGGACCATACGACCGCGGTCAGCACGCCCCAGACCTGAGCAGTCATCTGCGTGCCGAAGTCATAGGCGCCAACAGCTTCAGCGGTGTAATCCCACACGCCCGTGCCACCCAGAGCTGGGTTCACGAAGATGCCGGTGCCCAGTGCGCCGATGATGCCGCCGATGCCGTGTACGCCGAAGGCGTCCAGGGAATCGTCGTAACCCAAGGCATGCTTGAGCTTGGTTGCGGCCAGGAAGCACACCACACCTGCTACTGCGCAGATGATGAAGGCGCCCATCGGACCCACCCAACCGCAGGCTGGGGTGACGGCCACGAGACCGGCCACGATGCCCGAGCAGATACCCAGCAGGCTGGGCTTACCTTTGACGATCCATTCGGTGAGCGTCCAGGTGACACCCGCAGTGGCGGTGCCGATCATGGTGTTGAAGAAGGCGAGGCCGGCAGTCGAGCCAGCTTCCAAAGCCGAGCCGGCGTTAAAGCCGAACCAGCCCATCCACAGCATGCCGGTACCGATGGCCGACATCATCAAGCTGTGCGGAGCCATGGAGACCTTGCCGTAGTTCTTGCGCTTGCCGAGGATCAGTGCGCAGACCAGCGCGGCAATACCGGCGTTGATATGCACCACGGTGCCGCCGGCGAAGTCGATGGCGCCCTTCTGGAACAAGAAACCTGCATGGCTGAGTGCGGTGGCAGCGGCGTCGGCATCACCCTTCGGGTAAGCATCCGGACCGTCCCAGTACCACACCATGTGCGCCATCGGGATGTAAGCGAAGGTGAACCACAACACGCTGAAAATCAGCATGGAGGAGAACTTGAAGCGTTCGGCATAGCCACCGATGATCAGCGCCACGGTGATGGCGGCGAAGGTCAGCTGGAACACGCAGAACACCATGTCGGGGATGTACACGCCCTTGCTGAAGGTTGCTGCGGCGGTGTTCAAATCCACGCCTTTCATGAACAGCTTATCGAGCGTGCCGAAGAACGGACCACCGGCTGTGAATGCTGCGCTGTAGCCGTACACGAACCACAACACACCAATCACGCAGAAGATCGTGAAGCACTGCATGACCGTGGACAGTGAGTTCTTGTTACGCACCATGCCGGTGTAGAACAAGGCCAGGCCGGGCATGGTCATGAACAACACGAAAGCGGTACACACCATCATCCAGGCCAAATCGCCCTTATCGAAGGAGGGGGCTGCAGCAGGTGCGGCTTCGGCGGGAGCGGCCTCAGCGGCAGGCGCGGCTTCCGCAGGTGCAGCTTCGGCTGCAGCGGGTGCTTCAGCGGTGACTGCTGCGGGTGGGGTTGCGTCCTGTGCGAAAGCCGGGGTGCCCAGCATCGCAAGTGCGATGAGTGCGGCGCTCCACAAGGGAGTCAGCACCCTTCTAAGTGCCAAAGGTTTTTTCACTGTCGTTCTCCTGCGGGATGAGTATTGCTGCAAAACTGCTTGCCAATTGCCTGTCGTTTCAATCAATCGCGCCATTCAATCATCTGGCCTAAATCGCAAGTCCTTACTTAAAAGAACTCCTTGGAAAGTCCCTTGGAACGTTTTAGACGTCACACAGCGTCGATACCCGCCTCGCCCGTGCGGATTCTCACCGCTTGTTGGAGGTCGGTAACAAACACCTTGCCGTCACCGATCTTGCCGGTGCGCGCAACATTGGTTATGGCTTCCACCACCTGTTCCGTAATCGAGTCGTCTACGGCGAGCTCGATCTTGGTTTTGGGGAGGAAATCCACCCGATATTCCGCGCCACGGTATAGCTCGGTATGGCCGCGCTGCCGGCCAAAGCCCTGTACTTCCGTTACGGTGATGCCTTGCACGCCGATATCCGCCACTGCCTGGCGGACGTCATCCAGCTTGAACGGCTTGATGATGGCGGTGATCAGCTTCATCGAGGGCGTACTCCTTTATCGTGGTACGAACTTGCAACCTAGGCTCTCGCCCACATTGGAGCTGAGCGCTACGCGAGGAACATTTGCATCTTCTGTGCCACGCCTGTGCCGATGCCGTCCCCGCAAAAACTACGGGTTGGATCGCGGCCAGCCGGGATTTCTGCCCAAGGACGGAGCATTTGACGGATATCATTGAGTCAATACAGTGCAAAAGGCAGCCGGGTTGGCCGCATAGGCCTTGTCGCGCCTCACTGTGGCGCAACGAGATCCCCAAAGTCCGGGGCCTGATCAGGCACGCCGGTCTGATGCCGTACTTGAGTGGCCGACGAACCGACCGTACAGTCGCTCGCAGTAATTTGAGCCTCTGGGGAGTTATTGATGGACGTCCGCATGTTGGATGAAAAATTGACCGATCTGGCCCGTAAGCTGGCGGCCTCTCTGCCCGAGGGCGTGGGCGCCTTGCAGCGCGACGTCGAGCAGAATTTCAAAGCGGTATTGCAATCGACATTGACGCGTATGGATCTGGTGACGCGTCGTGAATTCGATGTGCAGTCAGGCGTATTGAAGCGCACTCGAGAAAAGCTGGAGGCCTTGGAACAGCGCCTCGCTGAACTGGAAAAGCAGACCCGGTAGTACAAGACCAGGTAATACATCCGTCCGGTCATCGGACCTCAGACAAGGAAGTCGTCATGGCTATCGCCACCGTGCTCAGTCGAGCGCAATTCGGCATGGAAGCGCCGCAGGTCAGCGTTGAAGTCGATATCGGCAGCGGTCTGCCCTCATTCACCATCGTCGGTTTGCCCGAGGCGGTGGTTAAGGAAAGTAAGGATCGGGTGCGCGCCGCGCTGCTCAATTGCAATTTCGAACTGCCGCCCGGCCGCATTACCGTCAACCTTGCCCCGGCCGATTTGCCTAAAGAAGGCGGTCGTTTCGATTTACCGATTGCCGTTGGTATTCTGGTGGCCTCCGGTCAACTTAACGCTCAGTTTCTGGCCGATATCGAGCTCTATGGCGAGTTGTCCTTAAGCGGTGAGCTGCGTGGCATCACCGGTGCGTTGATTGCCGCCTTGGCCGCCACTCGTGCTGGTCATTCTGTGGTTGTGCCGGCTGCTAATAGCGATGAAACCCGTTTGATAGCCGGTTGCCAATCGCTCACGGCCAGTCATCTGTTGCAGGTGTGTGCGCATGTAAATGGCGCGCAAGCGCTGCCGTTTGCCGATCCATGGATTGAGGTGGGCGCGACAGCGCAAGCTACAGACTTGAATGAAGTACGCGGTCAGGCGCAAGCCAAACGTGCCCTGGAAATTGCGGCGGCCGGTGAGCACAGCCTGCTGTTCATGGGCCCGCCAGGGACCGGCAAGAGCATGTTGGCGCAGCGTCTGCCCGGCATTCTGCCGCCATTAAGTGATGATGAGGCTCTGCAAAGCGCTGCAATACGTTCGTTGCTGGGTCGAGGCATCGACTTGCAGCAGTGGCGCATACGCCCATTTCGCGCGCCACATCACACCGCATCGGCGGTGGCGTTGGTGGGCGGGGGTTCGCAGCCGCGTCCCGGCGAAATATCTCTGGCCCACAATGGGGTTTTATTTCTCGATGAATTACCCGAATTCGATCGCCGTGTGTTGGAGGTGCTGCGCGAGCCTTTGGAGAGTGGGGTCATCAATATTTCGCGTGCGGCGCGTCAGGCTGAATTTCCGGCGCGCTTCCAGCTGATTGCCGCGATGAATCCCTGTCCCTGCGGCTACTTGGGCGATGTCACCGGCAAATGTCGTTGTACGGGTGAGCAGGTGCAGCGCTATCGGCTGAAAATTTCTGGACCACTACTGGATCGGCTCGACATGCACGTGGAAGTGCCGCGGGTAGTGGGTGAGGCTATGCAGGCGCGTGAATCGGTTGCCGAGAGCAACGAGCGTGTGGCATCGCGGGTGCTCAATGCGCGTACCGTGCAATGGCAGCGACAGGGTATGAGCAATGCACGGCTGTCAGTTGCCGAAGTCGAACGTTGGTGTACGCCGGAGCCACGAGGGCAGGCGCTATTGATGCGCGCCATGCAAAAATTTTCCTTATCGGCACGCGCCTATCACCGTATCTTGAAAGTAGCACGCAGCATTGCCGATTTGCAGGGGCTGGAACAGATCGCTCAGGAACATGTCAGCGAGGCGATTGCGTTGCGCAGGCTGGATCGTGCGCAATAGTTAGTCGATGGTAAAAATAAGGCCCGGTCACAGTGGCTGTGGCCGGGCCTTGGGTGTGAGGCTGAATTAGTTGGGGCTTACTTGGCTTTGCTGACCATGTAGTCCACTGCTGCCATGATCGAGGCATCGGTCACTGTAGTCATGCCGCCCTTGGCTGGCATCACGCCGGTTTTGCCGGTGTAGCCTTCAATGGCGTGCTTGTGCAAGGTGTCGGTGCCCTCTGCAATACGGGGTCCCCAGGCGGCTTTGTCGCCAACCTTGGGTGCGCCGGCCAGGCCGGTGCCATGGCAGGCCACGCAGGTGGTGTTAAATACCTGTTCGGCCGGCATGTCCTTCAGCTCGACGGGGGCTGCAGCCTTTTCTTCCACAGCGGAGTTGTCTTCACCGGAAATGGCCACCTTGCCCACCGGCTGGATGCGCTCGGCAATGCTTGCCTGAAGCAGCGGGTCTTCCAAGACTTCGGCTTCCTGGGTGCGGGAGGAAATTGCGCTGGCGCCGAAGTACAGCCCAAAGGCAATGGCCACCAAGATGCCGAGTACCAGCATAAAGGTGTCGAAAAAGTGCTTATCGTGGGAAGGACCGCTCACACAGACTCCGCAACAACGAATTTCAAGGCGCGCGAGTATAGCGGCCCGCGCGCCGGCCCGAAACTCCCGATTCGGCGCGCCGCTCGGCAATACGGGCCTTGGGCAAACAAGTTGCCGCAAAAAGTCGCTTGGGCGATGCGCCTACCCGGTTTAGACTGCGCGCCCTCTGCCAAGCGCCCGTAGCTCAGCTGGATAGAGTGCTGGCCTCCGAAGCCAGAGGTCGTGGGTTCGAATCCCGCCGGGCGCACCATTTCATTTTTCTCGCCTGAGAAGTCACCTAAGACTTTGAAAGGCAAACTCAGAACTGCGGTTCTAAACCCTTCATTTCTACTGTATTCAAGTCTTTCAGCAAACGCGAGTTTCAACACCATTCTCTTGTGCTCAAAGTGATCGGAACGCCAGAGATCACAAGGACTTGCGACAAACGAGAGCGCGGTTCTAAGTGAATCATCGAATGATTGAGCAGGGCGGCCACACCGCGCTATTTTTTCGTTTGTAAGTATCTCCTGTGCCTGAAGTTCGCCAATGCGTTCTTCGTATGCACTGATGACTGACGGCAGTGTTGCGTCAAGGCTTCGCGTTAAGAGCTGCTTGGTCTGGTGCTTGATTCGTGCAAGATCGCCTCGCAACGCTTGGGCTCTAGTCGCACTCGCCTTCGCCTGATGATTCCATAGCTCCTCGAACATCATGGATGCGGTTTTGAACAGTTCTTGGGATGGACGAAGCCGGGCGAGCAGCGTCTCAAACTCTCCTTCTATTACGGACCTGCGAATTGACTTCCCATAGCTCGCACAGCCTTTGCCGTAGCAGAGGTAGTAGGGATGGTAGTCATTGCGCCCCTTGGTCCAACAGGCGGTCAGTGGCGAGCCACAATCGCCACAGGCCACAAATCCCCTGAGCGGGAAGTCCGCGCTCATATCCTTTCTCGCTGGGCCCCTCGTGTGACCAGCCAGACGGTCCTGAATACGCAGGTAAGTCTCATATGAGATAAGAGGCTCGTGATGAGCCTTTCTCAGGCTGATGCCCCATGGGGCATATTCCATATAGCCGGAGTAAAGCACTCGCCGGAGCATGTTATTAACTTTCTGCTTCGCTCCGCTCTTTGGGTATTCGGGATGGGCTTCAAGAAAGCGCTGCACTTCTGCCTGGGATTGAAAGCGACCTTGGGCATAGCCTTCCAATGCTTCCTGCATGATGGACGCCAGCGGCTCCTTACGTACGAGGATTGACCCGCGATCTTCGGTTTTAACCCACTTGTAGCCAAGCGGTAGAACAAACACCCAGTATCCATTCAGTGCGCGACCGCGCATTCTGTTGCGTGTCTGTTCTGCGTTCTTAACGCGTTGCTCCTGTGCAAAAAGTGCATGCATGCCTTCTTGTAGGCCCACATCTCTGCTTTTAGAAAACTGCATGGTGGGAGATTCCAATTGTCCACCAGCTCTTTCAATCGCATCACGCAGCTTGAGGTGCGCGCGAAGCCCGCGAGCGAGACGCGAAATGTCATCGATGATGACAACTAATTTCTGTTTGCGATGGCGTCGCAGGTACTCAATCATGGTCTCCATGCCGGGACGCTTTGTATATTTTCCGGATCGTCCGTCTGTGAAGCATTCAACGACGGTGTAATTGTGATAGCGGGCGTACTCGCGGCAGATCGTTTCTTGCGACTCAAGCCCCGTGCCATCCTTCTCCTGCTTTTTGCTGGACACCCGGCAATAGATAATTGCCTTTCTAGCTTCATTGCTCATGGCTCTAAAATCTCCTTATCAAAAGGGCCTGTGACATTACTGTTAAAGTCCGATGCCAGTGTGGTCAGTTCGTCTTCTGGCATGGTTTCAGCGGATAGGGAAGCGTTATTGAAGTCGGGGAATAAGTTAGGAACATGTTCAACGCCCCAGCCGACCCGAACGAAAGAGGCCATGATGGACCAGAGGGTTTTAAGGAATTCTTCTTGCTGGGCGTCGGTTAAATCCAAGCCTTCCAGTTGGCTTTTGTATTTCTCAATTTGCAAAACAGGCATACCAACGTATAGCGCACTGGAGGGGTGAGTATCTTCAGGCTTTACGATGTCGTTCATTTACGCGACCTTCCTTTACCCAGCAAAAGTTTCAAGTCTCAACACTTAAGCCTTTTGCATATGGGTAGTTAATTTCCAGAATACAACCCTAGGTATTAAAGACGGGTAAATAGTTGAGCCTATTCATCCTTTGTTAGAACCGCGTCGTGAGTCTGGTTGTACAGTCCTCCACGAATTTCAGCAGCGACGATTTTGCAGACCCATGCCATGCTTTGAGTGCTGTCCTGCCCGCAGGCATGGACCATGAACCCTATTGCGGAGCAGAAGCACCAAACCCGTTCGCCTTTGAAGAACTGAGCGTGGTCTTTGCGCTCCTGTTCGATGTGATCGCCGAAATAGGCATCTACGCAGCCGATAAAGCCAATGTATCTTTCATAGGCCCATCGGATGCCATGAATAACATCTAAGTCGATGCCGAATATTTCTCGCTCAATGTCGCAGAGATCGAAAGGGTCTGTGTAATCTGAAACGTGGTAACTAAATTCAAATCCGTTACGTTCCGAGGCTGCGACGAGTGCCTTGAACTTTTCATCTGCGGATTTAAACGTAGCGTCATATATTTCCTGCTCGCTTGCGGACAGGCTTGCTTCGTACGTCATCTTCATAGCTATCTCCTGCGTCTATGATTTATTGGTCTGTAAAAAAATCAGGTGCATGGAGATATTAGGGCTGCGGCTCTAGTGCGACACCGCGCGGAATCCGCGAGGAAAATGGTCCCTTAAGCCGCAAGCATGTTCAGCGGAAAAACTAGTGCCCGCCAAAAGTGTAGAGAAGCGCTATGCGCTTAAAACCGAGTTATTGTGCGGCAACGATCAGTGATCGAATTGAAAGTGAATCCAGTCGATTGATGGCGTGGTTGACTATATCCCGCGCAATAACCGTTACGTCGCTATAGAGCGGTTCATCCGATTTGTTTTGTTCGGTTTCTTCCATAGCAATCCGCATCGTGTCGAGAACGGCGGTGGCTTGCATCAGGCGGCGGCGTTCGCCGTCGATGTAACCAATCAGCAGCTCAGTCCGTTCGGCCTCGGACAAGCTTTGATTTCTTGGGCGTTTCTTGCGAAGAGCCATGAATTTCCTTCCGCGACGAGGTTAGCCATGCCAAAGCGCGGGCGAGTATGACTCTGGGGGAAATGAGTCGCAACTGATTCTTTTGACTCATGTTTTTGGTGGGAATGCCATTCTGTCGGTAAGTGACTTCATCGCTCAATTGCGATGTGTATTCGGCAAGCATCAACAACGCATTCCACGTCTCGACTTCATGAATTTCATTGTCCAGGTTTGTGCTTGCGCCTTTGCGGTCGATCTCGCAGTTCAATCGCCGTATCGCCAGCGGATGAAGGAGATGAATAAGTCCTCGCATCCCTGAAATGGATTTCTTTAGTTCATCGCTTCCAAATGGCATTGCATCGTTAATGCCTTCGGTCAATTGAAATAACTTACCTATCTTTTTCATCATCGCATCCCTTCGTTGATTGAATTAGTGTAAAGCGCGCCACACCGTGGCGGGGTTACTCTTTATCCGCTTGGCGATAAGCCTGATAGACAGCTCATCTGTTGCGCGCAAAGTCCGTGCGATTTCACGTTTCCGTGCCGATAGTGAAAGCGGGCGACCAAATCGGCTTCCATTTTTTCGCGCCACTACCAATCCGTCTAACGTTCGCATCGAAATCCTCGCATGCTCCTTCTGCGCTTCTGCGCATTTCTCTATGAAATCGCATTGTCCTTCCGACGTTGTGGTGTCGATCTTCTGCGTCAGTGATTTGATGGTGATCCCGCGATCTCTGAGGTCATAGGCCAAATTAATAAGATCGCGTGCATCCCGGCCTAATCTGTCGATGTGCCAGAAAACCAGAACATCACCCGGTATGAGCTTGGCAAGTAAACGTTGAAGCTGTGGGCGCTTCATTGTTTTGCCGGATCGTTTCTCGGCATAGATTTTGTCACAACCGAATTTCTTCAGCGCATATCGTTGACGGGCAAGGTTCTGATCCTTCGTTGATACACGTCCATATCCATAGATCATCGGTCGTAACGCTGCCTTTCCTGGCCTTTTAATTGCTTGCTGTGATCGCGATGACAGAACGTCATGCGAGGTGTTCCAGAAAGGAACGTTTTTGAATCATAGTCACTGCGACACAAGAGTCCAGTGTTTTCTCAATAAATATGCGCACATCTCGGCCTAAATCCTCGCGTTTCAAAATCGTTCCTTTTTGAAACGGCTGAAAGCTGAATGGCGCATGCGAATAAGTCGCGCTTTTTCCGCATAAATCCGCTGTTTCTTGCGGAATGAATTTCCCTAAATCCAACGTGGTGCGTGCAGAGAAATCAGCGCGAATACCCGTGTCTGTTGCCCGACGGAAGGAGACTGTTATGAGCGCGACGATCAATGTTCAGGCGATGCAGTGGGCGGATATCCCAAGAATGGGAAGCCCCGACCTGGAGCCTTTTGGTGATAACGACGCTGCATGTTTCAAGGACATCCGCGATGTTCTGATGAAACATGGCGCACTCAAGCGCTTCGGCGTCTTCTTGATCCACAAGCATTTTGAAATCACAGATGACGAAGAACTGACCGAGGGCAGCGAGGAAGAGGGCCGCGTGCTGAAAATCGCGCCGCGCCTGAAATCCGAAATCGATCCGGCGATGACGATCCCGACGAACTGGGTTTTTACCGAAACCGAGGACGTTGCAAAGATCGGCTGCACCTGCGCCCGCAATACATCCAGTCATCTTGGCTATCACCGCAAGTTCTAATCATGCGTATTAAACTCAAAGCTGGGCAGGCTATCGTGAGCCTGCTGGTGGTGATGTTGTGGTGCGACGCATTCGCTCTGGATCGTGGCGAATGCGGTACGCCAGAAGCCATGTCCGCCAAACTAAAAGCCGAGGATCAGCATTCCTTTGGCTCGGCGGACCGGATTGTCAGGGAGAAGGACATTAACTCTCTCTACGGCATGATCTTTACCGTGAGCAGCGATAAGTCGGTTGGATACATCCTTCAATCTGACAAGCCGACAGAAGAGCGGGCCGGAAAAATCTGCGTACACGAACGTCTTGCAGACCTGACCGTATTCGATGCTGGCAAGCCCGGTGTTCCGAAAGAGGCATTGTTGAAAGCGTCAGACGAAGACGCCAAGCGGCTATGTGAAAAGCTCATCAAAGACGAGAAGGTAAAGGCAGGTACTTGCGGCACGTTAAATGAAAGCCTGCGTAAGTCAGAGGCCGCGTCGGAGCGGGTGATGTTTCACGGCTTCAATGTATCGAAGCAGAAGAACGGTAACTATGCCAAGGATGGAACGCTCACGACCGTGACGGCAACCTTGCAAGGGAAAACGACGCCGCTATATGGCACAGTTTTCTTAACGTCCTTACCCCAAGGGGCGACAACCTATTCTGTGATACTCGCTTATCCGGAATACACGCCGTATGGGCTGACGCTTATCGGCAGGAAGTGAATGTCAGATCGAAAGTCCGGTTGCGGATACCCTCGGAGAGAGTGGAGCAATAGCCGGAGCTTCTTTCTTGTCCAGCGGTTCTATCGCTGCATTGGCCTTTGCAAATTTGTCCGTTAAGTCTGGAGCCGACTGAAACAAGCTATCGTCCGCTACGGCGGACGTGGTTTGGCGGCGCAGGGACGTGTCCGTATCGTTCGCGCTGTAGGCGAGTTGGTCTTTTTTGTATTGACCAACATCATTCTCGGTTATTTGACCCATCGCCCCGCGCTTCAAATTATCGCGCTCGCGGTCTTCGTTGTCGGAGATCGTCCCGCGACCTTTCTTGTCTTCAAGGTCTTTGATGCGCTTGACCGTCCAAATATATTCATCGCGTTGATTGTCCTTGATGCGCCCATCACGAACGGCGCGGTCGGCATATTCATCGGCATTGTCGATGATGTGCTGGCGGCACTGTTGCGCCTGTTCATTCGTCATCTGGACGCCGCCTACAGTGGTCATCTGTGCGTTCCACGCGGCAAGGTGCATGAGTTCACGCATCTCGCGTTCTTCGGCCTTGTGGTGCTCCTCGTTCGCTTGCTGCGTGGCAGATTGATCCGCCTTGCGCGCATCCTGATTGCTGGAATAAACCGCCTTACCGATGATCGCCTTTGCGCCCTGAAGAATGGCGCTCGGGTCTTCCAGTTCTCTGTCTTCAGCCTCCATAGCCAGGTCGGCCGCGATCTGCTGTTCGGTACGAACAGCAGGCGGCAAGTCCGCAAGGGCGGACTTGCCGCCACTGATCTTGCTGTCGTTTTCGAATTCCGACTGTGCCAATTCAACTTCCCATAAGACTTTAGGTTGCGGATTGAACCCGCATACAAGAATGATATGGAAAGAAAGTTAATAGGCCGTTAAGACCCCTCAGTGCGCCTTGGAATGGCCGTGACCCGCTATAGCTCGACTTTCATACTTCGTCTTATGCGGGATTCGAGGCTTCGCCAAATCCCATTCGGGGTCGGGAATATGGGCTGGGTTCGGCCCATATAAATAATGGTATCCATGGCTTTGCGGAGGCGACAGGCATGAATACCGACTTCGACTATTCTCTTCCCTTTGTGGATACACGCCTGGACGCGATAACGACGGGCGAGCGCCGCTGGTTCGACCTGATAATTGAAGCCGGACGCGAGTCGTCCTGGCTGAGCGTCGTCAGTACGGCTTTCCTCGTCCTGGAAGGCTCCGAAATCCATATCACCATCGAGACAGAGGGGCAGCCGACCTACTATGCCTACAAGCATACGGATGGATGGCATTATGATTTCCTGCGCGATCTGGTGACGCATAGCTTGCATTGAAAATGGCTGAATTCAGGCGGAAATAGTTAACAAGGTGTTAACGGTCTGGAGCGCTTTTTTATGGGATTCCAGAGGCCTTCCGTGTTAGCTTGAAAATAGGAGCTAACGCGATGCCTGAGACTGTTACAAACGAACTGATATATGAAATCCTGAAGAAGATTCAGGAGCAAGGCGCTGACACAAATCGTCGTGTGATGGATTTGGAAGAGCAGATGAAAGGCACGCGGCATCTGCTGGTGTCGATGCAGAGTGATGACCTCCGGTACGATGCAGCCATCTCCGCACTTCGTGCTGATATGAGCCAGATAAAAAATCGCCTTAATCTCGCGGATGCATAAATCCTCTTAGCTTAAAACGAGCTGTTACCCGTCGGCACTCTCAAGTGCCGTCGCGACTTCCTTTAACAAGTGCGCTTGAATGGATTGACCTTGGATGCCAATGCCCTTGTGTCATGCGTATCCGCACATGGCGTTGATGGGCTTCGGGCTGTCGTGCATTTTTCCGGAAGTGCCGATGTCCATTACAAAAGCGGCATGCGGCGACAATATTGGATGCCGTGTCTGTTCCGCCGTCCTGGCGTGCAAGAAGATGTTCGGCAGTGCTTTGAAACGCCTTCGCCTGTTTAAGCGTGATTTTGTATTGAACGGAAAATGCAGCGATATTGCTTTCCCACATTGGTAAGCCGCAGTAATAACAACGACCGCCTTGGTGATTAAAGGCGGAAAGGCGGATTTTGGATAGAGATTTGCTCATGGTTGCTCCGAAGGTGTGGAAATCCCCACCGCCCAGACTTGGGACTAATGAGGCACCCGGCAGCAACTAACCGAACGGGCGAGGCAACGGCCTTGTCTATAAGGAACGTCGTTGGCGCATTTATAACGCCAACGTTTGCCGCGCGTCCAGCGGGAGGTAACAGAATTCCGCTGCCAGCCATAGGCTGGCAGCGGCGAGACGTTAGCGTTTCGGTCCGCTCATCGTGCGGATGATGTTCTGCAACGAGGCCAGTGCGTTCCGGCGATCTGCCGTGTCCGGCATACTCTGCGTTACCGCATCGGTTACATGGCGGAACAGAACTTTCAGTTCAACGTCCTTCTTCACTGCCAGTTCAAAGATCGTTATCAGTCGCATCACTTTTTCTCCTTGTTGTCGGCCACCCTTGCGGCCTTGTGATGCTGTGAAAGCGCGCGCGATGACCTGGCTGCATCCGAAAGGACCGCAACGAAGAGGAGGAATTCAGTGATGAATTTGCAGATGGAAGGGCAGCGCCGTGCTACAGCCGAACAAAAAGGACGACAGGGTGACGACGACTAAGAAAAAGAAATGCGGCTATTTTCTTTGAACTGACAGGGTGGAATTGAACTAACGCTATCCAGCCTGAAAACGTCGAGCGCTGGCTTGCATCGCAAGGCCGATCCGACGAGAAGCTGCAATCAATTCTGAGCGCATGTGCCGCTTAAGTCTTCGCCGCTTCTCTTGCCAGAATGCGGACGAGGCCGCTATGCGAAATTGGTATCCCTTGCAAGGATACGCGCTTCCCTTCGCTCCACGTCTTCAAACTACGTTTAAAAATTACACCTTCAACCGTAACGAAATAGCCGCCTCTTTCATAAATCACAATGGCGGAATTTTCGTTTAGTCCACCATACACAAACCGCGTCGTGGGGGTGTCATCTTCCAAATAGAAAAAATCGCTTGAATTAAAATCCTCTCCCGTATCGGCCATGGGGCAGAGGCCGCGTGAATTCAAGCAAAGCGCTTTTCGAAAACTCTCCGGGAAAGCTGAGAGCGAACGGATTTCTGTTATTGCGATGGCATTGATATTTGAACCCGATTTCGCATCCGCCGCCGTACTATCTTGTGGACAGGAAAATGCATAAGCCGCCATAAGCAGGGCGGTTACGATCTTTTGCATTGAGAGAATTCCATGAACCTTCATGGTCCTGATCTTCATCCTTAGTCACAGTCTATGCAATACGGTGCTCTATGACGTGTCTCGGGCGGAATCTGCGTGATACGCGCTGCCTGTAAAGTTGGCAGCAACCGTTCAATCGCAAAACGCGCATCCTCGATCAATCGCGCCTCGGTATCTCCGCCCGACGGGTACTTGCTGTCTCTCTCATCGTCAAAGACGCCTGAAAGCGTATGAAGGTTTTCAATGGTCTGGTCCAGCAGAGAGAGCGTATCGGTGAGCATTGCGGCGCTCCAGCGTGTAGGGTGATGGCTGTTGTTATATACAGTATTGGTTTCGGCCCGCAAGCCCGGTTCGTAAGTTCTTGAATTTCTAAATCCCGTAAATGATTCAGCAGCAAATTCTGAATATGAATGCGCAAGGCATCTAAACCAAAAGCATGGGCGACCATGGCGCAGGGCGCCAGCCAGGCTCTACGCGCTTCGCTTACCGAGCCAATCGCAAGGCCGATTGTCTCGGCCATTCGGTAACGATCCTTGTCGCGTTCGGATCGCGCCGAGGCGCTTTTAAAAGGATTTTTGGGCTTGCCTGGGTTTTGGACGTTATCACGTCGTGCTCGCTATCAAGACCCTCCGTTGCTCAGCGCAAGACGCTTCCTCTACTCGGCAAGTGTCGCTGCGCGCCAGTCTTGAGAGCTGCGCTGCGCCGTGAGGGTTGAAGCCCTCCGACAGGCAATTCCGCCTGAAGGAGACTTCAATGCGCTATTCAAATCGCTCCGCTCGTAAATTCAATGTCGTTTCAGATCGCGGCTCTCTGGTTCCGCGCGAACCAACTTTCAGCTCCGGATATGTTTCAGATGCAGGAGCGGCAGTCAGCGATGACCAGATCATCGCAACCGCGCTCGGCATTCTCTCGCGTCGTATAGTGGGTACGACTGTGTTGGACAATCCGAGAGCGACGCGTGACTACTTCGCAGTGCGTTTCGCTGGTCTTGAACATGAAGTGTTCGCGTGCCTTTATCTCGATAACCGTCACCGCGTGATCGCCTGCGAGGAACTGTTTCGCGGCACGATCGACGGAACCAATGTGTTTCCGCGTGAGGTGGTGAAACGGGCGCTGGTGCATAACGCGGCAGCGGTGATCTTTTCGCACAATCATCCGAGCGGAATTTCAGACCCGTCACACGCGGACGAGCTGATTACGCGACGTCTGAAGGATGCGCTTTCAATGGTCGATATTCGGGTACTCGATCACATCGTCACTGGAGGCGCAACGACGTGTTCGTTCGCGGAACGGGGGCTGCTCTAGCAGCCCCTTTTTTTGCTGCGCTATTCAGCCAGTTTTTGAATTGCCGTTTATTCCGAGAGCGTTCTCCCGCTGGATGCGCTCATAAATCTCTTCGCGATGAACGGAAACTTCTTTAGGGGCGTTTATACCCACACGAACCTGGTTGCCTTTGACGCCAAGCACGGTCACAGCAACATCATCGCCAACGATCACAGTCTCACCAACTCGACGTGTAAGAATTAGCATTGTTCGCTCCTTGTCGTGAGGTGGGCTAATTCTCTCACAAGGTTCGGTCACTATGTCGTTTTCTGTTGCGGCTGTTTTGGGCGTTTTTCCCTAAAAACTCGAATTGATTTTTCGCATTTCTAAGCCCCTGTAATCGGCTTTCATCACCTTCGCTGCGGATTCTGGCCCGGCGCGCTTCGCGATCAACGGGCGGCCCGCTCCATTCGCTAACGCTCCCGTGTTGTCCGTTCCCCTGCGGTGATCCCGGCGCTTTCCGCCGCGCCTTTCTTCCTCCGCGTTGATGAACCCAATAACAGGAGAAAGAAAATGCAAATCGAAAATCAAATTATCGAAGGGGACTGCGTATCCGTCCTGCAAACCTTGCCATCCGAAAGCATTGATCTGGTCGTGACCGATCCGCCTTATGGTGTGAATTATCGCGACAGCTCCGGGCGGAGCATCGCCAATGACGATTGCCTGGGTAACATCCTCGGCTCATTCACTGATGTCTATCGTGTCTTAAAGCCGAATACCTTCTGCATATCGTTCTACGGCTGGAACCGCATCGATGAATTCTTCTCTGCATGGAAGCAGGCAGGTCTGCGCCCGGTCGGGCATATCGTCTGGCACAAAGACTATGCTTCGCGCACGGGCTTCATGGAAGCCCGTCATGAACAAGCCTACGTTCTCGTAAAGGGCCATCCATCTCGCCCCGCGCAACCGATCCCGGATGTTCAATCTTGGGAATACTCTGGTAATCGTCTGCACCCAACTGAAAAAGCCGTGAGCGTTCTAACTCCAATCATCAAAGCTTTCTCCCAGCCGGGAGATATCGTCCTTGATCCATTCTCAGGGTCAGGCAGCACTTCCGTCGCTGCCGCCCTGTCCGGTCGCCGTTACCTCGGCATTGAGCTTGAATCGAAATATTGCGAACTCGCACGCCGCCGCCTCGCTGGCGTCGCTTGCTACAACCGCCGAAAGGAGGGGTAGGCGGTATCTCGCCTTTACACCCACCCCTTATGAGCCTTAATAAGGTCACGGGCGACATTCAATTGCGTTGCCAGGTCATTAATGCCGTCCCTATCTGGATGAGCTTTATGAATGCGTTGGCGATATGCGGCACTGAGCGCTGCCTTGGTGAACTCGCCAGTAACCGGAAGCCCGAAGATCAGGCAGGCTTCGGCAAATGTGCGCGGTACTTCATAAGACGTATGCGTTTGCTGATTGAAATCATTCGTTGAGGAATTGTTGCTTTTCTGCTGGCTCTCGTCATTCTTGTTTGTCTTTCCCCCGTGTGTCGCCTTTCTGGCTCTTTCCAGTTCAATCTGACAAGCAATATTGTCGAACCACTCCAGTACAGAACCATAGACCTTGTTCCACAAGCGGACGAATGGACGCGATGCGTACCATGCGGCTATGGATAGTAGTTTGACGATCATCCGTGCCGTGAAGCATGCGAAATTGATGGTAATGGTTGCCGCGTTCTCGCTGACCAATCCAAAGCCCGTCCGGAGCAGTTCAAGTGTCATTCGTAACAAGGTTAGTGCGGCTCTCGCCAAGCCGAGAGCAATTGCAATACATACACCGATCATCAGAAGGGCAAGGATGAATTGCATCCATGAATGCCCATGCAAAATGCTATTCATGATAGGCATTTAGATTTCCCCTTCCTTGCGCCAGTCACGAAAGCCGTCGCGTCCCGTGCGATGACCCTTGCCAATGGCAAAGTCCAAGGCGTCATCGCAATACTGCAACCGGGCGACTATGGCTGCCGCCGGGCGTGGACCATAAACATCCAGCAGGTCGATGCGCTGCCCGGCGTACAGCAGAACAACGTGGAAAGAGTTGCCGAAATAGACCGGGCAACGCGATACGGAACGGCTCAAGCCATCCTTGCGTTTTCGGTATTCGTGCTCGATCTGTTCATCTTGGGTTTTGTCATGCTGCGCGAGCAGGAATTGGTGCGGAACGCTCCGCCTGTATGACTTCCATGTAACCCATCGCCGGACCTTCACCGCTTCCGTGGTCATGACGATTTTGGTTGTCCGGCGCAGAAAATCCGCAACCAGCGTCCTGAACGCCCAATACGCTGCTCCACTGACGAGCATGGTCGAGGCTGCCTGCTCCAAATCGAGGCCGGAACGCTGATAGAGGTAATACGCCGTCGCGGCGGCAATACTCCACCCCGCTACTAACGAAACTTGGCTGGCAAGGATTGCCCGCTCCGGCGTAAGCTCGGAGGCAATAATGTGGAATTCAGGTAGTCCGGCTTTATCGATCTTCTCAATTGTCCGGGGATTTCCGGACAGCGGGTTTTCGTAGCGTCGGAACATCGTGGCATCTCCGTTTAGAACCGGAATGCCAGCATAGGCATCTGAAACAACAACGCACCGCGCGGAATCCGCGAGGAAAATTGCGACGGACAAGGGAATTAAAAGGAGCAACAGTGGAATGGCAGAACGCAAGAATGCGAAAGGCGATCAAGAACTATCGCCTCCGCGAAGCCATAGGTACGACCAAGCCATCTTGGGAGAAAGTTGCTGAAGCGGTCGAAAGATGCACACTCAATGTTTCGTCTTATCCTCCGGGTATGGTCTTTGATGGAGAGGCGCTTCGTCAGTTTTTCGTAGGCACAAGAAATCTCTCAACGGATCGTTGGGAGCACGTAAAGAATTTTCTCTTAGAAACGAAGCTGCTGACCGAAGACGACTTCCGAATTGAAGCACGCGAAATGCGGGAACTGTTTGTTGTCGCTGAGTCGCTGGCGAATGAGTCGCCTTTGGCTACAAAGCGATTATCGAACATCTCCGGCAATCACGCGGCTCAACGTTTTATCGGACCAATACGGGAAGACATTGAGTGGGAGATAAGGCACGAACCGGAAATATCCGCATTTATCGTCCATGAGAAGTTTGTAGTAAGTGTGATCCCACCTTTGCAGGCAGCCGGAGACAGAAGCGTAGGGGCTGTCTTAGCGCGTGGGTATCGAAGAGGTTATGGCTTCGCCTCTACGGCATTAAACCTGTTACATATCTTCGTGCGCGGTGCAGATGATGAGGACCGCATTACCTACGTTGAAACGGAAATAGACAGAAAGTCAGCATCGGATTTTTCCCTATTACGCCATGGCGCAAGCTTGCCTGTTGTCTCGTCTTCGGGTGGGGCGACGCTTGCCGACAGTGTGATTGGCTTTAAAACGATTGAAGGCGTCTAAAAAATGGATGAAAAGCATCAACAAGAAGATACAGAGCGAAGCGCGCCTTCAAATAGTAAATTTTCAGATCTAATAGATAAGGCAAAGAAAAGAAACAAGCTTCTTGAAAAGCTCTCTAAAGAGGCATCTAGAGAGGCGAAGCGTAAACCTTTCAAAAGCGTCCTGATGGATAGTGAGATTGTTCCGGAATTCTCCGGGAGCTTGGATGAGATAGGCGCGAGTATTCACCGAGTTTTGGGGCTTCGACTGGAAGAACTGCCGATGGATGAGCATGAGAATGGCGCTTTGCTTATTCGAGGTGCGAAAGCCGCCGATCTTCTGGTCGTGGAATTTCTGCTTGCCAGAGGCGCGGAAATAAACAGTAAAGATGGAAGGGGCATGACGGCTCTGCATCATGCGGCTGCTATCGGGGCGCGTCCTTGTATTCGCGCGCTGATGAAAAGTCCTTCTTGCGATTACTTAGCAAGGGATACTCAGGGCAGATATCCCAGTGACTTGGCTATCGAGTGGGCTGGTGACTATGCGCTGGCGCGATTACTTGCATGGAAACAACTTAAGCAGGCCGCAGGGGAGGGGGTTCCGCCGTGGATACTGGCATAAACACAGGAATGCATTTGTATTAGGGCAAACGGAAATATTTAAAGAAGGAGATTGCGATGCTTAGAATTATTTCGGTCGTAGTTTTAAGTTTATCAATTGCGTCTTGCGTTAATGTCGTTCGAGTAAAAGAAAAGACATCTGAGGGTAACAAGACAAAATACAGCCAGATCGGGGGCATCCCTTTTTACATTAAAAAGCAGTATTACACTCAAACAACTGCCTATGCGGATACTTGGTATAAGGTGACGCTGACAGCCGAGAAAAAGCTCGTTGACAGTAAAGAAGGAAAGGAAGCATTGGTCGATGCTGGAACCCAGGTCTTTGTAAAAAATGTTTCCAGCCCAACAAGCGATGCTATTGTTGCTATAAAACAAGACATTCTTAATGCGAATAACGCCGACGTTGACAAGGCGATGACGATAATAAAGAGCTTTGATAGGCTCGCAGTCGTGGATTTCTCTAAACCCAGAACGCCAGAGCTAATTGGAAATTCTGTCGAGGCTACATGGATAGTTGACAGTGATAGTCCGTACTACCTCAACGCGCCCTTGCCGTGGTTCGGAAGCGCCAATTTCACGCAGGAATTAAATACTGACGGAACGCTGTCCAAAGCGACTTCGAATCCAGATACAAAGTTGGCTGAAGCCATTACGTCTCTAATACCTTTCAAGGAATTTCTAACCGGGAAATTCGTGAAGTCGGCTCCGGCCGCCGCCGCTGCCGATACATCTACGAAAACCAATTTGGAGATGGCGCTTCAATCAATTGATTTACTCGATTCAAAAAGAACGTTGACCGATAAGGTATATGTAATTGTTCTCTCATTGAGCGTCGATCAAGTTGGGTATGAATACGCGTTATCGACGCCTCCTTCTTTATCGCGTCCAACGCCAACGGCAATTCCATTCGCTAGTGTTGAATGCATGAAAGTTGCACCACCCGCTGCCCAGCCTGCATGTGCCCCAGTTGCGTTTACTCGTAAAGAGATAGCTGAAAAACAGCCAGAAGAGAAAAAAGACGAAGGCCAGAAGATAGGGATTACAGGAAGTATTCAATTTCCTAAGGATTGGGGAGCGTCGGAACAGAAAGATAAAAAGTAGCAATCATCATTTGCATGGCTTTTACTTAAGCGCACTGAGGAAGATAAATGAGCCGTTTAAGACGCTTTATAGCAAATCCATTTTTTGCAGCATCTCTCGCTTTGGTAGCGCCGCTCGCTGGTGCTTGGGTTGCTTTTCGAAAGCCTTATATTGTTGATGCTATCAAGCAATGGTCTCACTTTTCTGGTGGACCGTTGAAAAATCATGGTGATTTTTGGATTTTTGCAGGAGCATTTGCTGTTTTTCTCGTCGGATTTTCTTGGCACAAGAAAGCTGAATCTTCTATTGCGGTGGAAAAGCAGGACCAGCTGACGCGAGGAATAAAGAAGTTGGACGAGAAGATCGCAGAGTTGGATCAAGAAATTGAATTGGTTACGACTCTTCGTTTAGTTAGATTTGCGCAAACCTATAACGAAACCCTGCGCACAATATTTCCACTCATACTGTACGCGAATCCAGATAGTCAGAAACCCGAAGTTATTGTCAATTTAGCAAGGGCTATTGTGAGCAAGATCGTTGTACTTGCGGGAGAGATGGACGGCTCTCCAGTTGGGGTTAAATATTCTGCATCGGTATTTTTGTATCGTACAAAAGAACAATTAGAAACATTGCCACCGCAAAAGCTGAACGATCTTCGTGCGCAAATAGAATTTACGCAAAATATTGCTTGTGAGATGCGTTACTTAAGTGGGGTGTTGAGAAGATGTCCAGAGGCATCATTCTCGCAATCGCCACAGCCTCCGGAAGAGAATCCGAAAGAAAGGCTGACTTTGCCTGTTCATTCACATGTGTATGCAGATAGTGACTCAAAGCAATTTCGTGTGTTGCCGGGTGCTCCGCAAGCAATTGCCTGGGACGATTCCGTCATACTTAGAAGTCACAGTGAGGTGGAAACATGGTGTCGTGATCTTGCCGACTACACAGATGCTGCCCAAAAAGAAGTAATTGATTTCTTCAAAATGAGGCCGATAAAAAGCTTTATGGCTATTCCTTTATCAGACGACGAAAAGAGAAAAATTGGTGTGTTGGTAATTGAACGCTCAACAGAGGGGCTTTTCCAAAGTCGGGGACAGTTTGAGACAGTCCCGGCCTTATTGACGCCTTTTCTTACACCTTTAACTGATATTTTGGGGGTATATATGGAAAAAGTGCCTATAGATCAATAAGTTGTATTTCCTTTGCTAGGTGTTGTGCTATTGTTCTTGCGAAAGTTGAAAGGAGAGGTCGTATGTCGAGTGCGCTTAAAAGACAACTTAATAGCCTTGATGAAGATAGCTTGAAAAAGCTCTACGAACAGAGTGTTCAGGATTCAATGGACATTCTGAGCGGCAAGAAAGTTTTGATACCTCCTACAGTCGTTGTTCGTGGAGGCATTCAAACCGTGCGGGCTCCAAATCTGACGTCTGGAATTAAAATCCCCACTCGAGATAAGGGACCGATTTAGTTCAGTTTGCTAATTAGACGTGATGAATTTAGCTAACGGCCCATTATTGTCGTGCCAGTTGGTTCGCTGCAACATGATCGGGTGATTCCCTGCCAAAAATATAACTTGTTTTTTTAGCTTATCGTCGCGTGAAAACTGCTGCGTGACTTCTGCCGGATCAAGGAGGTCATGGAGTTCTGTAGAGACAGACTTTCCTAGAAGTCCTTTATCTCTTTGTTCCGAACCAACCTCTCCTAGACGTGTGACTTGCACAAGTGTCTTGCCAAGACGTCGAGAGATGTATTCAGTTGTTGCGAGATCGTTGTTCCCAAAGAATTGCATCGTTCCAGCGTTTCCAGCGAATGTTTCCCATCGATCACCATATAAAGCTTTGCCTTGGCTCCAGTCTTGAAGAATGAACCAGAGTCTTACTCCGAATGAAGCAATAAGTCCCGCTGCGGTTTCCAGTTGTTTCATATAACCGAGAACCGGGAATTCATCTAGGCAAGCAAGAACAGGAACTTTCGGTTTTGTTTTCTCGCGGTCCATTGCGTCGAGAAGCTGATTGATAAATAGGCGCATCCATCTCCGGGAGATGTCCGCTCTTGTTGCCGGGAAGCAAAGATAGACGCTGACGCCATTTGGATTTCGTTTTAACTCTCCCAGATCAAAATCATTGTCGCAAAGGACATTTCGAAATGCTGTGTAATCCAGAAACCGCGTGTGACGGTTAACTGTCGAATAGACGCCAGCTCTTTCCGCTTCAGCCTTTAAATAAAAATCCATGGCCCCCGCGATCAGCGAGTTGCCAATGTCCTCGGTCAATGGCGCATCGCGTAATGAGGCTGCGTTTAATTTGATGTCTTGAAGCAGGGCAGGGTTGTCCGACGCCTCCGGACTATCGAGTGCGTCCATATCGAGGGAGTTCCAAAGCGCCCGCGAAATCAGATAGCGAACCGTTATCAGATTGCGTGCATCGGCATATTGCGGCGCGGTGGCCACGTGCACGATGACCGCCTCAATGAATGCCTTGGCGGATTCATCCCAGTGCGGGTCTTTTTCCTGGCCTGACTGTACGACCAAGGCTTCCGCGATCAGGGCGGCGTCCTCAAGGAAATTCGGGTTATCAGGCTTGAGGATCACCATCGGGTTATAGGCGGCGCGGTATTTACCGATCGCGTCCGAAGCGATCAGGAATGGATCAAGGACATAGATTTTCTGGCCCAGCTTTGCCCGACGTTCTGCTGTGATATTTGCCAGCTCGCCCTTCGGATCGGTCGCCAGAACGCTCCCCCGATAAAAGAACAGATTGCTGATAAGTCCGACCGACTTCCCCGAACGTGACCCGGCCACCGTCATGATATGGCGGTCGTCGTCTATCCCGATAAGCTGAGATCCCAGTGCCCCAATCAGAACCTTTGCACCTGGGTTATGCGGATCGAAGGCTAGGTCTTTGTTCGCCGCAATATCCTCAAGCTTCATCCATTGGGCACAGGGTGCATATTGCTGGCTAAGGTCGCGCGTGCTGTCCCCGCGCGGAATATCCTTCATGAAATCCTTAAAAAACGCCTTATCCATTCTGGCCTCCTGAGTGAGGTCACATCTTACCTTGGCGCTTCTGACGGTCAGGGATTTGTTCCTAGTTTTCGTCCTCCCTTGTTTGGCATTGACCTCCATTCAGCTTGCGCCAAATCCGTAACCCGTTCCCCTGCCATACCCTGCGGTGTGTCAATGACCTGCCCGCTCCGTTCGCTGCGCTCCCGTGTTGGTCATGACGCCTGGCTGTTGAATGGGTGCTACGGGGCGTGTCGCTGGAATGGTCCAGCCTCAAAACAAGGAGAACTAAAATGAACACCAAATCCAACCCGCAGGACGCCCAGAAAGCCAAACCCGCCTTCGTTGCCAAAATCCGGCACGGCAGTGGCAGGACTGCCCGCTACGAACAGATCGGCGTCGGCTTTCAGAACGAGAGCGGCTCCATTTACGTCACCCTTGCTGGAACCCAGCTCGTTAGTGAGTTGACTCTGTACCCCCTCAACAAGAGCGATGAACAAACCGAATATTAGGTTCCGCTAATCCACCGAAAGACGGGTCGCAAGGCCCGTCTTTCTTCGTGCGCGTCTCAAGGGTATTGTGACCTTGGAACAACTCGCCGGGATACGGTCGATTTTGGTTGCGTCTTCTGGCGTATCGGGACATAGCTAGGTGGCATTCCAACAAGGAGGCTCCATGCCAACCAAGAAGCTAGGCTATGCCCGTGTAGCAGTTCACCCAAGCGACATCGAACTTCAAATCAACCGCCTTAATTCTTTCGGCTGTACAGAATTATTTCTGGATAAAGGGGTGTCTGGAGATGGGCTGGAGCGACCCGGCCTCAAATCGCTACTGGCGGCAATTGAACCGGGCGACACTGTGGTTGTGTGTACCTTGAGTAAAATAGCCCGTTCAGCCAAGTCAGTCTTTGACCTCTCTCTGGAGCTTGAATCTCGCGGCGCGCTGTTGCGTGTCTTAGACGAGTCCATCCTAGAGGGAGGCGGCCCGTCAGCTGCAGGTGGACGCTTGCTCAATTAGTCCCCCCGCAATGGCTGAGTGAATTTCGCATTTTGCAAAGAACGCGCAGCCTCTCACCCTCCCACCTAAAATCCGCGTGAAAATCCCATTTTCCCGTCTGCGCGAACGTCAGTGAGCGCCCGCAAGATGTGTGTTGTACTACAACACTATCTTGCCAAGGGGCTCAGTCGCCGCCCCTGTGGAACCGCTTGGAATGGCGCTTCAGGCATCGAGCCATCAGCGCCATTGGGGAGCCTTCGTGCTCCCAGGCTTCCGCCTTCCCATGACCAACCTTCCGCAGGTTGGATGCGCGTCCCGGAACGCCCTTGCGCTTCCGGGAGGGGTGATTTCATACACCCCGCGCTGACGCTGCCCCACGAGCCGGGAGGGGCTTCCGCCGCCCCGGCTCTGTTGACCAACCCTGCGGATTGGATGCGCGTCTAGTTGCCACGCGACCAGCAGAGGATGGATAGCGTTAGCCCCGGATATGAAGGCCGTCATGCCTGATTCATTTGATGTTTGGCCGCCATCTCCCGGGAGTGCCCAAGCAGGCTTTAAGCGACCGTAGGAAGCAAGAGAAGGATTACCTTGACTGGCAACCAATAGCGCGCCATACAAATATGGCTTCAACCAAGGAGGGACGTAATGCGCGCTATGATCTATGCCAGAACAGCAGTGAATGATATTGAAAAACTTAATTGGCAAATCGAGGCATGCAAGGGATTTGCGCTTGGTGCTGACTGGACGGTTATCGAGGTCTTTACCGATTTAGGTCAATCAGGCATGGAGCGAAATCGCCCGGGTCTTCAGGCTCTTTTTCGCGCGACTTTGAACGGGGAATGTGATGCGCTGTTGACCACAGATATGGCTCGTCTTTCAAGAAACCTTGCCGATCAGGTCGAAATTCAAAAGGTGCTGCAATGCGATGGCGTTAAGCTGGTTACCCTCTTTACGCCGGAAGGCAAGATTTCTCACGACACTTCAACAGGTGATGGGCTTATACACTGAATTGCGAACCAAATCGCATCGCTTGGTTGCCCATACCACTTCCAATCCTCCGCTGATGGGATGTGTGCTAAAAAGTTACTGATGATGCCCGCTGCGTGTTTACCCTTGAGAAAAATATGCCAACAGACATCGAAATATACTGCGGTTATATGGCAGAGATTCGAGATAGAGTAAACGTCATAGAAAACGTGCTGAATGGGGTTTTGGCAGGGATACCGCCTTTTGTGGCTACTGAAGTTGTAAATCTTCAGTTCCGCAAAGTGCTTGAGTTGATCGCGTTCTCAACTCTTGCGGCAAATAAGGAGGCTTATGCTTCAGCACACGAAAATTTTTCGAAGCATTGGCGAGCTAAGAAAATTCTCGAAGAAATAAGCAAACTCAATCCAGATTTCTACCCAATGGCGCTCGATCCACCTGAAGAAGTTGGTCCGGGCAGGAAACATTTCCCCCGACCTGATGGTGGATTTCTAACGCATGATGAATTTGTTGCTCTCTATGATAGTGCCAGCGGCGTACTCCATACGTCCAATCCGTACGCAACGAATAGTGCGAGCACAAGTTTTCAATATTCCACTTCCCAATGGGCGGGGCGTATTCAAAGGCTTTTAGGCTGGCATCGAGTACAACTAATAAGCGGGAGCCTTTGGATTGTAAATATTCCAAATCAGGGGGACGTGCAAACGTGGCCCGCTGCTCCTGTTTAACTGTTGAAACGCTTTTCGGAAAAAATCGTGGTAGCTGGTATTTTCTCTACCCAAATTTTCCTTTGAACTTCGCCCGGCTTACTTTGCGCTCCATCTGAGAATTACATTGCGGACATAGGTTTTGCTTCTGACCATCGATTGTCCAAGTGTGTTTAACCCTCTTAAGCGGAAGGTCGCATATGTCGCATTTTCCTGGTCCGCCAAAGATAGCCAATAGAACAACAATCACTCCGATAAATATTAGCCACTCCATAGTAACTCCCATCTAAGAAAATCGGTTTATCTGCCATCAGAGAATGTTTAATTCTACGAATTCTAAATATTGGGGCAGCGTTAACATGTGAGAGTGGTTTGGTTGTTTTGCATGACACTCTATGCAAAGAGCTTTGAGGTTCTCTGAGCGATTGTCGAATTTCAAGGCATTGAGATGGTGCGCGTGAAGGAATCGCCTTAAGCTCCAATCCCTCAATACTCTACGGCAACTCTCGCATGTCCAATTGGCACGTTCTTTAGCGGCATATGCATGTTGCCCAAAATCACCGGAATAGTCATTCATAGGCGCTGACTCTTCTGCTTCTACTCCATCGCTACTAATTAGGTCGCGGGAATAAAGACTGAAAAATCTATCCAACTTGAATGTTTGAGCAAATAAAAACCTCTCCTGGGATGACCAACTTCGTGAGAAACCGTCAAAAGACAAATTCCCAAGACAGTTTTGGCAAATCGCAAGGCGCTCAAAACTCGTCGCGCTTTTCGATCCGCGGCTGATGCGATTAATCTGAAAATATCCATCTTGACGGGCTGCAACAACGTACCGTCCAAATCTATTTTTCGTTCGCATATCCTGAAGCGTGCTGCAATTTGATACATGATACTTGGGCATGCTGGATCGCGTAGCCCCGTACTCGGCAAGGTCGCGTATGTATAGAACTACACGTCGATCCTTATATGCCAATGTTCCATCTGGAAGCGCCCTGATATCATCCAGGCTCTGGATGTCTATCCCACCCGTTATCAATACTTCCAACTCGGCGACTGTTAGCTGCTTTCCCGACGATGTCAGCTTTAAGTCGCCAAGCTGGTCAGCTCCCATTGTTATTCGAAGCGCATTTAAATCTGCATTCAGCAGAAAATTTGGGAGCTTCATATTATTACTTAGATATCTGCAATATCTTGGCAATTCGTGTCTCTGCGTCCGTTCTGACGCGAAACTCGACGCGACGCGACCGGGCGGCATCCTCAGATCCGTCAGCACCTAACACTGGATGAGAAGAAGATAGGCCGTTAGCGGTGACGTACTTTCGCAACCACACAGAATCTTTTGCGACGGCAGGAAGTTTCAAAACGTAAAACAAGGTTGAGCGAGTGCGTGCCTGGGATAAGTCCATGTTGTAAAAATAGGCTTCTGCAGATGAGCCTGTATTTTCCCACATCAATGATGTATGGCCCTCAATCCTTACTTCACTAATAGAATCACGATACTTGTCAGAAGTTAGAATCTTCACATAGCGGGGAAAAAAGTTGTCTAGGATGGCTTGAAAGCTTGGCTTTAACTCACTACTGCCATTTGCGAAAAGAATTTCAGGTTCTGTGAACCGAATAGATAAGTCGTCTTTGACGATTTCAGCTTTCCATTTTGAAAGATCATCGTGGAATTCCGTAGATAAATCTTCATAGAGCGAATCCTTTACTTCACTGTATGCGATTGCAACTTCTTTAATATTGTCAGTGTCAGCTTCGACACGCATCATGTAAACGACTGCGATAAAGAGAAACATGACCATCAGCCCGGTCATTAGGTCGCTTAGCGGTATCCAGTGAGCCTCTTGGGCGCCATCACCACTATCACTAAGGTTACTCATCACGATACCTTAGCTAGTTGCACAACCCTTTGAAGCTGAGCGGTTAATGGCGTGTAGTCTTGTACAAATTTCTGTGACAATGCGGCCAATTGTTGCCCTAATGTTTCGATGGATTTTGTTAGTTCCGTTTCAAGCGCCTTATCTAGTGCAACAACTTGTTTCTTGGTGTCCTCACTAAGCTGTTTTACATGTGCGTTTAAATCATTGTTGGCGGATTCAATATTCTTGGTCAAAACTGTGGTGAATTGCTGACCATTGGCTTGAATGGCCTGAGCAGCAGACTTGAGGGTCGCCCCCATGACGTCTTGATGGCCGCGAACTCCCTCAGCGATCTGTTTAGTCATTTCAACGATTTTGGTTTCAATCTGCGGCAGCCCATTTGCTGCCTTTGTTACCAATTCAGCGAGTGCCTTAAGTGATATGTCGAGCTGATCCCGCTGCAAAAGCAATCCATTCAGCAAATTGTGAAGGGACTCGGCAGTTGTTGAAAATACATTCGACTTATTGACCAATTCGGCATAGCGAAGCGAAGCCTCAGTCATGGATTTTCGTGTTGCTGTTTCCTGTTCAATTAGGACATTCAGTTGTGCCTCATATTGAATTTGCCAAGTTACAAGCTTGTGCACTGCGTCATTCAATTGCTTGAAGTTTTCCCCGAATTGTTCAGTCAATTTATTGTTGAAGTCTTTAATAACTTCGGAGAGCGCCTGGATTAACGCTTTAGAATTGGCTTCCGCCATCTTCTCCGCGAAATTATTAAAAGACGTTTGCAGCGCGTGCATTCTTTCGTTGCTATCGCTCCGGAGCAGCTTGACTTGACTCAACAGGGTTGAATCTTCATTTCCGGAAATCGATTTATTCAGTCGCGCCAATTGATCGACCAGATCGGAAACGGTTGCTCCGGCGCTCTCATTTGGATGTAGTTGCGCTTCACCTACTGCAATACGCCTAAACTTGATTGTCAGCGCCCAAAAAATGCCAGCAACTGAAGCCCAGAAGGCCGTTTTAATGCCAACGAGCAATTTTGGCACGCTGGCTTTGATGTCGCTGGTGTCAAAGTCTAAAAGTCCCCACGCAATGCCTGCAAAGCAAAAGAAAATTCCAAGCGTGGTAAGTAAAGTTGGACCAAGTGTTGTGGCCTGCCTTGACCATTTAACATGAAAGATCAGGCCGACCGCGCTTATAACGGCGATAGAAAAGATGGTCCACGGTCCAAGATGAGAAATAATAGCTTCCATGACGCTCCATGAGCGGATTCACAAGCTGATTTGCAGCGTTATCCTATTTTAGTGCAGAACCTACCTCTGCACGCAAAGACTCACAATGTGTTCAATGCATGGGGTGTGAAGCAGCGCACGAATGCCTTGGCAGATATCAGACCGCAGGTAAAAGAGGGTCTGCAATAAATTGGCGATCCCGGGCGAAGCCCGGTCCGGGCTCTATTCGCTTCGCTCGCCGGGTCGTAGTTGTCCCGGCCCATGCGGGTGACGATCCCTATCGCAAAGAGGGCTAAGGGCTCCGCCCTGGCGCAAGACAAGGGCTTTCTTTCGGTCTCCCCATCTTTCGCTTCGCTCCAAGACATGACTTCGTCATGCCCTTCGGGTGGGTGATCCCCCTCCGTAACAAAGCCCTTGTCTTTTGCCTCCCGGTCTCGGCGACGCCAGGGATCATGCGCAATTGCTGTGCTGACCCTTTTTCAATCTGGAGAAAAAATACGGATATCGAAATCGAGCGTTACACTTTTAACTGGCGAAATTTAGAGATTCAGGTTTTGCATGAGCCCGACTGGTCGCCTGTCTTTCGTGAGATTTACGGATATGCCATAGCGCACTTGCAAGTCTCTTGTCTAAATGGAAAAAAACTTCCCTTCAGCGAAACCGGATATAAGTCGCACTTTGAGAGAGCGGATAACATTGAAGCGACAGGTGGTCCTGCCGCTTTTGTAAAAGAATGGCTCGATTATGCTTCTCAGGAAAACAAAATCCAAAAGCAGTGCTTCGACGAACGACAGTTAAATCTATTCTAAATTACTTTTGTGATGTCCTCTTATTGAGGGTGTTCAATGTGCCATATCCATGCTTTTGCCATGCATAAAGCCCCACGCAGTTCAGCTTTAAATTCTGCCTCATTCTCTACGAATGAAAGATCGGCCTTCTCTATGGCTTGTTCAACGTCTCCGAGCCAGCAACTGTATCCACGAGGCCAATATAATATTCGCTCTATGATCCAATCAGGTTTTTCATGTCCGTCAATCAAAGTTGCAAGAAGGCATGCGCCGCACAGGTATGAGACATCCTGATATTCCTCGCTGTCGCGTGGAATATCATCTGGAATCTTGGAGCGAATGGCGTTGACGATTTTACGGTAGTAGGGGCGGGATTCTTCCTGGACTTCTTTAAGCCAGTCTTGCATTGATGTTCTCCTTTCAAAAATATTCAATCTGGATTTCGAGATTTCTTTCTTACAAGTTGAGCGGCCAGTGAGCATCATCGTTCGTGGGTTGGTCCTCGATCTTTTTGCTGGCGTGTGTTTGATTTCTCTTGATCGTTTTTGGTGAAACGTTCTCCAGGCCCGGTTCGCATGTAACCCGCTACATCACGGTGAAGCTGCTCCACGTTTTTTTCGTGAGCGGTTTTTATTTGTTTGGCTTGGGCGTGATAGCTTCGCCGTTCATCCAATTGACGGCCGATCAGTAAATCTTTTTCATGGCGGTCGCGGTTCATGGAAACGGATGCTTCGCGTTCGTTCTCACGAAGCTGTTTACCATGCTTGCCAGTTATGCGATCCCAAATGCCCCGAAAGCCTCGATTCAATCGCCCTGAACGTTCAGCGGTCTCTTTCGCTTCGCGTCTTTCATGCATGGATTTCAGGTCGGTACGCTCCTTGCGTTGCTTCTCGACGAGCTGTGTCCTGCGGAAGGCTAGCGCCGCCAGTTGTTTCTGGCTGGCGGCTTCGACCTTCGCGATATGTCCGCGCAGCATTTCGGTTATGCCAGCAGCTATGGTTGCCTTGGCTTGTGTCACCGATGGAAGGTGATCGACCTTTCCGAGCTTTTTGCGGGCTTCTTTGGCGCGGACGCCGACCCATTTAGAGACGGAATAGACCTCGCCGCGAAAGTCCACGGCGACATGGCCTCTATCGCCTTTGGCGAGTGTGTAGCCCCTGGCTTGCAGAGCATTCGCAAATGCCTTCGGGCCGTCCGAGATTGCCCAACATTCCTGAAACAATGCCTTGAGCGCCTTCGGGTCTTGTTTTGCCCGCTTGGCCTGTTCCCATTCCTCGCGGGTGTAACTCCGAGGATCGCGGTCCCGGCTGTTCATAAGCCCGCGCGGCAGCTTCCAGCCGTTGTCGAGAAACAGCTCGCGGGATATGTCCTTTAGCTTCCATTTGAAGTGCGCAAGGTTGATCGCCTTCATCTCGGCGGTGTCGATCCGGGACCAGACGACATGGGCATGGCGACGGCCATCCTTTTCATGGAAGACCACAGCGCGGGGCTGGCCGTCTAGATTAAGTTTCCGTTCGATGGCCTCGATAGCCTCCTCAAATACCGCGATCTCCACCCGTTCATTGGCCGGAGGGTTGAGGCTCATGGAAAACAGGTAATTCTCAGCCCGCGTCCCGCGACTGATCGCGTCGATCTCCCGCAAGGCATCCGGCAGGCTGTCCGAGGCGAAGTTGCGCAGCTCATGCACCTCGACATGCTCATTCTTATCCTGAAGGAGGTAGCAGCCGAGCTGCCAGCCATCCCCGCGCTCCTTTGCCTTGAGGATCACGATCCAAGCCCCAGCGCGGCAATCAGCCGGGCGCGCATCCATTGCACGTCGGCGCAAGCTTGGTGGATGGCCTTTTCGGTTTCCGGGGTTATGGGAAGAGAGCCGGAATTGGCCTGTTTGGCGAGCTGGTTAAGATTGTTGGACAGCCGGGCCTTGCCCAATTCGCCAAGGAGCTGCGCCAAGGCCCGTTCGTCTTCGATGGGGCTTCGACGGCTGCGCCGTGGTTTGGACGCCTCACCGAGCAATTTTGAGCGGATATAAGCCCCAAGCGGCATAGACCCGGCTTCCCGCTTCAGCGCGGCTTTTTCCTCATATGTGAGGCGCAGCGAAAATGGAGGCGGTGTCCCGACCCGGCGGGCATGTGCCGGATTGTGTTCAGCAGCATCTTTGAAACTACCATTTATGGGAGGGTGTTCGAGGGTCATGGCTTAACCCTCCCGCCCGTTGGAAGTATTGGCGGATTTAGCTTTTTTAGTTGTTCATTCCACTCTTGAAGGGTCTCAAACAGCGCATTCGGGTTCGAACTTTCCCCCTCCGGGCGCGCCATCTAATTTTAATAATCATGGCGCCGTAACTAAACAGCCAAAACTGAGAAGAGTGGCATATCATGGGTTCCACAAAAAAAGCGCGGACGATGTGATTTTGTCCGCCATCAAATAAGGAATTCACGGTGGCGCGCAACTGAACATCTTCCCGATCTAAGTCAGGGGCGGGATGTGAAGTTGTTGAAGGTTTTGTTTGGGTTATCGACTTTAGTGCTGGTGGGGTGTTCAAACGGAACGACCGCAGCGCCAGGCGATGCTTTGGCATCTAATGGGCAGACCAGCTCAGCATCGCGATCCCTATCCGCGACTACTTCTTCCTTTGTAAACGCCTATACCTACTACGTAAGTCCTGATGGTGCTGGGACAAGTTGCACTGCCAGCTATCCTTGCCAATTGGAGACGGCGAAATCTGTTGTTCGAGCGCAAAGTCCCTCCATCAATCAGGACATCGCGGTATCTCTCGCGGATGGGGTTTACGAACTTGCTCAGGCATTGACATTCGACCAGGCGGATTCTGGCAAGAATGGTCACACCATTGCTTATGTCGCGGCACCTGGGGCTCGGCCAGTCATTTCAGGTGGACGCGTAATTCAGGGATGGACTCTGGTGGATCCGCAGCTGGGTGTTTATCAGGCGGCGGTTCCTGTCGATTTTAATACCCGTCAGTTATACGTTAACGGTGAGCGCGCTGAACGAACCAAGCTGCTGTTGAATGACGCTCAGGGTCTGATTGACGACGTCAGCGTGTTCGGTGGTGGCTATCGTCTCACGCTGAATAGTGCTTGGCGAAATGTTCAAGATATTGAGGTGGTCGCTCGGGCGCAATGGATGAATCACAGATGCCCGATTCAATCGATTGCCAACGGCGGATATCGTCATTTGCTCAGCATGTCTAATGGCGATGGGCTTAATGACGCTGTGTTGGTGTCGCCAAAAGATCAAGGCCAGAATGCTCAAACATATAGTGGCGACTACGATGGCGATGGCCGCGATGATCTGCTGTTCGCTTCGCTGGATGGGTCGGGTACATCGCACTATGCCGTCGCGCTGTCGAATGGTGCGGGGTTCGCCGCTGCTCAGGATTGGCTGGTTAATCAAGGCCAAGCCAGTCAGACACATGTTGGTGACTACAACGGCGATGGTCGTGTTGATTTGTTGTTGGCTTCGGTGGATACCTCGGGTGTATTGCGCTATGACGTGGCGCTGTCAACGGGTGCGGGATTTGCCACTCCCCAGGGTTGGTTGAGCAATCAAAAACAGGCTACTCAAGCCTATGTTGGCGACTACAACGGCGATGGTCGCGATGACTTGTTGCTGGCTTCGGTGGATGCTTCGGGCACATCGCGCTATGACGCAGCGCTGTCAACGGGTGCGGGGTTTGCCACTCCCCAGGGTTGGTTGAGTAATCAAGGTCAGGTTACTCAGACATACATTGGCGACTACAACGGTGATGGTCGCGATGACCTGTTGTTGGCTTCGATGGATGCCTCGGGCATATCGCGCTATGACGTGGCGCTGTCAACGGGTGCGGGGTTTGTCACACCCCAGGGTTGGTTGAGCAATCAAAAGCAGGCTATTCAGGCCTATGTTGGCGACTACAACGGCGATGGTCGCGATGACTTGTTGTTCGCAGGATTTGATGCGGGTGCATGGCGCAATGCCGTGGCGCTTTCAAATGGTGTGGGCTTCGCACCTGCAGAGGACTGGCTGATCAATCAAGGTCAGGATACCGAATACAAGATTGGCGACTTTAATGGCGATAAAAAAACCGATCTGCTTTTTTCCTATGCGCCCAGTGAGCTGACTATTCAAAACCCATGTTGGAGAAATGCGAATCGCGGACCCAGTGGCGCCAAAATGCGGGAGAGTCTCAGCTGGATAGAGAACGTATATGAGCTGCTCAATCGGCCTGGTCAATGGTATCTGGATAGATCGCGGCATTTGCTCTTCTATATTCCAAGGCCGGGTGAGGATATTAATTCGTCGGTTATTGTGGCACCCAAGTTGGATAGATTGATTGAAGCCGATGGTGCACACGATCTTGAGTTTAGTGGGATTACATTTGCATATGCAGGATGGTTGGAGCCCGGCTCCAGTTATGGCTACGCTGCCCTTCAGGCGGGAACGCATTTTAGTGCGGAGGGACTGGTAAGCACTCCTGGCAATGTAAGTTTCTCGTCATCATTCAACATCGTATTTACCGGCAACCAGTTCCTTCACTTGGGTGGAGCTGCGTTGAATTTTGCTGATGGCAGCCACGATGTTGAAATTACAGGCAATACCTTTGCCGATATTTCCAGTGGCGGGCTATGGTTTGGCGATACGCGTTTAGTGAGTTCCAGTTCTTACGTAACCGTTTCCAACAATTACTTTACTAAGACCGGCGTTGAGTATGAGGATTCGGTCCCGATAGCCATGCCCTATGTGGCTCACGCCAATATTATTCAAAATGAAATAGATGGCGCGCCCTATACCGGTATATCTGTCGGTTGGGGATGGAGTGCCGCTCAAACCTACGTCTCCAATAATGCGATTTCCCAAAATTGGGTGCATGGGGTTATGCAGAAACTACTCGACGGCGGTGGCATCTATACCTTGAGCAGTCAGCCGGGTTCTACATTGAGCGGTAATTTGGTGGAACAAGTGGGGCCGGCTTCCTGCGCTTTCCCCGATGCGGCATCGCCCGCTTATTTTGGCATCTATCATGACAATGGCAGCCGTTATTACTACGACACACAGAATGTTGTGCGCAGCTCATGCGCTTTCTGGTTGATGCTGCAGGGAGGATCGGCCTCCGATACTTATGACACGGTTCTGGATGACAACTACGTGGATCAGGACATTGTTTGGTGCCAGGGGCATGCAGGCAACTCTGCTTCCTGCGGATTTAATGGCAATCGAGTAACGAATGTGGGGAGCGCCAGTTCCGATGAGGCGGCAGCCATTATTGAATCTGCGGGTATATCCGAGGCGTACCAATTCGCCAAATTTGTGCGCTCAGGTCCACTTGTGAGTCAGTAGACCGGTCGGGCGTCGTTAAGTGTTTATTGGTTGGCGCTTGTCGCCGCGGCAAAGCAACTGTTCTGAGTGTTCATGGCGGCGTGGATGGCAGGTAGCGCGCTGGTGATCAATATCAGGATGGGGATCAGTGCCCAGATCATTTCGATGCCGGCGCGGTGTTCAAAGCTCGCTACGTTGCCGTGCGTGGCTTGGCGAAAGCTACCGATGGAGTACAGCATCAATGCACACACTGCCAGCGCAATCAGCGTGCCGACACTTAGCACGGTCACCAAGGAGCGATGGCAATCGATTAACTCACCCATGATTGTGCTCCTCAAGGCTTGCTAGGTTGCTCTATTGCGCGCCTAGTGCATGAAGGCGGTCCAACGAGTAATGAAAGTATGATTGCCTTCTATCGCCATCAGGCCGATGAGAATCAACAGGCATAGCGGCGGCACCAGGATGGCGAGCTTCAAGGCCAGGCGTTCCCAGGCCATGTGCATGAAGATGGCGATGATGAAGCCGGCCTTGAGCAACATGAAAATGATGATCAGGCTCCAGCGTAGCGCGCCCTGCAGTTGGAAATAGTCCACCAGGTACGAGAAGGTGCTGAGCACAAACAGCAGCACCCAGATCACCAGGTAGATACGAATCGGATGTTGCTGACCCCCGGCCCCGTGGCCGTCAGTGGCGTGCTCCATAAAGCCTCCTACCAGAGATAAAAGAACGCGAAGATAAACACCCATACCAGATCGACGAAGTGCCAGTACAGGCCGGCCACTTCCACCGTTTCATAACTGCCCTTGCGTTCGTAAAAACCGTTGCGCACACGATTGGCGACCACCAGCAGATAAATTACGCCGGCTGATACATGCAGACCATGGAAGCCGGTGATCATGAAGAACGATGAGCCGAATTGTGCTGCGCCTAGTGGATTGGCCCAGGGACGCACACCCTCATCGACGATCAGCTTGGTCCACTCGAAGGCCTGCATGCCGACGAAGCTGGCGCCGAGCAGGGCGGTGGCCAACATCAGTAGGGCCGTGTTCCTGCGGTTGCGCCGATAGCCATAGTTCACCGCCATCGCCATCGTGCCGCTGCTGGTGATCAGCACCATGGTCATGATCGCGATCAACAGTAGTGGCACGGGTTGGCCGCCGATATTCAAGGAAAATACTTCGCTGGGATTGGGCCACTTGTCCGTGGTGGAGATGCGTACATTCATGTACGAAGTCAGAAAACAGCTGAAGATGAAGGTGTCGCTGAGCAGGAAAATCCACATCATGGCCTTGCCCCAAGGTACGGGGAACACCTGCTTATCTGCTGACCAATCGGCCGTGACGCCTTGCATGCCTTCGCCAGTGCCGGCGACGGTGGGTTCGGTTATCAATTCGCCATCTGACATGTTGCGATCCTCAGGTCAGCACTCGAATCCGATCAGGTGAGTAACAGCAAGCCGAACAGCACCAGCCATACCAGTAACAGGTAATGCCAGTAGAGACTGCACAGCTCTACACTCAAGCTGACATTGATCAATTCAACGCCATCGGTCCACATGCGTACCGCAGTTCTAGCCCAGACAAACAAGCCGCCTAGCAGGTGTAGGCCATGTATTGCAGTCAGTACATAAAAGAACGCTACTGCCGGATTCGTACCCAATACATAGCCGGACATATTGAGTTGTCGCCAAGCGGCCAATTGGCCGGCCAGAAACAGAATGGTGAGCAGACCACCGACCAATAAGCGTTGTCGAGCGCGCTGGGCCTGTTGGAAAGCGATGGCTTGTCTTGCGGCTTGCAAGGCCACGCTACCGGCGATCAACAGCACAGTGTTAAGCCACAAAATAGGTGGGTCGCGGACGGCGTGCCAGTCATTGATGGCTTGCGTGGCTTGTGCGCCATGGCCGTGACCCATGCGAATGTAGTAGGCGGCAATAAACAAGCCGAACAAGGAAGTCACTACGCCGAGAAACACCCACAGGCCGATGCGTGCCGGCGGTTGTTGCATGGCGTAGGCGGCACCGGGACTGTCTGCAGCATCAGGTTGCCATGATTTTGCGGTGAGCTGTCTGACCAACAACCACCAGACCACGATGCCGGCACATAGAGCGGTGATGGCGGCGGGCAGACTCATGACCTCGCCTCCGCATGTTCTGGCGTCGAGGCATCCGTCGCCTTGTTTTGTGGAATGAAATCTTCAGCTGCGCCGGGAACTCCGTAGTCATAAGCCCAGCGATACACCACCGGAAGTTGTTCGCCCCAGTTGCCATGCTTGGGTGGTGTCTCCGGCGTTTGCCACTCAAGTGTGGTGGCGCGCCAGGGATTGCCGCCTGCCGGCTTACCTCTCGATAACGACCAGAACAGATTGAACAGGAAGATCAATTGCACCACGGCGACAAACAGTGCCGAGATGCTGATCCAGCGATTCATGGTTTCAACGGAGGGTGGGATGAAGTCGATAGCGCTGCTGTAGGCGTAGTAACGGCGTGGCACGCCGAGAATGCCCAGGTAGTACATAGGTAGATAAATGGCATAGGTGCCGATGAAGGTGCACCAGAAGTGTATGCGGCCCAATGTGTCATTCAACATGCGGCCGGTGGCTTTGGGATACCAGTGGTAGAGGGCGCCGAACACAACCAGGATGGGTGACACACCCATGACTAGGTGGAAGTGCGCCACCACGAAGTAAGTGGCTGACAGCGGCACATCCACTGTCACATTACCGAGAAATAAACCCGTTAAACCGCCATTGATGAAAGTGAAGATGAAACCGATGGCGAATAACATGGGCACGGTGAGATGGATGTCGCCGCGCCACAGTGTCAGTACCCAGTTATAAACCTTGATGGCTGTGGGTACGGCGATGATCAGGGTTGTGGTGGCGAAGAAGAAGCCGAAGTAGGGATTCATGCCGCTGACATACATGTGGTGTGCCCACACCACAAAGCTCAAGCAGCCTATCGCAACAATTGCCCACACCATCATGCGATAGCCGAAGATATGCCGACGTGCATGCGTGCTGAGTAGATCCGAGACAATGCCGAATGCCGGCAGCGCTACGATGTATACCTCGGGATGACCGAAGAACCAGAACAGATGTTGGAACAACAATGGACTGCCGCCGCTGTAGGTTGCGCCTTGTCCCATTGAAACCACAGCAGGCATGAAGAAGCTGGTGCCGAGCACACTGTCCAAGGCCATCATCACGGCTGAAACGAACAGTGCAGGGAATGCCAACAAACCCAACACTGTGGCCATGAAGATGCCCCACACAGATAACGGCATGCGCATCAAGGTCATGCCGCGACAACGTGCCTGCAGTACCGTCGTAACGTAGTTGAGGCCGCCCATGGTGAAGGCGACGATGAAGATGGCGAGCGAGGCGAGCATGCATAGGATGCCCCAGCTAACTCCAGGCGTACCGGGCAATATGGCTTGTGGCGGATACAGCGTCCAACCTGCGCCAGTAGGGCCGCCCGGCACAAAGAATCCCGCCACCAATACCAGCACGGCCAGCAGGTACAGCCAGAAGCTCAGCATGTTCATGTACGGAAACGCCATGTCGCGCGCGCCGCACATCAAGGGGATGAGGTAGTTGCCGAAGCCACCGAGAAATAATGCAGTGAGCAGGTAGATCACCATGATCATCCCGTGCATGGTGATGAACTGGTAATAGTTCTCCGGTGCAATGATCGAGAACACATGCGGAAAGCCCAGCTGCAGCCGCATCATGATAGATAACACCAGTGCAACCACGCCAATAGCCATGGCCGTGAGTGTGTACTGAATGGCAATGACCTTGTGGTCCTGACTCCAGATATACGTCGCCAAAAAAGTCTGCGGTTCATGCATGGCATGAGGATTGTCGCGATCGGCAAGAGCAACGTAGGCCATCAGAAACTCCTCTGCAGCGTCAGTGCAGCACGGCTCGTCAGTTATGAGGCGTTTTCAAGCAGGGTCATCGAATACTCACCATGGAAATTCACAACACATGTACATAGTCCAACAAATCATTCATGGCCTGATCGTCACTAAGCGCTTTAGCCATGGCGGCCATCTGCGCGCCGTTGAAATCCTGTGGATGATTGCCACGCAAGCCTTGTTTGAAATTCTGTAACTGTCGCTTCATGTACCAGTCATTCATGTTTGATAGGCGTGGTGCATTGGTGGCCCATACACCTTGTCCGTCGGGGCCATGACAAGCAACGCAGGTGTTGAACAGCACTTTGCCGCGATCCGGATTACCCAACACTGTGGCGGTGGGTCGGTTATCCGCGAGCGTGCCTATGTAGGCCACTATATTTTTTATGGCGGCATCGTCGGTCAGCATGGCGGCGAAGGGCGCCATTTGTTTGGCGTAAACATCTTTATCGTCAGCGCCGCGTATGCCTTGTTTGAAATCCTGTAGTTGCTTGATTAAGTACCAGCTTGCCTGTCCGGTTAGCTTGGGTGCATTCAATTCGCGATTACCTTCTGCCTGCGTACCGTGACAGGCACTGCATACCGCGTATAACGCCTGGCCTGCGGTGGCGTCGCCGGCAACCGTGGCGCGGTTTTGTGCGTAGGTGGGTTGCTTATTCAACCAGGTTTGAAAGTCGCTATCGCTATCCACTACTACGCGACCCCGCATGGAAAAATGCGGCATGCCACAGAGTTGCTCACACAGCGCGTCATAGGCGCCGGTCTTGGTCGGGGTGAACCACACATAGGTCTGCATGCCCGGCACCATGTCCATCTTCACGCGGAATTGCGGTACCACGAATTGATGATTGACGTCCTTGGAACGCAGCAACAACTTCACTGGCTTGTTGATCGGCAGGTGTAGCTCGGGACTGGCCACCAAGATGTCGTCATAGCCTTTTGGATCGTCGGGACTCAAGCCAAAGGGATTGTTGACGTTGATGAGATGTGCGCCAGTCGTGCCCAATTTACCGTCCTTGCCTGGAAAGCGATAAGTCCAGTTCCATTGCTGGCTCAACACTTCCACTTCGGTGGCTTCCGCCGGTACGGTGACAAACTTGGCCCATACCGCTAAGCCCGGCGCCAACAAGGCGGCAATACCGACGGTAGTTACGCCAGTAAGCCACCATTCCAGTTTTTTATTTTCCGGTTCGTAGTGCGCGCGTTGTACTACGTCAGGGCGGTGGCGATAGCGATAGACCGCGTATGCCAGAAATACATTGACCAGCACAAATACGATGCCGGTAACCCAGAAGGTCAGATTCACGGTGTCGTCCATGGTTTGCCAATTCGAGGCAATGGGCGTGAACCACCACGGACTTAAGAAGTGGAACAGGAGCGTGCCAACGACCAACAAGATCAGCGCAAATGCCATTGTCATTTGCCAGCCCTCTGGTGCGAGTCAATTCCTGGAGATGAAGTGGCAGGCTTGTGGGCCTGCCTGTTGTTCTGATCGAAAGACTTTAGTTAAGAGAACTTGCTATACAGCCATAAAGCCAGTGCCGTGAGGCCGGCGCTACGTTGCGCGCGCCACGGTACTGAATGGATTGATGAAGTGAGAATCGATGGCTGCCAATTCAGCTTCCTGATGCCGCGCTTTCATCATCTCGCGCACCACGGTTTCCTGATGTTTGCGTACATACACCAGGATCAGGTATTTGCCTGCCGCGATATCGTCATGAAAACGTTTCAGCTTGTTGTTTTCGCTGTCGATGCCGGTGAGGCCGCCCACCCATGCGCCGAACAAGGTGGCTAACCCGACCAGAATCACATAGACATAGGTGGGTACTTGTACCTCTGGTCCGAAGGGCTGGAAGTACATCATCAAACCAATGCCTATGAGTCCGGCGATAAAGCCCAGCGCTGCGCCGATAAAGCCATCGCGCAGAACATCCAGAGTTTCCAGATAGTTGCTGGAATGGATGTGGTGTTGCCTGAGTCCGGATTCATCGCGACTGATGACGTGCAGGTAGAAGTCCTTGACGCCAACCTCATGCAGGTCGTCGGAGATGTCCTGCGTGCTGTTCAAACTGGGCGCGAGATAATAAATGCATTTCATGGCATCCCCCGATACACGTTATTTTCGGCGGCCGATGAGCAGTATTTCTTCACTTCCAATCTTCCCGCTCGGACGCTGAGGACGGAGTGGGAATGCGACTCAGTGTGTCACAAAGATTTTGGCATGGGAAGTGAGCGAAAATTCCTGGCGTTCGAGCTGTACCGATTGCCGATGCCGTTGGCGAGGCAACCCATGCGGGTTATCGCTGAGCAGCGTACAGTGGGGCGCGTGCTATATTCGCGGCAAATTTCAATAAAACCGGAGGGGCTGCGTTATGGATCCGCTAACGGTTGTCATTGTGCTGGCCTTGATCGCCACCGTCATTACCATGGGGTTGGGCCTACTCGCCATGTCCGGCGGCGGCGCGACGGATAGTGAGTTCAGCACCAAGTTGATGTGGGTGCGAGTGGTGTTTCAGGGGCTGACTATTGTGTTGTTGGTGGCGGCCACTTTGTTGCGGTGATGTTTAACCGCTACAACCCCAGCAGCGAGCAACACGGATTTGATTGTGTTGCCGGTTGATCGGCAAATCTTGATGAGCTTTCGGTGATGTCTGAAGATTGGAGCTCGAACTCCGGTCACGGCTCGGTGACCGGAATGCGTTAGTTTATTTGCCGCCGATTATTTCTTTTCCGGTGCGCGACAGGCGTGAAAGCTGACTTGTTGCCAGGTGGCGTCTTTGCGCACCCATACCTGCGTCACGCGTGCTTCGGTGGTGAGTACTTTTTCCGGCGTGGCATACAGGTGCATGGTGTTGATCATGCCGCCATTCATGATGGCCACGTCGTCGCCATAAAAACGAATGCTCAGATTCTGGCGAGTGATTTCTACAAAGTGCAGCACCTGTAATGCGTGATTGATCACTTCGGCCTTGTTCTGCACGATGCCGGTGGTGTGCACATGCACCAGATCGTCTGCGAATAGCTGTGCCAGCGTCGCGCCATCACGGCCCACCAATGCCTCGCCGCGTTGTGCTTCCAAGGCTAGCAATTGAGTTTCATCTGCGGCGCGAGTCATGCTCTTCTCCCAATAAAAATAGCGCGAAAGTCATTAACGTTGGTGCGGGTCGGACCGGTTTTGATCAAGCAGTCCATATGTTCAAACAAGCTGAAGGCATCGTTGTTATGCAGAAACTCGCTGGGTTGCAAGCCGAGGCTGGTGGCCTGTTGCAGAAACCTGGGGCCGATCAGCGCGCCTGCATTACTTTCCGTGCCGTCGATGCCATCGGTATCGCAGGCAATGGCCCAGGTATCGGCCTGCGCATCCAATGCCAGCCCCAGGCTCAACAGAAATTCGGCATTGCGTCCGCCACGGCCTTTGCCGTGCACAGTAACCGTGGTTTCACCGCCGGAAATAATGACGCAAGGTGGCTTTGCTGGTTGCTGTTCTTTAAGACATTGCTTGGCGAGCTGTGCATGCATGACGCCGCAGTCGCGTGCTTCGCCTTCCAGGGCATCGCCCAGCACTATGGGCATGATGCCGGCCGACCTGGCTACCTCGGCTGCAGCTTGCAGTGAGGCGGCTGGCGTGGCGACCAATATATTTTGTACCTGCTGCAGTCGTGGATCGCCGGGTTTGGGGGTTTCCGATTCCGGATTGTTCAACCACTGGATGACACTTGCAGGTGTATCGATGTGATATTTTTCCAGCACTGCCAGTGCATCGAAGCGCGTGCTGGGATCGGCCACGGTGGGACCTGAGGCAATGATGGATGGATCGTCGCCAGGTACATCGGAAATCATCAATGTGATCACCCGTGCTGGCGCGGCGGCCAGTGCCAATCGACCGCCCTTGATGCGCGATAGATGTTTGCGCACGCAATTGATTTCATGAATGGCGGCGCCGCTCTTGAGCAGGGCTTTGGTGATGCGCCGTTTGTCTTCCAGGGGCACAGACTCCGGCGCCAGGCTCAGCAGTGATGAGCCACCACCGGAAATCAAGCACAGCACCAGATCGTCGGCGCTTAAGCCTTGTAGCAATTGCAACATGCGCTCGGCGCCCGCTTGTCCCGCTGCATCGGGCACCGGGTGGCCGGCTTCGATGACTTCGACGCGATTGCAAGTTGCGCCATGGCCATAGCGGGTAATGACCAGGCCAGTTAGCGAGCCATGCCAATGCGCCTCCACGGCTTGTGCCATCGCGGCGGCGGCTTTGCCGGCTCCGATCACTACTGTTCTGCCTTTGGGTGGCGCGGGCAGGTGCGGTGGCACGCAGCGCGAGGGGTGGGCTGCAGCCACGGCAGCCTCGAACATCGCGAGTAACAGTTGATCGGGTTTCATTGCTGCTGTCAGCCGGCGATCTGATGGCTGATTTGATGATTGGCCAGCTTCTCGATGACCTGCACCAAACCGGAATGATCCCAGCCTGCGCCGCCTTGCGCGCTGGCGGCATTCATCAATTCGGCCACTGTAGCGGTATTGGGCAAAGCGACGCCCAGCTTGCGTGCGCCATCCAGGGCCAATGCCAGATCCTTGCGATGCAGTTCGATGCGGAAGCCTGGGTTGAAGGTACGTTTGATCATACGTTCGCCATGCACTTCCAGTATGCGTGAGGCAGCAAAGCCGCCCATCAGCGCCTGACGCACCTTGGCGGGATCGGCGCCCGCCTTGGAAGCAAATAGCAAGGCTTCGCCTACCGCCTGGATGTTCAGGGCTACGATGATTTGATTGGCTACCTTGGTGATCTGGCCTGCGCCAATGTCGCCCACCAGCGTAATATTTTTGCCCATCAATTCGAATAGCGGCCTGATGCGTTCGAATATTTCTGGCTTGCCGCCCACCATGATAGTGAGTGAAGCCGCTTTGGCGCCGACTTCGCCGCCGGATACCGGTGCATCCAGGTAATCGCAGCCCAGCTTGGCGATGCGCGCAGCAAAGTCCTGTGTGGCGATGGGCGAGATGGAGCTCATGTCCACCACGGTCTTGCCGGCGGTCAGGCCGGCAGCAATGCCTTCGGCGTTAAACAGTACGGCCTCGACATCCGGCGTGTCCGATACGATGGTGATGATGACTTCGGATTGCTGCGCTACCGTCTTGGGCGAAGCGCACAGCACGAAACCCTCGTTTTGCAATTGCTCGGCAATGGCCGGCTTGCGCGCATACACATGTACGGTATGGCCTGCGGCCTTTAAATGAGTGGCCATGGGGCGGCCCATGACGCCGAGGCCGACGAATCCGATATTCATAGTGGGTCCTTGTGAAACGGGAGGCGTGATTTATCACGCCACGCGGCAATCGAAAAGAGCGTAGTGCATTACGCTCGGGCTTCTAAGCTTCGGCAATGCACGGGTTGCGCTGCATCCCCAGTCCGGTAATGGTGCTTTCCGCCACATCGCCTGGTTGGAAAAAGCGACGATGATGTGCGCCATTACCCGCTGGCGAACCCGTACAGATGATGTCGCCCGGATACAGCGTGATCAGCGAGGAGATGTATTCGATCAGGCGCGGAATTTTGAAGATCATGTCCGAGGTGCTTTCGTCCTGCATGGTCTTGCCATTGAGCTTGAAGGTGATCTGCACGTTTTGCGGATCGTTTACAAACTGCCGCGGCACGATATAGGGACCGAAGGGGAGGAAGGTGGGGCGGCACTTGGAGTTCAGCCAATCCGTACCGATCTTGGGCATGTCCTTGCGGTACAGCGTGTCGCGGGCAGTCACATCGTTAGTAATGGCATATCCGGCGATGTGGTCGAGGGCTTGGTCGCGCTCGATTCGGTAGCCTTGCTTGCCGATGACGATGCCCAGCTCCAATTCCCAATCCGGCTCTTTCACGTCCTTGGGCAGGATGATGGGGTCGAATGGGCCAGTGATGCTCGAATTGGCCTTGGTCCAGGCATAGGGTTCGCCGGTGGCGGCACGTTCGTCCATCATCTTTTCGCCATAGGTCTTGGCCTCTTCCGGTGACATGCCTTCGGCCTTGGCCTCAGAGATGATGATGTCCACCACATGCTTACGGTAGTTGGCGCCCACGCACAGGATCTGACGCGGATTGGTGTAGGGCGCGTGTACTTGCAAATTGCTAACGAGGACGGCTGTGTGACTTGAAAAGCTTTGCGCAGCAGACTCAAGAATGGGCAGGTTACGATCCCAGTTGTCGAGCAACTCCAGCATGCTTTGGCCGTAGGGCGTCAGGCCTTGTGCGGCGAATGCTTGGAGCGCAACGACTTGATCGGCAACAACCAGACCGATAAATGGCGAACTGCCGGCATGGGAAAAAGTCCCCAGCGCGAATGGAGTGGGAGATGACATGGATTATTCCTATAGATTGAAAGCGATCGCAGACTGGTGCCCGTAGCCTGCGATCGTTAGACGAGCTCGAAACTGGAATTCTATTTGATTGGCGAGAAAGCCGTCGGCAGCAGGATTTTGGTTTCCTGAAGCTGGATGCAGGCCATGCCTTTCGGCAGGTATTGCTGCCAAACAGGTTGCTTCATTAGTTCGGCGCGCCGCCGCAGGCGGTCTTCAAAGCTTTCATAGCCCCACAAATGCACTAGTTGATTAAGCGTGCCTGCCTCGGTGGTGTAGTAACCCAGCAGGTTGCCGAGAATCTTTTGCTGCAGCTCAAAAGGTTCGGGCAGATAGACGCTTAAGAACTCACCCAGCTTGCCTGGATGGAGGGTGTAGGTGCGTAGTTCAACGATCATGGCCGATTCCACTGTGGAAATTGATAACTATATTGGATGGCGTGGTGATTTGGCAGGCCAAGGCATTTAGCTAGAGGCTTGAATATGGCTTGCTTGATTGCCTTGGGTTACGTCGATGTGACTTTGTTTATGCATTGAAAGCTTGCCCTTGCTTCGCCTGCAGAAAAACTTTCAGGGAGCAGGCTGCAATTTGTATCGATCATAAAAAATAATTAAGAACCGAGATGGCGCTACATTACTTGGTGCGAAATCGGTTTGTCGGTGAAGGCGTGATTTGCATAAATGATTTTTGCGCGAGTTGTAAGTATGCAACAGTTTTTAACGACCCATAAATCCCTTGTGGCTTGAAATGCTGCGCTGCAGCGTCTGCTTATCAACAAGCTATTTTATTAGGGACCGCCATTCATCTCGACTCATCCCACGTACGTAAGCGGTTGCGATAAGCGAGCAACAGTGAAAAAGAGAAGCCGCTTTTCTGCATGGAAATACATTCAAAAAGAAATGGGCTGTGCAACAGGCATTACGTAAGTGATTTGCAGATGGATATTGAGTGCTTGCATCGCGTGCATTGCACATAAGTGACATCAATTTCGTTCCGCTGCTTGTGCTTGGTGCGAAGAGTAATTCCCATTGCGTGGAAAATTACGCTGTGTTAATCATGAGACATCAATTACTAAAGCTAAGAATATTAGGGGGCGCACACAGTTCACGACGTGTGATTTGAATTATTCAATTTTTGTTTGTGATCTATGGCATTGGATGCACGGTTGTTTCAGGGCGCCAATTCAAAGGCCGCATATAAAAATTATGGGTGAGGAACACTCCTAAAATTAAATATCGAGAGTGTTCCGGGGTTAATAAGTTTAAGTGCATCAAGCACGAATAAGGGTGAGGCAAATACATGAGCAAGCTAGTAGCATGCTTGTCCGGCGCCTTAGTGACGTTGGCAAGTGCATCAGGGGCATCAGCGCAAAGTAATTCCACTTCTGCCGATGCTGCGGGGTTAGAGCTGGAAGAAGTAGTGGTAACTGCGGAACGCGTTACCAAGGATCTGCAAAAAGTTTCCCAGGTGATCAACGTCACTAGCGGTGAACAGCTTAAGAAAGAAGGCAAGATCCGTATCGACGAAATTCTGCAGGGCATAACAGGTGTGCAACTGCAAAGCGATCAGGTCGATACCAATATCTACATGCGCGGTGTTTCCACTGGTGTGCCATTGTTGGTAGACGGTGTCAGCCAGGGTGCGGGTCCAGCAGCCCGTAATACAACCTTGGACATTGCCCAGGTTGCCGTTGCTCGTGGCGTACAGAACGGCGCGGGTACTACCTCGTTGACCGGCTCAGTGAGCTTGGTAACGAACAAGCCGGCCTTTGAATATCAGGCTTCCGGTTCGCTCAGTGTGGGCAGCTATGAGCTGCGCAACACTGAAGGCGTGCTTAACCTGCCAATCACCGACAATCAGGCGGTGCGCGTTGCCTACTCGGCAGATCGTCGTAATGGCTATATCAGCAGCGATGCCGGTAACTCCGATAACCGCCAATTCCGTCTGCGTTACCGTTGGATGCCCAGTGAAAATCTGGATATCGTCGCCAGCTTTCAGGAAGGTAGAACTGAAGGTAATGGCGTTAGCCAGTCAACCCTGTTGTATACGGGTCACTGGATTGACTACACAGCGGGCGACTCGGTGGCTTGGACCAATCCTTACACCGGGACAACTTCTGTTTGGGGGCAAACGCAGCCTACGGCAAATCGCTTCTTCTTGGCGGGCCAAGTGAATGCTGCGAATTCGGTAACTCCTACAACGGGACAAACCACTTATAACGCAGGTCCTTGCTCGGGTAACACCGAAGCCTCCAATAGTTCCGGTACTCGCACCGCTGGTAGCGTTACAACCTTCAACTGGGATTATCTCGGACCACTGATTACCTCGATGGGGTGCCCAGCGCGTCAATTGGCAATCAGAGATGGCGTTTATTTCAATCAGCGCTCCAATCCCTGGGATGATGGCTTTGGTGCTTACGAATGGTCAAACTCGCCTGTGCGTAACACCATTCAGCGTCAGGCAAACGTCATCATTGATTGGACTACTTCGTATGGTAAGTGGACGATCCAACCTGCCTATGTCTACAACTTAAATAACTTCGTAGAACCGGCGCGTGGTACCAGCTGGATGGTTCAGGGCGGCATTCCGTCGAACTCTGAGCGTTTGGATGTGCAGTTGGCGTCAAATTCAGATGGCAAACTGCAGTGGGTTACCGGCTTCAACGGCACCTACACCCCTCGCGCAGATCAGGGTACGACCTTCACCACCATTGCCATGCCAACTGCGGGTTGGGACACGATGACTGGTATGTCGGCCACGGTTGGCACGAGCTGCTACACCGTACTGCCCGGTACCAATCCGGCAACGGCCGCCGGCGATGTTGGCATTGCTAATTCTTCGCAATGCAATACTGTCAACTATTCTGCACCAGGCAAAAGCTACAACTATGGCTTGAGCCTGCAGGGTGGTTATCCAGTGCTGGATAACTTGCGTTTGAATGGCAGCGTTCGTAAGGATTGGTACACATCCGAAAATCGCGGTGCTGCGTTCGACACTTTGATTGACGGTAGTGGCCAGCGTTACGTGTGGTACATCCCCACCACTACGGGTACTGGTGGCAACACGGGTTTAGTCGTGCCTTATCGCATGAATATCTCGCAAGCCGATCTGGATGCCATGGTGAACTCGGTTCATTCTTGGAGAAAGTCCAACACCGAAAGCTACACGTTTAACGTCGAGTATGACTTCCTGCCCAGCACCATGCTTTATGCCAAATATGCAACCGGTGCAACCGGTGCAATGGCGGCAGCTATGGGCGGCGCTTCAGGCGGAACGCTAAATTTGGCATTGCCGAATGCGGTAGTACCCGGAACCACGACCAGCTACGTAACGGCAATTACCTTGCCAGCTCCTTCGGTAAAGGGCGAAACGACGCAGCAAATCAGTCTGGGTTTGAAGAGCCGCTGGTTTGATAACAAGCTGCAAGTCAATGTCGAGGCATTCGATAACAAGTACAAGAACCGTCCGCTGGGACAAATTCTGAGTGGCTTGTATAACTATGCCAACGGTGTGACCGGTAATCCTACTTGTACCGCTACTGCTACTCAGCCGATTATTTCAGTATTGGGTACGGCACTGACCAATAGCTGCTTTGCGACAAACATCGGTAACTTTACCGGCGATTTGCGCTCACGCGGCGTGGACATGGACGTGACTTTTGTGCCGACTGCGAATGATCGCTTGGACCTGGCTGTTGAATATCTGCGTACTACCTTTGAAGGTGTGCCTGAGATCGCGCCGATTACGGCCAACGATGTCTTGGCTTCAGCGACATCGGGTAGTAACGCGACACTCGCTGCCTTCTTTGCTGATAACTACAACAACTTCCTCGCGGGTGTTGACGGTCAGACTCTGCCCAATGCACCGCGGTGGAGTGTGAATTTCAACTATCAGCATCAATTTGAGTTGCCGGGCGGCAGCCGCTTGGTTCCGCGCGTAACGGCTTATTACAAGTCGGCGGTCTACTTCAATGAAAGTCTGCAAAACGGCAGTAGCTCAAATATTGTGGAAAGCAATTGGGCCATCGCCAATGACCGCTGGTTGCCTTCCATTCAACCTGGCTACACGCTGTTTGATTTTTATACCACCTGGCAGCCTAAAGACGGCAAGTGGAGTTTGAGTGGTTACGTCAAGAACATCGAAAACGAGCCAATCCTCTCGTCGACCGGTGGTCTTACGACGATCTCTACGGGTAGCATGGCAACCAACGACTTATATCGAGTCGTCACTGGTGGTTATGCCAACTTGAATGCGCCGCGTACTTTTGGTCTGACCTTGAGTGCGAATTTCTAATGGCGAAAAGTGTCTAGCTAGTTAGTGCTAGTTGAAAGGTTGATCAGGCATTGCTTGATCAACCTTTTTTATTCGGCGTGCCATAAAAAAACAAACGCGCCAATCCAAGAATTATGTGTGGTCAGTTGAAATATCCGATTGCAAGGATGTTTCCATGATGTTACTTATGCAATAAATCCTGCGGCAGGGAATATTTTTCTAACTCATGGCTTGCAGTAGCTAAAACAAGTTATTTCTTTGTGGTTGACGCTTGGGGAGGGTGTGTATCGCAACTTGAGTTGATGGGGTCAAGATGCATTGCTATGCGCCATAAATCATGGCGAGGCTTGGCATCCGGCAAAATTAAATAATCGAAGTGCATAAAAGCACTATCAGGTGAGGCCATAAATAATGAGCAAACTAATAGCGTGCTTGTCCGGCGCGATAGTGACGCTGGCAAGTGCATCAGGCGCGTCAGCGCAAAGTAGTTCTTCCGAAGCATCGGGCTTGGAACTTGAAGAAGTGGTGGTGACCGCTGAGCGCGTCACTAAAGATCTGCAGAAGACTGCGCAGAAGCTCGATGTGATGGAGGGTACCGAGCTGAAGAAGCAGGGCAAAACACGTATTGATGAAATCTTGAGTGGATTGCCCGGCATCCAGTTGCAAGGCAGCCAAGTCGACACGGCGATCTACATGCGTGGTATTTCCACTGGCGTACCTGTCACGGTAGATGGTGTGGAGACTTCCGGTGTTGTGTTGCGCGGTACCACTCTGGACATGGCGCAAGTCACCGTTTCGCGTGGTGTTCAGAACGGCGCAGGTACTACCGGATTAACCGGTGCGGTCAGTTTGACCACTAATAAGCCCGCCTTTGAGTATCAAGCCACCGGCGCATTAACTGTTGGTAGCTACAATCTTCGCAACACCGAGGGTGTGCTCAATCTGCCCTTCTCGGACAACCAAGCTGTGCGTGTGGCTTACGCTGCTGATCGTCGCGATGGTTATGTTTCGAATGGCGCGGGCAATTCTGATAATCGCCAATTCCGTCTGAGTTACAGATGGAAGCCCACGGATGATCTGGATATCAACGCTTCTTATCAGGAAAACAATATCAATGGTAACGGTGTTCAAGCAGGTTCGTTCCTGTACACCGGTCATTGGATCAACTGGACGCCTGGCCAAACATTGAATTGGTCGAATCCATATACAAATGGTGGGACTGCGCAATATCAGGTTTATCAGTCGGGTTTAATCAACTCAGCTAATGCAGCAGGCACGGCTGCGCCATCTGCAACAGGTGGACAGATTTATAACGCAGCCGGTCAGTACTTATATCCTTCTGGACCATGTACTACGGTCGCTACTTCATTTACATCAAGTGCAACTAACTTCTCGGCTCTTGGCCCAATAATTCAGGCTTGGGGATGCCCTTCGCGTCACTTGGCTATTCGTGATGGCGTTACCTTCCGCAATCGCGCCAATCCTTGGGATGACGGTTCAACTCGGTATGACTTCTTCCCGAATAATCCCCAGCGTGATTCACTGACCCGTGTCGCCAATGTGACCATTGATTGGCAAACTTCGTACGGTAAATGGCGCTTCCAGCCGGCGTACACTTACTCCTACCGAAAGTTCGTAGAGCCGCTGCGTGGCACCAGCACTATGGGTGAAGGTGGCATTCCGGATACTCGATGGAATCTGGATGTGCAGCTTGCATCCAACGAAGACTCTCGCATTGGTTGGGTGGGTGGCTTCACGGGTAGCTACACACCGCGCTCGGATGATGGTGAGGGGCAGTTCACAGTGTCTTATCCGACTAGTGGTTGGACTACTGGCACGCCGAGCACCACTTTGGCGAGTGGTATGGCGGCGGCTGGCATTTCCAGTGCGGCAATGAATCCTCCTTGCTATACGGTATTTCCCGGAGCAACCCCGACTTCTGCGGGTACCGCCAATTCATTGCCATGCTATTCGACCACATGGTCTGCAGGTACAGCTGCATATAACTATGCGTTTAGTTTGCAAGGTAACTACTCAATTACCGATGCTTGGCGTGTGAATGGCAGCGTTCGCAAAGATTGGTATGCCACCGAAAATCGTGGTTCGACGTTTAGTTTCTTTGTGGATGGTGATGGTCAGCGTTATGTGTGGTATCTCCCGGCAACGACCTATTGTTCTGGTCCAGCGGTCGACGCGATGGGAGTCGCCATCCCGACTGGATGCACCACGACAAACACGAGTGGTGTGCCAAATCCGAATGGTCTGTACCAAGTGCCAGTTCGGATGAATATTTCCGATGCTGACCTGTACGCTCAGATCAATTCGGTACATCAGTGGGCGAAGTCAAACACTGAGAGCTTTACTTTCTCAACTGAATATGACCTGCTCCCGGATGTGATGGCTTATCTGCGCTTTGCCAATGGCACCAGCGCAGCTATGGCGGCGGGTATGGGTGGGGCGACGGGCGGGTCTGTAAGCGTGACGCTGCCCAACGCTGTGGTTCCAGGTGTTGGAACACCATATACCACCACTGTTAACTTGCCATCGCCACTGGTTAAGGGTGAAGAAACCAAGCAGTTGACCCTGGGCCTTAAGAGTCGTTGGTTTGATCGCAAGCTTCAGGTCAATGTCGAAGGCTTCTATAACGAGTACCACAATCGTGCGTTAGGCCGAATTATTGGCGCGCTATATGGCTATCAAAATACGACTACCCAAGTGCAGGGCACAGAAACTTGTACTGCCTCTGTGAGCAGTCCAATTGTCGTTAGGTTTGGATCCACTGTGCAAACCAGCTGCTTTGCAGCCAATATCGGTAGCTACACCGGTGACATGCTGTCCAAGGGCGTCGATCTGGATGTAACTTTTGTACCGACTGCAAATGATCGTATCGACCTGAGTGTTGAGTATCTGCGTATGACTTTCGCAGGCGCTGCACAAATTGGTACTTTGACGGTCGATCAGGTGATTGGATTCAATCAGTCAACCACAACCAATCTTGCTGCTGCTCAGCAGTTTGCGGATGGCTGGAACGCATTTACATCGGGTACTGAAGGGCAGACCTTGCCGCAGGCGCCACGGTGGAGTGCGCAGGCAAACTATTCGCATCAATTTGAATTGCCACAGGGTGGACGCTTGACTCCTCGAGTAACTGGCTATTACAAAACCGCCTATTACTTCAATGAGACCACCGGCACCGGCGATACCAATTTGATGCTCAATTCAAACTGGGCAATTGCCAACGGCAAGGCGAAGGATCAGGACAATATCCAGGACGCCTATTCCAAGTTCGATGTGAACTTGGGCTATCAACCAAGGGATGGTAAGTGGAGCTTGAATGGCTACGTGAAGAACGTGCAGAACAGAGCCACCATGACCTCGGCCAATCCTACAATTCTCACTACGGGTAGCGTCGCTACCGGAGATATACGGCAGACAGCGGTGGGTGGTTTTGTGCAGTTGGATGCGCCCCGTACCTACGGCCTGACCTTGCAGGCAAACTTTTAATACCAAATCTAAGTTTTAGGTAATATTAAAGGCCAACCCATTGTGGTTGGCCTTTTTCTATGTGTGCTCTGCGTCATGGGTTGGTAATTCTTTGCAGAGCCTGACAAATACGATTCATTTGTTCAGATAATGTATAGGTTCATTGTTCATACTTGAGCGCAATGTCGCTGGTCGTCCGGCGTTAAATCTAAGAGTGAGGGATACCATGAATAAGTGGTTATGTGCGTTCGTATCGGTGCTGCTGCTGGCGGTTGGCGTTTCGGCGGATGCGGCCGACAAGAAAAAGTCCGGCGGTTTGATCGGCAATTCCTATGGCAGTCAGATGGAGCTGATCTCTGATTCCATCATGCGAGTGACAACCCGTAAGAAGGTGCAGGGTACGTTGGACGAAATCACCACCCCGGGTACCTCAACTTATAACGCCTTCAATAGCGTGCAGAACGCCGCAGTAGTCCGCGCAGCGGTGGAAGCTCGCAACCTGGGTTTCAAGGCATTGAAGGTGTCCGGTACCCGTAACTTGAGCAGCACGTCGGAACGGCGTTCCGCCAGTTCCTGCCCGGGTGGCATTTGCGAAAGTGATTTCACCTTCGCCAAGGGTAGCTACAGTACCGACGTTGAGTTGGCTATCGAGCTGACTTTCGATTTGTTGAAGGAAGTGCCGGCTGAAGGTACGGGCGTAGTTGATGTGGAAGCAATCCTCAAGCAATTCGGTCTTTGAGCCCATTGGACGGGGTATGACCTCGTCACTCAGCAGAGGCAGGCAGGCGCGCGACGCTGGCCTGCCTTTTTGCTTTATGTGATTCGGAAGATCGGCTTAGAAGGCTAGTTAAGCTGCGTTTCCACCACCGGCCATCCACTAAGTCACCGGCGGCATTTATAGCCGGTTTACCTCGCGATTCGTCTATCATCGCGCCCTATTTCCGATCCAACTTATGCGACCCGATGGTATGTCGGGTGATGGATGTGCCATGTCCGCATTTTCGCGCTATCTGTTTACCTGCCTCTGCGTCGGCTTTAGCGGCCTGGCTGCGTTGATCTACCAGATCGCCTGGACGCGACAATTTGCCTTGGTTTTTGGCACTTCCGAGTTGGCAGTGGCAACCGTCTTGGCGGCATACATGGGTGGTTTGGCATTGGGGGCGCGTTGCATTGAGCCGCTGCTGATCCGTATTTCGCGGCCGGCAAGAATGTACGCGTTGCTGGAAGCGGGTATTGCCGCAGCTGCATTGCTATGGGTGCCATTGTGTCTGTGGGCGGCGGAATATGGGCTGGCCGGCCTGTTGGGCGGGCAGGCTGCGCCGCCGGATAGCACACATGTTGGCACCACAGTTTTCTATCTGGTTACTGCATTCATAACCCTGTTGGTGCCCACTGCATTAATGGGGGCCACTCTGCCTCTGCTGGTGCGCGATGGCGTACATACGGAACAACAGATCGGAAGACGTGTGGGAGCGCTGTATGTAGCCAATACAGCCGGCGCAGTGGTGGGTGCTCTGCTCGCTGCATTGTATCTGTTGCCGCAATTGGGTTTGCGGGCAACAACTTGGACAGCGGCAACTATCAATCTGCTGGTGGCAGCTCTGGCGTATCAACTGACGCGCTCATCGGTCTCCTCACCGGAGGCTGCGCAAGCTACGCCTGCGACTGAAGCGGTGACGCCGAAGATCGATAAGGTGTCTTGGAGCCGCAATCACTGGATATTGCCATTAATGCTGTTGTCCGGCGTTGTGTCATTTCTGCATGAAGTGTTATGGACGCGCATGCTGGCTCATGTGATGGGTAGCAGCATCATTGCTTTTGGCGTGATGGTGGCCAGTTTTCTACTGGGAATTGCCTTGGGCGGTGCACTCGGATCTTGGCTTGCCCGCAATCAACCTTGGGCGATACGAAGCTGGTCGGCGACACAGTTGCTTTCAGCGGTCATGGCGATGCTGGCGTGGTATGCAATTCAACATTGGGCGCCTGCCAGTGCAACACTGCTGCAAAAAGCGGGCTTTGGTTTAATCGTCTTGCTACCGCTGGCCATCGCGATAGGGGCTACCTATCCACTGGCAGTGCGCATACTGGCAGCGCAGGTGGCAGATGCGGCGCCGGTCAGTGCGCGCGTATATGCGTGGAATACATTGGGTGCAATTGTGGGGGCGCTGGCAGGTGGCTTCTGGCTGATTCCTGCGCTGCGTTATGAAGGGAGTGTGCAGCTGGCGGTGGTGGCCAGTGCATTGCTGGCTGTGGCCTCGGCATTACTTTGGTTACGGCTGCAATTCAAATGGATGGTGCCATTGCTGGCTATGTCGGCCATGGTGGGGATAGCCTTCAGGCCACAAGTGCCGGAGAGCATCTTACGATTATCGCCCTTGCGTAGCGGCACAGGATCGCTTGAGTACTATGCCGTGGGACGGGGCGCCGATGTGGTGGTGTTGCGTGACGATCAGACATTGGACCTGCGCACCAATGGTCTGCCAGAAGCGGGCATTGACGTACTGGGTTCGCCACCTTCTCTAAATCTCGAAGCCTGGATGTCGCCCTTGGCGGTGCTGGCGCGTCCACAAACGCAGAGCATGTTGGTGGTGGGATTTGGCGGCGGCAACGCGGTGCAAGCGGTGCCTCCTTCCGTGCGACAAATCGATGTGATCGAGCTCGAGCCGGAAGTCATTGCGGCCAATCAGGCCGTCAGCAAGCTGCGAGCGCGCAATCCATTGTTGGATAGTCGCGTCAACATCGTACTCAATGATGCGCGTGGCGCTTTATTGCTGACCGACAAAAAATACGATGCGGTGGTGTCGCAGCCGTCGCATCCCTGGACTGCGGGCGCTTCTCATTTGTATACGCTGGAATTCATGCAGCAGGTGCGCGCGCATCTGAATCCTGGTGGAGTATTCGTGCAATGGATGAGCACCGACTTCATGGATGAATCCTTGCTGCGTTCATTGCTGGCTACTTTAACGACTGCATTTCCGGAAGTACGTGTCTATCGCACCTCGCCCAATACCTTCTTGTTCATGGGGTCCGAACAGCCGATCGAGCCGGAGCGTCAATTTCGCGCCACTCGATCGGTGTTGCTGAGTGCACAAACTCACTACTCCCGCATTGGCATCAATGCAGTTGAAGACTTGCTCGCTGCCTTGGTGCTGGATACGGTCAGCGCGCGCGCTTTGGCGCAGGGCAGCGCGATCATTACCGATGACAACAATCGTTTGGCAACCTCCGGTGTGTATGACTTCAAGCGCGCCATGGGATCGGCAGCGGCCGGCAGATTGTTGGCTGCCTATGATCCGATGACTCAGGTCAACAGCTTCGTCTATCAACAGCTCGCACCATCGTTGTCGTTCGATTATCTGTGGCGGCACATCGCAACCTGGATGACTGCGGATGCCAGCACTGCCGAACGTCTGAATCGAATGACTGCTCTGTTTGGCGATAGTGAGTTGGCCGCTTACTTGCAAGTGGTGACTGCGTTGCGTGCCAATCAGCCGACTCTTGCCAATCAACAATTGGCGGCGGCATTACGTCGGTGGCCTGATAGTCAGTTGCTCAACTATGCCTTGCTGGAACCATACCTCGCTAAATCGTTTGCTGATCTGCCGCCCGAGGTTGCCAATGCAACACGTCGTCTCGTGGGTGAGCCTGCTTTAGTGGCGGCAGCAGTGCGCCTGGCAACGCAAGAAAAATGGGGGGAGTTGGCGTCATTGGATGCACAGCTGGAGCAAATTCCCTGGACGGCGCCGTGGTATACACAGGCGGCGCAGTTACGCATCGAGTGGCGGGCGCGAGTCGGTAATAAAGAACTCCGTCCTCGTTACGGGACTGAGGCCATTGCAATTGCCGATCGTGTTCTACTCAATCAACCGGATGGCTTCTGGTATGCCCTGCGTGCTCTGAATGCGGTCGGTACTGATCAGCCGCAACTGATGCTGGAGTCGGTCGCCGCTTTTGCGCGGCTGGCTTTGGAGCGTGGTAAGGCGTTGAGTGGCGAAGAGCGCTTGCTAGCGAAAGATCGTGCGGCACAGCTGATGAATTTGCTGGACCAATTGCAGTCGGATTCTCGAATCGACAATCAGCGCTGGCGTCAGATTCGCGAGCGTCTAATTCAGGCACAAGCTGCGTTGGGCTAATCCGTAGCCGCAACGCCGGATCATGTTCAACGATGTTGATGAGCTTAAGTGGATCCCGAGTCTGATGAGACAAGAATGCCTCTAATGTATGCGGCCAGCGATCCACCGCTGTGAAGCATTGGTTGCGCAATTCTTCGGTAACCCAAGTGTTACTTATTTGTGGATCGCAAAAAATATTGCCGCCTAGCATGTTGTGAAATTGATACTCGCGAGTTCAATTGGCGCTCAGTTTTAACTTGGTTTTTTCTTCCATCAGTGAATATTTATTTGCTGTATTTAAAGCGTCCAAATGCAGGCAATGACATTTTGTCTCGGTAATTAGCTGTATCTACGCTTAATACAAATACATTGAATAATGGTCTTGGTCACTCATATGTAACAATAAAACAAAAAAGTTCCTGAATTGACCCATTGAATTTCGATGTGTACCAATAACCCCACAACAAGACTTTTATGTTCATAAATTGATTGGGGACTTCTGCGGCAGACCGTGCCGTTTGAATTGCTGCTCACAAACCGCGTTCACCGTCATAGCTGACGGAATAAAACATCGTAGGCGAATTCGGCGAGTGAGTTGTTAATGGGGTGAGTTGGCCTGGGTCAACCGAATTCAACAGTGTATTGATACACGCGAATGGGGAAACAATATGAGAAAGATATGGGCATGCTCGACGGGCATGTTGGTCACTATGGTGGGCATCATGCCGGCCATGGGGCAGACCAATGCCACCGATGGTTTGCAACTGGAAGAAGTAATCGTTACCGCTGAAAAACGCGAGGAGAGCCTGCAGAAAGTAGCGACTTCGATTCAGGTGAAAGAAGGCGACGAATTGCGCAAGGAAGGTAAGAAGCGCATTGATGAAATCATGCAAGGCACCGTGGGTATTCAAGCTCAGGATAGTCAGGTAGGCGTGACCTTCTTCGTACGCGGTGTGGATTCCAGCGGTGGCATGGGGGCCGTGGTCGCGGCGCCAATCCTGATCGACGGCGTTGCTCAATCGCGTAGTGAATCAGTTCGTGGCGGTACCTTGGACTTGGCGCAGGCTGAAATCATGCGTGGTCCGCAAAGCACTACACTGGGTGCAAATTCGCTGGCCGGCGCCATCAGCTTGGTTTCCAACAAGCCGGTGTTCGAATATCAAGCCAGCGGCACTCTGGAAGTCGGCAATTTTCACAAGCTGGCGACCGAAGGCGTATTGAACGTGCCCCTGGCTGACAATCAGGCGCTGCGTATCGCCTATTCCACCGATAAGCGTAATGGCTTCATTAGTTCCGGTGCGGGTGATTCCGATCTGACCAACGCGCGCTTGAAGTATCGCTGGCAGGCGACCGATAACTTCGATTCAGTGTTGACCGTTTCCCATCAAAACATCGGCGGCAACGGCGTGCAGTCAGGCGTGTTGTTGGCTACTGGCCACTGGGTGCCCTATACAGCCGCAACAGCTGCTTCTCTGGGTCTGACCTTCACCAACGGTTGTACGCCGGGAATGTCGACAGCGATCACGGTCATGGGTTGTCCTCCGACTTTTATCGCAGTAACCGACAATACAAATTTCCGTCAGCGCAGCAATGCCTGGGATGACGGTTACCCCGCCGATGCCTGGCCGAACAATCCTTATCGCGATACCAACATTGATCAAGGCAGTCTTGAGCTTAACTGGACTACGGGTATCGGAACTCTGACATTCCTGCCTTCATTGCAGAAGGCACACTTCCGGTCGCAGGAGCCGCCGCGTGGCACCAGCTGGATGCAGGAAGATCAGAAGCAGGATACGACCACCTACGATCTGCGCCTGAATTCGCCCGGCGGTGGTCGAGTGCAGTGGCAGACCGGTCTTTACTACAGCTACGATAAAACCTATGACGCAACCTTCCTGGGAATTAATTTCCCCGGTGCTGCAGGTATGGGCCCTACCGATCCTTCGGACTGCGCGACCAGTACTGTGTATTGCTATGGTTGGACACTGACGCCTAAGTTCGATCGTACCGGCAAGTCCGTTTATGCCAACGCCGAGTTCTCGGTGTTGGATTCACTGCGACTGATTGGTGGTATTCGTTATAACAACGATAAGGCCAGCGTCGTGGCATTGAGTGATGTGGGCGGTACTATCACTACGCCGAATGCGGCGCAGGTGGCGGCAGCGACCATATCGACCGGTGCGCGCACCTGGAAGAAGGCGACTTATCGTGCGGGCGTAGAGTGGGATGTGCTGCCGGATACGATGATTTACGGCGTGTATTCCACCGGCTATAGCCCGGGTGCCTTGAGCGGCATGGATACAGTCGGTACCGTCGAAACCACGCTGGACCAGATATCGCTGGGATGGAAGAGCCAGTTGTTCGATAGACGTATGCAATTGAACGGCGAGTTCTTCCTCACCAAGTTCCATAACCGTGGTGTAGAAGGAACCATCACTGCCTATGGTCCTGGCGCAACAACCTCAACTTGCTCGGCTCCTGCTGGTGCAATGGGTGCGGTGTCCGTGGGTACTGATACGGCCACTGCTGGTGCGTACTGCGCCATCATTGGTCAGAACTCGGCAATCGGCCCAGAGTTTGTTTCCAAGGGTCTGGATGTGGACATGACCTGGCTGTTGACGGCCAATGATCGCGTAACGCTGACCGGTGAATGGCTGGATGCCTCATACGATTCCAAGCCGCAGGTGACGGGTGTGGATCTGACGGCTGCTTATCTGCAGTCGTTGGGCGCATCGGCTTCTGCAGCGCCTGGTCTGGCGGCTTCACTCAACAATACACTCCAGGCATTCGTCGGCGCTCAATTGCAAAATGCTCCGAAGTACAGTGCTACGCTGGACTACCAGCATAGCTTTGAGTTTGCGGGCGGTAGCAAGCTGACGCCGCGTATATCTGCTGTCTACAAGCAGAAGTATTGGTCGTTCGGTGGTGCCCCGGGTGCGAACGTTTCGCAGATCCTGGCCGACTCGAATAATCCTAATAATCTGGCTTGGCAGCAGGCCTATACCAAGTGGGACTTCCTCACGTCTTGGTCCAATGCCGATGGTAAGTTCACTGTCACCGGCTACGTCAAGAACTTGAATAACGAAGTGGTGTTGGCCAACTACACCGATCCCTATGTGTCCCTGGAGGCACCGCGTACTTATGGCGTGACTTTCAACGCCAATTTCTAATCGACAAGGTATAGCGACTAAAGACCTGCACGACTATGTCGTGCAGGTCTTTTATTTTCTGCTCTCGCTCGCACATCTTGCGCAGGCTGGATTGGTCACCTAGAAATTGCCTGCGTGTCATGAGGAATCCGCAAAGTTTTTTTGTTATTGACGCTTCTTAACCGTACGGGCGTCTTTTATCTCCGCTTTATTCAGACTGATCTTTTCCCGTTTCTGGGAATTGCTTGCGGCATGTTTGATCCGGCCAATATGCGGCCGTGGCAAGCAAACAACGATTGTTTCAAACATTAAAGATTTTCTAAATCACAATGTTGTGTCCATACAACGTTACTTTCATGTGGCTTTATTTTTGATTGTCCATTGAATTGACGATGGTTTTTTTGCTGTGCTACTTAGTTAATAACAACAATAACTTGTAAGTATTAAAAGCAATTTATACGAGGGGTAAATAACGGCCATTTGGTTTGAATCCAGCGCGTACCCAGATGTGTTTATTACGCAACACAAACACAAGTGTTGTTTCGCTAAGGGTATGACGCAGACCGACTGGGCCGTGGTTGGGCCGGTCGGCTCTTTAAATGTCGAAGTAAACGTAAGGGGAAATTTTCAATGTACAAGCTATATGCATGCTCGCTGAGCATGTTGGTTACCGTTGTGGGCATCGCACCCGCTTCAGCACAGAGCACCACTCCAGAAGCCGATGCCTTGCAGCTGGAAGAAATTGTGGTGACGGCTGAAAAGCGCGAAACCAATCTGCAGAAGACCGCTCTCTCCATCCAGGTGTACAGCGGCGAAGATCTGAAGAAAGAAGGCAAGAAGCGTATCGACGAAATCATGAATGGCGTGGTCGGCGTGCAGTCGCAGGGTAGCCAGGTCGGTACCGACTTCTACATGCGCGGCGTGGGTAACGTCGGCGGCATGGGCGGTGGCGAACGCGCTGTGGCTGTGTTGATCGATGGCGTGTACCAGAACCGCACTGAAACCGTCCGTGGTGGCACACTCGATGTCGCGCAGGTAGAAGTGATGCGCGGTACGCAGAGCACAACTCTGGGCGCCAGCTCGCTGGCCGGCGCGGTCAGTTTGGTTTCCAACCAGCCGGTATTTGAATATCAGGCAAGCGGCTCGCTTGAAGTGGGTAACTACCATCTATTGAATACCGAAGGCGTACTCAACGTGCCGCTCAGCGACAGTCAGGCGTTGCGCTTCGCCTATTCAAGCAATAAGCGCGATGGCTACATCAGCAGCGGTGCAGGCGATTCAGATCTCACCAATGCACGCCTGAAATATCGTTGGCACGCCAGCGATGACCTTGATGCCGTGTTTACCGTGAATCATCAAAACATCGGCGGTAACGGCGTTTCCGACGGCGTACTGTTGTATTCGGGTCATTGGGCGCCATGGACAACCGGCGCTGCAACACTGGGTGATTCAGACGGCATGGGTGGGGTAACTGCAAGAGCGGGCGGTTGTGCGTCAACCGCTACTACCATGGGTTGCCCGGCCCTTTTCTATGTGGTTAGCGATGGCGTGACCTATCAGAATCGCTCCAACCCATGGGACGATGGCTATCCGGCTGATGCTTGGCCAAATAACCCCTACCGCAATACCAATATCGATACGCTGAGCGCGGATATCAATTGGACTACTGGGCTGGGTATTCTGACTGTCAAACCTTCAGTACAGAAAGCGCACTTCCTTTCCACCGAGCCACCGCGTGGCACAAGCTTCCGTGCCGAAGACTCCAAACAGCATACGGAGCAGCTGGATGCGCAGTTGGCCTCGCAAGGAACGACGTTACAGTGGTTGGCTGGTGCGTACTACTACAACACCGACACCAGCGGGACTTTCAAGACGGTGCTGTTCCCGGGCGCAAACGATATGGGCACGGCCTGTCCCGGCAACGACTACTGCTATACCTGGACTGACACACGGTCGAATCCGACCAAAACTCTGTCCGTTTATGGCAATGCCACTTATCCGGTGGTGGACACATTCCGAGTCCTGGGTGGCGTTCGCTATAGCAAGGATAAGAAGAGCATAGATGCGGTTCCGGATACCTCTGCTGTCTTTGGCACAATTTCTGGTCCGAGCTCTGCTTATTCATATCGCAGCAACTCGCATGAGTGGAGCGCTACTACCTACCGTGTGGGTGCTGAATATGATCTGCGTCCGGAGTCGATGGCCTATGCCACTTACTCAACCGGCTATCAGCCGGGCAGTGTTGCGGTCGATAGCTTCACCAAGGAACAGAAGATCGAACAGATTGCCCTGGGTTTGAAGAACCGCTTCTTCGACGGTTCGGTGCAGGTCAATGTGGAATTGTTCGACTCGACCTATCACAACCGTTCTTTGCAGGGTGGTTTGACCGTGACAGTGGATGAGTCCATCACCAATAACGGCAACTGCAGCACCGGCAGCAGCACCATTGGTGTCAGCGGCAATCTGAATGTACTGTGCTTTGCTTCCAACTTCCCGGTGGTCGACGACTACACGTCGCGTGGTGTGGATCTGGAAACGTCCTGGCTGCCGACTGCTGCCGACCGCATTGATGTCAGCGTTGAATATCTGAAGGCCACTCAGTCGGCTCCAGACATCAGCTATGTCACCGAGTCTGCACTGTCGGCGCTAGGCGTAGTGAATACGGCTGCGATGGTCGCCAAAGCTCGCGCCCAGGCTGCTGCGTATGATGGTCTGCCTACTCAGAACTCACCGGAGTGGAGCGGCAATCTGACGTATCAGCATAACTTCCGCTTTGCAGGCGGTAGCACCCTGACGCCGAAGGTCAATATGACATACAAGTCGGAATATTGGTCAGCCGGCGGTCCGAACGCCAATGCTACGACTGCGATGAATCATAACAGCCCACTGTGGCAGGATGCTTATTCTCTATGGAATGCGTATCTGACCTGGCAGAATGCGGACGGTAAGTTCACCGTGAGCGGTAACGTGAAGAACATCGAGAACAAGCCCATCATGACCAACTATGGTGGTACCTATGTCTCGCTGGATGCGCCACGTACCTTCAGTGTGAATTTCAGCGCCAACTTCTGATCCATAGCGCTTGCGCTATCTGAGGCCGGTGGATGCAAGTCCATCGGCCTTTTTATATGTATCTAATTGCGGATGTCTGGCGAGCACTTACTGTCTTGGCCGCGACCGCTTGCAACTTATTGATGCGCTCTGGGTTGCCTTTAGCGCCAGCGTGGTGCTGTTTCATACACCTCGCATGCTTGTTACCCAGCAAATTTCGCCACTTCGAGCACATCCGCATCAGTGAAAGACTGATTTAAACAAGCCTGTGGCCTTGCGACGATGAGCAAAAGCTTCGATTGGCTTGTAGTTCCGTTACGGAAAATAATTGAGTTAACCATCAAGCCAAGCTTGGCACGTTGTTTTCATGTACTGATTCACGGAACTGGCTTTAGATCCGAGTAGTCTCAAACTTAACTTCGAGCTTAAGTTAAACCTTGGGAAGTCTTGCAGATCGGCAATACGATTCCTCGAGCATCGGGTAGATTGGGTTCCACGGAAGGTTAAAGCAACAAGATGGCGGTTTTGGGTGGGTAGCTTCGTGTTAACGGAGGAGTGTCCATGCAGTCCGACATCGGTGACAACCCGGCTGGCCGTCAGTCGAAGTTTGTTGAGTCTCTAAGCGCCTTCGGCAAGCAGCACAAGGCCAAGCATTGGGAGGGCACCTTCGGTGACTTTCTCAACAATGTATTGCCGCAAGCCGCCCGTCCTCTGGCGCGCACCAGCCATCAATATATCTGGGACATGCTGCGCTGGTACGGTAAAAACAGCGCCAGCACCGACGAAACTGTTAAACCGCGTGAATTGTTTCAACGCGAACTGTTCGGCATCGACGAACCCTTGGCGCGCGTTATCGATTACTTCAAGGCTTCGGCAGCGGGTTCCGATGTAGGTCGGCGCCTATTACTGTTGTTAGGCCCGCCTTCCGGCGGCAAATCAACCATGGCCATTCTGCTCAAGCGAGGCCTTGAAGAATATAGCCGCACCGATGAAGGTGCGGTGTATGCGATTAAAGGTTCGCCGTTGCGCGAATCGCCGCTTAATTTGATTCCTGCCAGCTTGCGCTCGGAGTTTCGCGATAGTTATGGCGTCGAGTTGTCGGGCGAATTAAGTCCTTGGGCGCGTGACAAACTCGAACGCGAGTACGAGGGCGACTACCTGCGTGTGCCGGTGGAACGTGTATTTCTGTCTGAGGCTATGCGTACCGGTGTGGGTACTTATGCGCCGCACGATCCCACTACTGCCGATATTGCCGATCTAGTGGGCTCAGTGGATTTATCCAAGGTCGCGGAAGTGGGCGATGAGGGTGACCCGCGTGCCTGGTCATGGTCCGGCGCCGTCTATGCCGCCAGTCGCGGCATGCTGGAGATGATCGAAATATTGAAGGTGAAGCGCGAGTTCCTGTATTTATTGCTGACCCTGACTCAGGAAAAGAATGTCAAAGTCTCACGCTTTCCGCTGATCTATCTCGACGAGACCATCGTCGCGCACACCAATCTTGCTGAGTTCCACAAATTCCTGCAGGAGAAGGAAAACGAGGCGCTGCTGGATCGCATGGTCATCATCAAGGTGCCCTATGCGCTCTCCTATAAAGATGAGTCGCGCATCTATCAGAAGCTGGTTTCCGGCGCGCCAGCCTTCCGCGATGTGCATCTTGATCCGCATGTGCTCAAGCTGGCCGCTGTCTTTTCTATTCTCACCCGTTTACAGAAGCCGGAAAAAGAAGGGCTGGATCTGGCCAAGAAACTTCGGATTTATGCCGGCGAGAGTGTTGAAGGCTTTGGCGAGAGCGAGGCGCAGCGCCTGCGTGCCGAAGCGCCGGATGAAGGTTTGGGTGGCGTCAGTCCGCGTTTCATTATCAATGCCATTTCCAATGCCATCACCCGCACCGATGCCAGCAGCTTGACCAGCATGGAGTTGTTGCTGGCGTTGAAGGACTCAGTGGAAAACGACGCACGCATGGATGCCAAGCAGAAGAAGCAGTGGATCGATTTCCTGGTGCTGGCGCGCAAGGACTTCTACAACCGCTGGGTGAAGGAAGACGTGCACCGCGCCCTGTTTGCTTCCTTTGAGGAGGAGGCGCAGCAGTTGCTGGAGAAGTATCTGGATGAGGTGGAAGCCTCGCTGGATCACCGCGAGGTAACCGATCCCATTACCAATGAAACTCGCCCTGCCGACGAACGTTTTCTGCGTCAGGTGGAAGAGAAGATCAAGGTCTCCGATTCCGGCAAGCATTCCTTCCGTCAGGAAGTGGTGCGCAAGGCCATGATGGCCTACAAGGCGGGCGACAAATTCACGCTCAACAGTCATGCCCGCATGCACGAGGCCATCGAGCAATATCTATTTGAGGAGCGCCGCGACGTGCTGCGCCTGGTGACCTCTAGCTCGCGTCCAGACGATGAGGCGCGCAAGAAAGTGTCGGCGGTGCAGCAGCGGCTGGTGAATGAATACGGCTATGACGAGCACAGTGCCAAAGAGGCGTTGAACTACGTAACTACATTATTGGCCCAGGAGTAGTACCAACCAAGGTGGCCTAAAATTTAGAACTGGTTCGGAGGCTGAAGTGAGCGAAGACGATTCCACGCTGTCGAGAGCCAACATCAATGGTTGGTACGAATTGTTCTCGCGCGGTGCCAGGGATTGGTTGCGACACAATGAGAAAGTCAGGGATGCAGTGCGTAAACATCTGCCCGAAATCGTGGCTGGCGCAGATGTTATGGGCAGTGGTTCGCGCACCGTCAAAGTGCCGGTGCGCATGTTGGAGCACTACCACTTCCGTCTCAACGAACAAAAGCAGCGCGAAGGCGTAGGCCAGGGCCAGGCCAGACCTGGTGATGTGTTGTCGCCAGGTTCGCCGGAAGACGGACAACCCGGTAAAGGCAAAGGCGGCAATGATGGCGGCGGCATTGAGTTCACGCTTGAATTCAAGATTGATGACATTGTCGACTGGCTGTGGGATGAAATGGAGCTGCCTAATCTCAAAGCACGTGTAGGAAAATCCGAATCGACTGACTGGGCGCGCGAAGGCTGGGATCGCAAAGGTGCGCGCTCGCGCCTGGATCGTCGCCGCTCATTGCGCGAATCGGTGAAGCGTCGTGCCATTCAAACCGAAGGCCCCAACTTTACCGATGACGATCTGCGCTTCCGTCAATTGAATCAACGCGAGCAGCCCTCTATTCAAGCGGTGGTGTTCTTTCTCATGGATGTATCGGGCAGCATGACCGATGCCGATCGAAAATTGGCCAAGACCTTCTTCTTCTGGGCCACGCAGGGTTTGAAGCGTCAGTATCGACATCTCGATACGGTATTCGTAGCGCATACCACTGAGGCTTGGGAATTCAGCGAAGAAGAGTTTTTTCAAGTCAGCGGCAGCGGCGGCACGGTCACTTCCACCGGTCTCAACAAAGTGCGCGACATCATTGCCGAACGCTACAGCCCGGCACGCTACAACATCTATTTGTTCTATGCCTCCGATGGCGATAACTATTCGGAGGATCGCGCTGCCTCTGAGAACGTGATGCAAGAGTTGACTGATGTGGCCAACTACACCGGCTATCTCGAAGTGTCATCCAGCATGCAACAAAACCTGCAAACCGAAGTGGGCTATCTGTTCCGCGAGTACGCAGAGCGCGGCAAGCCGGTGGGTAGCTTTGCCATCGCCCAGTTGGAGAACATCTGGGATGCCGTGCGGCATTTCTTCAAGCATCAAGCAACGGTTTGATTTTTTTGTAGGTCGGGTTTTATACCCGACTTCTTAGGAATGTAGGGTAACGCTGAAGACAGCTAAACCCGACCTACAAGATAGGAGTTAGTGACAAATGAGCGAATGGCGCGATTACCTGCCGAAAGTTGAAAAGCTGGCCACTTCTTTAGGCCTTAGCTTCAATCCGGTCGACTTCGAAGCCGTGCCACAAAGTTTCATGATGGAAATTTCCGTGTACGGCCTGCCGGTGCGCATGCCGCATTGGTCGTTCGGCGTACGCTACATCTATCAGTTGATCCAGCATCAGATGGGCAACTCGCGTCTGTTCGAAGTGGTGTTTCCGGGTAATCCCGGTCATGCCTATCTCGCACAAAACAATAGCCTGGCCGAGAATGTGCTGGTAACGGCGCATGTGCTGGGGCACGCGGATTTCTCGCGTAACAATCTGTTGTTTCATCGCGCGCAATCGCAGATCAGTGAACACATTGTCGAACATGCGGCGAATCACGCCCGTCAGATAGCGCGCGCTATCGAAGAGTACGGCGCCGAGCGTGTCGAAGTGGTGCTGGATGCGGCGCTGGCGCTTGAGCAGCATATTGATACCAATCATCGCCTGCGACGCGATCGCTATCCGGAATACCTGGCTGCGAAACCGCTGCATCGCGACGATGAATTCGCCAAACGTTTTGCTGCACTGGATCCGGAATTGGCCTCACAGCGTTCGGCCATGCATCGCCAGCGTGCGCCCATTCCACCACATCCAGAAAAAGACTTGTTGTGGTTCATTGCTCAGTACGCGCCCGAGTTGGAAGGTTGGGAGCGCGATATCTTTCTGGCTGTGCGCGAAGAGTCGTTCTACTTCTATCCGGTATTTGCCACGCAGATCATGAATGAGGGTTGGGCCTCCTACTGGCATGCGCGTCTGCTGCGTGAAGCGGATTTCATGCCGCAGGCCGCTTATGTGGACGCCATCAAGTGTCATTCGGATGTGGTGCGGCCCTATGCCCCCGAGCAGCACATCGCACTATCGATCAATCCCTATCACCTGGGCTTTACCATGTGGGAGAAGATCATTGAGCGCGAGGGCATCGAGGGTGCGCGCGAAATCATGCAGCAGGACGACGACTTTAGTTTTGTACGCAATTATCTCGATGAAAATCTGGCCGATGAATTGAATCTATTCAAGTTCAATGCTTCGAATAACGGTCGCGTCGAGGTCAAGGAGGCCAAATTGAGCGACTTGCACGAAGCCTTGTTGGCGCCCAAATACAATTTCGGTGCGCCGTCCATCGCGGCCTCGCATATCCGTGTCGATGGCACGTTGGAGTTGCAGCATGACTCCAAGACCGATGGCCGTGGGCTGGACGTTGAGCGTGGTGAGAAGGTACTAGAGTACATGCATCGAGTCTGGCGTCGTCCAATCATCATGCATACGCTGGATGAGAAGGGCGCGCCGCTGCAGTTGATGACGGCTTCTTAATTACAATTAACTTGCCCGGCCGATTCTCGTCACTATCCTCAGGCACGCAATAACATGTCTGAGTACCCGCTATGAACAGCCGCTCCGTAAGATTTTGTGCAGCTTTAATCATTGCAATCACGCCGTGGTTGGTAACCGCGCAAACGGCATCGACCGCTGTTGCCGTGCCATATCAACCCAGTTTGAGCGATCTAATGAACATCGGTGTGCAGCCGCGTCATATCAAGTTGTGGCTGGCAGGCAAGGAACAGAACTGGACTTATGCTGCCTATGAGCTAGACGAACTTCGCAATGCCTTTGCGCGTGTCGGACGGACTGTTCCAGTATATCGCACGTTGGATATGCCGCTGGTGCTGAATGCGTTCATGCAAAAGCCGCTCGATGATATGAGCGCCGCTATCAAGAGCCAAGATGCCAAGGCTTATACAGCCGCTTATCGCCTATTGACCAATCAATGCAATGCCTGCCATCAGGGCTCTGAACATAGCATGGTGGTGGTCAAGGTGCCGGATGCGGGCGCTTATGTAGATCAGGATTTCACCGGTAAAGCCAAGTAAGTTGGGTATTCAATATGTAGGCATTGGCATTGATTGACGCCGCCCTCTGTAGGTCGGGTATGAAACCTGACCTACGGGAACTGTCGCCAATCCATTAGCATCGGTCGCGTTCCCTGCCTCACCGCCAACCGGCACGTTGTGCTGCAGCTTCGGCCTCGCTATCCAGTGGTTCGCCCTCCACCTGTGCATTGATCAGCGCCAGTACGGTATCTGATGTTTCCGATGCGGCTTGGCGAAACTCACCGTTACTTGTGACGGTGGATTCGGTTAGTAAACGTAATTGCCAGTTGCCTTGTTGGCGACAGGCTAATCCTTGCAATGACTTACCTCCGCGCACAATAAAGCTGCGGCAATATTCGCCGGCATGATTGCGGAAACTGATGCCCATGTTAATGGCCTGATCGTTGTTGTTACTGCTGGCGAGTTGCGTAGTTAGACTGCGCGCCAGCTCTCCCTGCGCAATGACGGCGCCATCATGATTACCGATCAGGCTGCCAGTGCCGGAATTCAAGGCATAAAAACCGATCAGAGTGCCCACCAGTAAGGACGCCGCCATGGCGCCCCAGTGACGCATGTCCCAATGAGTCCGCTCGGCGGTTTTACGTTGCCGCATCTGCGTGAGATCGATGATGCGGGCAGAATCCGTGGCGGCGGGTGATTGCAATGTCTTCAAGAAGCGTTCGGGTGTTGGTTCGGATAGCACATCGGCAAAGCTGTCCTGCAGCTGGGTACGCAAGGCACGATGTTGAGCGACGCGGGCGGCCAGGGAGACGTCTTGACGCAAGGCCTGTTCCACCACTGCTTGTTGTTCTGCATCCAACTCGCCATCGGCATAGGACATCAGCAGTTCATCGTCGATTTGAGTGTTGGGATTCATTGCGTCGTTCATGGCGTGCCTCCCAATAAGCTCTGTAGCGTTTCACGCCCGCGGGCCAATCGACTGGTGAGCGTACCGATGGGCACCGCCATCACCTGTGCCGCTTCCTTGTAAGAAAGACCTTCCACCAACACCAAACTGATGGCGGTGCGTTGTTCTTCCGGCAGCCGATTCATGGCAGTTTGCACTGATAATGCGACTGACTGCGTATCGGCTTGTTGGTCGGTGATGTCGTGCATTTCGGTTACGTCCAGATGCGGTCCACGTCGTTGCCGGCTGCGCACCTCATCGATCCATGCATTGCGGATGATGCCAAACATCCAGCTGTCCAGACGCGCATCGGTGTCCCATTGTTCATGGCGCGCCAACGCTCGCTCCAGTGCAATTTGCACCACGTCATCGGCATCATCGGGGTGATGCGTCAGGTTGCGGGCAAAGCGCCGTAACCGGGGCAGCAGCTCGATCAACTCGATTCGCAGGCGCTCGAAGGCTTCGCTCATGTCTCTGCTGGTTATACGAAGTAGATGAAGGATTTATTCCAAGGACTTTGAAATTTTTTATCGGACGGCAACGATCGCCGCTGTGGGGTGTGACCGACAGAACAGAGCGGCAATCAGGCTAATGCTAGCATTCTGTTTAGCAATTACTCTGTAATAAAAATGGCTCTGGAATAAAACCGCCTCCTGCCACGTATTGTCAGCATGAACAGGTCTATTCACTCTATATGGCGAGCGCAGCGATTAATAAACCGCATCTGCTCCTTTGCCTGGGTCATGGCCCTGCTGGTGGCGGGTTCGGCCCAGGCACAGCTGGCGGTACCGACGCTGCCCACATTGCCTACCACTCCGGGAACTGCCCTGCCTGGTGGCGTGCAGTTGCCACAGCTACCCACTTCTGCAGTGAATAACACTGTCAGACGATTGGATGCGGTGATTAACGACGCCACCACTGAAGTTGATACCCAGGGACAACGTCTGTTGCGAGCGGCACGGGTGCGAGAGCTGCTGCGGGCCAATCCCGATACATTGGAGGCCGATCCAAATGGCATGCCGGTGCTGCGTGGTCAATTGATTGCGCTATCGCCCACGCCGCAGGCTTTGCAGGCAATCGTCGCGGCGGGTTTCATCGTGTCGCAGGAGCAAGGCATGGATGACCTCGGCATTCGTATGGTGACGCTGCAAGCACCTGCCGGCATGTCGATACGTCGCGCTTTGCGACGCTTGCGTGCTTTGGATAGCAGTGGCAGCTACGACTACAACCATGTCTACTTGCAAAGTGCTGCCAATAGTCCGGCAGCAAACAAATCTACAAGTTCAACAGCGGTTGCAGCTCAGCCTGTCGATCCCGGTATCCGTGTTGGCTTGATCGATGGCGGTGTGGCAAGCACGCATCCGGTTTTTCACGGCAGCAAACTCATCTCTTGGGGTTGCGATCCTGCTAAGCCCAGTGCCCATGGCACTGCGGTGGCATCGCTGCTGGTGGGAAATAGCGAGCATTTCAGCGGTGCTGCGCCGGGTGCGACGCTCTATGCCGCGGATGTGTACTGTGGCCAGCCTGTGGGTGGTTCGATGGTGCGCATTGCTGCGGCGTTATCGTGGTTGGTGCAGCAGCAAGTCCCGGTGATCAACATCAGTTTGGTGGGGCCGGACAATGCCTTGTTAAAACAACTCATGAACAACTTGATCGCACGCGGCCATGTGGTGGTGGCTGCGGTAGGCAATGACGGTCCCGCAGCTGCACCGCTTTATCCTGCTGCTTATCCCGGTGTGGTAGGAGTTACTGCAGTAGATGCACATGATCGCGTGCTGGTTGAAGCGGGACGTGGCAAGCAAGTGGACTTTGCTGCGCCCGGCGCCGATATGGCGGCGGCAGTGCTGGATGATGTGTATGCGAATGTGCGTGGTACCTCATTTGCCGCACCGTTAGTAGCAGGGTTGCTGGCGCATTCCATCAAAACGCCGCAACCTGCTGCCGCGCTGCAGGCGATCAACATATTAGTTGCCAGCGCACAGGATGCGGGTTCGCGCGGTGTCGATAAAACCTATGGCAATGGTGTGGTGGGCGAGTCGTTGCGTGTGACGTTAGCCGGGTTGCCAACGAAATCGGATCAAGTCGTAACGGCTGTGCATTAGAAAATTTATTCATATAACTTCACTCGTCTAATTTTCACTTGTCATCCCCGCGCAGGCGGGGATCCAGTCAACATAAGCGCAGCATTGTAGGCCTCGACTGACTTGCGCAATTGTTCAACGCCGCTGAACTGCATTGCTGATTGCTAATAAAAAAGCTCCCGGCCTTTTCCGAAAAATATTTTTCAGGTTTGGGGAAGAAACAAGTAACACGCTTCGTATTACTCACAAAGGTTGCAGAAAGACTGTGGCCATTTGGAGGAGCATTAACATGAAGACTCAACATCTGTTCGCGGGCTCGATTTTGATTGCGGCGTTGGGCGTGGCCTCGGTGGCTAATGCACAGCTGGGTGGAGTGGGTGGTGCGGCCAATGGCGCAGTAGGTGGCGCCGTTGGTGGTGGTGTTGTCGGAGGCAATCGCTCCCTGGGGGGCGCAGCCAATGGCAGCCTCGGCGGATCGCTAGGTGTGGATGGCCGCGGTGCGGTCGACAGCGTTAACGATACCAGTGCACGCGCCAAGGCCCGTGCCGAACGTGCTGCGGAAAAAACCAAGGCAACTGCAGACAGTGCCAAGGGTGCCGCAGAAGACAAGGTCAATAGTGCTAAGAACACCGCCCAAAGCACTGTAAATGATGCAGCGGTAAGTGCGAAGAACTCTACGACTGCTACTGCCGAGCAGGCCAGAAACGCAGCAAATGCTACCGCGACGACTTCGGTGAATGCGGCTAAAAACACCGCCGCTGCTGCGAATACCGCCGCTCAGTCTGCCAAGGCCAGCGGCGCTGCTGCCGGCAATGCTGCTGCCAATGCTGCAGCGAGTGGCGCCATGGCGGCGGGTAATGTCGACGCCAGCAAGTCGGTGACGCTGCCCAATGCTTCGGCTGCGCAGACCGTCAATCAAAGCGGCGCAGTAAGCGCTGATCGCTCCGGAGCCAGCTTGCAGCAGAGCACCGCGACTGATTCGGTCCTGCAAAAAGGCAAGACGGCCACCGCTGCGGGTACTGCCACTAACAATAGTGCCAGTGTGAAGAAGTCGAATGGCAAGGTCGAGGCTAACGGTTCGGGCTCGACTGAGTTGGGTGCATCTGTTCAGCGTTAATGCGCTTACTCTTTCCCTCTCCCGTTTACGGGAGAGGGCAGGGAGAGGGTGCTGGTCCAGGGCGAATCGCAAGATTTGCCTTTATCTTTATTGATAGCACATTAACTTGTGAAACAAAGCCAACTACCCAATTGGTCTGCAAGCTACTGTCGATCAGAACCTGTCGTTGTTTGATTTGTTGAGGTTATTGATCTTGGTTATTCCCAGAAATTTCAAAAGCAGATTGCGCATGGCTTTGAGTACAGGGTAGCTAATGCGTGACAAAGCACGTGACCGGAATGACCAGTAGGTCAATCTATTGAAAAAACCGGTTCGGGTGCTCATCAGCGACAGCGCATGGATGGCGTCCGATCCATAGTAAAGTCGCGTGCCCACTTTAAGCACCATGCCCTGATCGATATCGAGTCCGGCAGCAGTGATCTCCTCCATGATGGCGCCACCATCGCGCGCATTGATCAATTGCAGTTCACCGACATCGTCGCGGATGCGTGCCAGCGAACAATAATAATCGCAGGCCGGACATTGCTTGTCGTATACCAGAAGTATGGGTTCGTTCATTCCTTGTTGCCCGGTTCGTATCTCTTCTGCAGAGATTACTTTGCTACCGCGCCAAACACCTTCTGCAACAGCTTGCTGCCCTGACCAACCGGATCGGCGCGAATCGCCAATTCCTCCTTGGCGATCATCTTGTACAGGCCATCCAATGCCTGCGTGGTCACGTAATCGTCAATGTTGGCTGACTTGGCATCCAGCAATCCGAACTGCGCGGCCCGTCCCGCCAGTTGGTTGTAGCTTTGCACTGCGCCGGTCTTGGCGGTGGCCTGCATGATGATGGGTTTGAACTTGGTGGCGAGTGCGGTCTCGGTCTTGCTGCGAAAGTATTTCGTGGCCGAGTCCTGGCCGCCGGTAAGAATGGCTTTGGCATCGGTCAGCGACATGGATTTGACCGCATCTACCAGCAGCGTTTTCGCCTCGGGTACAGCCGCTTCGGCAGCGCGATTCATGGTCAGTATCAAGTTGTCGGCCATGAAGCCCATGCCGTACTTGCGTAGTGTCTTGTCGACTTTCTGCAGGCTTTGCGGCAGCGGAATTTTTACTTCCGGATTGCCGAAGAAGCCATCTTGTTGCGCCAGTGTGGATACTGCCTTGCCCGCACCCTGCGTGAGCGCCGTGCGTAGAGCAGTAGTGGCGTCGGTGTTGGTGATGCTGGATAGGTCCACGGCAAATGCACTGCCGCTGAGCAGCAGCAGGTACAGGGTGAATAGGCGGCGCATGGTGGGTCTCCATGAAATTGATGGCGCAATTTAAGCATGAGAATGCAGCGCTTGTGCTGATGCCTGCAATTAAGCTTGATCACCGCCCTTGCAAGACTTAGCTTTACCCTATGCTCGAACCAACCCTCATTGATTCCGCCCTAAAGGGCAAAGTAGTGGCCGTGCCCGAAGCGCGGCAGCTGGACGTGTTCTGCGGCCTGCTGGAACGACGCGGCGCCACGGTGCTGCGTCGCCCATTGGTCGCCATCAAGGATGCACCCGATCCACAGCCGGTATTGGCCTGGTTGGAAAAATTCAACGCGGGAAACTGTAGCGAACTCATTTTACTAACCGGCGAAGGGCTGCGTCGCTTACTGTCCTGCCTCGATCAACATCGCCCGGAGTGGAAGCCCGCGTTTTTGCAGCGCCTTGCCGAGGTGCGCACCATCACCCGTGGCCCGAAGCCGGCGCGTGTGCTGCGCGAGTTGGGTCTGCAACCCACTTTCAGCGCGGCAGCGCCCACCACGGCCGGCGTAATTGAAACGCTGCGCGGTATCGATCTGCGTGGTCATACCGTGGGCGTGCAGTTGTACGGGGCGGAACCCAATCTGCCGCTGATCGATTATCTACGCAGTGCGGGTGTGCAGCCGTTGATCGTTGCTCCTTATATCTATGCCGATGCGGTGGACGATGCGCAGGTACGTGACTTGATCGCACGCATGGCCGATGGCGCAGTTGACATCATTGCCTTCACCAGCATGGCGCAGATCAATCGCCTGTTTGCAGTGGGTGAATTGCAGTCGCTTAAAGCCGCGTTTGCACGCGTACAAGTAGCCGCCGTCGGTCCGGTGGTACGCGATGCCCTGGCCCAGCATGGCGTGATGGCCAACTGCATGCCCGAAGATTCGTTCTTCATGAAGCCGCTGGTCACCGTGATGGGCGAGTTGGCCGATAGTAAAATATCGGGCGAAGGCGAAGCAGCGCAGCCATGAGATTCGAACACCTGGTCCAGGTGAACGATCCGCTGAATCCCCTGATTGAACCACTCACTCGCGCGCAGCTCTGGCAGGGTTTGTTGTTGCGCGCCGAACAGCCTGCCGTGTTCATGACACAGCTCGAAAGCGTACGTATTGTGGCGCGTGGTGAGTTGTCGCTGGCGCGCGAACTGGATTTTGGTTCTTTCAAGGTGCGCGATCGAGTGCGACTGGAACCCATGCAGCGCATGGTGATTGAAACCGAAGCGACTCAGGATTGCGGCGCTAGTACGTTGAGCATTGATATCGAAGAACCGATGGCCGAGCTGCTGCAACTACGTTTTATCTATCAGATGAATCGCAATAGGCTCGACGATGCGGCACAGGAGGCGATGTACGATGGGTTCATCAAGTCTGCGTATCGTGAGGCGGATATTGATTGTGTGCGGATTATTCGGCAGCGGGTTATGGAAGAAGGGTGAGTTGGTGTTGTTGATTGGTGGGAATGTTCCACTTTAGGAGTGCCCACCCTAACCCTCCCCCGTCGAACAGGGGAGGGAATCTGATCCCCTCCTCCGCTTGCGGGGGAGGGTTAGGGTGGGGGCATTCCGATCTGGCGAGTAACTCTCAATCGCGCAGCAAATAAATTCTATTTCTTCTTATCCCCCAACAAGTGCGCACCCATTGTCTTCGGCAACGGCAGGAACCACAGCATCGAAGCCAGGCCCAGCACACTCATTACCGCGAAGCCCACCTGGAAGTCGAATTGAGTGAGCGTATGGGTGATATCGCCACGCAGCGACACGGCAAAGTTCAGCACAATGGCGCCCAGGGTCACGCCCATGGCGCGTTGCACCTGCTGGATGATGCCGGCCAGTGTCGAGGCATCGGTCATCTGCTCGTAAGTCACATCGGCAAATTGCAGCGAGTTCTGTGCACTCATCTGCAGCGAACGTGCGCTGCCGGCAATGAATAGCACCAGGCCGATCCACCAGTACGAAGTTGCGGTAGTGAAGCAGGCACACAGTGCCAGAGAACTGACGAACACCACCGTGGTGCTGATAAACGCCCGTCTGAAACCCGCCCAATTCAAGAAGCGTTGCGTGAATATCTTGGTGAGCAGATCGCCGCCGGTATGCGTGAGGATCATCATGCCCGATAGAAAGGCGCTCATCCCCAGGCCCACTTGAAACATCAAGGGCATGAGAAAGATCGGTCCGGCCATGGCCAAGCGGAATACGCCGCCGCCGGTGAGCACCGATACCTTGAAACTGTGAATGTCCAGCGCGCGCAGGCTGACCAAGGGTTGCGTTGCATGGTTTGCATGCCGCACTGCAAACCATGCCAGTACTACGCCTAGTGCAATCAACGAAAGACTTAAGGGATTGCCCGGCCACTGTTCGGCAAGCTGGTTCATGCCATAGATCAAGCCGCTCAGACACAGTGCGTTCAGTGCGAAGCCACGATAGTCGAAGTCGTGATGGTCTTCGCTACGCAGATTGGGGCTGTGCCGGTAAACCAGGTACAGAATGGTCAAGCCGATGGGCACATTGATGAAGAAGCACCAACGCCACGATGCATAGGTGGTGATCAAGCCGCCCACCGAGGGGCCTAACACCGGGCCGATCAAGGCCGGCACCACCATCAGATTCATGACGCGCACCAGCTGTTCCTTGGGGGTGGCGCGCAGTACCACCAATCTTCCCACCGGTGACATCAAGGCTGCGCCAATGCCTTGCACACAGCGCGCCAGTACAAACTCATTCACGCCTCGTGACAGGCCGCACCATATTGAGCTGAGCACGAAGATGGCGGTGGCGGTACAGAATACCGTGCGTGTGCCATAGCGATCTGCGATCCAGCCGCTGGCCGGCAACAGCACCGCAGTGGAGAGCATGTAAGCCGTCAAGCCCAGACTCAGCGCAACGATACTGGTGTTGAAGTCGTGTGCCATGGTCGGCAACGCCGTGACGATCACGGTGCTGTCGAACAGCTCCATGAAAAACGCCGCGGCGATAACCAGTGTGATGAATATAGGGTTTTCTAAAGCGGGCGTTGCACCCGCCTGGCTGGACGAACCTGTGTCTTGCTCAGGCATGCGCAGTCAACTGCGCCAGCACGTGATCGACTTCATCGGCGCTACCCAGCACCACCGGCACGCGTTGATGAATCGCGGTCGGCTCAACATCGAGAATACGTTGCGATGGTGTGGCCATGGCCTTGCCGCCGGCTTGCTCGATGAGGAAGGCCATGGGATTGGCTTCGTACATCAGACGCAGCTTGCCGTTAGGCGCCTTCTTGGTGGGCGGATACATGAACACGCCACCTTTGAGCAGGATGCGATGTACATCGGCCACCATCGCGCCCACATAGCGGCTGGAATAACCATTGGCCTGTGCCCAGTCGAGATACTTGTTGTAGCCGGTGGGGAAGGTGAGGCGATTGCCTTCATTCAAGGAATAGCTCTTGTTGGCCTTGGGCACTTGCAATTGCTCGGCCACGCGCACGAAGGCGCCGATGGCGGGATCGAGCACGAACATGTCCACGCCCATGCCGATGGTCATCACCAAAACAGTTGAAGAGCCATACAGCACATAGCCAGCGGCTACTTGCTTGGCGCCGGCTTGCAGCCAACCGTTCTCAGAATGTTTTGGATTGTCGTAACGCAGAATGCTGAAGATGGTGCCTACGCCACCGCACACATCGAGATTCGAAGAACCATCCAGCGGATCGAACAGCACGCAGTACTTACCTTCACCGACTTCGCGAATCAGTACCGGCTCTTCATTTTCTTCGGAGGCCACCACCGCCACGCCTTCACGCTTGCCCAGCGTGCGCAGCAACACTTCATTGGCGATCACATCCAGCTTCTGCTGCTGCTCGCCCTGCACATTCTCATTGCCCACACTGCCCAGCACATCGTCGAGACGCGCGCGGCGCACGCTGTTGGCAATGATCTTGGCCGAGATCGATAGTGCCGACAGCACCCAGCTCAAGGTGCCGCTGGCTTCGGGAAAGCGCGACTGCTGTTCCAGGATGTGCGCCTGCAAGGTGACCAGAGAATCGTCGCGGCTCTTGTCACGGCTATCGGCCTGGGTCTGGGCAGAAATTTGGGCACTCATGGAAGTCCTGTGTCGGGTGTGGAAAGCGGCCGATATTTGTTAAATCGATCCGGCGCGCAGTGGTCGGCATTTTATAGCAATCGCCGTGTCAGCGTCGCGGCCACAGCGATTCAAGTCGTTGTCCGACAATTCAGGGGTCAACGCGCGCTCCACCAAAACGTTCTTCACCGCAAAGGCGCTGGCCGTGTGCAGACAGAGGCAATCCGGCGCCATTGTGTAATGAGAGTCGGGAGACGAGCATGAAAGTCAAAGCGTTGATCTTGAGTGTGATGCTGGCTGTGAGCGGTGCGGGTGTAATCAACGGCGCACAGGCCGCCGTTAGCGTAGACATTCGCGTTGCGCCGCCCGCCCCTCGAGTCGAAGTCGTACCCGGACCCCGCGTGGGTTATATCTGGGCGCCCGGCTACTGGCGTTGGCGCGGCCATCAATATGTATGGGTGACGGGCCACTGGGTGCGCGAACGCCGCGGCTATCATTGGGTGCCGGAACGCTGGGAGCCGGTGGGTCCGGGCTGGCACTTTCATCGCGGTTACTGGCGGCGATGAGTTGTCTTGGCTAAGAAAATCGCATCAAAGTTTATTTTGCTTGATACGCGGCGAGTTGAAGGCGCCGGTGATCGCGGCGCCATAGTCGCTGTTGTTCAACTCAACACGATTGCGTCCGGCTTGCTTGGCGGCGTATAGCGCTTCGTCGGCCAGTTGCACCACGGTCTTGGCACTGCGCCCCGAAGCGGGTTGCACCAGGGCGATGCCAATACTGATGGTGAGCGCTGTGCCATCAGGCGAGCCAAGATGTTCAATGGCCTGCTTCTCTATGGTGGCGCGTAATTGCTCAGCCAGCTTGAGTGCTGCATCCGGTGCGATGTCATACAGAATCATCGAAAATTCTTCACCGCCGTATCGTGCGGCCAGGTCCAGTGGGCGGCGTGCGAATTCTTCAATAGTGCGTGCCACCTTGCGTAGGGTGTCGTCGCCGGCTTGATGGCCGTAGTGGTCGTTGTAGTGCTTGAAGTGATCCACATCGATGAGCATGACGGCGACACTGCGGCGGTCGCGAATGGCCTGCTGCCAGACCCGCTCCAGTTGCCGATCGTAGGCACGGCGATTCTTCACCTGCGTCAGGCCATCGCGCTCAGCCAGTTCGTTGATCAGGCCCGTTTCAAGAAAGTGATGACGCTGCAATCGTTCCTTATCCCAGCCGAAGGCGATGCCGATGATGGTCACGACGCTCAGCCAGCCGATTGATGGCCAGACGAAATGAGCGGGAACAGCGGCCGACAACACCATTACCGAGTAGGTCAGCAGCATCAATACGCAGGACACCACGGCGGTGCGAAACAGCGCGCCGGAAATCAGGAACACACACATCATGGTGGCCGCCACCGCGACCAGTCGCGCATCGTCGCCACGCAGCAGCGCGGCGGTGCTCAAGATGATGGCGGCAACACTGCCCACTGGAATCAACCAGGGACTCTGATGGCGGTACTTCGTTTCGAATTGCGGGCTGTAAGTCAGCGACACCGAGTAAACCAGCAATAGCATGAACACAACGCGAAACCAGCTTTCCAGTCCCCAAGGTGGGATGTCATTGATGCGCAGCAGCGAGAACAGCGGTACCAATACGATGGCCGTATACCACCAGATGCGAATACGAAAGCGACCGTTCTGCAGGTGCCAGCTGACGAATTGGTCTTCCAGATTGGGCGCAAAGCGCAGACCACGCAGACCGCGACGCAGTTCCTGCGCATACATCGAGTCCGGGCAGTCGTCGAGATTGAGGCGAGTGGATGTCACCGAAGCCAACCTGCCGAGGCGGTGAAATATTTCGTGCAACATACTGCTACGACGGCGCGGGTAAATCAGTCCCCAGATAGATCTTTGGGTTGAATTTCAGGCAATACCCTAGCGTTGTTTGAGTTGTTGTTTGCGCAGTGGTTTATTCGAGTTCGTCATGTGGGTGAGAGAAGTTTGTCTGGTCAGTAGAATGCCTGGCCATCGAATGATTCCTGAGGCTATCGACAGATCTCTTGCTTGCCCGCCGGTGCAAAGCCTGGAATGCTCTGAACGATTGATGAGGCGTATTGATAGGATTTGATTGATATGGATGTAGGAGTAAGCATGTCTTTGTTGCGCGTGACCGTTTTGTTCACTGCTGCCCTGCTCACGGGCTGCGTCGTCACCACGCAGGTGGTTGAACATTTCGATGAAGATTGCCAGATCGTTACCAAGCATGTGGAGTTGCGTACCAACCAGTCTGGTGGTGGCATGACGCCCTGCGCTGAAACCACTGAATGCATCGGCCAGTTGGCAGGGATCGGTTTGATATCGGCTGCTTCCGTGGTGATCTCGGGCAGCGTGGTAGTGGTGGGCAATACGGTTTACTGGCTGGAGAAACAAGGCAAGTGCCAGAGACAGCCGGCCGACAAATTGGCTAGTGCGAAGTAAGCGCGGTTGCTGTGCATCTTTTTCTGTAGGTCGGGTTTTAACCCGACTCCGACAACGGATGCTGGAGTCGGGTTGAAACCCGACCTACAAGGCGCCGAGAGCGCTCTTCAATGCGTCATCGCATAAGTCAGGTAGTTGATGCAGAAGTTATAAGCGGTGGTGGTGAACAGCACCGGATACAAAGGATTGTCGGCATGCTCCCAGGCATCGCCCAGGTCCACGTTGAAGTTGATCATCACCATCAGCCGGCCATCGTCGTCATAGATGCCGCGCCAGTAAGGTGTGATGCCATCTTTTTCCACATAGTTGCCGCTGATGGCGCCATTGATGTTGGGAATGTCCGGCCGTTCCGTGATGTCGTACAGCACATGGAAAATCGGATCGCTGTCTTCGACGTCGACAATGGTGCGGTCCGGAAACACCCGCTGCATGGATTCAATGAATATCTGCCACTCCTGGGTGCCGTGAAAATCGTCCACCATCAGAAAGCCGCCGCGCAGTAGATGCTCACGCATCCGCTGGGCTTCGACGTCACTTAGATACCAGTGACCGACATCCACTGCGTAAATGAAAGGGTAGTTGAATATCCTGTCATCCATCATGCTGAGGTTCTTGCCCTCGGTGCCGGTATTGATCAGCGTGAGTCGATTAATGCCGCCTAACAGATGTTGTTCCGCTTCCGGCGCATCCGTTGTCCAGCTCTCCTGCCAGCGTCGGCTGCCATATTGCGGGTGCGTAGTGAAGATCAGACGAACGAACTGGAATTCGTGATCAAGATTTTCTTGATTGGTGGTGGCGCGTTGTTCCACGCTGCCTGCAATCATCGTGACCAATAGGAGAGATGCCATCAGCGCGAGTTTGCGCCAAGCATGCCGCCATACCGGGATATGAAACAGGTTGAGTGTGATCATGGTGTGTAACTTTGAAGCAGTGTTACACAAGCGATTGCAGGCGGGAAACAAAAATGTTTCGACACGGTGGGCGGAGGCCGCAGGGCAGTTTTCTATAAGTGATTTACAGTGCTACTTATTCTAGTCAGTAGGCTGGGTTGAAGCGTTAGCGCAAACCCAGCATCAATGCTTCAGAACGCTGGGATTTCATCCAAAAAATGCCGCGCTGCCGTGCTGGATTCTCTATCTCCGCGCTATTTTTTGTCATCTAGTCCATAAGTATTTTGGAAATCAAAATCAGTGAAATCGTTAGATCTGAATCTTTTTACAACATACGGTCTCGCCTTTGCTTTAACTTGCATCAACTGCTGAAAGGCATGACGAAGTATGGAAATGCAGTTATCTGTCGCGCTTATTATTGATCCATGAACAAAGGTGCCGAGTGCGTTGTGAAGGTCACTTTCAGAAATCAGCATGCCGGTATTGATTCCAGCCGAAGCAAGTGCTGGTTGAACCTTCTCTAAATGCACGTTAGAGCGGAGGTTCCATTGGTGTAAGGCGGCGATATAGCTTTCTTGTGCCACGTAGAATTCATAGGCTATAGATCGGCTCTCTCTGGTGTGAAGCAGAAAGGTAAGATCAGAAGACTCTAGTACGCTTTTTTTCAGATCAAATTGTGGTGATGGCTGTATAGAAAGAAATCTTGCGGGATTATTTAACTCTTTAAATATAAAGTCTCGCTGAATCAATACAATTGTATTTAGCTGTTGAATGAGCGCAAACATAAGCTTGTGGGCGGCCATTTGATCGACTTTTTCATCCAATTTTTTTGGTGATGTCGTTGAAGATAATAAGCCACCATTGCTCCAAGCAAGGCGCCGATAAGTGTTGAGAAGCCATTTGTTAGAGCGTCGGCTGAAATATGCTCAGAATTGGATGCCGATAGAGTGTTTGCAGTCCTATAAGACGCTACAGACGATGTGGCTGGTAGTGAAATCTTTGTATCTAACGAGGAGGACGACATGGCTGCACTTGTCGCTAGCTTAGACGAGCCAGCCGTTGCGAGATTTGTTGTTTTTGCTGGTTGGCCTGAGGACTCCTTAGCGGAGGTGATTGATGATGCTGTATCTGATTTCTCCATTTTTATCTCACTGAGCCTGTGCGTTGGGTTGATTGTTAGAAGTGGAACTCGTCCTATGTTCTGAAGGCGCGTAGGTTGACCTTTTCAGTCCACCCTGCAAAGAATCGGCTTATGCGCAATTCTCGATAACCTGACCAATACGCCAAAGTACACTGGTTGGATCATCCACGCAGAAATCGCGAATACCCCACGGCCGGTCTGCCGGTGGCAGAACACGTACACCATACTTATTACCGATATCTTTAGCGCAAACCTGTTGCCACCAGGATTCCACATCTTCGACCAACATGTGCATCATGAAATTTTCTGCATGCTGTTTCACGTAGAAGCGTTGCAGCAGGAAGCTGGATTTGCCTGCACGTAGGTACGCCAAATCGTCCGAGAGCAATTCGAGTTCAAATCCCAGATCTACGTAGAAGCGCTTCGATAGTTCAAAGTCTTTCGCTGGAACGAAGGCTTTGATTTCCTGGGTGGCCATATTCGTCATGATGTTTCCCTGTGATGGCTACGTGTATTGCTCACGCTAGATAATATGAAATCCATTGCCATGCAAGTGACGGCTACTCCTGGATAGCCTTGAGACGCCCTCTCCCTGGTCCTCTCCCGTTCAACAGGAGAGGGAACCTGAGGTCAGGCCGCTCCCTGCGCCTTCTGTTCCAGCAAAATAGTTTTCAATTCCGGAATACACGACCCACAGTTGGTCCCGGCCTTAAGTTGCTGACCTATCTGCTGCGGCGTGTTCAAGCCATGTTTCTTGATCGCTGCACAGATGGTGTTGCGGCCGACGCCGAAGCAGGAACACACGGTGGGGCCGGCGTCGGCGGCGGGATCGACGGATCGTCCTGCCAATAGTCCGGCACGATCTGCATCATTGACCTTGTTCTTGATAAACAGGCTGGCTAGCCAGGAACGCGAGGGCAGGTCGGGACGCGGCGAAACATACACGCAGGCTTCGATGCGGTTATCGATGAGATAGGCGGCGCGATAGATGCGCGTGCCGACGTCGTAGTATTCGAGGAAATCGGCATCGGCATGTTCGGCGCCCAGCAGTTTGCGTGCCCAGGGCGACCAGTCGGCATAGGCGCGGCGTCCGGCGATTTCATGGCGAATGAATTGTTCGCCTTGCGCTTGTGTCCACCAGATGGCGTCCTTGGTGATGATGTTCTGGCGTGACAGTAAGAAGCCCTGCCAGCTGACAATGAAGGATTCCACACGCACTGGTGTGTGTTTGAGTTCGGGTTCGCCGGAGATGGGGTCCACCACCGGATTCACTACTGCGCCCACGCGTGCATCGGAGGAGAACGCGCCATTCCAGTGAATCGGCACGAAGATCATGCGGCGTTGCATTTCACCGCTGAACTTCAGACGCGCCACCATCGAGCCCCAGCGCGAGGTAACCCGCACCAATTCGTTTTCACGCACACCGTACAACAGAGCATCCTGCGGATGCATGTCCACATAGGGTTCGGGAATGTGATTGTTCAAACGTGCGGCCTTGCCGGTGCGCGTCATGGTGTGCCATTGATCGCGAATACGGCCGGTGTTGAGCACCAGTGGATACTCTTCATTGGTGGCGTGTTTCGGGAACACCGGCTTGGTGGGGACAAAGCGTGCCTTGTGATCGCCGAAGGAGAACTTGCCGGCGTCATACACACGTGCCGTGCCCACGCCGGCTTGCAGCACCGGCCATTGCACGGGTTGCAACGCATCGTATTCAGCGCGATTCAGCGTGCTGAGGCCACGGATGTTGAACACACGTTCGCCATTGTTTTCCGCAGCGGACAGACCCGCATGTTCCAGAAACACTTCATGCGAGGAGTTGAAGTTGAAACCCTGGGTGTAGCCCATGCGCTTGGCAACCTCGCACATGATCCACCAATCGGGCTTCACTTCGCCGGGCAGCGGCAGGAAGGCGCGTTGCCGTGAAATGCGGCGCTCCGAGTTGGTGACGGTGCCGTCCTTCTCGCCCCACGCCGCAGCCGGTAACAGCACATGTGCGCAATTGTTGGTGTCGGTGTTGATCACCACATCCGATGACACCACCAGTTCGCATTTCTCCAATGCGGCGCGCACCTTGTTGGCGTCGGGCAGGCTGACCACGGGATTGGTGGCCATCACCCATACGGCTTTCACCTTGCCGGCTTGAATGGCTTTGAACAGATCCACCGCTTTCAGGCCGGGCTTATCCGCAATGTGCGGACTATCCCAGTAGCTTTGCACGATGCGACGATGTCCGGCGTTATCCAGATCCATGTGCGCGGCCAGCATATTGGCCAGGCCGCCGACTTCACGGCCACCCATGGCATTGGGTTGGCCGGTGATGGAGAAGGGGCCCATGCCAGGCTTGCCGATGCGGCCCGTCAGCAGATGGCAGTTGATAATGGCATTGCACTTGTCCGTGCCCTGCGAAGATTGATTCACGCCTTGTGAGTACAGCGTGATCACACGTTCATTGCGTGCGAACAGGCGATAGAACTCTTCCAGCGTGCCCTGGGTAATGCCGCAGGCCTTGGCCACCGAAGATACCGAACCGGCCGTGTTATCGGCCACGACCATGGCTTTTTCCAAGCCCTTGGTGTGTTGCTGGATATAGTCGACATCTTCCACGCCATGCTGATGCAGGAAGCTGAGCAGGCCATTGAACAGCCACACGTCGCTGCCGGCCTTGATGGGCAGGTGCAGATCGGCGTTCTCGCAAGTAGCCGTGCGACGCGGATCGATCACCACGATCTTCAAGTCGGGCCGTTGCTCCTTGGCCTTGACGATGCGCTGGAACACGATGGGATGACACCACGCGGTGTTCGAACCCACCAGCACGATCAAATCGGCGTGATCGAAGTCATCGTAGTTGACCGGTACCACATCTTCGCCGAAGGCGCGTTTGTAGCCGGCTACGGCCGAGGACATGCACAGACGCGAGTTGGTGTCGATGTTCGCCGAGCCGATGAAGCCCTTCATCAGTTTGTTGGCGATGTAGTAGTCCTCGGTGAGCAATTGCCCCGAGACATACAGGGCCACGGCATCGGGACCGTGTTCGTCGATGATCTTGCGAAAGCCACTGGCAACGCGATTCAGCGCAGTGTTCCAGCTGACATCGTTCCAGTTGCCTTCGGCACCGCGCATGCGCGGGGTCAGCAGTCGATCAGCGAGACCAAGTGTTTCGCCCAGTGCTGAACCCTTGGAGCACAGCCGGCCGTAATTAGCAGGATGTTCCATGTCACCGCTGACAGTGGGACCCTGTTTGCCCAGCGCGATCTTTACGCCGCAGCCGACGCCGCAATAGGGGCAGGTGGTTTTGATAGTGTCAGGGGACATGAAGCTCTAAACGTAGGTTGGGCTGAGTCCACGAAGCCCAACAATTAATGCCAAATGTTGCAAGTTGGGCTTCGAAGACTCAGCCCAACCTACGCGAAAACCTCAAGCCGCCGACTCCGCATCCGCAAACGATTCACCGAACAACAGGCGGTCGCGAATGTTGCCGATGTCGCGGCCCTCGGTCATCAGCTCGAAGTACCACGGGCCATCCTTGGTGTCGCCGTACAGCACGCAGCCTTTCACCTGCGTGCCTTCGATGACGATACGCTTGTAGATGCCACGCTTCACGTCCTTCATCACCAGGGCTTCGCTGTTGGCGCCGCCGATGAAATCGCCGGCCGAGTACAGGTCGATGCCGGTGACCTTCAATTGCGTCGATAGAATCGAACCGCGGTAGTAAGCCACGCCGGACTCGGCCAGGTGCAGTGCGCAGATGCGCGCCTGTTCCCACAGCGGCGCCACCAAGCCATAAGTCATGCCGCGATGCTGCACGCATTCGCCCACCGAATAGATGCTGGGGTCGTAGGTCTGCATGCTGTCGTTGACCACCACGCCGCGTTCGCAACGCAGGTTGGCCGATTGCGCCAGCTTGATGTTGGGACGAATGCCGGCGGCCATCACCACCAGGTCGGCATTGAGTTGTTCACCGTCTTCGAAACGAATGCCGGTGACGCGCTCGGTGCCGATCAACTCCACCGTCTTGGCCGGCATCTTGAAGTGCAGCCCACGTGATTCCAGCGAGGTCTTCAACATGTCGCCGGCCACTTTGTCGAGCTGGCGCTCCATCAAGTTGTCGAGCAGGTGCACCACGGTCACTTCCATGCCGCGCCGCTTCAGACCATAGGCCGCTTCCAGACCCAGCAGGCCGCCGCCGATGATGACGGCGTGCTTGTACTGCTTCGATGCAGACAGCATCGCATCGACATCGCCCAGATCGCGGAAGCTGATCACGCCCTGCAGTTCCTTACCCGGCACCGGCAGGATGATGGGATTGGAGCCGGTGGCCAGCAGCAAACGGTCGTAAGCGAACTCGGCGCCGGAAGCAGTGATCACCATGCGCTTGGTGCGGTCGATCTTCACCGCTTCATCGCCTGCATGCAGGTGAATGCCTTTCTCGGCATACCACTCGATGGGGTTGATCATGATGTCTTCGGCTTTCTTTTCGCCGGACAGAACGGGCGACAACAGTATGCGATTGTAGTTGCCATGCGGCTCGGCGCCGATCACGGTGATGTCGTACACGCCGGGCGCCATCTGCAACAGTTCTTCGACAGTGCGCATGCCGGCCATGCCATTGCCCACCACCACCAGCTTGCGACGACCGCCCTTGCGCAGCGCCGTGGCCTGCACCCAGACAAAACCATCCTGCACACGCACCGGATAGGCGGAGATCGAGTTGTCCGGATCTTCCTGGCAACGACCAGTGAGCAGGTTGTAGTGATGCTTGTAGATGGGCGAGGCCACCACCAGCTCACCATTCAAATCACCCACCAGGCCACGCGAAATCACATTGGCTTCCGAGGCTGGATCGTAGTTGTCCACTGCGAACGCCATATCGTCGAAACGAAAGACTGCGATCTGTTTACCTTCGATCAGTGCGCACACGCCGGTATTGGGCGTGATGTCATCGAAGGCGCAAACGCGGTGCCACAAACTTTTCACATCGCTCGCCATGATTACACCGCCGCCTTCATTTTCTGATTCAAACGCTCTGCCAATTCATCGCTATTGGCCGGACGAATCTGGCCACGCTCCTGCACGAACATCACGCGATTGTCTTTTTCATCGCTGTTGACGAAGTGACGGAAGCGCTTGAGGGTTTCCGGGTCGTTGATGGCTTTCTTCCATTCGTCTTCGTAGGTGCCGACTACCAGCGCCATGTCTGCTTCCAGATCGGCGTTGATGCTCAGTTTGTCGTCGATGACCACCGACTTGAGATAGTCCAGGCCGCCTTCCATGTTTTCCATCCAGGTGGAGGTGCGCTGCAGACGATCGGCGGTACGCACATAGAACATCAGCACGCGGTCGATGTACTTGATCAGTGTTTCCTTATCCAGATCGCTGGCAAACAGATCGGCGTGGCGCGGCTTCATGCCGCCGTTGCCGCATACATAAAGGTTCCAGCCTCTTTCGGTGGCGATCACGCCGATGTCCTTGCTCTGGGCTTCGGCGCATTCGCGGGTGCAGCCGGACACGGCGAACTTGATCTTGTGCGGCGAACGCAGACCCTTGTAACGATTCTCCAATTGAATCGCCAGGCCCACTGAATCTTGCACGCCATAACGACACCAGGTGGAACCCACGCAGGATTTCACGGTGCGCAGCGATTTGCCGTAGGCATGACCGGATTCGAAACCGGCATCGGTGAGTTCCTTCCAGATCAGCGGCAGTTCGTGCACCTGCGCGCCGAACAGATCGATGCGCTGGCCGCCGGTGATCTTGGTGTACAGGCCATACTTTTCGGCCACTTCGCCAATGATGATCAGTTGACGCGGTGTGAGTTCACCGCCGGCAATGCGCGGCACCACCGAGTACGTGCCGTTCTTCTGCATGTTGGCCATGTAGTAGTCATTGGTGTCCTGCAACATGGCGCGGTCCTTACGCAGCACGAACTCGTTGTACACCGAGGCCATGATGGAGCCCACTGCCGGTTTGCAGATATCGCAGCCATGACCACGACCATGCTTCTTCACCAGTTCATCGAAGGTCTTGATCTGACCTACTTTGACCAGGTGGAACAATTCCTGGCGCGAGTACTTGAAGTGTTCGCAGATGTGGTTAGCGACGGTAACGCCACGGCTTTCCAGTTCTGCTTTAAGAATTTGACCCACCAGCGTAGTGCAGCCGCCGCATGAAGTGCCGGCCTTGGTGCACTTCTTCAATGCGCCCAGTGAAGTGTTACCAGCATTCGATGGCGGCGCACAGGTCGCCCTTGCTGACGTTGTTGCATGAACAGATTTGTGCGGAGTTGGGCAGTGCCGCCACACCCAGTGCAGCAGGCTTCTTACCGCTGCCTTCGATGGCAGGCAGGATGAGTTCTTCCGGATGTTCCGGTAGCTCCATGGCATTGAGCATCATCTGCAACCAGTTGCCATAGTCGGCCGCATCGCCGACCAGAATGCCGCCCAGCAGATACTTGCCGTCTTCGCTCACCACCAGCTTCTTGTAGATCTGCTTGCGTTCATCGACGAAGGAATAAGCCCGCGAGCCGGGCGCCAGGCACAGTGCATCGCCCAGCGAAGCCACATCCACGCCCATGAGTTTCAACTTGGTGCTCATGTCGGCGCCGGTGAAGGCGGCATCTTTACCGATCATGTGATTGATGGCGGTCTGCGCCATTTGATAGCCGGGCGCGACCAATCCGAAAATCTTGCCGCTCCACAGCGCGCATTCGCCGATGGCGTACACATCGGCATGCGAGGTCTGGCATTGGTTGTTCACTACGATGCCGCCGCGTGGACCGATCTCCAAGCCAGTGGCCTTGGCCAGCGCATCCTGCGGGCGAATACCGGCAGAGAACACGATCATGTCGGTTTCCAGCACACTGCCGTCGGCGAACACCATCTTGTGGCGGCCATTAGCACCGTCAACGATTTCTTTAGTGTTCTTGCCGGTGTGTACTTTCACGCCCAGTTCTTCGATCTTCTTGCGCAGGATCATGCCGCCGGCATCGTCCAGCTGCACCGCCATCAGGCGCGAGGCGAATTCAACTACATGCGTTTCCACGCCGAGATCCTTCAAGGCTTTTGCTGCTTCAAGACCGAGCAGGCCGCCGCCGATGACAACACCGGACTTGCTGACTTTACCAGCCGCAGTAATGGCTTCCAGATCTTCAATGGTGCGATAAACAAGACAGTGTTCGCGGTTGTAGCCGGGCACCGGCGGCACGAAGGGATAGGAACCCGTGGCCAGCACCAGCTTGTCGTAATTCAGTTCATGACCTTGCGATGACTTCACCAACTTGTTGGCAAGATTGATGTGCTCGGCCTTGGCATTCAAGTGCAGCGCGATGCTGTGATTCTCGAAGAAGCCTTCTTTCACCAGCGACAGATCTTCGGCAGTCTTGCCGGAGAAGTAACCGGACAACTGCACGCGGTCGTAAGCGGGGCGCGGTTCTTCGCACAGCACGGTCACTTCATATAGACCGCGCTGATATTCCGGCGTGGCCACCAGCGATTCCAGATAGCGATGGCCCACCATGCCATTGCCGATCACTACAATTTTCTGTGTGCTCATGAGAATTCTCTTGTAATCAGGCGGCTTCGGACGCGGCGTTCATGACTTCGGCTTGCTGCTTGTGTTGCAGGGCCAGGGCATAGGCTTCGCGTTCGGCGGCCTTGTGGGTGGCAGTGAAGCGCACGGCGATGGCGCATACCGCGCTGGCGGTGACCAACAAGCCCAGTGTGAACAAGCCATCCTGTGTAGTGACGCTGCCCTTCATCAGGAAGCCTGCCGCGACTGCGCCGACATTGCCGCCGGCACCGATAATTCCGGATACGCCGCCCTTGGCCTTGTTGTTGATGAAAGGCGTCAAGCTGTAAGTCGCACCGCAGGCCATGTGCGTGAACAAACCAAACACAATCATGGTGACGAAGGCGGCCGAGGCGCTGCCGGACTTGGCGAACAGGGTCAGGCCAATACCTTCAAGCAGAATCAGCAAGAACAACCAGGTGGTGCGGCCATCCAGACCCTTGCTATGTGCCAGCTTGTCGGAGACCAGGCCGCCCAATGCGCGTGCGAACAAGGCCAACAGACCGAAGCAGCCCACATACAAACCGGCAGTCTTCACATCGAGCTGGAATTGATCGACGAAGTAGACCGAGGCCATGTTGTGAATGGTCAGTTCCACGCCGAAGCAGGCGCCGTAGGTGACGAACAACATCCACACGCGATAGTCGCGCGCTGCCAGCATGAAGCTCTGCCAGCCGCTCAAACCCTTCGCGTCGTCGTGATGCGGCAAGTCTTTGAGATTGCCGCGCGGTGTGTCCTTGGCATTGCGGTAGTAGAACACCGCCATGATCAACATCATCACGCCCGGCACGAACATGGCGATGCGCCAACCCATGGCCTGCTCGACACCGAAGCTGGTGATGGCCGCAACGATCAACGGCATCAGCGCCTGCGTGGCGCCACCGCCGGCATTACCCCAACCCGCAACCGTGGCATTGGCCGTGCCCACTACGTTCGGAGCAAACATCGTCGAGGTATGTAGCTGCGTGATGACGAACGAGGCGCCGATGGCACCGATGCACAGACGAAAGAACAGAAAGGCTTCGTAGCTATGCGTGAAGGCAATGCCCATCACCGGTATCGCGCCCAGCGCCAGCATCCACGTATAAGTGAGACGAGCGCCGAACTTGTCGCACAGCGGACCGACCAGCAGTCGCACCAGGATGGTCACCATCACTGCAGCGATGTTGATGTTGGCCAGTTGATCTTTCGTCAGGCCCAGATCGTTACGAATGATGGGCATCAACGGTGCGACGGCAAACCAGGCGAAGAAGCAGACGAAGAACGCCATCCATGCCAGATGAAACGCTCGCATCGGAATCGTGGTGAAGTTCAACAGCTGTATGCGAGTGGCGCGACCGTTCATTGCTAGCCTCGAAACCTTCCGACCAAAAAAAACGCCGCGCGAAGATCAGAAAAGCCCGGAGTGCTCAACTGACATTCGGCGGCGTTGCCAAGGAGGTCCCTCGCCAGAAGGAGAGACCTCACCAGAGTTGCGGGGGGATGCGAACTCTGTTGCATCTATCAATGCAATGGCTGTGCCAGCAGGGATGTCTATTGCGAATCAGTAACTTAGCTGGGGTTTTCTGCGTATTGGCGCTAATAAAGCTCTTTTGTTGTGCTCAAACAGCGCAGTACTACATCACGCTCGCACGTTTTTTGTGCGGTGCGACAGTGCAGTGTAGGCTGTTACTTCGATGCAGTTCAGTGTCCATTGTTTATTGTCGACTGCCACTCAAACTATGAATCAATCTGTTCAACTCTCTCATCAAAACATTGCTCAAGCCTTGCGGCAACAGGGCTTTGCCTTTGCACCAGCGTCTACCTTTACAGCGCTGCTGCCCGCCGATGTCATGTCGCATTGGTCGGAGTTTGCCGCCGGTTGGAACGATCTGGGCATGGACACGTACATGGCCGATGGCGGACGTTATCGCCGCCGTCGTTTTGAAGCCTTTGCGGTGACGGCGCAGGCCATCATCCGCAAGCCGCGCCAGCCGCACTATCAAAGTACCGACTACAACACCTTGAATGGCGGCATCGAGCGCTGGTTTCAGTCTTTCAACGATCGCATCGCTGCGCATCCGATATTGCTGGCGATTCTGCGCAGCTGTCATCGCCTGTTCGATGAGCTGGTGCCGGTTGTCGATCGTCCGCCGGCCTGGCATGTCGAATGCCATCAATTTCGCATCGAGGCGCAGGCTGATGCACAGGGCAAGCCCACACCGGAGGGCCTGCATCGCGACGGCGTTGATTGGGTGTTGGTGATGTTGGTAGCGCGCGAGAACATCGTTGAAGGCATGACCACCATTCACGATGCGCAACGGCAACTGCTGGGCAGCTTCACGCTGGCCGAGCCCTGCGATGCGGCCTTTGTCGATGACAGTCGTGTGTATCACGGCGTCACGCCGGTGAGTCCGTTGGATGTAACTCGGCCAGCTTATCGTGATGTATTGGTCGTTACGTTTAGACGGGCGTGATTGATTACCTATGTAGGCTGGCGTTGTAGCGAAGCGAAAACCCAGCATCTTGATTGCTATTAGATGCTGGGATTGCATCCCAGCCTACTTTCTAAATCAAAAGCTCTTGGCCTATTAGTTGAATGCAGCGCTATGATGCGCGCTGGGCGACAGCCTCGCGATCTAATAGGGGAGATTCGTGAGCGAGACAACATTGCAGGCGCTGGAAAAAATAGTCGAGCGCGATTTTCCGCCATCACAAGTGGCGCATATGAAGGGTTTCTGTCGTAGCTTGTTGGATAGAAGTCCCACCGAAGACAAGCATCGCGATGCGCCGGTGCGCAAAACCTGCGCGCTGATCGGTGATAAGTGGAGCAGCCTGGTGGTGTTGTTTCTGCATGCCGGAACGATGCGCTATTCCACGCTGCAGCGGCTGGCCTCGACTTTCTCGCATGAAGGCGGCGAGACCGGTATTTCGCAACGCATGCTGACGCGTACTCTACGGGTGCTGGAAGAAGACGGCTTTGTGGCGCGGCGCATCCTGCCCGCCGTGCCGCCGCATGTGGAGTATTCCCTGACGCCGCTGGGCGAATCCTTCCACGAGCAAATCATCAATGTGATCCAGTGGGCGGAACGGCATACGCCGGAGATCATGCAGGCACGTACTGCATTCAAGGCCATCGAACCGGTGGAATGACCTGGTAGGCAAGCGCGACTGTTGGCGCATGCCTTGCATGATATGAGGCTGCTTGTACTTACAGGCTTGCCGGCAGCTTCTCATGCACCATTTGCTTGCCTATCTGCGCCAACTGTCCACTGCGAAAACGGTGTTGTGGTGCTACCTGTTGTGGTACCTGGTCATGGCGAGTTTTCACTTCGATCCCACGCCGCGCATCTGGATTACTTCTCTCGGCATCAGCGCCATCATCGGTTTTGCCTTGATTCTCAGTGTGTCGGGCAATGGCAGGCGTGATTTTTGGACCACCGCACGGCTGTTCATGATGCCGTTCTGCGTGTCCAGTTTTTCGGCGCTGATCAAGGATCGCGGTTTTGTGCTGATTGCCTCGCCGGTCTGGTATGAAGACCTCGTGGCGGCAGGCGCCTGTGCTGCATTTCTACTGCTGTGTTACGTACTGCGCCAATTGCCTGTGTCAATGCCAGCGCAGCAGCGTATTGCCGAATAGCGCGCCCACGCCTGCCGGCAGCAACATGCCCAGCGTGTACCAGGTGGTCACGAACGACACACTGCTTTCCGTGCAGAACAGGCCATAGACGAATGCGGCAATCGCGCCGGATAACAGGCCGGCAGTGCAGGCGGCCAAGCGCAGCCGGGTGGGAGCAGCGCGACGCAAGGCGCGACATAGCACTGCGAATACCGGTAACGAAAGCAGGCCTATGTTGAAGGGACAGAATGCCGCAGAGTGCCCTAACCAGGTATCCATGCGCGCGATTTGGGGTAGTTGCAGTTGGGTGCGAATGGACAACAGGGTCAGTAGCAATACCGGCACCAGCGGCAGCAATGCCAATAAACCCAGCTTGCCGCCGGGACGCGCCATGCGCTCGCATAAAATATAGGCAATCAATCCCAGGCTGATGGCATAGGTCCACTTCATCCAGAATGGCCAGCTGAAAAATGCAGTCGCGAGATCGTCACGAAAGCCATAAGCCACCGACAGCATCAGCAGGCAGAAACCAAAGCCGACAATGCTGCCCCAGGTCAGCAATTGCGCAACCGGATCGCGCGGCGCAGCCTTGAGATTGGCGGTTAGCGAAACAATAAGATCGTCGGTTTGCATGGTTAGTGTCGAGTGTCAACGCCCAGCAAGGCGCTCAATTTTTTCAGTCCGCGATGTACGCCCACCTTGATACCGGACACGGACTGACCGCTGCGTTCGGCGGCTTCTTCCACGGATAGTCCTTCAATGCGGGTGAGTTCGATGGCGGTACGTTGTGCCACCGGCAATTCGGCGAGCAGGTCGCCTACGTCACGGCTGGCATCTTCGGCAGCGGTGGATTCCATGCCGAACAATTCATCGCAGTCATCGATGTTGATGGTTATGCGTATGCGCTGGCGGCGCAAATGATCGATGAGCTTGTAACGCGCCACGGCGTACGCCCAGGACGTAAACATCTGCTCGCGATCGTAGGTGGAGCGGCGCGTATGTATGGCGAGCAAGGTTTCCTGCACCAGATCCTCCACATCGGCATGGTCGTAAGAGAGTCGCCGCCGATAGAACTGGCGCAGTAGTTGCGCCAGATGTGTCAGCAACTGACCGTGTGCCTGCGCGTCGCCCTGCAAGCCGCGCAGCATCAGTTCGCGAAGCTGGGCTTCGGCGTCCTGCAGAAAGGCGGAGGCGGGTACGGACCGGCTCATATTCGTATTCGAACGACCAGGGGTTCCGGTTACAGGGTGGCGAAAAAATATTTAAAAAATTCTGGCGCGCACTGTAACCGAATGCACGCGGCTTGCGAACTTGATCCATGCAAGCCGCTGCCAAGCGCTTCAAATGTGACTACTGAATCACCCATTTACGGAGAATACCCATGAAGACTGCAAACCTGATGCTGGCCTCGATTGCTCTTTCTGCACTGAGCGCCGGCGTGGCCCTGGCTGCCGACAAAGACGCAGCGAAACCCGCCATGGATAAACAAGCCATGGAGAAATGCTACGGCGTGGCGCTGGCCGGTAAGAACGACTGCAAGGCGGGCGCGGGCACTACCTGTGCAGCCACTGCCAAGGTCGACTATCAAGGCAATGCCTGGAAGAACGTACCCAAGGGCACCTGCGTCACCATCAAGACTCCCAAGGGTATGGGTTCGCTGACTGAGAAGGCGATGTAATCCCGGTGAGCTTGGGTTACCAAGGCCAAAAATACTGACTCGTCATTCCCGCGAAAGCGGGAATCCAGTTGAATAAGTTACCTTACTGGATGCCCGCCTACGCGGGCATGACGCTAGTAAAGATTTAAAAATGGTTGCGGCAACAGACATGTCCGGTCCTTCTTTAGCCGTCAGTTAAGACCGATCGCCGCATAGATGGATGTTATGAATTTACAACTGCCACTCACCGCCGGTCTCAGCTTCAAGCCCGAATACTTCGAGGCCGCGCATGGCTGCGATGCGGCAGGCATGTGGTATGAGATTCATCCCGAAAATTACATGATTGCCGGTGGGCCGCGTCTGGCCATGCTCGATGCGATATGCGAACGGCATCCCGTATCGGTGCATGGCGTGGGCTTATCGCTGGCTTCATTCGAAAAACCCGATGCGGCACATCTGCAGCGTCTGGCTGCGGTGGTGCGGCGCACGCAGGCGGTGCTGGTGTCGGAGCATCTGGCATGGTCGGTCACCACCGGCAGCTACCTGCCTGATTTGTTGCCATTTCCGCGTACGCAGGAAGCGCTGCTCTGCATCGCGCGCAACATCGATATCACCCAGAATGTTCTGCAGCGACGCATCCTGATCGAAAATCCTTCCTTGTATGTGCGGCTTGAACACGAATACAGCGAAGCTGAGTTTCTCGCTGAGTTGGTACGTCGCACCGGCTGCGGGTTGTTGCTGGATGTCAATAACGCTTATATCAGCGCTCACAATCTAGGTACCGATGTACGGCAGTATCTACATGGATTGCCCGTGCAGGCCATCGGTGAGATTCATCTGGCCGGTCACGCTGCGGATGAGAACACGGCGGGACAGTTGCTGATCGATACTCATGCTGCGCCGATCAGCGCTGCGGTGTGGTCGTTGTACGAAACCCTGATTGCCCGCATCGGACCAAGGCCGACGTTGATCGAGCGCGACGATAATCTGCCTGAGTTTGCCGAGTTGCTCGCTGAGCGACAGAGTGCGGCAGGCATTCTCGATGCAGCCATTTTAAATACAGCCGGTAAGGAGCTACGCCATGTCCGCGTTGCGTGAGTTCCAACACGATTTCTCTCATGCGCTGCTGGAGCCGGAGACGGCGACGTTTGTTCGGTTCGGCGCCGGCATTGCGGTCTATCAGAACACCGTAATGAAGGGGCTGGTGGATGCGTTGCGCGCCAATTTTCCCGCTGTGGTACGACTGACAGGTGATGAGTGGTTCGATGCCACGGCTGTACGCTATGCCCACAAGCATCTGCCCGATCAACCATCGCTGGCGCTGTATGGTGCCGGCTATCCCCACTTTCTGCAGCAGTTGGCAGTCATGCGAGAGTTTCCTTACCTGCCGTGGGTGGCGCACCTGGATCGTTGCTGGACCGAGGTGCATTTCGCCATGGATGCACCGGCATTGCAGGCGCAGCAACTGGCTGAACTGACGCCGGATAAGTTGAGCGAGTTATCTCTGCAATTGCATCCCGCAGTACGCTTCCTGCGTTACCCACACTCCGCGGTGAGCATCTGGCAGAGCAATCGCACGCAGGCGGATCCTGCTGTGGAAATGGAAGTGGCTGATGTAGTGGAAGCGGTATTGATTACTCGTCCGCATGGCGCCGTGCAGATAACGCCCTTGTCGTTAGCTGGCTATGAGTTCTTATCGCGTATTCAATCCGGCGCGACGCTTGGTGCAATAGCTGCTGAGTTGTTGAGCCAGGACAATGGCGTGGATGTCGGCTCGCTGTTGGCTATGTTGCTGAGTGCCGGCGCATTCGTGCCCTGGAATGAAGATGCAGACAAAATGGAGGCATAACCCTATGAACACTACGATGTCCGTTTCCCGAGCTGCGCATGCCTCCGCCATGGAAGGTGTTGCGACGTTATTACAGCGCCTATTGCCGGATGCCTTGTTGCTGCTGGTGGCGCGTCTCGGTATTGCCGCCGTATTTTTTCTATCGGGTCGCACCAAGGTTGAGGGGCTGCTAACCATTACCGACTCGGCCTATTCCTTGTTCGAAACCGAATATAAATTGCCGCTGTTGTCGCCATATGTGGCCGCGCATGCTGCCACCTATGCGGAACATTTGTTGCCCATTCTGTTGGTGTTGGGTTTGCTCACCCGCTACGCCGCGTTGGGGCTGTTCGGTATGACATTGGTTATCGAGATCTTCGTCTACCCCGATGCCTGGCCGACGCATTTGAGCTGGGTGGCTATTTTGCTGCCGCTGGTCGCCAAGGGCGGCGGGCGCTGGTCCCTGGATCGCTTGCTGCGAATTGCATAGCAGGGCGGCGCGATTGCAGCTCGAGCGGCTATACTCCGGCCATTCAACCGCCGGAGAGCCAGGACCATGAAAAAACTCGTGTCGTTGCTGCTTGCTGCAACTTTGACCGCCGGCATGGCCTTGGCAGCACAAAGCCTGTCTTTCAGCGCCGTGATCGACAATCTCGATCTGCAGAAGAACACCAAGCTGCATGTCACCGAATATTGGAAGAGCGTCCGCGATCAATCGGTGAGCTGGTCGGGCGAAGCTTACGATGTGCAGGGCGGCAAGCGTTCCATGGTGAAGCTGTATCTGGCTGATAAATCGCGACCCTTGTACAAGGGCTATAACATCGTGGTGACCTCCACCGATGTGGAGAAGGCCGCGGCGATCAAGAAAGGCCAGCGCGTGAAGTTCACCGGTACGCTCACCGATTACAGCAGCAAGCGCTCGGGTGCGGTGATTGAGGTATCGAATGCCTCGTTGCAATGACGAGGCTTAAGATGTTGTGGGCATATTTATAAGACGGGAGCGACCATATAGTCAATATGGTCACGCCCGTATAACAGACGGCATGGACGCCGATGATGGATCACCCCATGATCCGCTGCTGAAACCAGATCAGGCAGGGATAGGTGGCAATCCATATCCAGAAGAAGCGGTTGAGGCCGAACAGCAAGGCATTGGCCAGATGAAAGCTGGCGGCAATACCTAGTGCGATGAGCAGTGCGGTGTGGCTGCTTAACGCCAGCGGAAACAGCAATTCAAATACCATCACCGCCCACGACACGAGGTATAGAAGTTGTGGCTGGTCGGCCCACCTGCGCAAGCCATCGCTGACTGGATACGCGGAAAACTCGAAGACATCGCGCAACGCCCGGCCATTGCGCCATTCCGGATTGCGCAGCTTCACCCAGCCGGCAATGAAGTACGACAACACCACCTGCAGAGCCAGATAACCCAGTGCAATTTCCTGCCAGCGTGGCGGCGCCAGTCGCGCGGCGCACAGGCAGATCAGTACCAACAGTGTCATGCGATCGCTGCCGCCGTTATACGGTCCGGCGAAACGATGCAGCATGATGAGACCGAGCAATAGCAATGCCGGTATGACCCATTGAGTTTGGATCTGCAGTATCAGCAAGGCTGCCAGCAGCAGACGCGGCACAAATAGCCAGCGCAGCGCGGCTTGTGCGCGACAATGCTCCAAGCTTTGTTGCAGCAGGGCCCAGCCAGCCAGCAACTCCATCCAATGTAGTGCGCTATCGAGATTCATGAATCAGCGGGTGGGCAGCATGGTCGGCTGCGACTCAAATACGATTTGTTGCTGCAACTGTGTGCCCTGACGTTCGATCAGCAGCAGACGAAACTGCAGCTGCTTGGCGCCGGTAGTCGCCGGTATCAAATCCCGTCGGTAATCTTCCAGCAGGCGTTCCAAGATTTGCTGTTCGCTATGTGCCGTAGGTTGTTCCAGAATGCGTTCGGCGCAACTCATCAGAAACAGCGATTCGTTCCAGCGTGGATTCCACAGCAAACGCGACCACAGGGTGGTGAAAGGCAGTTGCGCCGGTCGCGGTCGGAATTCCCGCCATTCGCCAAGTGGTTGTCCGCGTTCATTCAGCAAGGCGAATTGAATGCGCGGCGAGGGCGCGATGTAGTCGAAGAAGCGCCACGACGGCAACAACGCTGGCAACAACAATTGCAGTGAGCGCAACATGTTTCCTTTCTATTCGAACATTGGCTAAGTGGAGCTCATCTCAAAATTACGCAAGTTCGTCATGCCCGCGCAGGCGGGCATCCAGTAAGACACTATTTTCACTAGATTCCCGCCTTCGCGGGAATGACGGTTGTTTAGCCCGCATACTCCCATGCCAATGTTGAGCTGCGTTCTAGTCAGGTCTTGAAGGTCTGGATGTATTCCTCGACCGCAGTGGGTTCGAACGCCTTGCCGTCGAAGAAGCCTTCTGCAGTAAAACTCAGCGCATCGTTGCTGGCGGTGAGCGCAAAGCTGTTCTCGGTGCTGAGTTCGGTTTTGAAATCGGTCATCGGTGTGGCGACGCCCAGCTTCTTCAAGGCATTACGATACAGATCCGGACGATAAGTCGCACGAGCCACCGCCATATTGGCGACCGAGAATGGCGTCTGCTGCCAGCGCACCATCTGGGTGTAGAACCACAGCGCATGACTGGCCCAGGGGAAGGTGGCGGTGTGTCGGCTGGGTACGAAGAACTCTGGAATATGTACCGGCTCGCTGTCGCTGCTCAGCCGTAACTTGCAGCCCAGTGTGCGTCGCAATATTTCGGTGGGCGCGCCCACGTAGCGTGGTTGCGCCAGTAACAAGGCCAGTTCGGCATGATTGTCGGGTTGTTCGCACCACTGCGCTGCCTTGTAGATGGCGCGAATCAAACCCGCCAATTGTTCTGGATGACGATCGGCCCAATCGCTGCGACAGCCCAGCACTTTTTCCGGGCTCAAGCGCCAGATGGCATGACCCGAAGTTACGATGGTGCCGACACCGGCTTCCACCGCCAGGCTGTTCCAGGGTTCACCGACGCAGAAGCCATCCACCTGGCCTTCACGCAATGCGGCCACCAACAGCGGCGGTGGAATCACCACCAAATTCACATCGCGATCCGGATCGATGCCGCTGGCTGCCAGCCAATAACGCAGTTCGTAGTTGTGGCAGGAGAATGGATACACCATGCCCAGGTTCAGTGGCGGTTGTTGGTCGCGCGCGCGTTGCGCCACCACTTGTTGCAAGGCTTTGCCCTGTTGTGTCGGACCGGCGCCTAACTGTGCGCCCTGGTCCTGCATGGACTGCCATAGTGAGTTGCTGACGGTGATGGCATTGCCGCCCAGACCCAGCGCAATCGGCGCAATCATGGGAAAGGTGAGATGACCGATGCCCAGCGATGAAGCCACCGTCATGGGACCGAGCATCTGCGCTGCATCGAAGTGACCGACCATGATGCGGTCGCGAATATTCGCCCAGGAGGTTTCACGCACCAACGTGATTTCCAATCCCTCGGCGGCGGTGAAGCCCTTGTTTACTGCCGCCACCAGCGTGGCGCAATCCAGCAGGGGCACGAAGCCGATAATGAGATTGTTCGGGGTCATTATTTCAACAACTTTGCGGCGGTGATGATGCTCTGTGCCACATCCGAGAGTTTCAGGTTTTCGTTCATTGCAGTCTTGCGCATTAAAGCATAGGCATCTTCTTCATTCATGTTGCGTTGCTTCATGAGAATGCCCTTGGCGCGATCCACCAGCTTGCGTTCTTCCAGTTGCTGCTTGGTGCGGTCCAGTTCGACGCGCAATTGATTGAAAGCCTTGAAGCGGCTGATGGTCAGTTCCAGGATGGAATTGATGCGTTCCTTTTTCAGGCCATCGACCACATAGGCGCTGACGCCGGCCAGCACCGCCTGTTCGGTCATGCCGGCATCCGACTTGTCGACGAACATGGCAATGGGACGTTGCACCACACGCGACACCTGGAACATCTGTTCCAGGACATCGCGATTGGGATTTTCCAGATCGATGAAAATCACGTCCGGTGCGGAATCGACAATGCGCTTGAGCAGATTCTGCATGTCGCGCACCACGATCACGTCGGCATGCCCCGCCTCGCGCAGGCCATCCTCGAGAATCGCGGCGCGCGTGACGTTCTGATCGATGATCAGGATGCGAAAAGAGGAGTCGGGCATGCGGCACAGCGTGAGAATGAATGCTGCGCAGCATACCCGACTCAATCACCACAGACTCATCAAAATTGGCATCAGAACTCACTCATCAAAGCGGCTGCATCCTTGCGGCCTGCTCATCACCACACGAAATCCAACTGTGCCCAGAACTTCTTGGTATCGGCCAGCGTGCTGAAGGCATTGTTTACCAGTGTGGCGCCGCTACCGGTATTGGCCACCAACTGCAACGGTGTGCCGATGTGATAGTCGCCATACTTCAATGTGCCGGTCACGCGCGAATACTTGGCGGATAGCTGGATATTGAACTCTTCGCCCAAGTCCAGACTGTCCATGGTGCTCTTGTACTTATGTTGCATGACGCTGAGCGACACGGTTTCGAAGGGCTTGATGCCCTTGGTGGTGATACCGGCGGTCAAGTACTGATCGTTAATTCCCTTGGCAGGCGTGCTTAAGAACTTATCCACCCAGCCTTGGAATTTGTGCAGCGTAGCCAGCGGTGTTTGGAAGCCCTGCACACCGTCGCCTTCGAGATTTTCCACACCCGCGCCCAACGAATACTGACGATAGGTGCCGATCACTTCGGCAGCGTAGTAATCGTTGCTGAAGTCCTGCTGGCCCACCGGTCGCGAAGTCTTGTAGCTGCCATAGTCCTTCTGGTTGGCCCATGAAGCCGAGTAGGCCAATTTAATCTTGCTGATGTTGTAGGTGCCGGCAAAGCGTGCGCCCAGCGTTTCACTGGAGCCACGTGCCGGATTCAGTCCGGCTTTTTGCGTGGCATTCAAACCGGCGCCGGTCACGAAGTCGGTGATCGGGTCGAAATCCAAGAAGTAGGCGAAGCCGGTCAGCTTGCCGACGCGAAATTGATACGCGACATTGCCCAGGATGATGTCGCCTTTGTAAGCGCCCTGTGGCGAGTCCGGTCCATAGATGCGATTGGCGCGATTGGCATAGGTCACATCGACGGTGAGGTTGTTGTTGAGGAACTTGGGCACCACGCGCAGTGCATCGAAGGTTTGTTCGTTCATGCGCCAGCCCACATTGCCGACGAAACGTTGATCGTCCAGCGTGATGCGCTGCCGACCCAGTGTGATGGTGGTATTGGTGATGCTGGTATTGGTCAGTTGCAGACGATTCACTTCATAGGCTTCAGGATCGGCCACCACCGGATAGAAGGCATAACCGGGCACGCTGGGGTCGCTGCGATAGTGGTCTTGTATGACCGTCAGGAAGTCGCCTTCGGCAAGCAATGCGGTGCTCCATGCCTTGCCGGTTTCTGCGCCCAGACGTGCACGCACGGTGGTGGCATTGGCTTTATCTGTCAGTGCGGCCGGTGGCGGATCTTGATCCACCATTTCGTAGCGGGCACGAACGTCGATGATGGGTTTGGTTTCACCCAGAGCGCCGGTGATGGGGTTGGCGCTTGCGACATTGCAAGCGACGGCTATTGCCATATTCATGGCCATGGCGAGTGTGAGTTGTGTGGTCTTCGTCTTCAGCAAGCGGGACATTGCATGCTCCTAAAAAACTTGGGCGCCATTGCACAAGTTGGGTTACTAAAATTTCAAACCGGGTTCGATGAATCGAACCCCTACGATTGACGATCGAATTTCTATGTAGGGGCGTGCCATATCGTTAATATGGTCACGCCCATCTTGATTACGCCACCTTGTGCGCGTCATTCACCTCGTATTCTTCAAGGAAGCTCAGCAGCTCTTCGCGGTAGTGCCAGTACTTGGCATGTTCCAGCAGGGCTTTGCGGCTGCGCGGTCGCGGCAGATCCACATTCATGATCTTGCCGATGCGGGCATGCGGACCATTGGTCATCATCACCACGCGATCGGCCAGCAGAATGGCTTCATCGACATCGTGGGTGACGCAGATGGCAGTGATCTGGCTGCGCTTCCACACATCCATCAACACTTCCTGCAGTTCCCAACGAGTGAGCGCATCCAGCATGCCGAAGGGTTCGTCGAGCAGCAGCAGCTTAGGGCTAAGTGCAAAAGCGCGTGCCAGGCCGACACGCTGACGCATGCCGTTGCTCATGTCGCTGGCCTTCTTATCCATCGAGTCGGCCAGACCAACGCGGCTTAAGTAATACTCGATGACATCGGTGCGTTCGGCGGCGCTGACATGCGGATAAACTTTTTGTACACCCAGTGCCACGTTTTCGCGTGCCGATAGCCACGGCAGCAGGTTGGGCGATTGAAACACCACGCCGCGATCGGGGCCGGCGTGATTGACTTCGCGGCCATCGAGAATGATCGAGCCTTCGCTGATGTCGTTAAGACCTGCGACCATCGACAGCACCGTCGACTTGCCGCAACCCGAGTGACCGATCAAGGAAATGAACTCGCCCTTAGCAATGTTGAGCGAGAACTTGTCCACCACAGTCAGTGGTCCTTTCGGTGTGGGATAGATCTTGGTGACGTCGTAGAACTCCACATACTTGTTCGCATCCTGCGCCGGTTTGGGTTGCAGTTCTTTACGCACTGCATCGGGCAGGCGCTCGGTGGCGGTAATGGGTACGACTTTCGGTGCAATGCGTTCTTCACTGGAAGCGCCGCGCTCGGCACCCATGTCCAGCAGGTACTGAGTGATCTCGGCGCGTAGCTTCTTATAGGCCTCATCGTGATTGACGTTCTTGCGATCGCGTGGGCGCGGCAGATCGATCTTGAATTCACGAGCCAGCGTGGCGCGCGGTGCAACCGTCAAGGGAATGATGCGATCGGCCAGCAGCAGGGCTTCATCCACATCGTTGGTAACCAGGATGACGGTCTTCTTGTCCTGCTCCCAGATGCTTTCGATTTCGTCCTGGAGCTTGGCGCGGGTCAGTGCATCCAGTGCCGATAGCGGTTCATCCAGCAGCAGGATTTCCGGATTCATGGCCAGTGCACGCGCCACCGCGACGCGTTGCCGCATGCCGCCGGATAACTCAGCAGGACGACGTTCTGCGGCGTGCGGTAGGCCGACCATGTTGATGTACTTGTCGGTGTGCGCCACGCGTTGCGCCTTACTCCACTCAGGGTGCACGGCTTCCACCGCCATCAAGATGTTGTCGCGCACGGTGAGCCAGGGAAACAACGAATAACTTTGAAACACCAGGCCGCGATCCGGGCCTGCGCCGGTGACGGGCTGGCCCTTCACCAACACTTCGCCGCTATCCGGTTGCACCAGGCCGGCGATGCTGTTGATCAAGGTGGTCTTGCCGCTGCCTGAGAAACCGACGATGGCGACGAACTCGCCTTCTTCGATGCTCAGGTTAACGTTGTGCAACACATCGGTGACATGGCCATCGGCCGTGTAGCTTTTACAAACGTTTTTCAATTCAAGGATGGGCATTATTTATTCCTCGTAGGCCGGGTGCCGCACCCGGCGATCAGCGGATGTCGGGTGCGGCACCCGACCTACGTTGGAGAGCGTTGTGATATTCATCAACGACGACCCGAGAAATTCACCAGCGTCTGAATCGTGAACATCACGCGATCCAGCAAGAAGCCGATGATGCCGATGGTGAACACCGCCACCATCAAACGACTTAAAGAGTCAGTGCTGCCGTTCTGGAATTCATCCCACACGAATTTGCCGAGGCCGGGGTTCTGCGCCAGCATTTCCGCGGCGATCAGCACCATCCAGCCCACGCCCAACGACAGGCGCAGGCCGGTAAAGATCAGCGGCAGCGAAGAAGGGATGACCAGCTTGAACAGCTTGGTGGTCCACTTGAGGTTCAATACCTTGGCGACATTGAGCAGATCCTTATCGATCGAGGATACGCCCAGTGCGGTGTTGATCAGCGTCGGCCACATCGAGCACAGCGCCACGGTGATCGCTGAAGTAATGAAGGACTTCTCGAACATCGGGTTGTCCGTGACATACATGGCGCTCACCACCATGGTGACGAGTGGCAGCCAGGCCAGCGGCGACACTGGCTTGAAGATTTGAATGAAGGGATTCACCGCTGCATTGATGTTGGCCGACAGGCCGCACAGGATGCCCAGTGGAATCGCCACCAACGAGGCCAGCACGAAGCCGGTGAATACCGTGCGCAAACTGGTGAAGATCTGATCTATGTACGTCGGCTTACCGGTGTACTTCACCTTGCTGGGTTCGGCGGCGGGATCTTCTTTCAAACGTTCGGCATTGCGTTCTGCCTGACGTGCGTAGAAGGCATCGCGTTTATCGCGTTCGGCCTGGTGATCGGTCCACAACACACCGACTTGATTCCACACCGCAGCAGGTCCGGGAATGGTGCCGAGGCTGGTGACGATGCGTGTCGACATCTGGCTCCAGATCAACAGGAACAACAGAATGGCCAGCACCGGCATGCCGAGCAGTTGCCACAGTTGTTTGAGCTGCGGTTTGGCGTGTTCGCCGCGCAGCATGCGTAGTACCGGCACCAGAAAGCCCAGTCCTGCCACATTCAAAATGCCGTAGATGCGTTCAAAGTGGCGCGCGGTGTTAACCACTTTCTTATTGGGTGGAGCGGCGGAGGTGTTGGCTGCGACAGGTGTTGCCGGCGGAGCGGTCACCTTGGCAGCCGCATTGGATGCGGACATGGCGGAATCCTCGTGCTGTGACATGGTGCAATCGTCGATAGGTTTTATCTGGGGCGTTTATCCGTCTGATGAGCGCTCCCGCTGCGCATTGCGGGCGGGAGCGCTGCGACTTACTTGATGACGCCGCCTTCGATCTTCTGACTGCCCTTCAACCCGACTGCGAATTTTTCGATGTACGCATTCGGTTGATGACCGTCGAACTCAACGCCGTCGAGCTTGGATTTGAACGGTGCGCGATAACCATCGGAGGCGAGCGCAGGGAAGTCCGATGCCTTGGCCTTGCCTTCTTCGATCAACAGCTGTGCCGCTTTCATGTAGATGTCGGTGCGATTGACCTTCTTGGCGGTTTCCGCATACCAGGCGTCCGGCTTCTGCTCGATCTGTCCCCAACGACGCATCTGCGTCAGGGTCCATACGCCATCGCTGACGAACGGATAGCTGGCGAAGCCGCGTGAAAACACGTTGAAATTAGGCGTCTGGCGCACGTCGCCCTTGCCGTACTCGAAGGTGCCCAACAGGCTCTTGCTGATCACGCTCACGCCCGCGCCCACATAATCGGAGCGGGAAATGATGGTGGCGGCTTCCTTGCGATTGGCATTGTTGTTTGCATCCAGCCACAGGCCGGCGCGAATCAACGCCTTGGTAATCGCCAGCAGTGTGTTGGGATTCTTGTCGGCCCAGGCCTTGGTCACGCCGAATACTTTGTCGGGAATGGTGTCGAAGTGTTCGTCGTCGGTAGCGATCGGCACGCCGACATTCTTGAAGATGGCCTGCTGATTCCAGGGTTCGCCCACGCAGTAACCACTGATGGTGCCCGCTTCCATGGTGGCGGGCATTTGCGGCGGCGGCACCACCGACAGTTGCACATCGGCGTTGATCTGACCGGAGACATCGGTGGCCGAGTAATAACCCGGATTCAAGCCGCCGGCGCCCAGCCAGTAGCGCATGGCGTAGTTGTGACTGGATACGGGGAACACAATGCCGAGCTTGAGCGGCTTGCCCTGCTTCTTCAGATCGGCAACCACCGGTGCCAATACTTTAGCGTTGACCGGGTGAATCACTTTGCCCGATGCATCCTTGGGCAGAGTGTCCTTGATCTTGTTGTAGATGTCGTTGGAGAGGGTGAAGCCCTTGCCATTGATGGCCATGCTGTACACCGTGATCATGTCGGCCTTGGTGCCGATGCCGATGGTGGCGCCCAATGGCTGACCTTCCAGCATGTGCGAACCATCCAATTCACCGCTGATGACGCGATCCAGCACCACCTTCCAGTTCGATTGCGCTTCCAGCGTGACGTACAGGCCTTCGTCTTCGAAATAGCCTTTTTCATAGGCAATGGCCAAGGGCGCCATGTCGGTGAGTTTGATGAAGCCTAGTTTGATTTGCTCTTTCTCGAGCTTGAGGCCTTTGGCCGAAGCGGCGCCGGTGCAGAGCAGTGCTGCGGCTGCCGCTGCGGTCAGCAGTTTGATGCTGTGGCGACGACCGGCGACTACTCCGATAGTGGCAGTGTTGGCCGATGCGAGATCGCGGGACTTTGTCATGTTCACTCCAATATGCGTCATCGTTAACGCTGTTTTCTTGTCTCTGCAGCTCTGAATCAGATATGTGCAGATTTTGAAAACGCAAAAAAAAGCCGCCGTCGCATACATGCATCAATGCATGTTGCTGACGGCGGCGTTGCCTGTTGATCCAACATTGGATCGTGTGAGCGGTTGCCCGCTCTTGAACTTGATAAAGCAAGCGCTGTGCCACACCGCAAAAAAGGCCGAAAAATGCCGGTAAAAGCCGTGTTTTAAGAAATTAATTGGAGGCGCGATGCGGCTGAGTGCGCGCCGTTTTGATTCGGATTGGCGCAGTCATCTTGGTGCATTGCACAAGCATTGGGCCGGGCATCGCCGGTTTCGATAGCCACGTTTGACTTCGCTGAGCAATGCCAAACGCCAAGAATGAGCAGAGTGATTTAGCGACGGCAGCCTGGAGAGTGGCTTGAGAGATTGAGCATGGTTATGCGATCCATGCTGATTAGAATTTCAAATTCACACCGGCAATCGGCACCAGGCTCAGACCGGTTTGGTTCTCGACGGCGATGCCGGATACGGTGTTGTCGGTATTTATGGTGATATCGCGGCAACAAATATTGTCGCGGTCCAATGCATTACGCAGCTCTAGAAACAGCTGCAGCTGTGCGGCACGAACCGGCATGCTGTATTGCGCGCGTAATTCCAGCGAAGCAAAGTCGTTGAAGCGTTGTGAATTGCGCTGGCCCAGGGTGGCGCTGGTCGAGTTGGCATTGAGTTGCAACGGCGTATAAGCCCAACCGCTGTGCAGAGTGCTGCTGCCGGACAATAGCCAACGATTGCTGGACCAGTTAAGGCCCGCGGTGAGGGCATGCGGTTGATCCCAGCTGCGGCGTACATAGACGCCTGCGATCTGATCCTGCACGCGCGACCAGCTGTAATTCAGCCACCAGCCGAAACTATCTTTGGCCGGCGCAGTCAGCGAGACTTCCAGACCTTGCGCGCGCGAGTGTGTGGCTTGAATGACATTGCGATCGATTTCCAACTCGCTGGCCAGCGTAATAATGCTCAATAGATTTTCGTTGCGCGGCGCCAGACGGCTGCCCCGCTTGCGATAAGCTTCAACCCGCAATTGCAAATCCGGCGTCAATGCCTGCGTCCAGCCGAGAATGTATTGGCGCATGCGTTCGGGCGGATTGAAGCGTGGTGTGGCCGCACTGCTGTCCAGCATGTGCAGTGCCTGCGCCTGCACATAGTTGCCGGCGCTGACATGAATGGAGCGGGTGTCATTCACCGCATATTGCAGGTTGATGCGTGGGCTGAGTTGCCGGCCATGATTGAGATAGGGAAACACGTCATAACGCAGTCCGGTTTCCGCACGCCATGCACCCCACTGCTGGGTCAGGTTCAGATAGCTGGCGTAATCGGTGTTCGAAAATTCATGAGTGTAGTAGCGCTGTAAAGCGCTCTTGGCGAAGGTGCTGCTGAGCGGCGCCAGGTAGGTGGCCTCGCTGCTGTATTTATAATTGGCCCGGCTGTGATTAATGTGCACGCCCCATAGCCACTGCAGATGGGCACTCGTCTGCAGCGATAGGTTGCTGTCCAGCGTGAACAGACGCGCATTACGTTCATCGTTCAGCGAACCGGCAGCGATGTTGGTATGACTCATTTGCGCATTGCGTCTATTGGTCAGCTGTGTCTGCGCCAGCTGCACATCGTAGTGCAGTGCTTCCGAGGCGTCCTGCTGCCAACCAAGCCATAGATAGCTGTCGTGGTCGTGCGCGCGTGCGCGTTGTTCGCCGGAGTTGGTTTCCAAGTCGAGATCGTCGTTCAAGCGCAGCGCACCCATGCGCAGTTCGCCATCGGCCAGGTGATAACTGTGGCGCACCACGAAGTCTTCGAACTCGGGTTCACCGATGCTGTTCTCGGTATGTTTGATGACCTGCGACACGTTGCTGGTGCGATAACCCACCAGCCAATGGCCGGCTTCATTGGCATAACTGCCGGTGCTGTGTAAGCGGCTGTACAGCATGCTGGCGCCGATGGTGTAGTGCGTTTCGGCAGTGTTGCGTGGCGCCAGATCGATCACCGCAGCGTTGTGATTGCCGAATTGCACCGGATAGGCGCCGCTGTAGAAGTTCAGGGTTTGCACCCAGTCCGGATCGAGCAGACCGAACAGACCTTGAAAGTCTTTCAAGTGCACCGGCTTGTACAGTTCGACACCATCGAAGCGCACCAGATTCTCATCTTCGTAACCGCCCCGTACATGCGTCAGTGTGGACAGGCTATTGCCGGCTGCGCCGGGCAGGTACTGCACGCTACGCAGTACGTCCTGCTCGATGCCTGCGGTTTTTTCCAGGCTGGCGTGCGGCAACTGCACATTGGCATTGCTGGATTCATCGCGGGTCAGGTTGTAACGACTGGCAAAGACGACAACTTCTTCAAGCGCGGCGGCACTGGTGTTCGGCGTGGCTTTCTCGGCGGGTTCAACGGCATTGGCCGCATTGTTGCGGATGATGGTGTAGCCCTGGCCCATCGGCAGCGCCTGCAGTTCCAGATTGAATGTCTTGAGCGCAAGGCGCAGCCGATCCAATTGCAGCGTGGCGGCAGGATCGGTGTCGATCACCAGTTCATCGCTGACAATCTGCGAGCTGTATAACAAAGGCAGGCCGGCGCTGCGCAGCTCATCCAACACGGCGTTCAACTTGCGTCCCGACCAGCTTTGATTGGCTGAAACGACGCGGGTTTGTGCGTCGGCAACTGCAATACTGTTAGCGGCGCACAGGCCCAGCATCAACCATGGCAGTAAAGAAGTGTGTGAATCCATTTATATGCGCGCCAAAAAGTGCGCGCATATTAGCAGTCCTCTAGTTATGGATTACTGTGCTTGTGAGATGAGTAATTGCCGATCCTGAACAGTGGCATGGAAGTCGGTGGCGGCCAGTACAACCTGTAACGCTTGTAACGGCGGCAACGTGGTCTGTTGACCGTGCAGTATCACTCGGTCGGCATTGGTCTTGATGGCTGCGCTGGCATAACTCAATTGGTAACCAGTTTCATCGCCCACCCACTTCAAAAATTCAGAGACACTGCGGTTTTCCAAAGCAAATGGCTGCGCCAAGGCATCCACCCACTGCCAGCTGGCATCGTCCATGCGTAGTTCGCTGCGTATGGCCTGCGATTGTGCGTCCAGTTGTAATTGTTCCAGCGGCGCGACGGTAAACTGCGCAGCGCCTGCTTTGATGGCTGCCTGCCCCTCACGCACTGCGACCCGCAGCATCTGGCCATCGGCATCGATGCGATAGCGGGTGCCAAGGTGAGTGACGTCGCCACGTACGGTGTGCACCGTCAGGGCGGCGGCATTGCTATGGCTGTCGACATACATCGAACCCTGCGTCAGTTGTACTTCATTGGCATTGATCCAGCGCAGCTCGCTGTTGCCGGCGATACGGACATCAATACCATTGTTCAATGCCAGCCGTACCGCACCACCATTGCCGGTGCGCAAGGTATCGCCATCATGAATCCGGCTCTCGTTAGCCGCGCCACTGCCATTGACTGTGGTGTCGCGTGCCTGTTGAGCAGTGGCAATGAGCTGCGGTGTATTGACGGCAGTGCCGGTGCTCAATTGCCTGCTTACCAGCCATGTCGTGCCCAGGGCGCAGATCATGAAGCCTACGGCTGCCAGCCAGCGGCGTTGCAAGCGAGCTTTGCGACCGGCAACCAGGTGCTGCCATTCGGCGTGCACGGCAGCGCGCACCTCGGCTTCAAGACGCTTCGGTGGTGCACGACGTGCGCCGGCCTTGGCCAGCAGCTGCGCCAGTGGGTCGGTGGCATCCGGATGTGGATCTTCTGAGTTGCTCATAATCTATTACCGCCGCGTCAGTCGCGGATTACAGTCAAATGGGGTCTTGGAACAGTTGCAGCGCCGGCTGCGCGCCATACAGTTGTTCAAACATGTCGCGGAATGCCTGACGTGCACGTTGTAGCAGCGATTGCGCCGCGCCATGTTGCAGGTTCATGCGCTCGGCGATTTCGTCTACGGACAGGCCGTCGACGTACTTCCATTCCAGTGCATCGCCATAACGGGGCGGCAGATGATCGAGTACCACCTGCACCAAGCGTGAGACTTCGGACCGGCGTGCGGTCAGTTCGGGATCGAGATCCGGCGAGGCCATGGCCTCCAGCGCCGCTTGAATATGCGGATCGTCTTCAATGGGGATGAAGCGCTGAACGTGACGGCCGCGTTGCTCGAAGTAGTCGCTGAGCTGTGAACGACAAATTTGACACAGCCAGGTAAACATGGCCGCTTCACCGCGGTAGGTGTCGATCTTGCGCAGGGCGCGGCACAGTGTCTGTTGCACGATGTCGCGCGCGGCATCTTCGTCGTTCATGCGCGTGATGGCGAAGCGATACAACCGACTGAAGTAGTGGTTGAAGAATTCGTTGAATGCGCGTTCTTCGCCCTTGAGCAGGCGCTCGGCGAGACGACGGTCTTCGAAATTCATGCAACTGTCCTGCGGCTACCAAAGCATCGGATATGGGTATAGACGGACTGTAAATGGGAAATCAATCGCGTTTATGTGTAGGCGGCGATTGTATTTGATGCCGCCTGCTGTCCTATGGTCTATAAGACATTGCCTAAAGCATGATTAAGTTGGCGAAACCGACCGGCAATAAGCAATAAGTCTGGTAACTAACCGATTGCCCGATGGTCTCAATGGGGGTGGTGCAATGTGCAAGATAAGTCTCGGTAACAGGAACGGATGAGTGACGGAATTTCTTTCTTGCAAACGAGTTGTATGGTTGGCGCTGTGTCTGGGAACGGCGCGGCTGGCAACCGCTCAGGAAAAGCAAGCTGAGGCCGCCACTGAAGCTGCCGATAATGCTGCGGCGCCCGGCGCTACCGATGCAGCCTCTATCGAATCCTCTACGGAAGCGCCGTTAACTGAGGTGACCACCACGGCCATACCCACCGATGCGCAGTTGCAGGCCAGCGGTGCCGTTATCGGTCGCATCGATATCAAAGTGGTGGATGTGTTCGATACCGACAACCCGAAGGAATCGGGCAAGGCTTATCGAGCGGCGAATTACCTGCATATCAACACTCGCGAGCAGACAGTGCGGCCGCAGTTGCTATTCAAGAGTGGTGAGCCGTACATGCGGCACATCCTCGATGAGACCGAACGCAATCTGCGTGCACGGCGCTATCTGGAAGACGCCAGTATTCTGCCGGTGGCTTACCACGCGGATACCAATACGGTGGACCTGCTGGTGAGAGTGCACGATGTCTGGACTTTGAATCCAGGTGCCACCCTGGGCCGCAGCGGCGGCGCCAATCACACGGGTATACAGCTCGATGAAAGCAATCTGCTCGGTTTAGGCAAGAGCATATCGGTGGATCGCGATCAGGACGTGGATCGCAGCGCCTGGAAGTTCGGCTATCGCGATCCCAACTTTCTTAGCACGCGTTGGGAGTTGGGTTTGCGTTACTACGATAATAGTGACGGTCATTTGCGCGGCGTGAACATCAATCATCCCTTCTATTCACTGGATACGCGCTGGAGCGCTGCACTGGACGCCAGTAGTGAGGAACGTATCGACAAGCGCTTCGAGCAGGCGCAGGTGGTGGACCAATATGTTGTGCGTCAAAAGAGCGCCGGCGTGCAGGCGGGTTGGTCCACCGGTTTGCGTACTTATCGCGGTTCGGGCTGGGTGCAGCGTTGGTCGTTGGGTTATCGGGACGATGCGCAGCGTTTCTCGCCCGATCCGGTATTGGGCACGCTGACACTGCCGGTAGATAAGGTGTGGCGTTATCCCTGGGTGGGCTTGTCCTGGTTCCAGGATAAATATGAAGTGACGCGCAATCGCGATCGCATCGCGCGTACCGAAGACGTGTATGTCGGTTTGTCGTTGAACACTACTTTGGGGTATGCCGCAGAAAGCTGGGGTTCCACCGCCAACGCGTTGATCGCCAGTATTCAATTGGCGGATACCTATCGATTGAGCGAGCGTCAGTATCTGTCCGGTAATCTGTCTTTCGGTGGCCGTCATCAAAGTGATGCCTGGCATGCAGCGCTGTACTCCGGCAGTCTGCGCTATGATTTTCGCGAGACCAACAAGGCTTTGTTCGTGATCAGTCTCAGTCATGCGCATCTGGAAAATCCGGACGATTCGCAGCAGTTATACCTGGGCAGCGATGAAGGTATGCGCGGTTATGTGCTGCGTTTTCGCAGTGGCACGGAACGCAGCGTGTTGGCGCTGGAGCAGCGTGTCTATACCGACAAGCAAATTTTGCGATTGCTGAGTGTGGGCGGTGCGGCCTTCATCGACGTGGGTCATATTGCCGGCGAGACCTTCGATGCACCCAATGGCCGCAGCACCTTTGCCGATGTCGGCTTCGGTTTGCGTCTGGGTAACATTCGCTCCAGTCGCGGCGATATTTTCCATCTCGATCTTGCCTATCCATTGAATGCCGACGACAAGGATCGCAAGTTGCAGTTCTCGGTTACTACCAAGACTTCTTTCTAGTGTTTGAGATGCGGCATGTGTGAGATGCCCCCACCCTAACCCTCCCCCGTGGAACGGGGGAGGGGACAGGAATGGTGGCAGTGAATGCAGTGTGCGGCGCTGCGCCATACTGCCGACTACGTTTATAGAGAGCAGGAGCAAGTGAGGGAGCGGAGCCTCAGGTAAACAAAATACAGTGGCGATCCTTACCCTCCCCCGCTAGCGGGGGAGGGCAGGGTGGGGCATCTTGTATGTCAACGCTTTTTTGAAACGCTAAAAAAATCTGATTGTCCGTTCGTCCCGACTCTCCTGCAGGACTCAGCGCGCACAGATATCACACAACTTTTCCAAGTAAACGATTGCCACCTGCACGATTAGACGCGCTCCGGTATCCTTGCGAGCTGTTTGCTGTGTGAGATTGCCTACTGATGCGCCTGCTCGATGCCGACGGCTTTGCCGTGTTGAAACAACGCGATTTCGTGTTGTTTCTGTTGTTACGCATGTTCGGCAACATTGCGGCGCAGATGCAGACCGTGGCGGTGGGGTGGCAGGTCTATGAGAAAACCGGCAATCCACTGGATCTGGGCTGGATCGGGCTGTCGCAATTTCTGCCCTTTGTATTGTTGATTCTGCCGGCCGGCCATGTGGCCGATCATCATGACCGTCGTCGCATCCTGTCGCTGTGCTATGGCGTGCATGTGCTGTGTGCGCTGGCCTTGGGTATCTACACCTGGTCGGATTCAACCCAGGTATGGCCCATCTTCGTGGTGATGACCTTGCTGGGTATGGCGCGCGCCTTCGCCATGCCGGCCAGCCAATCCTTGTTGCCTAATCTGGTCACGCCGGATCAATTCGGTCGCGCCATCGCCTTCAGTTCCATGGTGTTTCAAGCCTCCACCATTGCCGGTCCGACGTTGGGCGGTTTGTTGCTATTGGCAGGCGTACAGACCGTGTATGTCGCAGTGGTGGTGTGCAGTCTGATTTGCGTGACTGCCATGGTCAGCATGCACTACCGACATGCAACACAGGTGAAGGAAGCGGCAGCCGAACTGGATCTGAAATCGTTGCTAACCGGTTTGAACTTCGTGCGTTCACAGCCGTTGATGTTGGGCGCGATCTCGTTGGATCTGTTCGCCGTGCTATTTGGTGGTGCCACCGCGCTATTGCCCATCTATGCCAGCGACATTCTGCATGTGGGTCCGACAGGATTGGGCATGCTGCGCAGTGCACCTGGTGTGGGTGCTTTGGTGTGCGCCATCTGGTTAAGTGCCCATCCCATCACTCGCCATGTGGGTCGCTGGTTGTTCGGTAGCGTGCTGGTGTTTGGCGCGTCCACGGTGGTGTTCGGTGCTTCTACCAGCTTCATCGTGTCCTTGGTGGCATTGGCAGGTTTGGGTGCCAGCGACATGATGAGTGTGTTCGTGCGCAATTACCTGGTGCAGCTGATCACGCCCGATGCAATTCGTGGTCGTGTCAGTGCGGTAAGTTCCGTATTCATTGGCGCTTCCAATGAATTGGGTGAATTTGAGTCGGGCACTACCGCTGCGTGGTGGGGCACGGTGGCGGCGGTGGTGGTCGGCGGTAGCGCAACTATTGTGGTCTCATTGCTATGGATGAAATTGTTCCCCGCACTGCGTCGCATGGATAAGTTTCCAGATCCGGTGCGTTAAGACACTCACAGGCACTTTTCGAAATTGAGAATTGCAACGTATTGCACTGACAAGGATGTCACTGGTTTGTAAACATTGGCTTTTTACACTGCCGACTTTCAATCAAGTCGGTGTGATGTGAAGAGCTCCAGTAAGTTGTTTGCGATGCTGCTTTGCGTGGTAGGCGTCGCTCGTGCAGGCGATGGCAAGCCGGATGAAGTCGCCATCAATAAGTTACCTGCCTACGATATCAGCGAGTTCAATCGCGTGTACTGGCGCTGGAAGCGCTGTATGAATCGATGGGAGCAGGAGCGCGGCGCCAGCGATAGCAAGAAGCAGCTGGAAGTGTGCGGGGCGGAACCTATGCCGCCGAAACCCATGGCTCAGCCATCGCAGTGATTTGCCGATTGGGCTGATTGCAGTCCGACGACAAGACGTACCTGTCGCAGTTGCATACTGTATATAACAACAGTAAAGTGCCGCCATGGCTGAGCAACGTGGCAAACAGATCGAGGAGCAGGTGCGCATCGGGCGTGGCGCGGTGAGCAATCCTGCCGGCCGCTTTGAATCGGTGGCGGTGCAGTCGACCGACGACGGTTGGTGGCGTGAGGATGAAGCCGATCTACCGCGCCTGCCGACCACGGTGCAGCCGGATAACAGCCGCACCATCATCACGCACAATGACTCGCCGGATATTGGGTTTTCCCAGTCCATCAATCCTTATCGCGGCTGTGAGCATGGCTGCATTTATTGTTTCGCGCGTCCCACGCATGCCTATTTCAATCTATCGCCGGGCCTGGATTTCGAGACCAAGCTTTTTTACAAACCGGATGCGGTGCGGCTGCTAAAAGCGGAATTAGCCAAACCGACTTATCGCTGCGAGACCATTGCGTTGGGCACCAATACCGATCCCTACCAGCCTATCGAGCGCGAATACCGCTTAATGCGCGACATTCTCGAATTGTTGGCCAGCTGCAATCATCCGGTGAGCATCGTTACCAAGGGCAATCTCATCGAGCGTGATCTGGATGTGCTGGCGCCCATGGCGGAGAAAAACCTGGTGTCGGTGGCGGTCAGCATTACCACCTTGCGCAATGATTTAAAGCGCACGCTGGAGCCGCGCGCCGCAGCGCCCGCTGCACGTCTGCGTGTGGTCAGAACCTTGCGCGATGCCGGCGTGCCGGTCACGGTGATGGTGGCGCCGGTGATTCCCCTGCTAACCGATCCAGAATTGGAAAACATTCTTGAAGCAGCGGCAGAGGCGGGCGCGCGTCATGCCGGCTACTTGTTGGTGCGTCTCCCGTTCGAAGTGAAGCAATTATTTCGCGATTGGTTAAATGCGCATGAGCCGCTCAAGGCGCAGCACATCATGTCGCTGCTCAATCAAATGCGCGGCGGACGCGACAACGATCCGCGTTTCGGTTTCCGTCAGAGTGGCATGGGCGTGTATGCCGATTTATTAGCCACGCGATTTGCCAGTGCCTGCCGCCGCGTCGGGTTGAATCAGGAACCGCGCCCAAGGTTGGATACCCGTCGGTTTGTGCGGCCCGGCGACGCAGGAGCGCAGCTCAATCTCTGGTAACGCTTTGCTCCAACTGTTTTGCTGCGACTCTTTGTTATGGCCCTTTATTATGGCTAGGGGTAACAGTCATGAATTTTCAATGACGTCGGCACGTATTTTTCCGGCTATTACGAAGAATATGTAATCAAGCGCCGCTCGCAGAATTTCTGTTTATTTATGATCCCGGGCTATGGTCCCAAGGCCGGATTGCGGACTATGATGGAAGTACTGATCGTATTTGAAAGTCATGTGTGCCGAGGCATGGACCATGAACACCGAGCTTGATACTGATCTGGATACCACGGCAGAGCTGCCGCAGTTGAGCTTGCAGACTTCCGGTTTGCGCCGAGTCGTGCACAGTGGCGAAGAGTTGCAGGACGAAAGCTTTCCCGCGATCGCCAAAGAATTTTCCGACACGGCCGGCACCGATTCCTGGCCGCAAGTCTCCGGCGATTCTCTTACCGACACTGCCAATTGGTCCATGGTGGATGAGCTGCTGACGGTTCGCGACAAGATTGTCGATCTGGAAGCGGCGTTACTGGAGTCGGAGCTCAAATTCGCCAAGCTAGATAAAGCGCATCAGGAATTGCTGTCGAATCATGTTGAGCTTGGGGCTCGTAATGCGGAAATGATCAGAGACCGAGAGCGTCTCGACGCCGAGCGCGAGCTGCTATTGACAAGTCGTCAACAACTTAATGAGCAATTGCAGTGCCAACAGGCGGAAGCAGCCGCCAATGAATTAACTGCGCAGCAGCAGATCGAGCAGCAGCGTCAGCAAATGAAGGCGGTTGCAGCGGAGCGTGCTACCGACTTCGAGCGTCATCAGTCTGAGATGGCGCAGCATCGGCAAACCATGCAGCAATTGTCGAACACCTTGCTGGCTGAGCAAGAGCGTATTCAATCACTGCAGGTGGATTTACGCCAAACCGGGGTTGCCCAGGCCACTCAGCAGGCCGCTGCAGCGGCATTGGCGCGCAACCTTTCCCATGAGTTGCTGGCTAAGGAAGCCTTGCAAGCCAACGTGACCCTGCGTGAGCAGCGCATTCAAAAGCTTGAGCTGGCCAAGCAGAACTTGGAAGTGCAGCTTGCAGATGCCGAGACGCAGCATCGAGCGGCGTTGACGCTTGCCGATGAGTTACGCGATGAATTACAAAGCAAGGATCAACAGCTGGCCGAACTACATGGCACGCTGGGTGTGACGGAAGAGCGTACTGTCGGGCTCAGCGACCAGCTGGAGATGGAGCGCAGCCGCTGGCGTGCTGCCGAGCAAGACAAGGAACGTTTGACCAGATTGGTGAGCGCCGAGCATCAGTCTTATGAAAGCACGCGTAAAGAGTTGTCCTGGCGTCTCACGGAGTTGAGTGCGGTGCAGGATCAGCTCGCGGATGTCAGGGCGGAACTGGTGAATCTGGGTACCCAGTTGGCGAATCGCGAAATGGAGCTACACAGTCGCGATGCATTGCTGGCTGCACAACAACAGGATTTGCAGTCGGCTAACGATACTCATGCGACTGCGCTGGCGCATGCCGCAGCGATGGAAGCAATGCTTAAAGCTACGCAGGAAGAATTGAACCAGACACAGGATGGCTTGATGGAGCGCGCTAATCTGTTACGAACGATAGAGCAACAATTGCTGGTCGAACAGCAGAGCCGGCAGCAGGCGTCGGCGCAGCTGGAGCTGTTGCAGAAACAGATGCAGCAGCTGGAGGCGCAGAAATACGAACGTGGCCAGTTCATTCTCGAACAGGCATCGGAGGTCGAGCAGCTGCAGCATGCGACGGCGGAACTGGAATCGCAGCTCAAGCGTGCCGAATCTCTTAATGAGACCCAGCAATTCACTATTCAGGCATTGGAAGTGGAGTTGATGCCGCTGCGGGCACAGCGTGAACAGCAGGCGCAGTTGTTGGCACAGCTGCAACAGGAGCTGGCAGAGCGACGCAAAGAGCAGGGTGCCAATGCCAAGCAGGTGCAGGATTTGCAGCATGAATTGCACCAGCATGTGGAAACGCTGAATGCCATTCGTCGCGATATTCACCAGGTGGCACAACCCTCCGGTTATCGAGATGCCGAGTTGCTGGTGCGCACACTGACGCGTCTCGATGACAGCAGTGTGGTTCATTTGTTGAATAAGGCGGTGCTGGCGATCGGCAGAGCCGGCGATGCCGATATTTGCATTCGCGCCGAATCCATCAGCCGTCGACACGCCTGCCTGCGTGTGGGGCGCGATGTGGTGATCATCGAAGATCTGGGCAGTACCAATGGCTGTTACGTGAATGGCAAGCGCATCAAGCGCCAGCTGCTCAAGGATGGCGATCAGCTGGAGATTGGCGAGGTGAAGTTTCGTTTCGGTGAGCGCGCGACTCAATCCTGAAGTAACGGCGATCAGCGTTAAATCACGGCCTGCGGCGCATGACTGTCTTCACGCTTACTCTCTTCCTCTTGTGGGGAGTATCAATATCAGTGCAGCTGTAGGTTGGGCCAAGTCTGCGCAGCCCAACAACCACAGTAAGCACCCGACAACTGCAACGGATGCAGATTCCAATTTCCTTGGGTGCTTACAAGCTTGTAGAGATGTTGGGCTGCGCAGACTTGGCCCAACCTACATTCAGCTAAGGAGTTTCAAGTGGGCTGCTTCAGCTGCAAGGGCTGGCCTTCTTCGACAAAGTCCATGGATACCGAATTCAGGCAGTAACGCAGGCCTGTGGGGGCGGGGCCGTCTTCAAACACATGCCCCAAATGTCCGTCGCAGCGTTGGCAACGAATTTCAACACGCACCATGCCATGGCTCATGTCTTTCAACTCACGAATATGTTGCGGATCGTATGGCTGATAAAAGCTCGGCCAACCGGTGCCGGATTCGAACTTGGCGGATGACTTGAACAACGGCAGTCCGCACAGCTTGCAGCAGTAAGTGCCGGCGACTTTGTTCTTGAGCAGGCCGCCGCAGAAGGGGGGTTCGGTGCCTTGATTGAGCAGCACGCGCTGTTCTTCGGCGCTGAGCGGTGCGGCCAGTTTCGTGCGGGCAGCGCTGGATAACGGTGCAATGTCGAAGCCGCTGGCGGAGCGAGTTTGATTCGAAGTCGGGTCTGACATGAGCATTCCCCCTAATGAGGCGCAATTTGAACAACGGATATTATTCAACATTGCTGCTCGATATGTGCACCACAATGTGTAATTTCAAGCGAGTTGTTGCACTCGTGTGGTGCGCATGCATGCGTGGCGATAACAACTTGGTTCTAATGCGCAAAAACTTGTGCAGTGCACTGAAAAAATGTGATCGCTCGCCGATAGATCATCGGTGTACCTGGTGTTAACTGCGCGCTCGTTTGGCTTTGCGGCCGGGTTGTAGCGTGCAGAGATTTTGGAAAATTTTGACTTGCCTGCAACGGCGCAGGTTGGTGACAGTGAAATGCGAGTGAGCGCGGCGGAAGTGGTGACAGCGACAGAAGTCGAGCCCGATGCGACGGTTGGCGCCTTGCTCCAGCAGCATGAGGACACGCGCATTCTCAAAACCTTGCTGGCCAATCTCGATGGCATGGTTTACCGCTGCCGCGACGATGCGCAATGGACCATGGAGTATGTCAGCCAGGGTTGCGAGCGCCTCACCGGCTACAAGGCTGAAGAGTTGCTACTCAATCGCCGTATTTCCTACGAGAGCATTGTTGATCCCCAGGATCGAGCTTCCATACGCCAATGCATCAACGCTGCCCTGCAACAGCGACAGCGATTCGAGGTGGAGTACCGCATCATTCACTCCGATGGCAGTGTGCGCTGGGTGTGGGAGCGCGGCGCAGGCGTGTTTGCCGGCGACGGCAGATTGATGGCGATTGAAGGCATCGTCCAGGACGTCAGCGATCACAAACACGCCTATCAAGCCCTGCGCGAAGCCGAGCGTCGCTATCACAGTCTGTTCGACAACGCCATCGAAGGCATCTTCCGCACCAAGCCCGAAGGACAGTATCTGGATGCCAACCCGGCGCTGGCGCGCATCTATGGTTACGATTCCTCCGAAGAGCTGATGCGCACGCTGTGCGATATTCGCGCGCAGTTGTACGTGGACGCAGGCCGTCGTGAAGAATTCATGCGCATCATCAAGGCGCGCGGTTCCATCAGCGGTTTCGAATCGCAGGTATATCGCAAAAACGGCGACATCATCTGGATTTCAGAGAATGCCCGCGCCATCAGCGACGATGACGGCACCGTGCTCTACTACGAAGGCACGGTTGAGGACATCACCGAACGCAAGCTGTATGAGGCGCGCATCGAACAGCAGGCCAACTACGACACGCTCACCGGCCTGGCTAATCGCTCATTGCTGCAGGACCGTCTGCAGCAGGCGATTCTCACTGCGGCTACCTATGGCACACGCTTGGCCGTGGTGTTCGTCGATCTGGATCGTTTCAAGTACATCAACGACAGCCTGGGTCACCAGATGGGTGACTCGCTGTTGCGCGTCATGGCGCAGCGTTTCAAGTCCTGCGTACGCGACAGCGATACCGTGGCGCGTCTGGGCGGCGATGAATTCGTGCTATTGCTCAATGGCCTGTCGGAGGCCGATGGTGTGGCTTCATCCATGGAGCGCATGCTGGAAGTGATCGCCCAGCCCTGGAGTACCGAACAGGGCGTGTTCGATGTCACCTGCAGCGTGGGCGTGGCGCTGTATCCGGATGACGGCCAAGACGCACAGACCCTGCTCAAGCACGCCGACTCTGCCATGTATCGCGCCAAAGAACGCGGTCGTAACAACTTCCAGTTCTTCACCAATGAACTCAATGCATTGATGACCGAACGTCTGGAGTTGGAAAGCGGTTTGCGGCGCGCCTTGGAGCGCGATCAATTCTGTTTGTATTACCAGCCGCGCATCGACATGAAGACCGGCGCGATCATCGGTGCGGAAGCGCTGCTGCGTTGGCAGGTCAGCGAGAATGAGTTGATCCTGCCGGGCCGTTTCATTCCCGTTGCCGAAGAAACCGGCCTGATCGTACCCATCGGCACTTGGGCGTTGCGCGCAGCATGTATACAGAGCCATCGGTGGTTGCAGGCCGGCATGCCGATAGCGGTTTCGGTCAATGTTTCGTTACGCCAATTTCAACGCGATTATTTTCCGCAAGTGGTACGCGAAGTGCTCGACGAAACCCAGTTGCCTGCCACGCAGCTGGAGATCGAAGTCACGGAAAGCAGCGTGATGCACAACGCCGAGCGACTGATCGATATGCTGTGCGCCATCAAGATAATGGGCGTGCAGATTTCCGTCGATGACTTCGGTACGGGTTATTCCAGCCTCAGCTATCTCAAGCGCTTTCCGGTGGATCGGTTGAAGATCGACCGTTCCTTCGTGCAAGACATCATGTTCGATCCTGATGGTGAAGCCATCGTACGCACCATCATTGCCTTGGGTCATAACCTCGGTCTCAAGGTAGTGGCAGAGGGCGTGGAGAATCTCGCCCAGGTCAATTATCTGCGCGACAATGGCTGCGATGAGTTGCAGGGTTACTACTACGGCCATCCCATGCCGGCAGAACAATTCGAGGCACTGGTGCGGAAGCAGCAGGAACAGGCGAAGAGTGTTTAGCGTCTACTGCTTTGTCTCATGTTTGAGGTGTTGAGTACTTTTAAAGAATGCTGTACTTCGTCATGCCCGCGAAGGCGGGCATCCAGTACGAAATAGTTTCACTAGACTCTGGTAGTTACGAGAGTGGCAACGCTGAAATCGAACTAACGGCTTGATTGCAAGCTCTAGCCACCATTGCGCCGTTCAAACGCCGTCAGCGTATTAGCCAACAAGCAGGCAATGGTCATCGGTCCCACGCCACCCGGCACCGGCGTAATCGCTTTCACATGCGGAATGGCTTCTGCGGTAGCCACATCGCCCACCAGCTTCGACTTGCCTTCGGCGCCGGCAATGCGATTGATGCCGACATTGATGACTACCGCACCGGGTTTCAACCAGTCACCACGAACCATTTCCGGCTTACCTACCGCGGCAATCACCACATCCGCTTGACGACAGACCGACGGCAGATCACGCGTGCGCGAGTGTGCAATGGTCACCGTGCAATCGGCCTGTAGCAGCAATTGCGCAATCGGCTTGCCGACGATGTTGGAACGCCCCACCACCACAGCATTCAACCCGCTGAGCGAAGGCAGGGCTTCTTTCAACAACAACATGCAACCGCTGGGCGTGCAGGGCACTAATGCAGGCTGACCGGTCATCAAGCGGCCGGCGTTGATGGGATGAAATCCGTCCACGTCCTTGTCGGGATCGATGGCCTGCAATACGCGATCGGCATTGATGTGCTTGGGCAGGGGCAGTTGCACCAGGATGCCGTCGACTTCCTGATCGGCGTTTAGTTTGGCGACCAGTTCCAACAAGGCGGCTTCACTGGTGGCGGCGTCCAGCTTGTGTTCAATGGAGCGCATGCCCACTTCCACCGTCGCCTTGCCCTTATTGCGTACATACACCTGACTGGCAGGATCTTCACCCACCAACACCACGGCCAGACCGGGCACGCGAGCTGTGCGGGTTTTGATCTCAGCCACGCGGCCGGCAAGCTGTTGGCGTAACCGGGCGGCAACGGCTGCGCCGTCGATGATCTGGGCAGACATGGAGTTCTCTGAATTGGGTAAAGCCCAAGTTTAGCAGGCCGTTCGCGGTGGGATGCCGATTGCATCTAGGTTGATTGCATCTAGGTTGGATGTGAGCAAGCAAGCGGCGATGCGTGGTTTTGCCCCCACCCCAACCCTCCCCCGTGGAACGGGGGAGGGAGTTGAGATATCGACATGGAAGCAACAGGTACTAAACACCAGGCGCGAAAACAACCGTCCTGAAAACAACAGGCGTAAAGACACCCGGTATGAACAAAGGCAGGTGTGAAAACACCGATAGAGCTGACCGATCTGATAACCCCCTCCCCCGTTCCACGGGGGAGGGTTGGGGTGGGGGCGGGCCATCACTGCCCATTGCACGACTAATTAGCCGTATGTCCACCCGCCTGTGCGTTGTGTCACGAGTGGCGACGTCTTTCCCGGCCGACAAGCCGGTGGTTCGAGGCTCGCGTGGCAGAATCGGGGCGATATTTTCGATGCCGTCTTCGCCAATTCGTGGGCCAATTTTAAGGCCAGTTTGTAGGCCAATTTTTAGGAAGCCTTCATGCGCATGTTATCTGCCGGTTTGTTGTTGCTGGGCCTGGGTGGCGCAGTGAGTGCGCAGGCCGAGGTCAAGCAGAAGCCGTGGGAGGAAACACCGCCGCCGCGTTTGTTGGAGGATAAGTTGCGCGTGGAAGTGGGGCTGTGGAATACCGGCATCAATTCCTTCCTGCGTTCCGATGCCACCGCCGCGCAGCCCGGCAGCACGCTGGACGGCGAATCCGACATCGGCCTGTCGGACGGCAAGTTGATGCCGGACATCGAGCTCACCCTGTTGCCGGGCCAGCGTCAGTTGTTTCGTATCAATGGCTTCAGTTCGCGGCGTAGCGGCTCGGCCGTGCTGCAACGTAGCGTGCAGTTTGATGGCAACAATTACACCGTGGGCGATCTGGTCAAGAGCACCTTGAATCTGGACATGGTGGGCTTCGGCTATGCCTATCGCCTGCTCAAAGCGCCGCGTTACGAATTGGACCTGGGCGCCGATATTCAAATTGCTGCGGCAGAGGCCAATGTCTATGTACCGCGCCGTGTCACGCGCGAGGCCGATTCCGGTGTGGCGCCCATTCCCATGTTGGATGTCGAAGGCCGCGTGGAAGTGTTGCCCAAGTGGCAGTTGCTGGCGCGCTACCGTTGGCTGGGTGGTAGTGGCAATGATGGCAAGGTCAGCGGGCGGCTGGCCGATTGGCGTGTGGGCGTGCAATGGCAGTTCACCCAACACCTTGGCCTGGGGCTGCACTATCGCGATTTCAACATCCACGTCGATTCCAGTTCCGGTAGCCATCCCGGTGCGTTGCGGCTGGACTACAAGGGCGTGCAGCTGGCGTTGCGTGCCAGCTTGTAATCGTTAACGAAGATGGTTAGTAGTAACGGCTAGCAAATAGCAATGCGAACAAATTCAGTAAATACCCCGGTGAATTGGTCGATATAGTCCGCGTAGACTTGCAGCTGATAAGTCCTCCAATAAATCCATGGTATGCCGGTTGAATCAAATGGTCGCTTCGCAACGGATACACGATAAATCGCAGACAATGGGCTGCAGACTGACCAACTGGATTTGACGCGGTATTTCCAAAGGAATCGGCATGTACGCCCAGTTATCCATCGCTCGTCACTTGCTGTTGCTACTGCCGCTGTGGGCATTGGTTGCGTGCAAGCAGGCTGCGCCCGAAGGGCAGGCGGTCGCGCCCATGCCGGAAGTGGTGGTGGGTGTGGTCAGCCCGGGCGCGGCCGCATTGAATCTGACTTACACCGGCCAGACTGCCGGCTCGCGTGAAGTGGAAGTGCGTTCGCGCGTCAGCGGCATTCTGCTCAAACGTTCCTTCCAGGAAGGCAGCACGGTGAAGCAGGGCGATGTGTTGTTTCAAATCGATCCGGCGCCGTTCGAAGCGGTGGTCGCGCAAGACCGTGCCGCGCTGGCGGTGGCGCGCGCCGGTCAGATGCAGGCACGCCGCAATCGCGATCGTTCCCTGCCGTTAGTCGAAAAAGGGCTGGCCAGTGCCAAGGAACGCGACGATGTGTTGTCCGCATTGGAAGTGGCCGATGCCCAGGTGCAGGCTGCTGAAGCCAGCCTGCGCACTGCCGAGTTGAATCTCAGTTATACGCAGGTGCGTGCACCCATCACCGGCATTGCCAGTCGCGAAACACGTTCCGAAGGTAGCTTGATTACCGCCGGCACCGAGACCAGCTTGTTGACCCGCATCGTGCAGCTGGAACCTTTGTATGTGGAGTTCTCCGCACCTGAAACGGAAGCTGTCACCGTGCGTGCGGCGTGGTCACGCTTGCAAAGTAAGGACTCCGGCAAGGGGCTGCCGGTCAAAGTTGAAGTGGCTGCCGACCAGACCCAGACCGCCAGTTTGAGTTTCATCGATAACACCGTAGATGCGGCCAGCGGCACGGTGCGCATGCGTGCGGTGTTGAGCAATCGCGATCATGTGTTGTGGCCCGGTCAATACGTGCGCGTGCAATTCAACGATATGAGTCTGGCCAATGCCATCACCATTCCGCGCCGCGCCGTATTGTCATCTGCGGATGGGTATATGGTGTGGGTGCTGGATGCCAACAACAGCGTGCAACCGCGTCCAGTAAAATTGGGTCGTGCCTTCGGTGAGCAGGTGCAGATCAGCGAAGGCCTGCAAGCCAACGAGCGCTACGTGCTGGATGGTTTGTTCAAAGTGCAATCCGGCGTCACGGTTAAACCGGTGACGCCCAATAGCTCAGCCTCCACCGGAAGCACCACCTCCCAGAAGAAAGCAGAGAAGGCTTGATGCTGTCGCGCTTCTTTATCTCACGCCCGATTTTCGCGTGCGTGGTTTCCGCCTTTATTGTCATCGCCGGTCTGGCTGCGTTACGCGGTTTGCCGGTGGCCGAGTTGCCGGAAATTCTGCCGCCGCAGGTGGTGGTGCAAGCCACTTATCCGGGCGCCACGGCCGAGACCATTGCCTCCACTGTCGCTACGCCGCTCGAGCAACAGATCAACGGCGTCGAACGCATGCTGTACATGAACTCGGTGAGTTCGGGCGACGGCACGTTAAGCGTCACGCTGACCTTTGAAACCGGCACCAACCTCGATCTGGCCGCCATCAACGTCAACAATCGCGTGCAATCGGCGCTGTCGCGTCTGCCTGAAGAAGTGCGGCGTCAAGGTGTGGTGGTCAGGAAGAGCGGTTCGGCCATCCTGCTGGTAGTCACACTGCAATCCAGTGATCAGAGCCAGAACACACTGACCATTAGCAACTATGCCTCGTTGAACATTATCGATGAGCTCAAGCGCATTCCCGGTGTGGCCGATGCCGTCAATTATTCCAACAAGAATTACTCGCTGCGTATCTGGCTGGACCCGGGCAAGCTGGCCAAGCTGGGACTGACACCTGCCGATGTGGCCGATGCAGTGCGCGAACAAAATTCGCAGTACACCGCAGGTGCAGTGGGCGCCGAACCCACACCGGCCGGCACCGATTTTCGTTTCACGGTGACGGCCGATGGTCGCTACTCCACGCCGGAGCAATTCGAGAACATCATCGTGCATGCCACCGGCAATGGCGCAGTGGTGCGTTTGAAAGATGTGGCGCGTGTTGAGTTGGGTGCACAGCGTTATGACTTCGATTCGCGTCTCAATGGTCAGCCGGCCATTCCCATCGGCGTCACCTTGCTGGCGGGCGCCAATGCCTTGGATGTGTCCAATGCCATTCGTCAACGTATGGATGAGTTGGCAGTGGCGTTTCCCGCCGGTCTTAAATATTCCATTCCCTTCAACACCGCCGACTATGTGCGCGTCTCCATCCGTGAAGTCATCAAGACTTTGATCGAGGCGATGCTGCTGGTATTCCTGGTGGTGCTGTTATTCCTGCAAAACCTGCGCGCCACCCTGATTCCCATGCTGGCTGTGCCGGTGTCCTTGATCGGCACCCTGGCGGCCATGTACCTGTTTGGTTTTTCGATCAACACGCTCACCTTGTTCGGCATCGTGCTGTCCATCGGCATTGTGGTGGATGACGCCATCGTGGTGTTGGAGAACGTCGAACGCATCATGACCGATGAAGGTCTGTCGCCGCGTGCGGCCACCGAGAAGGCCATGTTGCAAGTCACCGGCCCGGTGATTGCCATCGTCCTGGTGTTGACCTCGGTGTTCACACCCATCGCCTTTCTCGGCGGACTGGTGGGGGAGATGTATCGCCAGTTTGCCGTCACCATTGCGGTGTCGGTGGCCATCTCCGGTTTCGTCGCGTTGACCTTGACGCCGGCCTTGTGTGCCTTACTGCTACGCTCTGAAGACACGGTGCAGCATGGTCTGTTCGCACGCTTCCAATCCTTGTTCGCAGCATTGACGGGTCGTTACGCACGCGGCGTCAGCTACTTTCTGCGTCACTCGATGTTGGTGGTCGGTGTGCTGGTGCTGACCACAGTGGCGATCATCGGTTTGTATCGACACATTCCCACCGCGCTGGTGCCTGATGAAGACAAGGGCTATGTCATGGCGGTGGCGATACTGCCGGACGCTGCGGCACTCAGTCGCACCAGCGCCACTACGCAGCAAGTCAGCGCGGCCATGCGCGAGCATCCGGCCATAGAAAATGTTTTCAGCTTCGATGGCTACGACCCCATCAACAGTGCCTTGCGCACCAATGTCAGCACCATCTGGATCGTGATGGAAGACTGGTCCAAGCGCAGCAGCGAGCTCACGCCGGCCTCGGTGGTGGAAGCTGTGTACAAAGCGGCAGCGGGCATCAAGGATGGTTTGGTGCTGGGCTTTGAACCGCCGCCCATCACCGGCATCAGCAATACCGGTGGTTTTGAAGCCTTTGTGCAGGCGCGCGGCAACGCCGATCCGCGTGCTCTGGCGGCGGCCACGCAGAAATTGGTTAACGCCGCGGCACAACGCAAGGAAGTCACCGGTGTGTCCACCACCTTCAGCGCTGCTGCGCCGCAGGTGCACATCAGTGTCGATCGCGAAAAGGCCAAGCTGCTCGGCATTGCGCTGGATGAAATCTACACCGCGTTGCAGAGCACCTTTGGCGCTTACTACATCAATGACTTCAATCGCGATGGCCGCGTCTATCAGGTGCAGATGCAATCCGAAGCCGCGTACCGCGCGCGCGCCGAAAACATTCGCGAGGTCTATGTGAAAAATGCCGCTGGCAATCTGCTGCCGTTGACGGCTATCGCTTCGGTAAGCGAAGTCACCGGTCCGGAAGTGGTGCAACGCTTCAATGTATTTCCTGCTGCATCCATTACCGGTAATCCTGCCGGCGATTACAGCTCCGGTGAAGCAATTCGCGCCATGGATGAGTTGGCGGCCGAAGTATTGCCCCAGGGCTACACCCTGGCCTGGTCCGGCGCTTATCTACAAGAGAAACTCAGTGGCGGCGCATCGTCCGGCATGTTGTTGCTCGGCGTGTTGATGGTGTTCCTGATTCTCGCCGCGCAGTACGAACGCTGGGGCCTGCCGCTGGCGGTGATTCTCGCCGTGCCTTTCGCCATGTTGGGCGCCATGCTGGCGGTATGGGCACGCGGCCTGCAAAACGATGTGTACTTCCAGATCGGCCTGGTCACCTTGGTGGGGCTGTCGGCTAAAAATGCGATCCTTATTGTCGAATTCGCCATGATGAAAACCGCCGAAGGCGCCGACCTGCTCGACGCCGCACTGGAAGCCGCGCGCCTGCGCTTCCGTCCCATCATCATGACTTCCATGGCCTTCGTATTCGGCGTCATCCCCCTGGCATTCAGCAGCGGCGCCGGCGCCGGCAGCCGTCACGCCATCGGCACTGGCGTCATCGGCGGCATGCTGGTGGCGACCTTCATCGCCACGCTGTTCATCCCGGTGTTCTATGTCTGGGCTGCTCGGCTGGGCAAATCGAGTAAACAGCCAGCCGAGTGAGAAAATCATGACAAGCGCAGCGCGACTACCTAAAATGCCGCGCTCGCACACGGTCGACCCACCGGCCTCAGATATCAGAATAAGTAGGTTGGGCTGTTCAGCCCAACATCAACGTAAAAGCGTTTGATCAAGTGGGCCTATAGCACAACGGTTAGTGCAGGAGACTCATAATCTCTTGGTTGCAGGTTCGAATCCTGCTGGGCCCACCAATTTTTATACGCGGATGATTCGCCTGATGGAAATTATGTCGATTCGAGACTGTGATCTTATATGTGCAATACACTGCATTACTCCATTCGCAGTGGTTGAGGGCATTTTAAGCAGCTCATTGGAAGTTAATATCTAAAGTGATTTTACGGAACATTTATGAATAAATCACAGTTCGAGGCCGGCACATTTGGTATCGGAGAGTTAATCACCCAGAGAAAGCTTTTTCGCGTTCCTCCGCATCAGCGTAGCTATGCTTGGAGTCGCGACGAGGTGGCAACATTTCTTCATGACATAGAGGCGGCATTTGTATCCAATGCGGGCGAATATTTTGTTGGTCTTGTAGTGATACAGGGGCCAGAGGATGGAGAGTGGACGCTGTTGGATGGGCAGCAACGACTGAGCACGAGTACTATGATTTTTGCCTCCATCCGAAACTGGCTAGGGCAGCAACAATTGGACGAAGACTCAAGGCAAATAGAAACGGAATTTTTGGGTGTGCGTCGTTTGGGAGGGGAATATTCTTCACGTATGCAGCTGAATGATGAGAATCAGCAGCAATTTAATACTGCTGTGATCGTGCCTAGCTCGTCTGATTCGCTCAAGGCAATGCTAACAGGATTGCCAAAAAGATCTTCAAACAAATTGTTGGTGGAAGCGGCGCTCGAATGCCAGATGTGGATTGAACGAATTTGCGCAGCAACATCTGGAGACCAGCGAGATCGTGCTGAACGTCTATTTCGGCTAGCGGCCTTCATGGAATCGCGTGTAAAGGTCGTTTGTGTTGAGGTGTCAAATGATGTTGACCCATACATCCTTTTCGAGTCGCTTAACGATAGGGGCGTCGAGCTTTCTGCACTCGATCTTCTGAAGAATTATGCTTACAGCAAGAGTAGTTCGAAGAACGTCGTTCAGTTTGATCAGCGATGGCATTGGTTGGTCGCCGAATTGAACGGGCGGAACCCGGATGATTTTTTGAAGGTTTCTTGGACTGCCGCATATGGGGTGGTGCAGAAGACACAGTTATTTCGCAATATCAGGAAGAACTATCGCAGTCAGTCAGAGGTCTTGCAATTTCTCGATACTCTCATCAACGATGCGCGTGTTCTCTCGGCTTTGGAAGATCCTGAACACGTACTTTGGAATGATTATCCGTCAAGGGTACGAAGTCACATTGTGACGCTATCTATACTCGGTAGCCGCCAAGTACGGTCAGCTATTTTAGCGGGAATCTCTCGGCTGCAGCCGGAAAACGTTGAGCGTCTTTTGTGGTACCTGATTGTGGTCGTGATTCGATTCCAAATCGTTGGTCGCGGTCGCACAGGTGTTATGGAGAAGGTATTTGGTAGTTTGTGCTTGGCAATTAACTCCAGCGCGGTTACGAGCGCTAGAGATCTTCAGCGGGAACTGAGGGAGCTATATGTTGCAGACTCTGAATTCACCACCGCTTTTGCGCTGCATGAGGATACAAAGCTTTCTCGCTTTGCATACTTCCTAGCTGAACTAGAATTGTGTCAACAGCCACAATTACAATCAATTCAGCAAATACTTGCGGAAGGAAGTCTAGCGCGGATAGTGGCTGCCAGTGATGTGGAAAGCGAGATTCCGAAAACCATTGGTGCGTTCTCGTTATTTGAAACGAGATTGCTGAAGGCGTCGACGCACAATTACAAACCGGATGAGCTGGAGACATCGTCATTCGTGCTCACACAAGAGGCGGAAAGGTTTTTTTGCCCATCGGGCGAGTTTGATTCACAGCGTAGAGGCCTCGAACTAGCGGCGTTAGCAGCAAGCGTTTGGGACTTTGATGTATGAGCAACGCAGGCACAAATGCGACCCTCCCGCTGGTAGGGGCTCTCAGTAACAAACAAGAAACAATAGCGGCTTCGGCGGAGGCAAAAGTGATTGCTGAAGCCGCGTCTCTTGAACACCGGCAGAAAATTTTAGGTACAAGTGGTGGCTATAGGGTATTGCAAGAACTCGGAAAAGGCGGGAACTCTTGCGTCTATCTAGTTGAGGCGATTAGTGGGCCCTTTCGTGGTGTTCTATTTGCGCTAAAGATTTTTCTGAGAATAAGCGACGAAGTAAGGCTCCAAAGATTCAATACGGAGATCCAATTTCTACAAAAGTGTAATCACCCCTCGATTCTTCGCGTTTTTGATCAGGGGCTTCACTATGTCCAGATTGCAGGGGCGCCGCGTACTCTTCCATTTGTAGTCGCCGAATACCTTCCGAAAACACTACGTTCTGCTATGTTGAGTGGACTAACGATACTGGAGAAGACGGCATACACGCTGCAGTTGCTTGCTGGTTTGGTGTATCTTGCATCACGAGATCCATTGATTATTCATAGGGATATAAAGCCGGAAAATGTTTTCGTTAAGGGGAAGTCGGCTGTTCTAGGAGATTTCGGTTTGCTTAAAGCAGGGGACGGAATTGACCCGTCGATCGAATTTCACATTCAAGCAAGCACCGGCATCCGTTTTCCGCGGATGTATCCAACACCTGATCTAATCGAATATTGCAAGGAAAGAGAACATCCCTTGCCTCTATCGCCAAAGTCAGATGTGTTTCAACTCGGATTAGTCATTGCCGAACTATTTACATCAGATATTCCTCTGAAGCCAAGATCAGTGCCCTTCTCTGCCATAGAGCTTGCTGATGTGGGTCGTGTTGCGGGTGCTCAAGGGGATGCGATACAGGCTATCATTCGACGGATGCTGGAGCTCGACACCGAAAGGCGTCCAAATGCCGCAGACCTGTTTGATCCGTGGGAAGGCATTTTTCTGAAGTTGGTTGATATGGCGCAGCAACTTGAAGGTCGAGTTTTCAATGATTCTTAGTCTACGGGTGGTGAAGTTGCCGTTTATCTCTCAGCGCAGCGGAGTACTTTGAAAATTCGCCGCCTCTGAACGAGGTCCCGCGCAGCCGATCCGTAGGTGTCATGTATTTACAGGCACTACGTAAGAATACATTCGCCGGTCCATGCTACAGCCAAGCAAATATTGTTTGGCCACTGCTGTTTCGGTATGCGGTGATTATCCAGCTATCGCAGCAGTTCTCGAAACCATCATCGCCGGTGAAACGTCCAGCACTTTAGCTGAATGATGTGCCGAGCTGTCGATCCGTAGGTATTCCTGATGAGGATGTTCACTTCGTTTGATCGACATCACCACCCTCAAACGTAGGGTCTAAGCAGAAGCCGCGCGTCTAACCGGACATCTCCGATCAGAGGGATGTCTCGATGTGCTCACGTCTTTCGTTTGCGAATGCCTGTGTTTGCTTGATTGTTGTCGCCTGCATGCCGTTTACCGTGTTTGCGAAATTCGCGGTTGAAGAAGCCACCATCGAGCAGATTCACGCGGCCTATCTCAACGGCACAACCACAGCGCATGAGGTGACGGCCGCTTATCTGGCGCGCATCGAGGCTTACGATCAGCGTGGGCCGATGCTCAATGCCATCATTACGGTGAATCAGCAGGCGTTGGCGCAGGCGGATGCACTGGATGCCAAACTCAAAGCCACCGGTAAACTCAGCGGTCCGTTGCATGGCATTCCTTTCGTCGTCAAAGACAACATCGACACCGGTGATCTGCCTACCTCGGGTGGTTCGGCGGCGCTGGCAGATTTTCAGCCGCAACGCGATGCCACTTCGGTTGAGCTCATTCGCAAGGCAGGTGGCATTCTGCTCGCCAAGGCTTCGCTCGCGGAATTCGCCAACGGTGGTTTCGATAGCATTAACTCGCGCTCACCGGGCTACATTCGCAATCCCTACAACACGGCTTACGCTTCGGGTGGATCTTCCGGTGGAACGGGCGTGGCCATGGCGGCGAATTTTGCAGTGGTGGGGTTGGGCACCGACACCGGCATCTCGGTGCGTGCGCCGGCGTCGATCAACAGCGTGGTGGGCATGCGCGTCTCACATGGCCTGGTGAGTCTTGATGGCGTGATGCCGCTCAATGCCTTCTGGGATACGGTGGGGCCGATGGCGCGCACGGTGCACGACGTGGCGGTCTTACTTGAAGCCATCGCCGGTCCTGACGCGCGCGATCCAATCAGTCAGAAGAGCACGGGCCATGTTGCCAAGAGTTACACGGCGGGACTGAAGCCTGGATCGCTGAAAGGCAAGCGTCTGGGCGTGTTGCGACAGATTGTGCCTGCCGACAATGCCGATCCACGCGTGGTGGCGTTGATGGATCAAGCCATTGCCGATATGAAGAAGGCCGGCGCAGTGATCGTCGATCCCTTCGCGATTCCGGAACTGCCTGCGCTGACTAAAGACTGGACGGGCTTTACGCGCATGCGCGATGACTTCGATGCTTATCTGGCCAAGCATCCGAACGCGCCGTACAAATCTTTCAAGGACATCATTGCCTCTAAGAAATACCTGGCGCCGCGCTTCGAGAAGGCGTTCACCGACCAAGTCAATTATCCCTATGCCGCCGATCAAGATCCCACCACGCCGGCCAAGCTGCAGCGCGCCGAGGAAATTCGTCAGGCTTTCTTGAAAGCCTTCGATGCGGCAAAGCTGGATGCCATCATCTATCCGCAATTCAATTTCCCACCGAAGAAGAATGGCGACACCTACACGCCCTTGGGTCGCGAACAAAATCTATTCTCATCCGTAACCGGTTTCCCCGCGCTGGTAGTGCCGATGGGATTCGTCGATCCCGGTCTACCCATGGGCATGCAATTTTTCGGCAAGCCCTGGAGCGAGGCGACCTTGTTCGAGATCGGTTACGGCTTCGAGCAGGCTACGCATCATCGCGTGCCACCGCCTACTACGCCGCCGTTGTAAGGGCGACCTGCATCAAGCGCAGGCGAACTTACGTGACGTAGGTATGGGAGCGGCCATGTTGCGCGTCTGAACTGGAAGTAATTTATTTTCCAGCTCAGGCTTGAAGCTCATGCATTCCATCGCGATTTCTCGTCTACATTGCCATGTGGTGTCACTCGCTGCAGCGAGTTTGCTTTGTTTGAATCTTGCCGCGCAGGCCGCACAACCGGCGTTACCGAAGGTGCGCATCATTTCCGTGGGCGGCACCATCGACAGCACGGCGGCGGAGCGCACCAACCTCGCCAACTATGGTGGCGACAGTCCGCGCATACCGGTGGAAAAAATGGTGCAGCAATTGCCGGAACTGAAGACAGTGGCCAACGTCACCGTTGAAGAAGACATGCTGCCCACCGGCGGGCCGGGCCGTACCATGGCAACGGTGCTCAAAGTGGCCAAGCGCGTGAATGAAATCTTTGCCAAGGAACCGGACATTGCCGGCATCGTGATCACGCAGGGCACCAACAATCTGGAAGAGTCGGCGTACTTCTTGAATCTCACCGTGCATTCGAACAAGCCAGTGGTGTTTGTCGGTGCGCAGCGGCCTTCAACCGCGTTGAGCAGCGATGGTTGGCTCAATCTCTACAACGGCATTCGCATCGCCGCTTCACCCGAGTCGATAGGTCGTGGTGTGTTGCTGGCCATGAACGATGAAATCAATGCGGCTCGCGATGTGAAAAAATCTGCGGCGTATCGTGTGCAAGCCTTTCAATCGCCGGACCTGGGCGTGCTGGGTTATGCCGATCCGGACAAGGTGATTTACTACCGGCTGCCGACGCGTCGTCACACCATTAACTCCGAATTTGATGCGGGCAGAATCGACCAGCTGCCGCAGGTGGATGTGCAAGCTTCCTATCTTGAAGCATCGGGCGCACCTATCGATGCGTTAGTGGCGGAAGGCGCAAAGGGCATCGTGGTGGATGGTTCGGGTGCGGGCAGTCCGTCCAATCAACAAAACGACGCCATTAAACGCGCGCAGGCAAAAGGCGTCATTGTCGTTGTGACCACGCGTACCGGCACCGGTCGCGTGATCGAAACCAATTCCCGCACCAAGTCGGGCGTGATTCCCGGCGACAATCTAACTCCGCAAAAGGCGCGCATCCTGCTGCAAATCGCACTGACCAAGACCAGCGATCCGAAAGAAATCAAACGCATCTTTGATGAGTACTAGTGGACGAGTGCCGGGGGGGCGAGTGCTAGGGTTTGTTGATATTCATATGAAGTATTGAACTACGTCACTACTTGTTGCTTGGCTCTTCACGCATGAATTGTGCGAAGCCGCTGTACTGCCAGGGACGAAGCGCCAGAACGAATGCAGCGCCGTTTCGAGTGGACGACGTTGCTTGATCGCGCTCGATAACTTCAACGCATTCTCGAGCGGTGTTTTGCAGCACCCGCTTTAACTTCGCGAGTCCGTCTTCCGTGACCGCACCGCCGTGGAAATAAAATTCTTCGCGGTCGTCCAGGAAATGCGTCGCCAGAAACTCCTTTAAGACCTTCTGGTGTATGTAGCGTTGTACCGGACCATTAGCCAGCCATCCAAAGTGACGACTGACCAGTACTTTCACTTTATTCATCGGTTGCAGCTCAATCACCTTGAGTCGATCGAGCTTGATGAGATAGCGCTGGATTTCTCGTTCAGTCAGGGTGTAGTCACGCAAAATCTCGTCAACCTGGGTCCGATTCAATACCAGCCACGTGATCAAGAATAGCTTCGGATCCGAAATGATTTCTTGCTCCTGGCCGATCGTCAGTTTCTTGGTAGGTACGGCGCGCGTATGTATGCGTTCCATCAATTCCGATAGTTCCAATCCGGCCAGATCGCATACTTCATCGATTCGCTGTAACGAAAAGTCACCGGTCGAGAACAGGCGCTTAACGCTCGGCACGCTCAAACTCAGGTGTTGCGCCACGGCGGTGTAAGTAAGGCCGCGCTCCTTCAGGGTACGTTTCAGCTCGGCAACAATTTGGGTTCGCTGCGCCATACAGGCTCTCTTATTCTTGAATTTAACCAAAAGGTATCACTGAATGATCCCTTTTGGCTATCTGGACGCCACCTTAATGTTTAAAGTGGCGCAAAACGACACCTTAATAGAAATTCCGCCACGATTTCTAACTCAAGGGAGCCAGAACATGAAGATTCGATATGTGGCCATGATGCTTATTGCTGCTTATGGACTATCCGGATGCGTAGCACTTGACCATGTGTTTTACGGCACCACGTCGCAAGTCCATAACTCGTCAAGCTTGGTGAGTTTTCTATATCCGGACGGAAAGGTGCCGCCCGTCGATAACGCGATACCCAAGCTCCCCATACCATTGCGAGTCGGTTTGGCATTCTTGCCATCGCAGACAGCAGATGCGATGACACTGAATGCCGCGCAGAAGGCAGAGCTGCTGCAGCGCATTCATCAGCGCTTTGCAGACCGAAAATTCGTCGCTGAAATTGTCGAGATTCCCGACTACTACCTTAAAACCAACCGTGGTTTTGCCGGACTGCAGGGCGTGCAACGGCTCTACAACATTGACGTAATGGCGCTGGTTTCCTACGACCAAATGACTTATCAGGACGACAACAAGCTTTCGCTAGGCTATATGACCATAGTCGGCGCGTTTATTCTGAAAGGTACGAGTCGTGACACCTCCACGCTCGTGGATCTGGCTGTTATCGATCCCATAACCCACTCACTCATTTTAAGAGCCGGCGGAACGGACACGCGTCATGGCAATTCAACGCTGGTAGATCTGCAGCGAGACTCCCGGCTTGCTGGTGCCGATAGTTTCAGTATCGCTACAGATCAAATGATCACCAACTTCGACGCGGCATTGACCCGGTTTGAAACGGATGTTCGCGCCGGAAAGGCTAATGTGCAGGTGGTCAATCGCAGTACCGGCGCTTCGGGTGGTGGCGCGATGGGGTCCGCTTCGATCCTCGCGTTGCTGTCATTGTTTTTATTACGTCGTGCACACAATGCGCGAGACGGGTCGCTTAGAATTTAAGTTTGGATGCATTGATCGCTTATAACCAAACAAGGAAACGAAAAATACCATGTGGAAACGGCTCACTAAATCCGTGTTGCGCGCGGTGGCGCGTGTCTTATTTCGAGTTCGCGTTCTGGGGAATGCGTCCAATCTGAGCGCAGAGCGTTTGTTGATCATCGCCAATCACGAGAGCCTGCTTGATGGCTTGCTGCTGGGGCTGTTCCTACCCATCAATCCAGTGTTTGTGGTGCATACCGGCGTAGTCAAGAATCCGCTTTTTCGCGTGATTCTGAGCTTGGTTGATTACCTTGCCGTCGATCCAACGAATCCGATGGCCATGAAAAAGGTTATCCGTTTATTGGAGTCGGGACGGCCGGTCGCTATCTTTCCCGAAGGCAGGCTGACCACGACAGGTAGCCTGATGAAGGTGTATGAGGGCCCGGCGTTCGTGGCGGCCAAAACAGGTGCGACCATTCTACCGGTGCGTCTTGATGGTACTGCGCGTAGCTATTTCTCACGCGTGTCCGGCGACTACCCGCGCCGACTATTGCCACGCATCACCATCAATTTCCTGCCGGTCACTCATCTGGCCATGCCCGAAGCCGCATCAGCCAAATTGCGACGCCGCAAGTCAGGCGAAGCGATGCGACGTTTGATGCAGGAAATGATCTTTGCGTCGCGTCCCGATCAATGTCTCTTCGCTGCGTTATTGGACGCCATTGCCATACATGGCCGTGGTCGTCGATTAATCGAGGACATGAAACAGACCGAGTACTCGTACAACGACTTGCTGAAAATGGCATTGGCACTGGGACGAGTGTTGACCCGTCACAGCGTTGATGGCGAGCGGATTGGACTATTACTGCCCAACGTAACGCCAACGCTGGCCGTGATATTCGGCTTGAATGCATTTCGCCGTACGCCGGCGATGCTCAACTACTCGGCCGGCGTCGATGGCATGCAGGCCGCGTGTTCGGCAGCGACGCTGCGTATCGTGGTTACCTCACGCGCCTTTATTGAGCAAGCGAAACTAGCCGATAAAGTGGCGGCTTTAAAAGACGTGCGATTGCTGTACTTGGAGGACTTAAAAGCCGAGATCGGTTTGGCCGACAAGTTGTGGTTAATGTTGTGGGCGGTGCATGTGCCACGTTGGGCGACCTCGCAAGGCCAGCCGGAAGATCCAGCCGTCGTATTGTTTACCTCGGGTTCGGAAGGAAAGCCCAAAGGTGTGGTGCTGTCTCATCGCGCGTTGCTGGCCAACATTGCGCAGATTCGTTCTGTCATCAACTTCTCTGTCGATGACAAGATCCTCAATGCGTTGCCTTTATTCCATTCATTTGGTTTGACCGCCGGTGGTTTGTTGCCCTTGATCACGGGTGCCAACGTATTCCTGTATCCCTCGCCGCTGCATTATCGAGTGATTCCCGAGTTGGCCTATGACCGCGGCTGCACGGTCCTGCTGGGAACCAGCACCTTTCTCGGCAACTATGCGAAGTTCGCTCATCCTTACGATTTCTATCGACTGCGCTATGTCATCGCCGGTGCAGAGAAACTCGCTGAGCCGGTACGCACGGCCTGGTTTGAAAAATTCGGCATCCGCATTTTTGAAGGCTACGGCGCGACAGAAACAGCACCGGTATTAGCCGTCAACACGCCGATGGCGTATCGCACCGGGACTGTTGGCCAGTTGTTGCCGGGCTTACATGCCAGATTGTTACCCGTTCCGGGTATCGAACGCGGCGGAATCCTGCACGTCTCTGGACCGAACGTGATGTCCGGTTATCTGCGTTCCGACAATCCCGGTGTGTTGCAGCCACCGAGTTCCGATGTCGGCGCCGGTTGGTATAACACCGGCGACGTGGTCGAATTTGACGACGATGACTTTCTGCACATCGTTGGACGAGTGAAACGTTTTGCGAAAATCGCAGGCGAAATGGTGTCCCTGGAAGTCGTCGAAAAAATGGTCGCCCAAGCGGCTCCAACCACGCGACATGCCGCATCGACTCAGCCTGATGCCTCGCGTGGCGAGTGCATCGTGTTGTTTACCACCGATCCAGGGCTGACTCGCGAACATTTGCAGGCGGCGGCGCGTAGTGGCGGCTGGCCGGAAATAGCCATACCACGCAAGATCAAAGTGGTTGCGGAGTTGCCGTTGCTGGGTACCGGCAAGCTGGACTACGTCACACTCAAAACGTGGGCGGAAGCCGCTTGAGCTTCTCAATAGATCGCATCATCACAACGGAGAATTATAGATGAGCAGCCAATTCGGTTTGATGCGTGAGCGACGCTTCAGGCCCTTCTTCTTTACCCAGTTTCTGGGTGCATTTAACGACAATGTGTTCAAGACCGCCTTGATCACGCTGGTGACATTTCGCGCAGGACAACTTACCGCCATTAACGGCGGCACCTTGGCTACTCTCCTGCCAGGCTTATTCATTCTGCCATTCTTTTTATTCTCAGCTACGTGTGGACAATTGGCAGATAAATTGGACAAGGACTTGTTAGCTCGCGCCGTCAAAATTTTCGAAATCATGGTGATGTGTCTGGCTGCGTATGGGTTTGTTGCCCACAGCTTGTGGCCACTAGTGGCATCACTATTTTTGATGGGCTTGCACTCGACATTATTTGGTCCGGTTAAATACGCCTATCTGCCGCAACATCTGCGCCCGGAAGAATTGGTGGGCGGCAATGGCATGGTGGAGATGGGTACATTTGTTGCCATTTTGGTCGGGGAAATTCTCGGTGCCTGGTTGGTTACCGTAAGTGACTCGGGTTATCTGGTCGCTGCAACGGTTGTTGCGGTGGCCCTCCTGGGATGGTGGGTGAGTCGCGGTATTCCGCCTACACCAGCTGCCGATCCGACACTGAAGATTGATTTCAATTTATTCACTGCTACCCGGGATAATCTGCGCTTCGCACGCGGTCAGCGAGTGATCTGGCTGGCATTGCTGGGCATATCCTGGTTTTGGTTCTATGGAGCGACGCTGCTTGCGCAGTTCCCCAATTACGCGAAGGATGTATTGGGCGGCAACGAATCCACTTTCATCATCTTGCTAACCGTGTTTTCAATTGGAGCCGGCAGCGGCTCCATGCTCTGCGAAAAACTATCCGGCGGGCGCGTTGAAATCGGCTTGGTGCCGTTCGGCGCCATCGGCTTGACGGTGTTTGGCGTCGATCTGTATTTCGCAACACCCGGCAACGTTATCTCTACAGCCGTTCATATCTGGCCGCATTGGCGAATACTGGCGGATGTCGCGTTGATTGGGCTGTTTGGCGGTTTTTACATCGTGCCGTTGTATGCGTTGATTCAAACCCGTAGTGAGAAAAGTCATCAGTCGCGTGTTATTGCCGCAAACAACATTCTCAACGCGGCGTTCATGGTTGTATCTGCCGTGGTTTCGCTGTTGCTGTTTAAACTTGGATTAAACATTCCGCAGCTATTCCTGGCTACTGCGCTGTTCAATGCCGTGGTGGCTGTCTATATCTACACGCTGGTTCCAGAATTCCTGATGCGCTTTATCGTATGGCTGCTGATACACACGGTTTATCGTCTTGAGAAGCGGGGCTTGGAGAACATACCTGAAACAGGGCCGGCACTGTTGGTGTGTAACCATGTCAGTTATGTCGATGCGCTGGTTATCATGGCTGCTGTACCCCGGCCGATTCGATTTGTGATGGATCACAATATCTTTCGACTGCCGATCCTGCGCTTTGCGTTCCGAGATGCACGCGCCATTCCGATCGCAGCCTCCAAGGAAGATCCCAGCATACTATCCGGCGCCTATGACCAAATTGCAGAAGCGCTCGCGGCTGGCGAACTCGTCGCCATTTTTCCCGAAGGTGGCATCACCCACACCGGTGAAATCATGCCTTTTAAGAATGGCCTTGTGAAAATACTGGAGCGCACGCCGGCGCCGGCGGTGCCTATTGCCTTACGAGGTTTGTGGGGCAGTTTCTTTTCCCGCAAGGATGGTGCGGCGATGAGTAAACCATTGCGGCGCGGACTATTCAGTAAGATTGCGCTCGTTGTGGCGCCACAAGTAGCGGCAAATGTGGCGACACCATCGAATTTGCAGCAACAGGTGACGGCGTTGCGGGGCGAGTGGCGCTAGGTTCTCAACCATCAGTGATTCCGATGCTCGATCAAAACACCAAGTTATGGATTCTGGTGATTGTGTCCCTTCTTGCGGTAGTGGTCTTGTGTTTTGTCGGGCGCATTCCGCAAGACCTTGCATACCATCAGTTCGCGGACTTTCGTCAATTCGGTGGCATAAACAACTTCAGCAATGTGTTGTCCAATCTTCCCTTCCTATTGATTGGTCTATTGGGTTTATGGCGATATCCACGCTTGGCAGAAAGGGAGAGTAAGGCAGGCTACTGGGTCCTGTGCATGGGTGTTGTTCTGGTCGGTTTTGGCTCCGCTGCTTACCACTACGCACCATCAAATACGTCGTTGCTATGGGATCGCCTGCCCATGACGGTGGCGTTTATGGCATTGCTGTCGCTTTTGCTGAGTGAGCGTGTCATCGGCAACTACAAGAACGCCACTCTTTGGTTGCTTGTTGCATGCGGCATGGTTGCTGCGCTGTACTGGTCTTGGACTGAGTTGCAGGGACGGGGCGATCTCAGACCTTATGTGTTGGTTCAGTTTCTGCCCATTCTCCTGATGCCATTAATTCTGCTGCTCTTTCCCGCAAGATATCTGCGTGGCTCCCTGCTATTTGTGGCCTTTGTGCTGTATTTCTCAGCCAAGGTTTGCGAGCATTTTGACTATGAAATATTTACGATGACTCGCTGCGTAAGCGGCCACACCTTGAAGCATGCGGTAGCCGCGCTAGCTGTTCTTTGCATCATTTGTGCGGTGCCTACGCGAGGTGCCAATAACTGATGTCAAAAATTCCGCAGCGATCATTGCTTTTGATGGGCCTTGTGTCAGTGGGTGCTCATGTTCAGTAAACGATGCGGAGCTATGGCTAACGAAGATTACTTTTAAAATAACCACTCATGGCGAATTGGTTGGGATAGGCAACTCAGTGCCCCGCGGCCATAACAGCCATAACTGCCCCTGTTGCTTCATCAATCCCGCCGACTCGCCGGCGTCGTCGCCGAATCCCCAGAACAGATCTGCACGCACCGGACCTCTGATGGCGCCGCCGGTATCCTGTGCTATGACCAAGCGTTGCAGGGGTGTTGCCGTTGCCGGATAGGTGGTCGATAAAAACAAGGGCATGCCCAGTGGGATGAATGAGGCATCGACTGCAACCGATCGGCCGGTGGTGAGCGGCACGCCCAGAGATCCTTTGGGACCGACCGAAGGATCATCGACGCGTTCTTCGCGAAAGAACACCACGCTTGGGTTGGAGTTGAACACTTCCTGCATACGTGAGGGATTTGCCTGCATCCAACTGCGAATACTCTGGCCGGAGGCTTCTGCCAGTGTCAGTTCGCCCTTGTCGACCAGATAACGACCAATGGAACGATAAGGACGGCCGTTCTGATCGGCGTAGGCAAGTCGAATGACGGAGCCGTCATTGAGTTGCACGCGTCCCGAGCCTTGCACTTCAAGAAAGAAAGCATCGACGGCGCTGTCGACCCATACCAACTCCTTACCCTTGAGCGAGGGGTTGTTTTGTAAGGCCGCGCGATCGTAGTAAGGCAATACCTTCTTGCCCTGCAGTCGTACCCGCACACGCTTGCCCTGCATTTCCGGAAACACATCGCCGATCTCCAGTGCAAGCATGTCATCGGGTGTGGCGTACAAGGCGGTCGCAAAGGTGGCGGAGCGTTGACGTGAACCGCGTAGCAGCGGTTCGTAGTAGCCGGTGATCAAGCCGGTGTTGGCCGTGGCTGGGCCCTCATTACGAATGATGCGATAGGGCGTGAAGTGAGTTTCAAAGAAGCTGCGCGCTTGCTCTGGGTTGCTGATAACCAGTGGCTTCGCGGCGACACATGCTTCACGCAGCGCTGCCGGAGCACTTTTGGCATTGCAGCTTTGCAAGAAGGCCTGCCACGCTTCATGGGCTTGATCGGTCTGCCAGCCCGGAAGTTGCGACCAACTAGCGGCTTCGAAGCGGGCGGTGGTGACTTCGGGCTTTGCAGCTGTATTGGGCTGTGGCGTCGTCATGCAGCCGTGCAGGAAAACCAGCGCGGCCAGCGTAAATGTAGTGCGTATGTTAAAAATTTGAGGCATGTGGTCAAAGAGCCTATGCAAAAAATGTCTGACACGGGAATTGTTATACTGGTAAAAAATTAAATGCGTTCCGCCGTATCGTATAAAGTAGCGTGAATGTGCGCCAAGGATAGAGGGTTTACCAATGAAAATATCTGACGACGCTACCGATAGAGGCACAAAGCTCGCTCATCGTTGCTGTTCGGCAATGTGTCTGGCGCTGCTTTGCATGACGGCTGGCGGTAGCTCGCCAACTTATATGTTGATCGTCGGTCCCCGTGTCCCGCTTGGCGCACTTCAGGGTGTTGCGTCGAACATTTCTTACACCGCGGTAAGCGCTTTGATCGGCGATCTTAACGGTGATGGAGCGCAGGATGTCGTGGTGGGCTTAAACGGCAGCCCGCCGGCTGTCTATTTAAATAACGGTACGTTGAGCCCCTTTCAGAACGTATCGGGTGTGTTGGTTTCGCCACCCCCAGGCGTCGGCATGCCGGGCCTTGGTTGGGGTGCGGTGGTGATGTCGGATGTGAACAAGGATGGTTATTCCGATCTTGCTATTGCCGGCTTTAATGGCGCGAACAGAGTCTATCTCAATAGCGGTACGGCGACGCCTTTCAATAATGTAAGCGCCATTACCATCGGTACCCAGGATGTCAGTTATGTCCCTGCTTTAGGTGACGTGAATGGCGATGGTTTTGTCGATATGGCGGTTGCGAATACCAATCACATTGTTAGTCAGATATATCTAACCAACAATGCGCCGCTGACAAATGGCGGTTATTCTACGGTCCAAGTCGGCACTGATAGTGGCTATGGTCAAGATGTCAAGATTGCGGACGTCAATGGCGACGGAAAGCTTGATCTTATTCTGACCTATATCGTTTTAACTACGACTGCCACCGATCCTTCGGGAATCGCGATTTACTTGAATAACGGCACCAGTAATCCGTTTGCCAATGTCACGCCGCTACGGCTGCTGACAGGGCAGTCGGTCAATGCGATTGCTGTTGCGGATTTAAACAATGATGGCAAAGCCGATCTCGGCGTGGCTGGTTCTATACCGCCTCTCTCAACTGTGGCGCTGAATGTATTTTTGAATTCCGGCTCACCGTCACAACCTTTTAATAGTTCGCAGTTGCTGCAGCCTAATACCAGCCTAGGTGGAGTCTGTCTTGGCGCGGCTGCAGCCGATGTGGACGGTGATGTTTTGCCGGACCTGTTGTTTTCCTGCCAGACGCCGTCGATATCTGCGTCGACCACTCCCGCGGTCGGCTCGATCTATGTTAATAACGGCACCGCCACTCCATTTACTAATGTTGCACCCGTCAGTATTCCTGCGACGACAAACAATGATTACGGTCGCTCCGTGGCAGTGGGAACTCTAATTCAGAATGGTGTGCCCGATGTGCTTGTCGTGGGGGGCGGCGTAGGTCTTGCCGGTTATTATCCCATTACGCTCGCTCAGAATCCGTCTGCGCTAAATGACTCTGCTGTATGCGCGGTCAGTCAACAGATTCAAATCAACGTACTTGCTAACGACGTTGCGGCGCAAGGTCAGAGCTTAAATGTGGCTTCACTCAAAATTACGAGTGCGCCTCAGCATGGAACGGTGTCGGTTGATGCAACGAGTGGCTTGATTACTTATAAGCCTGTAATCGGATATGTCGGCACAGATAGCTTTCAATACACGGTGCGCGACAGTCTTACTGCGTTGTCGAACGTAGCCTCCGTCAACATTACCGTACAGCCCACGCCGGTGGCCGTCAATGAAACCGCTTCGGTCCAGGCAAACCAGAATATTGCGATCAATGTTCTTGCCAACGACACCAGTGCAGGCGGTACGCTCGATGCTACATCAATCAGGATTGTTGTTGCGCCCGCGCATGGCGTAGCAGTCGTCACCAATGGGTCGGTGGTCTACACACCCACCGCGGGATATTCGGGTATCAATACCTTTCAATACTCCATGAAAGATAATTTGGGTACGGAGTCCAATGTGGCCACCGTATTGATAGAGGTAACGGCAGCGCCGAGCACGGGAGGCGGGGGCGGCTCGGGAAGTTCAGGTGGAGGTGGCGGAATGAATTTTCTTTTCCTTGTGGTGCTTGCCGGTTTTGCTCTGCGGCCTTCTTCCCTGAAGGCAAAATCGGCTGCGCTAATTCGTCGCTAAGTTGAGGGCGGATGAAATCAAATCATCCGCTGCGACTATGGGTGAAGTAATCAGATAAAGATAAGAATACTCATAGCCGCTGGTTGCTATCTATCTTCATCTGTCCCTGTTTTGACAATCCGGATCTTGCTGGCGTATTGCGCAACGATCGTCACGCTCGCGACGTTCGGCCCGATCGGTAGTTGCTGTTTCGCTTTGCGTTGATTGACCGGCATCTTGTCGGGCTGCTTCGCCGGCGCTGCGTGGTCCTTCGCCATCGACGACGCAACCGGATTGGGTAATCAGAATGCAGAGCAGACCTGCGATTGCAGAGGGATTATGGGAATTCATGGCTATGCCCCGATACACATGATGTATCAGGCTACGCCGCGGTTGTTGATGGGTTTGTAAGCCGGGAAGCCTTATGGCGGTCGGATGAACTCCCGCACTCCTGCTTTGTTTTGACTGGTGCTGCATTTGGTGTGAAGAGCGCTTCGATAGGCTCAGCGATCGGAAAGTGGCCTGTGGCGTCCTATTCCGGTCGCTGAGCCTATCGAAGCGCTTTTCGTTCTATATCCGGAACAGATTTGTACTAAGCAGATATTCAATCCGCCTCATCCACCCCCATCCATCTTTCCAATTGCCGTACCCGGGTTCGCCCCACCATCAACTGCACACCATTCTTCAGACGCAGGG